>NZ_SGWR01000001.1 GCF_004217315.1 Corticibacter populi
AAGACGATTTCCTCGCCGTGCTTCCACTCCTTGAGCACGAAGGGGCCGCTGCCGATGGGCTTCTCGCCGATTTCCTTGAGGTCGCGGTCCAGCGAAGCCGCCGAATTGATGCCGAAGGCCGGGCTGGAGAGCAGATCGGCCAGCCAGGGCTGTGGCACCGTGGTGTGGAACTCGACCGTGCGCGCGTCGATGACCTTGGCCTCCTTGAAGAAGGAATCCGGCACGGAGGTGGAAATCTTCAGCCAGAAATCGAAGTTCTTGGCCACGGTGGCGGCATCGAGCCGGGAGCCGTCGGTGAACACCACGTCATCGCGCAGCGTGAAGGTCCAGACCGTGCCATCCTGCTTCCAGGCGGTGGCGAGCCAAGGCTGCAGCTGCTGCTTTTCATCCAGGAACACCAGGCTGTCGAGGAGCTGGCGGCGCGGGTATTCGGCCTGCGTCCACCATTGGTAGAAGGTTTTGGGCTCGATCGAATGCAGGTAGACCAGGGTGTCCTTGTCGTCTTGTGTCGTGGCCGTGGCCGGCACGCCGGCCAGCAGTCCGAATGCGGCCAGGCCATATGCCATCCATTTTGCTGGAAACGCCATTGATGATTACCTCGTGGATTGTTGGGCAAAAAAAGACTGCACGCGAATGGATATTTCGTGCAGTCGGTGATCGGCCTGTCATGGATGGATCAAACCCATTCCGGTATCCCGATTGACAGGGATCAAAATCTATCAATGAAAATGGCAGTCGATTAAGAATATTTGCTTGTATTGTTATTCGCAGCAGGCATGTACTGCGGTAACCCATTCATATGGAAAGTATTTTGTGATGCGTGGTTGATTCGATATTCCAGATGGTGATTTATTCATAAGAAAAATGGATGCCGGTTGCAGCTGGATCGGGTGGCCCGCGAAAAGATCGCGAACAGGTTCTCAGTGCCGGTGGCCGGCCGCGGCGCGGCCGGGCTGGGGCGTGCTGGCGATGACTTCCAGCTCGCGCCGCCAGTCCGTCGCCGAGGGCGGCGCGTCTTCCGGCACGATCTGCAGGCGCAGCCAGCCATCGGGGTCGATCAGGAAACCCGTGCCGGCCAATTGCCCAAGGGGGCGCCCGCCGGCGATGGCCAGCGCCTGCCAGGCATCCGGTCCGTGGGCCGTGCAGTCCACCGCCGGGTTTTCGCCAATGCTTGGCAGCCGTCCGACCCGCACCGTCACGACTGCCATGTCGTCGACGGCCGCAGGCAACCAGCCGCTGGCCGGCGCAGCAGCGGACCCCGGGTCCGCCAGCAGATAGACGAAGTGGCCGCGCAGCTGCGTCAGGCTGCGTTCCGGGCGGTGCGGGCAGTCGATGGCCAGCGCAGGGGGAGGCACGGCATAAGGCCAGCGCTGCGTGCCTTGCACGATGTGGCCCGAGACCCGTGCGCGGAAGTAGTCGATCAGCTGCCAGCGCTGGCGCGCATCCAGCGTGGCGATGGTGCCGTGCGCAAAGGGGCTGTGGCCAATGCGGTCGAACACCCGCGTGAGCCAGTCGAACAGGTCGCCGTCGCTGCGTTGCCAGATGTTGTAGACGCTGAGGTCGGCCGGGTTGTCCTCGCTGCGGGCGCAGGCTTCGGTGCAGTGGCGTTGCAGCAGTTCCTCGCCGCGGACGATGGCGGCGGCGGTGTAGCCCGTCTCCGAACGGTAGAAACTGCCCGGATGCGCGGGCAGCACGAAGTGCCGCAGATTGGGCGCCGGCAGCCAGAGCAGCAGCAGGGCGGCCAGCAGCGGGCCCGCCACGCGCGTGCGTCGCCACAGCAGGCTGGCCAGGCCGAGCAGGAGCACCCCCGCCAGCACGAGGCCGCGCCACACCTCGGTGCGGATCCAGGGCTTCTCCCAGGCGCGCGGATCGGGCTGCCAGGGCAGTGGCCATTGCGGCTGCAGGTGCAGCGCGGGGGGCTGCGAGGCCAGCAGCACGGCCAGCAGCAGCACCGGCAGGCCGGCCACCGTTTCCCAGCCGATGCTGCGGCGCAGTGCGCTGGCGCCGGTGTGCGGCAGGCGCGGCGTCAGCACCAGCCGGTGGAAGGCGGCAAAGGCCAGCAGCAGGGCGAAGCCCAGGATCTTGAGCAGTGCCAGCTGCCCGTAGCGGGTCCCGAGCCAGCCGCCGAGCTGGGTGAGCGGGTTGCCGATCAGGCGTTCGGATTGCCACCAGGCGGTCAGCGCCAGCGTGGCAACGGCGAGCAGTCCCAGCCAGGAAAAGCGCGTGACGGCCAGACGCGCGGCGGAAGGGCTGGCCAGGCGCAGCCACTGCCGCAGCGGCAGCAGGCCACCCAGCCAGGCCCCGGCGGCCAGCACGTGCAGCGCCACCAGCCAGGCCAGCGCGCGGTCTTCCAGCGCGGCGGCATGCCCCAGCCGGGCCTGCAGCGCGACGGCAGTGGCGGCCAGCAGTGCAGCCGGCAGCAGGCGCTGCTGGCTCAGCGTGCTTTGCTGGCTGTCCGAACCTTGAGGCCAGCTACTCACTGCCAGCCATACGGCGGCGAGCGACAGGCCCGTGCGACCCAGCAGGGCCTGGCCGAACTGCGTCTCTGATGCCACCAACCAGAGCGCCGGCAGGCCGGCCTGCTCGGTCATGGTCATGGCCTGGGCGGGCAGCCAGACCAGCACCGCCAGCAGTTGGAGACACAGCGCGACCAGCAGGAGGCGCCGCGTCCACTGGCCGAATGCGGTATGGACGAAGCCGGCCGAGGCGCTGGCGCTATCGGTGGTACCGGTGGTATCGGGGAGTTGCCAGGGCCTGGCGATCCACAGCGCAAACAGCAGGGCACCGAAGATCTGCAGCGAGGCGATCAGGTCGAGGCCGCGCCCGAGCAGCAGGAGCGGCGGCGCCAGGTCGGAAAAGCTCCAGGGCATGAAACGGTGTGCGCCGGCTGTGGCGTGCCTTGGCGGCAAGGCCGGCCACGGCGGCTCGCGGCAGGGTTCAGGGCGTGACGGTGAAGCGGTACTGGCCCTTGGTGCGGTGGGTGTCCACCGAGGTGATGGCCCACTCCACCGTGTAGGCGCCGGCCGGCAGGGGCTGCCGCAGGCCGATGCTGAGGATGCGGGTGTCGTCGCTGGAGACCTGCGGCTGGCCGTCGTCCACCGCCTCGCCGGCGGCATTCTTCACGCTCAGCGCGGCCAGCGCGGGTTCGAGCCGTTCGGTGAAATGGATCTGTACGCGCTCGGGCGCCTGGGCGATGCTGCCATCGACCGGCGGCTGCGCCGATTCCAGGTGGGCGTGGGCCCACAGCGATGCCGAGCCGAGCAGTGCGGCCAGTGCGATGGCCGCGCGATGCGTTCCTACCATTGAATATCCCCTTTGCGGCCAACCACCAGCTTGTTGCGCAGCTTGAAGAGCGCGGTGGTCAGCAGTGAAAAAAGCAGTGCCATCAGGAAAAGACCGGCGATGAGGTGGCCGTAGGCACCCCAGCTTTGCGACCAGTCGAGGAAGTAGCCCAGACCGGACTTGACGCCGACCATCTCGGCGACGACCAGCACCGAGAGCGCGCTGCCCAGGCCCATGAAGAGGCCCACGAACACATGCGGCAGGGCGGCCGGCACGGCCACGCGCAGCAACAGGAACCACTGCGAGGACCCCTGGGTGCGCGCCACGTCGTAGTACTCGGAGGGCACGCTCTCGACGCCGGACCAGGTCAGCACCGCCACCGAGAACCAGGTGGCCAGCGCCACCAGGAACACCCCGGCGGTGAAGCTGCTGGGAAAGGCGAACAGCGCCACCGGGATCAGCGCCGTCGCTGGCACCGGGCCGATGTAGCGCAGCACCGGGCGCGTCCAGTAGCCGACCTTGCGCGACCAGCCGGTCGCCAGGCCCGTCAGGAATCCGGCCGCGGCGCCCAGGCCCACCCCGGTCGCCAGCAGGATCAGCGAGGAACGGATTCCGTCGAGCAGCCGCGCATATTCCTTGAAGTACACCTCGACGATGGCCTGGGGACCGGGCACGTAGGGTTGCTTCCAGTAGCCGGTCTTGCTCGAAGCCACCTGCCAGATGGTCAGCAGCACCGCCAGGCCCGCCAGGCGGGGGCCATTGCGCTCGAACCAGCGGCCCGCGGCACCCAGGCGGCCGCGCAGCGGTATGGCCGCCAGCAGCAGCGCACCGATCAGCACCTGCACGGCGGCGAGGTCGGCGGTGAGGCTGCTGCCGGGCTGCCCGGGCAGGTCCGGCCAGGCGTAGGTGACGAGCCCGGCCAGCAGCCAGGCCAGCCCGGCCACGCCCAGGCGCAGCAACTGCCGGACGGGCGCTGCCACGTGGTTGGCGCTGGCGGTTGTGATGCCGACGCTCTCCGGCGTGTGGCTCAGGGCAGTCTGGGTCATGAAGCGCTCCCGGCTCGGGTCTGCATCAGCTCAGCACGTCCACCGAGACCTTGCGCGCCAGCGCATCGACGTCGGTGCGTCGGCGCAGGATGCCCACTTCCTGCAGGTCCTTGCCATAGGCCGAGAGGTGCTGGACCAGGCGGTCGCCGGCCGGGTAGTGCACGTCGTGTGTGTGCGAGCGGATGATCTCGGCGAGGATGGGGCGCTCGATCGGCGAGTACTGCGTGAAGATCTCGGCAGCCTCGTCCGGGTTCTCGCTGACCCACTGGGCCGATTCGAGCAGCGCGCGGGTGAAGGCGGCGGCATCGCCCCGGCGGTTCTGCACGAACTCCTCGCGAACGCCGATGGCGCAGCAGGCCAGCTGCTGGTGCTCGCCGAAGTGCAGGCCGCCGATTTCGGCGAATTCGTCCTTGTGCTGGCGGAAGGTCACGTAGATGGCCGGATCGACGCCCGAGACCGCCTGCACCTCACCCTTGGAGAGCGCCTCGCCCAGCAGGTCGTTGGGGAAGACCTTCCACTCCACCTCGTTCTGCGGGTTGATGCCGACCTTCTGCAGCTCCACGCTGAGGAATTGCTTGGCCGGGTTGTCGATGCTGGGCACGCCGATCGACTTGCCCTTGAGCGTGGCGTAGTCCACCTCCTGCGCACCGTTCTTGGCCAGCACGCGGATGCAGCCGCCATGCACCGTGCCGGTGAACTTGACGGCCACGCCTTGTTCCAGCGGCTTGAGGTATTGCAGGATGAAGTTGACGTAAGTGTCCACCTTGCCGGCCGCCACCGCCTCCACGCCCTGGGCAAAGCCCGAGCCGAAGTTGACGAACTCGACGTTGGCGCCGTGCTTCTCGAAGAAGCCCTTGGCCTGCGCCACCGGCTGCGAGATCAGGCAGATGCCCGAGCCGTTCCAGCCGACCTTGATGACCTCGCCGGTGGGCTGCTGCGCGCGAGAGAGGCTGGGCAGGCCCACGCCGATGAGCGGCGCGCCCACGGCCAGCGCGGCGGCGCCGCGCAGCAGCCTGCGGCGGGAGGGATCGATGGTGCGGTGATGGAGGGAATGGGTCATGGCATGCCTTTCAGTCTTGCAGCGAGTGACGGGTTGGATAGGGGGCGGACATGGAGGGGAAGGGTGGGGCCTACCAGCTGGCATCCAGCCCCAGCAGCGCCAGGCTCTCGCGCCGCAGTTCGGCCAGGCGCGGATCGCCGCGGTGGCGCGGGTAGGGCAGATCCACCTGGAAATCGGCCTTCACGGCGGCCGGGCGCGGACTGAATACCACCACGCGGGTGGCCATGAACAAGGCTTCCTCCACGTCGTGCGTGACCAGGATCGCGGTGAAGCCCTTGGCGCGCCAGAGCGAGACGATCTCCGCCTGCATGCGCAGGCGCGTGAGCGAATCGAGCTTGCCCAGCGGCTCGTCGAGCAGCAGGATGGACGGGTCATTGACCAGTGCGCGCGCCAGCGAGACGCGTTGCGCCATGCCGCCCGAGAGCTGGTGCGGATAGGCCTTGCCGAACTGGGTCAGGCCCACCAGGTCGATGGCCTGGTCAACCCGCTCGCGCTGTTGCCGCAGGGTGCCCTGTGCCTCCGGGCCCAGCGCCACATTGCGCCAGACGGTGCGCCAGGGAAACAGCGTCGGGTCCTGGAACACCACCACGCGCGACGGATCCGGCCCGGTGATGGGGCGGCCGTTCTCGCCGAGTGCACCTGCGCTGGGTGGCTCCAGGCCCGCGATCAGCCGCAGCAGCGTGGACTTGCCGCAACCCGATGGCCCCAGCAGCGCGACGAACTCGCCCGGCTGGACATCCAGGCTGACCTGGTCGAGCACCGGCAGCACCGCGCCGTCGAGGTCGAAGGCGTGACTGACCTGCTCGATGGCCAGCGATGCCCCGGCGCCCGTTGCCTGAGGCCGGGCGTCTTCCCCGCCGTATGCCCCTGCCCCGATGTCCGGCGCCAGCTCGGGCTTGCGTGCCAGTCCTACCATTTGACCAATCCTTTCTGCCAGGACAGCCAGTGGTCCCGGATCTTGAACAACAGCGTGATGGAGCCCGAGCACACCAGCGCCAGCACCAGAATCGTGGTCCAGACATTGGCGTAGGCCGCCCAGCCCTGCGACCATTGGATGTAGAACGCCATGCCTGCCTTGACGCCGATCAGCTCGGCCACCATCAATGCCGAGAAGGCCGCGCCCAGGGCCATGAAAAGCCCGACGAAGACATTGGGCAGTGCCGCTGGAATGGCCACCTTGGTGATCAGGCCCCAGTTGCCCAGCCCCTGCGTGCGGGCGACGTCGTAGAGCGCCTGGTCAACGTTGGCCACGCCCGACCAGGTCAGGATCGCCACCGGAAAACCCGCCGCCAGCGCGATCAGGAAGATGCTGGCGCTCCAGCTCGTCGGAAACGCCAGGAAGACGATGGGCAGCAGGGCCGTGGCCGGCAGCGGGCCGATGAAGCGCAGCACCGGATGCACCCAATAGCCGATGTGGGTGGACCAGCCGATCGCCACCCCCAGCACGAAGCCGGCCAGCGCGCCCAGCGCGAAGCCGACCGTCACCAGCTGCAGCGAGGCCCAGAGGTGTTTGAGCAGTTCATCCCATTCCCACACCAGCACCTCCAGCAGCGCCTGCGGCGGCGGGAAGAAGGGCTGCGGCAGCCAGCCCAGCTTGGCCGCCGTCAGTTGCCAGACGGTGAGAAACAGACCCGAGACGATCAGCCACGGGGCGCGTCGCGCCAGAAACTGCCCGAGGCGCGGCAGCCACGGCGAGAGCAGGGCGCCGAGCACCAGCAGCGCGGCCAGCACACCGGTGCCGATCACCCATGTACCGGTCTCGCTCCAGTCGCCCACGTCCTCGAAGGCGGCGGCGCTGATGGATGCCAGCGCCCATGCCGCACCGGCAGCCAGGCTGGGCAGGGCAATCTGTCGCCAGCGCCCGATGGGCGCGGCATGCGCGCTTGCGGGCAGCAAGCCGCCCGGGCCGGCTGGATGGGAGGCAAGTGTCGAGGCCATGGGAGTGACAGGGACTTTGGTGGCAGAACTGGGGTTGAAACAGGGCCTGTTGCGTGAAGCCGCGCACAGAAACGAAGCCGGATGATGCTGCAGAATCCTGATTCTGTAAGCGAATACTTTGAAATATGCAAATGAGGTTTCAGTGGAATGGCCGGGGATTCATTGGTGATGTGATATTTGAATATGATGAAAAGTTTTTAGGAAAATTGAATATATATTGAATGGTGAGTCATATCAGTTGGTTGCATGCATGTCCGGGATGGCCTGGGAAAAGGGAGTTTCGGATTGGCTGGACGCAGGCACCGGCTTTTGGGGGGTGAAATGGAACATGCGTCCATATAAAAGTTTGAAATGAGTTGATGCAGGGCGCCATGGTTGTGGCGCCTGGTATTGGTTGCGAGAGAAACCTCTGAATCGAGGGGGGCGATGAAATCGATGAAATCGATGGAGTCGACAGGGTCCGGCGGTTTCCCTCGGTCTTGGCGGACGGCAGGGAAAGGGCGCAATGGAGCCTGCGGCGCGGCGCAGGCTCCGGACCTTGGCGGATGGCGCGCCGATCAGGCTGTGGTCGGCGCCTGCGTCAGGTCGGTCAGCAGGTCATCGATGTGTTCGATGTCGATGGACAGGCGCACCGTTTCCTCCTTGACGCCAAAGATCGGCACGCCAGAGCAGGTGGCCGATGACATCGAGCATTGGTTCAAGGCCCCAGCGCGGCCGATGGCTTCAAGCGGATGCCCGGCGTGCTGTCCGAGGGCCTGCAGGCGTTCGTCGATGAGACTGTGCCCATCCTGCGGCGGCGGGGCCTGTTTGGAGGGGCCTGTTTCGCACCGAGCATGAGGGCAGTGCCGTACGCCACCGCGTGGGTCTGGCCCGGCCGGGCCAGGCACTGCGCGCGGCGGTGTGATTGAATGGCGGGTGCATGCCGATGTCCCATCCATTCATTCCAGGCAGCGCTCGCCCAGGCAGGCTCAGTGGCTGATCATCCACGGCCGCTTGGCGGGCGCGAACTTGGCGCCTTCCGGCGTGGTGACGGTGGCCCTGGATTTGCCGGACTGCCCGCTGCAGCAGCCGCAGCCGGCCGGGTGCTTGTAGCGCTGGTAGTCCTTGGAGCGGATGGGTTCGTGGCGCGCGCGTTCGTTGATTTCGGTGGCCCGGCGGGCATTGCGGGCCATCACGCCCAGGCGCGGTGCGGAGGCAAAGATGCGTCCGCAGTCGCTGTCGCCACATGCGGGGCAGGTAGCAGGCGCGTCGCGCAGTTCGTAGCTGCGCATGGCGTCGAAGCCGCCGCAGCCGTTGCAGTGGTACTCGTAGGTGGGCATGGCCGGTCCTCGGTTGGGCTGGGGTGCGGGGCGAGCCGCAGCTGCGGCGGCGTGCCCCACAAGGTTCAGAGATCCGGCGAGATCGGCATGTCGATGCTGCCGTCGAGGTACTTGACCGGGCCGTTCGGGCTGAGGTTGATGTCGAAGTCGAAGATCTGCGTCGGCAGCCACAGCGTGGCGCAGGAGTTCGGGATGTCGACCACGCCGCTGAGGTGGCCTTGCACGGGCGCCGAGCCGAGGATGGCATAGCCCTGCGCGCCGGAGTAGCCGAACTTCTTCAGGTACTCGATGGCGTTGAGGCAAGCGTTCTTGTAGGCGATGTTGGCGTCCAGGTAGTGCTGGGTGCCGCTCTGGTCGACCGAGATGCCCTCGAAGATCAGGTAGTCGTTGTAGTTGGGCACCAGCGGGCTGGGCTTGAAGACCGGGTTCTTGATGCCGTACTTCTCCACGCCGCCCTTGATGAGCTGCACTTTCATGTGCACCCAGCCGGCGGCCATTTCGATGGCCCCGCAGAAGGTGATCTCGCCGTCGCCCTGCGCGAAGTGCAGGTCGCCCACCGAAAGGCCAGCGCCATCGACGTAGACCGGGAAGTAGATGCGCGAGCCGCGCGAGAGGTCCTTGATGTCGCAGTTGCCGCCATGCTCGCGCGGCGGCACGGTGCGCGCGCCTTCGGCCGCGGCCTTGTCGCGCGCCTCGCCCTGGAGCTTGCCCATGTGCGCGGTGTCGGCCTTGGGCGGGTTGGCCAGCGGCGGCACGCGCGTGGGGTTGGTGTCGATCAGCGCCTGCTCGCGGCTGTTCCAGGTGTCCAGCAGTTCTTTCGAGGGCAGGCAGCCGATCAGGCCGGGGTGGATCTGGCCGGCAAAGCGCACGCCGGGAATGTGGCGCGAGCTGGTGTAGATGCCATGAAAATCCCAGATGGCTTTTTGTGCCGACGGGAATTCATCGGTCAGGAAGCCGCCACCGTTGGTTTTGGAGAAAAAGCCGTTGAAGCCCCACGGCGCCTCTTCCTTGGCGCCGAGGTCGAGCAGGTCGACCACCAGCAGGTCGCCCGGCTCGGCACCCTTGACGCCGACGGGGCCGGAGAGGTAGTGCACGATGGACAGATCCAGGTCGCGGATGTCGTCGGCGCTCTCGTTGTTGCCGATGGCTCCGGCCGTCCAATCATAGGTTTCGAGGATGAAGTCGTCGCCGGGGTTGACCCAGGTGGCCATCGGGATGTCCGGGTGCCAGCGGTTGTGCACCTGTTCGTTCTGCGTGGCGGGCTGGTTCAGATCGACCTTGATGAGGGTTTCGGCCATGGTGAGCTCCTTGTGGGCTGGGGTGAAGAATCGGCAGGGTGAGGTTCGGTTGCTCAGGCGCGACCGCGGAGCAGGCGCGGCCCGGGCCAGGCCCCCCCGCGGAACGGGCTTTGCCAGGCCGCTGGGGGTGTACCCTTTCCCGCGCAGCGCGGCGAGAGAAGGGGGGAGGCGGCGCAGCCGCACGGGGGATGCGCCATGTCAGACCGAGAGATAGGACTTGATGTGCGCCTGGTCGGTGTCGGCCCGGGCGGTCTCGTGCACGAAGCGGCCGCCCTCGATGACGAACAAGCGGTCGGCCACGTCCATCGCGAACGACAGCACCTGCTCGGAGACGACGATGGTGAGCTTGCGCATCTCGCGGATCTCGTTGAGCGCCTTGGCGATGTCCTTGATGATGGAGGGCTGGATGCCCTCGGTCGGCTCGTCGAGCAGCAGCACCTTCGGGTCGGTCACCAGCGCGCGGGCAATCGCCAGCTGCTGCTGCTGGCCGCCGGAGAGGTTGCCGCCCTTGCGCCGGCGCATCTCGAAGAGCACCGGGAACAGCGCGTAGATCTCGTCGGGCACGCTCTTGCTCCTGGCATTCTCCAGCCCGGTCTGGATGTTCTCCTCGACGGTGAGGGTGGGGAAGATCATGCGGCCCTGCGGCACGTAGGCGATGCCCTTGGCCACGCGCCGGAAGGGCTCGTCGCGGCTGACGTCATGCCCGGCCACCCGCACCTGGCCGCTCTTGAGCGGCAGAATGCCCATCAGGCTCTTGAACAGCGTGGTCTTGCCCATGCCGTTGCGGCCCATGATGGCCACGGTCTCGTTCGGCAGGGCATCGAAGGAGATGCCGTGCAGCGCTTCGCTCTGGCCGTAGGCGGTGTGCACGTCCTGCACGGAAAGATTGGCGTTGGTGGCGTTGTTCATTGGGGCTCTCCGGTGCCGCGGCATGTGCGGCTTGAAGGGGGCGCGTTGAAACAGGCAGGGCCCGCGGAACTGGCTTTGGCAGGCCGCTGCGGGAGCCCCCCTTCCCGCGCAGCGCAGCGCGGCGGGAGAAGTTGGGCGCGGCGAAGACGTTCGAGGGGATGCTCCATGTCAGTGCCCCAGGTAGACATCGATGACCTTCGGGTCGGATTGCACCTTCTCCATGGAGCCTTCGGCCAGAATCCTGCCCTGGTGCATCACCGTCACCTTGTGGGCGATGCGCTTGACGAACTCCATGTCGTGCTCGATGACGATGACGGCGCGGTTCCGGCAGATGCGGTTCAGCAAGTCGGCGGTGAGGTCCCGCTCGCTGGCGCTCATGCCGGCAATCGGCTCGTCGAGCATCAGCAGTTCCGGGTCCTGCATCAGCAGCATGCCGATCTCCAGCCATTGTTTCTGGCCGTGCGAGAGCAGGCCGGCCTCCACCTCCAGCCGGTCGGCCAGGCCAATGTCGCTTGCCACCTCCTGCACGCGGGCCTTGACGGCGTCGGTGCACTGGAAGGCCAGCGCGCCGAACACCGAGCGGCCTTCCGGGTAGGAGACCTCCAGGTTCTTGAAGACCGACAGGTTCTCGTAGATCGACGGTGTCTGGAACTTGCGGCCCAGGCCCAGGCGCACGCGCTTGAATTCGGGGATGCGGGTGATCTCCTGGTTCTTGAACTTGATGGAACCGGAGCTGGCGCGGGTCTTGCCGCAGATCAGGTCCAGCAGCGTGGTCTTGCCCGCGCCATTGGGGCCGATGATCACGCGCAACTCGTTCCTGTCGATGTAGAGAGTCAGGTTGTCGATGGCCTTGAAGCCGTCGAAGGAGACCGTGAGATCTTCCACGGCCAGGGCGAAGTCGGTGTTGGTGCTCATGCGGCACTCCCTTCTTTGGCATCCCGTGCGGTGGTGGCAGGCGCGGAGTCGGCTTCGGCCTTCGCCACCGCGGTGGCGGCCCGGCGCCTGAAGAGGCGTGGCTTGATGTGTTCCTCCCACACCCCGGCCAGACCCATCGGGAAGGCCATGGTCACGCCGATGAAGAGCGCGGCCATCAGGAACAGCCAGGCGTCGGGGAAGCTCTCGGAAAAGGCGGTCTTGCCGGCGTTGATGAGCAGCGTGCCGTAGACCGCGCCCACCAGGCTCATGCGTCCGCCCACGGCGGCGTAGATGACCATCTCGATCGAAGGCACGATGCCCACGAACGAGGGAGACATGAAACCCACCTGCAGCGTGAAGAGCGCGCCGCCGATGCCCGAGAGCGCCGCGGCCAGGCAAAAGGCGAAGATCTGGAAGCTCGCCACGTCATAGCCGGAGAAGCGCACCCGGTCCTCCTTGTCGCGCATGGCCAGCAGCAGCGTGCCCAGCTTGCTGGTCTGGATCCAGCGGCACAGCACGATGGCGCCGATCAGCAGCGCGCAGCAGACGAAGTAGAGGATGTGCTTGGCCTCGTCGGTGCGGATGTCCCAGCCCAGCAGGGTCTTGAGGTCGGTGATGCCGTTGACGCCGCCGGTATAGCCCTGCTGGCCGATGATGAGCACCGTCAGGATCAGCGCCACCGCCTGCGTGATGATGGCGAAGTAGACGCCGCTGACGCGCCGCTTGAACATCGCATAGCTCACCAGCCAGGCCAGCGCCATGGGCACCAGGATCACCGCGATCAGCGCCAGCGGCAGACTCTTGAAGGGCAGCCAGATCCACGGCAGCTCGGTGATCTGGTTCCAGTCCATGAAGTCGGGAATGCCCGGCGTGGACTGGATCTTGGTGGCTTCCGGGTCGGAAGCCTCGAGCTTGAGGAACATCGCCATGGCATAGCCGCCGAGGCCGAAGAACACGCCCTGGCCGAGACTGAGAATGCCGCCGTAGCCCCACAGCATCACCAGCCCCACCGCGACGAAGGCGTAGCACAGGTACTTGCCGATCAGGTTGAGGCGGAAGATGTCCAGCGTCATCGGCAGTACCAGCAACAGCAGTGCGCTGAGGATCAGCAGGCTGACGAGCTGGTAGCGCCCGATCCATTGTTTGATTGCGTTCATGGAAATCGCTCCTTGCTTAGCGGGGCCTTCAGCGGCGCACCTTGCTGGCGAACAGGCCTTGCGGGCGGATCATCAGGATCACCACGATCAGCGACAGCGTCAGCACCTTGGCCATCGAACCGCTGAGGAAGAACTCGGCAATCGACTGGGTCTGGGCGATGCCGAAGGCCGAGGCGACGGTGCCCAGCAGGCTGGCGGCGCCGCCGAAGGTGACGACCAGGAACGAATCGACGATGTAGAGCGAGCCCGAGGTCGGCCCGGTCGAGCCGATGGTGGTGAAGGCCGCGCCGGCGACGCCGGCGATGCCGCAGCCGATGGCGAAGGTGAGGCGGTCGGTTTTCTTGGTGTCGATGCCGATGGCATTGGCCATCATCCGGTTGCTGACGGTGGCGCGCACCCGCAGGCCCCAGCGGCTCTTGTAGAGCGCGAGCATCACCAGGCCCGTGACCAGGATGGTCAGGGCCAGCACGAACATGCCGTTGATGGGGATGTCCAGGCCCTCGGCGGGTGCCCAGGAACCCATCAGCCAGTCGGGCAGCGTCGGGCTGACTTCCTTGGGGCCGATGAAGGTGCGAAAGCATTGCTGCAGCGCCAGACTCACGCCCCAGGTGGCCAGCAGGGTATCGAGCGGGCGCTTGTAGAGGTGGCGGATCAGCGCCCATTCGAGCAGCCAGCCGGCGATGAAGGCCACGATGAAGGCCAGCCCGATGGCGACCGGGAAGTAGGCTGACATCAGATTGGGCATGTGGTTCTGCGTGAGCACCGAGGCCATGAAGATGACGTAGGAGCCGATCGTCATGAACTCGCCGTGCGCCATGTTGATGACGCCCATCTGGCCGAAGATGATGGCCAGCCCGAGCCCCATCAGCAGCAGCACGGCAAACAGCGAGAGGCCGGCGAAGCCCTGCATCAGGGTGATGTTCCAAATGTCTGTCCAGGTCATGGCCTGCTCCTTTTCATGGCCCGCCGGGCGGCGCCGGAAACCGCGCGGGTAGGGCGCTGGCTGCGTTGTCGTTGAAGGGGATGATCGGATGGGGTGAGGGAAGGCGGGGGCAGGCGCATGCGGATGCGGATGCGGCACGCAGCGGTCGCCGGCATTGCCGGGCGACCGCTGGCGGGCCGCCGCCCGCCGGGGCTTTACTGGTAGCCGGCCGGGAACGGATCGGGCTTGATCAGCTCGGCCGATTCGGCCACCACCTTGAAGGTGCCATCGGGCTGGCCCTGGCCGATGCGTGCCTTGCTCCACAGGTGGTGGTTTTCGTCGATCTTGACGTAGCCTTCCGGCGCGGTGGTCAGCTCGATGCCCGGCGAGGCCGCCACCACCTTGTCGATGTCGAAGCTGCCGGCCTTCTCGACGGCGGCCTTCCACAGCCACGGGCCGAGGTAGGCGGCCTGCGTGACGTCGCCGATGACGGCGTTGGGGCCGTACTTGGCCTTGAAGGCCGCGACGAACTTCTGGTTGTTCTCGTTCTCGAGGGACTGGAAGTACTTCATCGACGAGTAGAAGCCGGCGAAGTTCTCGCCGCCCACGCCGGTCATCTCGTCCTCGGTGACCGACAGCGTCAGCAGGAACTGCTTGTCACCGGTGATGCCGGCGGCCTTGAGCTGCTTGTAGAAGGCCACGTTGGAGCCGCCCACCACGGCGCAGAAAATGCAGTCGGGCTTGGCGATCTTGATCTTGTTGATCAGCGAGTTGAAGTTGGTGTGGCTCAGCGGGTAGTATTCCTCGCCGACCACCTTGCCGAGCTTGCCCACGCTTTCAATGTGTTTGCGCGCGATCTTCATCGAGGTGCGCGGCCAGATGTAGTCGGAGCCGACCAGGAAGAAGGTCTTGGCGGCCTTCTCCTTGGCGCCCCAGTCGAGGCTCCAGATGATCTGCTGGGTGGCTTCCTGGCCTGTATAGATGACGTTCTTCGACTGTTCCAGGCCTTCGTAGAAGGTGGGGTAGTAGAGCAGGCCGTTTTCCTTCTCGAAAATCGGCAGCACGGCCTTGCGCGAGGCGCTGGTCCAGCAGCCGAACACGGTGGCGACCTTGTCGCCCACCAGCAGCTTGCGGGCCTTCTCGGCGAAGGTCGGCCAGTCGGAGGCACCGTCTTCCTTGATGACCTTGATCTTGCGGCCGAGGATCCCGCCCATCTCGTTGATCTGGTCGATGGCGAGCTGTTCGGCCTGGATCGAGCCGGTCTCGGAGATCGCCATGGTGCCGGTGGCCGAGTGCAGCTGGCCGACGGTGACTTCGGTATCGGTAATGGCCAGGCCGGTAGTGTTGACCTGGGCGGTCGGCGGTGTCTGGCCATAGCCAAGCCTGCCAAGGCCCAGTCCCATCAATGGCAGTGCCGCGGCGCCCTGGAGCAGACGACGGCGACGCAGGGCCAGCAGTTCGGGCGGAAGTTGGGGTTTGTTGGACATCGTTGACTCCATGCAAGGTTGAGGAAGGGGGGGCCATCAGTCCGGCTCGGCAATCCGTGGGCCGGCAGGTGCTCCATCAGGGAAATCACCATGGCCGAGATGGTGCGGGGCGGGCTTCTCTTCGCCAATACGTCATTTGACGTATCGGGAGCGGCGGCCATGCCGCCGAGAATCCGCTGGACCGGTCCGCCACAGCAGGATGTCGTGGCGCGGGTACGGTTTTTGCGTATCCTGCCGACCGGCCGTTCACGCGGTGCCGGCACCTGCTTCCTGCCTCTTGTCACTCACCCATCACCCACATGTCCGCCGCAAGCCCACAGAAAATCCTGCGCATCCGGCGGGACTACAACACCTGGGTGGCCAACGAAACCCTGGAGGATTTCGCGCTGCGCTACACGCCGCGCAGCTTCCGGCAATGGTCCGAGTTCCGCGTGGGCAACACGGCCTTTGGCGCCACGTCGTTCCTGGCGCTGGAGGCGATCGGCGCGGCGGTGGCGCTGAGCTATGGCTTCACCAACGCGGTGTGGACCATCCTCGCGGTGGGGCTGATCATCTTCCTGACGGGGCTGCCGATCTCCTATTACGCTGCGCGCTATGGCGTCGACATGGACCTGCTCACGCGCGGCGCGGGCTTTGGCTACCTGGGCTCGACCTTCACCTCGCTGATCTACACGACCTTCACCTTCATCTTCTTTGCGCTGGAGGCGGCCATCCTGGCGCTGGCCCTGCGGCTCTACCTCAACTGGCCGCTGCATTGGCTGTACCTGCTGTCGTCGCTGGCGATCATCCCGCTGGTGATGCGCGGCATCACCCTGATCTCGCGGCTGCAGCTGTGGACGCAGCCGATCTGGATCGTGCTGTTCCTGCTGCCCTTCATCGGCATCTGGGCGCAAAGTCCGCACCTGTATGCCGAATTTACCGGCCTGGTCGGGCGCATTTCCGGCAGCAGCGGTTTCGACCTGCTGATGTTCGGGGCCGGCAGCACGGTGATCCTGGCGCTGATCGTGCAGATCGGCGAGCAGGTGGACTACCTGCGCTTCCTGCCGGAGAAGACGCCGCAGAGCCGCTGGCGCTGGTGGACGGCGGTGGTGGTGGCCGGGCCGGGCTGGATCGTGCCGGGTGTGATCAAGATGCTTGGCGGCGCCTTTCTCGCCTTCGTGGCGCTGCAGCACGAAATCCCGCCCGAGCAAGCCATGGAGCCCACCCGCATGTACCTGGCCGGCTTTGCCTATGTCTTCGGCGATCCGGCCGTGGTGGTGGCCGTGACGGTGCTGTTCGTCATCGTCTCGCAGATGAAGATCAACCTCACCAACGCCTATGCCGGCTCGCTGGCCTGGTCGAACGTGTTCGCGCGTCTGACGCACAGCCATCCGGGGCGCGTGGTGTGGCTGGTCTTCAACGTCATGATCGCGGTGCTGCTGATGTGGCTGGGCGTCTTCAAGGCGCTCGAGCATGTGCTGGGCATCTACGCCAACATCGCCATCGCCTGGGTTGGCGCGTTGGTGGCCGATCTGGTCATCAACAAGCCCCTGGGCCTGAGCCCGCGGGGCATCGAGTTCAAGCGCGCCTACCTCTACGACATCAACCCGGTCGGCATCGTCTCCATGCTGGCGGCGGCCGTGCTCTCCATGACCGCCTATACCGGCGTGCTGGGCGCATGGGCCAGCGCCTTCTCGTCCTTCATCGCCCTGGGCACGGCGCTGCTGCTGGCGCCGCTGCTGGCCTGGGCGACGCGCGGGCGCTACTACCTGGCGCGCCGGGACGCACCCCGCTGGCGGGCCGGCGAGCACGTCACCTGCTCGATCTGCGACAACGTCTTCGAGTCCGAGGACATGGCCTGGTGCCCCGCCTATGGCGCGCCGATCTGCTCCTTGTGCTGCACGCTCGAATCGCGGTGCCACGACCGTTGCAAGACCGGCTCGCGCGCCCCCGAGCAGGTGCGCGCCTGGGTGCAGCACTGGCTGCCGGCGCGTCTTGCGGCGCGCTTCAACTTCCGTGTCGCCCACTACCTCGGGGTGGCCTGCGGCATGGTGGTATTGGTGGCCATCATCCTGGGCATCATCTACGCGCAGGAAGTGCTCAGCGGCAAGGGCGTGATGTTCCGCCAGGATGAGTTGCGCACGCTGTTCCTGAAGGTTTTCGCGATCTTCTCGGTCATCGCCGCGGTGGTGGCCTGGTGGGTGGTGCTGGCCAGCGAGAGCCGCAAGATGGCGCAGGACGAGTCCAATCGCCACAACGTCCTGCTCAGCCAGGAAGTCGAGGCGCACCGCCGCACCGACGCGGCGCTGCAATCGGCCAAGGAGGCGGCCGAGGCCGCCAACCAGGCCAAGACCCGCTACGTGGCAGGCATGACGCACGAGTTGCGCACCCCGCTCAACAGCATCCTGGGCTACACGCAGATCCTGCTGCGCGGCGATGGCGAGGCCCCGCTGCCGCCGCGCGAGGCAATCCGCACCATCCACCACAGTGGCGAGCACATGCTTGGCCTGATCGACGGCTTGCTGGACCTGGCCCGCATCGAGGCCGGCCGCCTGCAGCTCGACCGCCAGCCGCTGGCCTTCGCCGCCTTCATGGACGACGTGGTGCAGATGATCGCACCGCAGGCCCAGGCCAAGGGCCTGGCCTTCCACTACACGCATGCCGGGCGGCTGGCGCGCTGGGTCAATGCCGATGCCAAGCGGCTGCGCCAGGTGCTCATCAACCTGCTTTCCAACGCCGTCAAGTTCACCGACAGCGGCAGCGTCACGCTGCACGTGGACAGTCAGCGCGAAGTCATGCAGTTCGATATCATCGATACAGGTCCCGGGGTGGCGCTGCAGGACCGCCAACGCATCTTCCTGCCGTTCGAGCGAGGCGCCGCCGGGCGCCGCAATGGTGCGCCCGGCACCGGCCTGGGCCTGACCATCACGGCCTTGCTGACCTCCCTGATGGGCGGCGAGCTGCAGCTGGTGGCCAGCAGTGGTTCCGGCAGTACCTTCCGCTTGCGGCTCTACCTCCCGGAAGTGGCCGATCCCGGCATCAGGACCGCGGTGCCGCGCGCCATCACCGGCTACACCGGCAGACGGCGCACGCTGCTGGTCGTGGACGACCAGCCGGTGCAGCGCCAGATGCTGGCCGGCATGCTGCTGCCGCTGGGCTTCGAGGTGCGCGAGGCCGCCAGCGGCACCGAATGCCTGGAGCTGCTGCAGGCGTTGGTGCCGGATGCCATACTGCTGGACTTGAGCATGGACGACATGGATGGCTGGCGCACCGCCGATGCCATCCGGCAGGCCGGTTTTCAGGCACTGCCCATCATCATCGTTTCGGCCAACCTGTTCGAGAACCAGCCCGAGCGCCTGCGGGCGCACGATTGCCAGGCTTTCGTCGGCAAGCCGGTGATGGAGTCGGAACTGCTCAAGACCCTGCATGCGCAGCTGGACTGCGAATGGATTTTCCAGAGCGTGCCCGCGCCGGTGGTGGAGACTGTCCAGGTCGATTTCTCGCTCCTGCAGGAACCAGAGCGCCTGGAATTGCTGCAGCTGGCACAGATGGGGCATGTCCGCGGGCTGCATCGCGCCGCCGAACGGATCGAGCGTGCCGATGCGGCCATGACTCCCCTGTGCGACTGGATCCGGGAGCGGCTCGATGCCTTCGATCTGGAGGTGCTGATCGAGATCCTGGGCAAGTCGGGTGGACCTGCGCCACCCGCCATTCCCGTGATGACCAGCCATGAAAAGCATTGAAGCAGAGGAACAGCCATGATGCCAGGTGGAGACAAGTCCGTCGGGGCGGGTACCGGCCCGGACATTCTGCTGGGTGGGGCAGCAAGCCGCCGCCCGTCCCCGGTGGTGCTGGTGGTCGATGATGACCCCGCCAGCCTGCGCATGCTGTGCGACGCGCTGGAGGCCGGCGGCTACACCGTGCTGATCGCCACCAGCGGCGAGGCCGCGCTGCAACGGCTGGCGCATGCGGCGCCCGATGCCATCCTGCTCGATGGTGTCATGCCTGGCCTCTCGGGCTTCGAGACCTGCCGGCGCATCAAGGCCGATCCGCGCAGCGCGCACATTCCGGTGCTGTTCATGACCGGCCTGGGCGAAACCACCGACGTCGTGCAGGGCTTCGAGAGCGGCGGGGTCGACTACGTCGTCAAGCCCATCCGCATCGCCGAAGTGCTGGCGCGGCTGCAAACCCACACCCGCAACGCGCGCATGGCCCAGTTTGCCCATGCCGCGGTGGATGTCGCCGGCATGGGCGTGCTGTTCGTCGACCTGGACGGCAGCGTGGTCTGGCTATCCCCGCAGGCGACGCAGTGGCTCCAGCAGGCCGGTGGCGTCAGCCAGTTGCCGCCGGCCTGGCAGGCGGCGCGACAGGCCGGTGCCAGCCTGCAGCTGCCCTGGGACGAGCGCCATGTCATGCACATCCGCAGCATCGGCGCGCCCAGCGCCGGCGAGCTGATGCTGCTGCTGCGCCTGGAGGCGCAGAACGCGGAGACCGGCTCACGGCTGCGCGATGCGGCCCTGACGGCGCGCGAGACCGAAGTGCTCTCCTGGGTCGCCAAGGGCAAGACCAACCGCGACATCGCCGAGATCCTGCAACTGAGCCCGCGCACGGTCAACAAGCATCTGGAGCATGTCTTCGAGAAGCTGGGCGTCGAGACACGCGCGGCGGCGGCGGCCCTGGCCAGCCGGGAACTGGCCTGAGCGCCTGTTTCCGACTCTTGCGGCGCGGTGCACCGCAGCGCAGTCAGGCGGAACGAGGACGCGGCCGCCTCGGCATGTCCTGCAATGGCAATGGATACCGGCGGATGGTTCCCATCGGCCATCTGGCAGACCCCATCTTCATACGGCCTGACCGCACCATCCCGGCGCATTCGCACCATTGGATGGCATGCCCGGCTGGCGTGAACGCCCCCATTCGGCGCGCCATACCGCCGACAGTGCGTTGTGGTGCCGACTTTCCCGTCTTCCTTTTCCTCTCCTGCTGATGCCGGTGCCCGGTTTGGGCTGGCATGGATTCTGCTTGAGGTGGATAACTGTATCCAATTATCCAGTCATCCAGTTTCACGTTTCATGTCGAATCCTATGCTGCCCGGTCAGGACATCTACCACTTCGCCTCCACGGCCGAGGAGGATGCCTACCGCCACATCCACGCCGCGATTCGCCTGGGGCGCTACCAGGCGGGACAGCGCCTGGTGCCCGAGACCATTGCCGCCGAGATCGGCACCAGCCGCATGCCGGTGCGCGAGGCTTTCCGGCGCCTGGCGGCGGAGGGGCTGGTGACGATCCGTCCCAACCGCGGCGCAGTGGTAACCGGGCTGGACGTTGCCGACATGCAGGAGATCTTCGAGATGCGCGCGGTGCTGGAAGGCCTGGCCGTGCGGCTGGCCTTGCCCAACGTCACGCGTGCAGTGCTGCAGACGCTCGATGAGCTGCTCGACCGCATCGACGACCGCGATGAGAACCTGGCCGACTGGACCACTGCGCACCGCCATTTCCACGAGACGCTGTGCCGTCTCAGTGGTCGCCCGCGCCTGGTGCGCCAGATCGCCAGCCTGCATTCGCTGGTGGAGCCGCACATGCGGCTGTGGATCAACCAGGTCGAGTCGCGCCCGAGCGCTCGCGGCGATCACCAGCATCTGCTCGACGCGCTGCGCGATGGCGACCCGCTGTTGTGCGAGCAGGCCATGCGCGCGCACGTGCTCGACACCGTTCCCGACTTGCTGGCGCTGCTGCCGCCTGCCGTTACCAGCCGCCATGTCGTGACCAAGCCTTTTTCTTCCAACTTCTGATGAGGAGTGACCCCATGTCCATGACCGATTCCAAAGGCAATTCCGCCACCGACCACAAGGCCCTGCTGGCCGAGAAGATGGCCACCGATTTCCGCCGCCGGGACCTGTTCAAACTGGCCGCCGCCGGCACCGGACTGCTGGCCGCCTCGGCGTTCGGCGTGGGCAAAGCGCATGCGCAGGCCAAGCGTGGCGGCACGCTGACGCTGGCATGGCTGGATGCGATCGACACGCTCGATCCGCACTTCACGATGTCGGGCGGCTCGATCAAGGTGATCAACAACGTCTTCAACGGCCTGCTCAAGGTCGCCTACGACGGCCAGAAGGTCAGCTTCGCGCCGGACCTGGCCGAGTCTTGGGACATGGTCAGCGAGACCGAGCACGTCTTCAAGCTGCGCAAGGACGTGACCTTCCACAACGGCGATGCCTGCGATGCCGAGGCGGTCAAGTGGAGTCTGCTGCGCGTGGCCGATCCGGAAGTGAAGTCGCCCCATGCCTGGAAGTTCGCGCAGCTCGATGGCATCGACATCGTCGATCCGCTCACCATCCGCCTGCGTTTCAAGAAGCCGTTCGCCTTCCTGCCAGTCGCATTGACGGGCAGCACCGGCCGGGCCGGCACCATCGTCTGTCCGCGCGCGGTGCAGGAGTCGGGCAAGGGCTTTGGCCGCAAGCCGGTGGGCACCGGGCCCTTCAAGTTCGTGAGCTGGCGCGAGAACGATTCGATCGAGCTGGCGCGCAACGCTGCGTATTTCGAGAATGGCCTGCCATATCTGGACCGGGTGGTGATCCGCCTCATCAAGGAACCCAGCGCGGGCGTGGCTGCCGTGATGGCCGGCCAGGTCGATGGGCTGTCAGTGTGCCCCTTCCAGTTCATCCCGCAACTGCGCAAGAACCCCAACCTCAGCATCTACGGCCAGGTCGAGGGCAATTACTCCTTCCTCGGCATGAACAACAGGCGTGCGCCGTTCGACGACAAGCTGCTGCGCCAGGCCGTGGCTTTTGCCATCAACCGCGACGTGATCGTCGAGCAGAGCTACTTCGGCGAGGCCATTCCGGCCTTCACCGCCATCTCGCCGCCGATGACGGATTTCTACGACCCCAACATCGCCAAGAGCGGCAGGGGCCAGTTCTTCGATCTGGAGAAAGCCAAGGCCTTGCGTGCCCAGTCCAAGGTGCAGGGCGAGATCAACCCGGTCTACATCGTCACCGATGGTTTCACCGGCTCGGGCGGCATGGGCACCCGCAATGCGCAGCTGATTGCGCCGATGCTCGAGCAAATCGGCATCAAGCCCAAGATCGAGCTGGTCGATCGGGCCGTGTGGGCGCAGCGCCGCAACGCGGGCGACTTCGACCTGTATGACGAAGCCTGGATCGCCGACCTCGACCCGGACGAGACCATCACCCCCGAATGGTCGACCGGCAAGCCCTGGAATTTCGTCGGTTACAGCAATCCGGCCTTCGACCAGGCGGCTGCGGCCGCCGGCGAGACCATGGACACCGCGCGGCGTCGGCAACTCTACATCGAGGCCGAGGACATTCTGATGGCCGACGCGCCGCTGGCGGTGCTGGCGCACATGAAGGTGTTCAAGATCCTGGCCAAGAAGGTGCAGGGCTTCGAGTACATCCCGGCCGACCTGCTGGACCTGCACCGCGTGTCGCTGGCCTGAGGCCTGTGAGCGGGAATCGACAATGACAGCCACCACGATGAATGCCCCCTGGACGGGCAACCCCTGGCTGCGACGGGCCCTGGCGGCCATTGGACAGACCGTGCTGGTGCTGTTCGTGGTCTCCGTCGTGAGCTTCGTGTTCCTCAAGCTCACGCCGGGCGATCCGGTGACGGTGATGCTGGGTTCGGACTTCTCGCAGGAGTCCTACGACAAGCTCTACCACGACCTCGGGCTGGATCTGCCCTGGGCGCTGCAATACTGGCACTGGCTGCTGAATTTCGTGCAGGGCGACTGGGGCCAGTCCTACGTGAGCCACCAGGACATCTTCGACCTGGCGGTCAAGGAAGCCCTGCCGGTGACGCTGACGCTGGCGGGTCTGTCGCTGCTGATTGCGCTGGTGGTGGGCATTCCGCTGGGCGTGGTTGCGGCGGTGCGTCGCAACAGCTGGGCGGATGTGCTCGCCAGCGTCACGGCCATTGGCGGCAACGCCTTTCCCAGTTTCTTCCTGGGGGTGGTGCTGATCTGGGTGTTCGGCGTCTGGCTGGGCTGGTTCCCGACCATGGGCTATGTCTCGCCCTGGCAGGACTTCCGTGCGGGCCTCTGGCATCTGGCGCTGCCGGCGCTGACGCTGGGCGCCTGGTACGTGGGGCTGATCGCCGCGGTGACGCGCTCGAGCCTGCTGGAGGTGCTGGGCCAGCCCTACATGGCGGCCGCCCGTGCCCGTGGCGAGCCGCAGTGGCGCGTGATCTGGGTGCACGGCATGCGCAACGTGCTGATGCCGCTGGTGACGGTGATCGGCCTGCAGCTCGGCGGCATGCTGCGCGGCGCCGTGATGACCGAGGTGGTGTTCACGCTGCCGGGCCTGGGCATGATGATCACGCAGGCCGTGCAGACGCGTGAATACACCGTGGTGCAGGCCGGCATCATGATGACGGCGCTGCTCTTCGTGCTGGTCAATTTCGTCGTCGACCAGACCTATGTTCTGCTGGACCCGAGGCTGCGCAAGAAATGACCCATTCCACGACATCTTCAATGAGCACGTCCGGCACGGCACGCCCGGCGGCAGTACCGGTGGCGGCTTCGCGCGGGCGGCGCTTCTGGCGCGCACTGCGCGGCCAGCACAAGGCCATGGCCGGGGGCAGCATCGTGCTGCTGTTCATCCTCGCAGCCCTCCTGGCACCCTGGCTGGCGACACACCCGCCCGCCGCGCAGGACCTGATGGCGGCCATGCAGGCCCCCTCGGCCGCGCATTGGTTCGGCACCGACTCGTTCGGGCAGGACATTTACTCGCGGGTGTTGTATGGCGCACGCTCGGCGCTGTGGGTTGGCTTCGCGTCGGTGGCGCTCGGCCTGGTGGGCGGCGTGGCCATCGGCCTGATCGCCGGGCTCAAGGGCGGGCGCACCGAATGGGCGCTGATGCGAGTGGTCGACGGCTTGCTGGCGTTCCCCGAGCTCATCATGGCCATGGCTTTCATGGCCGTGCTGGGCCTGGGTGTGGGCAACGTCATCTACGCGCTGGCGCTGTCCTTCGTCGGGCCGTTCGCGCGCATGGTGCGGGCCGATGTGCTGCAGGTCAAGCAGCGCCCCTTCGTCGAGGCGGCGCGCCTGATGGGCGTGCCGCAGCGTGACATCGTGGTGCGGCACGTGCTTCCCAACATCGTCTCGCCGATTCTGATCCAGGCCGGCATGCGAGTCTCGATCGCCATCCTGCTGGGTTCGGGTCTGTCTTTCCTCGGATTGGGGGTGGTTCCGCCGACGCCCGATTGGGGGCTGATGATCTCGGAAGGGCGCGGCTTCATCATGATGGCGCCGTGGATGTCGGGTATTCCGGGCGTGGTGCTGGCGGTGTTGCTGGTGGGCCTGAACCTGGCTGCCGAAGGCTTGCGCGACGCGCTCGATCCGCGCACACGGGGAGGCCACGCATGACCACCACTGCCATTTCTACCCGAGACACGGCCGTGAACGTCGCGCCTGGTGCCTTGCCGTTGCAGGCCGAGAACTTCACGCTAAGGCGCGGCCGTGTGGCGGTGCTGGACGCCGTGTCGCTGACGCTGGGCGAGGGGCAGACGCTGGCACTGATCGGCGAGAGCGGCGCTGGCAAGTCCACGCTGGCCTTTGCCGCGATGGGTTTGTTGCAGGAACGCGGCGTCAGCATGGAAGGCATGCTGCGCGTGGGTGGCGACGATGTCGCACATGCCCCCGAAAAGCAGCTGCGCCAGTGGCGCGGCACGCGCATGGGGTTGATCTTCCAGGATGCATCGGCGGCGCTCAATCCCTGCTTCACGGTGCTCGAACACCTGAGCGAACCGCTGCGCCGCCACCGCGGCTACAACCGCGCGCAATGCCGCGAGCGCGCGCTGGCGCTGCTGGACAGCGTTGGCATCGCTGACCCCGAAGCGCGTCTCAAGGCCTACCCGCACGAACTCTCGGGCGGCATGCAGCAGCGGGTGATGATCGCTATCGCGCTGGCCTGCGAGCCGCGCCTCTTGCTGGCCGATGAACCCACCAGCGCGCTGGACGTGACCATCCAGGCGCAGATCATGGCGCTGATCCTGGAACGGGTGCATGCATTGGGTGCCTCGGCCGTGTTCGTGCTGCACGATCTGGCGTTGGCCACCCAGGTGGCCGACCGGGTCGCGGTGATGTATGCCGGCCAGATTGTCGAGGAAGGACCGGCCGGGGAGGTGCTCAATCATCCCCGCCATCCCTACACGCAGGGCCTGCGCGCCAGCGCGGTGGAGTTTGGCGCCGAGCGCCTGCATCCGATCGCCGGTGTGGTGCCGGCGCTGGCAGACATGCCGCAGGGCTGCCGGTTTGCGCCGCGCTGCCCGCGCGCGACGGCTCAGTGCGGCGAGCGCCCGGTGCCACGCGCGTTTGGCGATGTGATGGTGGCGTGCTGGAACCTGTGAGGACGATGCAAAGATGACAACGAGCATGATGAATCCGGCGCCTGCCAGCGCCCGCGCGGCGGCTGCGTCGCCGCTGTTCTCGCTGCTGGACGTGGAAAAGGTTTTCCCCATTGACAGTGGACGGCGCCAGCTCAAGGCGCTCGACGGTATCCGGCTTGAACTGCGGCCGGGCGAATCGCTGGCGCTGGTGGGCGAGAGCGGCTCGGGCAAGTCCACGCTGGTGCGTGTGATGCTGGGGCTGGAGCCGGCCAGCAACGGCCGGGTGATCGTCGGCACGCAGGACCTGGCCAGCCTGGACCGCGCCGGCCGCCAGAAGTTCGCCCGCGAAGTGGCCTACATCTACCAGGATGCGCGCGGTTCGCTGAACCCGCGGATGACGGTGGGCGCGCTGCTGGCCGAGCCGATCCGCCTGCATCGCCTGCGCGAGAGCCGGGAGGTGGATGGCCGCGTCGATGAGCTGCTCGCGCAGGTCGGCCTGCCGGAGGCAACGCGCTACCGTTACCCGAGCGAGCTCTCCGGCGGGCAGGTGCGCCGCGTCGCGGTGGCGCGCGCCCTGGCCAGCGAGCCGCGTGTGATCGTTGCTGACGAATCGGTGGCGGGCCTGGATGTCTCGGTACAGGCGCAACTGCTGAACCTGCTGCGCGACCTGCAGCGCGACACTGGTCTGGCCATGGTTTTCGTCACGCACGACCTGGGCGTGGCCGCCTATCTGTGCGAGCGGGTGGCGGTGATGTACCTGGGGCGCATCATGGAGCTGGGGCCCTCGCAGGACATCCTGCGCGCGCCGCGCCACCCATACACGCAAGGGCTGCTGCAGGCCTTTCCGCGTTTTGATGCGCCGCTCACCGTCAGCCTCAAGGGGGAGATTCCCAGTCCGGCCAATCTGCCGCAGGGTTGCCGCTTCCAGAGCCGCTGCCAATGGGTGCAGGAGGACTGCCGGCAGACCGATCCGGTACAGCGGCCGCTGCCGGGCCGGCAGGTGGCCTGCTTGCATCCGCTGCCGGTGCCGGAGTCCGGTATCCTGCACGCTGCATCACCTGGCGCCGCGCCGCGTGGTCGCAGAGCCTGATGTATCCAGAAATTCAGAAAGATAGACAAGGAGATC
Organism: Corticibacter populi; assembly: GCF_004217315.1. Taxonomy (GTDB): domain Bacteria; phylum Pseudomonadota; class Gammaproteobacteria; order Burkholderiales; family Burkholderiaceae_C; genus Lampropedia; species Lampropedia populi. Next base: position 26,780 of record NZ_SGWR01000001.1, read on the forward strand.
CGATCTTGGCTTCCAGCTTCACCCCCAACCCGGCGCGCGGTGTGCGCGGCATGGTCACGGCACCGCATTCACTGGCCAGCCAGAGCGCGCTGGCAGTGCTGCGCGAAGGCGGCAACGCCGTCGAGGCGATGGTGGCCGCCGCGTCCACCATCGCGGTGGTCTACCCGCACATGAACAGCATCGGCGGCGACGGCTTCTGGCTGATTTCGCAACCGGGCCAGGCGCCGCGCGGCCTGGAGGCCTGCGGCGCGACGGCGCAGGCGGCCAGCATCGAAGCCTATCGTGCCGCCGGCTTGCAAAGCATTCCGTTCCGTGGCGGCATGGCGGCCAACACGGTGGCCGGCACGATTTCCGGCTGGGATGCGGCACTGCGCTATTCGCGCGAGGCACTGGGCGGGCGGCTGCCGCTGGCACGCCTGCTGGGCGACGCCATCGACTATGCGCAAGGGGGCATCCCGGTCACCGGCAGCCAGTCGGTCTGCACCGCCCAGCGCATTGCACAGCTGGCGCCCATTGCCGGTTACGCCAGCACCTTCCTGAACGCGGACGGCAGCGCGCCCGCGCCCGGTAGCCTGTTCCGCCAGCCGCGCCTGGCGGCCACGCTGCAGCATCTGGTTGCAGATGGGCTGGACGACTTCTACCGCGGCGAACTGGCACGCAGCATGGCCGCCGACTTGCAGGCGGTTGGGAGCCCGCTGGCGCTGGCCGACCTGCAGGCGCATCAGGCGGTGTGGAAGACGCCGCTGGCACTGTCGCATTCGCTGGGCACCATCTACAACATGCCGCCGCCCACGCAGGGGCTGGTGTCCCTGCTGATTCTCGGTCAGCTCGACCGCCTGCTCGACGCCGCCAGCATGTCGCCGCTGGGGGCCAGCTATGTGCACGCCTGCGTGGAGGCGACCAAGCAGGCCTTTGCGATCCGCGATCGCCACATCACCGATCCGGCATACATGCGCGTCGACCCGCAGGATTTCCTGCAGGCCGCCAAGCTGGATGAGATGGCTTCGCGCATCTCGCCCGCGCAGGCGTTGCCATGGGGCAATGGCCAGGGCCCGGCCGATACCATCTGGATGGGCGTGATCGATGGCAATGGCGTGGCCGTGAGCTTCATCCAGAGCATTTACCACGAGTTCGGCAGCGGCGTGGTGCTGGCCAACTCCGGCGTGAACTGGCAAAACCGCGGTTGCAGCTTCTCGCTCGACCCTGAGGCGCTCAATCCGCTGACGCCGGGGCGAAAGCCTTTCCACACGCTCAATCCGGCGATGGCGCGGTTCGCCGATGGCCGCACCATGGTCTACGGCAACATGGGCGGCGACGGGCAGCCGCAGTCGCAGTCGGCGGTGTTCAGCCGCATCGCGGTGTTCGGCATGAACCCGCAAGCGGCCATCGCCGCGCCGCGCTGGCTGCTGGGCCGCACCTGGGGCGAGAGCAGCGATTCGCTCAAGCTGGAAGCGCGCTTCCCGGCCGAGACGGTGGAGGCACTGCGGCGCATGGGCCATGTGGTGGACGTGCTGCAGCCGTTCGACGAAAGCATGGGGCATGCCGGCGCCATCGTGCGCCATGCCGATGGCAGCTTCGAGGGCGGCAACGACCCGCGCAGCGACGGCGTGGCGCTGGGCTGGTGAGCAGGTTCTCAGCGCCTCTGCACGGCTTCTGAGACAATGCCGGCCGGCCTGCCATCGCGGGTGGCCGGCTCTGAGCCGGTTCCCGGACCATGCAACCAAGAAAGAAGAGATCCATGCCGCGTTTGCGCTTTCTCCCCGACCGCTTCGTGCTGGTGCTGCTGGGCACCGTGCTGCTGGCCTCGCTGCTGCCGCCCAGCGGGCGTGCGGCGATCGGCTTTGAGTGGCTGACCAATGCGGCCATCGCACTGCTGTTCTTCATGCACGGTGCCAAGCTCTCGCGCGAGAGCATCATCGCCGGGGTGTCGCACTGGCGGTTGCACCTGCTAGTGTTCGCCTTCACGTTCGCGCTGTTCCCGCTGCTCGGGCTGCTGATGCGGCCGATGCTGGAGCCGCTGATCGGCCCCGAGCTGATGCTGGGCATGCTGTACCTGTGCGCGCTGCCGGCCACGGTGCAGTCGGCGATCGCCTTCACCTCGATGGCGCGGGGCAACATCCCGGCGGCCATCTGCAGCGCGGCGGCTTCGAGCCTGCTGGGTGTGTTCATCACGCCCATCCTGGTGCTGTGGCTGATGGGCGTGCAAGGCGGCGATGCCGCGGGCTCGGTGGCCGATGCCATCGGCAAGATCACCCTGCAACTGCTGGTGCCCTTCATTGCCGGGCAGATCGCGCGGCGCTGGATCGGCGGCTGGGTGGCGCGCAACAAACAGTGGCTCAAGTATGTGGACCAGGGCTCGATCCTGCTGGTCATCTACACCGCGTTCGGCCGCGCCGTGCACGAGGGGCTGTGGCAGCAGGTGCCGCTGGCGAGCCTGCTTTTGCTGCTGCTGGCCTGTGCGCTGCTGTTGGCGCTGGTGCTGGCCATCGTGTGGTGGGGCAGCAAGGCGCTGGGTTTTGACTTGCCGGACCGCATCACCATCCTGTTCTGCGGCTCCAAGAAGAGCCTGGCCACTGGCGTGCCGATGGCGCAGGTGCTGTTTGCCGGTGGCGCCATCGGCGCCATGATCCTGCCGGTGATGCTGTTCCACCAGATCCAGCTGATGGTGTGCGCCTACCTTGCGCAGCGTTTTGCGCAGCGCAAGGACGTCGCCGAAGACGCCTGACGATTTATCTGCTGTCGGGCGTGGAATAGGTGCGGGATGTCGTCACGCGCCGAGCAATCCGCGCAATGCCTGCGGCAACTGCTCGGGGTGCTGTACGCGGCGCCACTGATGCATGCCCCAGAGCCGGTCGAGTGCCGCCGTGGCATCACTGGCCGCACACAGACAGGCCACGCGCACACCCGCCTGCCGCAACTCGCGCAGTGCCTGCCGGGTGTCGTGTTCAAGGTAATGGGGGGCATGGACGTCGATGTCGTGCACCTCGGCATCGCCGAGCACGATCAGCAGCCGCTGGCTTTCGGGGCGCTGACCCAGCAAGGAGCCGGCGTGACGGAGCACGGCGCCGAGCCGGGTCGAATAGCCGCTTTGCAGGCTGCCCAGGCGCCGCTGCAGGCGCGCATCCACCGCATCATCGAAATCCTTGAGGCAGCCCATGCGCACGGCATGGCGGCCGTCGGAGCAAAAACCGTGGGCGGCGCTGCGCCAGCCGGCCTGCTGCATGCCGGCCAGCAGGCTGCTGGCGAGCTGGCGGTGCATGTCCAGGATGGTGCCGCCATCGCCATCGCCATCGCCATCGCTGACCAGGCGCGTGGCCGTGGAGGCCGAGTGATCCAGCAGCACCAGCGCCGCCGTGGAGGCAATGCCGTGCTGGCGTTCGAAGATGCGCCAATCACCGTCATGGCCGCTGCGGCGCTGCACGCCGGCCTGCACGGCGGCGTCGAGCTGCAGGGCATCGCCCTCGTGGTGCAGGTCATGCCGGCGCGCCAGTGTCAGCCAGTGGGGGCGCTGGTTGCGCAGAATGCCCGTCAATGCCTGCACCAGCAGCGGGGGCGGTGCCCGCCATGGCTGGCCTTCGGCAGCCGCGAAAGTATGCACCGAACACCAGTTGCGCCGTAGCTGGCGGATGCGGGCATCCCATTCGGGGTGGCGTGTCTGCGTGGCGTCGGGAGCGTCGGTGGCGTTTGGGGATGGCCCTGGCTGATGGCGCGGTGGGGGTGGCGCAGGCGGCTGGGCGATGGTCTTTTCGGCGCCGGACTGGTACCACAGCCAATGGTTGTCGTCCCGGTACAGTGGCAGCGGCCGGTAGCTGCGCGGATTGAGGGCGCGGCGCATTTGCCCGAGCTCGTTGCCCAGCTCGGAGGCGAGCCTGCGCAGCGCCACCGGATCCTGGGTGAAGTCGTGGTGTTCCTGCATGCGCTGCCTGAACAAGGCCTGGCCCTTGCGCACCCAGGGGTGCGGGTCTTCGACGGCCGGGTCGGCCAGCGCATGTGCGAGCCGGCGCAGCAGCGCCTCCAGAGAAGCATCATCGGCAGGCGCCCGGGCGGCCGCCTGTGCATGCCAATGGCACCACAGTCGTTGCAGGCCGGGCAACTCGCGCGCGGCCAGTTGTTCGATGCGGGCGTCTTCCAGCACGCCCAGCAGCACCTGGGTGATCGGAGGTACGCCGGCGGTGTCGTAGCGGTGGCGTGAATGCACCAGGTGTGCGGCGGCGTGGGCGCTCGCGGCGAGGTACCAGCGGGTGAGATCGACCAGCACTGTGTCGGTGGTGGGGTGGTGATCCTGGTCCTGCCGGGCCAGCGTGTCCAGACCATGCAGTCCGTGGCGTTCGTGCTGCAGTTTATGCCAGAGCTGCCCGGCCCCGAGCTGCGCCGGCAGCAGCAGACCCGAGGGCAGGATTTGCGGCGCGGCGGGAAGCGGCGATGCGCCCGCCGAGGCATCTGCGGCCGTCTGCAGTGGTGGTGCTTGGTTCCACAGCAGGCGCAGCCAGGCCTGCAGCAGGGTGCGCAGCTCTGCCAGGCGGACCTGCGCTGCCTGCGGGCTCTGGCTTGAATCGAATGCCAGGGGCAAAGAGTCAGAAGCTCGCATCGATGGCGGCGGCCAGGGCCTGTTGCATGTCGGCCGCGTCGCTCAAGGGCGTGGCAATGGCCATCTGGCAGGCGGCGCGCGGTGCCATGCCTTGCGCGACGAACTGGGCTGCGCGCACCAGCATGCGGGTGGAGGCGCCTTCGTCAAGGCCGTTGCCAACCAGCCGCCGCGTGCGCGTGCCCAAGGCCACCAGCGGTCTGGCTTGCGCGGCATCGATGCCTGCCTCGTGCATGAGAATGGCCGCTTCCAGCTCGGGTGGCGGGTAGTGGCATTCCAGTCCGCAGAAGCGCTGGCGTGTGGACGTCTTGAGCAGGCGGCCGCCGCCGGGGTTGTACGACACCACCAGCATGAAATCCGGGTGGGCGTGGACAAGCTCGCCGTGGCGGTCCAGCGGCAGCATGCGGCGGGTGTCGGACAGCGGGTGGATGGCCACCAGCGTATCCGGCCGCGCCTCGACTACTTCGTCCAGGTAGCAGATGGCGCCGTGGCGCGCCGCCAGCGTCAGCGGGCCGTCCTGCCAGCGCGTGCCGTCTGCATCGAGCAGCCAGCGGCCCAGCAGGTCGCCGGCAGTGGTGTCCTCGTTGCAGGCGACGGTGACCAGCGGCAGGCCCAGGCGCCAGGCCATGTGCTCGACCAGCCGCGTCTTGCCGCAGCCGGTCGGGCCCTTGAGCAGCAGCGGAGTGCGTTGATGGAAGGCGGCTTCGAACTGCTCGATCTCGCCGCCGGCCGGAGCGTAGTAGGGCTGCGCATCGAGCCGCCACTCGTCCAGCGCGTGGCTGCCTGTATCTGCTGCCATGCCCATGCCACCGATCATGGCGCTCATTGGTGGACCTGGGCGGTGTCCTCGTTGGGCAGGCCTTCGATGGGCGCTTCGGCGGTGCCGATGGTGCTGCGGGTGAACGATTCGACCATCTTGCGCGTGCCCTCCGGATCGTTGACCCATTTGCCGTAGAACTCATACGGGCACTCGGCCACGCCCTTGTCGCCGTCGTGCGAGTTGATCACGCCGGTGTAGCCGCGGTGCACCAGCTTGAAGAGGTGGTTCTCGCTCTGGCCGTTCTTGCGGAAGTCGCGGATCAGGCTCTTGGAGAGGGCCGCGTACTGGATGCCCATTTCCTCTTCGCCGCACTCGCCCAGCGTGCGGCCATCGAAGCCGATCAGCGCCGAGTGGCCGAAGTACGAATACACGCCGTCGAAGCCCGCCGCGTTGGCCACGGCCACGTAGGTGTTGTTGGCAAAGGCCATGGCCTTGCTGATGAGGATCTGCTGCTCCTTGGCCGGGTACATGTAGCCCTGGCAGCGCACGATCAGCTCGGCGCCCTTCATCGCGCAGTCGCGCCAGATCTCGGGGTAGTTGCCGTCGTCGCAGATGATCAGGCTGATCTTCATGCCCTTGGGGCCGTCGCTGACGTAGGTGCAGTTGCCCGGGTACCAGCCCTCGATGGGTACCCAGGGCATGATCTTGCGGTACTTCTGCACGATCTCGCCCTGGTCGTTCATCAGGATCAGCGTGTTGTAGGGCGCCTTGTTCGGGTGCTCCTCGTGGCGCTCGCCGGTCAGCGAAAACACGCCCCAGACCTTGGCCTTGCGGCAGGCCTCGGCGAAGATCTCGGTCTCGAAGCCGGGGCAGCTCGCGGCGTTCTCGTACATTTCGGCACTGTCGTACATGATGCCGTGGGTGCTGTACTCGGGAAAGATCACCAGATCCATGCCGGGCAGGCCGGACTTCATGCCGACCACCATGTCGGCAATGCGGCGGCAGTTCTCGACGACCTCGGCCTTGGTGTGCAGGCGCGGCATCTTGTAGTTGACGACGGCCACGCCGACGGTGTCGCGGCTGCTGGAAATATCACCATGAATCATGTGGCACTCCTGAAGGCGGTTCGCAGAATCGATGGAGAAATTCTAGGAACCGCCCCGGCAGCGGCCAATACGTCATTTGACGTACAGGGGAGCGAGCGTCAGTCGGCGGGCCGTGCGGCGATGTGGCTGCGCACGACGAGGCGGTCGTCGCCGAGCACGATCATTGCGAACAGCAGTTCTTCGAGATTGGCTGCCAGCGCGGTGCGGCGCGCCAGCAGCGGCGTGGCCTGCGGATCGAGCACGATGAAGTCGGCCTCGCAGCCCGGCTGCAGGTTGCCGACCACGCCTTCGAGGCCCAGCGCAGCCGCGGCCGCGCCGGTGTGGTGCCACCACAGCGCGGAGGGGCGCAGCGACAGCCCCGGCTTGGTCTGGCCCTCGCGGCCGACGTAATAGGCCGCCAGCATGGTGTGGAACGGGCTGAAGCTGGTGCCGCCGCCGACATCGCTGGCCAGGCCCCAGGCCATGCCGGTGCGGGCAGCGGCCTCGAAGTCGAAGAATCCGCTGCCGAGAAACAGGTTGCTGGTGGGGCTGACGGCGGCGGCGCTCCCGCACTCGCGCATCAGCGCGCGGTCGGCATCGTCGAGGTGGATGCAGTGGGCATAGACGGCGCGCGGGCGCAGCAGGCCGGCGCGTGCATACACGTCCAGGTAGGAGCGTGCCTCGGGGAACAGCTCCCGGACCCAGCGGGTCTCGTCGAGGTTCTCGGCCACGTGGCTCTGGATCCAGGTGTCCGGATAGAAGGCCGCCAGTTCGCCGGCGCCTCGCAACTGGGCATCGCTGCTGGTGGGCGCAAAGCGTGGCGTGATGGCATAGCCCAGCCGCTCGCGCAGGTGCCACTCGTCGATGAGTTCCTCGGAGTCAACGAGGCCTTGCTCGGTGTCGTCGCGCACGCCGTCCGGGCAGTGGCGGTCCTGCAGCACCTTGCCGGTGATGAGGCGCAGCCCGCGCAGCCAGGCGGCGTTGAACAGGGCCTGGACCGACTCCGGATGCGAACTGGCAAAGACCAGCGCGGTGGTGACGCCGTGGCGCGTCAATTCGTTCAGGAAAAACCCGGCCACCTCGGCGGCATGGCCGGCATCGGCAAAGCGGCTCTCGGCCGGGAAGGTGTAGGTCTCCAGCCAGGGCAGCAGGCCATCGGCGGGGGCACCGATGATGTCGGTCTGCGGGTAGTGCAGGTGCAGGTCGATGAAGCCCGGGGCGATGAGCTTGCCAGGCCAGTGCGTCACTGCCAGGCCGGGATGGCGCGCCAGCACGGCCTGGTGGCTGCCGACATCGACGATGCGCGCGCACCGCCCGCCGGCCCCGGCCGTCTCGACGACCAGCAGGCCGTCGCTCTCGTACAGCGGCGACCCCTGCGCGTCAAAGCGCAGGATGGCGGCTCGGTGGCCATGGAGAACGGGGGCGGGCTCTTTGGGAGGAGTGAAGGGCATGCCGTGGCCAAGCACTTACTGTGCCAGCAGCTTCTGCAGTTCGCCCGATTCGTACATTTCCATCATGATGTCCGAGCCGCCGATGAATTCGCCGTTGACGTAGAGCTGCGGGATGGTCGGCCAGTGGCTGTACTCCTTGATGCCTTGGCGGATCTCCGGGTCTTCCAGCACGTTGACGGTGGTCAGCGTCTTGAGGTCGACGCCGGAGGCCTTGAGGATCTGCGTGGCGCGGCCGGAGAAGCCGCACATCGGAAAGCTCGCGCTGCCCTTCATGAACAGCACGATGGGGTGGGACTTGACCAGTTGGTCGATGCGTTGTTGTACGTCGCTCATGGGGAGTGTCCTGTGGAGACCCTGTCGGGGAGAAATGGAAAAGAGCGGGCGGGCGGGCCGCGCCGGAGGAGTGAAATTGTGACGAATTTTGCCCCAGCTTGCGCGGTGCGTCTGCCATTTCCGCATGGCCCGGAGCCGACTCGACATCCTTCGCAGGGTTTCAAGGCCGGCGTGGCGGCACGAACAGGTCGGGGCCAAGCTCGCAGGTGAGGGTGATGGGCGCATCTGTCAAGGGGTGGCTGAACTGCAGCCGCCAGGCGTGCAGGAACATGCGTGGCAGGCCGTGGCGCGCCAGCCGGCGGTTCCAGTCGAAATCCCCGTACTTGTCGTCGCCGGCGATCGGGTGGCCGCCGCTGGCGGTGTGCACGCGGATCTGGTGGGTGCGGCCGGTCTTGATGGTCACCTCCAGCAGGCTGGTGGCCGGCAGGCCCTGCTCGGGCACCGGTGGAAAGCTCTCGCGCACCCGCATCAGCGAGAGCGCGCGCATCCCCTCGGCGTCGTCCTTTCCGGTGGGGCGCACGCGCCGCTCGCCGTCGGGCAGCAGGTACTTGCGCAGCGGCGTGTCCACCACCTTGCGGTTGGCCGGCCACTGGCCCTTGACCAGCGCCAGGTAGGTCTTGCCGGTGCTGCGGGCGCGGAACTGGTCCTGCAGGCGGGTGAGGGCGCTGCGTTTCTTGGCGATCAGCAGGATGCCGGAGGTTTCGCGGTCGAGCCGGTGCACCAGTTCCAGAAAGCGCGCCTCGGGCCGTGCCGCGCGCAGTTGCTCGATGACGCCAAAGCTCACGCCGCTGCCGCCATGCACGGCCACACCGGCGGGTTTGTCGATGGCGATCAGCGCCTCGTCCTCATAAAGGATCGGGAAGCTGCGCGCCGGCGCGCTGGAAGCGGTCTCGGCGGGCGGGGTGGTGTCGGCGCTGCCGCGCACCGGCGGCACGCGCACCACGTCGCCGGTGGCCAGCCGGGTGTCGGCCTGGGCGCGGCCCTTGTTGACGCGCACCTGGCCGCTGCGGATGAGCCGGTAGACGTGGGTCTTGGGCACGCCCTTGACTTCCCGGAACAGGAAATTGTCGAGGCGCTGGCCTTCCCATTCGTCCCCCACGGTCAGCAGGCGTGCCGGGCTGGGGGCTTTCGGCGCCTTGGCGCTGCCCAGGATGGCATCGGGGGCGGCATCGGCCATGGCGGCAGGAGCCGCGGGGGCGCGCGGCGGACGGGGGCGGGAGGACATCGGGCCTTGTTTCATAGATCAGGCCAGAGTGTACGCGGCGCAGGGCTGGATCGCGCCGGTGTCCGCCTGGGGTTGAAAATCCGGTGGGCGTGTCAACGCGTGTGTCAATGCGCGGATGTTGCCCTTATAATCATCCGGTTCATGCATCTTCGGTTCGGATGCGCCCCGCGCCAAAGCGCGGCGCGCTCCGCCCGCTGTCCGCCCCAGGCCTGTCCGGGGAGCCGGGCAGATGCCGTGAACGAACATGCCTGCCAGACCGGCCGCAAGCCCGCCAATTCGAGAAAAACGTGGCTTGTGTACCGTCTGATGGGGTCTTGAACAGATTCGAACCGGAAATTCTTGCCAGACGACCGCAAGGCGCGTGCCTTCCGCTGGCGCAGGGACCGTACCTGCGCGACGGGTCGTCTGGGGACGCAAGCGAAACCATGCTGGTCATTTTCCTGATGCTCTCCACGGCGCTGCTGTGGCTGCTGTGGCAGTCGCAGCAGCTTCGTGTGCGCGTGTTGCACGCCGACCGGGAGCCGCCAGCATGCGAACAGGTGGGAGAGGGGGTGGCTCGGCATGGACCGGTGGCCGCCAGCGACAACCCCGCCGTCGCCTTCATCCAGGTGCTCCCTCCACCCGATCAGCCCGCACGGCCATGAATGTTCATGGCGCGCGCCGCTGCTGGTGAGCCAGAAGCCCCGCATGCTTTCTTCGATGGAAATCTGTTCGAGCCTGCCCAAGGCATAGGCGGCCCTTTGTCGGGCCGGTTGTCAAGAACAGAGACTTCGGTGCCACCCGCCCGAGAGGCGGTGCGGCAGTCCGGAGGAAACCACTGAAGGAATGCTCCCATGAAGCGGATGCTGATCAATGCCACGCAGGCCGAGGAACGCCGGCTGGCCATCGTCGACGGACAGAAACTGCTCGACTACGAAATCGAGATCGAGGGGCGCGAACAGCGCAAGGGCAACATCTACAAGGCGGTCGTCACCCGCATCGAGCCCAGCCTCGAAGCCTGCTTCGTCGACTACGGCGAAGAACGCCACGGCTTCCTGCCGTTCAAGGAAATCTCGCGTCAGTATTTCGCCGAGGGCATCTCGGTCAGCCAGGCCAAGATCAACGAGGCCATTCGCGAAGGCCAGGAACTGCTGGTGCAGGTCGAAAAGGAAGAGCGCGGCAACAAGGGCGCGGCGCTGACCACCTTCATCAGCCTGGCCGGCCGTTACGTGGTGCTGATGCCCAACAATCCGCGCGGCGGCGGCGTTTCGCGCCGCATCGAGGGCGACCAGCGCACCGAGCTCAAGGAGGCGATGGACCAGCTCGAGTACCCCAAGGGCATGTCCATCATCGCGCGCACCGCCGGCATCGGCCGCACGGCCGAAGAGCTGCAGTGGGATCTGAATTACCTGCTCAAGCTGTGGACCGCCATCGAGGAAGCCGCTGGCGGCGGCAAGGGCGCATTCCTGATCTACCAGGAATCGAACCTGGTGATTCGCGCCATCCGTGATTATTTCAACGCCGACATCGGCGAAATTCTGATCGACACCGACGACATCTACGAGCAGGCCTCGCAGTTCATGGCGTACGTGATGCCCGAGAACGCGCCCCGCGTCAAACGCTACCGCGACCCGGCTGCGCTGTTCTCGCGCTTCCAGATCGAGCACCAGATCGAGTCGGCCTATGCCCGCACCGTGCAACTGCCGTCGGGCGGCGCCATCGTGATCGACCAGACCGAGGCGCTGGTGGCGGTGGACGTCAATTCGGCCCGTTCCATCAAGGGCGGAGACATCGAGGAGACGGCCACGCGCACGAACCTCGAGGCGGCCGAGGAAGTGGCCCGCCAGTTGCGCCTGCGCGACCTGGGCGGCCTGATCGTGATCGACTTCATCGACATGGAGGAGAGCAAGAACCGCCGCGACGTCGAGAACCGTCTGCGCGATTCGCTGCGCCAGGACCGGGCCCGCGTGCAGTTCGGCTCGATCAGCAAGTTCGGCCTGATGGAGATGAGCCGCCAGCGCCTCAAGCCTGCGCTCTCCGAAGGCGCTTCCATCCCGTGCCCGCGCTGCGGCGGCACCGGCCATGTGCGCGACACCGAAAGCTCGGCACTGCAAATCCTGCGCGTCATCCAGGAAGAGTCCATGAAGGACAACACCGCCGCCGTGCACTGCCAGGTGCCGGTCGAGGTGGCCAGCTTCCTGCTCAACGAAAAGCGCGCCGAGGTCGCGAAGATCGAGATCCAGCAGCGCGTGAGCGTGCTGGTGGTGCCCAACAAGGCGCTGGAGACGCCGAATTACCGACTTGAACGCCTCAAGCCCGACGACAGCCGCCTCGACGACCTGCAGGCAAGTTACAAGCTGGCCGAGGACATCGAGGATCCGCTGGCGAACACGCGCCGCTCCAAAGAACCGACCAACCGCCAGACGGCGGTGCTCAAGGGCCTGCTGCCCGATGCGCCGCCACCGGTGGTCGCACCCAAGCCCGAACCCGTTGCCCAGGCACCCGCCGCAGTTGCAGCGGCTGCCCCGGCATCCGTGGCTGCTCCGCGGCCGCTGGGTTTCTTCGAGCGCATCAAGATCTTCTTTGGCCTGGCTCCTGCGCCTGTCGCGCAGCCAGTGGCACCGGTCGCCGAGCCGGAGAAGGGCGATTCGCGTGGCGGCAATCGCCGCAAGCCGGGCACATCTGAAGCCAATCGCAATGGCCGAGGCAGCCGGGATGGCCGCAATGGCCGCGGTGGCGACAGCCGGCAGCAGCCGCGCGAGGCCCGCGAAGGTCGGGAGGGGCGTGAATCGGGGACAGCCAACCTCGCCGCAGGCCGCACCGAGCGCGGCGAGCGTGCCGAAGGCAGTCAATCCGGACGCAGCCGCCGCAATGGCGAGCCGCGCGCGCCACGTCAGGAAGGCAATGGCCAGCCATCGGGCCGCGCCCGCGACAGGAGCCGGGAGGAAAGGGAGACCGACGCCGGCAACGAGGCCGTGCGTGAAGCACGCGAGGCACGTGAGCCCCGCGAGTCGCGTGACTCCGGCCGCAGCGGTGAAGGCCGCGAGGACGGTCAGGGCCGCAGCCGCCAGCGTGGCCGCCGCAACCTCGAGCAGGCCGAGCGCAATGAGCGCGGTGTGGAGGTGACCGACGAGCGCACCAGTCCAGCCGGTGGCGCCGACAAGGCTGGCGATGGTCAGGCACCGCAGCGCGAGCCGCGCCGTGGCCGCCACTCGGCGCCAGTCGCCGGCGAGGCGACACAGGCCCAGCGCGATGCCAATCTGGAGGCCCCGGTGGGCCTGGCGGACGAGCAGGGTGCCGAAGGTGCCGGCGAAGAGGCGCGTGAGGAGCGCCGCGAACGCCGCTCGCGCGACCGTTATGGACGTGACCGTCGTCGCCAGGATCGCGACGTCGCCGCCGGCCAGAATGACGGAGCCGAGGCGACGGACCTTGCCGACGATGCACAGGCATCCCGCCCGGACCTTGCCGCAGCGGACGATGTCCAGCCGCGCCGCCGCAGCTATTTCGAGACGGCGCAGCAGCCCCAGCCGCTGCAGGAATCGGCGTTGGCCGCCGTGAGCGAACTCGTCGAGGAGCCGGTCGAGCAACCGATCCGGCACACGGCCGAGCCGGTCAGCTCAGCCGTGGCCGTCAAGCTGCAGCCCGAGGCCGTACCCGCCGAGGACCGCAAGACCAGCGTGAACGCTGGAGCCGCCAAGGTCTTCGTGCTCGATGTGGCGACCCTGGCCGCCGTGGCTGAGCAGGCTGGCCTGCAGTGGGTGCATTCCGATGCCGACAAGGTCGCCGCCGTCCAGGCAGCCATTGCCGCAACGCCCAAGCCGGTGCATGTGCCGCGCGAGCGGCCGGCCCCCATCGTCATCGATGAGCAGCCGCTGGTGCTGGTGGAAACTCGCAAGGACCTGGCCCAGGCCCAGTGGCCCTTCGATCGCTGATACCTCTGCCGTGCCGGCGGCATGGCTGGCGGCCAGCGCCAGCCGGCCATGCCATACTCGGCATTGCTTGATGAGAGAAGGCTGGGCCAGCGTGTTGGTGGCAGCAGTTGCGTCTGCGGGCCAGGCGGGTCGTCAACGCCGCAGCGTGCTGGCGGCCAGATCTCTTGTGGCATCAGGCGATACCAGACGACATCAGAACAAGTCCCTCAAGGAGTTTGCATGCTGTTTCTGCTTTCCCCGGCCAAGTCGCTCGATTACGACAGTCCGGTCGATCCGACCCTGCCGGCCACCGAGCCTCGGTTCATCGATCAATCGGCCCGCATCATCGAGGTGATGCGCACCAAGTCGCCGGCCGAGCTGTCGGCGCTGATGGACATCAGTGCCAAGCTTGCCGATCTCAACGCCAGGCGCAACCAGGCCTGGAGTCGCCACTTCACCCCCGACAATTCGCGCCAGGCCGTGCTGGCCTTCAATGGCGATGTCTATGAGGGCCTGCAGGCCGCATCGCTCAAGGAGGGCGAACTGCAGTGGGCACAGGATCACATGGTCATCCTCAGTGGCCTCTATGGCGCGCTGCGGCCGCTCGACCGGCTGCAGCCCTACCGGCTCGAGATGGGTACCCGTCTGCCGGTCGGTGCGGCCGAGAACCTCTATCAGTTCTGGCAGGCCACGCTAGCCGATTACCTCAACGAACGGCTGGCCGCGCAGAAGACGCCGGTGGTGGTCAATCTCGCTTCCAACGAATACTTCAAGGCCGTCGACACGCGCCGCCTCAAGGCGCGTGTGATCGACTGCGTGTTCCAGGACGAGAAGAACGGCCAGTACAAGATCATCAGCTTCTATGCCAAGCGCGCGCGCGGCCTGATGGCGCGCTATGCCATCGAACATCGGCTCGAACACCCCGAGAAGCTGCAGGGCTTCGATCTGGACGGCTACGCCTTCCATGCCGCGGGCTCCAGCGAGGATCGGCTGGTGTTCCGCCGCCGCGAGGCGCACTGAGCATGCGGGGCATCCGTGTCCCGCCGACCGGTTGTTGCTAGTGTCGCGAATCAGAAGTTCATTGAATAAATGAAGATGTCGAAATCGTTGTCAGGCAAGGCGCAAACCGCAGTGATAGCCATAGCTATCATGAGGATTTGTAACGCAGCATGGCGGCGATTCTCGGCATCTTTATGAGACGAACTTCTGATTCACGACACCAGGGAGCAGGCCCGCCATGTCCAACATCTTCACGAACCCGCATCTGACATCCGTTACGCCGGAACTGCGTGACTGGATCATCACCCAGGCCAAGGCCGGTGTCTCGGCACCCCGGGCCCTTCAGGCCATGCTCGACGCCGGCTGGCAGGAGGAGGTGGCGATGGCCGCGCTGGAATCGGCGCTGCTGGACCACCTGCAGGGTGGCCTGGCGCATGCGCAAACTGGCAGCACCGGTGGCAATGCGCAAGCTGCCGCCGTTGCAGTGGCGGCGCAGCCCGGCGCCGACGGGCAAGGGCAGGGCGCATCGCCGATGCCGGATCTGGCGCTGGACGGAGCGCCTGCCGAGCTCGATGCCGGGGATCGCCGGGTGCGCGTCATCATGAACCTGCAAAAGCCCCGTGTCGTGGTGCTCGATGGGCTGCTCGATGCGACCGAATGTGCCGAGCTGGTGAGTCTGGCCAAACCTCATATGAAGCGTTCGCTGACGGTGGACAGCCGCAGCGCCAGCGGTGGCGATGAACTCAATGCAGACCGCACCAGCGAGGGCATGTTCTTCGAGCGTGGCCAGCATCCGGTGGTGGCT
The DNA here is from genome assembly GCF_004217315.1 of Corticibacter populi. GTDB lineage: Bacteria > Pseudomonadota > Gammaproteobacteria > Burkholderiales > Burkholderiaceae_C > Lampropedia > Lampropedia populi. Next base: position 41,913 of record NZ_SGWR01000001.1, read on the forward strand.
GCGCTCGAAGCGCGCATCGCCCACCTGCTGGGCTGGCCCGTCGAGAACGGCGAAGGCCTGCAGGTGCTGCGCTACGGACCGGGTGCCGAATACAAGCCGCATTACGATTACTTCGAGCCGGGTTTGCCGAGCACGCCGACGCTGCTGCGGCGCGGCGGCCAGCGCCTGGCGACCATGCTGGTCTACCTGAACACGCCCGCGCAAGGTGGCGGCACCATCTTCCCGAATGCCGCGCTGGAGGTCTGTGCCCAACAGGGCATGGCCGTGTTCTTCAGCTACGACCGGCCCGACCCCGGCACCTTGTCTCTGCATGGCGGCTCGCCCGTGATCAGCGGCGAGAAATGGGTGGCCACCAAATGGCTGCGTGAACGCCAATTCCAGTAAAGCAATGGCCAAAAGCTCGCGTTGCCGTTGCCAATAGCTGCGCCATTCAGCGAGGCGAACTGCCGTCGTTCTCCGGTATGCCGGCCCTGCCCAGCCATTGCCCGACCAGCCGGGGCACGGCCTCGGTGGCGTTGGTGCGCCAGAAGGCAAAGCCTTCGGGGCGGCGCTGCACGTCCAGCGCCACCAGCACGCGCTCGGCATCATCCGGCGTATATTGCAGCAGGCCCGCTGCCGGGAAGACCGACAGCGAGGTGCCGACCACCAGCACCTTGTCGGCCTGCGCAAAGGCTTCGGCTGCTTCATCGAGGCGCAGCACGGCTTCGCCGAACCAAACCACGTGCGGGCGCATCTGGCTGCCATCGGGTGCCAGTTCGCCCGGCAGGATCTCCGGTTTTTGGAGCGGCAGCACCAGTGAGGCGTCGCGAGAGCTTTGGCCCTTGAGCAACTCGCCATGCAGGTGGATCACGCGGCTGGAGCCGGCACGCTCGTGCAGATCGTCGATGTTCTGGGTGATCACGCTCACCGTGAAGCGCTCTTCCAGGGCGGCAATCGCCCGGTGGGCGGCATTCGGCTGGGCGGCCAGCACCTCGCGGCGGCGCTGGTTGTAGAAGTCGAGTACCAACTGCGGGTTGGCGGAAAAACCTTCGGGCGTGGCCACGTCCTCGATGCGGTGCTCGTGCCAGTAGCCACCCATGTCGCGGAAAGTCTTGAGGCCACTCTCGGCGCTGATGCCGGCGCCGGTGAAGACAATGATGTGTTCGGACATGCTCGCTCGCAAAAATGGTGGATGCGGTGGTGGTACGGGCCGGCCTACTTCAGATGCTCATAGAGGATCAGTGCACCGACGATCATGAGGATCAGGCCGCCGGCGATCTCGGCACGCTTGCCAAGCACCGTGCCGACCACTTTCCCGGCCAGCACGCCCAAAGTCACCATCACGAAGGTGCACAGCCCGATGACGGCGGCCACCACTGCAATGTTCACCGTGGTGAAGGCCAGACCGACACCCACAGCCATGGCATCGATGCTGGTGGCCAAGCCGGTCAAGGCGGTCGAGAGCAGCGAATTGGAGCCCGGGTTTTCGCTCATGTCCCTGTCACCATCCTCGCCGACGGCGGCATAGATGGTGTGGATGCCGAGGCCGACCAGCAGAATGAATGCCACCCAGTGATCGTATTCCTCGATCAGCTCGGAGGCCACGGATCCGATCAGCCAGCCGATGACAGGCGTGACGGCCTCGATACAGCCGAAGATCAAGCCGATTTTCAGCGCATCGGACAGCCGTGTCCTGGCCATGCCGGCACCACGGGCCAGGGCGGCGGCGAATGCGTCGGTGGACATGGCCATGCCGAGCATCAGAATGGAGATGGGATTCATATGGGGATGGTTCTGCAGGCCGGACGAGATGCAACGATGACACCCATGTCGGCCAGGCCCATGTGGTGCAATCATTGGTCTCGCCTACCCAAGAACACAGGTTCAGAACCAGGTTGCCAGCGCCACGGCCTGGACGGGCCGAATGTGTTGACGCGGGCGCCTCATGCATGAAGCCGGCTACTCCCCAAAGAGGCCCGAATGCTAACACAAGCGGGCGCTGCTGCGCCCGGGAGTGGGCAAAGGCCGGCAGGGCGCCTGTCGGCAGAAAAAAACGCACCGGTCTGCCATGACGGGTGCGTTCTTCAGGGAAGTCTGGTGCCGGATAGAGGAGTCGAACCCCCGACCTTCTCATTACGAATGAGCTGCTCTACCAACTGAGCTAATCCGGCGTCTGTAAACCGCAGATTATAGCGTGTTCCAGCAGCTCATCCAGATTCGATCGGGCATTCGTCATTCCACCTGCCGCTTGCCGCTTGCCGCCTGGCGCTGGGGTTGATGCTGTGCAGTGCTTTGTCGGCACATCCGCGTCAGCGCGCCTTGCTGGACCGGTGCAGCATCATGGCCATCACCAGCAGCAGCCCGAGCAGCGCTGCAAGGGCACCGGCCAGGAATACGCGGGCATGGCCGAAGTGATCGGCGATCAGCCCGGCCAGTGGCCCGGTGGCGCCGTAGGCCAGATCCTGGAAGGCTGCGAAACCGCCGATCGCCGTGCCGCGCAGGTGCATCGGCACGCGGTTGACGGCCTCCAGGCCCATGGCCGGGAATATCAGCGAGCAGCCGATTCCGGTCAGTGCCGCGCCGGCCATTGCCAGGATGGGCGAAGGCGCCAGCCAAAGCAGTGCCTGGCCCAGCGTCTCCACCGCCAGCGAGGCCAGCGCCACCGGTATGCCGCCCAGGCGGTCGGGCAGCCCGCCGCCAAAGATGCGCACGGCCACGAAGCCCAGACCGAAGCAGGTCAGGCCAAAGCCCGCGCCGTCCCAGCCGTTGGCGATGAAATACAGCGGGAAGAATGCACCCAGCGCAGCAAAACCAACCCCCTGCAGCAAGACCACCGCGCCGGGCTGCCATATCCGGCCCAGCACCTGTTTGAATGGGGGGCGTGTACCTGCATGGGCCGGTGCAGTGGCGGGAACGGACGCCAGTATCAGAGCACCGGCCAGTGGCAACAGGCAGCTGACCGCCATCAGCCCGGCAAAACCCAGCAATTGCGAAAGCCACAGCCCGAGCGGGCCGCCAAGCGCGAATGCACCATACATGGCCATGCCGACCAGGGCCATGACGCGGCCTGAGCGGGCCGGTCCCATCATGGCCATGCCCCAGCCAAGAATGCCAACCAGCGCCAGGCTTTCGCCGACACCCAGCAGCAGCCGGCCAGCCAGCAGCACGGCGTAGGCCAACTGCGTCGGCATGGCGGGCAACGCCGAGAGCAGGCATACCAGCGTGGCTGCCAGGTAGATGGCCAGGCCGAGCAGCAACGTGGGCTTGCCGCCGCGTTCATCGGTCAGGCGTCCGGCCCAGGCCCGGGTGCATATGGTGGAAAGAAAGGCAATGCCTACGGCCAGGCCGGAGGCGATATTGCCCATGTGCAGGCTGCCCGACACTTGCACGGCCACGGCCGGCAGGGCCATTGCCACGGTCAGGTAGCTCAGAAACAGGGCTGCCGCCATCCGGATCAGGTGGCGTAATGGCATGTCATCGGCCAGCCGGGTCATGGTTTGCTCCTTGTGTGCAAAGAGCGGTCCCACGACCGGAACGATGCAGAGCCGCGCAAGCGAAGCACCGCCCACCGGTCGCGAGGACCGCGGGAGATGCGTTGGTTGACGTGAACGCTTACGACGCGGCGGCCGGCTTGAAGCCTGCTCGCCGCGAGGGGGCAGTATAGCGGGTGGCGGTGATTACTGCCCAGCCGTTTCGGCCTCGGCGTAATACTGCGCAACGCGATCGACTTCGTTCTTCGAGCCCATGATGACGCTGACGCGTTGATGCAGGGCCGTCGGCTCCACATCGAGGATGCGTTGGTGGCCGTTGCTGGCGGCGCCGCCGGCCTGTTCGATCAGCCAGCCCATCGGGTTGGCCTCGTAGAGCAGGCGCAGCTTGCCGGGCTTGTTGGGTTCGCGCTTGTCCCAAGGGTAGAGGAACACGCCGCCGCGGCTGAGGATGCGATGGATGTCGGCCACCATGGAGGCGATCCAGCGCATGTTGAAGTTCTTGCCGCGCGGGCCTTCCTCGCCGGCCAGGCATTCATCGATGTAGCGGCGGATGCTGGGATCCCAGTGACGCAGGTTGCTCATGTTGATCGAGAACTCCTTGGTGTCCTCGGGGATGCGCACGTTCTCGTCGGTGAGGACGAAGGAACCTTGCTCGCGGTCGAGCGTGAACATGGCCACGCCATCGCCGACGGTGAGCGCCAGAATGGTCTGCGGCCCGTAGATGCAATAGCCGGCCGCGACCTGCTTGGCCCCCGGCTGCAGGAAATCCTCGGTGGTCACGCCGGGGTGGTCATGAGGCTTGAGCAGCACGCTGAAGATGGTGCCGATGCTGACGTTGACGTCGATGTTGGAGGAGCCGTCGAGCGGATCGAACAGCAACAGGTATTCGCCCTGCGGGTAGCGGTTGGGCACCACGTAGATGCCTTCCATTTCCTCGCTGGCCATGGCGGCCAGGTGCCCGCCCCATTCATTGGCCTCGATCAGCACCTCGTTGGCGATGATGTCGAGCTTCTTCTGCACTTCGCCCTGCACGTTCTCGCTGCCGGCACTGCCGAGTACGCCGCCAAGCGCACCCTTGTTGACTTCGAAGCTGATGCGCTTGCAGGCGCGTGCCACCACTTCGAGCAGCAGCCGGAGCTGGCCGGGGATCAGACCGTCGACGCGTTGCTGTTCGACGAGATAGCGGGTGAGGGAGATTTTTTTGGACATGGAGTTCAGGGTTGTCTACAGGAACGGAGGACGCAATCAGTTGCGGGCATTGTGATGGCAGCAACCGGGGATTTCTTGGTGTTAGCGTATCGCAGCCGCCTCTTCAGTGCGGACGGCAGCAGCTGGGGCCGCTGCTGCAACGGGCTCGGCTACTGGCGTCGCAAGTCGTGCTGGAGACTGCGTGCGCGCGTTGCCAGGCGTGGTGGAGTGTGAACCGCGTGGCCCGTAGGGGCTGACGGCCGTCAAGGCCATCATGGCGATGGCGAACCACCAGCGTGAAAGCGGCTCGCCCCCGGTTATCTGGCTGAGCAAGCGCGGCCTGAACAGGCAAGCCAGCACCGCGATGAACAGAACGTTAAAGGCAATCATGTGAGTTGCTTAGACCGACGTATGCCGGGCGGCATAGGGCATGGCTATACCAGTGCCTTTTCAATGATCTCCCTCACATCCTTGCTGAGCTTGTCCTGCGCGGCAACGCGGCGCAGGGCGGCTTCGGCATGGTGGCGGAAGGGCTCGTCGAGCTTGCGCCAGGCATCGAGCGCGCGCGCCAGGCGGGCGGCGACCTGGGCGTTGATGGCGTTCAGGGCGATCACCTGATCGGCCCAGAACTGGTAGCCGGCGCCGTCTTCGCGGTGGAAGGCGGCGGGGTTGGCGTTGGTGAAGGCAAAGATCAGGCTGCGGGCGCGGTTGGGATTCTTGAGGTTGAAGTCGGCGTGCTGCATCAACTGCTGCACTTTGTGCAGGCCTCTGCCGCCTGCGTCGGGTGCCGAGGCCTGCAACTGGAACCATTTATCCAGTACCAGCGCTTCGTTCTTGAACAGCTGATGGAAGCGGGTCAACGCCGGCTCGGCCAGCGGGTGGCCGGCGTGCACCAGGGCGGTCAGCGCGTTGAGGCGGTCGGTCATGTTGCCGGCGTCCTTGAAGCGCTGGTAGGCCTTGCCGGGCCAGACCGCGTCGCCGGTCTCGGCGGCCAGCAGGCACAGCATGAACAAGGCCTTGGCGGCGAGCGCGCGCCGGCCGGCCGACTGGGCGTCGGGACGGTAGGCGCCGGTGTCCTGGTGCGCCTCCCACACGGCCTGCCATTCGGGCGCCAGCGCGCGGGCCAATTGGCGCTGCGCGGCCTGGCGCACCTGGTGGATGCGCTGCGGGTCGACCACGTCGAGCTGTTCGGCGAGGTAAGCCTCGCTCGGCAGCGTCAGCATCAGGTCCTGGAAGGCGGCATCGAGCTGCGGATCGCGCAGCACCTGGCGCAGCGCGTCGATGAAGCGTTCGGGCAGCACGGTCGGCGTCGGCGCGGCCTCAGCGCTGGCATCACCGGCGCCGATGGCCGCCAGCAGCAGGCGCTGGGCCCATTGCTGGCCGGCTTCCCAGCGGTTGAACGGGTCACTGTCATGTTCGAGCAGCACTTCCAGGGCTTCGTCGCCGAGATTCTGGTGCAGCACCACCGGGGCGCTGAAGCCGCGCAGGATGGAGGGAATCGGGGCCTCCGGAACGTTTGCAAAAGTGAAGGCCTGCAGGCTGTCGTGCAGCACCAGCGTGTGCTCGGATGCGGCGGGCTCGATGCCTTCGGCGCTTTGCAACTGCAGCTGCAGCGGCTGGCCACTGGCTGAGAACAGCGCCACGCGAAGCGGAATGACGGCCGGCTGCTTGTCGGGCTGGCCGGGCGTGGGCTTGATCTTCTGGGTGAAGGTCAGCGTGTAGGTCTGGGCGGCGGCATCGTGCTGGCCCACGGCATAGACATGGGGCGTGCCGGCCTGGCTGTACCAGCGCTTGAATTGCGGCAGCAGGCGTGCCAGTTCGCTCTCGGGATTGGCATCGGCAATGGCCTGGGCGAAGTCGTCGCAGGTGACGGCCTGGCCATCGTGGCGTTCGAAGTACAGGCTGACGCCTTTGCGAAAGCCCGCCTCGCCCACCAGCGTGTGCATCATGCGCACCACTTCCGCACCCTTTTCGTAGATGGTGACGGTATAGAAGTTGTTGATTTCCTGGTAGCTGTCGGGGCGCACCGGGTGGGCCATCGGGCCGGCATCCTCGGCGAACTGCACGGTGCGCAGGAGGCGCACGTCCTCGATGCGCTTGACGGCGCGGGCGCTGTCGCTGCCGGCCATGTCCATCGAGAACTCCTGGTCGCGGAATACCGTCAGGCCTTCCTTGAGCGAGAGCTGGAACCAGTCGCGGCAGGTGATGCGGTTGCCGGTCCAGTTGTGGAAGTACTCGTGTCCGACCACGCTCTCGACGTTGGAGAAGTCGGTGTCGGTGGCTGTGGCCTGGTTGGCCAGCACGTACTTGGTGTTGAAGATGTTCAGGCCCTTGTTTTCCATCGCGCCCATATTGAAGTCGCTGGTGGCGACGATCATGAAGCGCTCCAGGTCTAGGTGCAGGCCAAAGCGCGTCTCGTCCCAGGCGATGGAGGCGATCAGCGATTGCATGGCATGCTCGGTCTTCTCCAGGTCGCCGGGCCGCACATAGACCTGCAGCAGGTGCTCGCAGCCGTTGCGCGCCTTGATGTGCTGCTCGCGCGCGACGAGCTGGCCGGCCACCAGCGCGAACAGGTAGCTGGGCTTGCGGAACGGGTCATGCCACTTGGCATAGTGGCGTCCACCTTCGAGCTCGCCCTGTTCAACCAGGTTGCCGTTGGAGAGCAGCACCGGGTAGGCGGCCTTGTCGGCGCGCAGCGTGACGGTATAGACGCTCATCACGTCCGGACGGTCGAGGAAGTAGGTGATGCGGCGAAAGCCCTCGGCCTCGCACTGCGTGAAGAAGGTCCCCTGGCTGACGAACAGGCCCGAGAGCAGGGTGTTCTTGTCGGGCTGGCAGGTGGTGAATATCTCCAGGTCGAAGCCGGCCTCGTCGTCGGGCAGGTTCGAGAGCACCAGCAGGCCGTCCTCGAGTTTGAAGCTCGCGCCCTGGCCGTTGACCAGCACGCGCGCCAGATTCAGTGCCTCGCCATGCAGGCGCAGCGGCTGTTCGGGCGCGGCCGGGTTGCGGCGCACGCGCATCTTGTTGAGTACACGGGTTTTGGCGGGCTCGAGGTCGAAGCAGAGATCGACGGTATCGATCCAGAACGCGGGGGGCAGGTAGTCCTGCCGGCGCACCACGCTGGGCTCGACGGCGGCTGCAATCAATGTGTTGTCGGTCATGGTGTTCAATGCTCATGCGGCAGCGCCTGGCGGCGACTGCGCTGAAGAAGGCCGCTTGGCGCACAAGGCGCGACACGGAAGATGGATACGTGTGGATGGACGGATGGATGTCAACGGGCCTGGGCCCACGGGCTCCATTATCGCCAATGTGCCAGGCGGAGCCGGCCCGGCGAGAATTTGTCACACCGCAGCGCGCGCCTGCCGGGGCAACCCGACGGGCAAGAGACCAAAAGCGCGCCGGGCGGCGTTGACCACTCATTTTCGACCTCCACCGCGACCCGCGAAAAGACCGTGAGCAGGTTCTCAGCGGCGGTGCTTGGGGCCCAGGCCGAGCCGCTCTTTCTCGCGGGCGATGCGGGAGGCCTTGCGGGCATCTTCCTTTTCCATCACCTTGCGCTTGGTGTAACCGGAATAGTCCGCCCAGCTCCACCACGCCGCCGTCAGGCCGAAGGGGATCGCAAACCACCACCACGGCCAGTCGGCCACCGGACCGACGGCGAAGAACTTCAGGGCAAGCAGCAGGATGGAGAGGCCAAGCAGATACATGGTGATCGGTGGTCTGGTGGGAGGGCTGGCGAAGGCCGGAGGCCTTGCTGCCAGATGGTGCCGGATAATGGCGACAATGATACCCGTGCCCCGCGACCAGAAGGAATCCATGCCATGCGCGCCACCATTCGCCACGCCGCTTTGCTCGGCGGCCTGATCGGGCTTGCGGCCCCCGCGCCGGCCCAGCAGGCCGATGCCGCCGCGCTGGCCAAGAGCAAGAACTGCCTGGCCTGCCATGCCACGCACCGCAATGTGGTCGGGCCGTCATTCAAGGTGGTGTCCGAGAAGTATGCCGGCAAGAGCGATGCCGTGCCGCAGATCGCCGCGCGCATTGCCGCGGGCAGCTCAGGCATCTGGGGGCCGGTGCCGATGCCGGCCAACCGCGTCAGCGCCGACGAGGCGCGGCAACTGGCCGAGTGGATTCTGACGATCAAGTAGCGCAGTCGGCCAAAGGGCGCGCCAGGCAGAAAGAAAAGCGCATGCTCTCCGGCATGCGCTTTCTGATTGGCCTCTGAGCAGGTTCGTTCAGGCGCAATGGCCGCCGTGGCTGCTGCGACGGATGTCGGCGCCCAGTCCGCGCAGCTTGCTCTCGATGTCGTCGTAGCCGCGGTCGAGGTGGTGCAGTTCGCCCACGCAAGTCTCGCCTTCGGCCACCAGTCCGGCGATCACCAGGCTGGCCGAGGCGCGCAGGTCGGTGGAGTTGACGGCGGCGCCGCTGAGCCGGCTGCCACCCTCGACCACCGCAACCTTGCCATCGGCCTGGATGTGCGCGCCCAGGCGCTGCAGCTCGCCCACGTGCATGAAGCGGTTCTCGAAGATGGTCTCGGTGATCGTCGAGGTGCCTTGCGCCACGCAGTTGAGCGCCATGAACTGCGCCTGCATGTCGGTCGGAAAGCCCGGGTACTCGGTGGTGCGAAAGCTCTGCGCCTGCAACTGGCCGCTGGCGGCGCCGGGGCTGCTGATGCGGATGCCGTCGTCCAGGCATTCGATGCCCACACCCATGTCGCGCAGCTTCTCCAACACAGCGCCCAGGTGTTTGCCCCGGGCCTTGTGCAGCAGCACCTCGCCGCCGGTGGCGGCCACCGCGCACAGGAAGGTGCCAGCCTCGATGCGGTCGGCCACCACGCTGTGCTCGCAGCCATGCAGGCGCGCGACGCCCTGGATGCGGATGCGGCCGGTGCCATGGCCCTCGATCTGCGCGCCCATGGCGATCAGCATCTCGGCGAGGTCGACGATCTCGGGTTCCTGCGCGGCATTGGCCAGGATGGTCTCGCCTTCGGCGAGAGCGGCGGCCATCAGCAGGTTCTCGGTGCCGGTGACGGTGACCATGTCGGTGGTGATGCGGGCGCCGCGGAGGCGTTGCACGCCGCGTGGCAGCGTGGCAATGATGTTGCCGTGCTCGACCACCGTCTCCGCGCCCATCGCCTGCAGGCCACGGATGTGCTGGTCCACCGGGCGCGAGCCGATCGCGCAGCCGCCCGGCAGCGCCACCTTGGCGTAGCCGATGCGCGCCATCAGCGGCCCCAGCGCCAGGATGGAGGCGCGCATGCTGCGTACCAGCGCGTAGGGCGCTTCGGGTTCGCCCAGACGGCCGGCGTGCAGGTGGGCGGTGTTGCCGGCGTCGTGCCGGGTGGCGACGCCCATGTGATGCAGCAGCGCCAGCATGGTCTGCACGTCATGCAGGCGCGGCACATTGTGCAGGGTGACGGGTTCGTCGGTCAGCAGCGCCGCGCACAGCAGTGGCAGTGCGGCGTTCTTGGCGCCGGAGATGGTGACCTCGCCATTGAGGCGCTGGCCACCGCGGATGATCAATTGTTCCATGGTGTCGGACACGGTGTTGGAGGGGACGATGGCAGCGGCGGTGCGGGCCGGGCTCAGCGGGCCTGCCACTCGGCGGGCGTGAGGGTCTTCATCGAGAGGGCATGCACTTCATCGGTGTGCATGCGGCTGCCCAGCGTGGCGTAGACCTTCTGGTGGCGCTGGATCGGGCGCAGCCCCTCGAACTCGCTGGAGACGATGGTGGCAAACCAGTGGCGGCCGTCGCCCTGCAATTCGATGTGCTGGCAGGCAAGGCCCTGGGTGATGAGGGTCTGAAGTTCTTCTGCGGTCATGGGGTGGTCGGGAGTGGGGCGGGCAGGAGGCGGCTGTGTGCGTCTTGCGCACCGCCATGCCGGCTCGAACAGGCTGAAACAGGCTCGGACAGGAAAGATGGCAGATTGTCCATCCAAAGTGTGAAGTCAGTGAGAAGTGGCGCTACGCTCAGCTGCGAATCTTGTAACCCTTCTTCAGCAGCGTGAGGGCCAGCCAGCCGGTTGCCAGCCAGGCGCCGGCAGTGATTGCCAGGCTGAGCCAGGGCGAAAAATCGCTCTGGCCCAGCAGGCCGTAGCGGAAGCCGTCGATCATGTAGAAGAACGGATTGAGATGGCTGATGCCCTGCCACAGGGCCGGCAGCGAATGGATCGAATAGAACACGCCGGAGAGAAAGGTCATCGGCATGATCAGGAAGTTCTGGAAGGCGGCGAGCTGGTCGAACTTGTCGGCCCAGAGCCCGGCGATCACGCCCAGCGTGCCCAGCAGCCCGGCGCCGATGACGGCGAACAGCAGTGCCCAGAGCGGGTGCTCGATGCGCGGCGTGGTAAAGAGCAGCGTCACCAGCAGCACGCCCAGGCCCACCACCAGACCGCGCACGATGGACGAGCCCACGTAGGCGAAGTACCAGGCCCGGTGCGACAGCGGCGTCAGCAGCAGGAAGACCAGGTTGCCGGTGATCTTGCTCTGGATCAGGCTTGACGAGCTGTTGGCGAAGGCGTTTTGCAGCACGCTCATCATCACCAGCCCCGGCACCAGGAACTGCGTGTAGCTGAGGTCGCCATAGACCACCACACGGTCTTCGAGGACATGGCCGAAGATCATCAGGTACAGCAGGGCCGTGAGCACCGGGGCGGCGATGGTCTGGAAGGCCACGCGCCAGAAGCGCTTGATCTCCTTGATGAAGAGCATTTGCCAGCCGCTGGACGGGCTGGCGGCGGGGCTTTGCAGGGGGCTGGTTTTTATGGGGTTCGTGCTCATACGGCGAAGGGAAGGCTTTCCTGCTGGCCCATGATGTTGACGAATACGTCCTCCAGGTCGGCGCGGCGGATCTCCATGTCGCTGATCACCACGGCTGCTTCGCGCAGCGCGGCCAGCAGGCGCTCGACCTCGGCGGCGTCGCGTGCTGGTATCTGCACCACCCGGCCGGTCACGCGCGCCAGCGCTGCCAGCGCATCGGGCAGGCGCTGATCGGTCTTGAACTGCAACACGTTGTGGCTGGCGCTGGCGAGCAGCCGGGTGGTGTCGTCCAGCGCCACCAGGCTGCCGCGCTTGAGCATGGCGATGCGGTGGCACAGCGCCTCGGCTTCCTCCAGGTAATGCGTGGTCAGCAGCACCGTGTGGCCCTCGCGGTTGAGACGGTCGATGAAGTGCCACAGGGTCTGGCGCAGCTCCACGTCGACACCGGCGGTGGGCTCGTCGAGCACGATGATGGGCGGCTTGTGCACCAGTGCCTGGGCCACCAGCACGCGGCGCTTCATGCCGCCCGAGAGCTGGCGCATGTTGGCATCGGCCTTGTCGGCCAGGCCCAGCTGGTGCAGCAGTTCATCGATCCACGCATCGTTGTGGCGCAGGCCGAAATAGCCCGACTGGAACTGCAGCGTCTCGCGCACCGAGAAGAACGGGTCGAAGGCCAGCTCCTGCGGCACGATGCCCAGCCGCTGGCGGGCCTGCGCGTAGTCCTTCTGCACGTCGAAGCCCTGCACCAGCACCTTGCCGCCCGTGGGCCTGGCCAGGCCCGCGAGAATGGCGATCAGCGAGGTCTTGCCCGCGCCGTTGGGACCCAGCAGGCCGAGGAATTCTCCTTCGCGGATGTCTAGGCTGACGTCGAACAGCGCCTGGAAGCTGCCGCCTGGCGTCGGGTAGGTCTTGCTGACGGACTGGAAGGAGACAGCGGCTTGGGGCATGGTGATGGGGCAAGGGGTGCGACGGCGCCGCCGCGATGCATAAGGGCCCGCCGTGCGAGACGGCGATGGCGATGCGAGGCCGCACGGCCCTGGAGGCATGGCAGCGCGAGGGCGAAGGCCCGCATTGTAGGGCGGGGCGCCCAAGCATGCATGGCGCGACATGCGGCACCAGCGCGGCACCAGTGCGGCATGTGGCCGCGTGCATGCCGGCCGAGCCCCGATACAATGCCCTCCATTGCGGTGCAGGGGCATCGGCGCGCGAAATGGCGCGGAACTTCCGCAGACCGATGCGGCAAAGGCCCCGACCTGCAGTTGTTGTTTCCCCTCGTTCGAAGCGCACATCTGATGTGCCGTTTGCCCTGGCCTGCAGAGCCCACGGGTGAAAGGCATCGTCAAGAATACTGATCATTGGCCCATTCCTGAGATACCCATGAAAATTGCCATTCTTCCCGGTGACGGCATCGGCACCGAAATCATTGCCGAGGCGGTCAAAGTCCTCAAGGCGCTGGATCTGACGTTCGAGATGGAGACTGCGCCGGTGGGCGGTGCGGCCTATGCCGCGCACGGCCATCCGCTGCCCGAGGCCACGCTGGAGCTGGCCAAGGCCGCCGATGCCGTGCTGTTCGGCGCCGTGGGCGATTTCCAGTACGACAAGCTCGAGCGCGCGCTGCGCCCGGAGCAGGCCATCCTCGGCCTGCGCAAGGAACTGGGCCTGTTCGCCAATTTCCGCCCGGCGATCTGCTACGAGGAGCTCACGCATGCTTCCAGCCTCAAGCCCGAGCTGGTGGCGGGGCTGGACATCCTGATCATCCGCGAACTCACTGGCGACATTTATTTCGGCCAGCCGCGCGGTCGCCGCACTGCGGTCGATGGACATTTCCCCGGTGCCGAGGAAGCCTTCGATACGATGCGTTATTCCCGCCCGGAGATCGAGCGCATTGCTCACGTGGCCTTCCAGGCTGCCCGCAAACGCGGCAGGAAGGTGCTTTCGGTGGACAAGGCCAACGTGCTGGAGACCTTCCAGTTCTGGCGCGACGTGGTCACCGAGGTGCACCAGGCCTATCCGGACGTGCAGCTCGAGCACATGTACGTGGACAATGCCGCGATGCAGCTCGTCAAGGCACCCAAGAACATCGACGTGCTGGTGACTGGCAACATGTTCGGCGACATCCTCAGTGACGAGGCGGCGATGCTGACGGGCTCGATCGGCATGCTGCCCTCGGCCAGCCTGAACGAGAAGAACCAGGGTCTCTACGAGCCCAGCCACGGCAGCGCGCCGGACATCGCCGGCAAGGGCATTGCCAATCCGCTGGCGACGATACTCTCGGCGGCGATGATGCTGCGCTACTCGCTGGGCCAGCCCGAGGCGGCCGACCGGATCGAGCGTGCCGTCAAGAAGGTGCTTGCCAGCGGCCTGCGTACCGTCGACATCTACAGCGAAGGCACGAAGAAGGTTGGCACGGTGGAGATGGGCGACGCCGTCGTGGCGGCGTTGTGAACATTGTGAGCGTTGTGACCGTGCTGCGGCAGTTTCCCCCCCACCAGCGACACCTTGTACCGTGACGAGTCCCGATCCCGACTCCTTCTCGGCACCGCCGCGGAGTGCGGACCTGTCGGCCAGCGAGGTCATCGCGCACCTGCTGGCCCGCATGGACAAGCCCTCGTTCAGCGTGCGCGAGCTGATGGCCATGATGGGCGACAAGGGCCTTCTGATGCTGTGCGCGCTGATGACGCTGCCGTTCCTGTTTCCGGTCTCGATCCCCGGCGTCTCGACGGTGTTCGGCTGTGCCATCTTGCTGATCGCGCTCTCGATCAGCCTGGGGCGCCTGCCATGGCTGCCGGGCTTCATTGCCGATCGCCAGCTCGATGCCGCCAAGCTCAAGCCGGTGCTGCTGCGCGGCATCCAGTTCCTGCGCCGGCTCGATCGCTTCCTGCGCCCGCAGCGCCTGCGGGCACTCACGGGCGGGGTGATGAACCGGCTCAATGGCCTGGCCATCATGGCCTCTGCGGTCTTGCTGATGCTGCCGTTGGGCCTGGTGCCATTTTCCAACACGCTGCCGGGCGTGGCGATCCTGCTGCTGGCCATGGGCATTTCGCAGCGCGATGGGCTGCTGGTGCTGGGCGGCTACCTGATGATGCTCCTGACGGTGGTGTACTTCGCGTTCCTGGCCTGGTCGGCCTGGGCTGCCGGCACGCACTTCTTTGGTTGAGGTTCTCGCAACGAGGGACGGCTTGGAACGCACAGGAAAACAACACGCTGGGATTAGGGAAGGGCACTTTGCACCATGAACCGCAGTCTTGAAATGGAGGTCTTCGCGGCCGTCGTCGATGCCGGTAGCTTCGTGCGGGCCGGCGAGGCCCTGAACATGTCCAAGGCGGCCGTTTCGCGCCACGTCGATGCGCTCGAGAAACGCCTGGGCGTGCGGTTGCTGCAGCGCACCACCCGGCGTTTGGCGCTGACCGAGGAGGGCAGCGGCTTCTACCACCACTGCCGCGACATTCTCGCGGCCATGGAGTCGGCCGAGGCCGAGGTGACTTCGCGCGTGCTCGAGCCCTCGGGCACGCTGCGCATCAACGTGCCGGTGTCCTTTGCGCAGCGCCACCTCGATCCGCTCTGGGGCGAGTTCCTGCGGCGCTACCCGAAGGTGGGTCTGGACATCACGCTCAACGACCGCGTGGTGGACCTGATCGACGAAGGTTTCGACATGTGCGTGCGCATCGGCAATCTGAGCAGCTCCTCGCTGGTCAGCCGCCGCTTGGCCAGCACCAGCGTGTTGCTGGTGGCGTCGCCGGAGTACCTGCGCGCGCATGGCACCCCCAGCGAGCCGGCGGACTTGGCAAGCCACCAGGTCATTGCCTACAGCAACTGGGGCGGCTCCGGTCGCGAGGAGTGGGCCTTCACTCCGGTGGATGGCGGCGAGCCGGTCAGGGTGCGGCTCGACAGCCGTGTCGTCAGCAACAGTGGCGATCCCTGCCGCCATATCGCGCTGGAGGGCGGCGGCATCGTCATGCAGCCCGATTTCCTGATCGGAGATGACCTGCGTGCCGGTCGCCTGGTGACGCTGCTGCCGCAATATGCACCGCGGGAGCTGGGCATCCATGCCGTCTATCCGAGTCGCAAGCAGTTGCCGCAGAAGGTGCGGGCGATGGTGAACTACCTGGTCGAGTGCTTTGCCGGGGCCTCGTGGGGCTGGTCTGCCGAACAGGCCGGGCAGGCGCCATCTGGTGGAGCCCGCAAGGCCGGACGGTCGACCGGGAAAAGTTTATAAACAGGTCATTGGGGCCACTGCCGCGTCTTCGCGGGCATGTGCGGGCATGTGCGGGCATGGTGCGGGCAAGTGTTGTTGCAGGTACTCCCGGGTGTGGAGGCAGCCTTGCCTTAAAATGCCCGCTTGCATGGCCACGCTCTGGCCCGATGCGGAAAGTTGACCCAACATGATGACGCTGGCCCTCTCGAAGGGGCGTATTTTTGACGAGACCCTGCCTCTGCTGGCTGCTGCCGGTATCCAGGTTCTGGAAGATCCCGAAAAATCCCGCAAGCTGATCCTGCCGACCAACCTGCCCGATGTGCGGGTGGTGCTGGTGCGTGCCAGCGATGTACCGACCTACGTGCAGTTCGGCGGTGCCGACATCGGCGTGGCCGGCAAGGACGTGTTGATCGAGCACGGCGGCCAGGGCCTGTACCAGCCGCTCGACTTGCAGATTGCCAAGTGCCATGTCAGCGTGGCAGTGCCAGCCGGCTTCGACTACGCGCACGCGGTGCGCCAGGGCGCGCGCCTGCGCGTGGCCACCAAGTACACGACCATCGCGCGCGAGTTCTTCGCCCGCAAGGGTGTGCACGTCGACCTGGTCAAGCTCTATGGCAGCATGGAGCTGGCGCCGCTCACCGGCATGGCCGATGCCATCGTCGATTTGGTCTCCACCGGCAACACGCTGCGTGCCAACAACCTCGTCGAGGTCGAGCGCATCATGGAGATCAGCTCGCAACTCGTCGTCAACCAGGCGGCGCTGCGCCTCAAACAGGCGCAACTGCGGCCGCTGATCGAGGTGTTCACCCGCGCCACGCGCCTGGCCGCCTGAGGTCGCGTGAAGGGGCTGAGGCCCCGTGCGTTTTCCCATGGGCTGACGTTGCCGCAGCGGCAGCCCGCATCAAAGCGAACCAATGGAGTGGGCCCCGGCCCATTACTGTCATGACATTGCAAGCCCGTCCCCTGCGCCTTTCCACCCAGAGCGCCGATTTCGAAGCGCGGTTCAGGCAGCGGCTGCACTGGTCGGCCGACACCAACGCCGAGATCGAGCAGCGCGTCGCCGACATCCTGCATGCCGTGCAGCAAGAGGGTGATGCCGCGGTGTTGCGATTCACCGAACGCTTCGATGGACTGCAGGCGCAGAGCCTCCAGGCACTGGAGCTTACGCAGGATGAACTCAAGGCGGCCTTCGAGGGCCTGCCCGAGGCCCAGCGCCATGCGCTGGAATTCGCCGCCGCACGCATTCGCAGCTACCACGAGGCGCAGAAGAAGGCCGCCGGCGAGAGCTGGTCCTACCGCGACGAGGACGGCACACTGCTGGGCCAGAAGGTCACGCCGCTCGACCGCGTCGGCATCTACGTGCCCGGCGGCAAGGCCGCCTATCCTTCCAGCGTGCTGATGAATGCGCTGCCGGCCCATGTGGCCGGCGTTGGCGAGATCATCATGGTGGTGCCCACACCGCGCGGCGAGAAGAACCCGCTGGTGCTTGCCGCCGCCCATGTGGCAGGTGTCTCGCGTGCCTTCACCATCGGCGGCGCGCAGGCCGTGGCGGCTCTTGCCTATGGCACCGAGAGCATCCCGCGCGTCGACAAGATCACCGGCCCGGGTAACGCCTATGTGGCCAGCGCCAAGAAGCGCGTGTTCGGCCAGGTGGGCATCGACATGATTGCCGGACCCAGCGAGATACTGGTGCTGGCCGATGGCAGCACGCCGGCGGACTGGGTGGCCATGGACCTCTTCAGCCAGGCCGAGCATGACGAGCTGGCGCAAAGCATCCTGCTCTGCCCCGATGCAGCCTACATCGAGGCGGTGCAGGAAGCCATCGACCGGCTGCTGCCAAGCCTGCCGCGTGCCGAGATCATCGCCAAGAGCCTGAACGGGCGCGGCGCGCTGATCCACACATGCGACATGGAGGAGGCTTGCGCCATTGCCAACCGCATCGCCCCCGAGCACCTGGAAGTCTCCAGCCGCGAGCCGCACCGCTGGGAGCCGCTGTTGCGCCACGCCGGCGCGATTTTCCTGGGCGCCTACACCAGCGAAAGCCTGGGCGATTATTGCGCCGGTCCCAATCACGTGCTGCCCACCAGTGGCACGGCACGCTTTTCCTCGCCATTGGGCGTGCTGGACTTCCAGAAGCGCAGCAGCATCATCGAGGTCAGCGAGGCGGGCGCCCAGAAGCTCGGTGCCATCGCCCATGTGTTGGCCGAAGGGGAGGGCCTGCAGGCCCACGGCCAGGCAGCGCTGCTGCGGTTGCGCAAAGCCTGAAGCTTCATATCTGCACAGCCAGCGGCCAGCGGGCGGTTGATGATCGCTTTCAAGTGGCCAAAAGAATGGCGCCCCATATGGGGCGCCATGATTTTTTGTCTCGGTTTTTTGAGCTTCTTGTACTTTGTTGTTATGGTCCACCGATGTGGTGGCGGACATGGGTGCAAGGGTTTGTCTCCTCGATCCTCTCATTGCAGCCATGGGCTGCTGCGAGTGAACGAACTATAGGTGGTGGGCGAAGTCGGTGCATCGGGATTAACCCTCGAAAACCGCACCAGATCGGGGCGGGAAGGGCCTTGCCGGTAATTTGCAATGGATGCGCCTGCTGCGTTGATAATACCGAGCCATGCAGTCCATCCAGGCGCCGACCATCGTCGTACAGAACAGCTCCGAAGGGGTACTCCTGCAATTGCAGGGGCACTGGGGTGCGGCTGCCTTGAGCGACCGCCAGTTGTGGCAGCGCCTGCGTCCGCAGCTTCGCCAGGCCGCCGGGCAGGCCGGTGGCCGCTGGGATCTGCGGCAGGCCGAGGGGTTCGATCACATTGCCGCGCAGGTTGTCTGGGATAGCTGGGGCGGACGCCTGCCCGAGCACCTGCAGGCCAGTCCCAGCCAGCAGGCCATCCTCGAGCGCGTGGCCGCCCTCACGGTGCCGGTGCAGGAAGAGCCTCGCCAGAATGGCCTGCTGCGCGCTTTCGAGCAGGTGGGTGACATCACCTTTGGCGGGTTGGTGCATCTCACCAGCATGGTGCAACTGATGGGGCAGCTGCTGCTTGATGTGTTGCGCCTGCTGCGCCGGCCGCTACGCGGGCCATGGCATGATTTCTCTGCCCATGTGTTTCGCATGGGCGCACAGGCGCTGCCGATCACGGCGCTGGTGGGGTTTCTCATCGGTGTCGTGATTGCCTACCTGTTGGCCTTGCAGCTGCGCCAGTTTGGTGCGGATGCCTTCATCGTCAACGTTCTGGGTATTTCGCTCACGCGTGAGCTGGGGCCGCTGCTGGCCGCCATTCTGGTGGCCGGGCGCTCCGGTTCGGCCATCACGGCGCAGATCGGCGTGATGCGCGTCAACGAAGAGCTCGATGCCATGCGCGTGATGGGCATTGCGCAGGGCTTCCGGCTCGTCATGCCGCGCGCGCTGGCGCTGGCGCTGGCGATGCCGCTGGTGAGCGTGTGGACGACGCTGGCGGCGCTGCTGGGCGGCATTGTCGCGGCCGACGTGAGCCTGGGCATCACGCCGGCCTATTTCATGCAGGCGCTGCCGGATGCGGTGGACATTGCCAACCTGTGGCTGGCCACGGCCAAGTCGGTCGTGTTCGGCATTGCGATTGCGCTGATCGCCTGCCACTGGGGACTGTGGGTCAAGCCCAATACCGAAAGCCTGGGCGAGGGCACCACGGCCTCGGTGGTGACGTCGATCACCTCGGTGATCATCATCGATGCGGTCTTCGCGATCCTGTTCCGCAGCGTGGGGTTCTAAGCCATGACCATCGACACAACCGGCATCGACACCACGGCCCGTGAACCCGCCGTGCAGAGCGTGGCGGGCGGCACCGGCACGGCACCCCAGGATGATGTGCTGGTGCGCATCGACAAGCTCTGGACCATATTCGGCCAGGGGGCCGAGGCCTTCACGGTGCACCAGGATCTGGATCTGGACGTGCGGCGCGGCGAGATCCTTACGCTGGTGGGGGGCTCGGGGACCGGCAAGACGGTGCTGCTGCGGCATATCCTCGGCCTGACCCGGCCGAGCCGTGGCAGTGTCACCATCAATGGCGTGGCGGCGGCCGATCTGCCTTCGGCCGGCGCCTCGGCGCGCATGGGCATGCTGTTCCAGCACGGCGCGCTGTTCTCGGCCTTCAACGTCATCGACAACATCGCCTTTCCATTGCGCGAGCAGGACAGTCTGCCCGATGCGGTGGTGCGCGATGCGGCCATGGTCAAGCTGCAGATGGTCGGCCTCCAGCCCGAGCATGCGCTGCGCATGCCCTCGGATCTCTCGGGCGGCATGATCAAGCGCGTGGCGCTGGCGCGCGCGCTGATCATGGATCCGCCGCTGCTGCTGCTCGACGAGCCGACCGCAGGGCTGGACCCGCGCGGCTCGGACGAGTTCTGCGAGCTGCTGCTGGACATGCACCGCGAACTGGGTTTGACGGTGGTGATGGTCACGCACGACCTCGACACCCTGTATGCGCTGAGCACGCGCGTGGCTGTGCTGGCCGAGAAGCGCGTGATCGTCGTCGGTACGCCCGATGAGGTGGTGCACTTCAAGCATCCCTTCATCGAACAATTCTTTCTGGGCGAGCGCGGCCTGCGCGCGCTCGAGCCGCTGCAGGCTCCGGCGGCAGCTACCGCTGCACAAGCGCCCCATCCCGCCAGGTCCTGTTAACACGCTGCAAGGAGTCGCGAAGGCATGAAGAATTTGTCCCATCAAGGCGCACGTCGCAGTGCGTATGTCGATACATACAAGAGCGCAACGCCGAGTGGGCGAATTTTTCATGCCCTCCCCCAAGGGTTGGAGCCAGAAGAGGCTGCCCGCGGCGTTGCCAATGCTCGCAAGGCATCAAGCCTTGCTGCGCTTGGCGTCTTGCGCTCGGCCTCTTCTGGCTCCAACGCGATCTCCTTGCATCGTGTCAACAGGACCTAGGGAGAAGACGTAATGGAAAACAAGTCACATGCAATGGCCGCCGGCATTTTTGTGCTGCTGGTGCTGACGATGCTCGGGGGGCTGGCCGTGTGGCTCACGCGCGACCGGGGTCACTACGAAACCTTCGAGATGACGACTCGCCAGGCCGTCACCGGCCTGCAGCCGCAGGCGGCGGTGCGCTACAAGGGCGTCTCGATCGGCAAGGTCGAGGCGATCGGTTTCGATCCGGAGGAAGCCGGCAGCATCCTGATCCGCATCTCGGTCGACGAGACCACGCCGATCACGCAAAACACCTTTGCCTCGCTGGGCTACCAGGGCGTCACGGGCCTGGCCTACATCGACCTCGACGACGCCACGCAGCCCCTGCCATCGCTGGGCAAGTCGCCGCGCGGCTACCGGCGCCTGGGCATGCGGCCTTCCAATCTGAGCCAGCTCGCGGCCATGGGGCCGGAGGTGATTGGTGACGTGCGCGAGACCATGGGCCGCATCAATGCCCTGCTGGGTGACGAGAACCAGCAGGTGCTGATGGGCACCATCGGCCGTTTCGGCCAGGCGGCCCAGAGTACCGCCAGCCTCGCCCAACGCATCGAAGAGAGCTGGACGCGCAATCTCGAGCCCACGCTGACGCAACTGGGGCAGGACATGGGCACGAATATGCAGGCCCTGCAGAAGGCCGCAGCCAGCCTGGATGCCATGAGCCAGGAGTTTGCCAAGGTGGCCGGGCGCATTAACGAGCGCGATGGCGTCATCGACCAGCTGGCGCAGTCTGCGCAGGCCTTTGCCGGGGCGGCCGACGAGATCAATGGCAGCATGCTGCCGCGCGTGCAGCGCACGCTCGACGAGGTCAGTACCGCGATGCAGGAGATCGGTTCCCTCGCGCGGGACGTGGGTAACAATCCCCAGTCGTTCATCTATGGACCCAACACGGCCCGGCCCGGCCCGGGCGAGCAGGGCTATGTGGCGCCGGGCACGGGACGATGAGCGTGCGCTCGTCCTCGTGCCCATGACCATGACCCCGAATGCGTGAAAGGAAGAGTGCAGGTATGACAGACATTTCGAAGCGATCGGCTGCATCCGTGCCGGCCGGTCGCGCCATGACGATGGGCCTGGTGCTGGCAGCGGCCACCCTGGTCGGCTGTTCGGTCCTGCCGGCGCCGCCGACCACGCCGGCCCTCTACGACTTTGGCCTCGCGACCATGAATGCTGCGGCGTCTAGTGCGCCCGGAGCGCCGGTCGCGCAGCGCCGGACATTGATTCTCGATGAGGTCACGGCGCAGGGCCTGCCCACGGCCAGCCAGGCCTTGCTCTATCGCTTCAGCTACGCCGACGACCATCAGTTGCGGGCCTACCAGCAGGCACGCTGGAGCCAGCCGGTGACGCGGTTGCTGGGCCAGCAGTTGCGCGAGCAGCTGGAGCGCCAGGGACCGGTGATGGGCGAGGCTTACAGTCCGTCGCGGCTGCGTGACGGCGACCGCCAGGCGCTGGTGCTGCGCGTCGAGCTCGACCGCTTCGAGCAGGTCTTCACCAGCGAGAGCCAGAGCACCGCCCTGGTGCAGTTGCGTGCCACGTTGGTCGAGCCGGGCCTGCGCGGTGACCGTTTGCTGGGCCAGCGCAGCTTTGTGCGCGAAGTTCCGGCCGGCAGTGCCGATGCGCCCGGCGGTGCGCGCGCATTGGCGCTGGCGGCGCAGGCCGTGGCAGCCGATGTGGATGCCTGGGTCGGCGCACTGGCCCAGCAATGACGGTCTTGCCGGCAGGGCGCGGTGAGTTGCTAACCCGGCAACTGCCGCAGTGACTGCGGCAGCAGGATGCCGCGGTTGACCTGATCGATCTGCGTATGGCCGCAAAAGGCCATGCTGATGTCCAGCTCCTTTTGCAGGATTTGCAGGGCCCGTGTCACGCCGGCCTGGCCATGGGCGCCCAGGCCATAGATGAAGCTGCGGCCGATCAGCGTGCCGCGCGCGCCCAGCGCACGCGCCTTGAGGACGTCTTGGCCGCTGCGGATGCCGCCATCCATCCAGACCTCGATCTGCGGGCCGACGGCCTCGGCGATGGCCGGCAGCGCGCTGATGGAGGAGGGTGCGCCATCGAGCTGGCGGCCGCCGTGGTTGCTGACCACCAGCGCATCGGCGCCGCTGCGCACGGCCAACTGCGCGTCCTCGGCGTCCAGGATTCCCTTGAGCACCAGCTTGCCGCCCCAGCGGTTCTTGATCCATTCGACATCGCTCCAGCTGAGCGTCGGGTCGAATTGCTGGTTGGTCCAGGCCGCCAGCGAGGACAGGTCGGTCACGCCCTTGGCATGGCCGAGGATGTTGCCGAAGCTGCGCCGCCGTGTTGCCAGCATGGCCTTGCACCAGGCAGGTTTGGTGGCGAGGTTGAGCAGGTTGCGCAGCGTGGGCTTGGGCGGTGCGGAGAGGCCGTTCTTGATGTCCTTGTGGCGCTGGCCCATCACCTGCAGATCGAGGGTCAGCACCAGCGCGCTGCAACCGGCGGCGCGGGCGCGCTCGATCAGCGCGGCGGCGAATTCGCGGTCACGCATGACATAGAGCTGGAACCAGAATGGGTGGCCGCCGGTGCCCTCGGCCACATCCTCGATGGAGCAGATGCTCATGGTCGAAAGCGTGAAGGGCACGCCGAAATCGCGGGCGGCGCGCGCGGCCAGGATCTCGCCATCGGCATGCTGCATGCCCGTCAGCCCCACCGGTGCCAATGCCACCGGCATGGCCACCGGCTGGCCCAGCATGTGCGTGCCGGTGGAGCGGTTCGAGATGTTCACGGCGACGCGCTGGCGCAGCTTGATGGCCCGGAAGTCAGCCTCATTGGCGTGGTAGGTATTCTCGGTGTAGGAGCCGGAGTCGGCATAGTCGTAGAACATGCGCGGCACCCGGCGCTGGGCCAGCCGGCGCAGGTCTTCGATGCAGGTGATGGTGGCAAGCGGGTCCATGGTCATTCCTGGTTGGGCACAATCTCGTACTGGCCTTCGCCCATGTGGCGGTGCGGCCCGAAGGCGGCAGCCAGCGCATCGGCTTCGGCCATGCGCCAGCTTTCGTAGATGAAGCGCTCGGCATCGGGCAGTTGCTCAGGGTCGGGCTGTTCGCCATGCCGCTGCACGATGCGGGCGAAGGCGTCCCAGGTCGGCAGCACCAGCGCGGCATCGCCCAGGCTGTCCACCAGCGCCTGCGTGAAGCGCTCCTCGGCCTGTCGCAAGGCTCCGGCGGAGACGGATTCGGACAGCCAGAGACGAATGGAGAAAGGCGATGGCATGGGGGAGCGCAGGCGCGGGGATTTCAGGTGAGCTGGGGCCACGATGCATGCGGGCGTGACGCCATGCGTCCATGTGGTATGCAACGGATTCTAATCCGCTGCAGGGGCGTCCATCCCCGGCCAGGACGGTGCATGGCGGCACGCCTTCGCGGGGCCTGGATGCCATGGGATTGTCATGGAACTGTAATCAAATACGCCGGCTACACTGATAAAGTCCCCGACTCCCATTCATCTCTCCCTCCCTCCACCTACCCACACTGTTTCATGGCGCGCAAGAAGATCGTTGACGAGAGCACCGCACCGAAGAGCCCGGCACCTGCCCCCAAAAAGCCCAGGCGCGTGCGGCGCACGGAAAAGGCTCCGCAAGTGCAGGTCGAGGGTACGGGGGCGATCGTGCCGGTCTCTTCCGCCAGCTCCGCGGTGGTGCTCAGCCGTGCCGATGCAGGCAGCCTGGCCAATGCGATGGAGACGGCCAGGGCCCTGCAGGCGGTGACCGGCTCGGCCTGGGACATGAACCGCACGCAGATCGAGGCCGAGGCCGAGCTGATCGTGCATCTGGCCCGACCCGAGCACATCCAGTGGCTGGACCGCGATCACAGCATCCTGGCCTTCAACGAGCGCGTCTTCGACTGGGCACTGCGCACCGACGTGCCGCTGCTCGAGCGCCTGCGCTACCTGTGCATCGTCACCTCCAACCTCGACGAATTCTTCGAAGTGCGCGTGGCGGACCATCTGGAGGCCGCGCGTGACGGCGTGCTCGACGACGAATACTCGGTCGAGAGCTACCGCCGCATCTCCGAGAAGGCGCACAAGCTGGTGCAGCGCCAGTATGAGCTCTACAACAAGGTGCTGTTGCCGGCGCTGACCGGGCAGGGCGTGCAGATCTTCGCGCATGGCAAGCGCAATGCCGGTCAGCGGCGCTGGGTGAGCGAATACTTCAACCGCGAGGTCAAGCCACTGCTGACGCCGGTGGCGCTCGACCCGGCCCACCCGTTCCCGCAGGTGGCCAACAAGTCGCTCAACTTCATCGTGCGCCTCGATGGCGAGGACGCCTTCGGCCACACCAACGAGATCGCCATCGTCAAGGTGCCGCGTGTGCTGCCGCGCTTCGTGCGCCTGCCCGACTCGCTCGCCGGCGGCAAGGGCAAGATCGGTGTGGTCAGCCTCTCGAGCATCATCCGCGCGCACCTGCACGAGCTGTTTGCCGGCCGGCAGGTGGTGGAGTTCTCGCAGTTTCGCGTCACCCGCCATTCCGACCTGGCGGTGGTCGAGGGCGAAATCCAGAACCTGCGCACGGCGCTGCGCAAGGGCCTGCAGCACCGCCATTTCGGCAAGGCCACGCGCATCGAGGTCTCCAGCAGTTGTTCCGAGCAGATCGCCAGCCTGCTGCTGGCGCAGTATGGGCTGCCCGCCGAGGCCTTGTACCGGGTCGAGGGGCCGGTCAACCTGGTGCGCCTGAATCAGGTCATCGATCTCATCGACGACGATCGGCCGGCGCTGCTGTTCCCCAAGTGGATTCCGCAATGGCCGCGCTCGCTCAAGAACAGCGAGAATCTGTTTGCGCGCCTGCGCCAGAAGGACGTGGTGATTCACCAGCCGTTCGAGAGTTTCGATGCGGTGGTGGAGTTTTTGCGCCAGGCCGTCAAGGATCCGGACGTGCTGGCCATCAAGCAGACCGTCTACCGCACCGGGCCCGACTCGGTGATGATGGAACTGCTGCGCGAGGCCGTGCGCAAGGGCAAGGAAGTGACTGCAGTGGTCGAGCTCAAGGCGCGCTTCGACGAGGAAAACAACATCAACTGGGCCGAGGCGCTGGAATCGGTTGGCGCGCAGGTGGTCTATGGCATCGTCGGCCTCAAGACCCACGCCAAGATGCTGCTGGTGACGCGCCGCGAGGCCCGCGGCCTCAAGCGCTACGGGCATCTCTCCACCGGCAACTACAACCCCAGAACGGCACGGCTCTATACCGACATCAGCTATTTGACGGCGAATGACGCCATCACCAGCGACATGGATGCGGTCTTCACGCTCTTGGCCAGCCAGGCCGGCCTGCCGCAGCTCAACCGCCTGATGGTCGCGCCCTTCAACCTGCACAGCAGCATGGTCGAGAACATCGCACGCACCGTCACGGCGGCGCAGGCGGGCCAGCCGGCGCGCATCGTCGCCAAGATGAACGCGCTGACCGATTGGGGCCTGGCCGAGGCACTCTACAAGGCCGCGCAGGCGGGTGTGCAGATTGACCTGATCGTGCGCGCGGCCTGCATCCT
This sequence comes from Corticibacter populi, assembly GCF_004217315.1. GTDB lineage: Bacteria > Pseudomonadota > Gammaproteobacteria > Burkholderiales > Burkholderiaceae_C > Lampropedia > Lampropedia populi. Next base: position 67,958 of record NZ_SGWR01000001.1, read on the forward strand.
GCCGGCGCTCAATGAGACGGCCAAGGGTGGCGCGATCCGCATCCGTTCGATCGTCGGGCGCTTCCTGGAGCACTCGCGGGTGTTCTTCTTCCAGGCCGGCGATGAGGAACAGCTCTTTCTCTCCAGCGCCGACTGGATGAACCGCAACATGGTGCGGCGCGTCGAGCTGGCCTGGCCGGTGAATGACCCGGCGCTGCGCCAGCGCATCGTCGACGAATGCCTGGTGGCTTATCTGATGGACGACCGTGACGCCTGGGTGCTGCTCGAGAATGGCATCTACCGGCGCCTCGAGGGCGATACCGTCAATGCCAGCGCGCAGCAGATGCTGGCGCATTACTTCAGCACCACGCCGATGCCCAGGGCCAGCACGCGGCCCCGCAGCCGCAATGCGGCTGCCAAGACGCTGCGCGCCGCCGGGGATGGCGGCAGCAAGAAGAAGTAGCGGCAACTCGGGGAGGGGAATGCCTTCCTGCCCTGCGCTTCGGATGCCCTGAGGCGCAGGGCTTGAAGATCCAGGCGGCGGCGGGGATCAGGCAGGCGGTGCCGGGCGCAGTTCCAGCCACCGCCCGTCGAGCGGATAGCGCAGCTGGCCGCTGGCATTGAGCACGCTCAGTGGCGCATGCAGCAAGGCGTCGAAGAAGGCATCGACGCTGGCGAAGCGCCGGTGTGCCTGGGGGCCATCGGTTTCGGACAGCAGCACCGCTCCGGCCAGTGGCCCGGCAGTGGCCAGCACCCAATATTCATCATCGCAGCCGCCTCTGGCGAAGCGCAGCGCGTCGGCCAGGCTGTCGGCATCTGCCGCATCGGCAGGGCCGCCGCCGCTGCCTTGTTGCTGCAGCGCCCAGTCCTCTACCGGCAGCAACTCCAGGCCATGCTGCGCACCGTGGCAGAACAGGCGCGCGCCGTTGTGCAGTGCGTGCGTGGCCAGCAGGGGCGCGGCCACCGGTCCGTGCAGGTGCTGGAAGAATTCCAGCAGCGATGCCTCTGCCGCTGGTGTGGTCTGGTGTTGCATGGGCAACTCGCGCATGGCTGTAGGCGATGCGGCCACGCCAAAGATCTCGGTGGCGAACAGCCTGGATTCGGTGCGCAGCAAGCGTGCCAGGGTTTCGGCTGCGGGTTGGGGTGGGGCGGTCGGCCTCGCGGCGGGCTGGTCGCCCGGCAAATGCAGTTGGGCGCGCTCGGCCAGCATCAGTTCGGCGATCACCACGGCGAAACCGTCACAGTGCTGTTCGATGGCGATGTCGGTGCCCGACCAATCCTTGCCATCGAAGCGCTCATGCGCGGGTGCCGTCAGCGTGTAGCGCTGCTCTGCTTCGCCCAGGGTGTGGAACTGCACGGTCTGGGCGGCCTGTGGCTGGCCTTGCAGGGCTTCGCTCAGAATGTCGGCCAACGCGTCCTGACCGGCCAGGTGGGCCAGTGCCTGGATGCGCTGCAGTGCCTGGGGCTCATCGCGCAGCCAGATGGCGATGGACTGCAGGCCGAGGCAAAAGCGCAGCAAATCCCACCAGCGCAGCCATTCCTGCCACTCTGGTTGGCCGAGCGGCCGTGGCGCGCCGCCATCGCGCGAGGCCTGCAGTCGCAGGTGCGTCTGGCTCAGCAGCCAGAAGGCGCTCTTGCCTTGGCGGTAATGCTCGGCCAGCGTGTCCAGGTGGTTGGCAGGGGGGCGGGCGTCGGGCATGGCGGCGTGGTGCGCGCAGGACGGGCTCGGCGTCAGCGCTCGGCGACTTCGTCGCTTTGGCAGCCCAGTTCCCGCGAGATGGCGCGCACGGTTGATTGCAGCCGCGGAACCCAGCTGTCGTCGAGCCGCCCGGATGGTGCCGAGATCGACAGGCCGGCGATCAGCTTGTTCTGGTCGTCGTAAATGCCGGCTGCCATGCAGCTGACGCCCAGCTCCAGCTCCTCGCGGTCCTGCGCCAGGCGGCTCTGGCGCACGCGGTGCAGTTCGCGCTCGAGCGCATCGAGCTTGGTGATGCTGTTGCGGGTGTTGCCCGCCAGGCCGGTGCGCGCGGCGTAGGCCCGCACCCATTGCGCGTCCTGCGCGGCCAGGAACAGCTTGCCGGTGGAGGTCAGGTGCAGCGGCGCGTGGCCGCCGATGGCGCGCACCACCTGCATGCCCGAGCGCTCGCTGTAGGCACGCTCGATATAGACGATCTCGTCGCCCTGGCGGATGCTCAGGTTGACGGTCTGCTGGGTGGTGCGGTGCAGTTCGCGCATCGCATCGAGTGCCACGTCTCGCACGTTCAGGCGCGCCTTGACCAGTGTGCCCAGTTCAAGCAGCCGCAAGCCCAGGCGGTAGGTACCCGATTCGGGCCGCTCGACCATGCGGCCGAGCACCAGGTCGTTGAGGATGCGGTGCGTGGTCGATGGATGCAGGCCCGTGGCGTCACTGATGTCCTTGAGCGAGACGGCCTGTTCATGGCCGGCCAGATAGTCCAGGATGGCATACATGCGTTCGATGACCTGGATGCTGGGAGTTTGCCTCGTGGCTGTGTCAGTGTGGCGCATGGCTGAACAAGGGCTGGGGAAGCCCCTATCTTACCTGTTGAAATGCCCGTCGGCGGCATCGTGCCCGACCGCACCGGGGGCCCTGTCCACGCGTTGCCAGCGTGCGCCTTGCAGTACTTCGTGCGGCAGAAAGCGGGCCTTGTAGGCCATCTTTGGGCTCTCGGCGATCCAGTAGCCGAGGTAGACATACGGCAGGCCAAGCTGGTGCGCCCATTCGACCAGCCACAGCACCGCATAGGTGCCGTATCCGCTGGCGGCCTCTTCGTCATAGAAGGTGTAGACGGCCGAGAGTCCGTCCTGCAGTACGTCGACCACGCTGACCATGCGCAGGGCCGCTGGTTGCCGTTCGGCTGGATCGGGCTCGGAGAACTCGATCAAGCGGGTGTCGATGCGGCTGCGCAGCAGGAACTGCTCGTAGTCTGCGGGGTTGTCATTGTCCATGCCGCCGTCGCTGTGGCGGCTCTTGAGATAGCGTTGGTAGAGCGCGAAGTGTTCGGGCAGCGGCATGGGCCGCAGCATGCGCGCGGCCAGCCCCTGGTGCTGGCGCCACGCACGACGCTGGCTGCGGTTGGGTTGGAAATCGGCTACCGGAATACGCAGCGTCTGGCAGGCCTGGCATTGGTCGCAGTGCGGTCGGTAGGTGAAGAGACCGCTGCGCCGAAAGCCGCGCTCGACCAGCATCGAGTAGACCGGTGTGTCGATCAGCTCGCCGGGCGAAGCCACCTGCGAGCGCGCCGTGCGCCCGGGCAGGTAGCTGCACGGATAGCTGGCCGTGGCGTAGAACTGCAGCGGGTAATGGGTGGATGGATTCATGGCTGCCGGAGGGGCTGTCGGGGCTATGTCGCCAAAGCCGGGTGGAGGCGCTGCCAGTCGCCCGGTGCGAAGCGCCAGCTCGGCTGCGGCTGTATGGTGCTGCGCTGCAGCCCGGCCAGGAAGGCGCTGCGCGGAATTTCATGGCCACCGAAAAAGGCCAGGTGATCGGTGTTCTGCTGACAGTCGATGGTCTCGACACCCAGCCGGCGGCACATGGCCACCAGCGCCGCCAGCGCGATCTTGGAGGCGTCGGTACGCAGTGCGAACATCGATTCGCCAAACACGGCCTGGCCGATGTTGACGAAGTACAGTCCGCCGGCGAGTTCGCCATCGAGCCAGGTCTCGACGCTGTGGACATGGCCGGCCGCGTGGAAGGCGAGGTAGGCGGCCTGCATCTCGGGCACGATCCAGGAGCCGTTCTGGCCGGGCCGATAGATGCGGGCGCAGTGGCGCAGCACCGTGCTGAAGGCGCTGTCGACACGGATCTCCAGCCGGTTCTGGCGCCACAGGCGGGCGATGCTCTTGCGCAGCGAGGCGTGCAGCCTGAACTGGCCGACCGGCAGCACCATGCGCGGGTCCGGCGACCACCACAGGATGGGGGGGGCCGAGTACCACGGGAAAATGCCGCGCCGGTAAGCTGCCAGCAGCGTCGCGGGGGACAGATCGGCCCCCACGGCGATGGGACCCAACGATTCGCTGACCGAACCGTAGGCAGGGAACGGATCTCCCGGATGCAGAAAGGCAAAGGCCTGCTGGGGCTGACCGGTCATGGCGATGTCCTGGTTTCGAGGCGGTATGCGGCGCCAGTCGCCATCGACGGGCAGGCCGCTGGCGCTTTTGTATCACAAGCGCGCGGCCATCGCCATCGGCTGCGACGGCTGGACATTGGTCGGCGTGCTGGCGCCCCGAGGAGGACTTGTCGCACCGCCGCGCGCCAGCCGGGTCAACCCGACGGGCCGGATGTCAAGAACGAGCCGGACGCCGTTGCCCGGCACATTCTTGGCATCCCGCGTGCTCCGCGCAACGATGGTGAACCGCTTCTCAGCGGTAGATTGCGTCGCGCAGGAACAGCGAGAGCTCGGGCACGTAGGAAATGATCGCCAGGCAGACCAGCACCACGCCGACGAACGGCAGCAGCGGCCGAATCATCTGCTCGAGCGAGATCTTGGCGATCGAGCAGGCCGCGAACAGGTTCACCCCCATCGGTGGCGTGACCATGCCCAGCGCCAGATTGACGATCATCACGATGCCGAAATGCACCGGGTCGATGCCGAACTGCACCGCCACCGGCAGCAGCAGCGGCGCCAGCACGACGATGGAGGCGGAGGTTTCGATGAACATGCCGACGATGAAGAGTGCGATGTTCACGCCCATCAGGAACAGGTACTTGCTGTCGAACAGGCTGCCCAGCCACTGGCCGAGCATGTCCGGCACGCCGGCCCGGTTGAGCAGGAAGCTGAACACGCCGGCGTTGGCGATGATGAACATGATCACCGCGGTGCCGATCACCGAGCGATGGAACACCGGTGCCAGCGTGCGCGGACCCAGCGTGCGGTAGACCAGCACGCTCACCAGCAGTGCATAGACCACGGCCACCACGGAGGCCTCGGTGGGCGTGAACACGCCGCCATAGATGCCGCCGAGGATGATCACCGGCATCATCAGCGCCAGCCAGGACCGCTTGAAAGCCGCCCATACTGGCAGGCGGTCCTGACCGTCATGCTTGCCAAGGCCGTGGCGGCGCGCGTACAGCCACACGTAGAGCATCAGCGCCAGGCCGATCAGCAAACCGGGGAACACGCCGGCGATGAAGAGTTCGCCGGTCGAGGTTTCGGTGGAGACTGCAAACAGGATCAGCGGCACCGACGGCGGGATGATCACTCCCAGTTCGGCCGCAGTGGCCTGCAGCGAGGCGGCAAACGGCGTCGGATAGCCGTGCCGCACCATGGCCGGAATCAGGATGGAGCCCACGGCAAAGGTGGTGGCGACGCTGGAGCCGGCCACCGAGGCGAAGATCATGCAGGTGAGCACGCAGGTAATGGCCAGGCCGCCCTGGACGCCGCCGACCAGGCTTTTGGCGAAATCGACCATGCGCTGCGAAATGCCGCCTGCTTCCATCAGGTTGCCAGCCAGGATGAAGAAGGGAATGGCCATCAGCGGGAACTTGTCCAGCGCGGCAAAGAGCTGCTGGGGCATCACCAGCCAGTTGACGCCGGAATAGGCGATGCCGGTCATGCTGGAGAGGCCGATCGCCACGGCCACCGGCACGGACAGCGTGAAGAAGATCAGCATCGAGAGAATCATCAACTGCGGCATGATGGGTCCAGGTTCGTCAGTGAAGGAAGCGGCGGGCGCCTGGTTCGGCGTCGCCCTCAGAAGGCGTTACTGCGCATCGTTGCGCACCGGCGCGCGGGAGGTTTCGGTGTGGGGCGTCAGCCAGCGCAGCAGCACGGCCAGCGCCGCCAGTGCGGCGCCCACCGGGATGGCCAGATAGACCCAGGAAATCGAGATTTCCAGCCCGGCAATGCTCTGGAAGCGCACGCGGTAGGTCATCTGCGCGCCGATCCAGGCCAGGAACACCAGAAAGCCCAGGCAAGTGGTGTTGACCACGAATTCCAGCAGACGCTGCGGCGTGCCGCGCAGCTTCTCGCGCAGGAACTCGACACTGATCATCGCGCCATGGCGGAACGCCAGCGCCACGCCCAGCATCACGGCCCAGATCACGGCCGCGCGCGTCATCACTTCGCTCCATTCCAGCGGCGAATGCAACACGAAGCGCGAGACGACCTGGAAGAAGCCCGTGGCGACGGCCAGCCACAGCAGTGCCTGGGCCAGGATGGAGACCAGCCCGAAGAGGGCGCGGTCGAGGCGGAGCAAGGGATGCATGCGATGGATCTCCGGCAAGCATGAATGAGCAAAAGGCGCAGGCCCAGTGACTGGGCTTGCGCCTTGGAGCCCGGGAGCAGGCTCTTGGAACCCGCCGGGCTGCGCGAGGGCAGCCGGGGATTTTATTGCGTATTGCGGATGCGCTCGATCAACTTCGGGTCGAAGCGGCGGTTGTATTCCTTGTAGACCGGCTCGACGGCCTGGGCGAAGGCTTCACGATCGACGGTGTTGACGGCCATGCCCTCGGCTTTGAGCTGCTCGACTCCGGCCTGTTCGACATGGCTGACGAAGTCGCGCATGGCCTGGCCGGCATTCTTGCCGGCCTGCTGCATCAGCGCCTTGTCTTCGGCCGAGAGGCGCTCATAGGCCGATGGCGAGGCGATGATGACGGCTGGCGCATAGACGTGGCCCGTCAGCGACAGGTATTTCTGCACCTGCGAGAGCTTGGCCGAGGTGATCACCGACAGCGGGTTTTCCTGCCCGTCGATGGTGCCTTGCTGCAGCGCGGTGGTGACTTCCGGCCACGCCATCGGGGTTGGCAGGATGCCGATCTGGCGGAATGCGGCGATGTGCAGCTGGTTCTCCGTGGTGCGGATCTTCAGGCCCTTGGCGTCTGCGGGGGTGACGACCGGGCGGACGTTGTTCGTGAGGTGGCGAAAACCCTGCTCGCCCCAGGCCAGCGCGACCAGGCCGCGCTTGCCGAATTCCTTGAGCATGTCCTGGCCGATTTCGCTGTCGAGCACGTGGCGGGCGTGGTCCAGATCGCGCAGCAGGAAGGGCACGTCGAACACGCCGGCGGCGGGCACGAAGTTCATGGTGGCGCCGGTCGAGAGCACCGCCAGGTCGATGGTGCCCAACTGCAGGCCCTCGATGACCTCGCGTTCACCGCCCAGCGCGCTGTTGGGAAACTGCTGCACCTTCAGGCGGCCGCCGCTGCCTTCTTCGAGCGTCTTGGCAAAGGCCTCGCCGGCGGCGCCGTAATGGGACTGCTGGGACAGCGCATAGGCCATCTTGAACGTGGTCTGTGCCGTGGCGGGCGCGGCCAGGTTGGCGGCGACAAAGGTGGCGCCGGCGAGGACGGGGGCCAGCCAGCGGACGGTGTTCTTCAGAGCGGCATGCATGCTTTGGCTTTCTTGTCTGAATGCAAAACGTGCAATCATATCTGTCTTTTGCTGGCCGCCGCAATGCAGGTTTGCCCTAGAAGGGCGCAGCGCCCCGGCGGCGACTTTGGCCGACGGCGTCGTGTCACCTTGTCTTACATCGTCAGCGGGCCGCCGTAGCTATCCTGATGTCATGCTGATGTGCAACTACGACAGGAGAGACACCATGCAAAAGCTTCAAACCTCGCGGATTTCCCGAATCGCACAATGCATTGCCCTGGGTGGCATGGCCTTCGCACTGACCGCCTGTTCGACCTGGGACGGCATGAGCAAGCGCGAGCGCAGCGCAGTCGGCGGCGCTGCCGTTGGTGGCGTGGCCGGCGCGGCAGTGACGGGCGGCGGTGTGCTGGGCACCGTCGGCGGAGCCGCCATTGGTGGTGTGGTCGGTGACCAGATCGGCAAGGACCGCTAAGAACCTGTATGGCCTGGCACGAGCGCCAAGATATCCGATGATGGTGCGCGGAGCAGCAGGCTGCCCGCATTTCACAGCCGGCTCGCAAGAGCCGGCTTTTCTGTCTTCACGGAAATGTCAAGAATGGCGCCGGGCAGGCTTGCCGGACGCCAGTTCCAGATGCCTGAGCCCGGGATCAGTTGGCGAGACCTTCGTCGGCGGCCACACCCTTCTGATAGGTGACATAGACCACCACGGGGATGTCCAGGCCGCCCAGGTACTGTGCAATCAGCGGTTTGACATCGTCCCAGGTCAGACCGCCCACGCCCGTTGCCAGACGCGGCAGTGCGAGGCTGGTGATACCCTGCTGCTGCACATGTCTCGCGAGGTTCTGCAGGACGTGGCGCACATTCTCCAGCGTCGCCTTGCCGGGCTTGGCGGTGGGACCCTGGCCGATGCTGTCCTGCGTCACCAGGTTGGCGATGCGCCGCACGCCCCCGCCCTCGTTGATGCCGGCCCAGACCCAGATCTCGCCCGGCTCGATGGCGTTGGAGCGGGTATGGTGGCGGTAATCCTTGACCAGCGAGGGCCAGCGCTCGCGCAGGGCCAATGCCAGTCCGCTGTCGAATGGATCATTGGCGGCAATGCCGTGGGCCAGCAGATCGGCCTGGCTCAGCAGGATGTCGCCGCTTACTTCCTTGATCGTCAATTGCATTCTCCTTGTTGATGATGGGATGGCGTCTGCCAGAGGGCTCGCATGCGATGTTGGAAGACTTGCCACCACCTTAATGGATACGGGTGCTGGCGTCGTTGATGCCCATCAAGCCAGGTGGGATTGCCTTCTGCCTTTTGCTTGTGCAATGCACAAGCAAAAGGGGCGGCAGCCGCTCAGTGCGGCTGCCGCCCCTTTTCTCGCCTCTTCCCGTGCCCTCTATGAGCCGGGGTGGGCGGGAGGCCACCCCTTCGTTCAGCGCACCCGCATGCCCGGTTGCGCGCCGTCCCAGGGCTCGAGGATGAAGATGCCGGGCTGGGCCTTTTCATCGGCGTGGCTGGCGGCCAGCACCATGCCTTCGCTGAGCCCGAACTTCATCTTGCGCGGCGCCAGATTGGCCACCATCACGGTGAGCTTGCCTACCAGTTGTTCGGGCTGATAGGCGCTGGCGATGCCGCTGAAGACGTTGCGGGTCCGGCCTTCGCCCACATCGAGCGTCAGGCGCAGCAGCTTGGTCGAGCCTTCGACGGCCTCGCAGGCGACGATCCTGGCAATGCGCAGGTCGACCTTGGCAAAGTCGTCGATGGTGATGGTCTCGGCCACCGCCTCGCCGCCGGGCAAAGCAGCCGGATCGGCTGCAGCGGCCGATCCGGCTACTGGCGCGGGTGGCTCGAACAGGGCGTCGAGCTGTTTTGTCTCGACGCGCTGGATCAGGTGCTTGAAGGTGCCGATGGCGTGGCCGGCACCCAGCAGCGTGCCGGCGTCGGCAAACGTGAAGGGCGCGACCTGCAGGAAACCCTCGACTTGCGCGGCCAGCTGCGGCAGCACCGGCTTGAGGTAGATGGTCAGCAGGCGGAAGGCTTCGATGCAGGTGCTGCACACGTCCTGCAGGCGCGCTTCCCGGCCGGCCTGCTTGGCGAGTTCCCAGGGCTTGTTGGCATCGACATAAACGTTGACGCGGTCGGCCAGCAGCATGATCTCGCGCACCGCGCGGGCAAAGTCGCGCACCTCGTAGGACTGGGCAATCGACTCGCGCTGCGCGGCAACGGCACTCAGCAGCTCCCGGCCATCGGCCGAGACGGCGCCCAGCCGGCCATCGAAGCGCTTGGCGAGAAAACCCGCGGCGCGGCTGGCGATGTTGACGTACTTGCCCACCAGGTCGGCGTTGACGCGGGCCATGAAGTCCTCGGCATTGAAGTCGATGTCCTCGTTGCGGCCATTGAGCTTGGCGGCCAGGTAGTAGCGCAGCCACTCGGGGTTCATCTGCAGTGCCAGGTACTTGAGCGGGTCCAGGCCGGTGCCGCGGCTCTTGCTCATCTTCTCGCCGTTGTTGACGGTGAGGAAGCCGTGCACGCAGATGCGATCGGGTGTCTTGCGGCCGCTGAACTTGAGCATGGCGGGCCAGAACAGCGTGTGGAAGGTGACGATGTCCTTGCCGATGAAGTGGTACTGCTCCAGGTTGGCGTCGGCCATGTAGGCCTCGTAGTCCTCGCCGCGCTTTTCCAGCAGGTTCTTGAGCGAGGCGAGATAGCCCACCGGCGCGTCCAGCCACACGTAGAAGTACTTGCCCGGCGCGTCCGGGATCTCGATGCCGAAGTAGGGCGCGTCACGGCTGATGTCCCAGTCGCCCAGGCCTTCGCTGGTGCTGCCGTCCGGGTTCTCGCGCACGGTGAACCATTCCTTGACCTTGTTGGCGACTTCGGGCTGCACATGGCGGCCGTTCTGTGTCCAGTCCTGCAGGAAGGCGACGCAGCGCGCATCCGAGAGCTTGAAGAAGAAGTGCTCGGACTGGCGCAGCTCCGGCCTGGCGCCCGAGAGTGCCGAGTAGGGATTGATCAGCTCGGTGGGGGCGTAGACCGCGCCGCAGACCTCGCAGTTGTCGCCATACTGGTCCTTGGCGTGGCAGCGCGGACACTCACCCTTGATGAAGCGGTCGGGCAGGAACATGCCCTTTTGCGGGTCATAGAACTGCTCGATGGTGCGCGTCTCGATCAGGCCGGCGGCCTTGAGGTCGCGGTAGATGGCCTGCGCCAGCACGGTGTTCTCAGGGCTCTGCGTGGAGTACCAGTTGTCGTGGCTGATGTGAAAACCGTCGAGGTATTGCTTGCGGCCGGCGGCGATGTCGGCGACGAACTGCTCGGGCGTCTTGCCGGCCTTCTCGGCGGCGATCATGATGGGCGCGCCGTGCGCGTCGTCGGCGCCGACGAAGTTGACCGCCGCACCCATCATGCGCTGGAACCGAACCCAGGTGTCGGCCTGGATGTACTCCATGATGTGGCCGATGTGGAAGGTGCCGTTGGCGTAGGGCAGGGCGGTGGTGACGAAGATCTTGCGTTGGGGCATGGCGTGAAAGAAGCGGCGCGTGGCGCTGCCGCAGAAGGTCTCGTAAAGGGCCTCGGCCGGCCTGGCATCCGCCGCTGCGCAGAGGCCTCAGTGAATTTCAGTGAATCAGTGCGGACGGATGGGTGCGGACCATTCTATGCGAGAGCCGCGCCGCCGCCACTGGCCAACGGCTTCGGCCCGGCAGGCCTTGCAGGGGGTGGCTAGAGAACGGCTTTGAAGAGTTCCAGCTGCGGCGGGCCGGCGTAGATCTCGCGCGGGCTCTTGCCGGCATTGGCATGGGCCAGGCGGAAGGCCTCGGAATGCGTCCAGTCGATGAAGTGCTGCTCGGACTGCCACTCGGTGTGCGAGGCGAACAGTGTCCATTCCTCGTTCTGCGGACCTTGCAGCAGGTGAAACCGCACAAAGCCGGGTACGCTGCCCAGGTGGCTCTCGCGGTTCTTCCAATGCTCGACAAAGGCGGCCTCATGGCCGCGCAGGATGCGAAAGCGGTTCATCGCGATGAAGGTGGACATGGCGTTCCTTGGCTCGGGTGGATGGTGTGGCCGGTGGGCGCTTCAGGCCAGCAGCGCGCGCATGCGATCGATGGCCTGCTGCAGGTTCTCGCTCGAATTGGCGATCGAGAAGCGCACGAAGCGCTCCATGCCATTGTGGCCAAAGTCGCGGCCTGGCGCCACCGCAATGCGGGCGCGCTCGAGCAGTGCGAAGGCGAAGTCCCAACTGTCCCGGGCACCCAGGCGGCGCGCCGCCTCCTGGCAATCGGCCCAGATGTAGAAGGCGCCATCGGGTGCCACCGGCACCTCGAGGCCCAGCGCCCCGAGCTGCGGCAGGAACAGGTCGCGCCGCTGGCGGAACACATCGCGCCGGCGCTCATACTCGGCCAGACTCTCGGGCGCGAAGCAGGCCAGCGCAGCGCGCTGGGCGATGGCGCTCGGGCAGATGAAGAGGTTCTGGCAGAGCCGCTCGACAGGCGCCACCAGTTCCGCCGGCAGCACCAGCCAACCCAGGCGCCAGCCGGTCATGTTGAAGTACTTGCTGAAGCTGTTGATGCTGATGACGTCCTCGCCCAGCACCAGCGCGGTCTGCCCATAGGCGCTGTCATAGCTGAGACCCAGGTAGATTTCGTCGACCAGCGTGATGCCCCCGCGCGCCTTCACCTCTCTATGGATGGCGGCGAGTTCCGATGGGGCCAGCGAGGTGCCGGTGGGGTTGGAGGGCGAGGCCAGCAGCACGCCGCGCGTCTGCGGGCCCCAGTGTTCGGCCACGCATTGCGCATCGAGCTGGAAGCGGCCCTCGGGCCCGACTGGCAGCAGCCGCGCGCGGGCATCGGCCGCCTGCACGAATTGCTGGTTGCACGGGTAGCCTGGGTCCGGCAGCAGCATCTCGTCGCCAGCCTGCAGCAGCGCCAGGCAGGCCAGCTGCAGCGCCGCCGATGCGCCAGCGGTGATGACGACGCGCTCGGCTGCCACGGCAACGCCAAAACGCTCGGCGTACCAGCGGCTGATGGCCTGGCGCAGCGGCATGATGCCCAGCGCCGGGGTGTACTGCGTCTGGCCGGCGCTGATGGCGGCAATGGCTGCCTGCTGCACCAGCGGCGGTGCGGTGAAGTCCGGCTCGCCGATGTTGAGGTAGATCATCGGCGGCTGGTCGCCGCGTTCGGCCACCAGCCGTTCGGCGGCCTTGGCGACTTCCATGACGTAGAACGGGCTGGTGCGCAGGGCGCGCTCGGAGGGGCGGTATGGCATTGGTGTGCGGAGTTCCTGGCGCTGGCGCGTGGGAGGCACGGGGACCGGGCGGGAGGCGGTTTGCGGCAGGCCTCCGACTTTCACTGGATGTCCCCGCGTGCGGGGCCAGGGGGTGGAGGATGCACGTCAGCTGGCGCGCTGCTGGTCGGCGGCCATCTCGGTGGCGCGGTAATTGCCGGCCAGTGCGTGCAACACGGCATTGACGTATTTGTGGCCGTCGGTGCCGCCAAAGGACTTGGCCAGCTCGACATATTCGTTGAGCACAACCCGCCAAGGCACGTCCGGCGCGTGCTGGAATTCGTAGAGGCCCATCCACATCACGGCGCGTTCGATCGGCGAGATCTCCGCAAGCGGCCGGTCGAGCACCGGGGTGATGGCGGCATCCAGCGCCTGGGCATCCTCTATGCAGCCATGCAGCAGCGCATCATAGTGGGCCGAGTCGGCCTTGTGGAAGCCGCTGAGGTCGCGCGTGAAGGCGTCGATGGCACTGGCCTCGTTGCGCCCGACGATGTGCTGGTAAAGCGCCTGCAGGGCGAACTCGCGGGCCCGGCTGCGGGCGTTCTTCTTGCTGCTGGGCTTGTGGCTGTGTGCGGTGTCTGCGGTCATGCGAGCTGCCCGATCAGGTTGGCCATTTCGACGGCAACGCGGGCGGCGTCACGCCCCTTCTCGGTCTGGCGGGCAACGGCCTGTTCGGTGTTTTCCGTCGTCAGGATGGCATTGGCGATCGGCAGGCCATAGTCCAGGCCGATGCGGCTGACGCCGGCGCCCGATTCGTTGGCGACCAGTTCGAAGTGGTAGGTCTCGCCGCGGATGATGCAGCCCAGCGCGATCAGCGCGTCAAAGCGGTCCTGCTCGGCCAGCGCCTGCAGGGCCAGCGGCACTTCCAGCGCACCGGGCACGGTGATGTGCTCGATGTGCTTTTCCGGCACGCCCAGCTCCAGCAGCTCTTCGCGGGCCGCGCGGTGGAGCTCGTTGGTGATGTCTTCATTGAAGCGCGCCTGCACGATGGCGATCTTGAGCTTGCTGCCATCCTGCAGATTGGCCTGGCCTTTGTTGGCACCGAACATGTGGTGTTATTCCTTGTTGATGAAACCGGTGATCTCGAGCTTGTAGCCGGCCATGCTGGGCAGGCGGCGCGGCTGGCCCAGCAGGCGCATGCGTTCGACGCCCAGGTTGCGCAGGATCTGCGCGCCGATGCCATAGGTGCGCAGATCCATGCGGCCCTGTGCCGGCGCATGGGAGGGGTGGGCGCGGCCCTCGAACTGGTCGAGCACTTCCTGGGCCGATTCACCGCAGTTGAGCAGCACGGCCACGCCCTGGCCCTGCTTGTGCAGGTAGCCGAGGCTTTCGTCGAGGCTCCAGGAGTGCAGGTCGCGCCGCACTTCCAGTGCATCGAAAACGGAGAGCGGCTCGTGCACGCGCACCGGGATCTCCTCGCCCGGCTCCCAGCTGCCTTTGACCAGTGCCAGGTGCACCGTCTGGCTGAGACGGTCCCGGTAGGCATGGGTGATGAAATCGCCCCAATGGGTCTGGAGATTGCGGGTGCTGATGCGCTCGATGAGCGATTCGTGCTTGCTGCGGTACTCGATCAGGTCGGCAATGGTGCCGATCTTGATGCCATGCTCGGCGGCGAAGACCTGCAGGTCGGGCAGGCGTGCCATGGTGCCGTCGTCCTTCATGATCTCGCAGATCACGGCCGAGGGCGTGAGGCCGGCCAGCCCGGTCAGGTCGCAGCCCGCCTCGGTATGGCCGGCGCGGATCAGCACGCCGCCATCGACGGCCTGCACCGGGAAGATGTGGCCCGGCTGCACCAGGTCGGTCGGCTTGGCGTCGGCGGCCACGGCCGCCTGGATGGTGCGGGCGCGATCGGCTGCCGAGATGCCGGTGGTGACGCCTTCGGCCGCCTCGATCGAGACGGTGAATGCGGTGTCGAAACGCGTGCCGTTGCGGCGGGCCATGGGCGGCAGGTTGAGAAGCTGGCAGCGCTCGCGTGTGAGCGTCAGGCAGACCAGGCCGCGCGCGTACTTGGCCATGAAGTTGATGGCCTCGGGTGTCACATGATCGGCCGCCAGAACCAGGTCGCCCTCGTTCTCGCGGTCCTCCTCATCCACCAGGATAACCATGCGCCCGGCGCGCAATTCTTCGATGATTTCTTCGACGGGGGAGATGGGCGCGGGTGTCAGTGGGGTGTTCATGGAGATGGGCCTGTCAGCGAAGGCGCCTATTGTAGCGCTGCGGTAGCACCGCGCCCCAGGGGCTGCGGCCGCAGTGGATCGCGTGGCGGGCAGTACCAGCCCTGCATGCAGGGACGAGCCGTGTCCGGCGCATCGCTTGGGGCAGAATAGGGCCTTCTTGCCATGCCTCTCGGGCATGGCTCACAAGGCAAGGCATGAATCATCACACGGACCCCCAAGACGAGCAGGACATCATCGATGTCAAGGCCAAACCCGCTGGCAAGCGGCAGGACGACCGGAACGAGGATGGCCTCAAGGTACTGGGCTGGATCAGCTATGGCATGCATCTGGTGGTGGCGATTGCCGCTGTGGTGCCAGCGGCCGAGCCCAGCCTGTTGCTGCTGCTGGTGGCGCTGGTGCTGGACCTGGTCAAGCAGCCCGATGCCGCGGGCACCTGGCAGCAAAGCCATTTCGCCTGGCGCATTCGCAGTGTCGTGATCGCCGGCCTGCTGTATCTGGTGACGGCGCCGCTTTACCTGCTGCTCTATTTTCCCGGCAAGGTCGCCTGGTTCTTCGTCTCCGTCTGGTTTCTGGTGCGCATCGTGCGCGGCATGATCGCCATGAACCAGAATCGGCCGATCACGCCCTGAGATTTTTCCCAACCGGAGATTTCCCGACGCATGGCGCAACCGCAAAAGCCCCAGACCATCAACCTCGCCCTGCAGGGCGGGGGTGCGCACGGCGCCTTCACCTGGGGGGTGCTCGACGCCCTGCTGGAAGGGGGGGCCTACCAGTTCGACGGCATCAGCGGCACCAGTGCCGGAGCCATGAATGCCGTCGTGCTGGCCCACGGCTTTGCACAGGCGGCCGAGCGCGAGCCCGACGACGCCCAGGCACGCCACCGGCTGGGTTGCGAGTTGGCGCGCGAGGCGCTGCGAACCTTCTGGGAGGCGGTGGGCACGCTTGGCGTGTTCCTGACGGCCAATCCGTCGAACTTCGCCAGCCAGTGGATGCCCTGGCTCAAGCCGCTTCTGGCGCCCGCACTCTCGCCCGCGCAGTCCAATCCGATGGACATCAACCCGCTGCGCTCGATTCTCAGGCGCCAGCTGGATTTCGAGGCCATCAACCGCCACAGCGGCCACGCCGCGCCGCGGCTCTTCGTTTGCGCCACCAATGTGCGCACGGGCCGCAGCAAGATTTTCTCCGACGACGAAATCAGCGCCGAATCCGTCATGGCCTCGGCCTGCTTGCCGCAGATTTTCCATGCAGTGGAAATCGATGGCGAGCATTACTGGGATGGCGGCTTCTCGGGCAATCCGGCCATCTATCCGCTGATCTACCGCACCCGCGCCAACGACGTTCTGCTGGTGCAGATCAACCCGATCGAGCTCGACCATCTGCCGCAGAGCATGGCCGAGATCCAGGAGCGCATCAACGAGGTGACCTTCAACGCCAGCCTGCTGGCGGAGTTGCGCGCCATCGAGTTCGTGCGCCGCCTGATCGACGAGGGCCGGCTGGACATGCGGCGCTACAAGTATGTGCGGATGCACCGCGTCGATGGCGGCGCCTACCTGAAAACCTTTGGCAGCGACAGCAAGCTGCGCACCGACATGGGCTTTCTGCTCAATCTGTTCGAACGCGGGCGCGACTCGGCCAAGCGTTGGCTGGCCGTGCACCAGGGAGACATCGGCGTGCGCTCGACGCTGGAAGAATAGATCCGTTGGATCCATGCCCATGCAGGGCCATGCGACAACGACAAGCAACAACAAGCAGTAGCGAGCAACAGCAACAGTGGCAAGGAAACCGAGGGCCATGACAGAGCACCACCACGAACACCGCAACGCGTACGAGCCGGACTGCATCTTCTGCAAGATTGCCGAAGGCAGCATTCCATCACGCAAGGTCTACGGGGACGACGAGATTTACGCCTTCCACGACATCAGCCCTTGGGCACCGGTGCACTTCCTGATGATCCCCAAGCGCCATGTACCGTCGATGGCGCAAGTCCGGCCCGAGGATGCGGGGCTGCTCGGGCGCATGCTGGCGCTGGCGCCGAAGCTGGCGCTGGAGCAGGGCTGCAACCCCTACCCGGAAGGGGGCTTTCGGATCGTCATCAACACTGGTGCCGAAGGCGGGCAGGAGGTGCATCACCTGCACCTCCACGTGATTGGAGGCGCGCGCCCCTGGCTAAAGGGCTAGAGCCATGGCCTGCGTGGCATCGTGATCCCGCCGCTGTGAGGGCGTTCACGCGCAGGCCCGAGAGATCCAAGGCGAACATGTCCTGGGCAAGAGGCCGGGATATGCCCGGTAGCACAGTGTCCTTCTTTGTGTCGCCACAGCAAGCGACCTTTGCCATTCAGCGATGGACTGTGCCCAAAGTCGCTTGCGTTTTTCGCGCCTGACGGAAGCCTTCGGAAACTTGCTGCGTTGCGCAGACGAACGAAGGCTCTTTTTCCGCCTGTCGCTGTGATGCTCGACGGCAAGAAAGGGGACATGTGTTCCAGGTTTCCGCGGCAGCGATGGCCGCTCCGGTGGCAAGGCAAATGGCATCAGCGTCCATGCCTCCCTGGTCGTGCTGCCAAGGATCGACGAGTTCCGCAATCGCTATCCCTGCATCGACCTCTGGTGGTCAACAGTGGCGACCGGCTGGTCGATCTGGCTCGCGTAGGCGTCGATTGCGTGATCCGCGCCAGTCCCTTGTACCTGGCCCGCTTCGGCACGCCACGGTATCCGGATGAAATATCGACTCACCAAGCGGTCGGTTTCTTTTCCTGCGGCAACACTTCGGTCTCGATTTGGTCCGGGCACCAGGTTGGCTGCGCAGCCGAGGGATACTGGCCATGAAGCGTTCGGCCGGGACTGGTGCAGGGTGCCGCTTGGCTGCCGGTACGTCAAATGACTTACCGGGGTGCATGAATAGACGCGGTTTTGATGCCCGCATGGACATGCAGGGCGGATGGCCCGACATACAATGTGCAGCACTGATCGCGCCACCCGCCACCCGCCGCCCGAGCGCGGGCAGCGGGCGCGTGAACCGATACCGATTGACGCAGGAGGTTTGGATATGGGTGGATTCTCGATTTGGCATTGGCTGGTGGTGCTGCTGGTGGTGGTGCTGATTTTTGGCACCAAGAAGCTGCGCAACATCGGCACCGACCTTGGTGGCGCCGTCAAGGGCTTCAAGGACGGCATGCGAGAAGGTGGCGAGGATGCCGCCGATGGCAAGGCGCCGACGGCCACGGCCCAGGTTGCCAACAAGAGCGGGGATGCCGACGGCAAGACCATCGACATCGACGCCAAGGAAAAGCACTGAGAGCCGAAGTGTCTGCTCACACGGCTGCCATTTCGGCCGTGGCGATACGGGGCGGCCGCTGGCCTTCGATCCGGATGGTGACGCATGTTTGACCTGGGGATTTCCAAACTGGTCCTGATTGGCGTGGTGGCCTTGATCGTCATCGGGCCCGAAAAGCTGCCGCGGGTCGCGCGGACGGTGGGCGCCTTGCTGGGCAAGGCGCAGCGCTATGTCAACGATGTGAAGGCCGAGGTCAATCGTTCGATGGATCTCGATGAATTGCGCAAGGTCAAGGCCAGCGTCGAACAGGCCGCGCGCGAGGTCGAGACCAGCGTGCGCACGCACGCCAACGATTTTCAGCAGCAGTTCGACGGCCTGGATGGCAGCGGAACCGGTGACGCCAGTGCGGCCACTGCCGGACGCGACGGCACTGGCGATGGTCTGGAAGACGCCAGCAAGCGCGAATTCGTCACGAATGTGGTGCCGGCCTACCAGCCACCACGCAAGAACTGGCGCAAGCGTCGCAGTGCCGTGCCGCACTGGTACAAGACGCGCCATCAGGTGCGCAGCCACGTGCAGTCCGGCGCGGCGCGGGTGGCACGTCACCGCCCGGCCGGTATAAAGCTGCCGCGCTAACGCATTGCCCGGCGGCGCCCCTCCTGCCGAAGCCATTACCCTGTCTCACAACAAGCCCTCCATGTCCCAAAGCGCCAAGGAAGACGACGAACTCTCGGGTACCGAGCAACCGTTCGTGCAGCATTTGATGGAGCTGCGCGACCGGTTGGTCTATTGCATCATCGGCCTGGCCGTTGCGGCGGCAGTGCTGGCCATCTGGCCTGGCCCCAGCACGCTGATCGACTGGATCGCCCATCCGATCCGCGTCCACATGCCGCCCGATGCCAAGCTCATCGCCGTGGGCGTGCTCTCGCCGGTGCTGGTGCCGCTCAAGGTGCTGCTGCTGGTGGCGGTGCTGCTGGCCCTGCCGTGGCTGGTCTACCAGATCTGGGCCTTCGTGGCGCCGGGTCTCTACAGCCACGAGAAGCGCTTCGCACTGCCGCTGATCGTACTCGGCAGCCTGCTGGCCTATGTCGGCATCGCCTTTGTCCAGCTCTTCGTGCTCGACAAGATGTTCGCGTTCATCCAGAACTTCGCCCCGGCCAGCGTTGCCGCCACGCCTGATGTGGCGTCCTACGTCGGCGTCATCCTGTCGCTGTACATCGCTTTTGCAATGGCCTTCCAGGTGCCGATCGTGGTCCTGCTGCTGGTGCGTTTCCAACTGGTGACGGTAGAGAAGCTGCGCGCCTTCCGCGGCTATTTCATCGTCGTGGCCTTTGTCATTGCCGCCCTGGTGACGCCGCCGGACGTGATTTCTCAACTCGCGCTGGCGGTGCCGATGTGCCTGCTGTATGAAGTGGGCATCTTTGCTTCGCGCTGGTTCGCGCCGCCGACCCGGCCGGGCGAGCAGGAGAGCACCGGCGGGGCCTGAATGGAGCACCCGGTGGCTGCTGCTGGCCGCTGGCCCATATTCCGTATCTTCAGCGGCGCCCTGCGGCCCCGGTGCGCACGGTGGGCGGTCGCTCATCCGGCGTGATCGTGACCTGCATGGCCTGTTCGTGCCGGTGCACGGTGATCTGGGTGGGGGCCCCCGGCCGCAGTGCGGCCACGCTCCCCAGCAGCTCTGGCACATTGCGGATGGCTTTCTCGCCCACCTGGGTGATGACGTCGCCAGGGCGAATGCCGGCGCGCGCCGCCGGGCCTTCCTGCAGCACACCCGTGACGATCACACCGGTCCGGGCGTCCACGCCGGCCGCCTGCGCCAGTTCGGGAGTGAGGTCGTTGCTCACCAGTCCGACCCAACCGCGGATGACGCGGCCATCGCGCTGCAGGCTTTCCAGCACGAATTCGGCGGTGGAGGCGGGAATCGCGAAGCCGATGCCCATGCTGCCGCCCGACTGGGAGAATATGGCGGTGTTGATGCCCAGCAGATCTCCCTGGGTGTCCACCAGCGCTCCGCCCGAATTGCCGGGATTGATGGCGGCGTCGGTCTGGATGAAGTTCTCGAAGAGGTTCAGACCCAGGTGATTGCGCCCCAGCGCGCTGATGATGCCGCTGGTAACGGTCTGGCCCACGCCGAATGGATTGCCGATGGCCAGCACCGGGTCGCCGATCGCCAGTTGGTCCGAGTTGCCGATGCGGATGGCCGGCAGGCCCTCGGCCCCGATCTTGAGCACGGCCAGGTCCGAGTCCGGGTCGGTGCCGACGACCTGGGCCGGCAGTTCGCGTCCATCATGCAGCGTGACGGTGATTTCATCGGCGCTTTCGATGACATGATTGTTGGTCAGCAGGTAGCCATGCGCGCTGACGATCACGCCGCTGCCCAGGCCGCTTTGCGACTGGTTGGTGGCGTCGCCGAAGAAGTACTGGAACAGCGGGTCATTGGCATAGGGATGCCGGATGGTCTTGGTGGTGTTGATGCTGACCACCGAGGGTGCGGCCTGTTCGGCTGCAGCGCGAAAGCTGCCCGCTACCGGGTCGGGGCGAGCGGGCGCAGGGCTGCGGTCCCATTGGATGGCGTCCGGTTCGGCAGGCGCGTCGCTGGCTGGGCCAAGCGCAGCCAGCCAGCCGGGCCGGAGGGTGCTGAGCACGAAGAAGACCGCCAGAGCGACGGTGACCCATTGGGAGAACAGCAGCCAGCAGCGTCGCATGGGGAAATGCCTTTGACAAAGACCGTGGGCGGTATGACCAGGGGTTCCAGAAGGGAGGGCGCGCGTCAATGTCGCTGCGCCGCCCTCAACTTCAGCCTGTTGCCCTTTGCGGGAAAACGAAAAGGGATACATTCCGGATATGGAGAAGAATGATAATGAATCTTTGCATATGAACGATCCGCTCGACCCTCTGACGCGCCAGTTCGTGGCCCATTTCGGTGAGATGGGCAGCCGCTGGGGCATCAATCGCACCGTAGGGCAGATTTATGCGTTGCTGTTTCTCTCGAGCAAGCCGCTCAACGCTGATGACATCGCCCAGAAGCTCGAATTCTCGCGCTCGAACGTCAGCATGGGGCTCAAGGAACTGCAGTCGTGGCGATTGGTGCAGCTCAAGCACCAGCCGGGCGACCGGCGCGAATACTTCCAGGCGCCCGAGGACATCTGGGAGATCTTCCGCGTGCTCGCCGAGGAGCGCCGCCGCCGCGAGATCGAGCCGACCATCTCGATGCTGCGTGCGGCGCTGCTCGAGGAACCTTCCAGCGACGAGGCGCGCCACGCGCAGCAGCGCATGCAGCAGATGTATGAACTGGTGGACCGCCTGGTCAGCTGGTATGACGAGGTGCAGCACCTCAAGCCCGAGACGGTGATGCAGCTGATGGCCATGGGCTCGAAGGTCACGCGCCTGCTCACGCTCAAGGACAAGCTCACCGGCGCAGGGGGCAAGAGCGCACGCGCCGCAAAGACACCGTTGCAGCACGATGGCGATGCGGTGAACGCTTCGCCGGCTGCGAAGGAATGACCAGGAATTACGGATGAAACGGGGGAATGATGGCTGTCACGCGTGATGCCCTACTGGAGGTGTTTGCCGGCATTCTGCGGCCCGAGGGCTTTCAGGACTATGGCCCCAACGGGCTGCAGGTCGAGGGCCGTGTGCAGATCGGCAGACTGGTCAGTGGCGTGACGGCCAGCCAGGCCCTGATCGACGCGGCCGTCGAGGCTGGCGCCGATGCTGTTCTGGTGCACCACGGCCTGTTCTGGCGCGGCATGGATGGGCGGCTGACGGGCTGGCTGCGCCAGCGGGTGCGCACCCTGCTGCTGCACGACATCAATCTGTTTGCCTACCACCTGCCGCTGGATGCGCATCCACGGCTGGGCAACAACGCCCAGCTGGGCCTGCACATGGGCTGGGGCGAGGGCGCGCCGATCGCCGAGAAATCGCTGGTGTTCGCCGCCGATGCCGAGTATGAACATGCCGACGCGCTGGCCGGGGCTTTGCGCCAACGCCTGGGCCGCGGGGTGGTGAGCATCGATGGTGGGCGGCCGATCCGGCGGCTGGCCTGGTGCACGGGTGGGGCGCAGGGGTACTTCCAGCAGGCCATTGATGCGGGTGCCGATGCCTTCGTGACCGGTGAGATCTCCGAGCCCCAGGCCCATCTGGCGCGTGAATGCGGTGTCAGCTTCTTCGCTGCCGGCCACCATGCCACGGAGCGCTTTGGCGCTCCGGCCCTGGGCCGGCATGTGGCGCAGCAGCTGGGCCTGGAGCACCGGTTCATCGAGATCGACAATCCGGCGTAGGTCTTGGCGCGTCGCCGAAAAACAAGGTCCGAAGATGACGGCCCATGACAAAGGCCCGCTTGCAGCGGGCCTTTGTCATGGGGGCGAGCGGCTTGTCGCAGTTCAGCGGCGCAGGCTGTCGCGGATCTCGCGCAGCAGCACGATGTCTTCGCTTGGCGCGGCCGGCGCGGCCGGGGGCGCCTCGCGCTTGAGCCGGTTGATCTGCTTGATCATCACGAAGATGATGAAGGCCAGGATGAGGAAGTTCAGCAGGATAGTCAGGAAGTTGCCGTAGGCGAACACCGGCACGCCAGCCGTCTTGTAGGCCTCGAGCGTGCGAGCCGTACCCGGGGGCACTTCGCTCAATGCGATGAAAAGATTGCTGAAGTCCAGCTTGCCGAAGACCAGCCCCACGAGCGGCATGATCAGATCACTGACGACGGAGTCGACGATCTTGCCGAAAGCCCCCCCGATGATCACGCCGACGGCCAGATCCATCACATTGCCCTTGACGGCAAACTCGCGAAATTCGTGCATGAAGCTCATTGGAACTCTCCCTTTTTTGCTTGAGATCAGAGAAAGCGCTATTTTGCGCCAAACGGCAGACCCCGCCAGGGCTCGGGTACATACAATTACCAGCGGATCGCGGTTTTGTTACAAATTCCGTCGACTACCCATAATCAAAATCTGGTCAAGGAAAACCCCATGAGTGACACTCCTGCTGATGCCAGCAAGCGGACGTGGATCATCGCCTCTGCCTGCACCGGAGCGGTTGGTGGCCTGGCGACAGCTGTTCCCTTTGTCAGTTCCTTCTCTCCGTCGGAGCGTGCCAAGGCGGCCGGCGCCTCGGTGGAAGTGGACATCTCGGGGCTGCAGCCCGGTGAGAAGCTGATCGCCGAGTGGCGCGGCAAGCCGGTCTGGGTGATCCGTCGCACCCCCGAGCAACTGGCCGAGCTGGCCGGGCTCGACGGCGAGCTCGCCGACCCCGAGTCCAAGCGGACCAGCTACGCCGCGACACCGGCCTATGCGCGCAACGAGTACCGCTCGATCAAGCCCGAATACCTGGTCACGGTGGGCATCTGTCCGCACCTGGGTTGCTCTCCCTCGGACAGGTTCACGCCCGGGCCGCAGCCATCGCTGCCAAGCGACTGGAAGGGCGGTTTCCTGTGCCCTTGCCATGGCTCGACCTTCGACCTGGCCGGACGTGTCTTCAAGAACAAGCCATCGCCGGACAACCTGGAAGTGCCGCCGCACCGCTACCTGTCGGACGCGAAGATTCTGATTGGCGAAGACACGGCCTGAAGAGGAGCTGGCAATGGCTGAATTCAAAGAACTATCCCCCAATGCCTCGTTGTCGGCCAAGACCGTCAACTGGTTCGAGAACCGTTTTCCGACTGCGTTTGCGGCCTACCGCGTCCACATGTCGGAGTACTACGCACCGAAGAATTTCAACTTCTGGTACATCTTCGGCTCGCTGGCCCTGTTGGTGCTGGTGATCCAGATCGTCACCGGCATCTTCCTGGTGATGCACTACAAGCCCGATGCGGAGAAGGCCTTCGCCTCGGTCGAGTACATCATGCGCGACGTGCCCTGGGGCTGGCTGATCCGCTACATGCATTCGACCGGCGCCTCGGCCTTCTTCATCGTGGTCTACCTGCACATGTTCCGCGGGCTGCTCTACGGTTCCTACCGCAAGCCGCGTGAACTGGTGTGGATTTTCGGCTGCGCGATCTTCCTGTGCCTGATGGCCGAGGCCTTCATGGGCTACCTGCTGCCCTGGGGCCAGATGTCCTACTGGGGCGCGCAGGTGATCGTCAACCTGTTCGCGGCCATTCCCGGCATCGGCCCGGACCTGGCGCTGCTGATTCGCGGCGACTATGTGGTCTCGGACGCCACGCTCAACCGCTTCTTCAGCTTCCACGTGATCGCCGTGCCGCTGGTGCTGCTGGGCTTGGTGGTGGCGCATTTGCTGGCGCTGCACGACGTTGGCTCGAACAACCCGGATGGTATCGAGATCAAGGGCAAGGGCCGGCCGGTGGACGACAAGGGGCACCCGCTCGACGGCATTCCGTTCCACCCGTACTACACGGTGCATGACATCTTCGGTGTGGCGGTGTTCCTGTTCGTCTTCTCCGCCGTGGTGTTCTTCGCACCGGAGATGGGCGGTTACTTCCTCGAGTTCAACAACTTCATCCCGGCCGACCCGATGGTCACGCCAGCGCACATTGCGCCAGTGTGGTACTTCACGCCGTTCTATTCGATGCTGCGTGCCATCACCACCGAGATGATGACGGCGGTCTCGCTGGTCGTCGTGCTGGCAGTGGCCTTCATGTGGGTCAAGGCGCGTCTGCCAGTGCTGGCCAAGGTGCTGGTGAGCGCCGCTTGCCTGGTGGCGCTGGTGTTGTTCGGTGCCTTTTCCTTCACCGGCATTGCGGCCCTGGCGGGTATTGACGCCAAGTTCTGGGGCGTGGTGGTGATGGGGGGCGCGGTCATCATTCTGTTCTTCCTGCCCTGGCTCGACTGCAGCGAGGCCCGCTCGATCCGCTACCGCCCGACTTGGCACAAGTACCTGTATGCGGTCTTCGTGGTGAACTTCGTTGTGCTGGCCTACCTGGGTGTGCAGCCGCCGTCGCCGGTTGGCGAGCGCGTCTCGCAGGTCGGCACCTTCTTCTACTTCGGCTTCTTCCTGCTGATGCCCTGGTGGAGCCGGCTGGGCAAGTCCAAGCCCGTTCCCGATCGCGTGACATTCAAGCCGCACTGAAGACCAAGGGTTTTGCCATGATAAAAAGAATTCTCCTCACGCTGATCACCTCGCTGGGCCTGGCCTCGGCGGCCGTGGCCGCCGCCGAAGGCAGCATCGCCTGGGACAAGGCCCCTGTCAACATCAAGGACGAGGCCTCGCTCCAGCATGGCGCCAAGCTGTTCGTCAACTACTGCCTCAGCTGCCACTCGGCCGCGTTCATGCGCTACAACCGCATGCGCGACATCGGCCTGACCGAAGAACAGATCAAGAGCAATCTGATGTTCACCACCGACAATGTGGGCGACACCATGGTCTCGGCCATCAACCCGGAGGAAGCCAAGGAGTGGTTCGGCAAGAATCCACCTGACCTGACGCTGATCGCGCGCTCGCGTGCCGGCTCGGCGGGCTCGGGTGCCGACTACCTCTACACGCTGCTGCGCTCCTACTACCGCGATCCGGCCAAGCCCACCGGCTGGGACAACCTGGCCTACCCGAACATCGGCATGCCGCACATCCTCTGGGAGCTGCAGGGTGAACGTCGTCCGCTCTTCGAGGAGGCGCAGAGCCACGGCGAGACCGTCAAGGTCTTCAAGGGATGGGAACAGGTTTCTCCCGGCCAGCTCAGCGAAGCGGAGTACGATGCGGCCGTGGCCGATCTGGTGACCTTTCTGCAATGGATGGGTGAGCCGGCGCAGTTGACCCGCCAGCGCATCGGCATCTGGGTGCTGGCCTTCCTGCTCATGGCCATTTTCGTGACCTGGCAACTCAACAAGGCCTTCTGGCGGGATGTGAAATAAACCGGCAAGACGCCAATTAAGTGCCCGCTAGGGCGAATTCCCGGGCGGGCATCTTGAAATTGGATGCCCGTTTTTTGTATGATTGGCCGATACAGAGTGGTGGCAACCAGGCGCACCACTCTTTCACTTTTTGAGGAACTCAATCACATGATGGTGCTTTATTCGGGGACAACCTGCCCTTTTTCCCACCGCTGCCGCTTCGTGCTGTTTGAAAAGGGCATGGATTTCGAGATCCGCGATGTCGATCTTTTCAACAAGCCCGAGGAAATCAGCGTCATGAACCCCTATGGCCAGGTGCCCATCCTGGTCGAGCGCGACCTGATCCTGTACGAATCGAACATCATCAACGAATACATCGACGAGCGCTTTCCGCATCCGCAGTTGATGCCGGGCGACCCGGTCGACCGTGCCCGCGTGCGCCTGTTCCTGCTCAACTTCGAGAAGGAATTGTTCGTGCACGTCTCGACCCTCGAGGACGGCGAGGCCAAGGGCAAGGACAAGGCACGTGCCCACATTCGCGACCGCCTGACCCAGCTGGCACCCAATTTCGTCAAGAACAAGTACATGCTGGGCGAGAACTTCTCGATGCTGGACGTGGCGATCGCGCCGCTGTTGTGGCGCCTGGAGCACTATGGCATCGAGCTCAGCCGCAATGCAGCGCCGCTGCTCAAGTATGCCGAACGCCTGTTCTCGCGGCCGGCCTACATCGAGGCGCTGACGCCGTCCGAAAAGGTCATGCGCCGCTGATGCGCGGCCGCGCTGCGGCTGCTGCCCACTTCCAATCCCACCAGGTTGGCCTGCAAGGCCTGCCTGGCATGAAAAGGCCTCTGCATGAACTCCGCGATCCTGCCGTCCACCCAGCCATACCTGCTGCGTGCCCTTCACGAATGGTGCAGCGACAATGGCTTCACGCCCTACCTGGCCGTCAGGGTGGATGAGTCGGTGCAGGTGCCGCGCGAATACGTGCAGAACGGCGAGATCGTCCTCAACATCAGCCACGATGCCACGGTCAACCTGCGGCTTGGTAACGAGGAAATCGAATTCCAGGCGCGTTTTGGCGGCGTGCCGCGGCGCATCATCGTGCCGGTCGGCCGGGTACTGGCCATCTATGCGCGTGAAAACGGGCAGGGCATGGCCTTCGCCGTGCCGCCGGATGGGGCGGGCGCGGCAGCAGCCGACGTGCAGCCGCCCCCTCCGCCATCCTTGGCTGCAGGTGCTGCATCCGACTCGCCGCCCGTGCCGGCATCCCCTGGCGCCGCAACACCCGAGGCATCTGACGCGGCGCCGAAGAAGGCCAGGAACGCCCCGCGCAAGGCGGCTGCGCCCAGGGCAAGCGCACCCAAGGCGGCGCCAATTTTGCATGCCGTCCCGGCCGACTCGGGCTCCGGCGGCGATGATGAGCCGTCCCCGCCAGGGCCGCCTGCTGGCGGCAAGCGGCCGGCATTGCGGCGTGTCAAATGAGGCCCGCCCGATGAGTCCCATCGTGGCTGCCGGCATGACGCGCATGGTGCAGCCCATGTCTCTGACTGTCCCAGGTGCCCGGTGGCGCCTGGTGAGCGAGCGCGGCCTGCCATGCTGAAGATCCTGATTTCCAACGACGATGGCTATCTGGCGCCAGGCATCGTGGCGCTGCACGAGGCGCTGCGGGAAATCGCCGAGGTCGAGGTGGTGGCGCCCGAGCACAACAACAGTGCCAAGTCGAATGCTTTGACGCTGCATTCGCCGCTTTATGTGCGCGAAGGCTACAACGGCTTCCGCTATGTCGATGGCACGCCGGCCGATTGCGTGCACATCGCGCTGACGGGGCTGCTCGACTACCGCCCCGACCTGGTCGTCTCCGGCATCAATAACGGCGCCAACATGGGCGATGACACGCTTTATTCGGGAACGGTGGGCGCGGCCATGGAGGGTTATCTGTTCGGCATCCCGTCGATCGCCTTCTCGCTGGTCGAGAAGGACTGGGCTCATCTGGAATCGGCGGCCCGCGCCGCCGCGGTGCTGGTGTACCAGCTGGCCGAGCAGGACATGATCGGCCAGCGGCCCTGGCTGCTCAACGTCAACATCCCCAACCGGCCCTTTGCCCAGCTCAAGCCGTTGCAATGGTGTCGCCTGGGCCGCCGCCATGCCGCCGAACGGGTGATCAGCCAACAGAACCCACGGGGCGAGACCATGTACTGGATCGGGGCCTCCGGCGCTGCAGAGGACGCCGCCGATGGCACCGATTTCCATGCCACCGAGGCCGGTCACATCGCGGTGACGCCACTGCAGGTCGACATGACCGACTTCGGCCGTCTGGACGAATGGCGCAAGCGTTTTCGGCCGGCCGGATCGCCCGGGCGGCCGGTCGGCTTGCACGACGCGCAGGAGCGGCCGTGACGGAGCGGAAGCCGCGTTTTCCGGCTCAGGTATTGCCTGCCGCAACCCTGCGGGCGCAGGCTGTGCCGGAGCGCCGCGGCGCCGCGCCGGTGGCTGCGGCCGCCAGCCTGGCTGCTGGTGGTGCAGGTGCGGCACTGCGCCGGCCAGCGGCTGCGCAACTCTCGCCCGCCACACTGACGGCGGCGGCTTTCAGCGTTTCGAGCCAGGAAGGCGCCCGCACCCGCATGGTGAGCCGGCTCGCGGCGGCAGGCAATCTGCGCACCCCGGTGCTGGAGGCCATGCGTGCGGTGCCCCGCCATGCCTTCATCGATTCGGCGCTGATCGCCAAGGCCTACGAGGACAACAGCCTGCCGATCGGTTTTGGCCAGACCATCTCCAAGCCAATGGTGGTCGCGCGCATGCTGTCGCTGTTGCTGGAGGCCGGCACGGCTGCCGGTGGTGGCATCGCCGGAAGGGTGCTGGAGATCGGCACCGGTTGCGGCTACCAGGCGGCGCTGCTCAGCCGCATTGCCGCCGAGGTGTATTCGATCGAGCGGGTCAAGGGCCTGCACGAGCGCGCGCGCGACAACCTGCGTCCCTTGCGGGTGGCCAATTTGCACCTGCTGTTCGGCGACGGCATGCAGGGCTATGCGCGTGGCGCTCCCTATGCGGCCATCATTTCGGCGGCCGGTGGCGAGGACATTCCACAGACCTGGATCGACCAGTTGGCCGTGGGCGGACGTATCATCGCGCCCACGCATGCCGACAAGGGCGGACAGGTGCTGGTGGTGGTGGACAAGACGCGCACCGGCATCAAGCGCTTCGCGCTGGAGTCGGTGCATTTTGTTCCATTAAAATCAGGCGTTGATTAAAAGGATTTCAACTATGTTGTTCAATAGACAATGGTTTGGTGTGGGCAGTGTGGTTGCCGCCTGCCTGCTGGCGGCGGGCTGCAGCAGTGTGGGCCTGAACCGCGCTCCGGTGGAGGACCTGAGCCGTCCGGTCGATGCCGCCAGCGGTTCGCCCGCGCCGGCCGGCTACTACACCGTCAAGCCCGGCGACACGCTGATCCGCATCGGCCTGGAGACGGGGCAGAGCTGGCGCGACATTGCTTCCTGGAACCAGTTGGCCAATGCCGACGTGATCGAGGTCGGCCAGGTGCTGCGCATCGCGCCGCCGGGAGCCACGCCGGTGGCCTCCGCGGCACCGGCGGCGCAGGCCCAGCCTGCCGCTGGCGTGGAGGTCAAGCCGATCGGTGGCAGCACGCCGGCAGCGGCGCCTGCGGCCAACGCCCCGATCCCGACCGTGACGGCGTCCACGCCGGCTGCCAACAGCTCCGGCCTGCAGTTCGTCTGGCCGGCCAATGGTCCGCTGTTGGCCGGTTTCAATGAAGCCACCAACAAGGGCTACGACATCGGCGGCAATGCCGGCGATCCGGTGTTTGCCGCCGCCGACGGCCACGTGGTCTATGCCGGTGCCGGCCTGCGCGGCTATGGCAACCTGATCATTCTCAAGCACAATGACCAGTACCTGACCGCCTATGCGCACAACCGCGCGCTGCTGGTCAAGGAGGATCAGAAGGTCTCGCGCGGCCAGAAGATCGCCGAGATGGGCAACACCGATGCCGATCGCGTCAAGCTGCATTTCGAGGTGCGCCGCCAGGGCAAACCGGTCAACCCGGCTGGCTACCTGCCCAAGCGCTGATCTCGGGTATTTTCCGGGCACCTGCAGGGCAGAAGGGATCCGGCCGACTCGGCCGGATCCCTTCTGCCATTTCTGGCAGGCGGCATGCCCATTGAATCTTTCGCCTCTTTCAACCACAGATTCTCTGATCGCTGATTTTTCAATGGGAGTGCCTGTCGCGTGAATGCATTCGAACCGGCCGACGGCGCCGAGGACCCGGCCGGTGCGCTCGGGGAGTGGGTGCGGGTAGCATCCACCGCCAATGCCCGCCTGGCCGGCGGCGGAGGGCCGGATGCGGCGCGTCTGCAGGGCCTGCAAGGGGCTTTGCGCACTGTGCAGGCCATCGATGCCGAGGGTTTGCACTGGCTCGACTGGACGGCGGCCAACCAATCGGCCGATGTCGGCCTGCCAGCAGAGCAGCTGGTCTTTCTCGAAGTCGAGGCGCGCGAAGCCGGGGAGGGCGCCATCGAGCGTCGCGAGATGCAGGTCGTCGCCGACTTGCATGACGTGCGGCTGGACAAGGCGCTGCAGCGGCTGGCGCCCGAGTTCTCGCGCAATTACCTGCAGCAGCTGCTGCGCGACGGCCAGGTCTGGCTCGATGGCCGCAGTGTGCGCAAGCCTGCGACCAAGGTGTCGGTGGGCCAGCATCTGGCACTGAGCCTGCGGCCGACACCGCAGAGCCAGGCTTTCCAGCCCGAGGCGATGCGGCTTGATATCCGCTACGAGGATGCGCACCTGCTGGTGCTCGACAAGCCCGCCGGCCTGGTGGTGCATCCGGCCGCGGGCAACTGGAGCGGTACTCTGCTCAACGGCCTGCTGGCTTACCATCCAGTGTTTGGCCGCCTGCCGCGCGCGGGCATCGTGCACCGGCTCGACAAGGACACCAGCGGGCTGATGGTGGTCGCCAAGAGCATGCCGATGGTGGCCGCGCTGGTCGAGCGTATCGCCAGCCGAGAGGTCAGCCGCCAGTATCTGGCGGTGGTGCATGGCGGTGCACGCACCGTCTGGCCCTGGCAGGCGCCGGGGCAGAGTGTGCGCGTCGATGCGCCGATCGGGCGCGATCCGGCGCACCGCCAGCGCATGGCGGTGGTCGATCTGGAGCGCCACGCCGGCAAGCCCGCGCAGACCGACGTGGCGCTGCTGGCACGCAGTGGCGATTACGCGCTGGTGCATTGCCGTCTGCACACCGGCCGCACGCACCAGATTCGCGTGCACATGCGGCACCTGGGCCTGCCGCTGGTGGGGGATGCGCTGTATGGTGGCGTGGGCCACCAGGCGCTGCAACGCCAGGCCTTGCACGCCTGGCGGCTGGGCTTCGTGCATCCGCACACCGGGCAGGCGCTGGCGCTGCAGACGGCGCTGCCGGCCGATCTGCAGGCCTTGCTGACCGCGTTGAGCCTGCCGATCGAGGCGCTGCCGGCCTGATGGGGTTGGCCGGTTGGGGGTGAGAATAGGCCGCTGCTGCAGCGCATGACCATATGGCGGCAGGGATGTTGACTGAAAATGCGGGGCGGGTGCGCTTCGGCGCTAGAATCGCGCCAGTCGCTTCCGCCGTGCCCTTGGTGCATGCGCAGTGCAGTGTATATGCGGCCATGCCGTGACTCTCGCCCAGTGTCAGCCGATGCATCGTGCCCATGTGGTGGTTGCCCTTTTCCAGTGACCTGGGGTCGCTGGCCGGCACGGCCCCATGCCATCTTGTCCGTGCACCCGCTCCTGTTTGCCCTTTGGCCCGCCTGCCGATGCCGGCCTCCTCTCCAAACCCATGAACGCGCCCGAGACCATTGATCCCATCACCGTGCTGGAGACGGCCTTGCTGTGTGCCAAGGCGCCGCTGGCGTTGCGCGACATGCAGGCCTTGTTCGAGGCGGAGATTGCGCCGGAGCAGCTGGCTCTGTGGCTTGAGGACCTGCGGGGTGACTGGAGCCGGCGCGGCCTGGAACTGGTGCAGGTGGCCTCGGGCTGGCGTTTCCAGAGCCGCCCCGGGGTGCTGCCTTACCTGAGCCGGCTCGAACCCGAGGCCACGCCACGCTACTCCCGCGCGGCGATGGAGATCCTGGCGGTGATTGCCTACAAGCAGCCTGTCACCCGCGGCGATATCGAGGAAGTGCGCGGCGTGGCTGTCAACAGCCTGATCGTCAAGCAACTCGAGGAGCGCGGCTGGATCGAGGTGATCGGTCACCGTGAATCGGTGGGCCGCCCGGCGCTGTTTGCCACCACGCAGCAGTTCCTCGATGATCTGGGGCTGGCTTCGCTGGAGGACCTGCCGGTGATCGAGGCTGTCGGTGAGGCCGCACTTCGGCAAATCGCTTCGCTGGAAGCCGCGCTGTTGCCCGCCGCGGAAGAAGGCGATATGGCGGCCGCCTCATCCGGTGCCGCCGCGTCTGGCAACGAGCCCGCATCTGCATCCGAACCCACGCCGTGAACCCTGTGCCATCTTGCTGACCATGCATGGTCCTGGCCTGTGCGCCAAGGTCCTGTCGCCCCATTTTGAAAGTCCCGAGCACCCCTTATGCAAGAAGAAAACAAACCCGCCGCTTCCGCTCCCGGCAGCGCTGCCGATGTGCCGTCCACCGAGTCTCAGGCGCCCGAGCCAAAGGCTGGCCCACGCCTGCGCCGTGGCCCGGCCGCGCTGCGCAATCGGCTGGCGGGTCGCCAGCCCGGCAAGGCGGGTGGCCAGCGCGGC
Organism: Corticibacter populi; assembly: GCF_004217315.1. Lineage (GTDB taxonomy): Bacteria > Pseudomonadota > Gammaproteobacteria > Burkholderiales > Burkholderiaceae_C > Lampropedia > Lampropedia populi. The sequence continues at coordinate 100,496 of NZ_SGWR01000001.1, forward strand.
GGCGATGATGTGCCGCCAGAGGGACGGCCGAGTGGCCGTGCGGCAGGCTCGCGACCAGGCCGCCCGGGCAAGCCATCGACAGACGACGCGGCTATCGAGTCCAGCGAGGGCTATGACTTCGAGGAGGTGGTGGCCGGTGCGTTGGACGTCGATGCCGAGCCCGCGGCGCAGGTCGAGCCACGCGAGCCCCACAAGCGGGTTCTGCAGCCCGATGCCGAACAACCCAAGCTGCACAAGCTGCTGGCGCAGGCGGGCATCGGATCGCGCCTGGAGATGGAGGCACTGATCCAGCAGGGCAAGGTCTCCGTCAACGATGCGCCAGCCCATGTGGGCCAGCGCGTGCAATATGGCGACCAGATCAAGATCAACGGCAAACCCGTGCGCGTGCGCATCGCGCCACCGCCCGTGCGCGTGCTGGCCTACCACAAGGTGGCCGGCGAGATGGTCACGCGCGACGACCCGCAGAATCGCCCGACGGTGTTTCGCAAGCTGCCATACCTGCAGCAGGGCAAGTGGCAGGCGGTCGGTCGGCTTGACATCAACACCGAGGGCCTGCTGCTGCTGACCAATTCGGGGGATCTGGCCAACCGGTTGATGCATCCGCGCTACGGGCTGGAGCGCGAGTACGCGGTGCGGGTGCTCGGCGCACTCTCCGAAGAGGAGAAGGCGCGGCTGCTCGACGGTGTGATGCTCGAGGACGGCGAGGCCGCCTTCAGCAGCATCCAGGACGGCGGTGGCGAGGGCGTCAACCAGTGGTATCGCGTCACCATTTCGGAAGGGCGCAACCGCGAGGTGCGGCGCATGATGGAGGTCGTCGGCCATGCCGTCAGCCGCCTGATCCGCATTCGCTACGGCAGCGTGGTGCTGATGCGCGGGCTGCGCCGCGGCATGTGGCTGGACCTGTCCGAGCGCGACGTGGCGCGGCTGATGGGCGAGGCGGAGATGCCGCCGCCGCCCGTCGCCACCCGGCCCGGCCAACGGCCGGCGCGTGGCGGCGCCGCACCCGCAGCGGGCACGCGTGGTGCGGCGACGCCGCCGCGCAAGGGCGGGCCTGCGCCTTCGGCCCCCGCGGCGGCCGGACGCGCTGGCAAGCCGCGGGGCAGCCAGCCCGATCCGCTGCAGACCTCGATGGGCTACATCGGCCAGGATGGCTTCACGCGCAAGCGCAAGGGCGCAGGCAACGCAGGCAGGGGGCGCAATGCCGGCCCGGGGCGCGGATCCGGTGGTCAGCCGGGGCGGGGCGGCAGGCGCTGACCGCCGGGGTTCTCATGCATCGCTCTTGCGGGCCTTGTCCTGGGGTTGACCCGATACCGGGCGGCTGAAACCCGCATCCTTCCAATTTGCGCCTGACCACTGGCGGTCTGTCACCGATAGACGCTAGAATGGCAGGCTTTTCCTTTCATCGATCCACTTTGGATACCGTTATGGCCATTGAACGCACCCTCTCCATCATCAAGCCCGATGCCGTCGCCAAGAACGTCATCGGCCAGATCATCACCCGTTTCGAATCCGCCGGCCTGAAGGTTGTTGCCGCCCGTCTGGTGCAACTCTCGCGCCAGGAGGCCGAGCAGTTCTATGCCGTGCACAAGGAGCGTCCCTTCTTCAAGGACCTGGTGGACTTCATGATCTCCGGCCCGGTCTTCGTGCAAGCGCTCGAAGGCGAGAACGCCATCCAGAAGAACCGCGACCTGATGGGCGCCACCGACCCGAAGAAGGCCGAGCCAGGCACCATCCGCGCCGACTTCGCCGACAGCATCGATGCCAACGCCGTGCACGGCTCTGACGCCCCCGAAACCGCGCAGGTGGAAGTGGCCTTCTTCTTCCCGGGCCTGAACATCTACTCGCGCTGAGCGTGGCGACCTGCCTCGGGGCGGCCTGCTTGGCGGCCCTGCGGTCGGTGACCATGACGGTCCGTGGGCAATTCTGTGGCGTTAGAATGCCGCAGGTTGCCTTTTCTTTTTTCAGCGCCTGCCCGCCTGGCGGAGCCGGTTGCCGGTGCCGGCCGTGGCGTTGACTGTCAACCATCATTGGCCAACTGCGGCGCGGCGCGTGCCGAGACCGCCGACCCAAGCGCCCCACCATGTCCCTGCCACACACTGAGAAGACCAATCTGCTGGGCCTCGACCATGAGGCCCTGGTGGCGTTCTGTGCGCAGCTTGGCGAGAAGCGTTTTCGAGCCACGCAGCTGTTTCGCTGGGTGCACCAGCGCGGCGTGGCCGATTTCGATGCGATGTCGGACCTGGCCAAGTCGCTGCGCGGCAAACTCAAGGAACGCGCGCTGGTCGAGGCGCTGCCGGTGCTTGCTGAGCAGGTTTCACGCGATGGCACCATCAAGTGGTTGTTCGACGTCGGCGGCGGCAATGCCGTCGAGGCCGTCTTCATCCCCGAGAAGGATCGCGCTACGTTGTGCGTGTCCTCGCAGGCCGGCTGTGCCATCGGCTGCCGTTTCTGCTCGACCGGGCACCAGGGCTTCAGCCGCAATCTCACCAGTGCCGAGATCCTCGGCCAGCTCTGGTATGCCGAGCATGAGCTGCGCAGGCGTTTCGGGCGGGACGAGCGCATCATCAGCAACGTGGTGATGATGGGCATGGGCGAGCCGCTGCAGAACTTCTCGGCGCTGGTGCCGGCGCTGCGCACCATGCTCGATGACCATGGCTATGGCCTCTCGCGCCGTCGCGTGACGGTCTCGACCTCGGGCATCGTGCCGTTCATGGACAAGCTCGCGCAGCAGTGTCCGGTGGCGCTGGCGGTGTCGCTGCATGCGCCGCTCGATCCGCTGCGCGACCAGCTGGTGCCGCTCAATCGGAAATACCCGCTGGAGGAACTGATCGCCGCCTGCCACCGTTATCTGGAACACGCGCCGCGCGACTTCATCACCTTCGAATACTGCATGCTCGCCGGCGTCAATGACCAGCCCGAGCACGCCCGGGCGCTGATCGAACTGCTCAGCGGCCACGGGCAGGGAACCGCCTGGTGCAAGCTCAATCTGATCCCGTTCAATCCGTTTCCCCAGTCCGGTCTGCATTGCTCGAACGCCGACGATGTCCAGGCCTTTGCCCGCCTGCTGACCGATGCCGGCCTGGTGACGACGGTGCGCAAGACCCGCGGCGATGACATCGACGCGGCCTGCGGGCAACTCGCCGGCGAGGTGCAGGACCGTACCCGGGCGGTGATCCGCATGCAAAAGAGCCGCATCGCACCGGCCTCCGCTCCAGCGGCGGCCGAACCCTTGCCCCAGAGCCTGGAGTTGAAAGCATGAAGCAATATCGTTGGTGGCAGTGGCCCGACGCCGTGTCGGGCCTGTCGGTCCTGCAGCGACTGGTGCCGGCCGCGTTGGCCCTGGCTGGCCTGATGGCGCTGGCCGGCTGCCAGACCTCCTACAGCACCAGCACCTCGCAGCTGCCCGCCGGCGTGAGCAGCTCGCCGTCCTCGCCCGTCAGTGCCGATGTGCGCAAGGCGGCGATGACCCGCCTCGAGCTGGCCGGCAATTACCTGGGCATTGGTCGCCTGGATGTGGCTATGGAAGAGGTCAATAACGCCCTTGCGCTTGATCCGGGCTTAGTCGATGCTTACATGGTGCGCGGCATGGTGTTTGCTCAGCGCAGCGATTTCGCCAGTGCCGAGGCCGACTATGCCCGCGTGCTGCGGACCCGTCCGAACGATCCGGATGTGCTGCACAACTATGGCTGGCTCCAGTGCCAGCAGAACAAGTACGAAGCCGGCAACCAGTACTTCGAGCGGGTGCTGGCGACCCCCGGCTATGCCAATTCAGCACGCACGCTGATGGCCAAGGGTCTTTGCCTGCAGGCTGCCGGACGCAATCCCGAGGCCATCGCGGCGCTCGAACGGGCCTACCGGACCGAGCCCGGCAACCCGATCGTCGCCTACAACCTGGCTTACCTGCTCTACCATGCCGGCCGGGTGGCCGATGCGCAGGTGTACCTGCGCCGCCTCAATGCCAGTGAACTGGCCAATGCCGAGACGCTGTGGCTGGGCATCAAGGCCGAGAACGCGCTGGGCAACCAGCTTGGCGTGCGGGAGCTGGGCAGTGTGCTGGGACACAAGTTCCCGCAGTCCAAGGAATATTCTCTGTATGAGCGTGGTGCCTTCTATGAGTGACAAAGAGGACAATGCCGCCGGCGGTGGAGCCGAGGCGGCCAATCTGGCGAAACCATCGCTGGAAACCCTCAATACGCCGGGCGGCTTGCTGCGGCGCTACCGTACCGACCATGGCGTGGGCCTGCAGGAACTCGCCGCGGTGCTCAAGGTGCGGCCCGAAAAGCTCGAGGCCCTTGAGCGCGATGATTACAGCCAGCTGCCTGACATGGTGTTCACCCGGGCGCTGGCGCAAAGCATTTGCCGCTTGCTGGGCTACGATGCCAAGCCGGTGCTGGCGCTGTTCCCGGACGTTGGTGTGCCGCGCCTGACGCGGGATGCCGAGGGGCTGAATCATGCCTTCAAGGCCACGGCGGCGGCTGAGCATTCGCCGTCGATGGAGTCCAGGGGACTGCCTCGGCTGGTGGTGCTGCTCGTGCTGCTGCTGCTGCTGGCGGCTGCGGCGATGTATTTCTGGCCGCGCCTGTCCGGCTATGTCAGCAGTCTGCAAGGCGGGGCGCAGCCCGAAGAAGTGGTGCAAGGCAGTGCGGCCGGCAGTCAAGGCCAAGGTTCGGGCGGCAGCGACGGTCTGTCGAGCCGGCTGATCGTGCCGGCCGCGTTGAGCGGTCAGGATGGTGGCGATGGCCAGGGCGCCGAGCCCACGCCGGCCCAGGCTCCGCTGGAGCCGGAGGACGCCGAGACGGCTGGTGCCGAGACCCCGGCCGATGCCGCCGTTGGCACAGTGCCCCCCGATGTGGCCTCCACCCCGGCGCCGGCTGCGCCGCCGGCCGATACTGTTCACATCATTGCCCGTGAACCGGTCTGGGTGCAGATTCGCGATGGCGCCAATGCGCTGGTGCACCAGAGCACCTTGCCCAAGGGACGTGAGCTCACGGTGAGCAATCCGCCGCCGCTGCGCGTGGAGATCGGCCGCGTCGATGCCGTCGAGGTCCGGGTCAAGGGCGAACCTTTCGACCTGCAGCCATTCGCACGCGGCAATGTGGCGCGTTTCGAGGTGACGCCCTGATGAGCAGCGCATCGCCGCTGGCTGAGGCCGAAGCTCTGGCCGGCGAGCCGCAACCCATTGCCCTGAGTGAACCCAGGGCCCATACCTCCCGGCAGGCGTTGGTACAGTGGGGCGACCGTGTCGTCACCATCGGCGGCGGTGCGCCGGTGCGGATCCAGTCGATGACGAACACCGACACAGAGGCGCCGATCGAGACGGCCATCCAGATCCGCGAATTGGCGCAGGCCGGCTCCGAGCTGGTGCGACTGACTGTCAACACTGTCAAGGCCGCCGAGGCAGTGCCGCATATCCGCGAGCAGCTCGACCGCATGGGCGTCGATGTGCCGCTGGTGGGCGACTTCCATTTCAACGGCCACAAGCTGCTGACCGAGGTGCCTGGCTGTGCCGAGGCGCTCTCCAAGTACCGCATCAATCCCGGCAACGTCGGCAAGGGGGCGCGGCACGACGTGCAGTTCGGCCAGATGATCGATGCTGCGCTGCGCTGGAACAAGCCGGTGCGCATCGGCGTCAACTGGGGCAGCCTGGATCAGGAACTGCTGGCCGCATTGATGGATGCCAACCTGCAGCGCGTGCGTCCCTGGGATTCGCGCCAGGTGATGTACGAGGCGCTGATCGCCTCGGCCATCGGCTCGGCGCAGAAGGCCGAGAAGCTGGGCATGCCGGGCCACCAGATCATCCTCTCGTGCAAGGTCAGTGCGGTCCAGGACCTGATTGCCGTCTATCGCGAGCTGGCGCGGCGCTGCGACTACCCGTTGCATCTGGGCCTGACCGAGGCCGGCATGGGTGCCAAGGGCACGGTGGCCTCGGCAGCGGCGCTGTCCATCCTGCTGCAAGAAGGCATTGGCGACACCATCCGCGTTTCGCTCACGCCTCAGCCGGGCGAGGCGCGCACGCAGGAGGTGGTGGTGGCCTCCGAGATCCTGCAGGCGCTGGGCCTGCGCGTCTTCGTGCCCAGTGTGACGGCCTGCCCTGGCTGCGGGCGCACCACCAGCACGCTGTTCCAGGAACTGGCCAAGCAGATCGACGACTTCCTGCGCGCGCAGATGCCGGTCTGGCGGGCCCGCTATCCGGGCGTCGAGGCGATGAAGGTCGCGGTGATGGGCTGCATCGTCAACGGCCCCGGCGAGAGCAAGCATGCCGACATCGGCATCAGCCTGCCGGGCAATGGCGAGTCGCCCTCGGCGCCGGTCTTCATCGACGGCGAGAAAGTCATGATGCTCAAGGGCGACGATATCGCGCAGCAATTCCACCGCATCGTCAGCGACTATGTCGAGCGCCGCTACGGCACGGCCAAGTCCGGCTGAGCGCCGCGCCACACCACGCCGCGGGCAGCGTCCATGGCGCATCCTGACATCCCCTTACCGACCCTCCCTTCCGAAGACAAACTTGCGAGAGAAAAAACGTCCGTGAGCGATACCGAAAATCGGCCGGCCGCCAGTGCCGCCGGCAACAAAGGCAGCAGTCAGACCTGCAACCCGGGCAACAGCTTCAAGCCCATTCACGCCGTCCGCGGCATGAACGACATCCTGCCGCCGGAGTCGGCGCGCTGGGAGTGGCTGGAACATCAGGTCCGAGAGCTGATGCACGCCTTTGCCTACCGCAACATCCGCACGCCGGTGCTGGAGCACACCGGCCTTTTCGTGCGCGGCCTGGGCGAGGTGACCGACATCGTCGAGAAGGAGATGTATTCCTTCCAGGACCGCTCCGACAAGTACGGCGACAACGACCACCTCAGCCTGCGTCCCGAGAACACCGCGGGCGTGGTGCGCGCCGTCTCCGAGCACTCGATGCTGTATGACGGCGGCAAGCGTCTCTACTACATGGCGCCGATGTTCCGGCGCGAACGCCCGCAGCGCGGCCGCTACCGCCAGTTCCACCAGATCGGCGCCGAGGCGCTGGGCTTTGCCGGCCCGGAGGTCGATGCCGAACTGATCCTGATGGCGCATGAGCTCTGGCGCGTGCTGGGCATCCGCGACGTCAGCCTGCAGCTCAACAGCCTGGGCCAGCCGGCCGAGCGCCAGCAGCATCGTGCGGCGCTGATCACCTACTTCGAGCAGCACCAGGACCAGCTCGACGAGGACGCGCGCCGGCGCCTCTACAGCAATCCGCTGCGCATTCTCGACACCAAGAATCCGCAGATGCAGGCACTGGTCGAGGCCGCGCCCCGGCTGATGGACTATCTGGGCGAGGCGTCGCTGCGGCATTTTGAACAGGTGCAGGCCATTTTGCGCGCCAATGGCGTGAGCTGGACCATCAACCCGCGCCTGGTGCGTGGCCTCGATTACTACAACCTGACGGTGTTCGAATTCGTCACCGAGTCGCTGGGCTCGCAGGGCACCATCTGCGGCGGCGGCCGCTACGACTACCTGATCGAGCAGATCGGCGGCAAGCCGGCACCGGCAGTGGGCTGGGCCATCGGGGTCGAGCGTGTGCTGGAACTGCTCAAGGAGCAGGCCATTGCCACGCCCGAGCAGGTGCCGCACGCTTATGCCATCGTGCCCGATGCGGCCAGCCTGCCGCAGGTCATGGCGACGCTGGCACAACTGCGCCGCCTGGGCGTGCAGGTGCAGATGCACACCAGTGCCGACTCCAGCCAGGGCATGGGCAGCTTCAAGTCGCAGTTCAAGCGCGCCGATGGCTGTGGTGCCGCGCATGCGCTGATCTTCGGTGCGGAGGAGCTGGCGCGCGGTGAGGTCGCCATCAAGTCGCTGCGCGATGGCGCCGGCGCCCAGAGCACGCATGCGCTGGCCGATCCGGAGGGCCTGGCCGCACGGCTACAATCGCAGGCTTGACCGCACGGTGCCGGCCCCGGGCCGCAGCGCCGGTGCGCGGGGGCGGCAGGCCCGCCGCGCACCACAACGGCAGTAGCACCAACACCAGCCCACCACCGCGCCGCGGCGGTAGGCACAGGCAACGAACGAGAGCGCGCTTCGTACCACACCGGGATGATCCGGGCGGGGCGGGCGCAGACGAAGGCACCTATGGCACAGCATTACGATTTACAAGAGCAGGAACAACTGGCCACGATCAAGCATTTCTGGCAGCGCTGGGGCACCTTGCTGAGCACGGTGGTGGTGCTGTTGTTTGCCGCGTTCGCCGGCTTCAACGGCTATCAGTACTGGAAGGCGCGCCAATCCGGCGCGGCAGCGGTGCTGTTCGACCAGGTGCAACTGGCCACCGTGCAGAACCAGCGCGACGCTGCGCTGCAAAGCCTGGACGTGCTGCAAAAGAGCTACGGCAAGACCGTGCAGGCCGGCCAGGCATCGTTGCTGGCGGGCAAGTACCTGGCCGATCAGCAGGACTGGGCGGCGGCGGCGCAGGCCTTCGAATGGGTGCGGGCCAATGCCGGTGACCCTGGCTTCAAGGCGCTGGCGGCGCTGCACCAGTCTGCTGTGCAGATCGAGCAGCAGCAATGGGATGCGGCGCTCGCCACCCTCGACGGTTATGCCTTCCCGGCGGAGTTCCGGGGACTCAAGGAGGACCGCCGTGGCGACGTCCTGCAGCAGCAGGGCAAGACCGAGCAGGCCATTGCGGCCTACAACGCGGCCTATGAGGCGCTGGATGCGTGGTCGCCGTACCGCGTAGTGGTCGAGAGCAAGCTCAATGCCCTGGGACAGCAGCCCAAGGCACGGCCGGCCGGCGCCGCCGGGGCCTGATCGCATCAACGAATTTTCAGTGAAGGATTGCATCGTGCCCATGCCAAGCGAAAAGTTCACCCCAGCCCGGCGCAGCGCCATCCGTGCGGCCGTTCGCCTGCTGGCAGCCGGTGCCGTGGCGGTCGGCCTGTCGGCCTGTTCGCTGTTCTCGAGCAACAAGACACCCGAGCCCAAGCCACTCGAACCCAATGTGGCCTTGTTTGCCGTCAGCCAGGTCTGGACCCACCAGATCGGCGCGCTCGGAGACATCCGCCTGACGCCGCTGGTGCGCGACGCCGATGTGACGCTGGCCACCGGCAATGGCACGGTGGTCGGCCTGCATGGCATCACCGGCGAGGAACTCTGGCGCGTCAACCTCGGCGAGCGGCTCACCGCCGGCGTGGGCGGCGATGGCCGCACCTATGCCGTGGTTTCGGTCCAGAACGAGGTGATCGCCCTGCGCGATGGCCAGGAACTCTGGCGCCATCGCCTGCCGGCGCGCTCGTACACGGCACCGCTGGTGGCTGGCGGCCGGGTCTTCGTGCTGACCGCCGACCGCTCGGTGCTGGCCCTGGATGCGGACAATGGCGCGCAGATCTGGTTGCGCGAGAACAATGACGAGGCGCTGGCGCTGCAGCAGTCGATCCTGATGACGGCGGTGCGCGATACGCTGGTGGTCGGCTACTCCGGGCGCATGGTTGGCCTCAATCCCGACTCCGGTTCGATCCGCTGGGAGGCGCCGTTGGCCATCCCGCGCGGCACCAATGACATCGAGCGGCTGGTCGATCTGGTTGGCAGCTTCTCGCGTGAAGGCGAAAACCTGTGCGCTCAGGCCTTCCAGACCGCGATCGGCTGCGTCGACGCGCGCTCGGGCGGCACGCGCTGGACGCAGCGCCTCAATGGCGCCGTGGGCGTTGGCGGCAATGCGGATGCGGTCTTCAGCGTCGAGACCAATGGCCGCCTGCAGGCCTGGCAGCGCGGCGATGGCAAGAACCTCTGGCTGAGCGATCGCCTGCAGTACCGCCGGCTGAGCGCGCCCCTGGTGCTGGGCCGCGCCGTGGTGGTGGGTGATTCCACCGGTCTGCTGCATTTGCTCGAGACCAGTGATGGCTCGCCGCTCAATCGCTTCCAGACCAACAGCTCCGGCATCTCCGTTGCCCCGTTCCATGCGGGCAACACCCTGATCGCGGTCACCAATAATGGTGCCGTCTACGGCTTCCGTCCCGACTGAGGGATTTCGGCAGCCCATCGAAAGCAGCATCCATGATCCCGGTCATCGCCCTGGTGGGGCGCCCCAATGTGGGCAAGTCCACCCTGTTCAACCGCCTCACGCGCACGCGCGAGGCCATCGTGGCCGATTTTTCCGGGCTCACCCGTGACCGCCATTACGGCACCGCCAAGCTGGGCAAGCGCCAGTTCATCGTGGTCGATACCGGGGGCCTCGAGGACAGCGCCGAGGGCGCGATTTTCGAGAAGATGGCCAGCCAGACGCTGCAGGCCATTGCCGAGGCCGATCTGGTGCTCTTCATGGTGGACGCGCGTGCCGGCCTCTCGGCACAGGACCAGGAAATCGGCCGCTACCTGCGCAAGATCGGCAAGCGCACGCTGATCATCGCCAACAAGGCCGAAGGCATGAAGGACAGCCTGCACCTCGCCGAGTTCTACGAACTGGGCCTGGGCGAGGTGTATGCGGTCTCGGCCGCTCATGGACAGGGCGTGCGCGAATTGCTGGAACTGGCCGCAGCTGAGCTGCCCGCCGTTCCGGAGCCCGATGCCGATGCCGAGGAAGACGAGGACCAGCCGATTCGCATTGCTGTGGCAGGGCGCCCCAATGCGGGCAAATCGACGCTGATCAACGCCTGGCTGGGTGAGGAGCGGCTGGTCACCTTCGATATGCCAGGTACCACGCGGGATGCGATCCGCGTGCCTTTCGAGAAAAATGGCCGGCGCTACGAGTTGATTGATACCGCAGGGCTGCGCCGCAAGGGCAAGGTGTTCGAGTCGATCGAGAAGTTCTCGGTGGTCAAGACCCTGCAGGCCATCGAAGGCGCGCACGTGGTGGTGCTGGTGCTCGACGGCACGCAGGGCGTGACCGACCAGGACGCACACATCGCCGGCTACGCGCTGGAGTCGGGCCGCGCGGTGGTGGTGGCCATCAACAAATGGGATGCGCTCGACCGCTACCAGCGCGAGCAGCTGGCGCGCTCGCTGGAACTGCGGCTGGCCTTCATGCGTTTTGCGCCCGTCAAGCACATCTCGGCGCTGCGGCGCCAGGGCCTGGAGCCACTCTGGAAGGCCATGGGCGCGGCCTACGACGCAGCCACCCGCAAGATGCCGACGGCCAAGCTCACGCGCCTGCTGCAGGAGGCCGTGCAGTACCAGGCGCCGCGCAAGAGCGGCATGTTCCGCCCGAAGCCGCGCTATGCCCACCAAGGGGGGATGAACCCGCCGGTGATCGTGATCCACGGCAATTCGCTCGACCACGTCGGCCACGCCTACCAGCGCTTTCTCGAAGGGTGGTTCCGCAAGGCCTTCAAGCTCGATGGCACACCGCTGCGCATCGAGTTCCGCACCTCCGACAATCCCTATTCGCACAAGGATTGAAGGTGTCGCGGCCGGTCCGCCTGGAGTTCGGCTGCCACGCATCGCAGTGCCCGGGACGGAAAATTCGTCCATCCATTGCATAAGGTTTTCCCGGGGGGGCGCGCGGCTGTGTTAAGGTTGCGCGCTTCTGAACAACAATACGCAACACGGAGTTATATCGTGAGCAACAAAGGCCAACTGCTGCAGGATCCGTTTCTCAATGCCCTGCGGCGTGAACACATCCCCGTCTCCATCTATCTCGTCAACGGCATCAAGCTGCAGGGGCAGATCGAGTCCTTCGACCAGTACGTGGTGCTGCTGCGCAATACCGTCACGCAAATGGTCTACAAGCACGCCATTTCCACCATCGTGCCGGCCCGCCCGGTCAACTTTGCCACTGCGGGTGCAGAGTCCCAAGGGGACAAGCCCGCCGAGTGATATCGTGCCAGCCGGTTGGCGGACGGCCGGGATGGCCGGCGCCATACCGGCTTTTTCATGGGGGCAAGGCCTCGTTCATGCCGGAGCCCCGCGCCGGCCGGCTTCTTCTCGGCGCAGTCGTGCCCTCCTGTATTGCTTCCGCACAGTTCACTGTTGCAAGCCGGGCGCCGCATGCCGCGTGACGACATGCGATTGGTCTTGCCGATCGCGCATCATTCTCACCCCTCTCTACCGTTCACCTCGACTTCGCATTGACTTACACGACCGACTCCGTCTCGACTGAACCCGCTCCGGTATTGTTGGTGGGCGTGGATTTCGGCCATGCCCATTTCGACCATGAACTCGAGGAGTTAGGCCTGCTGGCGGAGACCGCCGGCCTGCAACCGGTCGAGCGGATCATCGTCAAGCGGAAGGTGCCGGACCCGGCGCTCTTCATCGGTAGCGGCAAGGTCGAGGAGATCGCGGCGCTGGTGCAAGGCCATGGCGCCAGCGAAGTGATCTTCGATCAGGCGCTCAGTCCCGCGCAGCAGCGCAACCTGGAGCGCGAACTGAAGGTGGCGGTTTACGACCGCACTTTCCTGATCCTGGAGATCTTCGCCCAGCGCGCACGCAGCCACGAGGGCAAGCTGCAGGTGGAACTGGCGCGGCTGCAATACCTCAGCACCCGCCTGGTGCGGCGCTGGTCCCACTTGGAGCGCCAGCGCGGCGGCATCGGCGCGCGCGGCGGCCCTGGCGAGACGCAGATCGAGCTGGACCGCCGCATGATCGGCGACGCCATCAAGCGTGTGCGCGAGCGCCTCGTGAAGGTGAAGAAGCAGCGCGGCACGCAGCGCCGCCAGCGCCAGCGCAACCAGGTGTTCAACATCTCGCTGGTGGGCTACACCAACGCGGGCAAGTCCTCGCTCTTCAATGCGCTGGTCAAGGCGCGGGCCTATTCGGCCGACCAGCTCTTCGCCACGCTGGATACGACGACGCGGCAGATGTACCTGCAGGAGGCCGGCACCATGGTGTCGCTCTCGGATACGGTGGGCTTCATCCGCGATCTGCCGCACGGGCTGGTCGAAGCCTTCCAGGCCACGCTGCAGGAGGCCGTCGATGCCGATCTGCTGCTGCATGTGGTCGATGCCGCCAATCCGAATTTCCCGGAGCAGATAGGGCAGGTCATGCGGGTGCTCGAGGAGATCGACGCCGCGCAGATCCCGCAGGTGCTGGTGTTCAACAAGATCGACAAGCTCGATGACCAGCAACGTCCGCTGCGCCAGCTCGATCACATGGAAGTCCAAGGGCGGCAGCTGCCACGCGTCTTCATCAGCGCGCAAAGCGGCGAAGGGCTTGACGCCCTGCGCCAGTTCCTCGCCCAATGGGTGCTCGAGCACCGACAATTACCTGACGCAGAACCTCAAATTAGCCCCGAAATATCCGACTAGGCCGTGAGTTGGGCACAATCGGGCCTGCTGCCCGGCCCGCATCCGCCTGCCCGGCTCCTGGGGGAATACATTCCATCGACACCGACATCGACAGACGAGACAAAGCGAATGACTGCTTCCACACATGGCCGGGCCATGACGCGTTTCCTGCAAGGCCTGCGCGCCTTGTTCAACCTCAATGATCCGGGGTGGGGGCGCGATGCCGGCACACGTCCGGGCTCCGGCAACGATCAGGATCAGGGCAGCGATGCCGGCAAGCCGCCGCAGCCGCCCGCGAATCCGCCCGAACCCGAGCGCAGGCCTGCGGCGCCGCAACAGCGACCCCAGGAGGGCCAGAACCCGCCCGATCTGGATGAGCTCTGGGGAGACCTCAACCGCAAGCTCTCGAACATGTTCGGCGGCAAGGGCGGTGGCCGGGGCCAGCGGCCGCCCGGGGGGGGCAATCGCGGCGGCTTTCCCGGTGGCATTCGTCCGCCGGCGCTCAGCGGCGGGCTGATCGGTCTGGTCGCCGGCATTCTGCTGGCGCTGTGGCTGGCCTCGGGCTTCTTCATCGTGCAGGAAGGCTACCAGGCGGTGGTCACGCGCTTCGGCAAGTTCGACCGTACCGTCAGCGCCGGCCTGAACTACCGCTTTCCGGCGCCGATCGAGCGCCACGAGTCGGTGCTGGTCACGCAGATCCAGTCGGTGGACATCGGCAATGACCGCATCATCCAGGAAACCGGCCTGAACCACTACGCCATGCTCACCGAGGACGAGAACATCGTCGAAGTGCGCTTTGCCGTGCAGTACCGCCTGAGCGATGCGCGCGCCTGGCTGTTCGAGACGCAGGATCCGCGCCTGGCCGTCATCACGGCGGCCGAGACGGCGGTGCGCGAGGTGGTCGGCAAGATGAAGATGGACAACGTGCTCGCTGGCGAGCGCGACCAGATCGCACCGCGCGTGCGTGAGCTGATGCAGGTCATCCTCGACCGCTACAAGGTGGGTGTCGAGGTGGTGGCCATCAACATGCAGCAAAGTGGCGTGCGCCCGCCCGAGCAGGTGCGTGACGCCTTCGACGACGTGCTGCGCGCCGACCAGGAGCGCGAGCGGGCCAAGAACGAGGCCGAGGCCTATGCCAACAACGTGATCCCGCGCGCCGTCGGCGAGGCCTCGCGGATCCGCGAGGAAGCGCTGGCCTACAAGGATCGGGTGCTGGCTCAGGCCGAAGGCGATTCCGAGCGTTTCGATGCCGTGTACGTGGAATACCAGAAAGCCCCGGTCGTCACGCGCGAGCGTCTGTACCTGGAGACCATGGAAGAGGTCTATCGCAACAGCAATAAGGTATTGGTCGACTCGAACAATGGTTCCAGCCTGATGTACCTTCCACTGGACAAGCTGCTGGAGCAGTCGGGCGGCGCCCGCACACCAGCGGTGCAAAACAACCCGGCCGGTGGCAATGCCGCCGCGGCCAGCCAGGCCGCGCAAAGCCAGCAAGGCAGCACCACCAGCACGGGCACCAGCGACAGCAGCGGTTTGCGCCGTCCCAGCCGCGACGGGCGCTAATCGGACAAGAGGGAAAGAGACATGAACCGTACCGGATTTTGGACCGTGCTGCTGCTGATCGTCTTGGCAGTGGTCAGTTCCTTGATGTTCGTGGTGGACCAGCGCAAGTTTGGCGTGGTCTACCAGCTCAGTGAGATCAAGCGCGTGGTCGACCAGCCAGGACTGCATTTCAAGTTCCTGCCGGCGCCGCTGCAGACCGTGAGCTACCTCGACAAGCGCCTTCTGATGCTGGAAAGCCAGGTCACCGAGCCTTCGCTGACGGCTGAGAAGCAATGGGTGGTGATCGACTGGTATGTGCGCTGGCGCATCGTCGAGCCGTCGACCTATATCCGCAACGTCGGCCGCACCGAGGCCGCTGGCGCGGCGCAACTGAGCCGCGTGGTGCGCAGCGCTTTCCAGGAGGAGGTCAACCGCCGCACCGTGCGCGAGCTGCTCTCGGAGAAGCGCGAGTCGCTGATGGCCGACGTCAAGCAGAAGCTGCAGGACAGCGTCACCGGTGGTGCGCGGCCCTGGGGCATCGAGATCGCCGATGTCCGCATCACCCGCGTCGACTACTCCAAGGCCATCACCGAGTCGGTCTTCACCCGCATGAAGGCCGAGCGTACTCGCGTGGCCAATGAACTGCGCGCCACCGGCCATGCCGAGGGCGAGCGCATTCGCGCCGATGCCGATCGCCAGCGCACCGTGACACTGGCCAATGCCTACAAGGAGTCGCAACAGATCCGCGCCGAGGGTGACAGCGCCTCCAACCGCGTCTATGCGCAGGCTTATGGCCGCGACCCGCAGTTCGCACAGTTCTATCGCAGCCTCGAGGCCTATCGCAACAGCCTGGGACTCAGCGGCGACCTGATGGTGCTCGACCCGTCCAGTTCCGAGTTCTTCAAGGCCATGCGCGGCAGCGGCGTGGCGCCCTGAGAGCCGTTCGCAGCGCTGCGTTCGCAAATGCCGGCCCAGCGCCGGCATTTTGCTGTGCGCTGCCATGGCATTGCGGCCGTCTCGGCCATCTCGGCCATCTCGGCCATTAGTGCGACTATCGGGCATGGGCCTGGCGGGGCACCCGGCAGCGCCGCCGCGCGCGCTCCCGACCGGGACTGCTTGGCTATACTGGACGGCATGCATATGGCAGGCCGGCTGTCTGGCCGGCGTGACACACCCCAAGTTTATTCAGGAGTTCGACATGAGCATTCATTCCATTCCCACGCGGCTGGTCCGTTTGAGCGCACTGGCCGTGTTGCTGGCTGCTGGGGCCGGTCATGCGTCCGGCGAATCGCTGAGCGAGCGGCTCAAGGCGCGGGCCGGCAGCGAGTTGGCCGGTACGTCCTCCGGGACCAGCAGTTCGACGGCAGCACCGCAGCGCAGCAATGGTGCTGCCAGTCAGGCGCTGAAGGGACTGACGGGGCAGAGCAGCAGCGGCAGTGCCGCGACCACCACGCAGCCGGCCGGTGGTGCCGCATCGCTGCTGGGCGGCGGCACGGCTGGCGCGCTCGGCGGCAGCGCATTGGGGGCTTCGGCGCTGGGCGGACTCGGTCTGCCCAGCCTGGCCGGCGGCTCCGCGGGCAATGTTGCCGGCGTGCTCGAATACTGTGTCAAGAACAACTATCTGAAGCAGGCCAACGCCAGTGCCATCAAGGACCGGCTGCTTGGCAAGGCCGGCCTGTCCAGCACCCAGCCCGAGCAGGACGGCGGCTACGCCAGTGGCCTCGGTGGCGTTCTGTCGGGCGGTGACGGCAAGAGCTTCAACCTCAGCAGCATCCAGGACAATGTCAAGGAAAAGGCTTGCGACTACGTGCTGGAGAACGCGTCCTCGCTGCTTTGACCCATTGGCTTTTGGGGCGTGGGATGCGCTCCATGCGCCGTGGGCTGAACAGTCGCTGCTGACGCCGATGCATCAGCAGCGCGCCGCTTGCCAGCGGTACAGTAGTTGGCCGGCCAGCAGTGCCGGCAGGAAAGTCGCGGCTTCCGGGTTGGCAAAGGCCAATGAGGCGATGGCGGGGCCAGGGCAGTAGCCGGCAAGCCCCCAGCCGATGCCGAACAGGGCTGTGCCGGTGAGCAGCGGCGCATCGATGCAGCCGCGTGGCGGCAGGTGAAAGGCATCATCGAATAGCGGCGCGGGGCGGCTCAGCACCCAGCGGAACCCGACCATCGCGACGGTTGCGGCGGCGCCCAGTACCAGCAGCAGGCTGGGATCCCAGGCGCCTGCGACATCCAGGAACGCCAGCACTTTACGCGGATCGGCCATGCCGGCGATGGCGAGGCCGAGGCCGAACACGAGGCCCGAGAGCAAGCCCGCACAGAGATGCCCGATGGCCTGCCGGCGGATGGCAGCGCCGGTGGCGCCGGGCACTTTGCTTGCGTCGGCGCTCATGTTGCCAGCCCCAGCACATGACGGACCAGCCAGGTGGTGGCGATCGCACAGCAGAGGAACACCGGTACGGCCACCAGCGAGCGGAGCGACAGGCGCGCCAGCCCGCAGACGCCGTGGCCGCTGGTGCAGCCACGGCCCAGCGCCGAGCCATAGCCCACCAGCAGGCCTGCCAGTGGCAGCAGCCAGACCGGCAGCGCCTGGCGCGGCGCGGGTGGCGGCGTGCCACCCCAGGCGTGCGAAAGCCCGACATACACACCGGTACCGACCACGAGACCGGCCAGGAACAGCCAGCGCCACAGTCGCTCGGGGCCAGCCAACGCGCCGCCGAGAATCCCGCTGATTCCGGCAATACGGCCATTAAGCCAGAGCAGCAGCACGCAGGCCGTACCTATCAGGGTGCCGCCGACCAGGGCGGAGATGGGGGTGAAACCGTTCATGGCGGCATCTTGCCCAGGAATCACCGGAAATGCCAGCCGCGCATGCCGTGCGTGGCGCTCTGGATGGACGGGGATGTAAGAAAAGGAAACACCATGCCAGGCAACGTGGATGCGGCCTTGGTGTGCATGAGCGGGGGAGTCGGTGGTTCCGGCCGTCTGCACAGGGGAGGAATGCGGAGCTTGGACGGGCCGCGCCGCCGGCGAGCGCGATCCGAATGGGAAAAACACGTCATGGTTTCGTCAAGTGCGCTGGCAAGAATGCGGCTCGGCCCCATGGGCCTGATGCGACTGCATCGAACCCTTGATCGATTCATTGATACAGAGAAGGTACTTGATATGTTTGCTCCCCCGATGCAACAGCGCCACCCGGTGCGGCGCCTTGCGCAACTCCTGCTGGCCACTTCCATGGCGCTGGCTCTTGCGGCCTGTGGCGGCGACGATGACGACGTGACCGAAGTCCCGGGCCAGCCGGAGACCCCGGAAACACCGCAGATCAGCAGCGCCAGCGCCGAGCTCGCGCTGCTGGCGACCACCGACTTGCACGCCAACGTGCTGGGTTACGACTATTTCAAGCTGGCCGAGGATCCTTCTTATGGGTTCGATCGCACGGCCACGCTGATCCGTACCGTGCGTGAGGAATTTGCCAACACGCTGCTGGTTGACAACGGCGATACCATCCAGGGCACGGCGCTGGCTGATTATGAGGCGCTGGTGGCGCCGCTGCCTTGCGGGCAGCAGCTGTCGATCTACAAGGCCATGGCCGAGCTGCAATACGATGTGGGCACGCTGGGCAACCACGAGTTCAACTACGGGCTGCCTTTTCTCAACCAGGTGCTCGGTGGCGGTCTGGAGGTTGACGGTGTCGATGCCGGCCAGCGTTGCGCCGGTGCGGGCTTTCCCATGGCGCTGGCGAATGTGTCCAGCGTCAAGACCGGTAAGCCGCTGATCGCGCCGTACGTGATCGTCGAGCGCGATATCACGGCCGTGCAGGATGATGGCCAGAGCGTCACGCTGCCGATCAAGATCGGCTTCGTTGGCCTGACCACGCCCGGCATCATGAACTGGGACAAGCGCTACCTCGACGGCAAGGTCACGGTGCAGGACGGCCTGGAAGCGGCGCAGCAGTATGTGCCGGAAGTGCGTGCCCAAGGTGCCGACCTGGTGTTCGTGCTGCTGCATGGCGGCATGAGTGATGGCAGCTACAACGCCGGCAGCGAGAACCCCGGCTGGCACATCGCCAGGGAGGTCGATGGCATCGACGGGCTGGTGATGGGGCACCAGCACAACAGCTTCCCGGACCGCAGCAGCAATCCGCAGTACGCTTACGAAGGCGTGGACCATGCCGCCGGAACCGTGCATGGCGTGCCGGCGGTGATGCCCAGTTCCTGGGGCAAGGCGCTGGGCGTGATGGCCTATTCGCTCCAGTGGGACGGGCAGCAGTGGCGGGTCGATGATGCCAGGACCGAGGTGGAACTGCGCACCATTCTGACGGGGCAGGATGCCGGCGGCGCCAACCAGTATGTCCAGCCCGATGCGGCGGTGAGCGCATCCGTGCAGACCCAGCACGAGGCCACCATCGAGTACGTGAAAACGCCGATCGGCACCACCGATTTTCGCATGAGCACGCTGTTTGCCGATGTGGGCGATCCGGGGGCCATCCAGCTGGTCAACCAGGCGCAGCAGGACTACGTCAGCCGTTACGTCAGCGAGAACCTGCCCGAACATGCCGGCGTGCCGGTGCTCTCGATCAGCGCGCCGTTCAAGGCCGGTTATCAAAGCGGGCAGGACTATACCGACGTGGCAGCCGGACCGCTGGCCATCTTCAATGCAGCCGACCTCTATCTCTATCCGAACACGGTGTATGCGGTGAAGGTCAATGGCGATGAGCTGAAACTGTGGCTGGAGAATGCCGCACTGCGCTTCAATCGCATCGATCCGGCCAGCACGGCGGACCAATGGCTGATCAAGGATGTCAGCACCGGCCAGGTCCCAGCGGGCGAATCGGCTTTTGCCGGCTACAACTTCGACATGTTCACCTCGGCGGATATCCAGTACGAGATCGACGTGACGCAGCCGACTGGCAGTCGCATCCGCAACCTCCAGTACCAGGGGCTGCCGGTTGTCGCCAGCCAGTCCTTCATTGTTGCCACCAACAATTACCGGGCCGAGAGCAGCGCGCGCTACATCCTCGGCGAGGGCAAGGCCTTCGACATCATCTTCGCATCGCCGGATGCCAACCGCGATGTGGTGATCAACTACATCAAGGAGCATCCGGGCATCACCCGGGCGGCCAATGGTGCGGCGCGCAGCTGGCGCTTCACACCGGTGCAGACGGCCGGCAAGGTGTTGTTCAAGTCGGGGCGTGACGCGCTGGCAGTGGCGCAGGACGCCGGCCTGGGCCAGGTTGCGCTCGATAGCGCGGATGATGGCTCCAGTCAGGGCCGCGCGGTCTATCGCATCGATCTGTCGCAGTAAGAGCCTGCCTGGGGTGCAACGCCATGGGCTGGAGGTCCATGGCGCTGCATGCCCTTGCGATCAACAAGAAAGAGAAGGGGCGGATGGGCCACTTGCCGTGGCGCATCCGCCCTTTGTTTGGGGGCAGGGCGCGTTGGGGCCGCCTGGTGGCGGCGATTTACAAAGCCTGCAGTTCGCTGTTCAGATGGCGTTCCGGTTCCGGTGCTGGCTCCGGTGTTGGCGCCGGTTGCGGCTCGGCGGGCAGGGGCTCCGGGTCGACCGGTGCGGTCGGCACCTCCAGGTAGGGCAGCTGCAGGGCCTGGCTGGTCAGGCTGCGGATCTCATTGGTCAGCGCCGGGCTGTCATTGAGCTGGCGGCCATAGGACGGGATGATGCGTTTGAGCTGTTCTTCCCAGCCTTGTGCCATTTGCTGCGGGAAGGCTTTTTTCAACACGCTGAGCATGATCGGCGGCGAGGTGGAGGCGCCCGGCGATGCACCCAGCAGTGCCGCGATGGTGCCGGCCTCGTCCGTCACGATCTCGGTGCCGAACTGCAGCACGGTGCCTTTTTGCGGGTCCTTCTTGATGACCTGCACGCGCTGGCCGGCCGTGACCAGGCGCCAGTCCTCACGTTTGGCCGCTGGGAAGTACTTGATCAGTTCGGCATGGCGGTCTTCGTCGGACAGCATGGCCTGCTGCATCAGGTAGCGCACCAGGTCGAGGTTGTGCGAGCCGACGGTGAGCATGCCCAGCACGTTGTGGTTGTTGACCGAGGAGAACAGGTCGAACCACGAGCCTTCCTTGAGGAATTTGGTGCTGTAGAGTGCAAACGGGCCGAACAGCACGACCGGCTTGCCGTCGAGCCGGCGCGCGTCGAGGTGGGGCACGGACATCGGCGGGGAGCCGGCCTCGGCCTTGCCGTAGGCCTTGACGTCATGGCGCCCGGTGATGCCCGGCGCCTCGAAGGCCAGGAACTGGCCGCCGACCGGGAAGCCCGCGTAATTCTGCGCCTCGGGTATGCCCGAGAGTTGCAGCAGCTTCAGCGAGGCGCCACCGGCACCGATGAACACGAAGCGTGATTTGATGGTGCGCTCCTGGCCGCTCCGGAGGTCGCGGACCGTGACGTTCCAGGTTCGGTCATCGTTCTGGCGCAGCGCGCGCACTTCATACTGCAGTTGCATCTGGAAGTTCGGGTGGCGCTGCAGCGCCGCCGTCAGCTGCCGGGTGATGACGCCGAAATTCACATCCGTGCCCAGCGGCATGTAGGTGGCGGCGATCTTCTGGCCGGCATCGCGTCCCTCGATCATCAGCGGTGCCCAGGCGCGGATCTGCTCCGGATCTTCCGAGAACTGCATGCCGTGGAAGAGCGGGTTCTGGATCAGCGCGGCATGGCGCTTGCGCAGGTATTCGATGTTCTCGTCCCCCCAGACGAAGCTCATGTGCGGCGTGGGGTTGATGAAATCGCCGGGTGCCTGCAGGCGGCCTTGCTGCACCTGGTGGGCCCAGAACTGGCGTGAGACCTCGAACTGTTCGGCGATGGCGACCGCGCGGGCCGTCTCGATGCTGCCGTCCGGCAACTCCGGCGTGTAGTTCAATTCGGCAAAGCCGGAGTGGCCGGTGCCGGCGTTGTTCCAGCCATTGGAGCTTTCGAGCGCCACATCGTCGAGACGCTCGAACAATCGCACCTGCCAATCGGGCTCCAGTTCCTGGAGATAGGTGGCCAGCGTCACGCTCATGATGCCGCCGCCGATCAGCACGGCGTCAACGGGCTGCTCATTGTCGGCGGGCGGTACCGAGCGCTCGTACAGCGGCCAGTACAGGAACACGGCTCCCGCGATGAGCAGCAGCACCAACAGGGCGGCCAGTGTCTTGAAGAGTTTCTTCATGCGTGAATTCCAGAAAGACGAACAAGGGGAAGATGGAGGAAAAGAGGAAAAGAAAAGCGCAGGCCGGTTGAGGGCCTGCGCTTCATCTTTTGGGGTGGCGCGATTCTAGCAATGAGTCTCAATATCCATTATGGGGAAGCGGGCATCGCGGCCGGTATCGCGCCAAGCAGACAGCGCCGGTCTGTGGTTTCCATGAATCGCATCGGCGTCTTCTTGCCGCGCTTGCCAGACGTCAGGTCTGCGCTGCCGCTCGTGCCTTGCGCTACGATCCGGGGGCTGCGTCCAGCCCGCAGCATCGCATGCAATGTCCAATGGCTGACGCGATACAGGCATGGCTCTTCTGGAACGTGCCCAAGGTCTTTTCGAGGGAGAGGTGCACCAATGTTCCGATGGCTGGCAGGACTGGGAGCGTCCCGGCGCGCGGTGGCGCGCCTGGAGGCGGCGATTCCCGGTGCGCTGTGGCGCGAGACGGTGGCCAGCATGCCGTTCCTGGCCGGTCTGGGGGCGGCCGACGAGGCCGAATTGCGCCGCAAGGCCGCCTGGCTGCTGGCGAGCAAACGCTTCAGCGGTGCCCATGGCCTGCAGGTGAGTGATGCGATGGCGCTGGCCATCGCCATCCAGGCGGCCCTGCCGATCCTGCGGCTCGATACCGCCTGGTACGAGGGCTGGGTCGGCATCATCGTCTACCCCGGCGCATTCATGGTGCGCCATCCGGTCGTCGACAAGAACGGTCTGGTGCATGACGGCTCGCACGAAGCCGATGGCGAAGCCTGGGATGGCGGGCCGCTGATCCTGTCCTGGCAGGCCGCAGCGCCGACGCAGGACCAGGGCGATGTCAACGTCGTCATCCACGAGTTCGCGCACAAGCTGGATCTGCGCAGTGGCCTGGCTGACGGCATGCCGGGCCTGACCGGCAGCGGTATCGAGCCGGCGCACTGGCAGCAGGTGCTGGCGCAGGCTTTCGAGGCCTTTGTCGAGGCCGTGGAGGCGGTCGAGGCGGCCATTCCGGAGCACATCGACCCGGATTCCATCCAGGCCGATGCCTGGTATGGGCGCCTGCCGCTCGATCCCTACGCGGCGACCGACCCCGCCGAATTCTTTGCCGTCAGCTCCGAGGCGTTTTTTGTCGATCCGGCGCGGCTGGCGTTCTGGCAGCCTGCGTGGTACAGCTTGCTGGTGGGTTTCTATCGGCAGAATCCGCTGCTGCGCCTGGATGAGGCAGGCGCTAACAGATTCTCATGACAGGCTGACGGTTGCGCTTGCCGCAACACTGTGTTGTGGTGGCTGGCGCTCGCTGTACCAGCATGGGCATGGCATCAGGAGTACAGTGGATACGAGTTGCAGGCCTGCTTCATGTCCATATGACCAGGCCGCGCAGGCATCGCCCGGCCCGCTACAGCCTTTGCGATGCCATCCTGTTCCGTAGCAGACAAAGGATGTTTGAAACATGGCTTACGCAACCGTCAATCCATATACCGGAGAATTGGTCAAGAGCTTTCCAGAGGCCACCGACGAGCAGGTCAAGCAGGCCATTGCCGATGCCCACGAGGCGCACCTGGCCTGGCGCGAGACCGCTTTTGCAGAACGCGCGGCCGTGCTGAACAAGGCTGCGGCGCTGCTGCGCGCCAAGAGCTTCGATTACGCCAGCCTGCTGACCCTGGAGATGGGCAAGCTGATCGGCGAGGCCGAGGCGGAGGTTGAACTCTCGGCCCAGATTCTCGAATACTTCGCCAAGCATGCCGAGGCGCTGCTGGCGCCTGAGACCCTGCCGGTGGCTGCGGCCGACGGCAAGGCGGTGGTGGTGCACGAGCCGCTGGGCGTGCTGCTGGCCATCGAGCCGTGGAACTTCCCGTACTACCAGATCGCCCGTATCCTGGCGCCGCAGCTCTCGGCGGGCAACACGCTGCTGCTCAAGCATGCCGGCAATGTGCCGCAAAGCGCAGCCGCCTTCGAGGCGCTGATGCTTGAGGCCGGCCTGCCCAAGGGCGCCTTCATCAACCTGTACCCGAGCTATGCGCAGATCAACCTGATCATCAATGATCCGCGTGTGCGTGGCGTGGCGCTGACCGGCTCCGAGGCAGCCGGTGCCGTTGTCGCGGCCGAAGCGGGCAAGGCACTCAAGAAATCCACCATGGAGCTTGGCGGTGCCGATGCGTTTGTCGTGCTGGCCGATGCCGATCTGCCCAAGACTGCCCAGTGGGGCGTGTTCGGCCGCCACTGGAACGGCGGCCAGGTGTGTGTCTCGTCCAAGCGCATGATCATCGAGGATGCCGTCTACGACGAATACCTGCGCCTCTATACCGAAGGCGTGGCAGCCCTCAAGGCGGGCGATCCGACCGACCGCAGTACGACGCTGGCGCCGCTGTCCTCGCAGAAAGCCGCCGATGAGGTGCGCGAGAAGATCCAGCAAGCCGTTGCCCACGGCGCCACTGCCACCGAAGTCGGCCCCAAGGTGCCGACGCGGGGCGCCTTCGTGCAGCCGACCATCCTCACCAATGTGACGCCGGACAACCCGGCCTATTACTGGGAGTTCTTCGGTCCGGTCTCGATGATCCTGCGTGCCAAGGACGAGGACGATGCGGTGCGCATCGCCAATGATTCGCCCTTCGGCCTGGGTGGCTCGGTGTTCTCCAAGGATGTGGCCCGCGCCGAGAAGCTTGCGCACCGCGTCTCCACCGGCATGGTGTTCGTCAATCACCCGACCCGCGTCAAGGCCGACATGCCGTTCGGCGGCGTGCGCAATTCCGGCTATGGCCGCGAGCTGATCAACCTGGGCATCAAGGAGTTCGTCAATCACAAGCTCGTCAATGTGGTCGACATCGACGCCCCGTTCTGAGGACGGGTTCTAAGGCGCTTCCGAGGCATATCGGGCCCTTGCGGGCCCGATGCCGTCCGCGATGCGCAAAGCGGTCCGCCTGGCGGGCCGCTTTTTTTTGTATTTGCACCGGGGCATGCTCTGGCGCATCGGGCGCCGCGCAGGTCATCCACAGTCGCGGTGGAAAAAGCTGTGGACAAGTTGTCGATCCGCTATGGAGGGCCCTCGAAGCGCAGGTCCATTGCCCAAAAACGCGGCAGTCGGCACGACCGGCTGGCAGGGCGCATGCCTACAATGGTCTGGTAGCGGCGATCATCCATGAAAGAAACGGAGACACCGACATGGAGAAGGAACCCCCGGCAGAAGCGCCCGCGCGCCAGGCAGTGGCGCAGAACCTGCACGGATTGGCGAACTTTCTGCGCCAGCATCCGCCATTCGACCAGATGGAGCCTGGCCATGTGCTGGAACTGCTCGAACACTGCCGGCTGGAATTCTTCGCGGCAGGCAGTGTGGTGCTGGCGCCCGAGCATGGTCTTGTTCGCCACTGGTATCTGTTGCGCCAGGGGCATGTGACGGGGCTGCGCCCGGGGGGCGAGGGCGAGCCCGACCAACATGTCGAGCTGTGGCCGGGCGAGGGCTTCCCTTATGGTGCACTGCTGGGTGAGCGGCCCACCCGCAGCCGCTTCGTAGCGGCCGAGGACAGCTTCTGCCTACTGCTGCCGGCTGCCGCTTTTGGCCGCTTGCTGCAGCGCTCCGAGGTGTTGCGCGATTTCGCGCTGCGCGGCGTCAGTGGCCTGCTGGGACGGCTGGGGCGGCAGATCCAGGCCAGCGCCGTGCAGACCATGGGCAGCGATGATCCGCTCGATGCACCACTGGCCTCGCTGATGGCGCGCGAGCCGCTGTGCTGCTTGCCGGACGATTCGCTGCGTCAGGCGGTGGCCGGCATGAACGAGCGCCGCGTCGGCAGCACTGCGGTGGTGGACGAGGCCGGGCGCCTGCTGGGCATCTTCACGCTGCGCGATCTGCGCCGTGCCGTTACCGACCCGGCCATCGACCTGGATGGGCCGATCCGCCAGGCGATGACGCCCGATCCGTTCCATTTGCAGCCCGAACACACACTGTTCGATGCGGCCATGCTGATGACGCAACACCATTTCGGCCATGTCTGCATCGTCGCGGACGGGCGGCTCGTTGGCGTGGTTTCCGAGCGCGACCTGTTTGCGTTGCAAAAGGTCGACATGGTGCATCTGGCGCGCGCCATGCGCCAGAGCGATTCATTCGAACACCTGCAGGCGCTGCGCGCGGGCATGCCGCGTCTGGTGGCCCACATGCTCGCGCATGGCGCCAGTGCCGAGCAGGTGCTGCACCTGGTGACCCAGCTCAACGACCACACCACGACTCGCGTGATCGAACTGGTCGCCAGGGCCCAGGGGATGTCCGGCGCGGCGCTGGCAGGCATCGGCTGGATCGCGTTCGGCAGCGAGGCGCGCGGCGAGCAGACGCTGCTCACCGACCAGGACAACGGCCTGGTCTTCCTCGCCGAGGACAAGGCCCAGGCCAGCGAGCGGCAGGCGCAGCTGCTGCCGCTGGCGCAGGCCATCAATGCGGCACTCGACCAATGCGGGCTGGGTCTGTGCCCAGGCAACATCATGGCCGGCAACCCGGCGCTGTGCCTGGCCGGCTTTCAGTGGCGGGCATTCTTCAACCGCATCGTGCAGGGGCGTGAGCCGCAGGGTCTGCTGCACGCCACCATCTTCTTCGACATGCGCCAGGTATGGGGCGACGATGGCGGCTTTGCCGAACTGCAGCGGCATGCGGTGGAGGCCGTGCGCGCCGAACCGGCCTTCCAGCGCCTGATGGCTGGTGTGGCGCTGGAGAATGCGCCGCCGCTGGGCGGCCTCAAGGACTGGCTGGGCCAGGCGTTGGGGCAGACCCTGGGCCGGGGTGGGCAGGGTGCGGCCATCGACCTCAAGAAACAGGCCATCACCCTCTTCGTCGATGCGGCGCGCGTGCTGGCGCTGGCGCATGGCATCGCCGCAGCCTCCACCGTGCAGCGCCTGCGTCTGCTGGGCGAGCGCGGCCACCTGGAGCCGGCGCGCGCCGAGGCCTATGTCGAAGCCTTCAACTACCTGCAGCAATTGCGGCTGCGTCATCACCAGCGCCAGTTGCAGCAAGGGCTGGCACTGGACAACCGGCTGCTGCTGGCAGAACTCAACGCGCTGGATCAGCGTGTGCTGCGCGCCGCGCTGGCGCAGGCCCGCCATCTGCAGGATTCGCTGCGCCTGCGCTACCAGCTGTGAACATGTGGAACGCACTCAGACAATGGCTGCACGACCGGGCGGGACGACGCCCAGTGGGGCCGTTGGTTCAGCCAGCCCAGCCGGCGCAGGCCAGCCAGGCGTCTGGGCCTGGAGCGCCTGAAGCTGTACAGGAACTTCAGCAAGCCATCCGGCAGCGTCTGGAACGGCTGGGCCAGCATGCCTGGGTCCGGCCAGGCAGCTCAGACGCCCGGTCGCTGGTTGAACAGCCGCTGGTGGTCTTCGACCTGGAGACCACCGGTCTCGACCTGCAGCGTGACGTGATGATCTCGGCCGGCGCGGTGCGCATCGAGCGCTGCGGCGTCGAGCTGGGCCAAAGCTTCGAGCGGGTGCTGCGGCAGGAGGCGGTGGCGCTGCCGGCCACCGGCCAGCTGTTCCATGGCCTCACCCGTGCCGATCTTGCGCAGGGCAGCGAGCCGCGCCTGGCGCTGCTGGATCTGCTGGAATATGGGCAGGATGCGCTATGGCTGGCTTGGCATGCCTGGTTCGATCAGCACATGCTGCACAAGGCCGCGCGGCACTGGCTGGGATTGCTGCCCGCGCAGCTGCCGCAGGTGCTGGACCTGGCGCAACTGGCGCCGCTGCTGTTTCCCGAGCATGCAGCGGCGACCGGCAGCGATGCCGACCTGGGCCGCTGGCTGGCATGCTTTGGCCTGCACAACAGCCAGCGCCATCATGCCGTTGCCGACGCGATGGCCACCGCAGAATTGGCGCTCATCTGCCTGCACCGTGCCCGGACGCGCGGCCTGCGCGACTGGGGTCAGATCAGCGATGTGCTGGCGCAGGCACGGCACCTGCGGGCGCGCGCGCAACAGGGTGACTTTGCCGGATTTTGACCAACAGCTTGATCCAAGAAGGTGCTTCTGAGTACTAGTCTTTGGAGATGATTGTCAATGCATTCCGGACTTGGTCTGTCATTGTCCATTCACATTTCTTATTTTTTCTTTACATTAAGAGAATGATTCTTATTGTGTGATACATTGCTCCGCATAAATTATGTGCATGAGGGCGGGGTGTGGGATGGCGGTCGGTGTGTCGCCTGCGAGGCGTGTGCGTGTTGCGTTTCAAACGGTCCAAAGAGGGATGATGGCGGTGGTGGCAGGTCCATTGCTTGCATCCGCCTGGGCCCAGGCGGGTACAGCCGGCAGTGTGTTACCGCTGGATTCGGCGCAGCAATTCCATCGGCAGGAGCAACGCCAGCAGGAATGGCAACAGCGCCACCAGCTGGATGCGGAAAAACCGTTGGCCCAGCCGGAGACATCGCCGCTGGCAAAGCGCCATTTGCCCACTGATGAGACGCCTTGTTTCCGGATCCAGTCCGTGCGGCTCGATGGAGATTCCGCGCGCAGTTTCCGCTGGCTGATTGGCCAGGCTGATGCAACGGCGGATGGGGCGTCCGATCCCGTGGCCGGACGATGCCTTGGCACCGAGGGCATCACGATCATCGCGCATCGGTTGCAGGAGGCCTTGATTGCCAGAGGCTACATTACCAGCCGGGTGGAGACCCCTGCGCAGGATTTGACGCAAGGCCAACTCGTGCTGACCTTGCATCCAGGTCGAATACAGCACATCCAGCCTGCCGGCCCCATGCAACGGCGAGCCACTTTGTGGAACGCCTTTCCGATGCGCAGTGGGGACATTCTCAATCTGCGGGATGTCGAGCAGGGGTTGGAAAATCTGCGCCGCCTGCCAACGGCCGAAGCGCAAATCCGGATCGAGCCCGCCAGTGAGGATGGGAGCAGTGCGCTGACAGTGGCTTATCACCAGGGCTTTCCGTTGCGTGCGCAGATCACATTGGATGATGGCGGCAGCAAAGCGACCGGCAAGTACCAGGGCGGCCTCACCATCTTCTATGACAACTGGTGGACGCTCAACGACAGGCTCTACGTCAGCCTGGGTCAGGACCTTGGCGGTGGGCACAGCGGTTCGAAAGGATCCCGCAACAGGCTCTGGCATTACGAGGTGCCGCTGGGTTATTGGTCCTTAGCGATCAGCCATGCCGACAACGACTACCACCAAAGCATTGCCGGTGCCACGCAAGACTATCGCTACAGCGGGCACAGCCGGCAGACCGAGCTGCGCATATCCCGGGTTCTGTGGCGCAATGCGCGCCACAGGTTCAGTGTCACCGGCAAGTGGCAGAGGCGGCGTTCGAGCAACTTCATCGATGACACCGAAGTGGAAGTCCAGCGACGTGCCACGGGCAGTTGGGAACTCGGTGCGCAGCACCGTGCCTGGCTGGGAGAGGGCGTTCTGGATGCCAATGTCGCCTACCGCCGGGGCACTGGCGCGTTCGGTGCTCAGGCTGCGCCGGAAGAGCCCTTTGGTGAAGGAACATCGCGCTTCAAGCTGTTGACGGCGTCGCTGCAACTGGCCAAGCCCTTTGAACTGGCACAGCAGCGGCTGGGCTACAGCATGCAGTTGCGTCTGCAGTACAACCGTACGCCGCTGGCGCCGCAGGAACGCTTTTCCATCGGTGGCCGTTACACCGTGCGTGGCTTCGATGGGGAGCAAACCTTGATGGCCGACCGGGGAGTCCTGCTGCGCAATGAACTCAGCGCCATGTTGGGCCACTCCGGGCAGCAGGCATACCTCGGTCTGGACTGGGGCCGGGTCGGTGGCCCGTCCGCCCGGTGGCTGGGTGGCACCAGCCTGGCCGGCGCGGTGCTGGGCATGCGTGGCAGCGTCATGGGGGCCAGCTATGAAGTCTTTGCTGGGGCGCCGCTGCACAAGCCCAGGGGTTTCGAGACGGCGCGCATCAGCGTCGGTTTCCAACTCGCCCATGAATTCTGACTTTCCATCTTTTCTCAACCATCACTCCACCATCAGGAAACAACCATGAAATTCAAATCCACGCACGTCGCTTTCATCGCAGTCGCAGCTTCGGTGCTCCTGCAGGCCTGCGGAGGGGGAGGCGATGGCGGTGAACCCGCCAATGAGCTTGATCTCTCCGAATTCGTCGGCACCTGGCAGGCGATTGAGGAGCTCAGTTGCGAGCCGGACGACACCTTCTGGGCCCCCGGAAAGTACTGGACGGTGGTTGCGCAAGACCGGCTTATTTTTGCCCAGGCCAGGCTTGAGAGCCGCCAGACCTTCTATACCGATGCGCAATGCCAGAACAAGGCTGGCGTCATCACCGGTGTCTTCGATAAGCCGGAATTCGCCCGTCACACCATCAGTGGCCGCAGCAACGTGATTCGGGCCAGTTTCAAGCTGACGGCATTCAACGTCAGCGCCGACGGCGGCAGCGGGCTGCAAATCGATGCGATACCTGATCTCAACGATCCGGAGAACCAGGTGAAGACGCTTTTCGATGTCGAGAACGATCAGCTGTTCGTCGGCGACGATAGCGCGCTCGACGCCAATGGCTACCCGTTGCGAATCGATGCCGAGCCGGCCTACCGGCGCGTGCCCTGACATTGCCACGATGAGAGCGATGCCCGACCCTGTTGCTGTGGGCGCAAGGCAGGGCGGCAAAACAGCATGAGGCGCCGATGAGCGAAAAAGAGGAGAAGCATCATGAACCAGGGCCTGTATCGGGTCGTCTTCAACGCCGCGCGCGGCATCCGCATGGTGGTGCAAGAATGCGCAAGAAGCCATGGCGGCGCAGCCGCCGGTGACAGCGCATGCCAAGCCCAGGTTCAAGCCCAGGCGTCAGGCAGGCCACCGGTATCCATCGGGAGGCTATGTGCGCTGGCGGCTGCCCTGGTGTGGCTGGGCCAGCCCGCGCAGGCACAGATCGTTGCCGATCCATCCGCGCCCGGCAACCAGCGCCCCACCGTGCTCGCCAATCCCGATGGCGTACCCTTGATCAACATCCAGACACCCAGCGCGGCCGGCGTTAGCCGCAACACATACCGCCAGTTCGACGTCCAGACCGAAGGTGCGATTCTCAACAATTCCCGCGGCAGCAATCCCTGGCTGGCCAGGGGCGAGGCCAGGGTCATCCTCAACGAAGTCAATTCCAGCCAGCCCAGCCACCTGGGCGGTACGGTGACGGTCAATGGCGGCCGGGCCGACGTCATCATCGCCAACCCTGCCGGGATCCAGGCCGACGGTGCGCGCTTCGTCAATGCCAGCCGGGTCACGCTGACCAGTGGCACTGCCCGGTTGGAGAACGGCGACATCAAGGGCTTTGACGTGCGCGCCGGCGCCATCGAGATCGGTGGCAAGGGCCTGGACGTCAAGGGTGTGCCCTATACCGAGATACTGGGCCGCGCAGCCAACATTGCCGGCAAGGTCGAGGCCGGCAGCGGCCAGCTCGCGGTGGTCACCGGCACGCAGCGCATCGACTATGGCAGCGGTGCAACCCAGGCCATTGGTGGCAGCGGCAGCAAGCCGGCGGTTGCCATCGATACCGCCGCGCTGGGCGGCATGTACGCTGGTCGCATCACCCTGCTGGCTACCGAGGCCGGCGTGGGCGTGCGCAATGCGGGCACCCTCAAGGCCAGCGGGCAACTTGTCGTTACCGCCGATGGCCGTCTGGAAAATCGCGGCACGCTGCAGGCACAGGAAGCCAGCGTGGCCAGCGTGCGCGGCAACATCGACAACAGCGGCAAACTGCTGGGTGGCCATCTGCTGCTGGCCAGTGCCGGTGCAGACTTCAACCACAGCGGCACCGGCCTGCAGCAAGCCACGGCGGTACCATCGAACGTGATCGTGCACGCGCAACGCGACGTCAAGCTGGCGGCCAATGCCCGCATCGCCAGCACCGGCTCCAAGGCCAGCCAGCCCGAGGCCGGCAGCGGCACCGTCAGCATCAGCGCGGGCCGCAACATCCAACTCGCCAGCGGCAGCCGCATCGAGGCGCGTGGCGACCTCCAGCTCAGCAGTGAAGGCACGGTCACGGCCGACAAGGCCACGGTGCTGAGCACCACCGCCGCAGCCGGCATCCTGTCGGCCTCCGGCATCCGTCTCACTGACAGCACCGTCACCGGGCAGCAGGTGCACCTGGAGACGGGTGCCCCCTTCAGGGAAACGGCCGCCGACATCGGCATCAAGGGCGGGCAGATCCATGGTGCCAGGCAGACCGCGGCCATTGCCAGCGGCAGCCTCGTCATCGACAGCCCCGGCATTGCCAGCGTGCGCAGCGATGGTGGCCACGTGTTCCTGCAGGCCGGCAAGGATCTGCGCCTGACCGCCGGCACCCATGCCACGGCGGCAGGCCACTTCACCGCCCATGCTGCAGGCGCGCTACGCCTGGAAGGCGCAGGCGGCGCCACCCCTGCCAATGGCAAGCGGGTGAGCATCGACGCCAAGGGCGACGTGACGCTCAGCGGCGATGGCGTTGCCTTGCAGGGCAGCCGCGTGCATGCGCAGGGTGCATTGGCAATTACTGCATATGGCGAGAGCGGTGTTTCGATACATGCGCTACCGACAGTCGTAGGCAACGTCTATGACCATGATCACAGTCGTGTGCAATTGGATGCCGGTAAGAATATGGAGGTTTCTGCCTACCAAGGAGGCGTCAGCGCTCATGGGGTGGTCGCCGGCGGTCAAAATATCAATATCCTTGGTCTTGGACCGGTTGCCATCGGAGATGCATTCAGCTACGAAGCAACGCAAGAAGTGGCGATTGCCAGTCAGATTCGGGCACGAAGTGATCTCAATATTGGCAGCATTGGTACGGATCAAAATGTCACGTTGTCAGCTTCGACTTTTTCTGCTGGAGGAAGTTTGCAGCTTCAAGCTGGACGCGATATCAATCTGCTGCCAGCAAGAAACGAATACGTTGTCAAAGGTCAGCAGGGGCCGGTTTATCAAACTGTTGGAACGGCAATCGAGGCAGCCGATATTCGCCTGCAGGCCGGCCGCAATCTGCATACGCAAAGCGCCGGCATCAAGGCCACCAGCGGCCACCTCGCCCTCGCCGCCGAGAAGGGCAGCCTGTCGTTGAAAAACCCCTGGGGCGACAGCCCCGCATTGACGGCCAGCGGCAACGTCTACCTGCATGCAGCCCAGGCGGTGGACGTCAACGCCACCGCCTTGAAGGCCGGTGGCAGCATGGCAATCACCAGCGCCGAAAAAGGCATCAGCGCCAACAAGGCCACGCTGGCGGCCACCGATCTGCTCAGCCTGTCTTCCAAAGGCGCGCAAAACCACTCTGCCGGCAACTACCAGGCTGGCGCCTTGTCCGTCTACAACCAGGGCGGCACCCTCACCCTCAACAACACGCTGCTGCAGACCTCCGCCACCAGCAGCGCCGCCACCAAGGCCGTCAGCGGACAGCTCAGCGTGGAGTCCGGCGGTGCCATGAAAGCCAATGCGGGAACCAGCTTCAAGGCGGCAACCGACCTGTCCATCGTCACCGGTCTGGGCGACATCACCCTCTACAACTTCGGCAACCTCAAGCTCGGGTTGGCCGTCGATGCCGACGAACTGGCCTTGTCCCAGTCGCAAATCTCCGCCAAGCGCGACCTGACCATCGTCGCGCGAAGCGGCACCCTTGAGCTCATCGGCCGATCCGTGGGCACGGCCAATGCCCCATCGGCCTTGCCCGTCACGCTCAATGCACCGCGCCACCTCACCCTGGGCGGCGCGGCCGTCAGCCTGCAAGGCAGCAAACTCACCAGCAAGGGCGACCTGAACATCACCGCCCATGGCGGCAACATCCTGATCGATGGCATCCGCAGTGACTTCACCGCCCATGTCCCGAAAGACCGCGTGGCACAGTTGCAGAAGGAGCGCGCCGAGATCGAGAAGCAGATCGGCCAGATCAAGAGCGATCCGGCCTACGCCACTATGGTCGCAGAAGTATCCGGGCTTCGAAAGCAGGAGGTTCATTTCTGCTTTTACATGAATGATGCATATGCGTGCGAACAATTTGAAAGCCTCTTGGCCGCTGCCGAAAAAAGAATCCAGCCATACCGCAACCAGATCGCCAGCCTGGAGCAGGAAAGAGGCGAGTTCGACAAATACATCGGCACCCTCAACGCCTCCGCCCATGGCAGCAAGAACTTCGGCGCCCAACTCACCGGCAAGAACATCCGCCTGACCGCATCGCAAGGCATCGGTGTCTATGGCGCCGCACTCACCGCCAGCGAGCAAGTCCACATCCAGGCCGCAGGAGCCTTGCCCGCAGACCCCAACGCCCCCTCTGCCGAGCAGAAAAAAGCCGTCGGCATCCACATCTCGGGCCTGTCCGATCTGTACGAGTATGGCCAGGCCGGCAGCAACCAATACGCCTGGGCCCTGTTTGGCACACCCAGCGTCATCCAGGGCAGCAAGGGCGTGCAGATCGAAACCGTCGGCAGCGGCAACTCGCGCCTCGTGCTCAGCGACTCCCATGTCAAGGCGCCCAACGGCACCGTGCGCCTGCAATCCCAGGGCGACCTGCGCCTCGAATCCGGCCAGGAAGAAATCTACAGCTACCACCAGTTCAGCTACAAACGCGGCAAGTGGTACAACCGCAAGCGCATCACCGAAACGCACATCAACCAGGACATCAGCGCCTCGCCCGTGCAACTGAGCGGCCAGCACATCGAACTCAAAAGCGGCGGCAGCATTGCCGCCTACGCCACGCAGTTCGACGCCCCCCAGGGCCACATCCAGATCACCGCTGCAAACGCACTGAACCTGTACGCCGTGCCCGAAGTGCAATACAGCCAGGTGGACGTACAGAAAAAGAAAAGCTTCCTGGGCGTGACCTACGGCAGAGACAAAACCGTCACCAGCCGCGAAGTATCGGCCCAACTGCCCAGCAAACTCGTCGCTGGCAGTGCCAGCACCGCCTCGGGCTGGGACACGCTGCTGCAAGGCACCGCCTTCCAGACCAGCCTCAGCGGCGCTAACATCCAGGTCGGCGTGGGCGCCAACGCCCGCGCCGACGCCAAAGTCATCCTCGAAGGCATCAAAACCCGCGTGACGCAAAGCCACGTGCGCGAGAGCAACTACGTCGTCTGGCAGCGCCAGACCGGCCGTGGCAGCACCGTCGAAACCCTGACACTGCCCAGCTTCGGCGGCCCCGGCGCGCCCACCTTCAAAGGCCCCGTGCTCGCCCAGGTACCCGCCGGCGACTTCAAGACCGAAGTACAGGCCCTGGCCGAACAACCCGGCATGGCCTACCTTGGCGAGCTGACCAAACGCAGTGACGTCGACTGGCAATCCGTCAAGCTCGCCTACGACCAATGGAGCTACAAGCAGGAAGGCCTGACCCCCGCTGGCGCCGCGCTGCTGGCCGTGGCCGTGG
This sequence comes from Corticibacter populi, assembly GCF_004217315.1. Classification (GTDB taxonomy): domain Bacteria; phylum Pseudomonadota; class Gammaproteobacteria; order Burkholderiales; family Burkholderiaceae_C; genus Lampropedia; species Lampropedia populi. The sequence continues at coordinate 135,705 of NZ_SGWR01000001.1, forward strand.
CTGTCGTCACCAACGGCGTGGGCAGCGACCTGGTGGGCGCCAGCGGCCAGCTCGGCAGCGCCATGGCCGACGCCGCCTTCAGCAGCCTGGCCGCACAAGCCTCGATCACGCTGGTCAATAACAAAGGCAACCTCGGCAAGACCCTGCAGGCGCTGGCCAGCAGCGACACCGTGCGGGCGACCATCGCCGCCATGCTCACCGCCGGCGTGCTCGAAAAAATCGGCGGACTCGACAGCATCCGGCCCCTCAAGGGCAGCCAGGCCTTCAGCGACAAACTCACCTTCAACCTCGTCAACGCCAGCGGCCGGGCACTGACGAACGCCGCCATCAACGGCGGCGGACTGGAAGAGGCGCTCAGGGACGCGCTGCTGGGCGCGGTGGTGGACACCGCGCACGGAGAAGTGGCCGGGCAGATCAAACTGCTGGAGAGCGAATACATCGCCCACAAGCTCGCGCACGCGCTGGCAGGCTGCGCCGCAGCAGCGTCAGCGCAAGGCAGTTGCCGCGATGGCGCCATTGGCAGCGCGGTGGGCGAGATGGTGGCGGAACTGCTGCAGGGCGAGAAACCCGCCGCCAACGCCAGCGCCGAAGCCAAGCAGGCCTATGAGAACAAGGTGCTGGCCTACAGCAAACTGGTGGCCGGCACCGCCGCTGCGTATGCGGGTGGAGATGCACAGACGGCAATCACGACAGCAGAAGTTACAGTCAAGTACAACTATTTGAGCCGGAGTCCGTACCATGAGGTTAAAGGTCAAATAGCCAAAGAAAATGTACGACTGATGCAGGATTGTTTCAATGGAAATAGTTGCACTGAGGCGAGGCTTAGGGAGATCGATAGTTATCTTAGTCAACTAGAATACGTACTGACAACTGCGCATATAGTGCAAAGAGGCGAAGGATTAACAAAAGAACGGGCCAAATTAATTTCACAGTTTTTTATTGAGATAGCTCCTGGCTGGGGAACCACCGAGTCTGCCATGCAATTAATGACTGGACGAAGTAGCTTAACGAAGGAAGAAGCAAGTAGATTCTGGGCTTCCATGGGATTGGTCCCCGTGATTGGCGGAGCCATCCGAAGAGTCGGTGAGCCTTCGGTAGATGCAATTGTAGAAGTTTTGAGGACGTCAGGTGGAACTGCAAACAATGTTACAGCAATTAGACTGGCTGAGCAATTGAGGCTGCAGAATTTGGAGGACATCTCTTCTAGAGATCCTCGCTTAGCCATCGCTGTTAGAGGAGGTACAAATGGCAGTGTCAATTTTTCAATAGGCACATCCAGTGCGGCTGAAGCCAGTCGTTTGGGGCAGATATGGGTTGGTGATGGCGCCCGTCCTCTGAATGGGGTTCCTGGAGGATGGATAAGTGCGGATGGCGAGAGAGTATATCGACCTCCAACATTAAAGCCAAATACGCCAGCGATTTTCAATCCGACAGGTTTACAAGCAAATTTTCAAACCCGCAACCCAAAAACAGGGGGCATCATCTCCAACGGGCACATGGTGATAAAATGAAAAGTCTGATTATTGAAAGCATTTCGTTTGGAGCAGATGATCTTAGTGAATTCCATCCGGAAATCAATGACAACTTCTTCGTCTCGTTTGATGTAATTATTAGCACCAAAGACGGCCACATGAGCAGCTTCTATCAAGCAACATTTTGCACAGTAAACTGGTTAACTTCTGAACTGAAAAATATTAATTCATTATTTTTAAGCAGAGTTATTGTTGTTGATTTTTTTGACGCTGAATTAATTAAGGATGAAATCAAATCCATTGTAAATAAAATTAATAGCTATGAGCTAAGCACAAAAGAATCTTTCAGATCTTTATCAAAATTCCTCACTTGGGAGTTTGATGACTTGATATAGCTGATAAATTCCTAAAATTTATAAGGATTCAACAACCACCAGCTTTAGCTGGTGGTTGTTGAGTATTGGACGTATGATTAAATATTTTTCAGAGTATCATGAGAGTGTCAAACATGGATTTGAACACCTTGGAGGAGGTGTACCAGAACCAAGATGGAGCACCATAGAGCTTCTTGAGAACAAGGAGGGTTCAAGGTCAGGCTGTTTGAGGAACCTATCGAATAATTCAGCAATGATCGCAATAATGGAATTTTTTCTATCTTCTGATTTGGCAAAGATGAGGCAGTGGACATATACGAGTGCTAAACTACGAATCATGCTGCAATACGAGACAAACGGGGTTGATAGCGTTGAGAATTTACTCTGGCCATTGATAAGCGACAATCAGGAAGTGATTGACTGGTACCGGGATAACAGGCGTTTCTATGAATCGGCCGATAGCGAAAAGAAAAATCAGATACTATCCCATGAATTCTACCGACTGCAAATCTGGCGCGCCCTGAATGGACTCTTCGCTGAGCTGAGAGTTGATTGCGAGAAAGCCTTATCTCAATCCGAGAAGTTCTCCAAGATGAAGCCTAGGCTTGTGATTCTTCGATTTTTGCACGCCTTATCCATTGGCGATAAGGCGGAAATGACAAGAATTCTTCTGGAAATGTATTCCCGCAAACTGCGCAGCCGCAGTTTTGCTTACGAATCTGGAATCACCTGCCAGTTCATCGTGTCGTATGCCACATTGCTCGCCAAGCTGGCCTGGCGCCACGGTTATGAGCTGGATCTGGACACGCCCTGGATTCCCAGAGAATGGCTGCCGATCCAGCCCAACGAGAAATATGAAGATCCCTGGCCCTTCATGCAGGAGTTCGATATCTGGCAGCCATTTGCCGAGCCATGGGCTGCCTACTCACCTCAACGGCCTCAAACCTGAGATGGCCGTTTTACAAAAGCAGCCAGGTCTTCACCGACTTAGAGGAGCCACAACGGACATGCAGCCATTCCTCATCATTTACAGTAACTTCCCTCACTGCAAGGAGTGGCAAGATGATTCGTTTTTGGGGATTCTGGATGATCATGGGGTCATAAGCTACGAAAAGTATTGGCAATTGGAGCTGGCCATTTTACAAGTCACACCAATGGATAAAAGTGGAGATGCCCAACACTTGCTATGGCCAATATTTAGAATATTCAGCCATGCCATGCTTTTATTTTTATCGCACCATTCAGAAGCCGATGGATTCTCCATAAAAGACATGAATAATCATGCCATGAGAGATTTTATAGAGCGATTTCAAATGATTTTTGAGGGCTTTTTTAGAGGAGAGTTGCCAAGCTCTGCTGCCATTCTTAGTTATGAGAAAAGGAATCCTTTGCTTGAGTTGGATTGATGGGGTCTGCCGAGTCAAATAGACATTGAAGATCAAGGGCTACATCGGCAAGACGAAGCTCAACTGGGCCATAGTCGTGAAAACGGACACGTTCGACCAGAGACTGATGATCTCGGATGTCGTGGCCAATGGTGACCAATATGGCGTGAAGACGGAATCGCTGGTGCACAACGTATTGGAAGGTGACGGAGGCTTTACGATACTGCCCGGCACGAAGTATCAGGGCAACAACGGCCTGGACCACGTGGTGCAGTACGTGGATGAGCAAACGGGAAAGAGCATGACGATGGTGATGGATAGCAAGCAGTTGGCGAAAATGGCTCGACCAATCTGGATCCGAATGCGGCTGGAGGGTTTGTGCAGTTGTCGGATGCATCTTTGGATGTAATTTTGGATAGACTTGGTGCAACATCCGCAGCGCAAGCAGTTTATGAGGCAAAGAAGAATGGAAGCTTAATCAAGGCGGCTTCATACATAGACAAGAATTCTGGCGAGTTAAAAATTGTAAAAATAGATATATAGGACGGCCGAATGATTAAATATTTTGACGACTATTCATTAAGCGTTACACATGGCTTTACTCACCTGCAAGGCAGACTGTCAAACATTGACGATAATGCAATTTTTTTACTAAACAGCAAACAAGGATCAAGGGATGGATGTTTAAGCGCCTTATTATCAAATGCAAAGGCAACATCTTTATTAAGCTTTTATCCCGACAGAGGTATTTCTGACCTTAAAAAATGGGCCTATTTTTCAGCCAAGCTGAAAATCATGCAACTGCACCTCAAACCCCAAGGTGCCTATCTGAGTGAGGAGTTGCTATGGCCGTTGATCAGCGACAACGAAGAGGTGATCGAGTGGTACCGGCAGCATGATGCGATGTACCGGGCAACGCCTTCGGTAACGGGGGGCGACAAGGACGATCCCAAGAGCTGGATATATTACCGGTACCAGTCCTGGCTGGCGCTGAACGGGCGCTGGGATGAGCTGGGTGAGCGTTGCGAGCGCATCCTGGCGATGCAGGAGCAGATCAAGAAGGATCGCTCGTACCTGATCGACCACCGCTTCTACCTGGCACTGGCACGGGGCGAGCAGGCCGCGATGGAGGCGGTGTTGCTGGAGAAGTGCGCACCGAAGAACCGCCGGGTGCGGTTCTACCAGGAGTCGGGTGTGACCTGCCAGTTCATCGTGTCGTATGCAACGCTGTTTGCCAAGCTGGCGTGGTGTCACGGTTATGAACTGGATCTGGACACACCCTGGATACCCAAGGAATGGCTGCCGATCCAGCCCAACGAGAAATATGAAGACCCCTGGCCTTTCATGCAGGAGTTCGATATCTGGCAGCCGTTTGCCGAACCTTGGGCTGCGTACTCACCTCAGCGGCCTCAGACCTGAAATGGCCGTTTGACACCACGCACGGAGAAGTGGCCGGGCAGATCAAGCTGCTGGAGAGTAAATATGAAGCGCATCTGCGTACACTCAATCCGCACCATCCATTGATCTACAGCCAGCCCAGTGCCACACTGTCGCCATTGCCAAGTCCACATGTAAACATGAAATATGCGATTGACATGCAGAGCATAGGGACAGGAAGTGGAGTGAATGCATTCGGATTCAGAAGGGACAGTGTGGCGTTCTTTCGGGGGTTGCTGAGGATAAACCCAGAGCTTTTTAGTTCGAGTAATCAAAAGCTGATAAACAATCGGTTATCACCAGTGGTTGATGCGCAGTGGGTTCAGCACAATCCAACTCATCAGTCATATCAAGGAGCAAAGATTGTGCATCATCATTGGATGCAAGGACCTGTAGCCATACCTATTCCTGAACCTTTACATGTTCAGTGGAATAGCACTCTTCATCCTTACCGCTAAAGAAAGGTCAGATATATGCATCCCAAGATGTTTATAAAATGCTTGTCTTGGCTGCGAGAGCCTGTTCTTACGACTGACATGGATGATTACATGAAAGTGGTCGTAGAGCGAACAACCCCGACACAAAGAGAGTCCCTACTATCTTTGGCTGGTCTGCCGGAACCATTGCAACTTCTCTTCGAAGATTACGACCTGAGTCCCATCCATATGTTATGGACCAGTTTCTGGTCAGAGCCGAAGAAACTGGCTGAGGGATGGGGTTTTGCGGATATGTCCGAGGTCAACATCATCATGGCACCAGAAGGGCAAATCGAGGCATATAACGCCCATCCGATTCGGGCCATTCATGGTGCCAGTCATTTCTTAGGATGCTTGGCGAAGGACCTTGAGTCCTATCTGGAAGCACTGCTCTATGGGGCATTCAATGCGCACCATTTCATTTCAGGAGACCCTGAGGGGGGTGATCCTGTTTTGCGCGAAAAAACCATTCTGGTAGCCAAGAATTGTGCACTGATGGCAGGAGGTTACGAGTACTACGATTTTTGGGCGGAGACTTTGGGCCTTGCTCCTTCAGAATACGTGCCTGAATAGCCAAATAATTGCACCAACACCTGCAGCCGGGCACTGACGAACGCGGCCATCAACGGCGGTGGACTGGAAGAGGCGCTCAGGGGCGCACTGCTGGGCGCGGTGGTGGACACCGCGCACGGAGAAGTGGCCGGGCAAATCAAACTGCTGGAGAGCGAATACATCGCCCACAAGCTCGCGCACGCGCTGGCGGGCTGCGCCGCTGGAGCGGCAGCGCAAGGCAGTTGCCGCGATGGTGCGATTGGCAGCGCGGTGGGCGAGATGGTGGCGGAGCTGCTGCAAGGCGAGAAACCGGCCGCCAACGCCAGCGCCGAAGCCAAGAAGGCCTATGAGAACAAGGTGCTGGCCTACAGCAAACTGGTGTCGGGGGCGACCGCAGCCTACGCGGGCGGTGATGCGCAGACGGCCATCACGACATCGGAGACCGCCGTCAAGAACAACTATTTGACATCTGACCAGTGGAAGGATTTGGCCAAAGAACTGTCCAATTGCAAAAGTGATGCTGAATGTGAGAAAGTCCGTCAAGAATATCAACTTTTGCATTGGAAACAAGAGATGGAGATGCGGCAGACGTGCGGAGCAAGTCTGACCAGTACATCCTGCCATGAACATATAATTGCTGGCATCAATGGGGACGAAATGCAGTGGCAACTGGTGCAATCGAATCGCTTGCCCAGTCAGTATCTGATCGCCAGTGACTACAGCCGTGGAGCGCGGCAAATGGCAATACAAGCCTATATGGCTTAATCCAATATTGCATGCGGCAGCCAAGGGGAATGCTCGGATAGTCAGCAGCCGGCTCTATCGATTTGGGGCACTGCGCTTGGCTTTACACCGGGTTTGAGCGACTTGAAGGCGCTCATAGAGGCTGAGACTCCTTTTGATTACATTCTGGCAGCTGCCAGCAGTGTTGGTGGACCTGTAAGCGATACATCGCTGCTTCTTATCAACAAGGGCAAGAGTCTTTACAAGCAAGGTAAAACGGAGGAGGCAGGGGAGGTTCTCAGGGAGGTTGTGCGAGGCCCTTATGTTCCTAACGCCGGTGCAGTTGGGAACATGGGGGAATTTCTGAAGTCACCGGGATTTGGGTCTGAGCTTGCTAATTTTTCTCAGAAAACCCATAAAAAAGTAGGATCGGCGACAGTTTATGTGGCAAACGAAAAAATCAACGATTATATCAGAAAGGTCGATCAATTTTACCTAGATAAAATCCATGGAAAGCATATTGAAGTTTTCGATTCCAGCAATAAAGCTCGCGCAGTATTGAATATGGATGGATCCCTTAATGAGATAAAGACTGCAATTGCAGTAAAGCAAGGAAGGAGAATTCAAAAATGACCAAGATAAATATGCAGCCATTCTCGATTATTTATAGCAACTTCCCTCATTGCAAAGAATGGCAAGATGATTCTTTCATGGGGAATTTACATGAAAATTGCATTATTAATTATGAAAAATACTGGCTACTGGAATGGGCCATCTTACAAGTTACACCAATGGATAAAACTAAAGATGCTCGCCACCTGCTGTGGCCACTATTCAATATATTTAGCCGATCAATGGAACTGTTTATGGCTCACTCCTCAAGGGAGGATGGGTATTCTATAGTCAATATTGACGACTACCATCTTTCTGATTTTGCGGAGAGATTTATATTGATTTTTGAGGGATTTTTCAAAGGGGAGTTGCCAAGCCCTGCTGCCATTCTTAGTTATGAGGAAAGAAACCCTTTGCTTGAGTTGGATTAATGAGATCTGCCGAGTCAAATAGGCATTGAAGATCAAAGGCAACATCGGCAAGACGAAACTCAACCAGGCCATGGTCGTGAAAACGAACACGTTCGACCAAAGACTGATGATCTCGGATGTGGTGGCCAATGGTGGCCAATATGGTGTGAAGACGGAATCGCTGGTGCACAACGTATTGGAACGCGACGGAGGCTTTACGATACTGCCTGGCACGAAGTACTAGGGCAACAACGGCCTGGACCACGTGGTGCAGTACGTGGATGAGCAAGCGGGAAGACCATGACGATGGTGATTGATAGCAAGCAGTTGGCGAAAAATGGCTCGACCAATCTGGATCCGAATGCGGCTGGAGGGTTTGTGCAGTTGTCGGATGAGTCTTTGGATGTTGTATTGCTTAGGCTAAAACAAACTCCAGCCGCAAATGCCATTTATGCGGCACGAGCCGAAGGGACCCTGCTCAAGGCTGTCGCCTATGTAGACAAAAACAATAATGCGCTGAAGATAGTGAAGATCGATATTTAAGGCCAAGTATGATTGAATATTTTTACGATTATTTTGGTAGTGTTAAGCATGGAATTGATCATTTAGGTTTTGATCTTGCGGCTGTTGATGGAAGATCGATTGAATTGCTCGAAGCAGGGAGTGGTTCTAGATCTGGATGTTTGTTAAATGTAAGATCGGATGCGCAAGCACTGGCGACACTGAGTTTTTTTCGAGATGGCAATCTAGAGAAGTTTCGTCAATGGGCATATATTGGAGCGAAGGCTTCCATTATGAGAATGCACCTCAAGCCCCAAGGCGACTATCTGAGTGAGGAGTTGCTATGGCCGTTGATCAGCGACAACGAAGAGGTGATCGAGTGGTACCGGCAGCATGATGCGATGTACCGGGCAGCGCCGTCGGTGACGGGTGGCGACAAGGACGATCCCAAGAGCTGGATGTATTACCGGTACCAGTCTTGGCTGGCGCTGAACGGGCGCTGGGATGAATTGGGTGCGCGTTGCGAGCGCATCCTGGCGATGCAGGAACAGATCAAGAAGGATCGCTCCTACCTGATCGACCACCGCTTCTACCTGGCACTGGCACGGGGCGAGCAGGCCGCGATGGAGGCGGTGTTGCTGGAAAAGTGCGCACCGAAGAACCGCCGGGTGCGGTTCTACCAGGAGTCGGGTGTGACCTGCCAGTTCATCGTGTCGTATGCAACGCTGTTTGCCAAGCTGGCGTGGTGTCACGGTTATGAACTGGATCTGGACACACCCTGGATTCCCAAGGAATGGCTGCCGATCCGGCCCAACGAGAAATATGAAGATCCCTGGCCCTTCATGCAGGAGTTCGACATCTGGCAGCCGTTTGCCGAGCCATGGGCTGCGTATTCACCCCGGCGGCCTGAGCGTCGGCGCTGAGCCGCTTGTGTCTGCGCATGACGGCCAGCGTTGCACGGACTACGGGGCTCTGATGTTCAGGCCTGTAGTCGCTCGACAAACGGGGCAGTGGCTCAGCAGCCCCGCCTTTGGTGGCTGCATCAAGCCTTGACTGTATCGTCACGCAGTTGCCGCGCGGCTTCGACCATATTGGCCAGCGCCGCCTCGGTCTCGGGCCAGCCGCGGGTCTTGAGGCCGCAGTCGGGGTTGACCCAGAGGTGTTCGGCCGGCACCACGTCGCGGGCCTTTTGCAGCAGGCGTACCATCTCGGCCACCGAGGGCACGCGCGGCGAGTGGATGTCGTAGACGCCGGGGCCGATCTCGTTGGGGTAGCGGAAGTCGCCGAAGCCGCGCAGCAGTTCCATGTCGGAGCGGCTGGTCTCGATGGTGATGACGTCGGCGTCCATGCCGGCGATCTCGGGCAGGATGTCGTTGAACTCCGAATAGCACATGTGGGTGTGGATCTGCGTGTCGTCCTGCACGCCGCTGGCCGAGATGCGGAAGGCACGCGCGGCCCAGTCCAGATACGACTTCCACTGTGCGCGGCGCAGCGGCAGGCCTTCGCGGATGGCGGGCTCGTCGATCTGGATGATGCGGATGCCGGCCTGCTCCAGATCCACCACTTCGTCTCGGATGGCCAGCGCGATCTGCAGTGCCGTCAGCGCGCGCGGCTGGTCGTCGCGCACGAACGACCATTGCAGGATGGTGATCGGACCGGTGAGCATGCCCTTCATCGGCCGGCTCGTCAGGCTCTGGGCGTATTGCGTCCAGTCCACCGTCATCGCGCGTGGACGCGCCACGTCGCCGTAGAGGATGGGCGGCTTGACGCAGCGCGAGCCATAGCTTTGCACCCAGCCGTTGGCGCTGAAGGCAAAGCCGTCGAGCTGTTCACCGAAGTATTCGACCATGTCGTTGCGCTCGGCCTCGCCGTGCACCAGCACGTCCAGGCCCAGTGCTTCCTGCTTGCGCACGGCCAGTTCGATCTCGTGCTGCATCGCAGCGGTGTAGTCGGCCTCGGAGAGCTCGCCGCGCTTGAAGGCCGCGCGGGCGGCGCGGATCTCCCGGGTCTGCGGGAAGGAGCCGATGGTCGTGGTTGGGTAGGCTGGCAGTTGGAAGGCTGCGCGCTGCCGGGCCTGCCGCTGCTTGAACGGGCTGTGGCGCTGGTCGGCATCGGCAGGCAGTGCGGCGATGCGGGTGGCCACCTGCGGGTTCTTCACCAGCGGGCTGGCCGCACGTTCGGCCAAGGTGGCGCGGTTGGCGGCCAGCGCCTCGGCCACGGCGGCGTCGCCCTGATCGAGTGCGCTTTTCAGCACCGCCAGTTCCTGCAGCTTTTCGATGGCGCCGGCCAGCCAGTGGCGCACCGGTTGCGGCACGCTGGCGTCATGCGCCAGCGTGAAGGGCACATGCAGCAATGAGCACGAAGGGGCCACCCAGAGGCGTTCGCTGCCACGGCGTGCGAGGACGGGGCGCAGCAGCTCAAGCGCCTTGTCGAGGTCGGTGCGCCAGATGTTGCGCCCGTCGATGACGCCCACCGACAGCACTTTGCCTTCCGGCAGCCAGTCCTGCACGGCAGTCAGTTCGTGGCCGGCGCGCACCCCGTCGATGTGCAGGCCCGCCACCGGCAGTTTGCAGGCCAGGCTCAGGTGGTCTTCCAGCGGGGAGAAGTAGGTCGCCAGCAGAATCTGCACTGGGCTGCCCTGCAGCGTGTGGTAGGCGCGTTCCAGGGCCAGCGCCCAGGGGCCGGGCAGGTCGAGGCCGAGGATGGGCTCGTCGATCTGCACCCAGGGCACGCCTGCGGCGGCCAATTGCTCCAGCAGCTTGCGGTACTCGGCCACCAGCGCATCGGCGAGCGACAGGCGATCGAAGCCTTCGGCCTTTTCCTTGCCCAGCCACAGCAGCGTGAGCGGGCCGACCAGCACGGCCTTGACGGGCTTGCCCAGCGCCTGCGCTTCGCGCACCTGTTCCAGCAGGCTGCCGGCGTCGAGCTGGAAGCGGGTGGTGGCATCGTATTCGGGCACGAGATAGTGGTAATTGGTGTCGAACCACTTGGTCATCTCCAGCGCTGGCTTGCCTTTGGCGCTTTGGGCCGCATCATCGCCATGGGCATGGCCGCAATCGCAGGCAGAGGCATCGGCCGCTTCCGAGGCGACGCCCCGCGCCATCGTGAAGTAGCGCGCCAGTGGCGATTCGCTGCCGCTGAAGCCAAAGCGCGCCGGCTCGCAGCCGAACAGCTGGATGTGGTTGGCAACGTGGTCGTAGTAGGCGAAGTCGCCCACGGTGACGAAGTCCAGCCCATGGTCCTTTTGCAACTGCCAGTGCGCAAGGCGCAGCGCCTTGCCGGCCGCCAGCAGTTCGGCCTCGTTCAACTCGCCGCGCCAGTGCTTTTCGAGGGCGAACTTCAGTTCGCGGTGTTCGCCGATGCGGGGGAATCCAAGGGTATGAATGAATGTCATGATTGATGGTCTTTTGGATGAATCAGATTGGTATTGTCAGAATAACTTCTGTATGATTCAAACGATAATTTTTTCAGTTCATCATCGATTTCATTCATGTCATCTCTTCTTGAACTGCGCCACCTCAAGACTTTGCTGGCCCTGCGCGACACCGGCAGCATCTCGCGCGCGGCGCAATGGCTCAGCCTCACGCAGTCGGCCCTGTCGCACCAGCTCAAGCTGCTGGAAGAGCACTACGGCACGGCGCTGTTCGAACGCAAGAGCCAGCCGGTGCGCTTCACGGTGGCTGGCCAGCGCCTGCTGACGTTGGCCGAGGAGGTGTTGGCGCAGGTGCAGGAGGCCGAGCGCGACGTGGCACGGCTGGCCAGCGGCGAGGCCGGGCAGTTGCGCATCGCGGTCGAGTGCCATACCTGTTTCGACTGGCTGATGCCTGCCATGGATGCCTTCCGTTTGCGCTGGCCGGAGGTCGAGATGGATATCGTCTCTGGCTTCCATGCCGATCCGGTCGGCCTGCTGCACCAGGACAAGGCCGATCTGGCCATCGTCTCCGAGGACGACGGCGACGACACGGCCATGCGCTTCTTTCCGCTGTTTGCCTTCGAGATGGTGGCGTTGCTCAATCACCAGCATCGGCTGGCGCAGCGTGACTGGCTGCGTGCCGAGGACTTTGCGGCCGAAACACTCATCACCTATCCGGTGCCCGACGACATGCTCGACGTGGTCCGCCAGGTGCTGCGCCCGGCAGGGGTGGAGCCGGCTGCGCGCCGCACTACCGAATTGACGGCGGCCATGCTGCAACTGGTGGCCAGCGGCCGGGGCATTGCCTGTCTGCCGCTGTGGGCGGTGACGGGCTACCTCGAACGTGGCTACGTCACCAGCAAGCCCGTCGGCGAGCAGGGGCTGACCGGGCGGCTCTGGGCCAGCGTGCGCCAGGCCGACGCGCGCCGTCCCTATCTGCTCGATTTCGTCCACGTCATGCGCGAGCAAAGCTTTGCGCATCTGCCCGGCATCGCCTTGATGTAGCGGCAGGTCTTTGCGCCGCCGGAGCAGGCGTGCCACGGGGTGTCGACCGCCATTCAATTCATCGCATATGAAAATGAGTATTGTTTGTCTTCATATAATGGCATGAATCGGCTGTCCGAGCACCTTGCCGGCCATCGGCCGGCGGTTTCCAGAGCACATCCCTGAACCGCATCCACATGCTCGAGCGCACATCCTCCACGCCCTTGCAGGACTGCTTCCACGCCAGTCAGGCGCAGTTGTTGCAGTTCTTCACCCGCAAGACCGGCAGCAGCGAGGATGCGCGCGAGCTGGTGCAGGAACTGTGGCTCAGGCTGCAGGGCAGTGAGGCGGCCGGCGCCAGGGCCGATTTGGCGCAGGCCTACGTGTTCACGGCCGCGCGCAATCTGCTCATCGACCACCTGCGCAGGCGCACTCTTGCCGATGAACATGCCAGCGCCTGGCTGGCCCTGCATGGCGATGCGGCAGTGGGTGCCGATACGGCCCAGATCATTGCCCAGCGCCGCCTGCTTGGCGAGGTCGGCGCGGCGCTGGCGGCATTGCCAAGGCGTACCCGCGAGGTGTTCGTGCAGCACCGCGTCCATGGCGAGGATCAGGAGGTGCTGGCCCGCCAATGGGGCGTGACGCGCAGCACCATCGAGCGCGATGTGATGCGTGCCAATCGCTCGCTCGATGCCTTGCTGGAGCGTTGGCATGCCGGCGCTCCGGTGGTTGCGGCAGCCGGCATGCCTGCGGGGGAGGACAGCCGTCCGAAGCGACGGCGCCTGCTCGGCTCCCTGCTGGGGCTGACCGCGCTGGGAGGCGGCAGCGGCTGGCTCTGGTCATGGTGGCGCAGGCACATGCCGCAATGGCAGGGCACCTTGGCCAGTGCGCCTGGACAGCGTTTGACGCGCATGCTGGACGACGGCTCGCGCATCACGCTGGATGCGGACAGTCGTATGGCCATGGCCTACTTTGCGGACCGTCGCACCGCTCGGCTGGAGCAGGGTGCGGCCTTCTTCGAGGTCGCGCACATGCCCGATCGGCCGTTCTCCGTTGAGGCCGGGCTGGTGCGGGTGACGGTGCTGGGCACGCGCTTCGCGGTGGACTGGCAGGCGTTGCCATCGGCGCGCCAGACACCGGAAGGTGCCGCGCATGGCGTGCAGGGTGTGGTTGAGGTGGCGGTCGAGAGTGGACGGGTGCTTGTCGAGCCACTGCTGCCCGATGCCCGCTGGACGGCGCGGGAGGTGGCTGCCGGCGAACGGTTGCGCGTGTGGCGACGGGAGGAAGACACGGCGATGCAAGCACCGCAGCTGGAGCCGCTGCAGCAGGCAGCGCCGTGGCGCCAGGGGTGGCTGGGGTTTCGCGACGTTCCGCTGGGTGAGGTCGTCGGGCGTCTGCAACGCTACGCCGGTGTGCCGATCGACGTGGACCCGGCGGCGGCGCAATTGCCGGTCACGGCCGAGATCCGCATTGCCAATGCCGGTGCCTGGCTGCAGCAGTTGCCCACCGCCTTGCCGGTACGGGTCGTGCGGCAGCGTGGCGGAGGGGGTTTGCGCATCGAGCACGCCGTGCGCAGCGGGTCATGAGTCGGCCCTTGATCCGGCTCTGGATTGAAGTCTGCGCTGTCGCCGGGACAGATGCCATGCGTTGGGAGGTCATTGAAAAAAGATGCGGGATTGGGCGGACTGCTTCGTCTTAGATCCTGTACACGATCTTTTCGCGAGCAACGTGGCCCGCGAAAAGATCGTGTACAGGTTCTCATGGGATGAAGCGGCCATCTCGCTGCCCGAAGGCCCCGATGGCGCTTCGCTCGCATTCATCACGAACAGCAAAGGAAGCCCTATGTCGCGTCGCGACCGATCCACCTCGCCCCAGCGCTGGGTATGTAAAAAATCATCCGTCTCATTGCCGGGTGTATTCACTGGAGCAGCCTTCGCGCAGGCATTGGCCGCGGCATGGGCGGTACTTTCCATGGGCGCGGCGCAGGCCCAGTCGCGCGCCTTCGACATTCCGTCGCAAGCGCTGGATGCGACATTGGCGCAGATCAGCCGGGAGGCCGGCATGCAACTGCTGCTGGCGCCCGAACTGGCTCGCGGCCTGCGCGCCCCCGCCATCCGTGGCGAACTCGATGCGGATGCGGCGATCGCGGCAGCACTGCAGGGCAGCGGCCTGCTGGCCGTGCATCGCGGCGATACCGTGGTGGTGCAACGCGCCGAGGATGCCGGGCCAAGCCTGGCCGACGTGACGGTGACCGACACCGCCTTTGCCGATGCCACCACCGAGCGCACCAACTCCTACACCGCCTCGGTGATGAGCACCACCACCGGGCTGCAGCTGACGCCGCGCGAGACGCCGCAATCGGTCAGCGTCGTCACCCGCAAGCAGATCGATGACCAGGACCTCTCCAGCATGGAAGCCGTGCTCAGGCAGAGCACCGGCATCAACGTCATCCGTGATTCGGGCCGCTACCGCTTCCAGTCGCGGGGCTTCTATATCGACCAGGTCGAGGAGGATGGCGTCAGCAGCACCGTGCCGGGCTCTTCCTCCAACCCGTACCGGTCGGCCGACAGCATGAGCGAACTGGAAATCTATGACCACATCGAGGTGTTGCGGGGCGCCGCCGGCCTGACGCAGGCCAATGGCGAGCCGGGCGGCACCATCAATGCGGTGCGCAAGCGCCCGACCAGCGACTTCCAGGCCCGTGGCTCGTTCGCGCTGGGCAGCTGGAGTGGCAAACGCGCCAGCGTGGACGTGTCGGGCGGCCTGAACGCCGCCAAAACCCTGCGCGGACGCCTGGTGGCCGTCGCGGCCGACGGCGATTCGTTCAAGAATGCAGTGGAATATCGCCGCCACGCCGTCTACGGCGTCATCGATGCCGACCTGGGCGATGCCACCGTGCTGACACTGGGTGGTCTGTACCAGCGCAGCCGCGAGACGCCCGACCTGTTCGGCCTGCCGCTGGGCAGTGGCGGCGCCGACCTGGGCCTGCCGCGCTCGGGTTATCTCGCAGCCGACTGGTCGAAAAACGATTTCACCAAACACAACCTGTTTGCCGAGCTGACACACTACTTCGAGAACGAGTGGACACTGAGCACCAAGTTCAACGCCATCGACAGCGACTCGCAGCAACAGTTCGCCGGGCTGGCCTCGGCATCCGCGGCCTTCGCTGGCGTTGGCGGCGATGGCCTGCTGCCCATGAACAACATGCAGCGCTACGACAACACTGGAACCCAGCGCAGCCTGCAGGTCAACCTCCACGGCCCTTACCAATGGCTGGGCCGGCGGCACGAGATGTTCCTGACAGCGCTGCTCTCGCGAGAGCGCGCCGACTCACGCTGGCGCCGCCACATGGACAGCACCAGCTACGACGTCTGGACCTTCGATCCAGCACAGATCGAGCAGCCGGACTGGAGCGACGCCAGCATCCTGCAGAACGACGTGAGCTACCGCAACCGCATCGACCAGCGCGCCGTCTCGCTGGGCACGCGCCTCAATGCCAGTGATGCGCTGCACCTGATCGTGGGCGGGCGCTACACGCGTTTCAAGGCTGGCGGCGATTACCAGTACCAGACCTGGGCCGGCCAGCCCGATTCCGAATATGGCCGCAACGCCGATGTGCGCAAGAACCGGTTCGTGCCCTACCTGGGCGCCACCTACGATCTGACGGGGCAGACCAGCCTCTATGCCAGCTACACACGGATCTTCAAGCCCCAAAGCAACATGGATGCCGATGGCAAGGTGCTCGAGCCGGTCATCGGCACCAACTACGAGCTGGGCGTCAAGTCGGAGCTGTTCGACAAGCGGCTCAATCTCTCGGCGGCGATCTTCCAGATCACGCAGAAGAACCGGGCCCTGTACGACAGCGCTTCCGACGCCTATGTTCCTCAGGGCAAGGTGCGCAGCCGAGGCTATGAACTGGAAGCCTCGGGCGAGTTGCGGCCCGGCTGGAGCCTGCTGACAGGGTATACCTTCAACAACAGCAAGTACCTCGAAACCGAAGGCAGCCGCTACACCAGCGGCAGCAACTACAGCAAGCACACGCCCAGGCACATGCTGCGCCTTGCCACCAACTACCGCCTGCCGGGCCAGTGGCGGCGGCTGAGCATCGGCGGCGGCATGCGCGTCCAGAGCGAGACCAGCAGCCTCTACGACGTGCGGCAAGGGGGCTACAGCATCTGGCAGGCCAACCTGCAGTACGAAATCAGCCGCCATGCGCGCCTGAACCTGGCCATCGACAACCTGACGGACAAGCGCTACTACGAGAACCAGCGTACCCGCATGAACGGCATTAACAATTTCTATGGCACGCCGCGCAGCGTGTCATTGCGGCTGGACTGGATGCTCGACTGAGAAGGCGTGAATGAGTCCGCCATGACCGCCGGATTCATTCGCGCGTCCTGACTGCCCGGGGCCATCCTCTGTCCGGTGGCGCCGGGCAACCCCGCTGCTGCGACTATCAGAACCGCAGCAGCGGGGCTATTTGCACCGTCGCCTCTGCACCGGTGAGCTGCGAATGCAGGAAGGGCACTTCCAGCGCCACCAGCGCGTCGGCGTAGGGAGCCCAGAGGTTTGCCTGCAGTTGCGGCTTGCTGGTGTGGTCGCGGCCGGCGCGCACGTGTGTGAGCGTGCCGTGGTAGCGGCGCTGCTGGTGCTGGCGGATCAGGCGGTTGGTGTCGGTGACCACGCGGATCACGCCACTGAGCGCTTCCTCGGGCAGGTTGCCCAGCGCCGTGTCGCCGGCGCGCAGGAAGGCGATGACCTTGGCCTGCGTGTCCAGCTCCGGGTGGCCCTCGGGGTCGTGGCCGGCAATCGCCAACAGCGCGCGCAGCGCCTGCAGCGGCGTGGGCTCGGGCTCGGCGCGCCAGACCTCGGCGGGATAGGCATCGAGCATGGCCACCAGGCCGACTGGCACTCCGCGCCGCTGAAGCTCGACGGCGATGGCCTGCGCGATGATGCCGCCGACCGACCAGCCCAGCAGGTGGATCGGACCTTCGGGCTGGATTTCCAGCGCGCGATTGGCGTATTGCGCAGCCAGCTCGTCGATGCTGGCCGGCAGCGGCTGGCCCGGATCAAGTGCCGGGGACTGCAACCCGAACACGCTGCGCGGCGTGGCGCCGGGCGGCATGAAGTTCTGCTCATGCGGACGGCTGATGGCCCGCGCCAGATGGCGGTAGCCCCAGCAGATGCCGCCGGCGGGATGGATGACGAACAGCGGTGCGGCATTGCCCGTCGGGGCATGGGCCAGCTCGATGAGCGGTGCCAGGCCGCTGTCGAAGCGGACCTTCTCGTCGTCGATCAGCGCCGCCAGCGCGCCTACCGAGGGGCTGGCGAACAGCGCGCCGAGACCGGGATTGCGCTGCCATTCCTGCTGCACGGCGGCGAGCAGTTGCACGGCCGAGAGCGAATCGCCGCCGAGGCTGAAGAAGTCGCTGTCGGCATCGATTCCGGCGACATTCAGCTCCAGCACGTCGGCAAACAGCGCAGCCAGGCGCTGCTCGGTGGCGGTGTGCAGTGGCCGGCCGGCGGCGCTGGCGAACTGCGGCGCCGGCAGTGCCTTGCGGTCGAGTTTGCCGTTGCTGGTGACCGGCCAGTGCGCCATGGCCACAATGGCGCTGGGCACCATGTAATCGGGCACGCTGGCGGCAATGTGCTGGCGCAGCGCGGCGGCGTCGAAGGCTTCGCCACGCCTGGGCTGCACATAGGCGACAAGCTTCTTGTCGCCGGCGCGGTCCTCGCGCACGATGACGCTGGCCTGTATCGTCATGCCGCTGGTCTGGATGGCCGCCTCGATCTCGCCGAGCTCGATGCGCAGGCCGCGGAGTTTGACCTGGTGATCGCTGCGGCCGATGTATTCGAGCGCGCCGTCGCGCCGCCAGCGCGCCAGGTCGCCGGTGCGGTAGATGCGCTCGCCCGGCAGGTGCGGGTCGGGCAGGAAGGCCGCGCGCGTCAGGTCGTCGCGGCCCAGGTAGCCGCGGGCGAGCTGCACCCCGCCCAGGTACAGGTCGCCAGCAACGCCGGGCGGCTGCGGGCGCATCTGCGCATCCAGCACGTAAAGCCGTGTGTTCCAGACCGGATGGCCGATTGGCACCGGGCGCGAATGGTCATGCGGGCCTGCCGGCCAGTAGCTCACGTCCACGGCCGCCTCGGTGGGGCCGTAGAGGTTGTGCAGCTCGCTGTGCAGCGTGGCGTGCAAGAGGTCGCGCAGCTCGGCAGGCAGCTCCTCGCCGCTGGTGAAGATGCGGCGCATCTGCAGGCCGCGCACGCCGGGCTCCGCCAGGAAGGCCGCCAGCATCGATGGAACGAAGTGGCAGGTGCTGATGCGCTGCTGGCGGATGATGCGCGCCAGCCAGGCCGGATCGCGGTGCGCCTCGGGTGGCGCGACGACCAGCGTGGCGCCGGCCAGCAGCGGCAGAAAGAACTCCCACACCGAGACGTCGAAGGTGGCAGGGGTCTTCTGCAGAATGCGGTCAGCGGCACTGAAGCCATAGTGCTGGCGCATCCACTCGAGCCGGTTGACGATGGACTGGTGCTCGATCATCACGCCCTTGGGCTCGCCGGTGGAGCCGGAGGTGTAGATCACATAGGCGAGGTCGTGCGGCGATGGCGCGCCCGGCAGCACGGCCGATCCATCCGGTGCGGCCGGCCAGTCCGTGGTGCTCAGGCGCGGCAGTTCCAGCGGCAGTTGCGCGGCATCCTCGGGGCGCACCAGCGCGCACAGCGGTTTGGCCAGGCGCACCACGCGCGCCAGACGCTCGGGTGGGTGCTGCAGATCCAGTGGCAGGTAGGCACCGCCGGCGCGCAGCACGGCCACCAGCGCGATGACCAGCTCCAGCGAGCGCGGCAGCGCCACCGCCACCAGCACATCCTTGCCGACGCCGCGCTGCTGCAGCGCCTGGGCGAGGGCGCGGCTTTGCTGTTCGAGCTCGCCATGGCTGAGGATCTGGCCATCGAACTCCAGCGCCGGTGCGGCAGGGCTGCGGCGCATCTGTGCCTCGATCAGGGCCACCAGCGTGGTGCTGGGCACGGCATGCGCGGTGGCATTGACGTCGAACAGGTAGCGGCTGGCCTCGGTCGGGCTGGCCAGTGGCATGCCGCTGGCGGTGCCGGCCTCGAACGCCGCCAGGATGAAGGCCTGCAGCCGCTCGAGATGCTCCTGCACGGTGGGCAGGTCGTAGAGGCCGGGGTTGGCTTCGATCTCCAGCTCCAGCGCCTCGGTGGCGTTGCCGCGAAAGCCGATGGTGATGTCGTCGATCGGGCCGGTGCCGAGAATCTCCAGCCGGGCCTCGAGGCCGCTCAGATGCAGCGGCTGGTAGAACGGCTGCACGTTGATGAGCGCGCCATAGAGGCGCCGGTTGCCGCCAAGCAGCCCGAGGTCGCGCCGCAGCTGCTCGCTGCGGTAGCGGCCATGGCGGCGCGCGCGCAACTGGGCACGCGCCATCTCCTGCAGGAAGTCGGAAAGGGGCTGATCAGGCCGGGCGGCGACCGGCAGCGGCAGCACGTTCATGACCATGGCCGGCACGCGCGCGCTGGCACTGCCGAGCCGGCCCATGAAAGGGATGCCGACCACGGTTTGCTCGGCTCCGGCCATGCGCTGGCAGTACAGGGCCGTCAGGGCCGTCAGCACGTCGGGCCAGGGAATGTCGATGCGGCTGGCAAAGGCCAGCAGGGCCTGGCGCCAGGCGGGCGGCAGTGCCGTGCGCACGCGCAGGCATTGCGGAGCACTGATGGCCTTGCCACTCTGGCTGGCAGCCAGGCCGGCGACCTCGATGGGGCGGGCGAACAAGGCTTGCCAGTAGGCGGCGTCCTTGGCGCGTCGCTCGCTGGTGGCGTAAGTGTGGGCTTCGTCCATCACGGCGGCGAGGCTGCCCAGCGGCAGGCCTGCTCCGCCCGAGGCGGTGCCCTCCTGCGCGGCGGCGTTGTATAGCTCGACCACGCGGCTTTCCCACAGGGCCATGCCATAGCCGTCGTTCAGCAGGTGATGGGCGCGCTGGTACCACACGTACTGCTCATCGCCCAGCCGGTAGAGGCGCTGCAGCGCCAGTGCGTCGCGCTGCGGATCGAGCGGCGTGGCCATGTCGGCCCGCATGGCTTCCCGGGCAGCCTGCGCGGGCTGGGGTTGGGCCGAGACATCGATGACCTGCAGCCATGGCGTGCGGGCGTCATCGAGGAACTGTTCGACGATGCCCTGGCTCGACTCGCGCAGGCCCAGCCGCAATGCCTGCGCCTCGGCGGCTGCCCGGTTGGCGGCGGCGGTGAAGGCCGCCACGTCGAGCGCGCCTTGCAGCCACAGCGCGTGGCCGGTGTTGAAACAGGGGTTCTGCGGCGCCAGCCGCTGTGCGTACCAGAGTCCCGACTGGGCTTCGGTGAGCGGCCAGCGGCAGGCCTGCAGATCGGTGGCGGCAACGGGTGCGTTCATGGCAAAGAGATGGAAACAGGAGGGAGTCGGCCGGGCGCGAGGCCATCTACAGGCTCTCAACGATCGAGTTGGGCGAGCCGGTGTTGCACGACCTCCCACCAGCCTTGCAGAGTGGTGTGTTCGGCGATTTCGGAGAAGTCCAGGCCAATGCCGGTTTCGTTCCAGCTGACCAACAGATTGAGAACGCGCATGGAGTCCAGCCCCAGGTCGATCAAATTGTCGTCCAGGCCGATGTCCTCGGGCTGTTCATGGACCATGCGGGCGATATCGGCGCGCATGCGCGCGAGCGTAAGGGGTTCTGAGCTCATGGTCTTTTCATCTCGAAGCGGTGTTGCCAAGGGTGGGGAAGAGCTCCAGGCCCTCCAATTCAAGGGCGCGGAGCATAGCACTGAACTTGGCAGCGGTTTCGTCGGCTTCCGCTGCCGGGGATGAGTCGTGCATGATGCCCGCGCCGGCGAACAGCCGGGCCCGTGGCCCTTGGATTTCGGCACAGCGAATGGCCACGTACCAGCTGCCATCGCCGGTATTGTCGCTCCAGCCCGCTGTGCCGCCGTAGAAGCCTCGTTCGAATGGCTCCAGTTGCCGGATCAGGGTGAGCGCCGCATCTCTTGGCGCGCCGCATAGGGCCGGCGTGGGCTGCAGCCGCGCTGCGAGTGCCAGGCTGGAGCTTGTGGCGAGATCGTCGGGATGCTTGAGCGTGCCATTGATGTGTGTGCCGAGATGCCACATGCTGGCTGTGCTGCATAGTGAGGGATGAGCGGGAACAGCCAGATTGGCGCACAGGGGGTTGAGCAGGTCGGCGATGAATTCAACGACCACCCGGTGCTCTTGCAGGTCTTTGGCCGATTGAAGAAGGCGTCGGGTGGCGGCCTGATCCAGCATCGGATTCGCCTGCTTGGGAAGCGATCCGGCCAATGGCAGCGACTTGATGTTTTTTCCGCGTCGTGTGATCAGCAGTTCCGGGGTGGCGCCGACCAGGTGCGATGCCGCCGCGTGCCGTGCCGGGCCGGGCAGCGGGAGGCAATAGGTGGTGATGCTCGCATCGTTCATGAGGTGGCGCAGCAGACGGCGCAGATCGAATGGCGTAGTGCGCGATATTTCCAGGCTGCGGGCCAGCACCACTTTGCGCAGGGCTTCTGCCGTGCCATTGCCAAGCCGTGCGGTGGCCTGGCGCACCATGTCCTGATAGCTGCGGCGGTCGGGTACCGCTTGCACCTGTGCGGAGTCGCCGCCCGCGGGCGCGCAGCCAGCAGCCTTCGGTGCAAGAAGCGAATCAATGGTGTGCATGGTTTGTGGCTGGTAAAGCCAGCATGGCGCATCCCGGTCGAAGGGCATGGCGCCGACCAGCAGGGGCGCGGCGGCCCAGTCGGGGTCGAGTGCCCCCAGCACGGTGTCGCAGCAGCCGGTCAAGGCGTGCGTGCTGTCCTGGAAAAGGGGCTTGTGCACGCCAGTGGCTGCGAGGCTTTGCGCTGCTCCGTGGAGCATGAAGCAATTGCTCAGGTCGGGCGAACGCCGTGCTGCCAGGGGGGCATCCTCGCGCTGCAGCGTGGTGCGCGGCAAGGCGCCTGGTGTCGCCCGCATGTGAGGTTCGATATTCGGGAGGGACATTTCAGTCGATGATGGCCGGGGAGTCGAAAAGGCGGAAAGGTGCGCCGGGCGGCGGCGCGGTCGGGACGACGGGTTGCCAGCAGTGTGTTCGTGTCAGTGATCGTCAGGCTTGGTGAAGAAGAGGGTGAAGCGGGTTCCACGGCCCTGGGCTACGGGCGAGTGCACTTCCAGGATCCAGCCCTGCATGTCGCAGACGCGCTTGGCGATCGCCAGCCCGAGGCCGGTCTGGTACAGGCCTTCACGCGAAGCCGGGCGATCGGACACCGCGCTGGGGTTCTGGTCGAGGCGGCGCATGCTGAAATAGCGTTCGAACACATGGGGCAGATCATGAGCATCGATACCTGGGCCGGAATCGGTGAACTGCATGCCCGATGCGATGGATTGGATCTCCAGCCGGGCAGGGGCTGCGTGCAGCATGGCGTTGCGGATGATGTTGCGCATGACGGTCATCAGGGCTTGTCGCACGATTCGCTCTGAATGATCGCTGCGTACGCTGTTGACGATCTCCAGCCTGACCCGTTCCGCTTCGACGCTGAGGCTTTCGGTGATGTCGTGGACACAGCTCGCCAATGACAGGGCTTCGGCCTCGTTGGCACTGGCGTGAGTGATGCTGTAGGTGCTCTCCAGCGATTGCCGGATCTCGTCGACGGAACGGATGATCCGTTCCAGGCGCGCCATGGCCTGCGGTAGCCGGGCGGGCTGAACCTGGCGTTGCAGCAGCTCTGCGTCGCTGCGGATCACGGTCAGCGGGGTGCGGATTTCATGGTGCAGGTTGGCCGAGAATTCGCGCTGATCGGCAATTGCCGAATCGACCTGGTCCTGCACCCGGTTGAAGGCCTCCATCAGTCGCTCGGCCTCGTTGGCCCTGGAGATGCCATCCAGAGGCTTGCCGGGCGCCCAGCGGGCCAGGCGGTCGGCCACGGCATTGAGCGGCGTCACCAGCCAGTGCGCCACCGTGCTGCTGATCAGCAGCGCCAGCAGGCAGAAGACCAGCACGATGGCCGCCAGCGCCAGTGCGAAGCTGCGCGACTGTTGCTCCAGCACTACCGAGTCGTAGAGCACATAGAGCCGGCCATCCATCACCTCGGCGACGCTGACGTGCCAGGTGCTGTCGTCGCGATCCAGGTAATGCATTCCGGTCGGCAGGCCGCGCAGCGCGTCAGGCATGGTACTGGCGCGCAGCATGTCGGTTTCGCCCCACGCAAACATGGAAGGGCCCATGTCTCGCTCGAACGCGTTTTTCCAGGTGGCGCCGAAGCGCGATACGCGGGATATCAGCCGATTGGATTCGGTCTGGATCAGTTTGTCGATCATCGACTCCTGCATACCGCGGTACACGTAATAGGTGGACAGCGCGACCATGCAGACGGCCACGGCGATCAGCGCCGTCAAGGCCAAGGTGATGCGCCAGGCGATCGATTTCTTGCTGGTCATGGTGCTGCGGCCTGATCGGCGGCCGAGGTGTGAGCCAGGCGCCAGCCGACGCCGTGCACGGTTTCGATGCTGTCGAAACCATGGGCATGCAGCGTCTTGCGCAGCAGGTGCAGTTGGCTGCGCAGAGCCTCGGCTGAGGGAGGTTCTCCCTGCCACAGACAGTCCTCCAGCTTTTGTCGTGGCACGACGCGACCGGCATAGCGCATCAGCAGTTCCAGGATCAAGAGGCTTTTGCGGGTCAGCCGCACATCCTGGCCATCCACTTTGACGACCTGGTTCGAGAGCGAGAGCTCGAGCGGACCGAAGCGGAGCACGAACGCGGTGTCGCACAGCTGCTGCGAGCGGCGGATCAAGGCCTTGGCACGCAGGACCAGTTCTTGCAGCGCAAACGGCTTGGTCAGGTAGTCGTCGGCGCCGTTGATGAAGCCTTGCACCTTGTCTTCCAGGGCCGAGCGGGCGGTGAGCATCAGCACCGGGGTGGCAAGCTGGAATTCCTGGCGTAATTGCCTCAGCAGGCTGTAGCCGTCCAGGTCCGGCAATCCGATGTCCAGCACCACCAGATCGTACTTCTCGCGTTCGAGGCGGTAGAGCGCGGCGGCGGCATTGCGTGCAATGTCCGCCGTCATCCCCTCGCTTTCGAGGGCGAACAGCAGGTTCTCGGCGATCGATCGCTCGTCCTCGACGATGAGGATCATTTGATTGAATGCTGTGCCGGGGGCCATGGACATGGGGATGGGTGGATCTGATGGATGTGGGTGGTACCGCAATGGTTGGCGGACGCATCGGCCTGTGTCAGTCGGTTGCCGTCCTGTTGGCCGGCGTCGATGGGATGCGGTTGGGAACGTAGCAGATAGAGCGTGAAATAAACGTGAAAACAAGAAAATCACTCATTCCTATTATTGTTTATCAATGGATTGAGGCGCATTCGATGGAAATTCGATGGAAGGGATTCTAAGCTTGAATGAAATTGCATCTTATTGATGTGATTGACGGTTTTCACGAGTGTGTGGCCGACGCGTCTCGCACAGTGGCGCGGACGGCCTGTACTTTCTCATGTCTTTTCAAGCGGGACTTTAGATGACGCAGGATTACCAAGATCGCGCAGGCGAACAGGACGCATGCATGGCGATTCCGATGGAGTGTTTTCAGCCGGCCTTCGGGCGATCGATGCTGGTGGGGGCCGCGCTGCTTGGCGGCAGCATGGGCATGCTGCCGGCACACGCCCAGAGTGAGTCTGTCACGAGCCTGCCGGAGGTCGAGGTGACGGCAGCCGAGGATGCGCAAGCCTACCAGGCGCCAGTGTCCGCAAGTAATCCGAAATTCACGGCATCCTTGCTTGATACACCACGCTCGGTGACGGTAATCGGCCAGGAACTGATGCGCGACCGCGGCACTACATCGCTGCAGGATGTGTTGCGCACCACACCAGGCATCACCCTGGGCTCCGGCGAAGGCGGTACGCCGGCTGGCGACCGGCCATTCGTGCGTGGCTATGAGGCCAGCACCGACATCTTCATCGATGGCGTGCGCGACTATGCGCGGGGTTCGCACGAGACCTTCAACCTGGAGGCCGTGGAGGTTATCAAGGGGCCTAGTTCGGCCTATACGGGCCGTGGCGGTACCGGCGGAAGCATCAATCTGAGCAGCAAGGCGCCCCGGCTGGATCGTTTCCTGGAAGTCAGTGCCGGGGCGGGGAATGCCAGCCAGTGGCGTGCCACGGCCGATGCCAACGTGGCATTCTCGGAGACGGGGGCGGCGCGGCTGAACCTGATGAAGATGGGCGGGGAGGTGCCCGGACGTGGCGGCGTCACCGTTGATCGGTGGGGCATTGCGCCGTCGGTGGCGTTTGGCCTCGGTACGCCCACCCGCGTCACGCTGTCATATGTGCACATCGAGAATGACGACATGCCCGATCTGGGGATCCCGTTCAGCAATGCCGCCAATGAACGGCGCGTGCCGCCCGATGTCGATCGCGAAAACTTCTATGGCAGGCTCAACGCCGATTTCCGCGAGAACACCATGAAGACGGGCACCATCAAGCTCGAACATGATTTTTCGGAGTCCCTGAGGCTGAGCAACGTCACCCGGCATGCGAAGACGCTCAATCATTACTTGATGACGCGCCCGACGTTCGATAATTGCACGGCTGCATCTGGCGAGCCATGCGCCAGTGAAGGTCCCACGGTGCAATTTCGCCGCGACGATCGCCTTCGCTGGCGCTCGACCAGGTCCCTCGTCAATCAGACAGATCTGCATGGCAAATTGACGACGGGCTCGTTCAAGCACACGTTTCTCGCCGGCCTGGAGTTCAGCAAGGAGGACGTTTATAGCAAGTCCATGAGCGGAGGGCCCGGGCGCAGCCTCGATTCCTTGTACAACCCCGATCCACACGGCGTCTACAGCTACAACCTCATCTATGGTGACAAGGTCAGGGATGGCTACATCAAGACCCGTTCGCTGTACTTCTTCGATACCGTGGAGTTCGACGAGCGCTTCTCGGTCAATGCAGGCCTGCGTCGCGAATCGTTTGAGGTGAACAATTACAGTATCCGCCGCAAGGACGACTTCTGGAACTACCAGTTGGGCGTGGTGTACAAGCCCGCCGAGAACGGCAGCGTTTACCTTTCCTATGCCACTTCTTCCAATCCGGCAGGAGAGAACCTGGGCCAAGGCGGAGGAGCGGACGGGGTGGGAGGCGCTGCCACGGTTCGAGATATGAAGCCGGAGAGGAGCCGCAGTTGGGAACTCGGCACCAAATGGGAGGTTCTGGAGCAGCGCCTGTCGCTAACGGCGGCGGTTTTCGAAACCGAGAAAACGGACGCCCGTTCGACCGACCCCCTGACTGGAGAGGTCAGCCTGGGGGGCAGTAACAGCGTGCGCGGCTTGGAACTTGGCGCCTCGGGCTCCATCACGCCCCGGTGGCAGATTTGGGCCGGCTATTCATACCTTGATCCGAAGATCAAAACGTATCGCAGTGGCACCAGCGTGTATGACGGCAACCAGATCAAGTTCATCGCCAAGCAAAGTGCAAGCCTGTGGACGACCTATGAGATCCTGCCCGGTCTGAGCCTTGGTGGCGGTGCGACCTATCTGGGCGATCGCTATGCCAATGACGACAACACGCTGGTGCTGCCAAGCTACACGCGCTATGACGTGATGGCCCGCTATGCGGTCAGCAAAGACTTCTCGCTGCAGTTCAATGTCAACAACTTGACCAACGATGAAATGTTCGACGCGTCTCATGTGGGCATTTTTGCCAACGTGGCGCCGGGCCGCTCCTACATGTTGACGGCAACTTACCGGTTTCAATGATGGCTCGTCTCCGGGGCGGGCGCGGGTCAGGCGTGTCCGCCACGGGGGGATGTGCCTGCCGGGCAGCAAGGCCGTCCACGTTTGGCACTCCCCGCCGACCCCGTCCGGATGATCTGAGCAGACAGAAAGAGGCTGGACCATGATGCTGGTTATTTCCGATGTACTGAATTCCGATGAGGTGGCGCACATGCGTGGCCAGCTGGAGCAGGCAGGGTGGTGCGACGGTCGCGATACCGCCGGTTATGCGGCCGTGGGGCAGAAGAGCAATCTGCAGTTGCACGCGCAGGATGCGCTGGCCATCGCGCTGGGCCAGCGCATCCTGCAGGCGCTGGCAGAGAATCCGATGTTCGTATCTTTCGCGTTGCCGCTGCGTATCTTGCCGCCGATGTTCAATTGCTATCGAGGCGGTGGCGCGTACGGTTTTCACATCGACAACGCCATTCGCGTCAACCGGGGCACCGGCGAGCGTATTCGCACCGACTTGTCGACCACGCTGTTCCTCAGTGACCCCAAGGGGTATGACGGTGGCGAGCTCGTCATCAATGGCACCTATGGGGCTGAGTCGATCAAGTTGCCGGCCGGCCATGCGGTGGTCTATCCCGGCTCCAGCCTGCATGCCGTTCGGCCTGTCACCAGAGGCCAGCGGTTCGCGTCATTTTTCTGGACGCAGAGCATGGTGGCCGACGATGCACGAAGAGCCATTCTCTATGAGTTGGACACTGCCATCCAGCATCTGGCCCGGCGCCTGGGCACCGAGGAGGAATTCAACCGATTGACGGGCGTCTATCACAATCTGCTGCGGCAATGGGCGCAGGTTTGACGCGCACCCGGGCGCAGGCGGCAGGACGACCGGGCGCGTACATGCCACGCCATTGGTCGTGGTGAAAGTCAAGCCAAACGGATGAAGGAAATCGCTCCCGTGCAGAACGACAATATCCCCCCCGATGCCAGCCTTACCGAGACACTCGCGCGGGTGGCCTGCCTGCGCGATTATGAAGTCCGCGCACGGCAGCTCTTGCCGCGTGCGATTTGGTCGTACCTCCAGTGCGGCGCCGCCGATGGCATCACCAGCCGTTGGAACGAGCAGGCCCTGCAGGATCTACCGCTGTGGCCGAGGATGCTTCGCGGTGTTGCCAATGGCAGCACCGCACTGGAGTTGTTGGGCCGGCATCATGCCAGCCCGATTTTGATCGCGCCGATGGCCTATCATGCACTGGCGCACCGGTATGGAGAACTGGCGACGTCGCAAGCTGCAGGCGCAATGCAGACGGGCCTGGTGGTGAGTACGCAGTCCAGCGTCTCTCTGGAAGAGGTGGCGCGCAATGCGCACGCGCCACTGTGGTTTCAGCTTTATATCCAGCCGCATCGGGAGATCACGCTGGATTTGATTGGCCGGGCCGAACGGGCCGGTTACCAGGCTCTGGTGGTCACGGTGGACGCGCCCATTCAGGGCCTGCGCAACGCGGATCAGCGTGCTGGTTTCCAGTTACCGCCGGAGGCGCGGCCCGTCAACCTCGAACCCTACGCGCAACAGTTGAACAGGACCGGAGCCGTCGAACCAGGCCAGTCTGTGTTCCGCCATCCGTTGGTTGCCGCGATGCCTGACTGGGCGTCGCTGGCATGGCTGGTCAGGCAGACATCGTTGCCGGTGCTCGTCAAGGGACTGATTCATCCAGGGGATGTCGAGCCTGCATTGGACTGTGGCATTGACGGGATCATCGTCTCCAATCATGGCGGCCGGATGCTGGACGGGGTGCCGGCCACCGTGCATGTCTTGCCGGGCATCGTCGCCGCAGTTGGCCAGCGGGTGCCGGTGCTGGTGGACGGCGGCATCCGTCGCGGCACTGACATCATCAAGTGTCTGGCGCGTGGTGCCGACGCGGTGCTGGTCGGCCGCCCGGTGCTGCATGGCCTAGCGGTTGCTGGCAGCACGGGCGTCGCCCATGTGCTGCACTTGTTGCGTACAGAACTGGAGATGGGCATGGTCCTGTGCGGAGCTGCCAGCATCGCTGATATCCGGGAGCTTGGCCTGCTGGATTCGAGAATGCATGATGGAGGAGCCGTACATGCTGCCGCACGATAGTGCCTTGTGGATGCAGGATAAGCTGAGCAGGGACAGTTCGAGCTTGTTGCGCGTCGCCGGCATGAAGGTGACGGTTCCTAGGCTTGCCGTGCTTGAACTGCTCAGACAGCGTCGGCAGGCCATGGATGTGCATCAGATTTATCACGCATTGCTGGAGACGCGGGAGATCAGTCTGAGCTCTCTTTACGTGGTGCTCAAGCAATTGGCGGTGATGAATGTCATCGATGTCCATGTTGGACCGAAAAAGACCTTGTACTCGCTGCTGGGCAGTATCAATACGGCGGTCATGACCTGTATCGGTTGCGGCAAGACAAATACCTCCGATCTGGAACTCTTTAGTCGAGAGGTCGCCAACCATTGCGAGACCTCGGGAGTGGTTCTCAAGGGTTTTAACGTCGATATGCTGGTCATCTGCAGCAACTGCCGGAAAAGGCAAGTTCACCTGATCAGATGACGACCTTGGGTTGATCTGATGGACGTTTCGCCTAGGGAGGGTCATCAATCACCAAGCGATCCCTTTGGTGATTGATGACACGCACTAGTCAATGCTGAAGTCGTGTATACCGAAACGGCCTTGCTGCCGGTCGGCAAAAAAGCGCTCGAGCGTCACCCGGGTGGTGTGAAAGGCCAGTTCTTCCCAGGGAATCTCGGCCTCGGCAAAGAGACGCGCCTCCTGGGTTTCCGGACCGGGATGGGCTTCGGGGCTGGTCATGGTGGCACGGTAGAACAAATGCACCTGGCCGACGCGCGGTACGCTGATGATGGAGAACAGCGGACCCATCTCCAGCTGCAGCCCGGCTTCCTCGTCGGTCTCCCGCGCGGCGCCCTGGGCGGTGGTCTCGTCGAGTTCCATGAAGCCGGCCGGCAGGGTCCACTTGCCCATGCGCGGCTCGATGTTGCGCCGGCACAGCAGCACCTGGTCTTGCCAGACCGGAATGGTGCCGACCACGTTGAGCGGGTTAACGTACTGCACGGTGTGGCAGGCCGGGCAGACCGCCCGCACGCGGGTATCGCCATCGTCGGGCACGCGGTGTTCGACGGCATGGCCGCAGACACGGCAGAAGTTGATCAGGGAGCGGGGTGTCATGCGGCAGGACGGTAGCGGAGGAAAGGCCGCGGCGGCAGATGCGGCGGCAGGGTGGCCAAAAGTGTGATTACACCACTTTGACGTGCAAGTCGGGCAGGCCGTCGATATGGCCCTGCAACTCCTCACCCCGGTTGACGGCACCCACGCCGGCGGGTGTGCCGGTGAAGATCAGGTCGCCCGGCTGCAGTTCCCAGCCATTGGAGATGTGGGCCACCACTTCGGCGAGCTTCCAGATCAGCTCGTCGGTGTTGCCGCTCTGGCGCAACTGGCCGTCGATGCTCAGCGTGATGCCTGCATGCTCGATCTGCGGCAGTTGCCCGCGCGGCGTGATCGGGCCGATCGGGGCGCTCTGGTCGAAGCCCTTGGCGATCGACCAGGGCCGGCCCGCCTTCTTCAGCTCGGCCTGCAGATCGCGCCGCGTCAGGTCCAGGCCGACGGCGTAGCCGTAGATGTGCGCCAGGGCCTGCTCGGGTGCAATGCCTTTGCCGCCCTTGCCGATGGCCACCACCAGCTCGACTTCGTGGTGCAGGCTTTGCGTCAGGCTCGGGTAGGCCACCGTGCCGGTGCTGCCGGCGGGCACGAAGACGATGGCGTCGGCGGGCTTCATGAAGAAGAACGGCGCCTCGCGGCCGCTGGCGCCCATCTCCTGGGCGTGCTTGGCATAGTTCTGGCCCACGCAGTAGATGCGGTGCACCGGGAACAGGGCGTCCTGGCCCGAGATGGCCACGGTGGGGGTCGGCTGGGGTTGGAAGAGCAGTGACATGGCTTGTGACGGTGAATGGAATGGTGGACAGGTGCCGGGGAAGGCAGTCCGCACTATAACGCGCAGCCCCGTTGTTGCGCGTCGCCTGGCTGTCTATGGGCGGTGCCGTCCGTGGTGCCACGCCAAGGGCGTTGGAACCTGTTCACGATCTTTTCATGGGCTACGTTGTCCCGACAAGGATTTGTCACACCGCAGCGCGCGCCTGCCGGGACAAACCCGAAGGGCAGGAGGTCAAAAATGCACCGGGCGTCTTGCCCACTGCATTTCTGACCTCCTGCGTGACCCACGAAAAAATCGTGAACAGGTTCTCAGGGCTGGCCCGTCTGGCCGCGCACCATCGCCAGCAGCTTGCCCGCATCGAGCGTGCGGGCCTGGGCCTGCATGTCCGGCAGGTACTGCGAGTGCAGCCGGCGTCCGTCCTGCAGCACGTGGGCATAGGCATCCTTGAGCATTTGCGTCGAGAGCGTGCGTCCGCCTGCGTAGTATTGGTTGGCGACGTGGCCGAGTGCGTAGGTGGCCGCAAAGCTCATGCCGGAACTGACGGCCTGTTTGCCCAGGCCGCCCAGGATGCCCTTGCCGGCCTTGCCCAGCAAGCCGCCGAGCAGCTTGCGACCGGCCTGTTCCAGGTACTGGGAGGTCATGCCCACGCCGATGGTGGCCAGAAAGTCGCGGATGTGGCCGCGGTCGAGCTGGTAGCCATAACTCTGGCCGATCTGGTAGACCAGCCGCATCTGCAGCGGAATGATGGCCATCGTCGAGAGTGACTCGGGCAGCAGTTCGATGGCGCCATTGGTGATGGCCGCGCGCAGGATCTTGCCGTCGATGGCCTCGCGCGAAAGGGTGCTGGCACGGCGCTGCGAGTCGGCTGCGTCGGAGTCAATGTCGGCATCGGCGGCGACATCGAGCGGTGCCTGGGCCAGGGCATCGGTTTGCGCCAGCGCCTGTTCGGCCAAACCGGGTGCCAGACCCAGGGCCTCGCGCAACTCGGTCAGGAAGGCCTGCTCCTGTGCGCTGGTGCTGCCGTCGGCCTCGCAGACGCAAACCGCCATTTCATAGGCGAGCTGGCGTGCCGGCTCGCTCTCGAGCGAGGCCGCCGCATTCTTGAGGCTGGTGCGTTTGAACAACACGTCCTGGTAGAGCGCCGGCAGGTCGATGCCTGAAGAGGATGCCAGGCTCTCGGCGATCTGGCGGATCTGCTCGCGCTCGCGGTCATGTTTGTGGCTGTCGGCGTAGGCCGCCAGCAGGCTGATGGTGAGGGTGGCCTGTATGTCCTGGTGATGCATGGTGTGTGTATGGAAAGTGGAGGGTGGGGCATGCGGTGCCAACCGGTGCGAGCCGGTTCTGAAGGAGACTGCACGGCTGCCGAAGTTCCCGGCGCCGTCCGTGCCGGCGGGTCTTTCGCACTATCATGCCGGTTCACGAAAACACTTGTTCGGCGCTGCCAACAACACGTTCTAAGGATCTGGAACCAAAGCATGGACTGGGACAACCTGCGTTACTTCCTGGCGCTGTCGCGCAGTGGCACCCTGGTCAACGCCGCCCGTATGCTGCAGGTGGACCACACCACCGTGAGCCGCCGCATCCAGGCGCTGGAGAAGCAGATGGGCGTGCCATTGTTTGCCCGCGAGGCTGCCGGTCACCGCCTCACCGAGGCTGGCCGCAACCTGCTGCCGCAGGCCGAGGCCATGGAGGAGGCCTGCCTCGCCATCGAGAGCAGTTCGTTCGCCGCACACGATGGCCTCTCGGGCGTGGTGCGCGTGGGGGTGCCCGAGGGACTGGGCACGCGCATCCTGGCGGTGCCGCTGGCGCGACTGGCGCAGCAGCACCCGAACCTGGTGATCGACCTGCTGGCGCTGCCGCGCCTGCTGCACCTCTCGCGCCGTGAGGCGGACATCGTGATCTCGCTGGAGCGGCCCACGCGCGGCTCGGTGGTGGTCACCAAGCTCAGCGACTACGTGTTGCGCCTCTACGGCGCGCGGTCCTATCTGGCGCAGCACCCGCCGGTGCTGGAGGTGGCCGACCTGCAGGAGCACAGCTTCATCAGCTATGTCGACGACCTGCTTTTCACCAAGCAGTTGCAGTTCCTCGAGAGCTTCGTGCAGGCGCGCCACTTTGCGTTGCGCAGCACCAGTGTGCTGGCGCAATATGCGGCGGTGCAGGCCGGCACCGGCCTGGCGGTGCTGCCCGCCTTCATCGGCGACCGCGATCCGGAATTGCAGGTGGTGCTGCCACAGCAGGCGCGCTTTCAACGCACATTCTGGATGTCCATGCCTTCGGAAATCCGTCACATGGCGCGCATGCAGGCGGTCTGGGAGTTCCTGCGCGATACCGCGCGCCACGGCAGCAGCGGCCTGCTGCCGGGCGGCTGAGCCGTCGGTGGCCGGGGGAGCCACCACTCAATGCGGCTGCGCGGCGGCAAGGATTGCATTGGCCTGCCAAGGCAGTAGAATGGACGCCAATCATTTCTTCAGGGCCGACGCTGCATCACATGACGTTCGGGCCCTGCATCATCAAACGATCTCACCGCTGAGTGGCAACATTCGGCGGTGCGTTTTTTTGGAAGGCAAAAAATGGCCACCTTACCCATTACCAAGCGTGGAGCGGAAAAGCTCAAGACGGAACTGCAGCAGCTCAAGAGCGTGGACCGTCCCGCCGTCATCAACGCCATTGCCGAGGCGCGCGCCCAGGGTGATCTGAGCGAGAACGCCGAGTACGACGCAGCCAAGGATCGCCAGGGCTTCATCGAGGGGCGCATCAAGGACATCGAGGGCAAGCTGGCGGCGGCGCTGATCGTCGATCCGGCCGCACTCCATGCCGAGGGCAAGGTGGTGTTCGGCGCCACCGTTGAACTCGAGGAAGAGGAAAGCGGCGAGCGCGTGCGCTACCAGATCGTCGGCGAGGACGAGGCCGACATCAAGCTGGGCCTGCTCAATGTCTCCAGCCCGATCGCGCGCGCGTTGATCGGCAAGTTCGAAGGCGACGTGGCCGTGGTGGTGGCACCCGGCGGCGAGAAGAGCTACGAAATCATCGCCGTGCGCTACGAGTGAGAGTGCGGCAGAACGCCCTGCAGGCGGTGCACCTGCGCCTGCCGATCTTCGCCGCCGCACTGTGGTGGGGGAACCTCTGCAGTATCGGCTTCATGGCGGTGCCACTGCTGTTTGCCAGCCTGCCGACGCCGGCCCTGGCAGGCCAGGCGGCGGCGCGCCTTTTTGCCGGGCAGGTCTGGCTGGCCGCTGCCTGTTGCTTCATTCTGATTCTCTGCCTGCGCCCGGCGCTGAATGAAGGCGAGGACCTGGATGCAGGCGCGGAACCGAATATCGACCTCGCCCGGGCAGCTGCCGCGCGGCTGGCCTTGACGGGCTGGGTGCTTGCCGGCTTGATTCTTGCCCTGCTGCTGCAATTCGGCGCGGTGCCGCGCATCGTCGCCCGCCAGAACCTGCCGCTGTGGCATTCATTGGGCACGGCGCTGTACGCGCTGCAATGGTTGTGTGCGTCGGTGACGCTGTGGAAGCTGGCCGTCCGGGGGCCATGGTCCGTACGCTGACCCGGCGGCATGCGCTCTCCATCGAGACGCCATTCATACACCATTCATTTCCCAAGCAAAAGGCCTCATGTAGAGGCCTTTTGCTTGGGAGCATCGGCAGAGCGGGACCGACCAGACCTCGCCAGTCTTGATCAGTCCTCTTCATCATGCCTGGGGCGGGCACCACGCGATTCGCTGCGCGCCACCAGCACCAGTGCGAGCACGTTCAGCAGTGCCAGCGCATACCAGGTGAGTGCGTAGCTCAGGTGGTTGTTGCGGAACTGCACGATGGTCAGGCCGCCGCGTGGCCAGCCACCGGGATTCGGGCTGGCACCGGCATCGATGAAGTAGGGTAGGGCATCGCCCAGCTGGCGCGCCGCATTCATGGCGGCGAGGTCGCGGTGGTACCAGCGTTCTTCGGCGGGCACGTTCTCGCGCACGAAGAGGCCGCCGTCTTCGGGCAGGCGCAGCAGGCCGGTGACGGTGACCGACCCTTCGGGCAGGGCCTGGGCGCGGCTGGCCGGCAGGCGCTGCGCATTGGGCACATAGCCGCGGTTGATCCAGATCGTGCCCTGGGCGGTGCGCAGCGGTGTCATCACCCAGTAGCCCGGGCCCAGCACGCTGGAGGCATAGACCTGCACTTCCTTGTCGTGCAGCCAGCGGCCTTCGGCCTGCACGCGCTGGTACTCGAAGCGCCGGCCCGGCTCGGCCTCTGCCGCCCAGGCCTGGGCGGTCGGCGGTGCCGTGGGCGCGGCATGCACGCGCGCCTCGGTGCGGGCGATCAAGTCCTTTTTCCAGGCCAGGCGCTGGACCTGCCAGGTGCCCAGGGTCAGCAGCGCCGCGAGCGTCGCCAGCAGCAGAAAAAAAAGCGCCCCGCGCCGCCAGGAGCGGGCGCGGGGCTGCAGGGCATCGATCATCGCGGAATCAGGTCCGATGCATGGATGCGTGCGGCATTCACGGCAGGTTGCGCGCCGCTTCCGGCGTCAGCTCGTGCACGTGGGGCATCATGTTGGCGTCGAGGTGGTTCATGACCCACAGCGATCCGACCAGTGCGATCACCAGCACGATGACGGTGAAGATCAGCGACAGGAAGATCCAGCCGTGCTCGGACTTGGTGTTCATGTGCAGGAAGAACACCATGTGCACCAGGATCTGCACCACGGCAAGGCCCAGGATCCAGGCCACGGTGGCGGTCTTGCTGTCGAGCACATCCGCCATCACCAGCCAGAACGGGATGACGGTGAGGATGACCGATAGCACGAAGCCGATCACATATTCCTTGAAGGTGCCATGGGCGGCGCCGGTGTGAGCCGGCTGGGTGTGTTGTGCGTGGCTCATCTCACGACTCCCATCAGATAGACATACGAGAAAACGGCGATCCAGATCACGTCCAGGAAGTGCCAGAACATCGACAGGCACATCAGGCGGCGGCCGTTGGCCTCGATCAGGCCGTGCTTGCGGATCTGGAACACCAGCACGATCAGCCAGATGATGCCGAAGGTCACGTGCAGGCCGTGCGTGCCGACCAGCGTGAAGAAGGCCGAGAGGAAGGCGCTGCGTTGCGGTGTGGCACCCAGGTGTATCAGGTGGTTGAACTCATAGAGTTCGATGCACAGGAAGGCCAGGCCGAACAAGGCGGTCACCAGCAGCCATGCGATGGTGCCCTTGGTGTCGCCCTTGTAGGAGCGCAGCATCGCAAAACCGAAGGTGATCGAGGAGAACAACAGCATGAAGGTGTTGACCAGGATCAGCCAGAGGTTTTCCTCGAACAGCGCGGCAGGGGAGGGACCCGCCGCGTAGTTGGTGCCGACGACGGCGAAGACGGCGAACAGGATGGCGAAGATGAGGCAGTCGCTCATCAGGTACATCCAGAAGCCCAGTGCCGTGCCGTTGTTGGAGTGGGCGTGCTCGTCGTGGCCATGGGCCGCGTCGTGCGCGTGCGGGTCTTCCGCCACGTGGTAGATGCGCTCACCGGTGGTGGCGCTTGCGGTAGCCGATGTCATTGCTAGGTTCACTCCATGCGGTTCAGTTGGCGGAAGCGGGCGCGGAGGCCAGCAGGCGCGTGCGTTCTTCTTCGGTCCTGGCGACTTCGTCGGCCGGGATGTAGTAGTCCCGCTTGTAGTCGAAGGTGTGGTAGATCGCATAGCCGATCAAGGCCACGAAGGACACCGCAGCGAGCCACCAGACATACCAGATCAGCGCGAAGCCCAGCACGATGCTCAGGCCCGAGAGGATGATCCCGGCGCTGGTGTTCTTGGGCATGTGGATCGGCACGAAGCCTGTCAGTGGCCGCTTGTAGCCGTGCTTCTTCATGTCCCACCAGGCGTCGATGTCATGCACTACCGGGGTGAAGGCGAAGTTGTAGGCAGGCGGCGGCGAGGAGGTGGACCACTCCAGCGTGCGGCCATCGCCCCAGGAGTCGCCGGTGAGGTCGCGCGTTTCGTTGCGCTTGAGCCAGCCGACTACGATCGAGAGCACGAAGGCTCCGATGCCTGCAGCCACCAGCAGCGCACCGCCCAGCGCGATGACGAAGTAGATGTTCAGCGAGGTGTCCTCGAACTGGCTGATGCGGCGCGTCACGCCCATCAGGCCCATGATGTACAGCGGCGTGAAGGCAACCCAGAAGCCGACGAACCAGCACCAGAACGAAACCTTGCCCCAGAACGCATTGAGCTTGAAGCCAAAGGCCTTGGGGAACCAGTAGACGATGCCGGCGAACAGGCCGAATACCACGCCGCCGATGATGGTGTTGTGGAAGTGGGCCACCAGGAACAGGCTGTTGTGCAGCACGAAGTCGGCAGCCGGCACGGCCAGCATCACGCCGGTCATGCCGCCGATCACGAAGGTGAGCATGAAACCGATGGTCCAGTACATCGGCACTTCCATGCGGATGCGGCCCTTGTACATGGTGAACAGCCAGTTGAAGATCTTCGCGCCCGTGGGGATCGAGATGATCATGGTCATGATGCCGAAGAAGGCATTGACGCTCGCGCCCGAACCCATGGTGAAGAAGTGGTGCAGCCAGACCAGGTAGGAGAGCACCGTGATGGTCATGGTGGCCCACACCATGGAGGTGTAGCCGAACAGGCGCTTCTTCGTGAAGGCGGGCACGATTTCCGAGAAGATGCCGAAGGCCGGCAGCACCAGGATGTACACCTCGGGGTGGCCCCAGATCCAGATGAGGTTCACGAACATCATCGGGTTGCCGCCAAGCTGGTTGGTGAAGAAGTTGGTGCCCAGGTAGCGATCCAGCGTCAGCAGCACCAGGGTGGCCGTCAGGATCGGGAAGGTCGCCACGATCAGGATGTTGGCGCCCACGGCTGTCCAGGTGAACACCGGCAGACGCATCCAGTGCATGCCCGGCGCGCGCATCTTGACGATGGTCACCAGCATGTTGATGGCCGAGAGGGTCGTGCCGACGCCGGCGATGTTGAGCGACCAGAGGTAGTAGTCGACCCCGGTTCCCGGACTGTAGTCGATGCCCGAGAGCGGCGGATAGACCAGCCAGCCGGTCTGCGCGAACTCACCGACGAACAGCGAGATCATCACCAGCACGGCACCAGCGGTGGTCATCCAGAAGCTGAAGTTGTTCAGGAACGGGAAGGCCACGTCGCGCGCACCGATCTGCAGCGGCACCAGGTAGTTGAAGAACCCGGTCACCAGCGGCATGGCCACGAAGAAGATCATGATCACCGCGTGAACGGTGAAGACCTGGTCGTAGTGGTGTGCGTTGAGGTAGCCCTCGGTGCCGCCAGAGGCCATGGCCTGGTGCAGGCGCATCATGAAGGCGTCTGCGAAGCCGCGCAGCAGCATGATGATGCCCAGCACCATGTACATGATGCCGATCTTCTTGTGGTCGATGGTGGTGAACCATTCGCGCCACAGGTAGCCCCAGACGCGGAACTTGGTCAGCAGCGCCAGAACCGCCAGACCCCCCAGTGCCACCGCGATGAAGGTGTACAGGATCACCGGCTCGTGAAGCATGGGGAAGGTGTTGTGATCAAACGTGATCCGCCCCAGCAAAGGATGCGTGTTGTACTCGATTGCAGACATTATTGACTTCCGGAAAATCAGAGTGTTGGTGTGCCCGCGGCGGCATCGCTGCTGAGGCTGATGCGCAAGGTCCTGCCGGCCGCGGCATCCAGGTCCGATGCCACCGAGCGGCTGGTGCAGACGTAGTCGCCGGGCATCACGCCGGAGAACTCGGCCAGATCGATCTGGGCCTGCTGTGTGCGGCGGCGGTCATAGCGCAGGCGCTTGACGTTGTCGATGCCTTCCACACCGGCGCCGCCGGCCATGTCGATGTGCATCATCTCGTCCATGCACATAGCGCCAGGCGTCACGCACATGTTCAGGATGGCGTAGTAGAGCTGCGGGTCGACCTGGCCATAGTGGCGTGTGCCGAAGTACTTGACGTGGCCCTTCTCGTCCTTCTGGTCGAACTGGTCGAGCGCCAGGTATTCGGCACGGTCGAGCACGTCGCCGGAGCCGCGCACCTTGGCGGCCCAGTCGTCGAAGCCGGCCTGGCTCAGGCCATGAAACTGGAAGTGCATCTGGCTGAAGCCATGGCCGGTGTAGTTGGCCGAGAAGCCCTTGAACGCGCCCTCGTCGTTGATGACGGCGTGCAGGCGCGTCTGCATGCCTGGCATGGCGTAGATCTGGCCTGCCAGCGCCGGGATGTAGAAGGAGTTCATCATCGAGGCCGAGGTCAGCTTGAACTCGATCGGCACATTGACGGGCGCAGCCACTTCATTGATGGTGGCAATGCCTTGCTCGGGGTAGATGAACAGCCACTTCCAGTCCAGTGCAGCGACCTCAATGACCAGCGTTTCGACATTGGCGGTCGCCGGGCTGTCACTGCGCTTGGGGTCGATGACGGCGTTGGTCAGGCGCTTGACGGCGCCGAGGTTTTCCTCGGTGCCGGCGATCTGCGTGGCGCTGTCGATGCGCGTGAGCGGACGATACGGATCGAGCAGGTGGGTCGAACCCCAGGTGATGGTGCCCAGCACCAGGATGATGGCGATGGGTACGCCCCATACCATGAACTCCAGCTTGTTGGAGTGGTAGAACTCGGGGTCGTACTCGGCCTGCTGGTTGCCGGCGCGGTACTTCCATGCGTAGTAGCAGGTGAAGAACATCACCGGCACGATGATCAGCAGCATCAGCACCACCGAGAAGATCAGTAGATTGCTTTGCTGCTTGGCGACGTAGCCGGAGGGGTTGATCACTGTCCAGTTACAGCCGGACAGCAATACCCCGGCCAGCAGGGCAGGCAGTGGGGAACACAGTTTTTTCATGCACACCTCGGGTTCAGGTTCAAGTCGTTGGCAGGGCGGGCGCTGCGGCACAGGCGTTTCCTATGCTGGGCAAAGGCGGCCGATCCATTGGCTGGCTGCTGGTGCTGTCGCAGCAAGAACAGCGTGGCTCTGGAACGGTTCGCGCAGAAATGCGGCACCCGCCGTGGGCGCGCCAAAGCGCACGCGCGGCAGAGGTGCGGCAAGCGGTGCAATTCTATAGCTTTTCGAGATTTCAGGATTTAATGAAGGCTCCGCGCAGCCGATAAAACGGGAAATTTGTCCTTGCGTGTCGTCAAGAAAACAAACCGGTCAGGCAAATGTTAACCGTCGACCGTGGATCGGGCTCCGGTGCCTGTATGGCGCAGCTTGGGAGGGCGTCATCCGCAGGAACTCATTCGTTCCAGTGCTCGGCGATCCAGCGCGCCGGCTCGATGTGCCGCCAGCGACGGTTGCGCCGGCCAGCCAGCGCGTCTGGCGGATTGCACTCGCCATGGAAGATCACCACCCTCGCGCCATCGGGGATGAAAGGCGGCTTCCAGTAATTGCTGGGCCAGGCCGGGATACCGTGGTACTTGAAGCTCGGGCACCATGCCTCGGGCCAGTAAGCCAGCAGGCCCTGGCGGTGGAGGAAGTCCGACAGGTAGGCCTGTTCGTTGCGAAAGCGCTGCTGCACCTCGACCACATGTTGCTGGAAATATTCCAGCACGTCGGGGTGGGCACCGAGCTCGAAGCGGTACACCGAGGAGTTCCCGGTGATGCGGCGCTTCTTCCAGGGTCGCGCATAGTCATGGATGATGCGAAAGGCCCCCGGCAGCTCGAAGAACCCATCCAGGCTGCCGACCACCACCACGTCCAGGTCCAGAAACAGCGCCGTGCCTTGCAGCCCGTATTTCTCATGGAGGTCGGGCGAGAAGGTCGCGAGTTTCTTCCAGGCGCGGTCGGGCTGGTCGGGGTAGCGCTGCCAGTCCAATTCGGGAATCGGGAAGCACTCGACCTCGGCGCGGATGCCGCGCGTGTCGTCGGTCAGGCAGACGAAGCGAAAAGGCCCCCCTTGCAGGTGGCGGCGTGCCATGGCATAGAGCCGGTTGACGTATTCGGGCCCGTACTTGGTGCCCCACTTCATGCACAGGATGTGGCGTGTGCCCGCCACGGCGGCGTTCTGCAACTCGGGCATGGCAGGGGTCAGCCCAGATTCCGCTTCTTGACCGACGTCTTGCGGGGCTTGGCCTTCTTGACATTGCCGCCAGCAGTCAGGCGCTGGTTGCCCAGCACGCGCAGGTACTGGATCTCGGGCTTCTGACCGGGCAGCTTGCTGTTCTTGACGACCTTGACCTCGCTGGGGCCGCGGCCACGTTCACCGCCCTCAGCCTTGGTCTTGGGCGGGATCGGGCGCCACAACACCAGCAGCTTCCCGATGTGCTGCACGGACGCGGCATTGAGGGTGTCGGTCAGCGTGGCCAGGATGGCCTCGCGGTTGCTGCGCTCATCGCTGAAGACGCGCACCTTGATCAGGCCATGGGCATTGAGGGCCGCATCCACCTCCTTGGTGACGGCGGGAGTGAGGCCATCACTGCCGATCAGCACGACAGGATTGAGATGGTGGGCGTCAGCGCGCAGGCTGCGGCGCTGGGAGGGATTCAAAGGGATTTGCGGCATGGGGCTATTATCCGTGATGCGCCGCCGGTCGCCGCTTTTGCGCGCTGGTGAAGATGCGTCCGAAGGGTTATGCGGGCCTGGCACATCCCTACAATGGCGCCTCGCCGGTCAGTCGGTCATTGCTGCTGCTGTGGCCGCGGTGGGCGCCGATCGACCGTACCACAGGACAAGTGTGTGAACAGGTTCTAACAGGCTCTGAACGGACGGCAAGGCAACGCATGACAGGTAAAGGCAAGAGTGGCAAGGTGGGCGGCAAGGTCAACAAGACGTGGCTGCACGACCACATCAATGACCCCTACGTCAAGCTCGCGCAGAAAGAGGGCTACCGCGCCCGGGCGGTGTACAAGCTGCAGGAGATCGACCAGACTTTCCACATGCTGCAGCAGGCACGCACGGTGGTCGACCTGGGCTGCGCGCCGGGGGCCTGGTGCCAGTATCTGAGCCGCAGTCTGAAACTCGGCGAAGGCGCTGGCGGTGATGCGCTGGTCGTCGGAGTCGATCTGCTGCCGATGGAGCCGGTGCCAGGCGTGCACTTCATCCAGGGCGATTTTCAGGACGACGCGGTGCTGGCACAGATGCAGGTGCTGCTGGACGGACGCACTGTCGATGCGGTGGTCTCGGACATGGCGCCCAACCTCAGCGGCCATGCTGCCACCGATGGTGCGCGGGTGGCCAACCTGGTCGAGTTGGCCGTGGACTTCGCTCGCCACCACCTGCGGCCGCAAGGGGTGATGGTGGCCAAGGTATTCCACGGGCCCGGCTATGATGACCTGGCCGCGCTGTTTCGCGAGACCTTCGTGCAAAGCCGGCCCTACAAGCCCAAGGCCTCGCGCAGCCGCTCGTCCGAGGTCTTTCTGGTGGGCCAGGGTCTCAGAGCGTGATCGCGCGGGCAGGGGGAGCGGCGCGGCGGCAGCGACCGCAATAACCCAGCGGGCCAATAACCATTCAGGGCGTCCCCCTGCTTGAAAGTCATAAAATGAGCCGCATATCTACCTGCATCCGCAGGGCATGCCGCATGCGTTGGGCCTCCGGGGCTGGCGTGGAGTGTCAGGCTTTCCATGCCAGGGTGGTGTTTCAGGTATCGCATACCGCAGGT
The DNA here is from genome assembly GCF_004217315.1 of Corticibacter populi. Taxonomy (GTDB): domain Bacteria; phylum Pseudomonadota; class Gammaproteobacteria; order Burkholderiales; family Burkholderiaceae_C; genus Lampropedia; species Lampropedia populi. Next base: position 178,318 of record NZ_SGWR01000001.1, read on the forward strand.
GCAAAGGGAGCAAAGGCTTGAACAATCAATGGATTTCCAAGATCGCGATGTGGCTGGTTTTCATCGTGGTCTTGTTCACTGTTTTCAAACAGTTCGATGGCGGCAGCAGTGCCGGCGCCAACCAGGTTCCCTATTCGGAGTTCCTGAACGCGGTGCACAACCGCCAGATACGGAACGTCGTGATCCAGGAAACCGGGGTCGGCGGGGCCGAGATCATGGCGACCACCAGCGATGACCGCCGCATCCGCACGACGGGAACCTACTTCGACCGCAGCCTGATCGACGATCTGGTCAACAACGACGTGGAGTTCAGCGTCAAGGAACGCGAACAACGCTCGTTGCTGAGTTCCATCCTGATCAGCTGGGGGCCGATGCTGCTGTTGATCGGCGTGTGGATCTATTTCATGCGGCAGATGCAGGGCGGCGGCAAGGGCGGCGCCTTCAGCTTCGGCAAGAGCAAGGCGCGCATGCTCGACGAGAGCAACAACACCGTGACCTTCGCCGACGTCGCTGGTGCCGACGAGGCCAAGGAAGAGGTCAAGGAAGTCGTCGACTTCCTCAAGGATCCGCAGAAATTCCAGCGACTGGGCGGTCGCATCCCGCGCGGCCTCCTGCTGGTGGGCCCGCCGGGCACCGGCAAGACGCTGCTGGCCAAGTCGATTGCCGGTGAGGCCAAGGTGCCGTTCTTCAGCATCTCCGGCTCCGATTTCGTCGAGATGTTCGTGGGCGTGGGCGCGGCCCGTGTGCGCGACATGTTCGAGAACGCCAAGAAGAACGCACCCTGCATCATCTTCATCGATGAAATCGACGCGGTCGGTCGCCAGCGGGGTGCGGGCCTGGGCGGCGGCAATGACGAACGCGAGCAGACCCTCAACCAGATGCTGGTCGAGATGGATGGCTTCGAGACCAATCTCGGCGTCATCGTTGTGGCCGCCACCAACCGGCCGGACATCCTGGATGCCGCGCTGCTGCGCCCTGGCCGCTTCGATCGCCAGGTCTACGTGACGCTGCCGGACGTGAAGGGCCGTGAGCAGATCCTGACTGTGCACATGCGCAAGATCCCGGTTGGCCAGGACGTCAATGCCAACATAATCGCACGTGGCACGCCAGGCATGTCCGGCGCCGATCTGGCCAACCTCTGCAACGAGGCCGCGCTGATGGCTGCACGCCGCAACGCCCGCGTCGTCGAGATGCAGGACTTCGAGTCTGCCAAGGACAAGATCTTCATGGGACCGGAGCGCCGCTCCGCCGTGATGGATCCCGAGGAGCTCAAGAACACGGCCTACCACGAGTCCGGCCACGCCCTGATCGGCCGCTTGCTGCCCAAGTCTGATCCGGTGCACAAGGTCACCATCGTGCCGCGTGGCCGCGCCCTGGGCGTGACCTTCACGCTGCCAGAGAAGGATCGCTACGGCTATGACAAGGAGTGGGCGCTGAACCGCATCGCCATGCTGTTTGGCGGCCGCATCGCCGAAGAGGTGTTCATGAACCAGATGACCACCGGCGCCTCGGACGACTTCAACAAGGCCACCCAGCTGGCGCGTGACATGGTGACGCGCTATGGCATGTCCGACGAGTTGGGGCCGATGGTCTACGCCGAGAACGAGGGCGAGGTGTTCCTGGGCCGCTCGGTCACCAAGACCACCAACGTCAGCGAGGCGACGATGCAGAAGGTCGACACCGAGGTGCGCCGCATCATCGACGAGCAGTACGCGCTGGCGCGCCGCCTGATCGAGGACAACAAGGACAAGATGCACGCCATGGCCAAGGCCCTGCTGGAGTGGGAGACCATCGACGCCGAGCAGCTCGACGACATCATGGCCGGGCGCGAACCCAAGCCGCCCAAGGGCTGGGTGCCCAAGCACCCCTCGGTCGGTGGCGGCAATTCCGATGGTGGTTCGCCCTCGGTGAAGACCGATCCTTCGCCTTCGGCTGCCTGATCCGGCGCGACGCAACCAACCACGGGGCCATTGGCCCCGTTTTTTCGCATGACAGCATCCTCTTCCATTCCTTTCGCGGCGAGTCAGGCGGAGCCACCTGTCTGGCAGACCAGCCGCTTTCGCATCGATCTGGCCACCCCGGTGGTCATGGGCATCGTCAACCTCACGCCCGACTCGTTCTCCGATGGTGGCCGGCATGCCTCGGTGCCCGCAGCGCTGCGGCATGCCGAGCAGTTGCTCCAGGAGGGCGCCGCGATCCTGGACCTGGGCGCGGAGTCTACCCGCCCGGGCAGCCCTGCGGTGCCGCTGGAGGAGGAACTGCAGCGTTTGATGCCGGTGCTGCGCGAAGTGGTGCGGCTGGGGGTGCCGGTGTCGATAGACACCTACAAGCCCGAGGTGATGCGGCAGGCGCTGGAGGCGGGCGCGGACATCATCAATGACATCTGGGCGCTGCGCCAGCCCGGGGCGCTGGAGGCAGTGGTTGCGCACCCACGCTGCGGCATCTGCCTGATGCACATGCACCGCACGCCGCAGTCGATGCAGGTCCAGCCGATGGCGGGCGATGTGCTGGAGCCGGTGCGCAGCTTCCTGGCTGAGCGGACACAGGTGCTGCACCAACATGGCATTGCGCGCGAGCGCGTGGTGTTGGACCCCGGCATCGGCTTTGGTAAGACGGTGGCACAGAACTTCAGCCTGCTGGCGCGGCAGCAGGCCTTGCTGGCGCTGGGCTACCCACTGCTGGCGGGCTGGTCGCGCAAGTCCTCGCTGGGGGCTGCGACCGGGCGCGACGTGGCAGAACGACAGGCAGCCAGCGTGGCCGCAGCGCTGATCGCCGTGCAGCGCGGCGCTGCGGTGGTACGGGTGCATGACGTGGCCGCCACGGTGGATGCACTCAAGGTCTGGCAGAGCGTGCAGGCGGCCGATGCCGTTCCTCGGGCGGACGCATCCTGAGCGGCTGAGCCGCGCGGCCCGCGGAGACTGTTGCCGCGGAGGACGCCGCCGTCATGCGCGATCTTTCCCATGCCGATGCGCTGGCGGGATGGCGCTCAGGCCATCGAATAGGCGGTCTTAACGGTGGTATAGAACTCCTGCGCATAGCGGCCCTGCTCGCGCGAACCGTAGCTGGAGCCTTTGCGCCCGCCAAATGGCACGTGGTAGTCCACGCCCGCGGTGGGCAGATTCACCATCACCATGCCGGCCTGGCTGTGGCGCTTGAAATGGCTGGCGTACTTCAGGCTGGTGGTGGCAATGCCCGCGGAGAGGCCGAACGGGGTGTCGTTGGCCACGGCCAGCGCTTCTTCGTAATCCCTGACGCGGATCACGCTGGCTACGGGGCCAAAGACTTCCTCGCGGTTGATGCGCATCGCCGGTGAGGTATCGGCAATCAGGGCAGGACGCATGAAATAGCCCTCGTCGCCGCTGCCGGTATGGCAGGCCACACGCTCGCCGCCCGAGAGCAGCGCGCCGCCCTCGGCCTGGGCGATGGCGACGTAGCTGAGATCCTGCTCCAGCTGCGCCTCACTCACCACCGGCCCGATGTCGGTGCCCGCAGCCAGCGCGGCACCGACCTTGATTCTGGCCAGCCGCTCCTGCATGGCCTGGATGAACGCGGGGTAGATCCCGTCGGTGACGATCAGCCGGCTTGATGCCGTGCAACGCTGGCCGGTGGAGTAGAACGCGCTCTGCGCGCTCAGTTCGACGGCTTGGGCCAGGTCGGCATCGTCGAGCACCACCTGCGGATTCTTGCCGCCCATCTCCAACTGCACCTTCTTGCCTGCTTCCACGGCCTTTTGCGCAATGCCGCGGCCCACGCCGACCGAGCCGGTGAAGCTGATGGCGGCCACGTCGGGGTGATTCACCAGCGCCTCACCGATCACGCGGCCCCGGCCCATGACGAGGTTGAAGACGCCCGCCGGAATGCCGCTGCGATGGATGATCTCGGCCAGCGCCCAGGCCGAGCCGGGCACCAGATCGGCGGGCTTGAGCACCACGCAATTGCCATAGGCCAGTGCCGGCGCAATCTTCCAGGCCGGAATGGCGATGGGGAAGTTCCAGGGCGTGATCAGGCCGACGACGCCGATGGGCTCGCGGGTGATCTCCACGCCGACGCCCGGGCGCACGGAAGGCAGCACTTCGCCGGCACCACGCAGGCACTCGCCGGCGAAGAACTTGAAGATCTGGCCGGCGCGGGCGACTTCGCCAATGGCCTCGGGGCGGGTCTTGCCCTCCTCGCGGGCCAGCAATTCACCAAGCTCTTCCTTGCGCGCGAGGATTTCATTGCCGATCTTGTCTAGGGCATCGTGGCGGGCTTGGATGCCGCTGGTGGACCAGGCGGGAAAGGCGGCTTTGGCAGCGGCGACTGCGGCATCGACGTCGCTGGCGTCGCCCTGGGCGTATGCACCGATCACGTCGGCGAGGTTGCTGGGGTTGATGTTGGCGGCGGTGCTCTTGCCGGCGACCCAGTCGCCGTTGATCAGGTTGGAGTGTGTCATGCGGTCTTTCTGTGACGGGTTCAGGGCGTTCAAGGCGTTCAGCGCACCATGCACGGGCGCTTGTTGTCGAAGGTCCAGTTGGGGATCAGGTACTGCATGGCGATGGCGTCGTCGCGTGCGCCCAGGCCGTGCTCCAGGTAAAGGCGGTTGGCGCGCTCCAGCGCAGCGCGGTCGATGGTCACGCCCAGGCCCGGCGTCTTCGGTACCTCGACGAAGCCGCCCTTGATCTGCAACGGGTTCTGCGTGAGGAACTGGCCGTCCTGCCAGATCCAGTGCGTGTCGATGGCCGTCACCTTGCCCGGCACGGCGGCGGCCACGTGCGTGAACATGGCCAGCGAGACGTCGAAGTGGTTGTTGGAGTGCGAGCCCCAGGTCAGGCCCCAGTCGCGGCAGGTCTGGCCCACGCGCACGCTGCCGGCCATGGTCCAGAAATGCGGGTCGGCCAGTGGAATGTCCACCGATTGCAGCGACAGTGCGTGCACCAGTTGGCGCCAGTCGGTGGCGATCATGTTGGTGGCGGTCGGCAGGCCGGTGGCGCGGCGGAATTCGGCTATCACCTCGCGGCCCGAGAAGCCGCCTTCGGCGCCGCAGGGGTCTTCGGCGTAAGCCACCACACCGCGCATGCGCTGGCCCAGGCGGATGGCGTCCTTGAGCAGCCAGCCGCCGTTCGGGTCGAGCGTGACGCGCGCTTGCGGAAAGCGCTGGTGCAGCGCGACGACGGCGTCGACTTCGTCGTCGCCGGCCAGCACGCCGCCCTTGAGCTTGAAGTCGTTGAAGCCGTAGCGCGCATGGGCGGCTTCGGCCTGGCGCACGATGGCCTCGGGCGTGAGGGCGCTTTGGTGGCGTACCTGCGCCCAGTCGTCCGTGCCAGGGTCTTCGCCGGGTTTGACGTAGGGCAGATCGGTCTTGTCGCTGGGGCCGACGAAGAACAGGTAGCCCAGCATCTCCACGCGCTCGCGCTGCTGGCCTTCGCCCAGCAAGGCCGCCACCGGCACGCCCAGGTGCTGGCCCAGCAGGTCCAGCAGCGCCGATTCGACGGCGGTGACGGCGTGGATGGCGATGCGCAGATCGAAGGTCTGCAGGCCGCGCCCGCCGACGTCGCGTTCGGACAGGGCGCTCTGCACCTGTTGCAGCAGTTGCAGGTGGTTGCCGACGCTTTGCCCGAGCAGCAGCGGCTTGGCGTCTTCCAGCGCCTGGCGGATGCCTTCGCCACCCGGTACCTCACCGACGCCGGTGCGTCCGGCGCTGTCGTGGATCAGCAGGATGTTGCGGGTGAAGTAGGGGCCGTGCGCGCCGCTGAGGTTGAGCAGCATGCCATCACGGCCTGCGACGGGGATGACTTCGATGGACTGGATGGTGGGAGTGGTGGCCATGGCAGGAAGGGCGGGCAATGGGAATGAGGGAGAGGACAGGGATCGTGGCCGGTCAGTTTGCGGTGATGCCGCGTGCCTGGATCAGGTCTTTCCAGCGCTGGAATTCCTGCGCCTGGAAGGCGGTGAACGCTTCCGGCGAGTTGGCCAGCACTTCCATGCCCTGTTCCTCGAAACGCGCCCTGATGGTGGGCTCCTGGATGGCGGCGATGGCGGCTTCGGCCAGCTTCGCCTTGACATCCGCCGGCAGCCCTTTTGGCGCCGCCATGCCTTGCCAGGAATACATGTCGGCACCTTGTACGCCTGCCTCGGCCAGCGTTGGCACTTCTGGCAAAACGGCAGAGCGCTTGGTGCCGGTCACCGCGATGGCCTTGAGGCGACCAGCCTTGATGTAGGGCAGCACGGCATTGACGTTCTGAAAGGAGAAGTCCACCTGTCCGCCCAGCAGGTCGTTGATGGCCGGTGCACCGCCGCGATAGGGAATGTGCATGCCGGAGGTGCCGGTTTGCTGCCAGAACAGCTCGGCCGAGAGGTGGTCTGAGGAACCACTGCCTGACGAGGCAAAGCTGACGGAGCCGGGCTTGGCTTGCAGCAGTGCGATGACCTTCTCGACCGTGTCGGCTGCTTGCGCGGGCGGCGCCACGAGGACGTTGGGCGCCTGCACCGGAATGCTGATGTAGTCGAAGTCGGTCAAGGCGTTGTAGGGGGTGTTGGACAGCAGATGGGGGGCGACCACGTAGGTGCCCAGCGATGCCACCATGATCGTGTAGCCATCTGGCGCAGCGCGCGCGACCTGGTTGGCGCCGATGGTGCCGGTGGCGCCAGGGCGGTTGTCGACAACGAAGGACTGGCCCAGGTTTTCACCCATCTTTTGGGCCAGCGCTCGCGCCACCGTGTCGGTGGAGCCGCCGGCGGGAAAGGGCACGACCAGGCTGACGGGTTTGGTGGGCCAGGCCTGGGCGAAGGCGGACTGCGCCAGCACACCAGTGGCGGCCAGGGCAATGAGCAGTTTTTTCATGGTGTTGTCTCCTTGCAAGGATGGAAAGGGCGCCGCTTGCCGCTGGGCATTGCGGCGCAGGTGGCGTCAGGCCTTCTCGACCTTGCGCACCAGTTCGGCCAGCAGCTCGACTTCCTCGCCGGTCAGGTCGCTCAATGGCGGGCGCACCGGGCCGGCGTCGTGGCCAGCGATCTTGGCGCCGGCCTTGACGATGGAGACGGCGTAGCCTTCCTTGCGGTTGCGGATCGCCAGGTAGGGGAGGAAGAATTCCTTGAGCAACTGGTGCTGGGTGGCGGTGTCGTCGTCGCGCACGGCTTCGTAGAAGCGGATGGCGGTGGCAGGGATGAAGTTGAACACTGCCGACGAATACACCGGCGTGCCCAGCGCCTTGTAGGCGGCGGCATACACTTCGGCCGTGGGCAGGCCGCCCAGGTAGGCCAGCCGGTCGCCCAATGTCAGGTACATGGCCGACATCGCTTCGATGTCGCCCACGCCGTCCTTGAAGCCGACCAGGTTGGGGTTGCGCTCGGCCAGGCGTGCGACGGTTTCGGGCTTGAACTTGCTGATGCCGCGGTTGTAGATGATGACGCCGAATTTCACGCTCTTGCAGACGGCCTCGACGTGCGCGGCCAGGCCTTCCTGGCTGGCCTCGGTCAGGTAGTGCGGCAGCAGCAGGATGCCGTGTGCGCCAGCCTTTTCGGCGGCCTGGGCGCATTCGATGGCAAAGCGGGTGGTGCCGCCGGCGCCGGCGATGATGGGCACTTTGCCCTTGCAGGTGTCGACCGCCGTTTTGATGATGCTGGGATATTCCTTGCTGTCGAGCGAGAAGAATTCGCCCGTGCCGCCTGCGGCGAACAGGGCGCTGGCGCCGAACGGAGCCAGCCACTCCAGGCGCTCGGCATAGCCCTTGGGGTTGAAGTTGAGGTCCTTGTCGAAGTCCGTCACCGGGAAGGACAGCAGGCCGGAGCTCATCACGTCTTTGAGGATTTGCGGTTCCATGGTCATAGTGCTTTCAATGCAAAAGAGAGGGTGGGGGGAGGCGGAGAAAGGGGCAGCCAGGAAGGCGAAAAGCGGTGTTCAGTCCAGCGTCAGGCCGCTGTCTTGCACCACTTTCTGCCAGCGGGCGCGCTCTTGGTTGAAGAAATCGTTGGTTTGCGCCGGCGTCATCGATGCGATCTCGGCGCCTTGCTCTGTCAGGCGCTTGGCGGTCGCGGGGTCTTGCGTGGCCTTGGCGAAGGCGTCGTGGATGCGCTGCACGACGGTGGCAGGCGTGCCGGCGGGCACCATCAGGCCTTGCCAACTGCCGGTCTCGAAGCCGTCGGCGCCCTGCGAGGCGAGCGTGGGCAAGTCCTCGAAGCCTTGCATCGGGGTCTTTTTCGACAGGCCGATCAGGCGCAGATTGCCGCTTTTGACCTGCGGGTACGTGGCCAGCATGCCGTTCATCAGCACTTGCGTCTGGCCTGCCACCGTGTCCTGCACCGATTGGGCGCCGCCTTTGTAGGGCACGTACACCCATTCGCCGCCTGCGATCTGCTGCAGTGCGATGCCCGCCAGGTGCGGCGCGCTGCCGCTGGCGGTCACGGCGAAGTTGAGATCGTTTTGCTTGGAGTGGGCAATCAGCTCCGGCAGCGTCGTTGCCGGCACCGAAGGGTGCACCACCAGCAAGTGTGGCGTGTACACCAGCATCGACACGCCGGTCAGATCTTTGGACGGATCGAAGCGCAGGTCCTTGTACAGCGACGGCGAGATCGCCAGCGCGCCCAGATCGGCCAGCAGCACGGTGTAGCCGTCGGGCTTGGCGCGGGCGACCTGGCCGGCGCCGAGATTGCCGTTGGCGCCGGGGCGGTTTTCCACCACCACCGTCTGGCCGATTTCCATGGAGACCAGCGGCGCCAGCACACGCGCAATCAGGTCGGAGCTGCCGCCGGGCGGATAGGGCACGATCACCTGCACCGGTTGCTGGGTGGGCCAGTCGCTGGCCAACGCCGCCGCCGGGGTGATGGCAATGGCCGCCAACATGGCGAGCGCGCAGCGGGTAAAGGTCTTGCGGGTAATCACGTTGCGTCTCCTTGATATATGTTGTCTGACAACTATAGCGAGACGTAGTGCCGATGGAGGTTTTTTCTTCTAAGTGTTTTCCCTTGGTTTGGCGCGGCGCGTGCTCAGCCGTTGGTGGGTGGTGTGCTCAGTTGTTGCGCCAGCCGCAGGCGCTCGCGTGAGTTGGTCAGGTGGATGCGCATGGCGGCGCGGGCGGAGTCGGCGTCCTGGCGCTTGATGGCGTTGTAGATCTCCTCGTGTTCGCGGTTGACGCGGCGCAGGTAGTCTGGTTCGTGTTCCGAGGCCTGGATGGAGGGGATGCGCGTGCGTGGAATCAGCAATGTGCCGAAATGCGCAAGGATGTCGCGGAAGTATGGGTTTCCGCTCGCCTGCGCGATGCCTAAGTGGAAAGCCATGTCGTGCGCAATGGTGTCGTCACCGGATACCGCGTTGCGCTCGAAGGCGGTCAGAGCCTCCCGTAGCGTCTGCAGGTTTTCCGTGCTGCGCCGCTGTGCGGCGAGGGCGGCGGCCCCGGTCTCCAGGCTGATGCGCAACTCCAGCATGGCCAGTACGTCGACGGATTCGCTGAACTCGCGCGCGTTGAGCGTCAGGCTGGCGTTCTTGTGCGTGGGCTGCACGAAGGTGCCGATGCCGTGGCGTGTTTCCACCAGGCCGGCGGCCTGCAGCTTGGAGATCGCCTCGCGCACCACGGTGCGGCTGACGTCGTAGCTGCGCACCAGCTCCGATTCGGTGGGGAGTTGGTCGCCCTCGCTGAGCAGGCCTTGACGAATCTTGTGGGCGAACTCCTCCGAAAGGAGATTGGCCAGGCTGCGCCCGTTGCGGCCCGCCTTGCCCCGCAGCGACGAGGTGAATGGGGTGGCGGCTGTGCGGGCTTCGGGTAATTCCGTGGACGGCATTTTCATGCCTGCCATGATAATGCCTGCCTAGTTGTAATATGACATATGTCATGTTGGCGGGCTTGTGGCCTTTATGGTGGCGCGCTTTATCTACCTTGCCTGTCCATGACAACCACTTCGCACGCGATCAGCCACATCCGCATCACCCCCATTTGTCTTTCGCGACCCCCTCGTTCTGGCTGTCGAGTTCGCGCTGGCAGAAGGAGGCTTCGCGCGGTCTGCGGCAGAATCTGTTGCAGTTCCGGTGCCAGGGCCGCAAAGCGTTTGTGGTTCATCACGACATGATCTGCATGACCGCGTAGGCATGGCGGCTGAGTGTCAGGTGCTTCTGGGCCTCGTGACACTGCCCGCCCATGTGGCGGAGATCGGGTGTTCCTGCTGTCGACCGTGTCGCCCTCCAGCGCATGGTGCGGCCCGCCGTATGGCCGCGGCTTCGGGTTCGCTTCCAGCAGGCGGAAGGCCAGAATGTGAGACGGATTGGGCGGGATGCGAATTTTCAGCCCGCATACATCCTCGGGCACGCGCACCGGTCGGTTGCGCGTGGTGATGCAGAGAACGCCCATTTCGAACCAGCCCAACCCCTGCAACTGATGCGCCTGCACGCGCTGCAGCAGTCCGTCGCCGATGCAGCCGCCCAGCGCAATCAGATCGGGCAGCTTGCCGGCCGCGTCCGCAGGCTCCATCTTGAAGTAGGCCATGTGCTCGATTTCCCGTGCCATGCGTGCCAGCAATGCGGGCGGCAGCGGCGTGCCTGCGGCGGGCGTGTCCTGATGCAGGATGAGAATATCCACCGCATCCGACAGGCGGGTGATGAACTCAAACACCCGTGCTTCGCCGAAGCGGTGGTAGCGCCGTGGTAGGGTGGCTGCAGCCGCTGGCGACGGCTTTGCTCGCAACAGCCATCCAAAGCCTTTAATCCGGATCCACAGGCCGGCGACATCTGCAGAAGGTCATCCGGGCCGATCGCCGTTTGAGTTCCAGACGGAATGCCGCACTACACTAGGAGGGCTCTGTCCAACCTATGGTGACGCATCGTCCGACAGTTGCTGTGGTCCATCGCTGCGGCATAAACCGCAACAACTGCCGCGCATGGCATCGACTGCGGAGGCTCACACCCTCTGTCGTAGTCGGCAGGGCTTGCCTGGGCATGCCATCCATTGGCATGTGCCTGGCTGGTATACGTCTTTCAAGAATCACCGTGATCATGACAAAACAGTACTTTGGCACCGACGGCATTCGGGGCACGGTGGGCTTGTCGCCCATCACACCGGATTTCATGCTGCAGCTTGGCCACACGGTTGGGCGCGTCCTCCGGCGGGCCAATGGCGCGGCGCCGGCGACGGTGCTGATCGGCAAGGACACACGCATCTCCGGTTACATGCTCGAGAGTGCGCTCGAGTCGGGCTTCAACTCGGCCGGTGTGGATGTGGTCCTGCTCGGCCCGATCCCCACGCCGGCGGTGGCCTACCTCACGCGGGCCCTGCGGGCCGACCTTGGCGTGGTTATCAGTGCCAGCCACAACCCGTTCGAGGACAACGGCATCAAGTTCTTCAGTGCGATGGGCACCAAGCTGCCCGACGAATGGGAGGAAACCGTCGAGGCCGGGCTGTCCGAGCCTCCGCAATGGGCGCACTCGGCCGGGCTGGGCAAGGCGCGGCGCCTCAATGATGCGGTGGGACGGTACATCGAATTCTGCAAGAGCACCTTTCCGCATGCGCTCAGCCTCAAGGGGTTGAAGCTGGTGGTCGATGCTGCCAATGGCGCCGCCTACCAGTGCGCGCCCTGGGTCTTCCACGAGCTGGGTGCGGATGTGCACACCATCGGCTGCGAGCCTGATGGCTTCAACATCAACAAGGGCTGCGGTGCCACCGCGCCGGCGGCTTTGGTGGCGCGGGTGCGTGAGCTGGGGGCCGATTACGGCATTGCCCTCGACGGCGACGCCGACCGGCTGCAGATGGTCGATGCCAGCGGGCGCCTCTTCAATGGCGATGAGCTGCTCTACCTGATGGCCACCGACCGGCTGGCGGCCGGACAGCCCGTGACGGGGGTGGTGGGCACGCTGATGACGAACCTGGCCATCGAGAAGGCCTTCGAACGTCTGGGCATTCCGCTGTTGCGTGCCAAGGTCGGCGACCGCTACGTGCTCGAGGCGCTGGAGCAGCATGGCTGGGTGCTGGGAGGGGAGAGCTCGGGCCATTTGCTGGCGCTGGACAAGCACACCACGGGGGACGGCATCATCAGTGCCCTGCAGGTGCTGCAGGCGGTGGTGCGCAGTGGGCAGCCGATGGCCGCTGCGCTCGCCGGTGTGCCGCTTTATCCGCAGACCATGATCAATGTCCGCCTGGCCGAGCGCGATAGCTGGCGCAGCGATGCCGCGTTCGCGGCCCGGATGCGGGAAGCCGAGGCCGCCTTGCAGGGGCGCGGCCGCCTGCTGGTGCGCCCCAGTGGCACCGAGCCGGTGCTGCGCATCATGGTTGAGGCCGAGGATGCGGCCACGGCCCGGCAATGGGCCGAGGCGCTGGCAGCCACGCTGCAGCCGGGTTGACGCGCCGGGCATCGGGGGCGAAGGCCCGATGCGCATGCATGTGATGCGCGCATGTCTGCAGGCCGTCTGAATGGTTGCCGCCCTGCCGGTTGCAAAAGATCGTAAAGAGTTTGCAGTAGGTCATGCAGGCGGTGCCCAGAGCCTCCGGAATTTTTCGCTTTGTGGCACACTCGGGCGCTTTGCAGAACAGCAGAGTCTCATGTCCGCGGCGCTTCAAGATCCCAGCATCCAGCAGAAAATCAACCAGGTCATCGCCAGGGAACTGGGCGCAGTCAGCCGGCAGGTCGATGCGGCGGTGGCCTTGCTCGACGACGGAGCCACCGTCCCCTTCATCGCGCGCTACCGCAAGGAGGTCACCGGAGGCCTCGATGATGTGCAGCTGCGCACGCTGCACGAGCGCCTGGGCTATCTGCGCGAACTGGAAGAGCGCCGCAGCGCGGTGCTCAAGAGCATCGACGAGCAGGGCAAGCTCAGCCCGGCGCTGCAGGCAGCTATCGGCCAGGCTGGCACCAAGCAGGAGCTCGAGGATTTGTACCTGCCTTACAAGCCCAAGCGCCGTACCAAGGGACAGATCGCCCGCGAGGCCGGGCTGGAACCGTTGGCGGAGCTGCTGTTTGCCGAGCCGGGACGCGATCCGCAGCAGGAGGCCCGGGCCTTCGTCCAGCCAGCCAAGGGCGAGGACGGCAGCGATTTCACTAGTGTGCCTGCGGTGCTCGATGGCGCGCGCGACATTCTGGCCGAGCGCTGGGCCGAGGACAGCGCGCTGCTGCAGGCCATGCGCCAATGGCTCTGGCAGACCGGCCTGCTGCTCAGCCGCCTGGCCGATGGCAAGAATCAGGAGGATCCGGAGATTGCCAAGTTCAAGGACTATTTCGAGTACGACGAGCCGATTCACCAGGTGCCTTCACACCGCGCGCTGGCGGTGTTCCGCGGCCGCGGCCTGGACATCCTGACTGTGCGCCTGGCGCAGGAAATCGAACCCGAGCCCGGCAAGCCGAGCCTGGCTGAGGGCCGCATCGCCGGCCACCTGGGCTGGAGCCATGCCCAGCGGCCGGCCGACGACTGGATCCGCAAGGTGGTGGCCTGGACCTGGCGCGTCAAGCTCAGCCTCTCGCTCGAGCGCGACCTGTTCGCGCGCCTGCGCGAGAGTGCCGAGACCGTGGCCATCAAGGTCTTCGGGGACAACCTGCGCGACCTGCTGCTGGCCGCGCCGGCCGGCCAGCGCGCCGTGATGGGGCTGGACCCGGGCATTCGCACCGGTGTGAAGGTGGCGGTGGTCGATGCCACCGGCAAGCTATTGGAGACGGCGACCGTGTACCCGCACGAGCCGCGCCGCGACTGGAATGGCGCACTCCACACCCTGGCCGCGCTGTGCGCCAGGCACAAGGTCGAGCTGGTGGCGATCGGCAATGGCACGGCCAGCCGCGAGACCGACCGGCTTGCCGGCGAAGTGCTCAAGCTGCTGGCCGACAAGGCGGACCATGCGATGCAGAAGGTGGTGGTCAGCGAGGCCGGAGCCTCGGTGTATTCGGCCAGCGCCTATGCCAGCGAGGAAATGCCGGATGTGGACGTGAGCCTGCGCGGCGCTGTCAGCATTGCGCGGCGCCTGCAGGACCCGCTGGCCGAGCTGGTCAAGATCGATCCCAAGTCGATCGGCGTCGGCCAGTACCAGCACGATGTCAACCAGGCCGAACTCGCGCGCACGCTCGACGCCGTGGTGGAGGATTGCGTCAACGGCGTCGGCGTTGATCTCAACACCGCCAGCGCGCCACTGCTGGCGCGTGTCTCGGGGCTCTCGAACACCGTCGCGCGTGCCGTGGTGCGCTGGCGCGAGTCCAACGGCGCGTTTCGCAACCGTCAGCAATTACTCAAGGTCTCCGGCCTGGGCCCGAAGGCTTTCGAGCAGAGCGCTGGGTTTCTGCGCATTCGCGGCGGTGACAACCCGCTGGACATCACCGGCGTGCACCCGGAAACCTATCCGGTGGTCGAATCCATCCTGCAGGCCACTGGCCAGCGTGTCGATGAGCTGATGGGCCATTCGGCACTGCTGCAGAGTCTCAAGCCCGAGCAGTTCGCCCGCGATGGTTTTGGCGCCATCACGGTCAGCGATATCCTCGGCGAGCTGGAAAAGCCCGGCCGCGATCCAAGGCCCGATTTCGTCGTGGCCCGCTTCAACGAAGGCATCGAGGACATCGCCGACCTCAAGCCGGACATGGTGCTTGAAGGCACCGTGAGCAATGTGGCGCAGTTCGGTGCCTTCATCGACCTGGGTGTGCATCAGGATGGCTTGGTGCATGTCAGCCAGCTGTCGAACCGGTTCGTCAACGATGCGCGCGAAGTTGTCAAGACCGGTCAGATCGTCAAGGTGAAGGTGCTGGAGGTGGACGTGCCGCGCAAGCGCATCAGCCTGAGCATGCGGCTCGACGTGAGTGCGGCGCGTCATGCCCAGGGGCAGGACAACCGCTTCGAGAGTGCCGGACGCAATGCCCGCCATGCCGGCAAGGGCCGCGGCCAGGAAGCGGCGGCACCATCGGCCATGCAATCGGCCTTTGCCAAACTGCAGCAGCTCAAGCGCTGAGCATGAACGAAACAGGCATTCCATCCGCTTCTGCTGGCCAGCCTGCATCAACCTCCTGGTCCGATGCCGGGATGGTGGTCTCGAACGCCGCGCTGCAGGTGCTGCAGCTGCCGTTCCTGGCCCGGCTGATGGGCCTGTTGCTGCAGGAGCTGGCGCAGCCCGAGCCACGCTTGGGTGTGGTCAATGCCCTGCTCGGGCACGATCCGGCCTTGACGGCGCTGATCCTGCAGCGCGTCAATGCAGACCATCCTGGCGAGACTTCCTGCACGGCGATGGCGCTGGGGCAGCTCAGCTGTGCCGAAATCGTGCAGACGTTGCGCTCGACCACTGCCTTCCCGTATACCCGCAAGCCCGAGCAGGGTTTCGACCTGATGGGCTGGTGCCAATACAGCGTGCAGGTGGCACGCATCACGCGCTCGCTCGCCGGCGGCCTGCACCTGGATGCCCGTTCGGCCTATACCGCCGGCCTGTTGCACGCGGTGGGCATGTTGCCGATGCACCGCCAACTGATCGTGGCGGGACAGGCAAAGACCAGTTCGCCGGTGCTCGATTGGGGCCATTGGCTGGTCGAGAAGAAGGTGCTGGGTTATTCGGCCGCGGCCCTGAGTGCGCACATGGCCCGGCAGTGGCAACTGCCGGCGCTGCTGGTGCAGTGCATTGCCGACCATGAGGAGCCGTTTGTCCAGGGCAATTTCGAGCCGCTCTCCAGCGTCTTGCACTTGGCGGTCTGGCGCGTCAGAACCGAGCAGAGCAGGCGCCGGGATGCGCTGCGAGCCAGTACCTACCCCGCCGAGGTGGCATTGGCCCTTGGCCTGGACATGGACATGGTGCTGCAGCGCGACCCATTCGACTGGATGCAGCAGGCGGGCGAGGGTGGCGCGCCGGGCTGAGCGATGCTCCGGTCGGAACGGGGCACCAGACAGACCAAGCATGCCGCAGCATGCAGAACAAAGCCGCCCATTGGGGCGGCTTTGCTGTTCTTGAGGGGAAAGACCGGCAGCAATTGCCGCCGGTTTCGTTTCAGCGCTTGAGCAGAGCCTTGAGCGCCGCCTGCAGGCGGCGGGCGCTGGCATCGTCGGCCGCACCGGCCAACACCTGAGCCGTATCGGCCTGCCAAGTCTCGAGCGGCGTGGCGGCGTGCTTTTGCGTCAGCAACTGCAGTTGCAGGGCGCGCCGATCGATCAGGGCCTCGGCCGGGGTCGGCACTTCGGCAGCAATCTCGAGCCGCAGCAAGGCCTGCGCCGCGCCGGCCGAGGCGGTGGCTGGCGCGCCCAGTGCCGTTTGCCAGGCCGACCATTGGGACGCGCTGACGCGCTTGCCGAGCTGGCTGGCCGGGGGCAGGGCTGCGGCATCCCGCTGGCGCCAGGCTTCCAGCAACTGCACCAGGGCTTCGCCGTGCGCCTGCGAAGAGAGCTTGCGCAAGGCTTGCTGGGCGGCCTCGAGGGCCTGACGCTGGGCCCGGAAGGCTTTGTCGCCCAGGCGGGGGACATTGCCGCGTTCAGCCCGCTCGACACGTTCCGGGCGCTCCGGACGGCGTTCGCGGTCACGCGGCCCAGGCCGGGTGCTGCCCTTGGCTGCGGAGGCGGCGACAGCGGCATCGCGGCGCTGCGCACCAGGCCGGTCATCGCCGCGCACGGCAATGACGGGTTTGGCAGCGGGTGGAGGCGGGGCCACCGGAGCGGGTGTGCTGTCTGCCGCCGGGCTTTCATCCGCTTCCGGCACTTCGGCCGGTTCGTTCGACTCGGCGGCCGGAGCCGTGTCTGCGCCGGTCGCGACTGCCGCATCGGCCTCGGCCGAGTTGGTGGCAGCCGTCGCATCCGCGCGGGCTGCGGGTGCGCCAGCGCCAGGCGTGGCAGGAACCTGGCGAACCGCCTGTTCCAGCGCATCCATGGCAGCGCGGATGGCTGCGGCATCGCTGGCGTGGGAGGCCTGTTCAAGCTGTTCGGCCGCCTGCAGCACGGCCTGGTCGTGTGCGGAGAGGGCTGCGCTGGCCTTGCTGCGCTGCTCGCTCTTGCGATTGAAAGCGGCATCGAGCGGCTGGCGGAAGCTGTCCCAGAGTTTTTGTTCGAGCTTGCGCTCGAGCGGCACCCCCTGGGCTTCGGCCTGCCAGCGTTGCTGCAGGCGCTTGACGGCGTTGATGTCGAGCTCGGCGGCTGCGGCGAGTTCCTGGGCCTCGGCGATCAGGGCGCGGCGCGCGGCCACGCTGGCCTTGCGGGCCTGGTCCAGCGGCGCGGCCACGGCGTCGTAGGCGCTCTTCCACTGCTCCTGCAACTGGGTGTAGAGCTTGTCGCTGACGTGGCCGGCATTGCGCCAGCGGTTGGCAAACTGCTGCAGACCGCGCTGGAGGTCCTTGAGACTGCCTTTGAGGTCGTCACCGGCCTGCTGGGCGTGGGCCTGGCCCCATTGCTGCAACTCGTCGATCAGGGCCTGGCGCTCGGCCTTGTGGGCCTGGGTCTCGGCCTTGACCTTGCCAAGCCATTCCTCGACTACGGCATGGGCCTTGTTGGCGGCTTCGTCGAAGCGCTTCCAGAGATGCGCGTTGGGCGGGCTGGAGCGGTCGACCTGGCGCCACTGTTCGCGCAGTTCGCGCAGCAGGGTCTGCAATTGCTTGCCGGCTGCAACGGCGCGGCCGCTTTCGGGCTGCAACAGCTTCTCGGCGCGGGCGATGAGTTCCTCGCGTACCTGGTTGGCACCCCAGCGCTGCCAGCCCTGCAGGTCGCCGGCGTCGATCAGCGCGCGGTTGATGCGCTGCTCCAGCCCGGCATCGGCGACGCCACCGATGGCCTTGAGCTGTTCGCGCAAGGCGGCTGCTGCACGGTTGCTTTGCTTGGCCTGACCGCTCTTGACGCTGGCCTCGAGCTCGGCCAGCGCCGTCTCGATGCCGGCGAGCTGCTCGGGACTCAGGGGCGCGGCGGCTGGCGCGTCGGCAACGGCGGCGGGCACTTCCTGGTGGCCATGCAGAGCGCGCAGTTCATCGGCCCAGACCTGCACCTTGGGCAGTGGTGCCTTGGGGTCTTCGGCAGCGGCCTTGGCCTGTGCCAGCGCCTCGGAGAAGGCTTCGAAAACCTGCACCAGCTGCGTTTCAGAGCTTTGCAGCGCGTTGGCGTGGCGCGGCTCGACGCTGCTCCACAGCGCGGCGCCGGTGAGTTCGGCGGCGTTGGCACGCCACTTGTCGATGTCCTGCGCCAGGCCGGCGGCGGCCTCGGCGGCATGCTGCCAGGGCTTGGTCGAGAGCACGTCGATGCGCTGTGCCAGCAGCACCGCCGCCTCCTTCTGCACCATGGCCTTGTGCTGCAGGTCTTCGAGGGATTTGATGGCCTCGGCAATGCGGCCGCGCAGGGAGGCCAGCGGCTCCTTGGAGAGCGGCGCGCCGGCCTTGGCGGCGTCGCGCTGCCAGGCCATGCCGTCGGCCAGGTGGAAGGTGGGAGCGGCGAGGATCTTCTCGGCCTTGGCGGCCCAGTCCTGGCTGGTGGCTTCCTGTTGCTTGTCTTGGCGGATGTCGTTCATACGTTGGCGAATCGGTTTGGCAGCGCCTTTGTCACGGGCGCTGAGGGCTTTGTAGACTTTCTGGAGCGAATCCATGTCGGGCTGGCTGGCCAGCCACTGCTCCACGCGCAACTGGCGTTCGGCCGAGTTGGCGGCGGAGAACACGCCGCCACTGAGCGCATCGAGTGGATGCGGGGCTTGGGGCTCGGCAGGGGCGGTGGGCGGCGTGTCAGGCTCGGCCGGCGTCTTGTTGCGGGACAGGAAGGCGAACATGAGCAATTCACACGGGGTTGCAAAAACCACTGTCCGGGCTGGACGTGGTCCATGGACTGCGGGGCAGGTGGCTCCAAGTATAGGCAGTTCATCGCCGGCGCGGCAGACTTCCGTCCGATCAAGGCGCGGTGTGCGCGCTGCCGATGTGACTGCCGGCTGATTCGTTGGCGGCTCCGGGGCGGCTTGCATGATGGCCGGGCAGGGCGTCGGGCCGCCCGTTTGCCACAACTCGGCCGCCCGCCTTATTCCGCCGCTGCCGCCGGTGGGCGCAATGACAGCACCTGCTGCAGTTGCTGGCTGCGCTCGCGCACCAGGGCCTTGTCGCCCGCACCGGCGAACTTGCTGTACTTGCCGAGGATGGGCACGAGCTGGCCATAGATGCGCGGCGGCGCGGCCATGCATTCGCGCTGCTCCATGAAGTCGGCCTCGCCGGTGAAGTTGCCGACCAGGCCGCCCGCCTCGGTCACCAGCAGGCTGCCGGCGGCCACGTCCCAGATGTTCAGGCCGGTTTCGAAGAAGCCGTCGGAAAAGCCCGCGGCCACATAGGCCAGGTCGAGCGCGGCGGCGCCGGGCCGGCGCAGTCCGGCGGTGCGCTGCGACAGCTCGGCGAACACCTGCATATACTGGGCGAAGTCGTCGCCGGCGCGGAACGGGAAGCCGGTGGAGATCAGGCAGTCCTGCAGTTGCACGCGCTTGCTCACGCGGATGCGCCGTTCGTTGAGGAAGGCGCCGCGGCCCTGGGTGGCGGTGAAGAGGTCGTTGCGGGTCGGGTCGTAGACCACGGCCTGCTCGACGCGGCCCTTGACGGCCAGCGCGATGCTGATGCAATAGACCGGAAAGCCATGGATGAAATTGGTGGTGCCGTCGAGCGGATCGATGATCCAGATGTGGTCGGACTTCGGATTGCCGTGCTGCTGGCCGCTTTCCTCGGCCAGGATGCCATGGCCGGGGTAGGCGCCCAGCAGGGTCTCGACGATGGCCTGCTCGGAGGCGGTGTCGATTTCGGTGACGAAGTCGTTGATCTGCTTTTGCGAGATGCGGACCGCCTCCACGTCCAGTGCGGCACGGTTGATGATGCTGCCGGCCGTGCGCGCGGCCTTGATGGCCACGTTCAACATGGGGTGGAGGCTGGTGGAGGTGGTGCTCATACGGTCTTGGCGAAGTGGGGGCGCGGCGGCTTTGGAGTGGGCGCAGCGGCAAACCCTGTATTCTATCGCGCTTCACCAGCGCCGATGCCGGCCCTTCTCGCCTGGGCCCGCCCCCGGGCCACCGTCCATTGCAATGAAAACCCGTTTCATCCTGATCCATACCAGCCATGCCGGCAATGTCGGTGCGGCCGCGCGTGCCATCCGTACCATGGGCTTTGACGAACTGGTGCTGGTGGCGCCGCGCTGGCCCGACGTGCTGGAACGCGAGGAAACCATCGAGCGCGCCAGCGGTGCCTTGGACGTGCTGGCCAAGGCCCGCGTGGTAGGCAGCCTGGACGAGGCGCTCGATGGCATGCAGCATCTGTGCGGGACGGCCATGGTCCCGCGCGATTTTGGGCCGCCCACGCGCACGCCGCGCCAGCATTTCGACTGGCTGTGCCAGATCCAGACCCGCGCGTGCCAACCGTGTGCGGATGCGGATGGGGATGCGGATGGGACCAATGACGGGCCTCCTTCGGAGGCGCCGGCCGGTGACCTGCCGCAGGGGGTGGCCTTTTTGTTCGGCAGCGAGCGCTTTGGCATGCGCAATGAGGATGTGTACCGTTGCCACGTGGCGCTGCAGATCCCGAGCGACCCGGAGTTCGGCTCGTTGAATTTGGCGGCGGCGGTGCAGCTCATCGCCTACGAATGGCGGCTGCACCTGGAGGCCCTGGGCCTGGGGTATGCCGGCAGTGGCGCGTTGCAGGGGGCGCAAGCACCGCAGGGCGCCCAGCCCGAACCACTGGCCGATGCGCAGGCCACCGCGGCGATGCTGGTGCACTGGCAACAGGCGCTGGAGGCCATCGGCTTTCTCGATCCGGCGGCGCCCAAGAAGCTGATGCCCAGGCTTGGCCAGCTTTTCAACCGGGCCGGTCTCACCGAGCCGGAAATCCACATCCTGCGCGGCATCGCCAAGACCATGCTGCAGACCAGGAGAGCGCCGCGGTCATGACGGCGTCAGAACCTTTCCGTCTTTCGATGTGGCCTGGCACGGCATGCCGCTACCCGCGCACGTTCCGTGCACTTGCCATGCTTTTGCGATAATCCGCAGTTTCCCCCATTGCCGAGGCGGCGCTTCCGACCCGAGCGCGCCGCCCGCGCCACCCAAAGCCATGTTTGACCGTTTGCGTGCCGACATCCAATGCATTCTGGAGCGAGATCCCGCTGCCCGCAGCCAATGGGAGGTGGTGACCTGTTATCCGGGCCTGCACGCGATCTGGGCACACCGCCTGGCCAACTGGTTCTGGCGCCACCACCTGAAGTGGCTGGGCCGTTTCACCTCGCACTTGACGCGGGCCTTCACGGGCATCGAGATCCATCCCGGCGCACGGCTGGGCCAGCGTGTCTTCATCGACCACGGCATGGGCGTCGTCATCGGCGAGACCGCCGAGGTTGGCGATGACGTCACCATCTATCAGGGCGTGACGCTGGGCGGCACCTCGCTGCACAAAGGCAGCAAGCGCCATCCCACACTGGGCAAGGGGGTGGTGATCGGTGCCGGGGCGCAGGTGCTGGGCGGCTTCGTCGTGGGTGACGGCGCGAAGGTCGGCAGCAATGCGGTGGTCACCAAGCCGGTGCCGGCGGGAGCGACGGCGGTGGGCAATCCGGCGCGCATCATCCAGGCCGAGAGTGATCGCAGGCGCGAGGAGGCTTCCGCCCGCATGGGCTTCAGCGCCTATGGCGTGACCCAGAACGACGATCCGGTCTCGCAGGCGCTGCGCGGGCTCATCGACACGGCTGCCAGTCATGAGGAACAGGTGGCGTCGCTGTGGCTGGCCATCGAGAAACTCGCGGCGGCCCAGGCCGGGCGCACGGGACTGGACGCGGCGGTGGCACCGCCACCGGCTGCGCAGGTGGCGGCCGATGAGGCCGAACTGCGCAAGCTGCGCGATCTGGTCGACGAATAGCCCGACCCGGCTGGTGGCCATGGGCTGGCCTGCCGCAACGGCCTGGATACAGGTTCGTTTGGGCCGGCTCCTGCGGCGTCTGCCATTCCCGCGAGGCTTGCGGATTCTGCGCTGGTGCGGGCCCGGGCGCCACTTTGTGCGGCTGCGGCCGGTGCCAGTCGTGCATGCGACAGAATGCGGCGCACGCATAGGACTTACCCCCATCGCGGCATGGCACTGCGCCGCTAATCTTGGCCCTGTCCTCGATTCCACCGAACCTCACTCCAATACAAGGCGCCTATGCACAGCTTCATACCCCCTGCATGCCCGCCACCGGCACGCGTATTCCCATCGCACCATCGACAGGCCTATGGTGTGCCATCAAATCCGGCCATGCTTTTCCGTGATGGGGAACATGAAACGCAGATACGCCCAGCCCCGCATTGCTCCGAGCGCATGCTTGTTCCTGGCTTCAACTGATGGACGGATTCCTTCATGAGTTTTGAGTTTTTCATTATTTCGCTGCTCAACGGACTGAGCTACGGACTGCTGCTGTTCATGCTCAGTTCGGGGCTGACGCTGATCTTCAGCATGATGGGCGTGCTCAACTTTGCGCACGCGAGCTTCTACATGCTGGGCGCCTACTTGGCATATGCCGTCTCGCGCGTGGCGGGCTTCTGGGTGGCGCTGGTGCTCGCGCCGCTGCTGGTGGGGCTGCTGGGGGCGCTGTTCGAGAAATACAGCCTGCGGCGCGTACACAAGTTCGGCCACGTGCCGGAACTGCTGGTGACCTTCGGGCTCTCGTACCTGATCCTGGAAGTGGTGCAGCTGATCTGGGGCCGCGCCTCGGTGCCCTACGGCCTGCCGCCTTTTCTGCAGGGGCCGCTCTTCACCCTGTTCGACACCCAGTTCCCGAAGTCGCGCGCCTTCATCATGCTGGTGGCGGTGCTGATGCTGGTGTCGATCTGGCTGGTGCTCACGCGCACCCGCATCGGGCTGGTGATCCAGGCGGCGCTGACGCATCCGGACATGGTCGAGGCGCTCGGCCACAACGTGCCGCGCGTCTTCATGCTGGTGTTCGGTGGCGGTGCCGCGCTGGCCGGGCTGGCCGGCGTGATCGGCGGCAACACCTACATCACCGAGCCGGCCATGGCCATGTCGGTGGGCTCCATCATCTTCGTGGTGGTCGTCGTCGGCGGCATGGGCTCGCTGGCCGGCGCCTTCATCGCCTCGCTGCTGATCGGCATCGTGCAGACCTTTGCGGTGGCGCTCGATTATTCGCTGCTGGGCATGCTGCGCAGCCTGGGCGTGGCCGCGGGCCCGGACACCTTCGGCTACCCGGTGCTGCGCCTGACGGTCTCGCAGGTGGCCCCCATCCTGCCATACCTGCTGCTGGTGCTGATGCTGATCTTCCGCCCGCGCGGGCTGCTGGGCACACGGGAGGGCTGACATGAACCACACCACCACAACCACCACCACCAACAACGCAACAACCGCGCCCGCAAGCAAACCGGGCTCGCCGGGCAAGCCCGCATCTGCCGTCTCCCATCCGCTGCAGGCGGCAGCGCGCGTGCCGAGGCTGGGCAAATGGCGCGTCCTCATCTGGGGCCTCTTCGCGCTGGCGCTGATCGTGCTGCCGAAGCTCTTCACCAGCGGCCTGGCGCTGACCATGCTCTCGCAGATGGGCTACCTCATCATCATCTGCCTGAGCTACAACATACTGCTTGGCCAGGGCGGCATGCTCAGCTTCGGCCATGCGGTCTACGTGGGCCTGGGGGCGTTCATCGCCATCCACGTGCTCAACCGCGTCGGCGCTGGCGCCTTCTTCGTGCCGGTGAGCCTGATCCCGCTGGTGGGCGGTTTCGCCGGCGCGTTCTTCGCGGCGCTGTTCGGCTATGTGACGACCAAGAAGGCCGGCACCACCTTCGCGATGATCACGCTGGGCATTGGCGAGCTGGTGGCGGCGATGTCGCTGATGTTCCCCGAGTTCTTCGGCGGCGAAGGCGGCATCTCCACCGACCGCGTGGTGGGCGAGCCGTTCCTCGGCATCAGCTTCGGCCCCTCGATCCAGATGTACTACCTGATCGCCGCCTACTGCTTCGTCTGCACGGTGCTGATGTTCGCGTTCACGCGCACGCCGCTCGGGCGCATGCTCAACGCAGTGCGCGACAACCCGGAGCGCGTCGAGTTCATCGGCTACAACACGCAGCGCGTGCGCTACTTCTCGTTCATCATCTCGGGCTTCTTCGCCGGCATCGGCGGCGGCCTGATGGTCATGCACTTCGAGATCATCACGGCGATGGACAGCCTCAGCGCGCTGCGCTCGGGCGCCTATCTGCTGTTCACCTTCCTGGGCGGCGCGACGCTCTTCTTCGGGCCCATCATCGGCGCGGTGCTGATGGTGTTCGCCACCATCCTGCTCTCGGAGCTGACGCAGGCCTGGATGCTTTATCTGGGGCTGGTGTTCCTGTTCATGGTGATGTTCGCGCCCGGTGGCGTCGCCGGCATCATCATGCTGAACGTGCGGGTCATGCAGTTCAGGCGCTTCGGGCCGCTGCTGCTGCCCTACGTGGCGCTGTTCGTGGCGCTGACGCTGGCATTCGTCGGCGTGGCCGCGCTGATCGAGATGGTTTACCACCTGCAGATGAACGCGGTGATGAGCACGCGCTTCCAGTTCATGGGGCAGACGCTGGATGTGGCCAGCCGCACGCACTGGGTGGCCGTGGCCGGCTGGGCCGTGCTGGCCAGCGCCCTCTTCGAGTGGGTGCGGCGCGGCTTCGTGCGCCGCTGGCACCGCCAGCAGGAGCTGATCGAGGCCGACATCCGTCAACGGCATGAAAGGGGAACTGCATGAGCGCGACGACACCTGCGACACCTTATGCGCTGGAGCTGCGTGAGCTGCGCAAGAGCTTCGGCAAGACCGAAATCATCCGTGGCGCCAGCCTGGCGGTGCAAAAGGGCGAGCGCGTGGCCATCATCGGCCCCAATGGCGCGGGCAAGTCCACGCTGTTCAACCTGATCAGCGGACGCCTGACGCCCAGCAGCGGCGAAGTGCTGCTGGGCGGCCAGCGCATCGATGGCAGCAAACCCTACGAGATCAACCGCCTCGGGCTGGCGCGCAGCTTCCAGGTCAGCAACCTGTTCTCCAAGCTCAGCGTATTCGAGAATCTGCGCTGCGGCCTGCTGTGGAGCACCGGCTACCGCTACACCTTCCTGCGTTTCCTGGCCAATCTGCACGATGCCAACGAACGCACCGAGCAACTGCTGCGCATGCTGCAACTGGAGAAGCGGCGCGACGATCTGGCGATGAACCTGACCTACGCCGAGCAGCGCGCGCTGGAGATCGGCATCACCATTGCCGGCGGCGCCGACGTGATCCTGCTGGACGAGCCGACGGCCGGCATGAGCAAGTCGGAGACGGCGCACTTCATCGCGCTCATCAAGGAAGTGACGCGCGGCAAGACCTTGCTCACGGTCGAGCATGACATGGGCGTGGTGTTCGGCCTGGCCGACAAGATCGCGGTGGTCGTCTATGGCCAGGTCATTGCCTTCGACACCCCGGAGAAGGTGCGCGCCAACCCGGCCGTGCAGCAGGCCTACCTGGGCTCGGTGCTGGCGCAGAACCAGGCCAATGCGGGGCTGCAGGCCGCCGGTCACCAGATGGAGGGAGCAGAGCATGCTGCACATTGAGAACCTGCAGGCCTATTACGGCAAGAGCCACATCCTGCATGGCGTGCACTTCGAGGTGCGCGAAGGGGAGATCCTGGCGCTGCTCGGGCGCAACGGCTCGGGCCGCTCGACCACCGCCAAGGCGATCATGGGCCTGGTGCAGTGCGAGGGCACGATCGCCTGGAGCGCGCCGCGCAGTGGCGGCGAGGCGGTCAACCTGGTGGGCAAAAAGGCTTACGAGATCGCCCACCTGGGCATCGGCTATGTGCCCGAGAACCGCGAGATATTCCCCAAGCTCACGGTGCACCAGAACCTGCTGCTCGGCGAGAAGCATGGCAGGCGCAACTCCCGCTGGTCCTTCGAGGATTCGTACCGGCTATTCCCGCGCCTGCGCGAGCGCCAGCATACCGAGGCGGGCGTGCTCTCGGGCGGCGAGCAGCAGATGCTGGCGCTGTGCCGTGCGCTGATGGGCGATCCGGACCTGGTGCTGATCGACGAGCCCACCGAGGGTCTGGCGCCAATGATCGTCGAGCAGGTGGCGCAGTTCCTGCTGACGCTGCGCGAGCGCGGCATGTCGGTGCTGCTGATCGAGCAAAAGCTCACCATCGCGCTGGAGATCGCCGACCGCTGCCTGCTGATGGGCCATGGCAGCATCGTCTTCGACGGCACGCCCGAGCAACTGCGCGCCGATGCCGCCATCCGCAAGGAGTGGCTGGAGGTGTAACAGGCGCGAGACCCGGATGAAAAAGCAGCCACTGACCTGTGCGGGTCAGTGGCTGCTTCTGCTTTGGCATTGACGGCAGGCGGCCAGCCTGCCCGTTGCGCAGCGGATCAGGCCAGGTCGAAGCGGTCGAGGTTCATCACCTTGGTCCAGGCCGCCACGAAGTCGTCGTAGAACTTCTGCGTGGCATCGGCACTGGCATAGACCTCGGCCAGGGCGCGCAGCACCGAATTGGAGCCGAACACCAGGTCGGCGCGGGTGGCCGTCCACTTCAGGTCGCCGCTGCTGCGTGCATGGCCCTCGTACACGCCCCGGCCTTCGGCGGCTGGCTTCCACTCCGTGCCCATGTCGAGCAGGTTGGCGAAGAAGTCGCGGGTCAGCGCCCCGGGCGTGCCGGTGAGGACGCCACGGTTGGAGCCGTCGGCGTTGATGTTGATGGCGCGCAGGCCGCCAATGAGCACCGTGAGTTCGGGGGCTGTCAGCGTCAGCTGCTGGGCCTTGTCGATCAGCCGGTGCTCGGCATCGGCGGCGGCGGTATCCCTGGCCCAGTTGCGGAAGCCATCGGCGGCGGGCTCGAGTGCCGCGAAGGAGTCCACATCGGTCTGCGCCTGGGTGGCGTCCCCGCGGCCCGGTGCAAATGGCAC
The DNA here is from genome assembly GCF_004217315.1 of Corticibacter populi. Classification (GTDB taxonomy): domain Bacteria; phylum Pseudomonadota; class Gammaproteobacteria; order Burkholderiales; family Burkholderiaceae_C; genus Lampropedia; species Lampropedia populi. The sequence continues at coordinate 205,060 of NZ_SGWR01000001.1, forward strand.
GGTCACCGTGCGACCCGCGGCACGGGCGGCCGCCTCGATGCCGGTATTGCCCGCCAGCACGATCAGGTCGGCCAGCGAAATCCGCTTGCCGCCGGTGGCCGAGGCATTGAATGCCGCCTGGATACCTTCGAGCGTGCCCAGCACCCGGGCCAGCTGTGCGGGCCGGTTGACGTCCCAGTCCTTTTGCGGAGCCAGGCGGATGCGAGCGCCATTGGCGCCGCCGCGCTTGTCGCCGCCGCGGAAAGTGGAGGCAGAAGCCCAGGCGGTGCCAACCAGCTCGGCAACGGACAGGCCCGAGGCCAGCACCTGCTCCTTGAGCCCGGCGATGTCGGCCGCGTCCACCAGCGGGTGGTCGACAGGTGGGATCGGATCCTGCCAGATCAGGTCTTCCTTGGGCACCTCCGGGCCGAGGTAGCGGGCCTTCGGACCGAGGTCGCGGTGGGTCAGCTTGAACCAGGCGCGGGCAAAGGCCTCGGAGAACGCCTGCGGGTCGTTGAGGAAGCGGCGCGATATCTTCTCGAATTCAGGGTCGAAGCGCAGCGTCAGGTCGGTGGTCAGCATGGTCGGACGGCGCTTCTTCGACGGGTCGAAGGGATCGGGAATGATCTCGGGTGCGTCCTTGGCCACCCATTGGATGGCGCCAGCGGGCGAGCGTTCCTGCTCCCATTCGAACTTGAACAGGTTCTCGAAGAAGTTGTTGCTCCACTGCGTGGGCGTCTGGCTCCAGACCACCTCCAGCCCCGAGGTGATGGCGTCGCCACCCTTGCCGCTGCCGTAGCTGCTGGACCAGCCCAGGCCCTGCTGTTCAAGCGGCGCGGCTTCCGGGTCGGGGCCGACGGCGGTGGCCGGGCCGGCGCCGTGGGTTTTGCCCAGGGTGTGGCCGCCGGCGATCAGGGCCACGATCTCCTCGTCGTCCATGGCCATGTTGCCGAAGGTGGCGCGGATGAACGGCGCGGCCGAACGCGGGTCGCCGCTGGCCTGCGGGCCTTCGGGGTTCACGTAGATCAGGCCCAGTTCGCTGGCAGCCAGGTTGCTGCCTTCCAGCGCCTGCGATTCGCGATGCGCCAGCCATTCCTTCTCGTCGCCCCAGTTGACGTCGTTGTCGGGCTCCCAGGTGTCCTCGCGGCCGGCTGCGAAGCCGAAGGTGCGGAAGCCGCTGTTTTCCAAGGCCACGTTGCCGGCCAGGATCATCAGGTCGGCCCAGGAGATCTTCTGCCCGTATTTCTGCTTGAGCGGCCACAGCAGGCGGCGTGACTTGTCGAGGCTGACGTTGTCCGGCCACGAGTTCAGTGGCGCAAAGCGCTGTTGGCCGCGGCCGGCGCCACCACGGCCATCGCCGATGCGGTAAGTGCCGGCGCTGTGCCAGGCCATGCGGATGAAGAGGCCGCCGTAATGGCCCCAATCGGCCGGCCACCAGTCCTGGGAGTCGGTCAGCAGGGCCTTCAGGTCGGCCTTGAGGGCGGCATAGTCGAGCTTCTTGAATTCCTCGCGGTAATCGAACTTTTCACCGAGAGGGTTGGATTTTTCCGAGTGCTGGCTGAGCAGGTCGACGCGCAACTGCTTGGGCCACCAATCCTTGTTGGTGGTTCCGCCGCCGGCGATGTTCTTGGCGGCGCCGGAGAACGGGCATTTGCCTTGTTGGGGGGTGGATTCGGAAGTCATCGTGGGGCTCCTTTCAATGGTGCGAAGGAATTGCTTGGAGATTCATCGCAGGGCGCTTACATGGTAGGTCTTGCCGATGGCAGAGGCAGTCAGTCGGGATTGACGGTCGGGACCCTCTCACTGGACTGGCTGGGCGACTGATAGCGGGTATCAATCGATCTGCCATGGGAGATAGTTTATATAGTTTTTTGGCATTAAATACGATTTTTCGATTGGTTTTTCCTAAATGGATGATAGCGAGGCGATGGTGACGTGTGGATCGCGTGCTGCACGGCCCGGTATCCGTTTGTCCCTGCCGGCCTATGGCACGCCTACAATGCGCGCAGCCTTCTTCTCCACTTGCAGCTTCTCATTGCACCATGACCACCGACACACTCCCCGTGGCTTCCGTGACCACCAAGGCCAACATCTATTTCGACGGCAAATGCGTCAGCCATGATCTGCGCACCGCCGACGGTCAGCGCAAATCGGTAGGTGTGGTGTTCCCGGCCGAGTTGACGTTCGGCACGGCTGCGCCCGAGCGCATGGAGTGCGTGGGTGGCGCCTGCGAGTACCGGCTGGAGGAGGGAGGCGCCTGGCTGCGTTGCGAACCGGGACAGTCTTTCAGCATTGCCGGCGATTCGCGCTTCAACATCCGTGTCGCCGAGGTATTCCACTACATCTGCCACTACGGCTGAGGCGGTGACTGCCGCTGGCGGCGCGCCGACTGCAATCTTCTGGCTGCGCCGCGACCTCCGCCTGCACGATAACGCCGGCCTCTGGCATGCGCTGAATGAGCATGCACGGGTGCAGCCGGTGTTCATCTTCGACACCGACATCCTCGGTGCGCTGCGCAGCCGGGCCGACCGCCGCGTCGATTTCATCCACCAGGCGCTGCGGCAGCTCGATGCCGCCCTGCGCCGGCATGGCAGTGCGCTGCGCGTCTACGTCGGCACGGCAGAGGAGGCCTTTGGCCGCATCCTGCAGGACTTTGCCGTCAGCGCGGTGTATGCCAACGAGGACTACGAGCCCGTCGCCGTGGCGCGCGATGCCCGCGTGCAGCGCCTGCTGGCCGCGCGAGGCGTTGCCTGGCACGGTAGCAAGGATCAGGTGGTCTTCGCGCAGCGCGAGGTCGTCAAGGACGATGGCCAGCCCTACACCGTGTTCACGCCCTACAGCCGCAAATGGAAGAGCCGGCTCGATGCCTCCCATCTGCAGCCCTGGCCGAGTGAGCAGCATCTGGCGAACCTGGCGCCAGCCGATCCGGCCGACTTCGCCGCGCCAGCCGGCGGGGGCCTGCCGGAGCTGGCCGCGCTGGGCTTCGAGCCCACCGGACTGGTGTATGCGCCGCCCAGCGTGCCGGCGAAGCTTTTGCGAGCCTACCAGGCCGAGCGGGATTTCCCGGCCGCGGCCGGTACCTCGCAGCTGGGCGTGCACCTGCGTTTTGGCACCGGCAGCATTCGCGCATTGGTGCAGACGGCGCGGGGCTTGAGCGAGACGTTTCTGAACGAACTGATCTGGCGCGAGTTCTTCCAGATGCTGCTGTGGCATTACCCGCAAACCGTGGACAAAGCCTTCAAGCCGGCCTACGACGCCATTGCCTGGCGCAACGATGTGTCGGAGTTCGAGCGCTGGAAGGTTGGCACGACCGGCTATCCGCTGGTCGATGCCGGCATGCGGGAGCTCAATGCCACCGGCTTCATGCACAACCGCGTGCGCATGGTGGTCGCCAGCTTTCTGTGCAAGCACCTGCTGATCGACTGGCGCTGGGGCGAGGCGTATTTCGCCGCGCAACTGCTCGACTACGACCAGTCCGCCAATGTCGGCAACTGGCAGTGGGCGGCCGGTTGCGGTGCCGATGCGGCGCCGTACTTCCGCGTCTTCAACCCCGAGCTGCAGGCGGGCAAGTTCGACCGGGATGGCCGCTACATCCGCCATTGGGTGCCGGAGTGGGGCAGCAGCGCCTATCCGTCGCCCATGGTCGAGCATGCCGCGGCGCGCCAGCGCTGCCTTGATGCGTATCGGAAAGCCTTAGAATCAGCCGATTGAGGACAGTGCCTGCGAGCACTGTGCCTGAGCAATGGCATGCCAGGCCGTTGCTGCAGCTGTTCCTGTCAAGAGTTCTTCGGAATTCTCGTTCGATCCGTTTCCGCACCTGATTCACGTTCCGTCATGTCCAACACCATCCTGCAATCCATTCCCGCCGGCCAGAAAGTCGGCATCGCCTTCTCCGGCGGGCTCGACACCAGCGCCGCGCTGCTGTGGATGAAGCAAAAGGGCGCCTTCCCCTATGCCTACACCGCCAACCTGGGCCAGCCGGACGAATCCGACTACGAGGCCATTCCCAAGAAGGCGCTGGCCTACGGCGCCGAACAGGCCCGCCTGATCGACTGCCGAAAGCAACTCGTGCACGAAGGCATTGCCGCCATCCAGGCCGGCGCTTTCCACATCAGCACGGCCGGCGTGACCTACTTCAACACCACGCCGCTGGGGCGCGCCGTCACCGGCACGATGCTGGTGGCCGCGATGAAGGAGGACAACGTCAACATCTGGGGCGATGGATCGACCTTCAAGGGCAACGACATCGAGCGCTTCTACCGCTACGGCCTGCTCACCAACCCGGCCCTCAAAATCTACAAGCCCTGGCTGGACCAGACCTTCATCGACGAACTGGGCGGACGCAAGGAGATGAGCGAATTCCTCATCGCCAACGGCTTCGACTACAAGATGTCCACCGAGAAGGCCTACAGCACCGACAGCAACCTGCTGGGTGCCACCCACGAGGCCAAGGACCTGGAATTCCTCAATTCCGGCATTCGCATCGTGCAGCCCATCATGGGCGTGGCATTCTGGAAGCCGGAGGTCGACGTCAAGGCCGAGGAAGTCACCATCCGCTTCGAGGAGGGCGTGCCAGTCGCCCTCAATGGCCGCACTTTCAGCGACAGCGTCGAGCTGCTGCTGGAGGCCAACCGCATCGGCGGACGCCACGGCCTGGGCATGAGCGACCAGATCGAGAACCGCATCATCGAGGCCAAGAGCCGCGGCATCTACGAGGCCCCGGGCATGGCGCTGCTGCACATCGCCTACGAGCGTCTGGTGACCGGCATCCACAACGAGGACACCATCGAGCAGTACCGCGTGAGCGGTCTCAGGCTCGGCCGCCTGCTCTACCAGGGCCGCTGGTTCGATCCGCAGGCCATCATGCTGCGCGAGACGGCCGAGCGCTGGGTGGCGCGTGCCATCACCGGTGAAGTGACGCTGGAACTGCGCCGCGGCAACGATTACTCGCTGCTCAATACCGAATCGCCCAACCTGACCTATGCGCCCGAGCGCCTGTCGATGGAGAAGGTGGAGGACGCGCCGTTCAGTCCGGCCGATCGCATCGGCCAGCTGACCATGCGCAACCTCGACATCGTCGACACCCGCGCCAAGCTCGGCATCTACACCCGCACCGGCCTGCTGACCAACAGCACCGATGGCGGCGTGCCGCTGCTGGGCAGCGACGGAGGGAAGGCCTGACGCGACACCGGCGTCGTGATGCCGGTCCATCGGCCGCACCGGGGCTGGCCGAGTGGGCCGGTGGCAGGCACGCCATGAAGAAAGCCGTCTTCGGCCAATCGACGAAGGCGGCTTCTTGCTGCTTGTCAGGCCGCTCGCCGGGGGTCATGCCGGCAGGCGCGGATGGCTTGTCGCGGGGCCATCGCGCATTGCGGCGTGGCGGAAGCAGTGGACCTCATGGTCATTGGCGATGCCCACCGCTTGTAACCAGGCATGGACGATGGTGGGGCCCACGAATTTGAAGCCACGGCGCTTGAGGTCTCTGGAAACCCGCGCGCAGAGCGGTGTCGAGGGCTGGCCCGCAGTGCCGACGATGGACTGTCCATGCGTGAATGACCAGCAGTAGTGCGCGAAATCCTCGCCGCGTGCCAGCATGGCCAGGTAGATTCGCGCGCCGAGAATGGTGGCCTCGATCTTGGCGCGGGCACGCACGATGCCCGGATCGTCCATGAGCCGCGCCACATCGGTTGGCCCGAAGGCGGCAATCTGCACGGGATCGAACTGGCAGAAGGCCCGCCGGAACGCCTCGCGCTTGCGCAGGATGATTTGCCACGACAGGCCGGCCTGGAAGCCTTCGAGCATCAGCGTCTCCCAGAGCAGGCGCGCGTCATGCACCGGCACGCCCCATTCGGTGTCGTGGTAGGCCTGCATCAGCGGATCAGCCTGGGCCAGCGGCAACGCGGCAGGGCTGCGGTGTCGCCGCCGTGCTCGGGCCATGCGGCGGCCATGCTCAGCCCTGCGGCACGATGTTGCGGCGGTCGAACTGGTAGAGCCAGGTCTCGGTGAGCGGCTTGCCGTCGAGCGCCAGGTACATGCGCAGCTCGGCGATCTGGTCGGGTGCCACCGCCAGGTCGAAGGTGGCGCGCCAGACATTGCCTCCCGGCACCGGCTCGGCAAAAGCGCGGATGACCCGGCCGCTCGAGGCGCTGACCACCACTTCGGGGAAGACGCCATAGGGAATCTGCCGCATCACGCTGGGGCGGTCGAATTCGACGACGAACTTGTACTCGTCGGCCGGGCGCGGCTTGCCCGGCTCGCCGCCCCGGCCGACGCGGGTGGCGATGGTCTGCGCGATGTTCTCGGCCGGGTAGGGCTCCAGGTTCTGCCAGTGCAGGCGGTAATGCAGCTGATAGTGGCTGCCAGCCCTGGCCGCGCCCTCGGGCACCCAGAAGGCACCGATGTTGTCGTGGATCTCGTCGTCGGTGGGAATCTCCAGCAGTTGCACCTGGCCCTTGCCCAGCGGCGCCAGCGGCTCGACCCAGAGGCTTGGGCGCCGGTCATACATCACGCCATCCTGGTAATGGTCGAAATTGCGGTCGCGCTGCAGCAGTCCGAAGCCCTGCGGGTTGTCGTCCTGGAAGGCCGAGATGGTGGTGAAGGGCGGGTTGTTCAGAGGCCGCCAGATGCGCTCGCCAGCACCGTTCCACAGTGCCAGACCGTCCGAATCGTGCACCTCCGGGCGCCAGTCGTTGATGCGCTCGCGGCCGTATTCGCCGTACCAGAACATCGAGGTCAACGGCATCAGGCCCAGCCGTGCCACGTCCTGGCGCAGGAACAGCTGCGACTGCACCTCCATGGTCACGCCCTGGCTGCGGTCGAGCCCGCGCGTGAGCGCGAAGCGGTAGGCGCCGGTGATGCTGGGGCCGTCGAGCAGGGCATGGATGATGACCGGCTCGCGCGGATCGGGCTGCTCCTCGATATAGAACTCGGTGAAGTCCGGGAATTCCTCGGGCACGTCGGGCACGGCCGCGTTGATGACCACGCCGCGCGCCGAAAGCCCGTACTGGCCCGCGGCGCCGATGGTGCGAAAGTAGGAGGCGCCGAGAAAGGCTACCCAGTCCTGCGTGCGCCAGTCCGAGGCGCCGTTCCATTCCTGTAGGCGAAAGCCGGCAAAACCCGAGTCGCGCGGCAGCCCGTGCGCCGGGCTGTCGGCCGGCATCTCGAAGAGGTCGGGACTGTAGGCGAACTCGCGCGCCACGCCGCCTTGCACCAGGTGCATCTTGACGGTCTTGGGGAAGAATTCGCCCAGGTGGAAGAAGGTCACCGGATAGGCGCCGCCCTGGCCGAGTTCGGCAAAGGGGGCTTGATCGGTCTTGAAGCGCAGCTTGCCATGCTCCTCGTAGTTGATGCGCTGCACCACCTCGGGGGCCGGGCGACGCGGTGACACATAGGGCTGGCCGGCGGCATGGCGGGCGCGCTCGACCAGTTGCTTGAACGAGAAGGGCTGGCCTTCGCCGGCCGCAGGTCCGGCGGGCCGGGCGGCGCGGCTGGCCCCGATGGGGGCGGTGGCCAGCACGGCCAGGCCGGCGGCCGATTGCAGGATTTCGCGACGGGTCAGTCGATTCATGGTGTTTTGCATACCTTTGCTTCTGTGCGGAGCCTCGATTTCAGCACGAACCGGGCGGGTGCGATGTAAGAACCTGCTGACGATCTGCCTCGGGTGTGATGCTGGGTCATGCCGTGTGATGGCCGGCGGTGTTCGCGGTTCATCCACAATCGCGGTGGAAAAAGCTGTGGACAAGTTGTCGGTGAACCAGGGATGGCCCTCTGTGTGACGGTTCCGTGATGAAAATTCAGGCAGGTTCAGATGCGCATCGCCCGCAGCCGCAGCGCATTGCCGATGACGCTGACCGACGAGAGCGACATGGCTGCGGCCGCGAAGACCGGCGAGAGCAGGATGCCATAAGCCGGGTAGAGCACGCCAGCTGCAATGGGCACGCCTGCCAGGTTGTAGACGAAGGCGAAGACCAGATTCTGCCGGATGTTGCGCATGGTGGCTTGCGAGAGCCGGCGCGCCCGCACGATGCCACCCAGATCGCCCTTCAGCAGCGTGATGCCGGCGCTCTCGATGGCCACGTCGGTGCCGGTGCCCATGGCGATGCCGACGTCGGCGGCGGCGAGCGCCGGCGCGTCGTTGACGCCATCGCCGGCCATGGCCACGACGCGGCCTTCGGCCTTGAGGCGCTGCACGACTTCGCTTTTGCGTTCGGGCAGCACGTCGGCCTCCACCTCGTCGATGCCCAGGCGCCGCGCCACCGCAGCGGCGGTGGTGCCGTTGTCGCCGGTGAGCATGACGATGCGCAGGCCCTGGGCATGCAGCGCCTGCAGCGCGGCCGCCGCGCTCGGCTTGATGGGATCGGCCATCGCGAAGATGCCGCCGGCCTGTCCGTCGATGCCGATGTAGATGGCGGTGGCGCCATCCTGGCGCAGCACGTCGGCTTGCGGCGCCAGCGCGGTCGTGTCGATGCCATGCTCGGCCAGGAAGGCCGCGTTGCCCAGCACGATGCGCCGGCCTTCGACGGTGCCCAGCACGCCCTTGCCGGTGGGTGAATCGAAGTCGGTCACTGGCTCTGCGGCGAGCTGACGCTGTGCGCCGGCCTGCACGATGGCCTGCGCCAGCGGATGTTCGGACGCCCTTTCGACGGCGGCGGCGAGCCGCAGCAGTTCGTCCCCGGCAAAGCCGGACGCGGGGACGACGCCGGTGACGCTGGGCTTGCCCTCGGTAAGGGTGCCGGTTTTGTCCACCACCAGCGTGTCCACTTTTTCCATGCGTTCGAGCGCCTCGGCGTTCTTGATGAGCACGCCGGCACCGGCGCCTTTGCCGACGCCCACCATGATGGACATTGGCGTGGCCAGCCCCAGTGCGCAGGGGCAGGCGATGATGAGCACCGAGACGGCCGCGACCAGTGCGTGCGCCAGGCGCGGTGCAGGGCCCCAGACGCCCCAGGCGATGAAGGCCAGCACGGCCACGCCGATGATGGCCGGCACGAACCAGCCCGACACCTGGTCAGCCATGCGTTGGATGGGCGCGCGCGAGCGCTGCGCATCGGCGACCATCTGCACGATGCGCGCGAGCATGCTGTTCTTGCCGATCTGCACGGCGCGGATGACGAGGGCGCCGCTCTGGTTGAGCGTGCCGCCGATCACGCGGGCGCCGGCGCCGCGTGCTACCGGCATGGATTCGCCGGTCAGCATCGATTCGTCCAATGTGGAACGGCCGGATTCGACGGTGCCGTCGACCGGCACGGTCTCGCCCGGGCGCACGCGCAGGCGGTCGCCAACTTGCACGGCATCAACCGGCACGTCGGTTTCGCTGCCATCGGCGGCGAGGCGGCGCGCGGTGCGCGGCGCCAGGTCCAGCAGCGCCCGGATCGCACCCGAGGTGCGCTCGCGCGCGCGCAACTCCAGCACCTGCCCGAGCAGCACCAGCACGGTGATGACCGCCGCCGCCTCGAAGTACACCGCCACCGAGCCGTCGGCGGCGCGGAAGGCCTGCGGGAACAGGCCGGGCGCCAGCGCGGCAACCATGCTGTAGCTCCAGGCCACGCCGGTGCCCATGGCGATCAGCGTGAACATGTTGAGGCTGCGGTGCCGCAGCGAGGCCCAGGCGCGCTCGAAGAACGGCCAGCCGGCCCACAGCACCACCGGTGTCGCCAGGATCAGCTGCAGCCAGACCGAGACGGCGTGCGGCACCATGTGGTGCAGCGCCGGCAAGAGATGGCCGCCCATCTCCAGCACGAACACCGGCAGCGCCAGGGCCAGGCCGATCCAGAAGCGTCGCGTCATGTCGGCCAGCTCCGGGCTGGGGCCGGCTTCGGCGCTGGCCATCACGGGTTCGAGCGCCATGCCGCAGATCGGGCAATGGCCGGGGCCGCTTTGGCGGATTTCGGGGTGCATCGGGCAGGTCCAGACCGTGCCGGCCGGCACTTGCGCCGCCGCTGGCAGGGCCGACGCGGGGGAGGGCACATGCGCTGCTCCGTGGTGATGGCTCGCGTGCTGCCCATGCTCGGGAGCGTGTGGCGTTGCGGAGGGTTGTGCGCCACTGTGCGCATGGCAGTGCGCGGCATGGCTGGCCTGGTCGGACTTGTGCGGGTGTGCCTCGGCGGTGTCCGCTCCCGTGGCCATTCCCATGTAGCGAGCGGGATCGGCCGCGAACCTGGCCTGGCAAGCCGGTGAGCAGAAATACCAGGTGGCACCGTCATGCTGCAGCTGGTGGCGGGCCGTGGCCGGGTCGAGCAGCATCCCGCACACCGGGTCCTTCACTTTTTGCCCGCCGGGGCCGGCAGCCGGCGCGTGTGCGGCGCTGTTTTGAGGGGCATCGGTTGGCGTGCCATGCGCCGCATGTGCGTCATTCACCTCGTGCGCTTCATGGGGTTCATGTGCGCCATGCGCAGGTTGTTCGGAAGCCATGTGTGCAACTCCTTATGGATCGGCGACACCTTAGCACTGCCGGACCATCGCTGCTGCCATGGTGGTGTCCTCGTGATGCACCGGGGCACTTGGAGGGGCCGGCTCTCAGCGGAGTGTCTGCGCCACCCACGCGCCGAAGTCATGCACCATCTGCGCGTTCAGTCCGTGGTCTTCATCGTAGGCGCGCAGGGTACAGGGCACCCCCAGCTTTTGCAGCAAGGCCGTGGATTCCTCGGCATGGGTGAATGGCAGCTTGGAGTCCTGCCGGCCATGCATCACCAGCGCCTGCGGCGGGCGTTTGGCCAGGTCGGCAGGCACCAGCGGTGCGATCTCCGGCAGGATGCGGCCGCTGAGCAGGCCGAACCCGGCCACCAGCTGCGGGTCTGTCAGTGCCACGCTGGCGCTCATGATGCCGCCCTGGCTGAAGCCGGCCACCAGTGTTTGCGCAGGCGCCATTCCCAGGCGCTGCTGCGCTGCGGCGATGAAGTCGATCAGGGCCACGCGGCTGGCTTCGGCCTGCTGCGGGTTGATGACCGGCCCTCGCGGGCCGAACGCCACCTGGAACCAGGCATGGGCACCGGGGCCGAGTGTCAGCGGCCCGCGTGGCAGCAGCACGGTGAGGTCCGGCGCCTGTGCGGCGGCCAATGTGGCCAGGCTGCGTTCGTTGGCGCCCACGCCATGGAGCAATACCAGCAAGCCGCGTGGCGAGCCTTGTGCGGACCTTTCGATGGCATGCTGGATGGACATGTCGGTGCCTTGGGCGTTCATGCGGCCTCCTGCAGTTGCGGCTGCGGCTGTGGTTGCGGGCCGAGCGCGCCGTCGAAGCGGTAGATGTCCATCGCCAGGAAGCCCATGTCGACGCCGGCCTCGATGCGGCTGGCACCCAGTTGCGCATCGCCGGCAGCACCCATGGCGAAGTACAGCGGCTGCAGGTGCTCGTCGCTCGGATGGGCACGCTCGGCAAAAGGCGCTTGGCGGCGATAGTCCAGCAACGCCGGGAGATTGCTTTTCAGCAGTTGCTGCTCCATCCATTCGGTGAAAGGCCGTACATAGGGGGCTTCCTGCTGCGGGCTGTAGCCACGGCTCCAGTCATGCAGGTTGTGGGTGATGCTGCCCGAGCCGATCAGCAGCACGCCTTCATTGCGCAGCGGCGCCAGGGCGCAGCCCAGTTCATACTGGTGCAGCGGCCCCAGGCGGGGCTGGATGGCCAGCGGGACGACCGGGATGTCGGCGGCAGGATAGAGCAGGCGCAGTGGTACCCAGACGCCGTGATCCAACCCTGCTTGCGGGTCGACGCGGGCGGCCAGACCGGCGTTGCCAAGCAGCCCGGCGATGCGCTCCGCCAGCTCCGGTGCGCCCGGGGCGGGGTACTGGATTTCGAACAAGGCGCGAGGAAATCCACCGAAATCATGGATGGTGTCTGGCTGCGCGGCACCGCCGACCCGCGCCTCGCGCGTCAGCCAATGGGCCGAGGCCACCACGATGGCGCGCGGGCGCGGCAGTGCGGCAGCCAGCTCGGCCAGCCGTTCGCCGACCTGCCCTGGCTGCAGCGCCGTCATGGGCGAGCCGTGCGAGATGTAAAGGGATGGCAGGCGCTTGTCGTTGGACATGATGAACTCCTCTTCTTTTCTTGCCTGTGCGGGCCGGTGGCCGCACGATGCAGGGACTTTCTCTGCGCGCTTTTTCGCATCTGAACCTTGCGGCAGCTTGCGGTGCCGGCCGGCGGCAAACCTCGGCTCAGCGCGAACGCAGCGCGAAGCGGCCATCGCCAAGCAGGAACTGCACCAGCAGCGCCAGCGCCCAGACCGCCGGGTATTCCCAGCCGCCGCCCTGGTTCGAGAAGCCGAAGCCGTTGGCGCCATGCACGGTGACGATGGTGCCCAGCAGCAGCGGGATGCCGATCAGGCCGACCCAGCGTGCGTAGATGCCCAGGATCAGCGCGGCAGCCAGGATCAACTCCAGCGCGATCGTCACATAGGCCAGCAGCGGTGGCAGCCCCAGCGACTGGAAGTAGCTGGCGGTGCCCGCCGGCGTGAAGACCAGCAGCTTGGTCAGCCCATGCACCAGGAACAGCACGCCCAGCGTCACGCGCAGCAAGGTGGCGCCATAGGGGGCTAAAGACGAGAGAGTGTTTGGGGAGGATGTGGTCATGGCAATGCTCGATTCAAGAAGCAAAAGGAAAGTGTCGATGTCTTCAATGTATTGCGTTATCTCTCGCATTCAAACAGCGCTGGCGTTGACGGTTTGTTTCGATTATCGAAATAGATGGCTCGGCGATCACCGCACATGCCTGCCAGGCATGCCTTCATGCCCGGTTCGCCATATATAAATAAGTATTTATTTGTTATTGCTTTATGTGTTTTTCAATACATTTGCCTTCACGTATCGATCAAGCCCAACGAAAGGAAACTACCCATGCACGCAAACCTTCAATCCTGGCTGCGCATCTCGGCCCTGAGCAGCACCCTGGCCGTCGCCGGTCTGGCGCATGCCGCATCGGCCGTGCCCGAGGGACCGTTGGTCTCCACCGAATGGCTTGCTGAAAACCTGGATAGCGACAAGGTGCGCGTCATCGAGGTCAGCGTCAACCCCGGCGTCTACGAGCGTGGGCACATCCCCGGCGCGGTCAATTTCTCCTGGCACACCGACCTGAACGACCGGACCCGCCGCGACATCGTGAGCAAGCAGGACTTCGAGAAGCTGCTTTCGCAGGCCGGCGTGGGTGACGACACCACCGTGGTGCTGTACGGTGACACCAACAACTGGTTCGCGGCCTGGGGCGCCTGGGTGTTCGACATCTACAACGTGCAGAACGTCAAGCTGCTCGATGGCGGCCGCGTCAAGTGGGAGGCCGAGAGCCGCCCGCTCAACAACCGCGTGCCCGAATACGGCAGCACCAGCTACACGGTCAGCAGCGTCAACACCAATCTGCGCGCCCGCCTGAGCGATGCGCTGGCGGTGGCCGAAGGCCAATCCGACGCCAAGCTGGTCGACATCCGTTCGGCCGACGAGTACAGCGGCAAGATCTTCGCGCCCTCGGGCGTGCCGGAACTGGCGATCCGTGCCGGCCACATCCCGACGGCCGTCAACGTGCCTTGGGGACAGGCCGTCAATCCGGATGGCACCTTCAAGTCCGCGGAAGACCTCAAGAAGGTCTATGGCGCGGTTGGTCTCGATGGCTCCAAGCCCATCATCACTTACTGCCGCATTGGCGAGCGTTCCAGCCATACCTGGTTCGCGCTGCGCAAGATCCTCGGCTACGAAGTGAAGAACTATGACGGCTCCTGGACCGAATACGGCAATGCCGTCGGCGTGCCGATCGACAATCCGAGCGGCACGGTCTGGGCGGCCAAGTAAGCACCGGCCCGCAAGCCGGCCGTCAAGGCCACGAAGATCCGGGCGTGCACACACGCAGTCATTGAATACAGATTCGGCATCCTGGTGGTCGGGGCAGGGCAGCCTTTGATACTCCGCCGCAGGCCAGGATGAGCAGCGCTTTCATGTCGATCCTTTGAGCAAGGTGTACTTGCGCCCACTACGGTGGGCGTTTTTTTGCCTGGATGAACCGGTTATAAGAGCGGAGTCGGTACGGACGCAGGGCGCAGGCATACGGGGCCTGTCCCGGCACCACGAGAATTTCAGAACAGGAGTTGTTTCATGCAAAAAGTGGCATCCGTGCTGGTGCTGGCCGGCCTGCTGGCCTGGGGTGCCTGGCTGCAGGCGCAAGGCGGCGGCAACACGCTGGTGTTTGCGCTGGCCTGCGGTCTGGTGCTGGGGGTGGCGCTGCAGCGCAGCCGCTTCTGCTTTTATTGCCATGCGCGCGACTGGTTCGAGGACCGTGATCCGCGCGGCCTGCTGGCCATCATCCTGGCGATGGCCATCGGCCTGGTGGGCTACACGGTGGTGCTGGGCGGATGGATTGCCGTGCCGGCACCGGGCCGCCTGCCGCCGGACATGCACATTGGTCCGGTGAGCTGGGCACTGGTGCTGGCCGGTGTGGCCTTCGGGCTGGGCATGGTGATTTCCGGCTCCTGCATCAGCGCGCACTGGTACCGCCTGTCGGAAGGTTCCGCGGCCTCGCCATTCGCCCTGCTGGGCACGGCGCTGGGCTTCATCCTCGGCTTCAAGAGCTGGAATGGCCTCTACAGCCTGACGATTGCCGATGCACCGGTGGTGTGGCTGCCCGCGCACCTGGGCTATGGGGGGGCCTTGTTGCTGCAACTGGCCGTGCTGGCTGCGCTGGCGGCCTGGTTGTGGCGCGGTTTTGGCAGCGCGGCTTACCTGGCCAAGCAGGGGGGCAATCAAGGCGCCGGGCAGGCAGGGGTGGGGGCAAGCGGTGACGTGGCTGGCGCCGGCGTGCCCAGCCTCGGCCAAGTCTGGCAACGGCTGTGGCAGGGCCGCTGGAGCTACTGGACGGGCGGCCTGATCGTCGGCCTGGTCGGCGCCTTTGCCATTGTGCGCATGCGGCCACTGGGCGTGACGGCCACGCTGGGCTCGGCCGCGCGCCAATGGGCCGACGCGCAAGGCTGGATTCCGGCCACCATGCATGGGCTGGACGGCTTTGCCGGCTGCGCCACCACGCCGCAATCGACGTTTCTGACGCCCAATGCGGTGCTGCTATCGGGCATTGTCGGCGGAGCGTTCTTCGCGGCCTTCATGAGCCGGCAGTTCGTGCTGCGCCTGCCCGGCTGGCGCGATGTGCTGCGAGGCCTTTCGGGAGGTGTGTTGCTGGGTTGGGGCGCCATGGTGGGGTTGGGCTGCACGGTGGGCACACTGCTTTCTGGCAGCCAGGCCGGGGCCTTGTCGGGCTGGGTATTCGGCGCGGCGATGTTCCTGGCCATCTGGGGCGGCTTGCGCATCAAGCGGCTGGTGCTGCGGCCGGCCGCCTGAGTCCCGGGAGCGCGCCGAATCAGGGCATGGTGTGGAGCGGAATGTCGTGCTGCGCCGCCAGCGCATCGAGCTCGGTGCGGCGGTGGCGTGCGCAGAAACCGGCAATGACCTGCCGGGTCTCGTCCGCCAGCATGTCCGCTGCCTGCTGCGCCAGGCTGTCGCCGCTGGCCTGCTGCCACAGCCGCAGCGCGAAGTGGGGCTCCAGTGCGGCCAGCGCCACCCGCCCGTCGGCGCATGGGTAGACACGGTAACCGGCATGGGCGCCGCCGGTGACGCCTTCGGGCAAGGTCATTCCCCATTGGCGCGGCAGCGCGAGCCACTCTGCGCCCTCGAACAGCGCTACTTCGATGTGCTGGCCGCCCTGACCGGTCAGGCGCGCAAGCTGGGCCTGCAGCACGGCTTCGCTGGCAAGCAGCGCGCCAGCCATGTCGGCCAGCAGTGAAGGCGGCATGTCCAGCCCGGCGACCAGGCCTGCCTCGGCCTGGTAGGTGAGGTCGTGCCCGGCCTCGTCGGCACGGTGCCCTGCGGCGCCGACGATCTGCACCAGCGCCAACTGCGGGTAGCGCGCATGCAGGCTCGGCCAGTCCAGCCCGAGCTTTTGCATGGCCGTGGGGCGGAACGAGGTCAGCAGGATGTCGGTCTGGCCCAGTATGTCGGCAAGGCGCTGCTGGCCGCTGCCGGTTTTCAGGTCTGCATGAACGATGGCGACGCCCTGGTGCATCCGGGCATGGGCGGCAGGGCAGTATTGCGCCATCGGGTCGCTGCTGTCCGTGCCGGGACGGGGCGGCGCTTCCAGCTTGGCGCACTGTGCCCCCATGGCCTGCAGGCGCATCAGTGCGGCGGGGCCGGGCAGGTTGAGCGCCAGGCTGAGAATGCGCACGCCGGCGAGGATGGAACGAATGGGCATGGTGTGTGGTCTCCTGTGCGGTTTTGGGCTTGTTCTGGCTTCTTTTGCGTAGCGCAGGTCGCGAGGATTGTTGCGCGTGCCGCGACACTGCATCGCGTGGATGGAGATATCGTATCGCCGCGTGCTCTCTAGAATGTCCGTCTTTGTCTCGGGAAGACCGCATGATGATGACGCGCCGACGCCTTGTTGCCAGTTTGTCCGGCCTGCTGGGCGCATCCACGGTGCCGCAGTGGCTCCGGCCCGTGACGGCGGCGACGGTGGATGCGGCCTTCGGCGGGCTCCGGCCTTCGGCGCGGCAGCCGGTGCTTTTCGTCGGCCACGGCAGCCCGATGAACGTGCTGCCAGGCAATGCCTGGCGGTCCGGCTGGGAAGAGCTTGGCCAGCAACTGCAGGCACGGCCCGAGCCGCCGCAACTCATCCTGTGCGTTTCTGCGCACTGGCTCACGCAGGGCGGCTGGTACCTGACCGGTATGGCGCAGCCGCGCACCATCCATGATTTCAGCGGTTTTCCGCAGGCCTTGTATGCGCAGCAGTATCCGGCTCCTGGCGCACCGGCTGCGGCCCGGGCCCTGGCGGCTGACCTGCATGAACCGGCACGGCACGGGCAGCCACTGGGACTCGACGATCGTGAATGGGGTCTGGATCACGGGGCCTGGTCGGTGCTGTTGCCGATGTTTCCGCTGGCGCGCATTCCGGTGGTGCAACTGAGCATGGATTACGCGCGCCCGCTGGCCGAACACTACGCGCTCGGCGGGCAGTTGCGTCGCTGGCGCGAGCGCGGCGTGATGATCGTCGGCAGTGGCAACATCGTGCACAACCTGCGGCGTGTGCGCAGGGATGCATCGGCAGATCAGGCCTATGACTGGGCGGCGCATTTCGACCAGCATGTGCAGCAGCGCATCGCGCGGGCCGAACTCGGCGCATTGCCGCAGGTGCCGGCGCTTGGCGAGCTGATGCGGCTGGCGCATCCGAGCCACGAGCACTACCTGCCGCTGCTTTATGCAGCCGGTGCCGCGCATGCCGATGAGACGCCGCGGTTTTTCAACCAGGGCTTTCAAGCCGCCTCGATCTCGATGCAATCGATCATCTGGGGTTGAAGGCCGGAAAGCAGAAAGCGCCTTCGCCAGGCGCTTTCTGCTTGGAGCGAATGGCCCGGCCCCCTTCGGACGCAAGGGCCGGGGCGGCGGGTCAGAGCACCTTGGCGATGGACTCGGCCACGTAGCCGACGTTGTTTTCGTTCAGCGCTGCCACGCAGATGCGTCCGCTGTCGGTGCCGTAGACGCCGAACTCGCTGCGCAGGCGCAGCATCTGTTCCTTCGACAGCCCCGAGTAGCTGAACATGCCGACCTGGGTGGTGATGTACGACAGGTCTTGCTGTACGCCGGCGGCCTTGAGGCCATCGAGCAGCTTCTGGCGCATGGCCTTGATGCGGGTGCGCATCTGGCCCAGCTCCTCTTCCCACAGGGCGCGCAACTCGGGGGTGCTCAGCACATAGGCCACCACGGCCGCGCCATGCGTGGGCGGGTTGGAATAGTTGGTGCGGATGGTGACCTTGAGCTGGCTGAGCACGCGCGCGGCTTCATCCTTGCTCTTGGTGACCACCGACAGCGCGCCGACGCGCTCGCCATACAGGCTGAAGCTCTTGGAAAAGGAGGTCGAGACCAGGAAATCCAGGCCCGCGGCAATGAACTTGCCGACCACCGCGCCGTCTTCGGCCAGGCCCTGCGAGAAGCCCTGGTAGGCCATGTCGAGGAAGGGGGTGAGCTGGCGGGCCTTGACGACCTCGATCACCTGATCCCACTGCGCGGGCGTGAGGTCGTAGCCGGTCGGGTTGTGGCAGCAGGCATGCAGCACGACGACAGTGCCTTCGGCGGCGGCTTTCAGATCGGCCAGCAGGCCGTCGAAGTCGATGCCGCGCCTGGACGCGTCGTAGTAGCTGTAGGTGCCGACCTCGAAGCCGGCGTTCTGGAAGATGGCACGGTGGTTCTCCCAGCTCGGGTTGGAGATCAGCACCTTGGCGCCGGGTTTGAGCTTGCGCAGGAAATCGGCGCCGACCTTCAGGCCGCCGGTGCCGCCCAGGGCCTGGATGGTGGCCACACGGCCGGAGGTGACGGGCTCGGAGTCCTTGCCGAACACCAGTTCCTTGACGGCCTGATCATAGGCGGCCAGGCCGTCGATGGGCAGGTAACCGCGCGCCTTGGGCGTGGCCTGCAGCGCGGCCTCGGCCTTTTGCACGGCCTGCAGCAGCGGGAGTTTGCCGTTCTCATCGAAATAAACGCCGACGCCGAGGTTGACCTTTTTGGGGTTGGTGTCGGCGGCATATTGCTCGTTGAGACCCAGGATCGGGTCGCGGGGGGCCAATTCGACAGCGGTAAACAATGACATTCAAAGTCCTTGAGGGTTGGGATGATGACGTGGCAGCCCGTGCTGACAGGTTGTCAACCCGGCATTCTAGAACAAGCATGGGGCGGCCTCCGATGAGGCCGGCGCCCATGGCGGTGCCCGCGCGGCAGGTGGCTGGAGGATGGACGGATCGGGCCTGGAAATCCGTCCACCTTGTCGGGAACCGTTGCCGCGCGCCGGTGCTCCGTTAGACTGCCTTGAGAGATTGACAGTCAACCCCGTGCACATGGAAAGGCTTTGATGGCTTCAGGAGGTCACCCGGATTCGCCGCGGCCACAGGCTGGTGCCCGCGATGAGAGCCATGTCGCAGCCTCCGCGAGGCCTGCCTGGCATGCCGATTCGGTGGCCCAGGCCTGCCAGCAACTGCAGGTGGACGCGCAGCAGCTCGCCGCAGGCCTGGCGCAGGATGAGGCGCGGCAGCGCCTGCAGCAATACGGCCCCAACCGGCTGGCACCACCCAAGCGCCGCAGCGCCTGGTTGCGTTTCGTGCTGCAGTTCCACAACATCCTGCTTTACGTGATGATGGTGGCGGCGCTGGTGACGGCGCTGCTGGGACACTGGGTCGACACCGGCGTGCTGTTGGCGGCGGTGCTGGTCAATGCCATCATTGGTTTCATCCAGGAGGGCAAGGCCGAGGCCGCGCTGGATGCCATCCGCGGCATGCTGTCGCTGCAGGCCATGGTGGTCCGCGACGGCCAGCGGCAGGTGATCGACGCCGAGGCGCTGGTGCCAGGCGATCTGGTGCTGCTGGCCTCGGGCGACCGCGTGCCGGCCGATCTGCGCCTGGTCGCCGTGACCGAGCTGCGCGTGGAAGAAGCGGCACTGACGGGCGAGTCGCTGCCCGTCGAGAAACAGACGGAGGCGGTGCCAGCCGATGCCTCGCTGGGAGACCGCAGTGACATGGCTTTCTCCGGCACCCTGGTCGTCTATGGGCAGGCCCGCGGACTGGTGGTCGGCACCGGCAGCCAGACCGAGCTGGGCCACATCAACACCATGCTCTCCAACGTCGACGTGGCCACCACGCCGCTGCTGCGGCAGATCAATGGGTTTGGCCACAAGCTGGCGCTGGTCATCCTGGTGATGGCCGTGCTGACCTTTGTGCTGGGCACCTGGCTGCGCGGCATACCGGCGACGGAGATGTTCCTGATGGTGGTGGCCCTGGTGGCTTCGGCCATTCCCGAGGGGCTGCCGGCCATCATGACCGTGACACTGGCGCTGGGGGTGCAACGCATGGCGCGGCGCAAGGCCATCGTGCGGCGCCTGCCCGCCGTGGAAGCGTTGGGCGCGGTGACGGTGATCTGCTCGGACAAGACCGGCACGCTCACGCGCAACGAGATGACGGTGCAGCGCGTGGTCTGCGCCGATGCGCGCTATGTGGTCGAAGGCGCGGGCTATGCGCCCGAGGGGCGCTTCCGGCTCGGCGAGACCAGGGTTGACCCGGCCGATGCGGCATCCGCTCCGGTGCTGGCGCAGGCCATTCGCGCCGGCGTGCTGTGCAACGACGCGCGCATGCGCTTGCTGGACGATGGCCAGTGGCAGGTCGATGGCGATCCGACCGAAGGCGCGCTGCTGGTGCTGGGCAGCAAGGCCGAGGCCGTGGGCATGCAGCAGGCGGATGCGCGCACGACACACGTGGCACAGGAAGTTCCCTTCAGCCAGGACGCCCTGGCCGAATGCTGGCCGCGCGTGGACGTGATCCCGTTCGAGTCGGAACACCGCTTCATGGCCACGCTGCACCACGCCGTACCCGCCGGGGTTGGCGAGGGTGCGCCCCACTGGATCTGCGTCAAGGGTGCGCCCGAAGTCATTCTCGACTTCTGCGCCACCCAGTTGACGGCGCAGGGCCCCGCGCCGCTGGACGTGGACTACTGGCGCCGCATGGCCACCGACCTGGCCGCACAAGGCCTGCGCGTGCTGGCGCTGGCCGGCAAGCCCGGCGGCGCTGCGGGGGCCAAGCTGACCCATGCCGACGTGCGGCAGGGCTGCACGCTGCTGGCACTGGTGGGTATCGTCGATCCGCCGCGCGGCGAGGCCGTGGTGGCGGTGCGCGAATGCCACGATGCCGGCATCCGCGTCAAGATGATCACCGGCGACCATGCCGAGACTGCCCGCGCCATCGGCGCGCAACTGGGCATCGGCGTGGGCAAACCCGCGCTCACCGGCGCCGAGGTGGCCTTGCTCGACAACGCCGCGCTGCGCCGCACGGCCGGCGAGATCGACGTGTTCGCCCGTGCCAGCCCCGAGCAGAAGCTGCGGCTGGTGCAGGCGCTGCAGGACAACGGCCAGGTGGTCGCCATGACCGGCGATGGCGTCAACGACGCCCCAGCGCTCAAGCGCGCCGACGTGGGCGTGGCCATGGGCCTCAAGGGCACCGAAGCCGCCAAGGAGGCTGGTGACATCGTGTTGGCCGACGACAATTTCGCCACCATCGCGCATGCGGTGGAGGAGGGCCGGGCGGTCTACGACAACCTGCGCAAGTTCATCCTCTTCATGCTGCCCACCAATGGCGGCGAGGCGCTGATCGTCATTGCCGCCATCCTGTTCCAGCTCACGCTGCCGCTGACGGCTGCGCAGGTGCTGTGGATCAACATGGTCACATCCAGCGCACTGGGGCTGGCACTGGCCTTCGAGAAGGCCGAGCCCGGCATCATGGATCGGCCGCCGCGCCCGCCAGGCCAGCCGCTGCTCGACGGCCTGGCGGTCTGGCGCATCGTGCTGATCTCCATGACCATGATGGCGGGCGCGCTTGGCCTTTTCCTCTGGGAATTGCAGCATGGCGTCTCCGTCGAAGTGGCGCGCACCATGGCTGTCAACAGCGTGGTGCTGGCCGAGATGTTCTACCTGCTCAACAGTCGCCACATCACCGACAGTGTGCTCAGCCGCGAAGGTCTTTTGGGCAACCCATATGTGCTTCTGTCGATCGCGGCATGCGTTCCGCTGCAACTGGCCTTCACCTACTGGCCGGTGATGCAGACCCTGATGGGCTCGGCCGCGCTCGATGGCTTGCAGTGGCTCAAGGTGCTGGCTGCCGGCAGCCTGGTGTTCTTCGTGGCCGAACTGGACAAGCTGGCGTGGCGCCGGGCGAAGACAGTTGAAGGAGGCGAGACGGCCGGTAGGTGAGGAGGCCCCCTACGCCGCCGATGCCCTGCACGCCAAGATCGCGCAGCACCTGCAGCGATGTGACGCAGTTGTGCATCCGGTCTGCAGGGGGCGTTGATATTGACAATTGTTCATCAGCTTGCCTGCTTCCATTTGTCAAGTTTGTTGCAAACTTCTGCGGCTTAGATCGTGTCTCCTGCCAGTGGTGCACGGTTTGGAGATCACAGCGATGGTTGTTAAGCCATCGAGAAAGATGAGCCGATGACGAACTACCTGCCCCGGGCCCCTCAGCTGGAAACAACGGGAACTGCCCCTTCAAGCCCTTCTCGATCCGGGCGATTCACCACTCTCGGGAAGCGACTCCTTTCAACATGGGGCCCAACTGCCCTGGTTGCCGCGTTGGTGTCCGTTCCCTCCCTGTCACAAGCGCAGATCGTGGTGAATGAAACCTTCACCACTGGCAGCGCGGCTGGGTGGACTTTTCTGGGTGCGGCGGCGCTGACCGGCAATGGCACGACCGATCCCGTGGGCGATGGGTGGCTGCGCCTGACGCCCTATGTGGGCAACCAGGCAGGGCTGGCGGCCTATACCGGAGGCACCCCCTTTACCTCCGCCAACGGTGTTCTGGTTGAGCTTGAATATGCCAGTTGGGGCAGCACGTTGAATGCCGGTGCCGATGGCCTGTCCGTCTTTCTGTATGACGCGACGAAGGACATGGATGGAGTCAGGCCCGGCGGATCGCTGGGCTATTGCTGGGGGGCAGGGGGCTATCTGGGCATCGGCCTGGATGAATGGGGCAATTTCACCAGCACCGACGATTTCAACAGGTGTTCGAGCGTGAGCGGGGATGGCGTTGGCACCGGTCGCCATCCGCAACGGGTGGTCATCCGCGGCCCGCTCAGAAGCGATGGGACGGGCAATCCTTATGTGACCAGCGTGGTGGTCAGCCCCAATGTGGATGAAAACAGTACGACGCGCCCGGCCATCAGGCGCAGGGTCCGTTTTTCGCTGGTTCCGAATGGACTGGGCGGTTACCGGGTCTCGGTTGCCTATGGCTACAGCGATGCGAGCAGTCTCGCTGACGTCATTACGCTGCAGAACTTCAATTACGTCGCGCCCAGCCAGTTGCGCCTCGGGTTCGCCGCATCCACCGGGGCGAATATCAACTACCATGAAGTTCGCAACGTCACGATCAGGACGCCTGCGGATGTGCGCGTGACGAAGACCGTGGATGCCCCGCAGGTGCTGCGCGGGCGGAATGTGAGCTACACCGTTGTCGTGTCGAACCAGGACATCAACCCCACCGATGCCGGCAATCAGAGTCCCGACATCATCGGACCGACGCATACCCCCGCCATCAATGACGATGTTCCTTCCGCATTGGAGAGTGGCACGGTCACGTGGACCTGTGTCGCCAGTACCGGTTCGACTTGCCCTGCGGATTCCGGCACGGGCAGCCTGAGCGGGCTCACCAACTACACGTTGGCCTCGGGCGGCACGCTGACCTTCACGATCACCGGACGCGTGGCCACCACCAACAGCTGTGGGGCGACCGTGGTGAACACGGCCAGTGCGATCTTTCCGGCGACCAGTGGCTTCGCCGACATGAACCCGGATGACAACAGCGCCAGCGCCAGTTTCGAGGTGATCTGCCCAACCGTGCAGATTCGGAAAATCAGCACAGACGGGGTCGGAACCTTCAGCTTCCAGGGCTCCAACGGCATTGCCAGCCATGTCATTACCACAGTCACGGCTGGCGCGGCTGCGGCAGGCAACGTGCAGACGCTGCTGGAAGCTGGCACGGCCACCACCATCACCGAAGATGAGCCGCCGGCTGGTTTCGTGCTCGACAGCGCCAGTTGCTCCAACCTGGGCAGTGATGGTGCCACGGATGGTGTGGCCACGTTTGATGCGGGCACCCGAACCATCACGCTGGACGCGGCCGCCACCATTCAGGCCAATGGCAATCCGATCGTCTGTACCTTCACCAACCGCATCAGGTC
Source organism: Corticibacter populi (assembly GCF_004217315.1). Classification (GTDB taxonomy): domain Bacteria; phylum Pseudomonadota; class Gammaproteobacteria; order Burkholderiales; family Burkholderiaceae_C; genus Lampropedia; species Lampropedia populi. The sequence continues at coordinate 228,751 of NZ_SGWR01000001.1, forward strand.
TGCCGACCTGTCCCTCCAGAAGACGGTCAATGGTGGTGACAGCATCGATGCAAGCGCGGGCTCCACCGTCGATTTCACCATCGTGGTCCGGAATGGCGGGCCCGACGACGCCGATGGTGCGGTCGTTGCCGATCCGGCCGTCTCGGGCCTGGCCTGTTCCGCTGCAAGCTGTTCATCGACCGATACCGCTCTGGCCGCCTGTCCAGGCGCCACGGGAGCCGCCTTGGTCAGCGCCTTGCAAACGGGGGTGGCCATCACGCCGTTCAGGAATGGGGGCGAACTGAGCTTCTCGTTGACCTGTACGGTGGAATGACGGGCATGTGGCACCCGGGACGGTCCGGGGCAGGCCGCCTGGCGGCCTGTTCCGGGTGACCCGGGATTGCACTCCCGGAGTGCACTCCCCATTCACTCTCCGGGCGACAGCGTGCGCCTGCGGTTGAGAATGTAGGCGACCGCCAGCATCACGAACCACAGCGGTGTCACCGCCAGGGCGATGGCCGTGTCGGGCCGCTGCGACATGGCCCACAGCACGAAGGCGAAGAACAGGAACACCAGCGCCACCGAGAACAGCCCGCCGGGCAGCTTGAATGTGGACTGTGCGTGCAGCTCGGGGCGCTTGCGGCGGTATTGCACGTAGGAGGCCAGGATGATGGACCAGACGAAGATGAACAGCAGCGCCGAGATGGTGGTCACCACCGTGAAGGCCTCGATGATGCTCTTGCCGGCATAGAGCAGCGCCACGCCCGAGAGCAGGAACACGCAGGAGAAGAACAGTGCGTTGACGGGGACCTGGCGGCGGCTGAGCCTGCCGAAGGCGGCCGGCGCCTGGCGCGTGAGGGCCAGGCCGAAGACGATGCGCGAGGTCGAGTAGATGCCCGAGTTGGCGCTGGAAGCTGCCGAGGTCAGCACCACGAAGTTGACCACGCTGGCGGCAATGCCCAGGCCGGCGAGGGCGAACATGGCGACAAAGGGGCTGTTGGCGGGATCGATGCGGTTCCAGGGCATCACCGTCATGATGACGAACAACGCCCCCAGGTAGAACAGCACGACGCGGATCGGGATCGAGTTGATGGCCTTGGGCAGGTTGCGTTCGGGGTTCTGGGTCTCGGCGGCGGCGGTACCCACCAGCTCGATGCCGACGAAGGCAAACACGGCGATCTGGAAGCCCGCGACGAAGCCCATGAAGCCGTTGGGAAAGAAGCCGCCATGCGCCCACAGGTGCGAGACCGAAGCGGGTGTGCCGTCCGGCAGGGCGAAGCGGCTGGCAAGCATCCAGCCCCCCACCAGGATCAGCGCGATGATGGCAACGATCTTGATGAGCGCGAACCAGAATTCGATCTCGCCGAAGTTGCGCACCGAGGGCAGATTCAGCACCAGCAGCAGCACGATCAGGCCCAGCGCAGGAATCCACGGCGCCAGCTGCGGGAACCAGAATTCGACGTAGCCGGCCACCGCCACGACGTCTGCCACGCCGGTGACGATCCAGCACAGCCAGTAGGTCCAGCCGGTGAAGAACTTGGCCCAGGGACCGAGCAGGTCGCCGGCGAAATCGGCGAAGGTGTGGTAGTCGAGGTTGGAGAGCAGCAGCTCGCCGAGGGCCCGCATCACGAAGAACAGCATGCAGCCGATGACGGCGTAGACCAGCAGGATGGAGGGGCCGGCCAGCGAGATGGTCTTGCCCGAGCCCATGAAGAGGCCGGTGCCGATGGCACCACCGATGGCAATGAGCTGCAGGTGACGGTTGCTGAGGTTGCGCGCAAGACGCGTGTCGGGCGCGCCTGTGGTGGAGGCTGGGGAGGAAGGCATAAGCTCGAAGGCTGGCCGAAAGGCCTGCCGTGGGTGGAGAAAAACACAAAGGACGGGCGCATCGAGGCCGCTGTGTGCATGGGCCGCACGGCTTTCCGGCGCCGTTCCTGTGGATGCAGGCAATGGCATGGAAAGGGTTTGGCACCGAAATGGCGCAAGATGCCGGGTTGCCTGATTATGGTGCGAAAAGTACCGCACCAATGTGGGGTGGCATGTGGCGACGAGGTGCGGCATTGCCTGCCGTGAAAACGGTGGATGCAGTACAGTGGCAGATTGCCTCCGAGCCCGCGCAGCCCCTGTGCCAGATGCCATGACCGATACCCTCGTCGCCAGTTCAGACCCCGCCGCCGAACCCCAGCAGAAAGGCCGCTTCGTCACCTATGACGGTTCGCCGTTCCAGCTCTACCAGCCCTATCCGCCGGCCGGCGACCAGCCCGCCGCCATCGATGCGCTGGTCGAGGGCGTGGAGGACGGCGAGGTGTTCCAGACCCTGCTGGGCGTGACCGGTTCGGGCAAAACCTTCACCATGGCCAATGTGATCGCGCGGCTGGGCCGCCCGGCCATCGTGTTCGCGCCCAACAAGACGCTCGCCGCGCAGCTCTACAGCGAGTTCCGCGAGTTCTTTCCGAAGAACGCGGTGGAGTACTTCGTCAGCTATTACGACTACTACCAGCCCGAAGCCTATGTGCCCCAGCGCGATCTCTTCATCGAGAAGGACAGCGCCATCAACGAGCACATCGAGCAGATGCGCCTGTCGGCCACCAAGAGCGTGCTCGAGCGTCGCGACGTGGTGATTGTCGCCACCGTCTCGGCCATCTACGGCATCGGCGCCCCCGAGGACTACACCGAGATGCGCTTCATCCTGCGTCCGGGCGATCAGGTCAACCAGCGCGACGCCATCGCGCAGCTGGTGCGCATGCAGTACACCCGCAGCGACATGGACCTGGCGCGCGGCACCTTCCGGGTGCGCGGCGACACCATCGACGTGTTCCCGTCCGAGCACTCGGACCTGGCGCTGCGCATCGAGCTTTTCGATGACGAGATCGAGAGTCTGCACCTGTTCGATCCGCTCACCGGCCGGGTGATCCAGAAGGTGCTGCGCTTCGCCGTTTATCCAAGCAGCCACTACGCCACGCCACGCGACAAGGTGATGCGCGCCGTCGAGACCATCAAGGAGGAGTTGCGCGAGCGCCTGGCCGAGCTGACGGCTGCCGGCAAGCTGGTGGAGGCGCAGCGGCTGGAGCAGCGCACCCGCTTCGACCTGGAGATGCTCAGCGAGGTGGGCCACTGCAAGGGCATCGAGAACTACAGCCGCCACCTCTCGGGCGCGCGGCCGGGCGATCCGCCGCCGACGCTCACCAACTACCTGCCGCCCGATGCGCTGATGTTCCTCGACGAGAGCCACCAGATGATCGGCCAGCTCAACGCCATGTACAACGGCGACCGCGCGCGCAAGCAGACGCTGGTGGAGTATGGCTTCAGGCTGCCCTCGGCGCTGGACAACCGGCCGCTCAAGTTCGAAGAGTTCGAGCGGCGCATGCGGCAGGTGATCTTCGTCTCGGCCACGCCGGCGGCCTATGAGCAGACGCATGCCAGCAATGTGGTCGAGCAGATCGTGCGGCCTACCGGCCTGGTCGACCCGGAGGTCGAGGTGCGCCCGGCCACGCATCAGGTCGACGACGTGCTGCAGGAAATCCGCAACCGCACCGAGCAGGGCGACCGCGTACTCATCACCACCCTGACCAAGCGCATGGCCGAGCAGCTCACCGAATACCTTGGCGAGAACGGCGTCAAGGTGCGCTACCTGCACAGTGACGTCGATACCGTCGAGCGCGTCGAGATCATCCGCGACCTGCGCCTGGGCGCCTTCGACGTGCTGGTGGGCATCAACCTGCTGCGCGAGGGCCTGGACATTCCCGAAGTGTCGCTGGTGGCCATTCTCGATGCCGACAAGGAAGGCTTTCTGCGCGCCGAGCGAAGCCTGATCCAGACCATTGGCCGCGCCGCCCGCAACGTGCGTGGCAAAGCCATCCTGTACGCCGACCGCATCACCGATTCGATGCGGCGGGCCATGGACGAAACCCTGCGCCGCCGCGAGAAGCAGATTGCCCACAACCTGGAGCACGGCATCACGCCGCGCACCATCCAAAAGGAAGTGCGCGACCTCATCGACGGGGTCTACAGCGAGAAGGCCACCAGGGACATGGAGGTCAAGGCGGCGCAGGCCGCCTACCAGGCCGAGCTGCTGGAGATGAGCGAGAAAGAGGCTTCGCGCGAGATCAAGCGGCTGGAGAAACAGATGCTCGAACATGCCCGCAACCTGGAGTTCGAGCAGGCCGCGCAGCTGCGCGACAAGCTGCAGCAACTCAAGGCGCGGCTGTTCGGCGCAGGCGGCGCGTGAACCGATTCTGGGACCAGTAGGCCGGCATGCCATCGCAGCACAGCAGTCCGCAGAACATCTACGACGACCCGGTCTTCCATGCCGGCTACAAGGCGCTGCGCCAACAGGACACGGGACTCAATGGCGCACTGGAGGTGCCGGCCCTGCTGGCACAGCTGCCGGATCTCTGTGGCCTCGCCGTGCTTGATCTCGGTTGCGGTTTTGGCGATTTTGCGCGCCATGCGCGGACCCGTGGCGCAGCGGGCGTTGTCGCCGTGGACGTCTCGGCCAGCATGCTGGCCGAGGCGCGGCGCCTGAGAACCTGTTGACGATCTTTTCGCGGGCCACGTTGCCCCGGCAGGCGATGCGATGCAAGGCGCAAACCGCAGTCGGGCCGGTGGCCCGGCGAGGATTTGTCACACCGCAGCGCGCGCCTGCCGGGGCAACCCGAAGGGCTGGAGGTCAAAAATGCACAGGGCGGCGTTGCCCGCCTTGCCCAGACACCCAGTCTGGGCGGCGACGGGCGTCTTGCCCACCGCATTTTTGACCTCCTGCGTGACCCACGAAAAGATCGTCAACAGGTTCTGAGTGACGATCCGGGCATCCGCTATGTCCATCAGTCGATCGAGGACCTTCAATCCGAGGATGCGGCTTTCGACCTGGTCGTCTCATCCATGGCCTTGCACTATGTCGATGACTACGCCGCGGTGGTTCGCAAGGTTTTCGCCGCGCTGAGGCCCGGCGGCCGCTTCGTCTTCTCGGTCGAGCATCCGGTCTGCACCGCCCATCCCGCCGGCTGGGTCCGCAACGCGCAGGGCGAAGCGTTGTACTGGCCGCTTGACGACTACCAGCGGCAGGGCCGACGCAGCACGGCCTGGTTCGTCGATGGTGTCGTGAAGTTCCACCGCACGGTGGAGCACTACGTCAATACGCTGATCGAGAGGGGTTTTCGCCTGGAGCACCTGGGCGAGCCCCGGCCATTGCCGGCCTGCTTGGCCGAGCGACCGGCACTGCAGGAAACCATGCGCCGGCCGCCGGTCCTGCTGCTGGCGGCGTGCCGATAGGAAGGCAGGGGCGCGGCAGCGCAGCGGCTGGCGCCCGGGGAAACCCCGTCACATGCATGTCCGAAAACGGCCAGCGCGGCTGCGGGCCCGGTGGTAATCTGCCGTCATGCACGCCACCGAACCCCGACACCAGCCGCTTGACCCGCAGCTTTGCGAACAAGCCCGCCTGAGCCGTGATGCGCGTTTCGATGGCGTCTTCTTCACGGCGGTGACCAGCACCGGCATTTACTGCCGCCCGGTGTGCCCGGCGCCGGTACCCAGGCGCGCCAATGTGCGCTACTACCCCACGGCTGCCGCCGCCGAGGAGGCAGGCTTTCGGCCCTGCCTGCGCTGCCGGCCCGAACTCTCGCCCCAGGACGGCCATTGGCATCGGGGCGATTCGGCGCTGGCGCGCGCGCTCAAGTTGCTGGACGGCGGTTTTCTGGATGCGCATTCCGTGACCGAACTGGCTGGACGTGTCCACCTGGGCGAGCGGCAATTGCGCCGGCTGTTCGTCGAGCGGCTGGGAGCGCCGCCGTTGCGCGTGGCCAGTACCCGGCGCCTGCTGTTTGCCAAGCAGTTGCTGACCGAGACGCGGCTGCCCATCACCGAGGTGGCGCTGGCCAGCGGCTTTGGCAGCCTGCGGCGCTTCAATGCCGCGGTGCAGGGCAGTTGGCGGATGCCGCCAGGGCGCATGCGCCGGCGCGGCGGGACGCAGGGAATCGAGGCCGCCGGCGCGCAGGGGAGTGCGCTGGTGCTGCGCATGGCCTACCGGCCCCCTTACGATTTTGCCGGCGTGCTGGATTTTCTGCGGGCGCGGGCGGTGACCGGCGTCGAGCGGGTCGGGCCGGACAGTTACTGCCGCACAATCGATACGGGCGTGGCTGCGGATGCCGAACCCGTCTGGTTTGCGCTGCGCCCCTGGCCGGGCGGGCAACAGGCCCTCCAGCTCCAGTTGCACGGCCTGGCCGCCGAACAATTACCCGAGGTGGTGCGGCGCATTCGCCGCATGTTCGACCTGGATGCCGACCCGCGCAGCATCCACGCGGTGCTGGCGCAGGATGCGGAGCTGCAGCCGCAAGTGGCGGCGCACCCTGGCCAGCGCATTCCCGGTGGCTGGGACGGTTTCGAGATGGCGGTGCGTGCCGTCCTCGGCCAGCAGGTGAGCGTGGCTGCGGCACGCACGCTGGCCGTGCGGCTGGTGCAGCGCTGGGGCGCGCCGCTGCAGGCGAGTTCCGCAGCGCGCAGCGGTGTGCCAGGGGAAGGTCTCACGCATCGTTTCCCCAGGCCCGAGGTGCTGCGCGATGCGGATTTGACGGCCATTGGCCTGCCAGCCGCCCGCGCCCGCACCATTCGTGCCGTGGCAGGGGCACTGCTGGATGGGCAGCTGGACTTCCGGCCCGATCAGACATTGGAAGCCTTTGTGGAGCGCTGGTGTGCATTGCCGGGCATTGGTCCCTGGACGGCCCATTACATCGCCATGCGCGCGCTCGGGCATCCGGATGCCTTTCCGGCGGGTGATCTGGTGCTGCAGAAAACGTTGGCCGCTGCCGGCGCACGGTTGACCGCAGCCGCGCTGGAAGCGCGCGCACAGGCGTGGCGGCCCTGGCGCGCCTATGCGGTCTTTCATTTGTGGCGGTTGGCGGCAACCAGAGCCAATGCGACAGCCAGCGCCAGGGCGGGTTTGCCGCGCCAGCCCATCCCATCCTTCCCGAATCCGGAGACTCCATGACCATCTTCCACACCGCGATCGACAGCCCGGTCGGTCCATTGCTGCTGGCCGCAGGCGATGCAGGCCTGTGCCTGATCCAGTTTGCCGGCACGCGGCAGCCCCGGTCACTGCCAGCCGACTGGCAGCCGGGCAGTCATGCCGTGCTCGATGCCGCCGCCGCGCAGTTGCGCGCGTATTTCGAAGGGCGCCGCCAGCGTTTTGACCTGCCGCTGGCGCCCCGGGGCACGGAATTCCAGCGGCAGGTCTGGCGGCAACTGGCCACCATCCCCTATGGCCGTACCGTCAGCTACGCCGAACTGGCCGCGCAACTGGGCCGGCCGCGTGCCGTGCGTGCCGTCGGCGCGGCCAATGGCCGCAATCCCCTGCCGATCGTGCTGCCATGCCACCGGGTGATCGGCAGCGACGGCAGTCTGACGGGCTTTGCCGGTGGCCTGGAGACCAAGCGCTGGCTGCTGGCGCTGGAAGATGCGCTGCCCACTGGCAGCAACCTGGCATTGCCATTGGGCACGGCTCCGGCTTTGGGTGCGGGCCGGCCCGATCAGTGTCTGTCGCCGGGCCGGTCCAGACCCTGATCGGCATGTGAGCGCGGGTCTTCGGCCGGTTCGAGGTGGGTGGTGATGTGCAGTCGCGGCAGGGCCTGCTGCAATTCGGCTTCGACGCGCTCGACGAGGTCATGCCCGTGCTGTACCGTCCAGTCACCCGGCACCAGCACATGCACCGAGGCAAAGGCACGCATGCCGGCCTGGCGTGTGCGCAGGGCATGAAAATCGATGCCTTGCGCGCGGTAGCGGCTCAAAACGGCCTCGATGGCCTGCAGGTCCTCATCCGGCAAGGTCTCGTCCATCAGGCCGCCAGCCGAGCGTCGCACCAGTTGAAAGCCGGTCCAGACGATGTTGAGCGCGACTCCGAGTGCCAGCAGCGGATCAAGCCACCACCAGCCCGTTGCCCAGGCGGCGAGCAGGCCGAGCGCCACGCCGGCCGATGTCCAGACATCGGTGAGCAGATGGCGGCCATCGGCCTCCAGCGTGATCGAGTGGTGTTTGCGCGCCGCACGCAGCAAGACCAGCCCGACGGCCAGGTTGACCAGCGACGCCAGCACCGAGACCAGCAGGCCGGGCCCCAGCGCCTGCAAAGCTTGCGGCGCCAGCAGCCGCTGCGCCGCGGCATAGACGATGCCGCCGGCGGCGGCCATGATCAGGAAACCTTCGAAGCCACTGGAGAAGTATTCGGCCTTGCCGTGGCCGAAGGCATGGTCCTCATCGGCCGGACGCGCTGCGATCGAGAGCATCCACAGCGCCATCAGTGCGCCCGCCAGGTTGACCCCCGATTCCATGGCATCGGAGAGCAGGCCGACCGAGCCGGTCAGCCACCAGGCCCAGGTCTTGAGGCCAATCGTCAGCAGCGCTGCGGCCACCGACAGCCAGGCGTAGCGGGTGAGGGCGGGAGCATGCATGGGGTTTCAGCGCTTGCGCTGTCTTGAACAGGTTCTTGGTGAAGCCTGGCAAAAGAAAGGGGCCCGAAGACCCCCTGGCACCCAGGCCATGTTCATTCAGGCCGGATTATTTGAGCACGGCTTCGGCCGACGCGTAGTCGGGCTCCTGCGCGATCTCGGGCACCAGCTGGCTGTACAGCACCTTGTCGTTCTCATCGAGCACCACCACGGCGCGCGCGGCAAGGCCAGTGAGTGGCCCGGAGGCGATGGCCACACCATAGTCCTTCAGAAAGGCCGGGGAGCGAAAGGTCGAGAGCGTCTTGACGTTCTCCAGGCCCTCGGCGCCACAGAAACGGGCCTGGGCAAACGGCAGGTCGGCCGAGATGCACAGCACCACGGTGTTGGGCAGTTTGGCGGCATCGGCATTGAAGGTGCGCACGGAGGTGGCACAGGTGGGGGTGTCGATGCTGGGGAAGATGTTGAGCACCTTGCGCTTGCCGGCCAGGCTGGCCAGTGTGAGTTCGGCCAGGTCCTTGCCTGCCAGCGTGAAGGCCGGCGCCTGCTGGCCCGCTTGCGGGAAGGTGCCGGCGATGTCGATGGGATTGCCCTTGAGGGTGACTTGGGACATGGGTTCTGCTCCTGCGTGATGATGAAAACTCAGCGGCCAGTATATGTACAAGCCCCGGCCCGTGCCGCGACGCCCGCGCGTTGCCCCAGGTGCCGTGGGGCCATGCATCGCCTGCTGACCGGAAGATCACGAACAGGCTCCCAGGCCGGCTTTTCAGCCACGTCCGACGAATGGCATCTTGGTCGCCATCACGGTGTGGAAAAGCACATTGGCCTGCAGCGGCAGATTGGCCATGTACAGCACGGACTGGCCGACGATGTCCACATCCATCATCGGCTCGACGGCGATCTCGCCATTGGCCTGCGGCACCCCGCTGGCCATGCGCGAGGCCAGCTCCGTCATGGCGTTGCCGACGTCGATCTGGCCGACCGCGATGTCGTACTGGCGGCCATCGAGCGAAGCCGTCTTGGTCAGGCCCATCACCGCGTGCTTGGTGGCCGTGTAGGCCATGGAGTTGGGACGCGGCGCGTGCGCGGAGATCGAGCCGTTGTTGATGATGCGTCCGCCCCTGGGGGTCTGCTGGCGCATCACGCGAAAGGCCTGCTGCAGGCAGTAGAACATGCCGTTGAGGTTGACGTCCACGACGTCCTTCCACTGTGCAGCCGTCCAGTCCAGGAAGTCGCCGGGCGGGTTGCTGCGCCCGGCGTTGTTGAACAGCAGGTCGACCCGGCCATGGGCTTCGACGGCGCGGGCGAACAGGCGCTCGACCTGGGCCGGATCGGTCACATCGGTGGGGACGGCCAGTGCGCTCTCCTCGTCGCTGCCGGTGCTGTCACTGCTCTTGCCACTTTGGCTTCGGGCATGGGCGGCGCGCGCCAGGGCGGCGACCTCGTCCAGCAATTCGGCGCGGCGGCCGGCCAGCACGATGCGATAGCCGTCGGCAGCCAGCGCCAGCGCAACGGCCTTGCCGATGCCCGAGCCCGCTCCCGTGATGACGGCGACTTTTCGATGATTCATGGCGTTCTCCATAAAACGATTATCATTCATAAGTTTTGCGCAATCGGTTTCATCCCGTCACCGTCGTGTGACGCAGCGTCTGAGAACCCCGTTTGCATGCGCTCTTTTGATGGCCCATGAAAAGAGCGCGTGCAGGTTTTGAGCATTTCTCAGCCAGCGACGCATTTCCTTCCCATGACTTCCACTGATCCACGATACCTTTTTCTGGAGTATCGCGCTGAGCTGCTGATTTACCTCTCCCACAGGCTGGGCGATGCGGAGCAGGCCGAGGAGCTTGTTCAGGAGATGTACATCCGCTTCTGCCAGTCGCCATCACTGGGAGGCATCGAGAATGTCAGGGCTTATCTTTTCGGGATGGCCCGCCACATCATTGCCGATACCATCTCGGCCAGGAGCCGCTCGCGCACGGAAAGCATCAGCGACATGGAGCTTGACGAGTATGCCAGCCCATACCCCGGCCCTGATGCCAACGCGGCAGCGAGGCAAATGCTCGAACATCTGGCGGCGGCGCTGGATGATTTGCCGGAGCTGACCCGCCAGATTTTCACATTGAACCGCCTCTACCAATACAGTCACCAGGAGGTGGGCGACAGGCTGGGCGTCTCGTCCAGTACCGTGCAAAAGCATCTGGCAAGGGCGCTCGCCCATGTGGCGGCCCAGATGCGCGAGCATTGATTGGTGAGCACTGCCTGTGCCCGCCTCCTGAATTACCGGAATTTGCGCGCAAAACAGACATCCAGAATATCAGCCCTGACCGTCGCCCCTTCGAAGCCCTGCCATGATCGAGAACCAGCCAGAACGCCACAAACAGAACACGGCCGCGTCCGTGCGCAGTGTCCATCGTCCGGATGCCGTTGAACAGCAGGCCGCCGAGTGGCTGGTGCAGCAGGATGCCGCCGACTGGAGCGAAGAAAAACAACGCGAATTCGAGCGCTGGCTTGGCAGCGCCCCCGGACATGCCAGCGCATACCGGCATGTGCGAAAAACCTGGCAGGCTCTCGGGCAGCTCATCGACGCACCGGAGCTTTATGATTCCGGCCTCGGCCAGAGGCATACGCCTCCAAGGCAGGAGGTGCCGCCATATCCCTATCCCGCTCCCGCCCGGCCCATGCAGGCTGGAGAGGGTGCGCACGTACCGGGTGGCGGACGGGCGGGACCGGGGAGCATCCGTTTTTTCCGGCAGGGCTCTCGCAGCACCATCACCTGGTTTGCCAGCTTCGGCATGCTCATGCTGCTTGCGGTCGTTTTTCTGGTCTTGCCGCAGGGAGCGCAAAATCCCCTGATCGCGCTGCGCGCGGATTACCTGACCAAGCCGGGCGAGTTGAAGGCCATCGCGCTGCCCGACGGCAGCCTGATGGAGCTCGATGGCAACAGCGCCATTGCGATTGGCTACGACGGCCGGCAGCGCCAGGTCAGGTTGCTGCATGGACAGGCGTGGTTCCACCCCAGGCCGGTCGTGCCGGCTGGTGGCGCGGCAGGGGCGGAAGAGCGGCCATTCGTGGTTGCCGCGGATAACGGCCATACCCGTGCACTCGGCACGCAATTCATCGTGCAGAAGAAGCGCAATGCTGTCCTGGTCGCCGGCATAGAGCATCAGGTCCGGGTCAGTCTCGACCAGGCGGCGGGTCCGGTCACCCTCCTGCCGGGTCAGGCCGTTCAGTATGGCGCGGACGGGTTCGGGCCGGTCGTCGCCGCGGATGTTGACTTGGCGCAGGCTTGGCGCAAGGGGCGGCTGGTTTTTGAACACGAGGAGTTGCGGGATGTGGTTGCAACCCTCAACCGCTACAGCAAGCGGCCCATCGTGTTGCGCGGTGGTGAGGCCGTGGCACGGCGCAGCTTCAGCGGCGTGTTTCCCAGCGCAGATCCCGAGAGGATCATCCAGGTCATGGAGAGGGAGCTGGGCCTCAAGAGCCTCCGGACGCCGCTGGCCATTTTCATCTATTCCTGATTGATGGACGCGGTGTGCGGGGCAGGCATCGGCGGAGCAGGGCCAGAGGACTCCGGATACCGTGGCGAGACGAGAACGCGCATGCCAATGACGGCAATCCATCCGGTATGAAAAATTAATATCATTCCCGTTACTGAATTTTTCTTCCAGATCCGACTACATGGGGAGCGGTCCGCCAAAGCAGGCAGGGCCGATTCCGGCAGGACTGGAAGGAGAATCAATGCCGCGCAAGATCGACAAGCCGACGCACCCTCATCAAGACCGAGACGAGACAGCCACAGCCACAGCCCAAAAGTATTCGCCAAGGCCCGCGAGCCCTGCGTCCCTTATGGCACTGCTTGTGACTGCAGGCCTGACGGCCGGCCTTGGCCTGCATGGGTCCGCCGCCAGGGGCCAGGAGCGTCTGCCTGCTGCTGACGCCGGTTCGGCCTCGCAGGTCTGGCAGTTCAACATCCCCGCGGGCCATCTCGACAGCGCGCTCATCAGCGTGGGCAACACCACCGGCCTGGAGATCGGTTTCGATCCGCAACGGCTGCAAGGCCTTCGCAGTCCTGGTCTGCAGGGCGGCTACACCGTGCAGCAGGCCTTGCAATTGCTGCTGCAGGGCAGCCCCTACACCGTGGAGCTCAGCGGTGCCAATCGCGCACGCCTGGTTGAACTCGATCCGCAACGGCAAGGTAGTGCGCCTGATGGCTCGGTCTCCATCACGCGTGCGGCGGATGCCGGCACCGGTGGCAACATCCTCCCCGAAGTCGTTGTCAGCTACGCGTCGCCGCAGGTCCAGTCATCCACCAATTACACCGTCAGCCAGAGCAGTTCCGCCGCCAAGCTTGACCTCGCCCTCAAGGAAACGCCGCAGTCCATCAGCGTCTTCACCGAAAAGCTGATCCAGGACATGAACCTCACCAGCATCAGCGACGTGCTCGCCGCCACCCCCGGCGTGACCACAGTCGAAAACGGCATCCCCGGGGCGGGGCGGGTCGAATACTACTCGCGCGGCTTTGCCATCAACAGTTTCCAGATCGACGGCCTGATGACCGATGGCGCTGCCTTCGGCGCGCAGAACAACGCATCCAACCGCACTGCCGTCGGTATGCAGGACCCATTCCTGTACGAGCGCATCGACATCATCCGCGGCTCCACCGGCCTGACCACCGGCCAGGGCGATCCCTCGGCCAGCCTCAGCTTCGTGCGCAAGAAGCCCCTGCGGGAGCGCCAGATCCTGGCCAATCTGCAATACGGCAGCTGGTCCACCAAGCGCGCCGAACTGGATTTTTCCACCCCGCTCAACGAAAGCGGCACCTGGCGCGGCCGCGTTGTCGCCACCGGGGACCATGGCAAGGCCTACGTCGACCGCGTCAAGCAGAAGGGCACGGCCCTGTATGCCATCACCGAACTGGATGCCACCCCCAGCACCCGCCTCACCCTGGGCGGCACCCAGGCCAAGCGGCGCCTCGATGGCACCGGCCCGCACGGCATCCGGCGCACCACCAACATCCACAGCCCCAACACCGAGCTGGACCGCAGCTACAACAACGCCACCCGCTGGAGCTACCGCGACTTTGACTACAACAACGTCTTCGCCAGCATCGACCATGCTTTCGCCAACGGCTGGCAGATCGTTGGCGCCTACAACCACTTCAGCACCAAAAGCGACCGCCTTTACGGCGTGATGGGCACCACCTTTTACATGCCCCAATGGGACGTTGCCAGTTACGTCTGGGGCCGCGAGCGCTACGACAACGCCACCAACGCCTTCGACGTGTACCTCAAGGGCGACTTCGAACTGCTCGGCCGCCAGCATGACTTCGTCATCGGCGTGAACCAGACCAAATCGGACCGTACCAACTACAACTACCTGCCCGAGCTGAGCGACGTCATCCGGCCCAATTCGCAATCGCAGGTGGATGATCCCAGTAACAGCATGTGGCGTTCCGAACGCTGGATGCGTCCCAGCCAGTGGAACGATGGCGACATCGGCTTGCCCGCGCTCGACCTCCCCAACTGGCAGCTGATCGGGCTGAACGCATCCTGGGACACGCCCTACAGCATCTACAACTTCAAGCGCGAGCAGAAGGGCATTTATGGCTCCGTGCGTCTGCGCCCGCTCGAACACCTGCAGGTCATCCTCGGTGCCCGCTACGGCAAAGGCGAAAAGTTCGAGAGCCAGCCCAGCACCTTTCAGCCCTACGGCGGCCTGATCTACGAGCTGACGCCCAGCATCAACGCCTATGTTGGATACGCCCGTGTCGAAAAGCCCAACACGCTTGAATTGGCCTTTCCCCTTGACGTCAACGGCAACTGGCTCGACCCGCTCAAGGCCAACACCATCGAGGCCGGCCTCAAGGGCGGCTTCTTCGACAATCGCCTCAATCTCGCGGCAACGTACTTCACGATGACGCAGGACAACTATCCCATCGAGACCAACCGCTACGTTGCGAACCCCCTTTATCCCGGCACCTACAGTCCGGCGTATGTCGGCCTCGACGGCTACAAGGTCTACGGTGTCGAGCTGAATGCGGCAGGCCAGATCACCCCGCACTGGCAAATCATGGGTGGCTACGTGCACCAGCGCCAGGAAATACCCACGGATTTCTGGGGCATCGAAACCGGCGAGGATTTCGAGGCGCAGTTCTTCTTTCCGAAAAACTCGTTCAAGATTTTCACCAGCTACGATTTTGGCAGCCGCCGCCAATTCACCATCGGCGGTGGCACTTACTGGCAATCCGCCGGGCGCAACAATGTGCAATACGTCCGGGACGATGGCAGCAATTATTACTGGTGGCAAGGCAGCTACGCCCTCTACAACCTGATGGCCCGCTGGCGAATCGATAAAAACACCACCATCGGCGTCAATGTGCGCAACCTGTTTGATAAAACCTACTTCACCAATTCCAGCGCAGGCAATTACGGTGCGCCGCGCAGCATTACCGCCAGCCTGAACATGAAATTCTGATGAATGCTTGCAAAGTTTTGGCACGCTTGCCGTTGTGCCTGAAAAATCGTGGCACAGAGGAACAGCACATGCCTGAATGGTCGTATAGGCTTTCTTCCTGAGCTGTGCGCGCCAGCAGTCACGCTGGCACCCACTCTCGATAAAGGCACACCCGGCCTGAGGTCCAAAGATATATTTAGAGTATTCACATCATCATGCGTACATAAAGCGTTCATGAAGCGGTCTGAAAACCGTTGAATATCTCGCACTGCAAAATACGAAGCTGTCCAGCCAGCCTCGCGGATATTTGTTGATGTTTTGAAAATATCAATATCCACATTATTTTCATGGAATATCTGAAAATTCTGCTGATTGATTTAAAGTATATGAACCGCAGTCAACGGAAAATGCCGAAAATACCAACGCAAACAGCGGCAGCCACGCACCCAGCCAGTCCGCACATACCCCCACGCGTAAAGAATTGAAGCAACCCGGCATGGCGGCATTTGCCGCATGCCAGGCTGCCCCGGAGTTTGATGCCTGAAAAGGCGTCAATCAGTCGCCCGTGGAATGCTTGCAAACCGCCGGGCATTTTGTTGGTATCTCTCTTTCAAGGAGAAATCGTATGCAACGGAAATCAGTTCGCCTGTCTCTGGTCGCCATGGCCGCCTTTGCCGCCATCGGTTCGGCGCAGGCCCAGTCCTACCTCAACGTCAACTTCAACGGCACGCAGAACATCGCGGGCGACACCCCGGCGTTCCGCGGCTCGTTCACCTATAACGGCGTGGTCTATGGCCCCAGCTCTGCGGTCGCCAGCGCCGATGGCTCTGTGACTGCGCCCACGGTCAACAGCCTGAATCTGGCAACCTTCGACGAGGACACGTTGGTTTCGACCGATGAAAACGGCGTCAAGCTCGGCAACACCGGCACCTACAAGTACAGCGATGGCACCCGCGGCAACGCCGTGGTGTACCGCTTCTACCGCCAGCAATATTCCGGTATCGCCGGAAACCTGACCAAAGGGGCGAACAACGAGCAGGAAGAGCGCAAGCACTTCGTCAAGGCCATCGTCGGCCAGGGCACTGACTACGATGACCTGCCCTCCAGCGGCAACTACATCTACGAGGGCATTGCATTCAGCAACTTCCCGACAGGTGATTTCACCTACACGGTCAACCTGGCCAGCAAGACCGGCTCGGGCTCGTTCACGCTGGACAACATCCTGGTGCCTGCCGCTTGGGTTGGTGAATCCGGCGCGGCCAAGCGCCTGGATGTCGGCGGCACGCTGAACACGGCCAGCCTGGTGGCCGATGCCAACGGCATCGTCGGCTCGGCCGGTGTTGAAGGCGGTAGCGTAACGGCCGGCGCGCAGAATCCCGGCGATGCCTCCCAGGTCGCCCTGTGGAACGCCATTGTCAGCAACAGCACCACCACGGTTGATCCCAAGTACTACCTCAATCTCTTCGGCACCAGCAGTGGTACTGACGTGGCCAGGGAAGTCGCGGGCACCATCATCGGTCTGCCCGAGCGCATCGGCGGCGTAGCCATCATCGGTACCCGTTGATCGGCGCATGAACCCCACGGTCCCGCTGCCCGTCCAGGTGCGGGGCCGTTTCCGGCATTCCGGCACACAACCCCACAAACCGCATTCATCTTCATCCATCAAAACCATGAACCGTTTCATGAACCATCCGACTTCCCGCCCTGGCGCAAAGACGCTCACTTCCCTTGCCATTGCGCTGATGCTTGCAGCCTGCGGTGGCGGAGGTGGCAGCGATGATGTTGCCGATGGCGGCACCGACCCCACTTCCCCCACCGACACCACCCATACCCTGACCGTGCGGGTCGATGGCCTGCCCGAAGGCGCGACCCTGCCCGTCACCTACGGCAGCAGCAGCGACAGCCTCTCTGCCGCTAGCGACAGCCTCGCCATCAAAGGCAGCGGCTCCACCAGCATCGCGCTGGGCAAGCTGGTGTTGGCCACCGAGCAGCCCTACCTGGTGCAATGCGCATTTGCCGAGCCCCTGGCAGGCGCGCTGCAATCCGATGGCAGCCTGCAGGCCAGCTTCAGCGCGGATGCCACTCAGGCGGTGCAGTGCGGCCAGAAGATTGCCGTGGTGCTGGAGCAAAGAAAAGTCTCGGTGCTGCCAGCCACCAAAGGCAGCGGCCTGAACGTGCTCACCGCCAACCTTGATGGCTCGCAGGCCCAGTGGCTCTCTCCTCCGCTGATGGTTTACAACAGCACTGCCAACAGCGTATCCGCGCTGGTAAGCAACGAGTTGTATGTGTCGGCCAAGGACGATGACGTCAACAGCGCCACCGGCTGGGAACTGCGCGCCACCGATGGTGCAACAGCCCGCCTTGTCAAGGACATCAATACGACTGTGACGGCCGGCGTTGGCGCAGGCTCCTTGCCAGCGAATCTGGTGGCGTTGGGCAGCAGGCTTTATTTCTCGGCAAACGATGCATCGGCATCAAGCAGTTCACTCTGGGTCAGCGACGGCACCGAGGCCGGCACGCAACAAGTGCTGTTGCAGGGGAGTGCATTCGACACCCCTGGAAACCTGACCGTTGCGGGCGGCAAGCTGTTCTTTCGCTCGCAGGCCAAGGTGTACGCTATCGACGACAGTGGTGCGGTGACGGATCTGGGCCTGACCCAGACCACCGGCAGCTTCAGTGTCGTGGGCGACCGGGTTTTCCTGACGGATGACAATGGCTCGCAGTGGTTCAGCGATGGCACGGTGGCAGGCACTGAGGAATTCACTGCTGCAACGATCAACTACATCACCGAACTTGATGGTTCGATCTACTTTGCGGGCACCGCAATCGGCGCCAGATGGTGGGCCAACTCGATCTACAAGACCGACGGAACGGCTGCTGGCACGCAGGTTGTCGTGGACGGCACGTCCATCGAACCTTCGCGTGGTCGCACTGAAATGGGCTTTCTCCAGACCGTGAACGGCAAGCTGATCTTCTCGGCCTACGACGGCACAGGCTCGCATCTCTATGCCAGTGATGGCACGCCAGCGGGCACGCAAGCCATCCACGCGCCCACCGGTCTCAACACAAACGTTTTCAATCTTGGCATTCGTCTGGTCTTTCGCGACCAGGAAAACGAAAGTGACATTTCTGCCTCCACCCTCTGGACAACCGATGGCACTGCTGCGGGTACGCAACGGCTGTCGGCTGAAGGCGTTGCATCCTTCATCACGAAAACCGGATTGCAGCAAGTGGGCCCGGACCGGCTGGTGTTCACCATTCACAAAGGCGACTCGACCAGCCTGTCCGGCAATGTTTGGATCACCGACGGCACCGTCATCGGCACCAAACAGCTGCAAGACGAGGATGATGCGCAGATCGAGGTCTATGAGGCAGGCACCAATGCCATTTGATGCAGCAGTCTGAGCGTCCGTACCCTGACGCGCCGAACTGCATCCCCATCTTCCACTCGATGGATTGCCCTTCATGTGCTTAAAGACCTGGCCGCTGGCCTTTCCCGCGTCATGTGTGCTGCTGGTCGCCGTGGCACAGGCGCAGCCTGCAGCGCCAGTGGCCCCTGCCGCGCCGCTGGCGCTGCCGCAGGACGACACACGCCTGCTGCAACAGCAGCCGCAGCTGCAGCGCAGGCCGCAGCCGGGCAGGCCGAGCATGGGCAATCGGGATGGCGGTGCGCCAAGCCTGCCCCAGGCCACGGATGATGACCTGCGACGCGACCGGTCCCTGACCGAGCGCGTCATCGAACAGGCCATGCTGAGCGGTGACTGGGCCACGCTGGAGCATGTGATGGGTTTCTACCCCGGCATGCCCGGGGCCGACCCGTTGCTGGTGGATTTCGTGCTGGGGGCGCTGGCCCGGCGCGATGGCCGCCATGCGGAGGCGATCATGCGCTACCGGCGCATGCTCGCGCGCGATGCCACGCTGAGCTATGTGCGGCTTGACCTGGCGGGCATGCTGATGGAGGACAAGCGCTACCAGGAATCGGCCCGCGAGCTGAGCGCGGTGCTGAGCGACATGCGTCTGGCGCCCGCGGCCCGCGCCAGGGCGCTCCAGGAGCAACAGGCGCTCGCCGGCCAGCAGGGCTGGTCCGGCCGCGTGGCGCTGGGCTGGGGCATCAGCAGCAACCAGAACCAGGGCACGGACAATGATGCGTTGTACCTGCCGGTGGGCACGCTGACGGACGGCACGCCGCTGCTCTGGGAACTGCTCAAGGATGCCAGGGACATGCCGCACGGCTCCGGCGGCCCGCGCCTGGAGGCGGGCGCGGGGCGCGATTTCAACATTGCGGGCCACCACTACCTGACGCTGGGCGCGAGCCTGGATGGCGTGGCCTGGCTGCGCGATTCGGACTTCGACCGCGTGAACACGAACCTGCGCGCCGGCTACAAGTGGCAGAACGTGGATTCGTGGCTGGGTGCGTCGCTGATCGGCAGCCGCATGTGGCTCGGCGGCAGGCCCTACAGCAGCGGTGCGGGCCTGAGCCTGGACGCGGGCCGCTGGCTGACGGGCACGGCGCAGGCCAGCGGCAGCCTGACCTGGCTGAGCCGCCGCTACGACAGCGAGCGCTATGCCAGCTACGAGGGCCATTTGCGCGCAGTGTCGGCCAACCTGACCAAGGTGTTCTCGCGCAGCCTGATCGCCTTTGCCGGCGTGGCGCTGCAGGATGAAGACGCGCGCGGCGGCGAGGAATCGTCATTGCGGCGCACCATCCAGCTCGGTGGCCTGTATGCATTCGACAGCGGCCTCACCGCCCGTGCCTCGGCCCGCTACACCCGCCGCCGGTTCGACGCGCCGTATTCGCTGTTCCTTTGGCAGGAGCGCCGTGACCGCGAATACGCGTTCGATGCCAGCTTCTGGAACGATCATTGGCAAATCGCCGGCTTCACCCCCAAGATCACGCTGAACTATCTGCGTGTCAAAAGCACGCTTTATGCCTATCCACGCACCGAGAGAGAAGTTTCGCTGATGCTGGAGAAAACGTTTTGAGCTGTATGGCTTGGCGGTACGCCTCTGTCCATGCAATGAGAAATCGTGGCCCCTGATGCTGAGCGCGGATCATGCGCCGCGCACTGGCACGAGACTGGCCCCGTCATTTTTCCGCGCGATATGGATAGGCGCTGTCTCCGACTGCCCATGGGCGAATTGCGCCACCTCTGGCGCAGTGCTTGTGCGCTGCAGGAGTCGCAGCGTGCGGGCCTGTGGATCGAGTTCGACGATGGACCCATGTGGCACGGCCTCGGTGATGTCGCAATCGAAGCCTGCCAGCATGGCGATGCCGGCCAGTGCTGCGCCCTGAACCAGAATAGGGTTGACCGTATTGAACACAATCGCGGCAGGAGCCATGTTGCGTGATTGCATTTCATGAAGCATCCAAGCACTGGCGACGCCGCCCTTGGCAGTATCGAGTACCAGAATCCGTCCCACGTAGGATTGGCCGACCAGTTTGTGGGTGGGGCGTGAGAACACGCCTTCCAGCCGATTCAGATCATAGCGGGCGGACAGCCCATCCTTGGCGACCAGGGCTTGCGCAGATACTTTGGTGCCAAGGCCATGGCGTGCCGTCCAAACATATTCGTCGCTCATGCCAGTTCTCCTGTGGTGGCGGCGTTGACACATTCTTCCATCGAGGCAAGCATTGGCGTGTAGCCATAGCCACCCAGAATATTCACCAATTTTGCGCTGTTGGTCGCCAGGGTCTTCCATCCCTTGGCTTCGGCCATTTCACGGGCGTATGACTGATAAAAGCACATGCCGGCGAGTACGCTTCCTCCTGCTTGCTCAATGCGCCGCGTATAGCCAAACCGCTCCGAGTCGGGCGCGACCTGTGGACTGGTGACGGCCAGCAAGGGCACCTTGAAGCGGCGGCCATCGCAAATCTCCGCGAGCGCGCGCAGTTCGAACAGGCTCAGCTGTGGTGCAGAGAAAACGACGACATCCACTTTCCTGGTTACCGCGTAGCTTGCCGCGAGCGCCTCGATGTGGCTGCGGCCGATGCGGTGGTGCACTGGCAGTGCATCGCCTCCGACATCTGCCAGGCGCGGCGCCTCTGGGGTGATGCCAATCATGTGGAAAAGGGCGATCGATCCAAAGCTGGCCATTGCTGCGCCGAAGTGCTTGAGCTGGTCGGATGTTGGTGCAGCTTCGATGCCTTCGATGACGGGCACCTGCCAGTAGTTGCCAGCCAGGCGGCCGATGACGCCACCGAGCGCTCCCCACTCATTGAGTGTCTGGGGCGTGTCGTCGACACGGAATCGCATGGTTGCCTGTCGGTTCTCATCGAGGTGATAGCCATAGCGTGGCGTTCGTCCCGTCAGGCCTGCCGAGAGCGCCGAAGGCCCCCCTTCGAAGTTCGAACGTGCGCCGTTCACCGAATTCGAATAGATGACCACTCCGGTATCGCCGAAAGCAACATGTTCCCCGCGCGTTGCCGCAAGCACCGTCTGATAGTTGATGCAGGTGTCCGTCATGCTGACGCCCAGGCGTACGAAGGCATTGATTGCGCGGCGTTCCAGTTCCAGCATCCAATCGCGTTGGCCCAGGTCGTTGGCCTTGCTGAAATCCGTGCCGCGTGGGTCGGTGATGGTGGGGATGCAGACGGTGTGGCGACCGTCGCAGGCCTCGGACAGGCTCTCGAGCCAGAGCACGCCGGCTTGACCAAGGCTTTCGGTGTCGGCCATCACGTGCGCTTGCGTGACAGGAACAAAGTCGCGTGCACCGAAAAAATCACCAACTGCCGCCTGGTGCTGCATTGCCTGCTGCAGCACTCTTCCGCACTCGCCATTGAGCATTGCGGTTTCTTCATCGTTGAGCAACATTCGCCATCTCCAATTGTTTTTCGTCAGTGGGGCTGTTCACGTCAAGAGTGGCTGGTGTCGCCAGTCACATCACCTCGTCAGGCAAAACTCAGGCGTGCCGTATGCGCATGTTGGTACCCGGAGCCCGGCCCTCGCTTCGCAGCACAAATTCATAGCGCTCAGGCCGCACCAGAAACAGTGCGCGCTCACACAGCGCACCAAGGGCATCATGCGATCTTCGGGAAAGCGTCAGCACGAATCCGCCGTTGCCCTCCAGGCCGAGGTGGCCTGCGGAAGTGAGGTCGGGAACCTTGGCACCAATGCTGCTCTCGGCGCTGACGATGCGCCGCTTCAGTCCCTCCTCGACAAGGCCGTAGATCGTCATTTGCTCCGCTGATTCACGCCCGAGCAGAAGGGCTTCGTCTGGCAGCCAGGCCTGCACCAGTGCGATGGGGGCGCCGTCCAGCCGGTACAGCCGTTCGAGCCGCGTGCCAAGGCCTTCCTCGTGAGCCTCGGAAGATGGCCCCCAAAAAAGCAGTTCTGTCTGTGGCGTCACACCCTGGCATACCAACTCGTCATAGAAGCCGCGGGCTTTTCCCAGGGCGTGGCGGACGTGGTCACTCGAGACATAGGTTCCCTTTCCTTGCCGCTTCTGGACTAGGCCGTCATCCGCCAGGAGCTGGAGGGCCTGGCGGGTCGTGACCCGGCTGATGCCGAAGCGCCGCTGCAAATGTGCTTCCGAGGGAAGGGCGCCGCCGTCGCCGTAGTGGTGGGCGAGGATTTCCCGGCGCAGCAATGCTGCCACCTGTACATAGAGGGGCGTGGCCTGATCGCGATCCAGCGCTTCAGTCAACCGATGCTCCGGATGTCTGGACTGCACGCTGCCACTTCGGCACCTCACTGTCGATGAAGCGCTTGAGCGCTGGTCCATCGCTGCCGATGGCTTCCAGTCCCAGCACGCTCAGATGCGCGCGCATATCGGTTGTCTGCATGACGCTGGCGGTGGCCGCTTCGAGTTTCTGCTGAATCTCGTCTGGCAGTCCGGCAGGAGCGAACAAAGCCCACCAGGCGCTGGTCTGATAGCCTGGAACGCCCGCTTCGGCGATCGTGGGCACGTCGGGCAGTACCGGACTGCGCTGGGAGCCCGAAATGCCAAGGGGACGCAAGGTGCCCGCGCGCAGGTGCGGCAGTGGTGATTGGACCGGATCGAACATGGCGGCAATCTGCCCTCCCTGCAGATCGACGATGGCGGGTGCGCTGCCTTTGTAAGGCACGTGCATTAACTGAATGCCGGCCATGTCCGCGAAGATCGCTCCTGACAAATGGCCGGGAGAGCCTGGCCCCGCCGAACCATACGTGAGACGACCGGGCTCCTTGCGTGCCAGCGCGATGAATTCCTCCACCGTGGTGGCTGGCACCGCAGGATTGACGAAAAGAGCCACCGGCGCGGCGGCCAGCAACGAGATGGACGTGAAGTCGTCAACAGGATCGAATGGCAGTTTGCTGTAGAGGCTTTGGTTGATGGCATGTGTTCCGACTGTGCCAATCAGCAGTGTGTACCCATCGGATGGGGCCTTGGCGACGATGGCCGCACCGATGTTGCCGCCAGCTCCTCCTCTGTTGTCAACCACCACCTGTTGATTCAGGACGTCGGACAAAGCCTTCGCGAGGGGGCGTGCGACGATGTCGGTCGGTCCTCCGGCAGGAAATGGCACGACCAACCGGATGGGCTGTGAAGGGTAGGGGGTGGATGCGTGAGCTCCCTGATGGAAAAAGAAAGGCAGCAGCGTCAGCATTACTGCTGACAGTGTTCTGGAACGCATGGTTCGATTCCTCAACTCAAGAATGAAAGGGTTCGACTTGCATCGCTGGCGAGATTGCGATGCACATGCTTGTATTAAGACGTATTGGATCAAATTGACAAAATACGAAGAAATAATTAGCTAATTCGATCGGTGCTGTTGAGGATTGTTGATGCAGCCGATGACACTGTCCGGATTGCTGGGCCTTGCCCATGATGGCGCGGTCTGGAGCCTGTCGTGTGGGTCTACCTGAAACCATTCGCGTGCAAGGCCTCCGTCCGAGCGCCAGCTGCGGACTACCTGAAATCCCGCGACCGGGTGCTCAGTGCCCCCAGCAGCGCGGTTCTGTCGTGCAGCCGGCTGGCGATCAGGTGCTGGACGCCATCGACGCATTCCCAGCGCCCGTCGATGAGCAGCAGCCGGGCGCTGACCAGCACGCGGCGCTGGGCGATCGCCAGGTCCGGCCAGACCACGGCATTGGTGATGCCGTCCTCATCCTCGAGCGTGACGAACACCGTGCCCTTGGCGGTGCCCGGACGCTGGCGCATGATGACCAGCCCGGCCGCGCGCACCCGGCTGCCGTGGGGGTGGTGCGTCAATTCGGTCGAGGATGCGCAGCGCTCCTTGCGCAGCAGCTTGCGCAGCAGCGCCACCGGGTGTGCTCCCAGCGTCAGGCCCAGGGTACGGTAGTCGGTGATGGCCTCCTCGCCGACATCCGGCACCGGCAGTTGCACGGCCGATTCCGGGGGGCTGCCATCGAGCAGCGGGCGCTGCGGTTCGATGCCGGCCACCGCCCAGCGTGCCGCGTGCCGGTGGCCGCACAGGCCTTGCAGCGCGCCGGCCTCGGCCAGCAGGGCGGCATCGCGCGCATCGAGTGCGGCGCGGGCGCCGAGATCGCCCGCATCGGCAAAGGCGCGTTGCGTGCGTGCGGCGCAGATGCGTGCGGCTGCGTCTTGGCTCAGGCCGCGAATCTGCCGCAGGCCCAGCCGGATGGCCGGCTGCGCGCCGCCGATGGTGCCGCCCT
Organism: Corticibacter populi; assembly: GCF_004217315.1. GTDB lineage: Bacteria > Pseudomonadota > Gammaproteobacteria > Burkholderiales > Burkholderiaceae_C > Lampropedia > Lampropedia populi. Next base: position 253,229 of record NZ_SGWR01000001.1, read on the forward strand.
CGAGCGTGTTGTCCCAATCGCTGCAACGCACATCCACCGGCTGCACCTGCACGCCATGGCGCTGCGCATCCTGCAGCAGCGTGCTGGCCGAGTAGAAGCCCATCGGCTGGGCGTTGAGCAGGGCGCAGGTGAAGGCAGCCGGCTCGTGGCACTTGAGCCAGCAGCTCACATAGGTGATGAGGGCGAAGGAGCAGGCATGGCTTTCCGGGAAGCCATAGCTGGCAAAGCCCTTGAGCTGCTCGAAGATCTGCGCGGCGAATTCGGCGCTGTAGCCCCTTTGCTGCATGCCGCCGATGAGGCGCTGGCGGTGCATTTCCATGTCGCCGTGGCGGCGCCAGGCGGCCATGGAGCGGCGCAGCTGGTCGGCCTCGCCCGGCGTGTAGCCGGCGGCCACGACGGCCAGGCGCATCACCTGTTCCTGGAACAGCGGCACGCCCAGCGTGCGCTCGAACACCTCGCGCAGGTCGTCGGACGGGTAGCTCACGGGCTCCTTGCGCTGGCGGCGGCGCAGGTAGGGGTGCACCATCTTGCCCTGGATCGGCCCGGGCCGCACGATGGCGACCTGGATCACCAGGTCGTAGAAGCAGTTGGGCTTCATGCGTGGCAGCATCGACATCTGCGCGCGCGATTCGATCTGAAAGGTGCCGATGGTGTCGGCCCGCTGGATCATCGCGTAGGTCGGCGCATCATCGGGAGGGATGGTGGCTGGCGTCAGGTCGCGGCCGCGGTGGCGGCGCAGCAGGTCCAGTGCCCGGCGCACGCAGCTGAGCATGCCCAGCGCCAGGCAGTCCACCTTCAGAAGACCCAGCGCATCGAGGTCGTCCTTGTTCCACTGGATGATGGTGCGCGCGGGCATGGCGGTGTTCTCGATCGGCACCAGCTGCGAGAGCGGTCCGTCCGAGATCACGAAGCCGCCCACATGCTGCGAGAGGTGGCGTGGGTGGTCCTGCAGTTCGGCGGCCAGGTAGAGCAACCGGCGCATCAGCGGCGTCTCGGGGTCGAAGCCGGCTTCGCGCAGGCGCTGCTCGACCGGCGCCTCGATGCTCCAGCGGTCGAAGCAGGCGCTGATGGCATTGACCTGGTCCATCGCGAAGCCCAGTGCCCGCGCCACGTCGCGTGCGGCACTGCGATCGCGCCAGCAGATCACGTTGGCGGTGAGGGCGGCACGGGCACGGCCGTACTTGGCATAGAGGTACTGGATGACTTCCTCGCGCCGCTGGTGTTCGAAATCGATGTCGATGTCCGGCGGTTCGTTGCGCTCGCGGCTGATGAAGCGCTCCATCACCAATTGCGTGTGGGCGGGGTCGACCTCGGTCACGCCCAGCGCATAGCACACGGAGGAGTTGGCCGCCGAGCCGCGTCCCTGGCAGAGAATGCCCTGGCTACGCGCAAAGCGCACGATGTCGTGCACGGTGAGAAAGTAGGCCTCGTACTGCAGCTCGGCAATCAGCGCCAGTTCGTCGTCGATCTGCTGGCGGACCTTGGGCGGGGCGCCCTGCGGCCAGCGCCAGCGCATGCCTTGCTCGGTGAGGCAGCGCAGCCAGGAGCCGGGTGTTTCGCCATCGGGTACCAGCTCGCGCGGATAGCGGTACTGCAGCTGGTCGAGCCGGAAGCGGCAGCGCCCGGCGATCGCCAGGGTCTCGGCCAGCAACGGTGGAGGATAGATATCGGCCAGGGCCTCGCGCCGGCGCAGATGCCGCTCGCCATTGCGGAACAGCCAGGCCCCGGCCCCGGCCACCGGCACGTAGTGGCGCAGGGCCGTGAGCGTGTCCTGCAGGGCGCGGCGGCGTTTGATGTCCATGTGCACGTCGCCGGTGGCCACCGGGCGCAGGCCGGTGGCCCCGGCCAGCGCCAGCAGTTCGCGCAGCGCTTGGGCGTCGTCGCGGTCACGGTGCAGTTCCACGGCCAGCCAGGCCTGCGCGAAGGTCCGGGCCAGCCATTGGCCCTGCGCGGCATCGGGCCGGGGGCCCGGCAGCCAGAGGGCCAGCAGCCCGGCCAGGCCCGGCGGATCTGGCTGATCCGATGGCTTGGGCCGATCCGGCTGATCTGCAGTCGGGCCAGAGAGCGCTTCGACATCGGCGCGCGTGAGCAGGTAGTCGCCCTTGTCGGCGGAGCGGCGGCCGGTGGTGATCAGGCTGCACAGCATTTCATAGCCTGCCTGGTTCTCCACCAGCAGCACGAAGCGGGAGCCGTCCTCGAGCCTGAACTCGCTGCCGACGATCAAGGGAACACCAGTCTCGCGCGATGCCTCGAAGGCCCGCACGATGCCGGCCAGCGAGCACTCGTCGGTGATGGCCAGCGCCTGGTAGCCGCAGGCCTTGGCGCGCTGGAACAATTGTGCGGCGCTGGCGGCGCCGCGCAGAAAGCTGAAGTCCGAGACGCAATGCAGTTCGGCATAGTCCGGCAGGGTGCCCGGCGTCATGCAAACCACCCGTGCAGCATCCAGGGCCCGCGCCGGCCCACCGGAGTGAAGGCCCAGGCACGCTGGCCGCCCGAGGTCTCCAGCACGTAGTAGTCGCGGCGGGCATCATCGCCATCCCACCAGCCCGATTCCAGCCGTTCCGGCCCTGCGAGGATGCGCAACGCCGGGTCGTGCAGCGGTTGGGGTTCGGGCAGCAGCCAGTTCGGGCGCAGAGGCCAGTCGATGGCGCTTGCTCCTGAGCCCGCGCCCGTGGCAGCCATGCAGCGGTGCCAGGCATGCTCGGGGCGCGGGTCGGCCACGGGTTCGATCTGGTAGAGCGCCTCCTCGCCCAGGCGTGCGCGCAGGCGCTCGCGCAACTGCTCCCAGGGCATGGTGCCGGCCGGGCGTTCGTCGAAGAGGTCGCGCCCGGCTGGCACGAAGGGCGGCAACTGGGTTGCCAGCAGCCGCAGCGCCACCACCGGCATCGGCAGTTCCACCTGTTCGAGCCGGGTGCGCGCCAGCTCGAACAACAGGGCGGCGTCGCGCTCGGCCGTGAGCATGCCGATCTCCACGCGGGTGGCCGGGTGCTCGTCGTCATGTTCGAGCAGCAGCGCAAAGCGCTGCACGCCCGCGCCACGGCTGGCGGCAAATGTGGCCAGATCGGCTATCAGGCGGCGGACCGGAAACAGCAGCGGCATGTGGTTCTCCACATGAAAGGCCAGTTCGATGCGCAGGTCGAAGCGGGCCGGCGGCTCGAAGTGCTCCAGTGGTTCCGGCGCCAGGCCCAGCAGGCGGTCCAGGTGTTCGAGCAGTTCCAGGCCAAAGCGCCGGCGCAGGCCGTCGCGCGGCATCGCGAAGAGTTGCTGCAGGTGGCGCACACCGAGCCGGTGCAGGCGCTCGCCGGCATCGCCGGGGAGTGCGGCGCGGCGCACCGGCACCTGCTCTAGCACCTGCCGCATGGCCTGGCTGTCGAAGAGGCGGATGCCATCGCGCAGCCGGGCCAACACATGGGCGGCGCGCGGGGTGGGAGCGAGCGCGATGCGGTGCTGGAACTGCAGCGCGCGCAGGTCTTGCCGCAGGCGCTGCTCGAAGGACTCCCAGCCGCCCATCAGCTTGAGGCTGCTGCCGGCCTCGAGCACCAGCGCATCGGCCCAGCCGGCATGCACCTGGCCACTGTAGCGGCAGGCCCAGGTGGCCAGCAGCTGTTGCCAGCGCAGGCTCTCGCTGGGGTCGTGCGCGATTGTGCCGAAGGCCGGCGTGATGGCCTGGGCCAGGGTCAGTCGCTGGCCGGCCCGCAGGCCCAACCGCTGGGCTGCCGCATTGACGGCCAGCAGTTCGCGGCGCTGCGGATGGCCGCCAACGAGTGCCAGCGGCTGTTCGGGCGCCTCGTGCCGCCGCAGCACGCCATCGAGTGCCAGTTGCGGCAATGCTATGCACGCCCAGAGCATGGCATCACCTCGGGAGCGGTTGTCTGAACGGGGTTGGAGTTCACCGGCCGGCGTGCCAGGTCCGCATTGGCCGCCGGCATGGTCGCAAGCCGCAGCATTTGCGCAGGCGGCGGGCCGCCACGGCACTTGAGCACCTGAAGTTGGCCACCAGGCTGCAGTCGCAGCCGCAGGGCCACTGGCGAGGCCTGGCCGGCATGCCGCTGGTGACGCAGTGCGAAGCCGAGCGCCTGGCCGTGGTCGGCGGCGACCTGCAGGCGGCGCATGGCATGGTGGTCGGCCTGTTCGGGCCAGCCGATCACGGCGGCGCAACTGCCCGAGCGCAGGCATTGCTCGAAGGCCCAGAGGGCATCCTGCGCAGCGGTATCGATGATGTCCAGGCGGGCCAGGTCGATGCCGGCCCTGTGCCAGGCGATGGCGTAGGGGATGAAGGGCGGTGCCACCAGTACGACGCGGGCCTGTGCCGCAGTGAGGCGGGCGAGGGTGGGCATCAGCAGGCCGAGCTCGCCCACGCCCCAGGCCGGCAGCAGCAGCTCGCTCAGTGCTGCGCGTGGCCAGCCGCCCAGCGGCAGGGCGGCATCGAGTGCCGCAAAGCCCGTGGGAATGCCCAGCTGCGGCGTTGATGCGGCATGGCCCTGCCAGACCTGCCGGGTTGCCATCAGTTCATGAAGCGCCAATCCCCGTGCCATCTGCCTCTCCTGCGCGTGGTGCCTCTTCAGGCGCGCCGCAGCAGGCCGCAGTAAATGCCCTCGATGGCGAAATCCTCATGCACGGCGGGATCGATGGGGGCATAGGCGGCATTGCGCGGCAGCAGCCGGATCTGGCCGTCCTGATGGTGCAGCCGCTTGATGGTGATGCCTTCGCCGACCCGTGCGATCACGGTCTGTCCGTGTTGGGCGTCGGGCGTGGCTTTGCCGGCCACCAGATCGCCATCGAGGATGCCGTCCTCGATCATCGAATCGCCCTGGACGCGCAGCAGGAAATCGGGCCGGGGCTGGAACAGCCAGCGGTCGACGATCAGCCGGCGCTCGATGGCATGCATCGAGAGGACCGGCTCGCCAGCTGCCACACGGCCAACCAGTGGCAAGGCCAGCGTGTCCGCCGTGGTGGTACGACTCGTTTCCAGCGGCTCCAGCAGGCGAATGCCACGTGCCTTGTGCGGTGTCAGCGCGATGACGCCCTTGGCGGCCAGCGCCTGCAGGTGCTTGGCCGCGCCATTGGGGCTGGACCAGCCGAAGGCTGCCATCAGCTCGGCCATGCTGGGGGGCAGGCCCGTGGTCTGGATCTGCTGACGCAGGAAGTCGAGCACCTGCTGCTGGCGTGGGGTGAGGTTCATGGTGTAAATTATTACACCATTCATGAGTGGGCCGCAATGGCATCAGCGGCGGCGATCTTTGCGAGCGCCGGAGCAGCAGCGCACCCGCACTTGTGCCTACAATGCCGCCCTTTGCATGGGAATCGGCACGTGATGGACATCGTGGTCAAGGAAGAGCTCAAGGCCTATATCGACCCCTTGAGCGAGGATGAATACGCTGCGCTCGAGCGCAGCATTCTGGCCGAGGGCTGCCGCGATGCGCTGGTGCTATGGGGCAATGTGCTGGTCGATGGCCACAACCGCTACAGCATCTGCGAGAAGCACGGCCTGCCGTTCCAGACCGTGCAGAACACCCGCTTCCAGTCCATGGAGGACGTCTACCTGTGGATGATCGACCAGCACCTGGGACGTCGCAGCGTGTCCGACTTCCAGCGCGGTGTACTGGCCCTGCGCAAGCGCGAAATCCTGCAGGAGCGGCGCCACCAATACCACCAGCGGGGGCAGGGCCAGCCCGCCGATGCACATTCGCCGGATGCCAGCGATGCGGCCGGGACACCGCCGCAGGCGGATGCGGCCGTGCCGCCCTGGGAATCCGATGGTGCGCCGACACAGCCAGGCCCTGTGCCCGCAACTGCAGTTGCGCTTGCGGTCGAGCAGCAAGATGCCGAGACCCTGGGCAGCCGCGAGGCGCTGGCCAGGGCCGCGCGCCTGAGCAGCAGCCAGGTGCAGATGATCGAGAAAATCCAGCGGCAGGCCGCCCCCGAACTGGTGGCCGCCGTCAAGGCCGGCGAGATATCTCTCAGCGCTGCCGCCACCGTGGCCACGCTGCCCGAGGAAGAGCAGAAAGCCGCCGCCATCGCCGGCAGGGAAGAGCTCAAGCAGGCCGCCAAGCGGGTGCGCGAGGCCAAACGCAAGCCGCGTGTGGAGAGCCACGCGGACACCGAGGGTGCCACTGATGCAGCGCATGTCGAACTGCAGCTGCTGCGCCAGCGGGTGGCCGAGTTGAGCGAGGAAAATGCAGATCTGAAACGGCAGCTGCTTGTGCTGCGCGGGCAGATGCCATTGGCCGAGGGCTGATCAACCGGGCAGCCTTTGGGCCGGTTCCGTGGTTGGACCGGTCCTCATCGCGCGTCCCTGCCGTTCAGCGCCTGGAGCGTCAGTTTGGCACTCTTGGGCAAGTCCCACATGAATCGCCCCGGGTTCTTAAGGAGGACAAGCCTTGAGGGCTTCATGCAGATTGTGGAGAAAGAGGAAGAACAAAAGAGCTTCCGCAAGTACCTGAACCCGCTTCCTTGAATCACTCAATCAAGTGCAGACCATACCGGGTTGACTTTGCTTGGCATGGAGAAAAATAAAAAAGCCAAGTGAAATCAATCACTTGGCTTGTATTTGGCGGAGAGGGCGGGATTCGAACCCGCGGTGGGCTATTAACCCACACACGCTTTCCAGGCGTGCGACTTAAACCGCTCATCCACCTCTCCGGAACTCAGTATTCTATCTGCAAAAAATGCGACTTCCAGCTTGGTGGCAGCGGTTGGGCGAAATATTTGTTTTGGGTGGGGGTCCGCCCGTGGCGAGAGGAGGCGCGCCATCAAACCCAGCCCATGAAACGTGCCAGTGCCTGCTGCTTGGCCATCGCATCGGCATGGCCAAGCGCAATCAGGGCATCGATGAAACCAGGCTCGAACAGCAGGTAGCTGGCCAGTGCGGTGTGACCGAGCTGGCGGGCATCCTGGCCGGTGCCCAGCGCGCCGAGCAGGGCTTGGATGCTCGGCGGCAATTGCGCCAGGTGCTTGGCGGCGATGTGGTCGATGTTCTGCGTCGGTGTGAGGACCAGCAGGTCGATGGGGCGCAGGCCGCTGTGCTGTTGGCGCAGCGCGGGGTCGATCAGCGACAGGGTGTGATTGATGCGTTCAAGCCGCTCGATGTCGGTGGAGAGGGTGTCGAGGAAGATGCTGGTCAGCGCATGGCCGGCGATGTGCGCCAGCGATGGCGCCTGGGCATCCTCGCCATACGGCAGGGCCGGGTGGATCTGCTGACTGCGCCCGACGCCGATGACCAGGATGCGCTCGGCACCCAGGTGGATGGCCGGCGCCATCGGGGCGGTCTGGCGCATGGCGCCATCGCCGAAGTATTCGGTGTGGCCGCCCGGCATGCACACGGCCTGGGCCGGAAAGATGAAGGGCAGCGAGGCCGAGGCGAGTAGATGCGCATGGGTCAGCCGGGCGTGCAGGGCCTGGCGTTGCGAGCGCACCCAGGGCTGCAGCGGTGTGGCCGATTCGTAGAAGGTGGTGTGGCGTCCGCTGGTGTAGCTGGAGGCGGAGATGGCCACCGAGCGCAGGTGTCCGCGTGCGATCAGGCGCGGGATCCGCTTCATCGAAATATGGGTTTGCAGCAGTGCATGCAGCGGTGTGTTGTCGAGCAGGGCGCGGGGCTGGCCGCGGCTCCAGCGTGCCAGCGCCCAGCCGGTCGAGAGCAGCCGCAACCAGCGCGCACCGGTGCGGATGACACTCCAGGAGTCGGCCCGGTAGACCTGCTCGACGTGCAGCTGGCGCCAGGTTTGTTCCAGCCGCGCCACGGCTTGCTCGAAATGGTCCGCCCGGCTGGCGAGTGCGGCGATGTTCAGGGCGCCGGCCGAAGTGCCGCTGAGGATGCCGAAGGGACTGGGCCTGCTGTGGCGCAGATATTGGCGGCGCAGGGCGCACAAGGCCTTGAGCACGCCAACCTGGTAGGCCGCCCTGGCACCGCCGCCGGCACAGACCAGCGCGGTATGCGCGGCATGCTCGGCGGGGTGGGGCGGACGCGCGGGCGGCATGGTGTCGTGGTGTGCGCTGGCTCAGCCCAGTGGTTTCTTGCCGAGCAGGAACAGTGCGAGCGCATCACCCTGCCAGATCTGGATGTTGTGCTCCCTGGCAAAGCGCTGTGCGGGGGGACTGATCTCGCCGCCGGTTGCGATGTAGAGACCGTGGCCGGTTTCGCTCGCCTGCATGGCCTGGGCGAGCTGGCGCATCGGCTCCAGCCCGTGCACGGCGGCCTTCCAGCGCCGCGCGCTCACCAGGGTGATGCGGCCTTCATCGACAATGCGCCAGTCCGCCCCGGCATGTTCCGGCGCGGTGGCCGGGATGCCGAGCATGCGCCAGCGCTCCTGCAGCTGGCGCGAGAAATCGGGCCAGCTCATGCGTTCGGCCTCGGCCAGGATGGCGGCGCGGCGCTCTTCACTGGGGGTGCGCAACTGGCGCCATGCGGCGATCAGGCCGACGAGGACGATGGGAAAGGTGCCGACGATGGCGAAGAAGGCGTATTCCCGCGGTATCAATGCGGCCATCAGGCCGGCCAGCGCGGCTGCCAGCATAATGCTGACCCACCACGGGGAACGAAGCAGGAAACCGAAGAGCGAATGGCGGGGAATGCTGAATTTCACGGCAGAAAACAGATCGTTCGGATCGTTGGCGAGCCCGGCCTGGCACAGGCCGGTCGGGATGGCGCGGCGTGTGGCGATCCCTCATCGATGAATCAAAGACAAAGGCAGCAATGGCATTGACGGAGCAAAGCCTGCTCGCAGCATTGGCGAGTGTAAGAGATATTTATACCGGGGAAGAACTGGTCGCGGCCAGGCGCATCGTCGATGTGCACATCGGTGCGGACGGTGCGGCGGCCTTTACGGTGCTGATGCCGTATCCGGCCGCCTCGCGGCAGGCGGCCCTGCGCGAGCAGTTGGTTCAGGCGACCAGCCAGGCCGGCGCGACCAGCGTGGACATCGCATTCCGCCTGCAGGTGCAGGCCCATGCGGTGCAAAAGGGCGTGCAATTGTTGCCGCAGGTACGCAACATCATCGCCGTTGCCTCCGGCAAGGGGGGGGTGGGCAAGAGTACCACGGCGGTGAACCTGGCCCTGGCGCTGGCGGCCGAGGGGGCCTCGGTGGGCATTCTCGATGCCGACATCTACGGCCCCAGCCTGCCGATGATGCTGGGCATCGACCAGCGCCCCGACAGCAGCGACGGCAAGACCATGCAGCCATTGGAGCGCCACGGCGTGCAGGCCATGTCGATCGGCTTTCTGGTCAAGCGCGACGATGCGATGGTGTGGCGTGGTCCGATGGCGGTGCAGGCGCTCGAGCAGATGCTGCGCCAGACCAACTGGCGCGACCTGGACTATCTGATCGTCGACATGCCGCCGGGCACGGGCGACATCCAGCTCTCGCTGAGCCAGCGCGTGCCCTTGACGGGCGCGGTGATCGTCAGCACGCCGCAGGACATCGCGCTGCTCGATGCGCGCAAGGGCATTCGCATGTTCGAGAAGGTGGGGGTGCCGATCCTGGGCCTGGTGGAGAACATGGCGGTGCACGTGTGCAGTCAGTGCGGCCACCAGGAGCATATCTTCGGTGCCGATGGCGGCAAGCGCCTGGCCGAGGAGATCGGCATCGATTATCTGGGGGCCTTGCCGCTGGACATGCAGATCCGTCTGCAGGCCGATGGCGGAACCCCCAGCGTGGTGGCCGAACCGCAAGGCGCGGTGGCCGAGGCTTATTTGGAGATCGCCCGCACCGTGTCGGCCAAGGTGGCGCGTCAGGCCAAGGACTATACGCACAAGTTTCCGACCATCACCATCAGCCAGAAGACCTGACGGCGCGGGCGCGCCGACTTCGTGCGCCTCTCTCACAACCAGCTCCCGATCTTTTCGGGGGCAACTCCGAAGGGCAGAGGTCAAAAACGCACCGGGCGGCGTTGCTCGCGTTGCCCAGACGGCCAGTCTGGGCTGCGACAGGCGTCTGCCCACTGCATTTTTGAACGCTTGCGTGACCCACGAAAAGATCGTGAGCAGGTTCTCAGTAGAGGCGCGCGCCGATCATCCTGTAGGCGGTGTCGTCCTTCCAGATGCGGTGATGCACCACCACCATGGCGATGTGGCCGGCGATCAGGGCCAGCAGCGTCCAGGCCAGCAGGCCATGGGTCGAGAGGCCGAGCAGTTCGCGCGTGGCATTGGCCGGCACCGTCAGCCAGTCGATCTTGTCGCCGGCCGGGATGATCGGGATACTGCCGAACAGTTGCAGTCCGCGGCCCGAGCCATACTGGCGCATCAGGGCCAGGGTCGGCACCGCCAGCATCAGCAGATACAGCAGCACATGGCCGGCCCGTGCGGCCTGGGCCACCAGGCCGCTGCCATAGGAGGGGCGGTTGCGCAGGTTGATCAGCGCCCAGGTGCCGCGCACCAGCAGCAGCAGCCAGGCGATGAAACCGAAGCTGCTGTGGCTGCCGACGATCCACGAATCCCGCGGGCTCAGGCCCAGCGCGATCTTGAGCCCCATACCGACGAAGAGCCAGAGCAGCACCAGCGCCATGCTCCAGTGCAGCAGCCGGCTGATGCGGCCATAGCGCTGCGGGGTGTCGAGCCAGCGGCTGGGAGCGGAGGGGGTGGGTGTAACCATGGACTGCTGCTTGTCGCGAGTTTCAATACATGCCTTGATGACACAAGGCCCGGCTTTTCGCTTGTTGCGCCCGCATATTACCGGGTCTTTGGCCAAGGACAGTGGCAAGGCACAGCGGGATGCTCTGAAATCGCCCGGTTTCTGTTGCCCGGCGCGGGCAGTCAGCGCAGCGCCAGTGCCACCGCAATGCCTGCAAACAGCGTGAAGCCGATCCAGTGGTTCTGCGTGAAGGCGCGAAAGCAGCGGTTGCGCTCGCGCGTGCGGATCAGCCACCCGTGCCAGCCGATCTGCAAGACCGCCAGCGCCAGCGCCAGGTGGAAGGGCCAGCCGAGCTGGTAGCTGCGCAGGCCCCAGGCCCAGCACAGCAACAGCAGCGCGTAGCAGGCCATGATGCCCGCGACGTCCCAGCGGCCCAGCGTGATTGCCGAAGTCTTGATGCCGATTTTCAGGTCGTCGTCGCGGTCAACCATGGCGTATTCGGTGTCGTAGGCGATCACCCAGAACAGGTTGCCGGCCAGCAGCCACCAGACTTCGGCCGGCACCTGCTGGCGCACGGCGGTGAAGGCCATCGGGATGCCGATGCTGAAGGCCAGGCCCAGCACGGCCTGCGGCATGGAGAAGAAGCGCTTGGTGTAAGGGTAGAGCACGGTGATGGCCACCGCGAAGAACGACCAGTACACCGTCTTGGCATTGGTCGTGAGCACCAGCGCGAAGGCCACCAGCGTGAGCACCAGTGCCACCATCAGGGCTTCCTTGACGGAGGTGCGGCCGCTGGTGATGGGGCGCTCGCTGGTGCGCTGGACGTGGCGGTCGAACTCGCGGTCGGCCACGTCGTTGACGCAGCACCCCGCACTGCGCATGAGCACCGTGCCGGCCGTGAACACCAGCAGCAGGTGCCAGCCCGGAAAGCCATTCGCCGCCAGCCACAGCGCGCTGAGCGTGGGCCACAGCAGCAGCAGCCAGCCGGCCGGGCGGCTCCAGCGGATCAGGTCCAGGTAGTTGTGCAGGCGCATGGCCAGCGAAGAGGGGGCGAGGCTGCTTGTCGGCATGCGCCGAGCATATCAAATGCGAAGGACCATGGCGGGTTCGGAACAGCGGCGGTTCGGCGCCGTTGCCCGCATCAGGCTTCCAGCATGGCCGTGTTGAGGGCGCGCAGCAGGTCGGTTTGGGTGATGATGCCGATCAGATGCTGCCCGTCATCGAGCACCGGCACGTGATAAAGCCCGCCCTGGCACAGCAGGGGCAGGATATCGAGGATCGGCTGGCCGGCCCTGGCAATGGCGGGTGTGGGCACCATGGCGTCGCGCACCCATTGCGGCTGGGCCTCGCCGGAGGGTTTGCGGCGTACCAGGATGCGGCGGATTCTCTGCGGCAGGCTCGGTTGCGGCGCGGCCTGCTTTTGTTCGAGGGCGTCGAGCCACTGTTCCAGCCCGATCATGCCGACGAGGCGATGCTCCGCATCCACCACCGGCAGCAGGCGGCTGCTGGAGGCGCGCAGGATTGGCCAGACCCCGGCGAGCGGCAGGTCCGAGGCCACGCTGTAGACCTGGGGGGTCATGATGTCGGCGCAGCGCAGCTCGCCCAGATGGCGCTGGAAGGCCTCGCCGCTGGCTTGGCTGGCTTGTTGCAGCAGGTCGGCCAGGTCGGCCTGACTGATGGCCAGCACCTCGTTGTAGCGCGCCAGCGCGCGGTCCAGATCACCCTGGCTCAGGTGGTCGGCGGCAGTCTGGCTCGCCGTGCTGGCGATCTGGCGGTGCGGGTAGCGCCGTCCGGTGAGCCGATGGTAGGCCACGCCGACCAGCACGATCAGTCCCAGGCTGAAGAGAAAGGGAAACATCAGCAGGCGCGGATCGTGCAGATGCTGCAGCACCATGTACAAGGCCAGGCCGGCACCGGGCGGGTGCACGGCGCGCAGTTGCATCATCACCAGAATGGCCAGTGGTACCGCCACCGTCGCAGCCAGCAGGGGCGGGTCGATCAGCATGCCGCACAGCATGCCGACCATGGCGGCGGAGAGATTGCCCACCACCACGGCCCAGGGCTGCGCAAAAGGGCTGGAGGGCAGCGCGAAGATCAGCAGTGCCGTGGCCCCGAGCGAGGAAGAGTGCCAGAAGTGATCGACCGTGTCACCGGCCAGCCATTGGCTGCAGAACGCCGTGAAGAAAATGCCCAGCGCCGCACCCAGCGCCACGCGCAGGCGTTCGGCCGGTGCGACCCCGGTGGGAGCGGGTTGCAGATCACGCAGCGTTTGCTGCAGGCGTTGGCGAAAGGAAGAGGGCGCTGACATGGTGGGCGCCAATCATAGCGGCCTCGACCGGCACCTGCAGGCAGGCGCATGGGTCTGGCAGACCTTGCATGGCCGTCAAGGAGCGGGTTCAGACGCCGAGATAGCGCCCCGGCCGGTGATTGAGAGTGAGGATGGCGCCGATGGCCACCGCCCCCACCACCGACTGCATGACCTTGATGGGCGGCACCACGAAGAAGGCGGCCAGTACCACCAGCACGTCCACGCCCATTTGCACCTTGCCGGCGCTCATGCCGCGGGTCTCCTGCAGCCAGTGCGCCAGGATGTTGACGCCTCCGACGCTGGAGCGGTGGCGCAGCAGCGCCAGCAGGCCAAAGCCGATCAGAAAGCCGCCGAGCACCGAGGCCACCCACGGGTTGATGAACTCGAAGCGCACCACCTTGGGCGAGAGCGAGGTGAAGATGGAGACCAGCGCCACCGCCACGAAGCTCTTGAGCGTGAATTGGGGGCCCAGCCGGGCCCAGGAGAGCCAGAAGAACGGCAGGCTCAGCAGAAAGAACAGCAGTCCCAGGTTGATGCCGGTGGCGTAGCTGAGCAGGAAGGCCACGCCGGCGACGCCGCCCGTGAGCAGCCCGTCATGGGCAAACATGCACATGCCCAGGGCCACGAACAGTGCGCCTGCCACCAGGGCGTGCACGTCGTCCAGCCAGGAATGCATGATGGATTTCGGTTTTTTCGCTTCCACGGGAATCTCGGTAAGCAAAGTCTGTGCCTTGCGCCGTGCTGGAGTTCGTCGGATGGCTGCCTGAGCGCTTTCGCGCCCGCCATTGTGCGCCTGTCATGGCAGTCCTCACCCTTTGGTTGGGGCTTTTTTCTGCGAGCTCATCCTGCTCTCATTCATGGAAAAGCGCCCGCGCCTCGCCCAGGGTCTCGGCAATGCGGGTGATGTGCTTGGCCAGCCGCTCCAGCCAGCGCTGCGCAGTCAGTTGCTCCAGCGCCGCCGCCGGGGTGATGCGGTAGCTGGCGGCATCCTCGACCACCGTGCGGCGCGCGGCGGTCTGCTGCTCGTGCACCCATTCGCTGACCTGGCGCAATTCCTCCGTGACATCCTCGCGCAGCGGCAGGCTGTCATCGGCCAGCCACGCCGCGCTGCGCTCGAGCGGCGGCGCCAGCCGGGTCGCCAGATCCCACAGCGAAGACTGGGCGCGCAGCGCCTCGGCGTGGCCGATGGACTGCAGGTCGTCGCGCAGCACGCGGGTCTGGTCGAGCAGCAGCAACAGGTGTTTGAGACGCTGCTGGTCGCTGGCCGATTGCGGGACCGGCAGCCGGCTCAGGTAGTCATCCACCGCGGCCAGCAGCTTTTCCAGGCTCAGGCCACTCTTGCTGCTCGCCAGTGGCTGGCCCTGCAGGCGCTGCGCCAGCAGGTGGCAGGTGTCCGAGAGGCCCAGGCAGACGGTTTTCTCGGCAGCAGCGATGGCCAGTGCCGGCACCGATTGCAACGAGGCATCCAGGTAGCGCAGGCCGGGCGGGGCCGATTCGGGCACGAGCCGGCTGGCCAGGCGCGCCAGCAACTGGGCCTGCGGCAGAAAGACCAGGGCGCCCGTCACACTGAAGGCGGTGTGGAAGGCCGCCAGTGCCAGGGCCATGTCGATGCTGCCATGCCGCAGGCTCCACAGCCTGACCAGCTGGACCGCCAGTGGCAGCAGGATGAAGAATGCCAGCACCGCCGAGCCCAGGTTGAAGAGCAGATGGACCAGGGCGGTGCGTTTGGCGCTGGCGCTGCCGCCGGCGGCGGCCAGCAGCGCGGTGGCGGTGGTGCCGATGTTCTGGCCGATCACCAGTGCGGCGGCTTGGGCGAAATCGATCGTGCCGCTCGAGAGCGCCGCCAGCGTGGCTGCCAGCGCGGCGCTGGAAGCCTGCAGCAGCACCGTCATCACGATGCCGATGATCACCAGCACCAGCCGCGTGCTCCAGCCGGGACTGGAAAAGCGCGTCAGATCGACGTGCCCGGCCATGCCTGCCATGGCCTGCTGCAGGTATTCGATGCCGACGAAGATCAATCCGAAGCCCGCCAGCGCCAGGCCCGCCAGCGCCAGTTTGTCCCGGCCCAGCAGCTTCATGAGGGCGCCCAGGCCGATGATCGGCATGGCGACGCTGGCGATGGAGAACTTCATGCCCAGCAGCGCGACGATCCAGCCCGTGCTGGTGCTGCCGATGTTGGCGCCGATGATGACGCCGATGGAGTTCTGGAAGGTGAGCAACCCGGCGCTGACGAAGCCGATGGTGGCCATGGTGGTGGCCGTCGATGACTGAACGGCCGCGGTGGCACCCATGCCCACCAGCATGGCCTGGAAGGGTTGGCCGGTAAAACGCGCCAGCGCCGTGCGCAGCGACTCGCCAGCCATGGCCTTGAGGCTGTCGGACATCAGCACCATGCCCAGCAGGAAAAGGCCGATACCGCCGGCCAGCGTGCTCAGGGTCGCGAGCATGGCCCCTCCGCGCAGCCGCTCAGGCGCCCGCCGTTGCCTTCAAGGCCTGGACGATCAGGTCCTTGACCTGTTGCACGTCGGCAGGCAGCACCTGCACGCGCTTGGGCAGGCTCTCGATGCCCTCGAACTGCGGCGGTCGTTGCGGCTCGTGGCCCAGCGCCTCGGTGATGGTGGCGCTGAACTTCACCGCCAGGGCGGTCTCCAGCACGATCATTGGCACGGCATCGCCCCGCTGGTGGTACTGGCGCGCCACCTTCACGCCATCGGCGGTGTGGGTGTCGACCTCCTGGCCGAACTGCTGCCAGACGGCGCGGATGGTCGCCAGGCGGTCGGCGTGATGGCTGGTGCCGCTGACGAAGCCGAAGGTCTCGCGTTGGCGCAGGAAGCGCGGATCGGCGCTGAGGTCGAAGAAGCCCTGGCGGGGCAGGGTCTCGGCGAACAAGGTCCTGAGCTCGGCGGCATCGCGGCCGAGCAGGTCGAACACGAAGCGCTCGAAGTTGCTGGCCTTGGAGATGTCCATCGAAGGGCTGGAGGTCTCCAGCGTGTCGGCTGCCGGGCGCGGGCGGTAGATGCCGGTGCGGAAGAACTCGTCGAGCACGTCGTTTTCGTTGGTGGCCACCACCAGCTGCGCGATCGGCAGGCCCATCTGCCGCGCCACATGGCCGGCGCAGATGTTGCCGAAATTGCCGCTGGGCACGGTGAAGGAGACGGTCTGGTCGTCCTGCCCGGTGACCTGGAAGTAGCCGGCGAAGTAGTACACCACCTGGGCCAGCAGGCGCGCCCAGTTGATCGAGTTGACGGTACCAATGTGGTAGTGCTGCTTGAATGCCAGATCATTGCTGACGGCCTTGACGATGTCCTGGCAGTCGTCGAACACGCCATCGATGGCGATGTTGTGGATGTTCTCGTCCTGCAGGCTGAACATCTGCGCCTGCTGGAACGGGCTCATGCGGCCGTGCGGGCTGAGCATGAAGACGCGCACGCCCCGTTTGCCGCGCATGGCGTACTCGGCGGCGCTGCCGGTGTCGCCCGAGGTGGCGCCAAGGATGTTCAGCTCGGCCTGGCGGCGATCCAGTTCGTACTCGAACAGGTTGCCCAACAGTTGCATGGCCATGTCCTTGAAGGCCAGCGTCGGGCCGTTCGAGAGGCCTTCGAGCCACAGGCCATCCTCCAGCTCGCGCACAGGCGTGATGGCTTCGGTGCCGAACACGGCCTTGGTGTATGTCTTGTGCGCAATGGCGCGCAGTGCATCGGCCGGGATGTCGTCGATGTAGAGCGAGAGAATCGCAAAGGCCAGTTCGGCATAGCCTTGCTCGCGGTAGATGCGGCGCAGCTCGGGCAGACGGTCTGTGATCTGCGGATAGTGCTCGGGCAGGTACAGGCCGCCATCGGGCGCGAGGCCTTCGAGCAGGATGTCACAGAAGCGCTTGCGGGCGGGCTCGCCGCGGGTGGAGAGGTAGTGCATGACCGATGGTTCGGAAGAATGGTGCAGAAGTGGTGACGGGGCCGGGCGGGGTGGTGAATGCGGGGCGGTCGATATGGCAATGATGCAATGATAGTCAACGCCTCGGGCTACCGGCTCGATCGCTGGATGGGTTCACGGGCTTTCGCCGCCGTGAAAGACATGCAGGTAGACCAGCGCCGTCACGAACAGTACGACGGCAATGGCTGCCAGATAGACCTGGAGTATCTTCTTGCGCTGCGGCAGATAGCTGTGTTCGTCGATGAAGAAGGCGCTGAATACCTGGCTGCTGACACGCAGGTCGGGGCGAAAGGTCTGGATGCCGCGGATGAAATGCCCGAGAAGCTCGAGGCGATTGGTCGTGATCTGAAAGTCCAGGCCGAATTCCACCACACGGAATTCGGGCCGACCCCCGTCCTTCGACGGCAGGCAGACGGTCAACAGCGTCGGGCCGCGGTGAATCGTCTGGGTCCGCACATCGTGAAAGCCCTCGTATGTGCGCACCAGATCCTGGTACAGCAGCGCTTCGGTATCCCCATTGGAATACTGGTAGTGGATGCCGCTGGCATCGACCACGATGCCGCAGCACCTGCGGGCCAGTGCCTGCCTCATTGGCTGGACGATGGTCACTGCGGCCCACATCACGAACATGGTGGCCCCGATCAGCACCAGTTGCTCCCAAGCCGCCCCTCCTTGGCGCTCGAAAAGGAACGCAACGCCTGCGGCGAGTCCGGCCACCAGCGCGAGCGCCGCCAGCGCCCAAAATACGGCCTGCAGCCGCCGCGCCAGCCGCGGACAGGCGCTGGTTGCCGCCATGCTCGGAAAACCAGCGGACGCCAAGGCGGGCCTGTTGCCAGCCTGTCGTTGCTGGACCGGGCGCATGCGTTTGCTGCTCAGTTCAGCTCTTCCTTGCGGATGCGCACGATGGGCGCCAGCACCGATGGCAGTTGCTGGATCTGCTCCAGCGCGGCATTGAGCGTGCCCTCGCGGCTGTCGTGCGTGAGGATGATCAGGTCGGTCTGCGGCAGGGCGGCATTGGCCTCGGATTCCTGGTTGAACTCGCTGACTTCGTCGGCCTCGCGCTGCAGCAGCGCATCGACGCTGATGCCGGCATCGGCCAGGATGCTGGTGATGCGGGCGAGCACACCGGCCTCGTCGAGCACGCGCGCGCGCAGGTAGTAGCTGGTGGTGATCTCGCTCATCGGCAGCACTGGCAGGTCGGTGCTGGCGGCGCTGAGGGTGCTGCTCTGGAAGGCCAGCGCCGGCACCTGGTGCGTGACGTCGGCGCCTTGCAGGCGGGCGATGTCTACCAGGTCGGCAATCACCGCACTGGCAGTCGGCTCGGCGCCGGCACCCTGGCCATAGTAGAGCGTGGTGCCCACGGCATCGCCATGCACCACCACGGCATTCATGGCGCCCTCGACACTGGCGATCAGCCGCTTGGTGGGCACCAGGCTCGGGTGCACGCGCAACTCGATGCCGCGCTCGGTGCGCTTGGCGATGCCCAGCAGCTTGATGCGGTAGCCGAGTTGCTCGGCATAGCGGATGTCGGGGCGGTGCAATTGGGTGATGCCTTCGATGTAGGCCTTGTCGAACTGCACCGGAATGCCGAAGGCGATTGCGCTCATCAGCGTGATCTTGTGCGCGGCGTCCACGCCCTCGATGTCGAAGGTCGGATCGGCCTCGGCATAGCCGAGCTGCTGGGCCTCCTTGAGCACGGTGGCGAAGTCCAGCCCCTTGTCGCGCATCTCGGAGAGGATGAAGTTGGTGGTGCCGTTGATGATGCCGGCAACCCAGTTGATGCGGTTGGCCGCAAGCCCCTCCCGCAGTGCCTTGATGATGGGGATGCCACCAGCGACGGCGGCCTCGTAAGCCACGATCACGCCCTTGCGTGCGGCGGCGGCGAAGATTTCGGTCCCATGCACGGCCAGCAGCGCCTTGTTGGCGGTGACGACATGCTTGCCCGCCTCGATGGCGCCGAGCACCAGTGTTTTGGCAATGCCATAGCCGCCGATCAGCTCGATCACCACATCCACGTCCGGGCGTGCAATGACCTGCCGGGCATCGCTGACGACTTCGACGTCTTCGCCGACGATGGCGCGCGCGCGCTCGGTGTCGAGATCGGCCACCACGGTGATGCGGATGTCACGGCCGGCGCGGCGGCCGATCTCGGCCTGGTTGCGCTTGAGTACGTTGAAGGTGCCGGCACCAACGGTGCCAATGCCCAGAAGTCCCACTCGGATGCTTGTCATGTTTGTCGTCGGTTCGGGTTGGGAAATTGCGAAGGCCTGTGCGGCCGTGTACGGTTTGCAGCGCTGATGCGGGGCTTTCAGGCTGCCGAGGATGCCGAGACCACCAGTGTCGGGCGGGTGCGTTCGCGCACGGTCTTGAGAAAGCGCGCAATGCGCTCGATGGCTTCGCGCAGGTCCGGCTCATGCGGCAGGAACACGATGCGGAAGTGGTCGGGCCTGGGCCAGTTGAAGCCCGTGCCCTGTACCAGCATCACGCGGGTTTCCTTGAGCAGCTCGAGGAAGAATTCGCGGTCGTCGTGGATCGGGTAGACGTCCAGGTCGAGTTTGGGGAACATGTAGAGCGTTGCCTGGGGCTTCACGCAGGAGACGCCCGGAATGGCCGTGATCAGCTCATAGGCCAGGTCGCGCTGGCGGCGCAGCCGGCCGCCCTCGCAGGTCAGTTCGTTGATGCTCTGGTAGCCGCCCAGCGCGGTCTGGATGGCCCACTGGCCCGGCACGTTCGAGCACAGTTTCATGTTGGCCAGCATGTCCAGGCCCTCGATGTAGTCGCGTGCCGACTTCTTGTCGCCCGAGACGACCATCCAGCCGGCGCGGTAGCCGCAGGATCGGTAGCTCTTGGAGAGCGAGTTGAAGGTCAGCGTCAGCACGTCGGTCGAGAGGCTGGCCAGGGCGGTGTGCGTGTTGCCGTCGTAGAGCACCTTGTCGTAGACCTCGTCGGCGAGGATCACCAGGCCGTGCTGACGCGCGATCTCGACGATGCCCAGCAAGATCTCGAGCGGATAGATGACGCCGGTGGGGTTGTTCGGGTTGATGACCACGATGCCCTTGGTCCGCGGCGTGATCTTGCGGCGGATGTCATCGAGGTCGGGCGCCCAGTTGTTGCTCTCGTCGCACAGGTAGTGCACCGGCGTGCCGCCCGATAGATTGGTCACCGCCGTCCACAGCGGGTAGTCGGGCGCGGGAAGCAGCAGCTCGTCGCCATCGTCGAGCAGCGCGTTGGTGGCCATGGCAATCAGTTCGCTCGCGCCATTGCCGAGATAGATGTCGTCGAGCGTGACGCCGACGATGCCCTGTTTCTGCGTCTCGTGCATCACCGCCTTGCGCGCGGCGAAGATGCCCTTGCTGTCGGAATAGCCGGCCGAGGTCGGCAGGTTGCGGATCATGTCCTGCTGGATTTCCTCGGGGGCGTCGAATCCGAAGGGAGCCAGATTGCCGATGTTGAGCTTGATGATCTTCTGGCCGTCTTCTTCCATGCGGCGCGCCTCATCCACGATCGGTCCACGTATGTCGTAGAGGACGTGTGCCAGCTTGGCGGATTTCTGGATGGGCTTCATGGTGAAAACTGAAGGAAACGGAAAACCTATAATTTGACCACAGTTGCCGCGATGGTGGCGGGAAACCGCCGCCGCGTGCATCATGGGCCATGGCCGCGCTGGCTGGCCCGTCCGGGAACAGGCGGTGGCGGCCATTCCGCCATCGCCCCGCCCATCATGCCGCCATGCGGCCCGCCTTATGAAACTCTACGCCGATCAGCCCGAAACCACCTCCATCATCGCCTATGGCGAGGGCTGGCTGCAGCTGCCCCAGCAGCGCTTCGAGCAAAGCCTGATCCTGGGGGCCGACGGTCGCCAGGAGCCGTGGCCGTGTGATTCCTTCGAGACGTTGACGGCCGAACTGCTTGCGGACCTGGCTGCCAGCTGTGCCGATGCACAAGTCGTGCTGCTGGGCAGCGGGCGCCGCAACCGCTTTCCGCCGCCGGCCTGGCTGCGGCCCTTTGCGCAGCGCCAGCTTGGCCTGGAGACGATGGATACCGCGGCGGCCTGCCGCACCTTCAACGTGCTGGCCGGGGAGGGGCGCAAAGTGGTGGCGGCCCTGATTCTGGAGCGCTGACGCGGGGCTGGATCGAGCCGGCCGCGGCCGCCGGAAGCTGGCATGGACGCATGGTACGGACGCGCAGCAAAAAGGGCTGATGCAGGGATCAGCCCTCTACATGAGGCATATCAGGTACAATCGGTGGTTGCGCCGGACCTGTATTTGATTCGTCAAGGAAGTGTAGCGCGTGTTGCCAGCAGCGCGTATCTTTATTTCCAGTCTCTTCGCTGTCAAGCGGAATTTTGACAAATTGCGCCGGGTTCGACATTTTTCCAACGACACATTTGATTGAGAGATAGCATTAACATGGCGATCGTTGTTAACAAGCCCCTTCCCGAATTTGAAGCCAGCGCAACCGGCGGCGTGAACGTCACCAACACTTCCCACGCCGGGCAGATCCTGATTCTGTACTTCTACCCCAAGGACAACACCCCCGGCTGCACCACCGAGGCCCTGCAGTTCCGCGACAAGTACAAGCAGTTCGCCAAGCTCGGCGCGGTGATCTTCGGTGTCTCGCGCGACAACATGAAGTCGCACGACGGGTTCAAGGAAAAGCTGGATCTGCCGTTCGAGCTGATCGCCGACACCGAGGAAAAGATGTGCCACATGTTCGGTGTGGTCAAGAACAAGATCATGTACGGCAAGAAGGTCAAGGGCATCGAGCGCAGCACTTTCCTGATCGCGCCGGATGGCACGTTGGCGCAGGAGTGGCGCGGCCTCAAGGTGCCGGGCCATGTCGATGACGTGCTCAAGGCCGTCAAGGCACTCAAGGCCGAGACCGAGAAGCAGGTCGCCTGAGCACGGCACAGGCGGCCTGCGCCTGGCGCAGACAAGGGCAGCGGCACGAAGCAGTCGTGCCGCTGCCCTTGCGTACAATGCGCGCCATGTGCCAGCCTGCGGCGGCGCGTTGTGGTGCCACTGCCGCAGCCCATCTTCCATTCACTACAGCAACAGAAAACCATGTCTCTAGACAAAGTCTCTCCTGGCAGCAAGGTGCCGGAAACCTTCAACGTCGTCATCGAAATCCCGCAGAACGCCGATCCCATCAAATACGAGGTGGACAAGGAGAGCGGCGCGCTGTTCGTCGACCGTTTCATCAGCACACCGATGTTCTATCCGGCCAACTACGGCTACGTGCCGCAGACGCTGTCGGGCGACGGCGATCCGGTGGATGTGCTGGTACTGACACCGTATCCGCTGCTGCCGGGCGTGGTGGTGCCTTGCCGTGCGCTGGGCATCCTGCGCATGGAAGACGAGTCGGGCGTGGACGGCAAGGTGCTGGCCGTGCCGACCGCCAAGATCCTGCCCGCCTATGCGCACCTGCAAAGCCTCGACGACGTGTCCGAAAGCACGCGCAATGCCATCGTGCACTTCTTCGAGCACTACAAGGACCTGGAAAAGGGCAAGTGGGTCAAGGTGCTGGGTTGGGGCGGTCTGGATGAGGCCCACAAGGAAATCACCGACGGCATTGCCAACGTCAAGAAGTAAGGTCGGGGCTCGGCGACTCTGCCGGCCCGCCCGTATTCACGCCGCCATCGCGGCAGCGCAAAAAACCACCGGATTCCGGTGGTTTTTTGTTGGTAGCCATGGGTGCTGGGTGTCGGGCAGTGGGCGACAGATGGCTTGGGCTGTTCCACTCAGCCGGCCGCATGCAGCGGCTGCCGGCTGATGACGATGCCGTCCTCATCGGCATACAGCCAGTCGCCGGGCACCACCGGCACGCCCTGGATCAGTACCGGTACATCGGTCTGACCGGGGGTGGTGCGGTTGGTGGGCAGGGGGATCAGCCCCAGCGCGCGGATGCCGACACTGGCGGCCTGCAGTTCCGCCAGGTCGCGCACGCAGCCATCCACCACCAGACCGGCCCAGCCGTTGCGTTCGGCGGCGGCGGCCAGGTTGCCGCCGACCAGTGCGCGGCGCAGCGAAGCGCCGCCATCGACCACCAGCACGGCGCCATGGCCGGGAGACTCGACGGCGGCCTTGACGGGTGAATTGTCCTCATGGCACTTGACGGTGCGCACCGGCCCGTAAAAGCGCGACCGGCCACCATAGCTGTGGAACACCGGCGGCAGCACGCGAAACTCCTGTTGCGGAGGCGCGCTCTTGTGCTCGTCGCAGAAGTCGCAGGTGCTGAAGGCGATGGGGGAAGGGTTCACGGCATTCTCCTTTCTGACATGGGGTGGACACGGGTGGCGCGAACACGAGAATATGCGGACGGGGATGCGCCGATGCCTCCAATGATAGGCGGAGAAGGCGGTGGCCGTTGGGGAAGGGATTGCGCAAGGGAGGAGAGGGCTGCGCGGCCCGAGAGGCATGAAGGCCTGAGGAATAAGGTGTCTGCTTCGATCCGCCGAACCGTCAGCCTGAACCGGAGGGTCAGGTGGGTAAGGTCAGCCCGGCATTGGGTTCATCTGACGCGAGACGATCACGCTTGCCTGGCAATGTTCCAAACCCGGGCTCAATGAGCATTGGTTCAAGGAAATATAAAGTCCGGCGGGGAAGCAGACGGCCCCATTGTAAAACGACTACCGCCGCTTGGGCGGCGCATGTCATGGATTCGTCGCATCAGGCTGCAGCGCGTGATCGATTTTGGCGATCAGGCCCTCCAGCGTCTGCTGCAGTTCGGGGGAAGGCGCCTGCGGGTTGGCACTGGTACCGGTGCCGGTGGGGTCGCCGGCAAAGGCAATGCCGGTCGCGGGGTTTTGCACCTGCGCCTGCAGGTCCGCCAGCTCGTCGCGCAGGTCGTCGAGTTCGAACGCCAGATTCAGCGCGGCCAGCACCGCAATGCGCTCGCGCGCGCGCACCTTGCCCGCGTCATGGATGCGGGTCATGGCCTCGTCGACACGGCGCACCGCCTGCAGCAGGCGCTGTTCCTGACCGTCCTTGCAGGCCAGCAGGTAGCTTTGCTGCAGGATCTTGACTTCGACCTGGTTCATGACGGGTTGGCCTCCGTGGGGGTCGCATCGCCCGCCTGGGGCGAACTGGGGGGCAGGTGTTCGAGCAGGGCATCCACGCGTGCCCGCGCCGAGCGCAGCCGCTGCACCAGCGCATCGCGTTCGGCGGCCAGTGCCTCGGCCTGCTGCTGCAACTGGCGCTGGCTGTCCTCGGCCTGGGCAAGGCGTTCGAGCAGCCGGTCGATCTGCTGAGCCAGACGCTCGGTGGTGGAGGTGGCGTGTTCCTGTTCCATAAGCGAGCGATTGTAGTCCTTGGCCACCTCCGGGCATGTGAAGGCAGGTCTTTTGTGTTGCGACATTTTGCGCGCTGCCCGTGCGTGGTCCAGGCCCCTACAATCCCAGAGCTTCTGATGCATCAACCACACCCCATGCACACTTTCCTCTGGCACGACTACGAGACTTTCGGCGCCGACCCGCGCCGTGACCGGCCCGCGCAGTTCGCGGCTGTTCGCACCGATGCCGAACTGCGCGAAGTGGGCGAGCCGCTGGAGTGGTTCTGCAAGCCCCCGCTGGACTACCTGCCCGACCCGCAGTCGTGCCTGATCACCGGCATCACGCCGCAGCAGGCCTTCGAGCGGGGTCTGCCAGAGCATGCCTTTGCCGATGCCATTGCAGCCGAATTCTCGCAGCCGGGCACGGTGGGCGTGGGCTACAACACGATTCGCTTCGATGACGAGTTCACCCGGTTCCTGTTCTGGCGCAACCTGATCGACCCCTACGCGCGCGAGTGGCAAGGCGGCAATGGCCGCTGGGACATCCTGGACGTGGTGCGCATGACCTACGCGCTGCGCCCGGAGGGCATCGAATGGCCTGTCAACGGCGAAGGCCGGGTGAGCTTTCGCCTCGAACACCTCAGCGCCGCTAACGGCCTGGCACATGAGGCGGCGCACGATGCCGTCTCGGACGTGCGTGCCACCATCGCGCTGGCGCGCCTGCTGCGCGAGAAGCAGCCGCGCCTGTTCGACTTTGCACTGCAACTGCGCGACAAACGCACTGTGGCGCGCGAGCTGGGCCTGCCGGTGCAGCCCGGCCAGGCCCGCCCCTTCGTGCACGTCTCGGGTATGTTCCCGGTGGAGCAGGGCTGTCTGGCGGTGATGTGGCCACTCGCCAGCCACCCTGGCAACCGCAACGAAATCATTGCCTGGAACCTGGCCTTCGACCCGGCCGAACTGCTCGACCTGGACGCGGCGACGCTGCGCCAGCGCCTCTTCACCCGCCAGGCCGAGCTGCCGCCGGGCGTGCAGCGCCTCCCGGTCAAAAGCATTCACCTCAACAAGTCGCCCATGGTGGCGGGCAATCTGAAGGTGCTCACGCCGGCGGTGGTGGCGCGCTGGAACATCGACATGGAGCAACTGGCGCGGCATGCAGAGATTGCGCGTGCGCTGCCTGACATGAGCGGCATCTGGGCGGCCGTGTACGAGCGGCCGGGCCGAGCCGATGCCGACCCGGCCGACCCCGAGCAGGACCTGTACGGCGGTTTCGTCGGCGATGAGGACCGCCGCCGGTTGTACCGTCTCAAAGCGCTGAGCCCCGAGGAGTTGGCGCTGAACCAGCCCGGCTTCGACGACCCGCGCCTCGATACGCTGCTGTTCCGCTACCGCGCCCGCAATTACCCGGATACCCTCTCGCCCGACGAGCAGCAGCGCTGGGAGGCGCATCGGCGGGCCGTGCTCATCGACGGCGAGGGCGGCGCCCGCACTGCCTCGCAGCTGATGGCCGAGGTGGATGCGCTTTCCGACGATGCGAACGAGGCCGAGCAGGAGATTCTCGGCACCATCTACGACTGGGCCGAAGCCATCGCGCCCGAGGCCTGACGGCCCGGTTGCGCAAGCCTTGGCGTGGCGATGGCTTTCTTGCAGGCTCGCGATTCGTGGAACAATCCATCCATGCAAATCGACTTCACCAAGATGCAGGGCGCCGGCAACGATTTTGTCGTGCTCGATGAAACCCGCCAGGGCCTGGGCCTGACCGAGGCGCACTACCGGATGCTGGCTGATCGCCACTTCGGCGTGGGGGCCGACCAGATCCTCACCGTGCGCAGCGTGCCGGTGGCGCAACAGGGGCAGGCGGATTTCGAATACATCATCCACAACGCCGACGGCGGCGAGGTCGAGCAGTGCGGCAACGGTGCGCGCTGCTTTGCCCGCTATGTGTTCGACAAGGGGCTGAGTACGCAGCCGTGCATCCGCGTGCTGACCAAAGCGGGCATCATCGAGCCGGCGCTGCAGCCCGATGGGCGCGTGACGGTCAAGATGGGGCGGCCGCGCTGGCAACCCGAACAGATCCCGTTCGATCCCGCAGGTTTGGCCAGCGAGCAGGTCGGTGGCCTGACGCGCTGGTTGCTGCCGCCGGGCGGAGAGGAGGGGGACGGAAGGGGAGCGGCCTTCGAGCCGGTGTGGATCGGCGTGGTATCGATGGGCAACCCGCATGCGGTGCAGCTCGTTGCCTCGGCCGAGGCAGCGCCCGTGGCGCAGACGGGGCCGCTGATCGAGCGCAACCACCACTTCCCGCAGCGCGTCAATGCCGGCTACATGGAGGTGGTGGATCGCCACACCATCCGCCTGCGCGTCTACGAGCGCGGTGCTGGCGAGACGCTGGCCTGCGGCACCGGCGCCTGCGCGGCGGTGGTGTGCGGCATTCGCCAGGGCCTGCTCGATGCGCGCGTCGACGTGCACACGCATGGCGGGCTGCTGACCATAGAATGGGCCGGCGGCGACATGGATGAGGTGCTGATGACCGGCCCCGCCGTGACCGTATTCGAAGGACGCATCAATCTACCGGACTTGCCATGACGACCAAACCCCAACAGGCTGGCCTGACGAGCGAAGAGGACATCGCCAGCTACCTCATCAGCACCCCCGAATTCTTCGATCGTTTTGCCGAAGTGCTGAGCAGCATCCAGCTGCCCAGCCCGCACGGCGGGCGCGCCGTCAGCCTGCAGGAACGCCAGGTGGCCATACTGCGGGAGAAGATCAAGGGCCTGGAGGCGACCATCGTCGAGATGATGGGCTATGGCACCGAGAATGCCCAGATCATCCAGAAGGCGCACGACTGGACAGCCGCAATGCTCAAGGAGCGCAACGCGGCCGCCTTGCCCGGCGTGCTGGCCATGCAACTGCAAAAGCTCTTCGACGTGCCGCAGGTCTATCTGCGGCTGTGGGAGCTCGAGGCGAGCTATGCCGGTCTGCCGGAAGTGCAGCTGGCCCACCCCGACAACCAGCCCCACATCGCCACGCTGGAAAAACCCTACTGCGGCCCGCGCGGCAGCGTCGAGGGCCTGCAAAAGCTCGCCGGAGCCGAAGCCGATCTGTCCGCAGTGCAATCCATCGCCATCCTACCGTTGCGCGCCGGCCGCCATCCGGCGGCCCGGCTGACCTTCGGCTATTTGCTGCTGACCTCGCCCGACATGCACCGCTTTTCGCCCGCCATGGGCGTAGAACTGCTGGTGCGCCTGGCCGATCTGGCCAGTGCCGCCATGCAGCGCCTGCTGCCGCTGGCCACGCTCGAACGGCTGGAGCAGCAGGCCCAGGCCGCCGAGAAGGCTGAACAGGCCGAACAGGCAGAGCAGAACGCACGGGCAGAGCCGGCTGACCCTGCCGGCAAGACCGTGCCTGCTGCCGCCCAGGCCCCGGAAAGTCGCGACTGAGGCAGACCGAAGGAGCCCGCCCGATGGCTCGCAGTGCCACGTCCCATGCCCCGGCAGACGCCGGGGCGGTGCCGCGCGAGGTCGTGCTGGCCCCGGTGCTGCAACAGTATCTGGAGCATGTGCGGGTGGAGCGCCGTCTGGCGGCGCGCACCGTCGCCTTGTACACCGAGGACCTGCGCAAGCTTCAGGACGCTGCCGATGCGGAGCACACCGAGGTGCTGGCGCTGCAGCCCTTTCACATCCGCCGGCAGGTCGCGGCGATGCACAGCAAGGGTCGCAGCGGGCGCGGCATTGCGCTGATCCTCAGTGGCTGGCGCGGCTTCTTCCGCTGGGCCGTGCGCCAGGGACTGCTGGCGGCCAACCCGGTGCAGGACGTGCGCGCGCCGAAGGTCGGACGTCCACTGCCCAAGGCCTTGAGTGCCGACGACGCTGTGCAACTGGCGGCATTCCGGCAAAGCGCGGAGACCCTTGCGGCAACGCCGGTGCATGGCAGCGATGATGCCGCCGAGGCACGTTGGTTGGAACTGCGCGATGCAGCCATCACGGAACTGCTCTACAGCAGCGGCCTGCGTGTGGCCGAACTGGTGGGGCTGGATGTCATTGGCAGCGATGCGGCGGCGCAGGGTGGGCGCGGCTGGATCGACTGGCAAGACCATGAGGCGCAGGTGATCGGCAAGGGCGGCAAGCGCCGCAGCGTGCCGATCGGCGGCCCGGCGCTCGATGCGTTATTGGCCTGGCGCGCGGTGCGCGAGACACACCTCCCGCACCTTCCGATCCAGCCGCAGGGTGGTGCCATGGAGCCGGCGCTGTTCATCAACCGGCGCGGCCAGCGCCTGACGGCGCAAAGCGTGTGGCTGCGGCTGCGCCGGCGCAGCCAGCAGGCTGGCCTCGCAAGCACCGTGCATCCGCACATGCTGCGCCATTCCTTTGCCAGCCACGTGCTGCAGTCGAGTGGCGACCTGCGCGCGGTGCAGGAACTGCTTGGCCATGCCAACATCGCCACCACGCAGGTCTATACGCGGCTGGACTTCCAACACCTGGCCAAGATCTATGATGCGGCCCACCCGCGCGCGCACCTGGAGCGTGCGCGGAAGCCCGGTGACGAAAACCCGGTGGATAAGAAGAATGAGAAAAAAGGCGGGTCTGGCGACGAGCCGCGCGGCTCGGACTGAGCCCATCCAGCGCATGGGTTGGGCCCGGGCCTCTGGTAAGAGGCATTTGTATCAGTCCGGACCTCTATGCCTCTTCCGGCGAGGCGTCCGGCTGGCCCTGGCTGGCTTGCGGGGTCGAGGGAAAGCGCGCCGAGGCATAGCGCACCACCAGCACCGCCACTGCCAGCAGCAGGATGGCCGCCGAGATGTAGATGGCGCCCATGTCCGGGCGGTGGTGGTGCGAGACGTCCGAGATCAGAAAGCGTGTCAGCGCCGTGATGCCCACGTAGATCAGGAAGCGCACCGGCATGTGGTTGGTCTTGAAGTAGATGCCCACCATCGCGCCCAGCTCCAGGTAGATGAACAGCAGCAGAATGTCATCGACCGTGATGTCGCCCTTGTGCAGCATGTCCCAGCAGGTCAGCGCGCCGGCCCAGGCGGTGATGGCGCCGATGGCGAAGAGGCCGATGTAGTGGAAGGCTTCGACGAACAGATTGCCGAGCACATTGGCGTTCTCATGCAGCCGCTCGCGCAGCTTTTCCAGCGATTGCGTGTTCATAGGTTTGCAGGCCCTCACTTTGCTTTGTGATGCGCGCAATGGCAGCCGGAGGCGATGCCGGGATCGGGGTTTCGCATCGACTGCCGCGCGAAGGTCGTTATGGTAGGGCATCCTCGGCGCCTGTTGCCGTTTTGCGGGGCTGCGAGCACCATTGATCGCGCTGGCAACGCGGATCCGTGGCCGGGTTATGCTGCGCGCCAGCGCCTTGGGGCGGCGTGCAAAGTACAAATGGAAGGGATGGGTTGAGCGCAATGCTGGATTTTTTGCCGCTGCGGCGGCGCGCAGCCTTGATGGCTGCGGGGCTCGGTCTTTGGTCATGGCGCGGCGCGGACGCCTCGCCCCTCAAGCGCGACGAGCATGTGCTGCCGATTCCCGGACTCCTGTGCATGGACGCGAGCGGCGCCGCGCAGGCGGACATTGCCGTCTGGGTCTACGAGGACGAACGCCGGCCGGGTGCACGGTCGCTGTTTGCGCGCTACCTGGGTATTGATCTGGATGGCTTGAACGGGCCGCAGCGGGCGCTGTTCGAGACCCGCGCCCGCCTGTTCCTGAAGGATTCGGAGCGTGGCAAGCGTTTGACGGTGGTGATCGACGGTGCGGGTTCCGTGGCGCTGAACCCGACCGATCCGGCCGGCCGCAGCACCACCCGGGTGACGCTGCCCGGCACGGTCTGGCAGGGCGGTGCCGAACCGCTGCGCT
This sequence comes from Corticibacter populi, assembly GCF_004217315.1. Classification (GTDB taxonomy): domain Bacteria; phylum Pseudomonadota; class Gammaproteobacteria; order Burkholderiales; family Burkholderiaceae_C; genus Lampropedia; species Lampropedia populi. The sequence continues at coordinate 283,144 of NZ_SGWR01000001.1, forward strand.
ACGCCGTCGTACGGCCCACGGCGCCATCGCCGGCCGATGCGGCGACGCACCGGCATGGGCAAGGCCAACTGTGGCCGGTGGCCGAAACGGGCCTGAGCATCGTCAGCGACATCGACGACACCATCAAGGTCTCGGAAGTCGGCAATACCCGGCAGTTGCTGCGCAACACCTTTCTGGAGGCGTTTCAGGCGGTGCCGGGAATGGCCGCATGGTATCGGCAGATGTGCAGTGCCGCACAGCAGGCTGTCGAACCAGTTGGAGCCTCCGCGGCCAGCGTGTGCTGCCACTACCTGTCCTCCAGTCCGCTGCAGTTGCTGCCAGTGCTCCAGCGCTTCATCGAGGAGGCGGGATTCCCGCCCGGGCCGCTACATTTGCGCGAGGCCACCGCATGGCGCAGCCTGCTGCCTGGCAGTGCCGATTCGGAGAGCCTCAAGCTGGGCCGGTTGCGGCAGTGGCTCGATGACTTTCCGGCGCGCCGCTTTGTGCTGATCGGCGACTCGGGAGAGGCCGACCCGGAAATCTATGCCTGCATCGCCAGGCAGTATCCAGGGCAGGTTGCCGCCATTTTCATCCGCGACGTCACTGGCGAGGATGCTGCCGCACCGCGCTACGCGCAGGTGTTCGAGGGTGTGCCCAGAAGCCGTTGGCACATCATCCGCGACGGGCATGACGGGCTTGCCATCACCGAGGCAGGCGGGCTGGTCACGGGGCTTGCACCGTGAAGCTGATGCGCTGCCGCTGCCAGTTGTCTGGTTTCAATGCGCGGCGGCCTCGGTGGTCCCGGAGGCATCAGCATCGGCCACACGTTGCTTGAGCAGGCGCAGCGACTCGGCTGTCCAGTCCGGAGGCGAAGACGTGCCTGAAATACCTGAGGCCGAGGACAAGGCGGCTGACGTAGCCAGTGGCGTGGTCAGACTGGCCCAGGCATCCGCATAGTGTTCGAAGGCATAGACATGGCCGTAGCCCTTGGGCGGCTCCACGGCCACCATCAGGTCGAAGGCCAGTTGGAGGAAACTGACCACCGGGATCCAGCGCATGTCGGGGGAGACGTCCGGGCCCAGTGGCGTCTGCATCCAGGCCGGGCGGCGCCACAGCGACTGCGGATCGAAGAAGGTCACCGCATCGCTGGCGTACTGCAGGAACACCACGCGGTACGCGCCCCAGGGTGTGGGCGCTTCGTCCAGCGTGTTCTTTTGCGCGGTGAAGCGCACCACCGAGCCATCGCCGAAGGTTGGCAGCCAGGCCGGCGAGCCGGGGTTGCGCGCCGCGGTGACCGAGCGCCAGGTCGGCGTGTTGAAGGGCGGGCCGGACCACAGCGCACCCTGGTACGGATCGCTGATGACCTGGTAGAGGTCGTGACTCTGGTCCGAGTTGAAGGCCCCCAGGCTGAGGCCGTGCAGGTACAGGCGCGGGCGCTGCGTGCGCGGCAGGCTGCGCCAATGGTCGTAGATCGTCGTGAAGACGGCCTGCGCGGTCTCGACCCCGTATTCCGGCACGCTGAGCATGGCCAGCCAGCTCAGCAGGTACGAGTACTGCACCGAGACGCTGGCCACATCGCCGTGCAACACGTATTCGAGGGCCTTCTGGCTCTCGGGGTCGACCCAGCCCGAGCCGGTCGGTGTGACGATCACCAGGTTGGCGCGCTCGAAGGCGCCGATGCGCTGCAACTCCCGCAGCGCCAGCTCGGCACGGGCTTGTGGCGTCTCGGCCGAATTCAGGCCCACGTAGACGCGCAGCGGCTCCAGCGCGACCAGGCCGGTGGCCTCACCGATCTGTGCGGCCGTCGGGGGGGCGGCAATGGCCCGCCGGCCCTCGCGCCCCAGCGTCTGCCAGCCGATCAGCGACTGGGGGCTGCCGGTTTTGTTCCAGGCCTGGGGGGCGGGTACATCGTCCTCGATCACTTCATCGAGCGCAGCGTAGATCTCGTCGGCCGACTGCAGCAGCTTCTGTGCCAGAAAGCCGTTGCCCACCAACCAGAACAGCGTGGCGGTGAGCAGCAGGGCCAGCAGTGCGGCGCTGGGGCTGGCCATCACCCGTCCGAGCGGCCGCGCCAACTGCCGGCGAATCCAGCCGAACAGGCGTGCCAGTGCCAGCAGCACCGCAAAGGTCGCCAGCGTCAGCGCGGCGATGGTCCAGGGGCCGGCGCTGTCGATGACGGGCATCTCCATCAGCGCGCGCAGCCGGTTCTGCCAGGCCGTGGCCCAGCGCAGCATGAGTACCACGGCTGCCGCGCAGGCCACCAGGCCCAGAAGCAGTGCAAGGCGATGGGCGCGTGGCGGCAGCGCGGGCAGCTCCAGGGCACGCCAGGCCCGCATCAGCAGCACGCCGAGCCCATAGCCGCAGGCGAGGCAGAAGCCGCCGAGCAAACCCTGAATCCAGGGCGCGCGTGGCACCAGCGAGGGCGTCAGCGAGGCGGCGAACAGCAGCGTGCCGAGCACCAGCCCGGTGCCGCACAACGAGAATATCGAAACAGGACGGGCTGGCATGGCGGCGTGGCGTTGCAAAGGTGGCGGGTGTCCGCAGCCGGGCGGCCGGGTTCAGTGAAAGCGCGTGGCGCGGTAGGGAGCAAGGTCGATGGGGGCCTGCCGGGCCAGCACCTGGCTGGTGATGATCTGCGCCGTCATCGGTGCCTGTGTGAGGCCCAGATGCCCATGGCCGAACGCATACAGCACCCGTGGCGAGCGGCTGGAGCGGCCAATCACCGGCAGGGAGTCGGGCAGGCAAGGGCGGTTGCCCATCCAATCGCTGTGCTGCGTGAGGGCCGAGGCGCGCAGGCCCGGGAAGATCTGCTGGCTGTGACGCACCAGCGCGTCAATGCGGCGCTGCGTGGGCGGTGCATCCAGGCTGGCAAACTCCACCGTGCCGGCCACGCGCAGGCCCATCTCCATCGGCACCGCGAAGCATTTGGCTTCTGCCGCCACCACCGGACGCTGCAGCGTCACGCCCGAATCTGGAAACACCACGTGGTAGCCGCGCTGCGTTTGCAGCGGGATGTGGTCACCCATCTGCTGCGCCAGGCGGTGCGACCAGGCGCCGGCGGCAATGACCACCTGCTGCGCCGACCAAGGGCCCTGCGTGGTCTCCAGCAGCAGGCCGGCCCCGGGCTGCTCCGACAGCTGTGTCACCGCGGCTTGCAGCAGCGTGCCGCCGGCGGCCACGAAGCGCTGGCGCACGGTGTGCAGCAGCCGCTGCGGGTTGACGACCATGCCTTCGCCCGGCACGAAGACCGCACGGGTGAATTGGGCCCCGACGGCGGGCTCCAGGTCGTGCAAGGCCGCACCGTCCAGTTCATGGATCTCGATGCCGCGTGCCCGGCGCAATGCCCAGCCGGCGGCGTCCCCGTCCCGCGCGGCCTGGCTGGTGTAGACCTGCAGCTGGCCGGTGAAGCGCAGCAGATCGTCAGCCTGCAGCTGCTGCGCCAGCGCACGGTAGAGATCGGTGGCCTGCTGGTTGATTGCGGCCAGCGCCAGCGAGGCCTGTTCCACCTGGCGGACATTGGAGGCCGCCAGAAACCGCAGCAGCCAGGGCGCTGCCCGCAGCGCATACGCGGGCTGGATGCTCAGCGGGCCATCGCGGTCGAGCAGCATGCCGGGCACCTTCTTCCACATGCCGGGCATGCCCAGCGGCGCGACCGACGCCGAGCTGATGCTGCCGGCGTTGCCGGTGGAGCAGCACAGCGCGTCCGGATCGCGCTCGATCAGGGTGACTTCCAGCCCCTGCTGGCGCAGTTGCAGGGCGCACAGGGAGCCGATGATGCCTGCACCGATGACGATGCAGTGGGAATGCTGGGTTGGCATGTTCGTGTTCGATTTCAAGGAGTGTGGAGCGGCAGCCCCGATGATAGAGCCGCCGGAGCGCCATTCGGCCGGTTCGGCTGGCAGCCAAGCTGTGCTGCTGCATACCCATTCCGAAACGGAATGATCTGCCACGCAACTATCGTTTGCCATGCGCAGGGGCCGCTTCTAGCATCGGCGTATTTTGTTCGGGATGCGCTGAAATCCATCGCATTCCCTCCAGGACACTCTTCCAGGGTGTCCTCCCTCCCCCCAGGGGCGTGGCATCGGCTGCCATTCCTGCGGGTTTCCAGTGAGCCCATCATGACTTCATCCCCTCAGTCCCCATCCCCCCAAAGTGCCGGTCGCGTGCTGGTCCAGGCGCTTGCGTTGCATGGCGTCGACCGCGTTTTCTGCGTGCCCGGCGAGAGCTACCTGGAGGTGCTCGATGCCTTGTACGACGAGAAGGGCATCGACGTCGTCGTCACCAAGCATGAAGGCGCGGCGGCCAACATGGCCGAAGCGGACGGCAAGCTCACCGGCAGGCCCGGCATCTGCATGGTGACGCGCGGCCCGGGCGCCACCCACGCCAGCATCGGCGTGCATGTGGCCCAGCAGGATTCGACGCCGATGCTGCTCTTCATCGGCCAGATCGCCCGCGACATGAAGGGGCGCGACGTGTTCCAGGAGATGGATTATCAGCAGGTCTTCGGCTCCATCGCCAAGCTGGTGATCGAGGTCGACGATGCCGATCGCATGGCCGAGTTGGTCGCGCGCGCCTTCCATGTGGCGGTGTCGGGGCGGCCTGGTCCGGTCGTCATCGCGCTGCCCGAGGACATGCTGGAAGACCCCACCGGCACACCGGCCTGCCAGGCCACGGCCGTGGCGCCTGTGCAGGTGGGCACCGCTACGGCGCAGCGCATCGCCGCGCTGCTGCAGCAGGCTCGCAGGCCCCTGGTGGTGGCCGGTGGCGGCGGCTGGGATGCCGTCTCGTGCCAGGCGCTGCAGGTGTTCGTGGAGTCATGGGGGCTGCCGGTGGCGTGTGCGTTCCGCCGCCAGGACGTGTTCGACAACGAACACACCCATTACGTGGGGCACCTGAGCCTGGGCATGAGCGGCTCGGTGCGGGAGATGGTGCAGCAGGCGGATGTGATTCTCGCCATCGGCACGCGCCTGGGGGACATCACCACCGGCGAGTATGCCTTGCTGCAGGTACCCCGGCCGGCCCAGACGCTGGTGCATTGCCACCCTTCGGCGGAGGAACTCGGGCGCGTGTACCAGGCAGACCTGGCGGTGGCGGCCCCGCCCCGTGCGCTGCTGGCCGCATTGAATGCGCTGGCCGCGCCAGACGCTCCGCGATGGAGCGACTGGCGCGCGCAGGGCCGCGCGGGTTTCGAGGCGTTCACGGGTCTGTCTTCGGCGCCTTTGGAGGCCGCCGGCGTGGACTTGCGTGAGGCCGTGCTGCACCTTTCCCGCGTTCTGCCAGAGGATGCGATCCTGACCAACGGCGCAGGCAATTACGCGGTCTGGCTGCACCGCTTCTACCGCTACCGCAGGCCGCGCACGGAGCTGGCGCCGACCTGCGGCGCGATGGGCTACGGATTGCCCGCTGCGGTGGCTGCGGCCTTGCGCCACAAGGGGCGGCCGGTCGTCTGCGTGGCCGGTGATGGCTGTTTCATGATGTACCCGCAGGAGCTGGCCACTGCCGCCGAGTTCGGGGCCTCATTCATCGTGCTGCTGGTCAACAACGGGATGTACGGCACCATCCGCATGCACCAGTCCAAACGCTATCCGGGGCGCGTCAGCGCCACCCGGCTGCAAGGCCCCGATTACTGCGCACTGGCGCGCTCGTTCGGCGCCCATGCCGAGCGCGTGACCGCCACCGCGGAGTTTGCGCCGGCGTTTGCCAGGGCCCAGGCCGCGGGCGGGCTGGCATTGCTGGAACTCGTCACCGATCCGCTGCAGATCACCCCGGATCTGCGCCTGCCGCAGGCCGACGCGTGAGCGTCAGGGCGGTGCCGCGCCGGTGACTGCTTCGCCGCGCGTGAACGCGGCGGCCTTGTCCTGCAGCCAGGAACGAAAGGCCGCCAGCGGCGGATAGTTGGCGCGGCGCGTGGGCCACACCAGGTAGTAGGCGCCGATGCTTTGCACCGGCGGGAGTCCGGGCACGGCGCTGACCAGTTCGCCTTGCTGCAGCTCGCGCGCGATCAGAAAGCTCGGCAGCAGGGCCACGCCGATGCCGGCCACGGCGGCCTGGGCGGCGGTGGCGAACTGGTCGAAATGCATGCCGGGCGCCTCCGGCGGCTCCATGCCCTGGGTACGAAACCAGGCTGGCCAGGCGCCGGATCTCGACGCCAGATGGATCAGCGACTGCCGGCTGAGACCCGGCACGCCGTCAATGGGGTTTTGTGCCAGAAACTCGGGGCTGCAGGCAGGCACCACCGTTTCGTTCATCAGGAACGTGCTCTCGCTGCCCGGCCAGTGCGACTCACCGAAATGGATGGCCGCGTCCTGCGGGTCGAGCTGGAAGTCGAATGCGGCCAGCCGGGTCGAGATGTTCAGCGTCGTGCCCGGATGGCGCTGGAAGAAATCCGGCAGGCGCGGCGCTAGCCAGCGCGTGCCGAAGGTCGGGAGGATGGCCAGGTTCAGCACACCTCCTTGCGGATTGGCCTTGCAGGCGAGGGTGGCGCTGGTGATGCGGGTGAGCGCCTCGCGCACTTCCTGCGCGTAGGTTTGCCCCACGCCGCTGAGGCGGACGGTCTGGCGTTCGCGGATGAAAAGCGCGATCCCCAGGAATTCCTCGAGCGCACGTATCTGCCGGCTGACGGCACTCTGGGTGAGGTGCAATTCCGAGGCCGCCGCCGTGAAGCTCAGCAGGCGGGCGACCGACTCGAAAGCGATCAGCAGCGATGTGGGGGGAAGATCTCTTCGCGCAAACATGGTCTCGGGTACTTGGGCCAACCAACGGGCCTGTCGACGGATGGAGGGCGGGCGTGGATGTCGACGAGTATGCGCCATGCCAGGACCGGCCAAGCCCGGACCCAGGCATGGTCAAGCCCTCAGCAACATGCGCGCCACCATCGTAGCGTGGACATCATGCGATTCTGCCGGCAACTCGGCCTGCACGCCGCGGGGAATACCCATGCCGTGTCGCCGGCGGGATACCGCCTGCCAGTCTCGCCGTTCACCAGGGAAGGGTTAACGCGGATGTATTCCATCCCGGAATGAATGCGCACGGATTTATCGTTTGTGGCCCGGGGAGGTGTCCCCCTACCATCTGCGCATCCCGTCACAGGCCGGCGTTTTCCACGGCGCGAGCCTGCATCCGGGCATTGAACGCCCGTCACCACTTCCATCACCACGACAGCCATGGCAGACACCGTTGCCCCCGCCCAGACCGTGCCGTTTGTTTCCACCGATGAAATCCGTACACGCTTCTCGCGCGCCATGTCGGACATGTACCGCAACGAAGTTCCCCAGTACGGCACGTTGCTTGAGTTGGTTGCTCAGGTGAATGAGGCCTGCCTGCAGGCCCGGCCCGAACTGCGGCAAGCGATGCAGGGCAGCGGCGAGCTCGAACGCCTCAATCTCGAACGCCATGGTGCCATCCGCGTGGGCACCGCACAGGAGCTGGCGACCCTGCGCCGGCTGTTCGCGGTCATGGGCATGGAACCCGTCGGCTATTACGACCTGTCGGTGGCCGGCGTGCCGGTGCATGCGACTGCCTTCAGGCCGGTCTCCGACGAGGCCCTGCACAGCAATCCGTTCCGCGTGTTCACCTCCTTGCTGCGGCTGGAGCTGATTGCGGATGCCCAGTTGCGCGAGCGGGCGCAGCAGATTCTCTCGCGGCGCAACATCTTCACCGCCCGGGCGCTGGAGCTGATCGCTGGTTTCGAGGCCGCGGGTGGTCTCAGCGAGCGCCAGGCCGACGAGTTCGTGCGGGAGGCACTTGAGACCTTCCGCTGGCACAGCGAAGCCACCGTGGATTTCGAGACCTACACCAGCCTGCAGAATGCCCACCGCCTGATCGCCGATGTGGTGTGCTTCAAGGGGCCGCACATCAACCACCTGACGCCGCGCACCCTGGACATCGACGCCATCCAGGCGGCCATGCCGCAGCGCGGCATCAACGCCAAGGATGTGGTGGAGGGGCCGCCGCGCCGCGAATGCCCGATTCTGCTGCGCCAGACCAGCTTCAAGGCCTTGCAGGAGCCGGTCCACTTCAGCGACCACGTCGGCTCGCACACCGCGCGCTTTGGCGAGATCGAGCAGCGCGGCGTGGCCTTGACCCGCAAGGGCCGCCAGTTGTACGACGAGCTCTTGTCGCGGGTGCGCAGCATGCAGGGCGCGGGCAGCTCCGCCCCGGACTACGGCCAGCGTCTGGCACAGACCTTTGGCGAATTCCCCGATAGCCACGAACGCATGCGTGAGGAGGGGCTGGCGTTCTATCGCTACCGCCTGACCGACGCTGGCCGAGCGCATGCGCGCGAGGCCTTGCAGGCGCTGGATGGAGATCCTGCCCATGGTCTCCACGCCCTGGTGAACCGCGGCTGGGCCACGGCCCAGCCCATCACTTATGAGGACTTCCTGCCTGTCAGCGCGGCCGGCATCTTCCAGTCGAACCTCGGCGGCCAGGAGCAGCGCCACTACCAGGCCCATGCGGCCAGGCAGACGTTCGAGCGCGACCTCGGGGCCGCCACGCACGACGAACTGGCACTCTACGAACAGGCGCAACAACGCTCTGTGGAGGGCATGGTCCAGGCGCTGCAAGCCCAAGTGAAGGCTCAAGTGAAGGCTCAAGAGAAGAAGCCCCAGACGACATAGGCAAGAACCGAGTCAAAGGCCTGACAGCAAGAACTTTCATCTCACAACGACACAGGAGACATCCATGCCAGACCGCAAGATCACCCGACAAGCCTTTCTGAAATCCATCGCCGCGCTGGGCCTGACCGCTGCCTTGCAGCCCTTGTCCGCGCAGATCTCGAATGGCTACCCGAGCCGCGCCATCCGCCTGGTCGTGCCCTTTGCGCCCGGAGGCAACACCGACCTGATTGCGCGGATCCTGGGCCAGGCGCTGGCAGAGGAGCTGGGCCAGCCCGTGGTGGTGGAGAACATCTCCGGCGCCAATGGCTCGATCGGCACGAGCCGGGTGGCGGCGGCCGCCGCGGATGGCTACACCCTGCTTTTCGGAACGGCCGGTACGCAGGCCATCAACCAGAGTCTTTACAAGAACCTGAGCGAAAAGAACCTGGACGATTTCGAGTACCTGGGCCTGGTGACGTCGATCCCCAACATGCTGGTCATCAACGAGGCCAGAACCCCGGTGGGTTCGGTGGCCGAGCTGCTGGCGCTGGCCCAATCCAGCCAGGCGGGCCTGAACTACGGATCGCCCGGCGCGGGCTCCACCATCCATCTCTCCGCGGAAATGTTTGGCACGGCCGCAGGGGTCAAGCTGCTGCATGTGCCTTACCGCGGCAGCGCGCCAGCCCTGGCCGACCTGATGGGTGGGCAGCTGGACTTCATCTTCGAGAACATCACGCCGGCCCTGCCATTCGTGACTTCGGGCAAGCTCAAGGCACTGGCCGTCGCTTCAGAGGAGCGTGTGCCGCTGCTGCCGGATGTGCCGACGATGAAGGAAAGCGGCTTCGACAACTTCGTCACCGGCACCTGGAACGGGGTGCTCGCGCCCAAGGGCACGCCGCAGGCCATCGTCGATCGTTTGAGCACAGCCATCCTCCAATGCGCGGCCAAGCCGGACTTCAAGGCCAAGGTGCAGGAAATGGGCGGGCAACCGCTGGAGATGGGGCCGGAGGAATTCAAGCGCTTCACGCGCGAGGAGTACCAGCGCTGGAATGCGGTGGTGGCCGCTGCCGGTGTGGAAAAGCTGTAAGAACCTGTTCACGATCTTTTCATGGGCCACGTTGTTCCGACAGGCGATGCGATGCAAGGCGCAAACCGCAGTCGGGCCGGTGGCCCGGCGAGGATTTGTAACATCGCAGCGCGCGCCTGCCGGGACAACCCGAAGGGCAGGAGGCCAAAAATGCATCGGGCGGCGTTGCCCGCCTTGCCCAGACGCCCAGTCTGGCCTGCGACGGGCGTCTTGCCCACTGCATTTTTGGCCTCCTGCGTGACCCATGAAAAGATCGTAAACAGGTTCTAAGAACCTCTTGCCGGATTTGCCATGCACGCTGATCTCATTGCAGCCTTGACCGCCATCGTGGGCGAAGGCCACGTCCTCACCGGCCATGCCACGGCCGAATATGCCACCGACTGGCGCCAGCGCCTGCAAGGCCAGGCCTTGTGCGTGGTACGCCCCGGCAGCACCGACGAGGTTGCGCAGGTGGTGCGCGCCTGTGCGGCGGCGGGCGTCTCCATCGTCCCACAAGGCGGCAATACCGGCCTGGTCGAAGGCTCGGTGCCGGACGGCTCAGGCCGGCAGGTGGTGCTGAGCCTGCGGCGCATGCATGCGGTGCGCGCCATCGATCCAGACAACCTCACCATCACCGTCGAGGCGGGCTGCGTGCTGCAGAACGTGCAGGCGCTGGTGCAGGAGGCGGGCTTTCTGTTCCCGCTCAGCCTGGGGGCCGAAGGCAGTTGCACCCTGGGCGGCAACCTGGCGACGAACGCCGGCGGCACGCAGGTGGTGCGCTACGGCAATACGCGCGACCTTTGCCTCGGGCTGGAGGTGGTGACCGCCGACGGCCAGGTCTGGGATGGCCTGCTGGGCCTGCGCAAGGACAACACCGGCTACGACCTGCGCCACCTCTTCATCGGCAGCGAAGGCACGCTGGGCGTGATCACGGCGGCGAGCATGCGCATGGTTCCGCAGCCTGCCGCGCAGCTGACGGCCTGGACCGCCGTGCCCTCGCTGGATGCGGCCAACGCCTTGCTGGCGCTGGCGCACCAGCACCTGGCCTCGGCGCTGACCGGCTTCGAACTGATGAACCAGCAGGCCCTGGCGCTGGTGGACCTGCACTACCCGCACTTGCGGGTGCCGCTGTGGCAGCAGGGGCCATTCTGCGTGCTGCTCGAAGCCTCCGACAGCGAGTCGGAAGCCCATGCCCGCACGCTGTTCGAGCGCCTGCTGGAGCTGGCGATGGAGAAAGAACTGGTGCTGGATGCCGTCATTGCCGAGAGCGTCCAGCAGGCACATGACTTGTGGCACATCCGCGAGAGCATCACCCTGGCCCAGGCCGCGGAAGGCGTGAACGTCAAGCACGACATCTCGCTGCCCATCTCCCGCATCCCGGCCTTCGTGGCCGAGACCGATGCCGCGCTCCATGCGCTGCTGCCGGGCATCCGGCTGGTCAACTTCGGCCACCTGGGCGATGGCAATCTGCACTACAACGCCCAGGCGCCCGAAGACATGGAGGCGCGCGCGTTCGTCGCCGACCACGAGGAGTGCATCGGCGAGGTGGTCTACCGGAACGTGCACCGCTTTGGCGGCTCCATCTCCGCCGAGCACGGCATCGGCTCGCTCAAGCGCGAGAAGCTGCCCCACTACAAGTCACCGGTCGCCATGCAGCTGATGCAAAGAATCAAGTCCGCGCTCGACCCCCAGAACCTGCTCAACCCCGGGCGTGTGCTGGTAGGCCCGCGCACGGACCCCTGAGCGCTGCCGGCGGGACGCGATAGCGGTGCATGGAATGGCCCATCCCGCCCTCTTGAACGGAATATCCCTCAACCCCTGGAATCGAATATGACCCATAGAACAGGCGCGGAGCAGCTGGTTCACACGCTGCTGGACAACAAGGTGGACGTGTGTTTTGCCAATCCCGGCACGTCGGAAATGCACTTCGTCGCGGCGCTGGACAAGGTGGGCGCCATGCGCTGCGTGCTGGGCCTGCACGAGACCGTCGTGACGGGCGCAGCCGATGGCTACTACCGGATGGCCGACAAGCCGGCCGCCACGCTGCTGCATCTCGGTCCGGGCCTGGCCAACGGCCTCTCCAATCTCCACAATGCCAAGAAGGCCCGCTCCGGGATCGTCAACATCGTCGGCGACCATTCCGCCGAGCACCTGAAGCTGGATGCGCCGCTCACATCGGACATCAAGGCCCTGGCCGGCGTGGTCTCCCAATGGGTGCACACCAGCCAGTCTGCCAGCGACATTGCCACCGATGGGGCGCAGGCGGTGCGGCAGGCCTGCGGCCGGCCGGGGGCCATCGCCACGCTGATCCTTCCGGCCGATGTGGCCTGGTCCGAACTGGCGGCGGAGGGCTCCGCCGCCGTCGCGCCACAGGCGCCGAAGGCGGCAGCCGAGCCGGCAGGGGCGGCCGGTGCCCATGACATGGCCCGCATTGTCCAGGCCTTGCGGGAAGATCCCGAACACACCCTGATCCTTTGCGGAGACCGCGCGACGCGTGCAGATTGCACCAGCCTCGTCGGCCGCATCGTCGCCGCCACCGGCTGCGCCGCCCGCGCCGAGTTCTATGGCGCGCGGCTGGAGCGCGGCGCCGGCAGGGTGGCGCTGCTGCGCCTGCCATACGCGGTGGCGCCTTCGCTGGCCATCCTCGCCAAGTTCAGCACGGTGGTGCTGGTGGGGGCCAAGGAGCCGGTGGCCTTCTTCGCCTATCCCGACAAGCCCGGCCGCCTGACGGCCCCGGGGTGCCGGTTCCTGACGCTCTCGACACCCGAGGACTGCCCGCGCGACGCCTTGCGCGAGCTGTGCGGTGCCTTGGGTGCGCAGTCATTGCCGGCCGCACTGCTGGCGCGCCACGCCACCGACGCGCCCGCGCAGGGCCCGCTCGATTCCGAATCCATCGGGCGGGTGCTTGGCGCCACCTTGCCGGACAACGCCATCGTGGTCGATGAAGCCATTTCGACCGGCAGAGGCTTCGATGCGCTGACCCTGCATGCCGCGCCGCATGACTGGCTGACCGGCTGTGGCGGCTCCATCGGCTTTGCCCTGCCGGCGGCGGTGGGGGCGGCCATCGCCGCACCGGGGCGCAGAGTCGTTGCGCTGGAGGGCGACGGCAGCGGCATGTACACCTTGCAGTCGCTGTGGTCGATGGCGCGGGAGCAACTGGACGTGACCGTGCTGATCTTCGCCAACCGGACCTACGGCATCCTGCATGGTGAACTGGCGGCCGTGGGCGCCGGCGCACCCGGCGCGCGCGCCCAGGACATGTTGAACCTCGACAGGCCGCAGATCGACTGGTCGGGGCTTGCCGAGTCGATGGGGGTGCCCGCGATCAAGGTGGCCGACATCGAATCCCTGAGCAAGGCCCTGCAGGCGTCGTACCGCCGCCATGGACCCATGTTGCTCGAGGTGCTCCTTTAGAACCTGTTCAAAGTCTTGGCATGAGAGCCGTTGTGGTTGAAAGGTTGTGGCTGCAAGGCGCAAAACGCAGCCGGGTTGGTGGCCGGGCGAGGCGTTTGCAACGCCGCAGACGCAGCATTTCAGCCGCAACCCACAGGGCATGGCGTTGCCATGCGGATCCATGCAGAGACTTTGAACAGGTTCTGAGAGCCTGCTTGCGATCTTTTCGCGGGCCCGAACGCAGATTTTCCCCACCACACCAGAAGAACCATCGCATCAAGGAGACAAGCCATCATGCAACGTGAAACGAATCGTCCTGCCAGGCTGGCCAAAGCCAGCATCCTGTCCGCCGCCGCGGCACTGGCCATGCCGCTGTGGGCGGCCAACGCCTTCCCGCAATCGCCCATCGTGCTGGTGGTGGGATTCGGCGCCGGCGGCAGCACCGACGTGTGCAACCGCGCGCTGGCGGTGGATGTCTCGCGGCAACTGGGGCAGCCGCTGGTGGTGGAGAACCGGCCCGGTGCCGGCTCCTCGCTGTCCGTGACCTACACCGCGCGCCAGAAGCCCGATGGATACACGATAGCCGCGCTCTCCACCGGCAGCCTGCTCAATCAGGTGCTGACACCGAGCGTCAAATACGACGTCACCCGGGATCTCACCCAGATCGCGATGGTCGCGCAGTACCAGGTGGGGGTGTTGGTAAAGGCCGATTCCCCCTACCAGTCCATGGCCGAACTCATCGAGGCCAGCAAGACCGCCAAGCAGCCATTGGCCTATGGCACGGCGGGGCTTGGCACGCCGATGCACCTGGCTTCCGAGCGGCTGACGCAACTGGCCGGCACGGAGTGGGTGCATGTGCCGTACAAGAGCGGCCCGGAGAACATCACCGCGCTGCTGCGAGGTGATGTGGACTTCATGGTGCAAACAGCGGAGTGGGTACCCTATGTCCGCAACGGCAGCATGCGCTTGCTGGCCGCCTACACGCAGGAGCGGATCAAGGGGTTCGAGTCCGCCCCCACCGTCCGGGAACTGGGCTACGACGTGGTGGCACCGAGCTTCATGGGGATTTCCGGCCCGGCTGGAATGGATACTGCGGTTGTGCAAACATTGCAGGAAGCATTCCGCAACGCCGTCAACGCCAAGGAATTCGTCAGTTGCAGCGACCAGTTTGGCCTGCGGCCGGATTTCAAGGATGCCGCAGCCTTCAGCGCGCATGTCCAGGATACCTTGACGACCTGGACGCCGCTGATCAAGCAGCTGGCGCCGCAGAACTGAGCCTGGTGGAGCCGGGACGGCGGCCACCGGCGCGCGGGGTGCCCGCCGCCTGCACCGGGCCGCCGGTGCGGGTGTCTCCATCTCCAGGCCATTCCCTTCGTGACAACGGTGCGCGGTCCATTGGCCCGCATCCGATCCTTTTTCAGACCAGGAAACCCATGAGCTCTTTTTCATACCCCAGCACCCAGCTTCTGATCGGCAACCAGTGGGTGGACAGCCAGGACGGCCGGCGCATCGATGTGCGCAATCCCGCGACGGGGCAGGTCATCGGCCAGGTTGCCCATGCCGGCATTGCCGACCTCGACAAGGCCCTGGCAGCGGCGCGGCAGGGCTTTGAGGTCTGGCGGCACACCTCGGCGCATGAGCGTGCGGCCCTGATGCGCCGCGCGGCGGGCTTGCTGCGCGAGCGCGCCGACGCGATCGCCCGCAGCCTGACGCTGGAGCAGGGCAAGCCGCTGCGGGAGGCGCAGGCGGAAGTGGCCGCTGCCTCCGGCATCATCGAATGGTTTGCGGATGAAGGCCTGCGCGTCTATGGCCGCATCGTGCCGGCGCGCAATGTCGCAGCGCTGCAGCTGGTCATCAAGGAGCCGGTGGGGCCGGTGGCGGCGTTCACGCCATGGAACTTCCCGGTGAACCAGGTGGTGCGCAAGCTCGGCGCGGCGCTGGCCACGGGCTGCTCGTTCCTGTTGAAGGCGCCGGAGGAAACGCCCGCTTCACCGGCTGCATTGCTGCGCGTCTTCGTCGATGCCGGGCTGCCGCCTGGCGTGCTGGGGCTGGTGTATGGCGATCCGGCGGAAATATCCTCCTACCTGATCGCGCACCCCGTTATCCGCAAGGTCACGTTCACCGGATCGACGGTCGTGGGCAAGCAGCTGGCCGCGCTGGCCGGCGCCCACATGAAGAGGGTGACCATGGAGCTGGGCGGCCATGCCCCGGTCATCGTCGCGGAAGACGCCGACCTGGAACTGGCGGTGCGCACGGCCGGCGCCGCCAAGTTCCGCAACGCGGGCCAGGTGTGCATCTCGCCCACGCGCTTTCTGGTGCACAACAGCCTCAAGCAGGCATTCGCGCAGGCGCTGGCAAGGCACGCCGAGGGCCTGCAGCTGGGCGATGGCCTGGTCGATGGCACCACGCTGGGGCCGCTGGCCAACCCGCGCCGTGTCGTGGCGATGGAGTCCATCGTCGCGGACGCGAAAGCCAAGGGCGCGCAGATCGTGACCGGGGGCGAACGTGCCGGTGGCACGGGCAATTTCTTTGCGCCCACCGTCATCTCCGATGCGCCGCTGGACAGCATGCTCTTCAATGACGAGCCGTTCGGCCCGGTGGCCGGCATTCGCGGCTTCGATTCGCTCGAAGAGGCGATCGCCGAGGCCAACCGTCTGCCCTACGGGCTGGCGGCGTACGCGTTCACGAAATCCTTCAGGAACGTGCAACTCCTCAGCGACCGGCTGGAAGTCGGCATGGTCTGGATCAACCAGGCCGCGACGCCCTCGGCGGAACTGCCTTTCGGCGGCGTCAAGGATTCGGGCTACGGCACCGAGGGTGGCCCTGAAGCCCTGGAGGCCTACCTCAATACCAAGGCGGTGTCTGCCGTGGGGGGTTGAGATCGGGAGGAGTCGTGGCATCGGTCGGCAAAGCCGAATGCACTACTGGCCGGCCCGGCCAGTAGTGGGCGCGGCAGGCTCAGCGGACAGCGGCGGGGGAAGGAGAGGCGCTGGCACGGACGCCAGGGCCCTGGCCAGCACCTCGAACAAGCGCCCGTCCAGTGATTGCGAGACATTGAAGCGCAGGTACCCGCTGGCACTGAGCGATTGGCTGAAGGCATTGCCGGGCGCGAGCACCACCCCCTCCTGCAGGCAGGTGCGTGCCAGTGCCGCGGCATCCACGCCATCGGGCAGGCGGCACCAGAGGAACATGCCGGCACCGGGCCTCAGCCACGGCACGATGCCCAGTGCGCCCAGGTGCTGGATGGTTTGTTCCATCGCGGTGGCCAGGCGTGCGCGCACGCCCTCCATGTGACGGCGGTAGCCGCTGCCGGTCAGCGCCGCCAGCAGAATGGCCGCGGGCAGTTGGCCGCCTCCGAAGTGGGTGGCGATCTTCAGGTCGACCAGGGCGTCGATCCAGTCCGCGCGGGCGGCGATATGGCCGCAGCGGAGCGAGGCCGAAAGGCTCTTGGAGAAGCTGCCGATATGAATCACCCGCGAGAGACCGTCGAAGGCGGCCAGGCGCGGCGCCGGGCTGGTTTCGTAGTCGGCATAGAGATCGTCTTCGACGATCACCAGTTCGGAGGCGTCGGCCAGCTTGAGCAGCCGGTGCGCCGTCACCGATGACAGCGTGGCGCCGGTCGGGTTGTGGATGCCCGCATTGGTGATGTACAGGCGTGGTGAATGCGTGCGCACCGCCGCCTCGAAGGCCGCGAGGTCCGGCCCGCCGGGCGTGAACGGCACGCCCACGACCTGCACGCGATGGGCGCGCAGCAGGGCGTGAAAATTGAAGTAGCAGGGATCGTCCACCAGCACGGTGTCTCCCGGCTGCAGCAGAAAGCGGCAGATCAGGTCGATCGCATGCGTGCTGGACTCCGTCAGCATGATCTGCTCGGGCTGCGCCTCCACATCCATCGCCGCCAGGCGGCGGGCCAGCCATTGCCGAAGCGCAGGCAAGCCCCGCGCCGTCGCGTAATCGGCCAGCAGCGCCTCGCCGGCCCGCGCGGTGCCACGCAGCGCACGCCGCATGCCCTCTGCATACGTCCACGATGCGGGCAGCCAGCCGCAACCGGGCTTGAGCAAATCCTTGCCGGTCTCCAGTGCCTGGCGCGATACCCAGAGCGGATCGACTTCGCGGTCGAGTCGCGGGCCGATTTCCGCCAGGGCCAGCGGCGCCGCCGGGCCGGCAACATAGAACCCCGCACCACGCCGGGCGTGGATAACCTCCTCGGCCACCAGCCGCTCGTAGGCCTCCACCACGGTGGAGACAGACAGCCCCATCGTCCTGGCCTGCGCGCGCACCGACGGCAGGCGGGCGCCGGGCAGGTAGCTGCGCGAGGCGATCTTCGCGCGTACCGCGGCCATGACGGCCTCGATACGGGTGTGGCTTGTTGGCATGGGCTGGTCCTTCCATCCGAAGCAGGGAGAGCAACTGTGGCGTGATCGACTGTGTGGTGATCGATACCAATACAGTTCATGAAAATTGTATGGCATTGTCCATGGCCGGGCGGGCGCCTCCGTGGTGAAGTGTGGGGCCACCTCCAACGGAACGAAAAATGGACCAGAAAACCAGCGGCTGGATCAGCGGCTTCATCGGCGTATTGATATTCGCGGGCTCGTTGCCCGCCACGCGAGCGGCGGTGATGGATTTCGAGCCGGTATTCCTCACCTGCGCCCGCGCCAGCATCGCCGGCCTGCTGGCGCTGGCCTTGCTGCTGGCGTTGCGCCAGCGTCGTCCCGCCCCGGCCGACGTGGTGCCGCTGGCGGTGGTTGCCCTGGGTGTGGTGCTGGGCTTTCCGCTGCTGACCGCGCTGGCGCTGCGGCACGTCTCGTCCGCGCATTCCATCGTCTTTCTCGGGCTGCTGCCCGTCTGCACGGCCTTGTTCGGCGTGCTGCGCGGCGGCGAGCGGCCCCACGCGGCCTTCTGGCTGTTTTCGGTGCTGGGCAGCGCCTGCGTGGTCGGCTATGCCGCAAAGGACGGCATCGATGCCTCGCCGGTTGGCGACCTGCTGATGCTGGCGGCCATTCTTGTTTGCGGCCTGGGCTATGCCGAAGGCGCCCGCCTGTCGCGCCGGCTGGGCGGCTGGCAGGTCATCAGCTGGGCGCTGGTGCTGACCCTGCCCATCATGCTGCCGGCCGCCGTGTTCACCATGCCGGCATCGTTTGCTGCAGTCGGCACGCCGGCATGGATTGGGCTGGCCTACGTCTCGCTGTTCAGCATGCTGATCGGCTTCATGTTCTGGTACCGCGGGCTGGCGCTGGGCGGCATCGCCGCAGTGGGACAGCTGCAATTACTGCAGCCATTTTTTGCCCTGGCGCTGGCGGCATCACTGCTGCACGAAGCGGTGAGCGGAGCCATGCTGCTGGCGACTCTCGGCGCGGTACTTTGCGTGGCTGGCGCACGGCGGTTTGCTGTGTGAGCGAAAGTTGACCAGAAGAGCAATGGAGACGACCTCGCAGTGCGTTGATCGAGAGTTAACTCAAATGTATCTAAATGAGACAAACTTTCGTATACTGCGCTTTCGAGGCCGTTGCCAGAGCACTGAAGTGACGGCTATCGGCTAGAAGCGGACTATCAGACCTACTGCCGCAAAGCAGTCGAACAGAGTGACTCTAATTAGGTTACACAGGATTATCACCAGTGGCGATTAGCGACAACACAGTGAAGCTCTTGTGGGGCCGCGCGGCAGGCACTTGCTCCAATCCAATTTGCCGCACCGACCTCACGGTCCTCTTGGAAGACGGTCGCGGCTTTAATGTTGGCGAGATGGCACATGTCATAGCCAGTAGTCCTAATGGCCCACGCGGAGTTGGCACTGGTGGAAGCGATGAGTATGAAAATTTGGTCTTGCTCTGCCCAACTTGCCATCGAACCGTGGACAAGGCACCTGCGGGAACTTACCCAGTCTCCATGCTCCACCAGTGGAAGCAAGATCACGAAAGTAGCATCCGCTCTAATGGGACCGCGCTGAAGTTTCAGAGCGTAGCGGAGCTGAAGATCTATGTCGCTCGCCTACTCTACGAAAATAAGGTCTTATGGTCTAGCTTTGGGCCGCAGTCCCTAGTCGCTCAGGCCGATCCAGGTTCTAACATGTACGAGGTGTGGGTGCTGCGGAAGCTAGACACAATCGTTCCCAACAACACCAAGATCATTAACGCAGTCGAAGCAAATATCACTTTATTGAACTCAACTGAAACTGCATCGTTCTTCCATTTTAAGATTCACGCACAAGCCTTCGAGCGGCATCAATACACACGACTGGATACCTACCCAATGTTTCCCGCAGAATTTGAGAAGGCAATGTTGTCATGAGCCAGAACGGACGTAACAATTGGAATGTAAGCTTTGCCCATATTTCTTGGCTTGATAAGCTATTAAGTACTCACGGAAACTGCGGAACGCTTACTCGACATGACGATCTTGTTTTCGAAATTAACCGAAAGCAGCAGACGGATAACCTCTCTGTTGTCTGTTTGAACGAATATACGATGGGCCTTACTGCTGTGCAACGCGTGATTCATGAGTTCGGGAAACCTTCAATCATTTACATTGGAGGCGGATGGTGCGGCTACACAGAACAAGCAAAACAGTTCTGTCTTTCGGAGTGTATTGGTCTTTATGTCACCAATGAAATGTCAGGAGCGCTATGGGCCACTGAGTATTGGGCTTATCACCAGCGTGACAGGGATGGCAATTCAATCTATCACCTCAGCAGAGAGCAGGCTTAAGGCTGTATATGGTTTCGGGTCAGCCTTTCGCGGTGAGCCGTTCCGCGACATTGACATCCTTGCTGTAGTTAAGGCTGAACCGACAGTGGCGCTCGACGCATTCTACGATTTGCGGGCTGCGCTTGAAAACGCAACAAGAATCTACGGAGCTCCCGTTCACCTAATTATGCTTACAGAAGTCGAGTTGGCCTCAAGACCACTCAGGTGCATGAATGCACTGACGCCTCTCTGGGTTGTGCAACCCAACTCCGCACTTGACGTGACCTGCGCGAAAAGTTTGGCGGGCACCTCAACTCCACGTTGAGCGCTTTTGCTTTCTAAGAGTCTGACTGTCCGCAATGGGCCGGCAAGACCTCTTCATGAGCCGCAATAGCGGACTTCCAGCAGTCCCCGGGATCACACTGTTTGTCACCGCCGACTACTCACCTGAAGCCTGTCATTGAGCAGAAGCAGGCGAAGCTGGTCAGGAAATGGAACGCAGACTCTCTCACAAAAGGCACAATTGACAAATGGCACGGGACAATTTCAAGGAGTCAATCAAGGCTGCGCTTCGCGATCGCGTCGCACATCGCTGCTCCAATCCTGAGTGCCGAGTCCCCACTGCAGCCCCTGGATCCGGAACTAGGGGTGTAGTCCGAGGAGGTGATGCCGCGCACATAGCCGCAGCCTCGCCCAAGGGCCCTCGCTACGAAGAGAGCATGTCTGCGAAGGAGCGCTCGTCTATCGAGAACGGAATCTGGTTGTGTGTTACTTGTGCTCGTAAAGTTGATCACAATCCAGAGGCATATCCAGTCGAACTTCTGCGCGAATGGAAAGCCTCAGCTGAAAATGCTGCTACGCTGGAATTTGGCAGGCCACTCCTCGCAGATGCTCATTTGCAAGCGCAGGCGCAAATACTCGTCGCCCGGCAAGATCAAGCACAACAAGAAATACTTGCTAAGCTGAACTCCATTCAAGCCGATCTTGCCAATGGACGCTCATCAAGCCAAATAGGCGTTGAGCCGCTTGACCATTTGTTGGAAGCTCTGAGGCGGCTTGCAGACAATGGCAAGGTTCGAGGGGCAACTGTCATAGAACTCAGCAGCGACGGCCGCTATAGGGATGCTGCGACAGAAGCTATCCGTCTTGCTGAAGACGAGGCCAATGCTGCAGTTTATCTTAGAAACGCAGCAAAGGAGATGCGCAGTCGCGCCGCAACCCGGTGGCTCGATGCCGGAGATATCGCCTTCGTTTCGGATCATTTTCAAGCTGCCAATGCCTACGAGCGTTGCACCGAAATTGATCCATCAAATCCTTACGGCTGGAGTCGACTAGGAGAGATTTCTTGGTGGGTCGGCCGCCTAGACAAGGCATTGCATGCCTTTACTCAAATGTGGTATTCAATGCCGGAAGGGATTGTAACGCTGTGCAGAGGAGGGGATCCACCTGAAGCACAACTCGCTCAATTCATGATTGATCATCCAAACGTCAGCCGCGAGTCATACATCTGGACTATCAGAGGTATCGTAATTGCCGGGCTCAACATTGTCGAGATTTTGCGACGTCAGCCTTCTTTGGTCTCGCAATGGGTCATGCGGCTTGTACCTATGGAAGGAATTGGCAGACAGAGATCACCAACAGAGGCTGAAGCGGCAGGTATGGCTGAATTCTTCAGGGAACAGGTTTATAGCTTAGGTCGTGTGATCAGCACCAGTGCTGCGTCAACTGAGCATCGTCGCATCTTAGAAGGTCTCGCGCGTGTCTCTAGACGTCGAGCTGAACTTAACGAGAGCGAAGAGTACTTGCAGCGTGCGCGTGCCATGTCTGTCGAGCAAAAAGATTTTGTGGCCGAGGCAGTCTACCTATGCAATCTAGGTGTTGTTGCCAGCATGCGAGCTCAGATAAATACTGCCCGAGAATACTTTGATCAAGCTCTCTCCTTGTGCAAGGGGAATCCCCGCAAGGGACGGCTATTCGTCGGAACCAAACTTATCAGTGTCGAGGAGGCGGCTTGCCTTCGAGAGGAGCATGAGCTGAATTTGGCGAATGGCACCGCCATCGCAGCTCCGAAAGCAGACGAAATCGAGGTTTGCAACTTGCTCGCTGACGCGTTCGACCATGACACAGAAGCCGCTATGCGAAAAGCTCTAGTCCTGAAAGAGACGGAAGGCAATGCACACGGCAACCTAGGTAGGCTCGCAATGATGGAAGGCGATATTGATCTAGCTCGACGGGAATTTGAGATATCACTGGCACTTCATGAGTCGATCTGTTATTCCAGAGGAGTCGAAATTACACGCAACGCGATATTGCTCTTGGATAAATCCAAAACAGGAAAATAGGACTATGGATTGACGCGAGCGAAAGATGAGGGTAGCTGCTACCGTTCGCGTGCAGTGTACTGACTCGTAGTTCGCACTGCTGAGCAGCCATAGGTGTTGCTCGGTTGAACTTCCGCAATGGGTCGGAAACGGCCATCTATTTTGGGAGAAAGTCAGCAAGGAGCAGGCATCGGCATGATGGTATCTTGATTCATAGGGGCACCTATGGATTCGTTTCGGCTAATTATTCTCCGGGCGTTTCTCAGCGATTGAGGGATGATGAGGGTTCTCGAAGATATCTTCGACAGACTGATTGAAAATCGCACTGATCCGAAACGCCAAGTCCAGGGAAGGGGCGTGCTTTTCAGTTTCGAGGGCGTTGACAGCTTGGCGGGAGACGCCCAGTCGCTCTGCCAAATCCGCTTGCGTCAAGGCGAACTCGGCGCGCAGTATTCGTAATCGATTCTTCATCTCAGTTGCTCGTGCGAACAAAGGGGGATGCAAGAGCGTACATTGCCCAGAAAAATGGATAGACGAGCCAGCCGGGAAGATGGGGAGCGGTCGCGTAGGTTTCGCCAAATCCCCATGCAGTGCAAAGCACCAGTGTTGCGCCGGCAGCCAGGATGAAGCATTTGGCGACGATCACGCGCACGAATTCGTCGCTCTCCGCCATGAGCCGAAGGGTGGCCCAAATTTGTCCTGCAACAGGTAACGCCACTGCCACGGCAACTGCCCATCCCGCAGGTCGTCCCAGAAGGCTGTCGAAAAAGCCGAGGATTGCGGCAATGTTGATCAGTATGTAGATCCCCATGAGGGACATCATACGAATGATGTATGTGCGTTCAACTGAAGGAGGACGCGCACGGTCGATGTGAGTGTTCATTGCTATGGGCTCCATGTAAGGTTTACATGACTTTAATTATGTCGTGACTACTTGTCAATAAGTAATGTTGTCATTACTTATTGATTGGATTTTGGTCGATGAAGCATGTTGACCCACTAAGAACCTGCACACGCTAGTTGCATGAATTCAGACCAACTCGTGTGGCAGGGTGTGCTCAGTATGCCGAGACGCATCGCCGTTCAATCGCGTGTCTGGCATGCGTGATGAATGCTGCAACATCGGCCGGATGGCTGGCGAGATCGTCCTGCTCCAGCGCCAGGTCGCTGGCGGGGGTCTTGCGTAACACCGGACGGTAAGGCGGCGTTACTTTTTTCTCCAGCGCATGCCCCAAATCTGTCTTTGGCACGGCGTCGAGCAGGGTTGGTGCGCTGGGCGCCAAGATGGCGATGCGGTGTGTGCGGGCCTGGGTCAAGAGCAGGGCAGGTCGTGGTCCACCTCCGGCTCCTCGAAAACGCTTGCCAGTATGTCCTCGCACCGCCGCCATTCACCAAACCGGGCCTCGCGCCTGGCGGGATGGCGCCAGGGCATGACGTGCTTCAGTGCCAGCACTGTCACTTCAAGCGCACGCAAGGTGGGCGATGGCGCGGGGGGCAGAAGGGGCCAACAGTGCCGCCACCAATGCCTGCCGCTCGGCCTGGCCCGGCGGCTTGTCCACGATGACCAGCAGGTCAATGTCGCTGTAGGGCCGAAGTCCGCCATTGACGGCAGAGCCGAAGAGGTGAAGGTCACGATGCCATGGACCTGATGCCGTTCGACGATGCCGCGGGCCTGGGCGACCTGGGTCCGATGGAGGGGCCTGTCGCTCATGGCGATGGAGGGTAGCGCGGCAAATGCCTTGATGACGCCTCCATCGACTACCGTGCGCAATCTCCATTGACTGCCGCCGCCACGAGAAATGGCGCGCTGAGCAGGCCCATGCCACTGCCTTGGTACTCGCCCTTGGCGCAGTCGCCTTTGGCGGATTGCGCAATCGCTTGGCCAAGGCGCTGGTCGGTGCGGTTGACGGCCGGGCCCTGCAGGCGGGCGTTGGCCTGCTGGGCGAGGGTGGGGGCATGGCGCATGCCCTGCAGTGCTTGCTGGATGCCGTGTGCATCCGTCGGGATGCGGGGGGTGGCCGGCGTGGCGTCTGGTTTTTCTGGCTGCGGCGAAGGATTGTCCGGATGGGTGGCGCGCGTGGCTGGCTGCGCCGATGGTGCAGATGGATTGGCCGCCCTGTCCGGAAGCTGGGCCTTGGCCAGAGGTGGTGCGTCGTTGCGTCTTGGCTGTGCCGGGGTTTGTGGCGCGGCAGAGGCCGTGTTTGAGGGGCTGCGTTGTTTCTTTGCCGAGACTGGGATGTCCGGTTGCGACCGGGTAGATGGTGACGGCTCCGTCTTCGGGGCAGGCGCTATTGCCCGGGCAGGGAGTTTGTCGGCTTTCGGGGGTGACGCTGGATGCTCGGGCAACAGTTGCACCTGGATGGCGAGGGTGGTCGCGGGTGCCTTCGCCTTCGGGATGGGCGCCACATGTGTTGTGAAGATGCCCAGCAGTAACGCGCCATGCATCGCCAATGCAAGCAGCGTGGTCATCAGCAGCCTGCGGTGCGGGTCCGGTGCCGGCTTCAGCATGCTGTGTGTGTGAGACGTGCTGGCGGCCTGCATCGCGGTGGCTTCAGGAGGCGTTGGGCAGCTCAGCGCTCGGAACCGGTGTGGCCGCCTGGTTCCGGGCGGTAGCTCAGCAGCTCGCCGGGCTGGCAGTCCAGGTGCTGGCAGATGGCTTCGAGCGTGCCGAGTCGGATGCCTTTGACCTTGCCTTGCTTGAGCAGCGAGAGGTTTTGCTCGGTGATGCCGATGGCCGCAGCGAGGTCCTTGGATTTGACCTTGCGCCGCGCCAACATGACGTCGAGGGTGATTTCAATGGGCATGGGGGTGATGGGAGAG
Source organism: Corticibacter populi (assembly GCF_004217315.1). Taxonomy (GTDB): domain Bacteria; phylum Pseudomonadota; class Gammaproteobacteria; order Burkholderiales; family Burkholderiaceae_C; genus Lampropedia; species Lampropedia populi. The sequence goes on from NZ_SGWR01000001.1 coordinate 308,006, forward strand.
CGCTTGAGTAGCCTGGATACATGACGGCCTGTGAGAAGGCTGCAGGCGTCTTGTGTCTTGTCAAACGAATTGCTGGTTTTCGGCGTGAAGTTCGCTGGCGCGGCGCAGGATGCGGGCGATCACCACCACGCAGGCGGCGAGAAACAGCGCGACGATGCTGCCGGAATCGAAACCGAGCGAGATCAGGCGCTCGCCGGGCGGATTGGTGAAGGTGAGCCAGGCGCTCAGCAAGGGCTCGCAGAGGAAGGTGGCGAGCACCCAGAGGGCCACGGCCTGGCCCAGCCGGCCCATGTGCGTGGCCGATTGCGGCGAGAAATATTGGCCGCCAGCGTAGTTGCGCAGCAGTGCGCGCAGGTGCAGCAAGCCACCAGAGAGCACCAGCAGCGGAATGGCCGAGAGCACGGCCGCGCCCAGGCGCTGCCACCATGGCAGCGCGGCGGGCTCAAGGGCGAGTGCGGCGATCAGGCTGTCGGAGAGCGAGAAGGACAGTCCGTGTCGCGCATGCAGGTCCTGCCATGCGGGGACGAGCCAGACCGCCGCATTGAGCAGCAGCATGCCGATGACCAGCCAGAGCGTGAGGGTGGCCATGCGCTGGCTGAGAACGGGGAGGCGATCGGTGACCATGACGTTTTTCTGGAAGTTTTAATGATCGAATTGTATTGAAAAATTATCGTAAAACAATAATAAATAAAAAGAGCAGCGATGATCATGGCCTGCGCATTCGCAGTGCAGCTTCATGCGCGCCTGGCGTGGTAGAGGCTGACGCGCCGGAACTCGGGTGATTCGTCCAGGTCGGGCCAGGTGCATGCCTGCAGCGTGGCCACGCGCTGATAGGGCGGGTGGCGGAAGTTGCGCACCCGCGAGTCGGCCAGCAGCACCTGGGCGCCACGCGTCAGGAAGGCATCGAGCAGGGGCAGGTTGGCGCGGTCGTACAGCACGTCGGCGGCGAGGATGAGGTCGAAGCGGTCGGCCTCGGCAAAGAAGTCGGCGCTGCTGCCGAGGGTGACGCCATTGAGTGCGGCATTGGCATGGCAGGCCTGGCGGGCGAGCGGGTCGAGGTCGCAGGCCACCACCTCGGTCGCGCCGACTTTCGCGGCGGCAATGGCGGCCACGCCCGAGCCGCTGCCGAAATCCAGCACTTTCTTGCCCTGCACCCACTGCGGATGCTCGGCCAGCCAGCGCGCCAGCGCCAGGCCACTGGCCCAGCAGAAGCACCAGTAGGGCGGCTCGTTCATGATGCGGCGGGTTTCGTCTGGCGAGAAGGGCCGGTGCATGCCGGCCGCATCCAGCAGCCACAAGCGCAAAGCGGTGCCGGGTAGCTCGGTGAGGGCGAGCCGGGCATCGTGCAGCAAATCGTGCAGGGCGTGCTGCAAGGCCGCCGTGGCAGGCGCAGGCGCTGCACCTTCTGCTCTCTTTGCTCTCTCTGTCGTGGATTCGGATGGATTCATCAGCGCTTTCTTGGGGCAATGGCGTGACGCGTACCATGCCACGTCGGGCACTGTTTGATAAGGTCGATGACGTCGCAGTGGATGAACCCATGACAGGAGTACATACGGTGAAACGCTTTTTCCTGGTGGTGTGTTGTGCGGGCCTGGCAGCCTGCGGCAGCGTGGGCGGCCAGGCGCCGCAGAGCCCGCAGGGCCATGCCGAGGTGGTCAAGCCCCTTGGCTCACGGCAATGCGAAGGAGGTGGCAGCACGCTGGAGCAGTTGCAGGTGCAACTGGCCGGCGCCGGGGTGCGGGTGCTTGCGGCGGCGCAGGGCTCGGATGGCCGGATGTACCCGGCCGTTTGCGGTGCGCCGGATGGCCGCGTCGGGGTCTTCACCATCCCCGCTGGTCAGGTGGACGCGGCGGCGAATGCGGGGTTTCAGGCCAGGTGAGGGGAGAGTTGCATCGGGCGCGAGGCGGTGGTGATGGCGCTCCCTGGCCCGGCGCTCAACGCTCCACACCGGCGAATCCGGCCTCCGGATAGCGCTCGCCGGCAATGGCTGCCGCATCGAACAGGTGATCCAGCTCCGCAATCTCCCCGGCTGTCAGCGTGATGTCGGCGGCGGCCACATTGCTCTCCAGATAGGCGATGCGCCGCGTGCCGGGGATCGGGATCACGTGCGGATGCTTGTTCAGCAGCCACGCCAGCGCAATCTGCGCATTGCTCCAGCCGCGCGCCTTGGCAAATTCGCCCAGCGCGGCGACCAGCCGGCGGTTGTGGGCTTCGGCCTCGCCGATGAAGCGCGGGTTGTGGCGGCGGAAGTCGTTCTCGGCCAATTGGTCGGCCGCCACGGTGGCCGTCAGAAAGGCCCGGCCCAGCGGGCTATAGGCCACGAAGGCAGTGCCCTGTTCGGCGCAGGCGGCCAGCATGCCTTGCTCGGGCTCGCGGCTCCACAGCGAGTATTCGCTCTGGACGGCGGCAATCGGGTGCACTGCGTGGGCGCGCCGCAAGGTCTGCTGCGAGACTTCCGAGAGCCCGATGGCCGCCACCTTGCCCTCGGCCACCAGCCGGGCCATTGCGCCCACCACGTCCTCGATGGGCACGGCCGGGTCGCGCCGGTGGCAGTAGTAGAGGTCGATCTGCTCGACGCCGAGGCGCCGCAGCGAGGCCTCGCAAGCGGCCTGGATGTAGGCGGGCGAGTTGTCGATGCGGCGCTCATAGCGGCCTGCCTCGCGCACGATGCCGAACTTGGTGGCCAGCACCATGCGCTGCCGCCGGACCGGGCCGCCTTCGGCAATGAACCGCCCGAGCAATTGCTCGTTGTGGCCCAGGCCATAGGTGTCGGCCGTGTCGAACAGGGTGACATCCAGTTCCAGCGCGCGGGCCAGCGTGCGCAGTGACTGGGCATCGTCGCTGGGGCCGTAGAACTCGCTCATGCCCATGCAGCCGAGGCCGAGGGCGGACACCATGGGGCCTTGCGTCCCGAGTCGTCGTTGTTGCATCGTTTTCTCCAGAAGTTGGGTCAGGGCATTCGTCCCATGGGAGTCAGGGCAGCGTGTAGCCGCCATCGACCGTGAGGGTCTGGCCATTGATGTAGCTGGCCGCGTTCGAGAGCAGGAACAGCACCGGTCCGGCCACCTCTTCGGGCGTGCCGGGACGGCCTGCCGGCGTGGTGGCCAGTGTCGCATGCAGATTCTCGATGCTGCCGAATCCGATGGCGGCCATGGGCGTCTCGATGGGGCCGGGACTGACGGCATTGACGCGGATGCCATGCGGCCAGCCCTCCAGCGCGGCGGCGCGTGTCAGGCCCAGCACGGCCTGCTTGCTGGCGGTGTAGGGAGCGAGGTTGGCAAACGTGGCCTGCGTCACCATCGACGCGGTGTTGACGATGGCGCCACCACCGCTCTGCCGCATGGCCGCCATCTCGTGCTTGAGCGCATGGAAGACGCCAGACGCATTGGTGCGCATCACCGCCTCGAAATCGGCGCTGGTCAGGTCGGTCAGCGCGCAGGCCTGGCCGAGCAGCCCGGCATTGTTGAAGGCGCCGTCGAGGCGGCCGAAGCGCTCCACCGCAAAGGCCACGGCCCGCGCCACATCCGCCTCCACCGCCACATCGGTGGCGATGGCCAGAGCCTCGCCACCCTGGTCGCGGATGCTTTGCGCCAATGCGTCGAGCGCATCCCGGCGCCGCGCCGCCAGCACGACGCGGGCGCCGGCCTGGCCCAGCGCCAGGGCCGTTGCCGCGCCGATGCCGGACGATGCGCCAAGCACCAGCACGCTTTTCCCGGCCAGGCCGGAGTCGATCGAGGTCATGGGTGAAGCCTTTCTCATGAGACGAAGGGGTTGAAGGGGTTGAAGGGGTTGAAGGGGTTGAAGGGGTTGAAGGGGGCGAATGAAATGACCCGATCGAGCATAGTCCCCATGCCATTGCGCAACAATACGCACATTGATTCATGACTTGTTGAGAAATTTTCATCAATGACCACTGCCTCCGCCACCAGCCTGAACGACCTGCACGCCTTTGCCGCGGTGGCCAGGACGCGCAACTTCCGGCGGGCCGCCGTCGAGCTGGGGGTTTCAGCTTCGGCGCTGAGCCATTCATTGCGTGGCCTGGAGGCGCGCCTGGGCGTGCGGCTGCTGCACCGCACCACGCGCAGCGTCGCCCCGACCGAGGCCGGCGAGCGCCTGTTGGCCCGCCTGGGCCCTGCGCTGCGCGAGATTGCCGATGCCATCGAAGCGATCAACGACTTCCGGGATTCCCCCACCGGTCTGCTGCGCATCAACGCCCCCCGGGCCGCCTGCGACTGGGTGCTGGCGCCGCTGGTGGCCAAGTTTCTGGCGCAGCACCCGGGCATGCGGGTGGAACTGGTGGACGACGACAGCCTGGTCGACATCGTTGCCACCGGCTTCGATGCGGGCGTGCGCTTTGGCGAGAGCCTGCAGCAGGACATGGTGGCCGTGCCGATCGGCCCGCCGCAGCGCTTCATCGTCGTGGCCGCGCCCGACTACCTGGCACGGCGCGGTACACCGGCCGATCCGCGTCAGCTCACCGGGCATGCCTGCATCCGCGTGCGCTTCCCGGCTGGTGCGTTCTATCGCTGGGAGTTCATGCGCGATGGCGAGCGCCTCGAGGTGGAGGTCGACGGGCCGCTGGCGCTGGGCGACATGCGCCTGATGGTACAGGCCGCCGAGCAGGGCCTGGGCCTGGCCTACGTCTACGCGCAGTATGCGCAAGAGGCGCTGGCGGCGGGCCGGCTCGTCAGCGTGCTGGATGATTGGCGGCCGGCCGAGGCGGGCTTTTTTCTCTACTACCCCAGCCACCGGCTGGTGCCGGCCGGGCTGCGCGCCTTCATCGCGCTGGCGCGGGAGTCATTGTCGGCGCGCTGAGCAAGTTCCCGCTGCCTGTTCTCAATGCCTGCTGCTTGCCTGTACCACCGGCTGCGTGCCGCGCTCGCTGCACAGCACCACCAGCAGGTTGCCGACCAGGTCGGCCTTGTGGGCATCGTCCAGTGGCACGGTGCCGTTCTTCTCCAGTTCGGCCAGCGCCATCTCCACCATGCCGACGGCACCGGCGACGATCTTGGCCCTGGCCGCAATCACCGCGTTGGCCTGCTGGCGCTGCAGCATGGCCTGGGCGATCTCCGGCGCGTAGGCGAGGTGGCTGATGCGCGCCTCGATCACCTCCACCCCGGCCTTGCCCAGGCGTTCGGCAATCTGCCGCTGCAGCTCGTGCGAGACCTCGTGCGGGTGGCTGCGCAGCGAGACCTGGCCGTCCTCGTGCTGGTCGTACGGATAGCTGCCCGCCAGTGCGCGAAGGGCCGCCTCGGACTGGATGCGCACATAGCTCTCGTAGTCGTCCACGTTGTAGACGGCTTCGGCCGAGTCCTGCACCTGCCAAACGATCACGGCGGCAATCTCGATGGGGTTGCCCTCCAGGTCGTTGACCTTGAGCATGCTGCTTTCGAAATTGCGCACGCGCAGGCTGATGCGGCGCTTGCTGAAGAATGGGTTGTTCCAGCGCAGACCCTCCTGGCGGACGGTGCCGACGTAGCGCCCGAACAGGCTGAGCACGGCCGACTGGTTGGGCTCCAGCATGTAGAGGCCCTTGATGACGACAAGGGCTGCCGGCACAGCAACCACGAGCAGCGCCGGATGGCGGAAGAAGCCCACCACGGCTACCAGCACCACCGCGCTGACCGCCAGGAAGGGGATGCCGGGGAGCGAGCTTTTATCAATTTCTTTCATGGGGTTCCTGAGGAAGGGGGGAAGAGGACGAGGGTTCAGGCCAGCACTTCAACGGCATCGCCCACATGCAGCACGCCTTCGCCGTGCGCGTACAGGTTCATGCCGAAGCAGGCGCCCTGCGGCAGCTTGTGGGTTTGCGCCAGTGTCTTCAGCGGCTCCTTTTGCTCGGAAAGGGTGGCCGTCTCCGGATCGAGGTTGACGATCTTGCAGCGTGCGCAGGGCTTGAAGAGCGAGAACTCGATGGTGCCGATGCGGATGCGCTGCCAGCCGTCTTCCGCGTAGGCGTCCAGTCCGTCGATCACGATGTTGGGGCGAAAGCGGCGCATCACGACGGGCTGCGCCAGATGGCTGTTGAGCGAGGCCAGCGAGGTCTCGGCACACAGCAGGTAGGGAGCGCCATCGGCAAAGGAGAGGGGCGCGGCGTTGACCTTCAGCATCCGCTGCGGCCGCCGGCCGGTATGGAACAGCCGGCACGGCTGGCCCAGCTGACGGCTCAGCCAGGCATCGGCCCCGGGGGCGCCGCCATAGGCCTGAAAATCGTCGCGCCACACCGTCACTTCGGCCGGATGCACATATTCGGCGGTACGCACCAGCAGCGATTCGCCGTCTGGGGCGACGAGCCGCAGACCGTCTTGTTGCGGCAGTGGCTGCCACAGCAGCAGCGATTCCAGCTCGCGCGCGGTGATGAAGCGGCCCGAGGCATCGGTGACCAGCCATTCGCGGTCGCCCGCGAAACCCTGCGCCAGAGCCTGCGCGGCAGGCAGCGACAGGCCCTGCATCGATTTGACGGGGTGGATCCACAATTCGGTCACTTGCACAGAGGAGACTCCTGGGTCGCACACCTGCCGCCGGTCGGCAGGGAAAAGCGCAGTGCCGTATTGTGGATTGAATTGCCCCGCGCGCAGGGCAATGCGGCGCGCGGGCCAGGGCCGAAGGCCGCTATGATGCCGCCGAAGATACCAACACCCGCCTTGGCGGAGAGGGATTCCATGAAACTGAAGATCATCGTTGGCTCGGCCAGCGACACCGCTTTGTATGTGGCCAAGGCCATCGCGCAGGCTCTGGCCGGCGCGATGGACGCGGTGGAAGTGCTGGTGGCTGGCGCCGCCACGACAGGGAGTGTGCTGGAAGTGGCCGACGATGAATTCGTCCTGATCTGCACTTCCACCCACGGCAATGGCGAGGTGCCCGAAAACCTGCAGCCCTTGTATTTCGAGCTGGACGCCAACCCGCGTTACCTGGGGCTGCTGCGTTACGGCGTGATTGCGCTGGGAGACAGCTTCTACGGGGATACCTTCGCGGCCGGTGGCCATCTGTTCGACGCGCGCCTGCAGGATCTGGGCGCCACGCGCCTGGGCGAGATTTTCACCATCGACGCCAGTGAAGTGGCGGACCCCGACCCCGTGGGCGCGGCGTGGGCGCAAGGCTGGCTCGATGGCTTTGTGAAGCCCGCTGCCGGCCGGGTTTGATCCCCGGCCGGTACGGCGCACCGGCGATTGGGCGAGGCGCAAGCCCTTCTGGCTACAATGCGGAATGGTTTCCATTCTCCTTCTTGCCGTGTTTCCAGGTCGTGCCGGTTCAACGCCTTGCGAGATGCCTGCTGACAGGTGTGGCGGGAGGCGATCGGGGCGGCCGCAGCGGCAAGCCGGCATTGGCGGCGAACCGGCGTGCATCTGGCCCGCTCCGGCGGCGCAATGAGCGGACAGAACGTGGAAGATCCATCCTCCCGGCTGGCGAAGCTGTACCGCCGCTTCAGCCAGCCCCTGATCCATGCCTTGCAGGGAAAAGAGGGTGGCCGCGCCAAGGCGGAGGATGCCGTCCAGAACGTGTTCATGCGCATGATCGCCAGCGGCAGCCTGCCGCAGACCGGCAAGGAGTATGCCTACCTGATGCGGGCGGCGTCCAACCAGCGCATCGACCGGTTCCGGCAGGAGGCTCGCGAGAGCGAGAGCGTGCCCCTGTCGGTCGATGCGCTGGCTGAAGAAGACCGCGCCGGTATGGCGCAGCTCCGCGCCGACGAAGTGCTGGAGGGGCTGCAGCGTCAGCAGCAGCTGGCCCGGCTGCGCGAGGCGCTGCTGGAGCTGCCCGCGCGTCAGCGCGAGGCCTTTGCCCTGCATATGATCGAGGGCCACAGCCAGCCCGAGGTGGCTGCGCGCATGGGCATCACGCTGCGCATGGTATCGCGGCATGTCGGCAGCGCGCTGGCCTACTGCGAACTGCGCCTGCAGTATGGCAGCCTGGAACAGATGCAGCGCCTGCGTCAGGAGGTTCGGGAGCAGCCCGTTCCAAACGCTGGCGCGTCGGCGGCACCATGCGGTACCAGCGACGAGAACATGCGGGGCACGCACGCACGATGAACAAACCCATACCCCCCGGAATCAGCGCCGAGGCATTGGTGGCCGTGCACGAGCAGGCCGCCGACTGGCAAGTGCGGCGCCTGCGGCCCGACTGGCAGCCGGCGGACGAACACGCCCTGCGGGCCTGGTTGAACCAGGATGCGCTGCACGCACAGGTCTTTGCCAGCATGGACCGGACACGCCTGGCCTTTGGCCAGCTCAAGGGCCTGGTGACCGACGCGAGCCCGGCCGCAGTGTCTGAACCGGGCACACCACGCCGCCCGCACCGCCGGCGGCGTCCGTCCCCGGCCATGGCGGCCGTGGCCTGCATGGTGCTGGCGCTGCTCGGTGGCGGCGGCTTCTACTGGTGGGACAACACGCCCCGATACAGCATGGCGTACCGGACGCAGGGGGAGGGGCAGCGCATCCGCCTGCCCGATGGCTCGCAAATCGACCTCAATGTCCACAGCGGCCTGCAGGTGCGCTACTACCCGCGGCGCCGTCAGGCCGTGCTCGATGGCGGCGAGGCCTTTTTCGATGTGGCCGCGGATGCCGGCCGCCCCTTCACCGTCGCCAGCGGTGCGGCGCGGATCCGCGTCGTCGGTACCGCCTTCAACGTGCGGGCTGCGCCGCCGGCTCTGGTGGTGCAGGTCAGCGAAGGCCTTGTCGAGGTCAGCACCGCGAAAAACGGGCAGGGCGGTGCCCGCAAGGTTCTGCTCAAGGCCGGCACGGGCCTGGCACTCGATCCCGCCAGCGGCGCCTACCAGCCCCTGCAGCCAGCGGCCGGTTCAATTGGCCAGTGGCGCACCGGCCAGATTCGCTTCGATCAGACCCCGCTGGGCGAGGTGGTGGCCGAAATCGCGCGTTACCTGCGCCAGCCGGTCCGCCTGCAGGGCGCGGCGCTGGCGGACCTGCCCGTATCCGGCTATTTCTCGCTGCGCGATCCCGAGGCCTTCATCGAGTTGCTGGCAAGCACCGTGCCGGTGCGCGTCGAGCGGCGCCGGAGCGAAGGACCGGGTCTGGACTGGGTCATTCTGCCGCGCTGAGAAACAACTGATTACAAATAATCGGGCGAGCCGGGGTTCGTGCTTTGCCGCTCGCTGGCGTCTTACTCCATGTGGCGCAAGAGATGCGCCGCAACGGCTGCCAGCCATGCCCACCCCGCCTTGCCCGACCCGCTTGCGCGCAGCACCAGCCAACGGCCGCAGATTTCCCGCCCGCCTGTCCTCCCCGAAGGGGCCGTGGCATGCGGGCGCATTCTTTACAGCAAGGAATTTGCAATGCACACAGGCACAGGTACGCGCGGCCGTGCGGACGAACGCACGCCGGCAGGCACAGGCCGGGGCTCCCGCAGGGGTCCTTGGCCCGCCGGAGGCGCCGCAAGGCGCCAAGACATCGATGAAAGTCGCTGGCCATCGCCGGCTTCGACTCCCACTGCCATGCGCCTTCTGATCGCGGGGGTCATCGCCATGTTCACCCTGGCGGCGGCGCCGGCGCGCGCGCAGCCGTCCGGCGACACGGCGACGGGGCAGGCCGCCGCCGTGCAGGCGCTGCGGTTCGAGATTCCGGCGCAGCCGCTGGAGGCGGCGCTGGGCGCCTTCGGCCGCCAGGCCGGCAAGCAGGTGCTGTTCAACGCCGCAGACGTGGCTGGCCGCCAGTCGCAGGCCGTCAGCGGCACGTTCGCGCCACGCGAGGCGCTGCAGCGGCTGCTGGCCGGCAGCGGCGTGGTCATCAGCAGCGAGCAGGCGGGCGGGTTCGCGGTTCGCCACGTGCCACCCGCGGCGAGCGGTGACGCGCAGGCGTTGCCGGAGGTGCAGATCCGGGCCGAAGGGCTCGGCGGCAGCGGCGCGGCATCGCTGGTTGCCACGCAGAGCTATGGCGCGAGCAAGACCGAGACGCCGATCGTGGAGATTCCCCAGTCGGTTTCGGTGGTGACACGCCAGCAGATGGATGAGATGGGGGCAAGAAGCGTGGAGGATTCGGTCGGCTACCTCGCCGGCGTGGACACCGGCGCCAATGGCCGGGACAGCCGGGTCGATGAAATCTGGGTGCGCGGCTATCGCACCGGCAGCTTCGCGAATTACATGTACGTCGACGGCCTGCGCCCGCCAGGCAGCAGCAGCGGCGCGGCCGCCCTGTCGACCCGTTTCGACAGCTATGGGCTGGAACAGGTGGAGGTGCTCAAGGGGCCGTCGTCATCGCTTTATGGCCAGGTCGCGCCCGGCGGGCTGATCAACATCCGCAGCAAGCGGCCGCCGCAGCAGGCGCAGCGGCAGGTCGGCTTGCAGACCGATACCGACGGGCTGATCCGCGCCAACATGGATATCGGCGGCCCGCTGGATGAAGAGCGCAAGTGGCTGTACCGGCTGGTCAGCTCGGCCTCGCACACGGGCACGCAGGTCGATTACGTCGATCTGAACCGCTTCTTCTTCAATCCATCTCTGACCTGGCAGCCTTCCACGCGCACCTCGGTCACGATGCTGGTCAACTATCAGCAGGACCGCGGAGGATCGGATTATCAGTTCCTGCCCGGCACGGGCATCATCGTGCCGTCGCCGTATGGCGAAGTGCCGCGCGGCCGTTTCCTGGGAGAGCCGGACTTCAACCGCTACGACCGCAATCAGTCCGCCATCGGTTACTCGCTGGAGCAGTTCATCGGCGAATCCGCCAAGCTGCGCCAGAATGTGCGTTACATCGAGGTGGACATGAACACCGAGGGCGCAGGGCGGCGGACCGTCAGTGCCGATGGCCGGACCATGACCGGCACCGCCAGCGCCTACGAGAACCACAGCAAGGGCATCAGTGCCGACACCAATCTGCTTTATGCGCTGGAGATGGGTTCGGTCTCGCACATGTTGCTGGCCGGTTTCGATTACCACAAGACCGACATCAATCTGGCCTCGGCCAGCGGCACGGTCGGCCCGCTCGACCTGTTCGAGCCGGTCTATGGCTCGCCGGTCACGATCGGCGAGCTCACGCCCAGTTCGGAGAACGGCCGCATCCAGCAAGGCCTTTACCTGCAGGACCAGGTGTTCTGGAACCAGTGGACGCTGACGGCGGGCCTGCGCCATGACCGCGCGAAAACCAGGACCAAGACGCTGGCCAGCGGCAGCCGCACCGATACGGCCGTCGAGGCCACCACGGGCCGCATCGGCGTGAACTACCTGTTCGCCAGCGGCGTCGCGCCGTATGCCAGCTACTCGACCTCGTTCGTGCCCTCGAGCGGCGAGGATTACTATGGCAAGCCCTTCGATCCGGTGACCGGCAGGCAGGTCGAGCTGGGCGTCAAGTATCAACCGCCCGGCAGCCGTGGTCTGGTTTCGGCCGCCGTCTACGAAATCACCCAAAGCAATGTGCTGACCACCGACCTCGATGAAACGCATATCTGCAATGGCGGCAGTTGCCAGGTGCAGTCCGGGGAGAACCGGGTGCGCGGCTTCGAACTCGAAGGTGCCTACGAGCTGGGCAAGGCCCTGCGCGTCAATGGTTCATACACTTACCTGGATGGCAAGATCACCGAGGTCAACAATGCCAACAAGGGCAACCGCATGGCGCGTTCGCCGCAGCACATGGCGGCACTCCGGTTCAACTACCGCATGGCGGCCGGGCTGGATGTCGGCATGGGGGTGCGCTACACCGGTTCGTCCTACGGCAACGATGCCAACACGGTGAAGAACTCGGCCCGCACGCTGGTCGACGCCTCGCTGCGCTATGAGCTGCGGCAGCTCGACGAGCGGCTGCGCGGAATGCGGCTGAGCCTCAACATCAGCAATCTGTTCGACAAGGATTACGTCACCTGCACCGGGCCTACCGGATCTTGCTTCTACCATCCCAATCGCGTGGTTTCCGCCGCCCTGACCTATGACTGGTGAACAACACATGAATCATTCTGACCTGCCCAGCAGGCGTGGCGCATTGATGGGGCTTTCGGCGCTGGCGCTGCTGCCCCTTGCCAGGGCGCAGGCACCCGCCCAGACAGGCGCCGCGGAGCGCCCCCGGCCGGCATCGGCACAGGGCGGTGCAGGCGCGCCGCCGCGCCGGGGCAACCAGGTGCCCGCCGAAGTCATCGTCGACGAGCGGGTCGAATCCTTTCCGCTGAACAGCCCGGGGCACAGCGGTCCGCCGTGGCAAATCCATCTGGCACGGCCGCGCGGCCAGGCACCGGAGGCCGGCTGCCCGGTGCTGTACCTGCTCGACGGCAATGCGGCCTTTCCGGCTGCCTGGCATGCGTTGGCCGCGCTGCGCAGGCAACGGTCCGAGCTGGCGGAGGCGCTGGATTCGCTGGCGCTGGTCGGCATCGGCTATCCATCCGGCCTGCGCATCGATACCCCGCGGCGCTATCATGACTTCACGCCCCATACGGCGGAGGAGTACCGGCGCGCCAGGGGCACCGATCTTGCCACCGGTGGCCGCGAGGTCTTTCTCGACTTTGTCGCGCGGTCGCTGCGCCAGGCCATCGCGGCGCGGCTGCCGGTCGACCTCCAGCGGCAAAGCCTGTGCGGCCATTCGCTCGGCGGGCTGTTCACGATGCATGTGCTGTTCAACCGCCCGGAGCTGTTCCGGAACTACATCGCCGGCGACCCGTCGTTCTGGTGGAACGGCGCTTCGGTGATGCAGGAGCAGGCCGCCTTCATCGCTGGCGTGCGTGCGGCCGGCGGGCAACTGGCCAGCCCGCTGGGCCTGCTGGTGGAGCACTCCGGCCGGGTCCGCGAGGAGCCGGCGGCGCCAGCGGCAGGGGATGCCCCGGAGCGTGCCGCCGCGGATCCCGGCCAGCGCCCGGCGGCGCCGGATCCGGCCCTCGGGCAGATCGGCCACCTCCAGATGTGGCACCGGCGCCTCGAGGATGCTTCGCATGGCTCCATGCTCGGTCCGCTCGTGGCCGACGCGGTGCTGTTTGCCCTTGGCCAGATTCCGGCGCACGCGCAGATGGTGAGGTTGTCATGAACAAGCGTGAGAGACGCCATGCCGCCATTGGCCGGCGGCAGGTCCTGCTCGGCCTGGCGGCATTGGCCGGGGCGGCGAGGTCGCAGCCGGCCGCCCCGGCAACGCCGGCCTTGACCGCGGAGGCCCTGGCCAGCCCGCCGCGCCAGAATGCCCAGTTGCCACCGGAGATCATCGAGCATCCGCGCGTCGAGCAGTTCTTGCTGGGCGGATCCCGCCACGATGGGGAGCCCTGGCGCATTCATCTGGCGCGGCCGCAGCAGGCCGCCGCGGCCGGTGGCCATGCCGTGCTTTATCTGCTCGATGGCAATGCCAGTTTTCCGCTCGCCTGGCATGCGCTGCAGGACTTGCAGGAGCGCCTGCCGGCAGCCCGGCAACTGGCCCTGGTGGGCGTTGGCTATCCGGCCAACGTGCGCTTTGACGTGGAACGCCGCTTCTACGACCTGACGCCGCCCACCACGGCAGAGCAGATGGGGCGGCGCGCTGGCACCCGTACCGGGGGACAGGACGTGTTTCTCGATTTCATCGAGCATGACCTGCGTCCTGCCATCGGGCAACGCCTGCCGGTCAACCCCGCCGAGCAGGCCTTGTTCGGCCATTCGCTCGGTGGCCTGCTCACCATGCACGCGTTCTACACGAGACCCGCGCTTTTCCGGACCTGGCTTGCCGCCGACCCATCGTTCTGGTGGAACGGCGGCTCCATCCTGGATGAAGAGGCGGCTTTTCTGGCCGGCGTCAGGAGCGCCGGGAATCGGTTGGCACGACCGGCCCGCCTGCTGATCGAGCAGTCAGGCGGCAGACGCCGCCGGCAGGCGGGCGATGGCGCACAGCAGCCGGGCACCACGGTCACGGCGAGCATGGCGCAAGGCCCCGATGTGCTGGCCAGTGCGGATCGGCTCGCCGCCATCGCAGGACTGGACGTGTGGTACCACCGGTTTGCGGAAGAAACGCATGGCTCCATGCTGGCACCATCGATTCGGGACGGACTGGCATTGTTGCTGGACCAGGCGCCTGCGCATCTGCGGCGGCTGTAGGCAGGGCGGCGCGGGCCACCCAAGCATTGCCCCTCTGTCCGTCTGGCGGAGAATGGCCGCGGCGCTGCGTTTTCGGCCGTTTCCATTGCATTGCCTGTTGGGACTTTGGTGAAGCCGCGTCAGAATGGCAGGGACCCACACCCGATCACCTGTCTTTCCCGCGAGGCCCTCATGGACCAGCATTACCTTACTCCGTTGTTCGACCCGCAGTCGATTCTCCTGTTCACCGGCCCGGAGGATCAGCCCGAGCGGCAGACCCCGCAGGCCCGCGCGCTGCTGGCCTATCTGAAGGCGCAGCCTTTCGACGGGCGGATCACCCCGCTGGACATCCATTCCTCCAGCACCCTGGCCGAGCTGGTGCAGACCCGCTCCGATCTGGCCGTGATCGTCTTGCCGCCGGACGACATCCTGCCGGCGCTGGAGTTGGCCGGCCGGCTCGAGGTGCGGGCCGCGCTGGTGCTCTCGACGGGCATCGGCGCAGTGCAGGCCGCACAAATGCACCAGCTGGCCCAGCGCATGGGCTTCTGGCTGATGGGGCCCAACAGCCAGGGTTTCCAGCGTCCGCGCCTGCAACTCAATGCCAGTGCGGTGGGCGATCTGGCCAAGCCGGGGCAGCTGGCGCTGGTGGCGCAGTCGGGCGCCTTGAGTGCCTCCATCCTCGACTGGGCCAAGCACAATGGCGTGGGGTTTTCCACCGTCGTCGCGCCCGGCTCGCTGACCCAGGTCACGCTGGCGCACGTGCTGGATTTTCTGGCCACGGACCGCCACACCCATGGCATCGTGGTTTACATGGAGGGCATCTCCAACGCCCGCCGCTTCACCAGTGCGCTGCGGGCGGCGGCATTCTCCAAGCCGGTGGTGGTGCTCAAGGCAGGACGCAAATCGGCCGGCAACGCCGCGGCGCAAACCCATTCGAGTGCCATCGTCGGCAGCGACGAGGTGTTCGACGCGGTGCTGCGCCGGGCCGGGGCGGTGCGTGTGCACTCCTTCGTCGAGCTGTTTTCGGCCGCCAAATGCCTGGCGTCGCGCTACCGGCCGGTGGGGCGGCGCCTGGGCATCATCAGCAATGGCGGCGGCCCCGGCGTGCTGGCGGCCGACTGGGTCAGCGAGATCGGCCTGGAGTTGGGTGTGCTCTCGCCCGGGAAGGCGGCAGAACTCCAGCCGCTGCTGCCTGCCAATGCGTCGCTGACCGATCTCATCGACGTCTCGGAGGAGGCAGGGCCCGAGCAGTTCCGCGCCGCGCTGGAGGCGGCCATGCAGGACCGGCAGATCGACGGCATCCTGGTGATCTATTCGCCCAAGCTGGGGTGCGACCCGGAGGGCGTTGCCCGGCAACTGGCCGAGCTGCGTCCCAAGCTGCGCAAGCCGCTGGTGGCCTGCTGGATGGGCGAGGCGACGGTGGGGCCGGCGCGCCAGGTCCTGGTCGATGCGCAGATTCCGAGTTTCCGCACGCCGGAGGCCGCGGTGGGCGCGTTCGGCAACATCGCCTCGTTCTACCAGAACCAGCAGCTGCTGCAGCAGACGCCGCCGCCGCTGTCGAGCCTGGCGGCGCCCGATGTGGAGGGCGCGCGCCTGCTGATCGAAGGGGTGCTGGCCGAGCGCCGCCATGTGCTCACCGAGATGGAGTCGAAGGCGCTGCTGTCGTCCTTTCACGTTCCGATCACGCAGACACTGCTCGCGCGCAGCCCGACCGAGGCGATGATGATCGCCTCGCAACTGGGCTTCCCTGTCGCGCTGAAGATCGATTCACCCGACATCACGCACAAGTCGGATGTCGGCGGCGTCGCCCTGAACGTGATGAACGCCACTGTGGTGCGCGATATCTACAACGACATGATCGCCGCGGTGCGCGAGAGGTGCCCCGAAGCCCGCATCAACGGCGTGACCGTGCAGGCCATGGCCCGCAAGAGCCGCGGGCGCGAGCTGTACATCGGCGTGGTGACGGATGATCCGTTCGGTCCGGTCATCGCCTTCGGCGCCGGTGGCACCATGATCGAGTTGATGAGCGACCACGCCATGGAACTGCCGCCGCTCAACCAGTTCCTGGCGCATCGGCTCATCGAGCGCTCGCGCGTTTACGAGACCCTGGGGGAATGGCGTGGTGCGGCGGCGGTGGATCAGGCGGCGCTGGAGCGGGTGTTGCTGCGCGTCTCGGAGATGGTGTGCGAGCTGCCGCAGTTGCGCGAGATGGACATCAACCCGATCATCGTCGATGAGCATGGTGTGGTGGCGGTGGATGCGCGCGTCGTCATCGGCCCGGCCGCGCAGACCGCGCCCGGGCGCACCGGGCGCTATGGCCACCTGGCCATCCTGCCGTACCCGGCGCGTTATGAGCAGACCTGGCTGCTGCGCGGCGGCGTCGAGTACCGTGTGCGCCCGATCCACCCGGACGATGCCCAGGGGCTGCAGGACCTCGTCAAGCGGGTCAAGCCCGAGAGCCGCTATTTCCGCTTCGTCTCGCGCATGTCAGAACTGCCGCCCTCCATGCTGGCGCAGTTCACGCTGATCGACTACGACCGCGAGATGGCGCTGTGCGCGGTGATCGACGAGGAATACGCCGACGAGAACGGCCGCAGGAAAAACCGCGAGCGCATCATCGGCGTGTCCCGCTACGTGACCAATCCGGACCAGACAAGCTGCGAATTCTCGCTGCTGGTGGACGACGCCTTTGTTGGCCAGGGACTGGGCGCGCGGCTGATGCACAGCATCATGGACGTGGCGCGCGACAAGGGCCTGCGGGAGATCATCGGCCTGGTGCTGACCAGCAATGACGGCATGCTGCGCCTGATGCGCAGCCTGGGCTTTGTCATCAAGGCCTATCCGGAAGATCCGGAGTTCCGCCTGGTCACGCATGCGTTGTGATGGTGCAAGCGCTCAGCGGCGCCTCTGCCGCCAGCGTTGCAGCAGCCGCCAGCCCAGCAGCGCCGCGACGATGGCGCCATAGACGGCTACTTCGCCAAACTGCCTCTTGCCGCTGCGCATCCAGAAGAAGTGCAGCAGCGCCAGGCCCGCGGCCAGGTAGACCAGCCGGTGCAGCCATTGCCAGCGCCGGCTGCCCAGCGCACGGATGGCGAGGCCTGGCGAGGTGGCGGCCAGCAGCGTGAGGATCAGGAAGGCGATGAAGCCCACCAGGATGAACGGGCGCTGGCCGATGTCCTGCACCACCTGTGCCAAGTCCAGCCCCATGTCGAACAAGGCATAGGCGGCCACGTGGCACAGCGCGTAGAACCAGGCATACAGCCCCAGCATCCGTCGAAAGCGCGCCAGTGCCGGCGTGCGGGTGATGACGCGCAGCGGCGTGACGGCGAGCGCGATGCACAGGAAGCGCAGCGCCCAGTCCCCGCTGGCGCGGATCAGGTATTCCGCCGGATTGGCTCCCAGTGCATCGGCCAGGACGCCACAGACCAGCCATGCCAGCGGCAGCAGGCAAAGCACGAATACCAGCGGCTTGGCCGCCGGGTACAGCAGCAGGGCGCGGACGGGCTGGGGACGCATCGGCTCGGCGGTGCTTTCAGTAGTTCTTCTTCAGATCCATGCCCGCATACAGCTGCCCCACCTGCTCCTCGTAGCCGTTGAACAGCAGGGTCTTGCGGCGCTTGGCAAACAGCCCGCCGTCGCCGATGCGCCGCTCGCTCGCCTGGCTCCAGCGCGGATGGGGCACCTCGGGGTTGACGTTGGAGTAGAAACCATATTCGTTGGCGGCGGCCTTGTTCCATGCGGTGGAAGGAATCCGCTCCACCAGGCTGATGCGCACGATGGATTTGGCACTCTTGAAGCCATACTTCCACGGCACCACCAGCCGCACCGGCGCGCCATTCTGCCTGGGCAGCACTTCCCCGTAGAGGCCAAAGGCCAGCATGGTCAGCGGGTGCATGGCTTCATCGAGCCGCAGCCCCTCGGTGTAGGGCCAGTCGAGCACGCGCGAGCGCAGGCCGGGCATGGTCTCGCGGTCCGCCAGCGAGAAGAACTGCACGTACTTGGCGCTGCCCAGCGGCTCGACCTGCCGGAGCAGGTTCGAGAGCGAATAGCCGATCCAGGGAATGACCATCGACCAGCCCTCCACGCAGCGCATGCGGTAGATGCGCTCCTCCTGCGCGCTGAGCCGGAGCAGCTCTTCGATGCCGAAGCTGCGCGGCTTGGCCACCAGCCCGTCGACCTGCACCTGCCAGGGTGCCGTCTTCAAGGCATGGGCATTCAGGAAGGGATCGCCCTTGTCCACCCCGAACTCGTAGAAATTGTTGTAGCTGGTGACGTCGTCGTAAGGCGTGAGGGCCTCGTCAGTGCGCGCACCGGCGACCGGGGAAGGAATGCCGGGCAGCGCAGGCAGTTGGCCCGCAGAGCCGCCCTGCGCCCGGGCCGGCGGCGCCATCCAGCCGGTGGCGGCACCCATCGCGCTGGCCGCGGCCAGCTTCAGCCACCGGCGGCGGCCTGCGTAGGCGGCCGGCGGGGTGATCTCGCTGGTGTGGGGATGGCGGAATCCGGTGGCGTTGTCGGGAATGAGCATGGGGCGGCTTTCATGGTTCGCCACAACGGCGATTGAGCAGTCATTCTGTGCCGGGGCGGCAAGGCAGGCAACAGATTCTGGACCATCTGACGGGACATCGGGCATCTGCGTGAAATCATCTCCTCCCCATGCCTTTCCCGGCGCTGGCTCCCGCACCTTTCTTGACAATGCAGCGCTTGCCATTACCATTCATTATCTATTCATTAATCTAATCATAAAGCCATTCATTTCATGTCAGATCATGCCGACGTCATCCGTTTTTGCCTCGCTGCCGGTCCGGTCGGTGCATCGCAACTGATTGAAAAAGCAAGGATCAGCCAGCCAACCCTGTCACGCACCTTGCGTCAGATGGACTCGGAGATCGTCCGCATCGGGGCCGCCAGATCCATTCAATATGCCTTGCGCGATGCGCGGCGTGGTCTGCCGGACATGCCCGTTTACCGGGTTGATGCCGACGGGCGCTTGCACCTGCTGGGCATTTTGGTGCCGGTGCTGCCGGAGGGCTTCGTCATGCAGCAAGACGACGGGCGCACGCTGCACAGCGATGGCCTGCCGTGGTGGCTGCTGGACATGCGCCCCCAGGGCTACCTGGGGCGAGCCTGGGTGGCCCGCCATGCCGGTGCGCTCGGCTTGCCGGCGCGCATCGTCGATTGGAGCGACGCCCATGCCCTGCGGGCCTTGCTGGCACACGGGCATGACAGCGTGGGCAACCTGGTGCTGGGCGAAACCGCACGCCAATCGTTTCTGACGCAGCCGCTGCCGACGGCCATTGCGCAGGCCGACAAACCTGCCGCCTATGCCCGACTGGCCCGTGAAGCCGCGCAGGGTGGTCTGGCCGGCTCTTCGGCGGGCGGGGAGCAGCCGAAGTTCAGCACCTACGCGCAGACCGCGCAGGGGCCGCGGCACGTTCTCGTCAAGTTCAGTGAAGGCGAGGGCGGCCCGGTGACGGAACGCTGGCGCGATTTGCTGCTGGCAGAGCACCATGCGCTGCAAACCCTGGCGCAGGCGGGGGTGCCTGCCGCTGCCAGCCAACTGCTGGACCATGGCGGCCAGCGCTTTCTGGAAGTGGATCGCTTTGATCGTGTCGGCCCGCTGGGGCGGCGCGGCCTGCTCTCGCTGGCTGCACTGGATGCGGAGTTCGTCGGCAACGCGCCGGCGGGCTGGCCCGGCTGCGTCAAGGCGCTGGCGGCGGGCGGCCACATCCGGGCCGAAGCCGTGCAGGGCGCCGCCTTGCTGTGGGCCTTCGGCACGCTGATCGGCAACACCGACATGCACACCGGCAATCTCTCGTTTCTCACGGAACACGGCAGACCCTACGCCCTGGCGCCCGCCTATGACATGACGCCGATGGCCTTCGCGCCCCGCAGTGGCGGCGGCCTGCCCGATGCGCTGGCACCGGCGCAGCTCCATGCCGATGTGCCGAACCGTACCTGGCGGCAGGCCGGGGAACTCGCGCAGACCTTCCTGGCCCGGTTGGAGCGGGAAACCGGCTTCAGCCAGCGCTTTGCGCCTTGCATTGCCGCCCTGCAGAGGCATATGGCACTGGCTGCCGAGCAGATTGGCCGGCTGGCCGTGGTTTGAAATGGCTTGCCGCACTTCAAACTGAGTCATTCGGTCTTCAGTAATGCGGCGGCAGTTCGTCGCGCGGGTCGCGCGGCGCTTCATTGCCGGGGCTGGCCTGCATCTGCTGCAGGCGCTGCACGTGTGCGCTCAATGCCTCAATTTGCGCCTGCTGCCGATAGACGAGCAGGTTGAGCTGTTCCAGCAAGTCTTCGCTGTAGCTCAGCTTGATTTCAATGTCGGTCAGACGGGTCTCGGCCTGCTGCTGAAAGGCATCGGTTGACTGGGGGCGCTGCGCATCGGACATGTCGGGTCCTTCGTGTGGATCAGGGACGGTATTGTGATGCGGCTTGCAAGCCGGAAGGGCGAAGTCTGATCTCAGAACCTGTTCACGATCTTTTCGCGGGCCACGTTGCCCCGGCGAGGATTTGCCACACCGCAGCGCGCGCCTGCCGGGACAACCCGACGGGCAGGAGGTCAAAAACGCACCGGGCAGCGCTGCCCACTGCACTTTTGACCTCTCGCGTGACCCATGAAAAGATCGTGCATAGGTTCTCAGGCGCCGCGCCGCGCGTATACACTCATCCCCGGCTATCCGACCGGCGGCTGCGGCGCACCGTTGCACGGATTCATCCGCAGCAACCCCGCTGCGACCACCCAAACAAGGACACGCAGCCATGGGCGCGCAATGGAAAGCAAAGGGCAAGGCACTGGTCGCCGATGCCAAGGGAAAACTGTTCGGCAAACTCGTCAAGGAAATCACCGTCGCCGCCCGCATGGGCGGTGGCGACCCGACCGGCAACTCGCGCCTGCGCATGGCGATCGAGGCGGCGCGCAAGGCGTCGATGCCCAAGGACACGCTGGAGCGCGCCATCAAGAAGGGCTCGGGTGCCGGGGCCGATGCCGTCAATTACTCCACCGTGCTGTTCGAAGGCTATGCGCCGCACCGCGTGCCGGTGATGGTCGAATGCCTGACCGACAACCCCAACCGGACTGCGCCGAACATGCGCGTGTGCTTCCGCAAGGGCCAGCTCACCGCCGTCGCCTGGGATTTCGACTACGTCGGCATGGTCGAAGGCGAGCCGGAAAATGGTGCAGACGTGGAGCTCGCCGCCATCGAAGCGGGAGCCCAGGACTTCGAGCCGGGTGAGGAAGAGGGCGTGACGCTGTTCCTCACCGAACCGACCGACCTCGACGCCGTCAGCAAGGCGCTGCCCGAGCATGGCATCAAAGTCTTGTCGGCCAAACTGGGCTACAAGGCGAAGAACCCGGTCAGCATGGGCAGCCTGTCGGCAGAGGCGCAGGAAGAGGTGCAGGACTTCCTGGCCGGGATCGAGAACGATGACGACGTGCAGAACGTGTACGTGGGCCTGGTGGACTGACGCAGCGCGCACCGCACGGGCGCGCGCAGGTTCAGCCGTGTCCATCCGCGATCGATGGATCCTTGTTGAATTGGGCGATGGCAGTGTTCAAGGTCTTGCCACGTAGCCGCATGCGTCAGCTTGCGCAGCAATCTCAAAGCGCCAACCTTGGGTGCCGCATATGCGGATCACCGGTCTGGCGATAGCGAGCAGATTGCATCAAGCAATGGGGCGGGGAAAAGATGCGCCACAAGGGGGCGCATCGCCAGACCTTGTCTCTTGACAGCGTCTCCTGTCAGTGCGCGTCCAGCAGCTCGACGTCGAACTTGAGCGTGGCGTTGGGCGGAATCACGCCGCCCGCACCGCGTGCGCCATAGCCCAGCTCGGCGGGGATGATCAGCGTGCGCTGGCCACCGATCTTCATGCCGGCCACGCCTTCATCCCAGCCCTTGATCACATGCCCGGCGCCGAGCGGAAACGCAAACGGCTGGCCACGGTCGCGGCTGGAATCGAACTTGGCGCCTTGCTGGCCATCGTTGAACAGCCAGCCGGTGTAGTGCACATGCACGTGCTGGCCGGGCTGGGCTTCTGCGCCGGTGCCGACCTGGGTGTCTTCGTACTGCAGGCCGGAAGCGGTGGTGGTGAGAGGCATGGAATCTCCTTGGGTGCGATGGATCGACCCGGCAGTGTAATGGCTGCGCGCCGCGCGATCCGCCTTCCTATCCCACAGCGCTGCTCGCAGCGCTGCCTGAAAGGCGAGCATCAGTCGATCGGTTGCCGGGTGTGTGCGGCAACAGCAACCTCCGTGAAAAGAAGCAGGATTCGGCCAACTGCGCGCGTTCTAAAGCAAGCGCGCTTTGACGCTTTTGCCCTTGACGCGGCCGCTGTTGAGCTTGCTGACCGCCTGACTGGCGATATCGCGCGCCACGGCCACGTAGGTGGAGAAGTCGTTCACGCTGATCTTGCCGATTTGTTCTTTGGCGTAGCCAAAGTCGCGCGTCATCGCGCCCAGCACGTCACCGGCGCGGATTTTCTCCTTGCGCCCGCCGCTGATCTGGATGGTGCGCATGGCCGGGACCATTGGCGCGTTTGACGCGGGCTTCAAATCCGTCAACGGGTGCCATTCCGATTCGCGCCCTTGCAACTCTTCGATGCGGCCGACCGAGCCCATCTCGTCCATGCTGGCGAGGCTGAGCGCCAGCCCTTCGGCATCGCCACGGCCAGTGCGGCCAATGCGGTGGATGTGCACTTCGGCATCGGGCGTGGTGTCCACGTTGATCACCGCCTCCAGGTTCGCAATGTCCAGCCCGCGCGCAGCCACGTCGGTGGCCACCAGCACGCTGCAACTGCGGTTGGCAAATTGCACCAGCACCTCGTCGCGCTCGCGCTGCTCCAGCTCGCCGAACAAGGCCAGGGCGCTGATGCCTTGCGCCTGCAGCACCGCCACCAAGTCGCGGCATTGCTGCTTGGTGTTGCAAAACGCGATGCAGGAGTCGGGGCGGAAGTGCAGCAGCAATTGCGAGACGGCATGCAGGCGCTCGCTCTCCTTCACCTCATACCAGCGCTGCGCAATCTTGTGCGCGCTGTGCTGCGCCGCCACCTTGACGGTTTGCGGCTGGCGCATGAAGCGCGCGGCCAGTTCCACAATGCCATCCGGGTACGTGGCCGAAAACAGCAGGGTTTGCCGCTCGGCCGGGCACTGGCTGGCGACTTTGGTGATGTCGTCATGGAAGCCCATGTCCAGCATGCGGTCGGCTTCATCCAGCACCAAAGTGTTGAGCGCGGCCAGATCAATCGCGCCGCGCTCCAGCAAATCCATCACCCGGCCGGGCGTGCCGACGATGATGTGCGCGCCGTTTTCAAGAGAAGCGATCTGGTTGCGCGCGGGCACGCCTCCATAGACGGTCACGACCTTGATGTTTTCCTCCGACCGTGCCAGGCGTCGGATTTCGGTCGCCACCTGGTCGGCCAGCTCGCGCGTTGGGCACAGCACCAGGGCCTGCACCGCAAACCAGCGCGGGTTGAGCCGTGCCAGCAAGGCCAGGCCAAATGCCGCCGTCTTGCCGCTGCCGGTGCTGGCCTGGGCGATCACATCCTTGCCCTGCAAGGCCAGCGGCAGGCTGGCCGCCTGGATGGGCGTCATCTGCGTATAGCCCAATTGCTGCAAGTTGGCTTGCATGGCGGTGCCCAGTTGCAGGTGGGTGAATGAGGCCGCATCCGCTAACGGGGTGGAATTTTTCGTGGTTTCGTTCATGCCACATTATCCAGGGCTTGTGGCGCAGCGCCGACCATGCGAGACGGTGAAAAGCACGCAGTTTTTCCGTGTAGGCGGCTTGTCTGATCACGCATGCCAGCGCAGTGCAGTTGGAGGAGCCGGTGGGGCGGCAGATCTGAAATGATGAAGGGGTTGCGGACCTGCCATGCCGGGCAGTTGCCTGTCTGGATGAAGCGGACCAAGGGGGGGCAGCGGTTGCGAATGCAGGCTGTATGCGCGTGGCACCGGTCACACGCGCAACGGGAGTGGTTCACATTCGTTCATGTTCCAAGGAAGGCATCCTCGAGTCGCCACTACCGGCTCAACACTGGCGCAATCGCCTGCCCCGTGAAGGTGCCCTTCGTCACCACATCCTCTGGCGTACCTGCTGCCACGATCCGGCCGCCGTTCTTGCCGCCTTCCGGCCCGAGGTCGATGATCCAGTCGGCCTCGGCAATCACATCCAGGTCGTGCTCGATGACGATCACGCTGTGGCCGCCATTCACCAGTCGGTGTAGCACATGGATGAGCTTTTCCACATCCGCCATGTGCAAACCAACAGTAGGTTCGTCCAGCACATACAGCGTGTGCGGCTGCTTGTTGCCGCGGCGGGTCACGTCGTCACGCACCTTGGTGAGTTCGGTCACCAGCTTGATGCGCTGGGCTTCGCCGCCCGAGAGCGTGGGGCTGGGCTGGCCGAGCGTCAGGTAGCCCAGGCCCACGTCCTTGAGCAGTTGCAGCGGGTGGGCGATGGTGGGCATGCTGGAGAAGAAGCCCACCGCATCGTCCACCTCCATGGTCAGCACTTCGCCGATGTTCTTGCCGCGCCAGGTGACCGACAGCGTCTCGGGGTTGAAGCGCGCGCCGTGGCAGACCTCGCAGGGCACTTTCACGTCGGGCAGAAAGCTCATCTCGATGGTGCGCATGCCCTGGCCTTCACAGGCGGGGCAGCGGCCTTCGCCGGTGTTGAAGGAGAAGCGGCTGGCGCTGTAGCCGCGCGCCTTGGCTTCGAGCGTGTCGGCGAACAGTTTGCGCACGGTGTCCCAGAAGCCGATGTAGGTGGCCGGGCAGCTGCGCGGGGTCTTGCCGATGGGGGTCTGGTCGACCTCCAGCACGCGGTCGATGTGTTCGGTGCCGAGCAGGCCCTTGAGGTGCTGCAGTTGCGCGCCGACGCCGGATTGCGCCAGCGCTTCGCGACCGGCGCGGGTGGATTGCTCGCCAACGACACGCGCGACGTTGGCCAGCAGCACGTCGCGTGCCAGCGTGGACTTGCCCGAGCCGGAGACCCCGGTGATGGCAACCAGCCGGCCCAGCGGCACCCAGGCATCGACGCCCTGCAGATTGTGCAGCGCAGCGCCCTTGAGGGTGAGCGCGGGCATGCCGGGAGAGACGGGCAGGCGCGGCTGGAACGGGTGGCGCATGGCCTGGCGCAGGTACTTGCCGGTGATGGAGTCCGGGTTGTGCGCAACCTCTTCGGGCCTGCCTTCGGCGACGATGGTGCCGCCGCGCACACCGGCACCGGGGCCGACGTCGATCAGGTGGTCGGCATGGCGGATGGTGTCCTCGTCGTGCTCGACGACGACCAGCGTGTTGCCTTTGTGGGCGAGGTCGTGCAGCGCGGCCAGCAGGATCTGGTTGTCGCGCGCGTGCAGGCCGATGGTGGGTTCGTCCAGCACGTAGCACACGCCCTGCAGGTTGCTGCCGAGCTGCGCGGCCAGTCGGATGCGCTGGGCCTCGCCGCCCGAGAGGGTGGGGGCGCCACGGTCCAGCGTCAGGTAGCCCAGGCCAACCTGTTCGAGGAACTGCAGGCGCGAGCGGATTTCGGGAATCAGGTCGCGCGCCACTTCGGCTTCGCGGCCTGTTAGCGCCAGTGCGTCGAACCAGGCGCGCAGGTCGGTGACGGACAGGCGCGCCAGTTCGGTGATGGCGACCTCGTGAAAGCGCACGGCGCGGGCCGTGGCGTTGAGGCGCGTGCCCTGGCAGCTGGGGCAGGCGGCATCGCCCACGCCTTCGGCATCGGGCTCCTCGAAGCTGCGTTCACGGCCGCGGTTGTCATCCTGCGGGGCGGAGTCGTCCAGTGCCTTGCGCTGTTCGCGCGTCAAGGCCACGCCGGTGCCCACGCAGTCCGGGCACCAGCCGTGCTTGCTGTTGTAGGAGAAGAGGCGCGGGTCCAGCTCCGGGTAGGAGGTGTGGCAGACCGGGCAGGCGCGCAGCGTGGAGTAGGTTTCCACCCGGCCGATGCCCAGCGTGGGCCGGTCGTCCTCCAGCGCCTCGGAGAGGCCATCCATGCCGCTGATGACCTGGAGCACGCCCTTGCCGTGCTCCAGCGCCTTGGCGACCTGCTCGCGCAGCAGCGCCTCGTGCTCGGGCCGCACGTCCAGGCTGAAGACGGGCAGCTCGATGCGGTGTTCCTTGTAGCGGTCCAGCTTTGGGAAGGGGTTGGTGGGTACGAAGCTGCCGTCCACGCGCAGGTGCGTGTGGCCGCGCTGGCGGGCCCATTCGGCGATCTCGGTGTAAATGCCCTTGCGGTCGGTCACCAGGGGCGCCAGCAGGCCGACGTGCTGACCGCGGTAGTGGCGCAGGATGTGGGCAACGATGGTGTCGGGCGACTGCGGCTGCACGGCGGCATCGTCGTGCACGCAGTGCTGTACGCCGAGCTTGACGTAGAGCAGACGCAGGTAGTGCCAGATCTCTGTGGCGGTGCCCACGGTGCTCTTGCGGCCGCCGCGCGAGAGGCGCTGCTCGATGGCCACGGTGGGTGGAATGCCGTGCACGGCATCCACATCCGGTCGGCTGGCCGGCTGCACGATGCTGCGTGCATAGGCGTTGAGCGATTCGAGGTAGCGCCGCTGGCCTTCGGAAAACAGGATGTCGAAGGCCAGCGTGGATTTGCCCGAGCCCGAGACGCCGGTGATGACGTTGAACTGCCCGCGCGGGATGTTGACGCTGAGGTTCTTCAGGTTGTGCTCGCGCGCGTGGACGATGGCGATTTCCTGCGGCGGCGGACTGGCCGGGCGCTGGTACTCGGCGATGACTTCGCGCACTTCCACCAGTTCCTGCTCCAGCTCGATGGCGGTGCGGGCCGGGTTCATGGTGGCGGCATAGTCGCGCAAGGCCTGCGCGGTGTAGGACGTCTCGTGCCCTGCCACCTGTTCCGGCGAGCCCTGCACGACGATGGCGCCGCCGGCATCACCGGCATCGGGGCCGAGGTCGATGAGCCAGTCGGCCGCGCGCATCACGTCCAGGTTGTGCTCGATGACGATCAGCGAATGGCCGGCATCGAGCAACTTGCGCATCGCCCGCATCAACTTGGCGATGTCGTCGAAATGCAGGCCGGTGGTGGGTTCGTCGAACAGGAACAGCGTGCCCTTGCGCGCCAGCGTCTGGCGGCTCTTGCTGGCGTTCTTGGCTGCCTCGGCGAGGAAGCCGGCAAGCTTGAGGCGCTGCGCTTCGCCGCCGGAGAGCGTGGGCACGGGCTGGCCCAGGCGCAGGTATTCCAGGCCCACGTCGGCAATCGGCTGCAGGCTGCGGACGACCTCGCGGTCCTGCGCAAAGATCTGCAGGGCCTGTAAGGCGGTGAGGTCCAGCACGTCGGCCACGTTGAAGGACTGGCCCTGGCGCTCGATGCGCACTTCCAGGATTTCCGGCCGGTAGCGGCTGCCATTGCATTCGGGGCAGCGCAGGTACACATCGGAGAGGAACTGCATCTCCACGTGCTCGAAGCCGCTGCCGCCGCATACCGGGCAGCGCCCGTCGCCGCTGTTGAAGCTGAACTTGGCGCCGGTGTAGCCGCGTTGCTGCGCCAATGGCGCCTGTGCGAACAGGGTGCGGATGGCATCCCACGCGCCCACGTAACTGGCGGGGTTGGAGCGCGCCGTCTTGCCGATGGGGGATTGGTCGACGAACACCGCATCGGCGATCTGCTCGGTGCCCAGCAGGGCGCGATAGGCACCGGGTGCCTCGGTGGCCTTGCCGAGCTGGCGCATCAGCGCCGGCGCCAGCACGTCCTGGATCAGCGTGGACTTGCCCGAGCCCGAGACGCCGGTGACGACCACCAGCCGCTCGAGCGGAAACTCCACGTCGATGTCCCGCAGGTTGTTGGCGCTGGCACCCTGCAGCAGCAGGCGCGGGGTGTTGGCCTTGACATCGCGGTGGGCCAGGTTGGTGATGTGCTTGCGCCCGCCCAGGTAGTCGCCGGTGAGGGTATGCGCGCGGCGCAGCGCGGCGGGCGTGCCGTCGAAGACGATCTGGCCGCCGCCGGCTCCCGGGCGCGGGCCCATGTCGATGATGCGGTCGGCCGCCAGCATCACGGCGGGGTCGTGTTCCACCACCACCAGCGTGTTGCCGGCATCGCGCAGGCGCAGCATGGCCTGGTTGATGCGCTGCATGTCGCGCGGATGCAGGCCGATGCTGGGCTCGTCCAGCACGAACAAGGTGTTGACGAGGGAAGTACCCAGCGCCGTGGTGAGGTTGATGCGCTGGACCTCGCCACCCGATAGCGTGCGGCTTTGCCGGTCCAGCGTCAGGTAGCCGATGCCGACTTCGCCCAGAAAGCGCAGCCGGGTGCGTATTTCATCCAGCAGCATGCGCGTGGCCTGCGCCTCGGCGTCATCATCGGCCGCGGGTGGCTGCAGCAGGTCCATGAACTGCGCCAGGCGCGAGAGCGGCAGGCGCATCAGGTCGTGCAGGCACAGGCCCGGCAGGGCTTCGAGCTGAGTTTGCGTCCAGCCCACGCCATGCGGGCGAAAGCGCTGCTCGGGCGGCAGCACCGCATCGGCAGCGGCCTTGCTGCCGATGCGCCAGAGCAGGCTCTCGGTCTGCAGGCGCGCGCCGCCGCAAGTGGGGCAGGTGGTGTAGCTGCGGTACTTGGAGAGCAGCACGCGGATGTGCATCTTGTACGCCTTGCTCTCCAGGTACTGGAAGAAGCGCGCAATGCCGTACCACTGGCGGTTCCAGTTGCCCTTGTAGCCGGGTTCGCCATCGATCACCCAGTCCTTTTGGGCCTGTGTCAGGCGGCTCCAGGGGGTGTCGCGCGGAATGCCGTGGGTCTCGGCATGGCGCAGCAGGTCGTCCTGCGCCTCGCGCCAGGCGGGGGTCTGGATCGGCTTGATGGCACCCTGGCGCAGCGTCAGCTTCTCGTCGGGGACCACCAGGCCCCAGTCCACGCCGATCACGCGGCCGAAGCCGCGGCAGGCCTCGCAGGCGCCAGCGGGCGAGTTGAACGAGAACATCGAAGGCGTTGGCTCGTGGTAGCGGATGTCGCTGCCCGGGCTGTGCAAGCCTTGCGAGAAGGACAGCACCTCGGCAGTTTGCCCTTCGTCGTCAAGCACATAGACCGACAGGCGCCCGTTGCCGCGCTTGAAAGCGACTTCCAGCGCCTCGATCACCCGCGCCGACTCGGCGCGGCCGAGGCGGAAGCGGTCGGCCACCACGTCGAGCAGCTTGCGTTGCTCGGGGGCACTCTGTGCCCTGGTGCTTTTGGCGGTCTTGCCTGCCTTGGCTGTTTTTCCGCTCGCGGCGGCGGGAGCATCGATCAGCCGCTCGGCCTGCACTTTGGTGAAGCCGCTGGAGGAGAGCCATTGTTGCATCTGCTCGTCGCTGGTGTTGGCGGGCAGTTCCACCGCGAAGGTGATGACCAGGCGTGGGTCGCTCTGGCCTTCACCAACGCCAAAGCGCGCCTGCAGCGCGGCATGCACGCTTTGCGGCGTGTCGTGCTGCACGGGCAGGGCGTTTTCCTTGTCGAACAGCTGCGCGGTGCGGGCGAACAGCAGCTTCAGGTGGTCGTTGAGTTCCGTCATGGTGCCGACTGTGGAGCGCGAGTTGCGCACCGGATTGGTCTGGTCGATGGCAATGGCGGGCGGCACGCCCTCGACCTTGTCCACCGCCGGCTTGTCCATGCGGTCAAGGAACTGGCGCGCATAGGCCGAGAAGGTCTCGACATAGCGACGCTGGCCCTCGGCATAGAGCGTGTCGAACACCAGCGACGATTTGCCGCTGCCGCTCGGACCGGTGACCACCGTCAACTCGCCGGTGCGGATGTCCACATCGAGGTTCTTCAGGTTGTGCTGGCGCGCACCGCGGATGCGGATGATGCCGTCCTGCCCGCCATCGGCTGGAGCCGTGGCAGTGGCTGTAGGGACGACAGGGACGAGCGGGGCTTTGGAGTCGGGGGCGTTCATGGAAGGTTTTTTTGGCTGGGCGCGGCAGTGGAGGCCTGGAAGGTTCCCGGCGCTACCGACTCATATGGGGGCGGTGCAGGCAAGGGCAAGCGAAAGATTGTAGGACGCACCCATGCCGGCCGCGGCCATGGGGTTTATGGCGGAAAGGCGCGTGGCCAGCGAGCTGCATGGGCGCTCGATCAGTGACGTGTGCACAGGGTCATCGAGTTCGCTGGATTTGATGATGCACGGCCCTTCGGCGGTTTGCAGCAGCGCCTCGGGGCGTGCCGCCACCCAGCGGGATATCACCCGGCTGCAGCAGCTGTTCGGTCGCGGGGGGGAAGGGAGCCTGGGCCTCTTCGAGCGCTGTACTCATGCTGGCCAGCGCATCAATCCATGGGCATGGGCCGAGGTCGCATGGCAGGTCGTGCGCGGCAAGGTCATGGAGCGGAGAGCGGCGTGAGCTTGAGGCCCGATGCCTGGCCGATGCGCCACATGCACATCACATCACATCACATAGGAGGCCAAGGCCACGGAGGGGGCGCCGCGCCCGACGCGAACCATGGTGGGTTGCGAGATGCCGAGCTTTCTGGCTTATCGCGCCTGGCTTCCGCCGCACCACTTGCGCGTAACGAGGATGTTGCTGGCAAGTTCTCCAAGGCCGCCTTGGTCGCTTGCATGCGCAAGCTGCTGACCACCCTCAACGCCTTGGTCCGTTCCGGTATGTCCCGGGACATTTCGCTTCACCGCTCTTGACTTTCAAGACGGTTACTCAGAATTCCTCGTACACCGCCGGATCCTGATCGTTGATGCGGCCATCGGTGCGGGCCAGTCCGGCGATGGCGGCCATGTCCTCATCGCTCAGCGTGAAATCGAACACCGCCAGGTTGTCGCGCTGGCGCTGGTCAGAGTTGGCTTTGGGGATGGGCAGCACGCCTTGCTGTACTTCCCAGCGCAGGATGACCTGCCCCACGCTGCGGCTGATGCGCGCCGCGATCTGCACCAGCAGCGGCTCCTGCAGCACGCTGCTGGCACGGCCCAGCGGGCTCCAGGCCTGGGTCAGGATGCCGCGCTGCCGGTCGGCCTGCTGCTGTTCGAGCTGCGGGAAGTGCGGGTGCAGCTCGATCTGGTTGAGGCTGGGTGCGACGCCGGTTTCGGCGATCAGGCGGTCCAGGTGCTCGGGCAGGAAGTTGCACACGCCGATGGAGCGCACCAGCCCGCGCTGGCGTGCCTCGATCAGGGCGCGCCAGGCCTCGACGTACAGGCCCTGCTTGGGGTTGGGCCAGTGAATCAGGTACAGGTCGAAATAGTCCAGCCCGGTGCGGTAGAGCGACTCTTCGATGGTGGCAATGGCCTCGCCGTGACGCTGGTGGCGGCCCGGCAGCTTGGAGGCGACGCGCAATTGCTCGCGCGGCACGCCGCAGGAGCGCACGGCCCGGCCTACCGCGCCTTCGTTCTCGTAATTGAACGCCGAGTCGATCAGCCGATAGCCGTTGTGGATGGCTCGGATGATGGTCTCGACGCCTGCCGCGCCGTTGAGAGTGTAGGTGCCAAAGCCGATTGCCGGCACGGTGGTGCCGTCGTTGAGGGTATGGAGGGGGATGCTCATGATGATTCCTTTCCTTTCAAGAATGCTGGCAACTGCCAAGCCGGTTGCTGCATGGCTCCAGTATTGCGCCATTGCGTGCGCAGGCCTGTAGGTCAAAGGTGTCAATGCGGCCGGCCGGCGCTGGATTGACTGGCCGATGGCGTTGATGATGCATCCTCGGAGTCTTTCGGCGGGGCTTCTTTCGGCTATCGTTCGGGGATGCGATTCCAGTCCATTCCGTCCATTTCCAAGCTCCGATTCCGCAAGTGGCTGCCCACCTGGCAGCAGCGGGTGCGACTGGCCTTGCGCGACGCCGTTGGCTGCGCATTGGCCGCGGTGATCGCCTGGCAGTTCGCGGCCTTGCTGTGGGGCCATGCGCGGCCCACCTTTGCTGCCGTCACGGCCGTGGTCTGCCTGGCGCCGGGCGTGCCCAGCCACCTCAAACAGACCTGGAGCCTGCTGCTGGGCTGCACGGTGGGCATTCTGGTGGGGGAGCTGGCCTGGCAGTTGCCGGAGCATCACCCAATGCTGAGGCTGGGGCTGATGGTGTTCGTGGCCTTGCTGCTGGGCTGCCTGTTCGGGCCCGCACCGGTGGTGCCGATCCAGTCGGGCATCTCCGTGCTGCTGGTGCTGGCAATGGGCCCGGCGGTGGCTGGCGAGGTGCGCCTGCTGGACGTGTTCACCGGTGCGGTGGTCGGGGTGTTCTTCAGCCAGGTGTTGTTCACATCGGATCCGCTCAGGGACATGTCCCGGGCGGCGGGACGGTTTCTCGGGCAGTTGGGCGATGGTTTGCAGCATGCATTGCAGGCGGTGGCGGGCGGCCGGGCCACCGAGGCCGAGCGAGCACTGGGCGCAATCACCCGCGCGCATGAAGGGCTGGCGGCATTGCAGACCGCGGTGGCGCAAGGGCAGTCGGCGGTCAAATGGTCGCTGCGTGGGCGACTGGATGCCGTTCGCGTGACGGCGGTGACACGTCGCTACGACCGGCATGCCGTGCGGCTTTATGCCGCCACGCTGCTGCTTGGTGAGAGTTTGGTGCGCACGCTCGGACACCAGAGCGGGGCCATGCCCGAGACATTGCGCCAGCGCTGTGAATGGCTGGTGCAGGCCCTGGCCGGCCTGGCGAAGGACGCGGATGTGATCGTGCTTGACCCCAGCGCGCGATTGCCCAGCCTGCCACAGGCGCACGCGGGCGGGCCGATGGCGCCGGTGCCGGCATTGCCGCCGGAATGGCAACCGGTGGACGAATATTGCGAACAGGCCCGGCAGGCGCTGGTAGCGCTGCTGGGCTCGCGTGATGGCTGAGAGCGGAAAGAGGAGCAGGCGGTCCGCTTGATGTAATCCACCTGCTCCGCCTTGCCCGCAGGCGATGGTTGATGGCCGGGCCGGCGGGCAGGTTGTCAGCTGCGCCGCAGCGGCCAGCTCCAGTGGGGTGAATCGGCCTGCAGCAGCTTGCCGAAGTGCCTGGAGATGCGCCGGATCAGTGCCATGTCACGCTCCGGCGACAGGCCCCGGTAGGGCTTACCGTGGTAGCTGCCCTGCCAGCACAGCAGTCGCGCAACCGACTCGCCCGCCTCGTAGCGGGCCTTGATCTGCTGGCTCTCCTTGTCCGATGGAGCGGCGCGGCGAATGGCATAAAGCAGGCCCAAAGCCACGCCATATTCCAGCATGGGTGTGGCGATGCCATGCCGCTCGGCCAGCGCGATGCTGCCCATGATGCGCTCGCCCTGCTGGAGCTTGCGCAGCGGATCGCGCCCGACCCGCCGGCAGGGATCCTTGAACGAGGAACGGCAGCGCTGCAGGAAATTGTTCATGAAGCTGTTGACGTGTTCGGCCAGCTCAGGGGATTCCCGCACGATGGCGGGCTTGATCTCCTGGTTGACCAACCGGCGCACCAGCGTGGCGACGCGCTCGTCCCCCATGCCCTGGGCGATGGTTTCATATCCCAGCAGGCTCGCATACCAGGCCAGGATGACATGGGTGCCGTTGAGCAGCTTGTTCTTGATGGTCTGGATCTGCGCGATGTCGTCGACCACCTTGAGCTGGCACAGCCGTCCCAGGATGTCCGGCCCCTTTTGCACATAGAGCGGCATGTCAGGCCCGCTGTGGAACAGCGCGACATTGACCTGGTTGATGGCAGTCGTCAGGTTCGAGAGGCGGCTCATCTTTTCGTAGAGCTGGGGCAGAGCGGTCTCGGTGGTGGCCGCCTTCTGGCCCAGCAGTTGCCGCACCGGCGGGCCGAGGTCGATGGTTTGCGCACCCGCGCTGCGCTCGAAATTGCCGAGGCTCGCGCGGATCAGCTTGAACACGGTCTCGCGCGGGATCTTGGTGACGATGCGGTTGACCACGGTCTCGACGAAGTCCACCTCCTTGAGCACGGCCCCTGCCGAGGATGCGCCGAGCTGCTCCGCAAGCGCTTCGGCGACGGCTTTGCGCACGAAATCCGCTCCACCGACCTTGTTGATCAGCACCAGCACCGCCAGCCGGCGGGGCTTGTCGCGCTGGCGTTGCGCCAGAGCGCGGCCGATCAGCGGCGCCTGCGAGCGGATGGCTGTCTCCGGCAGGCAGATGCCGATGATCTCCGCATCGACATACATCTGGCAGATGGCCGCTTCATCGCCCGAATCGACGATCTCCACGTTCTCGATCGACTGGTCGAAGGCCACGTCCGGGTAGCGCACCCGGTATTTGCCGAAGTGGTTGATGATGCCGCGGTAAAGCGCATTGCCGGTCACGCCGATGATCTTGCGCGGCCGCGCATAGCCATCCCAGTGGGAGAAGATCTGGCTGAGGTAGCCGCCGCCGATGGCGCCGAAGCCATGGATGCCGGCAATGCTGTGGTTCTGCGTGGGGGGGAAGGCGTCGCTCAGCCGAGGCAAGGGCAGGTGGGGGGTGACCTGCTGCAGATCCTGCAGAAAGCCAAGCATGCTGTCGTAGCCGGCAAAAGCCTTCTTGCGAATGGCCGCAGGGGGATGCTTGATGTCGAGCAGATAGATCGGCAGCCCGCCTGCAGCCACGGCAGCCTTGAGGCCATTGGCCGAATCCTCCAGGATCAGGCACTCC
Organism: Corticibacter populi; assembly: GCF_004217315.1. Classification (GTDB taxonomy): domain Bacteria; phylum Pseudomonadota; class Gammaproteobacteria; order Burkholderiales; family Burkholderiaceae_C; genus Lampropedia; species Lampropedia populi. The sequence continues at coordinate 342,478 of NZ_SGWR01000001.1, forward strand.
TCGGGCGCGCAGTTGATTTCGCTGGCAGCGGTCAGGAAGATCTCGGGGGCTGGCTTGCCGTGGATGACCTCGTCGCCACAGACCGTCGCATCGAAGTACTTGAGCACCTTCGCGCTGAGCAGGTATTCCTCGGCAATCGCGCGCCGGGTGGATGTTGCCAGTGCCAGCAAAACGCCGTTGCGCTTGAGGCGCTCGAGCACGTCGTAGAGCCCTTTCTTGACCGGAACGCCGTACTTGCGCACGTAGGCCAGTTCCAGTTCGTCAGCGCGCCGACGAATCGCCTGATAGGGGTAACGGGGACCGAAATGCTGCTGCGCCAGTTCCTGGGCCTTCTTGGCGCTCAGACCGAGTGAGCCATACAGCACCTCGTCGCTGATGCTCTGGCCGAAGAGTTGAAGGGATGCCTTGCGCAGCGTGCTGAAGCGCAGGCGCTCGGTGTCGAACATGGTGCCGTCCATGTCGAAGATGGCTGCTCGAATGTGCTTGTCTTTGAAAAACAAAACCGTCCTTTCTGTGGGCTGCTGTTTCTGGCGCCGCAGGCAGCGGAGACCAGGACTCTTAGGGGACTCATCCATAAGCGCCGGGAAAGAACGAGGCTCGTCAAGACGACGACTACGGCAACCGTGCCAATGAATGAGTCACACGACAGGACAATAGCCAGCAAGAACCATGCCGCAATGGGCGTGCTGCCAGATTGCCCTGCCAGTATTCGGACATGCTAAACGACGTTGGTGACATGCTGCTCAGGTTGCTTTGCGGTCAATGTGCATAAGCGTTGCTGGTATACAAGGTACTGAGGCTCGTGCGATTGTCGAAGGCTCATGTGGGCCGGACCTCCCGGAGCGAGGCCCGGCAGCCAGTGAGCAGACGGACTGGTCAACGCCAGCAATCGGAAGCGCTGCGCGTGCCGCCAGCCATCCCTTTGACGCCACTGGCATCGAGCGTGAAGTCACCGCATTTCTTGTCGCCCGCCTGTGCGCCGGCGCGCGTGGCTTTCAACTTGTAATTGGTGCTGGTTCCGCTGTCGTCGGAGAGCGTGTAGTACCCATTTTCGCTCGTGAGCGGCATGTTCAGCTTGCTCAAGTCTGTCGCATAGACACCATTCTGTGCGCGAAAGCGTTCCTGCCGGGCTGCGGCGTCATGCAACAGAGACTGGCCTTCAACCCGGCGTGAGCGATAGACGTATTCCTGATAGTTGGGGTATGCGATCGCGGCAAGGATGCCGACGATGGCAACCGTAATCATCAGCTCGATCAGCGTAAAGCCGATTTGCCGATTGCGATGATGCGGGAAGAAGCGTTGGAACGAGGGCATTTCTGACATCCATGAAAGAGTGAACAAGCAGCCCCACTCATGGGCATTGGCGGAGTATGGGTGACGTCACGGGCAATGCCGACGTGTACAGCTGTTGTACACAAGCTCCGGTGATCGACATGCGGGCGGCAGCCAGCATGCCGATCCATTCCCCGAAAACACTGACTCAGTTCTGTGGGGGCAGAACCCTCCAGTTCTGGCGTCCCGACTGGACGCCGGATGCCACACGGCGATTGTCCCCATCCGGTGTCCATACGCGGCCGTCGGCAATGGGTGTCTTTCCACCAGCAGTGTCAAGGCCACTGACGACATATCCATCGATCAGATCCTGGTCGTCGATCACACCATCGCCATTGACATCGAACACCGGATAGGTCGTTGCACCACCGGTTAATGGGTCAATGCCATACGTCGTTCCGGAGAGGCCGGCTTCACAAGGATTCTCACGCGGCAACAGCGTGGTGAACACCAGGCTCTTGCCATACAGAATCATGCTGTAGATCTGGCGCTCGCCGTCGCGGGGAAAATCGGCATACCAGCCCCATTTTTGCGGGGTGCCGTCAGAGTCACGCCACTCCACATTGTTCTTGCTTAGCTTGAAGGCGCCATCCTGCGAACTGAACTGCTCGAATGTCTGAATCTGCAGAGCAGAGCGGCCTTTGTCTGCCGTTGGCACATTGTTGGCATTGGTGTCCGCGGCGTTGGCCGTTGCGAATTGGTCCCACACGCCGTAGATGCTTTGCGCCTGGGTCTCGCGCTTGTCGTTGTCGGTGAGGAAGCGGCCGGTGGCGACAACGACCAGATCGCCAACACCGGTTGAATGACTCAGGACTGTGGGTGCAGCGGTGATGGGCTGGCGATGCCCATCGGTATCGCGGGCGGTGAAAAAACGCTGGACCGACCATTGCGACGTTGTGGCGCTGCGCAGATCGAAACGCCAGACATTGCCGAGCAAGTCGCCGGCGTAGGCCATGTCGACCTTGGCGTCGCCATTCAGGTCTACCGCCGTCAGGCTGGAGAGCCCATTGCCAATGACGTCCAGCGATTCACCGCTGTTTGCGCCATTCATCGTGAACTTGTGCAGCACGCTGCCGTTCTGAATGTCCAACACGAAAAGCGATGCCTTGCCGGTACTGCTGTTGCCGCCTTGGTAGCCATTTGGCAGCAACACGACCCATTTGCCTTTGCCGCCTTCCGGATCGTTGAGGCGTGCAATGGTCGGCTCTGGCAGGCTGTAACCCATATCGCTGTCATTGTCCTCGCCGAATTCCCAGAGCAGCTGGGGGTCAGCGGGATTGGTGATATCCAGCGCAAAGATTTGGCGACCGCCGGCCCCCAGGCTGCCAATCAGTACTTTGTGCCATTGGTCGTTGAAATACACATCGGTGCTGACGGGAGTGCCGTCGACATAGTAACGGTGAGGCGTTCCTTCGGGCTCGCCATAGTCGGCAGCGCTGAGGACATTCAGCTTGGACATCAGTGTCGATGGGATGAATGCAAACAGCTCCTCGCCGTCGCTGGCCCTGAATGCATGCAGCATGCCGTCATTGGCGCCGATGTAGATCACCTCGTCACGACTGGCCAGTGTGGCGGCATAGGTTCCGTACTTGTCGGTGCCATCGAGCTTGTTGGCACCAGCCGTCTGATAGGCTGGCCCCTTGATGCGAAGCGGGGATGAGTTGACGATGTCACCCAGCACGTTCTCCTTGCCGTTGTCGAGTTTGCGACGCTCGCGCAGGGAACTCGACTTGCCGCGTAAAAAGGCCACACGTTCGCTGCCCTGACCGTCGACATTCAGAATGTTCCGATAGCTGGCATAGGCACTGGAATTGATGGTGGACCAATTGAATGGCGCGAGGGTCGAGGCACCGGCTGCGGTACGGCCTGCAAAGTAGATGGCTCGGTTGTCGGCGCCTTTGGCCGCCAGCTTTTGCGCGGCACTCCAGATGGATGTGCGCGTCAGCGTGGCGCTTGTGCTGCCTTCTGCCGTGACGTATTCCTGCTTTTCCTTGAGGAAGTCACCAGACCACCCTTCAGCCTTGAAGTCGGTGCGGTACACGTAGGTCGTGTCGGAGAGCACGGTGGCGCGCGGTACGTCCACCGAGACGGCAGTTACCGACGACGTTCTTTGCACGATGTCGTTGAATGCCTTGGTGAGCTGGTCCTTGAGCGTCGTAGCGTTGGTTACCAGGAAGTAGTTGTCAGGGTCTCCAACCACCGATGCCGGGTCACGATCGGGCATGCCGTATTTTGCGGCGTACCAGAGCGGATCCTTCAGAAATCCGGCACCGCTGTTTCCTGTGGACGGTGTGAAGGCGCGTTCGGTTTCGAGCGGCAAGGGCCTGCAGCCGGTGCTTCCGGTGCTGGTGCACCAGCCAGATGGTCTGCCAGGTGGTGTGTTGAGCTTGTAGGCAACGTCGCTGCCCTCCGCCGTGTCGACATCGCGCACTTCGAGATAAACACCATCGGCTGTTGTCCCTGATATCACGTATCCCATGTGCTGGATGATGCCGCCGGCCGCATACTCGGAGGTGAGCTTGATGCGCACCTTTTTGTCCGCATCAAGCCAGATCGTATAGAGCACAATGGCGTCCATGTCATGGTCGGCTCCTTGTTCCACGTCTTCGTAATTGATACGGAACTGCGCATAGGGGCGGCCTTCATTGATGCTTGGATCGGCATCGGCATTGCCGGTATTGGCCATCGCCGAGACGTAGTAATCCACGATCTGATTGGTGGGCTGGAATTCCGAGGTCGAACTGATGCCATAGCCTCCACCAACCGATTTCGCGAATGGGGAAATGGTGACATAGTTGCCATTCTCGACCGGAAAGCGGATTTGAGGCAGTGGCGATGCGATAGCCACCGCATAGGTCATGATCGGATTGAGGCCTTCTTCATTGCCAGCGATTTTGTTGTTGGCGGCGAAGCGGGCGACTCCAGCGGAGAAGTAGGTGCCCTGCTTGCTGGGCTCTTCAGGAGAGAGGCCGCGGGCATTGGAAAGGTCATCGATTTTCTTGACGGTTGGCAGGCTGTCGGCATTGCTTTGTGTTGATTGTCCGATGAAATAGTCCCTGCCTGTGATGCCTTCGGCCCCTCCGATGGCTCGGGTTTCCGTTGAGACATTGAATGCCGTCAAGCGGGCTGCCTCAGCACTCACTTTTTCGTCAGAGCGCACGAACTCGCTGCCAGGTAATTTGTAGTCATAAGATGGGTTGATGTCGCTGATGACGGTCATCACTGGTCGCGCGCAGTATTGGTAGCCGCCGCCGCCATCGCTCAATGGTTCGTACGGAGATTTCCAGTCGGGGTGCGCCAAATTGATTTGGCGATCCTTGCTTCCATCACCGTACTGGGTATTGGCCTTTTCTGCGCCAGCAAAATAACGCACGGCCTCGAACATCATTTCAGCAACCGGGTTGCCCCACATCGTGCAGTTGGACGCGTTATAGCCGGAACGGCTGATGGGGCCCATGGTGTTGGAACTGTAGGTGCAGCTGGAAGAGTATTCGTTGCTGGAGTAACTGTAGTCGATGATCTTCAGACGGTCGATGTTGGCAACAATGCCATCCACGTTTGTCTTGTAGATGCCAGTGACTGGATCCACTTCATTTTTGAAGCTGTCCATATTGCGGCGTAGCGCACCACCGGCAATATTCTTCGAGTAAGAGCCGGTAAGCAGACCAAAGTACATTTTTTCATTTTCGCCAAAATCGTGCAGCAGACCCGTTGGCTTGTAGATGGCATTGCCGTCATTGGGATATTTTTTGCATGTGTCCTCGCGCAACTCCTCAGTGTTTGCGGGACACGCAACAACCCGCAGGTTGTGGTTGACGATTTTGCTTTCGCGGGTAGTCAGTTTCCAGTAGAGGCCCCAGCTGTCTCCACCGGTTTCTTCGATATGACGGAAAGTGACGTCGTACCAGCCGGATTGGCTGAAGTTGATGCTCTTGGAATTGGTATCGAGCTGTGATGTATTGGAGCTGTTATATCCATACCGTCCAATGGTGGTGCCGTTGATGGTCACATCAACCGAATCATCCCCATCGACTCCGAAACGGTAGGTGCCGGCGTCTGCAATGTATATCTTTCCAGTGATCTTCGTGATGTAATTTTCCTGTGTGCAACCATTGCTTCCGGAGAAGGGGTTGTTGTCACTCGCCGTATTCGTTTTGATGCTGCTGAGCAGCGTTGAAGAGCTTCCGCATTGGGATTTATTGGGAATGTTTGAAAAAAGGTTGTTCATCTCCGACGTGTTATAGGCATGTTGGTTGGAGCCTTTTTTCCATGTCGTTATTACAAGATCCTTCAGAATCGTATTGGGAACCGCACTCCATGACGTGTTGTTGCTGGTATCCACGCAGGAGTTCCCTCCCATGCAGCTGTCCTGTCCCACTGGAGCTTCCTTGGAGACCCAGTCCCAGATGCGCCAGCGGCTGGTGTCATTGAGGACTCTCAATACCGGTATGCCATCTTGCTGCAGTGTGGTTACTGCGAAAAGGTGGCGGGAACCGGAGTTTGGTTTTGGCAAAGGCGCGTATTTGCTGATGTCGTAATCGTCACGAAGAGGGTCATATTCCTTGCCCCAAGTATGGGCATCACGTGGAATATAGGCAGCCTGGAGAACGGTCTTGCTCGTTGAATCAGTGAAGCGGTAGCCTCCGTACAGAACCCTTCGGATGGCGTCCATGCGAGAAGTGGCGAGATAGTTCAAGAAATCACCGCTCCACGCATCGGAGCATTGTTTCTTGTTAGTACCACCAGCCGCGGAATTAGGGTAAAACTCGCCTGCAGTGGTGTAAGTGTAGCAAACGTTGTTGTTGAAGTAGCCGTAATAGTCAATCTGATCTGGTTTGTAACCGACATCCAGAACACCATCGCCATCCAGATCGGAGGCGTCGTTGTACGCCTCATAATAGAGTTTGTGGTCGCGTCCCAGCACCAGCATGTTCAAGGGAGGGAAGCTCTCATTGATAAACAGCGGTGTTTGTGCCAGCGCACTGTCTGTTGTGGCAGCGTGTACAGAACCGAGAGCGATGGAGCCCATCAAGCCTGCGGCAAACATCTTCCCTACGGCAATGACGGGTTGAAAACAGCAAGTAAGAATGCGGTTTTTCTTTTGATTGTTGGACATGATCTCCACCTGCTGATTTTTGTTACTTGATAAAAAGATTCATGACAGAGCGCACGCACAGACTGTCGCCGTTGCATTGATCGACACCGTTGTAATCCGATGCCGATGTGCTGACGGCATTCATTTCGTAATAATCCGTACAGCCGGTCGTGGAAATATTGATCGCCGAAGTGGCACTGGCCCCTTTGGGACAAGAGGTCTTGATGTACCTTGGATACCACGCGGTCTTTCTATTGAATCCTGTTACCTCATGGATCTGCGCGGCATGGCTTTTGAAGCCCACCTGCATTCCGTCCGGGTCGGTCAAGGCATCGCTGATATAGCAGGGCAGCGTCTGCGTTGCCCCTTCGCCAGCCTTGGTATACACATTCTCGTTTGTGCCGCATATGGACAATGGCTGGCTGTAGAGGGCCAAGGTGCGCTCTGAATGTCGCAGTGCACCGTCAGCCGCTTCGAACAGGCGTTGTTGTTCCAGGGCGTTGGCGGTCATGCGGGCATCCATGGTCAGAGCGCGCATGCCGGTGATGCCCATCATCAGAACCAGTAGCAGCATGATGAGGGCGACGATCAAGGTTGAACCCCGTTGGTTGTGGGGGGGAAGTCGAAGCGTCACTGGCAGCACGGTATGCGGGTGAAGGGGAGGGGTCATGGCATCAGATTCCTCAGCATTACCGCACCGCTGGCCAGTTGGAGCAGTTTTCCTGCGCTGTTGTCGCTGCATAGTTCTTCGTCGCCTCCGGCCTCGGTCCATTGGTCACATGCCGACGACTCCATGCCGACGCTCACACGCCCGGTAGGGCTCTCCAGCAGGACTGTGTAGCGCAATGCGCGGATGGACTCGTTTGCTTCGGGTGCAGTGGTGAATTCCTGAATGCTGCGCTGCGCTTCAGAGTCCGAGGCCGGACCTACACCAAATTCGAAGTGGATGCTGCGGACGCCGTCGGCCAGCACAGTGCCGGAAGCGAGCGCGACGTTCTTTGGGACCCAGCGAAGCTCCTGGGTTGCTTCGTCCACGTAGTAGCGCTCCACGAACATGACCGTGCTTGGGTCTGCCGCGGTGTAGGCACCCAATGCCGATGGTGCCATGCTGCCGCCGTTGTAGTACTTGCCCGCGAAATCCACCTCCTGGGCGTCGTATGGCTGATAGCGGATGCACAGCCCATGATCCGCTGTGGCGATGGCTTCCCGAACATCAAACGCGCAGCCATTGGCATAACCCGCGGCGGCAGGAAAGGCTTCTGCCGTGTCCTGCGATGGGTCACGCCGATAGCCGGCCTTGGCCATTTGGGCTTCCAGCATCTCCAGGGTATAGCGGCCGGTGATCAGGTTCTCACTCTGGCCCTGACGGAATCGATAGTGTCCGCCAGTATTGATGAAGATCTGAGTGACAGCCAGAATGATGAAGAGGCCGATGGCCATCGAAACCATCAGTTCCACCAGCGAGATGCCGCGCTGACCGTGCGACTCAGAGCATCGAGCGGAGTTCGAATGTACAGACATCACTTCCTGAATCCTCAGTTTTCTTGCCATCCAGACATTCGCCTGCCTTGACGGGCCAGGCCACGCGCACAGTGACGATTCCATTGGCATCTGCCGTGATTGCATATTGCTTCAGGACTGCGTCTTCGGTCGCCGCCGGCAAAGTCTGGGCCACCCTGACTCTTGCCCAGCAGGCCAGCCTTTCCTGTGCGGAATCCGGCAAGGGCGCGCACCCGGAACTGCCCAATGTGGGGAAGTCCTGTCCGGCGGCCTTGAAATAGCCAGAACCGGATTTCGGCGTGCCGCTGACATCCAGAATGCTGCTGGCATCCGAGCGCATGATTTCCAGAAGTTCATTGGCGAGCATGGCGGCCGATTGCTGCTCGTAGGTGTCGCGCGAGTAGGCAATGCCTTTGCCAAACAGCGCTGCAGCGCCCAGCAGACCGATGCTGACCAGCAGCACGGCAACCAGGACCTCCAGCAGGCTGAAGCCCGCCTGCTGCCTTCGGGGCAACGGTTGCTGGGCATTCAGCATGAGGAGTCTCCCTTGACCTTGAGGCGAATCAGCCCGGAAGGCAGCACGCTCAGACAGTACTCCTTGGTTGCGTTGGAGGACTGCAGATGAATATTGAGTGTGGAGGATGCAGTGCCATTGGGGGCAAATTGCAGCGTGACCGATGCAGGGGTGGCAGTGAGGCTGCCTGCCATCGTCCATTCCCGCGAAACGGTGCTGCCACTGAAACTCCATTTGGAGCCGACCTTGGTCAGCGGTACCGTCTGCCGGTGGCTGATGGCCTCGGACTTCGCGGCCGCGATCAAGCTCTGGAGTTCCGATGCGGAACTGGAAAGCCGGTAGTTGGCAATGGTCGATTGAAACGACGGCACTGCAATTCCTGCCAGGATGCCCAGTAAGGCCACCACTACCATCATCTCGATGAGGGTGAACCCACGCACAGGTTTGACGTGATGATGCCGCGCAACGCCAATGAGCCAAGGTGGACTTTTTTTCATCCTCGTGCATTTCTGTGATGACTTTACATTCGAGATCATAATGTAAAAAAATGTCACTATGTTGTGTAACTTTAGTTAAATTTTCGTTCGCATGAATGCGTACCTTGGGCCATGAATTGGGCTGTAGCGTTCGGGAGAGGGCAAATCGCACAAAATAGCTGCCTCGGTTGCCTGATCTCGCTTGCCTGATCTCGCCGATGGCCATGCATGTAGTGCCCATGCCAAACTGGCTTGAGCGATCCTGAGGAAAACATCACCCATGAAAATCCTGCTGGTTGAAGACGAGGCCGACCTGGCGCACTGGCTGGCGAGGGCGCTGGCACGCCAGGCGGGTTTCGTGGTCGAGTGGGCCGACGATGGCTTGCTGGCCGAGCGGCGTCTTCAGCAGGAGGAGTTCGATGCGGTGATTCTCGATCTGGGCATTCCCGGTCTCGATGGCTCGAGCGTGCTGGCGCGGATGCGCGCGCGCGATGACCGCACGCCGGTGCTGGTACTGACGGCGCGCGATTCGCTTGCCAACCGCGTGGGCATGCTCAATGATGGGGCCGACGACTTTCTGCCCAAGCCCTTTCAGCTGGAAGAGCTGGAAGCGCGCCTGCAGGCCTTGATCCGGCGCAGCCGGGGCCGCGAGTTCGGGCGCATGAGTTGCGGTCGCCTGCACTATGATCTGGGCAGCCAGCGGTTCTGGAGTGGGGAGGAGCCACTGGCATTGACACCCCGCGAACACGCCGTGTTGCGCACCCTGATCCAGAAGAGTGGAGAGCCGCTGAGCAAGCAGGCCATTCTCGAGCGCATCCTGCCCGATGAGAGCGACATCGGCCTCGATGCCGTGGAGGTGATCGTGCATCGCCTGCGCAAGAAGCTGCAGTCCTGCCAGGTGCAGATCGTCACCATGCGCGGCCTGGGCTATTGCCTGGAGGCGCTGGATTGACCAGGGCCGGTTCCGACCTCCCATACGCCGGCCAGCCACCCGCTGCAACGGCGTTGACAGGACCGAGTCTGAAGCTGCGCCTGCTGGCCTGGACGGTGCCGGTGCTGTTGCTGGGCAGCGTGGCGGGCATCTGGAGTTCCTGGCATGTGTTGCGGGAGCAGGCCGAGCAGGCCTATGACCGAGCGCTGGCGGGTGTGGTGCGCGCCATTGATCTGAACATCTCCACCGACAGCGGCGGCCTGGCACTGGCGCAACCCTATCAGTTGCTGGAGTTCTTTCGTCTCACGGCCAGCGGCAACGTCTACTGGCGCGTCAGCACCGAGGACGGGCTCGCCGAGATCGGTCATGCGCGCCTGCCCATGCCCCAGGTCTTGCCGCCATCGGAGCAACTGCATTTTTTTTATGATCACTACATGGATGGCGAGCCGGTACGCGTGGCCATGCTGGTGCGCGACATGGATCCGCCGCTGCCGCACGCGGGCACCCACCAGCGGGTCATCGTCCAGGTCGCCGAGAGCATGGAGGAGCGCGAGCGCTACACGCGCAGCCTGGTTCTGCAGTCGATCGGCCGGGATCTGCTGTTGATGCTGCTGCTGGTGCTGACTGTGGTGGGCGGGGTGATCGTGGCGTTCCGCCCGCTGGTGCGCTTGCAGGGCGAGGTGGCGCGCCGCGCCGGTGACGACCTGCGGCCCATTGCGCTGCAGGGCATTCCCGCCGAGGTGGTGCCGCTGGTCCAGGGTATCAACGGCCACATGGCGCGCTTTGCCGAGCGTTCCCGCATGCAGCGCCAGTTCCTCGACGATGCCTCCCATCAGTTGCGCACGCCGCTGGCCATGCTGCGCACCAAGCTCGAATATGCACTGCGCGAGCCTGATCCGCAGGAAATGCATGCGGCCCTGCTGGCCATGCGCAATGGCCTGGATCGCGCCGAGCGCGTCACCAACCAGATGCTGTCGCTGGCCAAGGCCCATGATGCCGGCGTGGCGGGCTCTGCGCAGCAGCGCCAGCGTTTCGAACTGGGCGCATTGCTGGAGGAGAGTGTGCGCCTGCTGCTGCCGGCGGCCCGCGTGCGCAAACTCGACTACGGGCTGGAACTGCCGGAGCAGAAAGTCCATGTATTCGGTCTGCGCTTGCTGTTGCAGGAGGCCATCCTCAACCTGCTGGACAACGCCATCAAATACAGCCCGGTGGGCGGCACGGTGCTCGCCAGCCTGGAACTGAGTGGGAGGCAGGCCCGCATCGTCGTGCAGGACACGGGGCCCGGCATGAGCGCTGGCGACCGCCAGCAGGCTGGCGTGCGTTTTCGGCGTGGCGCGGCCGGGCGAGGCACATCCGGCGCCGGCCTGGGCCTGGCGATCGTGGATGCCATCGTGCGGGCGCATCACGGGCAGATGCGTCTGCTGCCGGTGCAGCCGGATGCGGCGTTGCCGGAATCGGAACCGGCAACGGAAAATGCGAAGAGTGGGCCTGCTGAAGGACCCGATCCCGGGACCGGGCTGCGCGTGGAGTTGGTGTTTTCCCTAGTTGGGGTAAACACGGATTTGGATGGTTTGTCGCCAAATTGAAAGCTTTCTGAAAGCATTGCTGCGATACCTTCCGGTCCGCAGCCAGCACGGGGTCGCCGCGGAGACGGCCCGGCTGCAGCGTCCGACCCCGTTACCGTGACCATCGGTGACGAAGGCCAGCCCCCTGACGGTGACAGCACCAACGACAAGGAGACCGCTCGCATGTCCAACCAACGATCATTCCCCACCACCATCGGCCGCCTGCTGGGCAAGGCCTCGGCCGCCGCCTGCCTTGGCCTGTCCCTGCTGGCGCTGACCGGCACGGCGGTCCAGGCCGAGCCGCGCCGGCCCGAATGCATTGCGCCGGCGCAGCCCGGCGGCGGCTTCGATCTGACCTGCCGTCTCACGCAGGCCGCGCTCAAGGAGAGCGGGGCGCTGAAGAGCCCGCTGCGCATCGTCTACATGCCCGGCGGCGTGGGTGCGGTGGCCTACAACAACATCGTCGCGCAGCGGCCGGCCGAGGGCGGCGCCATCGTGGCCTTCTCGGGTGGTTCGCTGCTGAATCTGGCGCAGGGCAAGTTTGGCCGCTACACCGTCGATGACGTGCGCTGGCTGGCGGCCATCGGCGCCGACTATGGCGTGGCGGTGGTGCGCGAGGATTCACCGTTCCAGAACCTCTCGGACCTGATGGCTGCGCTCAAGGAAGATCCCAGCAAGGTCGTGTTCGGCGCAGGCGGCACCGTCGGCAGCCAGGACTGGATGAAGGCCGCGTTGACGGCCCGCGCCGCCGGCATCGATTACAAGCGCATGCGCTTCGTGGCCTTCGAAGGCGGCGGCGAGGGCATCACCGCGCTGCGTGGCAACCACATCCAGGCCTACATGGGCGATGCGGCCGAGGCGAGCACCATCCTCGAGGGCGGCGCGCCCATCAAGATCCTGGCGGTGTTCCACAACGAACGCCTGCCGGGCCGCCTGGCCGAAGTGCCCACTGCCAAGGAGCAGGGCTTCGACATCGAGTGGCCGATCATCCGCGGCTTCTACCTGGGCCCCAAGGTCTCCGATGCCGACTATGACTGGTGGACCGATGCGTTCAAGACGGCCACTTCGCACGAGGCGTTTGCCAAGCTGCGCGAGCAGCAAGGCTTGTTCCCGTTCGATCTCTCCGGCCCGGCGCTTGATGCCTATGTGAAGGACCAGGTCAAGGAATACGCCGAGCTGGCCAAGTCCTTTGGACTGATCCAGTAATCCAGCAACCCGCGGCAGATTCGGCAACCACGGCAGGCGCAGCACCGCACGGCCCGCCCATGCGCTTGCTGCCGCAGTGGTCCGGCGGGCCAGAGCTGCCGTGCCCGGCGTGCATCCCGGAAGGACAAGACACATGAATGATCGAAAACTCGGCATTGCGGCGCTGGCGCTGGCAGTGGTGATGTTCTGGCAGGGCTGGGGCCTGGAGGCGCCATTCTCCTACGAGCCACTGGGCCCGCGGGCCTTTCCGCTGCTGATCGCGGCGGTGATGGCTGTGTGCGGCATCGTGCTGGTGGTCAAGGGCGGCGGCCAGTCCGAGCCCAATCCACCGGGTGCCAGCCTGCGCATCGGCGCGATGTTCCTCGTCATCGTCGGTTACGCGCTGATCTACCAGCCGGCCGGTTTCATCATCGCCACCGCGCTGATGACGATGCTGGTGGGCCGCCTCTTCGGTGGCGGCTGGCTCAAGCCCGCCGTCTGCGGGGTGCTCGGCTCGGTGCTGTTCTTCTTTCTGTTTGACCGCGTCCTGGACGTGGTGCTCCCACTTGGCGTGCTGGAGGCCTGGCTATGAATGAAATCCTCGGCGCCCTGGCTCAGGGCTTTGGCGTGGCGTTCACGCCCACCAACTTGCTGGTGGCAGCCATCGGCTCGTTCTTTGGCACCATCGTCGGCGTGCTGCCCGGGCTGGGCCCGATCAACGGCGTGGCGATGCTCATCCCGGTGGCATTCGCCATGAACCTGCCCCCCGAGACCGCGCTGATCCTGCTGGCGGCCGTGTATGTCGGGGCCGAATATGGCGGACGCATCACCTCGATCCTCATCAACGTGCCGGGCGAGGCCGCCTCGGTCATGACCACGCTCGACGGCTATCCACTGGCGCGCCAGGGCCTGGGCAGCGTGGCGCTGTCGCTGTCGGCCTGGGCCTCTTTCTTCGGCTCGCTGGTGGCCTTCATCGGCATCGTCATCTTCGCGCCGATACTGGCCAAGTGGGCCCTGGCTTTCGGTCCGGCCGAATACTTCGTGCTGATGGTGTTCGCTTTCTGCTGCCTCACAGGCCTGCTGGGCAACCAGCCCGTCAAGGGGGTGCTGGCGGCGATGATCGGGCTGGGCATCTCCACCGTCGGGGTCGATTCCAATTCCGGTGTCTACCGTTACACCTTCGACCTGCCCAACCTCTCGGACGGCATCGACTTCGTGGTCGTGGTGATCGCGCTGTTCGCCATCAGCGAAATGCTGCAGATGCTCGAACACGTGGTTGGCGGCATGTCCGTGAAAGTGCCCAAGAGCGGGCGCAAGCTGTTCAACTTCACCGAGTGGAAGTTCACGCTGCCCAGCGTGATCCGCTCGAGCCTGACCGGCTTCGGCCTGGGCGTGCTGCCCGGTGCCGGTGCCAGCGTGGCATCGGCCATCGCCTATGCCAACGAGAAGCGCATCACCGAGCAGAAGGACCCGAATGCCAAGTTCGGCAAGGGCGACATGCGCGGCCTGACGGCGCCCGAGTCGGCCAACAACGCCTCGGCGACCGGTTCCTTCATTCCCATGCTGACGCTGGGTGTGCCGGGCTCGGGCACCACGGCGGTGATGATGGGCGCGCTCACGCTCTACAACATCACCCCCGGGCCGGTGCTGTTCGAGCAGCAGCCGCAGCTGGTCTGGGGCCTGATCGCCTCGCTGCTGGTTGCCAATGTGATCCTGCTGATCATGAACATCCCGATGGTGCGCGTGTTCGCCAGCATCCTGTCGATCCCGCCATGGCTGCTGGTGCCGGGCATCGTGTGCGTGAGCATCATCGGCGTGTATTCGATCAACGCCACCCGCTTCGATCTGCTGCTGGTGGCAGGCATCGGGCTGATCGGCTACTTCCTGCGCAAGGCCGAGGTGCCGATGGCGCCGTTGATCCTGGGAGTGGTGCTGGGCAACATGATGGAGCAGAATCTGCGCCGTGCGCTGGCAATCTCCAACGGCGATGCGGCCATCCTGTTCGCCAGCCCGGTGACCATCGCGTTCTGGGTACTGTCGATCGGCGTCATCGCCTTCCCGCTGCTGCTCAAACAGTGGAAGAAGCGCCGCGCCGGGTGAGGCTGGGCCGCGATCACGGGCGCTGAAGCCCCTGCGCATTCTCTGGCCGGCCGGTTGCGTGCCGGTGCCCTGTGCCATGGGCCAGCGGAACGAGGGCCGTTCTGCTGGCCCGCCTTTTTTTGATGTCCATGGAATATCCGAAGAATCTGGCTGCCTTGCTGCTGGGCTTGGCCATTGCCCTGCTGGGTGCCATGCTGGCGCTGTGGATCAACATGCCCCTGCCATGGATGCTGGGGCCGCTGCTCCTGACCGCGGCCACGCGCATCGGCGGCGTGCCCAGCCGCTGCGCACCCTTGTTCAACCAGTTCGGCCGCTGGATGATCGGTGTCTCGCTGGGGCTGTACTTCACGCCCCAGGTGGCCGCCAGCCTGGCGCAGCACTGGCCGCTGATCCTGCTGAGCATGGCCTACGCCATGCTGCTGGCCTGCATTGGCTACTGGGTCTACCAGCGTTATGCGGGGCTCGATGCCACCACCGCCTGGTTCGCGGCGGCCATCGGCAGTGCCAGCGAAATGGCCAACATGGCGCAGCGCCATGGCGCCCGCATCGACCAGGTGGCCTCGGTGCACAGCATGCGGGTGCTGCTGGTGGTGGTAATCATGCCGTTCGCGTTCCGCTGGTTCAGCGAGCATGGCGCTACGCCATTGCCGGACGTGCGCGAGGTGCACTGGCCTGGCCTGCTCTGGCTGGTGCTGGGCGCGTGGGTGAGTGGCTGGCTGTTCCAGCGCTTGCGGCTGCCCAACGGCTGGATGCTCGGGCCGATGACCTTCGCCATGATCGTGACGCTGTTCGACATCCGGCTCTCGGCGCTGCCGCAATGGCTCTCCTGGGCCGGGCAGTTGTGCATCGGCTGGTCGCTCGGCGACAAGTACCGGCCGGATTTTTTGCGCTCGGCGCCGCGCCTGCTGGGGATGGTGGCGCTGTCTTCGCTGGCCTTCATGGGCAGTTCGGTGGTACTGGGTTGGGCGCTGGCGCAGTGGATCGATGTGCCCGCTGCCACACTGATCCTGGCCCTGGTGCCTGGTGGCATTGCCGAGATGACGATCACCGCCAAAGTGCTGGGCCTGGGCGTGCCGCTGGTGACGGCCATGCAGGTCGCACGCATGCTGTGTGTGGTGCTGACCACCGGCTGGATCTACCAGCGCTGGCTGGCGCCACGCGGGCATGACGGCAGCGCCGGTCTGCGCGGCTGAAGCCTTGACGCTGCCGTGCGGTTGGCCGGGCTATGCTGGGGTATAAACGGATGATCGGGATGCATGTCCGAGCGTCCCCGTTCCTCTGCTTGACAAGGAGTCACCATGAAAATCCTGCTGCCCGTTGACGGCACCTCGCTGTCCGAGAACGAAACCCGCTTTGCGCTGCGCCTGGTGGCCGAAGGCCTGCGTGCCGAATTCGTGTTGGCCAATGTGCAGGAGCCGCCGAGCTTCTACGAGCTGCTGACCACTCAGGACCCGGAGGCCCATGCCGAGGTGGCGCTGCAATCGGGCGAGGACATGGTGGCACCGGCGGCGGCCATTCTGCGTGCGGCCAATGTGCCTTTCACCACCGTCGTGACCACCGGTGATCCGGTCCGCTCGCTGCTCGATGTGATCGAGGCCGAGGGCGTGGACATGGTCATCATCGGTGCGCGGCCGATGGGGGTGCTGCGCAGCGCCGTCGATGGCTCGACCTCGCGCCGCCTGTTCCAATATGCCAGCGTGCCGGTGCTGCTGGTGAATCCGCATCCGGGCGAGGTGGAAGGGGGACTGGACGCAGAGCAGGCATCGACCCAGGGTTGATGATGCCGGCATGGGCTTGCGGCAGGCGGGCCGCGGTGGGCGCCGCACATCGGCGACAATAGCCGCTTTTCGCCCGAGCCTCCCCGAGGCCTTCCTGTCGCCATGCCTTCGCAAGCCCTTCCCGACATCTCCGACCTGCATTCCCTCGACGCCTGGCTGGCCTACTGCGAAAGCATTCACCCCACCACCATCGAACTGGGACTGGAGCGCATCCAGCGGGTGGCCGATGCGCTGCAGTTGCGTTTCGACTGCCCCGTCATCACCGTGGCCGGCACCAATGGCAAGGGCTCGACCTGCGCGATGCTCGAAGCCATTGCCGGCCAGGCCGGCTACCAGACTGGCGTCTACAGCTCGCCGCACCTGGTGCATTTCGAGGAGCGTTGCCGCATCCGTGGCGAGATCGTCCGGGCCGAGCAGCTGCTGCCGCATTTCGCCGCCGTCGAGGCCGCGCGCCGCCAGGCCGGCGAGGGCGGGGCGGCGGTATCGCTAAGCTATTTCGAATTCACCACGCTGGTCATCGCCCGATTGCTCAGCCAGAGCGGCCTCGATGTGGTGATCCTGGAGGTGGGGCTGGGCGGTCGGCTCGACGCCACCAACATCTTCGATGCCGATTGCGCGATCATCACCAGCATCGACATCGACCATACCGAGTTCCTGGGGCCCGACCGTGAATCGATCGGCCGCGAGAAGGCCGGCATCATGCGCGCCGGCAAACCCGCCATCGTCTCCGACCCGGTGCCGCCACAATCGGTCATCACCCATGCCGAGGCCATTGGTGCCGATCTCTGGCTGGTGGGGCGCGACTTCAATTATTCCGGCGACCGCCAGCAGTGGAACTGGGCCGGGCGCGGCAAGCGCTTCGCGGGGCTGGCCTATCCGGCGCTGCGCGGTGCCAACCAGCTGCTCAATGCCGCGGGCGTGCTGGCGGCGCTGCAGGCGCTGCGGCCCGTGCTGCCGGTGACCGCCCAGGCCATCCGCGAAGGTCTGGCGCTGGTGGACATGCCTGGGCGCTTCCAGATCGTGCCCGGCCAGCCCACGCTGGTGCTGGACGTGGCCCACAACCCGCACTCGGTGGCCGCGCTGGCCGCCAACCTCGATGCGATGGGCTTCTTTCCCGCCACGCATGCGGTGTTCGGCGCCATGCATGACAAGGATCTCAACGCCGTCATGCAGAAGATCGGCCCGCTGATCGACCGCTGGTACTTCACCGATCTGCCGTTGCCCCGGGCCGAAAAGGCCTCGGCATTGCTCAAGCGCTGGCAAGCCCTGCAGATGGTAGCGGCGCGTCCGCGCGAAGTCCCGGCGCAAATATTTCCGGATCCGCAAAAGGCTTTGGATGCGGCCGCCAGCGTGGCGGAGCCGACTGATAGAATCGTGGTTTTCGGCTCGTTCTATACGGTCGGAGGGGTCTTGCAGCATGGTGTGCCGCGCCTGTCGGCGCCGCATCTGCATTGATTTTGCACTGCATTTCCTGCCGTCCACTGCTTTGGATCACACGCCCCCATGGCACTTTTTGAATCGCGCAAGAAAGCCGAGCCAGCAGAAGAGACAGGCTCGCGCAACAGCGGCCGCCGGCGTTCCGCAGCCGGCTCGGTCGATGACATGCGCCGGCGCGCACGCCACCGCCTCATTGGCGCCTGCCTGCTGGTGCTGGCCGCCATCGTGGTGTTTCCGATGCTGTTCGACACCCAGCCGCGGCCGGTCGCCGTCAATGCCGAGGTGAGCATTCCCGGCGTGGATTCGGCTCCGCCGCTGGCGCTGCCGGCCAGCTCGGCCGCCAACAACGCCGCAAGCGGTGACGTCCATGGCCTGGGTGAGGGCGAGGAAGTGGTGGCACTCGCAGCACCTTCCGCGTCTCCGGGCTCGGCTGCCCAGCCGCAGGCCCCGAATGCCGCCAGTGCCACGGCACCGACGGCGGCGCAGCGTGCGGCCGAGGCTGCGCGCCGCCCGGAGGCCACTGCGCCAGGCAATGCCCGCACGCCACCGGCCGGACAGAACGCGAATCAGGGCAACAATCCGCCCGCAGCACAACCCCCCGCTGCGCAGCCGGGCTCGCGCCCTTCGGCTGCCAGCCAGGCCGCCACGCCCGAGCCGCCGCCCGCCGCCAAGCCACCGCCGCCGGTGCAACCACCGCCCGCGCAGCCGCCGGCCTCGGTGCGCGCCGACGAGGCCGCGCGCGCGCGCGCGCTGCTCGAAGGCAAGCCGGTCGAGACCGTGGTGCCCAGCCGCAGCGAGGAAGGCCGCTTCATCGTGCAGGTGGGTGCATTCTCGGACGACGCCAAGGTGCGTGAGGTGCGTTCCAAGCTCGATCAGCTGGGCCTCAAGACCTACACCCAGGTGGTGCAGACCGGTGCTGGCCGCGCCACGCGTGTGCGTGTCGGGCCGTTTGGCAGCCGTGCCGAGGCGAATCAGGCGGCCGAACGGGTCAAGGCAGCAAATCTGCCGGCGGCCATCATGTCGCTGTGAACACCGGTTTCATCAGCGTCGCCGTCGTGCTTTTGTCGCCGGCCGAATCCATGACGGCGCGGTGCGTGCACGTGGCCCCATGACCATTGCGCAACCATGGTGCTGAGCTGGTTCGATGTTTTCTTTCTGATGCTGGCGGCGCTCTCGGTGGCGTTCGGGGCTTGGCGTGGCTTCGTGTTCGAGAGCATCAGCGTGCTGGGCTGGATTGCCGGCTTCTTTGCTGCCATGCAGTGGGGGCCGCAGCTGGGCCTGTGGTTGCCGGGCGAGGCCCTGGCCGAGGAGGCCAGGCGGGCGCTGGGCATGCTGGCGGTGTTCGTTCTGGCGGTGTTCCTGTCGTCGATGCTGGCGTCGCTTGCGCGCGCCTCGGTCCAGGCGCTGGGCATGCGAGCCGCCGATCGTGTCATCGGTGCGGGGTTCGGCCTGCTGCGCATCGTGTTGCTGGGGGTGGCACTGACGGTCGTGCTGCATGTACTGCAGTGGCAGGATGCTCCCTGGTGGCGCGAATCCGCGCTGGCTGGCCCGTTGGATACCGCGCGCCTTGAATTGGCGCGCATGCTGCCCAATTGGAAGGTGCTGCAGCCGGTGCCGCCCGTCGAGCTGCCGCCTGCGCTGGAAGCGGGGCGGCAGCTGCTGTAGGCCACCGTCGGTGGTAGTTGGATCGGTTCGGAATCATGGCGCAGGGCTGCGGCAGCGCCTCTTGAATGTCGCGCAAGGAGTATTTTCATGTGTGGAATCGTCGGGGTCGTGAGCAACGCCCCTGTCAATCAGTTGATTTATGACGCCTTGCTGCTGCTGCAGCACCGCGGTCAGGATGCGGCGGGCATCGTCACCCAGCTCGACCGCAAGTTCTTCATGCACAAGGCCAAGGGGATGGTGCGCGACGTGTTCCGCACCCGCAACATGCGGGCGCTGCCGGGCAGCACCGGCCTCGGCCAGGTGCGCTACCCGACGGCGGGCGACGCCAACAGCGAAGAAGAGGCCCAGCCCTTCTACGTGAACGCGCCGTTCGGCATCGTGCTGGTGCACAACGGCAACATCACCAATGCCAAGGTGCTGCGCAAGGAACTGTTCAGCACCGACCACCGCCACACCAACACCACCAGCGACTCGGAAGTGCTGCTCAATGTGTTTGCGCATGAGCTCGACCGCGTCACGGTGGGTGGCGCGCTGACGCCCGAGACCGTTTTCAAGGCCGTCTCGGCCGTGCACCGGCGCGTGCGTGGTTCGTATGCAGTGATCGCGATGATCGCCGGCTACGGCACGCTCGCCTTCCGCGACCCGCATGGCATTCGTCCGCTGTGCTTTGGCCGGTCGCAGGATGGCACCGTCATGGTTGCCAGCGAATCGGTGGCGCTGGAGGGCACCGGCTACGCGTTCGAGCGGGATGTGACGCCGGGCGAAGCCCTGTTCATCGCCCTCGATGGCACCGTGCATGCCAGGCAGTGCGCGGCGCCCGAGAAGGTGCACCACACGCCCTGCATCTTCGAATACATCTACCTGGCCCGCCCGGATTCGGTGCTCGATGGCATTTCCGTCTACCAGGCCCGCCTGAATCTGGGGGAGACCCTGGCCAAGCGCCTGGTCTCGACGGTGCCGCCCAATGAGATCGATGTGGTGATTCCCATCCCCGAATCGAGCCGCCCCAGCGCCATGCAACTGGCCGAACTGATTGGCAAGCCTTACCGGGAAGGTTTCGTGAAGAACCGCTACGTGGGCCGCACCTTCATCATGCCGGGCCAGAACGTGCGCAAGAAGTCGGTGCGTCAGAAGCTCAATGCCATTGGCAGCGAGTTCAAGGGCCGCAACGTGCTGCTGGTTGACGATTCCATCGTGCGCGGCACCACTTCGCGCGAGATCGTGCAGATGGCGCGCGAAGCTGGCGCCAACAAGGTGTTTCTCGCCAGTGCCGCGCCGCCGGTGCGCTACCCGAATGTCTACGGCATCGACATGCCCACCAGCGAAGAACTGGTGGCCAATGGTCGCAGCATCGAGCAGATCCGCGAACTGATCGGCTGCGATGCGCTGATCTACCAGGACGTCGATGCGATGAAGCGCACCATCGGTGCGCTCAATCCGTCGCTGGAAGGTTTCGATGCCTCGTGTTTCGACGGTATTTACGTCACCGGTGATGTCACCGTGGATACCATCGCCAGCCTCAATGAGGGGCGCAATGCGTCGGGTGCCGAGGAGGCTGAGGACAGTTCGCGCCTGACCCTGCCCAACGCCGCGCAAGGCTGAAACCCGCTCACGCGGCAGGACCCACCCACCAGCAGGCGGGCCCGGACTGGCAAGCAAAAAGGCGTATCGGGAGATACGCCTTTTTGCCTTTGGGTCACTGACAGGCCGGTCTTGCCTTGCCAGCGATGTATCTGTTGTCTAACGGCTCATCGCCTGGCAGGACCTTATGCCGCAGCTTCGACCACGCCGGGTGCTGCCTTGGGCTGCGCGTCGGCATGCAGAAAGATGCTCAGGTTGCGGGCCAGCACATCGCGCAGCTCGCGGCGGTCGACGATCAAGTCGATCGCGCCTTTTTGCAGCAGGAATTCCGAACGCTGAAAGCCCTCGGGAAGCTTGACGCGCACCGTTGACTCGATCACGCGCGGGCCGGCAAAGCCAATCAGCGCCTTGGGCTCGGCCACCACCAGATCACCCATGAAGGCGAAACTGGCGCTCACTCCGCCCATGGTCGGGTCGGTCAGCACGCTGACGTAGGGCAGGCCCTGCTCGGCAAAGCGTGTCAGTGCGGCATTGGTCTTGGCCATCTGCATCAGCGACAGCAGACCTTCCTGCATGCGGGCGCCGCCCGTGGCGGTGAAGCAGATGAATGGCACCTTCTTGCGCGTGGCGGCCTGGACGGCGCGCACGAAGCGCTCTCCGACCACGCTGCCCATGCTGCCGCCCATGAAGTCGAACTCGAAGCAGGCCACCACCACGGGAATATCGTGCAGCGTGCCTCCCATGGTGACCAGCGCATCGGTCTCGCCGGTGGCCTTGGTGGCGTCCTTGAGGCGGTCGGGGTACTTGCGGCTGTCCTTGAATTTCAGCGCATCGACAGGAGTGACCTCCTGGCCGATCTCGTAGCGGTTCTTTTCGTCGAGGAAGTGATCCAGACGCTCGCGTGCGCCAATGCGCTGGTGGTAGCCGCAGTGCGGGCAGACGTGCTGGTTCTTGTCCAAATCGGCCTTGTAGAGCACCGTTTCGCACTCGGGGCACTTGGACCAGAGGCCTTCCGGAATCTGGTGGCGTTCGGTGGTCTCGGTGCTGCGAATCAGCTTGGAGGGAATGAGTTTGTCGATCCAGGACATTCGTGTGTCAATTCATGGCTGCGGGGCCACCACAAGGCGGCCCCTGGTCGGACAGGCGTCCATTTTAGTGGAGCCTGCAGTCTCAGGCATCAACGGCCTGCCGCACGTCCCGCAGGAAGGTGCAGACAGCGGCGATGCCGGCCTGCTCACCGGGGTTGTCACGCAGCAGCTCGATCAGCCTGGAGCCGATCACCACTGCATCAGCCTTGGCGGTTTGCGCGATGGCCTTGGCGGTTTCGGCATCACGAATGCCGAAGCCCACGCCGACCGGCAATTGGACGTGCTGGCGGATGCGCGGCAGTGTCTCGGCGACCTGGGCGGTATCCAGCGCCTTGGAGCCCGTCACACCCTTGAGCGATACGTAGTAGACGTAACCGCTGGCCACCTCGTTGATCTGTGCCATGCGCGCCTCGGTCGAGGTGGGCGCGAGCAGGAAGATCAGGTCCATGCCATGGGCGCGCAACTGCACCTGCAGGGCTTGGGCTTCCTCGGGCGGGTAGTCGACGACCAGCAACCCGTCGACACCGGCTGCCGCGGCATCGCGCACGAAGGCGCCGGCGCTGCGCAGTTGGTCGTAGCGCTCGATGGGGTTGGCGTAGCCCATCAGCACCACCGGTGTGGTCTGGTTGCGCTGACGGAATTCGTGCACGTATTCCAGCACCTGCACGAGGCCCGTGCCATTGGCGAGCGCGACGTCGCCCGCCTGCTGGATGGTGGTGCCGTCGGCAGAGGGATCGGAGAAGGGCACGCCGAGCTCGATGATGTCGGCGCCGGCGGCATGCATGGCGTGCATCAGTTCGGTCGTGGTGGATTTCTCTGGAAAACCGGCGGTGACGAACGGAATCAGCGCCTTGCGACCTGCGGCCTGCAGTTGGGCGAAGGTGTTGGCGATGCGGCTGGTGGAGGTGGACGGCTTCATTGCGCAGCTCCTTGTGCGGCTTCTGGCGCCTTGGCCGGTGCCAGGTCGTTCAGCTTGGCAAACAGGCTGCCATCGTCGAGGCCGGCCACGGTACCGATGTCCTTGTCGCCACGGCCGGAGAGGTTGACGAGGATGGACTGGTCGGGGCGCATGGCTTTCGCCAGCTTCATCGCATGGGCGACGGCGTGGCTGGATTCGAGCGCGGGGATGATGCCCTCGGTGCGGCACAGGTGGTGGAAGGCATGCAGGGCCTCGTCATCGGTGATGCCGACGTATTCGGCGCGGCCGATCTCGTGCAGCCAGACGTGCTCTGGACCGACGCCAGGGTAGTCCAGGCCGGCGCTGACGCTGTGCGTCTCGATCACCTGGCCATTGTCGTCCTGCATGATGTAGGTGCGGTTGCCGTGCAGCACGCCCGGGCTGCCACGCTGGATGGAGGCGGCGTGCCGGCCGGTGTCCAGCCCGAGGCCGGCGGCCTCGACGCCGATCAGGCGCGTGTTCGGATGGTCGATGTAGGGGTGGAAGATGCCGATGGCATTGCTGCCACCGCCCACGCAGGCCACCACCGCATCGGGCTGCGATTCGGCCAGGTGCAGGCGCTGCTGCATCTCGGGGAACTGTTGCAGGCATTCCTTGCCGATGATGCTCTGGAAGTCGCGCACCATCATCGGATAGGGATGCGGGCCGGCGACGGTACCGATGATGTAGAAGGTGTCGTCGACGTTGGCGACCCAGTCGCGCATGGCTTCGTTGAGCGCGTCCTTGAGCGTCTTGCTGCCCGATTCGACCGGTACCACGGTGGCGCCCAGCAGCTTCATGCGATAGACATTGGGACTTTGGCGCTTGACGTCCTCGGCACCCATGTAGACCA
Source organism: Corticibacter populi (assembly GCF_004217315.1). Taxonomy (GTDB): domain Bacteria; phylum Pseudomonadota; class Gammaproteobacteria; order Burkholderiales; family Burkholderiaceae_C; genus Lampropedia; species Lampropedia populi. The sequence continues at coordinate 366,515 of NZ_SGWR01000001.1, forward strand.
CGCATTCGAGGCCATAGCGCGCGCAGATGGTGGCGGTGGCCACGCCGTGCTGGCCGGCACCGGTCTCGGCGATGATGCGCGGTTTGCCCATGCGGCGTGCCAGCATGGCCTGGCCGATGACGTTGTTGATTTTGTGCGCGCCGGTGTGGTTGAGGTCTTCGCGTTTGAGGAAGATTTGCGCGCCGCCGATCTCGCGGCTGAGGCGGTCGGCGTGGTAGATCGGCGAGGGCCGACCGACGTAGTGTTTGAGCTCGTAGGCGAATTCGGCGAGGAACTCGGGGTCGTGCTGGTAGCGTGCGTAGGCCGCCCGCAGTTCCTCGATGGCATAGGTCAGTGTCTCGCTGACGAAGCTGCCGCCATAAGGGCCGAAGTGGCCGCTGGCGTCGGGCTGCAGGTAGGCGGCATCAGCCGCCGGAGGAGTTGCGGGAGTCGTCGCTGGTGTTGCGGTGTCTGTCATCGTTCGTCCAATCCTGATGGGTGTCCATGGCGGTGCGGGTGGCCTGGTCGGCCTCGCGCACGGCGGCCATGAAGCGATTCATCTTGCGGGCATCCTTGATGCCTTTGAGGGGACGGCCGTCGGGGCCGTCCTGCTCGATGCCGGAGCTGACATCCACGGCCAGGGAGAGGCCGCGGTGCTGCAGCTCACGAATGCCATCGGTCACATTTGCTGGTGTGAGCCCACCACTTAAGACGAGGTGAGATGTGACGCTTGTTGGAAGAAGTGACCAATTGAAGACCTTGCCGCCACCGCCGTAGCCCGTGACGTGGGCATCGAGCAAAATGGCTTGTGCCTGGGAGAAACGATCTGCGTATTCTACGAGATCGAATGGAGGTGCAGTGTCATCGAGCGGAATGCGGGCGGCGCGGATGAATGGGTGGCGGCCTTCATGGCTGAGCCGCCAGCAGTCTTCGGGGGATTCGTCGCCATGGAACTGCAGCAATGCCTGGGGCAGCAGCGCCAATGCCGCATCCACCTCCCCGGCCGTGGCGTTGACGAACAGCAGCACGGGGCTGATGAAGGGCGGCAGCGCCCGCGCCAGTTCGGCGGCGCGCGCGGCGCTGACGCTGCGCGGGCTGGGCGCATACATCACGAAGCCCACGGCATCGACGCCGCAGGCCATGGCAGCGGCGACGTCCTCTTCACGCGTGAGACCACAGAACTTGACGCGCGTGCGTTGCTGGGTGTGGGGTGGGGACACGGGGTGGTTCCTCGAACAGGATGGAGAAGTGCCGTAGATCCTATAGATCCTGGGCGTTGGCGCCGGGCAGGAAGTCGAACAGCGCGCTGCTGTCAGGCAGGTCCCAGCGCGGCGCATAGCGGGGCCCCAGGAAATACAGGCCATCGGGTGCGAAGGTGGGAGCGGCGGCATCGCGCGAGCGCGCCTGCAGCACTCCGCGCATCCATTCGGGCCGTTGATGCCCCTGGCCGACGGCGATCAGGCAGCCCATGATGTTGCGGATCATGTGGTGCAGAAAGGCATTGGCCTCGAACTCGAAACGCCAGTAGCAGGTGGGTACGGCGCGTGCGTCTGATCCGGCCGGTGGGTGCTTGCTGCGCAGTGGCGAGGCGCTGATGCGAATGGCGTGCAGCGTCTTGACGGGCGTGTGGGACTGGCAGGCCGCGGCGCGAAACGAGCTGAAATCATGCTCTCCCAGCAAATGCCGGGCGGCCTCGCGCATGCCTTCGCCGTCGAGCGGCAGAAACGTCCAGCCGACGCGGCCGGCATCGATGCTGGGGCGCACGGCGGACTGCAGCAGCACGTAGGCGTAGCGGCGGCTCTCGGCGCGGTTGCGTGCATGGAAGTCATCGGGCACCTCGCGAGCCCATTGCACGGCGATGTCGGCCGGCAGGAATCGGTTGGTGCCGCGCACCCAGGACATCTCGGTGCGCTGCACGGGCGAATCGAAGTGCACCACCTGCATCAGCCCATGCACGCCGGTGTCGGTACGGCCCGCGCACAGGGTGCTGACGCGGCTGCCGATGAAGGTGGCCAGCGCGTGCTCAAGCCGGTCCTGCACGGTTTGACCGTCGGGCTGGCTTTGCCAGCCGTGGTAGTGCTGGCCGTGGTAGCTGATGCCGAGGGCGATGCGCATGGATGGAGGACAGGGCAGGACAAAACAAAAACGCCGAAGACGGGCCTCGGCGTTTTGGCTTGGAAGGCAGGGGTGAAGACCTGCCGCGATTCTAGTACGGAGTGGGCCTCAGCCCAGTTCCTTGAGCAACTGCTGGGCCTTGTCCTTGAGTTCTCCGCTGGCCTGGGCCAGCACTTCCTTGACCAGCGCCCGGGCACCCTCGGCGTCGCCGAGCGTGTTGAACTCGCGGGCCAGCGCCAGCTTGGTGGTCAACGGATCGTCGGAACCGAGGTCATCCAGATCCAGGCTGGCCAGGGTGCTGTCCCCCGAGCTCAGGCTGGTGTCGTGCACCGTCGTGCTGGCATTGTCCAGACCGTCCAGGTCCAGCGCCGAGAGGTCCAGTTCCAGCGAGCGGGTGTCCTGCTCGTTGTCGGGCAACGGGGCCGGTGCCAGATCGGTGTTGGGCAATTCGAGACTGAAGGGGTCTTCGCTGGCCTTGGCCGGCTCGGTCGGGTGGCCCTGCAGGTTGTCGGACGCGGTGGCGTCGAATGGGTGCGAGCCGGTCTCGCCAGCATTGCCCTGCACGAAGGTCGCCGAGCCGCTCTGCGGCAGATCGGCCGGATTGGTCAAACCGCCCATCTTGGATGGCGTGATCTCGCCAAGGTCCAAGTCCAGGTCCAGATCGGCCAGCGGATTGGCATTGCCTGTCTGGGGCGCGGGCGAAGCAGGCTCCGCATCGCCGGGTACCGAGGGCAGGAAATCGAATTCCAGCTTGTCTTCCGGGGCTTCTGCCCCGGCCTTGGGAGCCGCCGCGGGTGGGGCTGGAGGAGGCAGGTCGCCCATCTTGGACGGCGAGATCTCCCCGAGGTCCAGATCCAGGTCCAGGTCCGGCTTGTGCGCATCCGATACCGTGGAGCCGGTCTTGTCGCCCCCTGTCCCGTTGCCTGTGGAGGACAGCGTGGAGGGCTGGAAATCGACATCCAGCCCGGACAGCGGGCCAAAGCCCGAGAGGGCATCTTCGCCTTGGCTGGCTGGCGCGGCGGATTTGGCGGCGGGAGCCTCATCGACCTGGTACAAGGCATTGGACGGATCGAGGTTGCGGCCGAGTTCTGCCACCTTGATCCACTCGGCGCCGGAACGCTGCGTCAGACGTGCGACTTCATTGGCCGTGACCTCGAAGGACAGCCGATCCTGCCGCGCGGCATAGATTTCGGCCAGGCGCGTCTTGATGGCAACCCGGGTCGGGTGGCTTTGTTCGGCTTCCTTGAGGACTTCCTCGGCCTGCTGGTCGCGGCCATAGGCGAGCAGCACGTCGGCCTCGAGCACCGGGTCGCCCTCTCCGGTCGCATCGATCTGGCTGGGTGAATAGTCCATCGAGGACACACCAGTGCTGATGAGACCGGTGGTGGCCGACTTGGTCGACTGCGTGCCGGCCTGGCTGTTCTTGCTGCTGTGGGCGAAGAACGAATCGGGGACGTTGCCGCTGTTCTCGTACACCACTTCCGCTTCGCCGCGACCCTTGCGATACCGGTAGTAGCCATAGCCTGCCAGCAGCAAGGCCAGCAGACCGCCGGCATACGGCAGCATCGGATAGTCATCCAGGAGGCCGGGAGGCGGGGGAGGAGGCGGTGCCGGGCGTGGCGGTGGCGGCACGGGCGCGGCAGGTGCCGGAGGCGCGGCCACTGGTGCCGCTGGCGCTGCGACGGGGGTTTCCACTGCGCTTGTTGTGGAAGGCGGGTTCTCCGCGGCACCAGTCTGGGCCTGCCCATCGGTGGAGCCGGTCTCGCCTGCCGCGTCGGCCGGCACAGCGGCTGTCTCCGGCGTGGCGCCGCCGGCTGCTGGTGCGGGTTCGGGCTCGGTGGGTGACGGTGCCGCTGCCGGAGTGGCTGCGGCGGTGGTTGCCTCGGTGGACGGCGCATCAGGCAGTGGCAAGGGCGGTGCTGTCTCGATGGTCAGGCCGAGTCCCTTGCCGGCTTCGGCGTTCGCTGGTGGCGTCGCGCTTGCTGCGGCGGCAGGAGCGGCTGGCGCGGGCTGCTCCATCTGGGCCCGCAGTTCCTGCAGGCGCTGGATATTGTCCTGCTGTTCCTTCAGGCGCTCCGCATCTTCCTGTTGCTGGCGTTGCTGGGCGAGCGCCGCTTCTTCGGCCTGGCTGGCGGCCCCACTGGCGGGTGTGGAGAGCTCGAGCACATCGGCTGCAGGGGCTTCGCTGCGTTCTTCGCGGACGGGTTGCACCGTGCCGCTGGAGACGTCCTGCGCCTGGGTGCTGACAGGGGCCTGGGGCACTGTGCGGGCCACGCGGTTCCGGTAGTCGTTGAAATCGCGCGTCTGAGCGACGATGATGCTGCGTGCTTCCTGCGCGGAGATCGCCTGGATATCGCTGAGAGCCGGGATATCGAGCCTGGCGCCGCTGCGCAGCAGGTTGACGTTGTTCTGGAGGAAGGCGTTCGGGTTGGCGCGCTGCAGGGCCACCAGCATCTGGTCGAGCGAGACGTTGGCGGGCAGATGGCGTCTGGCGATCTGGCCTGCCGTGTCGCCGCGGCGGGTGGTGATCGTTTGCGGCGCGGCTTGCGGCACCGCGCTGGTGACCTGGCCGCTGGCCGTTGTCGGGGCTGCGGGGCGTGCGGTGGTCTGAGAGGCTTCGGCGCTGCGCGGAGTTGCGGCTGCGCGGGCAGGGCGCGGTGCCGGTGCAGGGCGCGGGCTGACGGCACCGGAGCTCACCTGCTGGCCACGGCCTTCCAGCCAGTTGCGGGCCCGCTCATACACATCGTCGCCGACCGGGGCCTGCGCCCGCGGGGATGCCGTGGGCGCAAAGGCCGGTGCGGGTGCTGCCGGTGCGCTGGTGCGGGGCACCGCTGCAGGGGCCGCGGCTTGTGGCACGGCTGCTGCAGTTGCCGCAGCGGGCGGCACGGCCGCGCGCGTCTGCGGTGCCGGAGGATCGAGCAGCACGGCATAGCTGCGCACTGCGCTGCCGCCATTCCAGCTGGTGTTGAGCACGAGGTCGAGGAAGGGCTCGCTGACCGGCGCCTGGGTGCGCAGCTCGAGATAGGCGGAGCCATCGGCATGGCGCTGCAGTTGCACGACCAACTGGGTCATGACGGCGGAGTAGGTGGCGCCATGGGCGTTGAAGACATCCGGGGAGGCCGGATTGGCCCGCAGTGTCTGGGCTTCGTCGGGCGTCAGGTTGCTGACCGGAATGCGCGCAGAGAGGGGCTGCCCGAGCGCCGATTGCACCTGGATCTGACCGAGTGTCAGGGCTGCGGCATTCGGCAGATGCAGGCCGGTCGACATCAAGACGGCAACGGCCAGGGCCGATGGTTTCCAACGATAGGTGTGTGCCATTTTTATCGATTCAAAAAATCATTGGTGGGCGCAGCAGGTGCGCATGATTGGGGTGCTGCCTCACACAGCAGGGCCCCACCATGGTGTTCGGGCACGATAGCAGCAAAAAAAAGCACTGACAAGGTAAATTCCGGGCATTTGTTGTTACGAATCAAAACATTTTGAGGCGTGTTGCCCGATCGCAACGACAGGGTGAATTTCAATGCAAATCAGCGGCTTGTGCTGGTTTCTTGATGGCTGCTATGTAACACGATCGGCCTGTTTGCACAGAACGCCGCGAAGGGCAAACCGGGCCGGTCAATGGGCATCCAGATGGCTTCAATCGACCTGCGCGCCCGTGGCCTTGACGATGGGCGCATAGCGTTCACGCTCGGCATGCATGAAGGCATCGAAATCGGCTGCGGTGCTGGGGGCGGGGGTGGCCAGCAGCATCTCGAAGCGCTGGGCGATGTCCCGGCCGCCCAGTGCCTCGGTAAAGACACGGTTGAGCCGGGCGATGGACGCCTCTGGCGTGCCGGCCGGCACGACCAGACCCCACCAGGTATCGATGGCGAAGCCGGGCAGGGTCGCGGCCATGGTGGGCACGGCGGGCAACTGGCTGCTGGGCTCGAGGGTGGTGACAGCCAACGGGGTCAGCTTGCCCGCGCGGATGTTGGGGGCGGCGGCGGCCAGATTGTCGAAGTTGAAATCGACTTCTCTGGAGAGCAGGGCGAGCTGCGCCGGGCTGGCGCCGTTGTAGGGCACATGCACGGCATCGATGCCGGCCATGTTCTTGAACAGTTCGCCGGCCAGATGGCCGGCGCTGCCGTTGCCGCCACTGCCATAGTTGAGCTTGCCCGGATGCTGCCGGGCGTAGGCAATCAGATCCTGCAGCGACTCGATGCCCTTGGCGCGGGCGGCGTCGCTGTTCATGACCAGCACATTGGGAATGCGGGCGACCAGGGTAACGCCGGCGAAATCCTTGGCTGGGTCATAGGGCATGCTCTGGTACAGCCATGGATTGATGGCGATGGTGGCGACGGCGGCAATACCCAGCGTCTTGCCATCGGCGGCGGCGCGCGCGACCTGGCCCAGGCCGATGTTGCCGCCCGCTCCCGGCCGGTTGTCGATGATGATGGTGCCCAACTCGCCCTTGGCAGCCTCGGCCAGGGCGCGCGCGGTGGTGTCCAGCGGGCCGCCCGGCGCATAGGGCACGACGATGGTAGTCACCGCCTGCGCATCGGCTGGTGCGGCATGCGCATGCAGGGAGAGGAGGCCCAGGACGGACAGGGCCAGGGCTGCGATGGTTCTTGGATTCATGGCGATGCGAAGGGAGGTCAGGGCGCCGGCTGCGATGCGGCGGGGCACGGAGATTGGATGGGGCGCTGAGTGTGGCGGGGATTATGCCGCCACGTCGGCAGCGGTCGTGAAGGCGTCGGCGTAGAAGGCGTCCTCGGGCAGACTGCGGCTCTCGGTGTAGGCCGTGCGTGCGCTGTCGACCACGATCGGTGCCCCGCAGGCGTAGACCTCATGGCCAGAGAGATCATCGAAGTCGTCCAGCACGGCCTGGTGCACGAAGCCGGTACGGCCCTGCCAGTCGTCCTCGGGCAGGGCGTTTGAGACGACCGGCACGTAGTGCAGATTCGGCAGGCTGCGGACTTGCTCCAGCACCCAGTCGTTCATGTAGAGGTCGGCCGGGCGGCGTCCGCCCCAGTAGAACGCGATCGGTCGCATGATGCGCTTGTGCCTGACATGTTCGAGCATGGCCTTGATGGGAGCGAAGCCGGTGCCGGAAGCCAGCAGGATGATGGGCTTGCCGGAATCCTCGCGCAGATAGAAGCTGCCGAAAGGTCCCTCGATGCGCAGGATTTCCTTTTCCTTCATGTTGGTGAAGACATGCTCGGTGAATTGGCCGCCGGGATGGTGGCGGATGTGCAGTTCCAGCCCAGGCGACTCGGCCTGCACATGCGGAGCCACCGCCATCGAATAGGCGCGGCGCGAGCCGTCCTTGAGCAGGAACTCGACGTACTGTCCGGCGTGGTAGCGGAAGGTTTCCGTGGCTGGCAGCTGCAACAGCACCTGCATCACGTCCGGGCCCAGCGGTACCAGCTGGCGCACGCGCACGGGCATCTTGCGGATCGGGAAGGCTCGCTCGTCGGTAACCTGGCGTGACTCGATCACCACGTCGGTGAACGGCTTGGCGCGGCAGGTCAGGATGTAGCCTTGCTGGCGCTCCTGCTCGCTCAAGGCCTTGGCGGCATAGGGCAGCATCTGCACCTCGCCGCGCTCCATGCGGCACTTGCAGGAGCCGCAGGCGCCATCCTTGCAGCCATAGGGCAGGCCGATGCCCTGTCGGATCGCGGCGGCGAGAATGAACTCATCGGGCTGGGTCTGGAAACTGCGGGAACTGGGCAGGACGGTGACGTTGTAAGAGGTCGGCTGGCTGTTCATGGTCTTGAAGGCTGGCAGTGTGCATCCGGGCCGTCGCGCAGCGCGCGCTCGGTGTTTGCTGCTGTTTGCGTTAGCATCCCCGGTTTCTCTCCAACCGCGTATTGTGCCCTTGATTTCCCTGCCCCCTCGAGCCCTGCCGGCACGCTTTCGGCGCAGCCGTGTCCTGGTCATCGGCTGTGGCGACGTTGGCCTGCGCATGGTGCGGCAGCGGGCCGCACGATCGCCAACAGGGGCGGACGGCCCGCATGGCCCGCACGGTGTGCACTTTTATGCACTGACAAGCGATCCAGATCGTCGGCAGCTGTTGCGCGAGGCCGGCGTCACCCCCTTGCTGGGCAATCTTGACCAGCCGCGCAGCCTGCGCCGGCTGGCGGGTCTCGCCACGTACCTGGTCCATCTGGCGCCGCCGCAGTCCAGAGGCGAGCAGGACCTGCGCAGCCGCGCGCTGCTGCAGGCGCTGCGGCGTGCTCGTCCACCCGCGGCGTGCGTTTATGTGTCGACCAGTGGCGTCTATGGAGACTGCCAGGGCCAATGGGTGCGCGAAACGCGCGCACCAGCGCCGATGAGCGCGCGGGCCCGGAGACGCCTCGATGCCGAGCGCATGCTGCGCCGGGTCAATCGTGCGGGCTGGCGCACCATGGTGCTGCGGGCCCCCGGCATTTATGCGCTCGACCGGGCACAGGGCACGCCTGCGGCGCGCCTGCAGCGGGGCACGCCGGTGCTGCGCAGCGAGGACGATGTATTCACCAACCACATCCATGCCGACGACCTGGCGCGGGCCTGCTGGCTGGCGCTGTGGCGAGGCGCTCCCGGGCGCGTCTTCAACGCCAATGACGACACGGTGCTCCGAATGGGCGATTACTTCGATCTGGCGGCCCGGCTCCTGTGCTTGCCGGCGCCGCCACGCATCAGCCGCGAGCAGGCGCAGAATGTGCTGACGCCCGCCATGCTCAGCTTCATGAGCGAATCGCGCCGCCTCGACAACCACCGCCTCAAGCATGAGTTGCGGCTGCGGCTGCATTACCCGACGGTGACCGAAGGTCTGGGAGTCGGTTGATGGCCTTGCTGTGCTGACTACCCGACCCCGTAAAAGATCGTCAACAGGTTCTTAGCGCCTTGGCAGAAGGTCGTCTTGTGGCCCGGCCCCTGGCGCCTGCACGGGCACAGGTGGCTTGATGTTGGGGAAAATCACCGGCGCGTTGGTCTGCGGTGGCCGGGGCGGCGCAGGCGGCCGCTGCCCGCCGGGAGGCTGGGGCCGGGGTGGTGGTGGGGCGTACCACCCGCCGCTGCCCGGCCAGCCATGGTTGCCGGGGTAGGGTGGGCGGCGTGGCACCACGATGATGGGCGACACCTGTTGCGCGGCACGATTGCGCTGTATGGCGGCATAGCTGGCCGGATCCAGGCAGGCGCGGTCGACCTGATCCTGCGCGGCCAGCAGCCGGGCACGTTCTTCGCTGCTGTAGCGGCCGTGGTCGAGGGTCGCGGCCTCCAATGCGGCATGGGCGTCGCGGCAGGCGGCGGAGTTGGCATGGCCGCCCGTTCTGGGTGCCGCGATGGCTTGCGCTGCGGCCCGCTCGGCCTGCAGGCGGCGTTCGGCTTCCAGGCGCTCGATCTCGAGCTGCATTTCGCGTTCCCGCAGTTGCTGACGTTCGGCGTTGCGCTGCCGAGCTTCTTCGGCTCGCAGGCGGTCGGCCTCGATCTGCTCGGCGGTTCTGGGCGCTTCGATCTGGGCCGCGCGGGCCCCTTTGGGGCAGGCGGCATCGGTGTACTGCACCTGTCCGGCGGCATCGATGCAGCGGTTGACCTGGGCCTGCGCGGCGCCGGATCCAGCACCCAGCAGCAAGGCGGCCATGACCACGCATACTTGCATAACTGCATGGCGGCCGGAACGGCGCGGCGCGGCGGATGCAAGGGCAGGACGGTGCGGCTGGATCAGGTCGGCCATGCTCATCGCTCGTCGTTGGCTGGCATGCCTGGGCGATAGGTGATGTTGCCGCGCAGCGGCGTGCGTTGGCGGGGCTGTTGCGATTGCGGCGGCAAGGGCGGGCGCTGTGTCGATGCTCCCGGTGGCACCGCAGATGGTGGATTGGGCCTCGGTTGCGCCGGACCCTGGGCCTGCGGTGGCTGCGGCCGGCCGGGTCGATCCTGGCCTGGCCGTGGTGGCCGGGGTCCGGCACCGGGACGATGGGCGGGGGGGCGGTTGGCCAGTGGCGGAGGCGGTGGACGATAGCCGCCCGGTGGTGCATAGCGCGGTGGATGGGGGCTGCGGTAGCGGGGGGCGGGCCAGTAGCCGTAGGCGGGACCGGGAATCACCGGTGTCGCATACACGAGGCCAGGGTCATAGACCCCATAGCTGCCATAGCCATAGCCGAATTCGCCGTAGCCCTGGCCGGCATAGTAGCCATCGGTCACTGCACAACCGCCAAGCAGCATGGCCGCGGCGGCCATGCCGAGCCGGGTGAACCAGTTTGCGTGGGACATGCGTTATTCCTGCAGATGCTGAGAATGGGTGAATGAAGCATGACAGGTTTGGAAAACCGCATGGCGCTTGTGGGGGACATGCCTAGCGCAGCAGTCTGCCAACAGGGACCGGGATTGCGCAAGTGGTGCAAGCGGTGCATGTCGATGCCGGGACGGGCGTTTTGCACCATCATGTCGTACCCTGCCTGTTTCAACGCATGGCGCTGAGATGGGTTGACTGGTTCGGTGCGAACCAGCGCAATCATGGCACCATGCATAATTGCACCAAAAAAGTGCAAATAAAATGAATCACAATATTGGTGCAATCAATTGCATTTAATTGGTGCATCATGCGGTGGCGCTGAATCAGCCGGTGCATGGCTGTTTGCTGGCCTTCTCCATGCCAGTGCTTGCGCACGTTTTTGGCACATATTTTGCTCGATCTGTGCCATCCCTTCTACCCAATGAAACAACAGCAGGAGTGCTCGATGGTAAAGACAGTTGATGATGTCATGCAAATGATCAAGGAAAACGAGGTCAAGTTCATTGACTTCCGCTTCACTGACACGCGTGGCAAGGAGCAGCACGTCACGGTGCCCGTGTCGGCTTTCAGCGAAGACAACTTCAGCTCGGGTCAGGCCTTCGATGGCTCATCGATCGCCGGCTGGAAGGGCATCGAAGCCTCCGACATGCAACTGATGCCCGACCCGGATTCCGCCAACATCGATCCGTTCTTCCAGGAACCCACGCTGTTCCTGACCTGTGACGTGATCGATCCGGCCGATGGCAAGCCCTATGAGCGCGATCCGCGCTCCACCGCCAAGCGTGCCGAGGCCTATCTGAAGGCCTCGGGCCTGGGCGATACCGCCTACTTCGGTCCGGAACCCGAATTCTTCATCTTTGATGGCGTACGCTTCGAAAACTCGATGGGCCGCGTCTTCTATGAAATCGAAGAGTACGAAGCGCCCTGGAACACGGGCTCGAAGCTCGAAGGCGGCAACCGCGGCCACCGTCCCACAGTCAAGGGCGGCTATTTCCCGGTACCGCCGGTCGACAGCACGCAGGACATGCGTGCCGAGATGTCGCTGGTGCTCGAATCGCTGGGCATCCCTGTCGAGGTGTTCCACCACGAAGTCGCTGGTGCCGGCCAGAACGAGATCGGTACCAAGTTCAACACGCTGGTCAAGCGTGCCGACTGGACGCAGACTCTGAAGTACGTGGTGCAGAACGTCGCCAACCTTTATGGCAAGACGGCCACCTTCATGCCCAAGCCGCTGGTGGGTGACAACGGCTCCGGCATGCACGTGCACCAATCCGTCTGGAAGGATGGCAAGAACCTGTTCGCCGGTGACGGCTACGCTGGTCTCTCGGACTTTGCGCTGTACTACATCGGCGGCATCATCAAGCACGCCCGTGCACTCAATGCCATCACCAACCCCAGCACCAACAGCTACAAGCGTCTGGTGCCGGGCTTCGAAGCCCCGGTCAAGCTCGCCTATTCGGCCAAGAACCGCTCGGCCTCGATCCGCGTGCCATTCGTCTCCAATCCGAAGGGCCGCCGCATCGAAGCGCGCTTCCCCGATCCGATGGCCAACCCGTACCTGTGCTTTGCCGCACTGCTGATGGCGGGCCTGGACGGTGTCGAAAACAAGATCCATCCGGGTGAAGCCGCCACCAAGGATCTGTATCACCTGCCGCCGGAAGAGGATGCGCTGATCCCGACCGTCTGCCACAGCCTGGACCAGGCGCTGGAGGCACTGGATGCCGATCGCGCTTTCCTGACCAAGGGTGGTGTGTTCACCGACGCCATGCTCGATGCCTACATCGACCTGAAGATGGCTGAAGTCACGCGCTTCCGCCAGGCCGTGCACCCGGTCGAATACGAGATGTACTACTCGCTGTAATCGGCGATTGGCCCCCTCTCTGGGTCCATGCCAGGCTGCCACCTTCGGGTGGCAGCTTTTTTTCATGGTGGATGTCACAGCGTGGCGGTGGATGCCGGCCTTCTTTGCACGGCCGGGGCGTGCGCGGGCCATGGATTGGGGTAATATGGCAGTTCGCCTGCGAGGCGAAAGGGGGTTGCTCCTAATCTCTTGAATTTGTTAATCATTTCTGGATGACAGGGCGATTCGATGAAGCGCAAAGCGGAATTACCAAGAATGAAAAAGACAAGCCTTGGCCTGTGGTGCCTGCTGGCATGGTGCAGTGTGGGTTTTGCCCAGGAGCGGGTCTATCGCTGCGGCAACGAATACACGAACAACCCGGTGGTGGCCAAGGAGCGCAACTGCCAGCCCCTGGAGGGCGGCAACGTCACGGTGATCCAAAGTTCGGGTACGCGTGCGACGCCGCCGAGCCGGCCGGCAGCTGCACCGGCACAGGCCAGTTCCGCATCCAGCGCCTCCCGGGTGGCCGATACGGCGCAGCGCTCGCGCGACGCCGATGCGCGTGCCATTCTGGAGGCCGAGCTCAAGAAGTCCGAGGAACGCTTGGCTGCGCTGCAGACCGAATACAACGATGGCTATCCAGTACGCACGGCACTGGAGCTGCGCAATCCGCAGGGTTATCTGGAGCGCACCGCGGAACTCAAAGCCAATATCGAGCGCACGCAGGCCGATATCGAGAGCATCCGGCGCGAAATTGCCCGCCAGCGCTGATGGTCGAGCGGCCTGTGCCACGGCCGCGCCATGGCATGACAACGCAAAAACCCCGCAGGGTGTTCGCCCTCGCGGGGTTTTTGCCTGTCATGGAGCTGGCCTGGAACGATGACCGAAAAGTGTGCACGAAGATTGCTGGGATAAACGCAGCGCGGCCCCACATGCCATGAACGATGGCCTGGAGAGAGGACGCCGTGAACCGCAACAAGGCCATTGAGGTCGGGGCCATGGAAGCTGGCTTCGGGTTCGAATGGCAGGGAAGGCAATGATGCAAACCGATTTTGACATGCTGGCGGCCTTGATCGTCAGGCTCGACCGCAGCGCCCACATCATCGACGCGAACGCGGCAACGGAGAGCGTACTGGGCTTGTCTCGCCGCAAGCTGCGCGGCCTGAGTTTCACGCAATTCATGCCGCAGTCAGAGGCGTTCGAGATGGCCTTTGCCAAGGCCACCCAGCCCAGCGATTTCCTGATCTTCCGCTTCGAGACCAGTCTGCAGGGGCCGGCTCATGACGATCCGGTCATTCCGGTGCAGGCGAACCTGACACGGCTCGATGCCGCGCAGGAATGGCTGATGGAGATGTGGCCCCTCAACGAACAGGCCCGCCATCAGCAAGAGTCGCGTATCCACGAGTTGGCCGAGACCAACAAGATGCTGCTGCGCAACCTGGCCCATGAGATCAAGAATCCGCTGGGCGGCATCCGTGGCGCGGCGCAGTTGTTGGGCATGGAGGTGCAGGATCCAGAGCTGCTGGAATACAGCCAGGTCATCATGCACGAGGCCGACCGGCTGCAGGCGCTGGTGGATCGGCTGCTGGAGCCGCATCGCCATCCGCAGACGCTCGAGGACGTCAACATCCATGAGGTCTGCGAGCATGTGCGTTCATTGGTGCTGCTGGAATTTCCCAAGGGCCTGACGATCGAACAGGACTACGATATCTCGTTGCCGGACTTCAAGGGCGATCGCAACCAGCTTGTGCAGGCCATTCTGAACATCGTGCAGAACGCTGCGCTGGTGCTCAAGCCCAAGATCGCTCAGGGCACGGCGCGCATCGAATTGCGCACGCGCGTGGCACGCCAGGTCTACATCGGCATGAAACTGCACCGGTTGGCACTGGAATTGCATGTAGTGGACAACGGCCCTGGCATCAGCCCCGAAATCCGCGAACGGATTTTTTATCCGCTGGTCTCTGGTCGGGATGGTGGCTCGGGCCTTGGTCTGAGCTTGGCGCAAACCTACATCCAGCGCCACCATGGCATCGTCGAATGCGAAAGCGTGCCGGGCCGCACCTGTTTCAAGATCACCATCCCGCTGACATGACGTCGCCGGAACAAACAACCGAACTGAAAGGACATTGCCGTATGGAGCCGATATGGATTGTGGATGACGACCCTTCAATCCGCTTCGTGCTGGAAAAGGCGCTGGCCCGCGAGGAACTGGCGACACGCAGCTTCAGCCACCCGGCCGAGGTCACCGAGGCGCTGCAGGAGAAGGCGCAGTCGGGCAACGGGGCACTGCCGCAAGTGCTCATCAGCGACATCCGCATGCCGGGTGGCTCGGGCCTGCAACTGCTCGAAAAACTGCATGCGCAGTATCCGAAGCTGCCCATCATCATCATGACGGCCTATTCGGATCTCGACAGCGCCGTCTCGGCCTTCCAGCGTGGCGCATTCGAATACCTGCCCAAGCCTTTCGATGTGAACAAGGCCATCGAGCTGATCCACCGCGCCATCCAGGAAGGCGAGCGGGAGGCTGGCGCCGGCGCTGCCGATGCGGGCGCCGTCATGCCCGAGATCCTCGGCCAGGCGCCGGCCATGCAGGATGTGTTCCGCGTGATCGGCCGTCTCAGCCAGAGCCTGGTGACGGTGCTGGTCACCGGCGAATCGGGCTCGGGTAAGGAGCTGGTGGCGCGCGCATTGCACAAGCATTCACCGGTTGCGCAAGGGCCTTTCGTGGCCATCAACACTGCGGCCATCCCGCAGGATCTGCTCGAATCCGAGCTGTTCGGCCATGAGCGCGGCTCTTTCACTGGTGCGCAGACCCAGCGGCGCGGTCGCTTCGAGCAGGCCGATGGTGGCACGCTGTTCCTCGACGAGATCGGCGACATGCCCTTCGACCTGCAGACGCGACTGCTGCGCGTACTCTCGGAGGGGCAGTTCTATCGCGTGGGCGGCCACACCTCGGTCAAGGTCAAGGTGCGTGTGATTGCCGCGACCCACCAGAATCTCGAGGAGCGGGTGGCCAAGGGACTGTTTCGCGAGGACTTGTTCCACCGTCTCAACGTGATCCGCGTGCGCCTGCCGGCGCTGCGCGAGCGCGCCGAAGACATCCCGCTGCTGACCCGCTATTTTCTGCAAAAGAGTGCGCAACAGCTGGGGGTCGAGCCCAAGCGCATCTCGGACGATGCGGTGCAATTGCTCAGCCGCTTTCCGTTCCCGGGCAATGTGCGGCAGTTGGAGAACACCTGCCATTGGCTGTCGGTCATGGCGCCTGCGCAAGTCATCTCCAGCCATGACCTGCCGCCGGAGATTTTGCAGGCGGTGCATGGCAAGGCACCTGCCGGATCAGCCGCCCAGGCGAGCAGTGCCGGAGCCCATGCCGATGGGGCAACTGCTGCGGCGCTTCCCGGCGTGGCAGGCGGGCCGGTCGGGCTGGTAGCGGCGGTACCATCGGACAGCCCGGATGCGGTGGCACAGACGCCACTGGGCCATGCGCTGGCAGAGCGGCATCCAGGAGCACCCGAGGTCGACTGGACGGAAGGGCTGATGGTCGAGACCCGCCAGTTGCTCGATGCCGAACCCGGACTGGTATGGGACCGGCTCAGCCAGAAATTCGAATCGCACCTCATCCGCATGGCGCTCGAACACACGGGCGGGCGCCGCATGGAGGCGGCGCAAAAGCTCGGCATTGGCCGCAACACCATCACGCGCAAGATCCAGGAACTGCACATGGACGACGATTCGCGCAGCGGGCGCGGCAGGCATGAGGACGAAGGCCAGGCCGGCCCGGACTGACAAGCCGGTACAAGCCGGCGCATCTCGCCTGATGGGCAAGCATTTGCACATGCCCCGGCCGTTGCATAAGAAGGTGCCGCGGCCTGCTTGGCATTCGCTGTGATTGGCGGCATTTGCCATGCCGGGGGGGGGGGGCGCCGGCACATTCCGGCCGGATGCGCGCCAGTTTGCGAGGCGATGTGATCCGCGATGGCTGGTGCCCGAGGCCGGGGTCGAACCGGCACGACTGTGAGGTCGAGGGATTTTCGTACCACTTCGGCTTTCGCCGCCAGCGCTGTGCTGTTCGTGGTCTGGAGCACGCCTTCACCATAGCCTCGCGGCCGTAGGTGCCCGCCGTCTGCTCTCTACACCTTCCCGGTCTTTCCTGATCGGGCTTGGCTCGGCGTTGGCGCGGATGCTGGCATCCAGGGCGTTCGCCGAATTTGACGGGCGTCACCCCCGGCGTTTCCACCGGAGGGCTCAAATTGTTCAAGTCCCTTGTGTCTACCTATTCCACCACTCGGGCGATGTGCAATCGATGTTGCAATGTCTGTGCAGCTTTGCTGGCGTTTGCCGGACGATCGGCTGTGGCCAAAGCTGCAAGGCAGGCGATTCTACTGTATCCAGGCAGCACGGCGGCCGCGCAGGCGTAATCGTTTGGGCTGGCCAGTTGCTGGTCAATGCATGGCAGCGCTCTCTGCCTGGTGTCGGGTGGCTGCCACCGGTGTGCTGTGCAGGATGTCATCGAGGATGTCCGGAACCTCGAAAAGCGCCCGGTTGTGGATGGCGGCAACGCGTTGCCGTAGGGTGGGCAGCGCGGCCAGCATGGCGTCGGCGGCAGCGGCGACGCCGCGGTTGCTGGCGAAGGTCATGCCAAGGCCTTGTTCAGCCACCCATTCGGCGTTGTAGCGCTCCTGTGGCATGGTGGCGCCATTGTGCTGCAGCAGCACAGGCAGGCCGCAGCACAGCGCCTCGCTGATGCTGCCGGGGCCGGGCTTGCCGATGAAGAAGTCGGCCATGCGCATGAATTCGGGAATGTCCCGGGTGAAGCCTTGCACCAGGCGCGGCGCCTGCGCGGGCTGGGCCCGCAGGGCCTCGGCCAGCGCCTGGTTGTGGCCGCACAGCAGGATGAGTTGCAGCGTTGGCAGGCGCTGCGCCAGGCCGAGCATGGTGCGCGCGCCATGGCCGCCGAACATTACCACCGCGGTGGGGCGTTGCGGATCCAGTCCGTGGCGCCGCATGGCGCTGGCGCGGTCCTCGCGTGGCGCGGCATAGAATTCCGGGCGCACCATCATGCCCGAGCTGCGATGCAGCCATGGCGCCCGGTAGCCGCGCGCCATGGCCTGTTCGGCCGCCCGTGCGGTGCCGCAGATCACGTGCTGGGCCTGGCCGGCTTCGATCCAAAAGTGTTCGCGCTCCAGATCGGCGAAGTCCGTCAGGATGGTGACGTATGGGGCCTCACTGCCAGTGGCGCGCAAGCCCTCGAACATGGCGCGGTTGAAATTCGGAACAAGCGAGACGACCAGATCCGGCCGCGTCTGCCCCCAATGGGTCGCCAGGCGTTGCACCAGCCGCCCCTGGGCCAGGCGGATGAGTTGTTGCAGTAGCCGCAGTTCCTGCCCCATGCCGCGTGTCCAGCCGTGTGCAAGGCGCTTGTTGTACAAATCTTCCGGGCGCAAGCCGGTGAGGCCCTGGAAGCGCTGCCCGGGGTCGAGCACATCGAACAGGTTGATCAGCCGCAGCTGCCATGGCCGCTGCTGTTGCAGCGCAATGGCTTCGAGCGCCAGGGCCGAGGCGCGATGTCCGCCGCCGGCATTGATGTAGACGAGATCGATGATGAAGGGCATGGGGGAAGCATAGCGCCATGGCGCGCGAGCGCAACCAGCGAATTTATCGCGCCGATGCGACAAGACCATGACGGCGTTCGGCGGCGGCAGGCATGGCACGCCGGCCAGTAGAATGGCCTCCATGTCAAAGCTGCTGCCCGTTGGCCTGCTGGTTCTCTCCAACCTCTTCATGACGCTGGCCTGGTATGGTCACCTGCGCTTTCCGCACGCGCCCCTGGTGAAGGTGGTGCTGTTGAGCTGGGGCATTGCGTTGATCGAGTATTGCCTGGCGGTGCCGGCCAACCGGATCGGGCATGCCTATTACTCTGCGGCCGAGCTCAAGACCATGCAGGAGGTCATCACGCTGCTCGTGTTTGCGGGCTTCTCGGTGTTTTTCCTCAAGGAGTCCCTCACGCTCAATCACCTGATCGGTTTTGCACTGATCTGCGCGGGGGCCTTTTTCGTCTTCAAGGGACCGTTCTGAGAACCTGTTCAAAGTCTTGGCATGAGAGCCGTTGTGGTTGAAAGGTTGTGGCTGCAAGGCGCAAAACGCAGCCGGGCTGGTGGCCCAGCGAGGTTTTGCAACGCCGCAGACGCAGCATTTCAGCCGCAACCCACAGGGCATGGCGTTGCCATGCGGATCCATGCAGAGACTTTGAACAGGTTCTGAGCGCGCCTGCAAAGTCTCGACACGCTTGCAGTCGCGCCTGAAAAATCGTGGCGGCAAGGCGCAAACCGCAGCCGGGCTGGTGGCGCCGCGAGGATCTGCAGCGCCGCTGACGCGATGTTTCAGGTGCAAACTGAAGGACATGGGCGCAGCCATGCGGTTGCGCGGCGAAACGTCGAACACCCTTTGAGTGACCTGCACAGGCTTTTCCCGTGGTACACGCCACTCCACCAGGCGCCGTGTGCTGGCACCGGCGGCTGGCGTGCCTCAGCGGAAGATCACCGTCTTGTGGCCATTGAGGATGATGCGGTGCTCGCTGTGCCACTTGACGGCACGTGCGAGCACCTGGCTTTCGGTGTCGCGGCCGCGCGCGGTGAGGTCTTCGACGGTGTCGTTGTGCGAAGCACGCGCCACGTCCTGTTCGATGATCGGCCCCTCGTCCAGATCGGCGGTGACGTAGTGGGCCGTGGCGCCGATCAGCTTGACGCCGCGCTCGTGTGCCTGGTAGTAGGGTTTTGCACCCTTGAAGCTGGGCAGGAAGCTGTGGTGGATGTTGATGGCACGCCCGGAGAGCTTGTGGCTGAGGTCGTCCGAGAGGATTTGCATGTAGCGGGCCAGCACCACCAGTTCGGCCTGCTCGTTCTCGATGATTTCATACTGCCGCGCCTCGGCCTGGGCCTTGCCTGCGGCCGTCACCGGAATGTGGTGGAAAGGCACGTTGTAGCTGGCGGCAAGCTGGTAGAAGTCGCGGTGGTTGCTGATGATGGCGCGGATGTCGATCGGCAGCAGGCCGCTTTTCCAGCGGAACAGCAGGTCGTTGAGGCAGTGGCCCTCGCGGCTGACGAACACCACGGTGCGCACCGGCACGCTGGCGTCATGCAGGCTCCAGCGCATCTCCAGTGCGGGTGCGAATTCGGCCATGGCCGATTGCAGCTGGGCCAGCGAGGTGTCGGCGGCGCAAAACTGCACGCGCATGAAGAAGAGCCCGGTAGTCTGGTCGTTGAACTGGGCGGCTTCCTCGATGTTGGCGCGCTGGTCGAGCAAAAAGCCGGAGACGGCATGCACCAGGCCCTTGCGGTCCGGGCAGGAGAGGGTAAGGATGAAAGTTGGCTGTGCTTGGCTCATAAGGGTTCGCATTGTCGCATTGCCCAGGCGCTGCGGCGGCATTACTGGGCTGGGGCGCGGCGCTGGTGAAACTGTTCGCAATGGTCCACGGGAGGCAGGGGCGGGGTCAGCACCCGCAGCTCGGCCAGCATTTCGTCTTGCGGCGCGCCAGCAGGGCCCCCGCCATTCTCGACCTGGAAGTAGACGCTGTAGGTATCGCCCTGTGGCAGCCGCAGATGGGCTGGCACGCCCGCATTGCGGATGACGTGGCCGTTGCCGGCGATCAGCACGGCTGTGCCGTGTGCGGGCTGCATGGCTTGCTCCAGCGTGGCGGCCATGCTGGCATCGCGGGCGAGCTGAATGCGCGCCATGCCCGGGACGGTTTCGGCCGGCAGCATGTGGCAATGGCCGGCTTCGATGGCCTGCAACTGGTACTTCCATTCCGCTGCGGGCAGCAGGGTATCCCAGTGCGGGTTCTGCATCGCATCCTGCATGGCCGCACGCGGCAGGTTGCCGCCCAACACGGACACGCCATGGGATACCGCCGCCATGATGACCGGGCGGTAGCGCTCCCATGGCCAGGCCCCGGAACTCCAGCGCAGCGCCTGCTGCACCTGCGTCTCGCTGGCGTTGCGCGCCAGGCCGGCGGTGGAGCCGCCGCGCTCGGCCATCTCGAGCACCAGCGCGGCAAGGCGCTGCTGCTCGAGAAGATGGTCCACGATTTCGAGTTGGGCGATGGCATGCTCGGGCGCATCGTGCTGCTCGCCCAGCAGCAGCACGGAGGCTTTGGCCATGGCCTCGGCATGGGGGCGCCAGTCGGTGTCGGTCTGCCCGAACACGGCGGTGTTCGCGGACGCCGGGGCATCCCCCTCGGGCAGGGTGGAGCAGGCACTGAGGACCAGCATGGTCATGCCAAGGGCGGCGGTGCGCCAGACGGCGCCCGTGCAATCTCGAGAAACGAATGAATGGGGCATGGCGTTGTCGATGGGGGATGGCAGATGGGGGGGCGTGAACGGGTGAGGCGACTTCCCCGGCGTGTGGCGGGCCTCGGCGTTGCGTTCCGGCGTTTTCAGAGTTGCGATTCGATCGGCAGCCAGCTCAGCACGCGCACAAACAGGCGCTGGCGCCAAGTACTCTTGGGTTCGTGAGTATGAATCTCGTCGGGGATGCTGCGCTCGTGCCAGCGCAACTGGCCGTGTTCGTCCAGGCGCACTGCGTAGCTGTAGCGTGGGCCAGAGAGCAGCCGGTATTCATCGAGCAGCGCTTCATAGAGCTGCGGGTTGTCGAAGGCCACGCCCATTTCGGTGTTGAGATTGATCGAGCGCGAATCCATGTTGAACGAACCGATGAAACCGCGCGCGCCATCGAGCAGATAGGCCTTGGTGTGCAGGCTGGCACCACTGCTGCCGAACAACGAGCTGTCGCTGCCGGGCCGCGAACGGATTTCGAAGAGCTCGAAGCCCTTCTCCAGCAATGGCTGGCGGTATTGCATGTAGCCGCTGTGCACCGCCAGCACGTCGTTGGCGGTCATCGAGTTGGTGACGATGCCCACTTTCGCTTGGCGTTCGGTGAGCGTGGCAAACATGTCCTGCATGCTGTCGTGATCGGGAACGAAGTATGGGGAGATGATGTAGGCGCTTTGCGTGGCCGAGGCCAGATCGCGCGTGATGTGGCGGTAGAGCCATTCCTCGCGGTTGCTGTCGGCGTGTTTGAGGGGTGGATCGGAGAGAATGTGGTAGCGATCGCTCCAGAACGGTGTGAGTTCCTGGGCGAAGTAGCGGATGACCTGTGGCGACAGGCCGACCCGCTCCAGATACTTGCGGGCCTCGTCGCTTTGGGCTTCGGAGCGGATTTGCTCCATCACCTCGGAGAGGCGGCCGACCTCCTTGTGGTTGAGCGCGTCGATGGGAACGGCCGCCGGGCTGTTCCAGAAGTCGTCGAAGATGGCGCTGGCCGCGCTGGTGACTGGTCCGAAGAGCAGCAGGTCCAGATCTCGGAAATTGGTGGTCGTGGCCGCATCGAAGTACTCGACGCCGACATTCCGTCCACCCAGCACGACCATGCGGTCGTCGGCGATCCAGGCCTTGTTGTGCATGCGGTGGTTGACGCTCCAGATGCGCTGCACCATCTCCAGCAGCCGGCCGATGCCGTCTCGGTTGCGAAAAGGGTTGTAGACGCGCACTTGGATGTTCTCGTGCTGGCTCATCGCCAGCAGCGCGCCGTCCTTGCCGGAGGTGTTGATGTCATCGAACAGCAGGCGCACGCGCACTCCGCGTTCGGCCGCCTCCCACAGCTCCTTGAGCAACAGGTGGCCGGTGATGTCGTCCTTCCAGATGTAGTACTGCACATCCAGGCTGCGGCCAGCCTGCCTGGCCGAGATGGCGCGGGCGGCAAAGGCATCGAGGCCCTCGGTGAGCATGATGGCGGCGCTGTAGCCCTCTGGCTGGCGGGCCAGCAGAGGTTCGAGTTCCCGGTCGATCGGCGTCTGGCCCGCCTCGATCGGCAGCGTGTGGCTGGGCTCTCCCGTGGCGCGCGGCGTCAGGTAGTCCGCCAGCAGCACGCCGCTGATGGCGAGCACGATCAGCGCAAGCAGCAGCCAGCCGAGCGTGAGAAAAAGGTGTTTGCGCATGAAGCGGACCGTGGCAATGCCGTCGCGAACGTCGTGAATGACGTCGCATTCTACTGGCGCCACGGTGGCGCCCGCATGGGGCTCTGGGCGGGATGGCGGCGCAGCATCAGGCAGCGCGCAAGGGGGCTGCCAGGCGGAAGCGTCCAACGCAGCGGCTGGGCGTTGGAGCCGATGCTCAGTGAATCACGACCGGATGCTGTGCCAGGCCGGTGTAGCTGTCGAGGGTTTCCTCGACCTCTTCCTGCGTGGGGGTGTTGTGCTGCCACTCCTGGATCTGGGCATGGAAGACTTCCGCCCAGCTGCCGTCCAGATAGACCTCGCGACCGGAGCGCTTGTCGACGATCTCGAAGCCGTGCCGCACCAGACTGTGGGACAGCGGCGCATCCATGCCATGGGAACCATCGGGCAGCATCGGCGGCACGTCCTGCTGGATGTGGACCACG
This sequence comes from Corticibacter populi, assembly GCF_004217315.1. GTDB lineage: Bacteria > Pseudomonadota > Gammaproteobacteria > Burkholderiales > Burkholderiaceae_C > Lampropedia > Lampropedia populi. The sequence continues at coordinate 389,134 of NZ_SGWR01000001.1, forward strand.
GCAAATGCTTCAGAGTCATACAGGGTATTCATCGAATCCTCCGTAGTGATGGGTTCATTCCCTGCTGATGGGGGCATTTGTATCGTTTTCAAGTGGGCGGTCTGCTTGGCTGGGTGTTCTCGGGGGCTGGCAATCTGCCGCATGCGCTGCTCGCACAGCGCGCGTTGCATGTCAGTATGCCGTAAAAAAAGTGCAGTTCAGATCTGGTGAATGTCAAGAGGGCAAGCGATTTTTGTGCCAGGTTCGCCATGAGCGGGCATGCTTCTCATGGTGCCGTATCGGTTTGGGCCTGGTAATCGCGAAGCCGCAGGTCGACCACATCACCATCGTCCTCGCTGAGGTGGATACGCACCGGCAGGTAGCCCGTCTGCGGCGCCAGCCAGATGTCGGCCTGCTGGTCGCCCGGCTTGCGGGGCATGCGTTGCAGCCGGACGGCATCCATCGTGCCGGCCGGCAGGGTGATCGGTGCGTGCTCGACCACCTCGAACACCCAGGCTTCCTGCTTGTTGTTGGCGACCGTCCAGATCGGAATCTGCCGGCCCGGCTCGACGTAGCGCTGCGGCTGGCCGGCCACGGTGGCCGCCAGCTGGAAGAAGACGCTCAGCCGATCCTGCGCTCCTTCGGGCACGCTGGCCGATTGGGTCGCTTCGTCGGCGATGACACTGCCGCTGGCGGGGTCGAAGCGCAGGCTGCGCCGCTTGCGGGCCGAATCCTCGAAGCGCAACGGCTGCAGGAAGTGGGGCCGCAGCGTGCCGCTGCTGCGCTGCGAACGGGTGCCCACCAATGGCAGGCGGATAGCCTGGAAAGCCTCATAGTGCTCTCCATCCTGCTGCCAGCGCAGCTGTGCCCGGGCGCTGTAGCCCATGCCGCTGATGCGGCCCTCCACTTCGAAGGCCATGTCCGCTGATGGCGGTGGCGCAATCGCTTCGGCAGGCACGGTCTGCGCCGGTGCGGGCAGCAGCGCCGCGCCGATGAGCAGGCCTGCCAAGGTGCACAGGCTTGGCAGCTTCGGCAGCAGGCGGGTTGTCAGGCTGGGCAGGCGTGTCTGGAGTGGCAGTGGCATGGATGGAGCGATGTGTGAATGGCAGCCCAGGACAGACTGGCTCCCGGAAGCAGAGTTCCCGATGCGCCGACGGTGCCGGACGGCGCAGCCTGCGGAGACCATCGCCCGGCAACGGCATTGCCGGGCATGCACAATGGCGCATCGGATTTGAGGAAAGGAATGTCCATTGACCAGCTTGGATCATAAGGCCGAGGCATCGGCCGCATCAGCCGGCTTGGCTGCATCGATGGTGGGCGAGGGCGTTGCGGCCGATGCACTTTCGGCTTTGCTTGCGCGCCGTTCTGCCTGGCCGCTGGCCGAGCCGGGGCCGACGGATGCCGCGCTGGCGCGCATCCTCGATGCCGCGGCCTGCGCTCCCGATCATGCGGGCTTGCGCCCGTGGCAGTTTCAACTGGTGCGCGGCGCTGCCCGCCACGAACTGCTGCGGCAGGTGCTGGCGCAGCCGCAGGCCCAGGTGCCCGAGGTGCGCGAACTGCATGGCAAATACACCGCCAAGCTGACGACGGCACCGGTGGTCATCGTGCTGGCGGCGCGCATCGTGCCGCATCCGAAGGCGCCGGAATTCGAGCAGTTGCTCACCTGCGGGGCGGCGGTGATGAACATGCTCAATGCTGCGCATCTGCTTGGCTATGCCGGCTTCTGGAGCAGTACGCCCGAGCCGTTGGACGGCCTGTTGCGCTCCGTGATGGGCTTTGCGCCGCAGGATCACATGCTGGGACTGCTCAACCTTGGCACGCCGGTCAACCCACCGTCGCGGCAGCCGCGTCCGGTGCGCGCGACCTATGCGCGCGAATGGCCCCCATCGGCCCATTCGATATAGGCAGAGACCGCGTAGAGACCGCGCGTCATGGAAGCGGATGCCACAGGCGCTGCCAGGTCTGCTCGACCTGCTGGCGCATCTGGCGGGGTCCCGCCACAGCCTGGGCTGGCGTGATGCTCTGCCATGGTGCTTGCTGCCCGTGCATGATGGGCTGCTGCCGGGCCACCGCAAAGCTGAAGAAGTAGCTGCCTTCGGTGCCCATGCGCAAATCCCGCAGCACCAACCGGCCATCGGTGATGTCGGCAGCCATGAAGCCGCTGGTGAACCACAGCAGTCGCTGGATTTCCGGGTTGTCCCCGGCCAGTTGCCGCACCAGGGGCATCTCGCTGGCGTGGTGCTGCAGTTGCAGCGGGGCGTCGCCATCGAAGATCGAGCGGTGGCCAATGGCATAGCCTTGCGGTGTCATGACGATGATCCGCCACAGCATGGTGTTCAAAGGGGTATTGACCAGCAGGCGGGGCGCATCGGCGAGGCCCTGTTCAGCCAGGCCGGTGGCGACGATGCGGTCGGTCCAATGGCGTGACAATTGAGACCAGCCGATGTAGGCGGTGCTGATCACCAGCCCGGCCAGCAGTGCCCGTCCGGCCCAGCGGCGTGCGCCACCGATCCAGGCCAGCACCACGCCCAGCAGCAGGGGCAAGGTATAGAGCGGATCGATGATGAAGAGGCTGGACCACATGACGGGGTGGCTGGAACTGGGCCACCACAGCTGTGTGCCATACACCGTGAAGGCGTCGAGCAACGGGTGCGTCAGCAGGGCCAGCACGCTGCCCAGCAGCCAGGCGTTTGGCGCCTGCTGCACCGCGGGAACCCGGCGTCGCAGCAACCACCACAGCAGCCAGCCCAATAGCAGCAACAGCCACAGGGCATGACTAGGGCCGCGATGCCAGGTGAAGATATCGACCGGCGTCTGCGAGAACAGCGGGACGATGAAGGTGTCGAGATCCGGTACGGTCCCCAGCAAGGCTCCTGCGGCCAGGCCTTTGCGGCGCTGGCGTGCCGGAAGCACGGCCGCCATGACGGAGGCCCCGAGGACGGCTTGCGAGAGGGAGTCCATGCGGAACGTGATGCTTGCAGTTAGTTGCGTTGATCTTCTGTCATTGGATGGCATCTCCGCTCATCGCGATGGATTTGGCGGTGCGCTCGAAGGCCTGTGCGTCCATTAGGCCATCAGGGGATGCGCAGTCCCGTAGTCGCATCGAAGCGATGCAGGCGACCCGGCTTGGGCGTGACGTGAATGGTGTCGCCGCCTTGCGGTGCAGGTGCGGCTTCATCGATGCGCACGACCATCGGCTCCTGGCCGAGCAATCGCCCGTAGACCAGGCGTTCGGCACCAAGCAGTTCGACGGTGTCGACCTGAACGGGCCAGCCCTCGGCGCCGACTTCCAGGTGCTCGGGGCGAATGCCGGTGATGATGTCGGCGGCGGCGCCCGGGGCGGCCTTGAGCAGGTTCATCGGAGGCGAGCCGATGAAGCTGGCAACGAAGGTGCTGGCGGGGGTGTGGTAGACCTCTTCGGGCGTGCCGAACTGCTCCATGCGGCCGCCATTGAGCACGATCATGCGCTCTGCCAGCGTCATCGCCTCGACCTGGTCGTGCGTGACGAACAGGCTGGTGATGCCCAGTTCGCGGTGCAGCTTCTGGATTTCCAGCCGGGTTTGCGCGCGCAGCTTGGCGTCCAGATTGGAAAGCGGCTCGTCGAACAGGAAGACTTGCGGCTCCCGCACGATGGCGCGGCCCATGGCCACGCGCTGGCGCTGGCCGCCCGAAAGTTCGCGCGGCTTGCGCTCGAGCAGGTGACCCAGTTCGAGGATTTTGGCGGCCTTGTCGACGCGGCGGATGATCTCGTCGTTGGGCACCTTGGCGATCTTCAGACCGTAGGCCATGTTGGCGAACACGCTCATGTGGGGGTAAAGCGCATAATTCTGGAACACCATGGCGATGTCGCGCTGGGCGGGCTCCAGGTCGTTGACCGCGCGCGCACCGATGGCGATCTCGCCGCCGGAGATTTCCTCCAGCCCGGCAACCATGCGCAGCAGAGTGGACTTGCCGCAGCCCGAAGGGCCGACGATGACGACGAACTCACCATCGGCGATCTCGGCGTTGATGCCGTGGATGACCTGATTGGTCCTGTCGCCACGACCGTAGCTCTTGATGACGTTGCGAAGGGAAATGGATGCCATGGCGGTGTTTCTCGTCGGGTGAGGCTTGGTATCTTGCTGCGATGGGTGAGTGGATGGTGGCGGGGCGGATTCACTTTTCGGTGTCCACCAGTCCCTTGACGAACCAGCGCTGCATCAGCACGACGACCAGCGCCGGCGGCAGCATCGCCAGGATGGCGGTGGCCATCACCACGTTCCATTGGTTGCCGGAGTCGCCGCCGGCGATCATGCGCTTGATGCCGATCACCACCGGGTACATGTCTTCCGAGGTGGTGACGAGCAGCGGCCAGAGGTACTGGTTCCAGCCGTAGATGAACTGAATCACGAAGAGGGCAGCGATCGAGGTTTTCGAAAGCGGCAGCAGGACGTCCTTGAAGAAGCGCATCGGGCCAGCGCCATCGACACGGGCGGCCTCGACCAGTTCGTCGGGCACGGTGAGGAAGAACTGCCGGAACAGGAAGGTGGCGGTGGCCGAGGCGATCAGCGGGATGGTCAGGCCCGCGTAGCTGTTGAGCATGCCCAGGTCCGAGACGACCTGGTAGGTCGGGCCGATGCGCACTTCCACCGGCAGCATCAGGGTGATGAAGATCATCCAAAAGAACAGGCCCTTGAGCGGAAACCGGAAGTACACGATGGCAAAGGCCGACAGCAGCGAGATGGCGATCTTGCCGACGGCGATGACCATGGCGGTGACGAAGCTGATCCACATCATGCGGGCCACCGGGGCTGTCGATCCGGCACCCTCGCCGCCGCCGAGCAGCGCGCTTTTGTAGGTTTCCCAGAAGTTGCCGCCGGGCAGCAGTGGCATCGGCGCCTGGACGATATCCTGGGCGGTGTGGGTGGAGGCCACGAAGGCCAGGTACAGCGGAAAGCCGATCAGGATGATGCCGATCACCATCACCAGGTGCGACAGTGCGGCAAGGAGGGGACTGCGCTCGACCATGCTCAATACTGCACTTTCTTCTCGACGTAGCGGAACTGGATCACCGTCAGCGCGATGACGATGGCCATCAGCACCACCGACTGGGCCGCCGAGCTGCCCATGTCCATGGCCTTGAAGCCGTCGTAGTAGACCTTGTAGACCAGAATGGCCGTATCGCGTCCGGGGCCACCCTGGGTGGTGGCATCGATGATGGCAAAGGTGTCGAAGAACGCATACACGATGTTCATCACCAGCAGGAAGAAGGTGGTGGGCGAGAGCAGCGGGAACTGGATGCTCCAGAAGCGCCGCCACGGCCCGGCGCCATCGATGGCAGCAGCCTCGATCAGCGATTTCGGGATGGCCTGCAGGCCGGCAAGAAAGAACAGGAAGTTGTAGGAAATTTGCTTCCAGACGGCAGCCATGACGATCAGCGCCATGGCCTGGTTGGAGTTCAGCAGGTGGTTCCAGCGCACGCCCATTTCGTTGAGCGCATAGGACACCACACCCAGCGTGGGCGAGAACATGAAGAGCCAGAGCACGCCGGCGACGGCCGGTGCCACTGCATAGGGCAGCAGCAACGCCGTCTTGTAGGCCAGTGCGCCCTTGATGATGCGATCGGCGAACACCGCCAACAGCAGCGAAATGCCGATGCCCAGCACCGCCACCAACAGCGAGAAGATGGCCGTGGTCTTGAACGAGGCCAGGTAGAGCGGGTCGGAGAATAGACGCTTGAAGTTTTCCAGACCGACCCACTCGCGCGAGAAGCCGAAGGCGTCCTCCATCTGGAACGACTGCACCAGGGCCTGGCCGGCAGGCCAGAAGAAGAAGACCAGAATCACCGCCATTTGCGGTGCCAGCAGCAGCCAAGGCAACCAGGCCGAGCGGAAGAGAACGCGTTTTTCCATGGATGTGTCGTGATCGGTGCCCGTGTTTTGTCTCGGCCGCGCAAGCTTGTGGTTTTTGAGGTGGCGCAAGTTTACATGCATGTGACGCATGTGATGCGTGCATCCGGCTCGCAAGCCCTGAGAACCTGTTCATGAAAAGATCGTGAACAGGCTCTCAGGCTGCGCCCCTATGGCCGGCAGGGGAGGAAAACACCGCGGATCCCTTGGATGGTCGCCAATCCCATTGATAATCGCATGACCATGGCCTCGGCCGTCGTCGGCTGTCGTCTATTGCCGCCGCATTCGCCTGTACTGCATGCCTCTTGTCCCCGCCTTCCTGATGCTGATGCTGCTTGCCTGTCTGGTGGGCGGCGGCGCATCGGCCCGGGCGCAGTCATCACCCGGCGAGCAGACCCGTGCCGCCGGTGCGGAGACCTTGGCGGCGGATGCCCAGGAGGAGACCCCGCGCGAGCTGGCACCCCATGAGCGCCAATTGGCGCGGATCGTCTACGGCATCCTGAGTTTCTCGCATTGGCCGCAGCCCATGCCGCATCGGGTGCTTTGTGTGCTGGGCAGCACGTCCTACTCTCCCATATTGGCGGCCGAGCCTGCCCGCCAGCAGACCCCCGCGTGGACCGTTCGCGCCGTCCGCAGCCCGGCCGCGAATGACCTGCTGTATCAGACATGCGATGCCATGTATGTCGGTGCGCTGCCTGATGCCGAAAACCGGGCGTTGTGGTTGCAGATGCAGGGAAGGCCGGTGGTGACCATCAAGGAGCAGTCGGCCTATTGCGACGAAGGAGCGCTGTTCTGCCTGTATTTCCACGAGGATGGGCGCATCGGTTTTCAGGTCAATCTGGATGCCGTGGCGCGCAGCGGCATTCGTGTGGATCCCCAGGTGCTCAAGCTGGCCCGGGAACCCCTGGGGGATGCGCCATGAACGGTCTCACCAAGCAGCAGGAGAGAGCCGGACATGGAATCCGCCTGCGCGATCTGCTGCGCAGCACGCAGATCAGGGGCATCATGCTGGTCGTGCTTGCAACCGGTTTCTGCCTGACCCTGGCCGCGCTGTGGACGATCACCCGCTACGCCAACAACAACCTGGAATTGCTCGGCCGCACGCTGGCCTACAACCTCGAGGCACCGCTGGTTTTCAATGACGCGGTGGCCGTACAAAGCATATTGGACACCCTGGCGACCCAGGAGGATCTGTCCTATGTCCGGGTGCAGAATGCGGACGGAACGGAACTGGGCCAGTCTCGCAATGACACCCCGGTGGCGGTGTTCATGGATCACATCGCCAACCTGCTGCTGGAGCAGCCTTTGCACATGCAGGTCACGCACGCGGGAGAGGTGGTGGGGGCGCTGGAACTGCGCATGCAGGGCCGGGTGCTGGTGCAGTTTCTGCTGGCGGGTGGGGGCCTCATCCTGCTCTGGCTAGTGCTGGGTGTGCTGATGGCCGCCTGTGTGTCGGCCCGCCTGCAGCAACGCATCAGCCGGCCGCTGGATGTGCTGTCAGAGGCGACGCGGCAGATCACCTGGAGCAGGAACTTCGCGGGCCGGGTCCCGAATTCGCCCATTCTCGAATTCAACGAACTGACCAAGGACATCAACAAACTGGTGGCTCAGGTGCAGCAGTGGCACGAACTGGTGTTGCATGAGAAGGCCGAGCTCGAACACCGTGCCGACCATGATGCCCTCACGGGCCTGGCCAACCGCAGCCGTTTCGAGGTGGCCATGCAGAAGGCGCTGCTTCATGCCATGCGCCAGCGTGGGCATTTTGCCTTGCTGTTCCTCGACTGCGATGGCTTCAAGAGCATCAATGACTCTTTTGGCCATGCCGCCGGCGACCAGGTTCTCAAGAAGATTGCCAAGCGTCTGCAAAACAGCTTGCGCGATGACGACCAGATCATTCGGCTGGGCGGGGACGAATTTGCCGTGGTGATCGGCAGCATTCGCAGCGAGCAGGACGTGGTGCGCGTGGCCGAGAAGATCCTGGTGCGCATGGCCGCTCCCATCTTTCTCGAGAATGCCGTGCTGATCGATCTGACCATCAGCATCGGGATTGCCCTCTACCCCCAGCATGGGGACAATACGCAGACTTTGAGCAAGGCGGCCGATCAGGCCATGTACCAGGCCAAGCGTCAGCGGCTTGGCTATGCGCTTCCGGAGCCCGGGCAGGCGCACATGGCGGCCGCAGGAAGCGTCATGTAGACATAATGTGTAGACGTGAGGAGTACCCCATTGAGCAGCAAAGACACGACAACAAACAAGCGGCGGGCCGCGCGGCCGTTGCACTGGCTGTTGGCAGCCTGTCTGGCCACGGCATTGGCGGCATGCCAGACACATGCCGTCAAGCCGATCGGCTCGTTGACGGCGGCGCAGGTCGCGGCGCTGACTGAACAAGGGTTCGTGGCCGTGGGCGACGATGGCATGCAGCTGAACCTGTCCGGGCGCATCCTGTTTGCGCTCGACTCGGCACGGGTCGAGGCCGAGACGCGCGAGCACATCGCCAAGGTCGCCCGGACATTGCTCGGACTGGGCATCCAGACCGTGCGGCTCGACGGCCACACCGACAATCTGGGGGCGCCCGAGTACAACCAGTCCCTGTCGCTGCGGCGCGCGCAGACCGTGGCCGACCTGATGGCTGATGCGGGGTTCCCGCGCGAAGGCATCGGCATCCGCGGGCTGGGACAGACCGTGCCGGTGGCTGACAACGCGACCGAAGAGGGCCGCAGCCAGAATCGCCGCGTCTCGGTGGTGGTCGGCAGCTTCTATTGAAAGCCGGGTCAGGTTCTGCAGAAGACCATGCAGAACCTGGATTGCGAGACGCGGCAGGGGGGCTTATTGCAGCGGCATCTCGCCGCCCAGCGCTTCGATCAGCTGCGGTAACAGCAGGCGCAACTCGCCGGTGGTGAGCGCCACGTCGGCATCGAAGTGGTCGTCGCCGTCGCTCTTGCCTTCGAACACGGCATCCGAGAACGCCAGCTTCTTGACCTGCAGCGCCTCGGTCAGCACGAAACTGGCGCGATCACTCCAGCCCATGCCCAGGCGCGTGGGGCGCTTGCCGGCCTGGATGTGCTGGCGGATTTCCTCGATCTCCAGTGCGTGGCGTGCATAGCGGACGGCGGCGCGCGTCTCATCGGCAGCCTTGAGTTCACACTCGTCGGCCAGTGAGAAGGCGCCGGGCGCGGCCTGTTCGCTGAGCCAATCGGCCATCGCGGCTGCAGGCGTCTGCTCGGTCTGCAGCAGGCGTGGCGCGAAACCCGGCAATTGCTCGACCAGTGCGGTGATGATCTCGTCGGCGCGGCCCTGGCTGCCGGCATCGAGGACCAGCCAGTGACCGGCCTGGTCGATCCACACCCAGGTGCCCTGGCGCTTGGTGAAGGCCATGGGCAGCAGTTCCAGACGCGCCTCGTCCTTGAGATCACGGCGCTCCTTCTTGCCGGGCTTGCGGCCACTCTCGGCCTCGATGCGCTGGACCTTCTCGTCGACCTTGCTCTCGACCACCGAGGCCGGCAGGATCTTGGTCTCGGTGGCGAAGCGCAGAATCCATTGCCCGTCGATGGACTCGACCAGCGGGCCGTGCGCATCGCCACGCGGAGGCACCCAGCCGGAGGATTTTTCCTGCGTGGCCGAGCAGGGAATGAAGGGATTTTTCGCGAGGGCGCCTTCGGCGTCCGTCAGGTCGGCCTGCCAGTTCTCGGGCAGGCGGTAGATCAGCAGGTTTTTGAACACAGGTTATTCCAGATCGGGGTCACAGTGGCGCATGGGTGGTGCCAATGGGGCTGAAGAGATCGATGCGATCGGTGATGATGCCATCGGTGCCAAGGTCCTTGAGGCGCTGGGCATGCTCGGCCTCGTTGACCGTGTAACTGAGCGCCCGCAACAACCGCCCATGGCATTGCTGCACGCGTTCGGGCGTCCACAGCAACTGGTTGCAGACGAGCGCGGCGCAGCCGAGCTCGCCAGCGAGGGCCAGGCTGCCATCACTCCACTCGTCCATCAGCAGGGCTCGGGTCTGCGCAGGCACGGCCTGCCGGGCGGCGGCGAGGGCCTGCGGCTTGAAGGAGGAAAGCAGCGGCGGCGGCAGCGTGTCTGGCCATATTTGCGCCACCAGCTCGGCCACGGCGCGGCCGGTCTCGGATTCGGCACCAGGGCTGGGCTTGATCTCGATATTGATGGCGTAATGGTTGCGGATGCACCAGTGCAGCAGGTTGCGCAGCGTGGGCAGTGGCTCGCCGGCCCATCGGCGGGAATGCCAGGAGCCGGCGTCCAACTGGGCGAGTGTCCCCCAATCCTGCTCGGCGGCGATGCCCTCGCCATTGGTGGTACGTGCCAGCTCGGTGTCGTGCATCAGGAACAGCACGCCATCGCGGCTGAGCTTGGCGTCGCACTCGAACATGCGGTAGCCAAAGTGGGCGCCATGGCGAAAGGCCGCCATGGTGTTCTCGGGCGCGAGCTTGCCGGCACCGCGGTGCGCAACCCAGAACGGGTACGGCCATTCGGTCCATTCCGGGCGCGTCGCGCTGTGATGGGGGTTTGTCATGGTGTATGCGTGTGGATGATGGGCCTTGCATGGCCTCCGTGCAGTCGAAGCGGCTGCGCTGTGTCCGCCTGGCGCCCTGCACGCGGCAGACAGCCGCAGCCATGGTCCGTGTGCGGTGCAGTGCGTTCAGCGCGGGGGCGCTTTGGTTTCGCCGGGCGGCGGCGGTTGCGATTGTGCACCGCTTTCTGTGCCGCTTTCAGCACCGCCGGTATCGAGATTGGCATCTGTCGCTGGCGCTGCCTGCATGTCGTCAGGCTCTGGGGCCGGCGCCGAGTCATCGGTGCCGCCTTCGTCACGATCCGCATCGGTTGGCTGGTCGCCCTCGGATGGTGGCTCGTCGTCCTCTTCCGGCGCTTCCTGCGGCACGGCCAGCGCCAGCATGCTGATGCTGTGCGGCACGTCCTCGCCACGCTGGCGCGCGCGGAACAGCGCGGCGCGCATCAGGAAGATGGTGGTGACCGGCGTGGTGATCGAGATGAACAGGCCGATCAGCATGATGTTGATGGCCGGGCTGCCGCGCTGCACCGAGAAATGCACGATGGCGGCAATCATCACGCACCAGATGCCGACCGTGGTGATCACGGCGGGCGCGTGCACGCGCGCGAAAAAGGAATTGAGGCGCAGCAGGCCGGAGGCCGCCAGCAGCGCGATCAGGCCGCTGAGGATGGCAAAGACGGCCACTGTGATCTCGGCCCAGAGGGGCAGGTGAATGGTGCCGGGCATCACTCGATGACCTCCCCGCGCAGCAGGAACTTGGCCATGGCCGTGGTACTGACGAAACCGAGCAGCGCGATTAGCAGCGCCGCCTCGAAGTAGGCCCCGCTGTCGTAATAGATCGACAGGGTCAGCATCACGAACATGCTCAGCGCATAGATGCAGTCCAGTGCCATCACACGATCCTGGGCACTGGGTCCGATCAGCAGGCGCAGCGTCGCCATCAACATGGCCAGTGCCAGCATGGCCAGGGAAATGGGCAAGGCCCAGGCAAGGATTTGTCCGCTCATTCAAAAATCTCCATGAGGGGGCGCTCGTAGCGCTCCTTGACGGTCCGGATCACCTTCTCCGGTTCCACCTTGCCATCGAGCACATGCAGCAGCAGGGTGCTGCGATCCATCGACAGCTCGCCCCAGGCATTACCCGGGGTGATGCAGGTGATCAGCGCCAGCACGGCCAGGCCGTTGGGGTCGCGCAACTCCAATGGCACGTGGACGAACTCCGACGTGTCTTCGTTGCCTACACGGCGTAGCAGAACCTTCATCACCGCCCAGCCCGAGTGCCAGGCATCGATGGTGACGACCGCGAACAGGCGCAGGATGACCAAGGGCCGGCGCACGCGCACATAACGTGGCCGCAGCTTGGCACTGAAGATGGGCACACCGAAGCCGAGTATGGCCGCCAGCACCATGTTGGCCAGCGAATAGCTTTGCGTCATCATCAACCACATGCCGAACAGCATGACGGACAGCAGCGGCCCCGGGAAAATCCTGCGCAGCCAGGTCTTCAAGTTTCTTTGCAGCCGTTTTCTCATGGTTGCGCCTCCGCGGCTTCGCCTTCTGCCGGCATGCTGTCGGGAAGCTGCTGAGTGGGGTAGGGGACCGGCCGGGTCGAGAGGACCGAGTTGACGTAGTCGTCCGGCGCATACAGGCCATTGGCGGTGGTCTGCATGTAGCGCATGATGTTGTCTGCGTTCACCGTCAGCGCCACGCAACTGCCCAGCAGGATCACCAGCGGGATACCCTCGACGATGCGCACCGTTGGCGGAGTGCGGTCGTGCGAGGCCCAGAAGTGCCGAATGCCCGCGCGCGAAAACGCTACCAGCGCGAAGAAGCCTGAGGCAATCAGCAGGCCCAGCAGTATCCAGCCTTCGATGCCAGGCGTCTGGCCGGCCGAGGCGCCGATGCCCAGCGGGTTGAGCAGCGCGGTCAGCATCGCAAATTTGCCGAGGAAACCCGACAGCGGCGGCAGCCCTGCAATCAGCAGCGTGCAGGCCATGAAGCTCAGGCCCAGCAGCGCGACGGCGGCGGGCATGGCGCGGCCGACCAGCGCCTGCTCGCGCTCGTCGAGATTCAGCTCCTTGAAGGTGCTTCCCAGGTCGGGGGAGAGGAAAGGCGCCACGTCTTCCTCTTCATAAGGCGCATAGTCCTCGCCGTCATTGCGCCAGCGGTCCATCAGGTCGGCCAGCAGGAAGCAGGCACTGACCGCCAGCGTGGAGCTGACCATGTAGTACAGCAGGCCGGCCGTCAACAGGTTCTGACCGAAGCCGAGCGTGGCCAGCAAGGTTCCCGAGGAGACGATGGCGCTGTAGCCGGCCATGTTGCCGAGCTTCTGCGAGCTCATCACGCCCAGCGAGCCGACGGCGATCGTGGCCATGCCGCCGTAGATCAGCCATTGGCTGCCATATTGGGTGGAAATGCCGGCGTCATAGCCGAAGATCATGGTCCAAAGACGCAGGATGGCGTAGATGCCGACCTTGGTCATGACGGCGAACAAGGCCCCGGCGGGAGCCGTTGCGGCACTGTAGGCCGGCACCAGCCAGAAGTTGAGCGGCCAGACCGCGGCCTTGATCAGCACCGCCACGCCGAACACGCCTGCCGCGACATGCAGCAGCGCGCGGTCCTCCTCCAGCACGTGCGGCACGATGCGGGCCAGGTCGGCCATGTTCAGGGTGCCGGTGATGCCGTAGAACATCGAGATGCTGATCAGCAGCAGCGAGGAGGCGGCCAGGTTGATCGCAATGTAGTGCAGGCCCGCTTGCACGCGCGGGCGGCCCGAGCCATGCAGCAGCAGCCCGTAGGAGGCGGCCAGCAGGATCTCGATGAAGACGAACAGGTTGAACAGGTCGCCGGTCAGGAAGGCGCCGTTGAGGCCCATCAGCTGCAACTGGAACAGCGAGTGGAAGTTGACGCCGGCGCGGTGCCAATGGGCCGAGGCGTAGACCGATGCGGCCACGCTGAGGATGCCGGTGAGCACCAGCATCATGGCCGAGAGCCGGTCCAGTGCCAGCACGATGCCGAAAGGCGCTGGCCAGTTGCCGGCGAGGTACACGCCCATCGAGGTGGGGGCGGCCTGCTGGTGGGTCCACCGCATCAGGAAGATGGCGATGCCGAGGCCGGCGATGCTGCCGAAGATGTTCAGCAGCATCTTGACGCGCTGGCGATCCTCCTTGAGAAACAGGATGATGGCCGCCGTGAGCATTGGCAGCAGGATCGGCGCCAGCATCAGGTGCGGCATGAGCGAGCTGAGCCAGGTGGTCATGATGCCTCGTTCTTTTCGGCCGAGCGGCTGCCATCGACGTGGTCGGTACCCGACATGCCGCGCAGTGCCAGCAGCACCACCAAGAACAGCGCGGTGGTGGCAAAGCCGATGACGATGGCCGTCAGCACCAGCGCCTGCGGCAGTGGATCGGCATAGTGCATCAGGTCCTGCGGCAGACCGGGCTTGAGCACGGGCTCCTTGTCGACGGCCAGCCCCAGGCGGCCCATCGAGAAGATGAAGAGGTTGACGGCATAGCCGAGCAGCGCCAGACCAATGATGATCTGAAAGGTGCGTGGCCGCAGCAGCAGCCAGACGCCGGCTCCGGTCATCACACCGATGGCGATGGCAAGCACTATTTCCATGGGCTTCCTTCGGTGTTGGAGTGAACGTTGAATCGGGCCACCGCCTCATAGGCGGCGCGGGCCCGCGCATAGTTGCTGGCGGCAGCTTCCTTGGCCTCGGCCTCTTCCTCGAGCTTGCGTGCGTGGTAGCGGTGTCCGCGCACCGATTGGTGAGCCAGTGCGGTGAGGATCAGCAGGGTCGAGCCGACCACCACGGTGAACACGCCCAGATCGAAGAACATCGCGCTGGCCACGTGGATCTCGCCCAGGTAAGGCAGCGTGAAGTGGGCCGTGTGCGTGGTCATGAACGGGTAGCCCAGGTACATCGAGCCGGCTCCGGTGGCGATGGCGCAGATCAGCCCGAAGCCGATCCAGCGGCGTGGATAGAGCGCGAGATTGGCCTCCACCCACTGGGTGCCCGAGACGATGTACTGCAGCAGCAGGCCCAGCGAGAAAACCAGCCCGGCGACGAAGCCTCCACCGGGCTCGTTGTGCCCGCGCATGAAGAGGTAGATCGCCACCAGCGTGGTGATGGGCAGCAGCAGGCGCACCAGCACCGCCGGCACCGTCAGGTAGCCGATGGCAGTATCCTTGGCCTGGCGGGGGTTGAAGAGGTCGGTGATCAGATCCTTGGGCAGCACGCGCTGCTGCATCGGCAGGTCCATGGTTTCACGGGCCGGGCGGAAGCGCCGCAGCAGCGCGTATACCGTCAGCGCCACGATGCCCAGGACCACGATCTCGCCAAAAGTGTCGAAGGCGCGGAAGTCCACCAGCATCACATTGACCACGTTGGTGCCGCCACCCTCGGTGTAGGCGCGCTCGAGGAAGAAGGTCGAGGTACTCTGCGGGAATGGCCGGCTGAGCATGGCGATCGACAGCAGCGTGATGCCGACGCCGGCCACCACTGCAATGATCAGGTCGCGCGCACGGCGTGCCTGCGCCATGCTGTGGTCCATCGACCAGGAGGGCAGGCGGATGGACTTGTCGCGCTGCGGCAGCCAGCGCAGACCCAGCAGCAACAGGATGGTGGTAACGATCTCCACTGCCAGTTGCGTCAGGCCCAGGTCGGGTGCCGAGAACCACAGGAAGGTGATGCACACGCACAGGCCGGTCGCGCCCAGCATCACCATGGCGGCCAGGCGGTGGAACTTGGCCTGCCAGGCCGCCGCGATGGCACAGATGCCGCCGATCAGCCACAGGATCGCAAAGGCCGGCGAGAGCGTCTGCGTCGGCCGGTCACCGATGTTCAGACCGCCATACCAGAGCGGCACTGCCACCGCCCCGAAGGTCGCGATGACCAGCCAGAACATCTGCCACTGCAGCCGGCGGGTGGTCAGCAGCACGCGCAGGAAGCGCGAGAACAGCGTCAGCGACGCCAGCAGGTATTCGAAGATGCGCTTGCCCGTCAGCGTCCATGTGAAGGCATAGTCGACGAAGTAGTTCCTGCCACGGATGAAGCGTGCGATGACAAAGAAGATCAAGCTGCCTAGGCCCATGGCCAGCACACTCATGATGAGCGGCTTGTTGATGCCATGCCAGATGGCCAGGCTGTAGTAGGGCAGCTCGCCGCCCACCACGGGCGTGGCGGCGAGCGCCAGCACCGGGCCGACCACCAGATTCGGGGCAACGCCAACGGCCAGGCAGATCACCACCAGCAGGCCCACAGGCACGATCATCCAGATTGGCGGATCGTGCGGGGTCTTGGGCAGGTCCTTGGCGGGCTTGCCGAAGAACACGTCATAGCCGAAGCGCAGCGAGTAGATGGCGCTGAAGATGCCGAACACCACCGCCAGCAAAGGCAGGCCGGCCTGGATGTAGCCCGGCGCGTGCACCAGCACCGACTCCGAGAAGAACATCTCCTTGGAGAGGAAGCCATTGAGCAATGGCACGCCGGCCATCGCCGCGGCGGCCACCAGGGCCAATGTGGCGGTGATCGGCATCATGTGCCGCAGCCCCGAGAGGCGCCGGATGTCCCGCGTGCCGGTTTCATGGTCGACAATGCCCACCGCCATGAAGAGCGAAGCCTTGAAGGTGGCGTGGTTCATGATGTGGAAAACGGCGGCCACAGCGGCCAGTTCCCGGTTCATGCCCAGCAGCAGTGTGATCAGGCCCAGGTGAGAGATGGTCGAATACGCCAGCAGGCCTTTGAGATCATTCTGGAACATCGCCGTGTAGGCGCCGAACAGCAGGGTGGTCAGCCCCACGCCGCTGACGATCCAGAACCACTCCTCGGTGCCGCTGAGCACCGGCCAGAAGCGCGCCAATAGAAAGACGCCCGCCTTGACCATGGTGGCCGAGTGCAGGTAGGCCGACACCGGCGTTGGCGCCGCCATGGCATTGGGCAGCCAGAAATGGAACGGAAACTGTGCGCTTTTGGTGAAGGCCCCCAGCAGGACCAGAATCAGCACCGGCAGGTACAGGCTGTGGCTTCTGATCTGCGCACCGGCTGCGAGCACGTTGTCGAGGTCGTAGCTGCCGACGATGTGGCCCAGCATCAGCATGCCCGCCAGCAGGCACAGGCCGCCGGCACCGGTGACCGTGAGGGCCATGCGGGCGCCGCGACGCGCATCCTTGCGATGGTGCCAGTAGCCGATCAGCAGAAACGAGAAGATGCTGGTCAGCTCCCAGAAGAAGGCCAGCTGGATGATGTTGCCGGACATCACCACGCCCGCCATCGAACCCATGAAAGCCAGCAGGAACGAGAAGAAACGCGGCACCGGGTCCTGTGGCGACATGTAGTAGCGTGCGTACAACACCACCAGCGCGCCAATGCCATAGACCAGCAGCGCGAACATCCAGGCGAAGCCATCGAGCCGCATCGACAGGCTCAGCCCCAGTGACTGCAGCCAGGCGAATTCCTGCTCGTGAACGTCGCCACTGGCGATGGCGGGGTAATACAGGGCGAGTTGCACCGCGCAGAACACGGCGATCAGACCGGCCAGCGTGGACTCCAGATTGCGTGCATTGGAGGGCAGGACACTGGCGATGACACTGCCAATGAACGGAAGCAGAATGATGGTGCTGAGCGCAACGGGGTCCATAGGGCGGAAATTCTACGGCAAGCCCTTGTTTTCAGCGGACAAAGCCCTGCAATATCCCGTCATTTGACGCCAACTTTCAGGCATTGTCTGACAAGGCGATTTCGCCAAATTCGTGCGATTTGGCGACTTTTGATGCGGTTTCCGCCCGATTTCGGCGTGCGCCCGTCCAGCAGGGGGAGAAGTACCCTTTTTGAAAAGGGATTGTTACAAATTGTGGGTCATCCGCTTCCCGGGAAAAGGCGGCGCGGGCAGGCAAGCTTGGCCAGGCTTGCGATGGGTTGGCCCAGTGACAAAACGCAGCGGCCGCCACATGGCCGGGAGGTGATGCGAGGGATCGAAATCCGCTGCGCGGCCTGGCAAATCAGCGCCAGGTGCGGCGCTTTCGTTGATTCAGGTCGCGGCTTGGCCGCCCATTGCGCGGCGATACCACTCATGGAAGTGCTGCATGCCGTCTTCCATCGGGCTCTGGTAGGGGCCGACCTCGCTGTCGCCACGCTCGAACAGGGCGCGACGACCGGCATCCATGCGCTCGCCGATCTCGTCATCCTCGATGGCCGTTTCCATGTAGGCGGCACGTTGCGCCTCGACGAACTCGCGCTCGAAAGCGACGATTTCCTCCGGGTAGTAGAACTCCACCACGTTCATGGTCTTGTCCACGCTGATCGGGTGCAGCGTCGAGACCGTTAGTACGTGCGGATACCACTCGACCATGATGTGCGGGTAATACGTCAGCCAGATCGCACCGTGCTCGGGCAGGCGGCCCTCGTTGTAGCCAAGCAGCACATCGTGCCAGCGCTTGTAGATATCGCTGCCCGATTGCTTGAGCGCATTGGCGATGCCGACGGTCTGTACCGAGTAATCCCTGCCGAACTCCCAGCGCAGGTCATCGCAGGTAACGAAGTTGCCCAAACCCGGGTGGAATGGACCGACGTGATAGTCCTCCAGATAGACCTCGATGAAGGTCTTCCAGTTGTAGTTGCACTCGTGCATCTCGACGTGATCGAGCGCAAATCCCTCGAAACTCAGCGCCGCGCGGGGGCCCATGCCGGCCAGATCGGCGACGATGTCGCGGCCGTTGTCTTCGAACAGCAGGCCATTCCATTCGCGCAGGCCATACTGGTTGAGGTTCAGGCAGGGGTCTTGCGGGAAGTGCGGCGCGCCCAGCAGCTCGCCGGCCTCGCTGTAGGTCCAGCGGTGCAGAGGGCAGACGATGTTGCCACCCGCGCTGCCCTTTTGCACCTCCAGCAGATTGCCGCGGCCACCCAGCATGATGGCCTGGCGGTGGCGGCAGACATTGGAGATGAGCTTGATGCTGCCATCGCGCTGGCGCACCAGTGCGCGGCCCTGCCGCTCCTGCGGCAGGGCATAGTAATCGCCGACTTCGGGGACGGCCAGTTGGTGCCCCACATAGCGGGGCCCGGCCTGGAAGAGGATTTCCAGCTCGCGTTGGAACAACGCTTCATCGAAGTAACTGGGAACTGGAAGTTGGCTTGTGGCCGGCTGCAGTTGAAGACTTAAATCAGACATGGTTATCCTGACCTAAAGACCCCCCACAGGGGCGCGCGCTGGCGCAGATGGGAAAGATGGAAAAAGACAAAGCCGGCCTGATGCATGGGCACCGCCGGCTGACTACGGTTGGCAATTCTACCAGTGCTGTGCCGGGCGGGGTTAATTCCGAGCGGTCGCAGCGAGTATTGGGCCGCTTTCGTCCACCATCGACCGTACCCGCAAGGGCCGGTTTCACCTTGCCTTAGAATCGGCAGGCCCGGCGTGACCGGAGCCTGCGCCTTTTCGGGGGAAACGCGAGGGCAGACCTGCTGCCCGTGTTGGTCTGTTTGCATGCCGAGCGAGGCATGGCCGCGCATTCCCGCGTTTTCCGCGATTGATTCATTCACGCCATCGATTGGCATCTTGCCGGTGCCATGCGGCGCCACCCACTTTTTCAACACATGTCCGCCAAACCAAAGAAAAGCTCGCCCGGTCAGCCCGCCAGCTATGAGGATGCGATGCAGGAGCTGGAGCAATTGCTGATCCAGATCGAGTCGGGTGGCCTGCCACTGGAGCAACTGCTCAATGGCTACCAGCGCGGCGCGGAATTGCTGGCATTTTGCCGCACACGCCTTCAGGCAGTGCAGGAGCAGATTCAGGTGCTCGAAGGCGAGGCCGTGGTGCCGCTCAAGGAGGCGCCCTGAGCCCTGGCCCGTGCCTTTGGCGCTTCGCCTGACCTGGCAAGGGCGGGTTGCCACGAACCACCGAAAGTGATCTCCGGAAAGAAACCCCCACGTGTCGCAAGTACCTCCCTCCATCGCTGACCACGCCGAAACCTTCGAGACGTGGATGCGTCGCCATCTGGCGCTGCTCGAACAGGCGCTCGATGCCTTTGTCGCGCCGGGCGCACCGCCTGATCTGGCGGCGGCCATGCGGTATGGAGTGCTGGGTGGCGGCAAGCGCCTGCGGGCCCTGTTGGTGCTGGCAGGCCAGCAGTGTGTTGCCGCCGCCACGCCGGATGGACTGGCTGGACAGGAGCTGGCCTTGCGCGCGGGCTGCGCCGTCGAACTCATCCATGCCTATTCGCTGATCCACGATGACATGCCCTGCATGGACAACGACGTGCTGCGGCGTGGCAAGCCCACCGTGCATGTGCAGTTTGGCGAGGCAGCCGCCTTGCTCGCAGGCGATGCCATGCAGGCGCTGGCCTTCGAGCTGCTGACGCCAGGTGCCGTGGAGCACGATGGTGAACCGGCTGGCCCGCATTCGACCATGGATGCGGCGCTGGTCATTCAGGCGCGCCTCTGCGCGACGCTCGCTCGCGCTGCGGGCCCTTGCGGCATGGCGGGCGGGCAAGCCATCGATCTGGCTCATGTGGGCAAACCCATGGCCGCCGATGCGCTGCGCCGTATGCACCGCCTCAAGACCGGCGCGCTGCTGCAGGCGAGCGTGGTGCTGGGCGCGCAATGCGTGCCACAGGCCAGTGCGCAGGCTCTGACCGCGCTGAGTCAGTATGGCAGCGCCATTGGCCTGGCCTTCCAGGTGGTGGACGACGTGCTCGACGCCACCGCCGACTCGGCCACGCTGGGCAAGACCGCCGGCAAGGACGCCGCCGACGAGAAACCCACCTACGTCTCGCTGATGGGTGTCGAGGCTGCGCAGGCCTATGCAGGGCAATTGCACGCCGAGGCGCTGGCCGCGCTGGCGGCCAGCGGACTGGCGGACACCCGCCTGCTCGGCGGTCTGGCCGATCTGGTGGTGCGGCGCCGGCATTGACATCGCGTTGGCTTGCGCCAGATCGACCTGCGCAAATGGTCCGCCTCCGACAGGCCGGCGGCCACGACTGAAGTACAGTAGAAGCACCATGACGACAAACGGCAACGCCTCCGATTCCTATCCGATCCTCCGCCTGGTGGAAAGCCCGGCGGACCTGCGCAAGCTGCCGCGCGAGCAGTTGCGGCCGCTGGCCGACCAGTTGCGCAGCTTTTTGCTGCACAGTGTGGCGCAGACCGGCGGCCACCTCAGTTCCAATCTCGGTACGGTGGAGCTGACGGTGGCGCTGCACTACGTTTTCAACACCCCCGATGACCGGCTGGTCTGGGACGTCGGGCACCAGACCTACCCGCACAAGATCCTCACCGGCCGGCGCGAACGCATGGCCACGTTGCGCCAGTTCGGCGGTATCTCGGGTTTTCCGCTGCGCAGCGAGAGCGCGTACGACACCTTCGGCACCGCGCATTCCAGCACCAGCATCTCCGCGGCTTTCGGCATGGCACAGGCCGCGCGCCTCAAGGACGAGGACCGTTGGTCGGTCGCCATCATCGGCGATGGCGCCATGACCGCCGGCATGGCCTTCGAGGCACTCAACAACGCCGGTGTGGCCGAGGACGGCAGGCTGCTGGTCATCCTCAATGACAACGACATGAGCATCAGCCCTCCGGTTGGGGCGCTCAACCGCTACCTGGCGCAGTTGATGAGTGGCCAGTTCTACGCGGCGGCCAAGAATGTCGGCAAATCGGTGCTCAAGCCGGTGCCGCCGCTCTTCGAGCTGGCCAAGCGCTTCGAGCAGCATGCCAAGGGCATGGTGGTGCCGGCCACGCTGTTCGAGAAGTTCGGTTTCAATTACATCGGCCCGATCGATGGTCACGACCTCGAATCGCTGATCCCCACGCTGGAGAACATCCGCAACCTCAAGGGTCCGCAGTTCCTGCACGTGGTCACGAAGAAGGGGCAGGGCTACCGGCTGGCCGAGGCCGACCCGGTCGCCTACCACGGTCCTTCGAAGTTCGATCCGGCCGTCGGCATCACCAAGCCGGCCGCGCCGCCGCGCCGCACCTTCACGCAGGTGTTCGGGCAATGGCTGTGCGACATGGCGGCCGAAGATGAGCGGCTGGTGGGCATCACTCCAGCGATGCGCGAGGGCTCGGGCATGGTCGAGTTCCACCGGCGCTTTCCCGATCGCTATTTCGACGTCGGCATTGCCGAGCAGCATGCCGTGACCTTTGCCGCGGGCCTGGCCACCGAAGGCCTCAAGCCGGTGGTGGCGATCTACTCCACCTTCTTGCAGCGCGGTTATGACCAGTTGATTCATGATGTGGCGCTGCAGAACCTGCCGGTGGTGTTTGCACTCGACCGCGCCGGCCTGGTCGGCGCAGACGGCGCGACCCACGCCGGTGCCTATGACATCGCCTATGTGCGTTGCATTCCGAACATGAGCATGGCCTGTCCCGCCGATGAACGCGAGTGCCGCCAGTTGCTGTCGAGCGCCTACGCGCAGCAGCACCCGGTCTGCGTGCGTTATCCGCGCGGCGCCGGCGTGGGCGAGGAGCCGCTGGCCGATCTGGTGCCGCTGCCGTTCGGCAAGGGCGAGTTGCGCCGCCAGGCCCAGGCCGCACCCGCGGGACAGCGGGTTGCGGTGCTGGCTTTCGGCACGCTGCTGTATCCGGCGCTGCAGGCCGCCGAGGCGCTGGACCTCTCGGTGGTCAACATGCGCTGGGCCAAGCCGCTCGACGAGGACTTGCTGCGTGAGGTGGCCTTGGCACACGACGCGCTGGTGACTCTGGAAGAGGGCTGTGTGATGGGCGGCGCCGGCAGCGCGGTGCTCGAGTCCCTGCAGCGTCTGCAACTGCAGCGGCCCGTGCTGCAGCTGGGTTTGCCCGATGCCTTCATCCCGCACGGCGATCCGGCCAGGCTGCTGGCTCTGCAAGGCCTCGATGCCGAGGGCATCGAGCGGCAGATCCGCGCGCGCTTTGGCTTCTGGCCAGGGACCGCTGCGGTGCAGGCATAGACCATACCGGCCCGGATGGAGCGTTCCTCAATGCAAGGCCGGCCCCCGAGGGTGATGGCGCATGCGGGGCACAGATGTCCGGCCACCATGTTTCAACAGGAGATAGCGATGAAAAAACAGACCTTCATATGGATGGGCAGTGCGGTGCTGAGCCTGGCTGGCTGTGCCAGCAGCCAGGGTGGTGGCGCGGCCGCCGGGGGTGCGGACAGGACGGCAGTTGGCATGGCCAACCCGGCATCGGTGTATTGCCAGAGCCTTGGCGGCCGCTCGGAGCCGGTACAGGGCGCCAATGGCGTCTACAGCATCTGCCATTTGCCCGATGGCACGCAGATCGAGGAATGGGAGCTGTACCGCCGCGACCATCCGCAAACGCCGCGCTGAATGGCGTCCCCGCGCATGACGTGCCGCGAGCTCACGCGCAGGACGGCGACTTGACCTGCAGCTTCACTGAGGCGTGAGCTTCAGATGGAAACCCAGCTTTTCCCAGGCTGCGATTTCTTCTTGCAGCAGGTAGTAGGACTGCGGATGGCGCTCGGGCCAGTCACCATCGATGCCTAGGCGCAGGTTCTGGTTTTTCACGGCCGACCAGTGCAGAGCGGAGAGCTCCGGCTCCCGGCGGGCATTGCACAGCAGCAGCGCCAGTCGCAGGCACAGCAGCTGCCAGGCGAATATCGGATCGGCATCGATCTGCGCAGCCACCTTCTTGAGCTTGCCGCGATGGCCGACGATCAACTGCGCCAGCCGGCTGCGCTCGGAGGGCAGAAAGCCCGGGCAATCACCATGCTCGATGATGTAGGCGCCATGGTGGTGGTAGCGCTCATAGGCGATGCTGATGCCGATTTCGTGCAATTGCGCAGCCCACTGCAGAATCTGCAAATCCTGCCCGGTGGCCTTGGGCAGCTTCCAGGCTTGCCAGATGCTGCGGGCCGTGCGGGCCAGCCGGTCACCCTGCAGCCGGTCGTAGCCAAAGCGATTGAGCAGGCTGTCCACCGATTTCTGGCGGATGTCGCGCTGGGCATCGCTGCCATCGGCCTCGCGCTGGATCAGGTCCAGCAGCGCGCCCTGGCGCAGCGCGCCATCCGAGACCTTCAGCTCGGCAAAGCCGAGCATGTCCATCAACGAGACCAGGATGCACACACCGCCGCTGATGACGGCCCGCCGGTCCTCGCGCAGGCCGGGCAGTTCGATGCGATCGATGTACTGCATGTCGATCAGCATGGCCCTGAGCTGCGCCAGACCCTTGCGGGTAACGGTTTTCTCAGGCCCGCCCAGCTGGTGCAGCACTTGGGCGACGGCGGCCATGGTGCCCGAGGCACCATAGACGTGTTCGCGCGAATGGCCGGCGAAGCGGTCCAGCCATTCCTCGATCTGGGCATTGGCGGCAACCTCCGCCTTGGCAAAGGCCTTGGCGGTCAGCTTGCCGTCCGCGAAGAAGCGCTGCGACCATGACACGCTGCCCTGTGCCAGCGAGATCGCCTCGCGCGGCGTCTGCCCGACGCCGGCGATGATCTCCGTGGAACGCCCGCCAATGTCGATGACCAGGCGTTCCTCGGCTTCGTTGAGTGGCAGCAGGTAGGAGACGCCCTGGTAGATCAGGCGTGCTTCCTCCTGTCCGGAGATCACCTCGATCGGGTGGCCGAGCAGCTGCTGGGCCTTTTGCAGGAAAGTGGCGCGGTTACGGGCTTCGCGCAGGGTCTGTGTGGCCAGGGCCCGCACCTGCTGGGGCTTGAAGCCCTGCAGGCGTTCGCCAAAGCGTGCCAGGCATTGCCAGCCGCGCTCCATGGCTTCCTCGGTGAGCATGCCGTCGGCATCGAGGCCACCGCCCTGGCGCACCGTCTCCTTGATGTAGTCGACCCGTTGCAGGTGACCATTGTTGTAAATGCTGATTTCGAGTCGGAAGCTGTTGGAGCCAAGGTCCACCGCCGCCAGGCGTTCGCCGTCTTTCATGAGTCAGGGTTTCCAGTGTTTCCCCGCATTGTAGAGGGGCATTGGCGGGGCCAACTGTCAACGATATCCCTGCATCATGAAGGAATCATGACAGATGTGCTGCGCAGCCTACATGGATTCCTCCAGCATCTGGCGGTAGTCGGCCGCACTGGCCAGGCGCGGGTTGGTGGCATGGCAATGGTCGGCCATGGCACGCTCGATGATGGTCTCGAACTGTGCCTGGCACACTCCCATGGCAGCCAGCCCGATGGGCATGCCCAGTTCGGCATTGCGGTCGCGCACGGCCTGGGCCAGTTGTCCGGCCACGGCGCTGGCGTCGGCACCTTGGGCAACCTCCAGGCCCATGGCGTGGGCCATGCGGTGCAGGCGCCGTTGCTGCTGCACCGATGGGGCTTGCGCGTTGAAGCGCAGCACCGCCGGCAGGAAGAGGGCGTTGAGCGTGCCGTGGTGCAGGCGCGGGTCAATGCCGCCCAGGCTGTGGCTGAGCGAGTGCACGCAGCCCAGTCCCTTCTGGAAGGCCATGGCGCCCTGCATGCTGGCGGCCATCATGTTCAGGCGTGCGTCGCGGTCCTGGCCGTCTCGGGTGGCTGCCGCGATGTGTTGCCAGCCGCGCCCGAGCCCGTCGAGGGCAATGCCGTCGGCCGGCGGATTGAAGGCTGCGGACATGAAGGTTTCCATGCAGTGCGCGATGGCATCCATGCCGGTGGCCGCCGTCAGGCTGGCAGGCAGGTCCAACGTCAACGCCGGGTCGCAAATGGCCACGCGCGGTACCAAATGCCAGGAGTGAAAGCCCAGTTTGCGGCCGTCGTCGACGATGATGATGGCGCCGCGCGCGACTTCGCTGCCGGTGCCGCTGGTGGTCGGGATGGCGACGAGCGGTGCGACGGCAGCCGTGATGCGCGCCGAGCCGCCTTCGATGGTGGCGTAGTCCCTGAGTGGCCCCTGGTGCGTGGCCGCAATGGCCACGCCCTTGGCGCAGTCGATCGAAGAGCCGCCGCCCAGCGCGATCAGGCCGTCGCAACGGTGCTCGCGGTAGAGTGCGGCGGCGGCGCGCACGGCCGCTTCGGTGGGGTTCGAGGGTGTTTGTTCGAACACCGCGCAGAACCGCTCGCCGAGTTGCTGGCGGGCTTGCCGCACGATGCCGGCGGCGGCCACGCCGGCATCGCTGACGATCAGCGGGCGGGCGATGCCGATGCGCTCGCACTCCTGCGGCAGCAGCGCGAGGGCGCCGAAGTCGAACTGGACCTGGGTGACGTATTGAATGAGGGCCATGTGAAGTCTCCTGCGCGTTGTCCTGAATGCCTTTTGCAAACTTTATCGGCACAACGGCCGGCCGGTCTTATGGCAAGCCCTGAGAAAGCCGCCAATTTCGGGCATTGACCTGCCCGACCGCCGCGTTGGCGACAGGCATTGCCGTGGTGGCTGCACGCGCAGCGAGTTGCCGGCACAATACCGGCCGCGAGCACTACCCGACACTGCGGCACAGTGACAGTGCCGCAATACCAAGGACACAGGCACCAACACCATGAGCACACCGACACATGAACCCTGGTGGGCGGAGTTGACGCCGGCGATGCGCAGCGTGCTCGAACGCATGGCGCGCGCCGGCCATCCGCCGCTCTACACCCTGAGTGCGCAGAAGGCGCGGCAGGCCTACAGCCTGGGCTCCCAGGTGCTGGAGGAGACAGCACCAGAACTGGCGCGCACGCTCGACACCCGGATTCCTGCCCGCGACGGTCATGCCATGCCGGTGCGCCTGTATGTTCCGCAGGCGGCCACAGGCCAGGCCTTGCCGGCGGTACTGTATCTGCATGGCGGCGGCTTCACGATCGGCGGAATCGGTACCCATGACGTGCTGTGCCGGCGCCTGGCCCACAACACGGGGGCCGCCGTGGTGTCGCTCGAATACCGGATGGCGCCTGAACACCGTTTCCCCACCGCCGTCGACGATACCTGGGATGCGCTGGCGTGGCTAGCTCGGCATGGCCGCGCATGGGAACTGGATGCCGGGCGCCTGGCCGTGGCGGGTGACAGCGCCGGCGGCACGCTGGCTGCGGTGCTGGCCCTGCTGGCCCGCGATGCTGGCCTGCCGCTGCATGCCCAAGTGCTGATCTATCCCGGCACCTGCGCGCATCAGGACACACCCTCACATCGGTGCTACGCCAACGGGCCGGTGCTGAGCAAACCGATGATCGACTGGTTCTTCGACCAGTACATTCCGCAGGCACAGCGCGAGGACTGGCGCTTCGCACCGCTGCTGGCGCCCGAACTCGATGGTGTGGCGCCAGCGCTTTTCGTGCTGGCCGAGTGCGATCCGCTGGTGGATGAGGGCATTGCCTATGCCGACCGCCTGCGCATGGCGGGCGTGCCGGTGCAACTGGAACTGTTTCGTGGCGTAGCGCATGAATTCATCAAGATGGGCCGCGCGCTGCGCGAGGCCCAGCAGGCCCATGCGGCCATCGGCGCGTTCCTGCATGAAGCGTTTGCGCAGGAGTGAGTCTCAGAGCGTGTCCATATAGTCTCGCCACGCAGTTGCATGGCAGCGCCATGCTCCTCGGTTTTCAGGCACAACGGCAAACGCGCCGAGGCTTTGAACACGCTCTCAAGCGTAGCGGCCCGTGCCGATGCCATTTTGCGGCTTGAGCACCTGGAGGATGGTGGTCGAGATCTCCTCGATCGACTTGGTCGTCGTCGACAGCCAATTGATGCCATGGCGGCGCATCATGGCTTCGGCCTCGGCCACCTCCATGCGGCAATTGGCCAGGCTGGCATAGCGTGAGCCGGGGCGTCTTTCGTTGCGGATTTCGGACAGACGCTCGGGCTGGATGGTCAGCCCGAACAGTTTCTTCTTGAGCGGCACCAGCGCGGGCGGCATCTGGTTGCGGTCGAAATCCTCCGGAATCAGCGGGTAGTTGGCTACCTTCAGGCCGTATTGCATGGCCAGGTACAGGCTGGTGGGCGTCTTGCCGCTGCGGCTGACGCCGATCAGGATCACGTCGGCGCTGGAGAGGTCGGTGTTGGACTGCCCGTCGTCATGCGCCAGCGTGTAATTGATGGCCTCCATGCGGTCGGAGTATTCCTTGCTCTTGCTGATATCGGTGAAGCGCCCGACACGGTGGTGCGACTTGGCGCCCAGTTCTTCCTCCAGCGGGTGAACGAAGGTGCCGAACATGTCCATGACCATGCCCTTGCAGTGCTCGACGAAGGTGGCCTGGATGTCCGGGTTGACCAGGGTGGTGAAGACGATGGGCTTGCGCTTTTCCAGCTCGAACGTGTGGTTGATCTGGCGCACCGCCTGGTGGGCCTTGTCGACCGTATCGATGAAGGGCAGGCGCAGCTTGCGCACGCTCAGGTCGAACTGGGCCATGATGGCGTTGCCGAAGGCCTCGGCGGTGATGCCGGTGCCGTCGGAGACGAAGTAAACGGTTCGGTTGTGCATGAATGGGGTTGGGCTGGATCGGAGGGCACAGGCGATCGGGCCGGCGGGCCCGTCGCAGCCCGCATCATAGTGGCAAGCCGCGTGGCGACCCTGGCGTTCGTCAAGCTGCTCGGCCTTGCCGCCATGACGCGGCCAAAACCCCTACAATATCCCGTCGGCATTGACGCCTGCGCCTTGTACCTCATATGCATTGGGTGATTTCGGGGTTCCAGCCCCTTGATCGGTTTGCTCGTGCGAGATGCGGAGCACACGGCCTGCCAGATATTCTTCACTTCCTGATACCTCATCCTGCCCCATCTGCCATGCTGCTGGTCGTCCCACAACCAGAACAAGCAAAGCGCCCGCAGCCAGGCCTGCGGCAGGATTCGTCGTGCGCGCGCCCAGGCCCCATGGCTGGTCGGGCCCGCCGCCACCGGTTTTTTACTTCTGGAGTCTTCCCATGTCCGAGCGTTTTGATGCGGCCGCCCTGGTCGTACCGTTTGAAAACCTGAGAATGAGCGACGTCGAGGTCGTTGGCGGCAAGAACGCCAGCCTTGGCGAGATGATCTCCCAGCTGCCGCAGGGCGTGCGCGTGCCCACCGGCTTTGCCACCACTGCCCACGCCTTCCGCGAGTTTCTCAAGTACGATGGCCTGGCCGACAAAATCAGCCAGCGCCTGGCGAAGCTGAATGTCGATGACGTGCGGGCTCTGGCCGAGGCTGGCGCCGAGATCCGCCACCTGGTCGAGTCGCAACCGTTCCCGCCGGAACTGGAGAAGGCCATTCGCGAGGCCTTTGCGAAGCTGAGCGAGGGCAATGACAAGGCTTCCTTCGCCGTGCGCTCCTCGGCCACCGCGGAAGACCTGCCCGATGCCTCGTTCGCCGGCCAGCAGGAGACCTTTCTGAACGTGGTCGGCATCGACGACGTGCTGGCCAAGGCCAAGGAAGTCTTCGCCTCCCTCTACAACGACCGCGCCATCAGCTACCGCGTGCACAAGGGCTTCGCGCATGACGTGGTGGCCTTGTCGGTGGGCGTGCAGCGCATGGTGCGCTCGGACACCGGCGCGGCCGGCGTGATGTTCACCATCGATACCGAATCCGGTTTCGAGGACGTGGTCTTCATCACCGCCAGCTATGGCCTGGGCGAGACGGTGGTGCAGGGCGCCGTCAACCCCGACGAGTTCTATGTGCACAAGCCCAGCCTCAAGGCTGGCAAGAAATCGGTGATCCGGCGCAACCTGGGCTCCAAGCTGATCCAGATGGTGTTCTCCTCGCCCGAGGAAAAGGCCGCCACCGGCAAGCTGGTGCAGACCGTGGACGTGCCGCACGAGCATCGCAACCGCTATTCGCTTGGCGACGCCGACGTCGAGCAACTGGCCCAGTACGCGCTGGTGATTGAGCAGCACTATGGCCGCCCGATGGACATCGAGTGGGGCAAAGACGGCACCGACGGTCACATCTACATCCTCCAGGCCCGCCCGGAGACCGTCAAGAGCCAGTCCAAGGGCAAGGCCGAGCAGCGCTTCAAGCTGCTGGGCACCGGCACGGTGCTCAGCGAGGGCCGTGCCATCGGCCAGAAGATTGGCACGGGCCCGGTGCGCCTGGTCCATGACATTGCCGAGATGGACAAGGTCCAACCCGGCGACGTGCTGGTCACCGACATGACTGACCCGAACTGGGAGCCGGTGATGAAGCGCGCCAGCGCCATCGTCACCAACCGCGGCGGGCGCACCTGCCACGCCGCCATCATCGCGCGCGAGCTGGGCATTCCGGCCGTGGTGGGCACGGGCGACGCCACCGACCGCCTCAAGGAAGGCGCGCTGGTGACGGTGAGCTGCGCCGAGGGCGATACCGGCCGCATCTATGATGGCCTGCTCGAGACCGAGGTGGTCGAGGAACTGCGTGGCGAGATGCCCGAGATCCCGACCAAGATCATGATGAACGTGGGCAACCCCCAGCTGGCCTTCGACTTCGCCCAGATGCCCAATGACGGCGTGGGCCTGGCGCGGCTGGAATTCATCATCAACAACAACATCGGCGTGCATCCCAAGGCCATCCTGGACTACCCGAACGTGGCGCCGGACCTCAAGAGCGCCGTCGAGTCGGTTGCGCGCGGGCATGCCTCGCCGCGCGCTTTCTACGTGGACAAGGTCGCCGAAGGTGTGGCCACCATCGCCGCTGCGTTCTATCCGAAGCCGGTGATCGTGCGCCTGTCGGACTTCAAGAGCAACGAATACCGCAAGCTCATCGGCGGCAGCCGCTATGAGCCGGAGGAAGAGAACCCAATGCTGGGCTTCCGCGGCGCGACCCGCTACATCAGCGAGGACTTCCGCGAGGCCTTCGAGATGGAGTGCGCGGCCTTGAAGCGCGTGCGTGAGGAAATGGGCCTGACCAATGTCGAGATCATGGTGCCCTTCGTGCGCACGCTGAAGCAGGCCGCCGCAGTCGAGGAATTGCTGGCTGCCAACGGCCTCAAGCGTGGCGAGAACGGCTTGCGCCTGATCATGATGTGCGAGGTGCCGAGCAACGCCATCCTGGCCGACCAGTTCCTCGAGTATTTCGACGGCTTCTCGATCGGCTCGAACGACCTGACCCAGCTGACGCTGGGCCTGGACCGTGATTCGGGCCTGGAGCTGCTGGCTGCCGACTTCGACGAACGCGATCCGGCGCTCAAGTTCATGCTCTCGCGCGCCATCGCCGCCTGCAAGGCCCGGGGCAAGTATGTGGGGATCTGCGGCCAGGGTCCCAGCGACCACCCGGACTTCGCACTCTGGCTGGCGGAGGAAGGCATTGCCTCGATCTCGCTCAACCCCGACAGCGTGGTGAACACCTGGCAGCAATTGGCGGAGCAAGCCAGCAAGGCGGCCAAGGCCTGATCGGCCTACGCACCGTTATGGGTACCTGCTGCGGCAGGGGGCCCGTGGAAGGTGCCTGATGCCGGATGCGCAAAGCGGGGTGACCTCTGGCAGGTCAACCCGCTTTTTCGTTGGCGATGACCGATCAGGCCTCGCCAGGTCTTGCCCTGCAGCCGCGTCTATTCGTTGACCAGCACCAGCTTGCCGCGCACGGCGCGCTGGCCCATGCGCTCGTAGGCCTTGTGCAACGCGCGCATCGGCAGCGTGCCATCCATCACCGGCTTGATGCGGCCCTGCACATACCAGTGCGCCAGCTCCTGCAGCATGGCGGCATTGGCGGCCGGCTCCTTTTGCGAGAAGGCACCCCAGAACACACCGACGATGGAGGCGCCCTTGAGCAAGGGCAGGTTCAGCGGCAGTGCCGGAATCGGCCCGGCGGCAAAACCGATCACCAAGTAGCGGCCGCGCCAGGCGATGGAGCGGAACGCGGGTTCGGCGAAGTCGCCGCCCACCGGGTCGTAGACCACATCCGGCCCGCGGCCATCGGTGAGGGTCTTGATGGTTTCGCGCAGATCCTCGCGCTGGTAGTTGATGGTGGCATCGGCACCGATTTCGCGGCACAGCGCGCATTTGTCGTCGGTCGAGGCGGCGGCAATCACCCGCGCGCCCTGCGCCTTGGCGATCTGGATGGCGGCAGTGCCGACACCACCGGCGGCGCCCAGCACCAGCACCGTCTCGTCCGCCCGCAGTGCGCCGCGGTCGATCAGCGCATGGTAGGAAGTCGCATAGGTCATGATGAAGGCTGCCGCATCCTCGAAGCTGAAGGCATCCGGCAGCGGCATGCAGAGCTTGGCCGGCACCAGGGTGTGCGTACCAAAGCCGCCGGTGCCGCTGAGTGCCGCGACGCGCTGGCCGATCTGCAGGTGCTGCACGCCTTCACCGACCGCCTCGATGACGCCGGCATATTCCGATCCCGGCACGAACGGCAGCTCGGGCTTCATCTGGTACTTGTTCTGCACGATCAGCAGGTCAGGGAAATTGAGGCTGGCGGCATGGATGCGCACCAGCACCTCGCCCTTGCCGGGCGTGGGGGTGGGCAGCTCGGTCCAGCGCAGATTGTCCACTCCGGTGGGGTCGGTACATAGCCAGGCGTGCATGGGGTCTCCTCGATGTGTGGCGCAAGAAAGGGATGGGCAGGCCCGATGGCACAGGGCACACCCGCAGTCCGTGCATTGAAGCGCAGATCGGCGCCGCAGGCAGTAACCAAGGCAACAGCGCGTCGGCATACACTAGGGCGCGTCATCAGTCACCAAGGGGATCGCGTTGGAGCCCCAAAGGGCTGAGCGCGAGGCGGCAACCGCAGCAAGGCTCGATGCCTTGCGAGGATTGCCAACGCTGCGGGCGGCGCTTTGGGGCTCCAACCCGCAGGGCGAGCGGAGAAAATCGCCCCACTCGTCGTTGCACACCTTGCGCGTATCGACATACGCGCTGCGCTGTGCGCCTAGATTGGAGCGATTTTCTCCGCTCGCGCGACCACTTGGCGACTGATGACACGCCCTAGGGCGTGAGCAGGTTCCAAGGCCGCTTTGGGCCCGGCCGATGGCCGCCCATAGCACCATTCGCAGGGGTGGATGCAACGCAAAATTCGTTGGCACATCTGCTTGAATTTGACGAATCACACCTCAGATCATCACCAGTCAGGAGGATTTTTCATTCATGCGACTCGATAAACTCACTACCAAATTCCAGGAAGCGCTGGGCGACGCCCAGTCGCTGGCACTGGGCAACGACCACGCCTACATCCAGCCTGTGCACCTGCTCGCCGCCATGCTGGCCCAGCAGGATGGGCCGCGTTCGTTGCTGCAGCGCGCGGGCGTCAATGTCAATGCGCTCGCGCAGGCCGCCGATGCGGCCATCGCGCGTCTGCCGCAGGTGCAGGGCCAGGGCGAAGTGCAGGTCGGCCCCGATCTCGCGAAGGCCTTGCAGGCCACCGAGAAGGAAGCCATAAAACGCGGCGACCAGTTCATTGCCAGCGAGCTGTTCCTGCTGGCGCTGGCCGACAGCAAGGACGAGGCTGGCCGCATTGCCCGCGAAAACGGCCTCTCCCGCAAGAGCCTCGAGACGGCCATCGACGCCGTGCGCGGCGGCGAGAAGGTCGACAGTGCCGACGCCGAAAGCCAGCGCGAGGCGCTCAAGAAGTACACGCTGGACCTGACCGAACGTGCCCGCAGCGGCAAGCTCGATCCAGTGATCGGCCGTGACGACGAAATCCGCCGCGCCATCCAGGTGCTGCAGCGGCGCAGCAAGAACAACCCGGTGCTGATCGGCGAGCCGGGCGTGGGCAAGACCGCCATCGTCGAAGGGCTGGCGCAGCGCATCGTCAATGGCGAGGTGCCAGACACCCTCAAGGACAAGGAAGTGCTGGCGCTGGACATGGCGGGCCTGCTGGCCGGCGCCAAGTACCGTGGCGAATTCGAGGAACGCCTCAAGGGCGTTCTCAAGGAGGTGGGGCAGCAGAACGGCCGCGTGATCCTCTTCATCGACGAGATCCACACCATGGTGGGTGCCGGCAAGGCCGAGGGCGCCATGGATGCCGGCAACATGCTCAAGCCCGCGCTTGCGCGTGGCGAGCTGCACTGCATCGGCGCGACCACGCTGGACGAATACCGCAAGTACATCGAGAAGGACGCCGCGCTGGAGCGCCGCTTCCAGAAGGTGCTGGTCGAGGAGCCGTCGGTGGAGGACACCATCGCCATCCTCCGCGGCCTGCAGGAGAAGTACGAGGTGCACCACGGCGTGGACATCACCGATCCGGCCATCGTCGCCGCGGCCGAGCTGTCGGCGCGTTACATCACCGACCGGTTCCTGCCCGACAAGGCCATCGACCTGATCGACGAGGCCGCCGCCAAGATCAAGATCGAGATCGACTCCAAGCCCGAGGTGATGGACAAGCTCGACCGCCGCATCATCCAGCTCAAGATCGAGCGCGAGGCGATGAAGAAGGAGACCGACGAGGCCTCGCAGAAGCGCCTTGCGCTGATTGACGAGGAGCTCTCCAAAGCCGAGCGCGAGTACGCGGACCTCGAGGAAATCTGGAAGAGCGAGAAGGCCAGCGCCCAGGGCACGGACGAGATCCGCAAGCAGTTGGAGCAACTGCGCTTCGAGATCCAGGAGGCCACCCGCAAGGGCGACTTCAACAAGGTCGCCGAGCTGCAGTACGGCAAGCTGCCTGCCCTGGAAAAGCAGTTGCAGGAAGCGCAGGCCAAGGAAGATGCCGCCGATGGCACCGCCTCGGCGCACAAGCTGCTGCGCACGCAGGTCGGTGCCGAGGAGATCGCCGAGGTCGTCAGCCGCGCCACCGGCATCCCGGTCGCCAAGATGATGCAGGGCGAGAAGGAAAAGCTGCTGCATATGGAAGAGGCGTTGCACCGGCGCGTGGTCGGCCAGGACGAGGCTGTCGATGCGGTGGCCGATGCGATCCGCCGCTCGCGCTCGGGCCTGTCGGATCCGAACCGGCCGCTCGGCTCCTTCCTGTTCCTCGGCCCCACCGGCGTGGGCAAGACCGAACTATCGAAGGCGCTGGCGGGTTTCCTGTTCGACAGCGAGGATCACCTGATCCGCATCGACATGAGCGAATTCATGGAAAAGCACTCGGTGGCCCGCCTGATCGGCGCGCCGCCGGGCTATGTGGGCTACGACGAAGGCGGCTACCTGACCGAGGCCGTGCGCCGCAAACCCTACAGCGTGGTGCTGCTCGACGAGGTGGAGAAGGCCCATCCGGATGTCTTCAATGTGCTGTTGCAGGTGCTTGATGATGGCCGCCTGACCGATGGCCAGGGCCGCACGGTGGACTTCAAGAACACCGTCATCATCATGACCAGCAACATCGGCTCGCTGCGCATCCAGGAAATGGCAGGCAAGCCGTACGACGAGGTCAAGGACGCGGTATGGCAGGAGCTGAAGAACTACTTCCGCCCCGAACTGCTCAACCGCATCGACGAAACGGTGGTGTTTCATGCGCTTGATGCCAAGAACATCGAGGCCATCGCCCGAATCCAGCTGCACACGCTGGAGCAACGCCTCGAGAAGATGGACCTGCACCTGGATGTCAGCGAACCGGCACTGGCCGAGCTGGCCAAGGTTGGCTTCGACCCGGTGTTTGGCGCGCGGCCGCTCAAGCGGGCCATTCAGCAACGCATCGAGAACCCGCTCTCGAAGGCCTTGCTGGAAGGACGCTTCCCGCCCAAGAGCGTGATCCACGTCAGTGTGGATCCGGTCAAGGCGCCTGGCGAATTCCAGTTTGCCTGATTGAGAGACGAGACGGCCGTTTAAGAAAAGAAGCCGGTGGGCTGTATCAGCCCACCGGCTTCTTTTTCTGCGAAGTGTCTACGCTGGTCAATGCCTGAGCCAGCATACGCATGGACATCGCTTGGTGCCGAATCCCTGGTGGCCCTCAATGCGCCAGGTGCAGTCCGCATTCGCGGTGCTCTTCACCTTTGGTCGGATCGAAGTAATCGAAGTTGTTTGGCAGGTCGTGGGCCTTGAGGTAGTCGTTCATCTGCTTGGATGACCAATGCAGCAGCGGGGCGACTTTGAGGATGCCGTCCGGGTTCAGGCTCACCGGCTCCATTTGCGCGCGCAGCGCGGTGTCGCTGGCGCGCAGTGCGGTGAACCAGACTTCGGGCGCCGTCTCGCGCAGCGCGCGGTTGAAGGGCTCGAGCTTGACTTCTTCGGTGAAGGCGGCGTGGCGTGGATCGTCCAGCGCCGGCACCGGGCCATCGACGGCCTCGCGGTGCGCGCGCGAGCGGCGCGGCAGGTAGATGTGCAGGTTCAGTCCCAGCCTCCGGGTGACTTCGTCGGCGAAGCGGTAGGTCGCCTCGGTGTTGTAGCCGCTGTCCATCCAGACGATGTCGGTGTCGGGTTTGGCCTGTGTGACCATGTGCAGGATCACCGCTTCGAAGGGACGGAAGTTGGTGGTGCAGATGGCCTTCTTGCCAAGGTTGAGTGCCCATTCGACCAGGCGCTGGGCATCCTGGCCGAGTTCGGCATTGACGGTGTTGAGGTCGAGTGACATGGCGGGCTCCGGTGGCGGGGTGGATGGTGCGGCATGGGCCGGGGCACATGAGCCTCGCCCGTTTGCGCGCGCACTTGCCGAGTCGTGCGATTGTACCGGGCAGGGCCCTGGCGCACCGGTGCGACAGTCAGCTCCCCAGGCTGTCCGCAGGGAAATGCCACCAGCGGATTTCACATGCACAATATGCTGCGTTTGCCACGCACGGACGCTGGCACGACCGTGCCGCCGTGTCTGCATGTCAGCAGGGGCGGGCCACCGGAAAAGCAACACCATTTTGAGGATACGACGATGAAACTGGGAATCGAAGGGCGCTGGGCGCTGGTCTGCGGCTCGAGCGCGGGCCTGGGACTGGGCTGCGCGCGGGCGCTGGTGCAGGAGGGGGTCAGCGTGGTCATCAATGCGCGCGGTGCCGTCAAGCTTGGAAAGGCGGTGGATGAACTGCGCCAGCTCTCGCGCAAGTATGCCCAGCAGGCACCGGAGCAGGCCGCGCCTGTGGTGCTGCCGGTGGCGGCGGACATCACCACGCCGGCCGGGCGCGAGGCGGTGTTCCAGGCTGACGGCGGGCCGGGCAAGGCTTTCGACATCGTGGTCAACAACGCTGGCGGGCCACCGCCAGGCGACTTTCGGCAGTGGGGCGAGAAGGAATGGCTGGCGGCGCTGCAGGCCAATATGCTCACGCCCATCGAGATCATCCGCGCAGTGGTCGATGGCATGGCCGAGCGCGGCTTTGGCCGCATCGTCAACATCACATCCAGCGCGGTAAAGGCGCCCATCGACATCCTCGGGCTTTCGAATGGTGCGCGCAGCGGCCTGACGGGCTTCGTGTCCGGACTGGCCCGCTCGCCCTTGGCTGGCAAGGGGGTGACCATCAACAACCTGCTGCCCGGCAAGTTCGATACCGACCGGCTGCGCGGCACCTTTTCGGCTACGGCCGAAAAGAGCGGTCGCAGCCTCGATGAGGTGCGGACGGCGCAGGCCGCCCTCATTCCGGCGGGACGCTTTGGCACCCCCGACGAGTTTGGCGCCATCTGCGCGTTCCTCTGCAGCCAGCAGGCCGCCTACGTGACCGGCCAGAACTGGCTGGTCGATGGCGGTGCCTATCCGGGTACATTCTGAATTCCGACATACCGACCAGGCAAGGAGACCAGCACCATGGCACGCGCAGTGGAAATTAGGCAGTTTGGTGGCGCTGAGCAGATGCAGCTCGTCGATGTGGCGGTGCTTGCACCGGGGCCGGGTGAAGTGCGCATTCGCCAGCACGCGATTGGCGTCAATTTCATCGATGTGTACCAGCGCACGGGCCTCTATCCCAATACCTTGCCGCTGCGCTTGGGCATGGAGGCGGCTGGCGAGGTGTTGGCCGTTGGTGCAGGTGTCACGCATCTGGCGGTGGGGGACCGGGTGGCCTATGCGGGCTTTCCGCCCGGCAGCTACTGTGACGAGCGCAGCATGCCGGCCCAAGGCGTGTGCCGGCTGCCCGATGGCATCGGCTACGAGACGGGGGCGGCGATGATGCTCAAGGGCCTGACGGCGCAGTATCTGCTCAAAAGCTGCAAGCCGGTCGAGGGGCTGGAGCCGGGGGACCATGTCCTGCTGCATGCGGCCGCCGGTGGCGTGGGGCTGATTGCCTGTCAGTGGGCCAAGGCGCTGGGGCTGCGGGTGATCGCGACGGCAGGCAGTGACGACAAGTGCGCGCTGGCCCTGGCCAACGGGGCCAGCCACGCCATCAACTACCGTCGCGAAGATTTTGCCCAGCGGGTGCGTGAAATCACGGCGGGAGAGGGCGTGAAGGTTGTGTACGACTCGGTGGGCAAGGATACCTGGGAAGGCTCGCTCGACTGCCTGCGGCCGCTGGGCCTGATGGTGAGCTTTGGCAACGCCTCGGGGCCGGTGCCGGAATTTGCCCCGGCGCTGCTGGCTGCCAAGGGCTCTCTGTATGTGACGCGGCAGACGCTGTTCGTCCATACCCGCACGCGCGAGCGCGTGCAGCGCATGGCCGATGATCTGTTTGCCGTTGTGCAAAGCGGTGCGGTGAAGATCCACATCGACCAGCGTTTTGCGCTCGCCGATGTGCAGCAGGCACACCGCAGCCTGGAGGCTCGCAAGACCACCGGATCGAGCATCCTGCTGCCCTGATTGGATCTGGCGGGAACTGATCAGTACTTGCTTTCCTCCAGCAATCGGCCGGCATGCCATGACCTTGCCATGATTTCCATGATTTACCAGGGCTGATTCGCCGGGCCAACCGTGAATTCGTTGATCGTCGTGTCCTCGGGCTGGTCGATGGCGAATGCGACGACGCTCGCGATGCGCTCTGGGGCAATGCCGTATCTGTCGTAGGTGCTCTGCATCTGGCCGAGCGTTCTCTTCTCGCTGATCGTCTTCAGCAACTCGGTGTTGATGGCGGCCGGGTAGATCGTCGCGGTGCGGATGTGGGTGCCTTCCATCGCGGACTCGATGCGCAACACCTCCATGAAGTCGCGCACGAACCACTTCGTGCCGCCATAGACGGCGCCACCGGGATAGGCTTTGAGGCCGGCTACCGAGGACGTCGCGATGACGTGGCCGGACTTCTGCGCCAGGAACACCGGCAGCACGGCCGCAACGCCGTTGAGCACGCCCTTGACGTTGACATCGACCATCTGGTGCCAATCGTCGGTCTTGAGCGCCGACAAAGGCGAGTTCGGCATCAGGCCGGCGTTCAAAAAAACGACGTCCAGGCGCCCGAAAGTTTCTTTGGCGAGCTTGACGATGGCGTCGTTGTCTTCCTGCTTGATTACGTCCAGAACCTGGTAAATCACCTGTCCGCCACTTTGCGTGATCTCGTTCGCGATGCGCTTGAGGTGGTTTTCGCGCCGTGCGCCAAGCACGACCTTGGCGCCCTGGTTGGCAAGCAGCTTGGCGGTCGCTTCGCCGATGCCCGACGATGCGCCGGTGATGATGACAACTTTGTCTTTGATCATGTCGTTTCTCCTGGTTCAAGCCGCGAGCGATGCGTTGTCGATCACGAAGCGGTATTTCACATCGCCCTTGAGCATGCGCTCGTAGGCACCGTTGATGTCCTCGGCGCGGATCAGCTCGATGTCCGCGACGATGCTGTGCTCGGCGCAGAAGTCCAGCATCTCCTGCGTCTCGGGGATGCCGCCGATCATGGAGCCGGCCAGGCTGCGGCGCTTGCCCACGAGGTTGTGTGGCTGCGTTGCCGGATGCGGCGAGGCCGGGGCACCCACCAACGTCATCGTGCCATCGCGCTTGAGCAGGACCAGGAAGGCGTCGAGGTCGTGCGGCGCGGCCACGGTGTTCAGGATGAAGTCGAGGCCCCTAGAATGTGCGGCCATCTCGCCAGGATTGCGCGAGACCACCACTTCATCAGCGCCCAGCGCCTTGGCGGCTTCGCGCTTCGATTCCGAGGTGGTGAATGCCACCACGTGCGCGCCCATCGCGTGCGCCAGCTTGATGCCCATGTGGCCCAGGCCACCGATGCCGACCACGCCGACCTTCTGGCCTGGCCCGACCTTCCAGTGGCGCAGCGGCGAGTACGTGGTGATGCCCGCGCACAGCAGCGGCGCAACGGCCGCCAGTTGATCCTCGGGATGGCGGATGTGCAGTACGTAGCGCTCATGGACCACGATCTGCTGCGAGTAGCCGCCAAGCGTGTAGCCGGGCGCGTCCGGCGTGGGGAAGTTGTAGGTGCCCACCATGTCGTCGCAGTAGTTCTCCAGCCCGTCGTTGCAGTCCTCGCAGTGCTTGCAGCTATCGACGATGCAGCCGACGCCGACCAGATCGCCGACCTTGACGCCCGAGACGTGGGCGCCGACGGCCGAAACGCGGCCCACGATCTCGTGGCCCGGCACGCACGGATAGCGCGTGCCCGCCCATTCGGCGCGCACCTGGTGGATGTCGGAGTGGCAGACGCCGCAGTAGGCAATGTCGATCTGCACGTCATGCGCGCTTGGGGTGCGTCGGGTGATGTCGATGGGTTCGAGGGGAAGATGGCTTGCGTAAGCGCCGTAGGCTTTGGTGTTCATGTGTGTGTCCTTTGAAAATGGGTTGGCCTGTCAGGCGGCGGGAACCAGGTTGACGACCTGGACCTCGTTGCGTGAGCCCAGGCGCATCCACGACCCGAAAGTTCCGGCGCCTTGCGACACCAGCAGCGTGAGCCCGTCGATCGGGTGGCGGCCGCTGGGCATGGGAAGCCATACTTCACGAGGAACGTGCCTGGGAAGAATTGGCCCGTGTGCGTAGAAGATCAGCATGTAGCCGCCGAGCACGGCTGCAGGCAGCAGGGCCAGCGGCCATGCCCGATTCAGGCCCAGCAGGCTCTTCAGCCGAAACTGCACGTACCAGACGGCGAAGGTCATCAGCAGCCAGACCACGATGGGACGATGACGTCAGGCTTTTGCACGGGAATCTCCTGTCTTGCACCGTTGGCTAGTTCTTGGAAAAGACCACCCGCACGTCGCCACGCCCGAGCCCTCGGGCCAGGCCGGAGGGGTCGTCCAAGCGGCCGACGCGGGTGTATGAGTACGGGGAATCGAAGGTCTGATAGAAGACGACCGCGGTACGCGAGCCCCACAGCAGGAGATCGCCATTGCGGATCGTGCCGGGCCGGCTCGCATCGGTTGGAAGCGCCTTGGGCAGCTCACCGTGTTTCTCGTTGCCGTTGAGTTCCTCCATGTCCAGCGCCAGCGGCAACAGCGCGACAAAGGCGCGAGCAGCCTCGGTGTCGGCCAAGGTGATGGCAAAGCGGCGTTCGCCGACGGTCATCCACATGCGTGACTCCTCTGTTCTTTGGGAAGCTTGGGCAGCTCCTGCTGCGGCATCTGCGTGTGCCGCCGGGGTGGAAGGCTGTGCGGCGGTACTGCCGCACAGAGCGAGAAGCAGCGGCAGGCCGAGGCGTCGCATGGTCTGCAAATGGCAGCGCAGGGGGCGGCGCCGGTCGATGCTGGGCGTCGTGGCGGGCGCGCTGCGCGTGCCGGCATCAAAGGTTTCGTAGACCATGAGGTTCTCCTTGCCGCGACTGTCAAACGGCGTTTTGACGTGCCTGTGCTCGTGACGTCTGAAAACTCAGGAAAGCGCCGATCAGCAGCACGACCGCGCTGGCGACGAAGGTGCTCTGGTAGCCGCTGGCATCGAACAGCATGCCGCCCACGGTCGATCCCAGGGCGATGGCGAACTGGACGACCGCCACCATCAAACCACCGCCTGCCTCGGCGTTGTGTGGCATGGCTTGTGCGACCCAGCTCCACCACCCCACCGGCGCAGCCGTGGCCATCAGGCCCCACAAGCCCAGCAACACGGCCACCGGCATGACCCAACCACCTACGGGGATCAGCGATACGGCGATGACCGACATGAGGACGGGAATGGCGATGAGGGGGCCGTACAGTCCCCGCTTGAGAAGCGAGCCGATGATGACGGTGCCAACAAAGCCCGCGACGCCGATCACCAACAGCAGCAGCGACAGCGTGGACACGCTGACGTGCGCCACCGTTTCGAGGAAAGGACGCAGATAGGTGAACAGCGCGAACTGCCCCATGAAGAAGGCCCCGCACGCGGCCATGCCATAGGCGACAGTGCGATTCTTGAGCACCGTAAACACGTTGCCGGAGCCCGGTGCCCGCGCGTCCGGCTTCATCGACGGCAAGGCGATCCATTGCCAGGCCAGGGCGATCAACGCCACGGGAACCAGGCCAAAGAAGGCCCCACGCCATCCGATGATCGAGCCGAGATAGCTTCCCAGTGGCGCAGCGATCACCGTCGCCAGCGCGTTGCCACCGTTGAAGATGGCCAGGGCCTTGGGCACCTGGCTGGAAGGTACGAGACGCATGGCCATGGCCGCCGACATCGACCAGAAGCCGCCGATCACCACGCCGATGAGGGCGCGTCCGGCCATGTAGGTCAGGTAGTTCGGGGCCAAAGCCACGATGGCACCGGAAACGCCCATCAGGACGGTCAGCACCAGAAGCAGTTGCTTGCGATCCATGGTGCCGGCCAGTGTCGAGATCGACAGGCTGGTCAGCACCGCAAATGCGCCGGAGATCGCGATGCCTTGGCCTGCCATCCCCTCGGTGATCCGAAGGTCGCCGGCGATGGGCGTCAGCAGGCTCACAGGCATGAACTCGGATGCCACGAGTGCGAAGACGCACAGCGACATGGCGAAAACCCCGCCCCAGTAGGCAGGTTGTGCGGCGGACTCGTCGGAGACCGCAGGGTTGCCCTTCAGGGCATTGGTTGCAGGATCAATCATGGAGTGTGTTCTTCTTCTACGCCCACAGGCTCAAAAAAAGCCGCACCATCCGGCTGGATGGTGCGGCCAGGACAGGACACTGAGATGACTCAGTCCATGGAGACGCGACCGCTCAGGCCAGGTATTGCTTGAAGAAAGCGGTCAGCTTGTCGAAGGGGATCTTTTCCAAGTTGTCGTAGAGGTCTACGTGGACGGCTCCCGGAATGATCATGAGTTCCTTCGGCTCGGCCGCCGCTGCATAGGCGGTTTCACTGAAATAGCGCGAGTGCGCGTTTTCGCCGTGGATGAAGAGGATCGGCCGCGGCGAAATCTCCTTGATGTAGGTCAGGATCGGCATGTTCATGAACGACAGCGGCGTGGTGATCGTCCAGGCGTTGCCAGAGTTGACGGCTCTCGGGTGATAGCCGCGCGGCGTCATGTAGTAGTTGTGGTAATCAACCAGGAACTGCGCCTCGCCGCCCTTCAGTTCGTTGTAGGCTGGCTGGTAGGCGGGCTTGCCAGCTTCCGCATCCTTCCAGCGCTGCTGGCTCAATTGCTCCAACGTCTGCGTCCGTTGCTCCAAGGTGACGCTGTCGTTGTAGCCCTTGGACATCACGCGGGTCATGTCGTACATGGTGCTGGCGGCCACGGCCTTCACGCGCTTGTCCACGGCGACTGCATTGAGCACCATGCCGCCCCAGCCGCAGATGCCGATCACGCCAATGCGCTCACGGTCCACATTCGGCTGCAGGCCCAGGCAGTCCACGGCGGCGCTCACGTCCTCGGTGTTGATGTCCGGCGAAGCGACATTGCGGGGTTCACCCCCACTTTCGCCGGTGTAGGACGGATCGAAGGCCAGCGTCACGAAACCGCGCTCGGCCATGGTCTGCGCATACAGGCCCGAGGACTGTTCCTTGACGGCGCCGAAGGGGCCACACACCACCAGGGCGGCCTGCCTGCCGCTGACGCCCTTGGGCTGATACAAGTCAGCTGCCAAGGTGATGCCATAACGATTCGTGAAGGTGACCTTCTTGTGATCCACCTTGTCGCTCTTGGGGAACACCTTGTCCCATTTGTCGGTGAGCGTCAGGCGCGTCTGCGCGACAGCGGGGCTGGTGGCGACAGCTGCCACGCCAAGGCCAGCGATCCCGGTGGCCGTCATTTTCAGCACGTTGCGCCGACTTTGGTTGGCGCCATCTTGGCGGACGAGAGCGTCGCCAGCTTCTTGATTGTTTTCCATGGTGCAGTTCCTTTCATGATCGTATTCGGAGATATGAGATAGGGAGGGTCAGACGGTTTGTCCGCCATCGACGACAAGGTTGGCGCCTGCGGTGAAACCAGCGTCCCCGGAGCACAGATAAAGTACGGCTGCTGCGATCTCCTCGGGCTTGCCGGGGCGGCCTACGGGTTCGTTGGCGATGACGGTCTGGAGGCCTTCTTCCGTACCTCCGGTGAAGCGGGCCATCATCGGCGTGTCGATGAAGCCTGGGGAAACGACGTTGACGCGGATGCCTTTGCGGGCATAGTCCAGCGCTGCAGCCTTGCTCATGCCGGTGAGGCCTCATTTGGTCGCGCAGTACGCCGCTTGGCCGGCGAAGCCCTTGACGGACGGCTGCGCCGGAGCAGGTGTTGACGATGGCACCGCCAGAGCCCTGTTTGAGCATTTGCGCGATCTGGTACTTCATGCTGAAAAACACGCCGCTCAGGTTGGTGCTGATCTGGCGCTCCCATATTCAGCACTGGAGATATCGGCCAACGCAATGGCTCCATGCCCCACGCCTGCGTTGTTGAAAGCGGCGTCGAAGCGGCCGAGCGTGGCAACGGTCTTGGTGACGGCGGCGCCGGCCTTTGCGAAGGCGATGGCCGTTGCGCGCCCGATTCCGGTGCCGGCGCCGGTGACAAAAGCAACTTTGCCCGTGTAATCGAATTGGATAGCCATGAGAACTCCTTCTGCAGTCTTGCTGGAAAGACATGGAAGGAGAGAGCATCAGCTCGTGCAGTCGCCGGCGGCCTTGATGGCCGAGGCGCAGACCTTCCATCGGTATGCAGCGAATTTTCCCGCGCGGGCCTTTCCTTGACTAGCTAATGA
This sequence comes from Corticibacter populi, assembly GCF_004217315.1. Classification (GTDB taxonomy): domain Bacteria; phylum Pseudomonadota; class Gammaproteobacteria; order Burkholderiales; family Burkholderiaceae_C; genus Lampropedia; species Lampropedia populi. The sequence goes on from NZ_SGWR01000001.1 coordinate 433,055, forward strand.
ATTCTTAAAATAGTTATAAGATTAGCTAATTAATAGGTCATGAGAGACTGAAAGTATGGCCAGACGTAACCTCAACGATCTACTCTCCTTCGTCACGGTCGCGCGTGAGGGGAGTTTCACGCGCGCTGCGGCGCATCTGGGCGTGACCCAATCGGCGCTGAGTCAGGCCATCAGCGGATTGGAAGCGCGTCTGGACATTCGCCTGCTGACACGAACCACGCGCAGTGTGTCGCCTACGGCCGCCGGGGAGCAGTTATTGCAGGCAATCGGGCATCGCTTCGATGAGATCGAGGCGGAGCTGGACCAGTTGTCGGAACTGCGCGACAAGCCAGTCGGGACAGTACGGATCACCTGTGGAGATCATGTGCTGCGGACGACGCTGCAGCCCAAGCTGGCACCCCTGCTGCGGCAGTATCCCGACATCAGGGTGGAGTTCGATGTGAACTACGGCTTCCGCGACATCGTGGCCGACCGCTTCGATGCCGGCGTGCGGCTTGGCGACACCATCGACAAGGACATGATCGCCGTCCCCATCGGACCGCAGCTACGCATGGCGGTCGTTGCCTCACCTGACTATTTCTCAAAACACCCTAGGCCGAAGAACCCCCAGGACTTGATGAAGCACAACTGCATCAACATGCGGATGCAGTCCGGTGGCGGGCTGTACGTCTGGGACTTTCAGAAGCGCGGCCGACAAGTCAACGTGCGTGTTGATGGGCAGCTTGTTTTCAATACCTCTCCCAACATGGTGGATGCGGCGCTCGACGGTCTGGGCATCGCATGGCTGCCGGAAGAGGAATTTGCGCCACACATTGAGCAAGGGCGGCTGGTTCGCGTGATGGAGGATTGGTGTGCTCCGTTTGCCGGCTACTACCTTTACTATCCCAGTCGACGGCAACCTTCTCGAGCCTTTTCGCTTGTCGTGGATGCTCTGCGCTACACGAAGCCGAACGGAGTCAAGACGTCGGCTACAGCTTAGCCACTTCCTTGCGCAGCCGCGCCATCTCCGCGTCCTCTCGTGCACGTCCAGGTCCTTGCCCGCTTGGGCCATCGCCATCCCCGCGCTCGGTGACCAGTTTGACCGTTTCAAGCTTGAGCTGATGTCTGAATTTCCTTCTCGTGACCATCAGCCACCTTCCAATTTCATCTCCCACCTTAACAAGGTGTCTTTGAAACTGGCAGCAGCTCAATGAAAAAAGCCGCTGTCATCGACAGCGGCTTTTTCATGCGGTGGGCCGCGACGCAACGGCATGGCCGGTGCGTCTGCCTGGCGGAGTTCAGCTTACGTGCTTGCCGATCAGGCCGGCCAATTCGAACATGGAAACCTGATCCTTGCCGAAGATGGGTTTGAGCTTGGCATCGGCGTTGATGTTGCGCTTGTTCTTCGGGTCCTGCAGGTTGTTGGCCTTGATGTAGTCCCAGAGCTTCTTCACGATCTCGGTGCGTGGCAGCGGCTCGGCGCCGACCACGGCTGCCAGCTGGGCATTCGGTTTCAGCGGCTTCATGAAAGCGGCGTTGGGCGTACGTTTCTTGGCTGTGGCCATGGAGAAATTCCTTTGTTCAAAGGGTGGTTGCTATAAGTCTTGCCGGCGTTGCCGCAAGGGGCAGCAGGCCCGGCTGGACGCTGTTCGATTCTACGGGAACACCGCCGCACGGGGCGGTATGCGCCGGAAAGGCGGCCATCGAACGAAATCGGCCGAGTGACGCACCAAACTGTCAGGGCGTCCGCAGCCGCCTAGCCGGACATGGCCGCAATGCTAGCGAAAAAAAGCGCCTGCTACCGCGATCCTGCGGAAAATTCCGTACTTTCCCGCCGATGCTATCGTAAACATCTGTTGCGCCATGGCTTCAGAGCCTGTTCATGGTGTCGTTGATCGGGCGGAGAACGGGCCGATGCCGCTTTCGTGCCATGATGCGGGCCCGCGCCTGTCATGGCCGTGCCTCACCAAAATAGATAGAGGGGCCAGCCGCGCGCGGTCATTGGACGAAGCCCGGCCCTGAAGCGCTTACAATGCACGGCTGACAATCATTATCATTCATTGGCCCCTCGCGAGGGCGGCCGCTTCGCACTTTCGAGTATGACCTCTCCATCCGTTTTTCCCCGTTCCCTGCGCGCCGGCTCTGCCGCGCTGGCTATGCTGGCTGTCTGCTGGACCGGGTTGGTGCCTGCGGCTGCGGCTGCGGCTGCGGCAGAGGTGACCAATGCAGCTGCCACCAAGGTGATCGAGCATGCCAAGGGACGCGCCGAGGTGCCGCTGCATCCGCAGCGGGTGGTGGTGTTCGATCTGGCCACGCTCGATACGCTCAGTGCACTGGGGGTGGATGCGATCAAGGGCGTGCCAGCCTTCAAGATGCCCGAGCATCTCAAGCAATACGAATCGGCCGACTTCACCAAGGTCGGTAGCCTGTTCGAGCCGGACTACGAGGCCATTCGTGCCTTGCGGCCGGATGTGATCTTCATCGGACGCCGCTCGGAAGCGCGCTATGCCGATCTCGAGAAGCTGGCGCCCACCGTGGACATGGCCATCGATGAAGACCACCCGGTGCAAAGCATTTTTGCCAATGTGCGCATGCTCGGCGAACTGTTCGGCAAGCAGCAGCGCGCGGAGGAACTGGTCGCTGAGACCGAGGCATCGATTGCCGAACTGAAGAAGGTCACGCCCGATGCCGGCAAGGCCTTGCTGCTGCTGGTGAGCGGCGGCCGCATCAACAGCTACGGGCCGGGCTCGCGCATGGGCATGGTCTTCGACGTGTTCGGCGTTCAGCCCGCGCAGGCTGCCGGTAGCCATGAGCGGCATGGCCAGTCGGTTTCGTTCGAATACATTCTGCAGGCCAACCCCGATTGGCTGCTGGTGCTCGACCGCGATTCGGCCATTGGCCGGGAGGGTGAAGCGGCCAGGCAACTGCTGGACAATGCCCTGGTCAATGCGACGAATGCGGCCAAGAAGCGCCAGATCGTCTACCTCAATGCGATGAACTGGTATGTGCTCGATGGCGCGGGAATCACCGCGCTGCAACAGAACGTGCAGCAGCTCTACCAGGTCTTCAGCCGCAAGCCATGAGGGCATGCGCCATGGTGGGCTGCGGCTGCAGCCATGTAGTGGCAGCGGCTGGCGGCGCCGGGGTGCACGCCGCATGAGATCCGAGGCGGGTTCCATCGGTCCGGCCTCTGCGCTGCCCTGGTGGAAGGGCGTGGGGGGCATTGTGGTATTGATCGCGGCGCTGCTGGTGCTGTCGCTGTGCAGCATCCTGGTCGGGGCCAGCCAGATCGACCTGCGCAATGTGTTCGATGCCGATTCGGATGACATTGTCTCCAAGGTTCTTTTTACCAGCCGGATTCCACGCACACTGGCCTTGCTGCTGGCGGGCGCCAGCATGGCGGTGGCCGGCATGATCATGCAGATGATTGCGCGCAACCGTTTCGTCGAGCCGGCCACCGTTGGCACGGTGGGCTCGGCCAGCCTGGGCATGCTGGTGGTCGCGCTGGTCTCGCCGGGTCTGCCGATGATCGGCAAGATGCTGGTGGCGGCACTGTTCGCACTGGCCGGCACCGGGCTTTTCATGCTGATACTGCATCGGCTGCCGCTGCGCACGGCGCTGCTGGTGCCGCTGGTCGGACTGGTGTTTGCCGGCATGATCGAGGCCATCACCAGTTTCCTGGCCTACCGCTTCGAGATGCTGCAGGCGATCCGAGCCTGGACGACGGGGGACTTCTCGGCCGTGCTGCAGGGCCGTTATGAGCTGCTGTGGATCTCGCTGGCGCTGACGGTGGCAGCCTTCTTTGCCGCAGACCGCTTCACGGTGATCGGCATGGGCGAATCGGTGGCGACCAATCTGGGCGTCCACTACGGGCGCTGGATGCTTGTAGGCCTGGTGATCGTGGCGATGGTCACGGCCTCGATCGTGGTGACGGTGGGCACCATTCCTTTTCTCGGGCTGATCGTGCCCAATCTGGTGAGCCTCTGGATGGGTGATCGCATGCGCCGCTCGGTGATCTGGGTGGCGCTGTGCGGAGCCGCCCTGATGCTGTTGTGCGACATCGTCGGGCGGCTGGTGATCCACCCATACGAGATTCCGATCGGCACCATCATGGGGGTGCTGGGCAGCTCGCTGTTTCTGGTGTTTCTCTGGCGCAAGCGCGCCGAACTGGGCTGAGGGCAGGGCAGGTACATGCGTCACGATGCCGCGCCGCCAACGGCGCCTACTGCGTCCCCTGCGCTCACCGCTTCCGAGAAGGCCGGCGATATCGGACTGCCCTGGCAGCGCCGCCTGACACCGCCGCGGCGCCTGGCGCTGCTGGCCGTTCTGGCGCTGGCTTGTGCGCTGCTCTTCATGACCGTGGGGGTCAAGACCGACTGGGCCTTTGCGCTGCAGTTCCGGGGCAAGAAGCTGCTGGCGATGCTGCTGGTGGCCTATGCCATCGGCGTCTCGACGGTGTTGTTCCAGACCATCACGCACAACCGCATCCTGACACCGGCCATCATGGGTTTTGATGCGCTGTACCTGTTGATCCAGACCCTGCTGGCCTTTCTTTTCGGCATGCGGGCGGTCAATGCCTTCGATCCGACGCTCAAGTTCCTGTCCGAGACGCTGCTGATGGTGCTGCTGGCGTGGCTGCTCTTCAGAAGCCTGTTCTCCGGCGCGGTGCGCAGCCTGCACCTGATGCTGCTGGTGGGGGTGGTCATGGGGGTGCTGTTTCGTTCGCTCACCAGCTTGCTGCTGCGACTGATCGATCCCAATGAGTTCGGCAGCCTGCAGGATCGTTTCTTTGCCAGCTTCAACCTAGTGGCCACGCACCTGATCGTGGCCGCGGCCGTCGTGCTGGCGGCCACGAGCTGGTGGCTTTGGCGCCTGCGCCACAACTTCGACGTGATCGGCCTGGGGCGCGACATGGCCATCAACCTGGGCGTGGACTATCCGCGCGTGGTGATGCAGATTCTGGTGTGCATCGCCATCATGGTTTCGGTCTCGACGGCGCTGGTGGGGCCGGTGACATTCTTCGGCCTGCTGGTGGCCAACCTGGCCTACCAACTGATGGGCGACTCGCGCCACCGCAACACGCTGCCGGCGGCCGTGCTGCTGGGCGTGGTGGCATTGCTGGGCGGGCAGCTGCTGCTCGAGCGTGTCTTCGAATTCAATACAGCGCTGAGCGTCGTCATCGAATTCGTTGGCGGGCTGGTCTTCATTGCACTGCTGCTGGGCGGCAAAGGCCGATGAGCAGGCCGGGGAATAGACACATCGCCAGGACTGGTGTCGTGAATTGGAAGTTCGTTGAATAAACAAAGATGTCGAAATCGTTGTCAGGCAAGGCGCAAACTGCAGTGATAGCCATCGCTATCATGAGGATTTGTAACGCAGCATGGCGGCGATTCTCGGCATCTTTATGAGACGAACTTCCAATTCACGACACTAGGCTGCAAGGGCAGAACGGAACACCACCATGATCGAAGCACAATCCGTCAGCAAACGCTATGGCCAGACGCTGGTGGTCGATGACGTTTCGCTGCGCATACCGCGTGGCGGCCTGACCTCCATCATCGGTCCCAATGGCGCCGGCAAGTCGACCATGCTGTCGATGATCAGCCGGCTGTTGCCGATGAGCGCAGGGACAGTGCTGGTCGACGGCCAGGACATCCACACCACGCCCAGCCACGTGCTGGCGCGCAAGCTGGCCATTCTGCGTCAGGACAACCACATGGCACTGCGCCTGACGGTGCGGGATCTGGTGGCGTTCGGCCGCTTTCCACACAGCCAGGGGCGCCTGAGCCGCGATGACGAGGCCCGCATCGACGCGGCGCTCGCGCACCTGCATCTGCAGACGCTGGGAGGGCGTTACCTCGACGAAATCTCCGGTGGCCAGCGCCAGCGTGCTTTCGTGGCCATGGTGATGTGTCAGGATACCGACTACGTGCTGCTGGACGAGCCACTCAACAACCTCGACATGCACCATGCGGTTGCGATGATGGGCTTGCTGCGCTCGCTGGCCGACGAGCATGGCAAGACCGTGGTGGTGGTGGTGCACGACATCAATTTCGCTTCGACCTATTCGGACCACATCGTTGCGATGAAGCACGGCAGGCTGGCCTGCCAGGGTAGCCCCACCGAACTGATCCAGGAGGACGTGCTGCAGTCCCTCTACGAAATGGCGGTGCGGGTGCACGAGATCGCCGGGCAGCGCATTTGCGTGTATTACCGCTGAGTGTTCTGCGCGCCCCGCCATGCTGCCGGCTCAGGCCGACAAGGTGCTGTTGCACTTGCCCTTGGCGCTGGCACCGGCGCGCAGGAACAGTGGCAGGCTTTTCTGCCGGATGCGCTCGAAGGTCTGGCGAATGTCGGTCTGATCGGCCGGCACATAGCGAAACTGCGGGTTGGACAAGGAATAACGGGGCTCCGACGATTTGAGGTGTTTCATCTCTGAATCCTTTCGCTGTGGGTGTCGGCAAGAGCTTATGTGGCGCGATTGCGCGGCCGCGTAGGACAAACGGCGCTGCACCTGTCACCCAGGAACTGAAAGCCCATGTGTCCCGGCCCGCCATTGGGCAGTTCCGGTGAGGGTGGTGACGCTGATGCCTGTGACCTCGCACGAGGCTGTCGATTCCAGGAAGGAGATCGACAGGTGCGATGGTTTACAATTGCAGCCCCTTGTCCACCGCCAGTGTCCTGTTCACCGAAGCATTGGCTGGCTGGTCGACGCGCGCCGTGCCTTGACGGTCATCCGCCTTGGGCCGGGCCTGTCGCAGCATCTGCCCGCCGGGCGCGCAGCTGCTTTCCAGAACTCCACATCTTTACCGCCACCTTGCGCATCGCGCTATAGTGTCGAGCATGCAGGCTCGGTCTGTTGCCGCCTGCACTTGAGATTGCCTCCCATGACAAACCATAACGAAGCACCCTTTGAAATCCATGTCCACGGGCAAGTCTTTGTCCGGCCGGAAGTTGGCTTTTCGGATATCGAGGAGGCATTGAAGCCGCTGTGGCGTTACGCCGGTGCGCGGTCGCTGACTGCCGGATCCGGCAGTGCCTATGACGAGGAGCCGGGCATCGAATTCGTGGCCCGCGAGCACGTGCTGCAGATCTGCTGGACCGTGAGCGGCGACGAGGATTTCCGCCAGGTCATCGATGAGGTTTGCATGAATCTCAACGAGTTGGCCAATCGCGGCTGCGTGCTGGAAGTCACTTTCTACGACCGTGCGTTCGACGACATGGACGAGGATGAGGATGACGACGCGGAGGAACTCTCTGAAGAGGATTCCCGCGACGACTTCTTTCTGTTGTTCATCGGCCCCACGCCCTCGGCCATCATGCAGATCCAGCGCGACCTGCTGGTGCAGGACGTCATCAGCCTGATGGAGCGCCATTTCGATGCCAGCGAGCTGACCGGTGTGGTCAAGGAGGTTGACCGCCTCTTCACCGACCGTTTCGATGCGCTGGTCAATTCGCTCGAGTTGGGACGCCCGCCGCGGGGCGAGTCCGGCTCCGGCGGCCATGGCGGGCGCCGCCCGCGCCATCTGCACTGAGTCTTTGGAATCCCGGCGCTGGCCGTGTCCCGGTCGGGCCCGTCAATGAAGCTGGGCTTCGGACTGGCGCTGCTGTGATATGGCCGCATCGCCGATGTGCCGCGCCAGCATGGCGTGCAGCAGCTCGGCATTGCCGCTGCAGCGCGGCACGATGCGGCCGACGACGGCAGCATCGCCCGCATGCAGAAGGCCCTGGCTGGACAGGCGCCGGATGGTCTGGGCAGCCACCGCAACGGCGGGGTCGAGAAACCGCACACTTGGCGGAGCAAGCGCCTGCAGTACCGGCAGCACGAACGGGTAATGCGTGCAGCCCAGCACCACCGTATCGATGGCCGCGGTCCCCTCCACAGGTCGCTCGCGCACCGGCGCCAGGTAGAGATTGCACAGTTCGTGGATGGCCTCGGTGTCATCACGCTCGATCGCTCCCGCCAGGCCATTGCAGGCGATGTTCAATACCTGGGCCTCGCCATGGCAGTGCTGCAGAAGCTGTCTGTACTTGTCGCTCGCGAGCGTGCGCTGTGTGGCCAGCACCGCAACGCGGCCACTCCGGCTGCATAGCAGCGCGGGCTTGACGGCCGGCTCCACCCCGATGATGGGCATGCCCGGATGGGCTTGGCGCAGCATGTGGATGGCCGCTGCCGTGGCGGTGTTGCAGGCCACCACCAGCGCCTTGATGCGATGCTCGTGGAGCAGTGTTTCGGTGATGGCGCTGCTGCGGGCGGTGATGAAGGCGTCATCGCGCTCGCCATAGGGCGCATGGGCGGCATCGGAGAAGTAGACGAAGGATTCCGCCGGCAAGGCTTGGCGCAGCGCCCGCAGGATGCTCAGCCCTCCAACTCCGCTGTCGAACACGCCAATCGGCGCATCGCTCTCGCACATACGCAACACCTGTTTCCTGCCCGTGGATGAAACCCGGTCGAGTTCGACGCGGCCGGCCGCAAAGAGCGGATTATTCCACGCTGGCGGCTTTTCGTCCCGGGCCGTGCCCTTCAGATCACGGCGTTGTCGGCGCCAGCGCTGGCTGACGGCGCGTCCGTCGGCGCCTGGTCGGCGGCGCTTTGCAGCGGCTCGATCTTCAGGATCGCCATTGAGAGGTTGTCGCCACCGCCGTTGGCGCGCTCGCGCGCCTTGTTGGTGAGGAACATGGCGGCGTCACGCGCGCCCAGCATTTGCACGGTCTGTCCCAGTTCCTGTGGCGTAAAGTGGGCCCACAAGCCGTCGCTGCAGGCCAGCACCACGTCGCCGGGCTCCAGCTTCGCGACGCTGTGTATGGTCGCAGGGGGTTCGACCTCGCTGCCCAGGCAGCCCACCAGCACGTTGGAGTTGGGGTGGCCGATGGCTTCCTCCTCGCTGATTTCGCCGCTGTCGATGAGCGATTGCACATACGAGTGGTCGCGGGTGCGGAAAACCATGCGGCCCCACTGGAAGTGATAGATGCGCGAGTCGCCGGCATGCACCCAGTGGCACTGGCCGCGTGGCGTCACGAGAAATGCCGCGATGGTGCTGTGAGGCTCCTGCTCGGCGGAGATCGCCGTCAGGCGAATGACGAGGTGCGACTCCTTGACGATGCCCTGCAGAAAGGCGGTGGGATCGTCGGTTTCGGGGTCGAAACGCTCGAACATCTGGCGAGCCGTCAGCAGCACCTGGTCGGCCGCCTTGCGGCCGCCGCTACGCCCGCCCATGCCATCGGCGACCACACCCAGAATGCAACCCTTGTTGCGGGGGTGCTGAAGAATGGCCACCTGGTCCTGCTGGTATTGCCGATCGCCTTTGTGGATGCCGGTGGCGGCAGTCAGTCGATAATTGGTGCCCATGACGCGTCGATCTCTGAACAGAAGGAAAAAACCGGCAATGCCTTGCCTCATCAGGTCGGATTATGGCCTGCCGGATCCGTTTCGTACATTTTCTAACAGCGCCGGGGCGCATCCGGGCATCGAAACCGGCACAGGATGGGGCCGGCCGGGTACTGTTTCCCGACGCGCCGGGCAGGGCTGGCGCTGAGCATGCAGTTTTCCGAACACATCGCCGCGACCTTCGGCACGCATGGGGCACTGGCGGAGGTCAATCCCGATTTCAAGCCCCGCAGCGGCCAGAGCGAGATGGCCCAGGCGGTGGCCGAGACCATCGAGCAGGGCGGCGCGCTGGTTGTCGAGGCGGGCACGGGCGTCGGCAAGACCTATGCCTACTTGATACCGGCGCTGCTGAGCGGCGAGCGCGTGCTGGTGTCGACGGCCACCAAGGCGTTGCAGGACCAGATTTTTTTTCGCGACCTGCCTTTTCTGCGCAAGGCGCTGGGCATTTCGCTGCATGCGGCGCTGCTCAAGGGGCGTTCCAGCTATCTGTGCCCCTACCGGCTGGAACTGGCCGAATCCGAGCTCGATGGCGCCAGGCCCGAACAGATCCACTGGTTGCAGCAGGTGCGGCGCTGGGCCGCCACGACGCAAAGCGGCGACATGTCCGAGATGCCGAATTTCCAGGAGCGCTCGCCCCATTTGCCGCTGGTGACCTCCACGCGCGAGAACTGCCTGGGCTCGCAGTGCCCGAGCTTTGGCCAGTGTCATGTGAACAAGGCCCGCAAGCAGGCGCTGGCGGCAGATCTGGTGGTGATCAACCACCACTTGTTCTTTGCCGATTTGCAGGTGCGCGAAAGCGGCATGGCCGAGCTGCTGCCCAGCACGCGCGCTGTCATCATCGACGAGGCGCACCAGTTCAACGAGACGGGCGTGCAGTTCCTGGGCGTGCAATGGGGCAGCCAGCCGCTCATCGACTTCGCGCGCGACATGCTGCGCACCGCCACGGCGCTGGCGCGTGGCATGCAGGATTGGCAACCGTTGGCCCATGCCATCGACACGGCCTGCCGCGACTGGTTGCGCCTCATGCCGCAGACCTTGGCCCAGCCACGCCTGAACTGGGCGGGGCGGGCGCCTGAGAGCATCAATGAAGCAGCCTGGCTGCAGGCGCTCGATGCGCTGGGCGCAGTGCTGGACAGCGCCCTGCAGGCCCTGCAGAGCGTGCAGGAGATGGCGCCCGAGCTGGCGCGCCTGACCGAGCGCTGCGCCGACATGCTGGAGAAATGCAGGCTGTTCCAGGGACTGGCCGATGCGCCGCGCGTGCGCTGGCTGGAACTGGGCAGCTTGTCGATGCGGATTTTCGAGAGTCCTCTGGACATTGCTGCCGAGATGCGTGCTCGCTGGCAGCTGGCACCACCGGAGCCGCCATCCGAAGCGGCGCAGCAGCAGGCCTGGCTGGATTCGCACGCCGAGCTCGTATCACCGGCGAATGCCGGGACAGCTGCACCGCCAGAGCGCCAGCATGCCTGGGTGTTCACCTCGGCGACGCTGGGCTCGGACGCCGGGCTGAGCCTTTTCACGCATGCCTGCGGGTTGGAAGGGGCGCGCATTCTGCGCGTGCCCAGTCCGTTCGACTATCCACGCCAGGCGGCCCTGTATGTGCCCGAGGACCTGCCCGATCCGCGCGAGGCCGAGGCGCACGGCCTTGCGGTTGCCCGGCTGGCGGGTGCGGCGGCGCAGACGTTGGGCGGACGCACGCTGGTGCTGACGACCACGCTCAAGGCCCTGCGATTGATCGGAGGCACCTTGCGCGAGCAGTTCGGCGGGGCGGAGAGCGGGGGGAGCAACAGCGATGGCGTGCAGGTGCTGGTGCAGGGCGAGCGCTCCAAGCAGCAGCTGATGGAGTGGTTTCGCGCGCCGCCAGCGGGCGTCAAAGGCTATGTGCTGGTGGCTTCAGCCACCTTCTGGGAGGGCTTCGACGTACCCGGCGATGCGCTGGAACTGGTGGTGATAGACAAGCTGCCATTTCCGCCGCCCAACGATCCGGTGGTGCAAGCGCGCGCGCGCCGGATCGAGGAAACCGGGGGCAGCCCATTCCGGGAGCTGTTCCTGCCCGAGGCGGCAGTGGCCCTCAAGCAGGGTGCCGGGCGGCTGATCCGTCGCGAGAGCGACCATGGCTTGTTGGTACTGGGCGACCGGCGTCTGGTGCAGAAGTCCTATGGACGGCAGCTGCTGGCCAGCCTGCCGCCGATGCGCCGCCTGCAGGACCGTGCGCAGTTCGATGCGGCACTTCAGGAACTGGCGGTGCAGCGTGTGCCGCGCCCAGCCTGAGGCTTAGGGGCCGCGATGCCTGCGGCCTCGGAACCTGTCCGCAATGATCTTTTCATGGGCCCACGAAAAGATCGTGAACAGGTTCGCAGCAGGGGCCATGGATGGGGCGGAACGGGTGCGTCAATCCCAGAAACGCCACCAGGAGCTGCGGCTGCCTGCGCTGGCCTGCGGGCTCTGGCCTTCCGGGAACGAGGCGGCCATGATGCGGCGCGTGTCGTCGCGCAGCTCGGTCATGCCCAGCGCGTCATACGAGCGCTCTAAAATCTCCAGCGCCTCGGGCAGTGCTGGCGCATCCTTGTAGTCCTGCAGGGCCAGCTGGGCGCGGTTGATGGCGGCCACGTAGGCGCCGCGCGAATAGTAGTAGCGCGCCACATGCACTTCATAGGCGGCCAGCGAGTTGACGATGTAGACCATGCGCTGGTGGGCGTCCGGCGCGTACTTCGAGTCAGGGAAGCGCTCGACCAGTTGCTTGAAGGATTCGAACGACTCCTTGGCGGCCTTCTGGTCGCGCTCGGAGAGATCGCGCCGCGACAGCCAGGCGAACAGGCCCAGGTTGTCGTTGAAGTTGATGATGCCCTTGAGGTAGAGGGCATAGTCCATGGCCGGGCTGGTCGGGTGCAGCATCATGAAGCGGTCCAGCGTGGCAATCGCCTGGGCCCGCTCGCCGTCGCGGTACTGAGCATAGGCCTTCTCCAGCTGTGCTTGCTGGGCCAGCACGCTGCCGGCCGCGCGGCCTTCGAGGCGCTCGAGCAGTGGCACGGCCTTCTCGTAGTTGGCGGCGCTGATCTCGCTGCGCGCTTCCGAATACAGCTTGTCGGCGGGCCAGTCGGCACTGGGATCCTTGCCGCTGCTGGCACAGCCGGCCAGCACGAGGACGGAGATCGCAGTTGCGCCCAGGCGCAGGAAAATGGTTTGGCTTTTCATAGATCGCGTTGAGCTTTCAGATCCGGGGAACGCGGGAAGTCGGATATCCAAGCCGGCCATTGTATCTGCCGGCCGTGCAGCGGGCGGGTAACAAGGATGCAAAGCCGCGCACGCACTGCGGATGCCGCTGTGTATGACACAGGGATGGGCGTGGCGGATAGAGAAGGTAAGAACCTGTTCAGGCGCAACGCGCAAGCGCACTGAGGCTTTGGACACGCTCTTACAATGGCGGGCTATGTTCATCCACCTGCGCCTGCACTCCGAATTCTCCGTCATCGATGGCACGACCCGCATCGACGAGGCCGTCAAGAAAGCTGCTGCCGATGGCCAGCCGGCCCTGGCCATCACCGACCTCAACAACCTTTTCGGGGCGCTCAAGCTCTACAAGGATGCGCGCAAAAAAGGCCTCAAGCCATTGCTGGGCACGGAACTGACGCTGCAGGGGATTGGCGACGACGCACCCAGCCGCGTGGTGGTGCTGGTGCAGGGCTGGCAGGGCTATCTCAATCTCAACGAGCTGCTGGCACTGGCCTGGACGCAGAACGTCCACCAGTTCCCACAGCCGCTGGTGACCTGGGCGCAGCTGGAGCAATACAACGAAGGGCTGATCGTGCTTGCCGGCGCGCAGGCCGGACCGGTGGGCCAGAGCCTGCTGCGGGGCGACGATACGCAGGCGCATGAACGTGCCGCCCGGCTGGCAGCGCTGTTCCCGCAGCGTTTCTATATTGAGCTGCAGCGCGCCGGGCGGCGCGACGACGAGCGCCATGTGCAGGCCGCCGTGCGCCTGGCAGCGGCACTGGGGCTGCCGGTCGTGGCCACGCACCCGATCCAGTTTCTCGAGCGCGAGGACTTCGAGGCCCACGAGGCGCGCGTGTGCATTGCTGAAGGTGAGATTCTGGGCGACCAGAAGCGCCAGCGGCGCTTCACCGAGGACCAGTATTTCAAGACCACGGCCGAGATGCAGGCGCTGTTTGCCGACATCCCATCGGCCCTCGAGAACACGCTGGAAATCGCCCGGCGCTGCAATCTGACGCTGGTGCTGGGCAAACCACAGTTGCCCAACTTCCCGATTCCCGATGGCCTGAGCATCGAGCAGTACTTCCGCAAGGTCTCGCAGGAAGGCCTGGAGCAGCGTCTCGAACTGCTGTACCCGGACCCGGCCAAGCGCGATGCCGAGCGGCCGCGCTACCAGGAGCGGCTGGAGTTCGAGCTGGAAACCATCCTGAAGATGGGCTTCCCGGGCTACTTCCTGATCGTGAGTGACTTCATCCAGTGGGCCAAGGAAAATGGCTGCCCGGTCGGGCCGGGCCGCGGCTCTGGTGCCGGCTCGCTGGTGGCCTACGCGCTCCTGATCACCGACCTTGATCCGCTGCAGTACAACCTGCTGTTCGAGCGCTTCCTGAATCCGGAGCGGGTGTCGATGCCCGACTTCGACATCGACTTCTGCCAGACCAACCGCGACCGCGTCATCGAGTACGTCAAGGGCAAGTACGGGCGCGACGCGGTCAGCCAGATCGCCACCTTCGGCACCATGGCCGCGCGCGCGGCCATCCGCGACGTCGGCCGCGTGCTGGACTTCAGCTACACCTTCTGCGACAGCGTCTCCAAGCTGATCCCGAACAAGCCCGGCAAGCCGGTGACCATCGCCCAGGCCATCGAGGAAGAGCCGCTGCTCAAGTCGCGCCTGCAGAACGAGGACGAGGTGCAGACCCTGCTGGCGATGGCGCAAAAGCTCGAGGGCCTGACGCGCAACATCGGCATGCACGCCGGAGGCGTGCTGATCGCGCCGGGCAAGCTCACCGACTTCTGTCCACTCTACCAGCAGCCGGGCAGCGAGTCGGCCGTCAGCCAGTACGACAAGGATGACGTGGAGGCCATCGGCCTCGTCAAGTTCGACTTTCTGGGGCTGGCGACGCTGACCATCCTGGAGCTGGCGCGCCAGTTCATCGTCGCGCGCCACCCCAACCAGAAGGACTTCGCGTTCGAGACCATTCCGCTCGACGACCGGCCCACCTACAAGCTGTTCCAGGACGGCAAGACCGAGGCGGTGTTCCAGTTCGAAAGCCGCGGCATGCAGGGCATGCTCAAGGAGGCCAAGCCGAGCCGTCTGGAAGACCTGATCGCCCTCAACGCCTTGTATCGTCCCGGCCCGATGGACCTGATCCCGACCTTCGTGGCGCGCAAGCACGGCATGGAGCCGGTCGAGTACCCGCATCCGCTGGTCGAGCCCGTGCTCTCCGAGACCTACGGCATCATGGTCTACCAGGAGCAGGTGATGCAGACCGCGCAGGTGTTGGGCGGCTACTCGCTCGGTGGCGCCGACATGCTGCGGCGCGCCATGGGCAAGAAAAAGGCCGAGGAGATGGCCAAGCACCGCGAGATCTTCCGCAAGGGGGCTGCGGAAAAGGGCATCGGCCAGGACAAGGCCGACGAAGTCTTCGACCTGATGGAGAAGTTCGCCGGCTACGGCTTCAACAAGTCGCACGCGGCCGCCTACTCGCTGCTGGCCTACCACACGGCCTGGCTGAAGGTTCACTATTGCGCCGAGTTCTTCTGCGCGAACATGACCATCGAGATGGACGACACCGACAAGCTCAAGGTGCTCCTCGAAGATGCGCAGAAATTCGGCATCCGCTTCGAGCCGCCGGACGTCAACACCGGCGCCTACCGTTTCGAGCCGATCGAGAACAAGGTCATCCGCTATGGCCTGGGGGCCGTCAAGGGCACCGGCCAGGCGGCCATCGAGGCCATCATTGCCGCGCGTGAAGGCCGTGGCGAAGGCGAACGCGGCAAGGAGCACGGCCCGTTCAGAAGCCTCTTCGACTTCTGCCTGCGGGTGGACAAGCACAAGATCAACAAGCGCACCGTCGAGGCGCTCATCAAGGCCGGCGCCTTCGACAGCATCGAGTCGAACCGCGCCGCGCTGCTCGCTTCGCTGGATCTGGCGATGGAATGGGCGGCCACCACGCTGGCCAATGCCAATCAGGGCGGCCTGTTCGACATGCTCGGCGACGACGCCGTCGGCTCCAGCCAGCAGGAGCCCGAACTGGTGGCGACGCCCGCCTTCGGGGTACGCGAGCGCCTGCTGCAGGAGAAGACGGCGCTGGGTTTCTTCCTCTCAGGCCACCTGTTCGACGAGTACGAAGCCGAGGCGCGCCGTTTCGTCAAGACGCCGATCGCCGACTTGCAGGATACCCGCGACACCCAGCGGGTAACCGGCATCGTCGGCGAGATCCGCACCGTCAACGGCCAGCGCGGCAAGGTCACCATCTTCAAGATCGACGACAAGAGCGGCACCATCGAGGCCGTGGCCGACGAGGCCACCATGGAGGCTTGCGGCGCCGCGCTGCAGGAAGATGCGTTGCTGGTGCTCAATGTGCGCTACCAGGCTGGCCGCAATGGTTTCGAGGCGCGTCTCAATGTCCAGGAAATGATGGATCTGGCCACCGCGCGCTGCGCCTTTGCGCGCCATCTGCGGCTCGACTGGCTCGAACGGGGGGCCAATCAGCCACGGCAACAGCAGTTGCAGCAATTGCATGGCTGGCTGCAGGCCTATGCGCCACCCGCAGCCGAACCGCAGCCCGAGGACGAGTACGACGCCGCGCCGCGCCGGCGTGGCGTGCGCCTGCGCATCAGCATGCTGTGCCATGGCGAGCAGGGCAGCGCCCGTGCCGATGTGGTGCTGGCACCCGAGCAACTCGTCTACCCCAGCGACGAAGCCTTGCACGAGCTGCTGCGGCACAATGGTGGCGCCGGCGTGCAACTGGTATACCCGTGATGCAGGCGCGCGGCTGCGCCAGTGCCAGTGTGCCCCCGCCCCTACATCCGCCCCGGTTGCCCATTTCCCCAGAAAATATCCCCCCGATGTCCGCCATGCCCCGCATACCCCGATGAGCACCGAATCCAACACTGCGGCGACTGATGCCGCCATCATCGCCGCGACCCGCCGCTGGGTCGACGTGGCCGTGATCAGCCTGAACCTCTGTCCCTTTGCCAAGGCCGTGCAGCACAAGGGGCAGGTGCACTACGCCGTCAGCCACGCGCAGAGCGAGGATGCGTTGCTCAAGGACCTTGCGCGCGAGTTGCTCGCGCTCGCCGACGCCGAGCGCGCCGTGCGTGACACAACCCTGCTGGCCGTGCCCGACATGCTGCAGGATTTTCTCGATTTCAACGACTTTCTGGCGCTGGCCGACGAACTGCTCGAACGCCTGGGCCTGGCCGGCGAGCTGCAGGTGGCCGATTTCCACCCGCACTACCAGTTCGCCGGCACCGAGCCCGATGATGTGGAGAACTGCACCAACCGCGCTCCATACCCGACGCTGCACCTGTTGCGCGAGAGCAGCATCGACCAGGCCGTCGAAGCCTTTCCCCAAGCCAGCGACATCTTCGAGCGCAACATCGAGGTGCTGCGCGCGATGGGCATGGAGGGGTGGCGCGCGCTGGATGTGGGGCCGGCCGTCCAGCCATCCACATCCACCAATTCCCCCAGGGAGGCACGCGAATGAACGCCCCGGTGCCGGTGCAGGATCGGTCCATCATCCCGCCGGCGCCGCGCCGGCGCCGCGGCGCCGGCCGCTCGGATGCGGTCCAAGGCAGCCAGAGCGTGCTGGCCGAGCTGGGCGTCCCGGAAGACCTCTCCATCCGCCTGCTGCAAGAGCTGCACATCCTCACCCGCGAAAGCCGGCTCAACCAGGATTCGCGCCGCAAGCTCAAGCAGGTGCTGCACCTGGTGCAGTTCATCGAACCGTTGATCCAGGCCTTCGCGCAGGAGGGCGAGGGCACGCACGCGCCGGTGCTGGTCGACCATGGTGCCGGCAAGTCCTACCTGGGTTTCATTCTCTACGACCTGGTGCTCAGACCCCTGGGCCGGGGCAGGGTGGTGGGCGTGGAGTTCCGTGCCGAGCTGGTCGAGCGTTCGCAGGCACTGGCGGCGCAGCTCGGCTTCGAGCGGATGGACTTCCTGCCCTTCGCGGTGGCTGAATCCACCCGCCATCCGGCCCTGCCGGCGCAGGTCGATGTGGTCACGGCCCTGCACGCCTGCGACACGGCCACCGACGATGCCATCGCCTTTGGCCTGGCCAAGCAGGCGAGGGCCATGGTGCTGGTGCCCTGCTGCCAGGCGGAAGTGGCGGCCTGCCTGCGCGCCAACAAGGCACTGAGCCTGGCGCGCACGCCACTGGCCGAGCTGTGGCGTCACCCGTTGCACACCCGTGAGCTGGGCAGCCACCTCACCAACGTGCTGCGTTGCCTGTACCTGGAGGCACAGGGCTATCAGGTCACGGTGACCGAGCTGACCGGCTGGGAGCACAGCATGAAGAACGAGCTGATCATTGCCCGCCACACCGGTCACAGAAAGCACAGTGCCCGCCTGCGGCTCGAGGAGATCATGCGGGAAACGCAGCTGGAAGCGCTGCTGGCGCAGCGGTTTCCATTTTCGGATGGCATATGATTCGCATTTCCTGAGGCATTTCCACAACCCAACGAAAGGCGAACCATGCGTCAATTCCTTTATTTCGACACCATGCTGGCTCCCAAGCTCATCACGGTGGTCTATTGGCTGCAGCTGGTGCTGTACCTCTTCTCGGGGGTTGTCGCGTTCTTTGGTGCCATGGTGGGAGGGCGCGGTTTCCTCGGCACGATCTCCGGCATGGTCGGGGCCGTCATCCTGACCTTCCTGGCCTGCCTGTTTGCCCGCATCCTGGCCGAAGTGCTGATCGTCATCTTCAAGATCAACGACAACATCAAGAAAATCGCCGACCGGTCCGGCAGCTGATACTGTTTTCCTGCCGCTGCCGCACCATGGCCCGCCTGCCTCGCCTGACCATCCCCGGCATGCCACACCACGTGGTGCTGCGCGGCAACAACCTGCAGCCCATCTTTCTGCAGCCGGGAGACTACCAGTCCTTTCTGGACGTGCTGGCCGAACAACTGCGGCAGAACTCCGGCCTGGCACTGCACGCCTACGCCTTGCTGGAAAACCGCCTGCACCTGCTGGTGACACCGGCCGATGAGCGTTCGCTCAGCCGCTTCATGCAGGGCTTGGGGCGCCAGTACGTGCGCCTGTTCAACCAGACGCACCAGCGCAGCGGTACGCTCTGGGAAGGGCGCTTTCGTTCGGGCGTATTGCAGCCGTCGCCCTACGTGCTAGGGGTGATGACCTACCTGGACTGGCTGCCGGTGCGCGACGGGCTGGCGCAGCGGCCGGCCGACTATGCGTGGACCAGCCACCGCAACTTCGCGGGGCTGGAGCACAGCCGCTTCCTGACACCGCATCCGCTCTACTGGGATCTGGCCGACACGCCTTTCGGCCGTGAGGCCGCTTACCGCGAACTGGTCGATGCGGGCATCGGCAGCAGCATGCTCGAGCAGATCCACCGCAGCGCCATGGGCGGCTGGGCACTGGGCAACGAGCGCTTTCTGCAGGAACTCGGCGAGCAGACCCAGCGGCGTCTGCAGCCAGGCAAGCCGGGACGGCCACGCAAACGCAGTGCCGATGGAGGTTCTTGAAGGGCTTGGGTTGCTTTGGTGATGCGGGTCCTCAACGCACCCACTGGTTCATCTGGATGATGGGCAGCAGCACCGCGAGCACGATGATCATCACCGCCACGCCCATGGCGACGATCAGCAGCGGCTCCAGCAGCGTGGCCATGCGCACGGCGCGACGCTGCACCTCGCCCTGCATCTGGCGGGCGGCGCGCTCGAGCATCAGCGGCAACTGGCCGGTCTGCTCGCCCAGTCGCGCGAACATGGCCAGCAGCGCCGGATAGCGTTTCTTCTGACCCAGCGCGGCGGCCAGCGGCGCGCCCTCGCGTACCAGCACCAGCGCTTCCATGGCATCGCGCCGCATGGCCAGGTTGCCCACTGTTTCGGCTGCCGCCTGCAGGGCCTTGAGGATGGGCACGCCCGCGCCGCTGAGCATGGCCAGAGTGGATGCAAAGCGCGCCGCGTTGTATTGCGCCGCCAGGCGGCCCAGCACCGGCAGCCGCAGCCAGGCCGCGTCGAAACGCTCGCGCTGCGACGGAATGCGCAGCCACCAGCGAAACACCAGCGCAGCCAGCACCAGCGCGGCCAGCAGCCACCAGCCATACTGGCGCAGCAGGGCGCTGATGCGCATCAGTATTTCGGTCAGCAGTGGCAGGCTGCGGTTGCCGCCGCTGAACACGCTGGCGACCTGTGGCACCACGTAGCTGAGCAGGAAGGTGACGATCAGGATGCCGACGCCGGTGACGATGGCCGGGTAGAGCGCTGCGCCGACGACCTGCGACTGCAGAGCCTGGCGATTCTCCAGCTCGTCGGCCAGGCGTTCGAGCACCATGCCGAGGTCACCGCTTTGCTCGCCGGCGCCCACCACGGCAACGTAGACCTCGGAGAACTCGCGCGGCCAGGCCGCCAGCGCCCGCGCAAAGCTGGTGCCGGCATTGACTTCGGCGCGCAAGGCTGCCACCAGGCGTTGCTGGCGCTCGTCCTCGGCCTCGTCGGCCAGCATGGCCAGCGCGCGCTCGATCGGCAGGCCGGCGGTGATCAGGCCGGCGAGCTGGCGCGTCCAGATGGTCAGGCCCGTGCTGTTGAAGGCACGGCGGCGCCACAGGCCCGCGCGGCTGGCAGTCGCATCGGCCTCGGCCTGGACGCTCTCGACGCTCAGTGGCACCAGCCCCTGCGCGCGCAGCAATGCACGTGCCGAGCGCGCGGTGTCGGCATCGATCATGCCCTTGCGCGACTGGCCCTGGTCGTCGATGGCGTCGAAGGAAAAGGCTGGCATGCGGCGTTTGGCGTCAGGAAAAGAAGCAGAAGAGACCGCTGCTGTTGCGGCAAAGCACGCATTGTGCCGCATTGCATGGCGGCTTCATGACGGTGGCAGTCCTGGGACCAGGATTGGACGGACGGACGGACGAACGAATGGATGGAAGGACGGATGCGGCAAGGCATCAGCGGATGCACCGCGTGGCGCAAGGACATGCCTTACTCCATACAATGGCGGGATACCCCCACGAATCCCCAGCCTGTGCATGCCGCTGCCCGGGCCCACGCCATGAACGCCCCAGTCGACGTCTCCTTCTTTCCGCGCAATGCCAAGCCGTTGACTGCCTACCGGCCGTATTGGGCCAAGCGCTTCGGCACCGCGCCCTTCCTGCCCACCAGCCGTGCCGAGATGGAACAGTTGGGCTGGGACAGCTGCGACGTCATCATCGTCACCGGTGACGCCTATGTCGATCACCCGAGCTTCGGCATGGCGGTGATCGGCCGGGTGCTGGAGGCGCAGGGTTTCCGCGTCGGCATCATCGCCCAGCCGGACTGGCAGAGCGCCGAACCTTTGCGTGCATTGGGGCGGCCCAACCTGTTCTGGGGCGTGACGGCGGGCAACATGGATTCGATGATCAACCGCTACACGGCCGATCGCAAGATCCGCAGCGATGATGCCTACACGCCGGGGGATGTGGGCGGCAAGCGGCCCGATCGCGCTGCGATAGTCTATTGCCAGCGCTGTCGCGAGGCCTACAAGGACGTGCCCATCGTCCTCGGCGGCATCGAAGGGAGCCTGCGCCGCATTGCCCACTACGACTATTGGAGCGACAAGGTGCGCCGCTCCATCGTGGTCGACAGCAAGTGCGACCTGCTGCTCTACGGCAATGCCGAGCGCGCGCTGGTCGAGGTGGCGCACCGGCTGGCCCGGCGCGAGCCGGTCGAGCAGATCACCGACGTGCGTGGCACCGCTTTCGTGCGCCGCGCCCAGGATGAGGGCCGCACCTGGTGGGAGCTCGACTCCACCGACGTGGACACACCCGGGCCCATCGAGCCGCACATCAACCCGTACCTGACCACCAGCGAACAGGCCGAGCAGGCCGGATCGAGTTGCAGCAAGGAGCAGCAGGCTCCGGCGCAAGGCGAGGCAGATGGTGCGATTGGTGCGGTGGGTGCGGACGCCGGTACCGAAGCGAACGCGGGCTTGCCATCGCAGGGCTTCGACTTCAAGCCGGTGCACATCGTGGCCAACCCGGCGCTGCGCGGCCGCAATGCGCGGGCGCTGCCGCCACGCGAGCAGACCGTGATCCGCCTGCCATCCTTCGAGCAGGTCAAGAGCGACCCGGTGCTGTATGCGCATGCCAATCGCGTGCTGCACCTGGAGACCAATCCCGGCAACGCCCGCGCGCTGGTGCAGCGCCACGGCGAGGGCGCGACGGCGCGCGACGTCTGGATCAACCCGCCGCCGATCCCGCTCTCGACCGCCGAGATGGACCACGTGTTCGGCCTGCCGTATGCGCGCAGCCCGCATCCGAGCTATGCCGATGAGACCGGCAGCCACGACGGCGCCACACGCATTCCGGCCTGGGAGATGATCCGCACCTCGGTCAACATCATGCGCGGCTGCTTTGGCGGCTGCACCTTCTGCTCGATCACCGAACATGAAGGACGCATCATCCAGAGCCGCTCGGAGGACTCCATCATCCGCGAGGTCGAGGAAATCCGTGACCGCGTCGCCGGCTTCACCGGTGTGATCTCCGACCTGGGAGGCCCCACCGCCAACATGTACCGGCTCGGCTGCAAGTCGCCCGAGATCGAGGCGGCCTGCCGCAAGCCCAGTTGCGTTTTCCCCGGCATCTGCTCGAATCTGCACACCGATCACGGCCCGCTGATCAAGATCTACCGGCGCGCGCGCCAGCTTCGGGGCATCAAGAAGATCCTGATCGGTTCGGGCCTGCGCTACGACCTCGCGGTGGAGTCTCCCGAGTACGTCAAGGAACTGGTGCAGCACCATGTCGGCGGCTACCTGAAGATTGCCCCCGAGCACACCGAGAACGGACCGCTCTCGAAGATGATGAAGCCCGGCATCGGCAGCTACGACCGCTTCAAGCGCATGTTCGAGCAGTATTCGGCCGAGGCTGGCAAGAAGCAGTTCCTGATTCCGTACTTCATCGCCGCGCACCCGGGCACCAGCGACGAGGACATGATGAACCTGGCGATCTGGCTCAAGACCAACGGTTTTCGTGCCGATCAGGTGCAGACTTTCTACCCCAGCCCGATGGCGACCGCCACCGCCATGTACCACAGCGGGCGCAATCCGCTCAAGCGGGTGCGCCGCTACATGCGCGACAAGGAGGAGGAGCAGGTCGACATCGTGCGCGGCGAAAAGCGCCGCCGCCTGCACAAGGCCTTCTTGCGCTACCACGACCCGAACAACTGGCCACTGCTGCGCGATGCGCTCAGGGAAATGGGCCGCGCCGACCTGATCGGCAACGGCAAGCAGCACCTGATCCCGACCTGGCAGCCGCTCACCGATGGCAGCTACAAGAGCGCGCGGCGCACCAACTCCACGGCCTCCGGCAAGGCAGGCAAAGCCGGTGAAGCCAAGACCTTCGCGCGCGCCGGCAAGCCGGTGGCGGGCCGCATCCTGACCCAGCACACCGGCCTGCCGCCGCGCCCGGGCGTCAATGCCGCCAAGAAGGCGGCGAAGTCGCCGAAACGACCGCGCTGAACCAGCACCGGCCCGGCCAGCGCCTGCCCCGGCATGGACCAGCCTCAGCACACCCACTGGCTCACATCCAGGCCCAGCAGGGCTGGCAGTTTGGCGCCCCAGAGGTTGAAGGCGAACGTCACCGACCAGGGCTGACCGGACAGCAACAGGTTGGCCACGCGCAATCCTGCGAGCGCCAGGCATGCCCACCGCAACGGCCAGGGGCGCGCCCAGAGACGTGTGGCTGCAGGCATGGCGTGGGCTGCCAGCGGGTGGGCGGTGCAGTGGCGCGACGATGCTGCGCTTGCGCTGCTCCCAGGCGCATGCCAGCAGTGCCACGGCAGCCAGGCCCAGCCATTGCAGCCTGCAGCAGCATCAGGACCAGGGTGGTGAGTGCGACCGGGGCGTCGATGGCTGCGCCGCGCCCAGGCGCCTATCTTCCTTGCATGACCGCCTGGCGGCGCGGCGGCCTCGCCGGAAGGCTCACTTCTGGCGGCGTGTCCGCACGGCGGCCGCGAGGCCCTGCAGCACCGGAATGGTCTGTTCCATGCTGATGCAGGCATCCGTCACCGAGACGCCATAGGCCAATGGCTGGCCGGCCACGATGTCCTGGCGGCCTTCGTGCAGATGGCTCTCGATCATCACGCCGATGATGCGCCGGTCGCCTGCGGCGACCTGACCGGCCACATCCTCGGCCACGGTGATCTGCCGCTGGTGCTGCTTGCTGCTGTTGGCGTGCGAGACGTCGATCATCACCTGTTCGCGCAGGCCGGCCTTGCGCAGCAGTTCGCAGGCCGCATCCACATGCGCGGCGCTGTAGTTGGGCTCCTTGCCGCCGCGCAGGATGACGTGGCAATGCTGGTTGCCGCGCGTCTCGAAAATGGCGGACTGGCCCATCTTGGTTATGCCCATGAAGGCATGCGGCGCCTGCGCGGCCAGGATGGCATCGGCGGCAACCTTGATGCCGCCGTCGGTGCCGTTCTTGAAGCCCACCGGGCAGGACAGGCCGCTGGCGAGCTGGCGGTGGCTCTGGCTCTCGGTGGTGCGCGCGCCGATGGCGCCCCAGCTCACCAGCTCGCTGATGAACTGGGGCGAGAGCAGATCGAGGAATTCGGTGCCCACCGGCAGGCCCAGTGCCAGTACCTCCAGCAGCAGCTCGCGCGCCATCTCCAGGCCTTCGTTGATCGCGAAACTGCCATCCATGCGCGGATCGTTGATGTAACCCTTCCAGCCCACGGTGGTGCGTGGCTTCTCGAAATACACCCGCATCACCACCAGCAGATCGTCCTGCAGCGCATCGGCCTGCACCTTGAGCTGGCGCGCATAGTCCATGGCCTGTGCGTGGTCATGGATGGAGCACGGCCCGACCACCACGATCAGGCGATCGTCCTGGCCATCGAGCACCTGGTTGATGGCGGTGCGGCTGCGTTCGACCAACTCGCGCGCCGAAGCGGAGGCGGGCAGCCATTCCTGCAGCAGCGCCGGCGTGATCAGTGGCCGCACGGTGTTGATGCGGGTGTCGTCGATGCGCTGGCTCTCGGCCGGATTGAGCGGGGTGGCGGTACGGGCTTGTGACGGGCTCATGGTGTGTGCGGGCGGCGACGCGCCCGGTCTCGCTGGTTCGGGTTCGGATTCGGGGGAGGGAGGGTGCTCGGGTCGGGAATGGAGGTTTCTGGCCGTGCATTCTGCAACATGTTTTCAGCGCTGGCGGCTTTGTCGCCATTGCCAGGGCGGCGTGGGGTTGGCGTCTCCCCACAGGCCCTTGCCGCTGCGGCGCGCCTGCTGCTCCAGGCGCACCAGGCGCGGATAGTCATCGGCGGTGGCGCGGTAGTACCATGCCAGGCCTGCGCCCACCATGTGCTCGCCGGCATCGGTCTGCTGGCAGCGGACATCGGCGAGCACGCGGCCATAGCGGTCGCGTGGCGGGCGCAACGGCAGTTCGATGCGCTGGCCTAGGCACAACCGCAGCAGGGCCTGGCGCGCGGTCTGGCCATGGCGCTGGCGCAGTTCCGGCGCATCGATGCTCCGCAGACGCAAGCGCTGCAGCGTGGGCTGGCCACGGCCCTGGCAACGTGCCTCGAGCGAATCGCCATCGGGCACACGGGAGATGGTGCAGCTCTGGTTGCCAGCCTGCCCTTGCGCAGGGGCATGGCCGCAGCCGAACAGCAGCGTGGCGATGAACAGCAGGAAGGCCGTGGCCCGGCCGCAGTGGCGACGGGGCAGCTGGCTCGTCGTGCTTGCCCGCTGGTGGGAGGGAACAGAAAAACGCATGAAGGGGATGCAGGGGAGCGAAAGAAGATCAACCCGCTGGCACAGGATGGGGCGATGGTAGCGGCTTTGTCACCATGCTGGTGCTATATTGCCACCAGACATGGCGGCAGACGTTCCCATGTCTGGACGCCCGATGGACCACCGAGGCGAGTGGCATCAGGCGAGACAAAAGAGCACGTATCCCCGCGAATCGGCCGATTGACTGTCCGGGGCGGTGCGGCCCATGAATGGAGCGGAAACAGGTTTCAGGCCGGACGGCAGGTCCGGCCCATTTCATCCAGCGGAGGGAAATTGGCATGCGAATAGGAGTTGCTGCGGAAACGGCAGCGGGGGAGCGCCGCGTGGCGGCCACGCCGGAGACGGTGAAGAAACTGGTGGCCCAGGGCCATGCAGTGCTGGTGCAGGCGGGCGCGGGCGAGGGCGCCTCGGTCACCGACGCGGCCTATCAGGCTGCCGGCGCCGAGATCACCGATTCCGCGGGCGCACTTGGCGCCGAACTGGTGCTCACGGTCAGGTCGCCCGATGCGCAGGCACTCGCGCTGATGAAACCTGGCTCGGTACTGGTCGGCATGCTCGACCCGTTCGATCGCGACGGGCTTGCACGCCTGGCGGCGGCCGGCCTCACGGCCTTCGCGCTGGAGGCGGCGCCACGCACCACCCGCGCGCAAAGCCTGGACGTGCTGTCCTCGCAGGCCAACATCGCGGGCTACAAGGCCGTCATCATTGCCGCCAACATCTATCAGCGTTTCTTCCCGATGCTGATGACGGCGGCCGGCACCGTGAAAGCGGCGCGGGTGGTGGTGCTGGGCGTGGGCGTGGCCGGGCTGCAGGCAATCGCCACGGCCAAGCGCCTGGGCGCCACCATCGAGGCCAGCGACGTGCGTCCCAGCGTGAAGGAGCAGGTGGCTTCGCTGGGTGCCAAGTTCATCGACGTGCCCTACGAGACGCAGGAAGAGAAGGATGCCGCAGAAGGCGTGGGCGGTTATGCCCGGCCCATGCCGGCGAGCTGGCTGCAACGCCAGCAGGCCGAGGTGGCCAAGCGCGTGGCGCAGGCCGACGTGGTCATTGCCACCGCGCTCATCCCCGGCCGCGCTGCGCCCACGCTGATCACCGAGGAGATGGTGCGAAGCATGAAGCCCGGCTCGGTCATCGTCGACATCGCCGCCGGCAAAGGCGAGGGGGGCGTCGGCGGCAATTGCCCGCTCACCGAGGCCGGCGCCACCGTGGTCAAGCACGGCGTGCACATCGTTGGCGAGACCAATCTGCCCGCACTCGTCGCCGCCGATGCCTCGGCGCTCTACGCGCGCAACGTGCTGGATTTCCTCAAGCTCATCCTGCCCAAGGACGAGGGCCTGAAGATCGACCTGCAGGACGACATCGTCGCCGCCTGCCTGGTGGCACGGGATCGCCAGGTGACCCGTGCCTGAGGGCCTGAGGGCGCCGAATGAAACGCTGAATGCAGCACTGAGTGAAGTGCCGATCTTGAATTCTGAATCCATCGCCCCGGCCAACCAGGCCGTGGGCACCGACTGTTCGGCCACTGCGCCGTGAAGGAGAAACCAGCATGGATGCCGTATCCCCCATCATCACCAATCTGATCATCTTCGTGCTCGCCATCTACGTGGGCTACCACGTGGTCTGGAATGTCACACCCGCGCTGCACACGCCACTGATGGCAGTGACCAATGCCATCTCGGCCATCGTCATCGTCGGCGCCATGCTGGCGGCCGCCCTGACCGAGACCCCGCTGGGCAAGACCATGGGCGTGCTGGCCGTGGCGCTGGCCGCCGTCAACGTGTTTGGCGGCTTCCTGGTCACGCGCCGCATGCTGGAGATGTTCAGGAAGAAGGAGCGCAAGGCGCCCACCGATGCCGCCAAGGCCCAGGGACAAGCGCAACAAGGAGAGGCGCAATGAGCATGAACCTCGTCACGCTGCTCTACCTGGTGGCCAGCGTCTGCTTCATCCAGGCCCTCAAGGGTCTCTCGCACCCGACCACTTCGATCCGCGGCAACCTGTTCGGCATGGCCGGCATGCTCGTTGCCGTCGTCACCACCGCCGCGCTCATCATCGAGCTGGCCGGCGGCGCGCTCGGCCTCGGCTGGGTGCTGCTGGGCCTGCTCGTCGGCGGCACGGCTGGTGCCGTCATGGCACGCCGCGTCGAAATGACCAAGATGCCCGAGCTGGTGGCCTTCATGCACAGCATGATCGGCCTGGCTGCCGTCTTCATCGCCGTGGCCGCCGTGGCCGAACCCTGGGCTTTCGGCATTGCCGGGCATGGCCAGGCGCTGCCGGGTGGCAATCGCGTGGAGTTGGCGTTGGGTGCCTTCATCGGCGCCATCACCTTCACCGGATCGGTGATCGCCTTCGGCAAGCTCTCGGGCAAGTACAAGTTCCGCCTGTTCCAGGGCCGGCCCGTCACCTTCCCGGGCCAGCACTGGCTCAATCTCGCGCTGGGGCTGGCGGCGGCCTTCTTCGTGTTCGGCTTCTGGCACAGCCAGAGCTGGCTGGACATCGTGCTGGTCATCGCCATCGGCTTTGCGCTGGGCGTACTGCTCATCATCCCGATCGGTGGCGCCGACATGCCGGTGGTGGTCTCCATGCTCAACAGCTATTCGGGCTGGGCGGCGGCGGGCATCGGCTTTTCGCTGAACAACAGCATGCTGATCATCGCCGGATCGCTGGTGGGGTCGTCGGGGGCGATCCTCAGCTACATCATGTGCAAGGCCATGAACCGCAGCTTTTTCAACGTCATTCTCGGCGGCTTCGGTGGCGATGCCGCTGCGGCGGGGGCGGCGGGCGAGGAGCAACGCAGCGTGCACACCGGCAGCGCCGACGATGCGGCTTTCCTGCTCGGCAATGCCGACAGCGTGGTCATCGTGCCCGGCTACGGCCTGGCGGTGGCGCGTGCGCAGCACGCCGTCAAGGAGATGGCGGCCAAGCTCACGGCCAAGGGCATCAGCGTGCGCTACGCCATCCACCCGGTGGCCGGCCGCATGCCCGGCCACATGAACGTGCTGCTGGCCGAGGCCGAGGTGCCCTATGACCAGGTGTTCGAGATGGACGAGATCAACAGCGAGTTCGGCGATGTGGACGTGGCCATCGTGCTGGGTGCCAACGACGTGGTCAACCCCGCTGCGCACGTCAAGGGCAGTCCCATCTATGGCATGCCGATTCTCGAGGTCTACAAGGCGCGCCACGTCATCGTCAACAAGCGCTCGATGGCGGCGGGCTACGCCGGGCTGGACAACGAGCTCTTCTACATGGACAAGACCATGATGGTGTTCGGCGATGCCAAGCAGGTGGTCGAGGACATCACCAAAGCCATCGAGTAGTCGGCGGACATGACCTGCGGCAGCGGGTACTGCCTGCTGCCGCATAATCTCGGGCTGTACCCAACTTCGCACGCCGGCCGCCCATCATGAGCAAACAGGAATTCGCCCCCGGACTGGAAATCCAGGACATCGCCGCGCCGTTGTCGCTGCGTGATTTTCGCCTCATCGCCTTCGACATGGACTCCACGCTGGTGACCACCGAATGCGTGGACGAGATCGCCGACATGGTGGGCAAGAAGCGCGAAGTCGCCGAGATCACCGAGGCGGCCATGCAGGGCATCATCACCGACTTCAAGGAAAGCCTGCGTCGGCGCGTGGCGCTGCTCAAGGGCGTCACGGTCGAGCAATTGCAGCGCGTTTACACCGAACGCGTGCGCCTCTCGGACGGAGCGCGCGAACTGGTGCAGGCCTGCCATGCTGCGGGCCTCAAGACCCTGCTGGTTTCGGGCGGCTTCACCTTCTTCACCGAGCGCGTGCGCGCCGAGCTGGAGCTGGACTTCGTGCGCTCGAACCTGCTCGATATCCGCGACGGCGTGCTCACCGGCGGCCTGCAGGGCCAGAGCTGGGGCGACATCTGCGACGGCCAGGAAAAGCGCCGTGCCGTGCTGGAGCTGGCCTCGCTGATGGACATCGAGCCAGCCCAGGCCATCGCCGTCGGTGACGGTGCCAACGACCTGCCAATGATGCAGGCTGTGGGCCTCTCGGTGGCCTACCACGCCAAGCCGCGCGTGCGCGCCCAGGCCAAGGTGGCCATCAACAGCGGCGGACTCGATCGCCTGCTGGAAGTGCTGCGGCCCTGAAGCGGGCCACGCGTTCTCCTCGTCGGGCCCAAGTGCCCCGAACGAAAAGGCTTTGAGCAGGTTCTAAGCCCCTGCTGACGCGCATCCCTGCAGGGATGCGTTTTTCTTCGTGCGTCCAGAAAGCCGGTCGGCAAGGCTGGTTGCCAGTCAGCGAGCGCCGATGGGCATGTTGGTCATCGCCATCGGGCATTGCTGCCATCTCCATTTACAAGAGAGATACGAAAAATTGACGACTTGATAATTATCAAGAGCATTTCCTGATCCTGCAAAGAAGAATCGATCCCGTTCTCAATATAGAGGATCGATGCGAGGCTGTTGGCTGGCCCCATCGCAAGAGGTCGTTCCAATCAGGAGAGGAAATGAACAAGAGAGCTTACCCGGCCCTGCAAGGCATCTCGGTGGCGGTGGCACTGGCGTGCTGGAGCATGGCCCATGCGCAAGGGCAGGAACAGGAAGGGGAGACGCCCGCGCAGCAGAATGGCTGGCAGCGCGATGCCGAACAGGCGCTGCCGGAGGTTGTCGTGACCGGCGAGCGCACCCGCGACGAAAAAGGCCAGGACGACGTGTATGACAAAAACGTTACCACCGTCTATCAGGAGCGCGAACAACTGCAGCGCTTCCAGGCCACCAACCCTGGTGACGCGTTCAAGGGCATGAACGGCGTCTACAGCATGGACACGCGCGGCAGTCAATCGATTACGCCCAACATCCGCGGCCTATCCGGCGAAGGGCGCGTGCCGCTGACCATCGATGGCACCGAACAATCCACCAACATCTGGCTGCACTTCTTTGGCGCGGGTAACCGCAGCTACGCCGACCCGGCGATGTTCCGCAGCATCGAGGTGGAAAAGGGCCCGTCCCTGAGCCGCGGCATCAAAAGCGGTGTTGGAGGTTCAGTGAACATCCGCACCATCGAACCCGGCGACATCATTCCCGAAGGCAAGAACTTCGGCATCGAATTGAAGGCCGACACCTCCGGCAACAGCAGCAAACCCCGATTTGATGCCGCCTCGGTCTACGGCAAGGATTACCGCGATATTCCCGGCGCGGTGCGCACCGGTACCAGTGTCGCGGTTCCCTCCGGGACGCCGCGGGAGAAGGGCGGCGGGGAGAACTTCAATTTCGACAGCCACTCCGGCATGCTCACCATTGCTGGACGCAATGAAATGACGGACTTCCTCGCCTCGTACAGCAAGCGCACCCAGGGCAACTACTACGCGGGAAAAAGGAATGCCGGAAGGTATGCAGGCCATGATTATCTCGATCAAACCAGCACGGATTCCTTCACCCCGAACATGACCAAGCTGTACGGCGCAGGAGATGAAGTCTTCAACACCGCCAGCGAAACCAGAAGCACGCTGCTGAAGAACAACTGGTATTTTCCGGATGGGCAGAAAATCGGCCTGTCATTCATGCGAAATGACATGGATTTTGGAGAAACCACTCCGGGTAATTCGGTACTGCTCATGTCCTGGCGGGAATCCTTTGAACACCAGTTTCCGGATGCGGATTTTTCCAACACCCAGCGATTCGTGTTTGAAAGACCGCATTCGGAGATGAAAGTGGATCGCTACAAGCTGGACTATGAGGTCAAGCCGGAAGATTCGAAATGGTTGAATCTGGAGGCCAGCTTGTGGCATACCAAGACCCGCGGCACACGCTATCAGACCGGAATTTCACCTTATGTCATCGACGCGGATGACGCTACCGCGAATGCCCTGGCGTTGTATGACACCCTCAGCAGTTCCTATCCTGACTTCGACTGGAGCTCCTGGCTTCCGGATCATGACGGCACCATCCTGGCCCGTGGGCGGCAATGGACCAGCCATGACCGCACCGGCCTGGACTTGAGCAACCAGATCAAGCTGAACGAAAAAATGCAATTGATGCTGGGTGTCAATTACCAGCGCGAAAAACTGGATGACCGGGTCGAGCAAACCAAACTGAATTTGAGCAGTGGGGGCCTGGGCATTGACGGCAACACCATGCACGCCAGCACCGATTTCTTTGGCCCGCGCTCTGGCGAACGCAAGGAATATTCCGCCACGATGAATCTGAGCTACCAGCCCACCCCGTGGCTGACGCTGACTGCTGGCACCCGATATATGCGATATACCGGCAAGGACACGGGTTTGGCGAAGATGGCAGGTAGTCGAGTGAAGACCGGCATGCAATTGGAATATGGAGAGATTCTGACCACGGAAGAAGCAGAGAAATACAGAGACCTTTCAGCCACCGACACAGCAAATAGCCAGGCCGCCGCCCCATATATTAATGATTATGTTTTCAATGGCGTCGTGACGCCCGAGATTGAAACTTGGCTGGCACACAAGCAAGTGTATAACGCTTTTCTGGATGGGAGGCAGGTAAGTTATAGATCGATTAATGATGGCTCTGGAATTAACTATCTATACTGGATATATGATCCCGTCCTTGTTCCGGTCATAAACGGCAAGCCAGATTCGTCTCAGAACCCATTTGCCAACGGTACGCTGAATGCCGCAGAGACTGTGGAGAACACCCAGGGCTTGGATGAGGTGGCCCGGTATGCCACTGGAATCGGTGAAGATGTTTATGAAACCCTGAGTTCAGGACAAGCCTGGGAAAACTCCGCAGAACAGTCGGGCCATGCCTGGAGTCCGGTCTTGAGCGCGACTGCGCGGATTGGCCAATTTGGTACCGGTTTTGCGCGTTATGCGCAGACCACGCGTTTCCCGAGCATTCATGAGCTGACCACCAGCTCGGTGGTGGACGGCGCCGGCACCCTCGGAACTTTGGCGGTGAATGGCGCCAGCAAGCCCGAGCGCAGCACGAATATTGAAATTGGCTATGCCCATAATCTGGCGCAATTCTTCCCCGGGCTGGCGCTGGCGGATGCGCGCATCAGCTATTACAACACCCGGATCAAGAACTTCATCGATCGCACCGCATACGCGGACACCATCCAGTTTGACAAGAAGAAAACCAGCGGCATCGAATTGCAATCGCGTTTTGATGCGGGGCGTTTTTTTGGCGGCCTGGGCGGCACCTACCGCTTGAAGCAGGAAATGTGCGACAAGGATTTCGCCAGCAGCATGGACCCTTATTACAACCGCATTCCCACCTGCATGACGGGTGGTTTCCCTGGTACCTATAGCGGCAGCAGCTTGCAGCCCAAATACTCCATCAATATGGAGTTGGGCACGCGCTTGCTGGACAGGCGCCTGGAGGTGGGTTGGCGCGGCACCTATCACGCCGGGGCGGAAAACAGGCAATTGGACCGCCTGCTGGCCCAGAGCACCGCGACACCCGGAACCGCCACTTTGCCACGGGATGTGTGGTTCCGTGGCGGCGTGGATGCGTTGTATTGGCAGTCGGTCGTGCTGCATGATTTGTACGCGCAGTTCCAAGTCAACAAAAGTGTACTGCTCAACCTGAACATCATCAATCTGACCGATCAGTATTACATGGATCCCATGTCCAAAAATGTCATGCCAGGACCGGGACGTACCATTACGGCGGGCATGACCCTCAGGTTCTAGGTTTTTTGCTTGTTTTTTTGAAAAACAAGTTTTTTCGATGTGTTTCAACCCAATCTTGACAGGAGTCGATATGAAAAAACGCATGATCGCTTTGACCGCGGCAGCTTTGCTGGGTAGCGGCGCGGCAATGGCAGCATCGGGCGGCAGCTCCAATACAGCCAATGTGGCGGTAGGCAATTCCAACCACATTATGTTTGGAGGTGGAAATTCCGGCTTGAAATTCGAAAACAGTAGCTTGGGTTTCATCGATATTGCGGGCGGGCCGGTCAATGGCTCCAATATCGCCATCGATGCCCGTGGCAATGGCACCATCATGACGGCGGCGGACTTGGGCCTGCTTTTCCCGTTGAATATTGCCCAGGTGTGGAGGGCCTCGGCATCCAATGGCACGGCCAAGTTCATGATCAACAGCGTGCGCCAGATCAATACTTTTGCGCTGGCGCCGCAGTTTGGCGGCCTGGTGATCGGGCAGGTGGCTGATTCCGCTGGCAAGCCGCTGGCCGTGGGCAGCGGTGTGTATTTTGGCGAGTGGGCGCCCCGTGCGGCAGGCACGCCGCCGAGCGACAGCACCAACCTGAACATGAGCAGCGGCAGCCGCACCGTTTGGTATGTGGGCGACAACCCTGTGACGGCGACCCCCAACCTGAGCAATGTCACCTACAACGTGATCGGCATCCGCCAGACCGGCGAGGGTGCCAACCTGCCGGCGACGCCGAATCTGTACAACGGTGTGCTGACTGCGAACTATGTGGCCGGCGGCAGCAGCAACACGTTGGCGGGCAATCTCAGCCGGACGGGCGACACGACCGTTGCCATCAATGCCACGATCAACAGCACCGGTCAGTTCACTGGGGATGGAGTCCAAGGCCGTTTCTACAACAATGCCGCAGCCCTGGCCGGCATTTACACGGGTGGCGGAACCGCTGCCACCAACATCGCTTTCGGTGGCAGTCGCTCGAACTGAATGCCATTGATTACGTGACGTGAGTCTATGTGGAGGCCGGTTCCGCCGGTCTCCATTTTATTTTGGGCCCGCCATTCGCGTGGATGCCGGTGCGCGCCACTCGGATATGCCGCATGGCGGGGCCGATTTCATGGAGCTCTCTATGCCACAGGGTTTGCTTGCGCTTTGTCTGTCTCTGATGCTTGTTCTGATTTCCGGGCATGCTCCGGTATGGGCCGACGAGGACGACACCCGATACCTGCTGCAGGAACAGACGCGCCGCGCCGCCGAACGTGCGGCCGGGCCGCAAGGCGAACTGTTCGCGCCGCCCGGCTCGCTGGTGGTGGATGGCCGGGTGCAGGCGGTGCAGTCACGCCAGGAGGAACTGGAGCCGGCGATCTACATCGCCATCAATTCCGGCCAGTGGGAGCGGCTGCCGGAGTTCCTCAGCCGCTATCGCCTGCTGCATGGCCACCGCCCGGCGCTGGTGGCCATGGCCGAGGCCCTGCTGGCCCGCCACCAGGGCGACTACGCCGCGGCGCTGCGCCGCATGCAGGCCGCGCATGCGGCCGACCCGGCGGATGCGCGTATCAACCTGGAACTGGCGCGCCTGCGCTTCGAGGACAACCAGGACGGCGCGGCCGGCGAGGGTTTTGCCCGCGCAAT
Organism: Corticibacter populi; assembly: GCF_004217315.1. Lineage (GTDB taxonomy): Bacteria > Pseudomonadota > Gammaproteobacteria > Burkholderiales > Burkholderiaceae_C > Lampropedia > Lampropedia populi. The sequence continues at coordinate 467,598 of NZ_SGWR01000001.1, forward strand.
GGCGGCGGGCCTGCCCGGGCAGGTGCAGGCCATGGTGCGGCAGTACCAGCAGGCGCTGGCCGAGCGGGCGCGCTGGCACGGCAGTCTGGCGCTGGGCTGGGGTTACAACAACAACATCAATCAGGGCAGTGGCGATTACGCATGTTTTTTGGAGCTGGGAGGCATGTGCTTCTTCGAACGACGCATGCCGCAGCCCATCCATTCGAGCCTGCTGAACTACGAACTGGCGCTGCAGCGGCGCTGGAACCTGGGCGGCAACCACAACCTGCAATTGCGGCCGGTGAGCTATGGCAGCCATTACAGCCGCAAGGACGGGACGGGCAGCTCGCCGATCAGCGATCATGGCAGCAGGACCTCCATCCTGTACGGCGGCTACCAGTGGCTGGATGCGCGCACCACCGCCAGCGTGACGCCATATCTGGAGCATTTCCACCGCAACGGGCACACCGAGTACGTGGCGCGCGGCATGCAGTTGGAGTGGCAGCGTATGGTGGGCAGCGGCCTGCGCCTTGGCACCAGCCTGGATGCCAAGCGCTACGCACATACCGGGCGGGGCCTGCTGGTCAGCGGCAGCGATTATTCGCAGTACCAATGGGGCGTCTCGGCCGTCTACGTGCCGCAGCCGAACACGGTGCTCAACGTGGGCGCAGACGTGACGCGCAAGAAGTACGCGGTGCCGCAGGCCAGTAGCAGGGACTGGGCCTTTCGTGGCGGTATCTACCACCAGTTCGCCGGTACGGCCGGATTGTTCGTGAATGTGATGGGCGTTTTCCGTTTCGGCCGCAATGATGCCTACGATGGTTTTCTGGGGGCGCAGCGCCGCGATCGCCAGCAGGTCTACATTCTCGGCATCGGCGCCAACGCCTGGAAGCTGGCGGGCATGACGCCGGAGCTGCGGCTGCGCCACAGCGCCAACCGCAGCAATGTGAGCTGGGCCTACGGCTTTCGCCAGACGGAACTGGGCGTGATGCTGCGGCGCAATTTCTGAAGGAGATGGGCGATGACTTCAAGTGTTGCGGGCTTGCCTGCCGGGATCAGGGCTTACAAGCGCACGCCGGAGTTCACGCAGGAGACGGTGCCCGCCGGGCTGCTGCGTGATCACACCACGAAGGCGGGCACGTGGGCACTGATTCATGTGCTGGAAGGCGCGTTGCTGTACGTGGTGCCTTCCGAGGGTTTTCAGCAGGTGCTCGCTCCCGGCAAGCCGCCTGGAGTGGTCAGGCCACAGCAATTGCACAGCGTGAAGCCGCTGGGGCCGGTGCGGTTCTACGTGGAGTTCCACGCGGCCCCGCCGGATGAGGCGGAAGGCAGTCCGAGTTCGGGGTTGGCGGGGTGATGTATGTGGTTTGGCGTTGTGGCTTTTTTCGGCCCAGTGGTCCAGTGTCTCCCGGTGTCTGTTCGTACGGGTGCGGGTCGAGCCATGGATGATTGCCGGTCCCGGTAGGTCTGGGTCTTCATGCCTGAGATGGTTGCGGTGGCTGCAGTGGATGTTTTTTCGGAAAGGAGTGTTGCCATGGGTATTTCGGATTTCTCCAGGGAGCGTCGGGATTGGCTGGTGGGCGCTGGTGCTTCGGCTTTGGCGCTGGCGTTGCCTGCAGGGGCGCAAACCCAGCCGGTGCGGGAACGACTGGTGCTGGCAGGCCCGCTGGCCAATGTCTCGTTCCCGTTGATGCGACTGGCCGAGAGTGGCGCGCTGGCGGCGCTGGCCGACAAGGTGGAATTCCGCGCCTGGACCAACCCGGACCAGTTGCGCGCCCTGGCGGTTGATGGCGGAGCGGATTTCGTCGCCGCACCCAGCAATGTGGCAGCCAACCTCTATAACCGGGGCGTGCCGCTCAAGCTGCTGGATGTGTCGGTCTGGGGCATCCTATGGCTGGTTTCGCGCAACAGCCAGTGGCAGACCCTGGCGGATTTCAAGGGACAGGAGATCACGCTGCCGTTTCGCGCCGACATGCCCGACATCGTGTTCCAGTTGCTGGCGCGCCGCCAGGGGCTGGATCCGCAGAAGGACTTTCGCATCCGCTATGTGGCCTCGCCCATGGATGCCATGCAGCTGTTGGTATCTCGGCGCACGGACCATGCCTTGCTGGCCGAACCGGCGGTGTCGATGGCGCTGCGCAAGACGCGCTCGTTCCCCGTTTCGGTGATCGCGCCGGAACTCTTCCGCAGTGTGGATCTGCAACGCGAGTGGGGGCGGGTTTTCGGCCGTGCGCCACGGATTCCGCAGGCCGGCATTGCCGCGGTGGGTGCCGTGCGCGATGATGCCGTGCTGCTTGCGCAGATGCGGCAGGCGCTGGCCGAGGCGCATGCCTGGTGTTGGGCCAACCCTGCCGAGTGCGGGCAGATGGCGGCACGCTACGCCGGCATGCTGCAGCCGGAGGCGGTGGCCGACTCCCTGCAGGCCGTGCCGGCGTTCTATCGCACGGCAGCGCAGGCACGCGAGGAACTGGAGTTTTTCTATGGGCTGCTGCTGGAGAATCAGCCCGCCCTGGTGGGCGGCAGGCTGCCGGATGCGGGGTTCTATGGGTGAGTGTTTGCCCTGCCGCAACAACCGGGCGAGAAGGTGCCCACCAGTGCCTTGTGCCGCCGTGATACTCGAATGATGTCGACAGGCCCCGTTGGCGGCTTGGTGCTTATCGTGGTGCTTATGTTTCTTTCATCGTTTTTGCGCGGTGCGCGGCGCGCCGTGGCTGCCTGCGCCGTTTATCTCTGGAGCGGCTGGGGAGCGGTGGCCAGCGTGCTGCTGTTCTGCGCGCTTTGGGAGTGGGGGGCGCAGTGGTATGGGGATTTGCTGCTGCCAGGACCGCTGGCGACGCTGGCGCAACTGCGCCAGATGCTGGCGGACGGCATGGCCGCACCGCAGCTGCTGATCTCGGCCCGGCGTACCTTTGCCGGGCTGGCGCTGGCGGTGCTGGCCGGCAGCGTGCTGGGCATGCTGGCGGGCCGCTCGATCACCGCCGCGATGGCCTCGCGCCCGCTGGTGACGCTGCTGCTGGGCATGCCGCCGATTGCCTGGCTGGTGCTGGCGATGTTGTGGTTCGGCATGGGCGATGCCACGCCGGTGTTCACGGTGTTCATTGCCTGTCTGCCCATCGTCTTTGCCGGTGCGATGCAGGGCACGCGCACGCTCGATCACCAGCTGCGCGACGTCGCGCATGTGCTGCGCCTGCCATGGTGGATGGGCCTGACCGATGTCTATCTGCCGCATGTGCTGTCGTATCTGTTCCCGGCCTGGATCACGGCGTTGGGGACATCCTGGAAAGTCGTGGTGATGGCCGAGCTGTTGACCACGGTCGATGGTGTGGGCGCGGCGCTGGCCGTCTCTCGCGCCCAGCTGGACACGGCCTCGTCGATGGCCTGGATCGTCGCCGTGCTGGTGCTGCTGCTGGCGGTGGAATACCTGGTGCTGGAGCCGTTCAAGCGCAAGGCCGAGCGCTGGCGGCAGGCCTGACCATTCGATGGCGGCGATGGAACGGTGCGTCAGCCGGCAACAGAATGCAACGCAACAGGACGGCAAGGCGGCAAGGCAAGCAAAAAGAAATGCAACGGATCCACAAGAACAGCATGATGCGACACGATGAAGGCTTCCCATGGAATTGCATATCCGGCACCTGACGCACAGCTTTGCACTGACGGAGGTGCTCAGCGACATCAACCTCGACCTGCATGCCGGCGAGACGCTGGCGCTGGTCGGGCCATCCGGGTGCGGCAAGAGCACCTTGCTGCACATCGTGGCGGGGTTGCTGCGGCCTTCGGAAGGGACCTTGGAGTCATCCTTTCGGGGGATTGGCTGCATGTTCCAGCAACCGCGCCTGATGCCGTGGAAGAACGTGGTGGACAACATCGCCCTGGGCCTCAAGGGCCTGGGCATACCCGCGGGCAGCCGCAGGCGCCAGGGTGCTGCGCTGGCGTTGCGGATGGGGCTGCTGGAGCGGGATATGGACAAATTCCCGTATGAGCTCTCGGGCGGTATGCAAAGCCGGGTGGCTCTCGCGCGGGCGCTGGCGACCAGGCCCGACCTGCTACTGCTCGACGAGCCGTTCGCCGCGCTCGATGTGGGCCTGCGCCATGAACTGTATGGCGTCCTGCGCGAGCAGGTGCGGGGCACGGGTGCCGCAGTGCTGATGATCACGCACGACCTGATGGAGGCGGTCCGGCTGGCCGATCGGCTGCTGCTCATGGCGCCGCATCCCGGCCGGGTGTTGCGCGAATTCATGGTGCCGCGCCTGCAGGAGCGGCGCAGCGATGACTGGATCTACGGGCAGACGGGCCGGCTGATGCGGATCCGCGAGGTGCGCGAGTGCTTCGGGCTGCCGCTGCAGCGCGAGGAGGGCGATCATGAGGCCGATCCGACGGCCGCCGATGATGGTGGTGTGCCCGGTGGCATGGACGACGGTGTGCGCGCGCTGACAGGCGCATCGGCGAACTGCGCTGCGCCACATGGCCATCGCGGAGGGTGCGTGGCATGAAGCGATGGACCAGAGGCTTGATGAAGCGGTGGACCACCCATCCGGTGTTCCTGTGCGGCTTTCGGCCGTTCTTCTTCTTCAGCGGCATCGCCGCCTGCGCCCTGATGGGCTGGTGGCTGCTGTCATTGTCGGGAGTGCCTGCGGTGGCGGCATGGCAGCCTTCGGGGGGCCCCATGCTCTGGCATGCGTGCGAGCTGATCCTGGGTTTTGGCATGGCGGCGGTGGCCGGCTTCCTGCTGACGGCAGTGCCGGAATTCACCGGCAGCGAGCCGCAGCCGGCATCCCGTCTGCTTTGTGTCGCGGTGCTCTGGCTGCTGGCCCGCCTGGCCTGGTTGCCGGCGGCCTGGCTGCCATGGGGAGTCGGGATCGGCCTGCTGGCGACCCTGAACCTGGGATTCACGGCTGGCTTGCTGGCACTGCTGCTGCCGGCACTGTGGCGCGACCGTACCCGCCGCCATCTCAGCTTTGGCTGGGCGCTGCTGGCCATGCTGGCGGTGGAGGCCGGCTTTTTCCTGGCGCTGTACCGGCACGGTGATCCCATGGCCTGGCTGCTGCTGGCGATCGGTCTGATGATGGTGCTGATCGTGATTGCCGGCAGCCGCATTTCGATGAACGTGGTCAACCGGCTGGTCGAGGCAGGCAGACCGGGGCTGGCGGACCATGAAACCGTTGGTTATCTGGCGCGTCCGCCGCGGCGCAATTTCGCCGTGTTCTGCATCTGCCTTTTCAGCGGGGTGGAGTTCCTCAAGGGGCACGACCTGGTGACGGGCTGGCTGGCGCTGGCGGCGGCGGCGGCCATGTTCAACCTGCTCAATGACTGGCATGTGGGCCGCGCGCTGCTGTATCGATGGGCGCTGATCCTGTATGCGGGCTACTGGCTGGTGGCGCTGGGCTATGCCGGTATTGGCCTGGCCATGCTGGGCGCACCCTGGACGCCATCGTCCGGGCGCCATCTGCTGCTGGTCGGTGCCATGGGCCTGTCCATCTTCACGGTCATGAACATTGCCGGGCGCATTCATGCCGGCCTGTGGCTGGATGACCGCCGCTGGGTTCCGCTGGCGGCGGCGATGCTGGTACTGGCGGCATTGTTGCGCTGGCTGGCCGGCTGGTTCGCCATGGCGCAGTGGAGCGCCATGCTGCTGTTGGTGGCCGGCCTGTTGTGGATGGCCGCATTTGCGCTTTACCTGTGTTTCAGTGCGGCGATCCTGCTGCAGCCCCGCACCGACGGACAGCAGGGCTGCGCGGAGCCGCTGACGGATGCGCAAGGTCCGCAGGCGATTGCGCACAGGCATCGATGATGGCGGGCCTGCCGCCGGGCAGCGCGGTTACACGCAGCACGGCATCATGAGCAGGTTCTTACAGCAGGTTGCAGCATTCGAACAGGCTGCCGCTCAGGTTGCTGGCCGGGCGCGTGCGGATGAAATGCAGGTTCGGTGGCGGCAGACCCACTTCGTGGCAAAGCGCGACGGGGTCCAGCAGGACGAGTTCACGCTGCCGGCCGGTGCCGATCAGCCCGCGCCGCCTGAATTGCGCCAGATGCCGGGAGAATGTCTCGGGCGTGATGTTCAACTGGCGGGCAATCACGTTGTGGCTGTTGTTGAGCTGCAGCCAGGCAGTGCCCTGCTGGGCATGCACATCCATCAGGTAGCTCACGAGGCGCTGCGCCGAGTTGGTGATGGTGAGCAGGTCGATGCGGTTGACCGCCTGGAGGATGCGGCTGGAGAGAATCTCGACCAGCGAGTAGGCAAAGTCTGCGGATTGCCGTGTCAGTGACAGCAGCAGTTCCCGTGGCAGGCGCTGCAACCTGCAGTCCTGCTCGGCGACAGCCGAGAGCGGGTAGTGGCAGGGCTGTGCATACATCACGGTTTCGGCCACCAGTGCGCCGGCTTCGAGCGAGCGGAACACCTTGCTCTCGCCCATCAGGCTGGGGCTGTAGAGCGTGAGGGTGCCCGACTCCAGCCAATAGAAGTAGCGGGCCTCGTCACCTGCGATGAACAGGTGTTGCTGGGCATACAGCTGCACCGGTGTGGCGCTGTGGGCCAGCGCCGTCAGCAACTGTTGGCTGGCCTTGGAGAAGGTGGGCGATCGGGAGAGCGCCACCGTCAGTGATGTGTTGCTCATGGCTTGCCGTGTGCGGGAAAAGCCGGTCATGACCGGCCAGAAGATGTGTGCCCGGAATCATAGCCCTGCTGCCGACATTCTGTAAATGAGAAACATTATTTATTTGACCGCTGGGTGAAGGCGTGTGCGCTTACCCGTTCGGCCGAACTCGATCGTTGAGCCGACCGGCGCCAGCAACGTCTTCGTGCCCCGGCCGCCTGGGCCTGGCGACCGGGGCGGGGCTTCGGCGTCGTCAGTGGTGGCTGTGTCCGTGCGTTGCGGCGCCATCCCTGGGTTCCTCCACCCACACTTCGACCGGCACGCTGCCGGCATGCTCGAACTGGATGGTCAGCGGGAACCGGTCGCCGGCCTTCAAGGGCTGCTCGAGTTCGAGCAGCATGACGTGCAGCTTGTTGCCCTCGCCGAGCTTGACGTGGCCGCCAGCGGGCACGTCCACTCCGTCGACCTTGAACATGCGCATCACGCCACCTTGCATGTCCATGTCATGGATTTCCGTGTGCTTGGCGACCTCGGACTGCACGCCGATGATGCGATCACCCGTGCTGCCGGCGTTGTTCACGCCGAACCAGGCCGAGCCATTGAGCTGGCCGGGACGGCTTGGACGTGCGTAGGGGTGCGTGATTTCCAGGTCGCCGGACTTGAATTCATGGGCGTGGCCGAGTGTGGCGGCCATCATGGCGCCGCACAGCAGCAGGCAATGGCTGACGCGGGTGATGCGGGCGATGCGGGGAAGACAGATGCGTTGAGTCATGGTGTATTCCTTTTCTGTGCAAGAAGTGTGAGGGAGATGTCGGGAGTGTGGTTTCAGTCGAAGCGGATGTCCGCGCGTACCCAGACGGTGCGGCCCGGCTCGTTGATGCGGGTGCTGCCGGCGTAGCCGAAGCCGGCGTTGCCCGCCAGGTTCAGGTGCTCGGCATAGGTCTTGTCCAGCAGATTGTCGATGCCGGCGGTCAACCCGATGCGGGGGCTGATGGCATGGCCGATGTTGAGCGAGAGCACGCCAAAACCGGCGCTGGGGCCGAAATCCTGCCCGACCACGTTGCCCAGGCCGTCGGCATGGCGATGCTGGGCCGCAACCACGCGCCAGAGCAACCCGCCGGTCCATGGCCCTTGCTCATAACTGGCGCCCAGGCGCAGTTCCAGCGGCGGGGTTTGCGGCAGTGGCTGGCTGTCGGTGCGGTTGCGGGCCCAGATGTAGGCCAGCGAGCCCTGCGCAGACCAGCCGGCGCCGATGCGGCGTTGCAGGCCCAGTTCGAGGCCGGCGGTGCGGGCATCGACGTTGCGGACCATGCTGCTGCCACTGCGATAGTCGAACAGAATGTAGTCTCTGACCTGACCTGCGTAGGCCGAAGCCCAGGCCTGCCAGTCATCGCTGCGGTGCTGGATGCCGATGTCGATCTGCGTGGTGCGTTCCGGTTGCAGCCAGGCGTAGGCGTTGCCACTGGCCGCCGCGCTGTTGCCGGGCGAGACCAGCTCCCAGTAGTCCGGAAAACGCTCGACGTATCCGATGCCGGCATACACCGTGGTGGCGTTTGCCGCCGTCTGGTCTGCCAGATCGCGCTCCCAGCGCAGGAAGCCGCTGGGCAGGGAGTCGTTGCGTTTCGTTGCCACGGACATACCGGTGCTGGCTCCGCCCATCCCTCCCATACCGCCCATGCTGCTGGTGGCTGCATAGCGCGTGGCTCGGGTACGGTCCATGCGCAGGCCGCCAATGACGCGCTGCGCTTCGCTGGCATGCCAGGTCAGTTCGCCGAACAGGCCCGTGTTGGTGCTCTCGAAGTCGCGCACCCGGGGCTTGCTGGAGTAGGGGGCGCTGGGACTGCCGCTGCGCGCGCTGTGTCTGCTGCGCGTGTGGTCCACGCCGGCCTCGAGCAGCCAGTCCTGTGCCAGTCGCAATGTGGCGCTGGCGCGGCCGCCGCGGGTGCGGCGATCCGGGTTCGAGGCCATGGGCATGGACATGCCGCTGCCCGGCGTGAAGGTACGCAGCGAATAATTGTCCATCACATGGTCGGCATGGTTGGCGTAGAGTTGCGCTTCCACCTTGGCCAGCAGGGTGGAGATTTCCTTCTTCTCGAAACGCAGACCCAGGCTGCGCCGCTTGAACTGGCTGCCATCCATGCCGCGACCGCCATAGCGGGCTTCGCCATCGCCCGCACCGGCACTCAGTTCCAGCAGGGTGCGCGGGTCGGGTGTAACGCCCAGGCTGGCGTCGACGTTCCACTTGTCCCAGCTTGAGGGCACTTTGCGACCATTGCCATCGCGGTAGTCCTGCCCATGGGAGCGGTTGGCGGTGAGGCGGCCATAAATCTGCCGGTTGCCGGCGCTCACGTCCACCACCTGGTCGTTGCGTCCCGCACTGGCGCCCAATACGCTGGCGCGGCCGCGTACGCCCGGCGCCTCGAACACCGGGGGCTTGCGCTCGAAGCGCACCACGCCTGCCGAGGCGCCCGGCCCCCACAGCACGGTCTGTGGTCCTTTGGTGACGACCAACTCGTCGAAGGTGTCGGGCGAGAGGTAGGAGCTGGGCGAATCCATGCGGGCCGGGCAGGCCCCCAGCAGGGTCGCACCATTGGCGAGGATCGGCAGGCGCGAGCCGAACTGGCCGCGAAACACCGGGTCGCTGTTGGATCCGCCGCTGCGGATCGCGGAAAAGCCGGCAATGGTCTTGAGGTAATCCGCTGCGTCGCTGGCAGGCATGGGTTGGCGTGGCCGCCGCGGGTCCGTCACGACGGTGCCGGGCGCCGTCTCGGGCGTGGCCGTGATGACGACCTCGGCCAGCTGGCCGCTGCGGTTTGCCCGGTCGTGGTCGTGGCTGTGGTACGAAGCGTGTTCGCGGCCTGCTTCAGCATCTGTCGATTGCGCCAGCACGGCATGAGTGGCCAGCAGGCAAAGGGATGCCAGCATGATTGGCCGCGGGCGCACCGGAGCACGGGGGGAGAGGGAAAAGGGCATGGCAGTCCATTTCTGGGGGGCACAGGCCGATGCCGCAGGGCGGTCTGAATGGGCCGGTACCGGGAACTGTTCGAAGTCCCGGACGTTCCTCGGCGAGGGTATGGGCCTGTCCTGTCATGCCGCCATGCTCCGTCGACCCGATTGGGATGGCGGCAGCTGGCAGGACAGGCAAACCCACGGCCTCATGGGCAGCGAGAAGACGTCGGGGAAGTGGCGTTTTGCCGAAGGGCCTGCGCACGGGTCACGCAGCAGGCGCGGCGGCATCAGAACAGCGCCGGTGGGGCCCTTGGCGGGCTGGCCGGCCAGGCCCGCCGGGGGCTGCGCGGCCATGGCCGCGCAGCTGGCGGCCACTCGCTGGCCTGCGCTTCGGCCGCCAGCCAGGCAACCGTTGCCGTGGCCGGAGGCAGGGCCAGCAACGCCTCATCGCTGAGAAAACAGTACAGGCAATGCGCCATGCCGGCGTGAGCCGGCGCCGGCACGTCCTCGAACGCTTCCAGTGGACTGGGCATGCCGCCGTCCATGCGCACGTACTCGACACCGTGCGTGGTGCAGACCTCGAGCCAAGGAGCCGCTGCCGTGCCTTGAGAGGCCGGAGCCTGCATGCCCCAGGCCTGCGCAATCGGCCAGAGCATGCCCAGCAGCATGGTCAGAATGACCAGCCGGTTCATCAGGGCAAGGCGTGCGCGGAAGATCGTCATGGAGAAAATGGTTGCGGAGGCGCCGGCGCATTATGGCGGTGCGGTTGCAACAGTGTCAACGCAATCGCCCGCCCGATGGCCGTCTTGCCTATACTAGGTCGGAGTGCGCCACCGGATGCGCCATTTTCGTGGTCATGGACAGCAATCGAGCAAAGGAGATCATCGATGTCAGGTTTTCAGGAATTGCAAAGCGCGGATGGCTTCCGCTTCCCGGCCTATGTGGCCCAGCCCAAAGGAGCGCCCAAGGCCGCACTGGTGGTGCTGCAGGAGATTTTTGGCGTGAACTCGCACATCCGTTCGGTGGCCGACCGCCTTGCCGCGGAAGGTTTCCTGGTGGTGGCACCGTCGACCTTTGCGCGGGTCAAGAGCGGGGTCGAGCTGGGCTACACCGAGCAGGACATGCAGGACGGCTTTGCCATCAAGACGGCGGTCGATGCGTTGCCGGCGCCCGGCGTGCTGCGGGACATCCAGGCCGCCATCGACTTTGCCGCCGGCGCGCAGCCGGGCAAGGTAGGCATCACCGGCTTTTGCTGGGGCGGGCTGCTGACCTGGCGCGCGGCTGCGGAGCTCAAGGGCCTTTCCGCCGCCGTGACCTACTATGGCGGCGGCATGACCGGTGAGGAAGAGATTGCCCGCCAGCCCCAGGTGCCGGTGCTGGCGCATTTCGGCGACAAGGACCACTGGATTTCGCTCGAGAGCGTCGAAGCTTTCCGCAAGGCCCATCCGGACGTGATCGTGCATGTCTACGAGGCCGACCACGGCTTCAATTGCGACCAGCGCGGCTCCTACGATGAGGCCGCGGCGAAACTGGCCTGGGGACGCACGCTGGACTTCTTCACGCAGCATCTGGTGGGCTGAATCTGCGGCCGTCGCGTGCGCGTTTCCAATAGAAAACCCCGCATGGCGGGGTTTTCTATTGGTCACTGGCTGGCCGGCCGCGCACAGGCGGCGGGCAGACCGGACATCAGTTGCTGCCGGGCACGCTGCCTTCGACACCCTTGACGTAGAACTTGATGCCACTGAGGAACTGGTCGTCGGCGACCTGGTCGGCGGCGAGCACTTCCTGGCCGTCCTGACCGAGGATCGGGCCCTTCCAGATGTGGTAGGTACCTTCCTTGAGGCCTTGCTTGACGGCCGCGACCTTGTCCTTGATTTCCTGAGGAATGTCATCGGCGAGCGAGACCAGGTCGATGGTGTCTTCCTTGACGCCCCACCAGCTGCGCTGGCTGGTCCAGGTACCGTCCAGCGCGGCCTTGGCAGCGTGGATGTAGTAGGGTCCCCAGTTGATCACGGCCGAGGCCAGGTGGGCCTTGGGTCCATAGGCGGTCATATCCGAATCCCAGCCGAAGGCACGCTTGCCATGCTCCTGGGCGGTTTTCAGCACGGCCGGCGAATCGGTGTTCTGGAACAGGACGTCGGCGCCGTTGTTGATCAGCGTCGTGGCGGCCTCGGTTTCCTTGGGTGGATTGAACCACTCGTTGACCCAAACCACCTTGGTGGTGACGGCCGGATTGACGCTTTGCGCACCCAGCGTGAAGCTGTTGATGTTGCGGATCACTTCGGGGATCGGCACCGAGCCGACGATGCCCAGCACGTTCGACTCGGTCATGGCACCAGCGATGATGCCGGCCATGTATGCGCCTTCATAGGTACGGCTGTCGTAGGTGGAGAGATTGGCGGCGGTCTTGTAGCCTGTGGCGTGCTCGAACTTCACGTCCGGGAAGTCCTGGGCGATGCGCACCATGTATTCCATGTAGCCGAAGGTGGTGCCGAAGACCAGCTGATTGCCATCGGCGGCGAAGCCGCGCAGCACGCGCTCGGCATCGGCGGATTCGGGCACGCTCTCGACGAAGCTGGTCTGCACCTGGTCGCCCAGAGCAGCCTCCAACGCCTTGCGGCCATTGTCGTGCGCGAAGGTCCAGCCGCCATCGCCAACCGGGCCGACATAGGCGAAGGCGATCTTCAGCGGAGCCTTGGTCTCGGCCTTGGCTTCGGCCGCAGGAGCTTCGGCGCTGGCGGGCGCTGCCGCGGCGGGGCTGCTGCTGGGCGCTGCCGGGGCGGCGGGGGGCGCAGGCGGCTCCTGCTTGCCGCAGGCGCTCAGCGCCACGGCGGCAAACAGGGCCGTCAGCGAGAGTGGCATCACGCGGGATGTGCTGGGAAGGTTCATGTCAATGGCTCCAGGGTGTCAAAAAACAGGGAATCGATGCGCTGCGGCCCGCTGGTCTCAATGGCTTGGTACGAAAGGCTTGCCCAGCGACGCCGGCATGTTGGTGCGGATCCAGATGGGATTGCGCGAGATCAGCACCAGCACCACGATGGTCGCCAAGTACGGCAGCATGCTCAGCAACTGGCTAGCAATTTGTGCGCCGGTAGCCTGCAGATGCAACTGCAGCATGGTAACGCCACCGAACAGGTATGCACCCAGCAGGATGCGCATGGGCCGCCATGTGGCAAAGGCCGTCAGTGCCAGCGCGATCCAGCCGCGGCCGGCCACCATGCCCTCGGTCCACAGTGGCGTGTAGATGGTCGAAAGGTAGGCGCCAGCCAGTCCGCACAGGCTCCCGCCCAGCGCCACGCACAGCAGGCGGATGCCGCGCACGTGGTAGCCCAGCGCATGGGCGGATTCGGGCGACTCGCCGATCGAGCGCAACACCAGTCCGCTGCGCGTGTGGTTGTAGAACCAGGCCATGAAGACGGCCAGCGCCACCGTGCCATACACCAGCAGGTGCTGGCGAAACAGGGCCGGGCCGATGAACGGGATATCGGCCAAGACCGGCACCGAGAACTTGGGCGTGGCCGGGATGGTGGCCTGCACGTAGTCCACCCCCATGTACGCCGAGAAGCCCACGCCGAACAGGCTCAGCGCCAGCCCGCAGGCATACTGGTTGGTATGCAGGAAGATCACCAGCGCACCCATCGCCGCAGCCAGCAGCGCACCGGTGGCCATGCCCGCCAGCAGCCCCAGGCTGAAGCTGCCGGTATGCACCACGGTGGCGAAGCCGGCCAGCGCCGCGCACAGCATCATGCCTTCGGCGCCCAGATTGACGATGCCGGCCTTTTCGTTGATCAACAGGCCCAGGCCCGCCAGTGCGAGGATGGTCCCCGCATTGAGGGTGGCGGCAAGCAGCAGATCCATCATGCGTCTCCTTGGGCAGCGGCGGCTGGTGCGGCGGCCGGGGACCCGGCGGGTGATGCGGTCGCCCGCTGCCTGCCCTTCAGACGCAGCCGGTAGTTGACCAGCGCATCACAGGCGAGCAGGTTGAAGAGCAGCAGGCCCTGGAACACGCTCGAGAGCGACTTGGGCAGGCCCAGCCGGGATTGCGACAGTTCGCCGCCGATCACGAACATGCTCAGCAGGATGGCCGACAGCACCATGCCGATCGGGTGCAGTCGCCCGACGAACGCGACGATGATGGCCGTGAAGCCGTAGCCGACGGGAATGTGCGGGTTGAGCTGCCCGACCGGGCCGGCCACCTCCAATGCGCCCGCCAGGCCTGCCAGGCCGCCCGAGGCCAGCAGCGCCGTCCACAGTGCCCGGCGTGCCGAGAAGCCCGCGTAGCGCGCCGCCGCCGGCGCCAGGCCGCCGACCTGCTGGGCAAAGCCAGCACGGGTGCGGAACATGAAGAGCCACATCAGCAGGCAGGCGGCCAGCGCCAGCCACACGCCGATGTTGGCGCGGCTGCCGGGCATCAGGCGCGGCAGTTGCGTAGCCGCCTCGAACATCTTGGTGCGCGGGAAGTTGTAGCCGTCCGGATCCTTCCAAGGGCCGTAGACCAGATAGCCCAGCAGCTGGATGGCGACATACACCAGCATCAGGCTGACCAGGATCTCGTTGGTGTTGAAGCGGTCCCGCAGCAGCGCAACGATGGCGGCCCAGAACATGCCGCCAAGCACGCCCCCCAGCATCACCAGCGCAATGATCCAGTGGCCGGTATTGGGGCCGGCCTGCAACGCAACCCACCCTCCGGTAATGGCGCCGAGCACGAACTGGCCCTCGGCGCCGATGTTCCAGATGTTGGAGCGGAAACACAGTGCCAGCCCCAGTGCGATCAGCAGCAGCGGCGTGGCCTTGATGGCGATCTCGCCCCAGGCGTAGGTGTTCTTGATCGGCTCCCAGAAGAACACCTGCAGCCCCTGCAGCGGCGACTTGCCCGAGAGCGAGAAGATGGCGATGCCGATCAGCACCGTCAGCAGCAAGGCCAGCAGCGGCGATGCGTAGGTCCACAGGCGCGAGGGCTGTGGACGGGGTTCGAGTATGAGTTTCATCATGCTGGGCGTGGCATCGGCGGGCGCATGGGCGGCTGCTCTGGTTTTTGGGGGTGCGGGGGCGGCTGGCGCTCAGACCATGGTGGCCAGTTCGGCCTGGCCGGCAGCGGTCGGCTGCTGCGGCCCGCCTTCCCAGAGGCCGCTCATCCACAGGCCGATCTTCTCGATGCTGGCCTCGGCGCGCTGCAGCGAGGGCGAGAGTGTACCTTTGGCCATCACATAGAGGCGGTCGCAGACCTCGAAAAGCTCATCGAGCTCCTCGCTGATGACCAGCACCGCGCAGCCCTGCTCGCGCAGCGCCAGGATCTGGGCGCGGATCTGCGAGGCTGCTCCCACATCCACGCCCCAGGTGGGCTGGGCCAGGATCAGCAGGCGCGGGCCGGCGTCCATCTCGCGCCCGACGATGTACTTCTGCAGGTTGCCGCCCGAGAGCGATCGCGCCGCGCTGTGGGTGCCGGCCGCCTTGACCCTGAAACGCTGCACCACTTCGGCGGCCTTGGCATGCAGGCGCCGCCGACTCAGCCAGCCCAGGCGGCCAATGGCGAGGTCGCGCGTGAGCAGCAGGTTCTGCGCCAGGTCCATGCTGGGCACGGTGGCGCGGCCCAGGCGCTCCTCGGGAACGAAGTGCAGGCCCCACTGGCGACGGCGCTGGCGCGGGTCGCTGCGGCCGGCCGGCTGGCCGAACAGCCGGACCGCATCGGGTGCGGCCCGCGTGTCCTCGCCCGAGAGCGCGCGCAGCAGCTCGTTCTGGCCATTGCCGGAGATGCCGGCGATCCCGACCACCTCGCCGGCGCGCACCTGCAGGTGCAGGCGATCCAGTGCGGTGCCGAACAGGTTGTCGCACGGCAGGCTCAGCCCCTCGACCTGCAGCACCAGCTCGCCCGGCGTCCCGGGACGGTTTTGCAGCGCGGGCGGCTCGGCGCCGATCATCAGTCGCGCCAGCGAGGCGTCGCTGTGTTCGCGCGGGTCGACCACGCCGGTCACCTTGCCCTGGCGGATCACCGTGCAGCGATCGCAGAGGCTGCGGATCTCGTGCAGCTTGTGGCTGATGTAGAGGATGCTGCAGCCCGACTGGGCCAGCCGCCGCAGCATCGCAAAAAGGCTTTGCACGGCCTGCGGCGTCAGCACCGAGGTGGGCTCGTCGAGAATCAGCAGCTTGGGGTGGGTCACCAGGCTGCGCAGGATCTCCACCTTCTGGCGCTCGCCGACACTGAGCGTATGCACCGGCCGCTCCAGGTCGATGTCAAGCCCGAACAGCTTGCCGGCTTCGTCGAGGTTGACGCGCAGCATCTCGCGGCTCATGGTCCATTCCTGGCCAAGCCAGATGTTCTCGGCCACCGTGAGGGTCTCGAACAGATTGAAATGCTGGAACACCATGGCAATGCCCAACTGCCGCGCCTGCTGCGGATTGCGGATGTGCACCGGTCGGCCATCGAACAGCACTTCGCCCGCATCGGGGGCGACGGCACCGTAGATGATCTTCATCAGTGTCGATTTGCCTGCGCCGTTCTCACCCAGGATGGCATGGATCTGGCCGCGCCCGACACGGAGGTCGATGCCATCATTGGCGACGATGCCCGGATAGCGTTTGGTGATGCCGCGCAACTGCAGTCGTGCCGGCGCATCGCCATCGGCCGGCGGCAGGGAAGACGGGGCATCGGGAAGGGGCGTGGCGGTCATGGTTGACGGACAGAATGGGGGATGGGCGCTGGCATGCCGTGGCTGCCACGCACAAAACGGGTGCAATCCGGGCGGCCAGTGATGGGATGGGAGGCCGCTGCGGGGTTCAAGAGGGCCCTATTGTTGTGCAAAAAGCCCTCGAAACTCCCAAAAAAGTGCGTCATTCTCCGCCGTGGGAAGCACGCATGCACGGACGGTTTCCCCGTGATTGCGCTAGGTGCGCAGACCCGGCGGCAGGTGTACAGTGGGTCAGGCCGCCGGCAAGGCATGGCAAACATCGACACCCGAGAAGGAGACCAGCATGAGCAAGCGCTTTCCATTGGTTGAACTGGAGGACATGCCCGCAGACATTCGTGAGCGGATTCTTCAGGTGCAGGAAAAAGCAGGTTTCGTGCCCAACGTGTTTCTTGCGCTGGCACGGCGTCCGGAGGAATGGCGGGCTTTCTTTGCCTACCATGACGCGTTGATGCTGCGCGCGGGCAGTTCCCTGAGCAAGGGCGAGCGAGAGATGATCGTCACCGCCACCAGCGCCGCCAACCACTGCCTGTACTGCGTGGTCGCACACGGGGCGCTGCTGCGGGTCTACGAGAAGAAGCCGCGCGCCTCCGACCAGATCGCCATCAATTACCGCAAGGCGCAGATCGAGGCGCGCCAGCGCGTCATGCTGGATTTTGCGATGAAGGTCTGCCAGCAGTCGGAGCAGATCGAGGATGCGGACCTCGATCTGCTGCACCAGCACGGTTTCGATGACGAGGACATCTGGGACATCATCTCCATCACGGCATTCTTCGGCATGTCCAACCGCATTGCCAACGCCACGGGCCTGATGCCCAACCCGGAGTTCTACCTGATGGGGCGGGTCGCAAGGCCGCAGACCCACGTCAAGGATCGAGCCTGAACCGATCCTCAGGCGGAGGGCGCCGGGCCGCGGCCGGGCAGGTGGCGGAAGATGATGCGGCCCTTGGAGAGGTCGTAGGGCGACATCTCCAGCGTCACCTTGTCGCCGGCCAGGATGCGAATGTGGTGCTTGCGCATCTTGCCTCCCGTGTAGGCGATCAGTTCGTGACCATTGTCGAGGGTGACGCGAAAGCGCGAGTCCGGCAGAACTTCGGTGACCGAACCCTGCATTTCAATCAGTTCTTCTTTAGCCATAAAACGTGGTCAAAGGCCGCCACCCCAGGGCAGCAGAATGGAAACAGCAAAGACCTGCGCCAGGCTAGACCATCCTGAACCCGGATGCGAAGACGCCATGGCCATGGCGATGACAGCGGGCAGTGCCAGTCCCCCGGACAAGCCCCAGGCATCCCTGGGCATCCGGGGTCATGAAAAAGGCGGCCGTCGTGCCACCTGTGTGCCGCCATGCGCCGCGCGCGTCCCATCCGGTCCAGTCCCAGCAAACCCTAGCGCCAATGCTGCAAATGGAGGAAGCGGGCATTATAGAGTGGCTGCTGTGCCGCCGGCAATGTGCGGGGGCGAGATCTTGCGGGGTTTCAGGGCGGTTGTGAAGAGGGCGGCCGGCGCAGGCCGGAAGCTGGCGCGGCGGGCCGCCGTTTGGCCCGGGCGTCACACGGACGGCAGTGCTTCGCCGCTATACTTTTGAGCTGTTTGAACACCACGGCGAACGGGCGGACTGGCGGCGACTTGACTTGGGTCGCAGGGCTGAAACGTGTATGCGATCCCAATTTCACAGCATTGCCATCATCGGCAAATACCAGATCACCCCATCGATCGATGCGCGCAAGGCGGCCCGCAGCGTGGTCGAGGACGTGGCGCGCTTTCTGCTGCGCCATGACTGCGAAGTGGTGGTCGAGCAGGACACGGCGCGCAATCTGGAGGTGGACGGTTACACCGAGATGGCGCCCGAGGCCATCGGCCTGCACTGCGATCTGTGCATCGCCATCGGCGGCGACGGCACCATGCTGGGCATTGCGCGCCAGCTAGCCCCTTATGGCACGCCGCTGATCGGCATCAACCAGGGACGGCTCGGGTTTGTCACCGACTTGCCGCTCAATCATTACCAGGACCAATTGGCCCCGATGCTGCATGGAATCTACGAGGTCGATTCGCGCCCGCTGATCCACGCGCGCGTGCTGCGCGATGGTGAATGCATCTACGAAACCCACGCCATCAACGATGTGGTGCTCACGCGCGGAGGCATCTCCGGCATGATCGAGATGCGCATCGAGGTGTCGGGCCAGTTCGTCTCCAACCAGCGCGCCGACGGTCTCATCATCGCATCGCCGACGGGCTCGACCGCCTATTCGATGTCGGCGGGTGGTCCCATCGTCCATCCGGCCACCTCCGGCTGGGTGGTCACGCCCATTGCGCCGCACAAGCTCTCGAATCGGCCACTGGTTCTGCCCGACAGCTGTGAAGTGGCGGTGGAGGTGGTGGCAGGACGCGACATGAGCGCCAGCTTCGACATGCTGTCGCTGCCCTCGGTGCTGATCGGCGACCGCCTGCTGGTGCGGCGTTCGGCCTACAGCGCGCGATTTCTGCACCCCAAGGGCTGGAACTACTACGCCATGCTGCGCAACAAGCTCGGCTGGAACGAAGGAGGCAGCTGATGGCATTGCGCCGCATCGTTCTGCAGAATTTCGTGGTGGTGCAGCAGCTCGAGCTCGAACTGCGGACAGGCTTTACGGTGCTCAGCGGAGAGACCGGTGCCGGCAAGTCGATCTTGGTCGATGCTCTGCAACTGGCCCTGGGCGCGCGCGCCGATGCCAGCTGGGTGCGCGAGGGGGCACTGCGCGCCGACATCGTGGCCGAGTTCGATCCGCCCGCCGGCTGGCACGACTGGCTGGAGCAGCACGGTTTCGACGCGGGAGAGTCGCTGCTGCTGCGTCGCAGCGTCGATGCCCAGGGCAAGAGCCGCGCCTGGATCAATGGCACGGTGGCCACCGTCGCACAACTGCGCGAGCTGGGCGAGGCGCTAGTGGACATCCACGGCCAGCATGCCTGGCAAAGCCTGATGCGGCCGGCATCGGTGCGGCAGCTGCTCGATGCCTATGCCGGCGCCGACGACACGGCGGTGCAGCAGGCCTGGCAGCAATGGCGCGGCGCGGTCGCGGCCCTGGCGCAGGCCCAGGCCAATGCCGAACAGTTGCAGCGCGACCGCGAGCGCCTGCAGTGGCAGATCGACGAAGTTGCCAAGCTGGCGCCGCAGCCGCAAGAATGGGAGGCGCTCAACAGCCGTCACACCCGCCTTGGCAATGCGCAGGACCTGCAAAGCACTGCCAGCCGCGTCTGGGAACTGCTCGACGGCCAGGCCGACGAAGGGCCTGCGCTGCCAAGCCTCGGGCAGGCCATGCAGTTGCTGGCCGGCCATGCGCACATCGAACCGCGCTTCGATGAGTGGATTCAGGTGCTGTCCTCCGCCATCGACCAGGTGCAGGACGTGGCCCGCAGCCTGCAGGCCTACGCAGAAGCCGAGGACTGGGACGCTGCCGAGCTGCAGGCGCTGGATGCGCGGGTCGGGCAATGGCTGACGCTGGCGCGGCGCTACCGACAGCCGCCCGAACAGCTGCCGGGGCTCTGGCAGCACTGGCAGGACGAGCTGGCGCAAATTGATGCCAGCACCGATCTGCAGGCGCTGCAGCAGGCCGAGCGGCAGGCGCACGAACGTTACCTGCGCGCGGCCGAAACCTTGTCCGCACTGCGGCAGGTGGCGGCGCCGCGCCTCTCGGCGGCGATCACGGCGGCCATGCAGGAACTGGGCATGGCCGGTGGCCGTTTCGTTGCCGATCTGCAGCGCCTGGCGGAACCGGCCGCGCATGGACTCGACGAGGTGCAGTTCCTGGTGGCCGGTCATGAAGGCAGCACGCCACGGCCGCTGGGCAAGGTGGCTTCGGGCGGTGAGCTCTCGCGCATCAGCCTGGCCATTGCGGTGACCACCAGCGGCCTGGGTGATGCCGGCACGCTGGTGTTTGACGAAGTGGATTCGGGGGTGGGTGGCGCCGTCGCCGAGATCGTCGGGCGGCTGATGCGCCAGCTTGGCGAAGACCGGCAGGTGCTGGCCGTAACGCATTTGCCGCAGGTTGCGGCCTGTGCCAACGGGCACCTGCTGGTGGAGAAAAAGCGGCAGGGCGGCAGTGTCAGCAGTTCGGTGCGACCGATCGCCGGCACCGAGCGCGCCGCCGAGATCGCCCGCATGCTCGGTGGCGAGACGCTGACACCCACCACGCTCGCCCACGCCGAGGAAATGCTGGCAGCGGCCGGCAGCGGCGTGGGAGGCGGCCGGCGCAAGCGCGCTGCCAGTGCCACAACAGCCCCGAGCATCTCGACTGCAGCGATCCCAACGACTGCAACGACGCAGGCAGCGGCCGCCGTACCTGGCCCCGAACCGACAAGAAAGCGATAGGACACCGCAATGCTGGAACTGGTCATCATCACAGGAATGTCGGGCTCGGGCAAATCGGTGGCACTGCGGGTGCTCGAGGATGCGGGTTATTTCTGCATCGACAACCTGCCCCCCGAGCTGCTGCTGGCCAGCCTGGGGCTCGAGCGCAACCAGCACATCTCGCGCATTGCCATTGCCATCGACGTGCGCAATGCCGCCTCGCTGCCGCTGGTGCCGCGGATGCTGGAGACCGTGCGCGCACAGGGCGCGGATGTGCGCGTGGTTTTTCTCGATGCCTCCACCGAGACGCTGGTGCGGCGCTTTTCCGAGACGCGCCGGCGCCACCCGCTGGCCGGCGGCAATGACGAGCATGGCGACGATGCGCTGATCCAGAACATCAAGCGCGAGCGCGAGCTGCTGGCGAGCCTGCGCGAAATCTCCCACGTCATCGACACCAGCAACAGCCGCTCGGCCGAACTGCAGAGCAACCTCAAGCAGATGCTGCAGATCCCGCCGGGGCGGCTGACACTGGTGTTCCAGTCCTTTGCCTTCAAACGCGGTATTCCGCGTGATGCCGACTACGTGTTCGACGTGCGCATGCTGCCCAATCCGCACTACGAACCCGAACTGAAACCCCTGACCGGCATGGACAAGCCTGTGGCCGACTTTCTCGCCGTGCAGCCGCTGGTGCAGATCATGCAGCACGACATCGCGGCCTTTCTGCAGAAATGGCTGCCCCAGCATGCCGAGAACCACCGCAGCTACGTCAGCGTGGCGATCGGTTGCACCGGTGGGCAGCACCGCTCGGTCTATCTGGTCGAGCAACTGGCGCGCCAGTTTGCCGACGAATGGGAAGTCCTCAAGCGCCATCGCGAAATCCAGCAAGGTCTTGCTGGTGGACAGATCCGGTAAAAAGCGATGATTCTGAATCGAATCAAATTCTTGATTCAAACAATATCTCGAATATAGGAACAATTCATTGCGTGCATGCCCGCTAGTCAAGCGGGCATGTCGCCCATATTCTTGGGGCTTCAGTATTCGCCATCAGTTCCTACCGGCGCCGCACCGGGTCAGCAGACCTGGAGCAGATTCTGGTGGGCAGGGCGTTTGAAAGGAGTTTCCAGATGAAGCAAGTCCAACAAGTCTTCGACGCACCGCGTGGTCACTGGGTCGGAGATGGCTTCCCGGTGCGCTCGATGTTCTCGTACCAAGGGGATGCTGCGCAGTTCAGCCCCTTTCTGCTGCTCGACTACGCCGGGCCGGCGCACTTCGATCCGAGCGCGCACCGCCGTGGTGTCGGCCAGCATCCGCACCGGGGTTTCGAGACCGTGACCATCGTCTACGACGGCGAGGTCGAACACCACGACTCAACCGGTGCCGGCGGGCAGATCGGCCCTGGTGACGTGCAGTGGATGACCGCTGCCAGCGGCATCCTGCACGAGGAGTACCACGCCAGCAGCTTTGCCAGGACGGGCGGCGCTTTCGAGATGATTCAGCTCTGGGTCAACCTGCCGGCGCGCGACAAGCTGGCCGCGCCGGGCTACCAGACGCTGCTGCGCAAGGATATTCCGGTGCTGCCACTGCCCGATGACGCCGGCAGCCTGCGGGTGATCGCCGGTGACTACGCCGGGGCGCACGGTCCGGCGCGCACCTTCACGCCCATCTGGGTGATGGATGTCTCGCTCAAGGCCGGCAAGCACGCCGAACTGCCATTGCCGCAAGGCTGGACCGGCCTGTTGATGGTGCGGCGCGGTACGCTGCTGGTCAACGGCGAGCAGATCGTGCGTGAAGCACAACTGGTGAGCCTCGCGCGCGCCGGTGAAGGGGTCCGGCTCGAAGCCAACAACGATGTCGAGGTATTCGTGATGGCTGGCGAGCCGATTGACGAGCCCATCGTCGGCTACGGCCCGTTCGTGATGAATTCGCAGCAGGAGATCCGCCAGGCCATCGCGGATTTCAACGGCGGCCGTTTCATTGCCAAGTCCGCGACCGGCTAAGTTGCCATCGAAGTCGCCATTGCGGGGGCGGGACGTACGGCACTTCAGCGCACCGGCCCCGCTATCAGCACATTGATCCATATACGCGTGCGCTGCGCGCACAAATGACAAGGAGACCCCATGCTATCGGAAGACAAGGCAGACAAGATATCCACGACCAGCCCGGCTGCCCCGCAGCGCATTCCCGCGCGCATGGCCGAGATCGGTGGCGGCGTGCCCGTGCGCCGCGTGCTGCCGAGCAGGGGGCTGCGGACCATCGGCGCCTGGTGCTTCCTGGACCATGCCGGACCGGCGCCACGCAACCTGCTGAGCGTCGGGCAGCACCCGCATATCGGCCTGCAGACCTTCACCTGGATGATCGAAGGCGAGATCATGCACCGCGACAGCCTCGGCTCCGAGCAGGTGGTGCGGCCTGGCGAGATCAACCTGATGACGGCGGGGCGGGGCATCAGCCATGTCGAGGAAGCCCATGGCGATGGCCCCGTGCACACCGTGCAGCTCTGGATCGCGCTGCCCGAATCGCAGCGCCAGGCCGCGCCGCGCTTTGAGCACTACGCCGGCTTGCCACGCTGGGAGCAGGGCGGTTGGCAGCACGTGCTGCTGGCGGGCGAACTGGCTGGCCGGCATTCGCCGGTGGAGGTGCACAGCCCCCTGCTGGGCCTCGATCTGCGTGCGGAAGGGCCGGCCAAGGTCGATCTGGCGCTCGATCCGGCGCATGAATATGGCGTTCTGGTGCTCACCGGTTCGGCCGAGATCCAAGGTGAGGCACTCGCGCCTGGCGAGCTGCTGTATCTGGGCAGCGGCCATCGCAACCTGGTGGTGCAGAACGCACAGGCAGCCGGCGTCCATCTGCTTGTGATCGGCGGCGAACCGCTGGCCGAGGCGCCCCTCATCTGGTGGAACTTCGTTGGCTGCAGCACCGCCGAGATCCTGCAGGCGGCCGAGGATTGGAGCCAGCACGACGAACGCTTTGGTACGGTGCCGGGCACCGTGCTGGGCCGCCTGCAGGCACCGGATGCCTCGGGCCTGCGGCTGCGTCGCTGAAAGAAGGCCTGCGAGAAGGCCTGCGCCGCAGCAGATACCAAGGGTGTTGGGCGCGGTACTGCGCCCGCGTGTTCATCCCAACAGCAGGGCGTCGTCGCTGACTTGTTCGCCGCGGGTGCGCTCGAACATCTGCAACAGGTCGGGCACGTCCATGCGAGCACGCTCCTCGCCACTGACGTCGAGCACCACCTGACCCTGGTGCAGCATGACGGTGCGGCTGCCATAGTCGAGCGCCTGGCGCATGCTGTGAGTCACCATCATGGTGGTGAGCCGGTTTTCCTCGACGATGCGCGCCGTCAGTTCCAGCACGAAGGCCGCCGTCTTGGGGTCCAGCGCGGCGGTGTGCTCATCGAGCAGCAGAATGCGCGAAGGTTGGAGCGACGCCATCAGCAAACTAACGGCCTGGCGCTGGCCGCCCGAGAGCAGGCCGATGCGGTCCGTCAGGCGCTTTTCCAGCCCCAGGTTGAGAATGGCCAGGCGTTCGCGAAACAGCTCGCGGTTCTCCTTGCCCAGCGCAAAGCCAAAGCGCCGCTTGCGGCCACGCGCCAGCGCCAGCGCCATGTTTTCCTCGATGGTCAGCGCCTCGCAGGTGCCGGCCATCGGATCCTGGAACACACGCGCCACCAGATTGGCGCGCTGCCAGGCCTTGCGGCCGGTGACGTCGATGCCGTCGATCTCGATGCGGCCGCTGTCGACCAGCAGGTCGCCCGAGAGGGCATTGAGAAAGGTCGATTTGCCCGCGCCGTTCGAGCCGATCACCGAGACGAACTGGCCGGAGGGGATTTCCAGGCTGGCGCCGCGCAGCGCCGGATTCTCGATGGGGGTGCCGGGGTTGAATGTGACGCGCAGGTCCTGTGCCTTGAGCATGCCGTGTTCCTCCGCTTTACTTGAACAGCGCCTTGGCGCGGCGCTTGAGGATCGGGAACACCAGCACCAGCACCACCAGCACCGAAGCGATCAGGTTCAGGTCCTGCGACTTCAGGCCGATCCAGTTGCTGTTGAGCGCCAGCGCGATGAAGAAGCGGTAGAGCACGGCGCCGATGACGACCGCCAGCGTGGCCCAGACGATGCGCCGCGAGGGCAGCACGCTCTCGCCGATGATGACTGCCGCCAGGCCGATCACGATGGTGCCGATGCCCATCGAGATGTCTGCGCCGCCCTGGCTTTGCGCGAACAGCGCGCCGCCAAGCGCGACCAACGCGTTCGAGAGCGCCAGGCCGGCCAGCTTGGCCCAGTTGGTGGGTACGCCCTGGGCGCTGGCCATGCGGGCATTGGCGCCGGTGGCACGCATGGCCAGGCCCCGCTCGGAGGTGAAGTACCAGTCCAGCACCAGCTTGGCCAGCAGCACGATGGCCAGCAGGATCAGCGGCTTTTCGATGTAGTCCGGCCAGATGCCGGGCATGGTCACGGAGAACACCGTGGGCTCGAAGATCAGCGGCACGTTGGGCTTGCCCATGATGCGCAGGTTGATCGAGTACAGCGCCGTCATCATCAGGATGCCGGCGAGCAGATCCATGATCTTGAGGCTGACATGCAGCCAGCCGGTTGCAAAGCCGGCCAGCGCGCCGGCCAGGGTGGCGATGGCGGTGGCCAGGAAGGGATCGGTGCCGCCGGCGATCAGCGTGGCCGCCACGGCGCCGCCCAGCGGGAACGAGCCATCGACGGTGAGGTCAGGGAAATTGAGGATGCGAAACGAGATCAGCACGCCGAGCGCAACCAGGCCAAAGATCAGTCCGATCTCCAGGGCCCCCATGAAAGCGAAAAAAGTCATCGTCGTTGATGGCGGGAGAATGAAATGATGAGGATGCAGGCGGCGTACGCTGCGCCGCGCCACATTGATCGGGGTCAGCCAGACGCCTGCTCGCAGGTGCGACTGGCGGTGTTGCTCATAACAACCTGCTCAAAGTCTTTTCATGGGTTGGGCAGGATGTCAAAGGTGAAGTGCAGTGGCCAAGACGCCCGGTGTGCTTTTGTCATTCTGGCATTCTGCCATTCGGGTTGATCCGGTTGCCGCATGCTGCGGCTTCTGCACTTCCTCGTCGGGCCACCAGCCCGACTCCGGTTTGCACCTTGCATCGCATCGCCTGTCTCAGCCCAATGCAACCCATGAAAAGACTTTGAGCAGGCCCTAACAGCAAAAGCAAACCCACGCGGGCAAGGGCGTGGGTTTGAGATGCTTCGGTCGGCGGGCCAGGCGCTCACTCGATGACTTGCGCGGCGGATTGCACGAGCGCCTCGCTCAGCGTCACACCCTGGGCCTGGGCGGCCTTCGGGTTGAGGAAGAGCTGCAGGTTGGTGCTGCGTTCCGAGGCGATGTCGCCAGGTTTCTCGCCATTGAGGATGCGCACCACGATCTTGCCGGTCTGGCGCCCCAGATCCTTGTAGTCGATGCCCAGCGCGGCGATGGCGCCGCGCTTGACGCTGTCGGTGTCCGAGGCAATCAGCGGCGTCTTGGTGTCGTTGGCGACCTTGACCAGCGCCTCATAGGCCGAGACCACGTTGTTGTCGGTGTTGGAATAGATCACATCCACCTTGCCCACCAGATTGCGGGCGGCGGCAGTGATGTCCACGGTGCGCGGCGCGGTCGATTCGACCAGCTCCAGGCCCAGCGTTGGCAGCAGTTTCTTCAGTGCTTCGACGACCACCACCGAATTGGCTTCACCCGGGTTGTAGACCATGCCGATGCGCTTGACGCCCGGCACGATCTGCTGGATCAACTCGACCTGTTGTTCCAGCGAGAGCAGGTCCGAGACGCCAGTGACATTGGTGCCGCTCGGGCCCCAGTCCTTGACCAGCTGGGCGGCCACCGGGTCGGTGACGGCCGAATACACGGTCGGCACCTCCTTGGTGGCAGCCACCACGGCCTGGGCCGACGGCGTGGCGATGGCCACGATCACGTCCGGCTTGTCGCCGATGAACTTGCGGGCGATCTGCGCGGCCGTGCCGGGATTGCCCTGGGCGCTCTGGTACTGCCACTTGAGCTTGTCGCCGGTGAAGCCGCTGGCCTCGATCTCTTCCTTGATGCCGTCACGCACCGAATCCAGCGCCGGATGCTCGACGATGGCGGTCACCGCCACCGACTTGGCCTGCGCCATGGCCGCAGGACTGGTGGCAAAGCCCAGGGCGAGCAGGGCAGCCGCGCTGAGTTGCAACAGCGGGCGACGGCCAATGGAAGAGTGCTTGTGCATGGAGGCTCCTTGTTTCTTGAAAATCCTGGCGTGCGCTGCGCGTTGATGGCAGTGGTGGGCACAGCCAACCGAAGCAGGAATCGTACCTGAAAATACCTGCACTCGGTTACATCGGCAGGGACAATTCGGCCCGGACCGGTCCGGGTCTGCCCGCTCCAAGCCCTGCCAGTAGCGCCTTGCGTGCGGGTTACAGACGCTCGAAGATTGCGGCGATGCCCTGGCCGCCGCCGATGCACATGGTCACCAGCGCATAGCGGCCCTGGATGCGCTGCAACTCGTGCAGGGCCTTGACCGTGATGAGCGCGCCGGTGGCGCCAATAGGGTGGCCCAGCGAGATCCCCGAGCCGTTCGGGTTGACCTTGGCCGGGTCCAGCCCCAGGTCGCGCGAGACGGCGCAGGCCTGTGCGGCAAAGGCCTCGTTGGCCTCGATCACGTCGATGTCGCCGACCGAGAGGCCTGCCTTGGCCAGCGCCAGCCTGGATGCAGGCACCGGACCGATGCCCATGTAGGAAGGCTCGACGCCGGCGTGCGCATAAGCCACCAGCCGTGCCAGCGGCTTGAGGCCTTTTTGAGTGGCCGCGCCGGCCTCCATCAGCACCACGGCGGCGGCGGCATCGTTCAGGCCAGAGGCATTGCCGGCCGTCACGGTGCCATTCTCCTTTGCGAAGACGGGCTTGAGCTTGGCCATGTCCTCAAGTGTGGCACCGGCGCGGAAATGCTCGTCGGTGTCGAAGCGCACCTCGCCCTTGCGGGTCTTGATCACCACCGGCACGATCTGGTCCTTGAAGTAACCGGCATTCGTCGCCTTCTCCGCTCGATTGTGGCTCTCGACGGCGAGCCGGTCCTGGTCCTCGCGGCTGATGCCCCATTTGGCTGCGATGTTCTCGGCGGTCACGCCCATGTGGATGTTCTTGAACGGATCGTGCAGGGCGCCGACCATCATGTCGATCAGACTGACATCGCCCATGCGCGCGCCCCAGCGCGTGTTCAGGCTGGCATAGGGGGCACGGCTCATGCTTTCGGCGCCGGCGCCGATGGCCACGTCGGCATCGCCCAGCAGAATGCTCTGGCTGGCAGAGACGATGGCCTGCAGGCCCGAGCCGCACAGGCGGTTGACATTGAAAGCAGGGGTCTCGATCGGGCAGCCGCCCTCGACGGCGGCCACGCGCGAGAGGTACATGTCGCGCGGCTCGGTGTTGACCACATGGCCGAACACCACATGGCCGACATCCTGGCCGGCCACACCCGCGCGCGCCAGCGATTCACGCACCACCAATGCGCCCAGCGCCGTGGGGCTGACATCCTTGAGACTTCCGCCATAGGTACCAATGGCGGTACGGACGGCACTGACGACAACGACTTCACGGGCCATGACAATCTCCTTTTTGCTTGTGCTGTGTGGTTTTGTGTATTGCGCGTCTTGGCGCGGCAAACGGAGGCATTCTGGCATGAAACCCCGCCGTGGCAGAAGGCCCTGCGCGACAGTGCCGGACAGCTTCTTGAAGGGGTGTGGACAAAAAAATGGCCTGACTGCTGTCAGGCCATGTGCGGCGTCATGCGTTGCGTGGCAGGGGATCACTCATCCAATCCCCGCTGCAGCCATGACGGGTGGCGCTCACTCACGGACGGACCACGATGTTGTTCTTCACACTGCGCACGTGCTGGCTGGCGCTACGGGCCACGGCTGCGGCACGGTCCTTCTCGGCCTGCGACTTGGCAAAGCCGGAGAGCTGCACCTCGCCCTTGAGCGTCTCGACACTGATGGCGATGGCCGAGGTCGTCGGGTCCTCAGCCAGCTTGGCCTTCACCGCCGTGGTGATGGCGGCGTCATCGATGTAGGAGCCAACGGTCTGCTGGTCGCGCGCGACGGCGCAGCCCGTGGCGGTAACAGCGGCAATGCCCAGCGCGGCGGCCAGCGCCAGTGCCTGTGTGAAACGGGTTGTTGTCATGGTTTTCTCCTTTTCAAAACTGCATCCTGGCGAGAATGCCCTGATGCCCACACTTCGATCAATGGAAGTCGTTGGTGGTCGGTTGGCAATGCCCTCGGCCTCGGGCCGAGCCGGCATTGCATTCTGGTTGAATGATGGGAGCTGGGTCCACGGTTCCCGGATCAGCCAGATGGCCCCGGCAGAGCCGGCAGCAGTGTGGCAGCGTCCGGAGCCGTTGGCTCAGCGCCCCCGGCGACCGCCCAGCAGCAGGGCCGTCAGCGCGGCGCCAGCGGCGGCGGCAAAAAACAGGGCCTTGGTCGGCTGTTCGGTGACGTAACGGTTGGTCGCTTCCGACAGTTCGAGCACACGCTGGCGGGCACGCTCGCCGGTATCAGCCACCAGGTTGATGCTCTTGGTCGCCAGGTCCAGCGCCTTGTGGGCCAGCTCGTCGATGGCCGGGTCGGCGTGCTGGTGCAGCGACTGCAGCGATTGTTCGGCACGCAGCAAGCCGGCATTGGTGGCGTTGCGGGTGCTTTGCAGGGCTTGCTCGGCACCGCTCAGAGCCTTGCCGGTGACGTCGTGAGCCAGCTCGGCAGCCTTGTCGACGCCTTTCTCGACGGCGGCACTGGCCCTGCGTGCAGTGTGCTCGGCCTTCTCGGCGACTTCCTCGACGGCGGTCTCAAGGTCTTGGTCTTTGCGGGTGGATGGCATAAGCAACTCCTATGTTGGTGAATCTGAATGGTTGCGGCGGTGGAACTGACGCGTCGGCGGCTTCCTGCCTCACCGCTTTTGTATCAGATTTAGGATGAAGCTGACCACTGCAATGACAATAAACACGAAGAACAGAATCTTGGCAATTTCGGTCGCCCCAGCAGCGATTCCAGTGAATCCGAACAGTGCGGCAATCAACGCGATGATGAAGAAGATGACAGCGTAACGTAGCATGTCCGGTTTCCTTTCTATGGTTGGGTGCCTGCCATTTGCAGAGCATCGGGAGATAGCGCTCCGGTGGGCACTTCATGGCCTCTACTGTAAGCAGGCGTTGCCGCTGGAGCGGCAGGATGAGGCCCGCAGGCCCTGTCCGCCACAGTCCTGTTGCGATGCCGGACGGCTCCTACAAGCTCAGGCGGGTGAGTCCCGGCAGGCGGGGAATCAAGCCCTGTGAAAAAATCGTAAACAAGCGCTCAAAGTTGTCATCAACGGCAACTGCCCCGCTATGCACAGACAAACGAGACCTTGGGCAGACCACGCAGTCCCGTCGAGACCACGTTGAAGAAGCACCAAGGTCGTGCGTAACGGGCTTGTTCCGCATTGCCTTAATATCGGACATTGGCTGGCATCTACCGGTCCGTAGCCGATTCCATGACGGTTGGCGCCGACGCAAGCTTGAAGAGGCTCCGGCAGTCCCCATCTGGCTCTTCAGGAAGTTGCGCGCAGCCCATGCGGCGCAAGGCCATATGGAATGGGTTTCCGCCTTGGCATCACGGCAGGCGGATCCAGTCCGTCAAGAAAGAAAGGTTTGCATTTGAACAATCTTGTCGCTTTGCTGATTCGCATGCTGCTGCTGGTGACGGCGCTGGTGGCCGGCATGGTGTTTTTTGCCCTTTTCGTGTTTCTGGCACTGGGCTTCTGGCTGTTCTGGAGTGGGCGACTTCTGTGGGCGCGGCTGACCGGCAGGCCGGTCGGAGCATGGACATTCCGCATGGATCCGCGCAACGGATTCCAGCAGGCCTATCGCAGCGTCTGGAGCCGGGCACCCGGGGCAGGCGGCAACGCCGGCCCGAGCCGCCGCAGCGACGATTCGGATGTGACCGACGTGGTGCCACGTCAGCCTTCCCGTCCGGACTGAGAGCACCTGAGTGCCGCGCCTGACAGAACACCTGGGGCGGCCGGCCAAGCCTTTGTCGTGATGCTGGCTGAAGTCGCCTCACCGGCATGTCCATTCCATTGACCCACCACCCGATAGATCTGCGATCCGCGCCATGAGAAAACAAAAAGAGGGCGACATGGAACTGGCCGCACTGCGCGCCGCGTTCGACTTGCAATACCAGGCCAGCCGGGCGCAACCACAGGTGCCGGAGGCCTTGCGCCGTGAGCGCCTGCTGCGCCTCGGGCAGTTGCTGGACCAGCACGGGACTGCACTGGAAGAGGCCATCGCGCAGGACTATGGCGTTCGCTCGGCCCGCCTGACGCAGCTCACCGACATTTTCACCACGCGGGCGCTGCTGGCCCGGGCGCTGCGGCAATTGCACGGCTGGTGCAAGCCGCAGAAGGTGCGCACACCACTGTACCTGCAGCCGGGACGTGCCTGGGTGATGCCCCAGCCATTGGGCGTGGTGGGGGTGATGGCTCCCTGGAACTACCCGCTGCAACTGCTGTTGGCACCGGCCATCGGCGCGCTGGCAGCCGGCAACCGGGTGCTGCTCAAACCGAGTGAGCACGCGCCCCGCCTGGCCCAGTTGCTGGCCGAACTGGTGCCGGTGTTCTTCAAACCCGAGGAGATGGCCTTAGTGCATGGCAGCACGGCCATGGCGGTGGCCTTTGCCAGTCTGCCATTCGATCACCTGGTGTTCACGGGCTCGACCGAGACGGGCCGCAAGATCGCTCTTGCGGCAGCCCACAACCTCACTCCCACCACGCTGGAGTTGGGCGGGAAGTCGCCATGCGTGATCGAGCTCGATGCCGATATCGCGGAGGCGGCGATCCGCATCGCCCATGGCAAGCTGCTCAATGCCGGTCAGACCTGTGTGGCGCCTGACTACCTGCTGCTGCCGCGCGGCATGGAACAGGCTTTTGAAACAGCCTACAGGGACGCCGCGCTGACTCTCTACCCCGGTCTGCCCGAACATCCGGACTACGCTTCGGTGATCTCGCCCACCCAGTGGGCGCGGTTGTGCTCCATGCTCAAGCAGGCAGAACAAATGGGCGCGCGCATCAAGGAGATCGCGGCGCCAGAAAGCCCTTCGATCTGGGGACTCTCGCCGCATGGTGCGCGGCAGATGCCCGCGGTGCTGGCATATGGCGTTACCCCCGAGATGCGGCTGATGCAGGAGGAAATCTTTGGCCCGGTGCTGCCCATCGTCAGCTACGACCGCGCCAGTGACGTACCGCAAATCATCCGCAGCCTGCCGCGGCCCCTGGCGCTTTACTGGTTCGGCCGTTCCGAGCAGGCCCGCGATGCACTGCTGGAACAGACCGTCAGCGGCGGCGTGACCATCAACGAAACCCTGCTGCACGTGGCCCATCCGAATCTGCCGTTCGGTGGCGTTGGCGCCAGCGGCTGGGGCGCCTACCATGGCCGCTGGGGCTTCGAGCGTTTTTCCCACCATCGCGCCGTTTACCAGCCCGGCCGCTGGTTCATGGGGCAATGGCTACGGCCCCCGTTCGGTGAACGCTTCGACCGCTTGATGCAATCGCTGCGCAAGTGGCTGTGAGCGCAGACATGTGGCAAGACTGGATGCATCACCTGCTGGCATGGCTGGCATTGCCCGAATACGGGCTCTCCACGGTATTCGTGGTGGCCTTCCTCTCGGCGACCCTGCTGCCCCTGGGCTCGGAGCCCGCCGTGTTCGGGCTGATCCAGCTCAATCCTGGCTTGTTCTGGCCCACCATCGCGGTTGCCACGCTGGGCAATACCTTGGGCGGCTGTCTGAGCTGGTGGATGGGTCTGGTGGCGCATCGCGCCGTGGACCGCCGCCGGGATCAGCAGCTGCGCAACCCCAAGGCCTTGCGATGGTTGGAACGCTTTGGCGCCAAGGCCTGCTTCCTGAGCTTTCTGCCGGTGGTGGGCGATCCGTTGTGTGCCGTGGCTGGCTGGCTGCGCCTGCCGTTCTGGCCTTGCTCGCTGTACATGGCCGCTGGCAAGTTCCTGCGTTATGTGGTGATGACCTGGCTGCTGATGCAGGCAGTGCACGCCGGCCAGCATTATTGGTAAGTGTTTTGCGCAGCGGCCAGTGAGCCTTGGAAGACAAGGCCCTCCCGGCCGGAAGGCGGGGAGGGCCTGCGATGGGGCGGTGCTAAGGTGCGGCTGATGCCGTCACCTCCCATCATCACTTCGATTGAGCGGCTTCGTAGCGCTTGGCGACCTCGCCCCAATTGACCACGTTGTAGAACGCGCCGATGTATTCGGGGCGGCGGTTCTGGTAGTGCAGGTAGTAGGCGTGCTCCCAGACGTCAAGGCCCAGGATGGGCGTGTTGCCGGAGCCGATGCCGGTCATCAGCGGGCTGTCCTGGTTGGCACTGCTTTCGACCAGCAGCTTGCCGCTCTTGTCGCTCGAGAGCCAGGCCCAGCCGCTGCCGAAGCGGGAGACGGCGGCCTTGGTGAAGGCTTCCTTGAAGGCTTCGAAGCCGCCCAGATCACGGGTGATGGCATCGGCCACGGCACCGGTGGGTTCGCCACCACCACCCTGGCCGGCAGGGGCCAGCACCGTCCAGAACAGCGAGTGGTTGGCATGGCCGCCGGCATTGTTGCGCACGGC
The DNA here is from genome assembly GCF_004217315.1 of Corticibacter populi. Lineage (GTDB taxonomy): Bacteria > Pseudomonadota > Gammaproteobacteria > Burkholderiales > Burkholderiaceae_C > Lampropedia > Lampropedia populi. Next base: position 500,758 of record NZ_SGWR01000001.1, read on the forward strand.
CGTGCGGATCGACTCGGGCAGCTTGTCGAGTTTGGTGATCAGTTCTTCGGCGCTCTGGCCGTCCCACTCGGTGCCTTTGACCGCAGCTGCTAGGTTGTTGATGTAGGTCTGGTGGTGCTTGGTATGGTGGATTTCCATGGTCCTCGCATCGATGTACGGCTCCAGGGCATCGTAGGCATACGGCAGGGGCGGAAGTGTGTAGCTCATGGTTTTCCTTTCTGGTTGGCAACAATGTGCGGTTTGCAAAAAATGGCGGTACATCCGCGATTATGAATGCGTCCGCATGACAGTGCAGGCATTGCACGGCACCCTGGCTCGAAGCGTTGAAACGGGAGCGGTGCAACGCATCCGTTCTGTATAGCATGTTTTGCGAACTCTGCATGGTGGTGCAGGTTTTGCGCCGTTCTCGAAGACCCGCATGATGCGCATCCGGCCAGCGTCGACTCGGCTCGCAAATGGGGCGGGGGCGGCTTGCCGTCATGCCTGCGCAGGTATAATCACGCCATTTGTCTGATTGTTGTCTGTATCAAAAGACACGGGGCTGCCAACCGCGCCAAGCTGCGCGCGCAGACCCCGAAAAATCAAGTGGGCGTGCCGCTGCTTGTCCTGTATTTTGATGAAAGATACTGAATTCAACCCGAGGTAATCGAGTGCTCTTGTCCCTTCAGCAGGGGAATCTCCCCGTCGCCATCCTGGCGCTTGCAGACGGCACGGTTTTTACAGGTAATGCCATCGGCGCCACTGGTGCCACGGTTGGCGAGGTGGTCTTCAACACCTCCATGACCGGTTACCAGGAAATCCTGACCGATCCCAGCTACTGCCAGCAAATCGTCACCCTGACCTATCCTCACATCGGCAACTATGGCATCAACGACGAGGATGTCGAGGCCGGTCGCCCGTATGCCGCCGGACTCGTCATCAAGAACCTGCCGCTGCTGGCGAGCAACTTCCGCAGCAGCGAAACCTTGCAGGCATACCTGCAGCGCAAGGGCATCGTCGCCATCGCCAATCTCGACACCCGCAAGCTCACCCGCCACCTGCGCGAGCAGGGTGCGCAGAACGGCTGCATCGTCGCGCTCGAGGCCGGTGCGGCACCGAGTGACGCAGTGATCGACGATGCCATCGCCCGTGCCCGCAAGGCGCCCAGCATGGCGGGGCAGGACCTCGCCAAGGTGGTCAGCACGCAGGAGCGCTACAACTGGTCGCAGACGACCTGGCAGCTCGGCGAGGGCTATGGGGAGCAAGGCGAGCCGCAGTTCCATGTGGTGGCCTATGACTACGGCGTCAAGTTCAACATCCTGCGCATCCTGGCCGAGAAGGGCTGCCGCATCACCGTGGTGCCGGCCGAGACGCCATTCGACCAGGTGCAGGCGCTCGCACCCGATGGCGTGTTCCTCTCCAACGGCCCCGGGGATCCCGAGCCCTGCAGCTACGCCGTCGAGACGGCGCGCCAGGCCATCGAGGCGGGCATTCCGACCTTCGGCATCTGCCTGGGCCATCAGATCATGGCGCTGGCGCTGGGTGCCAAGACCTTCAAGATGAAGTTCGGCCACCACGGCGCCAACCACCCGGTCAAGGACCTCGACAGCGGCCGCGTCAGCATCACCAGTCAGAACCACGGCTTCGCGGTGGATGCCGCCTCGCTGCCCGACACCGTGCGCGTCACCCACACCAGCCTGTTCGATGGCACGGTGCAGGGCATCGCCCACGTGAGCAAGCCGGCGTTCTGCTTCCAGGGACACCCGGAAGCCTCGCCCGGCCCGCACGACATTTCCTACCTGTTCGACCGCTTCGTTCAGTCCATGCGCCGCTGATCGGCCGTGCCGGCCAAACTGCCGGCACACCGCGGGGCGAGGGCCATGAGCCGTGACCCCGCGCGATCCGGTGCCGGCCTAGCGCACAGTTTGCGCCGGCCGGTGCATGTCAACAGACCCTTTCGGGAGATTCGGACGATGAAACTGTTCAGCTTTCCAACGGCAGCACTGGAGAAGGCGATTGCCAAGCGCATGCTGGCCCTGGATCCGGTGGCGCGCGACTGGTTTTCCGAGCGCTGGGCGCAAAAGCCCTACAAGAAATCCTTTGTCGAGAAGAAGGCCATGCCGCTGGTGATTTTTGTCGCCAAGGGCAAGAACTGGACCGATGAAGAGTTCGACCAGGAACTGGCCGGCTGGGACGTGAATTTCTATCCCGCCGAGGTGGACGTGCTGCGTCCCATTGCCGAGGGCGATGGCATGCTGCAGCTGATGCAGAAGAAGGTGCCGCCCGAGCGCATCGAGAAGCTTCTGCGGCACGTGCATTCGCGCACCATCCACTGCGTGGCCTGAACAACCGGTCCTGCCCCGAGATATCCCGCCCTGACTTATGCCCAAAAGAACCGACATCCAATCCATCCTCATCATCGGCGCCGGCCCCATCGTGATCGGCCAGGCCTGCGAGTTCGACTACTCCGGCGTGCAGGCCTGCAAGGCATTGCGAGAGGAGGGCTACAAGGTCATCCTGATCAACAGCAACCCGGCGACGATCATGACCGACCCGGCCACCGCCGACGTCACCTACATCGAGCCGATCACCTGGCAGACGGTCGAGAAGATCATCGCCAAGGAGCGCCCTGACGCCATCCTGCCAACCATGGGCGGCCAGACGGCGCTCAACTGCGCGTTGGACCTGTGGCGCAACGGCGTCCTGCACAAGTACAAGGTGGAGCTGATCGGCGCCACGCCCGAGGCCATCGACAAGGCCGAGGACCGCCTGAAGTTCAAGGACGCGATGACGCGCATCGGCCTGGGCAGCGCGCGCTCGGGCATCGCCCACAGCATGGATGAAGCCTGGGCTGTGCAAAAAAGTGTGGGCTTCCCGACCGTGATCCGCCCCAGCTTCACGCTGGGTGGTACCGGCGGCGGCATCGCCTACAATGCCGAGGAGTTCGAGACCATCTGCAAGCGCGGCCTGGAAGCCTCGCCGACCAACGAGCTGCTGATCGAGGAGTCGCTGCTCGGCTGGAAGGAATACGAGATGGAGGTGGTGCGCGACAAGAAGGACAATTGCATCATCGTCTGCTCGATCGAGAACCTCGACCCGATGGGCGTGCATACGGGCGACTCGATCACCGTGGCGCCGGCGCAGACGCTGACCGACAAGGAATACCAGATCATGCGCGACGCCAGCCTGGCGGTGCTGCGTGAGATCGGTGTGGACACCGGCGGCTCCAATGTGCAGTTCTCGGTCAATCCGAAGGATGGCCGCATGATCGTCATCGAGATGAATCCGCGCGTCTCGCGCTCGTCGGCGCTGGCATCGAAGGCCACGGGCTTTCCGATCGCCAAAATCGCCGCCAAGCTGGCCGTCGGCTTCACGCTCGATGAGCTGAAGAACGACATCACCGGTGGCGCCACGCCGGCCAGCTTCGAGCCGACCATCGACTATGTGGTTACCAAGGTGCCGCGCTTCGCGTTCGAGAAGTTTCCGCAGGCCGATGATCGCCTGACCACGCAGATGAAATCGGTTGGCGAGGTGATGGCCATGGGCCGCACCTTCCAGGAGAGCTTTCAGAAGGCGCTGCGCGGCCTGGAAGTGGGTGTGGACGGCATGAACGAGAAGACCCAGGACCGCGAAATCCTCGAGCGCGAGCTGGGCGAGCCCGGCCCGTCGCGCATCTGGTACGTGGGCGATGCGTTTGCCGCCGGCTGGTCGCTCGACGAGGTGCACAACATCACCAAGATCGACAAGTGGTTCCTGATCCAGATCGAGGAGATTGTGCAGATCGAGCTTCAGCTCGACAAGATCTACGAGGAAAAGGGCGAGGGCGCGCTGGCGGCCATCGACCAGGACACCTTCCGCGTGCTCAAGCAAAAAGGCTTCTCGGATCGGCGCCTGGCCAAGCTGCTGCACACCGACGAGCACGCCGTGCGCAAGGCGCGCCACGCGCTGGGCGTGCGCCCGGTCTACAAGCGCGTGGACACTTGCGCGGCCGAGTTCGCCACCAATACCGCCTACATGTACTCGACCTATGACGAGGAGTGCGAGGCGCAGCCGACGGACAAGAAGAAGATCATGGTGCTCGGCGGCGGGCCCAACCGCATCGGCCAGGGCATCGAGTTCGACTACTGCTGCGTGCACGCCGCGCTGGCGATGCGCGAGGATGGCTACGAGACCATCATGGTCAACTGCAACCCGGAGACCGTCTCGACCGACTACGACACCTCCGACCGCCTGTATTTCGAGCCCCTGACGCTGGAAGACGTGCTGGAGATCGCCGAGCTGGAAAAGCCCGCTGGCGTGATCGTCCAGTATGGCGGCCAGACGCCGCTGAAGCTCGCGCTCGGCCTCGAAGCCGCTGGCGTGCCCATCATCGGCACGTCACCCGACATGATCGACGCGGCGGAAGACCGCGAACGTTTCCAGCACCTGCTGCAGGAGCTGGGTCTGCGCCAGCCGCCCAACGCCACCGCCCGCACCGAGGCCGAAGCCATCGAGAAGGCGCAGTCGCTGGGCTATCCGCTGGTCGTGCGTCCCTCCTATGTGCTGGGCGGCCGTGCAATGGAGATCGTGCATGAGCAGGCCGGCCTGGAGCGCTACATGCGCGAAGCCGTGCAGGTCAGCAACGATTCGCCGGTGCTGCTCGACCGCTTCCTCTCGAACGCCATCGAGTGCGACGTGGACTGCATCCGCGACGCCAGCGGCCAGGTGCTGATCGGCGGCGTGATGGAGCACATCGAGCAGGCCGGCGTGCACTCGGGCGATTCGGCCTGCTCGCTGCCGCCGTACTACCTGTCTCAGGCCACGGTCGATGAGCTCAAGCGCCAGACCGCGGCGATGGCCAATGCGCTCCACGTCGTGGGCCTCATGAACGTGCAGTTCGCCATCCAGGAAGTGGGCGAAGGCAGTGACAGGAAGGACGTGATCTACGTGCTCGAAGTCAACCCCCGCGCCTCGCGCACCGTGCCCTTCGTCTCCAAGGCCACCGGCATCCAACTGGCCAAGGTGGCGGCACGCTGCATGGCCGGCGAGACGCTGGCCCAGCAGGGCGTCACCCAGGAGGTGGTGCCGCCATACTTCAGCGTCAAGGAGGCCGTGTTCCCGTTCGTCAAATTCCCCGGCGTGGACACCATCCTCGGCCCCGAGATGAAGTCCACCGGCGAGGTGATGGGCGTGGGCAAGACCTTTGGCGAAGCCTACGTCAAGAGCCAGCTCGGTGCCGGCACGCGCCTGCCCGAGAAAGGCACGGCCTTCCTCACCGTGCGCGACGGCGACAAGTCGCGCGCCGTGGCGGTGGCGCGCGAACTGGCCGCCATGGGGTTCAATCTGGTGGCCACGCGCGGCACGGCCGCGGCCATCGAGGCGGCAGGCATCCCGGTGCAGCTCGTCAACAAGGTGGCCGAAGGCCGCCCGCACATCGTCGACATGATCAAGAACGGCGAGATCGACCTGATCATCAACACAGTGGAAGAGCGCCGCAACGCCATCACCGATTCGCGTTCGATCCGCACCTCGGCATTGCAGGCTCGCGTGACGACCTTCACGACCATCTTCGGCGCCGAAGCCGCCGTCGAGGGCATGAAATCGCTGCACGATCTGGACGTGATCTCGGTGCAGGAAATGCACGCCAGCCTGGCACGCTGACCGGTCATTGGAGCGGTTTTTTCCCGCCCCGAGGTAAAAAAAGGCGTGCCGGAAAGCACGCCTTTTTGCATTCTTTCCTCTGGATTGGATGTTCAGCCGCCGTGCTGCGTCAGCCAGTTCCGGGCAGCCTCACAGTCTCTGGCAATGCCCTCGGTCAGCGCCTGCAGGGAAGGGTACTTGAGTTCGTCGTGCAGCTTGTGCAGCAGCTCGACACGAATGACCTTGCCATAGGCGCCATCGCGACCCAGCTCGGCAGGCCACTCCAGGCAGTGCGTCTCCAGCAGCACGCGGCCGCCATTGACGTCGTGCGGGTCCAGCGACGGCCGGATGCCCATGTTGGCCACGCCCGGCAGCGGCGCTGGCGCAAGGCCATGCACGCGCACCACGAAGATGCCGCTGGCCGCGGGCTTCCAGTGCTTGAAGTGCAGGTTGAGGGTGCGGAAGCCATCGTCCGCATTCGGCGCGCTGGCGCCGAGCTGGCGACCCAGCTTGCGCCCGTGCAGCACATGGCCGCTGATGGCATAAGGCCGTCCCAGCAGTTTGGCGGCATCCTGCATGCGACCTTCCTGCAGGGCCTTGCGGACCTCGGAGCTGGAGACGCGCAGGCCATGCACCTCATAACTGTTCATGCGGGCCACGTCGAACCCATGGTGCCGGCCCAGGGCATCGAGCAGCGCGTAATCGCCGGCGCGGTTCTTGCCGAACCGGAAGTCGTCCCCCACCAGCACGTAACGCGCATGCAGCGCATCGACCAGCACCTGGCGCACGAATTCCTCGGGAGAAAGCGCCGCCAATTGCGCATTGAAGGGCAGGATGACGGTCTGGTCGATCTGCTGGCTGGCCAGGTCGGAGAGTTTGTCGCGCACGGTGCCGATGCGCGCCGGAGCCAGCCCGCGCTTGTGCAGCGCAGCGGCAAAATAGTCGCGTGGATGTGGCTCGAAGGTCAGCGCGCAGCTGGCCAGGCCCCGGTTGGTCGCTTCATTGCGCAGCAGCGCCAGCATGGCCTGGTGGCCCCGGTGCACGCCGTCGAAGTTGCCAATGGTCAGTGCGCAGGCCGGTGCCAGCGTGGTGTGGCAGGTGCCGAGAAAAGTCTTCATGAATCAGGGGGAAAAGCGCGGTGGCAACGGCGAAGCCCGCATTATGCGGGAAGCACAAAGGCGGCACTTGCGATGCCGCCTTTGTGGACAGGGTGCCTGGCGTGGCCCTTGAAATGATCGTGAACAGGCTTTCAGGCGAACACGCCGGCCGTCTCCTGCATGTTGTCGCTGACGACGGCGAGGTGGTGCAGGCTGTCGCCCCAGAGAATCTCCAGCTGGGTCAGGCGCTTGAAGTAATGGCTGCCGATGTATTCGTCGGTGACACCGATGCCGCCGTGCAACTGCACCGATTGCTGGCCGACGAAGCGCATGCTCTGGCCCAGCTGGTATTTGGCGCGCGAGAGGGCCAACTGCCGCTCGCTGGGTGATGACTCTCCCAGCTTGAGCCAGGCGTAATAGCTCATCGAGCGCCCCAGTTCCAGCTGCATCTTCATGTCGGCAATGCGGTGGCGCAGCGATTGGAAGCTGGCGATTGGCACGCCGAACTGCTTGCGCTGGTTGAGGTAGTCGGCCGTCAGCGCCAGGGTCTGGTCCATGGTGCCCACGCCCGAGGCGCAGGCGGCGGCGATGCCCAGCTGGACGGCCTCCTGCAGCGCTGCCTCGCCATGCGCGGTGATCAGGCGTGCCGGCGTGTTGCGCAATTGCAGCTCGGCGGCACGGCTGCCGTCCTGCGTGAGATAGCCGGTGGCCAGCGCACCATCGGTGCCGGCTTCGACCAGGAAAAGGGCGACGCCGCCATCGAAGCGGGCCGGCACGACCCAGGCGTCGGCCTGGTCGCCTGCCGGCACCAGGCTCTTGTGACCGCTCAGGAGGTAATCGTCGCCATTGGGCTGGGCCTGGGTTTCGATGCGGTCCAGCCGGTAGCGCGCCTGGCGCTCCTGCTGGGCCAGCACGACGACGGCATCGCCACTGGCAATGCGGGCCAGCCAGTCGCTGCGCAGCTTGCCTTCGCCATAGTGGCCGAGCAGCCGGCCACTGATGAAGGCCTGCTCGAGCGGCTCGAGCACCAGACCGCGACCGAGCTCCTCGAGCACGATCATGGCCTCGATCGGGCCCATGCCCAGGCCGCCATCGCCTTCCTCGATGGTCAGGCCGGTGAGGCCGAGTTCGGCGAACTCGGCCCAGACACTGCGCTCGAAACCGCCAGCGTCGACGATGCCGCGCCGACGCTCGAAGGTGTAGCCACGCTCGACCCATTTGCGCACGGCGTCGCGCAGTTGTTCCTGTTCTTCGGTGAAATTGAAATCCATGTTGCTGTCTCCGGGTGGTCTCGGCAGGGCGCGTCAGCCCAGCACGGTTTGCGCCACGATGTTGCGCTGCACTTCGTTGGAGCCACCGTAGATGGTGGTCTTGCGGTAGTTGAAGTAGTTGGACGCCAACACCGAATCGGTGGCCTGGCCGCCCGGAAAATCGCCTTGCCAGCCTGACTCCATGGCCTCTTCGATGAAGGGCAGGCTGAAGGGGCCGGCCGCGAGCATCATCAGTTCGCTGTAGCGCTGCTGGATTTCGCTGCCGCGGATCTTGAGCAGGCCGGCGATCTCCAGCGGATTGCGGCCCGAGGTCATGGCCGAGAGCACGCGCAGCACCAGCATCTCGAGAGCGACGACATCGATCTCGAGTTTGGCGATTTCGTCGCGGAAGCGGTTGTCCTCCCAGACGCCTTCGCGCCGGGCGATGCGCTTGAGGCGTTCGAGCTCGCGTTTGGAGCGGTTGACGTCGGCGATGTTGGTACGCTCATGGCTGAGCAGGTGCTTGGCGTAGGTCCAGCCCTTGTTCTCCTCGCCGATCAGGTTCTCGGCCGGCACTTCGACGTTGTCGAAGAAGACCTCGTTGACTTCGCACTCGCCATCGAGCAACTTGATCGGACGCACCGTCACGCCGGGCGACTGCATGTCGATCAGCAGGAACGAGATGCCGGCCTGCGGCTTGCCCTCGCTGCTGGTGCGTACCAGACAGAAGATCCAGTCGCCATACTGGCCCAAGGTGGTCCAGGTCTTCTGGCCGTTGACAATGTACTTGTCGCCCACCCGTTCGGCACGGGTCTTGAGCGAGGCCAGGTCCGAGCCCGCGCCGGGCTCGCTGTAGCCCTGGCTCCACCAGACTTCGCCACTGGCAATGCCTGGCAGAAAGCGTTTTTGCTGCTCGGGTGAACCATAGGCCATGATGACGGGCGCGACCATCACCGGGCCGAACGGGATGATGCGCGGCGCGCCAGCCATCGCACACTCCTCCTCGAACAGATGGCGCTGAACGGCATTCCAGCCAGGGCCCCCGAACTCCTTGGGCCAGCCATAGGCCAGCCAGCCTTTCTTGCCCAGAATCTTGGCCCAGCCCTGCAGGTCGTCGCGGCTCAGGCGCAGGTTGTTGCGCACCTTGTTCGCCAGTTCCGCAGGCAGATGGGCGCGTACCCATTGGCGCACTTCTTCACGAAACGCCTGTTCCTCAGGCGTAAAGGCCAAGTCCATGGTGTGTCTCCTCATGTCATGATGTGATAGCGGCGGCACTGGCAGCCTGGCAGCCCCGGTGCGACGCGTGGCGGCTTTGTACCATGCCGCCTGGAGGAGGGCATGTCGAGTCGGCGACTGGCGCACAGCCTGCGGCGGGGTCGCAGACGTTCGATGCGACAATAGCGCCTCCATGAAAAACATCGTCATCTTGATTTCCGGCGCCGGCTCGAACATGGCAGCCATTGCCGAGGCCGCCCAGCGGCAGGACTGGGCAAGCCAATTCGGCGCCCGCATTGGCGCCGTGATCAGCAATCGCCCGGATGCTCCGGGTTTGCAATGGGCCTGGCAGCATGGCATTGCCACGGCGGTGGTGGACCACAGGACCTTTGATTCGCGCGAGGCCTTCGATGCGGCACTGGCCGATGCCGTTGACGCCCACCAACCGACCCTGGTGGTGCTGGCCGGATTCATGCGCGTGCTGACGGCTCCGTTCGTGGCACGCTTTGCCGGCCGCATGCTCAATATCCACCCATCCCTGTTGCCTGCCTTTCCCGGCCTGCACACCCACCAGCGTGCCATCGAGGCTGGCTGCCGCTTTGCGGGTGCCAGTGTGCACTGGGTGACCGAGGCGCTCGATGGTGGCCCCATCGTCGATCAGGTTGTGGTGCCGATTTTCGATGACGACACGGCACCCAGCCTGGCGGCGCGGGTGCAAACCCAGGAACATGTGCTATACCCCCGTGCCATCAGCCGCGTGCTGCCGGCTCTGACGGTGCCGGCATGGGCCGAAGCGAAGGATGAGGCAGCATGACGGGCAGCCGCACGACATCCGGTACCGCGACGGCCACTGCAGCCGTGCGAAGAACCGGCGAAGCCCGTTACTTGATCGCCGTGCTTGCCCAGGCGCTGGAGCCGGTACTGCGCTTCGACGCACCGGCTGACGCGACCCTTGCGCAGTTCATGCGCGAGCACCGCCAGTTGGGCGGGCGCGACCGGCAACTGCTCGGTGACGCCGTCTACGCGCTGCTGCGCGCATGGCGATTGGCGCTGCATTGGCTCGCGCAGGGCGAACAGCCGATGCCCCGCGAGGCCCGCATGCGGCGCCTCGCATTGCTGGGTCTCGCCCTGCAGGCCGGCGGCGCGGCACCCGTACCTTTGCCAGGCGCATCGGCACTGCAGATCGTCCAGCGCGCCCGCGCGCTGAGCACCGATGGCGGCGATACCGATTGGTTGGACGCCTGCACCGCGCAAATGTCCGATGGCCTGCCCGAAGCCTGCCAGCACAATCTGCCGGACTGGCTGGCAGACACCTTGGCGGGGCAATGGGGCCGGGACACATTCTGGACGCTCATCGCCGCGTTGCGCCAGCCGGCGCCGTTGGACGTGCGCGTCAACATCCTGCGCGCCAAGCGCAGCGCCGTGCAGCAGCAACTGGCAGCGATAGGTCTGTCATGTCAGTCGACACCATATTCACCGTGGGGCCTGCGCTTCGACGACAAACCTTCGCTGCAGCGCAGTGCACCGTTTCAGGACGGGTTGATCGAAGTACAGGATGAAGGATCCCAATTGCTGGCGCTGCTGAGCGATGCCCGGCGCAACGAGACCGTGGTGGATTTCTGCGCCGGCGCGGGCGGCAAGACTTTGGCTCTGGGCGCGATGATGCGCAACACCGGCAGACTTTATGCCTTTGATAACTCGGCGCATCGGCTTGCGGGGTTGCAGCCGCGCCTGCAGCGCAGCGGCTTGCTCAATGTGCATACGATGGCCTTGCAAGGCGAACGGGACGAACGCCTGCAGCGCCTGGCCGGCAAAGTCGACCGTGTGCTGGTCGACGCACCGTGCTCCGGCCTCGGCACACTGCGTCGCCATCCCGATCTGGCCTGGCGCACCGGGCCGAATGATGTTGCCAGCCTGCAGGCTGCGCAGTTGGCCATCCTGCAACAGGCTTGCCGGCTGCTCAAGCCTGGCGGGCAGCTCATCTATGCCACTTGCAGCCTGCTCGATGCCGAGAACTCGGTCGTGCGCGCCCAGTTTGCGTCCGAGCAACCCGATCTCGAACCGCTGGACTGGCAACCGCTGCTGAAAAAACATCGCCTGGAGGCATTCGCCGTGGCAGACAACGCCTTGCAATTGCTGCCGCACCGCAGCAATACCGATGGGTTCTACGCCTGTGCATGGCGCAAGCAGGCCTGAAATCCTTCAAGTTGCGCCGTGGCCAACTCCGCGAGGTGGCTGCCTGGTTACTCGTATGTCTCGTGCGCCGCGGCACTGCCTCGGCGCCAGTAGGCCGCAGCACGCAGCCATTTTGGATTGGCGCCTCGCGCCTCGATGAGATGGGTACGGATCGCCTTGGCTTCGGCGGCTTCACATGCGACCCAGGCATGGAAATCGCCATCTGGAAACGCTGCCTGTTCAATGGCACTCAGCAGCGATGAATTCCCGCTGCGGCGATGTATCCAGTGGATACGGGCATGGGAGGGGCAGGGCAGCGATTGTTCATCGGCGGAGCTATCGACCAGGATGAAAACCTGAGCCCGCGCATCTGGCGGCAGTTCCCGCAGACGCCGCCCGATGGCAGGCAAGGCCGTTTCATCTCCCGCCAGCAGATGCCAGTCAAAACAGGTTGGAATCAGCAAAGACCCTCGTGGGCCGCCCACTCCCAATGCATCACCCGGCTTGGCGCGCAATGCCCAGGTGGTGGCCGGGCCCGCATCGTGCAAGGCGAAGTCGAATGCCAGCAGGCCCTGCCGGGGGTCATGGTGGTGCGGGGTGTAGTCCCTGGCCGCAGGACGGGGACCATCAGGCCAGACTACACCTTCCGACGTGATGGCAGGCAGAATCAACTGACCTGTCTCAGGATCGGGAAACACCAGTTTGCAGTGATCATCAAAGCCCGGACTTGAGAAGTCGCCCAGTGCGTCGCCGCTGCATATGATGCGCACCACATGTGGCGACAACTGCTCACGCGCCAGCACGGTCAATTGACGGAAACGCAGTTCATGGCGAACACGCTGTGGCAGACGTTGCTGTTCTGCCGGGTGAGGAGCTTTGGGAGTGGAGTTCGATTCAGGCATACAGCAATTATCGGACAGCAGGAATGTACTGCTGAGAAGTACTTCATCAGCGCAAGACATGTCGTTCACAGTGAACGACATATTTTATTTAACATAATATACATCGTATCTAGTAAATGAGACTTTCAAAAAGCGGGGGATCCCCGCATTCATTTTTTACCAGATACTGATGCAGATTGACATCTTCTCAGTTCAAAGAAATCAACAAGTTAAGAACAAAGACTCCGTTGACACACGACGCGAATGTACCACAGCTTGTTACGGTGTCAATGCACAGCACGGCCCGCTACACCAGCTCCAGCACCGGATTGCTCGGCGGCACCGGCTGCACGAAACGTCCCGGCTCGACCAACACCACGGTCGACAAGTGGCTGACGACCTGCTCGCCACGCTTGATCGCAAAGCGCACGATGTTGGTCTTGTTCGGACCCGGCAAGTGCCAGGCAGCCTTGATGACCGCTCGCTGCACCTGCGTGGCCAGCTCCGGGATCTTGTGGGCCTCGGGCGTGAGCGTGCCGGCGTACAGCTTGAAGATCAGCGGCGAGACCAGCGCCATGCCTTGCGGCACGAAATGCACGGCCGCTCCGGTCTCGTTGTACTTGATCTCGCGGTCCACCAGCGACTGCTGCAACCATTCGATGAAGTCGAGAGCCAGCTGCGAGGGCTCGGGCGGCGTGGTTGCGGCCGCTCCGGGAATCTTTGGCAGTTTGGGCCGCAGAATGACGGGCTCCGGCCCCAATGTGGCTTCAGCGGCTTCGCCGGAGGCATCCGAGGAAATTGGCGCAGTTTCGTGATCGCAACCAGGTCTTGCGGCTGGCTCCGGATCGACGGCCGCACTGCTGCGTGCGGTCACTGGCGCCGGTTTGCCCAGCACCACGCCTGGCAAGGTTTTACGCGGCTGCAGCGGCTTGAGCGGCGCCAAGGGCTGCAGCGGCTGCAAGCGTGGCGCGGGCGGCATCGACGCGGCATGTGCAGCCGCTGCAGCTGCGCCAGTTTCGTGATGATTGGCCTTCGGCGCAGTTGTTGCATCCTCATGCTGGCCAGGCCTCGCCGCAGCTGCGGGCGGCTTCGCCGGTGCCGTTCTGGCCGTCACCATCGCCTCCTCGAACACCGGTGCGTCCAGCAGGTCTGCCGCATCCTCGGCACTGACCCGGTTGGCCTTGCGGGTTGCAACAGGTTCAGCCGGCTGACGTTCCGCTGCTCCATGCTTGCCCGAACCAGAAACTGCTGCAGCTTTGTTTGCCGTGGGTTTGCCTGCTGCAGGCTTGGGCTTGTTGAAGGCCGGCTCGCGCACGGCTGCGGCCTTGTTGAAACTCGGCTCCTTCACGGAAGGTTTGGAAACTGGCGCATGCTCGCGCTTCTTGCCCGAACCTGATTCAGCCTTCTGTGTGCTGGCTTGTGTGCTGACTTCGGCATGACCTGGTTCAGTGTTCAGGACACCATCGTCAGCCGTTGCTGCAGCGCCTGCAGGATCTGGCTCTTCCTGGACGGATGCCGCATCCTTGGATTCCTTGACCTCGATGTAGCCCTGCATCGGCTCCGGGTAGTGCTCGGGATCCGCGAACACTTTTGCAAGAGGGAACTTGAGCATCGAGAGCGAATGCGTGTAAGCGCCCTGCTCCTGGCCGTCTGCGGCCTGGCCATGCACGGCGACATGCCAGATGGCCTGGCCCGAGTGCGGATTGCGCTCGATGAGGCCATAGTCCTGCCAGGTGTCGAACAGGCGATCGTTCTTGGTCTCACCCGGCACGGTCTGATCGGGCTCATTCTTCTGAATCCAGTCGCGGGTCGCGTCCGCCAGACGCTTGGCGACGAACCAGATCGCGCCGTCATGGACCCAGCCGGCCGCGCCGCTGCGATTGAGCGGCAGGCTGGTGCCGCCGCGCAGCATTGCGCCAATGGCCTGCATCAGCAGATCGATGAGCGGCACGGCCTTGGCAGTGGCAAAGCGCGCCTGGCTGCCGCTCTGCAGTGCCCGCCTCGCCGACAAGGCGTCGGCTCGGCGCACCAGCTGGGCGACCAGGCTGCCCTTGTCCTGGCCCGAGAGATAGAGGTTGAGCGCATCGAGCGCACGCGGCTGTGTCGAGAGGAACGCCATGGCCGAGGACGGCGCTATGGCCGGCAGCAGCAGCTGGGCCATTCTGGAGTGGGCCGAGTAGTCGCGGGCGGCCTTGGGCGTGAAATCGACCAGGTACTCGGCGCCTGTGGTGCTGGCGTGGCCGGCCACTTGCTTGAGGTTGCCGGCCAGAGGCGCCCAGCGTAGAGGCGTGGCCATGTTGCGCGTGCGCCAGGAGATGCGCAGATCGGTCATGGGCTTGGCCACGTCGTGCAGCAGCGCCGCGAAGAACACGACATAGGTCCAGTGATCGCGTTGCGTATCGATGACCTCGATCACCTCGCCCTCGGGCAGCAGATGGCCGTTTCGCCAGGTCAGCGCTGCAAGGACCATCTCCAGCGTGTGCGAGAGTAGCCCGCCGACGTGCGCGTGGTGATGCGCCTCCGACGCCGGCATCAGCTGCACGAACTCGGCATAGGCGCGCAGTGCCGGCAGAAAGTCGCGGCGAAAGACGGCTTCGGACTGTCTCGATTGCAGCCAGATCTTCTTGAGGACTTTGCGCGCATGGACGTGGCGCAGCAGCTCGTCGGCGTCTAGGACGCGCAGCCACCCTGCCCGGCTGCCGGCGATCTCGACCTTGAGCGCGTCCTCGTCCTCATTCTGCGGTGCGGCCGCCGGCGCCGCTGCTGGAACAGGCCCCACTGGCTTGCCCTTGCTCCAGGGCATCATGGACAGCAGCCGCGCGGTGATGGATTTCATGATGCATTCGCGGGTTTTGGTGATGCTTGCTGATTGTCTTGTTGAGTATCAGGATTCACGCAGTTCACCTTTTCCGATGGTGCAAATATCGAATATCGCTTACCACCACGACTGCAGGCTGAATTGGCATCGTAGATTTCAAAGGCAAGCAGTAAAAACAAGCCTGCCACAACGGATAAAAGACTGCGAATTGCATCATCCATATCACTGAACCTCATTAATAATTGCCACAATACAAAGAAGACTTGCCATGAATCCGATTGAGCCGATACATCATCTGCAGCGCTGCTTCATGCTCGGAATACGAATGCAATGACACATAATCGATCTTCCCGTCTTTCTGAACTTGACACTCAAGCCAGTGATCCTGGCCCAGCGTCCTGGTTCTGGATTTGCCGGTCCATCCTGCAGGCAGCTCGAAACCCAGCACGCGAATGGAGGCCTTGGAGAAGGCCTGACGGTCGCGCTCAGCTGAGAAAGTGCTACCACTCCAGACATCGACCAGTGTCGCAATGACCTCGAAGTCGGCATCCGCCTGTGTTGCGGGCATGTCGGGATCGCTGCCGATGTAGCAGCTGATCGGCGCATCCGGCCATTCGTTTCGGCATGCTTCAAATTCACCATGCAGCCAGCAACGCAGGTATTCAATTCCCGAATCTATCGATACAGCATATTTGATGGCTTCGGTCGCTGCGTCAGTCATGATTTCTGTCCATTCACGTAATTCACGTCTGCCCATTGATACAGTGTCCAGAAGCTGCAGCCTGGCGAGTTGTCGGGTGTGATGCACATTTGGGCGTGGCTGTATTGGTCGCCAAACAACTTGTAGCCCAGGCGTGATGCAGCAATGGATGGCAGGCAATTCGACGACGCACGTTTACCCTTGACTGTGCTTGTCATGAAGGTCTTGCCATTGAACTTGATGCAAATATCGGTTCCAACGAGAATTTGATCTGCCATGCGATTTCACCTGATACAGCTTTGGATTCCTTATTCGCCGCCCTGCTCCAGATTCACGACTTCATCAGCAGCACGCGGCTGCGCTCGGCCAGGAGTGGATTGCCGCGTTCGGGGCGCCAGACGCACAGATCCTCGGCCACCTGGCCCAGGGCGACGAATTCCAGCCAGGTTTGCTCCAGCGGATTGAATTCCAGGCGCGGCCGGGGCGGCCTGGCGCTCCAGTAGCAGCGGTGATGGACGAAGTCTTGTTCGACCAGGTCGTCAATGATTTGCTGCCGCAGCAGCTCGGTAGCCAGAGGCCCTTTCACCACCAATCCTTTCCCAAGATCGGCGACATGGCACAGCAGTACCTGACGCACACAGAGCAATGGATGGGCGTCTTCTCTCAGGTACTGGTTCAAGCCATCGAATCGGCCCAGCCAGGTCAGCAAGGTGGGTGACCAGGCGGCCAGGCCAAGGCTGCGCAGCGATTCGACGATCACGAAGATGGCATGAGCCTGGTCGAGACGATCACGCTGCCCTGAGCCAGGTTCGGCATTGGTCAGGGGCTCGAATTGCTGCGTCAACGATGGTGGACAGGGAAACTTCTGGCTCATGCTCCGCAGGTTATGGGCTGCGTCACGATTCGTCATGCCGATTTCCTGCGACACGTTTGAGAGGGTTTCGGCTTGCTCGCTGCGGCAAATTCTGTTAAATGCCCGCATGAGGATGCGCCAGGCCCTTACGCGCAGCGCAGCGCCTCCCGGCGCTGCGCTGCGCCGGTAACCCCTTAGCGGCTGTTTCCCCTACCAGTAAGCCCTTTGCGGCAGCGACCGAAGAATGAGGAGCTGCCGCGCCCTTTGGATTGGGCCACTACTCCCGTAGAGAGGCCTTTGCCTGTTGCAAGCCGCCCCCGGCTTGCGGTTTCATGAGGCAAGGACTTGACGGCAGAGAAGTCTTCACCACTGCTGTGGCAGAACAAGGAGGCATCTTCGGTGCAAATGGAGTGGTGACGCACCCGGATAGCCGCCCGCACCTGATCAAGCAACTTGACGGGCCTTGCCCCCGCTTGCGACAATGGCGCCGACGAAACATTTTGTGACCTATCCATCCGCAGAATTTTAGGCGGCCTAAATCATCAAAGGCAAGCATCGGCAGAGGGAAGATAGGTCGGATCGGATTGGATAGGCCGCCTGACTGTGCTTGAGCTGGGCGGCCTAAATATAGTTAGGCACGCATGGAACAGGATCGGCTATTCAATTCCCTAAATTCAGTATCGGATGAGTCCTCGTTCGTCCATTTCGTCAAACTGCTGGTTGCGGATAGACAATCCGCGGATCGGTTCCCATTGACTATTGACGGATTCCGTGGAGACTGGGCCAACCACACCATCACTGACTTCCTGGAGGCCGCGGTATCATGGGCGGAGGATTCAGATTTTGGCGAACGACCAGGGCCCAAGCCAAGCAATCCTTGGTACTTATTCGCTTTATTTTTATGGGCGGGGCAAGGCTATGAGTAGCGCGCCTAACAATTCATTCAAGCCGACGCCGCTTCGCGGCGCGGCTTAATTCAGGCGTTAGGCACGCATGGAACAGGATCGGCTATTCAATTCCCTAAATTCAGTATCGGATGAGTCCTCGTTCGTCCATTTCGTCAAACTGCTGGTTGCGGATAGACAATCCGCGGATCGGTTCCCATTGACTATTGACGGATTCCGTGGAGACTGGGCCAACCACACCATCACTGACTTCCTGGAGGCCGCGGTATCATGGGCGGAGGATTCAGATTTTGGCGAACGACCAGGGCCCAAGCCAAGCAATCCTTGGTACTTATTCGCTTTATTTTTATGGGCGGGGCAAGGCTATGAGTAGCGCGCCTAACAATTCATTCAAGCCGACGCCGCTTCGCGGCGCGGCTTAATTCAGGCGTTAGGCCTAAACATAAGGAGAGTAAGTGGCTTCAATCGCGTATTTCTATGTCTACAAAGACAACGCAAGTGAGTGGCGCTGGCGTTACGTGGCGACCAACGGCAAGACCATCGCCGTAAGCTCGGAAAGCTATAACAACCTAGTTGATTGCGAGCATTCGGTTGGCCTCATGAAAGCTTCTTCAAGTGCAGTCACTATTGGCGATGACAGCTACAAAAGGTTGCGCCCATAGATCGCTTATGGCAACGCCTAACATTGCGCTCAAGCGGACTTGCTACGCAAGCCGCTTACCTTAGTCGTTAGCCTTCTTGGGGACATAGTCATGCCGTTCGAGCACTTCCCTCCTGCCCTTGGAAAGGGTGAATATCACTGCCCTTACTGCAACGTTTATGCGAAGCAATTCTATGCACATCTATTGACCTTGACGCAGTTCAATTGGCGTAGCGAGGTTGCCTCACAATCCATGTTCAATGAGGTCCTGCCAAAGGATTGGATTGTTACAAAATGCCAGCATTGCAGTCAGGTCGCTTTCTGGCATGGTCAGAACATGATCTACCCAAAGAAGACCATCGCTGCCCCACCAAACCAAGACCTTTCAGAATCCATCCAGGCCGACTACCACGAGGCTGCAAGTGTTCTTGCAGATTCCCCTAGGGCTGCCGCCGCACTTTTGAGGCTTGCTTTACAGAAGTTGTGTGTTCAGCTGGGGGAAGAAGGCAAGAACATCAACGACGACATCAAAAGCCTCGTCAAGAAGGGCCTCAATCCGCTCGTGCAGAAATCTCTCGACGCCCTCAGAATCACTGGGAACAACGCCGTTCATCCAGGAGAAATCGATCTTTCGGAAGAACCTCAAAGGGTTCTTAAGCTCTTCGAGCTAATCAACTTCATTGCAAACAAGATGATCACCGAGCCGAAAGAAATAGAGTCCTTCTACGACGGGCTTCCTTCTGGCGCAATTCAAGCCGTCGACAAGCGGGACAAGGCATAGTCAGAAGGCTAACAATTCATTCAAGCCGAAGCCGCTTCGCAGCGCGGCTTAACTCAGGCGTTAGAGCGCACCCGGATGCTAAACGAGCTCTCATACAAACTTCTTGTCCGCCCAGGGTCTACCGGCAGCACGTCGACGACCGCGAGAACATCCGCTGATTTCCACATTGACGGGGAGTCTCTTCTCCGCACCATTGTCAAACAACATGGCGGCCATGGGGATTTTATGGGCGCTCTTGTCCGAGGCTACCCAGAGTCCCAAGCAGATGTTGCCAGGCAATTGACGCTGCAGGGCGCGCCTGAATCTGACTCCGGAAGAGTACTTCTTTACATATGCCCAGAGTGCGGCGATATTGGCTGCGGTGCCTACAGTGTTAAGGTAAGTCGGGATCAAAGGACATACACGTGGGGAGACTTCGCCTACGAGAACGGCTATGAGAACCCTCGCCTATTAGAAACGGTTGGTCCATTTGTATTTGAGGCTATTCAGTATGAGACAGCAGTTGAGTCGGCTAGTGCGCTCTAACAATTCATTCAAGCCGACGCCGCTTTGCGGCGCGGCTTAACTCAGGCGTTAGAATCACCAAAGCAGCAGATCCAAATTATGAGCCAGATGAAAATCTTGTTCAAGAGGTGCCTGCCAAACGCAAACGTCCTCTGGAGGTGTGGTCTCATCGCAGCCCAGGCCGTGCCTGCCGAGAGGCAGGAACAGCGTGTGGAGCTATGACTTTGTCTATGATGCCTGTGCCAATGGCCAGACACTGAAATGCCTGACCGTGGTCGATGAATACACGCGGTAATGCCTGGCCATTGATGTGGCAGGCAGTATCCGTGCCAAGCGGGTGATCGACGTACTCAGTTGCCTGGTCAGCCTGCGTGGTGCGCCGAAATATCTGCGCAGCGACAATGGCCCCGAGTTCGTCAGCGCCCAGCTATTGCAGTGGGCGGTGCAGGAGAGGCTGGAGACGGTGTTGATCGAACCCGGCAAGCCCTGCAGAACGGTACCAATGAGAGCTTCAACGGCAAATTCCGGGATGAATGCCTGTCCATGGAGCGGTTTCGAAACCGGCTTGAAGCGAGGGTCATCATTGAGGACTGGCGACATCACTACAATGATGTTCGGCCACATTCCAGCCTGAATTACCTGACCCCATGACAGTTCGTAGGAACACTGACCAATGATTTAACAACCATGGCCTGCGTCTCTAATTCCGATTGGTAGGAAATTTCCGGGTAGGTCAGTCTTTTTTGTGCCTGTTCCAAGCCGCCCCCGGCTTGCCCATTTGGGTCACACGGATGGTACGGAAAAACATATAGTATGGAAAAACATACCATCGCGGCAGCTCCGTCGATCTTCGAAATCACAAGCGATATCAGCGCATTACGCTTTGAGTGATGAAGCGGCTTTCACCTTCTTTGGTCGTACAGGCTTGGCGTGGCCTGCCTTCTTCAACGCCTTCTGCAATGCGGCCATGCCCTGCCACATTTTCTCGGCTTGGACGGGGGAAATCTCGCCGCCATCAGCGATGTGCTGCACGACCTGCTGCAGGCTGAACGGCAAGCCATCCGTGCTGTAGCGCCTTCGGAACTCAGTCTGCTCCTGCTCTCTTTGCTTGAAGAACTCCTCTGCCTGCGTGCGTTCTTCCTCCGTGAGCTTCTCGGCTTCTGCCGCAGGCAATGACGTCATGTACTTGAGGCAGGTCGCAACCACCTTGCCCGATGAACGCTTGTGCCCGGGGTCATAGGTCGAGCGGATGAACTGGATTTTGCGGCCTTGTTCGCGGATCTGCATGGGTCATTCTCCCTTAGCAAGTAGTCAGATCAATATTCGTCCGACTACGCGGATTCAATTATATCCTATCAGCAGATGCAATTCAATCCGATGGACATATTAAATATCATCTGTGCAACAGATAGATAAATATCCATCGACAGATTGATATGAATCCGAGTAGACGGATGGATTCCTATCCATTATGCGAAGGCTTCGTAACCTCCGCAAGGTGCGTAGGATTGGATGGTGCGCCTGGCTGATTGCGAAAGTGGTCCTGCAGCAACATGCGGAGCTCATCGGTACTCATGCCTGGTCGGATGTCCGTGCGCACTGCTTCGACTTTTGCCCGTACCCACTCGTCGTACTCACCGTGAGCCAACTCCTGATTTGCCAAGCGCAGCAGCAATTCGACACGCTCAGGACCATGATCTTGCGGGGATATCTGCGACAGCCTCTCGGCCAACTCTCTCAGGAAACTGGCGTTCTGATAGTGATTTATGGGGCTCATGTCCATGGTGTCTTCCTGCTCTGTATGCCTAATCGCATTTTGACTTATAGGATTTGAATGGCTTTGTCAAGCCGAAACCCGCTTGCACGTGCGGCGGGGTTTCGGCTTGAGACAGTTTTCTCTGATTGCAACACTGGCAGGCATTGGTGGTGGGCTGTGTTCCCACCGTTGGCCCGTGTCGAAGCGCAGCAGCGGCGGGCAGTTATCCGAGGTCCAGCCATGCAACAGGAAGATCAACAGCAAGAGCCAGTGGTGGCGCAGCAAGCCATTGAAGACGAGGCGGCGCGCAAGGCTCAATCGGATGCAACAGTCGATCCGCTGCCTGAAGTGGATTTTTTGGAAGGCGCGGCGGCAGAACCTGCTGATGAGGCGCGTGATGCATCGTCCGAGGGACAGGCGAGCAAGCGCAGCGCTCTGGCTGGTCTGCCTTTCTCGCTCAAGAAGATGGTCATTGGCTCAGTCATTGCGATTGCTATCGCTGGTGGCGCATCGGCATGGCTGGCTCTGCGTGACCAGGGGCTTGCAGCCCCTCCTGTGGTGCCACAGCCTGAACTCGCCAGCAGTTTCGAGCCGCTTCCAGCTGACCTGGGCGTCGTCGGCGCAGGCGAGCTGGATCAGACCTTGGCTCTTGAAAGCCCCCCAGCCTCCTATGAGGATGATGATGAGGCCCTGACCCACGACATTGGCGTCATCGACCATGTCGCTGCGGGAGATGCCCGCAGCGCAGGTTCATCGATCCCTGCATCCGCCCAGCAGCTGCAGGCGCTGGAGCAGCAGGTCATGGCATTGCAAAGTGCCCTGGCGCAGCAACAAAGCTGGAACGCAACGCTCGAAGCTGGACTTGTCAAAGCCGGTCTGCTTCGGCAAGAGGACGGCCAGGCCACGCTGGATGTTCAGCATTTCATCGCTTCGAGTTCATCAGCATCCGCAGCAGCGCCTGCTGCCAAGCGGGCCATCGTGAGCCGACCTGCCGCACCCAGGCAGCAGCCGCGCCGCGAGGCGGTCGCCAGGGCGCCGGAGCCTGCCGAGCCGCAAGTCAAGCTCGTCTCGATCGACATGTGGAACGGCCAGCCTTCGGTGGTGGTCGGCACCACCGATACGTCGCTCGGCTACCGCGTGCTGCAGGTCGGCGATTCGACGCGTGGCATCACGCTGCAGTCGGCGGATCCCGTCACGCAGACCGCCGTGTTCCTGGTCGGCGGCAAGCCGCAGATCCTGCGCAAAGTGCAGTGAGGCAGGCAATGCGTTTGACCACAGAAATCCGCGCCGCCGTCCTGGTCGTGCTCTGGACCACCACCGCAGCCTGGTCGCAGCAGGTGGGCAACAAGCCCATCGCCGCCACCGAGATCGGGGCACGCCAACAGGCGGCCACGCAGGCCGGCGCCATCCAGCTCGACGACCTGGACCAGTTGCAGGCGCAGTTTTGGGGACTCTCGACCGACGAGATGCGCCGCGCCAAGCTGCTGATGCAGGGGCCGCGTGCCGCATTCTCGGTCGAGAACATCTCGCCGGTCGAGGTGCTGGGCATCCATGCGCGCAGCGCCGACGAGCGCCGCAAGTACGCCGAGAAGTTCGCCAAGGCGCTGCGCGAAGACGTCGAGCGATCGCTGGCCTGGGAACGCGAGTTCCAGGGCGCCATGCAGCGCCTCTATCCGAATTCCCCCATGGTCGATTTCTCGGCCATGCCCCCTGTCGAGGCGTCGACCACGGCGGCGGACATGCTCAATGTCCCGCGAGACAAGGTGATCGACCCGCAGGCGCAGCGCGCACGCGTGCCTGTGCAGGCCTCGCAGGCCGATCGCAACGCCGGCCGGCGTGCCATTGAACAGCTGCAGCGGAGGTGAGTGGATGCAGCGGCGCAACTTGCTCATTGCAACAGCGGTCATGCTCTCCGGTGGCTGGTCCAGTGTGAGCGCAAGCTCGCCAGTCGGCCAGACCCGCATGATCCTGCCGCAGGGCACCTACAAGCGCATCGTGCCGCTGGGTCAGTCTGCAGCTGCGCCCGCGTCAACACCTGTCCGCGCCCATCCGACCAGGCCGCAGCCTGCCGCAGGCCAGGTGCCCTGGGCCTACGCCCAGGTCGCCGCCGAACATGGCCTGCCGGCCTGGGCGCTGTATGGCGTGGCACTGCAAGAGAGCCGCATGAAGTTTGGCGAGCGGGTGCTGCCATTCCCCTGGACGCTGTGCGTGCGCGGCCGTGGCGAGCGATACCGCTCGCACGCAGCAGCCCTTGATGCGCTACAGCGTCACATTCGCACGGGCATCACCAATGTCGATTGCGGCTCCATGCAGGTCAACTGGCATTGGCATGGTGCCAAATTCGCATCCAAGTCGGACGCGCTCGATCACTGGACGAACCTGCGCGTGGGCGCCTCGATCCTGCAAGGCCTCTACCAGGCGCGCCGCGACTGGCTGACGGCCTTCAAGCTCTATCACATCGGCTCCGAGCGCCCGGACAACCGTGAGAGGGGCAACCGCTATGCCCGTTCAGTGGTGCGCCAGATCGCCCTGCAGGGCGTCGATACCCGCCAGCTGCTGGGAGTGACCGCATGAGCTGGTACGTCGCCCTCCCCCTGGTCTTTTTCCTCTCCATGCCCAGCCATGCCCAACAGGCTGTGCTGACGCAGCTGCATGACAGCGGCCGCACTGTGCCACTGGAGCCGTACATGGCCTACATGGTGGCCGGCGATGACCAGGACGGCGTGCTGCCAGGCCTGCGGTTCCCACTGGTCACGGCCCTGCATCGTGGTGTGCTGCCGCAGGATGGCCTGCAGGTGTTCGATGCGCAGTGGATGACGCAGGACGTGTTCCTGATCGGCACCGACGAGGATTCGCTGCTCTGGCTGCGCTACAACAAGCAGCGCCTGGAGCAGCTGGGCGCCTGGGGCGTGGTGGTCGCCTCGCAGGACGAGCCCGCCTTCAAGGTTGCGCAGGCTGAGGCGGCGCCGCTGGCATTGGCGCCGGCGACCAGCCGCTGGCTGGAGCAGCAGCTGCTGCGTGCGGGCAGCAGCGTCTATCCGGTGCTGCTGCGCCGTGATGGCACGGTGCAGCAGATCCTGAAGGGCCTGCCATGAGGTCGGAAACCGGACTCGAGGCCCTGCTGCGCCCACCGGTCGAGTGGTATTCGGCCTTCGTGCTGCTGGTGGTTGCGGCCATCGCGGTGCTGACGCCCTGGGCGCTGATGATGCCCTGGCACATGGCCCTGGTGGTTGCGGCCATTGCCGGCTACGCCGGCTGGACGCGGCTGCGCGAAGGCCTGCGCATCGTGCGCTACCACCACAACCTCAAGTATTACCCGGTCACGCGCATCGCTCCGCACAAGATTCCGGTCGGGCCCGGCGAGTTCTATCTCGGCGAGGGTTTTGCCTGGACACAGCAGCACACGCAGCGCGTGCATGAAGCGCGCCGACCCGATGCAAAGCCCTATGTCACGCAGAGTGCCCGCGAGATTGCGCTGCGCAATTGGGGAGCCAAGGTGCAAGAGGGCAACTCGCGGTTGCTCAAGCGCCTCACCGGCTTCGACCATTGGCTCAACCCGTTCAAGCCCTACCCCGATCTGGGTGGCTCGCCGGTACTGCACGGCGTCGGCTCCATCGATGAGCGGCCGGTCAAGATGCGCCAGAGCAGCCGCAACGGCCACATGGTGGTGATGGGCACGACCCGCGTGGGCAAGACGCGCCTCTTGGAGATGCTCGCCACGCAGGATATCCACGCCGGCCACGTCGTGATCATCATCGACCCCAAGGGCGACGCGGACCTGATGCTGCGCGTGCAGGCCGAAGCCCGACGCGCTGGCCGGCTAGAGCAGCTCTATCTGTTCCACCTCGGCTACCCGGAAATCTCCGCCCGCTACAACGGCATCGGCAGTTTCAGCCGGATCACGGAAGTCGCCACGCGCGCCACCAACGCCCTGCCCTCATCTGGCAACAGCGCGGCATTCAAGGAGTTCAGCTGGCGGTTCACCAACATCGTCGCGCAGGCGCAGGTGGCCCTCGGGCGCATTCCGACCTACGAAACCCTGCTGCACGATGTCACCGGCATTGAGCCGCTGTTCCTGGAGTACGTGACCTGGTACTACGCGAATCAGGCCATCAACCACCAGCGATTTGTGGACTTCAAGGACAAGATTGAAGTGCTCAAGGCCTTGGCCGAGTCCAAGAAGCTGCAAGGTGTCGATAAAACACTGCAGAACCGGGCGCCAGAAGTGATTGCCATGGCGGTCTGGATCCGGGAATCCAAGGCTACCGACAACGTGCTGCTGGGTCTGCTGGGCGCTGTTTCGTATGACCGCTCTTTCTACGAAAAGATCATCGCCTCGCTCGGTCCTTTCCTCGAAAAGCTGATCTCCGGCCAGGTGGGCAAGCTCATCAGCCCGGACTACCTCGATCCCGATGACGACAGGCCCATCTTCGACTGGATGACGGTGATGCGCCAGGGTGGCATCGTTTATGCGGGCCTGGATGCGCTCTCCGATTCCGTTGTCTCGGCTGCCGTTGGCAACTCGATGCTCTCGGACCTGGTGAGCGTGGGCGGCAAGCTCTACAAGACCGGGCTCGACCCGCACCATCCGGAGGGCAAGATTTCCCTGCCGAAGGTGTGCTGCCACTTCGATGAAGTCAACGAGATCGCCGGGCCCGAATTCGTGCCGATGGTCAACAAGCTCGGCGGCAGCGGGTTCCAGATCACCGCCTACACGCAGTCGTTCTTCGACATCGAGTCCAAGGTGGGCGACAAGGCGAAGGCCGGACAGATCTTCGACAACTTCAACCATGTGGTGATGCTGCGTGTGCGCTCGATCACCACGGCGAACCTGGTGGCCGAGCAGATGCCCGAGGTGGACGTGGTGCATCTGACACCGGTCTCGGGCGTGACCGATTCGGCCGCACAGGGCGGCGCCGACTTCACGTCCCGCAACGACGACATCCTGACCTCCGTCAAGATGCCCATGATTGCGGCCTCGGACATTCTCAAGCTGCCCCAGGGCCAGGCGATTGCGCTGCTCGAAGGCAACCGCGCCTACAAGATCCGCATCCCGCTTGCGGACACCACGAATGACCCATTCGTGCCCGAGTCCCTCAAGAAGGTAGCGCAGGACATGAAGCGGCGCTACCGCACCTCGGAGAGCTGGGCAGCCGAGACCGACTGGCTGGGAGGCCAGCCAGTCGGACCGGGCCTCATCGATGACACGCTCGCAGAGGAAACCGAGACGGCCGCAGATGCTGATGATGCGGCCGCACATGGCAGCGACACCGCTGTCGTCACGACGATCGATCAGAGGGGTGCGTGATGGCCATGGCAGCAGCACAGTCCCGCCCCATCCAGCCGCAAAGCCGTGGCCCGATCAGCATCGTGCTGGAGATCGCCATGGGCCTGGTCTTCATGTCGCTGTTCTCGATCTTCGTGGGCACGATCATCGAGATTGCCGGCTCCTACACATTCTGGAAGGCCGAGGGCCTGGGACATGCCCAGCGCATCGTCCAGCAGGATCTGCACTACATCGAGCAGGCTCCGCGCAGCATCCTGGTGCGCGATACCGTGTCCTTCTCCAAGCGGCTCATCGAGCGAGTGCGCTTTCCCTACGAGCGCCTGGGCATCCTGCGCTGGTACCAAAGCAGCCACAGCACCACGGGTGTCGGCGATCTGCTGCAGGGCCAGTCCAGCGGAACCCGCCAGGTGCGTGCCGGCGTCGATCGTGCGAGCGCCACGGCCAGCCGCATGTTTGCGCACATTGCGGTCACCAGCATGTATGTGGCCCAGGACGTGTTCCTGCGGCTTGCCATCGCGGTCTTCGCGCTGCCGGCATTCGCCCTGGCCTGCCTGGTGGGCGTGGTCGACGGCATGGTCAAGCGCGACCTGCGCCGCTGGCAGGGCGGACGCGAGTCCAGTTTCGTCTACCACCACGCCAAACGCTACACCAAATGGGCGCTCACCGCCGGCTTTGGCTTCTACCTGACGTGGCCCTTCGGCGGCATCAACCCGACCTGGATGGTCCTCATCTTCACCGTGCTGGTGGCGTTCACCCTCAGCGTCACGGTGGCCAGTTTCAAGAAATACGTCTGATCTTTGTACGTCTGATCTTTTGCAGGAGAGAACGCATGCATGCATACCCATCCCGACAACTCAATGGCCGCGCCTGGCTGGCTGCGCTGCTGGTGGCCGCAGCTGGCCTGGCAACGCCCGCGTTCGCTGACAACCTGGACGCCGAGCGCGAGCGTCTGGCCGTCATTGATGGCGAAATCACCATGCTCAAGCAGCTGGTGGCCAAGGCGCAGGCCTCGGCGCCAAGCGGACAGCGCGTCAAGTTCCACTACGAGTGGCTGATCGCCGACTTGGAGCAGATGCAGCAAGGCATCCGCGACCACCTCAACTCGCCCAGGCAGCCGCGTCCGGTGCCGGCGTTGCATGGCGACTACCGCCAGTGATCGCACCCACCGATCGCACCCACCGATCGCCCACACCAATCGCCCCACTCATGAGCACGAACACCCTCTTCTCTGATGGCTCCGGCGTTGATGCCTCCGTGCTGGCCGTCACCCTGCAGTCCATCGGCTCGGTCGTCGCCATCATGGTTTTTGCCTGGATCGTGGGCCGCGTCCTGCAGGCCTACCAGAGCGAGCAGCTCAAGGCAGGAGAAGCCATCTGGCAATGCGTCAAGGCGGTGGTGGTGTTGATGTTCGTACTGACCGCGATTTTTGTCGTCTGAAACCGCGTTTTCTTCCCTCTTTCAACTCACTCTTTCAGGAGAAATCACCATGTCCCCATCTTCTCGACTCCTCGCCACTGCGATGGCCAACCCGCGCACCGCGCTCATGCTGCTGGCCGTGCTGGGCGCGGCACTCGGGTGGAGCGATGCCCATGCAGCCTTGCCGACCGTCGACCTGCCGGAAGGCATCGACGGCCAGCAGGTCTCCCAGGGGGATTGGCTGGGAGCCATGGGCGGCTACTTCAAGAAGGGTGTCACGATTCTCGGATTGATCATGGCAGCATGGGGCTTCTTGATGGTCGTCTCCGGAGCGTTCACGAAGTGGCGAGCCTACTCGAAGGGCCAGGCCGAGTTTGCCGACCTCAAGGAGTACATGATCACCGGCGCAATCTTCACGGTCTTCCTGATCCTGATGGTTACCTACGCCTTCGAGGTCTTCAGCTGATCGGATCAGGCCATGCAGCACAAGGCAGTGATCACCGACCTGGTCAACAGCGAGCCCAACGTGTTCCAGGGCATGAACGTCACGGAAGCGGCGTTCATCGGTGGGATCTCGATGGTGGTTTTCCTCGTCGCGGGAGGCGCGGTTTTCGCAGCGACTGGCCTCTGGCAGGCCATCCTGCTGCTGGCGGTGTTCGGGCCGCTGGTGGTGCTGTACCTGGCGAGCGCGCAGCTGGCGGTGATCAAGCGCGGCAGGCCCGATGGCTACTACGGCCAGGCCATCCACCGCTGGCTGGCAGCGCGCAATGTCGTCACCGACAAATCGATCTCGCGCAGCGGCGGCTGGGATATCGGACGGCGCATCCTCGGTTTCGAGAGTCCCTTCCACATGCCGTTCAGCTCCGGCCTCCCCTCGGCAGCCACTTCCCGCAAGCAGGCGCGTCCGGTTGCCCGGCGAGCCCCTTTCAAACAGACAGCCCGCACAACCCGCACTGAACCATGAGTTACATCGACGCGCTCGAAACCGAGCGCAAGAAATCCGCGCAGCTGGTCAAGATCATGGCCTGTGGCGCATTGCTGGGCCTGGCGGCGATGTACCTGCTGTACGCATCGCCCAAGCACGTCACGGTTCATCTGGCGCCGGACGTGCGCGCCGGCGACAGCGTCGACATCAGGGACGGCCATTCGCCGGTGCCCAGCAGCAATGTCTATTCGTTTGGGTACTACATCTGGCAGCAGGTCAACCGCTGGCAGGCCGATGGCAGCAAGGACTATCCGGCGCAGGTCTTTGCATTGCAGGCCTACCTGACGCCGCGCTGCCGCGCCCAGCTGGTCGCCGACATGGAAACACGTGGCAAGCGCGGCGAGCTGCGCCAGCGCACGCGCCTGGTCACCGAGATCCCCGGTTTTGGCTTCGCCGAAAACCGCGTCATCAGCGAAGGCGGTTCGAGCTGGCAGGTGCTGCTGGACATGCAGCTGATCGAAGAGTTCCGCGGCCACTCGCTCAAGGACGTGTTCATCCGCTACCCGCTGCGGGTCGTGCGCTATGACGTCGACCGACAACGCAACCCCTGGGGCCTGGCTTTGGACTGCTTTGGCGCCGCTACCCCAGCGCGCATCAATGCCGCTGATGTAGCAGCAGGCAAACCCCAGCAGGCACCCACCAGCATTGCGCCGATGACGCTGCCGCGCACCACCAATCAGTCCGTTGACCCGCTCGCCGATGCCGCACGCGGCCCCGCTGCCAGGAGCAATCCATGACTCACAATTTCCACACATCCCGCCTGGTGCAGGCCTGCTGCGCTCTGGCAATCGCATTGGGCGCTGGCCTGGATGCAGCCAAGGCGCAGACCATTGACGACATCCCTGCCGAGCTGGTGGATATCACGCCGGGGCAGCGTGCAGCATCCCCTGCCCCTGTTGCAGCCGTTGCGATGCCGGCAATGCCAGACCTGGGCGAGAGGCCCGATCTCGCACCCGATCCCGTCGTCCAGGCCGAGGTGTTCCAGCAGCTGGATGTGGCTGCGAATCCAAGCGGCGCCGACGTTGGCATTGCTGCCCGTGCGGTGCGCGAGGCGCAGAGCAAGCGCGCCGCCACGCCGGCGCGTGCGAGTACGGAGCGTGTGGTTTTCAACCGCCGTCCGATCGGTGTGGCGCTCCCGGTGGGTCACGAACGCCTGATCACACTGCCCTCGCCGGCCGTGCTGCATGTACCTGGTGACATCGAGGTGGCCGTCAGGCTCGAATCCATTGGCCGCACGGTCTACGCGAGAGCGCTGCGTCCATTCGCGCCGCTGCGAATCATCGCGGAGCTGATAGAGACCGGCGAGCAGGTGCCACTGGACCTGGTGGCCAACGAGGGCACCGTCACAGCTTCCGAGGAGCTCGAAGTGTTCCTGGGTGAACGCGTGCTTGCAGACCGCAAGAGCGAGCCGACGGTATCGACCGAGCATCAGGACCAGGAGCAGCAACAGGCTGCCGACATGGTGCAGCTCACACGTCATGCGGCCCGCGCACTCTACGCGCCCAAGCGCCTGGCCTACGGTACGGCCGGTGTCTCCCAGGTCAAGCTCGATACCACCCCTGTCAACGGCCTCATTCGAGGTGCCCTGGTCGAGACGACGCCCATCGGACAGTGGCGCTCGGGCAACCTGTGGGTAACGGCAGTGGTGGTGCGCAACCTGGCCAAGAGCCCACTGGAGATACCGCTGGAAGCCTTGCGCGGCCAGTGGTTGGCCGCAACGGCCCAGCACGGTCGCATTGGCCCGGCCGGCAGCGAGCGCGACACGACCGCGATCTACCTGGTCTGCCAGCGTCCATTCGAATCCTGCAGGTAAGGAGCAGCACACATGGCAACCAGCAATCGCATGCTTCCGATCATGGCCGGCGCCGTCGGCTTGATCGCCGTCGTCATCGTGGTCCAGCGCTGCACGTCCGATGCGCCGGTGCGCTCTGATGCACCGATGCAGGCGCTGCCACGTGTGCAGGCCGGCGCCGACGCCGACACCATGACCGAGGCACTCAATACGGTCACGACCAGCAACAATGCCCTGCGCGAGCAGGTGCAGCAGCTCGTCGAGCAGAACATCCGCATCATGCGCGAGAACGAGCAGCTGCGCGGCGGCCGGCCAGGCGCGCCAATGCCTGCAGGCACAGCCAATGATGTGGTCGATCTCGGCGGCAGCGACGTGGCGACTGCGCCCGCAGGCGATCCGTCGCCACTCGCGGGCATTGGCCGTGCCATCGACTCAGCCACGCAGACCATCGGCACGATCAGCAGCACCCGCCAGGGCATGCCCAATGCCGGCACGGTGCGCGATGCGGCGCGGGCGGCCAATGGCATGCCACCTGCGGTCTCGCAGTCCGCAGAGGTCGATCCCGATGCCGGCTCGGTCGCCTACAAGGCGCTGGCACCCATGGGCTGGCAAGCAGCGACAGAGACCCAACGCGGCAAGGCGCCGGTGGTGCGCTATGTGCGCACCTCGGCGGCCGCAGCCGACAATGAGGCGGCCAGTGCAAGCCAGGCCGTTGCCAAAGCCGCCGCCGCCCGCCCGCAGGATGAGCCCTACTTCACGCTGCCGGACAACGCCACGCTGGTGGACGTCACGGCCATGACGGCCATCATTGGACGTGTACCGGTCGATGGTCGCGTGACGGACCCGATGCAATTCAAGGCCATCGTCGGGCGCGAGAACCTGGCGGCCAACGGCTGGGAACTGCCAGGGGACATCGAGGGCGTCATCGTCTCGGGTATTGCCGTTGGCGACATGGCGCTGTCCTGCTCCGAGGGGCATATCCAGTCGCTCACGTTCGTTTTCAACGACGGCACGATCAGCACGACCCGATCCGGTCAGTCAGCATCCAACATCAACACGAACAGCAGCAACGCCGGCAACCAGCGCAGCGGCTACATGGGCTACATCAGCGACCTGCACGGCAACCCCTGCATCGTCGGCCGCTTCGTGACCAATGCGCCTTCCTACCTCACGGACATCGTCGGCCTCAAGAGCCTGGAGGTTGCAGCGCAGTCGTTCGCCAACGCACAGACCACCACCAACCAGACCGCAGACGGCTTCACCAGCGCTGTCACAGGCAGTCGTGGCGACTATGTGATGGGACAGGCGGCATCGTCGGCTGCCAGCGAAGTCTCGAACTGGCTGCTCTCGCGTCTGCAGAACAGCTTCGATGCCGTGGTCACGCCCAGCGGACAGCGCCTGGTCGTGCATCTGACACAGGAAGTGCGCATCGACAAGATCGTCGGCGCACGCAAGATCGTTCACCGCCAGCAGGCGGCCACAACCCAACAGCGAGGCACCCACTATGGCCTGGAATGACGCCATCTCCTTCATTTCCCTTCCGGCGCTGCTGGTGGTGACCGCCACGCTGGCCGGCTGCTCGGTGGCCGGGCCCCGGCAATCGCCGCTGATCGATGCGACGGCCGGCAGCCCGACGATCTCGGACATCTACAGCGGCCGCATCGCCCCTGGCACCGACGAGCCAGCCCGGCCCGATACACGCGCACTGCTTTACGGCAAGGGAGGTGCGCGCTCGATCGGCGCCGGCGACGAGCTCACTGACCGCTACTGGTCGGCCCTGGAGCCGATGAACCAACGGTTCCAGCGCGTGCCCAATCCCGACCTGGTGATGGTCGTCTATCCGCACCTGGCCAAGGGCAAATACCCGGTGCCGGGCTATGTGACCGTGTTCCCGATGTACGACGAAGTGCATTACGCACTGCCCGGCGAGGTGGAGATCGAGCTCGCCACGGCCAAGAGCCTTAATCGCCCGGATGGGGCGCGATGATGGAGTCACGCATGCTCGATGACATCTTCAAGCTCTTCGGATTGGGCACGGACCGTAACGCTGCCAGTCAGGCAGCCAGTCAGGAAAAACAGGCAGAGGAAAAACAGGCAGATCCGATCGCGGGTGGTCAGTCCGCGACGCCTGCCATCGAGCGGCAGCGGCGCGAGCGGCCCTTGACGATTGCGTACCGGCGCAAGATGGCCGAGCGCCCGCCCTCGTTCACGGAGCTTCTGCCCTACAAGCAGTACCTCGATGCCGAGCAGGTGTTCGTGATGGAGGATGGCGCCACGGTGGGTGCGATGCTCGAACTCACGCCGATCTCGACCGAGTCAAGAACCGAGCAGGATCTGCAGGCTTACCGCATGAAGATCCAGGACGCCCTGCAGGCGATACCGGAAGCCGCTGGCTCGCCCTGGATCGTGCAGTTCTACCTGAGTGACGACCAGAACGTCACGCCCCTCAAGGAACGCCTGCAGGCCTACATCCAGGAGGTGCACAAGGTCTATCCAGAGCGCGCCAAGGCCATCCGGGAATCGCGCTACACGCGGGCGGTGCTGGCCGAGTTTGATCGGCACATTGACCTTGCGTCACGACCCGAAGGTCTGTTCACAGACACGCTGGTGACCGGCCAGACCTGGCGCGCGCAGCTGCGCCGCGTGCGCTGCTGCATCTACCGGCGCTTTGGCGCAATGGATGCGACCGAAGCCAATACCGCCTCTCAGCAGGTCAATGCCGCGGTATCGATGTTCACGTCCGCACTGGCCGAGGCCGGCATTGCCAGCCACCGGGGCGATGGCAAGGATTTCTACGAATGGCTCATGCCATTCTTCAATCCTGCGCCCAAATTTGCCAGTAATGTTGCCGAGGCGCTCAAGGTCATGCCCTATACCGACGGCAAGACACCGCCCGGACGCCCGCCGCTCTTTGGTTTCGACATCGCTGAATCATTGTCGGCGTCGCGCCCCAGGTCGGACCTGGAGGCCGGCATCTGGGAGTTCGATGGCCGGCCTTACAAGGCTTTGGTTCTGCAGGCGCTGCAGCGAGATCCGCAGATCGGCCACTTCAGCGCCGAACGGCGGGAGGACAAGCACTTCTACGCCCGATTCGACCGGCTGCCGCCAGGCTCGATGCTCTCGATCACCATCGTGGTTGAACCGCAATACAAGGTGCAGGGCCGCGTCGAGCGTATCCGCGATGCATCCAGGGCCAAGACGGCGGTTGCCATGCAGACGCATGCCGAGTGCGAGGGCGTGCTCCAATGCATGAGCACCGGCGAGAAGCTGTTTCCGGCCTACACGGTGCTCTACGTCACCGCCGCAGACCGCAAGGCTCTCGATGACGTGGTCAATCAGGCCAGCACCAGTCTGACGTCGTCAGGCATGAAGCTGATTGACCCCAGGCAGGATCTGGTGCCGCTCGATGAATTCATCCGGGGCCTGCCGTTCAATTATGACCACGCCTTCGACACCAAATTCCTGCGCCGCCAGCGCCTGATATTTGCCTCGCAACTGGCGGCGATGCTGCCGGTCTATGGCCGTGCCAGGGGCACCAACAATCCTGGCATGTGGTTCTGGAACCGGGGTGGAGAGCCCATCTGGATGGACCCGTTGAGCAAGCACGACCGCAAGAAGAACGCGCACATGCTGGTGTTCGGGCCGACTGGTGCGGGCAAGTCGGCCACGCTCAACTACCTCTCGATGCTGACGATGGCGGTGCATCGTCCGCGCCTGGTGATCGTGGATGCCGGGCGGTCGTTCTCGCTGCTGATGAATTACTTCGCGGAGATGGGACTCTCGACCTACAGCGCCGAACTCACCAGCTATTCAGATGTGTCCTTGCCGCCCTTCGTGCATGCCTTGCGCCTGCTCGATGACCCCGATGTGATGGGGTCCTACCTGTCGGCCGAACAGCAGGCGCGCACCAATGCCGGCTTGCCCGATGACGAGGCCATCAACAAGCTCGCGGGAGGCGATGACGTTCTCGATGCCGCAGAAGACGACGAGGATGACAGTGAGCTGCAAAAGCGCGACCTGCTCGGGGAGATGTTGATCGCCGCCATCATGATGATCACTGGCGGCGAGACTGCGGAAGTGGCTCGCATGGGCCGTGCCGATCGTTACCTGATTTCAACGGCCATCATCCGCGCTGCCATGCAATGCCGCGATGAAGGGCGTGCGCATCCGCTGGCTCAGGATGTGGCCTTGCAACTGATGGGCATGAACAAAGACCCCAGCCTTTCTGCGGTCCGGCAACTGCGCGCCGAGGAAATGGGCCAGGCGATGATGCCGTTCACCCAGGGGCTGCGCGGGCGCATCTTCAACCGCGTCGGCACGGACTGGCCGGACGTGGACGTCACCCTGGTCGAGATGGGCACGCTCACCCAGGATGGCTATGGCGATGCCATGGCGCTGGCCTACACCAGCCTCATCGATGCGGTGCAGTCCCGCGGTGAACGCACTCAGGCCGATGACCGCCCCATCATCTTCCTGACCGATGAGGGCCACTTGATCACCACCAACGAGCTGCTCGGCCCCAAGATCGCCAAGGGCACGAAGATGTGGCGCAAGTTGGGCATCTGGTTCTGGCTCGCCACGCAGAACCTGGCCGACTTCCCGGCATCCATGAGCCGCGTGCTGTCCATGTGCGAATACTGGATGCTGCTGACCATGGACAAGTCGGAGATCGAGGAGATCGCCCGGTTCCGGGCGCTTTCTCCCGAGCAGCGCCAGATGATCGAATCGGCCCGCAAGGAGCCACCGAAATTCACCGAGGGCGTGATGATATCGGCTGGTGGTCAGGTGCTGTTTCGCAATGTTCCGCCCTCGCTGCCCATTGCGCTGGCGATGACTGAAAAGCACGAAAAAGCGCAGCGCCGCAGGCTCATGGAAGAGCACGGCGTCAACGAGATGGATGCAGCCGTGATGGTGGCCCGCCAGCTCGAAAAGGCCCGGGAGTGAGCCATGCGCAAAGTGCTGACCATGCTCCTCCTCGCCCTGGCCGCCGGCGCCGGTACTGGTGCCCACGCTCAGATCATTGCTTCAAGCCAGGCGCGCTACCAAGGCATCACCCACGTCGAAGTCTTCGCCAACTCGGCGATGCCGATCCGCGCCGGCCAGGCCGCGCAGCGCACGCAGTTGCAGATCTTCCGTGTCGATGACGTCCAGCTCATCGAGGAGGAAATCAATGTCGGCGTGCCAGCCAGCGAGGCGGCCGCGATGGCGCATCTGCAGCGGCAGGAAGCGGCCATCCGAAGGAAGTACCAGGCACGCATCCAGCAGGCCTCTACCGGCATGAGCCGCGCCATCGCCTACCGGCTCTCGCGCATCCCGGCCGTGGTGATCAACCAGAAATTCGTGCTCTACGGCATCACCGACATCGATGCGGCCGCGGACTTGTTCCAGCAGCGCCAGGCCAACTTGCAGGGGGATGGTCAATGAGGTCCACCAGGCGCATGACGATCGGCACGCAGCTGGGCATGGTGGCTGCATCGGCATTGCTCGCCATGGGCAGCCTGGCCCTGCCTGGTCGCACGGCCTTGGCCGCCACGAACACGGCGGCGATCATCAGCAACACCATCGCGGCCGCGCCCTCGTGCCTGTCATACCGGGTCGAGGGCCTGTGCTTCTTCCTCTATTGCTCCTGGCGGGGCTGCCGCATCCGCACGTCGCTGCGGGTGAGCCACTATGTGCCCGATGCCATCGTGTCCACCTACAACGCGGCCTCGCAGCATCCGTGGGGAGATCTCGGCGCGGTGGTGGCCACCACGCTGACTGCCGCCAGCAGCACGATGCTGGCGACGCTGCCTGACAGTTCCGCAGGCGGGATGAACACCGCTGCGGCCATGGCGAGTTTCAAGGGGGCGGATGCCTTTGGCAACCCGGTGGGCATGTTCGCACAGATGATCTCATCGGGTGGCGTGTTCTCGGTACCCACCACATTGGCGATTCCGGACACCAGCGAGATCTCCGGGTTCCTCAGCAACGAACTGCCCAACATCGGCAAGCAATGGACGCAGGTGCCCCAGGAGATCGCATCCGGGGTCGGCTCAGGGGCCGTGAGCATGCTCAGCGGCAAGGAAGCGCTGCTCTCGGCTGTGCGTACGCTCATGTCCACAGTCGATGCGGTCAGGCGCGTCACGCAGATCTACAACACCATCGGCAACATCCAGTCGGCCCTCTCCTCGATCTCGCAGATCGTGGGGATCATCAATGGCGCCACTGGCGGGCAGACGATTTTCTGTCCGGGCGCGGCCTCGATGTTCAGCCTGCATTTCTCATCCGAGCTCGACGCGTACTTCTGGCGCGGCGTCATGCCGCTGGAGATGCTCTACCCGCAGGCCTGGGTGCCAACGCTGGGCGAAGTGGGTACCGGCGTGACAACCTGGGGCAGCATCTATCCGCGCACCGGCGAGATCATCCAGGGGCACCCGGTCAAGGCCTCGGCCGTACTCGCTGAACGGGTCAATTCGATCATCAGCCGCTCGAATCAGCCGCACATCTACGCTCGCCTAAAAGTCAACGGCGGCAGCGGCTACCGCTATTTCAAGCAGGGCACCGATCCCAAGTGGCAGATGCTCTATCCCGTCGCCGATCGCAGCTGCGCGACCTTCGGCGGCAATGACAGCCTGTCGCTCTCAAGCTGGGGCGACGGGCGCACGTCCACCGAGGACGGCTACAGCTGGAACCTCTGGCGCAAGTACGAATGCTGCCGCCGGCGCGGCTCCTACCTCTACAGCATCCCATGAGTCCCATCATGACTTCGACCATCACCTCCATCCATGCGCGGTTGCCTTCGCTTCGGCTTGCGGCCATCGCAGCGGCGCTGTGCTTGCACCTGGCTGCAGCCGATGCGCAGCCGGTTTCCGCATCCAACCTCTATTACCGCCTGGGCGGCTCCTCGCCGGCGAGCATGGCCGTCAACCGCAACATGAACAGCATGCGGCTCGGCCTCTCGGCGGGTCTCAAGATGAACTACTCCTGTGGCAAGTTCGACGTGGGCATGTCCTGGTCCACGCTGATGAACAGCGTCTCCAACCTGGGCGCGACGATCAGCGGAGCCATACAGGCAGGCATCTCGTCCCTGCCTCTTTACGTGCTGCAGCGGGCCCAGCCTGGTCTCTACCAGCTGTTCCAGAATTTCTCGCAGAAGGCGGATCTGCTGGTGGCTTCCTCGCTCAAGAGCTGCGAGGAGATGGAGGCGATGATCAGGAATGGTCAGAACCCATACGAGGATTGGGTCAAGATGGCCAAGGGGGAAAGCTGGAAGGTCAAGGCTTCGGCATCCGGCGACGTGGTGCAGGCCAAGGCCGACATCAACGGCAATGAGTTCGCGCAAAAGCGGGGCATCACCTGGGTCAACGGCAAGCTGGCCGGTGGCGACAGCACCGATCCGATCGAGCCGATCAAGGACATCAGTGTCGCTGGCTACAACGCCACGCTGAATCTGCCGGTGAGCACGTCGCCCAGCACGGACTACCGCAACACGCCGCACGGCGTGCAGCGCCTGGTGCGTGCATTCAAGGACGCCAACAGCCTCTCGACATTCACCACCGAAGTGCTGGGCGACCAGGCCATCAAGCTCTCGGCATCACAGCCGACCACCACCAACACGGCCACCGGGCTGGGTCCCAAGCTCGAGGACGAGCTCAAGGATGTTCAGCCCAAGCTCGTTGCTGCCGTCAAGCAATCGGGCGGGGTCAGCGCGCAGACCCTCTCGGAGATCTCCGCACCAGGCCTGGGTATCAGTCCGCA
Organism: Corticibacter populi; assembly: GCF_004217315.1. GTDB lineage: Bacteria > Pseudomonadota > Gammaproteobacteria > Burkholderiales > Burkholderiaceae_C > Lampropedia > Lampropedia populi. The sequence goes on from NZ_SGWR01000001.1 coordinate 539,148, forward strand.
GCTGATGGAGGCCATCAAGAGCATGCCAGCCGACCAGCAGGCGCTGGTCATCGGACGGCTCTCCGAAGAGATCGCCATCCATCGCGTCGTGGACAAGGCCCTGATCGCACGCAACGTGCTGATCACCGGCCTGAGCCTGCCCGAGGTCCAGGCGGCAGGCGATGCCGTCAAGGACGTGCAGACCAAGATCGACCGTCTCACACAGTACATCGAGGATCTGCTGTTCGAGTTCCGCATCAGGAAGGAGATGACCAGCAGCACGGCGCTCGCCATCCTTGAAAACCAGGTCGACCGCAGTACGTCTGCAGCGGCCGTGCCGGGCACGCAGTACGTCGATCCACGGCCACTGGAAGGCGGCAAGGTCAGCCAATGATGAAGACCGCCTTCAAGTACCTGGTGGCCGCCATCCTGGCCTTCCTGGCCCTCTCGGTGGTGGCGATGCTGATGCTGCGCGCCGGCGTTGACCTGGTCGCGCTGGACGAGCGCCTGCAGGGCCTCTTCGACGTGTTCCGCCTGGCTCACCTAGTGGCCTGGCTGGCCCTGTTCGTGCGCTGGCCAGCGGCCATTGACTGGTGCATCGGCAAGGGTTGGCTGCGCAGCCAGGACCGTGCCGTCTGGTATGGCCTCAAGGCCAAGATCATGACGGCGCTGGCCGCCTACATCCTGATCGTGGTTGTGGGCCCGGCGCGGCTCTTCAGCATTCTCTGAGCGACAAGGGCAATCACAAGGGCAATCGTATGGAAGTGGGCAGCTACCTCGAAATCTTCCTCACCGGCTACGGCTGGGGTTTCGCCAACATCATCGCCGGCACGGTGGCCTCGACCGGCCTGGTGGTGATCCCGTTCATCTGGATCATTCTCTCGACCTGGAAGGATGCCAAGGAGCGCGGTGATTCAGGTGCCGGCGTCGAGTCGATCGTGGACACGATCCTGGTGCGCGTCGTCACGGCGCTGTGCGTCTACACCTTGTGCTTTGCAACCACGCCAATCACCACGGTGAACAACCTGGTCTACAAGCCACGCCCCACCCTGATGGAGCCCAATCCGCAACCTGTCAGCAGCTCAGGCACTGGCACGACCTTCGATACGGCCATGTCCAGCGCCTTCGACCAGAGCTACAGCACCTCACCATCCGGTCAGCTCACCTACGTGCCGGCCTGGTGGTATGCGGTGATGTCAATCGGCTCTGGCCTGAACTCGGCCGTGCTGGGGTCGCTGAGCGATCGCATGAGCGACCTGCGGGAGCTGGAAGACACATTGCGCACGTCGACGGTGAAGGATTCTCGAATCCTCCAGGAAATGCAGGCCTTCCGGGCGGCCTGTTTCTACCCCGCGAAATCGAAGTTTCTCAGCAGTGATCCTGCCACGATCAGCAGCGCCGGACAGGCCATCGTCACCGACGAGAGTGGTGTCTATGGCGCAAAGGATGTGGAGTGGCTGGGCAGCAAGCTGTTCACGACCGAGGCAGGCTTTTACGACGCCATCCGGCCGCCCTTCCCTGTCACGGGTTTCACGGTCGATTGCGGCCGGGACCTGGAGTACCACCAGTGCTCGAGCGACCCTCAGCCCTACTACACCGGCGCGCAGATGGACCCGGATTGGGGTCGGCCGACCTGCAATGAATGGTGGTTGGATTCGGACCACGGCCTGCGTGCCAAGATGGTCAAGTCAGGGTTCAAGAATGGCGGCGGCCTGCTGACCAACTTCAGGCTCTCGATCTCATCCGAAGATGAGCTGGACCTGCTGGCCAAGCACATCACCAACCAGGCCAATCCGCAGTATGTGAACAACATCGGCTCATTGACACAAGGCAGTGACGAACTGGCCTGGTACACCAAGGCTGGGCGATGGCTCACAGGCCTGGCCGGCTCCCCCAAGATGTTCATGGAAGGCCTCACCGCTGCCGGCACGATGAAGTTCCTGATGAGCATGCTGCCGATGGTTCAGGCCATCGTGCTGTTGGGTCTGTACATGTTCCTGCCGATGGTCACATTTCTTTCGGGCTTCGATGTCCGCATCATGTTCACCGGAGCGATCGCCATCCTCACCGTGAAGCTGTGGACGGCCATGTGGGAAATCGCATTCTGGATCGATGCACGCCTGATGGCTGCCATGTTCCCTCAAGATGGCCAGGCGAATGCCACCTACGTCGTCAACAACCTGATTCAAACATTTGAGGACGGCAGCATGCCTGGCGAAAAGCGCATTCTCCTGAACATCCTGATGCTGGTGATGTTCATTGGATTCCCGATGGTATGGACAGGGATGATGGCGTGGGTTGGAGCACGAGTTGGAGAAGCATTTGGCCCAGCAATGAAAAGTGCTGATGCAACTGGAAGAGGACTTGGAGCAGGTGGGGCGAAACTTATTGGTAAGACTGGCTCCGCTGTCGCAAAGAAACTATAAAAAAGCAGCCATTAGGCTGCTCTTTAAATAAGTGTTATTTTAAATTTGTCCAAGCCTCTGCTGCTTGCCTTTCCAGTTCACCGATATGCAAATAATCATCTCGACCATCAAATTTATAATGAAGTCGTGGGCCTTCAATCAACTCGGTTTTTTTGGATTCATTACCCACATGAAAATCATCCAATGCAGCATCACAAAATGCACCGAACATGCGCGCACCAATACGAAGAAGCGATTTCTTCTTCGTTACTTGAACTTGTGAGCGGATTGCTTGCATGGTGTGTACCTCTATACCTGACAACGGAGGCTATTCGGTTTGGTTGACATTGTCAAGCCGAAACCCCCTCACACGTTCCACCGGATTTCGCATGGCATCGCCTTGGGCGGATGCATACAGTGCATCAGGACTTAACTTTTCAGGAGAACCAATGTGAATCTGGAACAGGCAAGCATGACTCCGGGCCCGGCACGGCATGTGCGCGAGCAAGATCTGCTGTGGAGTGAATCCGAGGGCCAGGCGGCCAACGCCGGCGTGTTCATCCTGGCACTGCTCACGTTCTGGCTGCTCGTGCCGGTGCTGTACGCGGTCTACCGCTACCTGCGTTCGGCCACGACTCGCTACACGCTGACAGACCAGCGCCTGCTGGTGCAGAGCGGCATCATCGTCAAGCACATCGAGACATTGGAGCTGTATCGCGTCCTCGATCTCTCGGTCAGCGGCACGCTGCTGCTGACGGTGTTCGGTCGTGGCCGTGTGGTGATCTCCAGCACGGACGCTACGACGCCGAAACTCACCATCAATGCCATTGCCAATCCGCAGGCCGTGGCCAACCTCATCCGCGATGCCGTCGAGCGCTGCCGAGTGCTCAAGGGCGTGCGCGCATTCGATCACTGAAAGGACAACTATGCGTTATCGCAAAAGCATGGGCATGGCAGGGCTGATGCTCGCCGCCAGCGTGCTGGGCCAGGCCCTTGCCCCGTCTGACATTGCCCAGGCCATCAAGACGTCCATCGCGCAGCACAGCGACGTCCATGTCGATTCGGTACACACGACACCTGTGCCTGGAATATTCGAGGTGGTCGCGGACGCGGACGTGTTCTACACCGACGCCAGTGGCCGCTATGCATTTCTCGAGGCACGACTGGTCGACATGCAGGACAAGCGCGATCTCACCGACGCCCGGCTGCGCGACATGAACCGCATCCCCTTCGAATCCCTGCCACTGCAGCTGGCGATCAAGGAGGTGCGTGGCGACGGCAGCCGCACATTCGCTGTTTTCGAGGACAGCCAGTGTCCGATCTGCCAGGTCTTCACGAAGTTCATCGACCAGCTCGATGACGTGACCATCTACCGCTTCCCGTTCCCGGTGATCCACCCGACCGAGTCAGCGCGCCAGGCGCGCATTGGCTGGTGCGCACCCGATCGCGCTGGCACATGGCACGCCATCATGAATGGCGTCAGGCCCGAGGGCACCGAATCATGCGACGTGTCCGGCCTGGTCGATATCCTCAAGGTCGGCGAGCAGCACGCCATCAACAGCACGCCCACCGTGGTGCTGCTCGACGGCACGCGCCTGGTGGGCGCGACGCCACCAGAACAGTTCATCGAAGCCATCGACCAAAGCAGGAGGCAGTGAGCATGATAGGAATCTTCCCCGTTCTCCGGCGCGTAGCCATGGCCTTAGCGCTGGTGTTGTCCGGCTCTATTCCCCTTTCCGCATGGGCACAGGCAGCGTTGCCTGCGGGTCTGTCCTGGCAACCCATGAGCCTGGCTGTCTTCAACTCGGCGGTGTTCCAGGGCACAGCATCGCGTGCGGAGCTTGGCCTGGCTGGCAGCATCTGGTCGCAGGAGATTGCCGCGCTGCCAGCAAAACGAGCCAGCGCACCGGCATTGCCCGGCTTTGTCCTGGTCGGCGTGGCGAGCCTGCAGGGCCAGCAGCTGGTTTTCTCCAGCATGCACGCCCTCGGTCTGTGCCCGCCGGCGGAAAACAGCCGCTCGGCCGAGGACATCTACGTGCAATGCCCGCTGAGGATCACCCGCTATGGTCCCGACTCGAAGGCCGTGACACGACAGCTGACCGAGTTCTGTTTTCTCTACTCGGATGACCAGAACAATCCTGCGCAGCTCAACCACACCGAGTACGCCTTCGATGAGCAAACCGGCACGGCCTACTTCCGCGTCATTCAGCATGGTCTGCGAGTACCGGCGTGCGACCGCAGCGTGACCATCAAGCCGTGAGGGTGAGCGCATGAACACGCTTTCTCATTCCCCCATCCGTCGTCGGCTTGCAAAGCCGGCCTTCGGCTGGCTTGGCTACCTGTTCATTGGCCTGGCCATCGCAGCCACGGTCACCGCCGCGCAGGTCGCGGATGCGATCCGCAACAGCAGCACGGCATCAGCCTGGCTCAAGGACAATGCCGATGCAGTCGGGCGCCTTGCCATGTTCGAGAGCAGCGGCCGCACCGACATCTACAACGGCAGCTGCTGCTATGGCGTGCTGCAGATGAACACGGCCAACATCCGTGCCAGCGGCTACACGACCGCAGAGTTCCAACAGTTATCCCTGCAGGACCAGGTCAATGCCTGGTCGACCATCATGTCGTCGGCGCTGGCAACACGCAATCCGAATACGCTCGCCGGCATGGACACATTCGATGGCAGGCCGGTGACCGGCGACCTGGTACTCGCATGCGTGCAGCTCGGCATCGGCAACTGCGGCTCGATGATCCGCTCGGGCAGCTGCAGCGGTTTTGCCGACCGCAATGGAACGACGATCTGCGACATGGCAGACCATATCGCCGGCAATGCGAGTGGATCGACTGCCTCGGGAGCGAGCAGTTCTACAAACGGCATTGGAGCAGGATATGGCGGCTCGGCATTTTCTGGAACATACGATGGCAATTTCGATACAGGTTCCGGTGTTGATTCGGCAAAACTCAAGCTCTATCTGCAAATGGCGCTGCTCTCATTGACGGCCATGGTGATTGCCGGAGCCATGATCAATAGCTGGCGTGGATATTCTCGCGGTGCTCTGACGCTCCCGGAATTCAAGCAGGTGATATTCATGGGGACGATTGCAATATCCTTCGTCGCGTGTGTCGGTACATTTCTCTGACGCCATGAGAAAAAGATGTTTCATTGCCTTGGCGCTGATCGCTGCAGCGCTTAACGTCCAGGCCGACAGCACCACCCGCTGCCTGCGCGGCCAGGTGCAAACCAGGCACTGCGCACAGGTGATCGAAAACTACTGGCAGCATGAAGCAGCCATCCGTGAAACGGCCGTGCGCTTCGGACTGGAGCCGGCGCTGCTCAAGGCCCTGGTAGCGACCGAGAGCCAGTACAACGCAAAGGCCCGTTCGCATGCGGATGCGCGTGGGCTGACGCAGGTATTGCCCTCCACGGCCAAGGGCATGGGTGTTGCAGATCCGCATACCCGCCTCTATGACCCGCATGTATCGCTCTCGGCCGGCGCCGCATACCTGCGGCAGATGTACGTCGAGTTCCGCGACTGGCGGCTGGCACTGGCCGCATACAACGCCGGGCCCGGCGCCGTGCGCCGGCACAAAGGGATTCCACCCTACCGCGAGACGCAGCAGTACGTGGTCAAGGTGCTGGCCCTGTATCGCCAGTTCGCGCTGGTGGACGCGCAGTTGGCGAGTGCACGCTGAGCCGCGACCACCGCCCCATTTACAGGGAAAGCGCAGTCGTCAGAGGCAGGAACAAAGTAAGCGGCTCATCTTTCATTGCAATGAAGCCGTGATGCTTGTAGAAGTCCGCTGCAGATTCGTCCTTTGCATCGACAAGCATTGCATATGAGGCGATTTCCGATCGGCAAGATCGATCAAGGGCGTCTGCAAGCAGTGCCGCTCCCAGGCCCTCTCCTTGATGGGCTTGATCAACGGCCAAGCGTCCCATCCTGACGGCTGGCACTGTCGGGTAGCGAGGCAGCTTCTTGGTAATGGCAGACGGAAGGTCTCTCAGCAGGATGCTGGCCGAAGCCAAGGTGTAATAGCCCGCGATGCGCTGGTCGCTGGTCAGCGCCACAAAACAGGCGGCCACACGGCGCCGGACGTCCTGGCTGGCCTGTTCACGCAAATAGCGATTCAGGGGCTGAGACTGGCTATTAAACGCCTGGCGTGCATGGCCTGGATCAAGTTTGACGACCTGGTAGCGCGCAGAACTCATTCGGCATGGTTCCCAATAAGCTTTCGGCGCCGGGAAAAGGCACGTTTTAGCGCAGGCGTTGCCTCAGGTGGTGAGAGAAGTGCTTGGGCAAAGTTTTTTTGGTCCTCCACGGAGAGGCGAACGACTTCGGCTTGCTCAATGGTGCGCTGTGCGGCATGCAGGGCCGCCGAAACCACAAAGTCGGTCACCGTGCGGCCTTCAATCTCTGCAGCACGCTTAATCGTCTGGTGTGACGCAGGAGCAATCCTGGCCTCCAGCCTGGCGATGGATGGGGCGATATTGGCTGCGGGCATGGCGTGTTCCTCCAAAGAATCTACTGTTGAAAATTATCCGGCAAATAGCCGTACATATCAAGGGCAAAGATACTTGGAGTTAAACGTCGGGCGGCTGGCACTGGCCGCATACAACGCCGGGCCCGGCGCCGTGCGCCGGCACAAAGGGATTCCACCCTACCGCGAGACGCAGCAGTATGTGGTCAAGGTGCTGGCCCTGTATCGCCAGTTCGCGCTGGTGGACGCGCAGTTGGCCAGCGCACGCTGACCTAGTCATCACCCCCTCAGAACCCGGCTCGGCCGGGTTTTCCTTTTCTGAAGGCGCGAGGAAATCGTCGCGTAAATCACTTATACGAATGCAATCCGCTTGTCAAGCCGAAACCCCCTCGCACGTGCAACGGGGTTTCGGCTTGAGACAGTTTTCTCTGATTGCAACACTGGCAGGCACTGGCGATGCACACCTGTGCATCCGAGGTCCGGCCCATCGCGCGCATTGATTGCAACACCGCTCGCCTGGCTCGGGATGACCCATTGTCCAACTGTCGGGAGTTGTCATGGCGCCAAGCCACTCACTCAAATCCAAAGCATCCATCGCCGCGCTGGTCGTCGCAACCCTGACCGGTTGCAACAGCGTCAGTCTTGATCCCAACGCCACCGATGGCGCGTACAGCGTGCATCAACCTGCTCCGCAGGCGCAGCGGCAGGAGGCTCCAGCACCGCAGCAACGCGTGAGCCGCTACACCACGGCAGAGTCTCGCCCCGATGCCGGGGTGGTCGAGCCACTGCAGGCGGTTGTGCAGATCACCTATCCGCGTGACGTGCGCACCATCGAAGCCGCCCTCGACTACACGTTGATGAGGAGCGGCTATTCGCTGGCCCTGCCCACCACCGTTGAGCAGCAGCGTTTCCGGGGTCTGCCACTGCCAGAATCGCAGCGCACCCTGGGCCCATACACCGTCGAGCAGATCCTGCACACGCTGCTGGGCACCGAATGGCAGCTCGTCATCAACGCGCCGCAACGCGTCGTCGGTTTCGTCGAGCCGCCCTCCCCGATCGGGTCTGCCTCACTGCCCACGCCGTTGCCGGCAGTAGCGCCTGTGGCCGCCGTGCCGGTGCCTGCCTCAGCTGCCTCATCTGTATCGGCTGAACCTGTGACCGTAGCCCCGGTCGCTGCGAGCAACGCGTCAACGTCCGCAGCCCCCACCAGCTCGGCGATTTCTGCTGTCCCTGCCAAGGCATCAGCGACATCCACTTCCGCATTTCCGCCTGCCGCGTCTGCGCAAGCCGATTCGGGTGAAGTCTCTGCCTCTGCCGAACCCTCATCCAGCACCCCGGCAGCGCGCTGGGACGTGCTGCTCACCGACGTGACCCTGGCGCAGACCTTCCTGCGCTGGGGCAAGGATGCCGGCTACCGCGTCAAGTGGGATGCCGCCAAGCACGTGCTGATCGGCGCGACCGACTCCTACCAGCGCCTGAGCTTCGAGGATGCGGTCACGGCCGCGCTCTCCACGCCTGGCATCCAGCACAGCGAATACCCGCTGGAGGCCTGCTTCTATCCCAACAACCCGCCACTGGTGCGCATCACACGCCGCGGTGAGCAAGACAAGGAGTGCCAGTGATGACGGCCCCACGAAAGACCCTCACCGCCCTGGTTGTCACAGCGATGCTCTCGGGCTGCGCATCCACGGTCAGTCACCAGGCCGATGCCGACTATGAACGCGGTGCAGCAGTCTCCGCTGGCGTCAGCAACGACCTGGCTCAGCGCGTCGATGACTCGACGCATGGCTCCAAAGCCCACACCGACGCCCTGGCCGCGCAGCAGGCCTCGCCCGCTGTCACCAGGCGAGCGAGCCGCCCCTGGATCGGCGCACGCTTCGCCGAGGTGCAAAGCGACGAGGTGCTGCCTCCGGTGTTCTACGAGGATTTCTCGCTGCGCTTCGAGGATGTGGCCACCGGTGGACGCGTGCCACTGGCGGTGGTCGCCGAGCGCCTGACGCGCATCACCGGCGTGCCGGTGCGCATCAATCCCGATGTGTACGAACTGCCGGGCGGGCGCCAGGACGCCTCGGCCGTGGCACAGCGCAGCAGTGTCGTCGCACGTGCCAATCAGCCAGCCGGTGCGCTGCCGGCGCCGCTGGCGGGCATCGATGCGGATCTGGACGTGGATGCCACCGCATTCGCGCTCTCGAATGCGACAGCGGCCGCGCATGCCGTCACCTCCCTCTCCGCGATCGAGATGCGGTTCGATGGCCCCCTGCAGGTGTTTGTCGAGTCGCTCTCCAACCGGCTGGGCCTCTCGACCTCATTCCGCGAGGGCGTGCTGTATTTCCAGCGCTATGTGACCGAGACGTTTGAGCTGGCGACCTTCGGAGGCAGCCAGGACTACCAGATGTCGCTCTCGGGCGGCACCGAAAGCGGCGCCTCGTCCTCCGAGTCGGGTGCATCCACGACCTCCAACAGCACGTTCGAAGTGTCCGAGCGCGGCTCGGTTGAAGCCTTCGGCTCATTCTTCAAGGCCCTGGAGGGGATGCTGCAGACGGCACCTGGCAGCACCGTCTCGGTCAACCAGGGCACCGGGCGATTTGCCGTGACCACCACCAAGGATGTGATGAGCCGGGTGCGGCAGATCGCCAAGGCCGAGAACGAGGCCCTGCAGCGGCAGGTGCGCATCCAGTTCGACATCTACTCCGTCACCAGTACGCGTGGTGATCAACTCGGCATCGACTGGAATGCGGTGATCAACTCGCTGTCCTCGAAGTGGAATGCCACGATCGCCTCGCCAACATCCCTGGCGAGCGATGCGGCCGGCTCGGTCGGCCTGAGCATCCTCAGCCTCGATGCCGGTGGCAATCCGAACAGCGGCACGGTGGCGCGCTGGGGCGGCTCCAGTGCCGTTATCCAGGCGCTCAACGAAGTCGGCTCCTCGGTTCAGCACCGTCCGCTGGAAATGCTGGCCCTCAACCGGCAGTGGGCACGCAAGACCAATCTGAACGATCGCTACTACGTCTCCGAGACCACGCCATCGGTCAGCGGCCTCGGCGGCGGCAGCGCATCGGTGGGCATGAAGACCGACAACGTCACGACAGGCGACAAGTTCGTGGTGCAGCCGGCCATCCTCGACAACGGCACCGTGTTGCTCAAGTTCGGCGTGTCGCTCACCAACCTGGTCGACATGTTCGAAGTCACGGCTGGCTCGGGCGAGACGCTGCAGCGTGTGCAGAACCCGGAAGTCTCCGGCACGGACGACCAGGCCACCGTGCGCCTCAAGGCCGGCCAGGTCCTGGTGCTCACTGGCATGGGCCGCTACAAGTCCTCCAGCAATGACCGGCGTCTGGCCGAAGGCCTCTCGCTTCTGGCCGGTGGATCACGCTCGGCCGCACGCGAGCGCGAGGAGTTCCTGATCGTCGTGCGCCCGGTGATCACGCAGTGAGGTGCGCCCCATGAGCAAAGCCGAGCTGATCGAGCGCCAATTCGTCGCCGGCATGGACTGGCGGCAGTCCGTGCAGAGCATCGACCGTAAAAAGGATGCCCTGGCCAGGGCCCGCAAGCAGCGCGCCAATTGGTACACCACCATTGGCCAGCACACCATCGGCATTGCCGCTGTGCGTGCCAAGCCTGCAAAGGGGGAACCCTTCTACTCGCTGGCGGCAGGTTTCGCCGCCCTGTGCGGCACCGGCTACGGCTTTGCAGCCGTGCGCCTGGCCGACCAGCGCATCTGGATCTGCGGCGCCATCGATGCCGCGCCGGCCGCCGGCAATGACCAGGTGGTGCGCAGCGGCGAGATCGCCCGGGAACGCCTTCAGCATTTCCTCGGCCAGGTCGATGGCTCCTGCGCGGTCTACACCAATGATCCCGGTCTGCTCGATGGCCTGGCCGGGACCATCCAGCAGCATGCTGCCGATCTCACTGACATCAAGCAAGCGGCCGTCGCTCAGGCTCCGCTGACGCGAGTGGGCTCTTCGGTGCCCGCGCCGCTGCTGGGTATCGTGCTGTTCGCCCTGGTGGGTGTCGCAGGGTTCAAGGGCTACCAATACTGGCAGCTGCAGCAGCGCATCAAGACCGATGCGGCCGCAGCCGCATCGACCCACGTCGATGCGGCGGTGGTCTGGCGCCGCGCCTATGACGAGCTGGCACAGCAGCAGGTGATCGTCGGGCCTGCAGGCCTGCGGCAACTGCGTGATGCCATCGCCGAGTTGCCCACCAGCATCGCCGGCTGGCGACTCGCCCAGGCCGACTGTGCCGCCGCCCTCGAGGCCTGGAGCTGCGCCCTCTCCTATGAACGGGTCACCAATGTGGGCCTGGACCCGACCAACGCCGAATTCGAGCAGCTGCGCCCGCGCCATTGGCAGCACGTGCAGTTTCCCACCATCAACCTGGCCAGTGCCGCGATCACGGTGCCATCGGCCGGACATGTGCTGGATCTGGACGCCTTGCCCCATGTCTGGGAGCGGCAGATCGAGGGCGCCAGTGCCATCCAGCGCGTGCTGCGGGCGTTCGGCAGCAACGAGCAAGGCGGCTACGAGGAGTTGGTGCCCACGATTCCGGTCGACGGCAACGGCGAGCCGGTGCCCAAGCCCGACGAGCTGCAGCTCGCTGTCCTCAAGTCGTCCACGACCTTGAGCGGGCCACTGCGCAGCGTGGACGTGCTGGTCGATGACAGCGTGCCCATGGCCTGGCGAAGCCTGCGCCTCGATGTCGAACCCATCCCTTCCGACTGGCGCGAGAGCGGCCGCCCAGGCCTCATCGACAGCCTTCTCAAAGCAACCCTCACTGGAGATGTTTATGCCAAGCGCTAAACCGCTCACCTTCATCCTACTGTTGGCTACCGTGGTGCACGGCACCGCCGCTGCGCAGGACGTGGTGCCGATCGATGGCGTCGCCCAAGGCGCGACGGCGACCATACCTGTGGCTGCTTCGCCTGCTGCTCCCGTTGCAGCCCATCCGCAGCCCGGCTACGGCTTCGCACCTACCGTAGGCGCCCTGCTGCGCGCCGATGCCGACAAGGCACTGGCCGCTGCGCTCGGCCAGGACGCACCTGGTGCCAAGCCCGTAGCGCCATCTGTCGAGAAAAAGAAACCTGTCGAACAGGTTTCTCTGCTGGGCATCTACGGCCGGGCCGGCGCCTGGCGCGCCGACGTGGCCATCAATGGCGTGTCGGTGGTGCTCGCCGCCGGCGACAGCTTCCAGGACTGGCGGGCCCGCTCGGTGGACAACCGCTGCGTCGTGCTCGCCAAGGCCGGGCAGACGCGCAAGCTCTGCGGCACGCGCTGACCAGGATGCCCCCATGTTCGGGTTCCTGAAACAAACACAAGGCAAGGCTGCGGCCAACCCTGCTGCCGTGGCCCAGCCGCAGCGTGTCAGCGCGATCGTCAGCAAGACACCGATCACCAACGAAGCCGAGCTGTTCCAGCAGGTCTCGTTCGACCGGGCCCTTGCCGACGAAATCAGCCTCAGCCCTACGCTGCTGCAGCACATCTGTCCCCTGGAGACCGCCAAGGGTTCGCGCAAGGTCATCATCCTGGTCTCCAGCCGGCATCGCAATTCCGAGGAGCTGCGCGAGACCATCCGGCTGCTGGCCGCCAAGCGGTTCAACCTCGATGACGGCTTCGGGCGCAGCAATGTGTTCGTCGTCAGCAACGAGCCGCTCATCCATGCGGTGGCGCGTGGCCAGATCGACGGCAAGACCGCCGGACGCATGCGCGCAGTCCATGGCGATGCCTCGAAGTCGAGCTACTTCCAGTCGTTCCAGGACATCATCGCCTATGGCGTGGTGAACAAGGCGTCCGATGTCCACTTGAACATCTTCAGCCGGCGCGAGCGCAGCGAAGTGCGCTACACGATCGATGGCAAGTACGTCGCGCCGGATCGATTCAAGCTGCCGACCGCCACGCTCGAGGCGATCGCTCGCGTGGCCTGGCAGCGCAGCGATGGCGGCAACGGCGCCGAGTTCAACCTGCGCGTCGAGCAGCAGTGCCAGATCTACCTGCAGCTGCCCGAGCTGGGCGAGTACATGCTGCGCTGGGCCAGCATGGCCTGTGACGATGGCCCCCAGGTCACCATGCGGATCACCCGTGTGGATCAGGGCTTCAAGCCCATGGGCCTGGCCGAGCTGGGCTACCTGCCTTCGCAGATCGAGATGTTCCAGCGAGCCATGCGCAGTGAGGGTGGCGCCATCGTGTTCTCGGGCGTTGTGAACTCGGGCAAGAGCACGTCCCTGACCTCGCTGCTCTCGCAGATTCCGCCCACCCGCAAGGTCGTGTCGATTGAAGACCCCCGCGAGAACATCCTGCCGGGCACCCACTTCCACCAGAACACGGTTACCCGCGAGCTGGATTCGGATGCCGACCCGTTCAAGCCCAAGGTGCGCACGATCAAGCGCACGGCGCTGACCGACCTCTTCATCGGCGAGATCCGCGATGCGCAGACCGGCGCGCTGCTGCAGGACATCATCGAGGCGGGCAGCAACTGCTACACCACCGTGCATGCCCGCAACTGCGTGGGCATTCCAGCCAGGCTCTCGTCGCCGGCGATCGGCATCGGGCGCGACGTGCTGGCGACGCCCGGCAACCTCAAGCTGCTCATCTACCAGGCGCTGCTGCCGGTGACCTGCCAGCACTGCCGCCTGCCTGCGGCATCGCTGTGGTCAGCCGATGCCGAGGATGCCGCGTACTGGCATGCCTACTTCGAGCGCATCGAGCGGCTCTACGGCATCCATCACTCGCTCATCTTCGTGCGCAACCCGCACGGCTGCGAACACTGCCGGCGTTCCGGCCTTCCTGAACTCAATGGACTCAAGGGCCGCACGGTGGTCGCCGAGATGGTCGAGCCTGACGACCACTTCAATGCCTGCGTGCTTGATGCGAAGGTGGTCGAGCTGACCCGATACGTCGAGAGCTTGCGCACGGCCGCGTTTGACGATCCGGACATGCGCGGCAAGTCGGCGATGGAGTGCGCCATCTACAAGGCGAGCCAGGGTCTCATCGATCCGCGGGAGATCGAGCCGCGCTTCAAGGCGTTTGCCACGGTGGAGCTTGAGCGCGAACAGCAAAAAAGGGCGCGGCAGCGCGAAGCGCGATCCCTCAAACTGGTTGGAGGTGAGGCATGAGTGTCTTTGGCGCTTTCTCGCGCGTACAGCGCGCCGCCAGGCGATTCCGCCGCCAGCGTGCGGCCTACTATGAGTACCTGGGAGATCTGCTCACCGACAGTGCCGGGCGCGTGCTGATGATCGACATCTTCAACCAGGACGTCGAACGCTACGCCGGCAAGCCCCGAGGCGTCCTCTCGGCCTATTGGGCCGAGCGCTACCTCGAAAGCGGGGCCGACCTGGTGCAAACCTGGCGCGGCACGCTGCCCGAGGCCGACATGATGGTCATCGGCTCGGTGGTGGAACATGGCGGTGTGGGCGCCCTCGCCCAGGCTTTCAAGGAAGTCGCCCGCATGACCCGCGTGATGGACGAGGCTGGCAAGACCTTCAAGTCCATCATGCTGGTGGGTGTCCTGGCCATCGCCCTGGTGTTTGTCGCGCTGGTGGCCATCCCGGCCTTCATCTGGCCGAAGCTCTCGAGCACCTTCGAGTTCGTCCCGCCGGATTTCTACGGCGAGAAGACCCAGGCCATGGCCCGGTTTGCCGAGGCAGTGCCAGGCTACCTGATCGGCGCCGGCGTTGTCGTGGCAGTGGGCATGCTGGCGTTTCGCTGGTCCCTGCCGAACTGGCGGGGCCGCCTGCGTGCCTGGTTCGACCAGCGTCTCATCGTCTACCGGCTCAGCCGCGACTTCCGAGGTGCCATGTTCGTCTCGACCCTGGCCGCGCTCATCCGCAAGCGCACGGGCAACAGCATGACCCTGGCCGAGGGCGTGCAGGCCATCTCGAATGAGGCCTCGCCCTGGATGCAGTGGTACTGCGCGCAGATCCTCGACAACCTCCAGCAAGGCCATGACCAGGTGGAAGTCCTGGACGTGGGCCTGCTCGATCGGGAAACCCTCTTCTACCTCTATGACATCGCCCAGGCGCGCAGCCTCGACGAAGGCCTGCAGAAAGCCGGCTTGCGCACGGAGGGCCAGATCAATGGCGCCGTCAGGATCCGCGCCCGCATCCTGCAGATCACCCTGCTGGCCGTGATGCTGCTGACCATGGCTGGCATTGCCGGCTGGACGATTTCCACGATCAACGAGCTGGTCGACTCGACCAAGCTCGTCTACCAGCAGTGAGGGAGGAGCCGCAGGACCAGAGCAAACGCCACCCATCCCCTCATCTCTGCAAAGGCTCATTGCCTGATTCACAGGTCGTCATGAGCTTGCCGATTTCTTCAGTTTTCCAACCAACCATCCAGTGAACATCATGAAAGCATCCACCGCAACCATCATCAACACCGCACTCAAGGGCGACGTCAAGCAGCTGCGCGCCATGCACCGCCAGGGCGGCTTCACGCTCATCGAGCTGGGCGTTGTGCTGGCCATCATCGCCATCCTGGCGGTGCTGGCGATTCCATTTATCCAGGACTACATCGTCTCTGGCCGGGCCAACACCGGCGCCAAAGATCTGCAGAAGGCCGCATCCGATATTCGCTCGGCGGCAGCCGGCGTGACCACCGCAACGCCCTACTCCGGTGTGACCACCGCGACGCTGGCCGCCTACCTGCGCAACACCAGCTTCAACGTCTCCGGCAACACCGTCACCCACTCGATGGCCGCTCCCGGCCTGGCTCCGCAGAACGTGACCATCAGCGGCACCTCGGGCGCCACCTTCGCCATCCAGCTCGCCAGCGTCCACGAAAAGGCCTGCCCGGAACTGGCCTCGCAGATGAGCAAGGCCGCTGAGTCGATCACGATCGGCTCCACGTCCGTCAAGACAGCCACCACCAGCCTGAACGTGGCCAACGCCCGCACGGCTTGTGTCGCCGCCGGCGCGAACATGATTTTCACGTTCCGCTGATCACAGGCCAGCAGGCCCTGAAGCCTTCAACGTGCCGGCTCCGGTTTTTACCGGGGCTGGCCTTGCCACCGGAGTTTGGCCCATGTTTCACCTTCCGACAATGCCAGCGCGTCACCCGCGACGTCAGCGGCAGTCCGGCTTCGCCCTGATCGAGCTGGGCGTTGCGCTGGCCATCGTGGCCATCCTCGCCGTCCTGGGCGCACAGCACCTGGTCAACGAGCTCGATGACCGCCAGGGCGAGGCTGCCGGCTCCTATGGCCTGGCCATCAAAGGCGCGCTGGACGCCTACATGAACACCCATGCGACACAGCTGCAGAGCGGCGCCGCCATTTCTGGTTTTGCGAACAGCCTCTCACCCACGGTGGAAGAGCTGCGTGCCGCAGGCTTCCTGCCCAGCGCCTACCCGCTCATCGATCCGCTGCGCCGGCGCTACGTCACCGAGCTGCGCGTGACGGGCTGCCCGGGCGCCTGCGAGATCAGCGCCATCGCCTACTCGAACACGCCAATCACCGAGCGGTGCACCAGCTATGCGGGCAATGGCTCATGCCAGACCACGGCTGGCAACGTCAAGCTGCGTGTTGTCGAGGCCTTCCGCAGCACCGCACGTGGCTACGGTGCGGCCGTGACGCCGCTCGATGCCAGCCGCTTCCGTGGTTCGGTCTGCGATTACCCGACACCCTCCGGCGCCGCACTTGGCACCTACGGCATCTGCACCTCGGACAACTCGGCCATCTACGCACAGTTCGTGCGCATCCAGGACAGCCGCGATCCCGACCTGCAGGGCGATCTCACCGTCGCCGGCAAGGTCACGGCCAAGGGCGGTGCGGACATCGAGAACGGAGCCATCATCACCGGCGGCGCAGACATCACCGGGGGCGTGGACGTCACCGGCGACCTGGTGGCCACCGGCACGGTCACGGCGCAATCGCTGAGGCCGCGAGGATCTGCCTGGCTGGGTGCGTCCTGCACTGCCGGCGAGAAGGGCACGATCATGCAAAACGGTGGCACCAGCAGTCACCTGCTCGTCTGCAACGGCTCGAATTGGGTGGTGCTGGGCAATGAGATCGCCGGCCATGGGGCGGCGTGCTCCACAAGTGGCAAAACCGTGGTAACCACCTCCGGACAGACGCTGGTCTGCCGCGACGGTTATTACCAATACCTGGACTCGATGTTGGGCAACTTCCTGCTTGTCGACGTGATCCGGGCCGTCGAGGGCCAGCAGATCAACAAGCCGACATGCGATATCACCGGCTCGCCCTACGTGGTGCTGGTCACCAAGAGCGAGACCAATTCGGCGGGTTCGTTCAACCGCTATGTCGATGACAGCGGCAGCTACTGGACGGTGCGCATTCGCGACGCCGCTGGTGTCGTGGTCAACAACGGCGAAGTGCTGGCCCACACGTATTGCCAGTACGGCAGCTGAGACATCCACACTCAACTCGAAAGGAGCAAGAACATGAAGAACATCATGATGCCAGTGGCAGCCGTATGCACAACGCTGCTCGGCCTGATCAGCGTGCCGGCAGTCGCCGCCACCCAATACACCTGGGAGCCGGACTACACCAGCCGAACCCACTACTCTTCCGACCGGCTGCGCAAGACGCAGATCTGTGGGTACGGCGAGCGCTCGGACTCTTCCTGTGGGGGGAAGTTTGTGGCCGTGCCTGACACAGAACCTCCTGGCGGTGATTTTGAAATTAATCCGACTTCACGGTGTATTGGTAACGTACCTGGCCGAGTCAATCTCGTTGAAGCCGTGAACGTCAACGACTTCAACGCAGCGCGCTTCACTTTCGAGATCGTCAGCGGTAATCCCGATTTCCCGACTGCCTATTTTTTATCTCAGGCAGCCTTTACCAATGAAGGAAAGGGAACGAAAAACGTCTTTTGCAAACCTGGAACGACTGCAGCGCAGGCGTGGGATTGGGTCAATGCTTATGGCGGCACATGGGATCGTGAAGACGATGGGCGCTACGTGATGATCGATTCCGATGCGAAGCAGTGGGATTATTTGGGCGTTTGGATCAACGAGACCAATGGGTATGGCATTGGTGGGGGCTATGGCTCAGGTGGCGGGCTGATTTATAGCGCTCTGGGTGCAAGTACAAGATTTTATTCAACTCCACATTCCTATCCATTTCTAATGTGGAATGGATACCTGATTGGTCTTGCTCAATTTTGCGGCGAAGGAAAGTTATATCTTTCTCCTGCTGAGGCCAAGATTGGAATCGATCTCTGGCAATGGCGTGGAATCAACAGCGGCACAATATCAACCGTCAATAATATAAGGCGCTTCACTCTTGCCTATTTCACCAGCTCTCTATCAAGATTGCACAGTGGAAACTATTCCTGTAAGTGGAAATAGTCCACCAAACTGTCAAAAAGGCACCATGTGGTGCCTTTTTGACACAACGCCTGGATGCAATCATTAAGTGCCAGCGTAGGTGGTTGAGCCCGTCTGGAAGGACCAAGTCTTGTCATAGGTAGCGCCACTGGTCGCACTGCCCTTGAAAACGACACTGCATGTCGAGTTCGCGGGCAGCCACTCAACAGGAACGAGGAAAGCCCAATTTGCAAGCGCCCCTTCACTCATGTTTGCGTCATTCGCAGATGTCAGTAAACGGGTAATCACAGGCACCCCATTGCAGCTTAGAATGAAGTTATTGACTGTCAAAGTATTAGTGCCACCATTTGAAAGCGATCGATCCACTGCGAAGCTGATAGGATGCCCGGGGTATGCGACGTCAGGAACTGGCCGCGGCGTTTCGTTCGACAGCGCCAATGGTACGTTGCTTGCACCATCAACAGGCCAAATGACACTTCCTTTACCGGCGTTTTCGCTCGGTATAAATGGGGCTGATTGGTTAGATGGCCGAGCAAAATTGACAACGATGTTGTGCGAATATCCAAGTGTAGAGGATGCAGGGTAGTCACTATCGCCTATACCAACATTGATGTAATGCGACGATAAGAAACTGCTGCGGTGATATACGCTTGCCAACGCCCATTCAACTGCCAATTGGGCTCCTGTAATATTCGGATATTGCGTATATGAAATACTTTCATTTGTCTCGGCAGGTTCATAGCCTTGAGCCTGGACTCGATAAAATGAGTTGTTTCCAGTGAAACCATTATTTCCCTGGACCTCAGCATGACCCGTCGTGTCATTGATGGTCTGATACTGCGCATGCGCCTGCGCTGCTGCATCGATGCGTGTGTTCTGCAGCAGTGGCTCCAGGCCAGCCGCCTTGCGAGCCACATTGATGGCATCGAAAGCCGACTTCTGACGGCTACCGGCAGCGTAGTCGTCATTCTGGTTGGTGCCGTCATCGACCGGTTCGGTGGTTCCGCCGTCATTGCCACCAGTGTTGCCGCCATTGCCCGAATCGTCACTACCGCCACCACCGCCGCAGGCGGCAAGCACTGCGGCCAGGAGAATCGAGAGGGCCCAGCGTGTTTGGTTCAGACGAGCGTTGGATTGCACGGTTTGCATGGTCGTGTTCTTTCTGCGCCTCGGGCGCGGTTGCAAATCATTGAAGGGATGAAAAGTGCGCTGCTGCCGAGAGTGGTGAACCACCAGAAGCGCCTCCCCTGCCGTTGCACCTGGTGTATTACCAAGGCGTGGCCAAAAGGAATGATAGACAACGATCAGGTGTCAATGCGACATGAATTTTCAGGCACTTGGACCTGGAGCACTGACACCGGCAATGGCTCTAACGGAGGGGCCGTCAGATCATCGCAATGCAAATCGGCCCGTGAAGTTTACCCCAATTCCTGCTTCCTGCAATAGGTTTGTATTGCACAATACAGATCAATGTTGGAGTCATCCATGACCATCACTTTCGAGCCTGGCTCACACAGCCGGGCTGACCGCCCTACGCATGTCACCTACGACGAGTTGCAGCGCGCCTACGATCACTTCAACGAGCGGCTGTTTGGCAATGGGCTCCCGGCATGCCTGATCACCCTGCAGCGGGAAAAACGCACCTGCGGGTACTTCAGTGCGCAGCGCTGGGCCAGCATGGACGGACGCACCACCGACGAGATCGCCATGAACCCGGCCTACTTCGCCGTGACGCCGATTGTGGAGACCATGCAGACCCTGGTACATGAGATGGTTCACCTATGGCAGTACCACTTCGGCAAGCCAGGCCGCGGCCGGTACCACAACGGTGAATGGGCGAACAAGATGGAGGCCATCGGCCTGATGCCCTCTTCCACCGGCAAGCCTGGTGGCGCACGCACAGGCGACCACATGGCCGACTATGCGATCGAGGGAGGCCCCTTCCTGGCTGCATGCGAAGAACTGCTCACGCAGAGTTTCCAGATCAGCTGGTACGACCGTTTCCCCGCTGCCGACCACATCGCCCATGGCCTGGCCAGCCAGGCCGCACAGCTCTCGAATTCAGCGGCGGCCGCACTACCCATCCAGATCAGCTCCAGCCTGGCGAGCATGGTGCGCGGCGCCAGCACAGCCATCGGCCAAGTCTCAGGCGAGGAAACCACAACAGGGCCGCAGCCGGCACCGCCAGCTGCGGCGAATAGATCGAATCGGGTCAAGTACAGCTGCAGTGGATGCGGTGTCAACGTGTGGGGCAAGCCTGGGCTGAATGTGGTGTGTGGGGACTGCAAGGTGCCGTTTGAGGTGTGATTGCATGGCACAGGATGGATACATCCTGAAACATCGATGCTATGATCGTCTGCAGTCGGCCAGAAGCAGCCCTCAAGCGAATCTCTATAGGTGACGACTTCAGGCTGTTTAAAGACGTTCAATAGCGAATGCTTGGGGCACCTAAGCGTGGGCCATCAAGTTGTGTCGCAGCCTCAGCAGGGCGTTCACACCACTGACTATCCGCAACACATGAGGGCGGTTGCAATATCGGCATGACCCGTTAGCCCCTTCACGGGACGACTGTCGCTGCCCACCTAAACAAAGCGTCGGCGGACGGTGTGAACTATGTGTTACAAATAGCATATTTGCCCGTGCGATGGCTCAGAATCTCGCACCAGAGACAAGTCCACATCCATGTCACCGAAACCAGACACGACCCGCAAGCCGAGGAAGACCCAGCACGTGACCGCGGGCGGTGTCATTCAGCCATCGTCTCAAGTTCTCCTGCTGAACCCTGATCAGTGGGAAGAGTTCATTTTGGCCGCCGCGCGCAAGCGAGTTCTTTCCGGCGGCGCCTGCTACGCGGCTATCAAGCGGCTGGGCGGGGCGGGCGACGGAGGCCGCGACATCGAGGCGCGATACGGCCCGCCGTTGGTACGGGACGGCTGGGACCTGTACCAGGCCAAACATTACAGGCAAGGGCTGACACAGACCGACGCATTCCCGGAGATGGCGAAGTTTTTCAAGCAATTGGCCATGAAGACCTACCCGCGTCCGAATTTCTACTACTTCTGCTCCCCGCATGCGGTCGGCAACGAGCTTCACAACACGATGGCCGCTGGAGCGAACTCTTTCAAGGCGAAGTTCGTCGATGCATGGAAGACCGGAAAATATGGCATGAAAGGCAGAGCCGCTGAGCTGACCCCTGAGGTCCAGGCTGCCATCGACGATTTCGACTTCGATCGCTTCATCGAGTGCCCGGTACATGAACTGCTGGCTTGGCACGCGCTCGACAAGGCGGCCCACTATCACCTGTTTGGCATCGTGCCTGAACGCGGCGATGA
This sequence comes from Corticibacter populi, assembly GCF_004217315.1. GTDB lineage: Bacteria > Pseudomonadota > Gammaproteobacteria > Burkholderiales > Burkholderiaceae_C > Lampropedia > Lampropedia populi. Next base: position 560,619 of record NZ_SGWR01000001.1, read on the forward strand.
TGATCCGATGCCCGCCCAGCCCGCGTTGTGCGAGGGAAGGTATGTCGACGAACTCTTGCGCGTTTACACCGAGCACAAGGCGTCGCCAGTTACTCTGGCCGATCTGCCGGGCAGCGAGTACCAAGACCATTTCGATTCGCATCGACAGATCTTCTACTGCGCGGAAGGCCTGCAACGGTTCAGCCGTGACATCTACCCTGACGAACCGGAGTTCGATCGGCTGCTGGACATGGTCCATGCGGGCATCCGCCCCACGGTCGCGCAACTTCGCCTCAAGACGGGCATGGAACGGGTCGATGCAGCCGTAGAACGAGCGTCGTCGCTGCAGGTCCAAGAGAGCCGTCTTTCGCCCCAACTTCGCGGGGGTGACCTGCCCGGCACCTGCCATCACCTGGTCATTAGAAATGGGCTGAAGTGGGTCAAATGAAAAAATCCAAGCCCCTCGCCGCTTTCAACTCACCGTTCGAATTGGGCATTCGGATGGTGTACTTGCTCAATTCCTTGCAGCCGACTGGCGCCGACCTCCAAAAGCTGGTTCTGCTTGACTACGCAATCGTGTATTCCGACGATCTTGATGGGCCACCCAGCCTTCACACGCCGGTCCCCTATCGCGGTAGCGAATACATGAGTCGTCGCGACCTCATCGCCCAAAGCCTGCACTTGATGAGCACCCGCGGCCTCGTCGCCGTGTCCATGGATGAGACCGGCATCACTTACTTCGCCGGCAACGCCGCCAGAAGCATGGTCGGCGCGCTGACGTCACCTTACCTGCGTGAGTTGGAGAGCCGCTGCCGCTGGGCAGCCGCCACCTTCTCCACCCTCAGTTCAAGAGACATGACCGAGAGATTCGCTCAGCAAGGCCACCTGTGGGGTGCTGAATTTGAAGGTGCCATCGCGAGGGGGCAACAATGGCAATAACGCTAAAGCACTTGTCGGTCCACGGTCCGGGCGTATTGACCGCGAAGGTCGTGTTCGACGGTCATCGCACTCTCATCCGCGGCCCTAGTGACACGGGAAAGTCGCACATCTGGAAGTGCATCTGGTACCTGCTAGGTGGTACCGGCACGCTCGAATGGTTCCCGGAATTGCAGGGATACGACTTGCTGGAGCTCGGCTTCCTGCATGATGAGCATGAATACCTCGTCCGCAAGGCGATGTCTGGCGGCGCAGCGCGCGTTCTGGTACGGAGGGACGATCTTTCGATCCCGGACGGTACGCCGAATCCGCTCGAAGACATCAATCAGGATCTTGGCGACCTTCTCGTCAGTCTGTCAGGAGCTGCCGGAAAACTGGTGCTTCGCAATCGAAGCGAAAAAGGCCCGCTCACCGGTGACGACTTGCGGCATTGGGCGCTACTCTCCCAGCCCCGCATGATTTCCGAGGACGCGACGAAGGGCAAGGGTCATGGCTCAGACAAGCACGTCTCTTCCTACTCGCTGTTCCTGAGCGGACTCGATGACTCCGCGGTCGAGCTCTACAAGACCTCTTCCGAGAAAGACCAAGCCAAGGGAAGATTGGCGGCCGCCCAGGCAGAACTGGCTCGGCTGCAAGGCGTGATTCCAGCGGACACAGATCGAGCATCCGCAGTTGCTGCCCTGGCAAAAGTCGATGAGCGGCTGGATATGTTCGCCACTCAGCTCCAGGCGCGCTCTTCGGTCCTTAAGGAACTGCGGCAGCAGATCTCCGCGCAGGGAGACGCTCTCACGACCGCAACGACAAAACTTGCCAGCGCCACGTCGATGCGGGAGCGTTTCACGCTACTGGACCTGAAGTATGCGAGCGACCTTGCCCGCCTCGGAGCCACGGACGAAGGCATCGCGTTCTTCCAGGCTTTGGTCGAGACGCCGTGCCCGCTCTGCGGCACGCCGGTTGAGCAGCACGTCGATCCCGGCAACCTGAAGCCTAGGGCACCGACCAAATACCGCGATGCGATCGCGGCTGAGGTGGAAAAGATCCGCGCACTCCGTCGCGGACTGCAGCCATCGCTGGCTCAAGAACAGACGCGCTTGGCTACCGCTACGGCTGATGTTCAACGGCTTACATCGTCACTGAAGGCATTGGAGGAGCAGGAAAAGGCAGTGCTGCGTAGCGCGTCGCTGGAGTTCGATTCAGACCCACGCGATCTCGCTGAGTCACACACGCGGTTCTCATCGCTGATCGACGCCTTTGATGAAACCATACGGCTGACGGGCGAGATCGCGCGCCTCAAGGATGCAACGAAACAAAAGCAGACGACCCTCGTACGCAATGTTGGCCAGCATGGAGACGATGTCGGAATGATCGCACGCCAGATGCTCAACGACTGGGGATTCACGTCCATCCAGTCTGTGTACGTCGATCCGAAGGCCTGCGACCTGGTCATCGATGGCCGCCGACGCCTCAGCTATGGTGCGGGCAAACGTGGTCTATTCCTGTCCGCCATGACAATCGCCTTGATGCAGCATGCTCTAACTAATGGTCACCCTCACCTTGGTGTCGTCGTGCTGGATTCGCCGCTAAAAGCTTACGCCCAAAAAGAAGCGCCGGACACTGACCGGGAGATCCCCACAGCCACGGTGAACGCAAGCTTTTACGCTTGGCTTTCCCGCTTCCAAGGCCCCGGCCAAATCGTCGTTCTGGAAAACGAACCGGTGGATGCGGTCACGGCCCGCGCTTTGAATGCTATCGAGTTCACCGACGACTACACCCGCGGACGGCAAGGGTTCTATCCGCCAAGACCGATGATTGCGCCCGCGCCAAGGCCTAGTGACGAGTCCGACTACGGCGATCTTGCGTAATGCGCCACGCGCGCTTTCAATCTAAGCCGCCAGCTGACGAGCGAGTGCCATGACTCGGCGTTGGCCTGTAGAGACCAGCGGACTCTTAGGAGGTCACCTCTGCTGCAAGAGTTCTATACGCTGGGCTGGACGGCCGCTCCTAGGAGCCCTGTTCGACGAAGCGACGGACTGCTGTCGCTGCAAACCCGACATTGGGAATGCAGTGCGAGCGGCTGCTTTGGGTCGATTCGCGCCCCTGGCACATCAAACCCAATCTTCATAAACGAGGTTGGCAACTCTGCCGAACTCTCGCGTGTTGTTTGTCACAAGTATGCAGTCTGCGGCAATGGCGTGGCCTGCGATGGCGGTGTCATTGGGGCCAATCGGTGTGCCTGTATCGGAGAGCGCATTTTTGACTTCCATAGCCGCATCCACTGCGTGCCTGTCCCATGGCAGGATGGCGTCAAGACGCAGCACAAATTCATCCACCAAGGTCTTGTGGCGGGCAGAGGCTTTTTTGCCAATCTGGCCATAACGCATTTCTGCATACGTGATGGCTGAAATGACGATGCGGTGCTTCTGGGCGCTGGTGAGCGCCAGCCGCTGCAACACGGATGCGGGCATCTCCCGCATGATGAACGAACAGATGTTCGTGTCGAGCATGTAGGTGCTCACAGAGCGAACCTGCCTTCGTCATCAACGACCGATTGACGCTCCAGCAGGAAATCGGCGTCTGACTTCTGCACTGAAGTCAACGATTCCCAGCCAGGGCGCACTGGCCGCAAGGTGATGACATCGCCTTCGCGGGTTATTTCCAGTTCGCGCACATCTTCATAAGCCATGTCCACCGGCAGGCGGATGGCCTGGTTCTTGCCGTTCATGAAAAGAGATACAGTACGCATGATGACTCCTAACATATGTCAAGCATATGTATTGTAAGGTTGGATCATTGGGAGCGCAAGGTGTCGGAAGAACACGTTCATCCAGTTTTGAATTTCCGCTCCGAGTCGTCAGCGGAAGCATCGCCTTCTCAGCGCTCAGACCAATTCGCTATGCGGCACAGGCTCCCCAAGCCCCTGCCATCGTTTGATGGCCTCGCCCACGCGCTTCTCCAGAGACACCAGTTCATCATCAGCGAAATCAAGGCGGATCATGAACTCCAGGAAATCACCATCCAGCCTGGCGCACAGCGGTATGACTTCCAGTCCTTGCCCCTGCACGAGGTCCAGAACCCGCCGGAAATTGGGACGCACCGTGTGCCAGTAAACAACACCATGCTGCTGCAGGTCCGCGCATAGAGCTGCAATGCTCACAGGGTCTTCGTGAAAACAAGCACGCATCCAAACGCCTTTCCTTGTCTAGGGTTGCCCTCGAGGGGCTCCGCTCTCTCCCGCATCATCTCAGAACCTGTTCTCAGCAACTTTCCCAGGCCACCGTTTGGTTCTCCTGCCAGCCATTGCGATGCAGCAGCGGGAGGTCATCGGTGAACTGTGGCCAGCCGATGCACAGGTAGAGGCTGAAGCGCCAAGTTTGCGGTACCTCGAAGAGTCGCTCCATGCCGGCGGCATTGAGCACGCTCACCATCCCTACGCCGAGTCCTTGGGCGCGGGCCACCAGGTTGAGGTTCTGCACGGCCATGGCGGTGCTTTGTTCGAGCGTGCCAGCCATGGAATGTCGACCCAGACCGTATCCGGCTGTTGGATCGGTGTCAGTGAAGACAGCCAGTTGCAGTGGGGCCGTTTCGATGCCCTCGAGCTTGAGCTGTTGGTATTGCTGCCGTTTCTCCGGTACTTGGTCTTGCATGGCTGCCGCATTGGCCTGGCGGAAGATGTCATGCACGGCCAGCCGCCTGGCCTGGCTCTCCACCTGAAAAATCCGCCACGGCCGCGAATTTCCCACGGACGGCGCCAAGTCCATCGCCAGGCGCAGCTGCTGAACCACCACCGGTGGCACTTCCCGCGTCTCGAAATGCCGCACATCACGCCGCCAGGTCAGCAGGCGCAGCAGGCTTTCACGTTCACTGTCGGCAAACTCCATCATGCCGGCTCCCGCATGCATGTGCATGTCGTCAATCCCGGGCCACGCCCGGCAACTTGAGTCGCTCGTCACACTTGACCATGGAAAACACTCCCTATGGTTGTGTCGGTGTCCAAATTTTGGAGGCTGTTCAATGGTGCGGCACTTCAGAAAAAAGTCTTCCAAAGGTCCGTCTCAAGGAACCATGGGTTGATCACGCTGGCATCCAATCGGAGAGTGTCGGCATCCGACACCTCGGCCAGCAGCTTGTGCTTAGCGCCCGAGTTGTCAAAGATATAGGCACGGTGAGCTACCTCGCACGCTTCGGTCATGAGCGCAATGGACCTATGGTATCGACTGATGATCTTGTCGTCAGAAACCGGATGGCCACCCTGCAGCACGCGCCGGTGCACCCGGTCGATGTTGATGGTTGGATCGTCAGTCGCAACAAAGTACAAATAGACGCGATAGCCGCGCTCCCGGGCCTCTCGCATGAAGTCGATCTTTGAACGATGCGACATGACGGTCTCGAAGGTGAATGTTTTGCCTTCGTTGAGCAGTTCCTGTCGCACAGCATCGGCCAACGTGGCAGCAAGGTAGGAGTTGTATGGTCCAGGTACCCAGAGAGTCAGCGCTTCGTCCAGCCTGATTTCGGCAAGCAAGGCTGGTATGTCAATACCCTTCTTCAGCCCGAACGTTTGAAGGCTCTTCTTGATTCGCTTTAGCACCATGTCCGGCTCGCCGGTAACGCCGAGGTCTCTCAGCGTCAGGAATCCGCCTGAAGCATTCAGGACCTTCTCCATCTCGTCGGCATTCACGAAGACACCGATCCATTGGGGCTTCAGGTTGAGCTTGATAGTGCTTTTGCCTGATCCGTTTGGCCCTGCGAGGACACGAAGTCGGGGCTTGGCAGGCGGCGACAGAGTCGGCTTGCCAGCCTTGGGGGCACGCTCGGAATCAGCGGCTTTACTTGACACGTTTCAGGATGGTGCCGGGTTTGACGCGCTTGCCGATCGAGAGGTGCTTGATGACCTTTACGCTACCGTCGCGCTTGCGCTCAACGATCTCACCGCTAGCAGCCTTGACTGTCACCGCTCCTGTTTGCCTGAGTGTGTTCCAGTAGGCCTCATGACCTGCTTGGGCGGCAGCCACAAGGATGCGTCGCTCAGCAATACGCATTCCTCGTTCGGTCGGAATGGTTCGGTTCGTGTTGGTGGACATGAGAGTGTGGGAAGGTGTATGGCTGTCAGTCTATCAGGGTGGATTGACATGAATATATCTTCAAAGCGCTCAGGTGTGCTAACGCGCAGAAGTTATTGGCCTTGATGAGCAATCATCTGCTTTGAGGATCCTTGCAGAAGGCATGTATTGGCCCTCCAAAGCCCTGTCCATGGAAAGCGCTCAATCCCGTGCGCTCTTGCGCACGACGCCCAGTTGCAGGCCCAGCACACCCAGCAGTTTGTTGAGCGTCTGCACGGTGCCGGTGCTGCGCCCTTGCTCGATGTCGAGCAGGGTTTTCTGGGCGATGCCGGCCATGCCGGCCAGTTCTGCACTGGTCAGCCGCATGGTGCGCTTGAGGTGCCGCACGGATTGCTGCAGCGTCCACTCCGGGTGGGCCAGTACGTCGTCGATAGCTTGCTTGCGCAGCATCAGTTGCTCGGGCAGACTCAGGGTGTTGTAGCGTTTGTCCATGGGTATCCCTCCTCAGGCCAGCGCCCGCATGCGCTCGGCCATGCTCGCCAAACCGGGCCGCAGATAGGCATGCACGTCTGGTTCCAATCCTAGCTCGGCGCCCTGCTCTGCAATCTCCGCCAATGCGGGGGCCATGGCAGCGAGTCCGGCGGCCAGTCCTGTGCAGTCCAGTCGTTCCTCTGGATCGTTGGCCGGGCTGCACACCGCATCGAGCACGCGCTTCCAGTCAGGCTGACCATGGTCGTTGCCTTCCCAGCGGATGCTCCGGGCGATACCATCCGGGTGCAGGTACATGGGGGCAAAGTCGTACAGCGGTGTCAGGCGGATGTGGCCGGCGAAGTCGCGTTGAATGGCGGTGTTGCGGGCATGGTTGTCTTTGTTGCCCAGCGCCAAATTGACCACGTCGCGGCGCAGGTACTCCAGCACCTCAGTCTGGGGATCGCTGCAATGCGCCACCAGGGCCCGGCACACCTCGTCATGGCTGGGCACGCGGTCCAGGCCGGTGTAGCCTGTCAACGAGGCCACGCTTTCCTGGGCCAGCCGTTCCACGCGGCGAGCTCCATCGGCGGCGACCACGCTGCGGTCAAAGCGCGGAATGAACAGCACCCGACCGCCTTCGAGCTTCAGCGATGCATGCACACGCAGCCCCAGGCGGCGCGCCAGTTCCATGTAGACCGGCTCATGCCGCAGGATCTGCGCCAATGCCGCATCGCGGCCACGGCTGAATTTGACGATGAAGTGCCGCGCCGCCTGTGCATCGGGAAGCGTGTGGTCCAGGTGGAGTAAACCGACGTCATCCTGCGTCAGCAGCAGCTTGGGCCACTCGCCCTGCACGCCCGACGAACCGGCAACGAACAGGCCATGCTGGGCCAGGTGCTCGCTGAACGCCTCAACACGGGCCGAGACCTCATGTGTGGCGAAGCCGCGCGCGATCGAGCCAGTGTGTTGCTGCAGCTCATCCGTGCGGGCCTGCAGCCACTCGGCGGCTTCCTTAACGCGCAGATGGCCGATCGGGTTGCCGGCACCAGCCTGCAGCAGGCGCCAGTCGGCCGCTTGCTCGAGCGTCACAGGCAAATCCAGACGCTGCAGCAGCTCGGCGCGGCCGAAGCCCTGGGGCAGCATGTCGAGCAGCCACACCGGCCAGTGCGGACTCTCCAGCGGCTCCAGCCCCACAGGCCAATTGACGCTGATGGGATGTGCATCGCGTTGGCCGAAATGCCTCACCGACCAGTCCACCGCATAGCCGGCGAAAGTCTTGGCGCGCCAACCGTCGGCGTCGTTCCCCCACAGCGAGACCGAGGCCACGTCGTGCCATTGGTCCTGGCAATGAAGCTGGAGGGTGCAGGACTTCATAAGAGTGTTTTTCTATACAAATTGATTGCCTGATGGCTTGCATTTTGTATAAAAAAACACTCTACTGAAAGAGGCTGATCCGCTGTGAGTAGCGCGTGCCAAGTACAGGTGCAGTGGATGCAATGTCGATGTTTCAGACGAGCCTAGGCTCAATGTAGTGTGCGGGGATTGCAAGGTGACGCTTGATGCTTGCTTGCCTGGGGCTGGATAGATACATATGGAAACACAGATAATATGATCGTCTGCTAGCGGCCAAAAGCGGCCGCTGGGTTTAGAGCTTGGAAGAGCAGTGTTGGACTGTTCTGCGTCATTCGCGGACAAAGCCTGATTGGCAGCTCCCGCCATCATCGGCACTAAGCACCGCCGACGCCAACGTGAAACGAAGTAGCACCGTCCCTGTGCGAATCAGTTGGAAGCTACGATATGTCCTTCTCAGGGAGATTGTTCATGACAAGTATTGCAGCGAAAATTAAGGCTCTCCGTTCATGGCCCATATCCAACCGCAACCGACGACATCATTTTGAGCTCGGCGCCGTTAAAAATCAAGACAGAACTCAGGCTTGTGCACGACTCCTCGTCCACGGTCATGGGAGTTTGCTCAATGAAAGCAGCACGCTTGATACCGGCCTGGTATTTCCAGGTATTACACCGCCTGGAATCAGATCCGCTGCTGCAGCATTTCGCAGTATTCAGCGACTCTTTGAGAGCGCCGCTGTCGAAAAGCGGCTGGCCCCTTGGAGGGTGCTTGGCTTCATGTCAGACAGCCTTGTGCCGAATGGACTCGCCGCCGTGCTGCACGATGAAGATGAGAAGGTTCAGTTCATCAACGTCACTGCCGGAGCGTTCTTTCACACACTCTACTCTGCGTACCACTTGGTATCGGACAAGCGCTTCGAACCGACATTGCCGCGCCCGGGCGAGCATCTCGAGGCGCATGCAAAGCCACTCTTCGGAATTGCTCTAAACATTCCAGTCTCGCCCGAGCGACGAGCGTTGGCTGGACGGTTCGCAGTGGCTGCCTTGCGAGTCACCTTCTTTCATGAGTTAGCCCACATCCTGCGGGCACATGCAGTCTATTTACGCTGCGAAACTGGCGCAGGAATCGGCGCGATAACTGAAGTCTCATCATGTGATTTCGCGATTTCGCAAGTTATCGACCTTAGACGAAGGGCGTTGGAGACTGACGCCGACGACTTTTCGGGGCGGTTCATGGCAAAGGAGTTCTTCAGGGGCTTTCACGAAAATGAGCTGTCGCTAGATAATCCGCGCTTTAGGGCTAAGGCTTTTGAGGTCGTGGTCGGCGTTGTTTTGATGTATTCGTGGTTTGCAGAGTCGGAGGGCTATCACAGTGGCTCGCTAAGAGCGTATTTGGTGCTCGGCTCCATGTTTGTTGAACTAGGACTGGATGTAAAAACTAGCGTCAGATGGGTGAACGACAGAGTCTCCGGACTGCAAGCGCTCATGATTGAGCGAGGGCTGTTGCCACGCGGGGTTGGTTTTATCAGCGATGTCAAATTGAACGATCTGAATCAGGATACCTTCGCCTACCGGGAAAGCCATATGCGAGAATGGTTGCAGCTCAGGCCGTGGGGTTCTAACGGTGATAGGTGACTGCGCTGCATGAGGTTAGCGGCAGGGCGGACGCCCGCACAGGAGTCGTTTTACCTTATCAAGAGCCTCCCATTCACCGGTAGGTACTCAACATCGTGAGCTAAAGGATTGAAGCCGCCCGTAACACAGCTTCAAGGCCGGATGCGGTCGTTCTCTGGGAGCCGGGCGATAAGAGGATCCCGGAGCAAAGCAGCTGCAAAAAAAATTGTCGAGCGTCTGCTTGGGGTCGAAAGCAGCCAGCCTGACTTATGTAAGTTTTCAATATTTCAAGCGAACTTCTGAATAGTTATACCGTCGTAGCGGACGATGCAACCGCACCGCACACTCAGGAGGCCGCGCATGGCAGTCCCACAGAGCAAGATTGAACTGCTGAACGCCATCGACACTCAGTTCGGTAAACTGCAGGAGGCGCTGCACGCCATCCCACCGGAACAGGCGCACACGCCCGGCATGGAGGGCCACGCCAAGGGCACCTTCATGAGCCCGGCCAACCTCGTCGCCTACCTGCTGGGCTGGAACACACTGGTGCTCAAGTGGCTGCAGTGTGATGCCGACGGCCTGCCGATCGACTTTCCGGAGACCGGCTTCAAGTGGAACGAACTGGGCAAGCTGGCGCAGAAGTTCTACCGCGACTACGAGGCGCTGCCCTGGGCACAATTGTTGGACCAACTGGTCGCCGCCAAGACCGCCATCGTCGCCCGTATCGAAACCAGCAACGATGCCGCGCTGTACGGGCGCCCCTGGTACGGCAAGTGGACCCAGGGCCGCATGATCCAGTTCAACACCGCCTCGCCCTACGCCAATGCCCGCAACCGGCTGCGTGCTTGGCGCAAGGCGCTTGAAGCGGCAAATGGATAAGGTTTTCCACTCAATCTTTACGCCTCAATTGGCAGCTTGATTGCTGCAGAACCTTGTCTTCTATCCGACATGCTTCATGCCTCTGGCAACCAGCCATGCTGTTGGTACCAGGCAAAGGTATCGCGCAGGGTTTCCTCCACGGGCCGGAAGTGCAAGCCCAGCTCCCGCTCGCTTTTGGCGGGATTGAAGCGGGTGCGGTCGGCCTCGCGCAGCATCAGGCGCACGGTGGACAGGCTGAGCAGGATGGGCTTGCCGCTGATGCGTGCATACACCTCCTGCAGGCTGGCCAACGCCCACAGCAGGGGCACCGGCAGCGCCCGCGTAGGGGCCTTGACCTGGGCCACATGGGCCAGCAGCGGCACCAGTTCACGCATGGTCATATGCTGGCCTGCCGCCAGATAGCGCTCCCCGTTGCGGCCCAATACGGCGGCGGCAATCTGCGCCTGGGCCACATCGCGGGCGTCCACGACCGAGAAACTGCCCGGCACCAGGCCGGGCAGCTTGCCGCGCACCAGATCCAGCAACAACTGGCCAGCGGACGTCGGGCCGATGTCTGCCGGCCCCCACATCCAGCCCGGCAGCACGAAGCTCGCGTGCATGTCGGCGTGCTGCTGCAGAAATGCGCTCACCTCCTGGTCGGCCAGGATCTTGCTGCGGTAGTAGTCGTCCGCATCGTCCAAGGCACGGCTGTGGGTCTCGTCGATCCACTGGCCGGGCTGGCCATCAAGCACGGCGATTGAGGAGGTCTGCACGAAGCGGCGGATGCCTGCCGCGTAAGCGTGCACCAGCAACGCCTGGGTGCCATCGACATTGATGCGCTTGAGCTGCGCCCAGTGCGCGCCGCCCTTGTAGTTCTCGCGAAAGTACGCGGCGGTGTGAAAGACGACGTCGCAGCCCGCCAGCGCCGGGGCGAATGCAGCGACGTCGCCCAGATCGCCCTCGACCCAATCGATGCCTGCAAGCCCCTCGAACTGCTGCTCGGCTTTGCGGTGCGAACGCACCAAGGCTTTGACGTGCACCCCGCGTGCCAGCAAGGCCCGCACCAGGTTGTTGCCCAGCAAGCCCGTTGCGCCCGTCACGAAAGCCTGCGCAAAGTTCACATTCATGTTTTTCATCATCTCAGATTTCAGTTGAAATTCGAAATGTATGCAAGACAGATTCAGATGTCAATTGATATTCGGAATAGTAGAATGTCCAGCATGCCAGAACGCCCTGCCACTTCATCTGTCACCCGCCTGAGCCGACCAGCGCGGCAGGCGCAAACCCGCGAAGCGCTGCTGGCGACCGCCCGGCGCCTGTTCATCGAGAACGGCTACGGCGGCACGTCGATCCGGGACATTGCCGAGCAGGCCGGCTATTCACAGGGCGCGTTCTACTCCAACTTCGACAGCAAGGAGGCGCTGTTGCTGGAGCTGCTGCGCGGCCACATGCAGGCCGAGGCCGAGCAGCTCGCCGTGCTGGTGGCGCCAGCGCAGCGCAGCCTCGAAGCGATCCTGGACGACCTGCAGGCCTGGGCTGGCACGCTGGACAGCGATGTGAACTGGTCGATGCTGTCCGTGGAGTTGCAATTGAATGCGCAGCGCTGCGAGACCTTCGCGGCGGCCTATCGGGCGATCTGGCAACAGCACGCCCAGACGCTTGCGCAGTTGATCGGTCAGATGTTTGCGCAACGCGGCATGCGCCCTCCCGTTGCCAACGAAGCTATCGCGTCTGCGCTGATGGCGCTGGTACACGGCCTGGCGTTGCAGCGTGCCGCGACGGGTACTGCCGCGACCGGTCAGATGGTTGTGATTTTTCTGCGTGGCCTGCTGGCGCTGGCGGAGAATTCCACTACGTAAGGGGCACGCTCCAGAACTCCGCTTCATCTTGATGAGATCAACCCATGTTCTCCACCGAATACCTGCTGACCGCGCTCATCGTCGTGCTGATTCCCGGCACCGGCGTCGTCTTCACCGTCTCGATCGGGCTGACCCAGGGGCGGCGCGCCAGCCTGTTTGCCGCGCTTGGCTGCACGCTGGGCATCGTGCCGCACCTGCTGGCCACGATTCTCGGTCTGGCCGCCGTTCTGCATACCAGCGCGCTGGCATTCCAGTTGCTCAAGGTCGCGGGCGTGGCCTACCTGTTCTATCTGGCCGTGATGACCTGGCGTGACCGCTCGGCCTTTGCCGTGGACGCCACCGCTACCCGCCAGGGAGTCGTGGCGGTGATCGTCAAGGCGTTCCTGCTCAACATCCTCAACCCAAAGCTGACGATTTTCTTTCTGGCCTTCCTGCCACAGTTCGTTGCCGCGGATGCGGCGTCGCCGCTGACGCAGTTGCTGGGCCTGAGCGGCATCTTCATGGCCATCACCTTCGCCGTATTCGTACTGTATGGCCTGCTCGCGCACGCCTTCCGCGCGGCTGTGATCGAGTCCCCACGCGTGCAGAACTGGCTGCGGCGCGGGTTTGCCGCCGCCTTTGCTGGGCTGGGCACGCAACTGGCTTTTTCGGAACGCTGAGTATGCACGACTACCGCGATCTCGACCACCTGACCCGCGAGCAACTGATCGCCGAGGTGAAGCAACTGCGCGCCGGCATCCGTGCCCATCGAGACCGCTCTGGCCACGACCTGTGCTGGTACCACCCGCACCTGTGGGCCTTGCTGCCCGAGCAGGCCGGGCGCCAACCAGAAGTGCCCGACTGGCCGCAGTTCATGCGCGGCTGCGTGCGCTACCGCGCATCGCTGGATGCGCAACTGCCAGACGCGCCACGCACCCGCCGGGAATTCGGCGAATGACGCACGACACCAACACCCGCCATTAAACGCCACCATGCCCCTGCACATCGCCACCCCCTGCATCGAATCCCATCCCCTCAGCCAGGCGGCTGGCCGCCGCATTTGGCTCAAGCTGGAAAACCTGCAGCCATCAGGTTCGTTCAAGCTCCGCGGCATCGGCCTGGCTTGCGATACACATGCCCGGCGCGGCAAGCGGCGCTTCGTCTCGTCGTCCGGTGGCAATGCCGGCATTGCCGTGGCCTACGCCGGGCGCCGCCTGGGCATTCCGGTGACGGTGGTGGTGCCCGAGACTACCACCGAGCGCGCCCGCGCCCTGATCCGCGCGGAACACGCCGAACTCATCGTGCATGGCCAGGCCTGGCACGAGGCCAACGCGCTGGCCCAGTCGCTGCTGGGCGAGGACGATGCCTTCCTGCACCCGTTCGACGACCCGCTGCTGTGGCAAGGCCATGCCAGCCTGGTCGATGAAGTGGCGCAGAGCGGACTGAAGCCGGGCGCGGTGGTGCTATCAGTCGGCGGTGGGGGCTTGTATGCGGGCGTGGTCGAAGGGCTGCGGCGCAACGGCTGGGGCGACGTGCCCGTCGTCGCAGCGGAAACGCAAGGCGCGGATGCCCTCGCGCAATCGCTGGCCCAGGGCGAACGCATCGCGCTGGAGGCGGTCACCAGCATCGCCACCTCGCTGGCCGCCAAACAAGTCTGCGAACAGGCGTTCGCGCTGACCCGGCAGCACCCCACCCGCAGCGCCACCGTCACCGACCTTGCCGCCGTCACCGCCTGCGAGCGTTTTCTCGACGACCACCGCCTACTGGTCGAGCCCGCCTGCGGCGCCAGCCTGGCGCTGGCCTACGCCAACCACGCGGCGCTGGGCGACGCCGACGACGTGTTGGTGGTCGTTTGCGGCGGCGTCACCGCGACGGCCGAACAGTTATGCCAATGGCGGATACAACTCGTCATGCTCTGAACGGCGGTGACACGGCGATGCCGCAATGTCACCGCACGCAAGATCGGACTGCGGACCTGCTCACCAACGGTCGGACCCAATCTGGGGTAACAATTTACGCAGTCCAAGGGTCAATCAGTGCAACGTCAGACGCAAAGCTGCGGGACTGATAACAGATCCACTGACGTGCGGGGAACGCGCTTTAGCCTTCCATCCCTCGGACTCACATATCAGTTCATCTCCGCATGTGCGTTGACGAGATTCGGACTGCCAACCACTGAAGTGGTTGGCATCGCCGTTCTGGGCCGTACCCAGGAGAGTGTTTCAAGCTTCTTGCAACCGCGCGAGTTGGCGCTTCAGCGCTTCGTTCTCCTGCGTCAGCTCAGCCACGCGTTGACGCAGTGCGTCCAGCTCGGCTTGGTGATCGCCGTGCTGATTTTCTGTGCTGGCAGCGCGCGGCTTGCGCTTGGCTTCACGGACACGCTTGGCCGCTTGCTTAAGCTCGTCCTTGCCGGCAATGGCGGCGGCTTTTTGTTCTTCTTCCGGCAGCGTCGCCACAGTGGCTGCGGCGCTGAGGGAGATCTCACCTGCCTTGAGCGCAGCGACCACCTCGGGCGCAGCCTGCTGCTGGATGCGCTCGATCAGCACCACCTGGCTGCTGCTCAGCCGTGCGGCTTTCGCGATCGCTTCACGGCTGTTGAGGTCTCCGGCCTGCGATTTTTGCGCAGGCGAATCTGCTTGGGTAGGTGAGGCTTGTCCCTCCCCTTCCCAAGGAGACGTACTCTCGACCGTGTTCATACCGGTCTCCGCCACATCTGCAGGAGACGCAAGACTTACTGTTGACTGGACTTGCGAGGCCTGGCCGCGGCGGTTTTGCAATATCTCTCGCTTGCGCAGCGCGAGCACCCCACGCTGGAAATCGGAAACGCTGCGCCGTCCCAGGTGTTGATCGATCATCCAGAGATAGACGTCCTCCATCGACTCAAACCGGGTGTTCTGGATGGTCTGGAATGGCAGGCCATGCCTCTGGCAAATGCTGTATCGGTTGTGACCATCGATCAGCACATCGCCCCACAGCACCAAGGCATCGCGGCACCCCTCGGCAAGAATGCTGCGTTCCAATGCCGCGTACTCATCGGCACTCAACGGGTCGATGTACGTCTTCAGCTCCTCCTTGACCACGATCTCCATACCGCCCTGACCTTCCGCGCAAAGGGCGGCATTGTAGGCAAGGACAGGTGCACCCAGACCCAGCTACCGCCGAATCACCAACAGGGGCCTTGGCGGCATTTTTTGATGGCAGGCTCCCGGGTATGGGATGTACTGTGGTACCAGCTTCCAGGCCAGAGAGCCGGCGAACTCAACCGATCCATCCTGCCGCTACGTGCGGCGATCCTGCCTAAACTTTGAGCATTGCAAGGATGGCGCAGGAGAACGCGCTCTCCCGCAACAACTTGTCCACAGGGTTCTCCACCAAGACTGTGGATGGGTTGGTATGGTGTACCATTGTGTAACAGTAGATGCAGTTGGCCACTTTCGGCCAGCCGCGGAAGTTCAGAAGGTGCTGTTCACCGTCTGCTTCGCAGCGATTGCTGTCTGTCGCTCCGGGTGCTACTACTTATGATGTCAGCGAGACTGCGGCTTATTACCGCGGCGACAATACATTTTTTCGACAATAGGCATGAGCGGGCACAACTTGCCTGATGGACTTGTGAGACGGCATGCTCGACGAGTCAAAAATAACTGAGTTTGGTTGCGTACAAAGAATTGACAGTGTTGCAGATATATGAGCGGCTGGCTGTCATTAATATGGCTCCGTTAGGGTGTATGTTAAATTTCGAGTGGGAAAACGAAAAATAATGGTTTACGTAGATGATGCTGCGGTTCCGATGTACGGTTATACATGGTTTCACCTTATGGCTGATAGTGTCCAAGAGCTTCATGCATTCGCGGCCAACATAGGCATCCACAAACGTGCGTTCCATATCGGAGCTCGCCATCCCCATTACGATGTCACAGCAACTCAACGTCGGCACGCCATTCGCTATGGTGCCCGACCAATAAGTGCGCGGGAAGCTGTGTTGCTTAGCCGCCGAGTCGTGTCCGACGAGCCTCACGCTATCGCTCAATCTCCGCAGCTTTGCCTTTTCGTGTAGCCAGGCGGTTACTGGATGGATAGATCTCATGCCAAAGGACAACACAGAATAGGTGATTCAGCACAATGTAGTCACTAAAATGGATAGTTCTTCACCTCTCTGACAAGACACAAAAAGGGCCTTCTAGCTTATAAATGCGATAGCGAACAAATTGCAGTCTTCATCTTCGAAACCCTACCAGTAGTGCTAACGCAAATGCCGCGTGCCTCCCGTCGGGCAAGGAGCCTTAGCCGTGAAAAATTCCGCAAAAAGGACTAACGAAAACTGTGGAAATCACCTTCGACACAAAGGAGTTGCGCGACCTTTGCGCAGACGAGGAGACCGCTGCTCAAAAATTGGGCTCGGTCGCTGCGGAATCGCTGAAGCACCGAATATCAGACATCCGTGCTGCCGACTCCATCGACGAGGTACTTGCGGGCAAGCCACGCACCGGAATACACGAAGGGGCTGAGTGCTACTTCATCGATCTCCCACCGCCGTTTCGGGTGGCCGTCGTACCGGCCCATGGCACACCCCGCATGAAGCCTGACGGTTCCGCCGATTGGAGCCGTATCCGACGGATCAAAGTGGTCTCACTGCAGCCATAAAATTAGCCTTATGAACACGTTCAAGCCAAATTGGGCAAGTCCTCCTGGCGCAACAGTGCTTGACCTTTTGCACGAGCGCCAAATTCCGGTTAAGGAACTGGCAGATAGAGCGCACAGAGACGTTCAGAGCGTCTCGCGACTGATATACGGCGTCGAGCCTCTGACCGTCGACTGGGCCGAGTGCTTGTCCGCCATTCTGGGCGCAAGCCCAGAATTTTGGCTTCGGCGTGAGGAGATTTACCGCGTCGACCTGCGAAGGCTGTGTGAATCCACGGAAGTAGCCCCAGACAAGTGGCTATCCGATGTCCCTATCAATGATTTGGTCCGCTTCGGTTGGATTAAGCAAGGCACATCCGCCAGTGAAACAACGTTGAACGCCTGTGCATTCTTCGGTGTCACAACCTCCAGCTCATTTGAACAGAAGTACAAACGCCTATTTCAGGCGTCGGCCTACCGTGCCAGCAGTGCGTATGTCACGCGGCCGACAGCAGTTGCAGCATGGCTGCGACAGGGCGAAATCGAAGCATCTGCTGTGGTCTGTGAACCCTGGAATCGTAACAAGCTTGCCAATTCCCTCAACTCGATTCGGGCATTGACGGTGGAGGCGGACCCTTCGAAGTTTCTGCCGGAACTCGAGAACATCCTGGCTTCCTGTGGCGTAGCCATGGTGGTGGCACGGACACCGGAGGGATGCCGAGCGAGTGGGGCGACCCGTTTCCTGCATTCGGAGCAGGCCCTGATGCAGCTGAGCTTCCGCTACCTAGCTGATGACCAATTCTGGTTTACCGTCTTCCACGAGATTGGTCACCTGCTCCTGCATGCGCATGACGAGCTCTTCCTGGAAGGGCTTGAAGATAGGAGCAACGAGGCCGAGCGAGAAGCGGATGAATTCGCCTTGGACACGCTTTTCGAAAAGGTCGGTGCCGACGCTCTCGATAAGGTAGAGCCTTCATTGCTTGGCATCAAACGACTGGCCCGCCGAGCAGGCATTTCCGACGGGATTGTGGTGGGCCAGCTCCAAAGGCGTGAGCGGGTGCCTTATAGCCATTTCAACAAGCTGAAGGCCCGCTACGCGTGGGCCGACTAGCCCCTGAAGTACTTATAGACACCGGGATTCTTGCCCCAGTTGCACATGGCGTCTTCCATCTCTTGCATACCAACGCCCAGATGGACGCCGAGGATCTGTGTCCTGCGTTCCAGTTCAACCAACGAGAGTTGCTGGGCCCCCCCCTCGAACAACAGGCGTGCGCCCTTGTTTGGTCCGTTGGTCGAGGCATCTAGGTAGGGTCGGCCAGGTTTGATGTTCACGAAGCCAAGCTTCTGAATCATGGTTAGGTAGTCGAAGCGACCAATCCGGCCGAAGGAGGCAACCGACCGCATGGACCGGTAGAGCTTCTCGAAGGCCTGTGCAGGGTCATTGTTGGATTGCACCAGCGCCAAATCGAACAAGTTGGCATGGTTACCGGTGGCACTTACCCATTTCACATAGGTCTCGAACGCGTGCCCCGTACCGTTCTGCTTCGTGCCCGACAGACTCAGATACTTCCGATGATTGCCGAAACCGCGTCGTGAGCCGCGGCGCAGCTCTCCTTCATTTTGGTCCAGCCACGCTTTCATACCGGCGATATCTGCTTTCACGGCAGCAAAAGTCCAAGGAGCTCGTTGGCCCAGGGCACTGTAGAAGTCCCGCACATAGCGGTAGCCGGAGGCCGGATGGCGTCCGAAGTGCACGAACAGGAATACGAGCCAGCAGGCCTCGTCAAAGTCACCCGCCTGCTGCTTGAGCCTAGCGGCCCGGATAGGATCGAAGGCTGGGCTGAGACCGTCGGCGCGGTCGGGATGTATATCGCGATGGGTAACTACTTTGACGAAGTCGACACGGCGCACACTGTCAATCATCTGGCGGATGAAGACATCCTGGTGCTGTGGATCGTTCAGTCCCGGTAGTGCAAAGTCGTTCTGGATGCAGTTAGCAATACCGTGGCTCAGCTTCTTGGCCAGTTTCTCGACCTTCTTCCTCATACAAGCACTCCTGCCGATTGGCGGCCTATCCACGTTGAAATGTTGGCGATCGCCTGAGTGGTTACGCCAAAGCTGCTCTGGATGTTGTGATTGAAACCCAGCACCAGTAGCTTGCGACGAAGGGGAATGCTCCCCACCTCGGAGATGCGACCGATGTATGAGATGCCTTGTACGCGCCCGTCTTGAAGCGCCCAGGATGGTTCGACTTGAGACCTGAGGCTGTCAGCAACCACCAGTCGGCTGAACTCCCTGACCACGGTCGCTCCGTTAAGTACAAGTACCCTGATATCCGAGGCGCTGAGCGTGCGCGCCAGCGAGGGAGCGCCAAGCTCAATCAACCTGGCCTGATGGCCACGAGGCAGCGCAGACCACTTGTTCGCGGTGGCGAACGGCACCAGGTCCAGATGGCAGGCGCTTTCGCCGATGCGGCTATAGTAGGACGCTCCGGTCTTGGCCAAAATCCTGTCCAGTCGCTTGAACCACTGGTCATACGGATTCCGAAAGAAGTAGTCCTCACAGGTTTCCCAGATGCGCTGCACCCCCAGGCGAGCTACCTCGCTCCAGTTCGTCGCACGCAGACTGCCTAGAGATTCAAATCGGTTGTAGGGCTCAAGCAGTTGCTCGCCGACACGGTCTACAAACTCCAGGTTGCTCGGGTTCAAGCCCAGTGTTGCTACCTTGCTCACGGCCGGATTCCCGAACGAAACAACCGGCGAGGCCCACGGGATAGCACCAAGAGCGACGGGTGCCCCCTCATTCAAGATAGAAACCAGCGTACCGACCTCCTTGAGGAGAGCCTCGCTGCTCATGGCGTGACTCCTTTAGCTGCATCTGCAATCAGAAGATCCTGCTTCGCTTCAACGAACATCTTGTAGACGGTAGGCCTCAGCCGTTCAGTAAGGCCTTTGATGACCAAAAGGTCCTTTTCCTTGTAAGCCCGGTAGGCATCTAGCAGGTGGGCTAGCTCTTGCCAGTATGAGTCCCACACTGGCTGGGAGTTGGCCGCACCGCGTTCGCGGAGACCCTGCTCGTAGGCCTGAAGCTGCTTGACGTTATCCCAGGGGTCACCCATTGGCATCGGAGGCATTGCAATCTTGGATTGATAGCCCTCTTCAAGATATCGTGCCGCGCGTGCTGCGTGCTTCTTGTACAGGTGCAGGCTTCCTGCACAGTGCTTGTACTCGCCCACCTCCATTCCAACAGAGCGGGCCACCAGTTCCTGGAGCATGGTGAAAGAGAAGACGTCATGCGGAAGACCAAGGAAGGCATCGTTCGAACGCATGGAAACGAACATGTGGAGTCGGTCGTCTCGTGCCATGAACTGCAAGGTGCACGTACAAGGAATCGACTTATATGGCTTCAGCAAGTCTGTGGCATCGAAAAGCTGAATCACCGCACGCCTAGACGATGGCTTTTCCTTAAGCAGCTTGATGACGTTCGCCATCTGGTCCGCACCATTGAATGAAAATAGCCGTTCGCCATAGCCGCTGCGCACGGTAACCTGGTCGTCTGACTCGTCCTGGAAAACGCCGGGAACGTAGTAGTCAATGAAATCGAGCTTGGTATCGCGCGACAGGTACCACAAGAGCTCTCCAAGGGCACTGAACACCTTACTCTTGTCTTCGCTTCGGCTCAAACGGGCTCGGGGGTTCTTCAGATGAAGAAGCACACCGAACAGTTCGGTGAAATCGCCTCTGCTGGCCTTGACGCTGGTTCTCTCCGCGAGCAGCGCCTTGAGGACGTCATACAACATGTCGTCCAACGTATCGTGCGAGCCGAACACTTTCCCTCCCTTGTCAATTTGCCGGGCTAGCCACATATTGGGGCCGGATACAAATAGTAGCAGATCGTAGCTATAGGGCGGTAGTCTGCCTCCGGCGCAGGCGCCTGCCATGACTTTCTTTGTATGCCAGTGACATTGCTTGAGCAGGCCGCATGGTCTCACCGTTTCAGAGGCCCTCAAGGTAACGGTTACGCAATGGATCTGGAGTCCGAGTTCACTGCGGTTGGAAGCGGTTGACCGTCGATATTAGCGATTAATTCGTGAATGTCCATTTACCTAACCGCTCATCAAGGACCTGTCCGAGAGGTGCAGCAGCCGCTCAGTGCTCACTGTGGTCAATGTCAGGTTTCGACAGCCACTGTCATTAGCCAGTCAACCCTGAATGACAGCACCCAGCCTAAAGTGACTCCTCTCGTTGCTTAGTTGGCTTTGCAGCGTGTGCCGCAGTTCATGTATTTAGGTCGAACTTCCGGTTTCAGCCTTTTCCAGTCACTATCGAAAAAGTTGCGAGCTTCCACTCTGGGTCGCCTGCAGAAGTCCGCACTGTGACCAATTTCATCAACATAGGCGAGATCGGTCCAGCCACCTCAGCACACGCGCACGTCAGTCGCCAGAGTATGCCCGCACGCCGCGACATTTCGGGAATGCCACACAGCCCCAGAAACGGCTCTCACCTGCCGGCGCGTTGCGTCGCTGTCTCAGCACCATGGCACCGTCGCAGCGTGGGCACTTGGGTTCACCTCCCTGTGATGGCGCATTTTCGGCCGCTGCTTTGGCCTTGAGATTCATCACATGCTGGCGGTGGGTGGCCCAGTTTGGTGTCAGGCGCCCTGCTTCGATCATGGCCCGCGCATGTTCGACCTGGTCCTCGGTCAGCACGGGCTCTTGGAACTGCCGGATGTAGTCTACATACCCCGCGTTCTGGGTGACATTGGCCGGCATGTCGGTCTTGAACGTGCAGTCTCCGGTGAAGACCACCAGCGAGTGGCATACGTCATCGGGCAGGTTCAACGCTGCCTGCAGGGCCATCAGGTGCTTGTAGTTCTGGCGCAGCGGGTTCTGGAATCGGAAGCTGTTCCGGTAGATCTTCTGGGTCCATTGCGCATCACGCTCGCGCCCGTAGATCCAGCCTTTCATGTGCTTGGTCTCCACCACGAAAATCCCAAAGCGGGAGACAAAGATATGGTCGATCTGCGTACTGCCATCGATCGTTGGCAGCGTGACGTTGTGGATGCAGTGGTAGGTTTCTTTGGGCAGTCGCAGGCGGGCAATCAATCGAACCCACCCTTCCCCGACCATGCCCTTGACGATCGGCAGGCGCAGAATGCCAACCACCACGGCCAGCGCGAACGTCCACCACAGGTACTGAAACAAGGGCTCGAGTACTGGCGTCATGTTCATGGCTCCTCCTGCTCTCATTGACCATCGATCGTTTACATTTTCCTACAAATTGAATGATAACGAAATCAGTGGTCAAGGTGGCCATCCTCTTTGGCCATGTCCGGGTCGAATCGAAGGGAGCGCTGCTGCCCTCCCCTTGCTGCTCGACTCGACGAAGCGTTCGCCACGCCTGAAGTGCTCGTAGCACTCACCCCGAGGATGATGCTCATCGAGGAGCCGCTTCGCGTCAACAAAGCGGCAGGAGAGGTAAAGGGCCGTGGTTGCGAGCCATTCATGCCCGAGAAGGAGTTGAATACTCCGCAGGTCCGTCATTCTCCTGGGGCTTGGCGGACTTCACTAACTTCAGACTGGTACGGCTGTTGGGGGGGCAGATCAAGGCCCCCATCGAATGCTTACACGAGGCGCAGTATTCGCGATACCTGTGGATCAGTTCGAGATCGTTGCTAACGAATCAGCAAGCTAGCTCGCTGCGAGAACGGTATTGCTCTACCCACCCGACTGACTGTGCGATGCCTCCAAATGGAAAGAAATGCAAGCTTACCTTTCCATGCACTTCTGTTAGGTCAGCGGCTAGGCGATCAACAAAATGCTCCGGTCCCGCTGTGCCAAATAGCCTGCCGATTGAGATACCGTACTTAGACAACATCGAGGCGCAAGCGCCGACGCCACACATAGCGGCATAACGTGCAAGTACTGCAACGCCTGCGGGGCCAGGCACTCCCACGCGCACTCGGTGTTCAATGCCGCGCTCGCGCAACGCTTCCAGCCAAGTCAATACGATGCCAGCATCAAACGCAAACTGCGTGAAGATCAAAGGCGTCATGCCACGCCTTTCGATGTCTTGGCATTTGCGCTTGAGTACCTCCCACCGATCAGCGGCGCTCATGATCGGATGGCCTTCTGGATGGCCGCCCACACCAATGACCTTGATGCCCGAGCGCTCGAAAACCCCAGTCTCGATCAGCAAGGAACTGTTGGCAAATGGTCCCATCGGGGTGGCTGGATCTCCAGCAATCACTAAGCAACGCTCGACGCCAGCTTCAGCGACTGCGTGCTCGACGAACCACTGAAGTTCAGCGAGTGATGTGACCCGGCGCGCTGAAATATGCGGCATCGGCTCAAAGCCTATCTTGCGCACAGCCCGCGCTGTGGCCAATCGAGCTTCGTTGTCCTGGTTTGGCAGGTAGGGGATGGAAATTGTTGACGCTGGCGATATGCGGTGCGCCGCTGCGGTCAGCGCAGAAATGCCCTTCGCGTTGACCTCCAGCGAATAGTCGTCGGTGATGTTTGCGGGCCTGGACGTATCGAGATGGAGCAAGGGGCTTGCCATACTTGGCGAATATTGGGGCTTCAATACATCAGTTCTGACTGAGCCGACTAGAAGCCATTGAACACATTCCGAAAGCGCAGGGGCAGCCGTCGCTCACCCCGCGGACACCTCAGTCCTTTGCTGGCACTTCATCGCCGTAGAACTTCTCGCCGAGCCGGATGCGCTCACGGCCGCTTTCCACGCGATGGCGGTTCGTGTCGCGCAGCGAATAGACGCAGCCGCAGTACTCCTGCTGGTAGAAGTTCTCGCGCTTGCTGATCTCGATCATGCGCGCCGAGCCACCGCCCTTGCGCCAGTTGTAGTCCCAATACATCAGACCGGGGTAGTGCGCGGCAGCGCGCACGCCGCAGTCGTTGATCTGCTGCATGTTCTTCCAGCGCGAGATACCCAGCGAGCTGGTCATCACCGGAAAGCCGTGCTCATACGCGTACAGAGCCGTTCGCTCGAAGCGCATGTCGAAGCACATGGTGCAGCGGATGCCGCGCTCGGGTTCATCCTCCATGCCCTTGGCGCGCTCGAACCAGTTGTCGCGGTCATAGTCCGCGTCGATGAACGGAACGCCGAACTGCTCGGCAAATCGGATGTTCTCGTTCTTGCGCAGCTCGTACTCGTGGAGCGGGTGGATGTTCGGGTTGTAGAAGAAGATGGTGTAATCGATGCCCGAGGCCAGCATGGCCTCCATCACCTCGCCCGAGCAGGGCGCGCAGCATGAATGCAGCAGCACCTTGCGATGACCGCCGGGCAGCGGAATCGGTTTGCGTTCAACGGTATTGCTCATTGGTCGGCTCCTTGCGCGACGGCGACAGGGGGGCTGGCTGGTGTGCCAGTTCGATGAAAGCCCGCACATAGTCGATGCCAACTTCCGCCTCGCGTGCCCCCAGGAAAATCTGTTTGGCGATCCCACGTGCGCCCAGCCGCACAGGCACCACGTCCATCTTGACCGCATATTCCTCGACCAGCCAGCGCGGCAGCGCGGCCACGCCGCGGCCGCTAGCAACCATCTGAAGCATGATGTCGGTCGTTTCGATGGTCTTGTGGTGCTTGGGCGTGACGCCCGCCGGCAGCAGGAACTGGTTGTAGATGTCCAGGCGCTCGATGTCCACGGGGTAGCTGATGAGAACCTCCTGATTCATCTGCTGGGGCTTCACGTAGGCCGCCGAAGCCAAAGCATGCCCCTTGGCTACGACCAGAACCTGTTCATAGTCGAACACGGGCTCGAACTTCAACCCTGGCTTGAACAGGGGGTCGGGCGTGACCAGCAGGTCGATCTCGTAGCCGAACAATGCGCCGATACCGCCGAACTGAAATTTTTGCTTCACGTCCACATCCACGTCGGGCCACGCTGCCAGATAGGGCGACACCACTTTGAGCAGCCATTGGTAGCACGGGTGGCACTCCATGCCGATGCGCAGCGCACCGCGCTCGCCCTGCGCGAACTGGCCCAGGCGCTCTTCGGCTAAGTCCAGTTGCGGCAGCACCCGGTTCGCCACAGCCAGCAGGTACTGGCCGGCTTGCGTCAGGCGCAGGCTTCGCCCTTCACGCAGCCAGATGTCGGCGCCCAACTGCTGCTCCAGCTTCCTCATGCTGTGGCTCAGGGCCGATTGGGTCAGGTTCAGCACGCCCGCCGCGGCCGTCAACGACCCTTGCTTCTCGACCTGCTGAACGATGCTGAGGTGGATCCGCTCAAGCACTCACATGACTCCCGTTCATGAATTGGTGAAATAAAACCATTTTACTTCATTGATCCACATCAATACCATCCGCTCCCATTGTTCGTCTGCATTTTTTTGGAGCGACCTCCGAGTGAGCCTTGCATGTCAAATCAGAACGGCGGCTCAGACGCGACAAACCGACCTTGTGCTGCAACTGTGCAACAGCAGTGGCGAACAGGGCGCTTTGGACTTTGGCAAGGATTGGATAGAGGCTGCGCAGGCGGTTTTTGAGCTGGCTCAATGCATGAGACTGCCCTGCGGCAGGAACGGCGCATGGGCCAAGCATCTACTGCTGCTTCAACTGGTCTGCACCATCGTTGAGTCCGGGAAAGCAGCAACCGGCGAGCAACACGCTGATCCAGCGATCGAAGCCATGCTGCTGCGTGCGCGCAAGCTCCTGGCTTCAGGCAATCCACCGACAGGAAAGAAAAAATGAAATCTCCACTCCGTTTGGTCGCCGTGTCCGGCGGGCTGCAACGCCCCTCCAAGGCCGCCGCCCTGGCCGAACACCTGCTGGATCTCATCACGGATGAAATCCCCTGCGAACAACGGTTGATCGAACTCGGGCAGCTTGCGCCGCAGCTTGCTGGCGCGGTCTGGCGCTCTCAACTCCCCGATGCCGTGGAGCGGGAGCTTGCAGCTGTCGAGCAAGCTGACATTCTGGTGGTGGCAACGCCGGTCTATCGCGGCTCCTACACGGGGCTGTTCAAGCACTTCTTCGACTTCATCCACCAGGATGCCTTGATCGACAAACCCATCCTGCTGGCGGCCACCGGCGGCAGCGAGCGCCACGCCCTGGTGATCGACCACCAGTTGCGGCCGCTATTCAGCTTTTTTCAGGCTCGCACATTGCCGCTGGGCGTGTACGCGACCGACAAGGATTTCGCAGGCACACGCCTGGATAACGAGGCGCTGATCGAGCGCGCCCGGCTGGCCGTCCAACGTGCACTGCCATTGGTTGAATTGGCACGGCAGACACGATTGGCCGATGCTTTGTCGTTTGAATAACTTAGAGAGTTGACCACCAGATAACAGGAAACTGCAATGAGCAAGAATTTCACATTCGACATCAAGAGCATTGTTTTTGATGAAAACTATCATCCTTCAGAAAATACGCGCACAACAACCAATTTTGCCAATCTGGCACGAGGCGAGAGCAGGCAGCAGAATCTGCGCAATACCTTGAGGATGATTGACAACCGTTTCAACAACCTGGCGCCTTGGGACAATCCAACGGGGGATCGCTACGCCGTCGAGCTTGAAATCATCTCCGCATACATGAACGTCTCTTCCAGAGATGACAGCAGTGCCTTTCCTTTGATCGAGATATTGAAACCGAACATCATCGACAAGAAAGCCAATACACGCATTGACGGCATCGTGGGAAATAGTTTTTCCTCTTATGTGCGTGACTACGATTTCAGCGTATTGCTGCGGGAGTACAACAACGACAAATCCGAATTTTCCGTCCCTGATGATTTTGGCGATTTGCATGGGAAGCTGTTCAAGCACTTCGTCAATTCCGACGCCTACAAGGAGCGCTTCAGCAAGGCGCCTGTCATCTGCATCAGCGTTGCAAGCGGCAAGACCTACCATCGGACGGAAAACCAACATCCCATATTGGGCGCCGAATACCGGCAAGGCGAGTTTTCCTCGACCGACCGTTATTTCGAGAAAATGGGAATGCGCGTGCGCTACTTCATGCCCCCAGGCAGTGTCGCGCCTTTGGCCTTCTATTTTTCAGGCGACCTACTTGGCGACTACACCCCTCTTGAGCTGATCGGCACCATCAGCACGATGGAAGCCTTTCAAAAGATCTACCGTCCCGAGATCTACAACGCCAATTCCGCAGCCGGGACTGTGTACCAACCAAGCCTGACGAACCCTGACTATTCGACAACCCAGATCGTCTATGACCGCGAAGAACGTAGCCAACTGGCGGTCAAACAAGGGAAGTTCACGGAAGAGCACTTCATTAAGCCCTGCAAAAACGTGCTGGAGCAATGGGCTGCCAATTTCGCTATTTAATCAGCCCAAATACACGGAGCCATTCGCCATGAAAAAATTATTGCCTACCTCAACTGCTGGCAGCCTGCCCAAGCCTTCCTGGTTGGCAGAGCCGGAAAAGCTCTGGTCACCCTGGAAATTGCAAGGCGAGGAATTGGCTGAGGGCAAGCAAGATGCCTTGCGTTTGTCGCTGCAAGAGCAGCAGCATGCAGGTATTGATATTGTCAGCGATGGTGAGCAAACTCGGCAGCATTTTGTCACTACGTTCATTGAACACCTCGACGGAGTTGATTTTGATAACCGCGAAACCGTCAGAATTCGCAATCGCTATGATGCGAGCGTGCCGAGGGTCGTTGGTGCCGTAGGCCGTCAGAAACCGGTTTTTGTGGAGGATGCAAAATTCTTGCGTCAGCAAACCAGCCAACCGATTAAGTGGGCTTTGCCAGGGCCGATGACGATGATCGACACGCTCTATGACGCCCACTACAAGAGCCGCGAAAAACTGGCCTGGGAATTCGCCAAAATCCTCAATCAGGAAGCCAGGGAACTGGAAGCTGCGGGCGTTGACATCATCCAGTTCGATGAGCCTGCATTCAACGTGTTCTTTGACGATGTGAACGATTGGGGCGTTGCCACGCTGGAGCGAGCGATTGAAGGGCTAAAGTGCGAAACAGCCGTCCACATCTGCTATGGCTACGGCATCAAGGCCAATACCGATTGGAAAAAGACGCTGGGTTCCGAGTGGCGGCAGTACGAGGAATCCTTCCCCAAGCTGCAAAAATCCAGCATCGGCATCGTTTCATTGGAATGCCACAACTCCCACGTTCCCATCGACCTGATCGAACTCATTCGCGGCAAGAAGGTGATGGTGGGGGCCATCGACGTGGCAACCCACGCCATCGAGACGCCAGAGGAAGTCGCCAATACGCTGCGTAAAGCGCTCCAGTTTGTCGATGCCGACAAACTCTATCCCTGCACAAACTGCGGCATGGCACCCTTGCCGCGTGAAGTGGCAAGAGGCAAGCTGAAAGCGCTCAGTGCAGGTGCGGCAATCGTGCGGGGTGAACTCGCCGCGTAGGTTGGTTCTACCGAACCTCGGACCAGCTTGGCGGACGGTCTGATCGGCAGAGACAGTGTCACGCACAACCCCGGGCTTTATTCTGGAGACCCGCAAAGCGCAGGACTCCGGCAGGGGCACGGTCATCCTCTTTGGCCATATCCGGGTCGAATCGAAGGGAGCGCGGCTGCCCTCCCCTTGCTGCTTGACTCGACGAAGCGTTCGCCACGCCTGAAGTGCTCGTAGCACTCACCCCGAGGATGGTGCTCATCGAGGAGCCGCTTCGCGTCAACAAAGCGGCAGGAGAGGTAAAGGGCCGTGGTTGCGAGCCATTCATGCCCGAGAAGGAGTTGAATACTCCGCAGGTCCGCCTGGCCCATGTAGAGGTGTGTCGCGAAACTGTGCCGCAAGGTGTGCGGCGTGGCATCCAGGCCTGCGGCCTTCGCATGCTGCCGCACCATACGTCTCAATTGCCAGTAGCGCATCTCCGGGGCCTGGCCAGGCTTGCAGTTGCTGACAAACAGCTGCCGTGTCACCCAAGGCTTGTACCCGCGCTGGCGCAGCAACTCCGACCTCGCGGCAAGGTAGCGCTGCAACCAGTTGGCCGCCTCGTCGCCGTAGATCACCATGCGCTCCTTGTCCCCTTTGCCCCAGATGCGGATACAGCGGCTGCCGGGGCTGACCTGGTGCGGTTCCAATCCGAGCAGCTCGCAAGCACGAAGTCCGGTGGCATACAGCAGCTCAAGAGCGCAGCGGTCCCGAATGCCGATAGGAGTTGCGGTGTCCGGCATGGCCAGCAGGTGGTCGACTTGTTCGATCGAGAGAACGTGTGGCTCGGGACGTGACCGCCGGCATGGGCGTGGCTGCTCGAGCGGCCGCAGCAGCGTCGCGCTGCAGATGCCGGCACCTTCCGCCCAGCGATAAAGCAAACGCAAAAACCATAAGCGGACTTGCAATGCCGCATGACTTAGCCGCTGCTGGCCATCGAGCACATAGTCCTCAAGAACCGTTGGGGTGATGCGGTACCAGGGAACAAACCCGTGTACATTGAGCCAGCGAGCGAAGCTCGCCGCAAGGGTTTCAAGCTGCCTCAATGTGCTTTGTGCGTAGCGACCCGATTCGGCGACTTCCAGCAGGAAATCGCACAGGCGGGAGTCTGCATGCTTGCCGATCCCCGGTGATGAAAGAACTCGATATTGATGTGAACTGTTCCGGCGTAATGATGTCTGTGTCTGGGGGCCCTGCAAGCCTGCCTCGTATTCCAACGCACCTCACTCTTGCGTCTTCGAGTGACACACACCACACCTGGGGCGCGATTGTGCCACCACGAGGAGGGTGCAGGCGGCTGACAGGAGGTTTTCATCCTCCTCTTCAAGGAAATGCACTTTTGTGCATAATGCTCAATCATGGTGATCCATACCATCACCATTCTTTCAATTCCCTTATTGACAAGGATCCCATGCCCCAAGACTTTGAATCGTTGCTCGCACAGCGCGCTGAACTGGATCGCCAAATCGAAGCCCTGCGTGCCGCCGAGAAGGCGAATGCCATCCAGAAGATTCGTGAACTGGTTTCTCAGCATGAGCTGACTGAATCTGATATTTTTGGCAAGAGCAAGTCGGCCAAATCGACGAAGATCCATGTAGCGCCCAAGTACCTCAACCCGGAAACCGGTGAGACCTGGACAGGCCGCGGTCGCCAGCCGGTGTGGATCCGGGACAAAGACCCTGAGCAATTTCGCATTGCCCAGTAATGAGAAAACCGCCATTTGATGGCGGTTTTTTCTGAGCGGCACACTCGCCGTCTGGTCGTCTACCGTGCGTACTGCATCCCTGCAGTCCAGACTTCTCTGAGCTGCGCAAGCAGCCCTGGAGGAATCCGTTCGTCCATGCGAGCATCTTCGAGAGTGCTATGCAAGCCCTCAGCAATCCTCTTCATCACTTCGAGAGGGGCGCTGACACCACATACGTCACGACCAAACTTCACCAGTTCCTCTGGCAGAGGATATCCTTTGGAACGATTACTTTTGCCTGACCACATTCGCAATGCCATGGTGTTGTCCTCCATCTCCGGACCGCCTGGCGAGCGCTGGTAGCGGTAAATCCTGGTCGTTACAACATCAAACATGGGGGCCAGGCGAATATCATCCGCCCGCCCCTGATACAGGACCCCGAAATTTTTCAGATGGGCGTCCCCATTGCCAACCATGATGCTGAATGCAAGTTGCTCAAAAAATCGCCGCAACTCATTCTTTTGCTGGGTGACCAAGCCAAGAAGTTCTGCCACCTTTTCGTAGCTTCCATGGTATTTGCGCTCCGAGAGCGTATCGCGCACCCGTAGTCCCATCAAGGATGCGACATCCTCAAATCCCAATCTCGTCCCGTCGTCCAACAAATCGAAACGTTCGACCAGCAGGATCATCCCGTCATGGCTCAATTCAACTTGGGCAGATTCAATCCCTGCACGTGCCGCCGCGGTCATGCACAGGTATTCGTCGGCAGCCAGTCCCGGATAATTCGGACTGGCTGTTTTCACAATGAGATTGGGGATGGGGATCGTTGCCCGATCAGGCACCATGATCTTCGGCTGCATGCCCGCGACGCCGATTCCGGTGGAGAGGTAGGCTTCCACGAGATCATCGAAAACCTTCTCGGAAAACCGCAGCTCCAGTAGCGCTTCGCGCGAGATCACCGTTGCTGGAGCGGGCCTTGTAAAGCCTGGCAGGCCATAGCCCAGGCGACCAATGCCATTGCGCCCAATCATGGCGAGCAGGCGCATGGCTGTCATGGGTTGCTTCGGAAACAGCTGCCGAAGCCGGTTGAACAAGTCGCCCTCTGGGAGATTCTGATCCATGACAGGAAAGAGATCCCCATCTTTCCAGGTCAATCTGCTTGGAGGCATGAGCAGGCCGACCACAGGCTGCTCCTGCGCGTCACTCCGATAGCGGTATTCAAAGCCGGACTGCTGAACCAGTTGACCGGAAGGTGCTCCGCCCACCTCCACGTCCAACATCCGTATCTGCTCCGGGATGTTTGCTTGTACCATGACCACTCTCAATCGTCCTCATCGGCAAACCGTTGCCGCATCTCGTCAAGCGTGGGGAGCCCCGCTTTTTCGATGCGGATCGCATAGCCCATGGAGCTCAGAACATCAAGCAAAGCGCCGGTCGTGACGTCTCGGCCAGACTCCAGACGATGCAGCAAATCCCGGCTGCGTCCAGACTTGCTGGACAGATCCGTCGCCCGTATGCCATCGCCTAGCCGAAGCTGCCGAATCATCCGACCCAGGTCTTCTTTTGTCCGTATGGGGAGTGCTGGGCTGGGAGTCATGGAATGTCCTTCATGTAAGACTTATTTCCATTATTCATCAATTTTGTCTTTGGAGTAGGACGTTTTCATCATCTCCCAGCCGTTCAATGCTAGGAAGCCCTGAGGCGACGGTTACTTGATCTCTGCGAGATGGAAGGATTCCCAACTCTGCCTGGAGCCTGATCGAACCGGTGGATTGAACGCCATCTGGCTTGCCCAGCAAGACCTTGTCATGCTATCTTTTCATCGGGCTTTTCTGGCGAAACGCCCATTTCTCCCTCTTCAGCGGCCAGCACACACTGGCCGCTTTTTCTTTTAAAGGTCCCGTCCACCCAGAACCGGGGCAATTCGACCAGCGATCGATCCCCTGTGAAGCTGACTTGGTAGCCAGGATAAGGCGTGTCTGGACCAAAACCTAGTGTTTCTTCTCGTAGCTCACTTCATACTCGTTACAATCCAGCTTGGGTTTCGGCCGCATTCTGCGGTCGGGAGGTTCAGTGCATTGGTCGGGCCGCCAATGCGGGCTTTGCACGTCCAATGAACCTTAGCACCACTAGGCCTGCACGTCTGGGCTTCGCGCCTGCATTTTTTTACTTGGTTAATTTGCAAGGCTTTGGCTCTTGCAAGTCTGGCTTCTTGCGCTGTCCAACGGAAGGAGGACAGGCATGGAACTGATACCCCTGTCACTTAGCCCGTGGTTTGGAGCCATAGTTGTTTGGCGCCTTGCACTGGTTGAGCACCGATTGCTGCGCTACCTGCCAGTGCTGCTACCGCTTGCACTGCTGGCCGTGTTCTTGCAGTGGCTACCCGCGGTTTCGGGTGGCCAGAGCATCCTGCAGAGTTGGGCCTGGGCGCCCTCGCTTGGGGTCGAACTGGCGCTGCGTCTGGATGGCTTTGCCATGTTGTTCGTGCTGTTGATCACGGGCATTGGCACTCTGGTCACGCTGTACGCAATTGCCTACTTTGCCGCCTACCCGCGGCGTGAACGGGCGCGTTTCGTCCTGTTGATCCAGTTGTTCATGGCGGCCATGCTGGGCACGGTGCTGGCCGATGACGTCATCGCGTTGTTCGTGTTCTGGGAATTGACCAGTCTGCTGTCGTTTCTGTTGATCGGGTTTGACGCCAGCTCTGCCAATGCCCGCAAGGCAGCACTGCAATCCCTGTTGATCACCGCCGCTGGCGGACTGGCGCTGTTTGCCGGGCTGTTGTTGCTCGGCATGGCGCTGCAGACCTTCCGCCTGTCGGAGATGGCTGCACGCGCCGAGCAATTGCTCGGCAGTGTGTGGCTGCTGCCTGCGATCGTGTTGATCCTGCTGGGGGCGTTCACGAAGTCGGCGCAGTTCCCTTTCCATTTCTGGCTGCCGCAGGCCATGGCTGCACCGACCCCGGCCTCGGCCTACCTGCATTCGGCCACCATGGTCAAGCTGGGGGTGTACCTGCTGGCCAGGTTCGATACTGTGCTGGCGGACGTGTCGTGGTTTGCACCCACCTTGCTGGTTTTTGGTAGCGTGACCATGCTGGTGGCCGCTCTGGGCGCCTTGCGTGCCAGTCAGTACAAGGCGATGCTGGCGCAGTCCACCGTGGCGTCCCTGGGCATTCTGGTGATGTTGATCGGGTTGGATGGCGATCTGGCCACGGTGGCGCTGTGTGTGTTCATCGTCGCGCATGCGTTGTACAAGGCGGCCCTGTTCTTTGTGGCCGGTACCGTTCTCCATACGACGCACACCAGCAGTTTGCTGCATCTGGGTGGACTGCGGCACAGCCTGCCATGGACGGCTGCTGCGGCTGCGCTGGCCGGCCTGTCGATGGCGGGGCTGCCGCCGTGGTTCGGCTTCATTGCCAAGGAGGCCTTGTTCGAGGCGCAACTGAGCGGCAGCCAGGGATGGTGGGTCATCGCCGTGGCGGTCATGGTCAATGCCGTGATGGTGGCGGTGGCAGGCATGGTGGCGTGGCGTCCGTTCTGGAGCACGCCGGCGCAGCCCGTGCCCCTGCACCATGGCGCGTCGCCGGGCATGGTCATTGCGCCGTTGCTGCTGGCAGTTTGCGGTCTGCTGGCGGGCTTGCTACCTGGTCTGTTGGGCCAGTCTGTGGTAACTCCGGCTGCGGCTGCCCTGCAAGGGCACACCATTGCGTTTGAGCTGGCTCTTTGGCACGGCTTGACGCCGATGCTCGGTTTATCGGCTTTGGTGGTGGTTTTGGGGCTGGTGCTGTTGTTTAATTGGCCGCGCTGCCACCACGCGTTGTTGCGCGCTGCATGGCTGCAGCGGCTTGACGCCAATGCGTACTACCAGCAGGTTGTCGATGCAATTCTGTTGCTGGCGCGCCGCAGCACGCGTTGGCTGCAGAACGGCGATATGCGGCACTACACAGTCATCACCAGTATCGCTTTGGTGGCGGTGATGTTGTGGTTGCTCGCGAACGCGCACATCGGGCTGTCCCTGGTTGCCGGTGGGCAGTGGCTGCCGGTTCCTGCCGCTTTGCTGACATTCGGCATCGTCGGTGCTTGCGTGGCAGTGCGCACGCGCAGCATGGTGGCCGGGTTGGTGGGGGTTGGCGTCGTCGGCTACGGGTCTGCGCTGTTTTTTCTGCTGCATGGCGCACCGGATCTGGCGCTGACGCAATTTGCAGTGGAGACGTTGGTGCTGATCGTGCTGATGGCAGTCCTGGTGCGCCTGCCGCGCGCCGCACCGCCAACGCGCAGCCGGCGTGAAGTAGCCGTCGACGCCACTATCGCGGTTGTGTTTGGCCTGGTCCTTTTTGTCGCGCTGGCCAGCATGCTGGCGCAGCCTTTCGATACGCGTCTGTCGGATTTTTTCCGTGCCAGCAGCTACGTGGATGCGCACGGCCGGAACGTGGTCAACGTGATCATCGTCGACTACCGCGCGCTGGACACCATGGGCGAGATCGCCGTCGTGGCGCTGGCGACACTGGGTGCATGGAGCCTGTTGCGTCGCCGCAGGGGTGGCTCACGAAGAGGCGGCAAACCATGAATTCACTGATTTTCAAGAGCACTGCAAGACTGCTGTTCTGGGCCATGCTTGTCGCCTCGCTGGTGATTCTCTGGCGAGGCCACAACCAGCCCGGTGGCGGTTTCGTGGGTGGTCTGGTCGCCGCCATGGCATTTGGCGTGGTGGCCTTGTCACAAGACGTGCAGGTGGCACGCCGCCGGCTGCGCGTGCATCCGGTCGCATTGACCGGGCTGGGCGTATTGCTGGCGGTGCTCAGCGGCCTGCCGGGCATGTGGCGGGGCGCAGGTTTTCTCACGCACCAGTGGCTGGTCTTCGACAACGGCTTCAAACTCAGCACGACGCTGGTGTTTGATGTCGGCGTCTACTGTTCGGTGATGGGCGGCATGCTGTGCTTGGTGCTGCGGCTGTATGAGGACGACGCCGCGGATTCTCAGGCTAGACGGAATCCGCAAGAACAGGAGGCACAACCATGAATGTGGTCTACGCGGGCGGGATCGCCGCCATCATGGCGATCGGCCTGTATCTGCTGTTGTCGCGGCACATCGTGCGCTTGCTGTACGGCGTGATGCTGATCTCGGCGGGCGTCAACCTGACGATTTTTCTGGCCGGTCGCATCGGTGCCAATGCACCGCCCGTGATGGCGACCGGCGAGACTGCGCTGGCGGCCGGTGCCGCCAATCCGCTGCCCCAGGCGCTAGTGCTGACCGCCATCGTCATCGGCTTCTCGCTGGTGGCGTTCGTGGCTTCACTGGCGCTCAAGACCTGGCGCAGCACCGGCACGTTGGACAGCAGGGAATTGGGCGATGCGGAGGCGCTGGGTAGCCCTTACCCTCAAGCGTCCGCATCGGCTGCTGACAGGCATTGCACCAGTGTCAGCACGCAGGAGTCGAGCGCATGAGTGGGTTGGTCGAATACGCCGTTCTCTGGCCGGTCCTTGTGCCGATCACCGCTGCGGCATTGTGTACCTTGTGTTGGCATGCACCGAGGACACAGGCTGCGGTGCAACTCGCGGCACTGGTGTTGATGCTGCTGGCCGCGCTCGGGTTGCTGACGCAGGTGCGCAGCCAAGGTGTGGTGGCCATGACTTTCGGTGGCTGGGCACCGCCGTTCGGCATCAGTTTCGTGGCCGACCACTTTGGCGCGGCCATGGTGCTGGTGACGGCGGTGCTGGCGTTGGCTGCCGGCGTGTTCGGGCTGGGCAGCACCCACCTGCGACATGTTCGCAATGGGGTGTACCCCTTGCTGCTGGCGATGCTCGCAGCCGTCAACGGGGCGTTTTTGACCGGCGACATCTTCAACCTGTACGTCTGGTTCGAGATCATGCTGATCAGTGCGCTGGGCCTGCTGGTGCTGGACCAAAGCCGCGCCCAACTGGATGCGGCACTGAAGTACGCCGTCTTGAACCTGCTGAGCACGCTCTTGTTTCTGCTGGCGATTGCGCTGCTGTACGGCGTGACTGGCACGCTCAACATGGCCGATCTGGCGCAGGTATTGCCGCAGACCGAGGCCAGTGCGGCGCTGACGGTATCGGGCGCGCTGTTGCTGGTGGGCTTTGCAATCAAGGCCGGCTGCTTTCCGATGTTCTTCTGGCTGCCGGCGTCCTACCACACCATTCCGATTGCCGTACTGGCCTTGTTTGCGGGCCTGCTGACCAAGGTCGGCATATTCGCCTGCTACCGGGTCTTCACGCTGCTGTTCGAGCAGACGGCGGTGCGCGACGTCATGGCGTGGATGGCTGCCGGCACCATGCTGTTCGGGGTATTTGGTGCGGCCGTTCAATGGGATGTGCGGCGCATCCTGTCGTTTCACATCATCAGCCAGATCGGCTACATCCTGCTGGGCTTGGCGCTGGGCAGCGCCGCAGGTCTGGCAGGCGGCATCTTCTACATCCTGCACCACATCATCGTCAAGGCGAACCTGTTCTTGATTGCGGGCGCCATGTACCGCGTCAGCGGCAGCTACGACGTGCGGCGCATGGGCGGCCTGGCCCGCACGCAACCCTTGCTGGCCTTGCTGTTTGCCGTGCCGGCCCTGTCGCTGGCGGGCATTCCGCCGCTGTCGGGCTTCTGGGCCAAGTTCATGGTGATCGACGCATCGCTGCGCGTTGGTGCGGGCTGGCTGGCCGCCGTCGCGCTGTTCGTCGGGCTGTTGACGATCTTCTCGATGAGCAAGATCTGGATCGAGGCGTTCTGGAAACCGGCGCCCGTGATGCGCAGCCACCGGCGCACGCTGCCCGCCACCATGCTGTGGCCCATTGCGGTGCTGGCGTCGATCACGCTATGGATCGGGCTGCAGCCGCAACCACTGTTGCAGTTCTCGAACGAAGCCGCGCAGGGCTTGCTTGACCCCCAGCCATACATCCAAGCCACCTTTGGCAAGGGGGCGTCAGTCGCCGGGGAGGCCGCGCCATGAATCAGAAATCGAAACACCCATGGCATATCCGGCTGCGGGCCTGCGGCAGGCTGGCGGTGATCTTTTTGCGGGAACTGGCACTGTCGTCTTGGGCGGTGGCATCGGCGGCGTTTGCACGCAAGCCGCGCGTGGCGCCGGCCATCATCGCCGTGCCGCTGCGGTTGCGCAGCGAGATGGGCATTGCCACTCTGGCCAACCTGGTCTCACTCACCCCCGGCACGACGTCGCTGCACGTCAGCGACGACCGGCAAACCCTCTACGTGCATTGCCTGGATGGCAGCGATCCGGCTGGCCTGATCGCAGGTATCCAGCGCAGTTTCGAAGACGTGATTCTGGAGATAGAGCCATGATGGAATGGATTGCTCAGGCGCACCAATGGCTGGATCTGGCCACCCGCGGCCTGCTGGTGCTGATGATGGCACCTCTGGGGATGACCTTGGTGCGCCTGCTTTACGGCCCCAGCGTGGCCGATCGTTTCGTCGCGCTGGATATGCTGACCGGTGTGGCTGCTGCGACCGCGGCGCTGGTGATGTCGACTACCGGGCGGCGAGAGTTTTTGGATGTCGGTCTTGGCCTGGCCGTGTTTGGTTTCGTCGGCACCTGCGCATTGGCGGCGTTTCTGGAACGTCAGGCACGCGGGAGCCACCCATGATCACAACCAGTGTGGCGCTACTGGCCCTGCTGCTGAAGCTGGCGGGTTTCGTCTTTCTCTTTGCTGCCGCGTTGGGTGTGCTGCGTTTTGCCGACCCGCTGCAGCGCATGCACGCCAGCACCAAGGCTGGAACGATTGGTGCCGGACTGATGATCGCGGGTGCCGCACTGGCCAGTCGCAGTGCGGGTGCGCTGGTCATCGGTGCTCTGGCCATTCTGTTTCTGATCTTCACTGTACCTGTGGCAGGCCATCTACTGGGACGTGCAATTTATCTTTGTCGTGCACCGCTGCAGGGGTTGGAAGGCCAGGATGCGCTGGCAGGTGTGCTGCCTCGCACTGAATCCGAGACCTCGGTCAATCCAATCAAC
This sequence comes from Corticibacter populi, assembly GCF_004217315.1. GTDB lineage: Bacteria > Pseudomonadota > Gammaproteobacteria > Burkholderiales > Burkholderiaceae_C > Lampropedia > Lampropedia populi. The sequence goes on from NZ_SGWR01000001.1 coordinate 598,384, forward strand.
AAAACCATCAAAAAGGAAGACAAATGAGCGATGAGAATGCGCTGGAACGCATGGATGGGCGCATGCCCAAAGGAATCATCAAAGGCAAGCTCATCTTGCTGGTTGCGGCCATTCTGTCGTATGTGCTGTATCTGGCTTTGCCGTACGAAGATGGCGTGAACAAGGGCTTGGCGTTGCTGCTGTTCGTTGCCATCATGTGGTTTACCGAAGCCATTCATATCACGGTGACGGCGCTGCTGATCCCGGTCATTGCCGTGGCGATCGGCATGCCCAACATGACGACACAAACCGCCTTGAGCGCGTTTGCCGATCCGATCATCTTTCTATTCTTCGGCGGGTTCGCGCTGGCGACCGCGTTGCACAGCCAGAAGTTGGACAAGAAGATTGCCATGTGGTTGATTGCGATGTCGGGCTCCAACCTGGCCATCGCCACACTGGCAATTTTTGCGGTTACCGCCTTCCTGTCGATGTGGATCAGCAACACCGCAACTGCGGCGATGATGCTGCCACTGGCTCTGGGCATGCTGGCGCATTTGGACAAGGAGAAGGACCGCAGCACCTTCGTGTTCATCCTGCTGGGGATTGCCTACTCGGCCAGCATCGGCGGCCTCGGCTCGCTGGTGGGGTCTCCCCCCAACGCCATCGCCGCACGCGCGCTGGACATGGATTTCGCAGGCTGGATGCGCATCGGCCTGCCAATGATGCTGGTGCTTATGCCCCTGATGCTGCTGTCGATGTTCTTGGTGCTGCGGCCCAAGCTCAACAGAAAAGTGCATGTCGAGATCGAGGATATCCCTTGGACACCGCTGCGTGTGATCGCCATGCTGATCTTCGCGGCGACGGCGCTGGCATGGATTTTCAGCGGGCGTATCGCCGTGTTGCTCGGCATCACTTCGCCAGATAGCTGGATTGCCTTGGTGGCCGCAATCGCCGTGGTGGTCTCCGGTACCGCGACGTGGAAGCAGGTCTCCGAGAACACCGAGTGGGGCGTGCTGTTTCTCTTCGGCGGTGGCTTGACGCTCAGCGCCTTGCTGCAAAGCTCCGGGACTTCCCTGGTGCTCGGGCAACAAGTGGCGCAGACATTTGGCGATGCCCACCCCTTCGTGGTCATTCTGGTGGTGGCCATTTTCATCAACGTGCTGACCGAGTTCACCAGCAATACCGCATCGGCCGCGCTGCTGGTGCCAGTGTTTGCCGCCATCGCGGTAGAGATGGGCATGCCGCGCGAAGTGATGGTGCTGGTGATCGGCATCGGCGCATCTTGCGCATTCATGCTGCCGGTGGCGACGCCGCCCAATGCCATTGTGTTCGGCTCCGGGTTGATCAAGCAGAGGGAAATGATTTCGGTCGGGGCAGTCCTGAACGTGCTCTGCATCATCTTGATCACTTTGTGGGCCTACTTTTTCCTGATGTGATCCGATGCGGCGCAGGCCACGCAAGTCAGGCTGCGTCACATCCAACCATCCACCATTCACCACTGCATCCATGAAAGTCGTCATTTGCGGCGCCGGACAGGTCGGGACCACCATCGCCAAGCACCTTGCCACGGAAGGGATCAATGTCACTGTCATCGACATAGACCAGCGTCAAGTCAGCCGGATCGATGAAAGCTATGACGTGCGGGGCGTCGCAGGCCATGCATCGCATCCGGATACGCTGCGCAAGGCCGGCGTCAAGCACGCCGACATGCTGATCGCCGTCACGCGATCAGACGAGGTCAACATGGTGGCCTGTCAGGTCGCTTACTCGCTCTTCGGCGTGAAGCGGCGCATCGCCAGAATCCGCCATGGCGGGTATCTGGCCAAGGACACCAGCGGACTCTTTGCCGCCGAGCATCTGCCGATCGACGTCATCATTTCGCCCGAAATGGAGATCGCAGAACGGATTGCCCGTCGCCTGCGCACGCCGGGGTCGTTTGACGCGATGCCACTGGCCGGCGGGCGCATGGAACTGCTAGGCATCCACGTCGATGCCGCGCATTGTCCGGTGGCCGGCGAGCGGATCGCCGATATTGCTGAAGTTGAACAGTTTCAGGGAATGGCGATCATGGCGATCATGCGCAAAGGGCGCAGCTTCGTGCCAGCCGACAGTGACCGGATCGAGGTCGGCGACGATGTGTACCTCGTCTCCAAGACGGAGAGAATCAAGGATGTGCTGGTCGCGTTCGGGCACCAGGAGCGCATGGGCAAAAGACTCATCATCGTCGGGGCTGGCAACGTGGGTCTGCACCTGGCCATGGAGATCCAACAGGTTTCGCCGCATGTCGACATCAAGATCATTGAACAGAGCCGGACTCGTGCGGAGCAGGTTGCCAATGCACTCGGAAGCGCCGTCGTTGTTCTGCATGGAGACGCGCTGGAGCAGACCATTCTTGAAGAAGCACAGGCGGGCCAGGCAGAAACCACCGTGGCGGTCACCAATGATGATGAAACCAATATCTTTGTCTCGGTGTTGGCCAAGCAGCTTGGTTGCAAACGTGCCATCACGCTGGTCAACAAGAGAAACTACGAGGTGCTGATGCCGCGCCTGGGCATCGACTCGGTGGTCAGCCCAAGCGCCGTCACCATCTCCACTGTGTTGCGGCACGTCCGGCGCGGCGCGATCGCCGCGGTCCATACGCTGCGAGAAGATTTCGGCGAGGTTGTCGAAGCCGAAATCACTGAAGAATCTCGCCTCGTGCATCGTCCACTCGATCAACTCGGACTGCCTGCCGGCATGAAGGTCGCAGCCATCGTCAGGGACGGCCAGACCGTCATGGCCCGGCCGGAGGCGCAACTGCGCGTCGGCGACCGCATCGTGGCAGTGATTACCTACAGCGATCTTCGGCAAGCGGAAGCATTGCTTGGTGCCGCCAGGAGGCCTGCTGCGTGACCCTGGCCCCCAACCGCAGTGCCGCGCTGCAAGTGCGGCCGGCGGCCAGTGCCAGGCCGGTTCTGTTCCTCGTTGGGATGGTGCTGCTGGCTACGTCCGGCATGATGCTGTTACCCATGCTCGTAGACCTGTACTACGGCAACCGGGACTGGTGCGCCTACGCTTTCTCGGCGACGCTGTCAGCAGCGATCGGCTCCACGCTTGTCCGCAACCGCCGCAAGTCGCTCAGGGCGGGCCTGACGCTTCGCCAGGCATTCATGCTGACACCGCTGAGCTGGTTCAGCGTCGCAGCCGTCAGTGCCACGCCTTTTTTCCTTGCCGACTACGGCAGCGTCAGCGGCAATCTTGCCAACGCCTTTTTTGAGTCGGTATCGGGTATCACCACGACTGGGGCCACTGTCATCTCCGGGCTGGAGGGGGCCCCACCCGGCATGCTGTTGTGGCGCGCGCTGCTGCAATGGATGGGCGGCATCGGCATCATCGCCACTGCAATTGCCATCCTGCCGGCGCTGGGTATTGGCGGCATGCAGCTCTTTCGCACCGAGTCCTCGGATCGCTCGGAAAAAGCGATGCCCAGAGTGCGGCAGATCACGCTGGTCATCTGCTCCGTCTATCTGGGCTTGACGGTATTTGCGGCCCTGGTCTACTGGCTGGCCGGCATGAAGCCGTTCGATGCGGTGGCGCACGCACTGACATCCGTTGCCACTGGCGGTTATTCCACTTCCGATGGTTCTTTTGGCACATGGGAGGCGAACGGCATCCAGTGGTTTGCTACGGCATTCATGCTGGCTGGCAGCATTCCCTTTGTGCTGTACGTCCGGTTCGTCGCGGGCGACAGGCGGGCATTCTGGGATCGTCAGGTCAGAAGCCTGCTGATGTTTCTCGCCCTCGTGATCCTGCTGCTTGGGAGCTGGCTGGCGCTCTCCGGCCAGTACGCGCTGGAGCCGGCATTCCGACACGCGGCTTTCAACGTTGTATCGGTGGTGTCGACCACCGGCTACGCGACGGTCGACTACACGCTGTGGGGCAATGCGGCAGTGGCCGTGTTCTTCGGCCTGACCTTCATCGGCGGCTGCACAGGCTCCACCTCCGGGGGCATCAAGATTTTTCGCTTTGAGGTCATGGCGGTGATGCTGAAAGCGCACTTCCTGCGGTTGATCTACCCCAATGGGGTGTTTCCGCGCACCTACGGCAATCGCCGGCTGGACGACGATGTTGTCGGCTCGGTCGTGGCATTTCTCACAGTGTTCTTTTTGTGCTATTTCGTGCTCACCGTGCTGCTGATGGCCCTGGGGCTGGACTTTCTCACAAGCGCCTCTGGAGCGGCCACCGCACTGGCCAACGTCGGCCCTGGTCTGGGCGAGATCATCGGGCCGGCAGGCAATTTCTCTTCGCTGCCTGATGGCGCAAAATGGCTGCTGTCCATCGGCATGATGCTGGGTCGGCTGGAACTGTTCACCGTGCTTATTCTGTTCGTGCCACGGTTCTGGCGCTGATAGCACCACTCATTGTTTAACGGTCCTTAGTAAGGAATCTCAGCCCTACGCCCGGTTCGGTCATGATGTAACGAGGCGCTGACGCATCATCCCCTAGCTTGCTTCGCAGCTTGCCCACCAGGACGCGCAAGTAATGCGCATCCTGCGCATGTGTTGGCCCCCACATCTCCTTGAGCAACTGCGTCTGCGTGACTAACCTTCCTGGTTGCTGGACCAGCAGCGACAGTAATGAAAACTCCTTGCGCGTCAGCGCAACGGGTTGTCCCTGCATGCTGACTTCGCGCAGCGCCAGATCGATTCTGAGCACGCCGTCGTCGTAGGCCGGGTGATCCTCGGCGGTCGTTGGCACAGTGCGCAGAAACGCGCGGATGCGTGCCATCAGCTCCTCGATGCTGAAGGGTTTGGTCACGTAATCGTTGGCACCGGCGTCGAGCAAGGCCACCTTTTCGTTTTCAGCTGCACGGACCGTCAACACAATCACAGGCGCCCGCGACCACTGACGCAATTCCTTGAGCACGTCCTGGCCATCCTGATCTGGCAAACCAAGATCAAGCACGACCAGATCTGCCCCCTTGCTGGCCAGCAGCGTCAGCCCCTCTAGACCGGTTTCTGCCAGCATGGTGGCATAACCTTGAGAGCGCAGGCTGATGTCAATGAATTTGCGGATCTGCGGTTCGTCATCAACGATGAGAATACGGGCCGAACGCGCTGCGGTATGCGTTTCACTGGGAGGTCCCATGTTCTTTCGTCTCCGGAGTGATGTAGCTGCCCCAAGGCAAGGTCAGGCGAATGGTGGTGCCGCGCTCTTGCGGGCCCGGTAGCGCCTCGACGTTACCCATGTGTGCACCAACGATACCTTGGACGATCGTCAGTCCGAGGCCTGTTCCCTGCCTGCCCCGATCACCGCGCTCAACACTGTAGAACATGTCGAAAATGCGTCGACGCTCCTGTTCAGGGATGCCTGGCCCACGATCCGAAACATCGATCTGCAACAGGCCGTCTTCAGTACGACGTACCCGAACCTGCACAGCCTCTCCCGAAGGCGAGAACTTGGCGGCATTCTCCATGACGTTGAAAAGCGCTTGCTCCAGCAGTGCGGCATGTACGTGGATGGGGGGCAGGTCAGCAGGGATGTCATGCTCGATCCGCACACCTGGCTCGTAGCGCTGCAGGCGTCGGGCGGCTGAGCCCACCAGCTCGTCGATACCTATCCAATCACGCGCCAGCGTCAAGCCTTGCTGTCCCAACCAAGTCATGTCCAGCAGGTTCTGGATGTAGCGGTCGAGCCTTTCACCTTCCATACGAATGGTCTCCAGCAGGCTTAGCTGATCCTGGGGACCCATGTCTTTGCCGTAACGCGCCAGACTGTCGGCAGCGCCAATCATGGACGACAGCGGCGAACGCAGATCGTGCGAAACCGAAGACAGAAGCGCTGATCGCAGTCGCTCTGTTTCGCCCATCACGCGGGCCACTTCCAATTCCGACACCAAGCGTGTGCGCAAAGCGGCCTGACCAATGTCTTCCACCATGCTTTCGGCCAGGCGCCGCTGCTCGAACGGCAAACGAGCCATACCAGCGGGAAACCGCAGGCCAACCACGCCCAGCGTGTCCTCATCCGAGCGTACTGGCAAAAACCACCAGGCTGAACTGGTCAGGGTATCGGTGTAGCGGCCACTGGCTTGACCGTTCTGTTGCGTCCAGTCTGCCGCCAGCATATCCTTGTCGCTCAGTTGGATGGCTCCTGCCCCTGGGCCCAATTGATCTTTGATGCGTATCCATGCTTCAGCATGGAGTGCGGATTTCATTCCGGCAGTGCCGGCAGCGACGACTTGTCCGAGATCGGCTGCCTTGGCCAGCCGCCGTCCCAAGCTCTGCATAGCCGCCGCATGGGTGTTGGCCGCTCGCAGTGCCAGAACTTGCATGCGCAACTGTGAAGCCAGACGGCCAGTAATCAATGCTGCCGCCAAGAATAGCACCACGGTCGCCACACCGCGATGGGCACTGATGAGAAACGTGTAGTGTGGCTCAATGAAGAAGAAGTTGTAGGCGAAAAAGCACAAAGTCGCGGTGATCACGGCAGATGCCATGCGTGTTCGCGCGGCCACCAGCATGACAGCAACCAGAAAGACCAGCGACGGATCCCGCAGTCCCAGCGAGTATTCGGCCAGGGTTGCCGTGCACACAGCGCCCACGCTGGTCAGTAGTGCCAACAATACTTCTTTGCGCGTAAGTCCCTCAACGTTGAAACCCGGCCGCTGCCATGCACGTTTTCGCATCTGCGGTGTACTGATGATCGTCAGGTCATAGCGTGCGCCGCGCTTGAGCAGTTGCTGCGTTAAGGTCCGATTGAAGAAGCTGGCAATAGGTCGCTCGCGCGTGCGCCCAATAACAATCGACCGCGTGCCATACACGGCGGCGGTATCGAGCAGAGCCTGGGTGACATCGCTGTTATGCACCACTTGCGTCTCGCCTCCCAGGTTGCGTGCCAGCGCGAACGCTTTGTCAATCTCCAATAGGCGCTGCTGTTCGTTGCGCGTCGCGCTACCAGTTGCCGTTACGGCACGTTCCGCATCAGGTGTCGGCTGGGTGGCACCGGCGGAGCGTCCGGTTTCTACCGTCACCACCGACCAGGGCGCGCCACGACGCTCAGCGATTCGCGCGCCGGCACGCACGAGGTACTCGGAGTAGCCACGGCCGTCGATAGCGATCAGCACATGGCGCTGGATGGCAACGCCATCAAGGCCGCGGGCGGTACGTTTTTCGCGCAGATCGGTATCCACGTGCTCGGCCACAGTCTGCATCGCCAGCTCGCGCAAAGCGGTGAGGTTCGATGGCGAAAAGAACGCCTGCAAGGCCTGAGCAGCCTGCCCAGGCGGGTACACTTTGCCTTGGTTGAGCCGCTCGATCAGCTCGCGAGCAGGCAGGTCCACCAGGCGGATGTCGCGCAACCGCTGGAAAACGGCGTCGGGCACCGTCTCGCTGACCCGCACACCGGTGATCTGATGCACCACGTCGTTGACGCTTTCCAAGTGTTGAATATTGACAGTGGTGTAGACATCGATGCCAGCATCAAGCAATTCTTCCACGTCCTGCCAACGCCGCTCATGGCGGCTGCCAGGCGCATTGCGGTGAGCGAGTTCATCGACCAGCGCAATCGCAGGCTTACGCGCCAACAAGGCATCTAGGTCCATTTCCTCCAGTAACCGCCCCTGGTACGCCACCTCCTTGCGCGGCAATAGTGGCACGCCGCGCGTCATTGCCTGCGTCTCGCGACGGCCATGCGTTTCGACGATGCCAATCAGCACGTCCACGCCCTGTCGCCGCAGTTCACGCGCACGCGTGAGCATGGCGTAGGTCTTGCCCACGCCTGGCGCGGCACCAAGAAAAACTGTCAGGCGGCCACTGGCCTGGCGCTTGACCTCATTCAACAATGCATCGGCTTGTTCAGTCTGTTCGATTCCCACCGCGTTTCTCTCCCCGCTCTGCACGGATTCATCTGTGCAGAGCATCCAGCGCCAAGTTCAATTCAAGCACGTTCACGCGTGGCTGCCCCAGCAAGCCTAGTTGCCTGTGCTGCGTATGCTGGGCAGTCAACGCTTCGACCGCCTCAGGAGCAAGTCCACGCGCACGCGCCACGCGGTCGGTCTGAATGGCTGCCGCCTGGGGGCTGATGTGCGGGTCAATGCCGCCGCCCGATTGCGTGACGAGATCGCCAGGTACTTCGGCAGGCTCAACGCCTTCCCGCTGCGCCACGACCGCACGCGCTGTTTCCACGCGCTGGCGCATTTCGGGGTTGGTGCGCGCCTCATTGCTGCCGGATACCGCCATTGCATCGTAATCGACGGCGGAGGGGCGCGGCTGAAAGTAACGCGCATCCGCGAACGGCTGGGCGACCAATGACGAGCCAATTGCAGTGCCATCACGCTCGATCAGGCTGCCATTCGCTGTAGCCGGGAACAGTGCCTGACCCAGGACGACGCCGGCCAGCGGGTACAGCAGACCAAGGCCGAGCAAGGCGAAGACCGCCAGAGCGATAGCGCCTCGCAGCACCCCCCTGTCGAGCACAGGCTCAGGCGCGCTGGCAGGCGAGATGGTGTTGGTGTTTTGAATCGGCATGATCGAAACCTCAGAAAGAGAACAGAGCGGAAATCACGACGTCGATGGCCTTGATCGCAAGGAATGGCAATACGACACCACCGACGCCATAGATCAGCATGTTGTTGCGCAACAGCTGCGTTGCACTAGATGGCTTGAAACGCACGCCGCGTAGTGCCAACGGAATCAACAGCGGGATGATGATGGCGTTGAAGATCAGCGCCGACAGCACCGCGCTGGCCGGGCTACTCAGGTTCATGATGTTAAGCGCCGCCATTTGCGGAATCGCCGCAGCAAACAGTGCCGGCAGGATGGCGAAATACTTGGAGACGTCATTGGCCAGCGAGAAGGTGGTCAGTGCGCCTCGCGTGATAAGCTGCTGCTTGCCAATTTCCACCACGGCCAGCAGCTTGGCCGGATCGCTGTCCAGGTCGACCATGTTGCCGGCCTCCTTGGCGGCCTGGGTGCCCGAGTTCATCGCCAGGCCCACATCGGCCTGGGCCAGTGCCGGCGCATCGTTGGTACCGTCGCCGACCATTGCCACTAGGCGGCCGCCGGCTTGCTCGGCGCGGATGCGCTCGAGTTTGTCCTCGGGACGCGCTTCGGCGACGTAGTCGTCGACACCGGCCTTGGCGGCGATGTTCGCTGCGGTGAGGGGGTTGTCGCCGGTAATCATCACGGTTTTGACACCCATGGCGCGCAGGCGGGCAAAGCGCTCCTTGATGCCGTGCTTGATGACATCAGACAGTTCGATCACGCCCAGCACCTGCCGGCCATCACTGACTACCAGCGGCGTGGCGCCCTTTCGCGCCACCTCGGCCACGCGCGTCTCAAGCTCGCGCGGGACATGGCCGCCCAGGCCTTGCACGTGCCGCGCAATCGCATCAATAGCGCCCTTGCGGATGACGCGCTCGTTCGGCAGATCCACTCCCGACATGCGCGACTGCGCGGAGAATGGCACGAATTGCGCACCTGTGGGCTCGTCAATCTGCTCGTTCTTGCCGCGCGCGAGTTGGACGATGGACTTGCCTTCTGGTGTCGGGTCCGCCAGCGATGCCAGCAACGCGGCCCGGCGCAGCTGAGTGCCATCCACGCCGGCGAGCGCGTGGAACGCCGTGGCCTGCCGGTCGCCGTAGGTGATGGTGCCGGTCTTGTCCAGCAGCAGCACGTCAACGTCGCCGGCCACTTCTACCGCCTTGCCGGACTTTGCCAGCACATTGGCCTGCAACGCGCGGTTCATGCCTGCGATGCCGATGGCCGGCAGCAGCCCGCCGATGGTGGTCGGGATCAGGCACACCAGCAGCGCGATCAACAGCACCACGTTGACCTCTACGCCAACGAATCCACCGATAAATGGCAGGGTCACAACGACGATCAGGAAGGTCAGCGTCATTGTGCCGAGCAGCAGCCCCAAGGCTATCTCGTTGGGTGTCTTCTGCCTGTTGGAGCCTTCCACCAGCGCGATCATGCGATCGAGGAAGCTGTTGCCCGGCTCGACCGTGACGCGCACGACGATGCGGTCGGACAGCACTTTGGTGCCGCCGATCACGCCGGAGCGGTCGGTGCCGGCCTCGCGCAGCACTGGCGCCGATTCACCGGTCACGGCGGCCTCGTTGATGGTGGCCAGGCCCTCGATGATCTCGCCATCGGCAGGCACCAGTTGGCCTTCTTCGATCACGACCCGATCGCCAGGCCGCAGTTCGGCGGCAGGCACGGTCTTTTCCCCGCCCGCCTGGTCGAGCCGTCGTGCCAGCAGGTCCTGACGGGCGCGGCGCAGCGAGGCCGCCTGCCCACGCCCACGCGACTCGGCTACTGCTTCGGCGAAATTGCCAAATAGTACTGTGACCAGCAAGATCAAGGTCACGGCCCAGCCAAAGCCGGGCTGGGCCCAGCCTGCCAGGGTGGCCGCCGCAGTCACAAAGGTACCCAGCCAGACCACGGCCATGACCGGGTTCTTGATGATGTGCTGCGGCGCCAGTTTGATGAAGGCGTTGATCAGTGCTGGTACGAAACCGCGCTCTTCCAGGCGCGAAGCACGCCTTGGTTTGTCTTGAGAAGTCATATGGCTCATATTGGTCTCCTCAGCGCGTAATCAGCGTCAGGTGATCGGCTACTGGGCCAAGCACCAATGCTGGCATGAATTGGAGCAGCGTTAGCGTGACGATGACGGCAATGAGCGTCAGCGCGAAGGTGGGGGTTTCAATTTGCAGGCTGCCCGTGCTCTCCGGGGCCTGGCGCTTGCGTGCAAGCGTGGCGGCGATTACCAAGGGAATGATGAGCGCTGGATAGCGGCCTGCGGCCAGCACGAAGCTGCACGTCACGTTCCACCACAGGGTGGCATCTCCCAGTCCCTCGAAGCCAGAACCGTTGTTGGCAAAAGCCGAGGTGTACTCATAAAACACCTGACTGATGGCGTGAAATCCAGGGTTCGAGTTCCCTGTCAGGCTCGGTACCGCCAATGTGATAGCCGTCAGACCCAGCACGACCATCGGCTGCAGCAGCACCAGAACTGCAAGCAGCTTCACCTCCGGCGCTTCGATCTTGCGGCCGAACAGTTCGGGCGTCCGTCCGGTCATCAGCCCCGCCAGGAACACGCCCAGCAGCAGATACGTCAGAAACTGTTGCAGTCCACTGCCGATGCCGCCCCAGATGGCATTGATCAGCATGTCACTGATTGCGACCAGGCCGGTGAGCGGCGCCAACGAGTCATGCATGGCGTTGACCGAGCCGTTGGAAGTTTGTGTCGTCAATGCCGCCCACAGCGCCGAAGGCTCGGCGCCCAGGCGCACCTCCTTGCCCTCCATCAACGCGAGGTCCTGCGAGGTTGACGAATGTGCTTCCGACCATATGGCAAAACCGGCGGAAGCTGCTGACATCGCCAGCATCGTGCCAAACACCAGCCCGGCAAACTTGCGTCGACCGGTCAGACCACCGATCATGAAGACCACGGCGACTGGCATCAGAATAAGCGCCAGAGTCTGCAATAGGTTGGACAGCGGCGTGGGGTTCTCCAGCGGCACCGAGCTGTTGGGGCCATACCAGCCGCCCCCGTTGGTGCCGAGCTGCTTGATCGCCACCATCGGCGCGACCGGGCCGAGCGGAATTTTCTGCTCTGTCATACCGGTCGTAGCATCAACAGGCGCAACCACAGGGCCGCCATTCAGCGTGGCTGGCACGCCCTGGCTGGTCAACAAGACAGACCACATCAGACACAGCGGCAGCATGAAGCGCAACGTCGGGCGGATCACGTCGGCCCAATAGTTGCCGACATCCACCGGCGCCTGCTCCTGGCCATCGGCCTTGCGAGCCTGCGCATTGCGTCCGCCGAACATACCCCGCAGTGTTGCGACCACCAAAGCCAGTCCCATCATCGGCGTGATGACTTGCAGCGTCACGATGCCCATCATGTGGGCGAGGTAGGAGAGCTGCGCCTGCCCGGAATAGTGCTGCTGGTTGGTGTTGGTCAGGAACGAGACCATGGTGTGCAGCGCCAAGTCCCAACTCATGTTGGGCGCTCCGTTCGGGTTGAGCGGCAGCCAGGCCTGGGTCATCAGGATCAGCCAGACGACGACAGCCAGCACCAGGTTGCTCAGCACAAAGGCGCTGGCATAGCCGCGCCAGCTCATGCCCTGCCGGGGGTTCGTGCCGATCAGCGCATACAGCGGCCGCTCCAGCCAAAGAAACACGCCATCGCTGCGCATCGGTTCGCCGCGCATCACTGCGGCCAGGTAGCGGCCCAGTGGCCATCCCAGCCCGATCGCCAGGGAAAATACGAGAAGAAACTCAGTCATGGCCTGACTCCTTCAAGCCCCACAGAGAGGACTGAGTCTGTCCATGCCGCCTATCAAAAAAAATACTCTGCCGGTCAAAACTCAAACCGGGCTTGGAAGGACTGGTGTTGAGGATCTGAACGTGGCGTTCGAGTCCAAAGCCGAGGTATATAGAGCTGGCTCGTGCAAAAGGTTTTCCTTCGCCTGCGTCCCCGGTTTTACTAGGTGGTTGCGAGCTACTAGGCGATACATGTTCTGAATCCAATGCCAAGCTGGTTGAGTCACGTGCCTCGATGCCGGTTGCAATCCCTTGCCGCAAATCTATTACCGGAGTTGCAACGGCCTGACGAGTCAGTTGAGTACTCTTGGTGGGCATGACTTCTCTTTAAAATGAATGGCAAAATAGCCATGCCAAAGTATTCAGTAGTACGCCATAAAATATCTATCCCACCAACCGCAGAAACCATAAATTCTGCGTAAATTTTCATTGAGTTCAGCATCGCTGCGATTCCATGAATTTGCTGCCACGAGAGCCTTCGCCAAACCTATATTCCATAACCAGCCAAGCGAACGGATTTCACATCCGTGCAACATGACTATCCATAGCAATGAAAAACCCTGCCCAGGCTCGCACCAGGACAGGGTTTTCGTTTCAAGGCCTCCTCAGGCTGCCAGCAGCTCCTTGGCCAGGGCCACTTCGATGCTGTCGCCCTCGCTCTCGTTGAGGACATCGAGGCCGGACTCTGGCATATCGCCGCTTGTCGACTGCGACACCGCGATCTTCTTGCCCATGAGTTTGAGGCAGTCCATCTGCGTGGTGCCGGCGTAGCCCAGGAAGATCACGCGCACGTCGTGCATCTGCCCAATGCGCCAGGAGCGCCGCGCCGCTTGCTGCACGGTATAGACGTTGAAGCCGCTCTGCATGAAGACGATGGTCGGAAAGTCGAGCAGATCCAGACCGGTCTTGACGAGCTCAGGGTTCGTGATGAGCACGTCGATTCCACGGTCGACCTGGTCGGCCACCCAATCTTCACGCTTGGCGGCATCCACGCTGGCGCGCAACACACCAACCTTGAACCCACGCGCTTCCAGCAAGGCCTTGAGCCTGGCTGTCGTGTCACGGGTGCCTGAGTAGATCGAGTAGGCAAGCACCTTGCGGCCGCGGGCCTTCTCTTCCATGCAGATGTCGATGAGCTGCTGCTCCTTGGGGGAGCATTCAGCGTCGTCGAACACCTTGGCCTGAAAATGCAGCGTCGCCTTCGTGCGCGGGTGCCGCACCGTCTCCGTCCGAAAGCAGCAATCCGGCCATGCCAGCAGCACGTTCATCACAACACCCAGCAGCGTGCTGTCCTTCATTGCCAGCGCCTGCTTGAGGATCATCACGAGCTTGGCAGCCATGGCCTGGTAGGCCTGCCCCTGGTCTTCTCGCATCGGTACCGCGATGAATTCCTCATCGTAGGCCGGCAGCACGTCCTGACCGATGTCGCGCAGTTTCAGGAACACGGTGATGGGCAGGACGTAGCGCAGGATGCCGACCGGGCCGAAGCCTGGCGCCTTGCTGGTGCGAACCGTCAGGCTCTTGCCCTTGGCCGTGCGGTGCGAGCTGCTACCCGTTTCCTTGTACACGTCCTTGAGCACCCCATGCTCTCGCATGAAAGCCATCGTTGCGGCCGCCATTGAGCCGGTCTTGCTGGGTTTGTAGCCATCGGCCACCATGACGCTCGGGTCGATGCGCCAGAGCAGGTGATAGAGATCGTCGGCATAGCCGCCCATCAGGGTACCGGTCAGCAGCAGCACCTTCTCGCATTGGCTGGCAAGCACACCCATGGCCTGGCCCTGGGCGGATCCTTCGTTCTTGTACTCATGGCCCTCGTCCACCACCAGCAGGCCGAAGTAGTTCTTCGGAAGCTGCCTCTTGATGAACTCGGTGGGTTGATAGCCGCCCTGCCCGATCGAGAACTCGAAGGAAGCCAGGCTGCGCTCCATGCGCTTGGCCTGGCGGTCGCTGAAGATCAGATCCCCGTTCCCGTCCATCAGGTTCACGAAGTCGTAGACGTTGTCCTCGAGCATGCCGGCGAGAAACTCCTCGCCGAAGGTCTTGAGCAACTTCTTCGCTGTGGTCGGGCCGATGGTAGGCAGCTGCTGCAGCGCGCCAAGCACCAGGTCGAACATGGAGTCCTTGGCACGACCTGGCCGCATCAGCGTCCAGAGGGGCGATTTGCAATGCTCGCACTTGCGCCGCTTGTCACCGAGCCAGGCCTTGGCCATCTCGGCGGATACAGGCAGCTTGTCGCCGTCATCCGTCGTCGACTCCAGTGGCCGCATGCAGCTCGGGCAGCATGCGGCGTCGAAGCGCTGACCGTCCCACAGGATGGTCCGGGTCAGGAAGGACGGTCGCCAGTGAAAGCCCATTCGCATGCGCACACGGCCGAGCACGAAGAATTCGGGCTGGTCGGTCTTGTACCCCACGGCCGCACGCAGCTGCAGGAGCTTTCGCAGCGTGTCCGGACCGTTGAGAATCCAGACCTTGGCGCAATGGACCGTCTCCAGGATTTCGCGCCGCCACTTGTAGACCAGGTGCGGCGGTGAGATCACAAGCGTGCGCGGATGCGTTTGCTGCATCACCGCTGCCGCGCAGATGGCCATCATGGTCTTACCGGTGCCCATCTCGGCGTTGAGCACGGCCGCTGGAGAGTCCAGATCGACCAGCAGCTTCACCACTGCTTGCACCGCCTCGGCCTGGGGGTCAAACGGCTTGCGCTTGAGCGATTGCATGATGGCCTGGCGGTACTGCCAGGCCTGCGTGGCGTGATCGATCTCGGGAACGTAGACCGGTGGATTCTGCGTTCGCACCTGGTGCAAGAGCCCTTGTCCGAATTCCCGGATGAATTCACCCAGCGAGATGGTCTCGCCGGCAATGCTGTCGAGAATGTCGCCGCCGCTGTCCGCCTCCTTCACATCCTGCGGCTGCCGGGCATTGATGTCCTCGATGTCAGGATGCTGATCTGCCGATACCGGCAGATCGGTCACGGTTGCTGTTTCCATATGTCGTCGCTCCAGGAAAAAACGCGAAGCGACGTCCCCATCGGGGCCGTGCGCCCGCATGGGTTGATAAAAGAGAAATACCCTGGCAGAGTTGCCTGCCATGCCGCGCTTTCAGTGTTGAGCGCGGCTGAAACCGATTCGATTGGTTCAAGCGGTTTCCCTCAGTCCACCGGCGCAGCGATGGACTGAGGGAAACCGGCTGAGGCCGGCTCCTGATTCAAAGCGTCAAGGTGCGCTCACGCACAGACTGGCTCACGAAACGAACGAAGTGGTCAGTGATGCTCACGCGTACAGCCTGGACAGGACCGATGCGCCGATAGCGTCCAGTCCCGATTGCCATGACCGCCTCGCGTTCGCGGCACCACTGCATCAGCAGTCCTCGCCAGTGATCTGGCAAGGCCACAGGGGACAAGGTCTTGATTAGCGTCCAGACCTTGGCGTCGATGTCTGTTGGTTCGCCTTCGCGGCTCACCACCCAGCCAATGCGGTTGGCCTTGTCGAGCTCCTGCAAGGCCCTGTCGTAGATCCACATCTGGGTCAGTGGTCCGAAGATGTTTTGCCGCGGCAGACGCCCGGAATGCTTGGCCAGACGTTCGATCGCGCCGACCTCGACCAGCTGGCGGCCGCCGGCGGCATCGGCAAGGTTGAATCGCCGAACGCCCCCCTCCTTGCTGCCCAGCTCCAATGCGGAGATGAACTGCATGACGGAGCTGTCGCGGCCGTAGAAGGAAAGAAAGACGAGCTGGCCATCGTCGCTGCGAAGGCATGCGTCGACCCACAGGTCGACGAAACCCTCGATGCGATGGAGGCGGGAGAGTTGCGTCATGGTGTACTCCAGATGCAAGCGAGCACACCCAGCGGGTGTTGCGCCCGCTAGGGTTGATGAAAAAGACCAGGTAGGTCGTGAAGATCAGTCGTCTGACTCGATGGGAACCCAGTGCCAGACCGCAACGAAGATGCCCGCATTCCCGATACGGACCTCGGGGTGACCGTCCACTTCGCGGTCACTGTCGCCTCGATACTGTTCCCGTAGCTCAGCGATCTCCTTGGCATGTTTGCGCCGCACTGCCTCCTCCTCATTGAGATGGCCTTGCAGGCTGCGCACCGCCAACGCCAGGTTGCCATTGCTCCAGCAATCAACAACGTTGCGGGCAAGCATTTCGAGTTCAGGCATGTGCCTTCTCCTCATGTGCCTGGGCAGCATGGCCGTCGTGGCTTTTGCTGTAGAAGGTGTGCATGGTGTTGCTCCTGAAAAAAAAGCGGAGCAACGCCCCAGCGGGGGTCATAAGCCCCGCATGGGTTGAAAAATATGCCCTGGCAGTTGCCTGCCATGTCGCGCTTACAGGGTTGAGCGCGACTAGAAATCGATTCGAATGGTTCAAGCGGTTTCCCTCAAACCACTAAAGCAGTGGACTGAGGGAAACCGGCTGACGCCGGTTTTGTGTTGAGAGGTTGGTCCGATCAGATGAGTCAAGACCTCGCATTTTTGGCCGCGTAAAAAGCCTGCACTTTACGCACCAGATCGTCCAGTCTGGCTAGCACTCTCTCGTGCTGGGCACGGACATTCTTCTCCGTACAGCGATCGAGCGTTCGTACCAGATTCTTGCTGAAGTCTCCGTAGACCTCAAAAGTCACGAATGCACCATCAACCGTGACGACACGGGCGGTAGTGACCAGCTCCGGGCCGTGCTTTGCGGTGCGGATGTGTAACTCACGGTTTTTCTCATCCAGCACATAAACGGACAAGGCCGTCAGTGTGCGCCGTTTGAGGTCACGTTCGATCCGGGTTTCGATAGGCATGGTCTGCTCCTAAAAATAGGCGGAGCAACCCCCCAGCGGGAGTGCCCCGCATGGGTTGATAAAAAATGCCCTGGCAGGTGCCTGCCATGTCGTGCTTACAGGGTTGAGCGCGACTAAAAACCGATTCGAATGGTTCAAGCGGTTTCCCTCAAGCCACCCCGAAGGAGGCTTGAGGGAAACCGGCTGATGCCGGTTTGGTTATCGTCATACCTTGCTGATTAAACACATAACGATGTCGCAATTGTGAGGTCTAACCTCACCTCACGGCCTGCGTGGACTGCTCAGATTTGAGGGGGCCGTAATGGGCCTTAAGCTTGGCATTGATATCTTTGGCCACGCCTATCCAAGCTTCACCAGAGAGCATCGCTGACTCGAACTTCTCTGGCGTAGCCTGTGCCACTGCCTTGGCATGCTTCGCAATCGCGTCGATGATGAACATCTGCGCCAATGCCCCGTAGGGGCTGAACTCCATCAGTTCGGTCACGAATTCGACGTTGGTCATGCGGTGTGTCATGGCTGGCCTCCTCAGTATTCCGAAGGCAGCAGCAGCGTCGTGACGCTACGGTCGCATTCCGTGATGACCCAGACTGTTGTCGTGGCATCTACTTCGTAGACCGACATCAGCCTGGCGCCCACGCGCAGCGCGCGGTCGTTGGTTGCCCGATCCTCATCGCACACGTTGCCCCATTCGCCCATGGCATGGCGCGCAATGAAGACGAAAGGATTCAGGCGACCCTGACTGCTCAGCGCTTGAACACCCTGTGTCATGAGAACGCGCCCCAATGGGAAACGCCAGCGGGCTTTGGTCGCCCACCAGGCGCGCTCCAGCACGGCTTCAGATTGAACTTGCATAGTGATCTCCAATGAAAAAAGAAGGGAGATCACCAGCCCAGAGGGGCCGATGTGTCCCCCATGGGTTGAAAAAAATAGCAATCAGCCGCGGTGCTTGATCTGCTTCAGCAAAAGGTGCGCGCGACGAACTAGGTCAGAACGTGTCGCCCTGTCAGACGCCGGCATCGCATAGCCCTGATGAAGAAGCACAGTGTCCAGAGCTGCCGCCAGATCGTCGACCAGCTCCACCATCTCGCCAAGGCGCTGGCACGCCAGTTCGTAGGTTTCAGGCATAGCGATCCTCTCAGGCGATCTTGACGATCTGGCCTAGCCGGTGGTCCGGCGTGAACTCGATCGCGTTGATCACCGGCACGAAGCGATCGAGCAAGGTGATGGTCTGTGACACATCGCCCTTCTCGTTGATGTCGGTCTCCACCCTGCGCTCCTTGCGCTTGTAGGTGTCGCCCTTGATCAGGAAGGTGCGGCCGTTGTCGGCCCGGATCGCGCCAGTGACCTGGCCAGCGGCCAAAGCCAGCGCCTGGTGCCACGGCGTGAGATCACGCAGCGGCGGCCTGCACTGCCCCTTGACCTGGTTGAAATGACTTGTGAGCGCCCCCCACAGGAGGCTGTTCTTGTACTTCTCCAGCTCGTCGCGCAGCTGCTCTTCGTCCATGCGCACGGCATGAAAGTTGATCTCCTGCTCATGCGCGGCCGGCACCATGTAGGGATCGTCCTCCCAGGTGTCTGGCAGCTCTGCAGCGCCCTCGGCCGAGGCCTGTGCTTCCACCAGCGGCTGCAGGTCGGTCTTGTTGGCATAGCCGGCATTGCAGCGGATACCGATGACCACGCATTGCTTGAACTGCTTCTCGGGAGCCATGAAGACGCGCAGGTTTCGGAAGTTCCTCACCAGGTAGCCACGGATGTCGTCATCGAGGGCGTAGTGTGGAATGATGTAGACGAGCACCCCGCCATAGGCCAGGTATGGCACCGTCTTGCGAAGAAATGTGCGCTCGAGCCGCTCGGCCTTTTCATGCCCTTCCTCGGCCAGATTGCGCCCAGCCTTGTCGGAAACCCCGAAGCCATACGGCGGATTAAGGAACAGCAAGCCCATGCTGCGCGGCTTGACGACCACGTCGTGCATGTCCGAATGGATGACGCGGTTGAGCACGGTCTTGGCATGCCAGGCACGTTCCTTGTCGAACTCGATGCCCAGGGCCTCGATGTGACGTTGCACAGCGCCGGCAGCCTGCTCTCTGGCTATCAGCATCTGGCGAAGGTCAGCGAGAGCCGTCCCCTCGCCACAGCAGGGGTCCAGCAGCCTGTACGAGCCCTGTGGCGCCGGTGGCAGAGCAAGCATATTGCCCAGGCGTTCCAGCGTTCCAGCGTCGGTCGGGAAGTAACCAGCCTTGATGAAGTTGCGCGCCAGGCGCGCGAAGATCAGTGCCATGAGGCCTCCATGAAAAGAGGCCTGCTTCCCGATCGGGAACAGGCCCCGATGGGATAACGAAAAGCCAGCCGTGATGATCACGAACTGGCTGGTGAGAGTGATGCGGCGAAGCGCCGATCAGGGTGTTTGCTTCTGCGTCCACTGGCCCTTGTTCAGGGCTGCTTCAGCTGCAGCACGGGTAGGGAAATACTCCTCGGATTCCTTGCTGCATGGACCTTCTTCATCGGCAGTGCCGATGTAGAAGCCAGCTGCACTCTGCAGGACTTTGAGGGGTAAAACCAGGCCACACCATTGCTGCGCAAGGTGGCCAAATGACGAAAAGCTCATCGCGGTTCTCCTGTTGGTTGTCCGGGAGAAACCACCCAACGGGCAGTTTCGCCCGTATGGGTTGATGGTGGATTTCAGAACTGCTTGCGCAGCCCTGCCTGCTTGAGCACGCCATTGGCGGTGTGCCTCGACAGGATGGTTGAATCGACTGTGAAGTGCGCGTTGGTTAAGGGCGAGTACCAGATCTGGTGATCCCCCTTGCCATTGCGCACGAAAAAGCAGCCGGCACTCCTCAGTACCGCGAGGACTCGCGGCGTGAAACTCGCTCCCATGACAGCCCCTTTCAGGAAATGCCAGGTTGCAAAGCGGTGATGCGCCGGGCAAGAAGCTCAACGACATCGCCCTTCTCAGGACGCAAATCGTTGGCCTCCAACAGCTCAGGAACCATCACATCCAGCTTGCGCTGCAGATCATCCAGCGAATGCGCTTCGGTCGCCAGACCGGGCACATCGTTGGACGAGGCCACCCAGACTTGCGCCTCGGGGTCCCAATCTGCATTGACAAGATGGATCTTCATGTTCTGAAGGATGCTGGACTGCACAGTGAAATGTTGACTCATAGACTGCTCCAGGAAAACGAAGCAGCGGCCCTTGCGGGTGTGCTGCCCGCAGGGGTTGATGAAAAATTGGCGCCCAAGGCGTGAAGCCCCGGCATGCTTACAGGGTTGAGCATGCCTTGAACCGTTATCGATTGGTCAAACGGTTTCCCAAATTCTACTCTGAGACCAGGATTTGGGAAACCGGCTGATGCCGGTTTTGGTTTAAAAGCCATCAGTCCTGCTTGGCAAGACCGCTGGCATAGAGCATGTTGATGAATTTCTCCGGCCCTATGTAGTGATGAACCTCTTGCCGAGTCAGACGGGCATCCATCCTGAGCACTCGCATGCAATGCTCAAAAATGTCGTCGTCAATTCCTCGAAAGATATTCAACGCAAAAGGATAGTCGCCACCATTGAAGAGGCCGGCCAGGAAACGGGCCACTTTATGGCATTGACCACTGTTGCCGAGACTGATCTCGAATAGAGCATGCAGGGATTCGACACCATCACGCTCGATCGCCTCCAAACTTTTGGCGTGATCGGTTGCGGCCTGATCGAAGCGACTGGCGCCACACCAGAACTCATTGATCAGCTCCTGAAATGCGGCTGCCCGCGACTCCGGAACTTGTGTGGTGAAAGTCTCGTACCGCGCAGGTGCGGGCAAAGAATTGGCATTCATTGAAATCTCCAAGTACAGATATGCGACACTCCCTGCCATGACGGACAAGACGCATCGCCCATTTCGCGTGATTGAAGGAACGCCTCCGGTGGAGGTGGATTGGACCCACCTCCTCGAAGACATGGACATCAGTGAATCGGGGCCGATCCTGTTGCGGATGATCCGCATGCGGAAGGCCGCAGCCAATTCCGTGCTTGCAGTAGTTGAACCAGCGAGGCAGGCACATCAGCCAGCAGTTCCTGGCGCGCAAAGCACGCCTGGATCAGACTGACAACTGAACAGATCTGACCTGGTGCGACTTGCTCGCGCAAATCGACCGTGAGCTTGCGATAGTCGTCCTCCGTGCAGATTTGCATCCACTCGTTGAACGCCATGTGAAACAGGCGGCGCTGCTCCTCGCTGAGTTCTGGTAAATCTGAAACGATGGGGTTTTTAGGCATGGCTATCCTCCAAAAGGAATGGAGACAGCAGCCCCCATGGGGACTGTTGTCCCCATGGGGTTGATGAAATGCGATCAGGCGTGCTGATCTGTGAATGAACCGCTGAACTCGGTCATCTCGTCGATGGCAAGCAGAAGCGCCGTGGGAAGATCCGTCATGAACGGTGCCTTCTCCAGTAGCTTCCACAATGCATCACGCAGTTTGTAGTAGTCGTTCTTCGCGCAGATTTCCGAGGAAAAATGCACGTTGACGCTGAACGCATCAACAACTTCCAGCTTGACCAGATATGTGCCAGGCTTTGCGCCGCGCAACAGCGTTATCACGCCGCCGAACTGGTGCTCATCCCGGAGCAATACCCCAATGCTGAGGCAGCGCTCATAGAAGCACAGCGCCCAGCACCGAAGACCAGCCATTGCCGACCTGGTGTAATGCAGAAAGAGTTGAAGAACGATCGCCGCCAGCGCAGGGTGGTAGCCCTTGGTGGCGAGTTTGAAATTGCCCGACATGGTTTTCATGGGTAGCTCCAATGAAAAACGGGCAATCCTCCCTTGCGGGAAGCGTGCCCGCAGGGTGGAAAAAATGAAGATTGCTTCGGCCAGAGACCGGACACGTCTTCCAAGCTGAACGTGTCTGAAACCATTTTGAATGGTGGATGGTTTCCCTCAGCGCCCTGCCCCAGCATGACGCTCAGGGAACCCATCGGTTCCGTGTTTGAAATGGTACTTGAAAATTACCCCAGGCCGCAACGAACAATGCGCTGCTGGCCGGCTGCCGGCACGGGGTCGAGACAGCCAATGAAAGGCGCGTGAGTCAGGGCTGCGCATCGCGTTACACCTCCCAGCTACATCGCAAAGCCACGGCACATCAGGCTGCCGCCACCCTGAGTTGAGCTCGCCATGCCGCAATGTTGACGGCATGCAGCGAGCTGGCCAACATGCTCTGCGAAAGCATGTTGGTCAGCCCACTGCCGTGGGCTGTTTGTGAGATGGCAGCGCACTCAGTGCGATGGCATCCAGGTCTGAGACCGTGGGTCGAGCTCGTAGTCCAGCTCCTTCAGCTTGGCGATCTGCGCCCGGAAACGCAGGCGGTCCACAGTCGAATCGAGCTTGACTGGATCGCGTGCGAGAACGGCTGGCCAATGCTCGCCAAAGAGGCTCTCGAGCGTATCGGGATCTGGCGTTGCCGCTGGTGGTTGCTTGCGACCAATTCCGGCCAGCTTCTTCCTCAAAGCGTCCAGGCCGCGTGGCGCCACCTCTGCCTCTGACGGTACTGGTGCCTCAGTAGGTGTAGTCGGTAGGGGTAGGGTCTGGGCCTCGTCCGCTGGGTCTGGCTCGATGGGTTCTTCCTGCTCCTGCAAAGCATCGACGCCGTCAATGCGAAGGTCATGGAGCCTGGCACGAATCTCCGTGACACCTTTGCCGTAGGAAACGTACTGCGCAAGGTAGATCTCGCTGATCCATACCGTGCCGGTGTACTCCCCATCGCTGAATTGATCGAGCAGGGGGTCTTTCACTTTGAAGAGGCCTTCCTCGGCCAGCAGGTCGGCAACGCAGAAATAGCCATTGCTGCCACGGATCTGCTTGACTCGCAGCGTGACATTTTCCAACTTGATCATGATTGCTCCAGGTGTGATGCCGGAGCTGCCCTGCCGGGAGCTTGCCCGGCGTGGGTTGAAATGGAAATGGGCAACATCCTCTGCAGCGGATGTTGCCCATGGCTTGGAGTGTGCTGCCAGAGTTCCAGGCCGGCAGCTGGTCAAACCTGCGCTCAGAGGTGTGTGTCAACGGAGCATCGGTCTTTCGAGCACTACCCCGGACACACAAGGTGCCGTGTACGTTTCAGGGGTTGACGCACCGCAGCCAGTTGCCTGGCATACCGGTTTTGGGTGATACCGGCAAACACATGGAATGGCGGCAGTGTATCCCGAAATCGTCAATTCCTGCCCCATGAAGGTCATGGGGTGACCAAAAAAACAAACCCCCGATCGCACGAAGCGATACGGGGGTTGGAGGGGATACGTCAGGCGTGTGCCGGGGCACTACGTTGCTGACGATACCCGCTCGGTGCCTGGCGTTCGGGACGCTGGGCCGGTTGGGAAACACGCTGTGGACGACGCTGCGGAGCAACTTCCAGCTGCGGTGCAGGCTCGGCCGCTTGAGGCACTTCAGAAGCGGGCGCTTGGCCCTCATCATCATGCTGTGCAGCTTCGCCTTCTTCCGTTTCCGTTGCAGGACGCCTGTAGACGACTTCACCGTTGACCTTCACCGAATTGACGAGGATCAGGCGCCCCTTGATCAGGGTAGCCCATTCCTTCTGCCCGGTGGGGCGGCGGTTTACATCGCGAACATCGCGTTCGTAGAGGTGCGGGAAGATGTCGCCAATCCGGAAATTGACGAGCACCTTCGAGTGATTCTCCACGGCAGTTTTCAGGCTATCGATGATCGAGATGGTTGCGTCACCGCTCACACGCACATCGAAGTAGGTGTAATCCACTTCGTCAGCACTACCGCGGAGAGCGGCAATGCGGCAAGCGAGGAAGGACTCAGCCTTGCGACCGCGTCCCTTCACTTCGACCCAACGAACACTGTTGAGGTAACCGATACCGTTGGTGTGCAGGTTGAAATATTCACGGGCTTGGGTTTGCATGATGATCTCCAAAATTTCCAAAAAAATGGACGAGGAGATCGGCAACACCAAGCCGACCGTGAGGCCAGGATGGGGAAGCAGATTCCCCATCCGGGTTGCAATGACAAGAAAACTCCAACTCTTTCGAGCGTGCGCCTCTCAGGAGTTAAGACGCTTCGCGGTGCCTATCGGCGGTTCACAGTTCAAATGCTAGTGCAGAACTTTCAGGCTGTCAAACAGCGTTGACACCATAATGCAAGACAATTAATCCTTGATAATTTCGTCAGATATTAAATGGCTGGCTTCACACCGGAGAAGACAATCAATGAACACCAGTTTTAAACATCTGGCAAATCATAGTCAAGCCTCCACCACTTCCAATTCCTCTATGAATGCTTCAGGCACCTCTGCCTGAGCCTTCTGAGTCTCCGGCAGAGCGCAACGCACAGCCTCCACAACCTCGATCTCGGTATTCCGCTTGTTCTCCTGCAGCTGCAGCACGCCCTCGTCTATCGTTCCGGGAATGATTGGCACCAGGACCAGCACATCGCGCTTTTGGCCCAAGCGGTAAGCCCGGTCCTCTGCCTGACGCATGAGTGCCGGCGTCCATGGCATCGAGGCGAAGGCCACGATGTTGGCTGCCGTCAACGTGATCCCGACGCCGGCCGCAGACGTCGTTCCGATGAAAACCTTCGTCTCCGGATCTTCCTGGAACGTGTCTACAGCCTTCTGACGCTTCTTGGCCGAGTCACTGCCTACCAGGCTGACGCACTTCACTGAAATCGCCGCCAGGGCCTGTTTGAGCGCCTCCACGGTACTCATGTACTCGCAGAAGATGATGATCTTGTCATCCTCTGCCATACCCTCGACCGTCTCGACCAGGAACGGGATCTTGAGCGTCTCAAGCTCTCGCCGCAGCTTGACGATCTTCGGCATCGCCGTGAGCGTCATGTCGCCGTAGATCGACTTGTAGCCGTCCAGGCCTTCTGCCGGCGAGATGTAGCGCAGCTGCCGTTCTTTGGTGCCCAGATCCTTCAGGACTGACTTACTGCGCCGGAGCATCCAGCCCTTGATGGCCTCGGCCAGCGCCGCTCGCTTTTCGCTGCTGCCGGCATATTGCTTGCGGAAATCCGCAAGCGGCAGCCGACCCAGCTCGTGGCCAGTGATGCGCAGCAACGTGTGCATCTCCACTTCCCGGTTGAGCAGCGGCGTGCCGGTGACCACGTAAGCACGCGGAATCCGCGCCGCAAGCACAAACATGTTGCGTGTGCGGCCGGATCGGTGCTCCTTGAGATAGTGAGCCTCATCGACGGCCATGGCTGCGAAATCAAGCCCGACCTCACGCACCAGGCCCCCCATGCGCTCATAGTTGCCGACCACCCAATCGCAGGCATGCAACGTGGCCATGCGATCCTCGCCCAGCATGCCCACCTTGGCATCCGGGTAGACCATCCGGATCTCACGCTCCCAATTGAGGCGCAATGACGCAGGGCAGGCAATCAGCACCCTGCCCCGGCCTGCAGCCAGGCGCAATGCCACAACCGTCTGACGACTCTTGCCCAGGCCCATGTCATCGCCCAGGCAGGCACCTGACTGACGCACCAAGTGCTCAACGCCCACGGCCTGATAGTCCCGCAGCACTTCCCGCTGGAGCAGGTCCGCGAGGACGCTTCGATCGAAGGGCAAATCGGCATCACGTTCCCGGTCTGTCGAGATGAACGCTGTGCCAGCCTCGTCTTCTGCTCCGCCCCCTTCACCAAATGTTGGCGCTGCGCCAGGCACCTGGATGGGAGATGGGCCCGACGATCCAGTCGACAGATCTTCCAGGACAACGGGGCGCTCATGGATGAAGACGAATTCGGCCTCGATGCCCGCATGCTCGGCAAGCGCCTGCAGGATCTCATCCGGGCCGCCATGAACCTGCCATGCGCTGGCGTTTCGCTGGAAGTAGCCACCGAGCGCGTGCATGGCCCGCACGCAATGCTTGTCGTATGCAAAGCTGACAGCCCAACGACCGCGCTCGAGCTCGCCGCGGGCCAGTGGGAAGATCTGGACATCGAGCAGCTGCGTGAAATAGTCCGCGCTTGGGGCCTCCAACGCGGTTTTGAGCAGACCTGGTGCAGCATCCAGATCCACATATTGGCCTGCATAGGCCCGCTGCAGCGCTTCGACCAGAAAGCCATGCTGCAAGCGATCCAGCACCCACATTCGCCGTGGACCGCACCACCATGCCCCAAAGGCTTCGAGTGGCTTTTTCAGGCCAGGAACATGGGTCAGCTGCAACCCAATCCGGCGTCCGTCACTGGCTGCATTCAGTAGCAGCTCAGGGGGCTTCAGGACAACCGGCTTAAACATCAATAGGAGAGATCGACCGTCCCATGGCGGCGCACCTGCCAGAGAGCGACAAGAGCATCGAGCTGCAGGTCATACTGGCCGACCATCAAGCTCTCAGAATTCGTCTCATCGTCATAGCCGACAAAGAGCCGCGCCTCCCAGGACAGATCCGGCAACTGCAGCACACTGCCGACGCACTCGTCCTCGCCGAGCAGCCTGCACCCAGGCCACCTTCGCACATGCAGGAATCCTGACGTTTGGTCAGGCTCCTGAACCGGATGCTCCAGGACGGCGTAGTAGAGGCCGTCATCCAGCACAACACCCTCGACCTTCTCTTTCTTCATTTATATCTCCCAAAAGGCGGAATATCTCTGATCCAAATATCCTCTACCGGCGAGAGTAGAGGAGCACTTTTGATACACCAATAACCTATGGTTCAGAACGGAATTTCGTCAGAAAAGTCTGGATGGTCGCTGCCCTCAGCAGCGGCAGCCTCAGCATCGGAATTGTTGCCTTTTCTAGGGCTACCCAACATTTTCATTGAATCACCGCGAATCTCAGTGGTGTAGCGATTAACGCCATCTTTGTCTTGCCATTTCCGCGTCCGGAGCCTGCCTTCGACATAGATGGAAGAACCTTTCTCAAGGTACTCACCAGCAATTTCTGCCAGCTTGTTATTGAATACCACGTTGTGCCACTCTGTCTGCTCTCGACGCTCGCCAGTTTCTCGATCTTTCCATGTCTCCGTAGTCGCCAGAGACACGTTGCAAACACGCCCACCGTCCGGGAATGTCCTTAATTCAGGATCTCGTCCAAGGTTACCGATCAGAGTAACTTTATTCAGCGATGCCATATCTACCTCCATTGCTAAGTTGAAAAATCATGGTGCTTTAAATGACTGCATTGATTGCACCGGTGTCAACGCAGTTTGATGGCGGAAGAAGTCCTCGCTATGATCCTGCTGCTGCCCATGTGGCCCACAACCCTGTGGCAGCAACTTCATCAACACCAACCTATGAGGACTTCTTCCATGAACACTGAAGACAGCAAAAACTCGCAGTACATCACCAAAGAGGAATTCGACGAATTCCGCCAGCAAACCTTTGAAGCCATTCGGTCATTGGCACTTTTCGCTAAAGGTGAGGCTGCATTGGGGGCCACTCCAGAGGAGCACTACGAACATGTGGGAAGGCTGTTATTTCGCATGAAGCCTTGATTTGAGCCCGGGAAGTGGGTGGTGAGCAGGGTCTCCGCTCAATACATCCAGCCACTTCTTTTCTGCCTCCTCATTTTTTATTTTCTCAAAATCATTCTTCATCTTTTCCAAAATTTCCTTGAACATCGAATTCTCATTCAACCCAACTTTCACGTAAAAGTCATATTTCTCCTTTCCATCGGCATACCGATGCATGGTCGAAGAAATCCAACGCAAAGTCTCTAATTGCAATTCAATGGGATGCTCTGAAATTGCCTGTCTGAATGCATCAAGATTTTTAACGGCAAAAGCTGTTACCAGCATCAATGGGTAATCGTCGTTCATAAAACCACTCCAGTTAATTAGCGTTGCGTGAACAATAAGCAGTGAACGAAAGTTCGCTTCTTGGATGTCAAAACAGGACCTGGCTCACCGCCATCCCGCCAGCGGCGATCTCGGCAACACCGGCGCCGGGTTCTCTCCAATCTTTTCCCGCAGACTCCGCAGCTCTTCGCGGCACTGCTTGTGCTCATCGTTGAGCACCTTGGCCTGGGACGATGCAACCTCGCACCAATGACGCAGGTCGCCTGAGTAATTCGCCCACACCTCGGCCGCATCCTCAAAACTCAGATGCCGCTTGCTGACACCACGCTCACGCCAGCGCAGGAACGTGTAGCCGCTCTCCTTGCGCACGTGCAGCATGAAAGCGATCTGCAGGCCTGGCACAGCCCTGGATGCCGCCACCAGGTCACGCATCTGACCTTCCAGCCTCTCTAGCCTGTCAACTTCCTGCCTCAGGGCCAGGTGCTTGCCCCTACCCGTAAAGGCCTTTGTGTCAACGCGTTCTTGACACTCAATATCTGCCGCAGCTTCGCGTGCCCATGCCGTCACATTGACATCAGGACTTCTGCGTTTCCGCTCTCGCGCCCCTTTCAACACCACAAGCCCTTTCATCGCCATCCCTTTCTCCACCCAGCCCTTACCCCTGCCCCAGCTTCGAACGCCCTGCCTCAAGCCATTGCGGCAGATTCCTGCCCATCCCGACCTGCCCCAGCGTCATCACCATCTGCCACTGAGGCAGCCTCCTGCTCGCCAGCCGCAAGGCGTGCCCCAATCTCCAGCAGCAAACGGCGCTCTTCCGGACTGATGCTGAAGCGGCGGCGAGAATGCGATGGGGCAAGCTCGGTCGTGAAGATCGAGGCCTGCACCACACCAAACACTTGCGTGACAAACTCCACGCGTTTTGCCGCAGCTTCGTCCGCATCCCGGACAGCAAAGTCACGACGACTGAGCGCAACGATTTCTTGACGAGTGAGCCATGTCGAAAATCGCTCCGTGCTGTTCCAAGTGCCACGGATCAAGCGTGTGACCCGCGCAATCAAGGCGCGAACTTCCTCGTCGGTTTTCAGGGACTTGCGCTCCAGCGTCTTCATCACGCGCACGAACAGATCGAAGTCCGCAATCAATGGGGCAACCTCGTAGCCGTAGGGCGAGCCAAACCCCAGGTTCACGCTGGCAGGCTTTTCGGAACGCACGATGGCGAAACTGATGCCTCGGCTGCGCGAGGCGCCGAGCAGTTCCTCACCTCTGCGCGTCTCTTCGACCACCAGCTTGCGAAGGTCTTCCATCGAATGTTCATGCCGCACAAGTGCCCAATCGGCATACGGGTTGTCATTGGCTGTGAGCAGCCACAGGTTGCGCAAGGCAGCCGCAACGCGCCGGCCGCCGATGATGGGCGCGGCCTCAGAACCAGGTGCGCGGCGACGTCCCATGAACATACGCACGGCCTCGATGGTGTGCAGTTCCATCTTGTCGACACCCTCGTCAACCAGACGGCCCAGCTCACCCAATGCCGCAGCCTCTGATGGTTTGACCAACACATCCGCGCCCTTGCGGGCAGCATGCTCGGCACGCATTTGTTCCAGGCGCTCCTTGCGATCTTCAAGCTCAATGACGCGGTCATAGAGCGGATCGTCTTCAGCAATTTCAGCCGATTGCAAGAACTTCTCTTCTTCTTCAATCGAGTAGCCATCGCTGAATGGAGAGTTGTCGGCGGTGAGAAACTCGATGCGGGCCGACAACCCCTTGGCAATGTCGATGTCAGACAGACGTTTTTCTTTCGTGGCCATGATTCAATTCCTTGGCAATGGGGATTAATAAAGTTCAGAGCGCGCAGATTCCATGGCCTGCGGGTCTGCATTCCAGGCATCCAGAAACGGAAACTCTTTCTGGCTCAGGCCAGGCAAACGGAAAGCATTGATGAGCGGTTGCCGCAACAGGTCAAGTACCGCATCGCGGTTGACGGCGACCATGGTTCGAGAATTCCTGTAGGGACGAACGGTGATGTAGCCAGCCATTGCCAGTTTTCCAATTGAACGCTGAATGCTTGTTTTAGCCACCGTCTTTCCAAGCTCATCAAAATGAAGATCACCCACTGTCGTTGCGCTTTCTTCCACGTCGCAGCGGTTCTTGATGAATATCCACAGTACTGCTGCGTCATTGAAATTGCGTAGGCGTAGCAACAGATGAATGAACAGGTCGTTGCCAGTTTGGTTTGCTGTTATCGATTCGCTCAATTCATTTCTCCTTTATCGCATTGACCCATTCAGGGTTACTTGGTAAGCCTTACCGGTTGACCCGTTCCGGGTTACTTGGCAAGCCTTGCCAGTTGACCCGTTCCGGGTTACTTGGTATGCCATACCGGTTGACCCATTCCGGGTTACTTGGTATGCCATACCGGTTGTCCCACTCCGGGACACATGCCAAATCATTTCCGCCTCCCAAAGTGATTGCGCAGTTCCTTCAGCTTTGACAGGTACTCCGCTTTGACCGCGTCATCCCCGGCTTCCTCAGTCCGTGATTGATCCACCACCGAGGCATGGGCATTCGCTTGCTGCTGGCGATCCAGCAACTTGCGTTGCTTCTCACGCTGCGTGGCAACCTGCGCGGCCAGCGCGAGCACGGCACCCTTCTGCATGGCTCGCTGCAGTCCATGCAGCCATCCGGCCGGGTTGTGGATCGTCTTGCCTGTGAGCAGTTGTCCCTGCAGTTCGTCGAGCAATGCCTGGCGGATGTCCGGCGCTGCACGAACAAGCACATCGTTGATGGACGGCAGGCAGGCGGATTCGATGCTTGGGGGATAGATCAGGTCTGCGGAAAGCGACGCAGCGTTGCACTGCGCTTGGCCCGGTCCGAAAGAATCTTCCAGACGACGACTACGACGACCTTCGTCGCGCCCATGTGCGCGAGTCGTTGTCGTAGTATTTGTAATACCTATTTGTATATGGGATGGCGATTTGGGCAACTTCAGTTTGGCGTTTTGGGCAACTGAGTTTGGCGATTTGGGCACTTCCAGTTTGGCGTTTTGGGCAAGTTGCCCAGCTCCGATCTTGGATACGCCGCTTTGATCGCTATTGCCCATCCCGTTCGGCCCCAGGTCGACGTGTCGATTTCCGACATGTCTGCCGGCCGCACGCGCAACAAAGTCGAGCATCAGATCTCCCCGCAGGAATGCGGGCCGCACAGGTCTGACAATGGAAAGTGACGCCACAGGTTGAAGGTCGAGAGTCCGCTGCAGTGCAGGTGCCGTCTTCAGCGACTGGATGCGGCCTCCCGTCCGACTGTTCGAAGGGGGCAATCCTGAGGCCCCAGCGACGTCAATGGCATCATGTCTGCGACCGGCTTTCAGTGCGTTCCTGGCCTTCAATGGTTTGATGGTCTGGCCTTGAAGACACACCAGCATGGCTGGCAGGTTGATGACAACCTTGTCCCTGCCAGTCTCGCGGATCAATCCTGCTCGTTTGAGACGGTCGCGTGCATTGCGCTGCGTCTTCGGCGTCAGGCTCAAGTCGCGCATGATCGTGTCTTGGGACACATGCATGATCTCGGCATGTACTTGCCCCCCGATCGCGGCTGTCCGGTGTCTGGCCAGCAGATAGCTCAGGTAGAGGCCACTGGCCGGGCTCCCGGTCAGATCCGCCAACGGCTTGTAGTAACTGATGCAGTAGGTAAACCAGCTTTGGGTTGATTCCAGCGTTGGTGCCAGGCCTGTGGTGTATCCCAGCAGCTCGGCGAGACGGGACAGACGCACGCGGTAATGCATGCGGGCCGGCTGGCCCTGCAGCCGTTCCTCGAGGACCATCGCATCAACGAGCAAGGCACGCACTGTTTCGAGCTCGCGTCGCCCAAGTGCGGTGGCGTCTTCCCACTGCTTGCCGGTCATGAAGAACCAGCCCTGATCACGCGGCCGGTCACGCAGGCTCTTGCGCATCCAGTACAAGGACAGACCGAGAAAGATGGCTGCCTTGTAGCCAAAGCCCTGGGCCAGCGTGGGATGGAACGCAACATAGCCGCGCTCGTTGAGATGAGAGAAGATTTCGCCGACAGTGCTGGCTGGTGTCGGCGATGAGATCGCCGAACCGCCCGTTGGCTGACGGTCGTGAGGTGGAGTAATCGCTGGCAGTGCCATCTCTGGATTCCGTCAGCGTTGCCCGCCCCGCATGGCCTCGGCCAATGGCCTGGCCTGGATTTGCAGCAATTCGAGGATGCGCTGTGTGTAGATGCGGTATCGGATCGACCGACCTGAGCGCTCCTCGATGGCAATGCCTTTGTCGGCAAGAATGCGACGGCATGTCTGCTGCTGCGCTCGGGTGATTCCGGTAGCCAGCTCGCATTCCGCCGCAGTCATTTCGATCACGACCTCTGCCGACGTGGAATCCAGTGCCACAGGGCGATTGAGGGCATGCGAGAGCCAGAGCGCAGCAAGCACGCTGCCGGTGATGTCCACGAAGGGCCGATGGATGGTGATCGGCACCTGGCCGAACCAATCCAGCAGCATGCTCTGCAGCACGTCATCTGGCGTAACGTCCGTGGCGAGCTCGAATGATGGTTTCAGGCCCGGCTGTGTCATGCGACCTCCTGGTCTGCGTTGAATTCATTGACCGTTTGCCAGAGCGCCTCGATCGTGTAGTCGGGATGCTCCATGTGCAGGTGATAAAGCTGCTCGCGCAGTCCTGTGTGGGCCAGCGAGATGCGATGCCAGTCCTGGTGGATCTCATCGCGTTCGGATGTCTTGGGCAGCGAGGTCCGACCAGGGCCGCGGGAGGGCCCAATCAACATCTCTTGCATCGCTCGCACATCGGACTGCGAAACGGAGAACAACTGGTTGACCATCTGTCGGCTGGCTCCGTGCTTGACGAAATACTCGAGCTGCTGTTGGGTACGGCGCATCGAATCAAGTCTCAGAAGACACGTGCGTACCTCATCCATGTCGATAGCAAAGAGCAGCGATCGGGCAAGGAATGGCGCGATATCGCTCAGGTCTCGCGCTGGCCGGCGCCGCAGCAGATCAATGGATGCTGCGTCACAGCCGTTGCGGAGCAATTCATCAAGCCCACTTTTTGTTTCGATTTTCTGGATTATTTCCAGCAAAACCAAGGTGACTATTGCTTGTGATGAGACAGTGATCGAGAGCATGGCCGGACTTTCAGGGCTCGACGTAGAACAGAGGCCGGTAGTCCACCTGAATGGGATTGCATGCACGCAGTGCAGCAAAAGCGGCAATCAAGTCATTGACGATGGGGCCCACCTGCTCATGCGCAAGGAGTTCCAAATGCTCCTGGCTGGAGGTCCATAAGCGGCCATCCGACACTTGTGCCCGCACACGGTCAGCGCACATTGCGGCCATCACGGCATCGCCGCCCTTCATGGCGTGCGTCCAGTTCGATTCAGGATCAACAGGAATGCGTGCTGCCAGCGCTGCGCAGAACTGGCCTGACTCCATGGCCAGGAACACCCACAAATGCTGGCGAAGTGCGGGAATGGGCTCGATCAGTTCCTCGCCTTCGAGCCGATCCAGCGCTTGCGGAATCTCCACGTAGTAACCCAGCGGCAATTCGGCACAGCCCACGAGGAAATCGTGGATGGGAACCAACTCATTGAGCGCGGTGATTGCCACATGCACGCGCTCCATGGCTTTATCGATAGCCGATGCGGAAACACCACTGGATTCATCCGATGTGCTTGCCGAGGCTGTCTGCAGGTTCTGCGTTCCCGCCGACTTCGGCACCGGAGCGAGCATCGGACCAAGCTGCCGCTGCGGGCCCATGCCACCATTTTCAGAAGCTGGCGGTTGTGGGGCTGGCACCGACGACTTCGGGCTAGGCGGGCTAGGCTTTCTTGCCTGCAGCAAATCCTGCATGCTCAGTCGAGGGTTCTGAGCCAGCGCTTCAGCAAGAGCCGTCAGCCTGTCCTGGTCGAAACCCAGCGCCCGTGCAACCTCTGATTGGAGGTTGGCCAGCAGATCATCGACATCCAGTGCGACAGGCTGGCGTTCGGCAGGATCGAGGTCTGCGTTGACCAGTTCGGTGGCCTCTAGGTCCTCGCCATAGATCCTGAGCTGGTCCTGGATGGCTTTGCGAACGGCATCTCCCTTGTCGAGTTTATTAGAGAGCTCCAGGTATGCAGCCAATGATGGCCTTATGACCATATTTAGCTCATCTGTCTTCAACCACGGCCCGATCGGTTCAAGATGCTCCACAGCGAACTCGAAGTTCTGGATCATCTTGATGCCATAGGACAGCCCCCGCTTCTTCAGCTCCTTGGCCAGTTCTCCAACCGAGACTGGTTTGCCATGCTCAGCCTCGTACTCCCTCTTGAAGGCAGCCACACCTTTGGCCTTCTCCCAAAACGAGATGTCTCCGCGGTTCTCGTTTTCGGACAGGTGGGCAGAGATCACTGCGGCCTCGCCCGGCCAGGTCTTGACCTTCACCATCAAGCGCGAAAACCGCATGTCGCCTTCGGCGAAGAGCTCCTTGGCGATCTGCAGCCGTGTGTTGCCGCCGCCGTAGGGGCTGTACGTCTTCACACCGGGCGGACGCGTCACAGAGATCATGTTGGTGATGCCATCCGCTCTGATGCTCGCCTTGATCTCGTTATAGCGAGGATTGGGCTTCGACCGAGGGTTGTACTTGTAGGGCTCAATGTCCTTGAGGTCGAGCCACATGATCGAATCATCGACATCCGCGTGGGCATCGAGGTCCTTGGTCGCGTTGCGTGCGTTCAGGCCGTCGAGCAGCGCATCTCGCGCGGCATTTTTGGCCTTGTCGTCCTTGCTCAAGGTTTGATCTCCAAGATTGAGAGCTGCCGCACGTGCTGCGGCAGTCAGCGTTTCGGGTGTTCGCATGGCCGCATCCCCTTAATCCTTCTGCGCTTGGGCAGCGTCAACCGCACCAGGCACATGGCTATGGTTGCGATGATTGGGGGCATAGCGGCCATCGAGTGATGGCAATAGCTCCCACATCAGGCGATGCATGACATCGCCACAACGATGTGGATCGATCCAGTGCACCGGCACGCGAGCTGTTGCCGCTTTTCGGAATGCCACTGCCGAAGGCACCTCTGTCTCCATGAGGTAGACATGGCCCGCCATGTTGGGCATCTGGTCGCGGATCAGACCGGTCATCAGCCGGCTGTCATTGGTGTTTTCGAACCTGTTGAGCAGGGCCTTGACGGGTGGGACATGCAGACCGAGGTTGGCCGCAGACTGGATGCGTTCGAGGAGGCGGTTTGTACCGGCCAAGAATTCGCGGGCGGAAATGATGTCCGGACTGGCCGGAGCAACGACGGTGTCGGATGCGACGACTGCGGCATCTTGCAGGTGCCCTACAGCGCCCTGTGTGTCGATGATGACGATGTCGTAGCTGCTGGCCATCAGCGACTTGATGGCCATGCGAATGCGGACGATGTAGTCCGGGTGCTGGAACATCCAGTCTTGCAGGCGTCCATCGGTCGTGTCCGACATGACGATGTCGATGTGGCCCGTTGTCTCGATGCGGGCTGCACTGCCGCTGAAGCCAGCCGGAGGCAGCTGCACGGTGGAAATGCAGTCCTCCTCGAGGTAGCCGCGAGTGATCATGTCGGTCAACCCACGGGGCGCGACATGGTCGATGACGAAGAACTTGGAGAGGGATGGTTGGACGTCTGCGTCGATGAGAAGGACGCGCAGACCGATGTCCCGAAACAAGCCCGCAAGATGGGCTGCGATGGTGGTTTTTCCGACCCCACCTTTGGTCGCTACGACTGAGAGAGTGAACACGCTGGACTCCTTTGAATGCACTCATACATTCAACGGCGTAGCAGTCTCAACTCATTGATTTCAAAGGATTACCAAGCTGTCGTTAAATATACATCGTATCTAGTAAATGAGGCTTTCAAAAAGCGGGGGATCCCCGCTGGTTCGGTCTCAACTACCTTGCCCAATGTCTACGTCCAGCAAAGCTTATATATCCTCATGCTGGCCAGGCCTCGCCGCAGCTGCGGGCGGCTTCGCCGGTGCCGTTCTGGCCGTCACCATCGCCTCCTCGAACACCGGTGCGTCCAGCAGGTCTGCCGCATCCTCGGCGCTGACCCGGTTGGCCTTGCGGGTTGCAACAGGTTCAGCCGGCTGACGTTCCGCTGCTCCATGCTTGCCCGAACCAGAAACTGCTGCAGGCTTGGGCTTGTTGAAGGCCGGCTCGCGCACGGCGGCGGCCTTGTTGAAACTCGGCTCCTTCACGGAAGGTTTGGAAACTGGCGCATGCTCGCGCTTCTTGCCCGAACCTGATTCAGCCTTCTGTGTGCTGGTCTGTGTGGTGACTTCGGCATGACCTTGTTCGGTGTTCAGGACACCATCGTCAGCCGTTGCTGCAGCGCCTGCAGGATCTGGCTCTTCCTGGACGGATGCCCCATCCTTGGATTCCTTGACCTCGATGTAGCCCTGCATCGGCTCCGGGTAATGCTCGGGATCTGCGAACACTTTTGCAAGAGGAAACTTGAGCATCGAGAGCGAATGCGTGTAAGCGCCCTGCTCCTGGCCGTCTGCGGCCTGGCCATGCACGGCGACATGCCAGATGGCCTGGCCCGAGTGCGGGTTGCGCTCGATGAGGCCATAGTCCTGCCAGGTGTCGAACAGCCGATCGTTCTTGGTCTCACCCGGCACGGTCTGATTAGGTAGCTTGGCCAACTGCTCATCGCCCCAACACGAGGCGCAATCGAGCGAAGGGTTCTACGTGACCTCCATTGGCTTTTCTTCAAACCATGCAGAGTGAGTGGTACGACAGGTCAATGAAGCAGCCTCCAGCCAACAGCCGGCCGTTTGATTTCAATCTTGCTTAATCTGTTTGTTATGTTATAACATATCAATGCAAACTTGTTCCAATGGTGTTGTCGCACTTTCCAGGAGATTGCCATGCAACTAACAGCCAATCAACAGCGCGTGCTAGACACGCTTGAGCGAGCCGGTGGGCCACTTAGCGCCTATGCCTTACTCGACCGCCTGCGCGAACAAGGCTTCAGTGCACCGACACAGGTGTACCGGGCGCTGGAGCGTCTGGCCGGGCAGGGTTTGGTGCATCGGCTGGAAACCCTGAACGCATACGTCACCTGTACCCACCCCAATGAATGTCGGCACGGCATGACCGCGTTCGCCATCTGCGACAACTGTGGACACATCGACGAGTTCGTGGACATTGACCTTGGCCGATGTCTGGGCCACTGGATGAAAAACAACGCCTTCTCCATGCGCGACAGCACGATCGAGCTGCGCGGGCGTTGCGCCAACTGCGCCAGTCAGCCGCAAGCCGCAGCGAGCTGAACGCAGGCACCGATTCCTTTCCCTGATTCCTGATTCTTTCTTTTCCTACCACGATGAATACCCAGGCCTTGAATTCCACCATGCCCAGGAAACTCCCTGTCACCGTCCTGTCCGGCTTTCTCGGTGCCGGCAAGACGACCCTGCTCAACCACATCCTCAACAACCGCGAGGGCCGCCGCGTGGCGGTCATCGTCAACGACATGTCAGAGGTCAACATCGACGCCGACTTGGTGCGCGACGGCGGTGCCGAACTGTCTCGCACCGACGAGAAGCTGGTCGAAATGAGCAACGGCTGCATCTGTTGCACTTTGCGCGAGGACTTGCTGGTCGAGGTCGATCGGTTGGCGCGCGATGGCAAGTTCGACCAGTTGGTCATTGAATCGACCGGCATCTCCGAGCCGCTGCCGGTGGCCGAGACTTTCACCTTCGAGGGCGAGGACGGCCGCAGCCTGGGCGAGGTCGCGCAGCTCGACACCATGGTGACAGTGGTTGATGCCTTCAATTTCCTGCGCGACTATGGCTCGCGCGACAGCATCAAGTCGCGTGGCGAGTCACTGGGCGAAAAGGACGAGCGTACGGTGGTTGACCTGCTGATCGACCAGATCGAGTTCTGCGACGTGATCGTGTTCAACAAGGTCGATCTGATTAGCGATGCCGAGCGCGAGCGCCTGATGGCAATCCTGCATCGCCTCAATCCGCGCGCCCGCATTGAG
Organism: Corticibacter populi; assembly: GCF_004217315.1. Classification (GTDB taxonomy): domain Bacteria; phylum Pseudomonadota; class Gammaproteobacteria; order Burkholderiales; family Burkholderiaceae_C; genus Lampropedia; species Lampropedia populi. Next base: position 636,221 of record NZ_SGWR01000001.1, read on the forward strand.
GTCTCGGAATTCGGCAAGGTGCCGCTCAACCGCGTGTTGAAGACCGGCCTGTTCGATTTCGATCAGGCTGCACAAGCGCCGGGCTGGCTTCAGGAACTGCGCGGCACCCACACCCCGGAAACCGAGGAATACGGTATTCGAAGTTTCGTCTATCGAGCGCGCCGCCCTTTCCATCCACAGCGATTCTTCGACTGGGTGCAAAGCGAGTGGCCAGGTGTGGTGCGCTCCAAAGGTTTTTTCTGGCTGGCCAGCCATCCGTCGCTGGCAGGTAGCTGGTCACAAGCGGGTGCGGTGGCGCGACATGGTCCCGCCGGCTATTGGTGGGCGGCTGTGCCGCAGGAGCGCTGGCCACAAGACCCGGAATCGATCGCCCTCATCCGTGCCAAGTGGGACCAACAGGTGGGCGATGCACGTCAGGAATTGGTACTGATCGGCATGAATATGGACGAGCCTGCACTGCGCGCGCGTTTGGAGTCCTGCCTGCTGACCGACGAGGAAATGGCCCAAGGTCCATCGACTTGGACGACTTGGCACAACCCCTTTCCTGATTGGTCCTGATGACAAGCCCCTCTCCCCCGTGCTTCGAGCCGGGTGGGGAACGACGCCCCACCTTACACAACTTTGAGCACATGACCGTATCACTTCCCGACATCTCCTTGACCGAGACATCGCCGACATTGAGTCCGCTGCGATGGGTCGGTATGCAGGGAATCGACCTCCCTCTAACCGTGTCCGAACCCGGCTATCGCCGCGAGTTGCATGCGCGCGGCGATGTACAGGTCGATCTGCCCGCGCCACATATCAAGGGCATTCACATGTCCCGGCTGTACCGGCTGCTGGATGACCTGGGTGATGGCGAGGCACTGTCGCCGGTCGGTCTGCGCCGTTGTCTGCAGGCGATAGTGGAAAGCCATCGCGACTGCAACACCAGTAGTGCACGGATGCGGTTGCAGTTCGATTTGCTTGCTCGCCGCCAGGCACTTGTCACCAAAGGCCTTGCCGGCTGGAAGTCCTATCCGGTGCGTTTGGATGCAACGCTGAGGCCTGGATCTTTCTCGAAACAGGGGTTTTTCACTCTTCGCGCACAAGTGACCGTCGGCTACTCCTCGACCTGCCCATGCTCCGCCGCGCTGACGCGGCAACTGATTGAGCAGGGATTCACGCGGGCCTTTGCTGGTCAACCATCGGTCGAAGTGAGTGAAGTTGCCGATTGGCTGCGCCGTCACGCCACGCTTGCTACTCCGCATAGTCAGCGTAGCGAAGCTGTTGTTGGGGTAGATGTTGCCGCAGGTGCCCCAGACATGGGATTGCTGACATTGATCGACCGCATCGAGCAGGCCGTGGGTACCCCGGTGCAGACGGCGGTCAAGCGCGCCGACGAACAGGCGTTTGCGGCGCTCAATGGTCAAAACCTGATGTTCGTCGAAGATGCGGTGCGGCGTATTCAGGCCGCGCTGACTGTCGGCTATGCCCAGCCTCTTGTCCATGTTCGCCACCTGGAGAGTCTGCATCCGCACGATGCTGTGGCGTGGGCGGCTCCGGCCGCCGAAGGAGTGCTCGCATGACGCCAAAATCCTCCTTGATCCCCGTCACCCTGCTAACCGGCTTCCTTGGCAGCGGCAAGACCACCGTACTCAGCCATCTGGTGCGCCAGCCCGAGCTGGCCGACGCGCTGGTCATCATCAACGAGTTCGGCGAGATGGCGCTCGACCACCTGTTGGTCGCCCACAGCACCGAGAATCTGGTGATGGAGATGAGCAGCGGCTGCCTGTGCTGCACCATCCGCGGCGACCTGGTGCAGACGCTGCGCGACATCACCTGGCGCTTCTCGCGGGGCGGCCAGCGACAGTTCCGGCGCGTGCTGATCGAAACCACCGGCCTGGCCGACCCGGCGCCGATTATCCACACGCTGATGACCCATCCGCAAATCGCACCGAAGTACCGGCTCGACGGCATCGTGACGACGGTGGATCTGGCTGCCGGCATGCACACGCTGGACAGCCACCCCGAGGCCGTGAAGCAGGCCGCGATGGCCGACGCACTACTGCTGACCAAGGACGACTTGGCCACGGACGCACAGCGCACCGCGCTGCTGCGCCGCCTCGACGGCATCAACCCTGCAGCGCCACGCTGGACCGTGAGCAACGGCGAAATCGCCCCGGCCAAGGTGCTTGATCTGGGCTTATTCTCGGTGCAAGGCAAGGCTCCGGACGTCGAGCGCTGGTTGCGGGAAGAGGCCTATGCCGAATCCGCACCGCACGGTCATGCGCATGATGGCCTTGACCATCACCAAGGCCACCATGACCACGGCGACGACGACCGCCACCGTCACGGCCACGCGCATGGGCATGAGCACGACGGGCACGACGGGCACGACCACCATGACGTAAATCGCCACGACGATCATATCCGGGCCTTTTGCTTCGCGGTGGATGACCCGATTCCCGAGGAGATGCTGCCCGCCTGGCTGGACGTGCTGATGGCCTTCGTTGGCAGCAACATCCTGCGCGTCAAGGGCATCCTCAACGTCGAAGGACACGAGGCGCCGATCGTCGTCCACGGTGTGCAGCACATCTTCCATCCGCCGGTGCCGCTGCCGGCCTGGCCCGGTGAGGATCGCCGCTCGCGTCTGGTGTTCATCACCCGGGATGTGGATCGCGAAGCCATCGAGGCGACCTTCCAGGCCTTCCGGCAGGTATTACCGCAAGCCCTGGAGCGCGCCGCATGACCTCTCCCATCCGCCTCTACAACACCCTGGCGCGGGCCAAGCAGCCGCTGCGCACCGGGCTGCCGGATCGGGTCACGATGTACGTGTGTGGCCCGACGGTCTACAACTACGCCCACATCGGCAATGCCCGCCCGGCCGTGGTCTTCGACGTGCTGGCGCGGCTGCTGCGGCACCACTACCCGCAGGTGGTGTACGCCCGCAACTTCACCGACGTCGACGACAAGATCAACGCCGCCGCCACCGCCGAAGGCGTGCCCATCGGCACGATCACGGCCCGCTACATCGACGCCTACCACGCCGACATGCGTTCCCTCGGAGTGTTGACGCCCGACCTGGAGCCGCGTGTCACCGAGCACATCCCCGCCATCATCGACCTGATCCAGACTCTGGTTGCACGCGGCCATGCCTACGTCGAACAGGGGCATGTCCTGTTCCACGTGCCGTCCTGGCACGCGTACGGTCGCTTGTCCGGGCATCGCCCGCAAGACATGATCGCCGGGGCGCGGGTCGAGGTCGCGCCCTACAAGCGCGACCCGCTGGACTTCGTGCTGTGGAAGCCGTCCACGCCCGATCTGCCCGGCTGGAACAGCCCCTGGGGCCGCGGGCGGCCAGGCTGGCACATCGAATGCTCGGCCATGATCGGCCAGCACCTGGGCACCACCATCGACATCCACGGCGGCGGCCAGGATCTGATCTTCCCGCATCACGAGAACGAGATCGCCCAAGGTACATGTGCCCACGGCACCCTGTATTGCCGCACCTGGGTGCACAACAGCTTCGTCACCGTGGAGGGGCAGAAGATGTCCAAGTCGCTGGGCAACGTGCTGCTGGTGCGCGACCTGCTGACGCAGGCGCCGGGCGAGGCCATCCGGCTTGCGCTGCTGACCACGCATTACCGGCATCCTTTGGACTGGAACGCCCGGCGCCTGGCATCCGCACGGCACACCTTGACGCGCTTCTACCGCAGCCTGGAGAAGGTAGAACACCTTGCCGGCGCCCCCGATGCCGCGCCAGATAGCGAGGTGCTGGCGGCACTGGACAACGATCTCAACGTCCCCGGTGCGCTGGCCCGACTGCATGGTTTGGTGGCGGAACTGGACGACGCCAGCAGCGACGCCCAGCGGGCACCAATCAAATCTCGCCTGCAGGCCTCCGCACGCTTGCTCGGATTGTTGCAGCAAACGCCGGCCGTCGCCCTGGAGACCTCGCATGCGTCTGCTTCCGTGCAGATCCTGCCATCGCTCGACCTTGCCCGGATCGAAGCACTGGTGACCGAGCGCATGCAAGCGCGCCAACAGCGCGACTTCGCCCGCGCCGATGCCCTGCGCAAGCGACTGGCCGAAATCGGCATTCTGGTGCAGGACACGCCGCAGGGCAGCACCTGGACCGTGGCCGAGGAGGTGACGGCATGAAGCGCTGGCTTGGCAAGGTGGTGATCCTGCCGATTCGCGGCTACCAGTTGTTCATCAGCCCGATGCTTGGCCCGCGTTGCCGTTTTCACCCGAGCTGCTCGCAGTATGCGATCGAGGCAGTGCAGACGCACGATGCACTCAAGGGGCTGTGGCTGGCAGTAAGGCGCGTGCTGCGTTGCCATCCACTGCATCCGGGCGGCTACGACCCAGTGCCACCTTCCATAGGAAATGAGCATGAATCATCTTGATGCTGTGATCGCAGGGGATGGTGTCATCGACCTTGGTGTGTCACCGCAGTTTCATGACCGGACAGCCACCAGGCAATCTGCAGCCCTTGCACACAGCGCCCACCCACTACAGGCATAAAAGTCCCAACCACCAGAAAAGCCTCATGATCCGCAAGAACCCACGCGGCGATCTGCCGCGCATCCACCCTAGTGCCTTCATTGACCCGACTGCCATCCTGTGTGGCCTGGTGATCGTGGAAGAGAACGTCTTCATCGGCCCCTATGCAGTGATCCGCGCCGACGAGATGGGTGCCCAAGGGCAAATTGACCCCATTGTGATCGGCGCGCACTCCAACATCCAGGACGGCGTGGTGATCCACTCCAAATCGGGTGCGGCCGTCACCATCGGCCAGCGCACCTCGATCGCGCACCGCGCCATCGTGCATGGCCCCTGTACGGTGGGCGATAGCGTATTCATTGGCTTCAACAGCGTGTTGTTCAACTGCACGGTCGAGGACGGCTGCGTGGTTCGCTACAACGCGGTGGTCGATGGCGTCCACCTGCCGCCGGGCTTCTACGTGCGCTCCACTGAGCGCATCGGCCCGGACACCGATCTGGTCGCGCTGCCGCAGGTGTCGGCCGACGCCAGCGAGTTTTCTGAAGACGTGGCTCGCACCAATAACGAACTGGTGCGGGGCTACAAGAGCATCCAGAACGAGTTTTAACCCATGTCAGCTATGCCCGAATCCCCAGATCGGAATGCCATCACCGTCACTTTGCCGGACGGGTCGCATCGTCAGTTCGCTCACCCTGTTTCCATACTGGACGTGGCCCAGGCCATCGGCCCCGGCCTGGCGAAAAACACCGTGGCCGGTAGGCTCCATGACCGATTGGTCGATGCCAGCGACCTGATTGACCACGACGCCACCCTGCACATCATCACGCCCAAGGACGAGGAAGGGCTGGAGATCATCCGCCATTCCTGCGCGCACCTGGTGGGCCACGCCGTCAAACAGCTCTATCCGGCCGCAAAGATGGTGATCGGCCCAGTGATCGACGAGGGCTTTTACTACGACATCGCCTACGAGCGCCCCTTCACGCCCGAGGACATGGCGGCCATCGAGCAGCGCATGAAGGAGCTGATCGCCAAGGACTACGACGTCGTCAAACGCATGACGCCGCGCACCGAGGTCATCAAGCTCTTTCAAGAGCGCGGTGAAGACTACAAGCTGCGCCTGATCGACGACATGCCGGGTGAGACGCAAATGGGCCTGTACTTCCACGAGGAATACGTGGACATGTGCCGTGGCCCGCATGTGCCCAATACACGCTTTCTCAAAGCCTTCAAGCTCACCAAACTGGCCGGTGCCTACTGGCGCGGCGATGCCAGGAACGAGCAACTGCAGCGCATCTACGGCACCGCCTGGGCCGACAAGAAGCAACTCGACGCCTACATCCAACGCATGGAGGAAGCGGAAAAACGCGACCACCGCAAGCTGGGTCGCGAGCTGGATCTGTTCCATTTCCAGGAAGACGCGCCCGGAGCGGTGTTCTGGCATCCGCGCGGCTGGACGGTGTTCCAGGAACTGATCGCCTACATGCGCCGCCGCCAGCAGGATGCAGGCTACGTGGAAGTGAACTCACCTGACGTGATGGACCGCAGCCTGTGGGAAATCTCCGGCCACTGGCAGAACTACCAGCAGCACATGTTCACCACCGAGACCGAGGACGGCCGCTCGCTGGCGCTCAAGCCGATGAACTGCCCCGGCAGCGTGCTGCTGTACCGCCACGGCCTCAAGAGCTACCGCGACCTGCCCATCCGCATGGGCGAGTTCGGCAAGGTGCATCGCTACGAGCCGTCCGGCGCGCTGCACGGCCTGCTGCGGGTGCGCCACTTCACACAGGACGATGCGCACATCTACTGCACGCCGCAACAGATGGATGCTGAATGCCGCACCGTGGTGGCGCTGACGCTGGACATCTACCGCCAGTTCGGCTTCGAGGACGTGCGCATCAAGCTATCGACCCGACCCGACAACCGCATAGGCGACGACGCCACTTGGGATCTGCTCGAAGGCGCGCTGGTGCAAGCGCTCCATGGCATGGGGCTGGCCTATGGCATCAACCCCGGTGAGGGCGCGTTCTACGGCCCCAAGCTGGAGTTCGTGCTGCGCGACGCCATCGGCCGCGACTGGCAGTGCGGGACCTTGCAGGTGGACATGAACCTGCCCGAGCGCTTTGGCATCGAGTACGTCGATGAAGTTGGCCAGCGCAAGCGCCCGGTCATGCTGCACCGCGCCCTGTTCGGCTCGCTGGAGCGCTTCACCGGCATCCTGATCGAGCACCACGCTGGCAAGCTGCCCGCCTGGCTGGCACCGGTGCAGGCGATGGTGCTGTCGATCACTGAGGCACACGCCGCTTACACGGAAGACCTGGCGCAGCTGCTGCGCGGCGCCGGGCTGCGCGCCGAGGCCGATGTTCGCAACGAAAAGGTGGGATACAAGATCCGCGAGCAGACCTTGCAGCGCACCCCCTTCCTGCTGGTAGCCGGGGCCGAGGAGGTCGCAACCGGCACCCTCGCCCTGCGTACGCACGATGGCAAGGATTTGGGCACGCTGGGCGTGGCCGAGGCCATCGCTTTCCTGCGCGCGCAGACCGAGGTGCCAGACGCGACCGCGCGCCAGGCGGCACAGGCCGAACGGCTGCTGCGACTGGTTGCAGCGCCATCGCGGACAACCACACCGTCTGAGGCCGTGTCAGCATGACCGCAGTGGATGGCCTTGACCTCCGCGCCCGGCTGGCGCGCCGCCATGCCGATCTGCTGGTGCAAGGCGGCACCGTGTTGATGCCGAGTGGCCCTGAACGCATCGATGTGACCTGCGTGGCGGGCCGCATCGTCGCGCTGGGTGATCTGCGTGGCACATGGAGCGCCGATACCGTGCTGGACGCCACCGGCCTGCATGTGCTGCCCGGCGTGATTGACAGCCAGGTGCATTTTCGCGAGCCGGGCCTGACGCACAAGGAAAACCTCGAAGCCGGCACGCGCGGTGCAGTGCTGGGCGGCGTCACCGGCATCTTCGAGATGCCCAACACCAGTCCGCTGACGCTCACACCGGCGGATTTGCAAGCCAAGCTGGATTCGGCCAGCGGCCGTGCCTGGTGCGATTACGCCTTCTACATCGGCGGCTCGGCCGTCAACGCCGAGCGGCTGGCCGAGCTGGAAAACCTGCCCGGCTGCGCCGGCGTCAAGGTGTTCATGGGCAGTTCGTTTGGCGACCTGCTGGCCGACGACACCGAAGTGCTGCGCCGCATCCTGCGCCATGGCCGCCGCCGCATGGCCGTACATACCGAGGACGAAGCCCGGCTGCGCGAGCGCAAAGCACTCGTCGAAGCCAGTGGCGACGTGCGTCAGCACCACGTTTGGCGCGACGTGGAGAGCGCATTGATGGCGACGCAGCGCATCGTGCGGCTGGCCGCCGAAACCGGCCGCCGGTTGCACGTGCTGCACGTCTCCAGCGCCGAGGAAATCGCCTTCCTAGCCGGCCACAAGCGTCGCGTCACGGTGGAAGTCACGCCCCACCACCTGAGCATGCATGCGCCCGAATGCTACGAGCGCCTGGGCAGCCTGGCGCAGATGAACCCGCCGGTGCGCGAGCAGCGCCACCAGAATGCGCTGTGGCAGGGCATCCGCGACGGTGTGGTCGATGTGATCGGCAGCGACCATGCGCCGCATACGCTGGTAGAGAAAAGCAAACCTTATCCGCAATCGCCCAGCGGTATGACTGGCGTGCAAACCCTGCTGCCGCTGATGCTGGGCCACGTAAACGCTGGCCGCCTGAGCCTGCAATGCCTGGTCGATCTCACCAGTGCTGGCCCCGCCCGCATCTTTGGCATCGAAGGTAAAGGTCGCATCGCGCTGGGGTACGACGCGGATTTCAGCATCGTCGACCTGCGGGCGCGCCGCACCATCCGCAAGGACTGGATCGCCAGCGTCAGCGGCTGGACGCCGTATGAGGGCCTGAGCGTCACCGGCTGGCCCATCCATACCATCGTGCGCGGCCATGTCGCTGTGCGTGACGAGGCGCTGGCCCAGGCCTCTCCGCAAGGCCAGCCACTTGCCTTTCTTGACGTCAATCTACGGAGCCCATGACATGCCTCGGTCAGTGCTGTGTACCTTCTTTATGATGCTGCTGTGGATGCTGCTCGCTCCGCAGGCCCTGGCCTATGCACCCAACGCCCAGGGCGGCGCCGCGCCAGCGCTGCGGCAGGCCTTGCAAACCCTGGCGCTGCACTCCAATGCCGCGCTGCTGCTTGACGCCGAATCAGGCGAGGTGCTGTTTGCCAAGGACGAGCGCCATGCCCGGCCGATTGCGTCGATCACCAAACTGATGACGGCCCTGCTGATCAGCGAGTCCCGGCTCGACATGCAGGCCGTCATCACGATCACCGATGCGGACGTTGATCGAATCAAGCGCTCCTCCTCACGTTTGCCGGTCGGCACGCGCCTGTCGCGCAGGGAACTACTGCAACTGACACTGATGAGCAGCGAGAATCGTGCGGCCCATGCCTTGGCGCGCACGCACCCGCAAGGACTCAAGCGCTTTGTCGAGATGATGAATGCGCGAGCCATGTTGCTGGGAATGACCAGCACGCGCTTTGCTGACCCCACCGGCCTGTCCGATGCCAACCGATCCAACGCCCATGATCTGGCGTTGCTGGTGGCTGCCACTCGCTCCGATTCCATGATCAGCGTCATGTCCGTCACACCGCAGCACGACATCCGGCTAGCTTCTCGCCAGTTGCATTACGTCAACTCCAACGCATTGGTCCGCTATGCCGAGGACATGACCATTGCCCTGCAGAAAACCGGTTACATCCGTGAAGCAGGTTATTGCCTGGTCATGCAAATCAATGTTGACGGCCACACCTATACCTTGGTGTTACTCAATGCCAACAGCGCCAAAGGCAGATTGGCCGACGCTCGCCATATTCATGCACGCCTGGCCGCGCATGTACCAGCCCCTGCGGACCCTATTTATCAGCAGTGGCTGCAGTGGCAAGCTGCATCAGTGGATGCCGGTACGGGCGAATGATCGCATCCATACCCCTTTTTGAACACGCTCTGTATTCCGCCAGTACATCTCAGCAAGGAGTTTTGAATGAGCCAAGCCACCTCTCAGGGCCCCCTCTTGGACGTGCAGTTTGCCCCACGCCTGTCCATCGACCAGGTGGAAGAAGGCCAGCAGTTTGCTCCGAAGTTTGACGCGCACGGTCTGATCGCCTGCGTGACCACCGATGCAACCAGCGGCGAGGTACTTATGCTGGGCTATATGAATCGCGACGCCTTGAAGAAGACCATCCAGACCGGCGAGGCGCATTATTGGAGCCGCTCGCGGCAAGTGCTCTGGCACAAGGGTGCCACCAGCGGGCTGGTGCAGAAAATCCGCGAAATCCGGGTGGACGATGACCAGGACGCGATCTGGCTGCGGGTGGACATCGACGGCGGCGCAAGCTGCCATGTCGGCTATCGCTCCTGCTTCTACCGCATCGTGCCTCATGAGGCCTGTGCGGCGCAGCCACTGGTGTTCGCCGAAAGCAAGAAGGTGTTTGATCCGGTTAAGGTCTACGGTGATGCCCCCAACCATACACAGCTCTGACGAAGCCCGCTGGATGCAACTGGCGCTTGATTAGACGGGTGGCGTGACTGCCATGGACATTGCTCAAGTTCCATGAGATATCTCATGGCCGCACAAACCATCGCCGCGCCCCCCCCCTTTTCAAGCCGTACACATCAAGGGCAGAGGTACTTGGAGTTAAACGTCGGGGGCTTGGCGCTGGCCGCTTACAACGCCTAGCCTGGCGCCGTCCGCCGGCACAAGGGGATTCCACCCTACTGCGAGACGCAGCAGCAGTATGTGGTCAAGGTGCTGACCCTGTACCGCCAGTTCGCACTGGTGGACGCGCAGTTGGCCAGTGCGCGCTGAAGTGACGACGTAGGTTAGACTGAATTACCATATTAAAGTTGGTTATTTGGCCGCGATAATTAATGAAGGTGCGTATAAGTCTTCCGCAGAATTGGCGAGCAACGGAGACCCCTTCCCACCAGCAAGTGCTTCAACAAAGGATTGGCCAACAGCCATAGGGAAATAGTTGTGATCTCGCAAAATGTATGCGGGATAGGTACAAAGGAGACGCCCCTTTAGTTCATCGTAGTGGTCGGGATATGCCATGACCAGTGAATGATGAAATGTTGCCTCGATGATTTGACCACTGTCTATCGTCAGCCAGGCGTGAATATTGATTCCGGCTTTACCTAGCCGTGCATATTCAGTCAGGTCAATTCCACCCCCCTTAATCCATTCAGTCAAATCGTTCCAGCTTGGGTCAAAGACTGGGTGGTCCTTCTTCCATATCTGGCCAATGGTGACACTCACGTTTCGCCCGAGAGCCTGGCTGATGATTGGAGCCATAAAGTGGCACCATTTCATGCATTGAAATGCCGAATATTCAAAACCAGGAACGCCAGCCGCTTCAAGCGCCGGGATGATTTTTGATAGATCACCTTCATCTACAGGCTGCTTATTCCAGCGCCAATTGAAATTGGCCATGGATAAATCATAATGCCTTGAAAATTTGATGGCTTGCATGAAATTGGCATTGTAATCACCAAGAATATGAAATGATGGAACAGGTAAATCAGGTCGATTTGATTTCCTGAATAGTCCAAAAAACCCCATGCCATATCTCCTTCGTATGGTGATGATAGGCGCAAAGGCCATGATGACTGGAGCTACGCCATCATTTCCGTCTTGTCAAGCCGAACCCCCCTCGCACGTGCAACGGGGTTTCGGCTTGAGACAGTTTTCTCTGATTGCAACACTGGCAGGCACTGGCGATGCACACCTGTGCATCCGAGGTCCGGCCCATCGCGCGCGTTGATTGCAACACCGCTCGGTTGGCTCGGGATGACCCATTGTCCAACTGTCGGGAGTTGTCATGGCGCCAAGCCACTCACTCAAATCCAAAGCATCCATCGCCGCGCTGGTCGTCGCAACCCTGACCGGTTGCAACAGCGTCAGTCTTGATCCCAACGCCACCGATGGCGCGTACATCGTGCATCAACCTGCTCCGCAGGCGCAGCGGCAGGAGGCTCCAGCACCGCAGCAACGCGTGAGCCGCTACACCACGGCTGAGGCTCGCCCCGATGCCGGGGTGATCGAGCCTCTGCAGGCTGTCGTGCAGATCACCTATCCGCGTGACGTGCGCACCATCGAAGCCGCCCTCGACTACACGTTGATGAGGAGCGGCTATTCGCTGGCCCTGCCCTCCACCGTTGAGCAGCAGCGTTTCCGGGGTCTGCCACTGCCAGAATCGCAGCGCACCCTGGGCCCATACACCGTCGAGCAGATCCTGCACATGCTGCTGGGCACCGAATGGCAGCTCGTCATCAACGCGCCACAGCGCGTCGTCGGTTTCGTCGAGCCGCCCTCCCCGATCGGGTCTGCCTCACTGCCCACGCCGTCGCCGGCAGTAGCGCCTGTGGCCGCTGTGCCGGTGCCTGCCTCAGCTGCCTCATCTGTATCGGCTGAACCTGTGACCGTAGCCCCGGTCGCTGCGAGCAACGCGTCAACGTCCGCAGCCCCCACCAGCTCGCCGATTTCTGCTGTCCCTGTCAAGGCCTCAGCGACATCCACTTCCGCATTTCCGCCTGCGGCGTCTGCGCAAGCCGATTCGGGCGAAGTCTCCGCCGAGCCCTCATCCAGCACCCCGGCAGCGCGCTGGGACGTGCTGCTCACCGACGTGACCCTGGCGCAGACCTTCCTGCGCTGGGGCAAGGATGCCGGCTACCGCGTCAAGTGGGATGCCGCCAAGCACGTGCTCATCGGCGCGCCCGACACCTACCAGCGCCTGAGCTTCGAGGATGCGGTCACGGCCGCGCTCTCCACGCCTGGCATCCAGCACAGCGAATACCCGCTGGAGGCCTGCTTCTATCCCAACAACCCGCCACTGGTGCGCATCACACGCCGCGGTGAGCATGCCGGCCTCGGCCTGCTTGAGGAAGCCGATGATCTGTTCCTCGCTGAATCTGCTCTTCTTCATGTCCGTCATTCTCCTGGGGGTTGGCGGACTTCACTAACTTCAGACTGGTACGGCTGTTGGGGGGCAGGTCACTTGACGCTCATCATTTCCAGCTGAGCCTCCTTGATATTTCCAACAGAGGGACACTTTTATCTGGGGTTCAGGGGCCATTACTTACTGTTCGAGGCTCACAGGCTCAAGTGCAATACGCCCATCTCGCTATAATTAAGAATAGTTTTCACTACCATAGAATCACGGGTCTTGATCGGGTGCCTCAATCACGCGATCTGGCTTGCCCCACGCGATCCCATCCCCGCGTAGCCACCAGCCGCGCATTGATGCTCTCGCGCCCATGTCCATCGATCCCCTTGCACTCTCGCGCTACCAGCAATATTTTCAGCGCGTAGACTCGCCTTTCGAAGAACTGCCGACCGCCTCGGACTGGCGCGGTGCCAGCAGCACCTCCAGCGCCGTGCAACGCCGCTATCGCGTGCGCGCAGGCGCAGGCGCAGGCTGGTTCGACATGCATGCTTTCGGTGATCGCATGGCCATCAGCCGCCTGCAGTGCAGCTTCACGCAGTCGCGCGTAGAGCATTACCAAGACATTCCCGACACCATCCGGCTCAGTGTCGTGCTCAACTGCGACCATGGCGCGCATGTGCGTGCGAGTGAAAAAACACTGGCGCAGCCTGGCGACATCCGCGTACGCAACGGCAACCCCGGTCCGGTGCTGCATGCGGTGGTTCCCGACGTCATGCGCACGGGCTTGGCCATCGATCTCAGCCGCGACATGATCGAGACCTTGGGCGCGCAGGGCTGTGATCTTTCCCATCTTGGCCTGCCTGGCTCATGCAGCCTGCTACGCGCCGATACCCCAGTGGCATTGCGCCTGCAGACACTGGGCCAGCGCATGATGGCGCTGCATACCGATGCACACCTGCTGGCAAAGATCGAACTGGAGACGCTGGGGCTGGAGTTGATGCTGCTTGCGCTCAAAGGCGAAGACCTGCGAGCGGTTACCGCCGCTGCCGGTGCCCGCGCCGCAGCGGCGCGCCGGCACTGGGGTGTGGCCGTGGACGACGCCATCGACATCCTCCAGAGCGAATGGCGGCATCCGCCCACCATTGCCGAACTGGCGCGCCGCGCCGGCATCAATGCCTGCTATCTCAAGGAGTTCTTTCGCCAGCGGACCGGCATGACGATCGCCGACTACCAGCGCCATTTGCGCATGCGCCATGCCAGAGACATGCTCGAAAGCGGCGCCTACACGCTCCAGCAACTGGCGCACGCCTGCGGCTACGCCCGCACGGACAAGTTCTCCATTGCATTTCGGCGTGCCTGGGGGCAATCGCCCAGTGGCTTGCTTGGCAGCGCCAGAAGTGCGCGTTAAGCATCGGGCAGAAATAGAACCACCAATAAGATCGATTTCTATTTTCTTCCAGGGGGCTAGTTCTTGCCGATGAGGGGCTAAGCAGCTAGAGAGCAACAGGACACTTGCGCTTCGCTGCAAGCCCTCTCTCTCGCAGGAACGCGATGCCGAGACGTTCTGCGCGCGCCCTTAAGCACATCGGCTGGCGGCGGCAAGATCACTCGCCAAGCAGCAGCAACCTGCCCAACCCTCGTCTTCTCCCTCTTGCGACAAGGATTTCATGGAGAGGTCATTCTCTACCATCAGTTACACCGACGATTACATCGCCGCCCGCCAGATGCTGGACGTGTCGCGGGTGATTGCGGCCACCGATGCGGGCGTCTACGGCAACGCCAACCTGATCGACAAGACCCACATCGACGCCGCCAACACCCGTACGTTGCCGGGCCCCACTCTGTTGGGCCTGGGCCTGGGCCTGGGCCTGGGCCTGCGCTGGCGCACCGACGTGGCCGGACGGCCGCCAGTGTTGCGCGGCACGGTGCAGAACGTCACCAACAAGGCTTATTGGGCCGGTTCGCTGGGCTCCGGCCTGGGTACGCCGCATACCTTCGTGCTGCCAGCCAGCATGGATTTCTGAGAACCACCATGACCGTCCCCACGTCTCCTCCCGATCCGGGCCAGCGCCTGACCGCAGCGGCCCAAGCCGTCTGGCGCCAGGCGCCGCTGGTCTCGCGCATAGCCGCCGCGCTGTTCGGCGGCTATGCGCTGGCTGCGCAGTTCTCCATCGCCGCCCTCGCGCTGCCGTTGGCGCCATCCGAGGCCGCCTTCACCGGCATGCTGGGCAGCTTTCTGGTCTATGCGATCGCGGTGATCTGGGTGTTCGCCGTGCGCAGCGCCTGGCGCGCCTGGGCCGGTCTGCTGGTGGCCGCCGTCGTGATGCTTCCGTTCACCTGGATGGCCGTGCAGGCCGGCGCAAGTGGAGGTGCCGCATGAGCAACGTCAGCACGCCACAGCCCGCAGCCGCCGAAGCAGCAGCATCGGCGCCCTCCGTCAAGCCGTTGAAACCGGTGAAGAAAGCCGCCAAGGCGCCAGGGCTGCGCCAGACCATGTCCGACCTGCACATCTGGACCGGCCTGCTGGTCGGCTGGATTCTGTATGCCGTGTTCCTGACCGGCACGCTGGCATTCTTCCGCGACGAGACCTCGCTGTACATGCGCCCGGAGTTGCCCGCCGCGCAGCAGCGCGAAGCCGCGCCGGTCGTCGCGCAGCGCCTGGCCGACCACATCCTGGCCAGCTCGCCCAACGCCTCGCAGCTCAGCATTTCACTGCCGACCGAGCGCAACCCGACCGCCTCGGCCTTCGCCCGCAGTGCCGAGGGCGGGCGGCGCGGCTTTTCCAGCGCCACCTACGACCCTGCCACGGCAGAAAAGCTCGATGCCCGCGAAACGCGCGGCGGCGATTTCTTCTACACCTTCCACTTCAACCTGCACTACATGCCCGCGCTGTGGGCGCGCTGGCTGGTGGGCTTGTGCGCGATGTTCATGCTGGTGGCCATCGTCAGTGGCGTGATCACGCACAAGAAGATATTCACCGACTTCTTCACCTTCCGCTGGGGCAAGGGCCAGCGCGCGTGGCTGGATGCGCACAACGCGCTGTCGGTGCTGGGCCTGCCGTTTCACTTCATGATCACCTGGAGCGGCCTCATCACGCTGATGGTGCTGTACATGCCCTGGGGGCTGGAGCACCTGCCTTCTCAGGCCGACCGTGCCGCGGTGACGGGCGAGATGCGCTTCTTCCTGCCACCGGCGCGCCCGGCCGGCACGCCTGCAGAGCTGGTCGCCATCAATGGGCTCGTCGAACAGGCCGAGGCGCGCTGGGGCGCTGGCCATGTTGGTGCCGTGCAGATCGCCAACCCCGGCGATGCCAACGCCCGCATCGCCATCGTGCGCCAGCAGGCCAGCCGCGTCTCGACCACGCCGAACTACCTGCTGTTCGATGGCGTCAGCGGCGATCTGACACGCGCCAAGGATGCCTCCGGCCCAGTCGCCACCACGCAGGGCGTGCTCTATGGCCTGCACCTGGGGCGCTTTGCCGATCCGGTGCTGCGCTGGCTGTACTTCCTCGTCAGTCTGGCCGGCACGGCGATGGTCGGCACCGGGCTGGTGTTGTGGATCGTCAAGCGCCGTGCCAAACTGCCCGACCCGGACAAGCCCTACTTCGGCTTCTGGCTGGTCGAGCGGCTGAACATCGGCGCCATCGCCGGGCTGTCCGTCGCTGTGCCCGCCCTCTTCTGGGCCAACCGGCTGCTGCCGCTGGAACTGGCCGAGCGCGGCAACTGGGAAATCCACTGCTTCTTCATCGCCTGGGCGGGCGCGCTGGCCTGGGCCTTCGTACGGCCCGCCAAGCGCGCCTGGGTCGAGCTGCTGTGGCTGGCCGCTGCGCTGCTGGCGGCGCTGCCGCTGGCCAACTTCCTGCTGACCGACCGCAATGTGCTCATCAGCCTGTGGACGGGCGATTGGGTCTTCGCCGGCTTCGAGCTGACGCTGCTGGCGTTTGCCGCTGCGCACGCCTGGCTGGCGATTCGCACCTTGCGGCACCAGCCCAAGGCCAAGCCAGTGCGCAAAACCATGGCCAAACCCACAGCCCCGAAAGTCGCCAGGGCCGAGCCCGCCACCGCAGAGCCGGCCGGGGAACACGCATGAACGCCGCCAACTTCGCCGGGTGGGAGCACCTGCTGGTCTTCGTCAATTGTCTGGCCGGTTTCGCCTGTCTGGCGCTGGCGATGGACCGGCACCAGAGCGACCTGTTCGGCCGCGAGCTGGCACCCAAGACCACACGCCTGCTCCGCATGGCCGGCTGGCTATGGCTGCTGGCCGCGCTGTGGCTGGCGGTGGCGCGCATGGGCTGGAGTTTCGGCCTAACGGCCTACAGCGGCCACACCAGCGCGGCGGCCGCCCTCGTCTTCATTGCCCTGCTGATCTGGTGTCGCCGCCAGGAGCTGATCCAGCAACGCGCCAAGGCCCAGGCACAAGCCCAGAAAGCGGCCAAGGCGGCGGCAGCCAAGGCAAATGCCACCGATTCAAGCGGTGCCGCAACACCCGATGCGGCGCATTCCTGACCGTCTTTTTCCATTGTTCATTCCAAGGAGTTCCAACATGAAAAACACCCTGATTCGCCTGTCGCTGTCGGTCTTCGCCGCTGCGGCCATGGCCGCCTGCTCCAGCAACCCTACGCAGTCGAGTTCGGCATCCGTGGCCGTTTACCAGCCCGTGCAAGCCGAGCAGATCTTGCGCCAGGAACTGGCCGTCGGCGTCTATGAACTGGCCTATTCCGCACGCCAGAATGCCGTATTCGCCGCAGCGTCGGGCGGCTTTGGCCCCGAGTCGGATCCTTCCAAGGTCTACCGCCTTGACCCTGAAACCCTGCAGGTGCAGGCCGAAATCACGCTGCCGCGCAACGGCTTCGGCGTCGGCCTGGACGATGCGGCCAACCGCCTCTACGTCGGCCACACCACCGAAGGCGCGGTCAGCGTGATCGACACGCAAACCAACCAGGTGCTGACCACCATCCCGTTGGCCGAGAAGGTCAAGTCCAAGACTCCGGATGGCAAGGAAGTCGAGGGCTATCCGCACAGCTTCCGCGAAATCGTCATCGCCAGCGCCAACCACCGCGCCTTCATGCCCGGCTTCGGCTTTGGCGGCAGCGCGCTGTACGTGGTCGACACCAAAAACCTGAAGCTGGAAACCGTGCTGCCCAACTTCGGCTTCGTCGCCACCGGCGTGACGCTGGATGCCGCCAACCACCGTCTCTACGTCTCCAACCTGCAGGGCCAGATCATCACCGTCGATACGCGTAGCCTGCAGGTGCTGGGCACCGCCGAGACCGAGGGCGACCAGTTGCTCAACCTCGCGCTAGATGCCGCCAACAACCGCCTGTTTGCGACCGACCAGGGCCACGAGCGCATCGCCGCGATGTGGGACCGCGCCCTGCCCGGCTACCAACCCAGCGGCACTGGCAGCCAGGTCGTGGTCGTGGACACCGCCAGCGGCCAGACGCTGCACAAGCTGCCCACCGGCCAGTACCCGATTGCGCTGCTGTTCGATGCGCCGCGCCAGCGCTTGTTCGTCACCAATCGCGGCGCCGGCACTGTCACGGTGTTCGACACCCGCAGCTACGCGCTGCTCGACACCATCGCCTTGCCCACACACCCCAACAGCCTGGCCCTGACGCCAGATGGCAAGGCTTTGTACGTCTCGGTCAAGGCCGGCCAGGACGACCCGAAAGGCAGCAAGGACAGCATCGTGCGCATCGCGCTGGATTGATCGCAACCGCTGAAACAGAGAACCCATCATGCACGCATTCAACCGCCGCCATGCCGTGGCCATCGCCACTGCCGCCTTGCTGACCAGCCACGTCGGCTTGAGCTGGGCACAGACCACCGTCACCACGCTGCCCGAAGTCGCCGTCACTGCCGATACGCCAGCAACCGACGCTCCCACCGAGAGCAGCGACAGCTACACACAAGAGCAACCCGCCAGCACCGTCACCAAGCTGCCGCTGACGCAGCGCGAGACGCCGCAGTCCTACACCGTCATCACGCGCCAGCGCATCGACGACCAGGCGCTGGACACGCTGGGCGACGTGCTGGAGCAAACGCCAGGTATCTCGGTCGACTCCGGCGGGCCGCTGGTGGGCAGCTACATCGGCTACTTCTCGCGCGGCTACCAGATCACCAACTACCAGATCGACGGCGCCATCAGCCACGCCAATGCGGTCGGCGGCAGCGGCGGCTGGACCAGCATCAGCTCGCTGGATACCGCGATCTACGACTCCATCACTGTGCTGCGCGGTGCCAGCGGCCTGCTCAGCGGCTCGGGCGATCCGGGCGGCAGCATCAGCCTGGTGCGCAAGCGCCCGACGCGCGAGTTCCAGGGCGCATTGCAGCAAAGCCTCTCGCGCTGGCAGCAAGCCCGCACGGTGGCCGACTTTGGCGGTTCTCTGAACCAAGCCGGCAGCCTGCGTGCCCGCGTCGTCGGTGCGTACGACCAGGGTAAATCGTGGGTCGACCGCTACGAGGCCGACAAGCACACGGTCTACGGCGTGCTCGAAGCCGATCTCAGCCATGACACCCTGCTGCGCCTGGCCGCCGAACACAACCGCGAGGATGGCAAGAATGCCGCAGCCTTCACCGCCTTCGAGACCGCATTCACCGATGGCACGGCCACGCCATTCGGCCGCAGCGACAACGCGCTGACCGACTGGAGCCGCTACGAGTCCGACCGCACCAGCCTGGCCGCAACGCTGGAGCACCGCTTCAACGACGACTGGCAAGCACGTGCCAGCGTCAACCATAGCCGCTACGACAACTCGCAACTATTCGGCTACGCCGGTGTGCGTCAGCCCTCGCCCGATGGCACGGCCGACCTGATGATCCGCTTTGGCGACACGGAGCAAACCGTCGACACCGTGGATGCCAGCCTGAGCGGCACATACGCGCTCTGGGGCCGCAGCCATGACCTGATGGCCGGCGTCAACGGCTCCGACTCCAAGGCCGATTCGCTGGGCAGCGCCACCAGTTGGGCCGCCACGCGCGTGGACGTGCTGGGCTGGGATGGCAGCTACGCCCTGCCCGATCTCTCCGCCGTGCGCACCAGCGACACCCGCACCGAGATCAAGCAGTGGGGCGCCTACCTGGCCACCCGCCTGCGCCCGCGCGATGACCTGGCCATCATCGTCGGCGGCCGCCTGAGCGAGTGGGAAACCACCCGCCGCAACCTGCAGACCGGAGCCATCACCGACGACCGCAAGGAAAGCACCGTCTTCACGCCCTACGCCGGCGTGGTGTTCGACCTGAACGACCAGCTCTCGGCCTATGCCAGCTACTCGACCATCTTCAATCCGCAAAGCTACGAAGACGTCAACGGCAACGTGCTCGACCCGGAAGAGGGCAAGAACTATGAGTTGGGCCTGAAAGGCGAATGGTGGGGCGGGCGCCTGAACACCAGCGCTGCCGTGTTCGAAGTGCGCAAGGACAACCTGGCCATTGCCGATGGCAGCAACCTCACGCCCGATGGTGGTCAGGCCTACACCGCCGCCGACCAGACCAAGGGCCGTGGCTGGGAGCTGGAAGCCAGCGGCGAAATCGCCCGCGGCGTGCAACTGCAAGGCGGCTACACCCGCGTCGTCACCCGCGCCAGCGACGGCACGCGGCTGAACACCGTGCGGCCCAAGCACCAGCTCAAGCTATTCGGCACCTGGGCACCATCCGGCGCACCCGGCCTAAGAGTGGGCGGCGGCATGACCTGGCAAAGCGAGATATACAGCAGCAACGCCTCGTACGCGAACGTGGACCGTTCATTGATCGGCCAGAAAAGCTACGCCGTGGTCAACCTGATGGCCGCTTACCAATTGGACGACCACTGGCACTTCAGCCTGCACCTGGACAACGTCTTTGACAAGAGTTACCGCACCATGGTGCTGGGCTCGGCGCGCCACACCTATGGCGCGCCACGGCATGTGTCGGCCAGCGTGAAGTACCAGTTCTGAGCCCTTTGATCTGGAGCGCGCCTGCCGTGCCCTCGCCAGCATTGCCTGATGCACCACTCTCCCCTGGCGGGAGAGGGGTGCATCAGGCTTAACGCACATCGGCTTGCAGAACCGCTCTTTTCCACGCAAGGATTCCCCATGCAAGGCCTCCTGACGCTTGCCATCACTACCCTGTCGCTGGCCGCACTGACGGCCTGCAGCACCGCGCCCTCCCTCACGCAGAACGCCACCATGCCAGCCACTGCCATCGAAGCCGCCTACGCCCCGGTCACCGCGGAGGACATCCTGCGCGTGCCGGTCGCCAGCGACCTCGTCGAGCTGGCCTTCAGCCCCCGCCAGCAAGCGGTTTTCGTCGCCGCGCCCGATTGGGAGGACGAAACCCGCTCGCGCGTGCTGCGCCTGGCGCCCGATACGCTGGCCGTGCAGGCGGAGATTGCGCTCAATGGCAAGGGCTTTGGCGTGGCGCTGGACGATGCCGCCAGCCGGCTCTACGTGACGCAGGGCTTCAACGGCGCCATCAGCGTGGTCGATACCGCCAGCAATCGACTCATCAAGCAGATCCCGCTGATGGAGAAAGTCCATTTCGCCAGCGAGTTCAAGCGCCTGAACTTCTCGGAAATACGCAGCGACTTCCTGCTAAAGGCGCTGGAGCGCTTCAAGATCACCGAGGACTATCCGCACAAGGTGCGTGAGATGGTCGTGGACACGAAACGCCACCGCCTGTTCGCCCCCGGCCTCGGCCTGGGCTTCGACAGCGTGCTGTTCGTCATCGACACCCGCACGCTGACGCTGGAGAAGGTCATCGAAGGCTTTGGCTACAACGCCGTCGGCATTGCGCTGGACGAGGCGGGTGGCCGCATCTTCGTCGCCAACATGGCCGGGCAGTTGATGGTGGTCGATGCCGACACGCTGGCGCTGAAGAAAACGCTGGAGGTGCAGGCCGACCAGTTGCTCAATCTCATCTACGACCCCGAGCACAACCGCCTGTTCGGTGTCGACCAGGGCATCGACCGCGACGACTGGCGCCACAACCACCTGGAGCGCGAGTACCGGCACCGCAGCGAAGGCCACCGCCTCTTCACGCTGGACGCCGACGCTGGCACCGTCATCTCCAACCTGCCCACCGGTGAGGTGCCGATCGGTCTGCGCTTCGACGCGGCGCGCCAGCGCCTCTACGTCACCAACCGCGCCGGCGTGCGCGTAGCCACGGGCAACGGCTCGATCAGCGTGTTCGACACCGCCGCGTACCAGCCGCTGCAAACCATCGCGCTGCCGCCCCACCCCAACAGCCTGGCACTGGACGAAGCCGCCAACGTGCTTTACGCCACGGTGAAGAACGATGGCGGCACCAAGCAGGCCAGACAGCCAGAGCACGTGGCGCGCATCCGCCTGTCAGCGCGATGATGGCATGGCATTCGGCAACATCCAGTTCTCCATCCGCTCTTGCCCGCTGCAAGGTTGATACCACCATGCGCCTCATGCACTGGCTTCGTGCCACCCTTGTTGCAGCTGCCATGCTGGCCGCCGCGCTGGTGCTCACGGCCTGCGGTCGCCAGCCCACCGACCATGTGCCGACCCCGGCACCCCAGCAGCAGCCAGAGGACATGGGCACGGCAGCCTGGCCGCGCAGCTTCCACAACGCCGATGGCAGCACGACGCCGATTCCGGCGCGGCCCACGCGCATCCTCTCGACCTCGCCGACGCTGACCGGCACCTTGCTCGCCATCGATGCACCGGTGGTAGCCAGCGCGACGCTGGTCGATGGCAGCTTCCTCGGCCAGTGGGCGGCGCTGGCCCAGGCGCGCGGCGTCGAGAAGCTGTGGCCGGCCGGGCGCATGGACCTCGAAGCCGTGCTGGCGGTGGCGCCGGATCTGATCGTCGTCTCCACTGGCGGCGCCGACTCCACGCTCGCGCACGTGCAGCAGTTGCGCTCGGTGGCGCCGACCATCGTGCTCGACTATGGCGGCGAGCCCTGGCAAAGCCTGGCGCGACAACTGGGCCAGGCCACCGGGCACGAAGCCCAGGCCCAGGCGCGCATCACCGCCTTCGATGCCTACGTGGCGCAGGCCCGCCAGCAACTGCAACTGCCGGCCGGGCAAGCCAACATCGTCAGCTACAACGGCCCCGCCATCAGCAACCCCGTCGCCACACCGGAAGGCCCGCACGGACGCCTGTTGAGCGCACTGGGCTTTCGCATGGAGGCGCCCGATCCGGCCTGGCACAGCAGCGCCGAGAGCGCGCGCAACTTCGTCTGGGCGCCTTACGAAAAGCTGCCCAGCCTGCGGGCCGAAACCACCTTCCTGCTGCGCGGCGACGACAGCCGCGCCGCGGCTTTTCTCGCAGATCCGGTGCTGGCCAACCTGCCGTCGGTGCGCAATGGGCAGGTCTACGGCCTGGGGGTGCATTCGTTTCGGATCGATTACTTCAGCGCCACGGAAATCGTCGATGGCATGGTCGAGCGCTTTGGGCGCTAATTCTTCGCCAACGCGCTGGCGCACCGCGGCCTGGCTGCTCGCCAGCGCGCTGCTGGCGACACTCGCGCTGGCCAGCCTGTGCATCGGCAGCGAGTGGCTGAGCCCGCGCGTGGTCTGGCAGGCCCTCTGGCAATTCGATCCGCGCAACCCGCACCACCTGCTGCTGCACCACCTGCGCCTGCCGCGCACGCTGCTGGCCTTGCTGGTCGGGGCCGCGCTGGCCGTCGCCGGCACGCTGATGCAGGCCCTGAGCCGCAATGCGCTGGCAGAACCCGGCATCCTCGGCGTCAATGCCGGCGCGGCGGCCGCCATCGTGCTGGCGATGGCGACGCTGGGCGTGTTGCACCCTGGCGCGATGCTGGCTTTCGGCCTGGCCGGGGCCGCCGCCGCAGGCGCGGCGGTCTACCTGCTCGGCGGCTTGCGGCACGGGCTGGAGCCAACGCGGCTGGTGCTCGCGGGCGCCGCGCTGTCGGTGGTGTTGCTGGCGTTCACGCACCTGGTCACGGTCAACAGCACCGATGAAGTGTTCGACCATTTCCGCCACTGGGGCAGCGGCGCCTTGCAAGGCCGTGGCCGCGACGTGCTGTGGCCGGTCGCCGCGCTCATCGCGGCCGGGCTGCTGCTGGCCAGGGTGCTGGCACCAGCGCTGGATGCCGCATCCCTGGGCGCGGAGCTCGGGCTGGCGCTGGGCAGCCGCACGACGTTGACCTGGGCGCTGGCGGCGCTGGCCGTGGTGGTGCTGGCTGGCGCTGCGACGGCGGCCGCCGGCCCGATCGTTTTCGTCGGACTAACCGCACCGCATCTGGCACGCGCCTGGGGCGGGCACAGCCACCGGCGCCTGCTGCCACTGGCAGCGGGGCTGGGCGCGCTGCTGGTGCTGGCCGCCGACGTACTGGGCCGGCTGGTGGCACGGCCCGGAGAAGTCGGCGTCGGCATCATGGTGGCGCTGGTCGGTGCGCCGCTGTTCATTGCCCAGGTACGGCGTGGTCGCTTTGCACAGCTATGAGGCGTCGCTCCATGCCCATGACCGCCGCTACCCTTCTACCCGGAGTGGTGTTGCGGCATGGCCGCTACAGCGTGCGGCTGCAGCCGCGCCTGCTGCTGGTCTGCGCGCTGTTGCTGCTGGCCATCTGCGCCTGCAGCCTGCTGCTGCTGGCAACGGGCCGGCTGCCGCTGGCACCTGGCGAAGTGTTGCGTGCGCTGGCCGGGCAGGAGCAGGCCGACGCCATCGCCCACCGCGTGGTCTGGCAGATCCGTCTGCCGCGCATCGTCACCGCCTTGTCCGCCGGTGCGGCGCTGGGCATCTCCGGGGCAATTTTCCAATCGGTCTCGCGCAATGCGCTGGGCTCGCCGGACGTGATCGGCTTCACCACGGGCGCGGCCACGGGGGCGTTGGTGCAAATCATCGTCTTCGGCCAGCAGCAGCCGCTGGCCGTGGCGCTGGCGGCGGTGCTGGCGGGTTTGCTGACGGCGCTGGCGGTCTATCTGCTGGCTTGGCAGACAGGCGCCGTCGCGAGCTACCGGCTGGTACTCATCGGCATCGGTGTCGGGGCTCTGCTGGGTGCGGTCAATGGCTTACTGCTGGTCAAGGGCGGACTGGATCAGGCGGTGCAAGCCAATCTATGGCTGGCAGGCTCCCTGGATGCCCGCACGTGGGCGCATGCACTGCCCGTTGCTTTGGGCACATTGGTGCTCACGCCGCTGGTGCTGTGCGCTGCCCGCCCATTGCACCTGCTGGAAATGGGCGACGACCTGGCGCGCCAGTTGGGAGTGGTGGCCGAGCGCACCCGCCTGCAGATGAGTGCGTGCGCCGTCGCCCTGGCGGCACTGGCAACCGGCGCGGCTGGCCCGATCGCGTTCATTGCGCTGGCAGCGCCGCAGTTGACCTTGCGCGCCACCGGCGCCTCGCGCCTGCCGGTCGTCAGCGCTGCGCTGATGGGCGCCTTGCTGCTGGTGCTGGCAGACCTGCTGGTGCAGCACCTGCCCATCGCCATGGCCGTGCCGATCGGCCGGGTCACCGGCATACTGGGCGGCCTCTACCTGGCCTGGCTGCTTGGACGCAGGCGCTGAAACACCCTGTCATGACCCACTCCCCGCCCATCCTGCAAGCCTGCGGCCTGCGCGTGCAGCTAGGCCATCAACCCGTGCTGGACGGACTCGACCTGGTGCTGCCCGAGGGCCGCATCACCGCCGTCATCGGCCCGAATGGCTGCGGCAAATCGACCCTGCTGCGCAGCCTGGCACGGCTGCTCAAGCCCCAAACAGGCCAAGTGCTGCTCGACGGCCAGGACATCCACCGCCTGTCGACGCGCGAAGTCGCGCGCCGCCTGGGGCTGCTGCCACAGTCGGCCCAGGCGCCCGCAGGCATCCGCGTCGCAGAACTGGTGGCGCGCGGGCGCTTTGCGCACCAAGGCCTGCTGCGGCAATGGAGCGAGGCCGATGCGCGCGCGGTCGAGCAGGCGATGCACGCCACGTGCGTGGCAGAACTGGCCGAACGCGCCGTCGACACGCTCTCTGGCGGCCAGCGCCAGCGCGTCTGGCTGGCGCTGGCACTGGCGCAGCAAACCTCCGTTTTGCTGCTCGATGAACCTACGACCTATCTCGATCTGGCCCACCAGATCGAGATCCTCGAACTCTGCCGCACGCTCAACCGCGACGACGGGCGCACCCTGGTGCTGGTGCTGCATGACCTGAACCAGGCCGCCCGCTATGCCGACCATCTGGTGGCCATGAAGGACGGCGCCATCGCCGCCAGCGGCCATCCCGACGCAGTGTTGACGCCCGAGGTGCTGGCACGCGTCTTTGGGGTCAATGCCCGCATTCTGCGCGACCCGCTACATGGCACGCCACTGATCTTGATCGATGGCCTAGGGCGTGTCATCCATCACCAAGGGGTCGCGCGAGCGGATAAAATTCGTCCAATCTAGGCGCACAGTGCAGCGCGTATGTCGATACGTGCAAGGTGTGCAACGATGAGTGGGCGAATTTTGTCCACTCGCCCTTCGGGTTGGAGCCAGAAAGGGCCGCCCGCAGCGTTGGCAGTCCTCGCAAGGCATCAAGCCTTGCTGCGGCTGCTGCCTCGCGCTCGGCCCTTTCTGGCTCCAACGCGACCCCTTGGTGATGGATGACACGCCCTAGTCTCGACCGAAATGTGAGAAGGCGTGAAAAAGCCGCTTCGAAAAGAAGTTACTGGCTGCAGGCAGCAACGGCGATATCAGAGGAGCCGGAAGTTTCTACTTCAGGACGGTACTGAGTCGGGTACAGGGTCATCCCTGCCGTCCAGCAGTAGGCGGTCCAGAGGCGACGGTTACTTGATCTCTGCGAAACAGCAGGATGATGGCAGTTGGAAGGCCGGTGGCAGCGATACTCCACTGTGACTTGCGTTATGACGCGATGATTGCCAGTCGCATGCTGCGCTGGAGGCTGGCAGCGATGGGTTCGGCAATGCCCGCCTGGGCTGCGTAACGCATCCAGTCCAGGGCACATGCATGGATGCTGCCCACGATGTCCCGGGCTTTCTGGGGCTTTATCCCGCAGAAAATGCCGAACGCTATCAGGTCGTCCAGTTCGAAATGGTCCCGCTTGCCATTGAGGCTCATCTGGTGCTGGTGGGTCCAACTGCCGCCGGGGTTGTAGGCGTAGCTCACATCGAATGCCGGTGACAGCCGCCATTGGCCATGGCGGTTCATCAGGAAGGCGATGTTCTTGACATGATCGTCCTGGTTGCGGATCAAGATGTTCAGCACCGCGCGCCGGAACTGCTGTTCAACGTCCAGAGCGGGCAAGCCAAGCTGTCTAATCGTCTCCACGGCCTGTTCGTACGAATAGGCCCCAGCCGCGTTGAAATCGAAATGGCGCAGAGCCGCCAGCGACTGCATGTGCAGCTTGCGGCCGCTGGCGTCGCGGTCGAAGCGGCGCGTCATGAAGTGTGCCCGCCCGCCTTCGCGATAAATGCGGCTTTCGCTCATGTCGATACCGGCGTCGATGGCCAGCAGATAGAAGCCATACTCGATCATGCCGAAGCCCTGCGGATCGGCCAGTTCCTTGTCGCGGTTGTTGACGATGCCATCGAACTTCATGAGCCAGTAGGAAAAGCCCTCTCCGGCCTTGACCTGCCCTGAGCGGAACTCGCCGGTTTGTTCGTTCCATGCAAGCACCGCCTTGGCACGTGCGCCGCCTGCCGATGTCCCCACCCGCAGGATATCCTCCAATGCCTTCCGGTCGTCCTCGCCGTGAAGCACGCCAGAGAGTCGTTCGCGATAGCCAAGCACCTCGTTGGCGAGGCGGGTCAACGCATCAATCTCGACCTTGCGCGAGCGCTGCGTGCCAGTTGTCAGTGCCGGGTGGAACTCGAGCGCCCCCATGCCTCGCGTGCCGATATAGCATAGCCGCTCGACAGGATTGAAGCTGCTGGCCGCCCGCCCCTGCCTCACCAGCCAGGCATCGATCAAGGCGTTGCCAAACTTATCCGGCAACGAATCGGCAAGCAGGCCGGGCAAGCCCTTGAATGCCTCCCGCGGCAAGCCCGGGAACTCATAGGGGTCCGGGCCAAGCGGCATCATGAGCGGCGCCAGCTCGATCCCGCTGCTGACGAAATCGGGCATGTATTGGAACACTGCCAGCTGGCGATCGTCCAGCCAGCTCACTGCGCCGATATCCCGGCCCCACAGGCGCACCGTGGCATCCGTCACGTTTCATCCTCCTCGCCCCAGGCCCAGTCCGTCGCCTTGGGCGTCGTGGGATTTTTCTCCCGTGCGCGGCGGCGTTCACGACCGCCATGCCTGACTCGCTCAACAGGCCGGACATCGGGGTCAGGCAAGCACTCCAGCAATCGATTTTTCAAGCCCAGCACGCCAAGGACCCTCAGCAATGTTTCCAATGACGTGTTCTCCCCTGCTTCGAGGCGCTTGATGCTGCTGATGGATGCTCCCGCCTCGCGCGCCACATGGGCCTGGGTCAGATTCCTGCTCAAACGCAGCTTGGCAAGCTTTCCCCCGAGGGAGCGCAGATCGCCAGCCAGGGTTGATGGTTCATCAATTTTGGAGTTCATATAAGCATCCCAAATGCTTCATATGCTACATCATAGCTCTTTTATGAATCATTAAATCTATAATCATAAAACGATCATATTAGATACTTTATTATCAATTTATGTTAATAATATTTCATATATGGAATATTATTGTCTGCACATGAAAGTCCAGAGGCAATGAGTAGCCCTTTCCAAACAGCGTGTTGCACACAAAACAAAACCGCTTGCCGGTGAAGGCAAGCGGCTGGCATTGTGAAGTGGCTGGAGATCAGCGCTTCTTCTCTGGTGGCAGATCGGTGCAGACGCCTTCGTAGGCTTCGGCCGCCATGCCAATGGTCTCTCCCAATGTCGGATGCGGGTGGATGGTCTTGCCGATGTCCACACCATCGGCGCCCATCTCGATGGCCAGGGCGATCTCGCCGATCATGTCGCCCGCATGCGTACCGACGATGCCACCGCCAACGATTTGGTGCGTTTCCTCGCTGAACAGCAGCTTGGTGAAGCCCTCATCACGGGTGTTGGCGATGGCGCGGCCCGAGGCGGTCCACGGAAACAGGCCTTTCTTGACCTTGATGCCCTGCGCCTTGGCCTGATCCTCGGTCAGGCCGACCCAGGCCACTTCCGGGTCGGTATAGGCCACGCTGGGGATCACGCGGGCGTCAAAGGCGGACTTGGCCAGCTTGTCGTCGCCCAGCAGTTCACCGGCAATGACTTCGGCGGCCACATGCGCTTCATGCACGGCCTTGTGTGCCAGCATCGGCTGGCCGACGATGTCACCAATGGCGAAGATGTGCGGCACGTTGGTGCGCAGTTGCACGTCCACGTCGATGAAGCCACGCTCGGTCACCGCCACGCCGGCCTTGTCGGCACCGATGCGCTTGCCATTGGGCACGCGACCCACCGCTTGCAGCACCAGGTCGTAGGTCTGTGGCTCGGGTGCGCCCTCGCCTTCGAAGCTGACCTTGATGCCTTCGGGCGTAGCCTCGGCACCGACGGTCTTGGTCTTGAGCAGGATGTTGTCGAAGCGCTTGGCATTGAACTTCTGCCAGACCTTGACCAGATCCCGGTCGGCACCCTGCATCAGGCCATCGAGCATCTCCACCACGTCCAGGCGCGTGCCCACGGTGCTGGAGTAGACGGTGCCCATCTCCAGGCCGATGATGCCACCGCCGATGACCAGCATGCGTCTGGGTTTCTGGCGCAGTTGCAGCGCCCCTGTGGAGGTGACGATGCGCGGATCATCGGGCAGGAATGGCAGCTTCACGGCTTCGGAGCCTGCGGCAATGATGGCGCGCTTGAACTGCAGTGTCTGCGTGCCACCGCCTTCGAGCTGCACCGTCAGATGGTTGGCACTGGCGAATTCGCCTTGGCCTTGTACCACGGTGACCTTGCGCATCTTGGCCATGGCGGCCAGGCCGCCGGTGAGCTTGCCAATGACTTTCTCTTTATGGGCGCGCAGCTTGTCGATGTCGACTTCAGGCTTGTTGAAACTTACACCCAGCTCGGACAGGTGGCTGGCTTCGTCCATCACCGAGGCGACGTGCAGCAGCGCCTTGGAGGGGATGCAGCCGACGTTCAGGCAGACGCCACCCAGCGTCGGGTAGCGCTCGACCAGCACAGTCTTGAGGCCGAGGTCGGCGGCGCGAAAAGCCGCCGAATAGCCACCGGGGCCGGCACCGAGCACGAGCACGTCGTAGTCGCCATCGACCTGACCGCTGTAGCTGACCGCTGCGGGAGCCGGGGCGGTTGCCTTGGCCGCGGAGGCAGGTGCAGCAGCGGGTGCAGGCGCTGCACTGGGTGTGTGCGCCGGGCTGGGCGCAGCAGCCTCTCCCACAGTTTCCAGCACCAGGATCACCGAGCCTTCGCTGACCTTGTCACCGAGCTGAACCTTCAATTCCTTGACGGTACCGGCGGCACTGGAAGGAATCTCCATCGAGGCCTTGTCGGATTCGACGGTGATCAGGCTCTGCTCTTCCTTGACGGTATCGCCAGGTTTGACCAGCACTTCGATGACTGCGACTTCATCGAAATCGCCGATGTCTGGAACCTTGACTTCAATCGTTGCCATGTGTTTCTCCTTCCTGGCTTAGAGCAGCACACGGCGGAAGTCCGCCAGAATCTGACCGAGGTAGGCGTTGAAGCGCGCAGCCGAGGCGCCGTCGATGACGCGGTGATCCCACGACAGCGACAGCGGCAGCATCAGGCGCGGCTGGAAGGCCTTGCCGTCCCAGACCGGTTCGATGGTGCTGCGGCAGACGCCGAGGATGGCAACTTCCGGTGCATTGATGATGGGCGTGAAGTAGCGCCCGCCAATCCCGCCCAGCGAGCTGATGGTGAAGCCGGCGCCGCTCATATCGGCCGGGCCCAGCTTGCCTTCGCGCGCCTTCTTGGCCAGATCGCCCATTTCCTGGCTGATCTGCAGCACGCCCTTCTTGTCGGCATCCTTGATGACGGGCACGACCAGACCATTCGGGGTATCGGCGGCAAAGCCGATGTGGAAGTATTTCTTGAGCACCAGTTCCTCGCCGTCCAGCGAGGCATTGAAATCCGGGAACTTCTTGAGCGCGGCCACGCAGGCCTTGATCAGGAAGGCCAGCATGGTGACCTTGATACCGGACTTCTCGTTCTCCTTGTTGGTGGCCACGCGGAAGGCCTCCAGCTCGGTGATGTCGGCATCGTCGTGGTTGGTGACGTGCGGGATCATCACCCAGTTGCGGTGCAGGTTGGCGCCGCTGATCTTCTTGATGCGGCCCAGCGGCTTGCGTTCGATTTCACCGAACTTGGCAAAATCGACCTTGGGCCACGGGATCAGGCCCAGCGCCGCGCCATCGGCACTGCCGCCGGCAGGAGCAGCGGCACCTTGTGCGGTCGTGCGCGCGGTGCCGGCCATCACGGCCTTGACGAAGCTCTGCAAGTCGTCCAGCGTGATGCGGCCCTTCTCGCCCGTGCCTTTGACTTCGGCCAGCGGCACGCCCAATTCACGAGCGGCTTTGCGGATCGAGGGGGAGGCATGCGGCAGCTTGCCGCCGAGGTTCACCTCGGCCGGTTTGTGCGCGGCGGCCGGCGCCGCTGCCGGCACCGGGGCAGAAGCCCTGGCCTCGCCCGCAGCCGCAGCAGGCGCCGCGGATGTGGGGGCAGCGGCTGCCGGAGCTGGCGCAGCAGCACCCGGGTTTGCACCGACACCCGCCGCACTCTTGAGAATGGCCACCAAGTCACCCTTGTTGATCTTGTCGCCCACCTTGACGGCCAGCGACTCGACCACGCCAGCGGCGCTCGACGGAATCTCCATCGAGGCCTTGTCGGATTCGACGGTGATCAGGCTTTGTTCTTCCTCGACGGCGTCACCGGCCTTGACCAGCACCTCGATGACCGCGACATCGCTGAAGTCGCCGATGTCGGGCACGCGCACTTCCACCGGACCGCCCTGGCCACCTTGGCTGCCGGCAGCCGGTGCCGCAGGAGCGTCGGCCGGCTCGGCTTGTTGCGCCGGTGCGGCGGCCGGGGCCGAAACGCCTTCGCCTGTTGCTTCCGCCTCAGCCTCCAACTGCAAGATCACGCTGCCTTCGCTGATCTTGTCGCCCAGCTTGACCTGGATGGACTTGACCACGCCGGCGGCGCTCGATGGAATCTCCATCGAGGCCTTGTCGGATTCGACGGTGATCAGGCTTTGCTCGGCGGCGACCTTGTCGCCTTCCTTTACCAGGATCTCGATGACCGCGACCTCGGCGAAATCACCGATGTCGGGAACCTTGACGTCTATCAGAGCCATGTTTGTTCTCCTTCTCGCTCACTCAGGCGTGCAGCGGGTTGATCTTGTCGGTCTTGATGCCGTACTTCTGGATGGCTTCGAGCACTTTCTCCGACGGGATGGCGCCGTCGTCAGCCAGCGACTTGAGCGCGGCCACGACGATGTAGTGGCGGTTGATCTCGAAGTGCTCGCGCAGCTTGTAGCGGAAATCGCTGCGGCCAAAACCGTCGGTGCCCAGCACGCGGTAGCTGCGGTCAGCAGGGATGAAGGGACGGATCTGCTCGGCGTAGTTCTTGATGTAGTCGGTCGAGGCGACCACCGGGCCTTCGGTCTTGGCCAGCTGTTCGGTCACGAACGGCACCTTGGCCGGCTCGGTCGGATGCAGCAGGTTCCAGCGCTCGGCCTCCTGGCCGTCGCGGGTCAGCTCGTTGAAGCTCGGGCAGCTCCAGACGTCGGCACCAATGTCCCAGTCGTTCTCCAGCAGTTCCTTGGCGGCGATCGACTCGCGCAGGATCGAGCCCGAGCCCAGCAGGTTCACGCGGTGTGCCTTGCCGTCGGCGGCCGGCAGCAGCAGGTACATGCCCTTGATGATCTGCTCCTCGGAACCGGGGTTCAGCCCCGGCATCGCGTAGTTCTCGTTGAGCAGCGTGATGTAGTAGAAGACGTTCTCCTGCTTCTCCACCATGCGTTTCAAGCCATCTTGCATGATCACCGCCACTTCGTGCGCGAAAGTCGGGTCGTAGCTCACGCAGTTGGGGATGGTGCCCGCCAGGATGTGGCTGTGGCCGTCCTCGTGCTGCAGGCCCTCGCCGTTGAGCGTGGTGCGCCCGGAGGTGCCGCCCAGCAGGAAACCGCGTGCCTGCATGTCGCCGGCCGCCCAGGCAAAGTCGCCGATGCGCTGGAAGCCGAACATCGAGTAGTAGACGTAGAACGGGATCATGATGCGGTTGTTCGTCGAGTACGACGTCGCCGCGGCGATCCACGAGGCCATGCCGCCCGCTTCGTTGATGCCTTCCTGCAGGATCTGGCCGGCCTTGTCCTCCTTGTAGTACATCACCTGGTCCTTGTCGACCGGGGTGTAGAGCTGGCCCTTGGGGTTGTAGATGCCGATCTGGCGAAACAGGCCTTCCATGCCGAAGGTGCGCGCCTCGTCGACCAGGATGGGCACGATGCGCGGGCCCAGCGCCTTGTCGCGCAGCAGCTGGTTCAGGAAACGCACATAAGCCTGCGTGGTGGAGATCTCGCGGCCCTCGGCGGTGGGCTCCAGCACGGCCTTGAAGGTCTCGAGCGAAGGCACGGTGAAGCGCTCGCTTGATTCCTTGCGGCGCTTGGGCAGGTAGCCGCCCAGCGCCTTGCGACGTTCGTGCAGGTACTTCATCTCCGGCGTGTCGTCGGCCGGCTTGTAGAACGGAATCTTGGAGAGCTCGCTGTCCGGCACAGGGATGTTGAAGCGGTCGCGGAACAGGCGGATGTCGTCGTCCGTGAGCTTCTTGGTCTGGTGCGCGGTGTTCTTGCCTTCGGCGGCCGCGCCCATTCCATAGCCCTTGACGGTCTTGACCAGCAGCACGGTGGGTTGGCCCTGATGGTTCTGCGCGGAGTGGAAGGCCGCATAAACCTTGAACGGATCATGGCCCCCACGGCGCAACGCCCAGATCTCATCGTCCGACATGTTCTCGACCATCTTCAGCAGGCGCGGGTCGCGGCCGAAGAAATGCTTGCGCACATAGGCTCCGTCATTGGCCTTGAAGGCCTGGTAGTCGCCGTCGAGCGTATCCATCATGACCTTGCGCAGGATGCCGTCCTTGTCCTTGGCCAGCAGCGGATCCCAGTTGCTGCCCCACAGCAGCTTGATGACGTTCCAGCCCGAGCCGCGGAATTCGCCCTCGAGCTCCTGGATGATCTTGCCATTGCCGCGCACTGGGCCGTCGAGGCGTTGCAGGTTGCAGTTGACCACGAAAATCAGGTTGTCCAGGCCCTCGCGCGCGGCCAGGCTGATCGCGCCCAGGCTTTCGGGCTCGTCCATCTCGCCATCGCCCAGGAAGGCCCAGACCTTGCGCGCGCTGGTATCGGCAATGCCGCGCGCATGCAAGTACTTGAGGAAGCGCGCCTGGTAGATCGCCATCAACGGGCCCAGGCCCATCGAGACCGTGGGGAACTGCCAGAAGTCCGGCATCAGCTTGGGGTGCGGATAGCTCGACAGGCCCTTGCCATCGACCTCCTGGCGGAAGTTCAGCAGCTGGTCCTCGCTCAGATTGCCTTCCAGGTAGGCACGGGCGTAGATGCCGGGAGCGGAATGCCCCTGGATGTAGAGCAGGTCGCCGCCATGCGTGCCGCCGGTGTCGGTGTCGTCGGCATGCCAGAAATGGTTGAAGCCCGCCGCCAGCATGTGCGCGAGCGAGGCGAACGAGGAAATGTGCCCGCCCAGGTCGCCGCCGTCCTCGGGATGCAGGCGATTGGCCTTGACGACCATGGCCATGGCGTTCCAGCGCATGTAGGCACGCAGCCGCCCTTCGAGCTCCAGGTTGCCGGGGGTGCGCACCTCGTCCTGGGGCTCGATGGTGTTGACGTAGCCGGTGTTGGCGGAGAACGGCAGGTCGATGCTGTTCTGGCGGGCATGTTCGAGCAGTTGCTCGATGAGAAAGTGCGCGCGCTCGGCACCCTCCCTGTCGATGACGGCGGACAGGGCGTCCAGCCATTCTCGGGTTTCCTGGGAATCGATGTCCACCGCCTGGGATGGCACATTGGCTGGGCTGCTTGCTTTGTCCGTCATAAGAAGGTCTCCGTTTAAGAATCAGCGGTCATCCACCATGCAAGTTGACAGTGACCAGCCTGCGAGTTTCGCATGGTTTCGCCATAATTTCAAATTAAGTCCGCTGTTTTCTCAATGCGAAATAGAGGCCGATTCGTGGCATTGCGCTATCGCCAATTTGGCAACCAGGCGGCAAGCTTGCAGCCACAATACTGGACATCCCTTCCCCGCAGCATCGGTAGATTCCATTGCACTCTCTTTCCCCCATGAACTCCAACCCCATCCAGGCCGGCAAGCGATGGTGGCGGCAACTGGGTTGGCGCCACCAGGATCGCCTGGGCAACCTGATTCCGCTGGTCGCGGTACTGCTTTTCGTGATGGTGATGGTCAGCGCCTTCCTTTTCTTGCGGATGGAGGAGCGCGAGCGGGAGGAGCAAGGGCTGGTGCAGCAAAGCCAGCTGGTGCTGCAGCGCCTCTCGGACCGCCTGATGGACCGCCAGGAACAACTGCAGCGGCTGGTCAGCAATCTCACCACGCCGGCGGTCGGCTCCGGGTTCGACCAGGCCGCGCGCCAGCTGCTCGGCCAGCAGCCCGAATTGCAGGCCGTCACCTGGTTCGATGCACGCCAGCGCGTCGTCAGCACGCACCATGCCGCGATGCTGCCGGGCCCGCTGCGCCGCATGGTCGGTCAGGTCTGGCGTGATGTCGATCTCTCGGCCTATCCCTATGGCCACTGGGAATTGGTGCCCGGCCGCTACGTCACGGGGGAGGAGAACGTACCGCCGCTGCTGCGTCTCTTCACCCCCATCCATGTCAACGATGCCTATCTGGGCATGATCGTCGCCGAGTATTCGCCCCAGGCCATGCTCAATGCCGTGCTGACCGGTGACAACGCCGCGGCGCTGGCCATTGCCCTCACCAGTGCCGGCGGCGATCTGGTTGCAGCCATCGGGCAGGCCGCCTACCTGCCCCGCTGGGTTGCCAGCGCACCGGTGGACGAATGGCTGGCTCCGCCCCGCCTGACACAGCCGGTTCCGCCGCTGGACGATGCGCTGATGCTGCAGACGGTGATGTACCGTACCGACAAGAGCGTCACCAGCTATGGCTGGATGCTGCTGCTGGTGCTGCTGGGGCTGACCACCATCGGCATGCTGCTGATGAACTGGCGCCTGAGCCGCCGCCGCTATCAGGCCCAGGGCAAGCTGCGGGCGGAATCCCACTTCCGCCTGGCGATCGAGAACTCCCTGATGGCGGGCATTCGCGTGCTCGACCTCTCGGGCAAGACCACCTATGCCAATGCCACCTTCAGCCGCATGGTCGGCTGGTCGGTGCAGGAGCTGGTCGGCATGACGGCGCCATTTCCGTACTGGCCAAGGGAAGACCGCGAGGTGCTGACGGCGCGTTTCCAGGCCGAGTTGGAAGGCCGCCATTACCCCGGCGGCCTGCAATTGCGCATGCTTCGCAAGAACGGCACCACCTTCGACGCGCGGGTGTTCCTGACGCCGATGTTCGATGACAAAGGCCGCCAGACCGGCTGGCTCTCGACCATCAACGACATCACCGAGCCCAACCGCATCCGCCAGCAGCTGGCCACGGCGCACGACCGCTTCACGCTGGTGCTCGAATCGCTCGACGCCTCGATCTCGGTGGCGCCACTGGGCAGCAAGGAGCTGCTGTTCGCCAACCGGCTCTATCGCCAGTGGTTCGGCTCGCAAAGCACCGGCCATCTGAAGTTGCTCAGCCAGGCCGGCGCCAGTGAACTGCAGGAGTCCGGCGACAACAACAGCGACGAGGAAGACGGGTTGATGGGCCTGCCCACCGAGGTTATTACCAGCGCCAACCCCGACCGTGCGGAGATCTACATCGAGAGGCTCGACAAGTGGCTGGAGGTGCGCTCGCGCTACCTGGACTGGGTCGATGGCCGCCTGGCGCAAATGGTCATCGCCACCGACATCACCAAACGCAAGCTGGCCGAGGAACAGGCCGAGCGCCAGGCCGAGAAGATGGAGACCGTCAGCCGCCTGATGACCATGGGCGAGATGGCCTCGAGCGTCGCGCACGAACTCAACCAGCCGCTGGCAGCCATCAGCAACTATGTGGGCGGCATGATCTCGCGCATCCAGAGCGGCTCCATCGCGCTGGAGCAGTTGCTGCCGCCGCTGGAGAAGACGGCCCACCAGGCGGTGCGTGCCGGCCAGGTGATCCACCGCATCCGCGCCTTCGTCAAGCGCAGCGCGCCCAATCGAGAGCGTTGCGAGCCGCAGCGCCTGGTGGGCGAAGCGCTGGAGCTGGCCAGCATCGAACTGCGCAAGCGCAACGTGCGCCTGAGCAGCCACATCGCGCCCTACCTGCCCAAGATCGAAGTCGATGCCATCCTCATCGAGCAGGTGCTCATCAACCTGCTGAAGAACGCTGCCGAGGCCATCGACGGAGCCGACCTGCCCACGGGCCGCCGCAGCATCGACCTGCAGGTCAATCGCGACGACGGGGGCGTGCGCTTTGCGGTGACCGACCAGGGGCCGGGCCTGCCCGAGCAGGCCACCCAACAACTCTTCGAAGCCTTCTATTCCACCAAGACCGATGGCATGGGCATTGGCCTCAACCTGTGCCGCAGCATCGTCGAGTCGCATCAGGGCAAAATGCAGGTGCGCAACCTCTACAATGAACAGGGTGAGGCAAGCGGCTGCGAGTTTTCCTTCTGGTTGCCCGTGGCCGCCAGTAATGGCACCTCCAGGGGGCCCGAGGCCCCGGAGGAATCGACCAATCAACCAGCGAGATGAATCACGACATGACGACAGGAACCAAAAAGGGCACGGTTTACATCGTGGATGACGACGAAGCCATTCGCGACTCCCTGCAATGGCTGCTCGAAGGCCGCGACTTCCATGTGCGCTGCTTCGACAGCGCAGAGGCATTCCTGAACCATTACGACCCGCGCGAAGTGGCCTGCCTGATCGCCGACATCCGCATGAACGGCATGTCCGGCCTGGAATTGCAGGACCAGCTCATCGAACGCAACTCGCCGCTGCCCATCGCCATCATCACCGGCCATGGCGATGTGCCGATGGCCGTCGACAGCATGAAAAAGGGCGCGATCGACTTCATCCAGAAGCCGTTCGAGGAAAACGCCATTACCGCACTGGTTGCGCGCCTGCTCGAGCAGGCGCAGAGCCAGTTTGCCGACCAGCAGCAGGCTGCCACTCGCGAAGCTCTGCTCGCCAAGCTCACCGCGCGTGAATCGCAGGTGCTCGAGCGCATCGTTGCCGGACGCCTGAACAAGCAAATCGCCGACGATCTCAACATCAGCATCAAGACCGTCGAGGCGCACCGCGCCAACATCATGGAAAAACTCGGTGCCAACACCGTGGCCGATCTTCTCAAGGTCGCGCTGGGCAGCGGCACCAAGGCCTGAGGCGCTGAACCTGCCGTGAGAACCAGTTCACGATCTTGTCGTGGGCCACGCAGGAGGCCAAAAGTGCAGCCGGGTGCGTTTTTAACCTCCTGCCCTTTACATTTATATTCTCCCGGCAAGCGCGCACTGCGGTGTGGCAAACCCTCGCCGGGCCACCGGCCCGACTGCCGTTTGCGCCTTGCATCGATCACCCCCTGCCCTCGCTGCTGCGTGCCGGCCGCCATGTCTCCCGGACATGGCGCTCTATCCACAGCGCCGGCGATGGGCACTCCCTGGCGGCCATTGGGCCGCTTTTGCTTGGTGACCATCCTGCCTCCCGCTGCCATGCGGCGCTGCGGGCATGGACTGGCTTGCCTCACGTTTCACTGACCGACCGACATGACCGCTCACATCATCGATGGACTTGCCCTCTCCCGCAAATTGCGCACCCAAATTGCCACCGAGGCCCAGCAACTGACTGCACAGGGCCGCCGGCCAGGGCTGGCCGTCATCCTGGTCGGCGACAACCCGGCTTCGCAGGTCTATGTGCGCAACAAGATCAAGGCCTGCGAGGACACCGGCATCCACTCCGTGCTGGAGAAGTTCGATGCCAGCCTCAGCGAGACCGAGCTGTTGGCTCGCATCGCCGCGCTCAACGCCGACCCGCGCATCCACGGCATCCTGGTGCAGTTGCCGCTGCCGGGGCACATCGACGAACAAAAGGTCATCGAAGCCATATCGCCGGCCAAGGACGTCGACGGCTTCCACGTCGCCAGTGCCGGCGCTCTGCTCACCGGCCTGCCCGGCGGCTTCTGGCCCTGCACACCGCACGGCTGCCTGCAGATGCTCGACGACATCGGCTATGAACTGCGCGGCAAGCATGCCGTGGTGGTCGGGCGCAGCAACATCGTCGGCAAGCCGATGGCACTGATGCTGCTCGCGCGCAGCGCCACGGTCACCATCTGCCACAGCGCCACGCCGGACCTGGCGCACTTCACCCGCGATGCGGATGTGATCGTTGCCGCCGTCGGCAAGCGGGGCCTGATCACCCGCGACATGGTCAAGCCCGGCGCCGTGGTGATCGATGTCGGCATGAACCGCGACGACCACGGCAAGCTCTGCGGCGACGTGGATTTCGCCGGCGTCAGCGAGGTGGCCGGCTGGATCACCCCGGTGCCCGGTGGCGTCGGCCCCATGACGATCACCATGCTGCTGGCCAACACCATCGAATCGGCCCGGCGCACGACCGCCTGAGCCACGCTTTCGCATTGACCCGGATCGCGCGGACCGGCTTGAAATCGTCCATGCCGGCCCGATGTGCAAGGCAAGGCACGACGCAGGCGCCATCGCATCCCATGAGACGATGGCGCCACGCCGCCATTTCCAGAACCCGCTGCTGACAGGACCCATACCGTGACCACTCCCGCCAACCCCTTGCTTGCCATCACCGACCTGCCGGCCTTTGACCTGGTCAAGCCCGAACACGTGCTGCCCGCGATCCGTACCCTCATCGCCGAGGCCGACGCGGCCCTGGAGACCGTCACGCAGGACGTTTTCCCCGCCGAATGGAACGCCATCTCCAAGGTCCTGGACGTGGCCACCGAGCGCCTGGGCACGGCCTGGGGCGTGGTTGGGCACCTCAGCAGCGTGGCCGACACCCCCGCGCTGCGCAGTGCCTACAACGAGGCGTTGCCTGTCGTCACCGAGTTCTGGACGCGTCTGGGCGCCAACGAGCGGCTCTACGCCAAATACAAGCAGATCGATCCCGCCGCGCTCGATGCCGAGCAGCGCCGCGCGCTTGAACTCTCGTTGCGCGGCTTCGTGCTCTCCGGCGCCGAATTGCAGGGTGATGCCAAACAGCGCTTTGCCCGGTTGCAGGAGCGCCTCGCCGCGCTGAGCCAGAAGTTCAGCGAGAACGTGCTCGACGCCACCGACGCCTATTTCTACGATGCCAGCGAGAACGAAGTGCGCGGCCTGCCCGAGGACGTGCTGCAGGCCACGGCCGAGGCCGCGCGGGCGGCCGGCCAGGAAGCTCGCTACCGCCTCAACCTGAAGATGCCGGTCTATCTGCCGGTGCTGCAGTATGCCGAGGACCGCTCTCTGCGCGAGCGGCTCTTCCATGCCAATGCCACGCGCGCCTCGGATCTGGCGCCGGCCGGACAGCAGCATCTGGACAACACGGCGGTGATCGAGGACATCCTGGCACTGCGCCATGAGGAGGCCCAGTTGCTCGGTTTCGCCAATTTCGGCGAGCTGTCGCTGGCACCCAAGATGGCCGAGACGCCCGAGCAGGTCGTGCATTTCCTGCGCGATCTGGCACGGCGCGCACGTCCCTATGCTGAGCGCGACGTGGCCGATCTGCGCGCCTTCGCCCGGGACGAGCTGGGCCTGGCCGATCCGCAGCCCTGGGACTGGACCTTCGTCTCCGAGAAGCTCAAGGAAGCCCGTTACGCCTTCAGCGATCAGGAGCTCAAGCCCTATTTCCCTGCGCCCAAGGTGCTGCAGGGCCTGTTCGGCATCGTCGAGAAACTGTTCGACGTACAGATCCGCACCGACCTGGCCGAGGTCTGGCACCCCGCCGTGGAGTTCTTCCGCATCGAGCGCCATGGCGAACTGGTCGGCCAGTTCTACCTCGACCAACCGGCCCGGCCCGGCAAGCGCGGTGGCGCCTGGATGGATGACATGCGCGGGCGCTGGCTGCGTCCCGACACCGGCAAACTGCAAACCCCGGTCGCCTATCTGGTGTGCAACTTCGCGGCGGGCGGCGACGGCAAGCCGGCGCTGTTGACGCACGACGATGTGATCACCCTGTTCCACGAGTTCGGCCATGGCCTCCATCACATGCTCACGCAGGTCAACGAACGCGATGTCTCCGGCATCAACGGTGTCGAGTGGGATGCCGTCGAACTCCCCAGCCAGTTCATGGAGAACTTCTGCTGGGAGTGGCCGGTGCTGCAGCGCATGACGGCGCATGTCACCACCGGCGCGCCGCTGCCGCGCGCCCTCTACGACAAGATGATTGCCGCCAGGAACTTCCAGAGCGGCATGCAGACGCTGCGGCAGGTCGAGTTTTCCCTCTTCGACATGCTGCTGCACATGCAGCCCTCGCCCCAGGTGCTGGCGCTGCTGCAACAGGTGCGCGATGAAGTCGCCGTGCTGCCTGCGGCCCCCTACAGCCGCACGCCGCATGCCTTCAGCCACATCTTCGCCGGTGGCTATGCGGCCGGCTATTACAGCTACAAGTGGGCCGAGGTGCTCAGCGCCGATGCCTATGCCGCTTTCGAGGAAGAAGTGCTGGAAGACGGCAGCCCGTCTCCGGCAACCGGCAAGCGCTACCTCGCCAGCATCCTGGAGGCTGGGGGCAGCCGTCCGGCCATCGAATCCTTCAAGGCTTTCCGCGGCCGAGAGCCGCAGATCGACGCGCTGCTGCGCCACCAGGGCATGGCCGAGCAGTCCTGAGAACCTGTTTACGCGATGATCGTGGTCAGATTCCGAAGGGGCCCATCAGGCCGCCGGACTCTCCGCCTGGCCCGGGGCGGGCGGCACGGCCGCCGCCTTGGGCTGAGCCAGGATCAACGTGCTGGGCGACGAGGTGGCGATGCCCGCCTTGGCCAGCCGCTCCAGGATGTCGTAAAGCAAGGCACTGCGCGCGCCGTAGGCCTGACGTGGGCTGCTGACATAGGCCAGAGCATTGAACATCAGCCCTGACGGGCCGACGTCATCCAGATAGACGCCCGGTGCCGGCGTAGCCAGTATCAGCGGATGGGCATCAAGCGCGTCCAGGATCACCTGCCGCACCCGGCTGGCTGGCGCATCCAGCGGCATCGGCAGCTTGATCTGCACGCGCCCGAGTGAATCGGCATAGGTCACGTTGCGTACCATCTTCGTGACGAACTCGGAATTGGGCATGATCACCGTGGAGCGGTCGCTCATCTGGATCTCGGTGGCGCGCACGTTGATGCGGCGGATGTCACCCTCGATGCCGCCGAGCGAAACCCAGTCACCCACCTTCACCGGCCGCTCGGCCAGCAGGATGATGCCCGAGACGAAGTTCTGCACGATGGCTTGCAGGCCGAAACCGATACCCACCGACAGCGCGCTGGCGATCCAGGTCACCTTCTCGAAACCCAGCCCAGTGGCCGAGAGCGCGGTGGCAATCACCACCACATAGCCCACATAGCCGGCCAGCGTGCTCAGCGAGGCCTGCACGCTGGGCTCCAGCGAGGTGACCGGCAACAGCCGCTCACTGGTCCACTGCTTGACGACGTGGACCACGCCAATACCGACGAGAAACAGCAGCAGCCCCTGGATGATCGCCATCGGCCGCAATTGCACTTCACCCCAGGAGAAGTTGCTGCGCAGATGCTGCACCTGCAGGCCGATGTTGAGCGGGTCGCTGCCATAGGAAGCAAACAGCAGCAGCACCGCCAACAGCGCGACGCTGGCCTGGGCAAGGCCCGCGCCCAGCACGACCCACTTCTTGCCGACCAAACCGCCGGTCGCATTCTGGTCGGCTTCAGCCGCGTCATCCGCAGCCGTGCGGCCCGTCAGCACCGCCGCCACATCGCCGATGGTGGCCGACAGGAGGTAGGCTGTCGCCAGAATCACCAGCGACCAGATCAGCTGCTGCAGTAGGAACTGCGCGAAGGCCACGAAGCCGCTGAGCAGGCTCACTGACGCCACCAGTAGCGCCAGCCCGAATGCGAGGCGCAAGGCCCGCTGGTAGCGGCGCAGCAAGCCTGCCACCCAGGTGCCGGTACCGGCCGCGGCGGGTTCTGGCTGCTGCCGCTGGGCACGTGCCACCCGCACCACGGCCGTGACCAGCAGGCCGATCATCAGCAATGCGAACACGGCATCCACCAGGATCACCGCGCCCAGCCGCGCATTGACGAGAGCACAAAGTTGCCGCGCCAGCCAGTTGCCCACCAGCAGGC
Source organism: Corticibacter populi (assembly GCF_004217315.1). GTDB lineage: Bacteria > Pseudomonadota > Gammaproteobacteria > Burkholderiales > Burkholderiaceae_C > Lampropedia > Lampropedia populi. The sequence continues at coordinate 678,910 of NZ_SGWR01000001.1, forward strand.
CGGCCAGCACCAGTGGCAGGTTGCGCAGCGCCGAGGCCGCCGCATCGCCAATCGGCGGCAGCCGCCAGGACGGACTGTGCGGAGCCAGCAACGCATGCCAGAGCCCGGCGGCATAACCGCCGTACGAGACCGCGCCAATGAGCGCCAGGAACAGATGGCGCAGTGATTCTGGCAGCGGATGCAGCCAGGTGAACGCCAGGTAGATGCCGCCCAGCAGCACGAACGGCACGGTCACCGCCAATGCCACCTGCGACCATGCATAACTGCAGCGACGCAGTCGCCCGGAAGGCACCTTGCGCGCGGCCAGGCCCATCAGACGCAGGCGCAGGCGGCGCTGCAACAGGACGATGACAACGGCCCAGACCGGCAGCAACCACCAGAGCCAGCCCGGCATGTCCTTGAAATGCGCGCGCATTTCATCGAGCAGCACCTGGCCTCGCTGGGCATCGAGGGACGGGTCGGCAGTAAGCTCACTCCAGAAGCGCCCGGTCAGGATGGAAGGGCTGCGCTGCCACAGCTGGGCCTGGAACAGGGCGCGCCGCTGCGCAGCGAGATCGGCCAGGGTCTGCTCCAGATCAAGCTTGAGAAGGCCTGCCAGGCGACTTTCCGTATCGAGGTCCAGCAGCGCCTCGTTGAGCTGCTCGCGCTGCGTGGCGATCTCCGCCGACTCCTCCCCAGCGGGGGCTTCCCCCAGTTCGGCCAGCCGCGCCGAAATATCATCACGGCGCGGCGTCAGCGACGCGGTGTAGGCGTTGAGCTCCTCATAGGTCTGCAAACCCTGGCGGCGCAGGGCATCGAGGCCCTCGTCGTCCTCGATCTTCGGCAGCTCCTGGCGGATCTGCTGCAAACTCTGGCGCGCACCGTCCAGCACGTCACCGGCCGCACTGCCCTGCTGTGCAAACGCCTGCATGGTCGCCAACAACAGGCTTGAGAGAAACAGCACCGCGAACATCCGACGCAGCAGCAGGCGGCATGAATCAAGAGGAAGAATCGAACAGGTCATCCGGGTATCAGCGGGTTGAGGCATGGCATGCTTGCGCGAGTTTCATGGGGCCGCCGCATCCACACCCATGCGTGGAGGGCCAGCGGGCCCAGCCGGAAATGGCTCTCGCAGCCTGCGATTCTGCATGAACTTGTCGACCGGTGAGCCAATGCGCCTGTAGGTCGGCATCCCGTCCGTGCCTCGCCCGTGCCCTGCACGCACTGGCCCTGCGCTTATGATTGGCGGCATCTTTCCTCTGGCCACAGCCTCCGCCATGACCTACCTGCTCGCCCTCGATCAAGGCACGTCCAGCTCGCGCAGCATCCTCTTCAATGCCCGTGGTCATATCGTGACCATGGCCCAGCAGGAGCTGCCGCAAAGCTACCCGCGCCCCGGCTGGGTCGAGCACGATCCGCAGCTGATCTGGCAAACGCAACTGGCCACCGCCCGCCAGGCGCTCAAGCAGGCTGGCATCGCCGCCAGTGCGGTGCGCGCCGTGGGCATCACCAACCAGCGTGAAACCACCGTGCTGTGGCATCGCGCCACCGGCAAGCCGCTGCACCATGCCATCGTCTGGCAGGACCGCCGTGCCGAACCTGCCTGCGCAGCGTTGCGCGAGGCCGGACACGAGGAGGCCATCTTGCGCAAGACCGGGCTGCGCATCGACGCCTACTTCTCCGCCACCAAGCTGCAATGGCTGCTCAACCACATTCCTGGCGCGCGCGCGCAGGCCGAGCGCGGCGAGCTGGCCTTTGGCACCGTCGACAGCTGGCTGATGTGGAACCTCACCCGTGGCGCCGCGCATGTCACCGACGTCAGCAATGCCGCGCGCACCATGCTGTTCGACGTGCACCGCAACCGCTGGGACGAAGAACTGCTGGATCTGCTGGGCATCCCCTCCGCGCTGCTGCCCCGCGTGCAGCCATCGGCCAGCGCGTTCGGAGTGGTGCATGCCGACTGGCTGGGCGCCGAGCTGCCGATTGGCGGCGTCGCCGGTGACCAGCAAAGCGCCCTGTTCGGCCAGGCCTGCTTCTCGGGCGGCATGACCAAGAATACCTATGGCACCGGCTGCTTCATGCTCATGCACACCGGCGGGGATTTCCAGCGCTCGGCCAACGGGCTGGTCACGACCAGTGCCGCACAGGCCACCGAGGCACCCCAGTTCGCGCTGGAGGGCAGCGTGTTCGTCGGCGGTGCCGTGGTGCAATGGCTGCGCGATGGTCTCAAGGCCATCAGCAGCAGCGATGAAGTGCAGCACCTGGCCGAAACCGTGCCCGACGCTGGCGGCGTGATGCTGGTGCCGGCCTTCACCGGACTGGGTGCGCCCTACTGGCAGCCCGATGCGCGCGGCACCATCACCGGCATCACGCGCGGCACCAGCATCGCCCACATCGCCCGCGCCGCGCTCGACAGCATCGCCTACCAGAGCGCTGCACTACTGCTGGCCATGGGCCGCGACGTGCAAGACGCGGGTGGCGTGCCGGTGGCGGAGCTGCGGGTAGACGGTGGTGCCTGCGTCAACGACCTGCTGATGCAGTTCCAGGCCGACCTGCTGGGCATCCCGGTGCTGCGCCCGGCGGTGGTGGAGACCACCGCGCTGGGCGCCGCCTGGCTGGCCGGCCTGAGCTGCGGCCTCTATGCTGGTACTGATGAGCTGCAAAGCCTGTGGCAGGCCGAGCGGCAGTTCTTCCCGACCATGGCGCCCGAGCGCGCCGCCGAGCTGATGCAGGCCTGGGAGCACGCGGTACGCCAGGCCGTGGTGGCGTAAGAATCTCTTCAAAGGCCGGCGGGCATGCCCGTCGTGCGTCTGCGTCAGCCGGCTTACACGTGCAGCTTTCACGGCATCACCGGCTGTGATCTCCTTGCTGGCGTTGGAGCGGCGTCACCGCCGCCCGGCACCACGGGGACGCCGTTGCCACAGCGAAAAAACTTTTCTTTATCAGGCATTTGCAGTAGGCTGGTCTTTGCGTTTGCGCAAACTTTGAACGGACGATGTAAATAATCGTTAAAATTCAGTAATTACTGAAATTACATGAATTGAAAGTTCGATCGGAACCATGCCTTCCCCCCACGCTGTCGACAAGGCGCTATCGGTACCCGAGCTGCCATCCCTGCTGCATGGGGTGGCGGCGTGGCCGTGGGTCGCACAGGCATGGTTGCTCGCGGGAGCGGTGGCCGCGCTGGCTGCCGATGCGGCCACCATCCATTGGAGCGGCGCACTGCAGGCCGCGCTGGGCATCGTGCTGATCGGCATGCTGCGTGCCAGCCTGGAGTACTGGAGCAGCAGGCGCAGCCAGCTGCAGGCGCGCACTCACCTGACCCAACTGCGCCAGCAGGCCAGCCTGGCATTGCAGGTGCAGTCGCCGCTGGACCAGCGACGCCCGGCCTCCGGGGCGCTGACCAGCGCCTGGGTCGAACAGGCCGAGGCCATCGTGCCCTGGCTTTCCCGTTACCGGAACGCCCAGTGGCGGGTCCTGCTGGCGCCGCCGCTGATCCTGCTGTGCGTGGCATGGCACTCGTGGCTGGCGGCATTGGTGCTGCTGCTGGCGGCCCCCATGATTCCCTTGTTCATGGCCATCGTCGGCTGGCGCGCCCAGGCCATCAGCGCCGCGCAGATGGTGGAACTTGGCCAGATGCACGGATTCCTGCTCGACCGCCTGCGCGGCCTTGCCACGCTGCGCGCCATGGATGCCGTTGGCGCCACCGCTCGTCGTCTGCGCGAGCGCGGCCTGGATCTGGCAGCGCGCAGCATGCGCGTGTTGCGGGTGGCCTTTCTTTCATCCGCGGTGCTGGAGCTGTTCGCCGCGCTAGGGGTGGCCCTGGTGGCGGTGTACGTGGGCTTTCACCTGTTGGGGCAACTGCCTTTCGGCACCTGGGGCGGCCCGCTCGACCTGCGGGCCGGGCTCTTCATCCTGCTGCTGGCGCCGAGTTTCTTCGAACCTTTGCGCGAGCTTTCGGCCGTTTGGCACGACCGCGCCAATGGCTTGGCTGGCGCACAAAGTCTGGCCGGGCTGTCCACGCCGCTTACTCCCCTGGTCCTGGGCAAACCGCAGATGCAGGTGACGCCGCAGGGGCAACCGATGCCCGCCCTGTCGGTGGAGTTCCGCCAGGTGGAGCTGGTCATGCCCGATGCACTGGCGCCGCTGCCCAGGCTCGACGGCTTCATTCCCGCCGGCGCGCATGTGGCCATCACCGGCGCCAGTGGCAGTGGCAAAAGCCTGGTACTGGCGCTGGTCGCGGGTCTGTTGCGGCCGCAGACCGGCGAAGTCCGCATTGACGGCCAAGCCATGGATGAGGCGCATGCCGCCGGCCTGCGCCAGCGCATCGGCTGGATGGGCCAGCAGCCCCACATCTTCGCCGCTTCGGCATGGCGCAACATCACGCTGGGCCGCCCACAGATCGATCATGCCGATCTGCGCGCCACGCTGCAGGCCACCGGCCTGGCGGGCGAGGTGACAGCCCTGACCGAGACCCCGCTGGGTGAAGGCGGGGCCGGCATTTCGGGCGGCGAGGCGGTGCGACTGATGCTGGCGCGACTGGCCGCGCAGCAATCGGCCGGCTTGCTGCTGCTTGACGAGCCCACGGCCCACCTCGATGCCGAGACCGCGTCACAAGTCATCAGTGCCATCGAGACGCTCGCCGAAGGCAGGACCTTGCTGGTGGCCACGCATGACCCGCAGCTGATCGCGCGGCTGCCGCTGCGCATCGCCATCGATGCCGACAGCGCTCGCTTCGAGACGGCGACGGGCGGAATCGTGGGCAAACGGGAGGAGGCACCATGAGCGGTAACACCCCCACCAGGCCCAAGCCCCTTGCGAACCGCAACAGGCAAGCCTTGCGCACGCTGCTGGGCAGCCTGCTGCACGGGCACTGGCGCGCCATGGCCCTGGGCATGCTGCTGGCCGCCTGCACCACGCTGACGGGCGCGGCGCTGCTGGGCCTCTCGGGCTGGTTCATCACGGCCACCGCCATCGCCGGCCTCTCCAGTGCCGCAGCACTGGCCTTCAACGTGTTCACACCATCGGCCGGCATCCGTCTGCTGGCGCTGGGCCGCACAGCCTCGCGCTATGGTGAGCGGCTGGTCACGCACGCTGCCACGCTGGCGGCGCTGGTGGATGTGCGCGAACGGCTGTTTCGCGCTTTTGCCAGGCCGCTTGCGGCGCGGCCATGGCAGCTGCGTCCGGCACGCCTGCTGTTTCGGCTCACGCGCGACCTCGACGCAGCCGAGTCCCTCTACCTGAGGCTGCTGGTGCCTTTGTGCGCGGCGCTGGCGATGACGCTGGGCATGGCCGGCTGGCTGGCCTGGCTCAGCCCCTGGCTGGGCCTCGCCGCCCTGCTGTGGCTGCTGGCCACGGGCTTGGGCATCTCCGGCTGGCTGCTGCGAAGCAGCGCGCGCCTCTCGGCGGAGCAGATGCGGCTGACCGAGCAGTTGCGCACCCGGATGAGCGACCTCTGCGCCGGCCAGACCGATCTGCTGATGGCAGGCCAGTACGAGGCGCGACGCCAGCAGTTGCTGGCCGCCGAACGCCGACTCGCGCGTCTCGACGATCGCCTGCAGCAACGCGATGCCATGGCCGGCTGGACCTGGCAGGCGCTGCATTCGGCCACGCTGGCTGCGGCGCTGCTGGCGGGCAGCTGGCTCGTCTGGCAGGGCCGCATTGGCGCCGCCAGCGCGGCCCTGCTGGCCTTGATGGTGCTGGCTGCAACCGAAGCTTTCGCAGCGCTGCGCCGCGGTGCCCAGGACTGGGGCCGGGCCTTGCTGTCGGCGCGGCGGCTCCAGGCGCCGCTGCAGGCGGGCGGCACAGCCGGTGGCCCGCCATCATTGCCGGCGCCGCCGGCAGGCATGGCACTGCAAATGCGGGATGCGCGCGCCCTGCTCCGCCCAGAGGCCGGCGGGCGCTTTTCCGCGGGGGTGACGCTGCAGATCGCCGAGGGCGAGCGCGTGGCCCTGGTGGGCCCCAGCGGCTGCGGCAAGTCGACGCTGCTGGCGCTGGCCTGCGGGGAGCGCCGGCCGGCACAGGGCCATATTGCCGCGCTGCCGGCCTGCTGGCTGACGCAGCGCACCGAACTGTTCCAGGACAGCCTGCGGGGCAACCTCAATCTGCAGGAACGCCCGCTGGACGATGCGCAGTTGATGCAGGGGCTGCGCGATGCGGGCCTCGCAGAGCTGGTGGCGGAGCGCCAGGGCGGGCTGGACTGCCTGCTGGGCGAAGGCGGCCTGGGCCTCTCTGGCGGACAGGCGCGGCGCCTGGCGCTGGCACGGCTGCTACTGTCGCAACAGCGCTTCTGGCTGCTCGATGAGCCGACCGAGGGCATCGATGCCGAGGTGGCCCATGATGTGCTGCAGCGCCTTGCCGCCCACATTGGCACGCGTACGGTGCTGATGGCCACCCACCTGCGGCGCGAGGCCCGGCTGGCCTCGCGCCTGATCGAACTCGCCCCGGGCGGACGCATTCTGGCCGATGTGCGCCATGGCGATGCCGCCTATGACGATTTGCTGCGGCGGCTGCGGCCCGACTGAGCCAAACCCGCCCGATTCTTCCCGAACACTGGCACCAGCGCCGATGTTCCACTCTCCCTCCCGCCCCATCGATATTCCCTCATCAAGAAAGGCCTAGCCATGGATCTCGACATCGTCGGGCTCTCCCGACTGCAATTCGCCGCGACGGCGCTTTATCACTTCCTGTTCGTTCCCCTGACACTGGGCCTGGCCGTCATCCTCGGCATCATGGAGACCGTCTACGTCATGACCCAACGCCCGATCTGGCGCCAGATGACCAAGTTCTGGGGCACGCTGTTCGGCATCAACTTCGCGCTGGGCGTTGCCACCGGCATCGTCATGGAATTCCAGTTCGGCATGAACTGGAGCTACTACAGCCATTACGTGGGTGACATCTTCGGGGCACCGCTGGCCATCGAGGGGCTGATGGCCTTCTTCCTCGAAGCCACGCTGGTGGGCCTGTTCTTCTTCGGCTGGGAGCGGCTCTCCAAGGTCAAGCACCTGATCGTGACCTGGGCCATGGCGCTGGGCACCAACTTCTCTGCGCTGTGGATCCTGATCGCCAATGGCTGGATGCAGAACCCGGCCGGCGCCGCGCTCAACCCGCAGACCATGCGCATGGAGGTGACCAGCTTCGCCGAGGTGCTGTTCAATCCGGTGGCGCAGGCCAAGTTCGTGCACACGGTCTCGGCCGGCTACACGGTCGCGGCACTGTTCGTGCTGGGCGTGTCGGCGTGGTACCTGCTCAAAGGTCGCCACGTCGACCTGGCCAAGCGCTCGCTGACGGTGGCCGCCTCGTTCGGTCTGGCGGCCTCGCTGTCGGTGGTGGTGCTCGGCGATGAAAGCGGCTATCTCTCGGGCGAGCACCAGAGCATGAAGCTCGCTGCCGTCGAGGCCATGTGGGAGACCGAGCCGGCGCCGGCGTCGTTCACCGCTTTCGGCTTCCCCGATCAGGAGGCGCGCGAAACCCATTACGCGGTGCACATCCCCTGGGTGATGGGCCTGATCGGCACGCGCTCGCTGGACACGCAGATTCCCGGCATCAAGAACCTGGTCGAACAGGCCAAGGGACGCATCCAGAATGGCCTGATCGCCTATGATCTTCTCGACGAAATCCGCGCCCATGGCCATCAGCCGATTCCGGCCGAGGTGCGCGCGCGCTTCGACGCCCATAGCGGCGACCTGGGCCATGCGCTGCTGCTCAAGCGCTATGTGGACGATCCGCGCCAGGCCACGGCCGCACAGATCGAGCAGGCAGCCTGGGACACCGTGCCGCAGGTTGCCCCCCTGTTCTGGACCTTCCGCGTGATGGTCGGCCTCGGCTTCTTCTTCATCCTGCTGACCCTGGTGTTCTTCTGGCACACCGCGCGCCATCAAATCGACACCATGCCGCGCTGGCTGCTGCGCGTGGCGGTCTGGAGTATTCCACTACCCTGGATTGCCGCCGAGTGCGGCTGGTTCGTCGCCGAGTTCGGCCGCCAGCCCTGGGCCATCGAGGGCGTGCTGCCGGTGGCCGTGGCGGTCTCCAACCTCAGTGCCACAACGGTGCTGGGCACGCTGCTGGGCTTCGTGGCCATCTACACCGTGCTGCTGATCGTCGAGATGAAACTGATGCTCAAGGCGATCCGCAAGGGTCCGCAGCTCGACGAACAGGACCGCGCCGAGCTGCAGACATCACCGCACGCCCTGCCGCAGCAAAGCGCCGCCTTCTGAGCGGTCCGGTCCAGATTCATCGTATCCAACGGAGAAACACCATGATTCTTCACGAACTCCTCAGTTATGACGTGTTGCGCGTCATCTGGTGGCTGCTGCTGGGCATCCTGCTCGTCGGCTTTGCCTGTACCGATGGCTTCGACCTCGGCGTGGGCACGCTGGGCCCGTTCGTGGCCCGCAGCGACATCGAACGCCGCGTGGTGCTCAACACCACCGGCCCGATCTGGGAAGGCAACCAGGTCTGGCTGATTCTCGGCGGCGGCGCCATCTTCGCCGCCTGGCCGCAGCTTTATGCCGTCTCGTTCTCTGGTTTCTATCTGGCCATGTTCGCCATCCTGTTCGCGCTGATCCTGCGTCCGGTGGGCTTCAAGTACCGCAGCAAGATCGAGGACCCGCGCTGGCGCAGCACCTGGGATTGGTGCCTGTTCATCGGCGGCTTCGTGCCTTCGCTGATCTTCGGCGTGGCCATCGGCAACGTGCTGCAGGGCGTGCCGTTCCGCCTCGAGCCCGACATGCAGATCTACTACGACGGCAGCTTCTTCGGCCTGCTCAACCCCTTTGCCGTGCTGTGCGGGCTGGTCTCGGTGGCCATGCTGGTCGCCCATGGCGCCGCCTGGCTGCAGCTCAAGACCAGCGGCGCGGTGCAGGCGCGCAGCCGCCGCGCGGGTCTGGTTGCCGCCCTCGCCACCCCGCTGCTGTACGTGCTGGCCGGAGTGCTGATGTGGCTCTTCGTCGATGGCTATCGCATCACCAGCGAGGTCATCACCACCGGCCCTTCGAATCCGATGATGAAGACCGCCGAGGGTGGCATCGCGCACATGTGGTTCGCCAACTATGCCGCAGCGCCGGTGCTGTGGCTGGTGCCCGCGATCGGCATCCTCGGCTCGCTGGCGGCCGCCTGGGGTTTTGCACGCCGCCATGAACTCTTCACGCTGCTGGCCAATGGCGTGGCCATTGCCGGCATCATCCTCAGCGTGGGCGTCTCGATGTTCCCGTTCATCCTGCCCTCGTCGATCCAGCCGCAGGCCAGCCTGACGGTCTGGGATGCCTCGTCCAGCCACCTGATCCTCTTCATCATGCTGGTGTGCACCATCATCTTCCTGCCCATCATTCTGGCTTACACCAGCTGGGTGTACTCGGTGATGCGCGGCAAGGTCGATGGCAAGGAGATCGAGGAAGAGCGCGGCCATGCCTACTGATGGCTGACGCGATGCCGTTTAATGTCCCTGTAAACCCCATCGGCGCGCGGCGGGCCCATTCGTCCGCCGGCGTCGCCCAAGCCAAGGAGTTCTGATATGTGGTATTTCGCCTGGATTCTGGGCCTTCCGGTTGCCGCGCTGTTCGCGGTGCTCAATGCCATGTGGTTCGAGATGGTCGAGGAAGACCGCAAGCGCCACAGCCGCCAGCCTTGATGGAAAGCCCTTGAGCCAACGCAAAAAGCCAGTCAGGAACGACTGGCTTTTTGCATGGCTCGGCCACTATCGCCTGGAGGCGGCGTGGCGCCCCTTCTGTCAGCGGAACACGGCGTCGAGCAGGTCCTCGTACTTGTCGTCCACGGCCTTGTCGATGAGGTCGGAGAACGGCAGGCTGTAGGCCGCCTCTTCCAGCAGGCGCTGCGACGTCTTCGCATAGTTGGGCAGATCGAAGGCCGGTACCAGCACGCGCGTGCCCACGCTCTGGAGCTTGCGCACCAGTGGCGAGAAATCGGCCGCGCCGGTGAACAGCACCACCACGTCGAAGCCCTTGTGGACCACCAGGTCGTAGGTCTCCAGCGCCAGGTTGATGTCCACGCCCTTCTCTTCCGGCGGGTTGGCCGCCTCGTTCATGGGCTGGTAGTGGGCCACCACGCCGGCCCACATCAGCACCTGGTCCTGGAAGCGGTCGGTCTCGAGCTGCTTGAGCGGATCGCGCGTGGCCTGCACGGCCTTGAGCGAAAAGCGTCCGCGGAAGAAGTGCGCCTCGGTGATCTGGCACAGCGCCACGCGGCTGTCCGTCTCGATGGCCGCGATGTGGTGGCGCAGGTAGTCGTGCAGTGCGCTGAGGTTGAGATGGCTTTGCTTGTTGTGGGTGAAGCGGTAGTAATTGCTGATGCGCCAGAAGAAGCTGCCGTCATAGATCACGGCGATTCTGAGCAGGTTGTTTCGGTTCGGAGTCATCAATGATGATTGGCAATGAAATGGACGTGGATCTGATCGGAACGCGCACAAGAAGACGGGTGCAACACAGCGATGCAATGCGCCTGTGCATGCCCCCAACAGATTTGCGTGTGGATGAAGTAAGAACCTGCCGACGTTCTTTGTGAAGAATTCGTCAACAGGCCCTGGCGATCATTGTAGAGAAAAACACCGATGCTCACCGCCTGGCAGGCGGGCCGGCATGTAAACCGACCGCAAAGCTGGCGCTCTGCCGCAGGCAGCCGGTGTTCAAGCCTGTGCCAGGGTTTGGGGCACTGAGAGCACCTGGGCCTGGCGATGGATTTCCCTGGGTGGGAAGTGCTTGAGCCGGTGGTCGCTCCAGACCTGGCGCCAGGCCCGCGCGCCCGGCAGGCCGTTGCGCAGGCCCAGCATGTGGCGCGCCATGGCAAAGGTCGGCACGCCCTGCCGGTGCTGTGCCTGCATGTAGTCCACCATGGCCTCCTCGACCGCCTCGCGCGATGCCGGCGCGGCAGCCGGCAGATCACCAAAGAAGCGCGCATCCCACTCGGCCAGCCACCAGGGGTCGTGGTAGGCCTGGCGGCCGATCATCACGCCGTCGAGCCCGTCCAGCAGTTCTTCGGCCTGCGCGCTGTCCTTGATGCCGCCGTTGATGACGAAGCGAAACTGCGGGAAATCCTGCTTGAGCTGGCGCACCACCTCATAGCGCAATGGCGGAATGTCGCGGTTCTCCTTGGGACTGAGCCCCTTGAGCCAGGCATTACGGGCATGCACGATGAAGACACGGCAGCCGGCCTCGGCCACCTGGCCAACGAAATCACGCACCTGGGCATAGCTCTCGTCGCGGTCGAGGCCGATGCGGTGTTTGACCGTCACCTCCACGTTTGCGGCGTCGCGCATCGCCTTGACGCAATCGGCCACCAGCTGCGGCTCTCGCATCAAGCAGGCACCGAAGCTGCCACGCTGCACGCGCTCGCTCGGGCAGCCGCAGTTGAGGTTGACCTCGTCATAGCCCCACTCCTGCGCCAGGCGCGTGCAGCGCGCCAGATCGGCCGGATCGCTGCCGCCGAGTTGCAGTGCCAGCGGGTGTTCGGTGGCGTCGTATTGCAGGAAGCGCGCCGCATCGCCGTGCAGCAGCGCGCCGGTGTGGATCATCTCGGTATAGAGGCGAGCATGGCGGCTGAGCAGCCGGTGCAGGTAGCGGCAATGGCGGTCGGTCCAGTCGAGCATGGGCGCGACGCAGACCCGCCATGATGGGGAAGCGGCAGGCATGGAGGAAAAAAACGAAGATGGCATCCAGTGCCCTTTGAACAGGTGCTTACAGCTCGAAGGCGACGGCACGCACCAAGCCTTCGAGCACGTCGCGGGCAAAGCCAGGCGGCGTGAACTCGTAGCGGGTCGAGGCCGCTTGCAGCTGCCGGGCCCACTGCGTCAGCGAGGCGATCGCCTCGGGGCTGTAGAAGGCGGCCATCATCTCATAGTTGAGGAACATGCTGCGGGTGTCGAGATTGGCAGAGCCGCTCATGGCGATCTGCTCATCGATGATGAAGGCCTTGGCATGCGCCATATGCGCGATCCAGTACACCTCGCCGCCGGCCTGCGCGATCAGCCGCAGCGGGCGCATGCGGGCGATGTCGGCAAGGCGGTGGTTGGAGACCTTCGGGATCAGCAACTGCACCCGCACGCCGCGGCGCGCCGCCAGCGTCAGCGCGGCCGTCAGCGTATCGTCGGGCACGAAATAAGGTGTGACGATGGTGATCGAGTGGCGCGCCTGAAAGAAACCCGTCAGCAGCAGCGTGTAGATCGTGTCATCCTGGTAGTCCGGCCCGCTGGGGATGAGCTGCATGGTCTGTGCCTGCAGGGTCTGCGGTGCCATGTCGCCGGTCTGGGCCGAACCGGGCGTGAGGTAGCCGGGCATGCTGGCCTTGACCAGATCGGCCACGTGATGCCAGGTATCCTGCAGGCGGTAGAAAGCATCGATGGCGCCATGCGCCAGGCTCTGGCCGGTGGCCTTGCTCTGCCCCCACAGCAGCGGCTGCGAAGCCTGTGCCCAGTCGGATTCGAAGATCGCAAGGAACTGCTCGGCGATCGGCCCGGTGGCCTGGAAGCTCATGTCCAGCCAGGCCGGATGCATGGGCTGGTCCAGATAGTACTCGGCGGCCAGATTTCGCCCGCCGGTCCAGACGCGCCGACCATCGACGATGATGCATTTGCGGTGGTTGCGCAGATTGGTGCGGCCCCTGACCGGGTTGCGGAAGATCGGCATGAAGCGACGCAGTTCCACCCCATTGCGCAGCAGCAGCTGCATGCGTGCGCGCCGCAGCGCCAGGCTGCCAATGGCATCGATCAGCAGGCGCACCCGCACGCCGCGGTGCACGGCCACCACCAACGCATCGATGATGCGCGAAGCCACCTCGTCGTTGCCCAGCACGAAGGTGCATACGCACAGCTCATGTTCGGCCGCGTCGATGCAGTCGAGCACCCCCAGCAGCGCGATGCGGCCGTCGGCCTCGAAATGCAGCTCCGGCGCCAGCACCACCGGCGGCGCCTCAACCGCCACCAGCACTTCATGGGCCCAGCGCGGCTCGGCCTGCAGGCCCCTGTCCGGCTTGGGTGCAGACCAGTGCACCTGGTGGACCGGCAGCGCCTTGACGAGCTTGCGCGAACCGAACAGTAGGTAGAGCGGCAACCCCAGGTAGGGAAACGCGACGATCAGCAGCACCCAGGCCACCGCCGAGCCGGGTGGACGGCGCGAATGGTTGATGCGGTTGGTCAGCACATAGGTCAGCAGGCCAATGCAGACCAGGCTGATGTGCCCCAGTGAGAGCGGCAGTGCGTACAAGGGGACTGGTATCGGAAAACGTGAGGGAGAAAACCCCGTTGGGATGAAGAGAAATGACCGGCCGCCCGGGTGGCGGCGCGGTCGCTGTGTGCATTATCCCTGATCCCTCCACCCACCCCTGCCGGCGCATGCACATCACGTACACTTGGCCCTCGACGCCTGTTCATGACCCGTTCATGGGTGGAACAGGCGCTTGGCCATCCGCACCGCACTGTTTTCTTGTACCAACTGGATATCCATGCGTCCGATTCGACACCTCGCTGCCGCCATCGCCCTCGGTTTCGCTTGCTCGGCACAGGCGCAAAGCCTGCTGGAAATGGTGGAAAGCGCCACCGGCTATGACGCCCAGTGGCGCGCCGCCCTGGCCGAGCGCGACGCCGTGGCGCGCCGCAGCGACCAGGCCCGCGCCCCGCTGCTGCCGCAAGTGGGGGTGGGCGCCGAGCTCTCCCGCACGCAGACCCGCGTCAACCCGCAGGGCCTGCCTGCATCGCAGAGCGTGCGCTACACCGGCACCAATCGCACCGTGGCGCTGTCCGCCTCCCAGGCCCTTTACCGGCCCGCCGACCGCCTGCAATGGAGCCAGAGCAAGCTGGCCCTCGAACAGGCCAGTGCAGGCCTGGATGCCGCCGCGCAGGACCTGATCGTGCGCGTGGCGCAGGCCTACTTCGATGTGCTGGCCGCGCAGGACACCTTGATGTTCGTGCAGGCGCAAAAAGCCGCCGTGCAGGAGCAGTTGGCGGCGGCCCAGCGCAATTTCGAGGTCGGCAATGCCACCATCACCGACACCCGCGAGGCCCAGGCCCAGTTCGACCGCATCCGCGCCGAAGAAATCGCCAGCGAGAACGACCTGCTGGTCAAGCGTCTGGCGCTGGACCAGACCGTCGGCCTCATCCAGACCCAACCGTGGACGCTGCGTGTGCCGGCGGCCTTGCCCAGCGCCGAACCCGACAGTGTGCTTGACTGGGTGGCGCAGGCCGAAAGCACGCAGCCGCAAATCCGCCAGGCGCTGCTGGCACTGGACATCGCCAAGCTGGAGACCGACAAGGCCGAGACCGGTCACCTGCCCACGGTGGACCTGACAGCCAGCCTCGCGCATGTGCAGAACCCCGACGGCACGCTCAGCAGCCCGCTGCCGCCCACCCGCAGTAACCAGGGCAGCATCGGCGTGCAGCTCAATGTGCCGCTGTTCGCCGGCTTTGCCGTGCAGAACCGCGTCAGGGAAACCGTGGCGCTGGAAGAGCAGGCCCGCGCCCAGCTCGACGCGGTGCGCCGCCAGGTGACGCAAGCCACCCGCGAGGCCTTCTATGGCCTGCATTCCGGCTTGAGCCAGGTGCAGGCGCTCGAAGCGGCCGAGGCATCCAGCCAGAGCGCGCTCGAAGCCAACCAGCTGGGCTACCAGGTGGGTGTGCGCATCAACATCGACGTGCTCAATGCCCAAAGCCAGCTCTACCAGACCCGCCGTGAACTGGCCCAGGCCCGCTACGACGTGCTGATGACCCATCTGCGGCTGGCCCAGACCAGTGGCACGCTGGGCCTCGATCAAGTACACCGCATCAACAGCCTGCTGCAGGCCCCTGGGGCCGATGAGCCCGCACCGGCCCAGGCCGCGCCTGGCTCCAGTTGAGCCCGCCAGGGCGGCCGGCGAACCGGTGAACCGGCAGGATATGCCGGCTTGAGCCAGCAGATCCTGCCCGGCGCGTCTTCCTGGTAGTGCTGCGCTGACGCAAAACGGCAGTCTCGGCTACCATGGTCGTTCTTTGGTCCGCGCCGCCCCGCGGCGCACCAGCCTGCATGGACCCCGGCCCGCGCGATGGCGCACCGGCCTGGTCATCACTGGAAAGGAGCTTGCATGCCTGAACTCAGAGCATTAGGAAAAACCGGTCTTCAGGTCGCGCCGATCTGCTTTGGCGGCAATGTGTTCGGCTGGACTGCCGACGAGGCCACCTCGTTCGCGCTGCTCGATGCCTTGGTGGACAACGGCTTCAGTTTCATCGACACCGCCGATGTGTATTCCCGCTGGGCCGATGGCCACCAGGGCGGCGAATCCGAACGCATCATCGGCAAGTGGCTGCGTCAGGGCGGCGGCAGCCGGCGCGAACAGGTCGTGCTGGCCACCAAGGTCGGCATGGACATGGGAGATGGCAAAAACGGCCTGCGCCCCGATTACATCCGCGCCGCAGTCGATGCCTCGCTGCAGCGCCTGCAGACCGACTACATCGATCTGTACTACGCCCACCAGGATGATGTCGATACGCCGCTGGACGAGACGCTGGGCGCCTTCGACGCGCTGGTCAAGGCCGGCAAGGTCCGCCATATCGGTGCCTCCAATTACAGTGCGCCACGGCTGGAACAGGCGCTGCAGACCAGCGCACGCCTGGGACTGGCGCGCTACGATGTGCTGCAGCCGCTCTACAACCTGTACGACCGCGCGGACTTCGAGCAGAACCTTCTGCCGCTGGTGCAGGAGCATGAGCTGGCGGTGGCGCCCTACTTCTCGCTGGCCGCCGGTTTTCTGACCGGCAAGTACCGCAAGCCCGAGGATGCCGGCAAGAGCCCGCGCGGCAAGGGCGTGGTCGAAAAGTACCTCAACGACCGTGGGTTGGTGATTCTCAACAAGCTCGACGAAACGGCCGAGCGCTACCACGCCACGCCCTCGCAGGTGGCACTGTCGTGGCTGATACGCCAGCCAGGCGTCACTGCGGCGATTGCCAGCGTCAGCTCGCTCGACCAGCTCGATGAGTTGCTGTTTGCCGCCCGCCTGCGGCTGGACGTGGATGCGCTGGAAGAACTGAGCCTGGCCAGTTCCGGCTGAGCGCCATGAGCGCGCGCAGCCGGTCAGCCATCGCGGCCCGGCTATGCCAGCCCGGCGCCGCTTGGCGAATCAACTGGCGCCAGACCCTGGCGGCGTGGCTTGGTGCATGTCGGCCAGTTCGTCGGCCATGGCTTCGTACACCGTCTTGCGCACGGAAAATTCCAGCTCCTCGCGCAGGCTGGGCACCAGCGAGCGCGTTTGCTGTTCGACCACCACGGCAATCACCTCGGCCACCCGCACGCTCAGCAGTGCATCGACGCGCTGCATGATGCGGTGCACCAGCTGCTCCTCGAAATTCTCGGGCAGCAAGG
The DNA here is from genome assembly GCF_004217315.1 of Corticibacter populi. Taxonomy (GTDB): domain Bacteria; phylum Pseudomonadota; class Gammaproteobacteria; order Burkholderiales; family Burkholderiaceae_C; genus Lampropedia; species Lampropedia populi. Next base: position 695,223 of record NZ_SGWR01000001.1, read on the forward strand.
CCTTGAAGTCGGTGGCCGTTTGCTCCGGCGTGAAGAAAGCGGGCGACGCGCCAGCCACGGCAGCGTGTGATGCCGGAGCAGTCCAGGCGGCGATCTCTTCCTCCGCGAGTCCCAGCGGTGTTTCGGTTCCTGCGGACGTGGTAGCGGCCTCGGATGCTTCTGATACCACCGATGTCGGACCGGCAACGTCTGTCCCCTGCGGCCACTGCAGCGCCTGTGCCAGTGATTCGAGCGGGTCGTTGATCACGGCCGCAAACCGTTCCGTCGGGGCGGGAGGCCGTGCGCCGTCCGCGCCAGTCGGCTGGCTGGCAGCCTCCACCGCCTCCACAGGCTCGGTAAGCACCGGAATCACCGCGGGAGGGAAAGTCGCGGACGCGGCCTGCAATTCGCCGAGCGGTACGGCATCGAGGGCCTCGGTCAGCGTGGGAATCGACTCAGGGGGAAAGGGACCCGCAGCCCGATCGCGTTCATCAGTCATCATGGGCCGTCATAGGGAGGTTTGCGCCAGATCATGCCCTTCGATGCGGTAGCCGCGCTGTTGGTAGTAGCGCCAGCGCTGCCGGCCCATTTGCCGGTCGGCATCGTCAGCGGCAGCCACCATCTCGTAGACCTGCTCGAAATGGCTGAAGCAGGATGGCACCTCGGGCCACAGGCTCAGCAGGGCCTGCGGCTTGGCCACCAGTGGCGCTGCCTCGGGGCTTTCGAGCAGCTGGATGGGGCCGGCTGCCGCCTGCAGGGCGGCATCGGCACGCAGCCAGTCGTGGGCGATGAAGTCGCTGGGAGCCATGTTCCACAGCAGGCCATCGATGTCCTGCAACTGCTCGACCGGAGCGGTGATCACCAGGCCGCTGCCCTGCGTGAAGGCCTTGCGCGCCAGACGGCAGGCGAAATGCAGCTTGCTCGGGACGTTGAAGTAGAAAAGCACATCCGTCATGCCCGCATTATCTGGCAAATCATCCGGCGCTCCCAATGAACCAATCGGCCTCCCCGCCTGATCTGTTCAACGCAGCAGCGCCAGCTCCTCGGGCTGCAGCCAGCGCCACTGCCCCGGCGCAAGGTCGGCCGGCAGCACCAGGCCGCCAATCTGGCTGCGGTGCAGTTGCTCGACACGGTTGCCCACCGCGGCGATCATGCGCTTGACTTGGTGGTACTTGCCCGCGTGCAGCGTCAGCACCAGATGGTGGGGAGACTTCAGCTCACAGGCATCGGCCTTGACCGGCTTGGGATCGTCGTTCAGGACCACACCCGCGAGCAACTGGCGCACCTGCCCGGGAGTCACCGGGTCTGCGGTGCGCGCCTCGTACACCTTGGCGACGCGATGCTTGGGCGAACTCATGCGATGGATGAAGATGCCATCGTCGGAGAGCAGCAGCAAGCCGGTGGTGTCCTGGTCGAGCCGGCCGATGGCCTGCACGCCCGGCTTGCCACCTTTGACGGGGCGCTGGCGCAGTGGCGCCGGCAGCAAGGTGTAGACACTGGGCCAGGCCGAGGGCTTTTGCGAGCATTCGGTGCCGGCCGGCTTGTTCATCATCAGCCAGGCCTTGTCGCGGAACGGCCAGACTTGCCCCTGCACCCGCAGCCACAGGCCCTGCGGCTCGGCCATGAATGCGGCAGGATCAGTCTCGGTGTGCCAGGCCTCTTCATCGGGCAATCCATCCCCGCACACCTGCACCTGAACCTGCACAAGCCCGGCCTGCGCCAGTCCTGCACAGACCCGGCGCGTGCCAAAGCCCTGCGAGAAAAGGATGTCGGCCAGGATCACAGGTCCACCGTATTGGGCTCGACCAGCTCGGCCGCGCGGCTGGGGGTGGCGTAGAAGGCGCGGATCACCTCCCAGGCCTGGCGCGGCTCGTCACAATAATGGAAGAGTTGCAGATCGGTCTCGTTGATGGTGCCCTGCTCGACCAGCGCGTCGAAGTTGAGCATCCTGCGCCAGAACTCGCTGCCGAACAGGACGATCGGTACACGCTTGGCCTTCTTGGTCTGCACCAGCGTCAGCACCTCGAAAAGCTCATCGAGCGTGCCAAAGCCGCCGGGGAAGACCACCAGCGCCTTGGCCCGTATCAGGAAGTGCATCTTGCGCAGCGCGAAATAGTGGAACTTGAAGCTCAGGCCCGGCGTGATGTAGGAGTTGCCGCTTTGCTCGTGCGGCAACGTGATGTTCAGGCCGATGTTGAGCGCGCCAGCCTCGTAGGCGCCGCGATTGGCCGCCTCCATGATGCCAGGCCCCCCGCCGGTGCAAACCACGAAGCGCTTCTCCACCGGCTCGGATTCGCATTCGGTCGCCACCAGATGGGCAAAGGCGCGCGCCTGCTCGTAATAGGCGGCGTTGCGCACGGCGCGCCTGGCCTGGGCGATGGCAGCATCGTCGCCGCTGGCCTCGGCGGCCTTGAGGCGTTCATTGGCGGTCTGCGCATCGACGAAGCGCGCGCTGCCGTAGATCACCACGGTGTTGTGGATGCCACGCGCCTCCTGTTCCAGCTCAGGCTTGAGCAGCTCCAGTTGGAAGCGGATACCGCGCGTCTCGCGGCGCGCCATGAACTCCGGGTCGTCGAAAGCCAGCCGGTACGATTCCGGCTGCAAGGCCTTCGGGTTGATGGCCTCGGCATCGACCTCGTCGATGCTGTGGGTGAGCGTCTGGGTGATTTGCGGCGGAGTCGATTTCATGCGTTGGCGTCGATAACGGGAATGGAATGCGTCGGAAGCGAAGGGTGGGAGGATCGCAGCGGCGAACAGCAGATGGGCATCAGGCCGGGGCCGTTGCAGCCATGGCCTCGCCCATGCGGATCGCGCCACCGGGATGCCAGGCCGGGTTCCATTGCAGCGGAACCCCGTCCGGCATCAGCAGAATGACCGTGGAGCCAAGCTGGAAGCGCCCCATCTCTTCGCCCTGCCGCAGCGTGATGGCGCTTTGACCGGCAGCGCCGTACTGCCAGTGACGGATCGCACCGGTGCGCGGGGGCGTCACCACACCATGCCAGCTGGTGGCGATGCTGCCGACGATGGTGGCCCCCACCAGCACCATGGTAAACGGCCCCTGCGGTCCTTCAAACCAGCAGACCAGCCGCTCATTGCGGGCGAACAGGCGGTCGAGCCCGCGCGCCGTGGCCTGGTTGACCGAATACAGGTCCCCGGGCACATGGCTCATGCGCAGCAGACGCCCGTCGCAAGGCATGTGGATGCGGTGGTAGTCACGCGGGCTCAGGTACAGCGTGGCGAAATGGCCATGGGCGTAAGCGGCAGCCGCCCCGGCATCAGCCAGCAGCTCGGCGGCGGTGTAGTCCCGCCCCTTGGCCTGGATGATGCGTCCGGCCTCGATGCGGCCGAGCTGGCTGACCGCGCCATCGACCGGGCTGATCCAGGCGCTGCCTGCCAGCGGCCGCGCGTCCGGTCGCAGCGCACGGGTGAAGAAGTCGTTGAAGCACGCATAGTCGGCCGGATCGGCATGCAGGGCTTCGCTCATGTCCACCCCATAGCGGCGTATGAACCAACGCATGAAGGGCTGGGCGATCCAGGGCTGGCGGGCCGCAGCCAGACGGCCGGCGGCGCGCGTGAGGGCCAGCCGGGGCGTCAGCTGCTGCAACAAAATGGCCAATCGATCGGACACGGCTTGGGAATTCCTCGCAAAACAGGCGATTCTATGCGGATCGGGCGCAGTGGCGCGGCTTCATCCCTGTGCACAGTAGCGGCTCTGCCGGCTGACCAAAGAAAAAGGGAGTGCATCACATGCCCTCCCTCGTTGCTGGCATCGGCTGGCGTGCCGCCAGCCGATGCCGGTGCTTCTGCTTCCGCGATCAGTCGATCTTGGCGGCCTTGTAGAGCTTTTCCTGGTACTCGACGAGCTGCTGCTCGGCCAGGGCCTGCTGGATCTGCGGCTTGACGGCGTCCAGCGCCGGCGGCTGCACCGGGCGAGTGTCCTTGAGCTGCAGCACGTGCCAGCCGAACTGGGTCTTGACCGGCGTGTCGGAGATCTCGCCCTTCTTCAGCTTGGCCAAGGCTTCACCGAATTCAGGCACATAGGCCTCGGGACGCGACCAGCCCAGGTCGCCGCCATTGCTGCCGGAGCCCGGATCCTTGGACTTTTCCTTGGCTAGGGCCTCGAACTTCTTGGCGTCCTTCTTCAGGTCGGCAATGATGGCCTTGGCCTCGTCTTCGGTCTCGACCAGGATGTGCGCGGAATGGTATTCGGTGCCCTTGTTGGCAGCAACGAACTTGTCGTATTCGGCCTTGACGGCGGCGTCGGTGATCGGGTGTTCCTGCTGCTCCTTCTGGAACAGCGCGCGGATCAGCAGCGTCTGGCGGGCCAGGTCCATCTCCTGCTGGAAGTCCTGGGTCTTGTCCAGGCCCAGCTTGGCGGCTTCCTGCTCGTAGACAGCGCGGCGAACCAGTTCCTCCTTGACATGCTGCTCCAGCTCCGGCGTCTTCTCGCGGCCAGCCTTGACGAACTGGTCGATGAAGTAGTCATAGCGCGCCTGCGGGATGGCCTGGCCATTGACGACGGCCAGGTTTTGCGCCATGGCCGGTACTGCGGCACCGAAGCAGACGCTCGCCAGCAAGGCGGAAAGAAGTTGTTTTTTCATGTTGTCAGATTCCCTTTTGGGGTGTTTGCAAAATATGGCCGGCACCGCTGCCCTTCGGGCATTGCGGCGGGGCCATCAGCCGGTCACTTCGATGGCCAGGGCGTGCAGCCCCGCGTCAAAGCAGTCGCGCAGCGCATCATACACAAGACGATGTGCCGCCACCCGGCTCTTGCCGAGAAACAATGGTGAAGCGATGTGAACCCTGAAATGGGTGCCAAAGCCGCTGCCATTGGCGCCTGCGTGGCCGGAATGCTGATGACTCTCGTCGATCACCACAAGTTCCGTCGGCAGGAGTTTTTCACGCAGGCGCGCCTCTATGGCACTGGCCGTCACGGCTTCCAGAGGCAGTGCATCGTTCATGGCTTGGCCTGCCCGTCCGGGCCGCCCTGGCCGCCCTCTTCGTCCTCGCCGATCAGCGTCATGTGGCGGCTGAGCAGGTACACCATCAAAAGGAAAAAGAGGAAGGTGATGACGGGGCTGCCAAAGGTCTTGTAGTTGACCCAGGTCGACTCGCTGAAGTTCTTGGCCACCAGGATGTTGAGCACGCCCATCACGGTGAAGAGCCCGATCATCCCCCAGGTCATGGCACGCCAGGCGAACTCGGGCATCTGGATCTGCGCACCCATCAGCATCTTGAGCAGGTACTTGCGCATGCCCAGCATGGACACCAGCAGCACCGCCGCAAGCAACCAGTTCACGATGGACGAGCGCCACATGATGAAGATGGGGTTGTTCAGCACCAGCGTCAGCCCGCCGAACACGCCGATCAGCCCGAGGCTGACCCACTGCATGGTCAGGATCTTGCGTCCGCTCAGGTACATGTAGGCGATCTGCGCCGCAGAGGCGGCCATGGCCACGGCGGTGGCAACGAAGATGTTCCATGTCTTGGCGGCGACGAAGAACAGAATGAACGGCAGGAGGTCGAAGAGAAACTTCATGGTGGGGAATTTCCGGCAGCCATGGGCCACCGTCATCAAAATCAAACGCGCCAGTGCGTGATAGGCAGCTGGCGATCAAAGATCGGGCATTTTAGATGCCAGTTGCTGACACCTGCTGTTGGCTCCTGCTGTTGGCTCCTGCTGTTGGAACAGGTTCTTACGGCCGGAAGCCGCCCGGCGGATTCTCCTGGCCGCCTTCGCCGCCCTCGAAGTCCATGGCAGCGGAATTCATGCAATAACGCAGGCCGGTGTCGGTGGGACCATCGGGGAAGACATGACCCAGGTGCGCGCCACACTGGGCGCAGAGGATTTCCACGCGCCGCATGCCATGGCTGTCATCGGGACGCTGGACGATAGCGCCAGGCAGCGCTTCGTCGAAGCTGGGCCAGCCGCAGCCGGCGTCGAACTTGGTGTGCGAATCGAACAGCGGCGCCTCACAGGCGATGCAGTGGTAACGTCCCTTCTCCCAGAACTGTTCGTAGCGACCGGTAAAAGGCCGCTCGGTCGCGGCATGGCGCGTGACCTGCCAGGCCAACGGCTCGGCCTGCGGCTTGTTGCGGAGAATCTCCTGCCACTGGGCGTCGGTTTTCTGGATGGGAAAGCTCATGATGAACAACTCACGTGGATCTGGTCGGCCCAGTCGGGCGGGAAGTCGGCATAGGCCGCATGTTCGGGCCGCTCATCATAGGGGCTCGAGAGCGCATCCATGAGCCGCACCAACTCGTCGAAATCGCCATTTTCCGCATCGGCGATGGCCTTTTCGGCCAGATGGTTGCGCAGCACGATGTGCGGACTGGCGCGCAGCATGCCGGCGATGCTGGCGGCGTCACCATGGACATCGAGCCAGCGGCGATAGTCATCCATCCAGGCGTCGATGCCGGGACGGTCGGCAAACAAATCCTGCACCGGCGCGAAATCGCCGCCGATTGCCGCATGCGCCAGACGGCGCCAGAAGATGGTGTGGTCGCAACGTTCGCGCGCCATCGCCTGCAGCAGCGGCGTCAGCACTGGATTGACGGCGTCCTCGGCCGTTCCTGGCAGGGCGCCCAGCTTGGCAGCCATCCGGGCATTGAACTGCGCAGGGAAGGCATCGCGATACCCATCGATGGCGGCCACGGCCGCATCCTCGCTGCCAATCAAGGGCAGCAGGGCCTGCGCCAGGCACAGCAGATTCCAGTAGCCGATGGCCGGCTGGCGCGAGAGCACGTAGCGGCCCTGCTGGTCGCTGTGATTGGTGATGCGCGCGGGCTCGAAGCGGTCGAGAAACTGGAACGGCCCGTAGTCGAGCGTCAGGCCCAGCATGCTCATGTTGTCGGTGTTCATCACGCCGTGCACAAAGCCCACGGCCTGCCATTGCGCGATCAGCGCGGCGGTGCGCCGGCTCACCTCACGCAGCAGTGCCTCGTAGGGCTTGCCGCCATCGTCGGCCTCCAAGAGTTCGGGGAAATGCCGCGCGATGAGAAAGTCGGCCAACTGCCGCAGCTCGGTCATGCGCCGGTTGGCCGAAAAATGCTCGAAATGGCCAAAGCGCAGAAGGGATGGCGCTATGCGCGCGACCACGGCCGCCGTCTCCTCGCGCTCGCGCAGCACCGGTGTGGTCGAGCCCACCAGTGTCAGCGCCCGGGTGGTCGGAATACCCAGCGCGTCCATGGCCGCGCTGCATAGATATTCGCGGATCGAGGAACGCAGCACGGCACGGCCATCGCCCATGCGCGAGTAGCGGGTGCGCCCCGCCCCCTTGAGCTGCAGTTCTTGCGGCCCCAGCGTCGAATCGAGTTCGCCCAGCAACAGCGCGCGGCCGTCACCGAGCTGACCGGCCCAGACACCGAACTGATGGCCGCTGTAGACCGTGGCCACCGGCGCGCTGCCCGGCAACACCGCATTGCCGGCGAAGGCCTGCAGCAGGTCTTCGCCAGGACTGGCTGGCAGCCAGTCCTGCCAGCCCAATTGCCGGACCAGTGACGCGTGCAAGCCCACCCAGAACGGCTGCTGCAATGGCTGCGGCGCCGTCTGCGTGACGAACGGCGCGCCAAGCCGCTGGTAGCCATCGCCCCGCCAGTGGGGGACAGGGGCGGCTAGCGGCGGCGCATGGGTCGGGAGATCGGGCATGCACCGACTGTGCCAGAAAACGTTGGCGGCCATTCCACACATGGGTATTGCCACTTGTTGCTGTTTATTGCCGCCTCTTGTTGTCTATTGCCGCCGCCCGATCGCCGGAGGCCCGCCAGGCGCCGGGATTGTCACCGATGCGACTCGATGACAGCGGGGATTCCCCTTGGAGGCTTGCAGCTTTGCCCTCGCCATGGTTCGAATGCCGCATCATATGACTGCCTCCCCGACGGGAAGCCGCTTTGTCGCCCGATCATCGAAGCCATGGCTTTGTGGGACATGCCAACGACGAGAACACACCAAGGAGACCATCTATGCTGGGCCTGATGCAGCACCAACCGCTTCTGATTTCCAACATGCTCGAACACGCCGAGCGCCACCATGGCGATGCCGAGATCGTCTCGCGCCGCGTCGAGGGGGACATCCACCGCTACACCTACCGGGATCTGGCGGCGCGTTCGCGGCAACTGGCCAATGCGCTGGATGTGGCCGGTCTGGAACAGGGCGATCGGGTGGCCACACTGGCCTGGAACGGCTACCGCCACATGGAGCTGTACTTTGGCGTGAGCGGCTCCGGCCGCGTGCTGCACACCATCAACCCGCGCCTGCATCCCGAGCAGATCGCCTGGATCGTCAACCATGCTGAAGACAAGGTGCTGTGCTTCGACACCACCTTCACACCCATCATCGAAGCCATCCATGCCAAGTGCCCCGACGTACGGCAATGGGTTGCGCTGTGCGATGCGGACCGCTTGCCCAAGGATACCGGCATCCCGAACCTGGTCAGCTATGAGGCCTGGATCGGCGCGCAACCGAGCACCTACGTCTGGCCCGAACTCGACGAGAACACCGCATCGAGCATGTGCTATACCAGCGGCACCACCGGCAACCCGAAAGCCGCGCTCTACAGCCACCGCTCGACCACGCTGCATGCCTATGGCGCGGCGCTGCCGGATGTGATGAATCTCTCGGCCAGCGACGCCATCTTGCCGGTGGTGCCGATGTTCCACGTCAATGCCTGGGGCGTGCCCTACACGGCGGCCATCACCGGCGCCAAGGTGGTGTTTCCGGGCCCGGCGCTCGATGGCAAATCGGTCTATGAGCTGATCGAAGCCGAGGGCGTTACCATGGCCGCCGGCGTGCCCACCGTCTGGCAGATGCTGCTCGGCCATGTGCTGCCGGGCGGGCTGCGCTTCAGCACCCTGCAGCGCACCGTGATCGGCGGCTCGGCCTGTCCGCCGGCGATGATTCACACCTTCGAGAAGCAGCTGGGCGTGCAGGTGCTGCACGCCTGGGGCATGACGGAGATGAGCCCGCTGGGCACGCTTGGCCGGCTCAAGAACAAGCATGCCAGCCTCTCCGAGGAGGAACGCTTCAAGATCCTGCAAAAACAGGGGCGCACGGTCTACGGCGTGGACATGAAGATCGTCGATGGCAATGGCGATGAGCTGCCCTGGGATGGCAAGAGCTACGGTGACCTGCTGGTGCGCGGCCCCTGGATCATTGCCAAGTACTACAAACAGGAAGGCAACGACCCGCTGGTCTACGACGCACAGGGACGCGGCTGGTTTCCGACCGGCGACGTGGCCACCATCGATGCCGATGGCTTCATGCAGATCACCGATCGCAGCAAGGACGTCATCAAGTCCGGTGGCGAATGGATCAGTTCCATCGACATCGAGAACATCGCCATGGCGCACCCGGCCGTGGCCATGGCCGCCTCGATCGGTATGCCGCATCCGAAGTGGGACGAACGCCCCATCGTGGTGGTCACCCTCAGGCCCGGCGCCGAAGTCAGCCGCGAGGAACTGCTGAAATTCTATGAGGGCAAGCTCGCCAAGTGGCAGATTCCGGACGACGTGGTGTTCGTCGAGGGCATCCCGCTTGGTGCCACCGGCAAGATGCTCAAGACGCGGCTGCGCGAACAGCTGGACGGCTACAAGCTGCCGACCGCCTGAGAACCTGTTCACGATCTTTCTCTTTCCGCGGGACAACGCGACCCGCGGAAAGATCGTGAATAGGTTCTCAGTGGCTGGTCTTGCCCAATCGCTGCAGCAAGGCCAGTTCGTCCTGCTGCAGTTGACCCATCACGTCCGGCCGCGTGGTATCGATAATGCGCACATCGGCCAGCTCCGCCGCATCGAAGGGCTCGCGCCAGACCTGCTGTTGCTCCAGCACCTCCAGCGTCGCCTCGGACGCATCACGGCCCGCCTGCTGGCGCGCGGCAATGCGCTGGCGCAGCACCTCCAGAGGTGCCTGGCAGTCGAGGATGATGAAGGGCACGCCCTCACGCCGGGCCAGCACGGCAAAGGCCTGACGCTGCGCGTGGCGCAGAAAGGCCGCATCGACCACCACCGCATAGCCCGCCCGCAGCGCAGCGCTGGCGTGGACCTGCAGTTGCGTGAAGGTCTGCTCAGTGGCCTGCGGCGTGTAGATGTCGAGCCCACGCTGGTGCGAATCAGCGAGACTGTCCAGCCCGAACAGGCGCTTGCGCTCCACGTCCGAGCGGATGCGCACCGCACCGGTGTGCCGCACCAGGGCCTGCGCCACGGTGGATTTACCCGAACCCGAGAATCCGCAGGTGATGTAGAGGCGCGCCGCGGGCACGCCAGCCGGCGCCGCCGCATTCTCGGCGCCGATCCAGCGTTCCAGCAGCTGCGCATACGGCCGGCCGGCCAGCGGATCCTTGCCCTCGCCCGGCAGCTGCGCCACCATGGCGCGCACCAGCGCACGGTAGACCTCGTAAAAGCGCCAGACAGCCAGGCCCGCGTAATCGCCGCTGTGCTGCAGGTATTCATCCATGAAGAGTGCCGCCAGGTCCGCGCGGCCGCGCGCCTGCAGGTCCATGGTCAGAAAGGCCACGTCATTGACCACGTCGATCCAACGCATGCCCGGCTGGAACTCGATGCAGTCGAACGGCAGGCTCCGCCCCTCGAAGCGCACCAGGTTGCCCAGATGCAGGTCGCCATGGCACTCGCGCACGAAGCCGCCATCGTGCCGGGTGGTCCAGACGCCCTCCAGTGAACCGGCCTGGCGCTCCACCCAGTCCCGCCAGCGCCCCTGCAGATCGGCAAAGGCGCTGCGTGAAAGGGGCTCGAAAAGGTCGAGCACATCGCCAAGCACGCGCGCCGGCGCGCCATAGCGCGCATCCGGCAGGGCTGCGCCGGCAATGCGGCCGTGGAAGGCCGCCATGGTGCCGGCCAGCTCCAGCACCTCCTGGTCCTGCAGAAGGCCATCTTCGAGCCGCTGCAGCAGCAAGGCATCATCCGGGAAGCGCCGCATCTCGACGGCATACTCGACCGGTTCGGCCTCGCCCTGCGCCGCCGATCGTGCCAGGCTGAACTGGCCTTGTGCATCGCGCCAGAGGCTGGCCAAGCCCAGATAGAGCTGGGGCGCCAGCCGCTGGTTCAGGCGCAGTTCCTCCTCGCAGAAGAAGCGGCGCAGCGCCAGCGTCGAGAAATCCAGGAACGGCCACTGGACCGGCTTTTTGAACTTCCAGACGCGCTGCTCGCCCAGCAACAACCAGGAGATGTGGGTTTCGCGCAGCTCGAATGTCTGCTGCAGCTCGGCCGACAGACGCTGGCGCAAGGCTTCGATGTCGGCGCGCATGCGCGCCATGGGATCAGGGTGCAACTCGGCGGATGCCATGCATGCTCCTTTTGTCGAGGCTTGGCCGGAGGCGTCCGGCCGGAAATGATCAAAGGCAACGGAACCAGTGTCACGCCAACCATCCGATGGCAGCGCACCGCCTGCGACATCGGATGGTTGACGCGACACCAGCAGGGTCGCGGCTCAGCGCCGGTCCGCCAGTGCGTGGGCGATGGTGCCCAGGTCGATGTATTCGAGCTCGCCGCCCACCGGCACGCCACGCGCCAGGCGCGTGACCTTGACGCCGCGCTTTTGCAGGCTTTGCGTGAGGATATGGGCGGTGGCCTCGCCCTCGGCGGTGAAGCTGGTGGCGATGATCACCTCCTCGGTCACGCCATCGGTGGCACGTTCGAGCAGGCGCGTCAGGCCCAAGTCGGCAATGCCGACGCTGTCGAGCGGACTCAGGCGTCCAAGCAGCACATAGTACAGCCCGTCATAGGCGCCTGTGCGCTCCATCACGGCCTGGTCGGACGGTGTCTCGACCACACACAGGCGGCTGCGGTCACGGCCCGGGTCGGCACAGGTCTGGCAGATCGGCTGCTCGGTGAAGGTGTTGCAACTCTCGCAATGGCGCACGTTCCGCACCGCCGCCTGCAACGAGGCGGCCAGCCGCTGCGCGCCCTCGCGATCATGCTGCAACAGATGGTAGGCCATGCGGGCGGCCGACTTGATGCCGACGCCCGGCAGAATGCGCAGCGCCTGCACCAGACCATCGACGCTTTGGGTATCAGAAGCCACGTGGATCGCCATGCGATAAAGATTGGCATGCCAAGGGCGCCGGCAAGCCACACTGGCTACGGCCCCCGGTGTGCGGACAATGGGGCATCAGAACGGCAGCTTCATGCCGCCCAAACCGCCCAGGCCACCAAGACCGCCCATGCCGGAGGTGAGCTTGCCCATTTTTTCCTGCTCGACCTCGGCGGCCTTGCGCACGGCCGCGTTGAAGGCAGCGGCGACCAGATCCTCCAGCATGTCCTTGTCATCCTCAAGCAGGCTGGGGTCGATGGTGACGCGCTTGACATCGTGCTTGGCGGTCATCAGCACCTTGACCAAGCCGGCGCCCGATTCGCCTTCGACCTCGATATTGGCCAACTCTTCCTGGGCCTTCTTCAGGTTGTCCTGCATGGCCTGCGCTTGCTTGAGCAGACCGGCCATTTGTCCTTTGTTGAACATGGGTGTTTCCTTCTTCTGAATGTTGGTAAAGCGTGATGCGGGGCCCGCCGGCGCCATGGTACTGGCGGGATCGCGGGCGGATGGGGATGGAACGCCACCGCGCCGGCATGCCGGTTTGTTGTCACAAGTCACATGGCCATAGGGTCACATGGCAGGCGGCAACTGGACGGCGACGGGCTGGATGCTGCCCGGCACGATTTCGGCCCCCAGGTTGTTACGCAGCCACTGCACGCTCGGGTCATTCTCCACGATCGTGCGGGCAATTTCATGGCTGAGGTTTTTCTGCGCCTCGAGCAATTGCGCCGGACTGCGCTCGACGGCACCCGGCTCCAGAGACAGGCTGCCGGACAGCGCGCCCGCAAGCTGCAGCACCTTCTGCAGCTTGCCACGCAACGATTCGTTGTTGAGCGTCTGGTTGGCCACGCGCAGCACCATGCCCTGGTCGCTGCGGCTTTGCAGTTCCGATTGCAAGGCCAGTTCGCGCACCAGGGCCACCAGCTGACCATCCGCATTGAGCTGCTGCACCAGCGCCAGCCACCAGTGGGCCAGCGGCTGGTCGGCCTGCGGCAGCACCGCGACGGAAACAGGTTGCGCGGCGGGTTGGGCAGTTTCGATGTCGGTTTCAGCGGCGAAATTCGGCACTGGCTGCACCGGCTGCGTGGGCTCCGCAGGCGTTGCAGGCGTTTCCTGGGCAGGAATCGCGGCGGGCCCATTGGCATGCGCCTCTGCCACAGGCGTTGCGGCCATGCGCTCGGGTCGAACCGGAACCGTTGGCGGCCGCACATCTTCCCAGGGCGGGGTATCTTCTGCCCCGGTCATCGCCGCAGGCATTGCCGGCGCCGCCGCGATGGGCCGCGGTCTTGTGGCGGCCCCGGCACCTCCGGCTGTGGTCGGCTGCTCGGCCTTGTCTGCGCTGCTTGCATGGCTTGCCGCATCGATGGTCTTGGCGACTGTGGCGACCGGCACCTCCGCGTCTGCCGCCGCCGATGGCCCGGGTCCAGTCGGCGACGCAGGCCGTGCTTCTTCTTCGCTGCCTTGCATGCGGGCTGGGGCCGCGGCGTTTGCCTCGGTCTCTCCAGCCATGCTCGCAACGCTTGCCGCATTGGCTGCATCACCGCCATGGCCTGCCGTCGCCGCAGCTGGTGCGGACGCCGCCGGTACAGCAGCCACCGAACCGGGCGGTGCCTTGAAGGCCAGCAGGCGCAGCAGCACCATCACCAGGCCGGCATGCTCGTCGGGGGCCAGGCCAAGTTCCTCGCGGCCTTTCAGACAGAAGCTGTAGAGCAACTGGGTCTCGTCAGGCGGCAACTGTCCCGCCAGCTCCAGGAGGCGGCGCACGTCGGCGTCCTGCTCGGCCTCGGCAGCGCTCGCCTGGGCAGGCACGTTCTGGTACAAGGCCATTTTCTGCAGCGACAAGGCCAGGTCTTCCAGCACGGAGGCGGCGGCGATACCTTCGCGGCGCAGGCCGTCACACAGTTCGACGACGCGCTGGCCGTCAGCGGCCGCCAATGCGGCGATAAGGTCAAGGATGTAGCGCTTGTCCACCACGCCCAGCATCTGGCGGATCACCGTTTCCTGCAAGGCGCCATTGCCAAATGCGATGGCCTGGTCGGTCAGCGAGAGCGCATCGCGCATGGAGCCGCGCGCAGCGCGTCCGAGCAGTTGCAGGCTGGCGCGGTCGTGTGTGACGGATTCCTTCTGCAGCACATGGCCCAGATGCTCGGCAATCGTGTCCGGCGCCATCGGGCGCAGGTTGAACTGCAGGCAGCGCGAGAGCACCGTCACCGGCACCTTCTGCGGATCGGTGGTGGCCAGCACGAATTTCAGATACTCGGGCGGCTCCTCCAGTGTCTTGAGCATGGCGTTGAAGGCGGTGTTCGAAAGCATGTGCACTTCGTCGATCATGAAGACCTTGAAGCGCCCTTGCACCGGCTTGTAGACCGCCTGCTCCATCAGGCTTTGCACTTCCTCGACGCCCCGGTTCGAGGCCGCGTCGAGCTCGGTGTAGTCGACAAAGCGGCCGGCATCAATGTCGCGGCAGGCCTGGCAGATGCCGCAGGGATGCGCGGTGATGCCACCCTGCCCGTCCGCGCCCTGGCAGTTGAGGGACTTGGCCAGAATGCGCGAGACGGTGGTCTTGCCCACCCCGCGCGTGCCGGTGAACAGGTAGGCGTGGTGCAGCCGCTGCTGCTCCAGCGCATTCGAGAGCGCCTTGACGACATGCTCCTGTCCCACCATTTCCTCGAAGTTGTGGGGGCGATATTTGCGCGCGAGTACCAGATAGGACATGCGCGGATTGTACCCACAGGCGGGTCTGCAGCCGCTCCTTCGGCGGGAGATTCGGCAGGAGCAAAGGCCACATGCACTACAATCGCCGGTGACGGGCCTCCCCGCATGGTGAAACAGCCAACCGGGTCAGGTGGGGAACCAAGCAGCCCTAACTGCGTAGTCAGTGCCGGGGTCAGGCTCGTCACCCTTCTTCCTTCCAGGTGCCTGTGCGGCATGGCTGTGACAGGCCGGCGCCAGGCCAAGCCAGTGCCCTTGCCGGCGGCAGATGCACGCTTCATGCCTCCCGCCATCCACGCAACTCCCCCTCAAGCCATTCTCACCCGTCCGGCACACCAGGCCGAAGCCTGGCTGGCTGCGCTCGGGCAGTTCGGCGTGCGCGCCGAGAACCTGCCGCTGATCGAGATCCAGCCCATGCAAGGGCCGGCTTTCAACGAGGCGCAGCAACGCATTGACGAGGGGATCGACCAATGGGATGCCATCATGCACGTCAGCGGCAGCGCCGTGCAGCACTTCTGGCAACCCGCGCGGCTGCGGCGCTGGCTGGCACTGTGGCAGGCGCACCCGGTTCCCGATGCCGGTTCGGCTGGCAGCGGCCCTGCCCGGCGCGTGCCTCGCCTGTGGGCCCCAGGGCCAGGCACCGCGCAAGCCCTGCTGGCCCTGGGCCTGCCAGCGGGCGCCATCGATCAGCCCCGTGTGGAAGCTGGCCAGTTCGATTCCGAAGCCCTGTGGCAGCAGGTTGAGGGCCAGATCGGCGAGGGAAGTCGCGTACTGATCGTGCGCGGGCTCGATGGCAACGCGGCCGATACGGCCAATGCCGCCGACACAGCCGCAACGCCCGCACTTGCCCAACCTCTGGCCGGACATGGGCGTGACTGGCTCAGCCAGGCGCTGCGCCAGCGCGGTGCCGAGGTCGAGCTGCTGGCCGTCTACCGTCGTATCTGCCCATCCTGGAGCGCGCATCAACGCGCGCTGGCCAGCGCGGCCGCGGCGCAGCGCAAGGTCTGGGTGTTCAGCAGTTCCGAGGCGCTGCACCACCTGGCGCTACTGCTGCCCGGGCATGACTGGGCGGCGCACCGCGCCATTGCCACGCATGCACGCATCGTGCAAAAAACCCGTGCGCTGGGCTTCGGTACTGCGCGCGAGAGCCGCCCCACACCGCAGGATGTGGCCCTGGCGATAAAATCCCTGCCCTGAACATTCCTGCCCCGACCGACACTGTGGACCAGCCCTCCAACGACCACGCCCCGCCGCTGCAACTGCATCAGCTCATCGACCGCTGGCGCAGGCCGGTGGTGCTGCCCGCCTGGGGCACCTGGCTGCTGATGGCCGGGGCCAGCATCGCACTGCTGCTGGCCTATTCGCAATGGAAGCGGCTCAACCACATCCAGGAGCAGCTGGCGACCCAGTCGGCAGTGACGCAGACCCAGGCCATCGAGGCTCGCACGCTGGCCCAGCAGGCGCAGGAACTGGCGCAGGATGCCGCCGCACGCGCCAAGCTCAGCGAAGTGCGCATCAATGAATACACGCTGCAGCGCTCGCACCTGGAGCAACTGGCCTTCGAGCTCTCGCGCAACCATGACGAGGCAATGCTGGTGGATATCGAGGCCTCGCTGCGGCTGGCTCAGCAACAGGCCCAGTTGACGGGCCTCGCCGACCCGCTGATTGCCGCGCTGCGCAATGCCAGCCAGCGCTTCGACCGGCTCGACCAACCGCGCCTGCTGCCAGTGCATGCGGCCATCGAACGCGATCTGGCGCGCCTGACCAGCACCGCCGTGACCGATACGGCGGGCCTGCTCGGACGCATCGACAGCCTGCTGCTGCAACTCGAGCAACTGCCGCTGAGCAATGCCGTGGGCACGCCCTCCAATCGCGCCACCGCCAGTCCGGAAGTGACCCCCGCCACCGCTGCCGGAGATACTGCAGCGAGCGACGCCGCAGCCGGTGCCACGGAATCCGCAGCCAGCACGGCCAGTGGCGATGGCGCTGTCCCCGTCCACCCCGGGTGGATGCACCGGATCTGGAGCAGCATGCGCGGCGGCGTCTCGGATCTGGTGCGCGTGCAGCGCATCGACCACCCCGACGCAGCGCTGCTGACGGTCGAACAGGCCTTCTTCCTGCGGGAGAACCTGCGCCTGCAGTTGATGAATGCCCGCATGGGCCTGCTGGCGCGCCAGACGGCCTCGGCCCGCGCAGACCTTGCCACCGTGCAGGCGCTGCTGCTCAAGTACTACGACACCGGCGCACCGCGCACCCGCCATGCGCTGCAGACCCTGCGGCAGCTGCAGGAGCACATCCAGGCGGTCGAGACTCCCGCCATCACGGACACCCTGGCGGCCATCGCCGCCGTGCACGCCAGTCGCCAGCCAGCTTTCGCTGCACCTGCCGGCGCCTCCATCAGCGATGGCGACACAACGGCTGAACCAGAGGCGGAAGACCTCAACGGCCCGCAAAGCCGCGCACCGGCACTGGTCCCTTGGCCGGAGCCTGGCCAGGCGCTGTATCGCCCCATGACCTGGGTGGAGGCCGGCTGATGCGCAGCGCCATCTGGCTTCTGATCCTGTTCTGCGGCGCCGTCGCAGCGGCGCTCTTCCTGGGCGACAACCGCGCCACTGTGACGCTGTTCTGGTACCCCTACCGCGTCGACCTGTCACTGAACCTGCTGTTGCTGGCCTGGCTGGCTTTGACGGTGCTGGTGTTTCTCGCCATGCACACGGCCAGCAAGATCTGGCAGATGCCGCTGGAAGCACGTGTGTGGCGCCGCCACCAACGCGAAGTGGCGTCCTACCAGGCGCTGGTGCGCGCCATGCAGCACTACACCCGGGGCGATTACGCCAGCGCGGCCAACGAGGCTCGCTCCTGCCTGGCGTTGGTGAGCAGCCGTTCGGCCCGCCGGCCCGGCCCGGGAGACCCGAGCGCGCAGGAAGCCTCGCGACTGGCCGCCCAGTGCGAGTGGCTGATCCATGCCTGTGAAGAAGCCATGGCGCGCCAAGGAAAACGCTCCCTGCCCGCAGCGAGTGAAACCCTTTGAATTGCGATCCCTCCGCAATGTCAAGGCGGTGCCGGGCCTGGCGGGCTTGGTGAACCTGGTGAACATGCGGCACGGCATGAAACGTTGATGGTTCAGGTCCGACGCAAAGCTGCGGAACGGAAGGGCTTTGTGTGCAACCACAGCTGCTTCGTCAAAAATTAAAATTGATTCGCATTCCATTCAGTGCCATCATCGAATGCCGATATCGACCAGCCGTTGGGCACGCCAGGAGAAAAAACCATGAAAGAGACAGCGATGACGGGGACAGCCATGGAACAGGCATCTGCCTCGACCCGCAATGCCCTGCTGCTGGGTTGCGTCGCGGCAGTGGCCACCATGCTGGCGGCCTGCGCCAGCACCGCTGGCAACGCACCCGAAGTCAGCATCGAGGAACGCCTGCAGAAGCAGCATCTGCAGATCGGTGAGAGCATCCAGCGCATTCCCTCGTTCGGCATCTCCGGCTGGAGCTATCTGGACAAGCGCCACGTCCTCATCGACAACGGCCCTGGCAAGCAATACCTGATCAGGACCGACATCGACTGCGATGAGCTGGCCTTTGCCAACCACCTCGGCTACACCAGCACCGCCGGCGCCCTCACCCGCTTCGACCGACTCAAGAGCCGCAGCGCCAGCGGCTGGCCGATCGACTGCAACATCGAAGCCATTCACCAGTTGGACAAACTGCCTGCCCTCCAGTGAGTTGATTAGTCAATCAACGCAGCACACCAGCAACGGGTGCAGGGCTCGCTGCGTAGGATCGTAGGAATATCCATCCCCTGCCTGACGGCAATGGCTGACAGCCTGACGCCCTGGGAGCGAGCACCATGGGTGAACTGGCTCCAAGCGAACGCTGCCGACAGAAGGGATCATATTCATGGTGACAATCGAAACCGGGCTTTATGTGCGCATCCAGCAGTTGCACGACGGCCCCAAGCCCTACCCGCTGCAAAGCGGCTTCAATGCACAAACCGCGTATCGGGTGCTGGGCCTGCACACGCCATCGGAAACTGCCGAGGCCTATCTGATCCTCTCGAACGACCGCGACGAGCTCTGGTTCATCAGCAACAAGCATGTGCGCACGGCAAGCCTGAACCCGACGCCGGCCGATTTTCGCCGTCCGCTGGAGCCGTTGACATCTCCCGTGGCACAGGCTGCGCAGACGCAAACAACAGTGAAGGAAGCGCGAAGGGGCCGCACGGCGCCACAGCCCGTGCCTCAGCCAGCCTTGTAGCCTGCGGCGACATCAATCCAGTCCGCATTCGAGCTGGCTTGGAACCTGCAAAGCGGCATTCAGAGCGCATCAGCGCAAGTCGATCCGCACCACGCTGTCAAGTCCGTCCTTGCGGAAAGCCGCGTGCTGCTCACCATGCGGGGCCTTGACCGTCACATACAGCGTCTGGCCATCGGGTGACAGGGCCAGGCTGTTGGGATGCACCGGCAGCTCGAAGCGCCGCTTCACCGCAAAGGTGCTGCCATCGAACACCGTGACCCCTCCCGTGCCATCGGGCTGGCCGTGCGTTGCGCCCCGGTGGCTTGCCACCACTTCATTGCGCCGGGCGTTGTAGATCACATCCAACGTGCCGACACCGCCCACCGGCACGGTCCGCACGAACTGCCCGCTGGCAATGTCGGCCACATAGAGCTGGTTGGTGTTGCCGTCGGCGGCAAACAGGCGCTGGCCTTTCACGTCGATGGCCAGGTTGATGAAGAAGTGCCTCGATGCCTCTGCCGTGTTGGCCTTGCTGTCACCGGTGCTCAAGGCCTGCACCACCTTGCCGCTGTCCGGATCGATGGCGAGGATCTCATGCACGCCGCCCTGGCTGACATACAGCCGATTGCCTAGCGGGTCATACGCCGCGCCGGCCGTCCAGATGCCATCGCTGGTGATGGTGTGGGTGAGCGTGTTCGTCGCACCATCGACGATCCACACCAGCCCTGGCTGGCCGGGGCTGGTGACGAACACGCGGTTGTGCGTCTCGTCGGCGATGACCTTGCGGGTGTGCGCGAAGGATTCCTCGCCCTGATCATTCTTCTGGGGCTGCGCCAGCTGGATCACGCCCTTGACGATGCCGCTCCCGGCATCCACCACCGAGAGCGAGCCTTCCATGGTGTTGCCAACGTAGAGCGTTTGCGTGGTGTTGTTCAGGCCCAGCGCAAAGGCACGACGCGGCACCTGGATGGTCTGCACGGTTTGCAGCGTGCGGGCGTCGAGGCGGTGGACGAAGCCGGCATTCTGGCGATCGAAGCCGTTGATGCTGGCCACGAACACCGAGGCGCCATCGGCGGTGCTCGTGATTTCGTAGATGCCCTTGAAGGCATCCTGACGCAGTTGCGGCGCAGTTGCCAGCACAGCCTGCGCACCGGATGCGGCAGCCTGGTGCGCCGGTGCCGCAGTCTGGCAGCCTGACAACAGCAGCACCGCAGCCAACATGCCCAATTGCAGCGGGCATTTCGTGGAGAAGGAAGAGACGGTCATGGCGATCCTTTGCATGCGAACAAAGATGAAAAAACAAAGATGAAAAAATGAACAGGTTTCAAAAGGCCCGGGCTCGGGCCGCTGCGCCAGCGAACCTGGGTTTCGCTCCAGTGCCCAACCCAGTCAAGCTCAGAACTGCACGTTCAGGCCGGCACGCACGCCCCGCGGCGCGCCGTAGTAGCTGTTGCCTGTACTGGTGTAGTAGTGCTTGTCGAACAAATTGCTGATGTTGATGGAGGCCACCACGTTCTTGCTGACGCTGTAGCGCGCCATCAAGTCCACCACCGCGTAGGACGGCTGCACGAAGCGCTGGTCCCGGTTGGGCCCCAGGCCGTCGGTGTAGATGGCGTTCTGCCAGCGCAGACCGCCGCCGATGGTCAGTCCATTGCCAATGCCCTGAAGGCGGTAGCTGGTAAAGAGCTTGGCGGTGTTCTGCGGAACATTGGTGTTGAGCCGTTCGCCATCGCGGTCCGTGGTGATGTTTCTGGAGAAACTGGCCGACATCTCCCAGCCCGGCCGCAGCAGCCCCGCCACCTCCAGCTCGATGCCACGGCTTTTCGCGCCGGCGACCGACTCATAGGCCTGCGAGCCGTCCGGCGCATACACGTCGGTGATGGCAATGCCCTTGTTGTCCTCGCGTGTCTGGTAGATGGCGGCGCCGATATTGAGCCGATCGTCATAGAAGGCGCCCTTGATCCCGGCCTCATAGGTATTGCCCATCAGCGGATCGAGGTAATCGCCCGTTGCGGTCTTGAGGCTTTGCGGCTCGAAAATCGTCGTGTAGCTGGCATAGGCGGACCAATGCGGACTGAAGTCGTAGACCAGGCCGGCGAACGGAATGACCTCGCCGGTCTCCTGCCGTTTGGTGACGGTGGTCAGGCCCGTCGCATAGCGGTGGCTGCTGGTCTCGCGCCTCCAGTCGGCCACGCGGGTGCCGAGAATCACCGAGAAGGCATCGCTCGGGCGCAGGCGCAGCGACGCAAATATGCCATTGCTGCGGTCCTTGGCACCGCCGTAGCCAACCGACGGGTTGTACGGCTCGGCCGGGTAGGTGCCATCCCAGTCGAAGATGTCGGGCACCGCGCCGCTCCAGCCGGCATGCGACCAGTTGGTGTAGGCGGGATCCGAATGCTCGCTGCGGGCCAGCGTGGCACCCAGGGCCAGGTCGTGCTGACGGCCCAGCAGGCTGAACTGGCCATTGGCGCTCACATCAAGCACATCCTGCCTGGGGGTGTAGACCCAGTGGGTGGCCCAGATCGACACCCCCGCGCCGGTGGCTCGGTCCGGATTGCCGCCGCTGGCGTAACCGACCAGTTCGTCGGAATCCGTCTTGGTGCGCGAGAGGCTGGCCTTGATCTGCCAGTCATTGCTGAAGACATGCTCAAGCTCCGCAAAGGCCGAGGTGCTGTGGCGCCTGGAATAGGCCCAGCTGGGCGCGGCCGAATCCGAGCGGCTCCAATGGGTGCGTGAGCCATCGCTGTAGTAGGCCGGCAGGCCGCCGCGCGCATGGCCCGTGGAGTCATGGCGCTGCTTGCTGGCACCGGCGCGCAGCACGGTGGCCGGTCCCAGATCGGTCTCGATCACGCCATAGAGCACCTTGCGGTCCTCCTCCAGCCGGTCAATGTACGAATCGGCATCCTGCACCGCGGCCACAAGGCGCCCGCGCACGCTGCCGGACTGGTTGAGCGGTGCGGAGATGTCGGCATCGAGCCGGCGGTAGCGCCACGATCCCAGCTCGACATTGGCCGACGCGGCAAAGTCCCGGAGCGGGCGCTTGCGCACCAGGTTGATCGTCGCGCCAGGCTTGCCGGCACCGTTCATCAGGCCGGAGGCGCCACGCACGATCTCGACACGGTCGTACAGCGCCATGTCCTGGCTCTGGAAGATGCTGGAGTAGGAATTGAGCAGCTTGACGCCGTCGACCATGTAGTTGTCGACCTGGAAACCACGCGAATAAATGGGCGAGCTGTCCGAGCCGACGTTGCCGCCCTGGCTCACCGTCAGGCCCGCTGTTTGCGCGGCCACGTCGGTCAACTGCGTCAGCCCCTGGTCCTGCATGCGCTGGCTGGTGATCACGCTCACCGATTGCGGCGTCTCCCGGATCGACAGGGCCAGGCCCGTGGCGGTGTTGGTGGAGCCACTGGTGTAGGAACCCGTGCCATAGGTTTCGGCCGACGCATAGCCGGCGGCAGTCACCGCCACCTCGGGCAAAGCCGCACTCGCTTCCGGCCGGGCTGGCGCCGCCGCCTTGCGCACCACCACTTCTGCCCCCTGCACATCGGCCACCAGACCGCTGCCCGCCAGCAACTGATCCAGCGCCTGCCTCACCGTCAGTGTTCCGGCAACCGCCGGCGCCGTCTTTTGCTCGGTCAGCTCGGTCGAATAAATGATGCGCGCACCGGTCTGCAGCGCCAGCGCATTGATGGCTTGCCCCAGCGGCTGGGGCGGGATGCTGATGGCCGAGACACCGCTTTGCGCATGGGCGGACAAGGCCAGAATGGCCGACGTAGCGAGCATGCCTGCACGCATGCGCAAAGGCACGGCCGACAGCGCACGCGGAAGATGGGCGGGAATGGGCACGGGGTATCTCCGGTTGGGTGAGATGCTGAGCTTGGGTGACTGCATACGGCCGCTGCATGCTGGCGATGACCAGTACTGCAAGGCCTCCATGACCCATGGCGTATGCGCCGTGCCGGATGTGAGGTCTGGTTACAAACTATTACCTGTTTTTTTTCAACCGCCGATCGCTCGTGGCTGGCCTGGAACGTGCCGCGGCTATCGTCACCCCGCCATCTGCCCTGCGGCTGACCTGCACCGGCAGCGCCTGCGGCAGTGCGTCGAGCAGGGCTTCGATGCGATCAATGTCATACACGCCCGAGACGCGCAGCTGCGCGACATCCCCTCCTTCGATGTGGACGGCTCCGCCACGGTAGCGCTGGACTTCCGCTGCGACTTCATCCAGCCGCGTGCCATTGAAAACCAGCCGCCCCTGCCGCCACGCACCTGCGGCAAGCGCATCCACGCGCTCCATGGCATAGGAGCCAGGCACGGATGAACCGGCCAGCAGGCCTTGCCCGGCATGCAAGCTCACAGTCCCTGCCTGCGCCAGCTGTCCGGCGCCCGGCCATGGCGAGACCTCCACCATCCCCTCGAGCACAACGACCCGCGTGTCGCCCTTGATCTGCCGAACCGTAAAGGCCGTGCCGATGTCGCGCACCCGGATGTCACCGCTGCGCACGATGAAGGGACGCCAGCCCGGCGCCACCGTGAACGCGGCCTCACCCCGCTGAAGCACCAAGCTGCGGGTGCGCAGGCGCTGCTCCAAGGTCAGCGCGCTGTCGGTATTGAGGACGATGGCGCTGCCATCATCCATGGTATGGCGAACCTGTGCCCCCAAGGCGGCACTCAATTCTTGGCGCTGCAAGACCGGATCTGCCCACCACAGGGCGGCCAGCGCAGCCACCGACAGCATGCCGCCGGCAGCCCTCTTGAGTTGCCGGTGCCGCCTCGCCTGCGCCTCGGTCTGGGCACGCGCCTCGGCCAGCAATTCATCCTTCGAAGGAAAGCGCTGGCGCAGCGCCTCGGCCAAATCCTCGACGCCCGGTACCGCATCGCGCTGTTTGCCCTGCGCGGGCGGCGGAGTCATCGACTTCGCGGGCATCACGTGCTGCCTGCGTTGGCGCGGGCAGCGCCGGCATCAAGCCGCCCGGAGGCCAGATGACGTGCCGGCGCCCAGTCGCGGCAGATGCGCTGCGTGGCGGTGCGCACATGCTGGGCCACGGCAGCGCGGCTGATGCCGGTCTGATTGGCGATGTCAGCCTGCTCCATGCCATGGATGCGGTGCAGCAGAAAACATTGCCGCGGCCGCGGCGGCAAGGCCTCGATGATGTCGACCAAGGCCTGCAGCTGCTGCTGGAAATCCAGCAGGCAGGCGCCATCCTCGTCATGGCTGCGGCTATCCGGCGGGGCCTCCACATAGTCCAGCCAGGCCTGGCTGCGGGTCCTGGCACGGCACCAGTCCAGCGCCCGGTGCAGCGACATCCGGCGCAGATAGGCCAGCGGCGCCCTTACCTCTTCGTCGGGTGGACTGTGCAGAAGCTGCAGACACACCTGATGAATGACATCGCGGGCGAAGTCATGTGCGGGGAAGCGCTTGTGCACATACGTCACCAACTCTTCATAGTGCGCCAGCAAAGCCGGCGTCAGCGAGGCGGGAGAGGACATGCCAGGGGAATGGATGAATCAACGATAGTGATTTTTATTCTATCCACTTCACCCCAAGCCAACCGCGTATCGAAAGGCAACAGCCATGCCATGCATCCGGCACGGCCATGCCCATCGTCCGCTGGCGGCGAGGGCGAATCACGGGCAGGTTCTGAGACGGTGGTTCTGCCGCACCGTGTACACGGTGTCGATCGAGTAAACCAGCAATGCGATCCAGATCAGGCCGAAGCTGATCAGGTGCTGCCGGGTGAAATCCTCGTGGTAGACGAAGACCCCCAGCATCAGTTGCAGGCTTGGCGCCAGGTACTGGAAAAAGCCCAGTGTCGACAAACGCAAGCGCTGCGCCGCATTGGCAAACCACAGCAGCGGCGCGGCGGTGATCACACCGGAGAGCATGACCAGCACGGCCCCACCCAAGCCGTGGCTGCCCAGTGGCACCGCTTCGGGCCGGCCGCTCACCCACAGCAGGTAGAGCAAGGCCACCGGAAAGATCAGCATGGTCTCGATGCCCAGTCCGACCATGCCCGAGACGGGCGTGAATTTGCGCAACAGGCCATAGACTGCGAAGGTGCCGCCCAGCAACAGTGCGATCCACGGCACCACACCCAATGCCCAGACCTGCCAGCACACTCCCAGCACTGCCAGTGCCACTGCCAGCCATTGCGCCGGCCGCAGGCGTTCGTGCAGCACGATGACGCCGAGCAGCACATTGAGCAGCGGATTGATGAAATAGCCCAGACTCGCCTGCACCACATGGGCATGCGTGACGGCCCAGACAAAGGTCAGCCAGTTGACCGAGATCAGCGCCGCCGTCAGGCTCAGCACCAGCATCACCCGGGGCTGGCGCAGCGCATGGCCCAGCTGACGCCAGCCCCGCAGCGCCGACAGCAGCGGCAGCATCAGCACGAATGTCCAGAGCACCCGATAGGCAATCAATTGGCCACTGGGCATCCAGGCCACCCATTTCCAGTAGATGGTCATGAAACCCCAGGCACTGAAGGCCAGCACAGCGTATAGAACGCCGAGCCGAACCTCATCGTCGGCGGCAATGGCAGATGGCATGGCGGTGCTCAGGCGGTGGGATGGTTGCAGGGCTGTAGCAAGGGCGAGGACGGGACAAAGGCCGCGATGATACGCCCGCCGCCACTTTCGCGCTGTCAAGCCTGTGAGGCCGGCGAAGACAGCGCGCCCCCGCATTCCAGGCGCAGCACCATCTTTGTAGGAGGTGTCCCCGAAATCGCCCCAATCGCCTCCCGTGGCTGCATTGGCAAAGCACAAACCAGAGGGTAACGGTAAGATACCGAGAAGGCCTGCCGGGTCCGGTTCCGTCCGCTCGTGGCGTGCCCTGTGCGAATCCAATGAACCATACACCACCATGATGACAAGGAGGTCGTGATGAACACCGCCACCAAACCAGCCGCCCGAGCCGCGACGCCGCGCAGCAGCGCCAAGCCTCCCCTGGCAACCACCCGCAAACGCTTCCGCACGGCCTCCGGACGCACCGGTCAGTTCTATTCGCTGCCGGAACTGGCCAAGATCTACCCGAATGTCGCCCGCCTGCCGGTCTCGATCCGCATCGTGCTCGAGTCCGTGCTGCGCAATCACGATGGCATCCGAATCACCGACGCGCATGTCAGGCAACTCGCCAACTGGAAGCCCAAGGCCAAGCGCACCGATGAAATTCCCTTCGTGCTCGCCCGCGTGGTGCTGCAGGATTTCACCGGCGTGCCGCTGCTGGCCGACCTGGCGGCAATGCGCAGCGTCGCCGCCAGCCTGGGCAAGAGTCCCGAGAAGATCGAGCCGCTGGTGCCGGTGGATCTGGTGGTCGACCACTCCATCATGGTCGACTATTACGGCACCAAGGACGCGCTGGACCTGAACATGAAGCTGGAATTCCAGCGCAATCAGGAGCGCTACGCCTTCATGAAATGGGGCATGCAGGCCTTCAAGACCTTCGGCGTGGTGCCTCCTGGCTTCGGCATCGTGCACCAGGTCAACCTCGAATTCTTTGCTCGTGGCGTTCACAAGACGGCCGAGGAGGTCTACTACCCCGATACGCTGGTGGGCACCGACAGTCATACCACCATGATCAATGGCATCGGCGTGGTCGGCTGGGGCGTGGGCGGCATCGAGGCCGAGGCGGCCATGCTGGGCCAGCCGCTCTACTTCCTCACGCCCGACGTGGTCGGCTTCGAGCTCAAGGGCCGGCTGCGCGAGGGCGTGACCGCTACCGACCTGGTGCTGACAGTGACCGAGATCCTGCGCCAGCAGAAGGTGGTGGGCAAGTTCGTCGAATTCTTCGGCGAGGGCACGGCCAGCCTCACGGTGCCCGACCGTGCCACCATCGCCAACATGGCGCCCGAGTATGGCGCTACCATGGGTTTCTTCCCGGTCGATGAGAAGACCCTCGGGTACTTCGAAGGCACCGGCCGCACCAAGGAGGAAATCGAAGCCTTCGAGGCCTACTTCAAGGCGCAGAAGCTCTTTGGCGTTCCCAAGGCCGGCAGCATCGACTACTCGCAGGTCGTCACGCTTGACCTGGGCGACGTCACTCCCAGCCTCGCCGGCCCCAAGCGACCGCAGGACCGCATCGAGCTGGGCAAGGTCAAGAGCACCTTCACCGAGCTCTTCAGCAAGCCGCCGACCGAGAGCGGCTTCAACCAGGACTCCGAGCGCCTGCATGCACGCTATTGGGCCAGCGGCGGTGATTGTGTGGACGGCCGCCCGGTCGGGCTGCCCACCGACCGGCCGGTGGCCGCCGGCGCCGAGCGCAACAAGGCCGAGATGGTGGCCAACAAGCCTTCCATAGACATCGCGGTGGAGGACAGTTGCAGCCTGCCGGCCCATCGCGAGAGCGACATCACGCTGGGCAATGGCGATGTGCTGATTGCCGCCATCACCAGCTGCACAAATACGTCCAACCCCAGCGTGCTGCTGGCCGCCGGCCTGCTGGCCAAGAAAGCCGTCAAGAAGGGTCTGCGCGTCAAGCCGCACATCAAGACCTCGCTGGCGCCGGGCTCGCGCATCGTCACCGAATACCTTGAGAAGGCAGGCCTGCTCAAGTACCTGGAAAAGCTCGGCTTCGACCTGGCCGGCTACGGCTGCACGACCTGCATCGGCAATGCCGGCGACCTGCGCCCGGAGTTCAACGAAACCATCGTCAAGGACGACCTGGTATGCGCCGCAGTGCTCTCGGGCAACCGCAACTTCGAAGCCCGCATCCACCCCAACATCAAAGCCAATTTCCTGGCCAGCCCCCCGCTGGTGGTGGCCTATGCGATTGCCGGCACCGTGCTCAAGGACTTGATGACCGAGCCGGTGGGCCAGGATGACAAGGGCCGCGACGTCTACCTGGGCGATATCTGGCCCAGCAGCGACGAGGTCTACAAGCTGCTCAAGTACGCGATGAACGCCAAGGCCTTCCGCAAGAACTACGCGAAAGTGCGCAAGGAACCTGGCAAGCTGTGGGAGAAGATCACCGGCGTGGCCGGCGAGACCTACTCCTGGCCGACCAGCACCTACATCGCCGAGCCGCCCTTCTTCAAGGACTTCTCCCTCGACGGCAGCGATACGCACAGCGCCGCGCATGGCGACCAGCCTGGCGCCGCGGTGGCAGGTGCGCGCATCATGGCACTGTTTGGCGACTCCATCACCACCGACCACATCTCGCCGGCCGGCTCCATCAAGGAAAGCTCGCCGGCGGGCATCTGGCTCAAGGCGCATGGCGTGATGAAGCAGGACTTCAACAGCTACGGCTCGCGGCGCGGCAACCACGAGGTGATGATGCGCGGCACCTTTGCCAACGTGCGCATCAAGAACCTGATGCTGCCACCCGCCGCGGACGGCTCGCGCGAGGAAGGCGGACTGACCCTCTACCAGGGCGATGGCGCGCACAAGGGCCAGAAGCTGGCTATCTACGACGCGGCCATGCAGTACATCGCCGATGGCCTGCCCACGGTGATCTTTGCCGGCGAGGAATACGGCACCGGTTCCAGCCGCGACTGGGCGGCCAAGGGCACGCAGCTGCTCGGCATCAAGGCCGTGGTGGCGCGCAGCTTCGAGCGCATCCACCGCTCCAACCTGGTCGGCATGGGCGTGATCCCGCTGCAGTTCAAGGGCAATGATTCATGGCAGAGCCTGCAGCTCGATGGCAGCGAAACCGTGGACATCCTGGTTCACCCCGAGCTCAAGCCGCAAAGCGATGCCATCGTGCGCATTACCCGCACCAATGGCAGCACCGAGGAGGTGACGGTGACACTGCGCGTGGACACGCCGATCGAAGTCGACTATTACCGCGCCGGCGGCATCCTGCCCTACGTGCTGCGGCAGCTGTTGTCCTGAGGCGGGGCGGACGCTCTTCCCACCCCGCTCGCAGCAACCTGGGAAAGGGAGTGCCTTTCAAGCAGCCAATGACCTCAACAGCGCGAAGCGCCGCATCCAGGCACCGACCAGACTGGCCAGCAGGCAGATGCCCAGCACCACGGCCAGTGCCAACAGCGCTGCCAGCGGCAGGGGCAGCGTTGCGGCCCAAACCTGCCGCACATCTGCCGGCCAGGCCTGCTGCAAGCCATGGACGAACAAAGGGTTGAGGCAGAACACCACCAGCGAATAGCGCCCGAGCCAGGCCAGCGGCGCCGCCACGCGCGAGCTCGCCATGCTTGCCAGGGCGCGCCGATGCAGCACGTACACCCCTGCGGCGACCAGGGGCACGGCTGGCAGCAGGTACGGCCCGGTGGGCCAGTCGATGTCATGGTTCAGTGACAGCCACAAAGGCACCAACAGCAGCAAGGCACCAGCCGCACCGGCGGGCAAACGCTCCGTCCAGGCCTGCCAACGTTCCTCGTTCTGGCGCAGATAAACCCCCAACAAGGCGTAGGGCAGCCAGTATGGCAGCAGCCGGTCGCCGCCCGCCCGCAGCCAGGGCCAGTGCTGCCACGCCAGCGGCAGCCATTGCAGCCCGGCACTGTAGAGCAGCAGAACCAGCCCCAGCAGCCAGCCACGAATGCGCCAGCGCGCCAGCCAGGGCAGCAGCACGATCAACTGCAGGAGGATGAGGAAGAAATACTGCCCGGCCCAGCCATCGCCGCGCAGATAGCGCAGCAGCGTGGCCTGCATGCCTTGCCAGTGGGGCTGACGCCAGTCGCCCAGCACCAGGAAATACAGCAGGCTGTAGCAGACCAGCGGCAATGCCAGTCGCCAGGCGCGCTGCCGCACACTGTCGCCATAGCCGCCGGGGGCCACCGGCCTGCTCCCGTAGAAAGCGTAGGCGCAAATGAAGATGGGCACCGCCCAGCGGAAGTAGTAGCTGACCGCGAAATAGGCCGCAGCCGGCAACACCAGGCCAGCGGCATGGATCGCCACCACGCCGATGATGGCCCAGCCGCGCAACAGGTCTGCGCGCACATCCCGCGCTGCGGCGGTGGGCAGACGAGAGTCGGCGCGCGGTGTCCCGGAACAGGCATGCATGGCCTGATCATGCCGCAATTTTCGGCACCGCCCTGTCAGCCAGCTGGCCGAGCTGCCGTGCAGTATGACGCATCAAGGCACGGACCTCGGGAGCGAGGCCCGGCCTCCGGTCTCAATCGCCCTTCTTGGCCTTGCTCTCGGCAGCCTTGGCAGCATCGGCGGCGGCCGTCAATGGCTGGAAGAACTTCTGCACCAGTTCCGGCTGCTGGAATGCGCCAAAAGCCTGGTTGAACGATTTCAACGCATCCTCCTGCCAGCCCGAGACGGTTTTCTGGATGCCGGTATTGAAGTCGGGCTGGTGCTGGGCAAGCTCCTGCACCACGGTCTGCCAGGCTGCCAGCTGGTGCGTATAGGTGCGCCAGGCCGCCTCCTGGGGCAGCCCCGCCAGCGCCACCCAGTTCTGGTCCTTGACCAGTTGCTGCAGCTGCTCATTGGTCTGCTTCATGTCCTCGTTGGCCAGCCTGGCGGCCTCTTCCAGCCATTGCTGGCTGCCCGCCTGCACGTCCTTGGATATCTTGCTCCATAGCTCGAGGCTGGCCTTGTAGAAATCGAATGGTGCGCTCATGTCTCTCGTCCTTCCAAATGGATGCTGCCGATGCTGATGACCAGCCTGCCCGCATCCATGTCCGGCAGGTGGCGGTGATGCGCCGCCATGCACCAAGCGGGCGGTGGCGACGGACGTGTTGACGCACCAGGCGCTGGCGCCCCGCGCGTCAAGTCAGGGATCCACGTTCAATACATGTGCAGCCCGCCATTGATGGCGACGTTGCTGCCGGTCATGTATTCGGCCAGGTCGCTGGCGACGAAGGCCACCAGCGCCGCAATGTGCTCGGGCCGGCCGAGCCGTCCAACCGGGATGCCCGGCAGAATCTGCCCTTCCAGCACTTCCTTGGGCACGGCCTCGACCATTTGCGTAGCCAGATAGCCCGGCGAAATGGCATTGACCGTCACGCCCTTGCGCGCCACTTCGAGCGCCAGTGACTTGGTGAAACCATAAATGCCCGACTTTGCGGAGGAATAATTGGTCTGGCCGAACTGGCCCTTGCTGCCATTGACCGAGGAGATGTTGATCACCCGGCCCCAGCCGCGCCCGACCATGCCATCGATAAAAGGCTTGGTGACGTTGAAGAGCGAGTCGAGGTTGGTGCGCAGCACCGCATCCCAAGCTTCCTTGCTGAGCTTGCGAAAGCTGGCATCGCGGGTGATACCGGCGTTGTTGATGAGGATGTCGACCTCATGGCCGTCGGCAAACACCTGATTGGCCATCGCCTGCGTGGAGTCGAACTCCGATACATCGGCGCCGTAGAAGGTGAACGCGTAGCCCTCCTGTGCCTGTTCCTTGAGCCAGGCCTCGGCCTTGTCCGGCTCGGGCAAGTCGCTGGCGAGCACCCGGTGGCCCGCGTCGTGCAAGGCCCTGGCAATGGCCGTGCCCAGCCCCCCCAGTGCGCCGGTGACCAGCGCCACGCGCTGGCGTTGTTGCGGCGCTGCAGTGTTGCCTGTCGTCATCTGATACCCTTTCCTCAAGGTCGATGGTTGAAAATCCGTGCAGTCCGGCCAGCGGCGATGGCGATGCTCCCCGGCCGGCCAGTGTGTGCAGGCCTCTATTTCTCGAGTACGTAGGAACCCGGCGCGTCCTGCAGCACCCGGTAGCCGCGGCGGGCCGCGCCCATGCGCGGCGGCTTGCCCGGTGCACCGGAGCGGGCCTGCAGCCAGGCTGCCCATTCGGGCCACCAGGAGCCTTGGCGGACCGGCACGGCGGCCTGCCAGTCATCAGCCGAGCGGTACCGACCACCGGCACGCCGGGTGTGGATCTGGTAGCTGCGGTGCGGATGGCCGATTTCGCTGACGATGCCGGCGTTGTGCCCACCGCTGGTGAGCACGAAGGTGATCTCCGCCGGCGTCAGGTTGTGCAGCTTGTAGACCGAGTGCCAGGGTGCCACGTGGTCGGTCAGCGTCCCCACGTTGAAGATCGGCAATGCGATGTCGGCCAGCGAGATCGGCTTGCCTCCGACCTCGTAGCGGCCGCTGCTGAGATCGTTGTCAAGAAACAGGCGGCGCAGGTATTGCGAGTGCATGCGCGCCGGCATGCGCGTGGCATCCGCATTCCAGGCCATCAGGTCGTTCATGCTGCCGCGCTCACCCAGCAGGTATTCGCGCACCATGCGCGACCAGATCATGTCGTAGGAGCGCAGCATCTGGAAGGCGCCGGCCATCTGGTCCGAGCGCAGGTAGCCGGTCCGTTTCATCTGCGCCTCCAGCAAGCTGACCTGGCTTTCGTCGATGAAGAGGGCCAGTTCGCCCGGCTCGGAAAAATCGGTCTGCGCAGTAAACAGGCTCAGGCTCGCCAGGCGCTCATCGCCATCGCGCACCAGCGCCGCCGCTCCAATGGCCAGCAGTGTGCCACCCAGGCAGTAGCCGGTGGCATGCACCTTGCGGCCAGGCACCACCGCCTGCACTGCATCAAGCGCCGCAAAAAGGCCTTGCTGCAGGTAATCCTCCATGCCCAGGCCTCCCTCGGCCTCGCCGGGGTTCTTCCAGGAGATGCAGAAAACCGTATACCCCTGGCCAACGAGATAGCGGACCAGCGAATTGCCCGGCGACAGGTCCAGGATGTAGTACTTCATGATCCAGGCAGGCACCACCAGCACCGGCTCCGGATGCACCTGCCCGGTGCTGGGGGCATATTGGATCAACTCCATCACGTCATTGCGCAGGATCACCTTGCCGGGCGTGGCGGCCACGTCGCGGCCAACCACGAAATCCTCGGCCCCCGGCGGGGGCAGATGCGCCAACTGGCGGGTGCTGGCATCGAGCCAGTTGGCCAAGCCCCGGCTGAGGTTGGCGCCGGCCTGCGCACGGGTTTGCGCAAGCACCACCGGGTTGCTCAGCCAATAATTGGCCGGCGATAACACCTGCAACAACTGATGCGCCCAGAAGTTCACCAGGTTTTCATGATGCTTTTCGACGCCCCAGACGCCCTGCCCGGCTTCCTGCCACCAGCGCTCGGCCATCAGATACGCCTGCAGCAAGAGATTGAAGGGCCACTGCCGCCACTCGGACTCGCGAAAGCGCTTGTCCGAGATTGGCGGCTCGATGTCGGCGCGCTGCGCCGGATCGGCCTGCCAATATTGGCGCAGGTAGAGCAGCAGATCCTCGCGCTGATCCTGCGCCAGTCGCAGCAACTCCAGGCGCTTGCCAGGGGAAATGGCCAGGTGCGAGGCCCAGTCGAACCAAGCCAGCCAGACCGATTGCGGCGATACCGAGGCATTCATGCGCGCCCAGGCGGCATGGGCCAGCGCATCGAGCTGCCAGGCGGCCTGGCTGGCATCGGAAGCCTGATCTCCTGGGGCGTGAGGGGGACGGGGCATCGCGAACACTCCACAGAGTCCGTGCTGCCACCTCAGGCCTTCAGCGCCAGGACCGGCTGCACGTCGGGAAATCGAAGCCTGCGCTCAGCGGCGCAGCGCAAGTTGCGCGGGTCGCGCATGGACACGCATCCACGTATGCCGATGCATGGTTGACAAGACGTTAACGTTTTTTACGAGCCTACCATTGACCCAGATCAAACGCGCAGGCAGGGTTGTCAGCAACCATTTCCAATGGTTTCATTCTGCGCGGCGACCATGACGGGAATGTGCAAAAGGTTGCAACTTGGATCGTGTTAACAGGTCCTAGTGGCAGATGGCTGGCATCAGGGCAGTTGTTCCAGCGCCTGCAGATAATCCGGGTGCTGCATCAGCTCATCCCAGGTCAACGGCCAGGCCTGCGGCAATAGCGCCAGGCGCCGGCGTTCACCCTGGAGCTGCTGGCTCCAGGTGCCACGTGCGAGTTGGCGCTCCATGCCATCGATCCACTCGTCGAGCGCGTGACCGCCATCCAGGCTCTGGTTGCACAGCAGCAGCAGGTCACAGCCGGCATTGAGAGCGGCCACGCCGGCCGTCACCGCATCGACCGGACGACCGTCGATGACGCGTCCGCCCGCCATGCTCAGGTCGTCGCTGAAGACCGCCCCGTCAAAGCCCAGCCGCTCGCGCAGCACCTCTTGCAGCCAACGCGACGAATAGCCAGCCGCGCGCCTGTCGACACGGTTGTAGACCACATGCGCGACCATCACCGAGCGCAGGCTGGCGCGCAGCCAGGCATAGGGCGCGGCATCGTCGCGCAGGATCTCGGCGAGGCTGCGCTCGTCGACGGGAATGTCCACATGCGAATCGGCCACCACGTGGCCGTGCCCTGGAAAATGTTTGGCGCAGTGCGCCATGCCCGCCTGCAACAGGCCATGCAGCAGGCCTTGCGCCAGCACGGTGACCACCCGGGCATCGGCATGGAAGGCGCGGTCACCGATGACGGTGCTGCCGCCCCAGTCCAGATCGACCACGGGCGAGAAGCTCAGGTCAACGCCACAGGCGCGCAGCTCGCTGGCCAGCACATAACCGGTGGCCACGGCAGCATTGAGCGCGCGCAGCGCGCCCGATCCCGGCAGACCTTTGTGCATGCCGGCTGAGTCGTCGCTCTGCCAGAGCAGGCCGAGGCTGCGCATGGGCGGCAGCACCGTGAAGCCGTCACTGCGAAAGCGCTGCACGCGCCCGCCTTCCTGGTCCACGCAGATCAGCAGGTCGCCGCGGATGGCCTTGATCTCGCTGCACAGCTGCACCAGTTGGCGGCGATTGACCCAGTTGCGGGCAAACAGCGTCACACCGCCGACCAGCGGATGCATCAGGCGGCGTTTGTCATCAGCCGTGAGGATGGTGCCGGCAACGTCGATGAACAAGGGTGCGTGGTGATCGGTCATGGCAGACGGCTCCATGGGAAAGGCTGGTCTCAGGCGCGGCCGGCAAGCGGCCGCACTTCTGCGATGCAGAACGCGACAGCGTACTCTTTCTCGTCCGAGAGTGTTACATGAAATTGCAACTGGCGCGCCTCGCACCAGTCTTTGAGCGCGCCATGGGTGATGATGCAGGGCTGTCCGCTGGAGAGGTTGCCGACCTCGCAGGCGCGCCAGTTCATCGGCATGTGCATGCCCAGGCCGATGGCCTTGCTGAAGGCCTCCTTGACGGCAAAGCGCGTGGCCACATAGGCGTTGCCGCGCGCCGGCCAGCGTACCGAGCGCCTCCGCCAGGTGGCCAGTTCGGCCTCGGCCAGCACCCGCTCGGCAAACCGTTCGCCATGCCGCTCCAGGGA
Source organism: Corticibacter populi (assembly GCF_004217315.1). Taxonomy (GTDB): domain Bacteria; phylum Pseudomonadota; class Gammaproteobacteria; order Burkholderiales; family Burkholderiaceae_C; genus Lampropedia; species Lampropedia populi. The sequence continues at coordinate 730,335 of NZ_SGWR01000001.1, forward strand.
TTGCGCAATGCGCCGGATGTCGCAAATGTCGGTACCGATGCCGTAGATCATGCCAAGCCAGGTCCGTTTATCTTCTGAAGAGGGTACAAAAAGGGGCTGCCGCCGGCCGCTTCACAGGGCACGCAGGCCGCGCATCAGCCGCTGCGTCTGCAGTTCGCCGCCCAGGTAATGGGCCAGTGCCGCGCGCAATTGCTGTTTGAGACCAGTGGCATTCTCGCCGAGGATGCGCATGCAGCCTGCCAGCGCCTGTTCCGAAGCTAGCGCCTGCTGCAACGCCAGCCATTGGCTGCCGGGCAGCGCTCGACCATCAGCTGGAGCCTCGTGCAGCCCGACTTCAGGAACCAGCGCGTAACGGCGGCGCTCCTCGATGGGCGTCTGACTGAGCGTTTGAACCGACAGGTCCGGCAGCATGCCGAGCTGACGCAGCAGCACCAACTCGAACGAGCGCAGCAACGCCTCCAGGATCGGACCGGGGTCGCTGGCGAGCACGCGCACGGTCGCGGCAAAGGCATCGAAGATGGCCGCCTGCGGCTCGGCGCGCACCAGCATGCGCATCAGCAGCTCGTTGAGATAAAGCCCCGCGAGCAGCGCATCACCACTGGGCATGGCCGGACCACTGCTGCGCTCGATGGCGCGGATGCTGCAGATCTCGGCTCCCTCGTTCTCGACGAAGGAGTAATCGACCCGCACCGCCTGCAACGGCAGCAGCACGGCGCGGAAATTGGACGTGGGCTTCTTGGCCCCCTTGGCGATGGCCGAGATGCGGCCACGCTCGCGTGTGAGCAGCTCGACGATGGCGCTGGACTCGCTGTAGGGGTAATGGTGCAGCACAAAGGCCTGATGGCCGCTGGCGCGCTGCACGCGCCGGCTCGACGCGGTGGCCAATTCAGGCGCTCCGCGTCCGCCGCAGGCAGACTGGGCTGGCGTTGGCAGCCGCCTTACTCATAGCCGTAGCTGCGCAGCCGCGCGGCATCGTCCGACCAGCCCGAACGCACCTTGACCCACAGTTCCAGGAACACCTTGGCGTCGAACTGGCGCTCCAGTTCCTGACGCGCCTCTGTGCCGATGCGCTTGAGACGCTCGCCCTTGTCACCGATGACGATGGCCTTGTGGCCATCGCGCTCGACGACGATGGTGGCGGCAATGCGCACCATGCGCTTGGCCGTCCTGCCCGGCTCTTCCTTGAAGGCGTCGATCACCACCGTCGAGGTGTAGGGCAACTCGTCGCCGGTGAGGCGAAACAGCTTCTCGCGCACCGTCTCGGCGGCCAGAAAGCGCTCGCTGCGATCGGTCAGTTCATCGGCCTCGTACCACCAGGCCTGCTCGGGCAGATAGGGCTTGCAAATGTCGAGCAGACGCGCCACGTCCTTGGGATTCTTGGCCGACATGGGCACGAACTCAACGAAGGTGTGACGCTGCTGCATGCCTTTGAGCCAGGGCGCCAGCTCCGAGCGGCGGTGCACGGTATCGAGCTTGTTGGCGACCAGAATGGTCGGGATGCGTCCATCGAACAGCGACAGCACCTTGGCGTCCTTGAGCGAGAACGAGCCCGCCTCGACGACGAAGAGGATCAGGTCCACATCGGCAATGGCACCCGTCACCGCCTTGTTGAGCGACTTGTTGAGCGCCGTGCTGTGCTGGGTCTGGAAGCCCGGCGTATCGACGAACACGAACTGCGTATCACCTTCGGTGCGGATGCCGGTGATGCGGTGGCGCGTGGTCTGGGCCTTGCGCGAGGTGATGCTGATTTTCTGGCCGACGAGTGCATTCATCAACGTGGACTTGCCCACATTGGGCTTGCCGACGATGGCGATCAGCCCGCAGCGCTGCTGCTCGGGCGGAACCGCCTGGTCCGTACCGGCCGCGCGACCGGCAGCAGCAAGCATCGCGCCGATGGGATCATCGACCGCATTCTCCTGCGGCGCGTGCAGATCCTCTGACTCCTGCGGCAGCGCCGTGGATTCGGGTTGTGATTCAGGGCTTGGCGGTTTCGTTCGTTTGGGGGTATTCATTTCCTGCTTCCTCTGCGTGCGCCGGCATGGCCGGCGAGCTGCCCCAGCATCTGCGAGGCGGCCTGCTGCTCGGCGGCCTTGCGCGACTGGCCTTCGCCCCGGCTTTGCAACTGCAGGGCCTCGATGCGGCATTCGACCACAAACACCTGCTTGTGATCGGCGCCACGGATTTGCTCGACCTGGTACGCCGGCAAGGCCAGGTGCTGCGCCTGCAGCACTTCCTGCAGCCGTGTCTTCGCATCCTTTTCGGTGACCTGCGCCGAGCTGGAGATCTCCACACCCTCGAAGAGCTGCAACACCAGGCGCTGTGCGCTCTCGAATCCGGCATCGAGATAAACCGCACCGATCACGGCTTCCACCGCGTCGGCCAGGATGGAGGTGCGCAGGCGCCCTCCACTCTTTTGCTCGCCCTCGCCCAGGTACAGGGCTTCGGAGAGCTGCAAACGCTGGGCGATCTGGTGCAGCGATTCCTCCCGTACCAGATTCGCTCGGGTGCGCGAGAGCATGCCTTCGCTGGTACCGGGCAGGCGCTGCATCAGCCAGTGGGAGATACAGAGATTGAGCACCGCATCGCCGAGGAACTCCAGCCGTTCATTGTGCTGGGCGGCGAAACTGCGGTGGGTCAGCGCCTGCTTGAGCAGGTCCGGCTGTGAGAACGTGTGTCCCAGCCGGCCCGCCAGGGCGCTCAAAGTGTGTGAATCAGGCAATTCGGTCAGGACTGTCGGCGAAGCGCTCACTGCGACGAGGCATTGAGCCGATAAACAAGGTACGCGGGGCCGAACAATGGAACCTCGCGTTCGTATTCAACGTTGATGACCACCACGTCGTTCTGCTTGGTGATTTCCAGGTCGGCACCACGCACAGGGTTGGCATATTGGTCGAGATACTCGATGGAGGCCACGCGATCGAAGGCCGCACGCACCTGGGGCACCGTGCCCTCCTGCGCCGCCTGCTTGAGGGCGCGCTTGAGGCTCATGTACTCGGAGACGACGGGCACCGTCTTGACGCCCACATAGCCAAGAAAGACGATGACCACGGCCAGCAGTACCAGGCTGATGAAGGACATGCCGCGCTGGCGTGCAACGGATGCGGGCTGGATGAGCGATGACATGCGGGGCTCCCTCTTTCTTGAATCGTGAACTCGGTGGATGGATGCAGTGTTACTGAATTTTACCGATACGTTTGAGATCGGAGAAGTTCATCCACACCACCACCGCACGCCCAACGATGTTGTCCTCGGGCACGAAGCCCCAGCTGCGCGAGTCGAGCGAATTGTCGCGGTTGTCGCCCATCACGAAGTAATGGCCGGCCGGCACCGTGCAGCTCACACCCTCGATGTTGTACTCGCACTGGTCACGGAACGGGAAGTTGCCGGCTGCCGTCACCATGGCCGGCACCTGCGGAATGTTGAGCACCTGGTAAGTGTGGCTGCCCAGGCTCTCCTGCCACTGCTTGGCGTGGCGCATCGAATCCTGGTCGAAATAATCAGGCTGGGGCTGCGCGGCCACTGGCTGGCCGTTGATGCTCAACCGTTTGTTCTGGTAGCGCACGACGTCACCGGGCAGGCCGATCACACGCTTGATGTAGTCCATCTTCGGGTTGGGTGGGAAGCGGAACACCATGACCTCACCGCGCTCGGGCGCGCGCCCTTCGGTCAGTTTGCTGTTCCAGACCGGCATGCGCAATCCATAGGTGTACTTGTCCACCAGGATCAGGTCTCCCACCAGCAGCGTCGGGATCATCGAGCCGCTGGGGATGCGAAACGGCTCGTAGGCGAACGAGCGCAGCACGAACACGATGGCGATCACCGGGAACAGGCCGGCCGTCCAGTCCAGCCACCAGGGCTGGCGCAGCGCATGCGCGGCGAGCTTGTCCGCGTCCACCTCGTCCCAGGCAATGCCCTTGGCCTGCATCGCGGCCTTGCGCTCCTGCAGGTTCTCGGCCAGTGCCTGTGCCGCATTTTTGCGGCGCGGCTGGAAGAACAGCTTCTCGGCCAGCCAGTAGACGCCCGTGACCGCGGTGGCCAGCAGCAGCAGCAGCGGGAAGTTGCCTTCGACCTGGCCACTGAGCCACAGCAACAGGTACACGGCGGCGGCGGCCAGCAGGCCGCCCGTCAGGATGGGAATGGCTTTCACGTTTTCAATCCTCAACTTGCAGAATGGCCAGGAAGGCTTCCTGCGGAACTTCGACCGCGCCGATCTGCTTCATGCGCTTCTTGCCGGCCTTTTGTTTCTCGAGCAGCTTGCGCTTGCGGGTGATGTCGCCACCATAGCACTTGGCCAGCACGTTCTTGCGCATCGCCTTGACGGTCTCGCGCGCAATGATCTGTCCGCCAATGGCGGCCTGGATGGCCACGTCGAACATCTGCCGGCTGATGACCTCGCGCATCTTGCCCACCACTGCGCGGCCACGCATCTGCGCCTGACTGCGGTGCACGATGATCGAGAGCGCGTCGACCCGCTCGCCATTGAGCAGGATGTCGACCTTGACCACGTCCGACGGCCGGTATTCCTTGAACTCGTAGTCCATCGAGGCATAGCCGCGGCTGACCGACTTGAGCTTGTCGAAGAAGTCCAGCACGATCTCGCCGAGCGGCAGTTCGTAGGTCAGCTGCACCTGGCGGCCGTGGTAGCTCATGTTCATCTGGATGCCGCGCTTCTGGTTGCACAGCGTCATCACCGGCCCCACGTAGTCCTGCGGCATGAAGAGGTGCACGGTGACGATGGGCTCGCGGATCTCCTGGATCTTGGCCGGCTCGGGCATCTTGGAGGGGTTCTCGACCTTGGTGACCTCGCCATCGGACTTGACGACCTCATAAACGACGCTGGGTGCGGTGGTGATCAGGTCCTGGTCGAACTCACGTTCGAGGCGCTCCTGCACGATCTCCATGTGCAGGAGACCGAGGAAGCCGCAGCGGAAGCCGAAGCCCAGCGCCTGCGAGACTTCCGGCTCGAACTGCAGCGCCGCATCGTTGAGCTGCAGCTTCTCCATGGCGTCGCGCAGCGCATCGTATTCACTGGCCTCGGTCGGGTAGATACCGGCGAAGACCTGCGGCTGCACCTCCTTGAAGCCGGGCAAGGCCTTCTCGGCCGGTCCAGCGTTGTTGGGCAGTTTCTTCTCCAGCGTGATGGTATCGCCCACCTTGGCCGCCTTGAGCTCCTTGATGCCCGCAATGATGAAGCCCACCTCGCCGGCGCGCAGCGCCTCGCGCGGCGTCGAGGCCGGCGTGAACACACCCAGGTTGCCGGCTTCGTAGGCAGCGCCGGTGGCCATCATGCGGATGCGCTCGCCCTTTCTCAGCTGGCCATCGACCACACGCACCAGCATCACGACGCCCACATACGAGTCGAACCAGCTGTCGATGATCATGGCACGCAGCGGGCCATCCGGGTCACCCTTGGGCGGCGGCACCTTGGCGACGATCATCTCGAGAATATCCTCGATGCCCTCGCCCGTCTTGGCCGAGACCGGCAGCGCCTCGGAGGCATCGATGCCGATCACATCCTCGATCTCTTCCTTGGCGCGGTCCGGGTCGGCCTGTGGCAGGTCCATCTTGTTGAGCACCGGCAGCACCTCCACACCCAGGTCCAGCGCGGTGTAGCAGTTGGCCACGGTCTGGGCCTCAACCCCTTGCGAGGCATCGACCACCAGCAACGCGCCTTCGCAGGCAGACAGCGAGCGCGAGACTTCGTAGGAGAAGTCCACATGGCCCGGCGTGTCGATCAGGTTCAGGTTGTAGACCTGACCATCGCGGGCCTTGTAGTGCAGCGCGGCGGTCTGCGCCTTGATGGTGATGCCACGCTCCTTCTCAATGTCCATCGAATCGAGCACCTGCGCAGTCATTTCGCGCTTGCTCAAACCGCCGCTGAACTCGATCAGGCGGTCCGCCAGCGTGGACTTGCCGTGATCGATGTGGGCGATGATGGAAAAATTGCGGATATGGTTCATGTCGATGCGATGGAAAAGGACTGGCACGAAAAAGCGCGCCCGCATGGAGCGCGCTTGCCCGCTCGGCCGTGCCGCACAAGGCCCGGGCCGGATGCGCCGCCATCAGAGAAAATCACCTGCGGGCAGCTCTGGCCACCGGGCTCAAGAAGCACATTCGGGAGCCCCGGCCCATGCAGGCTACGCATTGTATTCAATGCCGGGGGTGACCAGCGCAATTAGGGGATGAGCACAAGCATTGTGGAGTGTTACACCGCACCGGCAGCGCCCTCAGCTGGCAGCCTCCGCCATGAAACGCGAGGCCCGCAGCACCGCACGTGCGCGCCGCAGGTTCTTCAGCAGCGCTTCCAAGTGCTCCAGGTTGCGCACCAGCACGTTCATGCGGATCTCGATGGTCTCGAGGCGCCCTTCCTCCGGCATGTCGATCCGCAGGATGTTCACCTCGGACTGCGCGATCACCACCGAGGCCTCGGCAAGCGCGCCCTTGGCATTGCGCAGGTGCAGCAAGATGGTGGTCTCGAACTCGCTGACCGGCTCCTCGGCCCACTCGACCGGCAGCATGATGCTCGGATTCTTGCCGTAGCGTTTCTGTGCCACCAGGCATTCGCTGCGATGCACTTCGAGCCCGCGGCCGCTGACCAGATAGCCGGTGATGGCATCCCCGGGCACCGGGCGGCAGCAATGGCCATAGCGCACCGGCGCGCTGTCGGCCCCGCCCACCGCCAGCACCGCCGCGGGCTGGCTGCCTCCGGTCAGACGCTGCCTGGAGAGCACCAGCGCATCGGGCTTGAGCCCGGCCTGCTGCAACAACTGGCCCAGTTGCGCCACCAGCTCGCCAGCAATCAAGCGGCCATGGCCAATGTCCTGCAGGATCTGCTCGCGCGTGCTGCCGTGATGCAGCACTGCCAGATGGGTCCAGATGGTCTCGGCCAGCGTCGAATCCGCCGGGATGTCACCGTAGCCGGCCACCCGCAGCGCCTGGATCAGCAAGCGCTCTCCCAGCTCGACGGTCTCGCGCTGGTCGGCGTTCTTGAGCTGGCTGCGGATCTTCGAGCGGGCCCGGCCGGTCTTGACGAATTCGAGCCAGCCCGGATGCGGGCGGGCATCCTCGGCGGTGAGGATTTCCACCGTATCGCTGTTCTTGAGTACCGTGCGCAGCGACACCGGCACGCCGTTGACCTGCGCCGCGGCGATGTGGTCACCCACGTTGCTGTGGATGGCATAGGCGAAATCGACCACCGTCGAGCCCTTGGGCAGTGTCAGTATCTGATTCTTGGGGGTGAACACGTAAACCGAGGTATCGGGGTGCAGATCGACCTTGACGTCATTGAGGAATTCCGACGCGTCATCCGTGTCGTTCTCGATTTCCAGCAGGGACTTGAGCCAGCGGCCATTGAGATTGTCGGCGAGCATGCCGTCGAGGCCGCCGGACTGGTAAAGCCAATGGGCCGCGATGCCTGTCTCTGCCACCACGTGCATGATCTCGGTGCGGATCTCGGCCTGGACATCGACGCCCGACGGACCAACCATGTCCGTGTGCAACGACTGGTAGCCGTTGGGCTTGGGATTGGCGATGAAGTCCTTGAACGTGCCCGGTGCAGGCCGGTAGGTCTGATGCAGTACACCGATCCCCGTGTAGCAGTCGATCACCTTCTCGCAGATGATCTGCAGGCCGAAGATGTCGCTGACCTTGGCAAAGCTCAGCTGCTTGTCGATCATCTGCCGGTAGATCTTGTAGAGGCTTTGCTCCCGCTCGATCAGTTGCACCTTCATCTGGAAGGTGGAAAAAGCCCGCCCCACCTCGGCCTGGATGCGCTCGCTCATGGTGCGGCGGCGCCCCTTGACGCGGGCGACGGCCTTGGATAGTGTCTCGTAGCGCCAGGGATAGAGGTGTGAAAATGCCAGTTCCTGCAGTTCGCGGAAGGTGGCATTGAGCCCCAGCCGATCGGCGATCGGCACGTAGATTTCCAGCGTCTCGCGTGAGATGCGCGACCACTTGCTGCGCGGCGCGCTCGAGAGTGTGCGCATGTTGTGCGTGCGATCGGCCAGCTTGATGAGGATGACCCGCACGTCCTTGGCCATCGCCAGCAGCATCTTGCGAAACGACTGCGCCTGGTTTTCCTCGCGCGAGTGGAACTGCAGTTTTTCCAGCTTGGTCAGCCCATCCACCAGTTCGGCCACATCCGCGCCAAAATCCTTCGCGATGTCCTGCTTGTTGACACCGCAGTCCTCCATGGCGTCGTGCATCAACGCAGCTATCAGGGCGGGCGCATCCAGGTGCCAGTGGGCACACAGTTCGGCCACGGCAATGGGGTGGGTGATGTAGGGCTCGCCGCTGTTGCGGTACTGGCCCTCGTGCGCGCGGCGCGCAAAGGCATAGGCGGCGGCGACTCGCTCGCGATCTGCCTCCTTGAGGTAGGCGAGCGCGCGAAAGAACTGATCGAAGGCGCGCTGCACCATGACCGCGTGTTCGGCCGTCTGTGCGGCGCGGTCGTCTGGCGAGGCGGCGGAGCCGGGGGGCGGCTCGGAAACAACGTGGCTTTCTGGTGTCATACCCATCCTGCCAATGTACCAAAAGCCATTTGTTCCGTCACAAAGTGTTGGTAAAAAACAAAAACACCCTTGCGGGTGTCTTCGCGGCCATGCCAGACGGGCCGATACGGCCAGTCCGGACTCAGAACCGATTCAGGTCGGCACCTTGCGCAACATCTCGAGACCGACCTTGCCATCTGCCACTTCGCGCAGGGCCGTCACCGCCGCCTTGTTGGTGGATTCGACCTTGGGCGTGTGGCCCTGATTGATCATGCGGGCGCGGTAGGTGGCCGCCAGCACCAGCTGAAAGCGATTGGGGATTTTCTGCAGGCTGTCTTCAACGGTAATGCGTGCCATGTCTAGGGAGTCCTTGTGCTTGGGGTCGGTGCCGGCACCCGGACGGGCGCCTGCTGGCGATATCTTGTGATCTCTTTTGGCTGCGGCTGAAGGGCATCAGTCCGCGATGCCCAGGGCGGCAAATGTCTCTGTCCGTGCGCGGCGCTGTGCACTGAAGCGCAGCCGCTGCGCATGCACGACGCTCTTGAGGTCGAAGAGCGCACGCTCGAACAATTCGTTGATTATAACGTAGTCGAAATTGGCGGCCTGCGCCATCTCGACGCTGGCATTGCGCATGCGCAGTTCGATGACCTCGGGATCATCCTCACCGCGCCGCTCCAGCCGCGCCCGCAGTTCCTCCAGGCTGGGCGGCAGGATGAAGATCAGCACCGCATTGGCGAACACCTTGCGGATCTGCATCGCACCCTGGAAATCGATCTCCAGTACCACATCGGAGCCCTGCTGGATACGGTCTTCCACGGCTTTCTTCGATGTCCCGTAGCAATTGCCATGCACCCTGGCCCATTCGATGAAGGCATTGCCCTGAATCATGGCATCGAACTCCGCCTGGGAGACGAAGAAATACTCCCGCCCGTGCTTTTCCTGGCCGCGCGGGGCCCGCGTGGTGTGCGAGACCGTGGGGAAGACACGGGTATCCAGCTCCAGCAAAGCCTTCACGAGGCTCGACTTGCCCGCGCCGCTGGGCGCGGCAACCACGAACAGGTTGCCCGGGTACTGGCTCTCGGCCGCCCGCGCCGGTACCGACTCCACCACGGCCGCAGCTGCGCGGGGCGCCTGCATGACTTGTCCTTCATTCATCACTGACACACTCATTCGATATTCTGTACCTGTTCACGCATCTGCTCGACCAGCACCTTCATGTCCATGCTGATGCGGCTGAGTTCCAGCGTGGCGGATTTGCTGCCCAGGGTGTTGGCCTCGCGGTGCAGCTCCTGCATCAGAAAGTCCAGCCGCTTGCCAATCGCCCCCCCTTTCTTGAAGAGACTCTCGATCTCATCGAGATGGGATGCCAGACGCCCCAACTCCTCGGCAATATCAATGCGCAGCGCATAGGCGGTGGCTTCCGCGATGGCGCGCTCCTGAATGCCATCGGAACTGGCGCCGGCATGTCCGGCCTGCGCCAGCGCATCCTGCCAGCGCTCCAGGAAGCGCTGGCGCTGCTGCTCCACCAGCTGCGGTACCAGCGGCCGGGCCTGCTCGGCCAATGCGCGCAGCTGCGACACCTTGTCCTGCAGCAGGCGCACCAGGCGCTCGCCCTCCTTTCTGCGCGCCGTCAGCAGGTCCTGCACCAGCGTCTGTGCAAGATTCTCCAGCGCATCGTCCCAGGACAGCTCGGCGGACTCCTCGCCGTGGCCACGCGGCAGCTGCAGCACCTCGGCGACCGAGAATGGGCGTGCCTGTGGCAACCAGGCCAGCACCTGCTCCTGCACATGCGAAAGCTGCTGCAGCAGCGCCGCGTCCGGCACCGCGACGGCCTGCGTCTGCTCCTGCAGCAGGAAACCGCGCAACTCGACCTTGCCTCGCTGGAGTCGGTCCGTCAGCAGCCGGCGCAGGCGAGGCTCGTGCGTACGCAAGGCTTCGGGCAGGCGAAACGCCAGGTCGAGGAATCGGCTGTTGACCGAGCGCAACTCCAGCCCGAGGCCCGCCTGTCCTGGCCGCGCCGATGCGGCCAACTGCACCGAGGCGAAGCCGGTCATGCTGTAAACTGCCATACGAGAGATACCCTTTTGTGATTGCAGTGTCAAACGGCTATTATCGCCGCTCACCGCAATCGCCTCGTCCAAACGGCATTGCAACGATGTCCAACAGTTCTGCCGCTCCAGCCGCCGCCCCTGCTCCCGCCAAGGCCAAGCCTGCTCCCCTGCCACCCGATACGCAGGTCGGTGGCTATCGGCTGTTGCACCGCATCTCTTCGGGGGGCTTCGGGGTCGTCTATTTCGCACTCGACCCCCAGGGACATCCGGTCGCCATCAAGGAGTACCTGCCGGCCTCGCTGGTCAGCCGCGAGGCCGGGCAGTTGGTGCCGCAGATCGCGCCCGAGAAGATGTCGCTGTACCGGCTCGGTCTCAAAAGCTTCTTCGAGGAAGGACGGTCGCTGGCACAGATCTCGCACGACTCGGTGGTCAGCGTGCTCAATTTCTTCCGCGAGAACGAGACCGTCTACATGGTGATGAACCATCTGGAGGGCTCGACCCTGCAGGAGTTCATCGTCACCGCACGCAACCCGGACAGCCGCAAGGTGTTTCGCGAATCGACCATCCGCTCGCTGTTCGACGAGATCCTGCGCGGCCTGCGCATCGTGCACCAGCACAAGATGCTGCACTTGGACATCAAGCCGGCCAACATCTTCATCACCGATGATGACAAGGCGGTGATGATCGACTTCGGCGCGGCGCGCGAGGTGCTCTCCAAGGAAGGTAACTTCGTGCGGCCGATGTACACCCCCGGCTTTGCCGCCCCGGAGATGTACAAGCGCGATGGCACGCTGGGCCCCTGGACCGATATTTACGCCATTGGCTCCTGCATCTATGCCTGCATGCTGGGCGTGCCTCCCAACGATGTGCCCCAGCGCACGGAGAAAGACCGCCTGGGCCTCGCGCTCAGCCGCGTTCGCAACATTTATTCTGACAATTTGATACAGGTTGTAGAATGGTGCATGGCGCTGGACCCGCTGGCGAGGCCTCAATCGGTCTTCTCCCTGCAGCGCGAACTGGCACGCGAGGGTGAACTGCGCTACTCGAAACTCTCCATGGCGGAAAAGATGCGCATGCAGCTGAGCTCCATGGTTTCTGGTGGCCGCAAGGAACGCGACAAGCCCTGACAAAAACAAGAATCGACGGTACATCATGAAATTCTCCGTGTTCCAGACCAGCCACCAGGGCGGCCGCGCCAAGAACGAGGACCGCATGGGCTATTGCCATACCCCGGATGCGGCGCTGTTCATCCTGGCCGACGGCATGGGCGGCCACCCCGAAGGCGAGATGGCCGCGCAGATCGCGTTGCAGACGCTCGCCGGCCTCTTCAAGAAGCAGGCCCAGCCGACGCTCGACGATGTGCCGCTATTTCTGGAATCGGCCCTGCTGACGGCCCACCGTCAGGTGCTGCGCTATGCCATCGACAAGGGCATGCCCGATTCGCCCCGCACCACGCTGGTGGCCGCCGTCGTGCAAAACGGCGAAATCCAGTGGGTGCACTGCGGCGATTCGCGTCTTTATGTCGTGCGCAATGGCGCATTGCTGACCCGCACCCGCGACCACTCCTATTCCGAGCTGCGCGAATCGGTGCTGACGAAGATCGGCGAAGTCAACCGCAACGTGCTGTTCACCTGCCTGGGTTCGCCCGCCCGCCCCATCTACGACATGAGCGCACCCATGGTGCTCGAGCGCGGCGACCGGATTCTGCTGTGTTCGGACGGCCTCTGGGGGCCGCTCGAGGATGATGCAATCATCACGGCCCTGGTCGAGGCCGACGTGGCCGACAGTGGACCCAAGCTGGTGAATCTGGCATACCAGACCGCGGGCAAGACCAGCGACAACATCACGGTGGTGGCATTCGAATGGCATGAGGATGCCGTCCACCATGCTTCGGCCGAAAAGGCGCTGTCGGAGGACTTTTCCGACGAGGAAGAATTCACCACCACCATCTCCGGCGGCCTGCTCGACGACATGGACATCGAACGCAGCCTGAGCGACATCAACAAGGCGCTCAAGAAGGAACGCTAGACGTTCTCGCCGTGCCGCCGCCTTGGCCAGGCCCTGAAGGGGGTTTGACCTGCTCACAGCCAGGCATCTTCTCAAGAGCCGCTTGGCGCCATAGCCCATATTGCCCAATTCCATGACCAACTTCACCCGTACCCAAGGCCGCGCCCATGATGCGCTGCGCCCCGTCGAAATCCACCGCCAATACACCCTGCATGCCGAAGGCTCGGTACTGATCGTGTTTGGCGACACCCGCGTGCTGTGCACCGCCTCGGTCGAGGAGAAGGTGCCGCCGCACAAGCGGGGCAGCGGCGAGGGCTGGGTCACGGCCGAGTACGGCATGCTGCCGCGCGCCACCCACACGCGCGGCGCGCGCGAAGCCGCCAAGGGCAAGCAGAGCGGCCGCACGCAGGAGATCCAGCGCCTGATCGGCCGTTCGCTGCGGGCGGTGTTCGATCTGAAGACGCTCGGCGAACGCAGCATCCTGATCGACTGCGACGTGCTGCAGGCCGATGGTGGCACGCGCACCGCAGCCATCACCGGCGCCTATGTGGCGGCGCATGACGCCGTGTCATGGCTGCTGGCGCAGGGGCTGATTGCGCAGTCGCCGATCCGCGAAGCCGTCGCCGCCGTCTCGGTAGGCATTGTCGACGGTACGCCACTGCTGGACCTCGAGTATGTCGAGGATTCGGCCTGTGACACCGACATGAATGTGGTGATGACCGCTGCCGGCGATTTCATCGAGGTCCAGGGCACGGCCGAGGGCCAGGCCTTCTCTCGCACCGAGATGAACCTGTTGCTGGACCTGGCCACCAAGGGTATTGCCGAGCTGACGGCCATGCAACGGCAGGCACTGGCGACGCTGAAGGCTCCGTCACAGGGGAACTGAAATCATGCGGATCGTGCTGGCATCAAACAACCAGGGCAAGCTCCACGAACTCAAGGCCTTGTTTGCGCCACTGGGCGTGGAGATCATCCCGCAAAGGCAGCTCATGCAGGGGGAAGCGCCCGAACCTTTCTGCACATTCGTCGAGAACGCGCTTTCCAAGGCCCGTTTTGCAGCCGAACACACGGGCCTGCCGGCGATTGCCGATGACGCGGGCCTGTGCGTGGATGCGTTCGGCGGTGAGCCCGGCGTGCAGACCGCCTTTTACTGCACACGCTTTGGCTACCCAAAGAGCGATGCCAACAACGTGCAGGCCCTGCTGGAGCAGTTGCAGGGCGAAACGAACCGCCAGGCCTGCATGGTCAGCACTCTGGTGGGCGTGCGCCACCCGCATGATCCGGAACCACTGATCGCTGTCGGCAAGGTGCGGGTGCAGATCGCCACCGAGCGGCGTGGCCACAACGGCTTCGGCTTCGACCCGGTGCTGCTGGTGCCGGAACTGGGCCAGACTTTTGCCGAACTGCCTGAGCAGGTGAAAAACCAGTACAGCCACCGCGGCCGCTCGTCGCGCGCCATGCTCGAGCAGGTGCGGCAATACTGGCTGGATGGCACCAGGCCGGACGCCGGCTGAAAATCGGCCGCACTGCCTCTACCGAATGGTGCCCGAGGCCGCGCGCCGCTCAGATAAGCTCGGCGCCTTCTCCCTCAATCAGCTGCAGTGGTTCCTCGCTTCGCAGCACACCCTCGGCCCAGTTGCGCAAGGCCTTGGCATCGGACTGCAGTATCTGTTCCTTGACTGCCAGCAGCTGCGCCGGGTGCATGGAGAAGCTGCGCAGGCCCAGGCCCAGCAGCAATCGGGTCAGCCGGGTGTCGCCGGCCATCTCGCCGCACAGGCACACCTTCTTGCCATGCGCCAGGCCCTGGCGGATCACCAGCGCAATCAGCTGCAGTACCGCTGGATGCGTGCCGTCGAAGAGATGCGCCACCGACTCGTCAGCCCGGTCGACTGCCAGCGTGTACTGCGTCAGATCGTTGGTGCCGATCGAGACGAAATCGAAATGGCGCAGGAACTGGTCGATCATCAGCGCCGCCGCCGGCACCTCGATCATCGCGCCGACCTGCAGATCGCCAAAGGCCAAGCCGGTTGCGCGCAATTCCGCACGGGCCATCTCCAGCTGCTCCAGGGCCTGCCGGATTTCCGAGAGCTGTGCCAGCATCGGAAACAGCACGTTGACCGGCCCATGCGCCGCGGCGCGCAGGATGCCGCGCAACTGCGCGCGAAACATCTGCGGCTCGGCAAGGCTCCAGCGGATCGCCCGCAACCCCAGCGCGGACTGCTCGTCGCCATGGCGCTGCTCGGTGCGCGAAAGCGGCTTGTCCGCGCCGATGTCGACGGTGCGAATCGTCACCGTGCGCCCCTGCATGGCCTCGACCGCTTGGCGGTAGGCCTGAAACTGCTCTTCCTCGTCGGGCAGTTGCCCGTGGCGGTCCATGAAAAGGAATTCGCTGCGGAACAGCCCGATGCCCTGCGCGCCCGCCGCCAGCGCAGCCGGGCAATCACTGGGCAGCTCCACGTTGGCCAACAGCTCGATGGTCTCGCCATCGCGGGTAACAGCCGGCGTGTGCAGCAGCAACTGCTGGCGCTGGCGGCGAACCTCCAGTGCCTGCTGCAGCCGGGTGTAATGCGCCAGAGTGGGCGCATCGGGGTTGACAATCACCAGGCCGGCGTCGGCATGCACGATCAGACAGTCGTCGCGCCGGATCCGCGCGCTCGCCTGCTTGGCGCCAACCACTGCCGGGATGTCCATGCTGCGCGCCACGATCGCCGTGTGCGAGGCGCTGCCGCCGGTATCGACCACGAAGCCGGCGAACACCTTCTGACGAAACTGCAGCATGTCGGTCGGCGCAAGGTCCCGAGCGACGATGATCAGCGGCAGATTCTGCAGTTCGCCGCCGGGGCCTTGCACCTCGGCAGCGCCGGTGGCGTCGGGCTGCGGCTGTGACAGGACATCGCCCATCGCGGCAGCTTCCCCCCGCATGCAGCGCAGCACGCGCTCGACCAGTTGCTCGATGTCCGACTTGCGCTCACGCAGGTAGCCATCGTCCATCGCATCGAACTCGCGCGAGAGCTGCTCAAGCTGCAGCACCAGCGCCCATTCTGCGTTGTAGCGGCGCTGTCGCACATTCTCGCTGGCAGCCGTGAGCAGGGAGGCGTCGTCGAGCAGCATCAGGTGCACGTCGAGCAATGCCGCCAGTTCCGACGACGCGTCATCACCGGTGAGCATCTGCTGGACCTGGCGCAGCTGCTGCACTGCCAGCGCAAAGCCCTGCTGCAGGCGCGCCACCTCCTGCTCGACCTGGGCCGGCGCCACCAGATAGTGGCGGACCCGGATCGGCTCGCGCCCCAGCGGCACGGCCCGGCCGATCGCAATGCCGCGCGAGACCGCAATGCCCTGGATGGTCTGCATCATTGGAACATCCTCCCTGGTCGCCATATCGCGTTCACTCGCCCTCGCCGAACCGATCGGCAATCAGCGCGAGCAAGGCCTCCATCGCCTCCTCCTCCTGCTCTCCGCTGGTCTCCAGCGTCACCTCGCTGCCCTTGCCCGCCGCCAGCATCATCACGCCCATGATGCTCTTGGCGTTGATGCGCCGCCCGTTGCGGCTCATCCAGACTTCACAGGGGTAGCTGCCGGCCAGCTTGGTGAGCTTGGCCGAGGCACGGGCATGCAGGCCCAGTTTATTGTTGATGGTCGTGTTGCGCTGGATCATGAGGAGTCTTGTGTCGATGCTGTTGAGCGCCCTGGCCGGAGACCGCCATCACGCCATTGACGCCACCGGAGAGGGCCCGCTCGGCCACATCGTCCAATGACAGCTTGCGGTACGTCAGCGCCCGCAGCAGCATGGGCACATTGGCGCCTGCCAGCAGCCGGGCCGGGATGCCCTGCGCGCCATACCACGCCAGTAGCTGCTGGGCCGCATTCGCGGGCGTCGCCCCAAACACGTCGGCAAGGATGAGCAGCGGACTGCGTGCCTGTTGCTGCCCCAGCTTCTCCGTCAGCTCGTTCTGCTGTTGCGCGGCTTGCCGCAGCACGGTCTGCACATCCTGCTCGGGCCGCACGTCCAACGCGGCCAGCGCGTCGCCGGCATCGGCGAATACGTGCAGGCCGCAACTGCGCAGGGCGCTGGCCAGCGGCGCGTGGGCAACAATCAAAATCCGGCACTCTTTCATACTTTATGCAGGGGCTTTTCAATCCAGATCAAACGGCGTCGAATCGGCCGCGATTATGGCGCAGCCTGGCGCACCCGGGTACGCAGAAACCAGCCATAGGCAGCCAAGTTGAAAGCCCAGAATGCCAGCATGGCGCTTTGGTAGGCCTGGACCTGCCCGAAACCGGCCAGGCGGAAGGCATCGATGGCGCCGCCGATGGCCCATTGCATCACGAAAGTGCCGGTGAAGACCGCCAGGTTGAAGGCCGTCAGCACCCTTCCGGCCACTTCAGGTGCAAAGCATTGCGCCAGTTTCGGCTGGAGCATCGAGAAAGGCGTGATGCTCAGACAATACAGCATCCAGTGCGGCCAGCCGGCATGGGCGCCCAGGCCAATCACCACCGGCAGGATCAGCAGGCTGGCCGGTGTGCCCCAGAGCACCAGCGATTCGAGCGTCATGCCTCGCCGCGCCAACTGCGTGCCAATGAGGCCGATGAAGAGAAACGCCAGCATCATGGCCGCGTTGATCCACAGCAGGCCGCTGGCGGAGCCTTCGGCATCCAGGCCCGCGACGTTGGTCATCCAGGGGCCCACCCACAGCGTCAGGATCGCAAACATGCCGCCATAGCTGAAAAATCCCAGCGGCACCACGCTGCGAAAGCGCCGGTCCCGCACGATCTGGCCGACACCCAGGGCCGGCTGACCTGACATGTCGCCCGCCTGCTGCGGCACCTGCGCTGGTGCTTCAGGGGCTGACGCGCGCGGACTGGCCGACCTGGCCGGCCTGGCCGGCACAACCCAGCGCGGCAACTTCAGCAGCAGACCGAGCAGCGCCAACACAGCCAGCACCGCCCATATCCAGAACACCGTGCGCCAGCCTTGCCACTCCACCAGGCGTTGCGTCGGCACCGTGGAGACCAGCATGCCCAGCGAGCCGATCATCAGCATCCAGGCATTGGCCCGCACCTGCACGGCAGGCGCGAACCATTGCCGATAGGCCGTC
Organism: Corticibacter populi; assembly: GCF_004217315.1. Taxonomy (GTDB): domain Bacteria; phylum Pseudomonadota; class Gammaproteobacteria; order Burkholderiales; family Burkholderiaceae_C; genus Lampropedia; species Lampropedia populi. The sequence continues at coordinate 747,978 of NZ_SGWR01000001.1, forward strand.
AGCGGCGCCATCAGGCCGGCCGCCAGTCCCACGCCCAGCAGCACCCGCCCTGCCAGCGCCATCCAGAAAGACTGGGCCAGCGCCAGCAGCACGCTGCCGCCAATGGCCACTACCAGAAAGGTGGCTGCCACACGTGGCGGGCCGAAACGGTCCAGGCAGTGCCCCAAGGGGATTTGCATCAGCGCCAGCCCGACAAAATAGCCACCGGCGAGCAGCCCGAGGCTGGCAGCCGAGAGATCGAAGGCCTCGGTCAACTCCGGTGCCAGGGTCGCGGTCACGGCGCGCGAGAGCGTCGAGAGGAAATAGACAAAGGCAAAAATGGCGAAGACGCGAATGGCGTTCCGGCGGGGCAGTTCCTGGTTCACGGCAATGCGATTCCATCCATGAAGGCCTTGGCCGCAGCAGGCTGGGGCTCGGCACTGTAGATCACCGCATAGTAAATGCGGGGCTGCTGCTGGCGTACTGCGGCAAACCATAGCGCCTCGACATGCAGGGCCTGGTCGGAGACGCGGTCGTGGCCCATGCCCTGCACCCGCAGCGAGCCTGGCACGGTCAGCGCGCCCGTGGGCACATGGGTGCGTCCGGCGGGCAGTGCGCCATCCTCTTCCATCAAGCCCATGGCCTGCAGATTGCTCTGGCGCCAATGCGTCAGGGCGTCATCCACCTGCGACAGGTCAGGCAGGGGCGCGCTGGCCACCGCATACATGGCGCCATCGGCATGGCAGGACTGCATCTGCATCGGTACGGTCAGTACCCCGAGCGTGATCGGCTTGTCGCTCTCCTTGGGCTTGCACGGCACCTGGAAGCGCAGGCCGGTCTCGTCCCATTGGACCTCGCGCCATTCACCCTTCTTCGGGCCACACCCGGCGAGCATCAGCAGCGCTGCCGCCAGCACTGCAACATGACCGGCACGGCCGGTGCCACTCAGACGGGATACGCGACGCTGGCCGTCGCCACCAACCACAGGAAATGAATGCATGAGAAGAATCCTGGCCCACAGGCCTTTGATGGCGCCTTGTTCAAGCGGCCACGGCGGGAGATGGTGCGCCACGAAGCCCTGGCGGGTCCGCCGGGACAGGTCCGTCGCTGCGGGCATCAGCCCGGCGCTGGCCAGTATTGGGAATCGGGCGTGGCGCGGGCACCGAAGATCGCCTGGCCGATGCGCACCACGGACGCGCCTTCCTCGATGGCCCACTCAAAGTCACCGGACATGCCCATCGAGAGTTCCGCGATTTCCGCGCCCTGTGGCGCTGCCTCGCGCAACTGCTCGCGCAGGCCACGCAGCATGGCAAAGCAGGACCGCACACGCGGCTCGTCATCGCTGTGCAGGGCCAGCGTCATCAGGCCGCGCACCCGCAGGGCCGAGAAGGCTGGCAGCTGCCGCATGAAATCCAGCGCCTGCGCGGGCTCCAGGCCGAACTTGCTGGCCTCTCCCGAGGTATTGACCTGCACCAGCACATCCAGCCCCCTCCCGAGCGCCTGCAGGCGCCGGTCCAGTTCCTCGGCCACCCGCAGGTTGTCGAGCGCGTGGAATTCACTGGCGAACTGCGCTACCTGGCGTGCCTTATTGGTCTGCAGATGACCGATGAGGCACCAGCGCAAGTCACTCAGATCGGACATGGCCTGCCACTTGGCATGGGCCTCCTGCACCTTGTTCTCCCCCAATGCGCGGCAACCGGCCGCATAGGCCAGGCGCAGGCGCGCCTCATCGACGGTCTTGCTCACCGGCAGCAGGCGCACCGTTTGCGGGGAGCGGCCGGCGCGCTCGCAGGCCGCATCGATGCGTGCCTGGATGCGCCCGATGTTGTGCTGCAGGTCCTGCAGCGTCAGCGCCGTCTCGAACGGGGTACTCATGCCAAAACACTCTCTTCCAACACTCTCTTCCAATGGGATCCCTCATGGGTCGGTCATGCGCCAGGAGTCAGGGCCGGAGCATGGCCTTGCAACCTTGGCTCAGGGCTCAGGCACTGCCCTCTTCCGGCCAGTCGCGGATGTAGGCCTTGAGCAGCTTGTTCTCGAGGTTCTGGCTGTCGACCACGGTCTTGGCGACATCGTAGAAGCTGATCACGCCCATCAGCATGCGGTTGTCGATGACCGGCATGTAGCGGGTATGGCGGTCGAGCATCATGCGGCGCACTTCGTCGAGCGAGGTCTCCAGCGTGCAACTCATGGGCGAGTCGTCCATGGCCGACTGCACGGTGAACTGGCCGAAATCACCGCCATGGCGCACCACCGCCTGGATCACCTCCCGGAAGGTCAGAATGCCGGCCACCTCGCCGTGCTCGACCACGATCAGCGAGCCGATGTCCTTTTCCGCCATGGTCTGCGCAGCCACGCTCAACAGCTCGTCGGCATGCACGGTGTACAAGGTGTTGCCCTTGACTCTGAGAATATCGCTGACTTTCATGGTCGTGGTCTCCTGCTTGTTGGTACCGGAACGCCCGGCGGCCATGCCGCGCGCGACATGGCCTGCGCCAAATATAGCCCACAATGGGTGCCACCCCCTGTCCAAGAAGAACGATTCAAGGAGATTTTTGCCATGCCCGGATACTCCGACCCCGGCTTCGATACGCTGGCGCTGCACGCTGGCGCCGCACCCGACCCGGCCACCGGCGCGCGCGCGGTGCCGATCCATCTGAGTACCTCGTTCGTGTTCGAGTCTTCCGAGCATGCGGCATCCCTCTTCAATCTCGAGCGCGCTGGTCATGTCTATTCGCGCATCAGCAACCCGACCACCGCCGTGTTCGAGCAGCGCATGGCCGCGCTCGAAGGGGGTGCTGGCGGCATCGCTACGGCCAGCGGGCAGGCCGCGCTGCACCTGGCCATTGCCACGCTGATGGGGGCAGGCAGCCACATTGTTGCCAGCGGCGCGATCTACGGCGGCTCGCAGAACCTGCTGCATTACACGCTGCGCCGGTTTGGCATCGAGACCAGCTTCGTGCAACCGGGCGACCTCGACGGCTGGCGCCATGCCATCCGCCCGAACACGCGCCTGCTGTTCGGCGAGACCGTGGGCAATCCCGGGCTGGATGTGCTCGACATTCCCGCCGTCGCCGAGATCGCCCACGCGGCGCGTGTGCCGCTGCTGGTCGACTCCACCTTCACCACCCCGTACCTGCTGCAGCCGCTGGCGCTGGGGGCGGACATGGTGCTGCATTCGGCCACCAAGTTTCTCAGCGGCCACGGCACGGTGATCGGCGGGGTCATCGTCGATGGCGGCGCCTTCGACTGGGAGGGCGCCGGCCATTTCGCCGAGCTGAGCGAGCCTTACGACGGCTTTCACGACATGATCTTCACCGACGAAGCCAGCGTGGGAGCCTTCCTGCTGCGGGCGCGCCGCGAGGGCCTGCGCGACTTCGGCGCCTGCATGAGCCCGCACACCGCCTGGCTAATCCTGCAGGGTATCGAGACCCTGCCGCTGCGCATGCAGCGGCACATTGCCAACACCGAGAAGGTGGTGGCATTCCTGGCCGGACAGCCACTGGTCGAGCGGGTCGGTCATCCGCTGCTGGAATCCCACCCCAGCCATCGTCTGGCCCGGCGCCTGCTGCCGCGCGGCGTGGCCTCGGTCTTCAGCTTCGATCTCAAGGGCAGCCGCCAGCAGGGCCAGGCCTTTGTCGAAGCCCTGAAGATCTTCAGCCATCTGGCCAATGTGGGCGATTGCCGCAGCCTGGTGATTCACCCGGCCAGCACCACGCACTTCCGCATGGACGACGCGGCGTTGCGCGCCGCCGGTATCGGCCAGGGCACGATCCGGCTCTCGATCGGGCTGGAAGACCCGGATGACCTGATCGACGACCTCAAGCGTGCCTTCAAAGCCGCAGAAAAGGCCGCAGGAAAGGCGGGTGCCTGATGCGCATCGAACTGCCCCATTCCTCGCTGTTCGCCTACACCGCCGGCAAGCCACTGCGGCCCGAGCAGCCCACCATGGTCTTCATCCATGGCGTGCTCAATGACCACAGTGTCTGGATTCTGCAAAGCCGCTACTTCGCGCATCACGGCTGGAACGTGCTGGCCATCGACCTGCCCGGCCATGGCAAGAGCAGCGGCACGGCCCCTGCCACGGTGGAGGACGCCGCGCAAGGCGTGATCGAACTGCTTGACGCGGCCGGCTGCCCGCGTGCGGCGCTGGTGGGCCACAGCATGGGCTCGCTCATTGCGCTGGAAACGGCGGCGCGCCTGGGCGCGCGCACCAGCCACTTGGCCTTGCTCGGCGGCGCCGCGCCCATGCGGGTCTCGCCCACGCTGCTGGACTGGTCTCTCAACGATCCGGAAAAGGCCTTGCACATGGTCAACGTGTTCTCCCGCAGCACCCTCTCCGCGCCGCCTTCGGCGCTGGGGCCCGGCACCTGGACCTATGGCATGGGCATGGCACTGGGCCGCCGCATCCTGCGCAGCAACCCGCATGAGAACATTTTCCACAAGGGCTTTGTCGCCTGCGACCGCTATGCCGGAGCCACGCAGGCCATCGCGCGGGTCCGTGCGCCAACGCTGATCCTCTCGGGTCGCCAGGACCAGATGACACCCGCGCGCGCCGTGCAGCCCCTGCTCGAGGCGGCCCGCATGGCCGGCGTGCCGGTCCACTTCGAGGACATTGCCTGCGGCCACAACATGATGACCGAGGCGCCGGAGCAGACCCTGGCCACATTGCGCGAGTTTCTGGCTACCCCATCGACATAGCCGGCAGCGTGGCGATCAGGCCTGGCCGATGCGCTGGAACCAACCGCCCGGCAGGCGCGCCACCATCTCCAGCATTTCCAGCTCCAGGAGTTGGGCCTGCAGCACGCGCGCATCCTCGCCGGTACGCGCGCACAGCGTATCAAGACTGACCGGATCGAAGCCCATTGCCTGCAGCAGCGGCGATTCCCCCGGTCGTGCGGATGGGGAGGCCTGCGCCGCCGGAGGGTTTGCGGCCGATGGCGCCTCCGAAGGCACCACCGGCGTATTGGCCATCGGGAGCCGGCGCAGCGGCAACTCCTCGAGCACATCCGACACCGTCTCGACCAGTTTGGCGCCTTGCTTGATCAGCGCATGACAGCCTCTGGACTGCGGTGCATGGATGGAGCCGGGAATCGCCATGACCTCGCGCCCCTGCTCGGCTGCGAGCCGTGCCGAAATCAGCGAGCCCGATTTTTCGGCCGCCTCGACCACCAGCGTGCCCTGGCTGATGCCGGTGATGATGCGGTTGCGCCGTGGAAAGTTTGCCGCCAGCGGTGCCGTGCCCAATGGCTGTTCGCTCAGGATCAAGCCCTGCCTGGCAATCTGCACCGCCAGTTCGGCATGCGCCGCAGGGTAGATGCGGTCGACCCCGGTCCCCAGCACGGCCACCGTCGCCGGGTGGGTGGCACCTGCGCAGCCGGCTGGGCTTGCCGTCTGCAGGGCGCCTCGGTGCGCGGCGGCATCGATGCCGCGTGCCAGCCCCGAGACGATGCAGATACGCATGGCCTGCAGTTGCGCGGCCATGTCCTGCGCGTTGCGCAGGCCTTGCGGCGTGGGGCTGCGGCTGCCGACGATGGCCAGCATGGCCCGGCTGCACTGGTGCCATGGCAGCAGTGCGGGCGCTGCGGGCGGCCGCTCATGCGAGGGCTCTGGCCCATGCAGCCAAGCCTCGGCTCCCAGCGCGTACAGCACCGGCGGTGGATCGTCGGTCTCGCGCAGCGCGGGTGGGTAGCGCACATCGTGCAGGCTCAGCACCGCATGCACGATGGCATCGTTCCGGCCAGCCGTCGCGGGTGGGGCATTCAGCCAGGCAAAAACCTGGTCCAGATAGCGGCCCAGGCTGGCAGGTTGTGCCAACAGCGCCTGGGCCTTGCGATGCGAGCCCAGCAGTTCGGCGAGCGCTGCTTCGCTCTGCCCGAACACGCACTGCGGCGTCTGCAGCACGGCGAGCAAACGGGCGGCACTCAGGGCGCCAATACCCGGCGCCTGCGCCAAACGCAGCCAGGGCGCGATCTCCGAATCAAAAGAATCCCGTCTCATGCGGCGATTGTCGGCGGCAGCGGCTGCATCGGCAAGCCGGCTTCATTCCCGCCGAACCGGCATCACAGCTGCATCACTGGGGCGCAACGAGTCGGTCGCCCACGGTGACCGGATCGCTGCTGTCCATGATCAGGCCGTAGGCGACCCGATCGAACACGCGGAACACCAGCAGCAGGCCATTGGGCTCGTCGGGCAGGCGCACGCGGGCGTTGCGGCCGCCTTCCGGATCGCGCACCAGCCGGCCGGCGCGCATGATCTGGAAGACATGGCCAGGCTCAACGGCAGCATCGCTGCCAAGATTGATCGCCACCACCTGGTTGGAAGAGGCGTTGGCGACGGCCTGATCGGCGTAGAGCGAGACCACGCGGCCTTCCAACCCTTCGGGCGGCACGCGCGGCACGAAATGCGCGTAATCGGTGGCCTCGTTCTGGCGTTCGAGCTGATCACCGATCTGCACTTCGGTGACGGCCTTGAGGATGTCCAGCGTGGCCGGGCGGTACTCCTCGACAGGCTTGCCGCGCTTGTCCAGTGCCTCAACGAAGAATTCGTCACGCACGATGCGGGCCTGACCGACATATTCCCCCTCGTAGCCGAGGATCTCGCCGGTCTGCGGGTCCTTCAGCGGCTTGGGCTTGCGGAAGATCGACAGGTCGCGCGCCGCGCCATCGTGGGTGGCCAGCGGCACGGCATCGGTGCCACGGGCATAGAGACGGTCCCCATTGCCCATGATCAGCCGCTCCTCGGCCGATGCAATGATGACCGGCAGTTGCGAGAGCGCATCCAGATCCTTAACCACCGGTCTCACCAGGAACGGCTCGATCAGGTCGCGGCGGATCGTCGGCAGAGCCACCTGTTCGAGCGTTTCCTCCCGCACCGAGGGCGAGAGCTTGATGGTCTCGTCATCGCCGAAGCGGCTCAGGCCCAGGCGGGCGTAGCCATCGCGGATGTCCAGATACAACACCTGGCCGGGATAGATGAGATGGGGGTTGCGGATGCTCTGCAGGTTCATGCCCCACAGCTGGGGCCAGTGCCAGGGCTTTTGCAGATAGAGGCTGGAGATGCCCCACAGCGTATCGCCGCGCTTGACCGTGTAGGTATCGGGCGCACCGGCGCGCAGCTCGCCCACCGGAACGCCCCGCTCGGCCGTCTGCTGGGCCACCGCGCGCTGCTGCGCGGTGATGGGATAGTTCTGCGCCTGCAGCAGCGCGGGCGCCGGCAGCAATACGGCCATGGCCACGAGGGCGGCACCGCGACGCATTGCGTGCTTCTTCACATGGGCGGTGGTCATGATGGTCTTGTCGGTCTTGTTGTTCAGATCAGTCATATGCAAATGGGATCCCCTCATGGCTGCCCGCGCCCTGCTGCTGTGCCGCATCGTGCCAGCGGCATTCGGCCCGGGCAAACATCTCAAAATGTGACAAATTGCTTGGATTCTGATTCCAAGCCCCTTGCAAATCAATGCTTTTCTGCCACATGGTCATGATCCATCACAAAAGTGGCGAAAATAACGACAGTTTACAAAGTTCCGTTATGGCAATTCTGAACATTCTTCAATATCCGGATCCGCGCCTGCACAAGATAGCAAAACCCGTCGACGAGGTGGACGAGCGCGTCCGCCAACTGGCTGCCGACATGCTCGAGACCATGTACGAGGCCAGCGGCGTCGGGCTGGCGGCCACGCAGATCGACGTGCACGAACGCCTGCTGGTGATGGACACTTCCGAGACGCGCGACCAACCCCTAGTGCTGATCAATCCGCAGCTGGTCTGGACCAGCGAGGAAACGCAGATCAACGAGGAAGGCTGCCTGTCGGTGCCCGGCATCTATGACGGTGTCGAGCGGCACACCGCCGTGCACGTCAAGGCGCAGGATGAACACGGCCAATGGCGCACCATCGAGGCAGATGGCCTGCAGGCCATCTGCGTGCAGCACGAGATGGATCACCTGGTGGGCAAGGTGTTCGTCGAATACCTCTCGCCGCTCAAGCGCAACCGCATCAAGGGCAAGATGCTCAAGCGCCAGCGCGACTGAAAACGCCTTGATGCCCGCCAGGACCGCCGCGCAGGCATTGTGCGGGTAGCCGGCCCGTTGGAGATCCCCGACAACAGGACTTTTACGGCACAATCCCCGCCATGAAGAACGCATTCACGCCCCGTCGTGGCGCACTCCTTGGCGCGTCGCTGCTGTCTTTGGTCCTGCTGACCGGTTGCGCCGGCACGGCCGCACCGTCAGTCAGCGGCGCCGGCTCCTTCTCGCAGGCCAGCCTTGGCAGCACCCGCGAGCAGGTGCTGGCCGAACGTGGCGAGCCACTGGCCGTCTACCAGGTGGGAGACGACTGGCACTGGTTCTACAACCGCGGCCAGCTGCATTTCGACCGCCAACTGCTGGTCTTCAATGCAGAGGGTGTGCTGACGCGAATCACTCCGGCTTGGCAGCGCGCCGCCTTTGAACGCATCGACCCGCAAAGCTGGAAGTCGCTGGAGTTGCTGCAGCAGTTCGGCCCTCCCCTCGCACAGAGACGTCCACAGACCTCGATTCTCGGCAACCGCGACGAGGATGCCCCCAACAGCCAGCCGGTCGATGAGGCTGCCCGCACCTGGCTTTATGGTTTTTACGAGTACGGGCGCTACTACCGGGTCGGCATTGCCGTCTCGGGCACGGGTGCCGTCGCCGCGCCGAGCATCGAGCGCGACGACCAGAACATCACGCAGTAAGTCATTCCCAGCAAGCCTTCGCCTCCGCAAGGCCCCTGCACAGACCACCAGGGGCCTGCCCCTTTCTTCCAGACATGCGCACAGCTTTTGCCGGCACGCCGGAATTCGCCAATGTGGCCTTGCAGGCCATGATCACGGCGGGCTTCACCCCCGCTGCCATCCTCACCCAGCCGGATCGGCCGGCCGGCCGCGGCATGCAGCTGCAGGCCTCGCCCGTCAAGCAAACTGCCCTCGCCCACGGCGTTCCGGTCCTGCAACCGGCCGGTCTGCGGCTCAATGGCCGCCATGCCGAGGCAGCGCGCGACACACAGGCAGGACTTGCCGCGCTGGAGCTGGATGTGCTGGTGGTTGCCGCCTATGGCCTGATCCTGCCCGAGTGGGTCCTGCAGTTGCCGCGCCTGGGCTGCCTCAACATCCACGCCAGCCTGTTGCCGCGCTGGCGCGGTGCGGCGCCCATCCATCGCGCCATCGAGGCAGGCGACACCCAGACCGGCATCACCATCATGCAGATGGACGCCGGACTGGATACCGGCGACATGCTGCTGACCACCAATCTCGCCATTGGTGCTGATGAAACCACCGGCGAACTGCATGATCGCCTGGCGGCACTGGGCGGCCAAAGCATCGTGCAGGTTCTGCAGCAGATGCAGGCGAGCGGGGCGGCGCTGCCGGCCACGCCGCAGCCGCAGGAAGGCGTCAATTACGCCCACAAGATCAGCAAGACCGAGAGCTGGCTCGACTGGGCGCTGCCCGCCAGGCTGCTGGCACAGCGAGTGCGGGCCTTCAACCCGTTTCCGGCGGCGCAGGCACGGCTGAACGATGACGCCATCAAGATCTGGCGGGCCCATGCCGAGGCCACGAGCCTGCCAGCCGGAGCCCTGCCCGGGACGGTGCTTGCAGCCGGTGCGGACGGCATCACCGTGGCCTGTGGCGAAGGTGTGCTGTGCCTGACCGAGCTCCAACGCGCCGGTGGCAAGCGCCTGCCCGTGGCACAGTTCCTCAACGGCTTCGTGATCCATGCCGGCGATCGGTTCAACGCCGCGCCTGCGCAGTGACGCCAGCATGTCCGGCCTCTCGCATTCGCTGCAGCGCTGGCGGCACCTGAGCCGCGACCCGCATTTTCGCCAGGGTGCGCGTGACCAGCTGCAGGTAGCGCTGGGCATCGGCGCCTGGGGCCTGGTCACCGGAGTGGCCATGGTCAAGGCCGGCCTGTCGATCCCGATGGCCGCGCTCATGAGCCTGCTGGTCTACGCCGGCAGCTCCCAGCTGGCCGTGCTGCCACTGCTGGCCAGCCATGCGCCGCTGTGGGTGATCTGGCTGACGGGCTTTTGCGTGAACCTGCGCTTCGTGATCTTCAGCAGCATGTGGCGCGAGCATTTTGGCCATCTGCCACTGGCCCGACGGCTGCGCATGATGTACTTCAGCACCGACATGATCTTCGTGCTGTTCTTCCAGCGCTTCACCACGCGGCGCTATGCGCCCGAGCAGGAACCGTACTTCTGGGGCAGCGCCGTGGTGACCTGGCTGGGCTGGCAACTGCCGTCCTTCGCCGGCATCTTCCTCGCGCAGTTCATCCCGCTTTCATGGGGCCTGGGTTTTGCCGGCATCCTGGCGCTGCTGGGCGTGACGCTCTCGCTGCTGATCGACCGCGCCACGCTGGCAGCAGGCCTGGCCGCTGGCGCCGTGGCGATTGCCGCCTATGCCATGCCGCTCAAACTCAACATCCTGGTCGCCATTGCTGCAGCCATTGTGCTGGGGCTGAGCTTCGAGGCCGCCGAACGCCGCCTGCGCCAGGCCCAGGCACGTCCGCGACAGGCCGCCACGACCGCCGCAGAACCACCGGAACCAATACAGGAACAAGCGCCGATACACGCTCAGGCACGGGAGAGCCACCATGAACTATGACCCGCTCTGGCTGCTGGCCGTGATCGCCGGGCTGACCGGCGTGACGCTGCTGACACGTGCCTTCTTCATGCTGCCGGAGCGTGAAATCCCGCTGCCGGGCTGGCTGCGCCGGGGCCTGCGGTACGCCCCCCTGGCCGCGCTGGCGGCCGTCATCGTGCCCGAGATGCTGATGACCAATGGCCAGTTGACCGGCACCTGGCAGGATGCAAGGCTGCTGGCCGTACCCTTTGCTTCGGCATACTACCTTTGGCGGCGCGGCATCCTGGGCACCATCGTGGTAGGCATGCTGGTCTACCTGCCTCTGCACATCGGGCTGGGCTGGTGAGCCAACGCTTTGGCATCGCCCACGCCCGCCTCTTCTACAATGCCGGCCACCGATGCCGTCGGCCAGACTTCGCAGCCGACTGCCCGCCTCATGCACACAACATCCAAGGAGCTGACATGCACTTCATCCGTTTTACCGATCTTTGTGAACAGGGCAAGGTCAAGGACCAGAAGGTGTTCATCCGCGCCGACCTGAACGTGCCGATGAACGCGCAGGGCGAGATCACCGAGGACACGCGCATCCGCGCCTCGCTGCCCTGCATCCGCGCAGCCCTCGATGCCGGCGCCGCCGTGATGGTGACCAGCCACCTGGGACGGCCACAGGAAGGCCAGTTGCAACCCGGCGATTCGCTGGCCCCCGTGGCGCTGCGCCTGGGCGAACTGCTGGAGCTGCCGGTGCCGCTGGCGCGCGACTGGGTCGATGGTGTGGCGGTCGAGCCGGGCCAGGTGGTGCTGCTGGAAAACTGCCGCGGCAATGTCGGCGAGAAGAAGAATGACCCCGCGCTGGCCAGGAAGATGGCGGCGCTGTGCGACATCTTCGTGCACGACGCCTTTGGCACCGCCCACCGTGCCGAGGCCTCCACCTACGGCATTGCCGAATATGCCCCCATCGCCGCGGCCGGCCCGTTGCTGGCCGCCGAGATCGATGCCATCAGCAAGGCCCTGGCCAACCCGCGCCGTCCGCTGGTGGCCATCGTGGCCGGCTCCAAGGTCTCGACCAAGCTGACCATCCTGCGCAGCCTGGCCGACAAGGTCGATGCGCTGATCGTCGGCGGCGGCATTGCCAACACCTTCATGCTGGCGGCCGGCCTGCCGATCGGCAAAAGCCTGGCCGAGCCGGACCTGCTGGACGAGGCCCGCGCCATCATCGAACTGATGAAGGCGCGCGGCGCCCAGGTGCCGATCCCGGTGGATGTGGTGGTGGCCAAGCGCTTCGCCGCCGATGCCGAGGCCAGCATCCGCCTGGCCGCCGACGTGGCCGATGACGACCTGATCCTCGACATTGGTCCACAGACCGCGGTGACCCTGGCCGAGCAACTGCAGGCGGCCGGCACCATCGTCTGGAACGGCCCGGTGGGCGTCTTCGAGATGGCCCCGTTCGAGAACGGCACCCGCACCATTGCCGAGGCCATCGCGCAATCGCCGGCCTTCAGCATTGCCGGCGGCGGCGATACGCTGGCGGCGATTGCCAAGTACGGCATCGAGGACAAGGTCGGCTACATCTCGACCGGTGGCGGCGCCTTCCTGGAAGTGCTTGAAGGCAAGCAGTTGCCGGCTTTCGAGATCCTGGAGCGCCGCGCCGACCAGGCTTGACCCGGCAGCGGCCTCACCGTCACGAAGTCATGCAAAAGGGACGGCCAAGCCGTCCCTTTTGCATGACTGCCGCAGCCTTGGACTCCGCTCGCACCACCCGCCTCTGACCTCTATTTATCCGCTTTGTCGCGCAGTTCGCGCCGCAGTATCTTGCCCACCGGCGTCTTGGGCAATTCGCTGCGGAACTCGATGTGACGCGGACGCTTGTAGGCGGTCAGGTGCTCGGCCGCATAGGCGCGCACGTCCTCCTCGCTGAGCGCTTCGTCCTTCCTGACGATCACCAGCTTGATCGCCTCGCCGCTCCTGTCGTCGGGCACGCCGACCGCCGCGCACTCGAGCACGCCGGGCATGGCCGCGACGACGTCCTCCAACTCATTGGGGAAAACGTTGAAGCCGCTGACGAGAATCATGTCCTTCTTGCGGTCGACGATGCGGAAGTAGCCGCGCTCGTCCATCACGCCGATATCGCCCGAGCGGAAGTAGCTATCGGCCGTCATGGCCCTGGCGGTCTCGTCCGGGCGCTGCCAGTAGCCGGCCATGACCTGCGGGCCTTTGATCAGGATCTCACCGGTCTCACCCACCGGCACTTCGTGGCCCTCGTCGTCGGCGCACTTCATCCAGGTGCTCGGCAACGGCAGGCCCACGGTGCCGGTGAACGCCTTGTTGGTGACCGGGTTGCAACTGGCCGAGGGGCTGGTCTCGGAGAGGCCGTAGCCCTCGCAGATCGGGCAACCGGTCTTGGCCAGCCAGCGCTCGGCCACGGCACTTTGCACGGCCATGCCGCCGCCGATCGAGACTTTCAGGTTGTGCCAGTTGACCTTGTCGAAATCCGGGTGGTTGAGCAGGCCATTGAACAGCGTGTTGACTGCGGGAAACGAGTGGAAGGTGTGCTTGGCAAGCTCCCCAAGCACGCCCTGCAGGTCGCGCGGATTGGGCAGCAGGATGTTCTTGGAGCCATTGCGCATGCCCAGCATCATGTTCACCGTGAAGGCAAAGATGTGGTAGAGCGGCAGCGCGCACACGCTGGTGGGCTGCTGCCCGGGCGGAATCTCCTTCATGGCCGGCTCGTTCCAGGCTTCCGACTGCAGCACATTGGCAATGACGTTGCCATGGGTGAGGATGGCCCCCTTGCTGACCCCGGTGGTACCGCCGGTGTACTGCAGCACGGCCACGTCCTCGCGCTCGAGCGCCGGCGTCGTCAGCGTCCTGCCCTCGCCTTTCTCGAGTGCCTCGTTGAAGCGCACGGCCCCGGGCAGTTCATAGTCGGGCACCAGCTTCTTGACGCTGCGCACCACGTAGTTGACCACCGAGCCCTTGATGAGACCCAGCCGGTCGCCCATCGAGGCCAGCACGATGTGCCGGATCGGCGTGTTCGCCAGGCACTTCTGCAGCGTCTGCGCGAAGTTCTCGATGATGACAATGGCCGTCGCACCCGAATCCTTGAGCTGGTGCTCGAGCTCGCGGGCCGTGTAGAGCGGATTGACGTTCACCAGAATCAGGCCGGCACGCAGAATGCCCGCGACGACGACCGGATACTGCACCACATTGGGCATCATCACCGCGACCCGCTCGTTTTTCTGGAGGCCGAGACTTTGCAGGTAGGCGCCGAAGGCACGGCTCATCACCTCCACCTCGGCAAACGTAAAATCCTTGCCCATGTAGCTGTAGGCGCTCTTGGTGGCATGCTTTCGGAAGGCTTCCTCCATCAGATGCACCAGCGATGGGTACTGGCTGGTGTCAATGTCCGCCGGAACCCCCTCTGGATAGGCACTCAGCCAGGGACGATGATTCGTCATGACGCTTGTCTCCTTTGTCATTTTGCCAATATTGTTGTTTACTGAATCGGGTCAGAATCCATTGTCGGCAGACAATGGCGTTTGTCCATCGTGAAGACCCGCATAAAAGCCTGCCGGCTGCGCCACCGGCGCGGCCAGCGCTGCCATTGGCCGCTTCTCCGTCACCATCACTGCCATGTCCCACCCCTCCTCCTCCGCACGCCCGACGGCGGCTTTCATGCTCTCGCGGCCGGCCCATTGCATCGCGCTCGGCTTTGGCTCCGGCCTCAGCCGCTTCGCACCCGGCACGGTCGGAACGCTCTGGGCCTGGGCCGTGTTCGCGCTGCTGTTGCGCCGGCTGCCCGATGTCGCCATGGCCGCCGTACTGGTGCTGGCGCTGCTGCTGGGCTGGTGGGCCTGCACCCGCACCGCACAGGCCATGCACACCAGCGACCCCGGCGCCATCGTCTGGGACGAAGTGGTGGCCTTCTGGCTGGTGCTGTGGCTGATTGCCCCGGCCGGCTTTGCCGCGCAAGCGGTGGCCTTTTCGCTGTTTCGCTTCTTCGATGCCGTCAAGCCGCAACCAGTGAAATGGGCCGACCAATGCTTCAAGGGCAGCGGCTGGCGAGGCGGCTGGGGCATCATCTGGGATGATCTGGTAGCTGCCTTCTGCACGCTGCTGGTGATCGCCCTGTGGCATCACTTCATCGCTTGAACGCCTGTCCGGAAACCATCTGCCATGAACGATACCGATACCACCTTCCAGCCTGCCCCGGGGGAGGTCGTGCTGCCCATCGTCCAAGAACTGGCCAACTGGCTGCTGGCGCACCGTCAGATGGTGGCCACGGCCGAGAGCTGCACCGGCGGCCTGGTGGCCGCTGCCTGCACTGCGCTGGCCGGCTCGAGCGCCTGGTTCGAGCGCGGCTTCGTCACCTACACCAACAGCGCCAAGCATGAGCTGCTGGGCGTGCCGGCCGAGCTGATCACCACGCATGGCGCCGTCAGCGAGCCGGTGGCGCGCGCCATGGCCAATGGCGCCATCCGCCACTCCAGAGCCCAACTCGCCATGGCCATCACTGGCATTGCCGGCCCGAGCGGCGGCAGTGTGGACAAGCCCGTCGGCACGGTCTGGTTTGGCTGGCGTGTTGCCGATCAGACTCATGCCGAAGTGCGGCATTTCCAGGGTGATCGCGGCGCGGTACGGCAGGCCGCCATGCAGCATGCGCTGCAGCGCATGCTGGCGCTGGCACGACTGTCGGGAGACTGAAAGCCAACCCGGCGCGGGTCCGGTTCCTCCCTCCGCACACTGTTTCGGTCTGCCTTTCTGGCATCGGTGGCATGCACCATAACGATGCAAATTGACACAATTCATTTTGTTGCATCGCAACAAAACACTTGCATCCGATCACCGCCAATCGCATAATCAGAACCATGCTGCAGTGCACAACAAATGCTTGCCCGGCGGCATAACCAGAGCAAGACATTGCACACCACCACACAGCACTTGGAGATCAAAATGGCACTGACACCCGAACAAATCCTGGCAGCCCACAAGGCGAACATCGAGCAGCTCTTCGGTCTGACCAACAAGGCCTTCGCAAGCGTCGAGAAGCTCATCGACCTGAACATCAAGGTCTCGCGTGAAGCACTGCAAGATGCCGCCAAGCACAGCCAGGCCGTGCTCTCCATCAAGGACGCGCAGGAACTCGCCGCACTACAATCGAGCATCCTGCAGCCGCTGGCCGAAAAGGCCGCTGACTACAGCCGCCAGCTCTATGAAATCGCCACCGAAAGCGCGGGCGAACTGAGCAAGGTGGTCGAGGAACGCACCACCGAGGCCCAGAAGGCCGTGACCAACCTGGTTGAAAGCGCCGCCAAGAACGCCCCGGCCGGCACCGAAGCCTCCGTTGCCGTGGTACGCAGCGCCATCTCCGCCGCCAACAACGCATTCGAATCGGTGCAAAAGACCGTCAAGCAAGCGTCCGACGTGGCCCAAGCCAACTTCAACGCTGTCACCGAGAGCGCCGCCAACGCCACCAAGACCACGACGCGCCGCCGCACCTGAGAAGGTCCTGCGTCAGGGCTTGGTGAATCACCCCGCCCATGCGCTAGAGTTTCGGAATTTCGCAGGCGCGACCGCCGCACCTGCAGCACAGTTGTCTCCTTGGATCCTTTCGAAATCCGTTTCATGGATCCCTTCAAGCCCGGCTCATGCCGGGCTTTTTTTGGTGCGTCCATTCCGGCACGATTCCATCATCTGGACCAGTGCCGTCTCGCATGGCCTCAAGTTGTCGAATCGCCCGCCGGGCTGCGCCATCTCGCCCCCAAACAGCCCTTCTATATGCCCCAACAAACCGTTTGATGGAGCATGCAGGCCTCGGCGACAATGCCGCCGAAGATACATTTGCTAACCTGATCGTAAAATTTTAGGCGGCCTGAAACACCGAAGACAACCCTTCACCATTGAGCTCAAAGGCTTTGCTGTTCAGGTGGCACATGCGGTTTGGGCATACACCGACGCAACGGGGCTTTCTGATCCGTTTGCTCGACTAGCTTCCTATGAGGGTCCATGGAATGGAGACGGGCGCCGGGAGCCGATAGAGGGTGAGTTTTCACTATCTGCCCGTTGCTCTCCGCTTGGAGAAGGTCTTTTTTCAATTCGCATTTGTGGTTTGCAGGGCGCCCCGGAGAAGTGGCAAGTATCCGCAGCACTTGCTACCGAACTCGGTCAGCTACCAAAAGTCCCTGTCGGAGCCCATCGATTCTTCGGTGACCTAACAACTCATTCAAGCCGACGCCGCTTGGCGGCGCGGTTTAACGCGGTTGAATTCAGGCGTCAAGCATTCACAGGAAATTCAATGCCCTTCAATGGGCGTGTCGCAAAAACCGCTCTGGTGAATACGGCTGCGGATCGATGCAGGGCGTCTCGCCATCGATCAGCTGCGCCAGCAGCTGAGCCGTTGCCGGGCCCAGCGTGAAGCCCTGGTGGGCATGGCCGAAGTGGAACCACAATCCCGGGTGGCGCGGTGCGGCGCCGATCACGGGCTTCATGTCCACGGTGCAGGGGCGTGCGCCCATCCAGGGCTGCGGCTCCACCGGCTCGCCCAGCTCGACGATCTGCCGCGCCACCTGCTCGGCCTTGGCCACCTGCACCGGCGTGGCCTTGTCGCCCAGCCGGGCGAACTCGGCGCCAGTGGTCAGGCGCAGGCCGCGCTCCATGGGCACCAGCATGTAGCCGTTGTCGGCATCGAGCAGCGGGTGCCGCAGCGGCTCGCACGCATAATGCAGGTGGTAGCCGCGCTTGATGAAAAGCGGCAGGCGGTAGCCCAGACTGCGCGTCATGCCGGCGGCCCAGGGACCGAGCGCAATCACGGCCTGGCCGGCCTCCAGCCAGCCATCATCGGTCTGCACGGCCCAGCCGGCGCCGCGTGTGCGCAGACTGGCGGCATCGCCCAGCACGAAGCGTCCCCCCAACGACGCAAAATAGCGTGCATAGTGCGCCACCAAGGCACCCGGGTCGCGCACGCTCCAGGGCTCGGTCCAGTGCATGCCGCCCTGCAGGCCGTGCAGCCCGGGCTCCAGCGCGGCCAGCGCCGCCTGGTCGAGGGCCTGGTAGGGCACGCCGAATTCCTGCTGCAGCCACTGCGCATGCTCGATGGCCTCGTCGATCTGCCGCTCGCCCCGAAAAGCCTTGATCCACCCGTCCTTGCGCACCAGCGCCTCGGCGCCCGAGAGCGCGATCAGCTCCGCGTGGGCAGGGATGGCCTGCCGGATCAGCCGGCTGAATTCATCGACGATGCGGGCATAACGCCTGGGCGTGGAGTTGAGCCAGTAGCGCTCGAGCATGCGGGTCAGGCCCGGCATGGCGCCCAGGTGATAGTTGACGTCGATGCCCTGCTTGCGGATGACCCTCAGCAGCGGGGCAAGGCCCTGCGGAAAGCCATAGGGCTCGACGGCCTCGCTCTGGATCAGTCCCGCATTGCCGTAGGAGGTTTCGCGTCCCGGCGAGCGCCGGTCCACCAGCACCACGTCATGGCCGCGCCGCGCCAGCTGCACGGCGGTGCTGGTGCCGACCATGCCGGCCCCCAGGACGATGACACTTTTTCCCATGTTGCTGCTCCGTACGGCGCGGCCCACTGCCCGGTGTGACCGTGCGGCCTGCGTGTTTTCCCTGAGTTGACGATGCACTTTCGCGCGCTGGCCGGTCCCTATAATCCAGAATCGCCGCGCGGGACCGCTGGCACACGTGTGGCTTGCACATGTTGCCAATCGGCACCGCACTGCGCGGCAACCATCGGGCAGCCGGGTGAATATTACCCCTCTTCGCCGCTGCCTCCGGCCATGTGGCTACCCGCCAGCGGCCATTCCCGCACCCCGAGTGCCTGCCACCGCAGGCCGTGCCCGAACGTTTTGCGCGGTTCGACCGCCCGACTGTGCCTGTCATGACCCCCGACCGGCGCGCCAGGCTGTGAAGGACCGCATGCTGAAATGCCGCCACCGTCCGCGTCCTCCGCCGGTGGCATCGGCCATGGCCTGGAGTTGTCATTGCATTCGTCCGTCCCAGAATCCCCAAATCCGCATTCATTCAGCGCCGAAGAGGTCCCCGTCCAGGCTGGCGTGCAAGAACCGCGCCCGCGCGTGCCGCTGGCCATCGAGGACTGGCTGTCGGTGCTCATTCTCGCGGCACTGAGCCTGATCACGCTGCTCAATGTGGTGCTGCGCTACTGGACACACTCGTCGATCGCCTGGACCGAGGAAATCTCCATCTTCCTGATGATGGTGCTGGCATTGGTGGCCGGCAGCGCCGCCGCGGCGCGCAATCGCCACATCCAGATCGACTTCCTGGCCGAGCGCTGCGGCCCGCGTGGCAAGCGCTGGCTGGCGCTGGCCTCGGCCCTGTCGGTGGTGCTGATGTTCGTGCTGATGGCCTGGCTGGGGGGCCAGCTGGCCTGGGACGAGTTCCGCTTCGAGGAGACCTCGCCGGGCCTAGGCCTGCCCAAGTGGATTTACACCATCTGGCTGCCTGTGCTCTCGCTGGCGATTGCCGGCCGTGCGCTGGGCGTGTGCTGGCGCGCCTGGCGCCAACGGCCATGAGGGGGCGACTGCCATGACCGAGATCGCACTCGTGCTGTTCGCCGTCTTCAGCGTGCTGATGGTGCTGGGCGTGCCGATTGGCGTGGCGCTGGGCTTCAGCGGCGCGGCGGCCATTGCCATGGCCAACCAGGATGCACCGCTGCTGGGCCTGATGGCCATTCCGCAGAACTTCTACGCCGGCATCGCCAAATACCCGCTGCTGGCGATCCCGATGTTCGTGCTGGTCGGCTCGATCTTCGACCGCTCGGGCGTGGCGGCGCGCCTGGTCAACCTGGCGGTGGCGATCTTCGGGCGCGGGCCGGGCGTGCTGCCGATGGTGGCCATTCTGGTGGCCATGTTCCTCGGCGGCATCTCCGGCTCCGGACCGGCCTGCGCAGCCGCCGTCGGCGGCGTGATGGTGGTGGCGATGCGCAATGCCGGCTACCCGCCGGCCTTCAATGCCACGGTGATCGGCGCGGCAGCAGCCACAGACATCCTGATTCCGCCTTCGGTGGCCTTCATCATCTACAGCGTGCTGGTGCCCGGCGCCTCGGTACCGGCGCTGTTCGCCGCCGGCATCGTGCCGGGCGTGATGGTGGGGCTGGCGCTGATCATTCCCGCCATCTGGCTCTCGCACCGCCACGGCATGGGCCGGAACGAGGCCAGCCTGCCCAGGCCGCCCTTCTGGCGCAGCCTGCGCCAGGCCGTCTGGGGCATTGCCGCGCCGATCCTGATCCTCGGCGGCATGCGCATGGGCTGGTTCACGCCCACCGAGGCGGCGGTGGTGGCGGTCTACTACGGTCTGTTCGTCGGCATGGTGGTCTACCGCACCATCCGGGTGCGTGACCTGTTCGGCATCTTTCGCGAGGCCGCCGAGCTCTCGGCCATCATCCTGCTGGTGGTGGCGCTGGCGAGCATCTTCGCCTACGCGCTCTCGACCATGAGCATCATCGATCCGCTGGCGCGCGCCATCTCCGCCAGCGGCATGAACGAGTACCTGGTGCTGGCGCTGGTGGTTTTGCTGCTGGTGGTGTTCGGCATGTTCCTCGACGGCATCTCGATCTTCCTGATCTTCGTGCCGCTGCTGCTGCCGATCGCCGAGGTGTTCGGCTGGGATCCGGTCTGGTTCGGCGTGCTGCTCACGCTCAACGTAGCGCTCGGCCAGTTCACGCCACCACTGGCCGTCAACCTGATGGTCTCATGCCGGCTGGCCGGCGTGCACATGCAGGCCACCATGCCGTGGGTCGGCTGGTTCCTCGCGGCGCTGTTCGCAGTGATGGCGATGGTGATCGCCTGGCCCCAGCTGGCGCTGTGGATGCCACAGCAGCTCGGCTACTAGCTCGGGCTGCCGATTGGCGCTACCGATCGATTGACCAAAGCCGGCATGTCACGCATGCCGCCCTGCCCACCCGTTCGTTTCAACCACAAGGAGACAAGCATGAAACTTCGCAAACTGCTCATCGGCCTGTGCGCCGCAGCCGGCCTGACGCTGGGCATGCAGCCCATGGCCCTGGCACAGGCCCAGTACAAGGCCGAGTACAAGATGTCGCTGGTACTTGGCACGCAGTTCCCCTGGGGCAAGGGCGGCGAGATCTGGGCCGACCTGGTGCGCGAGCGCACGCAGGGGCGCATCAACATGAAGCTCTATCCCGGCACCTCGCTGGTGGGCGGTGATCAGACGCGTGAATTCACCGCGCTGCGCCAGGGGGTGATCGACTTGGCGGTGGGCTCGACCATCAACTGGTCGCCGCAAGTCAAGGAGCTCAACCTGTTTGCCCTGCCCTTTCTGCTGCCGGACTACCGGGCCATCGATGCGCTGACGCAGGGCACGGTGGGCCAGGAATTGTTCGACCAGCTCTCGCGGCGCGGCGTGGTGCCGCTGGCCTGGGGCGAGAACGGTTTCCGGGAAATCTCCAACGCCAAGCACCCGATCCAGAGCCCCGCCGACCTCAAGGGCTTGAAGTTGCGCGTGGTCGGCTCGCCGCTGTTTCTCGATACGATGAGCGCGCTGGGCGCCAACCCGGTGCAGATGAGCTGGGCCGATGCGCAGCCGGCCATGGCCTCGGGTGCGGTGGACGGACAGGAGAACCCGGTCTCGGTGTTTGCCGCAGCCAAACTCGAGAGCGTCGGCCAGAAGTACCTGACCGCCTGGGGCTACGTGGCCGATCCGCTGATCTTCGTCGTCGCAGAGAACATCTGGAAGACCTGGACGCCCGAGGACCAGGCCATCGTGCGCCAGGCAGCCATCGACGCGGCACAGCAGCAACTGGCCATCGCGCGCAAAGGCATGACGGGCGATGACCTCAGCCAGTGGCAGGAACTCGAGGCCAAGGGCGTGCAGGTATTGCACCTCGATGAAGCCCAGCGCCAGCAGTTCGTCGATGCCACGCGCGAGGTTTATGCCAAGTGGAAGAAGCAGATCGGCGCGGAACTGGTCGAGCAGGCTGAAGCGGCCATCGCTAAACGTTGAACGTTGAACGTTGAACGTTGAACGCACGCCACCTTCACCTTCGTGCGCGAGGGTGACGGCGGCATGGTGCTGGCGCCGCGCGCATCAAGGGCATCAAAGCATGGGCGAGAACAGCCTGGCCGAAGCCTCGGCCAGGCGGCTGCCCAGCGGCAACTGGCGGCCGGCCGGTACCTTGCGCGCCTGGCGCAGGTCGAGCTCGAACTGCGCGGCCAGCGCGTGGGCGAACTCCGTGCTGTAGACGCCCACGCCCACCTCATAGTTGAGGCGGAAGCTGCGGATGTCGAAATTGGCGGTGCCGATGAAGCCGAAATGCGCATCCACCACCATGGTCTTCGAATGCAGCATGCGCGGGCCGTATTCCCAGACCGTCACGCCAGCTTCGATCAACTCGTCGAAGTACGAACGCGCCGCCAGCGTCACCAGCCTCGAATCCGACAAGCGTGGCACCAGCAGGTGCACCTCGACGCCGCGCATGGCCACATTCGTCAGCGCCATCATGGCCGCCTCGGTGGGCACGAAGTAAGGTGTGGTCAGCAGCACCCGCTCGCGGGCCGCGTGAATGGCCTCGACATAGCAGCGGTGGATCGGCTCGGCCGGGTTGTTCGGCCCGGACGTGAACACCTGCACGTCGTAGGGGCCGACCTCGCTCACCGGCAGGTAGTCGCGCAGGTGCGGCACGCTGTCGCCAATGCTGCGGCCGGTCGCATAGGCCCAGTCCTCGAGGAAGACGATCTGCAGCCAGAAGGCCGGGTTGCCCTGCAGGGCGATGTGCATGTCGTGGTAGGCGTCGGGGCGCACGCGCAGGTCTTCCTCGTCGGTGATGTTGACGCCGCCGGTGAAGGCCAGCTCTCCGTCACAGACGACGATCTTGCGGTGGGTGCGGTAGTTGATGACGGGCCGCCAGCGGCGTCCGAAGCGCGTGTCGTGAAAGCGTGCCACCTGCACGCCGGCATCGACGAGCGGCTGCAGAAAACGGCGGTGCAGGTTCTTCGAGCCCAGCGCATCGATGAGCAAGCGCACCTCCACGCCCTCGCGGGCCTTTTGCAGCAGCAGGTCGCGCAGACGCGTGCCGGTCTGGTCCGGCTCGAAGATGTAGTACTCCAGGTGCACGTGGCGGCGCGCGGCGCGGATGCCGTCCATGATGGCATCGAAGGCCTGCGCGCCACTGCTCAGCAGTTCGATGCGCTGCGCAGTGCAGGGATAAATACCGGTGCTGCCCACACCGAGCCTCGCCAGTTGCAGCAAGATCGCCGGGGTGTTGCGGGTGCGCTGCTTGAGGGCCTCCAGGTCATCGCTGACGTAGAACGCCATCTGGCTGTGCAGGCGCCGGCGGTACTGGCGGCGCAGGCGCTGCGGACCGAAAAAATAGAAGATCACGAAGCCGACATAAGGCAGCAGGGCCAGCGTGAGGATCCAGCCGACGGTTGCCTCCGGCGCACGCTTTTGCAGCACCACCCAGACCGTGAGCACGACCAGATACAAAAGCCACGCGGCGGACAGGATGGTGAACACGGGGCTGGACATCCAGTTCATGGCATGCCCTTGGTCATGCTGCGTCCCTGGGGCTGCGGCTGCCAACGTCGCTGACTTCACTGCTGCCAGTCTGCCCGAGCAAATGCGCGGCCAGCCATGATGCCGGCGGCTCGGCCCGCACATCGATGCGCTCGACCGCTTCGCCAGGCACTGCCGAGTCCGCATCAGCCAGCAGCGCGGCAGATGCCCAGGCCTTCCAGTGGCCGGCATCCGGGTATGGCGCGCAGGCTTGCTGCAACCCTGCAGCCGACAGTCCCGGCACATGCGCCTGCAAATGCTGGAGCATGTGCCAACTGCGCGCGCGTAGCCTGGCATCGGTCAGCGGCAGCAGGCCCGTGGCCAGTGGAGCCTGCAGCGTTACCAGGCGTACGAAGCGCTGCGGCGCCAGTTGCCGCAGGCGCAGGGCCAGGCCCCGCGCCTGGTCCTGCGCCACCAGCGTCAGGCGCGGTGCCTGCAACCGCTCGAGCAGCTCGAGCAGGCTGTGCGCGTGCACATCCAGCTGGTGCCAGCCCACCTTCTTGGGTTTGTCGCTGCGGCCCCAGCCGATCAGGTCGGGCGCCAACGCACTGGCACCCTGCCGCGCCAGCTCCTCGAGCAGCCCCTGCCAGTGGGCGCTCCAATGCCAGAGTGGATGCAGCAGCAGATAGGCCTGGCCCAAGCCGGCTGGCCAGGCCTGCGCACCGGGCCATGTCGATTGGAAGTGCATGCGCAGTCCCTGCAGGCTGGGCAGGTCCTGCACATACGCCCCTTGCGACGGGCAATCGGCAAAACAGATCGGCGGCGTGCGCAGCGCATCATCGCGCAAGGGCACGGCAGCGCCGGCCTGTTGCGCGCGCCGCAGCAGGAAGAAATCGGCCAGCAAACGGCTGGCCTCCCCGGCACGCACGCCGCGCACGATCTGCGTCTGGTGGTTGAGTACCGGGTTGGCAAACAGGTCCACCACCGAGCCGGCCGCACCGGTCTTGGGCTCGGCGGCACCGAACACGACTTCACGTAGACGGGCCTGGAAAATGGCACCGCTGCACATTGCGCAAGGTTCGAGCGTGACATAGAGGCTGCAGGCCTGCAGCCGGTGGTTGCCCAGCCGGTGCGCCGCGGCGCGCAGGGCCAGGACCTCGGCATGGGCCGTCGGATCCTGGTTCTGCAGGGTGCGGTTGTGGTCGCTGGCCAGCAATTCATCGTCGCACACCACCACGGCACCCACCGGCACCTCGCCCTCGGCTGCTGCCTGGCGCGCCTGTTGCAGGGCCACGTCCATCCAGCGGGCATGCCGGTCGGCGTACGGCGCAGGTATATGGTCTGTCGGCAAGTCCATGGCGAATGATCGATCGGAATGCGCCGTTCTGCGGTGGGCGCTGGCGCTCACCCGGCTGGCAAACGCGCCGGGCCGGTTTGTCCTGCCGACGCCTCGGGTACTGTCGGGTTCATACAATCGGGGGCCTTTGTGGCCGGGCAGTCCTGGCCACGAACACAGTTGCTCTTCCCTTGGGCCGCTACTGATGAAAAGGAGTCTGCGTGGAGTTTTTGAGTGAGCATTTCAATGACCAGACCGCTGTTGTGCAAATGGCCATCGGGCTGGTACTGCTGGCCTGTGCGGCATTCTTCGCACGTTTTGTCGTCGCCAGCGCCCTGCGCAAGGCGCTGGGCAGCCTGCGCGACAGAACCCAGACACGCCTGCTCAAAACCTTCCTCGACGAACGCATCCTCGCACGTGCAGCGCAGATTGTGCCATCCCTGGTGGTGCAGTTGGGCATCAATCTGGTGCCGCATCTGCCGGCCACGCCATACACGATCATCCGCAATGTCGCGTTCGCTCTGACGGCGCTGCATTTCGTGCGCACCATCACCATGGCGCTCAACGTGATCCAGGAGCGCAGCCTCCAGAACGATCCGTCGCACAAGTTCATGGCCATCAAGAGCACGGTGCAATTGATCAACATCGTGCTCTATGGCGCCTGCACCATCCTGATCATCGCGGTGCTGATCGACCGCTCACCGGTCATCGTGCTCTCGGGCATGGGGGCGATGTCAGCGGTGCTGATGCTGGTCTTCAAGGATACCATCCTCTCGTTCACGGCCGGCATCCTGATCGCCTCCAACGACATGCTGCGCGTGGGCGACTGGATCGAGATGCCACAGGCCGGCGCCGATGGCGACGTGGTGGACATCTCGCTGCACACCATCAAGGTGCAGAACTGGGACAAGACCATCACCACCATCCCGACCTGGAAGCTGGTCTCGGAGAGCTACAAGAACTGGCGGGGCATGCAGGCCTCGGGCGGGCGACGCATCAAGCGCTCGATCCGCATCGATGCGGGGACGGTGCGCTTCCTGACGAACGAGGAAATCGCCCGGCTCAGCAGCATCAACCTGATCCACGACTATCTCGAGGACAAGCGGCACGAGGTCCAGTCGAGCAACGAGGACCGGCGCCATGCACTGGGCGCGCTGGCGGAACTGCCCGCCAACCAGCGCCGCCTGACCAACATCGGCACCTTCCGCGCCTATGCGCTGGCCTACCTCAAGCACCATCCCGGCATCCACCAGGACATGACGCTGATGGTGCGGCAGATGGAGCCGACGCCCGAGGGCATTCCGATGGAGCTTTACTGCTTCACCAACAGCACCGCCTGGGTCGCCTACGAAGGCTACCAGAGCGACATCTTCGACCACCTGCTGGCCATCCTGCCCGAACTGGGGCTGCGCGCCTTCCAGAATCCGAGCGGCGCCGACATGCGCGCCATGCTCACCGGACTGGGCGAGGCCATTGCCCAACGGCCCGCTGGCGCTGGCGCCGACCCGGCCAAGCCGTGTGAAGGCCAGAGCGCCGCACAATGAAAATTGCCCCTTTCCCATCGCAAAGGCCAGGCAGAAAACGCCTGGCCTTTTTCCTTGCGAAGCCCGATGGTCCTCAGCCCGGCCGCTTCATCTCGCAGATGGTCGGCGTGCTGGTCTCCGCAATCTCATAGGTCCTGACCGGCTGGAAAGAGTAGCCGGTTTTCTCGAGCGAGTAGGGGTATTCGTCCGAGACCTTTTCCCAGCGGGTCACGAACAGCACCTGCTGCAGTTGGTGGTCGTCGCGCCGCATCTCGTTCTGGCCGTTGAAGCCCTGGAACTTCAGGCCCTCCATGGCTTCGGCCACCTTGGCCGGGTCGGTCGTCTTCGCCTCGGCCATCGCATTCGAGAGCAGCGCAAAGGCGTTGTAGGTCGCCGCGGTGAACATGTCGTCGTTCATCTTCTCCTGGAAACCCTTGGTGATCTCGCCGATCGGGCCCGGCAGATTCATGTGGTTGTAGGAGACCATGTACACATTGCCCGCCGCCTGCGGTCCCAGCGCCGTGGGGGTGCCCGTCACGCCACCGTAGTAGGTGAAGAATTTGACCTTGCCGAGTCCCGCGTCGTTGGCTGCCTTGATCAGCAGCGCCAGGTCCGAACCCCAGTTGCCGGTAATCACCGCGTCGGCGCCTGAGGCGCGGATCTTCGCGATGTACGGCGAGAAGTCGCGCACCTGTGCGAGCGGATGCAGATCCTCGCCGACGATCTCGATGTCCGGCCGCTTTTCCTGCAGGCCATCCTTGGCGTACTTGGCCACCTGGTGACCATGCGCATAGTTCTGGTTGATCAGGTAGACCTTCTTGACCTCCGGGAGATCCTTGATGTAGTCGGTCATGACCTTCATCTTCATCGAGGTGTCGGCGTCAAGACGGAAGTGCCAGTAGCTGCACTTGCTGTTGGTCAGGTCTGGATCGACCCCCGCGTGGTTGAGGTACACCACTTCCTTGCCCGGATTGCGCGCGTTGTGGCGCTCGAGCGCCTCGATGATGGCCAGCGAGGCACCCGAGCCATTGCCCTGCACCACGTAGCGGATGTTCTGGTCGATCACCCCGCGCAGCAGGCTGGCAGTCTCCTGCGGGCTGAGCTTGTTGTCGAAGCCCTGCACCTCGAACTTGACACCGGCGGGGTTGACCTCCGGGTGGGTATTGAAATACTCGGCCACATACTGGTAGCTCTTGAGCTGGTTCGAGCCCAGTGCCGCCATCAGGCCCGAGAGCGGATCGATCCAGGCGATCCGCACGGTCTCGCCCTGCTGGGCCAGTACGGCACCGCTCAATGCCAGCAGGCTGGCCAAAGTCGTGATGCGAAGCATTGGTCTCATGTCTTGTCTCCTGATTGGTGTTGTCGCTGGAATCTGTCCTCATCGTTGACGCCGATGCAGACCCACCGCAAGACTAACCACGGAATGTCCGGCAATGCATGGGACTAGCCCTAGTGCCGGACAACGACATGTCGCTCAGATGACTTTGAGTGAAGTCAAGAGCCTTCTCCAAACCCGCCAGGCCGTCAGGCCTGCCTGGACAGGCGCACCCGCAGGACCGTTGCGGTGATGCCGCTGAAGATGATCAGGCCCATGCCCAGCCAACCCACCCAACCGATGGAGTCCCTGAAGACGATCAGGCTGTAGAGACCTGCAAAGACGATGCCGGAGTATTGCAGACTGGCCACCACCAGGGTGTTGCGCGGCCCGGCCGCCTTGGCGTAGGCATGCGTCATGCACAGTTGCCCCAGCGCCGCCAGCAGGCCGATGGGGATCAGCCACAGCGACGCAATGGTCATCAGGCTTTGCAGGCCCGTGAAGAGCGTTGCCACCGCGCCGGCCAGGGTGCTGCCGACGGCGAAGTAGAACACCACCCGGGTCTCGGGCTCGCCGATGCGCGAGAGCACCACCACCTGCATGTAAGCCAGCGCCGCCGCCATGCCCGAGAGCAGGCCCACCGTGGCGGCAAAGCTCTGCTCGGCGGCAAAGCTCGGCCGCAGCATCAGCACCACCCCGACGAAGCCCACCAGGATGGTGAGCATCAGCGGCCACTGCAGCGGCGGGCTCGGCTGCGCGGGCGAAGGTTTCCACTGCAGCAAGGTGCTGGCGGTGATGAACACGGCGATCCAGACGCTGCTCATGTAGTTGAGCGTGGTGGCCGTCGCCAGCGGCAGCTTGCCGATGGCATAGAACCAGGCCCCCAGCGAGGCCACGCCGACAAAGCTGCGCCAGGCGTGCATTCCCGGGTGGCGGGTGGCCAGACTCACGCCCTGGTGACGCGCCAGCCCGGCGAGGAACAGCATGCCGATGATGCCGCGGTAGAGCACCAGTTCGGCCGCGCTGAAATGCCCCGAGGCGAACTTGACGCATACCGCCATCGAGGCGAACAGAAATGCGCCCAGTACCATCCACAATGCATGCATAGACCTTGCCTATCCGGAGCCTTTGAAGTCGGGGTAAGATTCTATGCTTTGTGCACAGCCTGCGCCCACGCATTCCCGCCATGCCCTCCCCTGTTGCGGATATCCAGCACTACATGCGTGCCGGCACCTTGCAACTCAAGGAGTTGCCGCCGCTCTCCCTTTACATCCACCTGCCCTGGTGCATCCGCAAGTGTCCCTATTGCGACTTCAACTCGCATGCACTGGCCGCTCCGCAGGCCGATGACGGCCAGCAGCGCATGGCGCACTACCTGCAGGCGCTCGAGGCGGACCTGGATGCCGCATTGCCGCTGATCTGGGGCCGCAGCGTCATCAGCATCTTCATTGGCGGGGGCACACCCAGCCTGTTCTCGGCCCGCCAGATCGACCAGCTGCTCGCCAGCGTGCGGGCGCGCCTGCGTCTCATGCCCGGCTGCGAAGTGACGCTCGAGGCCAACCCCGGCACCTTCGAGACCGACCGCTTTGCGGCTTACCGCGAGGCCGGTGTGACGCGGCTGTCGATCGGCGTGCAAAGCTTCAACGACGAACATTTGCAGAAGCTCGGGCGCGTGCACAGCCGCGCACAGGCGCTCGCCGCCGTCGAAGAGGCGCGCGGCGCCTTCGAGACCTTCAACCTCGACCTGATGTACGCCCTGCCCGGCCAGAGCCTGGCAATGCTTGACGAGGACCTCGCCACCGCGCTGGCGCTGGCGCCAGCGCATCTCTCCGTCTACCACCTGACCATCGAGCCCAATACCTTCTTCGCCAAGTACCCGCCGCCGCTGCCCGGCGACGACCTGGCGTACGAGATGCTCGACCACATCACCGCCGCCACCGCCCGGCATGGCCTGCAGCGCTACGAGGTTTCGGCCTATGCGCGCGCGGGCCACCAGTGCGTGCACAACCTCAACTACTGGCAGTTCGGTGATTATCTTGGCATTGGCGCCGGCGCCCACAGCAAGCTCAGTTTTGCCCACCGCATCATCCGCCAGGTGCGCGTGCGCGATCCGCAGCGCTATATGGCCGCGGCACTGCAGCAGCAGGCGGTGGCCCAGGAAACGGAAGTCCCGCGCCAGGACCTGCCGTTCGAGTTCATGCTCAACGCCCTGCGACTGCGCGAGGGCTTCGAACTGCCGGATTATCTGGCGCGCACCGGCATGCCGCTCTCGTCGATCGAGGCCGGCGTTCAGCAAGGCCTGGCGCTCGGCCTGCTGGAGCGCCCCGATGGCGACAACCAGCGTATCCGTCCCACCGAGCGTGGCTTCGACTTCCTCAGCGACCTGCAGGAAGTCTTCATCCCCTGAAAGCGCTTCTGCAACGGCAAAGACGCCGTGTTCAGCTGTAGATGTACTTGGGTAGCCAGGTTGCCAGCGCCGGAAACGCCAGCACAAAACCGATGGCCACCAGCTGCAGGCCGACGAACGGCAGCGAACCGCGGTACATCTCGGACGTGCGGATGTGACCGGGCGCGACGCCGCGCAGGTAGATCAGCGAAAAGCCGAAAGGTGGCGTCATGAAACTGGTCTGCAGGTTCACCCCTACCAGCACGCCCAGCCAGACCGGGTCGACGCCCATGTGCAGCAGGGTCGGCGCGGTGATCGGGATGATGATGAAGATCAGCTCGAAGGTGTCCAGGATGAAGCCCAGCACGAACATCACCAGCATCACGATGATGAGCGCGCCCATGGCCCCGCCCGGCAGGTTCGAGAGCATTTCGTGCACCAGATCATCGCCGCCGAGCATGCGGAACACCACCGAGAACACCGCTGCGCCCAGCAGCAGCACGAACACCATGGAGGTGATGGTGGCCGTCGAAATGCAGGTCTGGCGCAGCATCGTGAAGTTGAGTTTGCCCTTGACCAGCACCAGCAGGATGGCGCCGACTGCGCCGACCGAGGCCGCCTCGGTCGGCGTGGCGATGCCGCCGAGGATGGAGCCGAGCACTGCCACCATCAGCGCCAGCGGCGGAATCAGCGACGAGGTCACGTCCTTGAGCAGGCTGGCTTTCTCCTCGGCCGTGGGCGGCGTCGCCGGGCAGCTCCTGGGATCGAAGATCGCCTTGCAGACCATGTAGACCA
This sequence comes from Corticibacter populi, assembly GCF_004217315.1. Classification (GTDB taxonomy): domain Bacteria; phylum Pseudomonadota; class Gammaproteobacteria; order Burkholderiales; family Burkholderiaceae_C; genus Lampropedia; species Lampropedia populi. The sequence continues at coordinate 778,378 of NZ_SGWR01000001.1, forward strand.
AGTACAGCGCGATCAGCACCAGGCTTGGGAACACCGAGCCGGCAAACAGATCGCCCACCGAGACCGGCGTTGGCGAAAAGTTGCCCTTGGCCATTTGCACCTGTGCATTGATGCCCGCGAGCATGTCACCCATGAAGATCATCACCGTCGAAGGCGGAATGATCTGCCCGAGCGTCCCGGAGGCGCAGATCACGCCACAGGCCAGCCTGGGGTTGTAGCCGGCCTTGAGCATGGCCGGCAAGCTGATCAGGCCCATGGTCACCACCGTGGCACCAACCACACCCGTCGAGGCCGCCAGCAGCGCGCCGACCACGATGACCGAGATGCCCAGACCGCCGGGCATGGAGCCGAACACCTTGCCCATGGTCCGCAGCAATTGCTCGGCCACGCCCGAGCGCTCGAGCATCACGCCCATGAAGATGAAAAGCGGCACCGCCACCAGCACCTCGTTGGTCATGAAGCCGACGTAGCGCGAGGCCAGCGCACCGAAGTTGCTGGGGTCGAACACGCCCAGCAGCCAGCCGCCCAGCGCAAAGAACAGCGACACCCCCGCCAGGGAAAACGCCACCGGGAAACCCAGCAGCAGCACGCCGATCACGCCCACGAACATCAGGGCCGCGAGAATTTCGCCAATGAGTACGGGATCCATGCCGGTCAATCCTGCTGGTAGCGGTAGAGGGGAGGAAGAAGGTCCTGCCGGCCGGCCAGGACCAGCACGCTGCGCAATGCCATCGCCAGGCCCTGCAGCGCAATCAGCACGATGAACACCAGGATGAAGCCCTTGAGCACGAACAGGCCCGGCATGCCGCCGGGATTGGCCGAGCCCTCCATCAGCCGCCAGGACCGCTGCACATACGGCCAGGCGTAGATCCAGACGATGGTGCAGAACGGCGCCAGAAACAGCACCACGCCGATCAGGTCACGCCAGGCCTTGCCGCGCAGCGTGGCCGGGCGGTAATAGATATCCACGCGCACATGGTTGTCACGAAACAGCGCGTAGCCTGCCACGCCCATGAACATCAGGCCGTTGAGCCAGACATACAGGTCCTGCATCCACAGCTGCGTGGTCGCAAAGAAATAGCGTTGCACCACCACCGTGAAACACACCAGCACGGTGGCCAGGGCCAGCCATACCAGGATATTGCCCACCAGCCGGTTGAGCCGGCCGATGTTGATGATGATCGAAGCCAGAATTCTCATCATGGCCACTCTCCAGATCAGGGATGAAAGCCGTGCCGGGACGCGCCTGCGGCCGGCACGGCGACGGACACCGGAAGGTGGCACACACGGCACGCGCGAATGAAGCGGCCATTCGTGCGTCGAGCCGTGTCCATATTCCCTGTGGGGTCCTGCGGCACGCCCGGCCTGCTCAGCTCAGCGTGAAGTACTTCTCGCGAGCCCGCAGGAATGGTGACTCCGTGCCGTCGGTCTTGGTGCGCAGCACGTTGAACGAGGATACGAAGCCCTCGGCCACCTTCTTGGCCATCGCGTTGTCGCTGTCGCGGATCGACTGCAGCACCTCCAGCGAGGCCTTGGCACCAGCGGCCAGCAGTTCCTCGGGGAACTGCTTGACCTGCACGCCATGGTCGCGCACCAGCGAGGCCAGCGCGCGCGGATCATTGGCGGCCATGTCGCAGGCCACGTCGTCGTAGGCCGCCTGGCAGGCATAGCGCACGATGGCCTGCAAATCTGCGGGCAATGCCGAGAACTTGGACTTGTTGACCACCAGTTCGGTGGCCAGGCCCGGCTCGATGAAACTCGGGAAGTAGTAGTTCTTGCAGATCTGGTAGAAGCCGAGCGCCAGGTCGTTGTACGGGCCGACGAACTCGGCCGCATCCAGCGTCCCGCTTTGCAGCGCCTGGAAAATCTCGCCAGCGGCCATGTTGGTCACCGAGGCCCCGAGCTTCTGCCAGACCTGACCGCCCAGCCCCGGTGTGCGAAAGCGCAGGCCGCGGATGTCCGCGGGGCTGTTGATGTCCTTGCGGAACCAGCCCCCCGCCTGGGTTCCGGTGTCGCCCGAGAGAAAGCCCTGCACACCAAAGCCATCGTAGACCTCGTCCCACAGCGCCTGCCCCCCCATGAAGCGCACCCACGCGGCCAGTTCGCGTGAGGTCATGCCGAACGGCACGCCGGTGAAGAACGACAGGCCGGGGTTCTTGTTCTGCCAGTAATAGGCCGCGCCGTGGCTCATCTCGGCGGTACCCTCGATCACCGCATCCAGGGCCTGCAGCGGCGGCACCATCTCGCCTGCAGCAAACACCCGTACCGTCAGGCGTCCACCCGACATCTCGGTGATGCGCTTGGCCAAGTTCTCGGCCCCCACGCCAAGACCGGGGAAGTTCTTCGGCCAGGTGGTCACCATGCGCCATTCAATGCGCTGCTGAGTCACCGCCGGCGCCGCGGCACTGCCTGCGCCGGCGCCGGCCTCCTCCTTCTTGCCGCAGGCAGCCAGGGCGACGGTGCCCAGCGCGGCGCCAGCCGTCAAGCCTTTCTTCAGGATGGAACGACGATCCATGCGAGTCTCCTTTTCCTTTTGTTTCCGTTTGCATCACTGCCGGTAGGGCGCGATTGTAGGAATGGAAAAACGAAACGCCTCATGGGGATTCCCCGCAGCAGGGCCGGGCCCGCCCTGGATTCAAGGGTAATCGAGCAAGGGCAAGGCTGAACACGCGCCCGGCAACCACCTGCATGCGCTGCGCACGTCCGCTGGCACAATGGACGGGCCGTCCGTCCCGCCAACACCCGCCACCAGCACCCCTCATGCAAAACCCCTCATTCGCCCCGATGGCCCCCATCATCCCGGACTGGCCCGCGCCGCCCCATGTCAAGGCCTTTTTCAGCACCCGCCAGGGCGGCTGCAGCCAACCGCCCTGGGATACGCTGAACCTGGGCAGCCATGTCGGGGATGATCCCGCAGCCGTGGCGCGCAACCGCGAACGGCTGCAGCAGCAGATCCAGGCCATGTCGTCGGCCGTCGCCAGCGCTCCCAGTGCGGCAACGCCGCAGGCCGTGTTCCTCGAACAGGTGCACGGCTGCGAGACGGTGGTGCTGGACGCTCCTGCGGGGCAGCAGCACCAGTATCAGCAGATGCCGCCGCTGATGGCCGATGCCGCCGTCAGCCGCCGCGTGGGCACCGTCTGCACCATCATGGTCGCCGACTGCCTGCCCGTGCTGTTCGCGCACCGGTGCCTGCCGGTCGTGGCCGCGGCCCACGCCGGCTGGCGCGGCCTGGCCGGAACCAGCGGTACTGGTGTTCTGGAGCGCTGCCTGGCGCGCTATGCCCAGACGGTGGCCGCGCTCGCCCAGGCTGGCAGCGCCACCCGCGCCGGCACCGGCGCAAGCCCATCGGTGCTGGACGGGCTCGCCGAGGACACGCTGGTATGGCTGGGGCCCTGCATCGGCCCGACAGCTTTCGAAGTCGGCGCAGACGTCTACCAAGCCTTCGTGCAGCCCGGTGGCCTGGACACGGCAGTCGATGCACAGGCGGCCGGGCTATTCACGGCCAGCGCCGGCGCAGCAGATGACCGGTGGCTGGCCGATCTCGCCGGCCTGGCACGCCTGCGGCTGCAGCGCCTGGGCCTCGAACAGCTTCACGGCAACGATGGCACGCTGCCCTGGTGCACCTTCAGCCAACCATCGCGCTTTTTCTCCCATCGCCGCGATGCGGCGCGGCTGGGCGCGAGCGGCCGCATGGCCGCGTGCATCTGGCTGGATGCGCCGGCGGCAGCACACTGACGCGCTCAGCTTTGTTGGGGCGGATCGGCGGCGGCGCGCTCGGGGCCCGGTAATACCTTGGGCGCCTGCGTCTCGGCCTGGACGGCCTGCTCGGCCATCTGCTTTTGCCGCAGGCGCCGCTTGCGCTGCGGTGTGCCTGCAATGTAGAGCACGATGGCCAGCGGCAGCAGCCCATAGAACAGCACGATCATCACGGCAGCCAGCACCGAGCCCTGCGGGCTGAAGGCCTCGGCGAGCGCCATCATCACGGTCACGTACATCCAGCCTACGGCTATCAAGATCAGGATCATGCTCTGGATCCGGCAGTGGGGTGCGCCAGGGGCGCCATGAAAAAGGGGTCAACGGCCCGCTGCCGCGCATGCCCGGTGAAATCCCTGTGAAGGGCTTTTGCCAGGGCGGCCTCGGAGTGTTTCAGTGTACAGTGTGCGACAGCAGAGCGGCCGCCCTGTCCCTAGGCGTCCACATGCAGGAGACACCGCAATGAGTGAGAGCAAGACCCATGCAAACGGCGGCAGCGGCCGCGCCCGAAACGACTACTGGGCGCAGTTCCAGCAGATCCAGCGCGCGGCCTTGCAGAACTGGACCACGCTGCTGCAGCAAGGTCTGGCACCGGCCGCTGGCGGCACCGGCACCGGCACTAACAATGCCCAGACCCAGCCACCGCTGTCCAACCCCTTCGAGGCCTTTGCCAAGGCGGCCAGGGAACACGGCGGCTCCGGCGGCCAGGCCCTTGTCTACATCCCGCCCGAAAAGCTGCAGCAGCTGCAGCAGGAGTATCTGGACCAGGTCGGCCAGCTGCTGCGGCGCGAGGGCAGCGAAATTGGCGAAGTGCTGCGCAGCGACAAGCGTTTTGCCAGCGCCGGCTGGCTGGACAACGGCCCGGCCGCGATGACCGCGGCGCTCTACAAGATCAACGCCAGCGCGCTGCAGAAAATGGTGGAGATCACCGAGACCGACGACAAGACGCGCGCGCGGCTGCAATTCGCCGTCGACCAGTGGCTGGCGGCAGCGGCGCCGACCAACTTCCTCGCGCTCAACCCGGACGCCCAGCTCAAGGCCATCACATCCAAGGGCGAGAGCATCTCCCGGGGCCTGATGAACATGTGGCAGGACATGCAGCGCGGCCACATCTCGATGACCGACGAGGCGCAGTTCGAAGTCGGGCGCAACCTGGCCATCACGCCTGGAGCAGTGGTTTTCGAGAACGAATTCTTCCAACTCATCGAGTACACGCCCAGCACCACCACCGTGCATCAGCGTCCCTTCCTGCTGATTCCGCCCTGCATCAACAAGTACTACATCCTCGATCTGCAGCCGGGCAACTCGTTCATCGAATACATCGTCGCCCAGGGGCACCGCACCTTCGTCGTGAGCTGGCGCAATCCAGACCAGTCCATGGACACCAGGACCTGGGACGACTACATCGAGCATGGCGCCATCCGCGCCATCGAAGCGGTGCAGGACATCGGCGCGGCCGACACCATCAACGCGCTGGGCTTCTGCGTGGGCGGCACCATCCTGGCGACCGCGCTGGCGGTGCTGGCCGCGCGCGACCAGCACCCGGTGGAAAGCGCCACGCTGCTGACCACCCTGGTCGACTTCAGCGACACCGGCATTCTCGACATCTTCATCGACGAGAACACGGTGCGCTTCCGCGAGCTGCAAATGGGCCAGAAGGGCCTCATGCGCGGCCAGGACCTGGCCACCACCTTCAGCTTTCTGCGCCCCAACGAACTGGTCTGGAACTACGTGGTCGGCAACTACCTCAAGGGCGAGACGCCGCCGCCTTTCGACCTGCTTTACTGGAACAGCGATGGCACCAACCTGCCCGGCCCGTTCTATGCCTGGTACCTGCGCAACACCTACCTGGAAAACAATCTGGTTCAGCCCGGCAAGACCACGGTGTGTGGCGCCAGGATCGACTTCGGTCAGGTCCGCACACCGCTTTACATATACGGCTCACGCGACGACCACATCGTGCCGATCCGCGCGGCCTATGCCAGCACGCAGGTCTTTCCCGGTCCCAAGCGCTTCGTCACCGGTGCCTCGGGCCACATCGCTGGCGTCATCAACCCGCCCGCCCGTGGCAAGCGCAACTATTGGGTCAGCGATGCCAACGCATTTCCTCCGGACTGGAACGACTGGATGGCCGGCGCGCGCCTGGTGCCGGGCAGTTGGTGGCCGGACTGGATCGACTGGCTGGCTGGCCACGCCGGTGGGTCCATGGCGGCCCCGACGAATCCCGGCGACGAACAGACCTACAAAGTCATCGAGCCGGCGCCGGGCCGCTACGTCAAGCAAGGAGCCTGAGAGCATGCACATAGTCTCGGAGCGCGTGCCGTTGTGCCTGAAAAACCGCGTCTGCGGCAGCAGGCCCTTCGCAGGGTTTGCGCCGATGCTGACAGCCCCTGTCTTTGGTTAAAGTATTCCAATCCGTTTACGATACGCGCATCACAGGAGATGAGAAGATGAGTCAGAAAGTTGCATACGTCACCGGCGGCATGGGGGGCATTGGCACCGGTATCTGCCAGCGCCTGCACAGGGATGGTTTCAAGGTCATCGCCGGCTGCGGCCCCAAGCGTGACTTCCAGGCCTGGCTGGATGAACAGAAGGCGCTGGGCTTCACCTTCTACGCCTCGGTCGGCAATGTCGCGCACTGGGATTCCACCGTCGACGCCTTCAGCAAGGCCAAGGCGGAGCACGGCAGCATCGACGTGCTGGTCAACAACGCCGGCATCACCCGCGACCGGATGTTCATCAAGATGACGCCCGACGACTGGAACGCCGTGATCGAGACGAACCTGAACTCGATGTTCAACGTCACCAAGCAGGTGGTGGGCGACATGGTCGAGAAGGGCTGGGGCCGCATCATCAACATCAGTTCGGTCAATGGCGCCAAGGGTCAGGCTGGCCAGACCAATTACTCGGCCGCCAAGGCTGGCATGCATGGTTTCACGATGGCGCTGGCCCAGGAACTGGCCAGCAAGGGCGTCACCGTCAACACCGTCAGCCCCGGCTACATCGGCACCGACATGGTCAAGGCCATCCGCGAGGACGTGCTCGAGAAGATCGTCTCGACCATCCCCGTCAAGCGCCTGGGCGAGCCCAGCGAAATCGCCTCGATCATTTCCTGGCTGGCCTCGGACGATGGCAGCTACTCCACCGGTGCCGACTTCTCGGTCAACGGCGGCCTGCACATGCATTGAGCGGACGGGGCGGCTTGCGCCCATCCAATCAAAATCAAAAGGAGCCGTCACCGGCTCCTTTTTCGTGCGCAGAATCCCACGCTTACTGGGCTGGCGCGACGTAGTCGCGTGCCAGCCGCACCACCGTCACGCCCGGCACCAGCTGGCGCAGCGAAGGCATGATGAGCGTGCAGTTGTCGTAAGGCGTGACGATCGGCTGGCCATCGGCCCAGCCGATCAGCGTGCCGGCCTTGGCCAGACGCTCCAGGCCCTGCCAGTTCTCGGCAAAGCGCACCTCCATTGACGGCGCCACCACCGGCTGCGTCACTTCCAGCACGCGCTGCGCCGCAGGCGCCGTCTGCAGCCAGCCGGCCGGCACATCGGCAGTGTCGACCACGCCGGATTCGGCCAGCATGCGGGCGATCTGGTCCTTGGCCACCGTGATGGAGGCCGGGTCGCCGTGGTAGCCGCATTCGGTCAGCAGCGCGCAGGCATCGACCTGGGCCGCATCGCCGAAACGGCCGAAGTCGCGCATGCGCACACCATCCTTGTGGCCGGCATCGACGATCACGTATTCAGGGGCCTGCAGGCGCCGGGCCAGCGCGATGTTGCGCGGCTGGGTGCCGGTGAGCTGCAGCGGCTTGCCGGGCTCGTGCATCGAATGCAAGTCCAGCAGCCAGTCGGCACGCTCCACCCAGGGCCGCAGTTCGACGGCACGACGGCGCTCGCGCGAGTTGGGCTCGGCCAGGCGCGCTTCGCTCCAGACGCGGTTGAGGTCTTCATCGAGATAGCGGCTGGCATCGTGCCGGCTGGCATCGAAGGTGTCGAAGGCGTCCAGGTTGCAGAACGCCAGGATCAACGCCCCGCGGCGCGGCGTGAGACCACTGGCCAGCAGTTCCTTGATGGCCCAGGCGCCGCACAGCTCGTTGCCGTGCACCAGCGACGAGATCATCAGCGTGCGCCCGGCCACGCCGGAGTCGAAGTGCCAGACGCCGGGCGTGCCGGTGTTGCCGATGCGTTCGCTGGTCAGGTCAGGAACGGGAATGTCGAAACTCATAGATCCATCCGTGTGTGTCAAAACTCAAATCGATGCGGTCCAGAGGACCAGCGGAACACTCAGACTACTCCGCACCCGCCTCAGTGCTTTTCGATGCCGGCCATCTTCACCAGGCGCTCGTACTTCTCGGTCTCGGCGGCCTGGAAGGCTGCGGCGTCCAGGCCGGGTTCGTAGACCGTGGCGCCGCTTTCGGCCATCTTCTTTCGGAAGCTCTCCGATTGCAGCGTCTCGTCGAGCGCGGTGCGCAGCCGCTGCACCACCGGCTCGGGCAGGCCTGCCGGGCCATAGAGACCAAACCAGACGTTGATGTCCACCTTCTCGAAGCCCGGCGTCTCGGCCAGCGCGGGGATGTCCGGCGCCACCGCCGAACGCTGGGGCTCGGTCACGCCCAGCGCGACGATCTTGCCGCCCTTGACCTGTGGCAGGCCCGAGGACATGACCAGCACGCCAAAGTCCAACTGGCCGTTGATGAGGTCCGTCACCAGCGGGCCGACGCCGCGATACGGAATGTGCTCGGCCTTGGTGCCGGTCGATTCATTGATCATCTCACCGGCCAGGTGCAGACTGGTGCCGATGCCCGAGGATCCATAGTTGTACTGCCCCGGTGCGGCGGCCTTGAGCTTGTCGAGGTATTCCTGCGCAGTCTTGACGCCGGATTTCGCCGAGGCCGTCAGCAGCAGCGGCTGCGCCGCAATCATGCCCACCGGCGTGAAGTCCTTGGCACCGTCGTAGCGCACTGCGTTGTTGATCATGCCGGCAATCACCATTTCATTGGCCGAGCCCACCAGCAGCGTGTAGCCGTCCGCCGCGGCGCGTGCCACGCGCTGCGCGCCGATGGTGCCTCCGGCGCCCCCCAGATTCTCGACCACCACGCTCTGGTTCAGGCGCTCGGAGAGCTCCTCGCCCAGCACCCGCGCCGTCAGATCGACACTGCCGCCCGCCGGATAGCCGACCACCAGATTGATTGCGCGCGACGGGTAATCCTGAGCCAGGGCCGGGGCAGCAGCGCCCAGGGCGGCGGCAGCCAGGGCCAGCGCCAGACGGTGGAACGGGAGGGAGGTCTTCATGCGGGAATCCTTTCTTGCTTGGGTGACAGATACGAGAGGCTCAATGGCGGTAACGTATTCATTCTGAAAAGGAATGCACGCCCGGATGTGCCGATATCGCACATGAAGGTGCTGTTTCGGCACCGCCTCGAACAGCGCTCGCCCCCCGTCCCTGCGAACCCTCAGGATGGCTCAGGAAAAGCCGCCAAACTGCTCCGGATACAGTGTCTGCGCGGCCGACCAGACGGCCTCCGCCAGGGCCGGCAGGCGCGCATTGGCACGGTAGAGCCGCACCTCGAAGGCAATTTGCTCGCTGCGCCCGCCCAGCACCTGCAGACTGCCACGGCGGCACTCGCCCGCCACCATCGACCACGGCAGCCAGGCGATGCCCAGACCGCGCGAGACAGTGCCCAGCGCCGCATCGAGCGAATCGCAATGCACCAGTGGCACCAGCGGATACGGCAGGTTCTGCAGGCGGTCGCCGACGATGCGCGCCATTGCCAGCCCGCCCGAGTAGGAGATCAGCGGCAGGCTCCCCTGCCCCTGTTCCAGCGCAAACCGCGGCTGGCCGTTGCCCACGCTCTGGCACACCGGCACCAGCCGATCGACCGCCAGCGTCATGTGCAGGTATTGGCCCGGGCGCAGCTGCGTCGAGAGGGCCGGATGCTCATAACAGCACAGCAGGTCGGTCTTGTTCTGTTCCAGCAGCGCGGCCATGTCGGCCATCATGCCGGTGACGATCTCGACCCGCGTGTGGAGCCCCAGCGCCGGCCTGGGCCCCTTGTGCAGCAGCGCGATCCAGTCGGCCACCAGCGAGCCGGCCAGGCTGCGTCCGGTGGCGATGCGCAACACCGGGCTGACCTCGGCGTCGACCTGCTGCAGTTGCTGCCGCACCCGCTCGAGCTGCTCGACCACCTGCCCGGCCGTGCCCAGCAGCAACTGGCCCTGCGGCGTCAGCACCACCGGAGAGGCATCGCGCATCACCAGCGGTGCGCCGGCCCAGGCCTCGAGCGCGCGGATGCGCCGACCAAACGCGGGGTGGGTGACATGGCGTGCCTCGGCGGCGCGCACAAAGCTGCCCGTGCGGGCCAAGGCAATGAGGTCTTCCAGCAGTTTCAATGGTGGCATGACGACAGACCGCGCAGGACGCGGCCTCCAATCAGAGGAGGCAGATACCATGCCGGCATGCGCCAGCGCGGCGAAGCCCCCGGCAAGCAAGATCGGGAACGGCGGCGCTGTCAGTCGAGCGGACGCGCTGCCTTCTCGGCCAGGCCGCTGACGCCCTCGCGCCTGGCCAGCTCACGCACCACGTCATCGGCGCCCAGGTTGAAGTGCGTCAAGGCGACCAGCGTGTGGAACCACAGGTCCGCCACTTCATAAACCAGTGCCTCGCGCTCCTTGCGGCCATCCTGCAGATCCTTGGCGGCCATGATCACCTCTGCGGCTTCTTCACCGATTTTCTTGAGAAAGGCATCGGGTGCCTTGCCGTCGGCCAGCAGCTTCGCCACATAACTGCTGGCGGGATCGCCGCCCCGGGCCGGCTTGCGGCTTTCGAGCACGCGCGTGAGATGCGCGAAAAGCGCATCGGCGGAGATCGTAGAATCCTGGGGCTGGCTGGTCATGGCCGTGTCAATCCTTGTAGATGCGGGCCGGATCCTTGAGCACCGGCTCGACGGCCTGCCACTGGCCGTCCTCGAATTTCTGGAAGAAGCAGCTGTGGCGGCCCGTGTGGCAGGCAATGCCGGGCTCGTGGCCATGCTGCGTCACCTTCAGCAGCACCACGTCATTGTCGCAGTCGAGGCGGATCTCGTGCACCGATTGGAAGTGCCCCGACTCCTCGCCCTTGTGCCAAAGCTTGCCGCGCGAGCGGCTGTAGTAGACCGCCTGCCCTTTCTCGGCCGTTTGTGCCAGTGCTTCACGGTTCATCCACGCGAACATCAGCACGTCGCCACTGCCCTGCTCCTGCGCAATCACGGGCACCAGGCCCTTGTCGTCCCAGCGCACCGCGTCAAGCCAGTCGCTGCCGGTGGGGGTATGGGCTTCTGCCATGCTTGAAGAATCCTCTCTCGTCTTGCCTGTTGCTGCTGAGGACCGTCGGCCTCACAAGCGCACGGTGATGCCGCGCGCGGCCATGTACTGCTTGGTCTCGGCCACCGTGAAAGTACCGAAATGGAAGATGCTGGCCGCCAGCACCGCATCCGCTCCGCCAATGGTAATGCCATCGGCCATGTGCTGCAGGGTGCCGACGCCGCCCGAGGCGATCACCGGCACCGGCACGGCGTCGCTGACGGCACGCGTGAGTTCGAGGTCGAAGCCGCTTTTGGTTCCATCCTTGTCCATGCTGGTCAGCAACAGTTCGCCGGCGCCGCGCCGCGCCATCTCGCGCGCCCACTGCAGCGCGTCCAGTCCGGTGTCCTTGCGGCCGCCGTGGCTGAAGACGTTCCAACCCGGCCCAAGCAGCTCGCCGTCAGGGCCCTGCTGCCGCTCGGCCTCGGCACTGCGGCGCTTGGCGTCGATGGCGACGACAATGCACTGCGAGCCATACTTGTCCGATGCTTCGCTGATGACATCCGGGTTGGCGATGGCGGCAGAATTGAAGCTGGTCTTGTCGGCACCGGCGTTGAGCAGGCGCCGCACATCGGCCACGGTGCGCACGCCACCACCGACGGTGAGGGGGATGAAGACCTGCGAGGCCACCGCCTCGATGATCGGCAGGATCAGGTCGCGCCCATCGCTGGTGGCGGTGATGTCGAGGAAGGTGAGTTCGTCTGCGCCCTGCTCGTTGTAGCGCGCGGCGATCTCCACCGGGTCGCCGGCATCGCGCAGTTCGACGAAGTTCACGCCCTTGACGACACGGCCGCCCGTCACGTCCAGGCAGGGGATGATGCGTTTGGCCAGCATGGTGTTTGGTGCAATTTGCGGTGAATCGTTGAAAAATCAGGCGGTCCAAGCCAGTTGCTGCCAGCCTTCCCACACGGCAGCGGGCGGCAGCACGACGGCTTCGTCGATGCAGCCGGCCTCGATGCACAGCATCTGCTGCCAGCCATCGGCAGGCAGATCGGCCAGCCGGCCGCACAGCGTGGCGCCAGGGTTCCAGACCACGGTTTGCGGGCAGGACGCGCTTTGGCTGATCGCCAGGCGCCCTGGCTGCCCAGCCTCCGAGAGGGTCAGGGGCCCGCCAGGTGCCTGGTACACGCGGTCGAACTCGGCGCCGAAACGCGGCGCCCCTTGCGACACGCCGTGCACGTCGAGCACCGCATCCCACTGGCTGGCGCCTTCGAGGCCCGTCAGCTCCGCCTGACGCACATCGGCCATGCGCAGGTAGGTGTGCAAGGCAGTCGTGAAGGGCCAGGGCACGTCACCTTTGTTCTCGGCGCGCAGGCTCGCGCGCACGGCGTTGGGCGTCAATTGCACCGTCAGCTGCGCGTCGAATGCATGCGGCCAGAAGGCCGCAGTCACAGGGCCATGAGCCAACCCCAGCGTGACGGCGTCATCCCGCACGGCGCGCAGCCGCCACGGCAGGTGGCGGGCAAAGCCATGCTTGAGCAGCGGACCGCGCTGGTTGAATTGCGGAAAGCACACGGGCACGCCGCCGCGAACGGCACTCTGGCCATCGAGCATGGCCCGTGGGCTGACGTAGAGGTGCTCGACGCCATCGGCGCTGCACCACGAGACCAACTGAGCGCCATGCTGCAGCACCACGGCCCGGTCGCCGTGAGGCAGGCGCAGCGCCATGGCCGGTTGGCCGTGAAAGTCAATCCAGCGAACGGACATGGCGCGACCGTGGCTCAATCGGCATCGGAGAGCTCGTCGGCGCGGGCCTGGGCCTCGGCGAAGTTGAGCGCGCCGGTGTAGATCGAGCGGCCGCAGATGACGCCTTCGACGCCCTCGAATTCGACCTCGACGAGCTTCTCGATGTCCTCGATGTCCTTGAGGCCGCCGCTGGCGATCACCGGGATGTCGATGGCGCGCGCCAGCCGCACGGTGGCTTCGATGTTGATGCCGCTGAGCATGCCGTCGCGACCGATGTCGGTGTAGATGATGGATTCGACGCCATAGTCCTCGAACTTGCGCGCCAGGTCGACCACGTCCACGCCGGTGATCTTGCTCCAGCCATCGGTGGCAACCTTGCCGTCCTTGGCATCGATGCCGACGATGATGTGGCCGCCGAAGGCCGTGCAGGCGTCGCGCAGAAAACCGGGATTCTTGACCGCAGCGGTGCCGATGATGACGTAGCGCAACCCGTTGTCCAGGTATTGCTCGATGGTGTCGAGATCGCGGATGCCGCCGCCGAGCTGCACCGGAATCTCGTCATCCACCTCTTTCAGGATGGCCTTGATCGCCGCCAGGTTCTTGGGCTTGCCGGCAAAGGCGCCGTTGAGATCCACCAGGTGCAGGCGCCGCGCGCCCTCATCGAGCCAGCGACGCGCCACCAGTGCGGGCTCTTCACCAAAAGTGGTCGATTGGTCCATGTCGCCCTGCACGAGGCGCACGCAGTGGCCGTCTTTGAGGTCAATGGCTGGAATCAATTGCATGGTGGTTCAACGGTTCGAAGGCGGCGCAGCATGCGCACGGGATTGGCGAAACGGCAGCCCTGTCAAGGTTGCCAGTGGAGGAAATTGCGGTAGAGCGCAATGCCTTGCGCGGCGCTCTTCTCCGGATGGAATTGTGTCGCGAACAGGTTGTCGCGCGCAATGACCGAGGCGAACGCGCTACCGTAGTCGGTCTGGCCCGCGCAGTGCGCCGGATCATCCAGCTCGGCGTAATAGCTGTGCACGAAGTAATACCAGCTGCCGTCATCGATGCCCTGCCACATCGGATGCTGGACATGGTCCACGGGACGGTGCACACGGTTCCAGCCCATCTGCGGAATCTTGTAGCGGCTGCCGTCCGGCTGGTGCCGCCCTTCGAGGCAAAAGCGCCGCACCCGGCCAGGAATCAAGCCGAGCGAGGGCGTATCACCCTCCTCGCTGTGCTCGAGCAACATCTGCATGCCCACGCAAACGCCGAACAGTGGCTTGTGCTCGGCGGCGCGCAGCACCGGCTCGAGCAGGCCCGAGGCGCGCAACTCACGCATGCAGTCGGCCATGGCACCCTGCCCCGGCAGGATCAGGCGGTCAGCCGCCGTGACCTGGCCGGCGTCGCTGGAGAGCTGCACGTTCCAGCCGCTGTCCTGCGCGGCATGCACGGCGGCCTGCCAGACCGAGCGCAGATTGCCCGAACCGTAATCAACGACGACGAGGGTGTGGCTTGGCTTCATGGCGTGGATGTCAGCGGTGCGGGACGGGGCGGCAGCAGGCCACCCGGTTCGGAATCATTCGGCGGAAAGTCGGTCTCGGCTCATCACCTTGCAGGCGTGGCGCCCGGCGGCCTCATGCGTCAGAGGACCCCTTTGGTCGAGGGAATCACGCCGGCCATGCGCGGATCGTGCTCCAGCGCCATGCGCAGCGCCCGGCCAAAGGCCTTGAAGGCAGTTTCGGCCTGGTGGTGGGCGTTGATACCCTTGATGTTGTCCACGTGCAGGGTCGCCAGCGCATGGTTGGCAAAGCCCTGGAAGAATTCGTAGGCCAGCTGGGTGTCGAACTGCCCGATCATGCCGCTGGTGAACGGGATGTGGAAATGCAGGCCGGGGCGCCCCGAGAGGTCGATCACCACGCGGCTGAGCGCTTCATCGAGCGGCACATAGGCATGGCCATAGCGGCGCAGGCCGCGCTTGTCGCCCACCGCGCGGGCGATGGCCTGGCCGATGGTGATGCCCACGTCCTCGACGGTGTGGTGGCCGTCGATGTGCAGGTCGCCCTCGCAATGCACGTCCAGGTCGATCAGGCCGTGGCGGGCAATCTGATCGAGCATATGGTCGAAGAAGCCAATGCCGGTATGGAGATTGCTCACCCCCGCGCCATCGAGATTGACACGCACGTGGATGCGGGTTTCGGCCGTGTTGCGGTTGACTTCGGCAATGCGGTCAGCACAGTCGCTGCCTTGGGTCGGGACAAGAGCGGAGGACGTCATTGCGGGGTCGGATTGACTGGTCGAAGCAGGTCAGTCGGATGGGGAAAGGCCCATTGTATAGGAGCGGCCCGGGCGCCACCGGCAGTCCGCGCAGAATCGCCGGCTTTTTGCCCCGCCCGCGCAGGCAGGCCGCCAAGCACCCAGGGCACGTGCGGCATGCAGTATCATGGCGGGCGCTTTGCGGGCTCCGGCCGCTCCTGGAGATGGGCATGCCGGAGGCGAACGTCCCAAGAGGGCGGCGCCATCGCCCGCGCAGCTGTCAGCGCAGATCTCAAGATCTCAGGCTGCATTCAGCCAATGCCGGATGGCGCCATCCAGGCGCATCCAGCACCAGCCGGGCAGCCATTCCCTGGACCTTTCACTCATTCATTGCACACATTGCAGGGCCCAGGCCCGCTCAACACCGGAGGAATAATGAAAAAAACCGCAGTATTTGCCGCTCTGGCACTGGCGCTTGGCGCATGCTCGAAAAAGGAGGATGCCGCCCAGGTCAAGGCAGATATTCCACTGGCCTTCGCACCAGCCGACACCGCCTTCGTGTTCGGCAATCTGGAGCCGGCTCCTTCGGATTACGTCAAGCTGCAGGAACGCATGCTGGACACCTTCAAGACCGGCCTGATCCAGAGCATCCAGCGTGCCAGCGAAACGGGTGCGGAACTCATTGACGATGCGCAAGAGCAGCAGCGCCTGCAATCGGTGCTCAACCTTCTCCAGGAAAAGCTCGGCGAAAAGGACGGTCTGCAAAGCATCGGCGTCAGCCTCAGCGGTCATGCGGCCGGCTATGAAGTGCTGTCGCTGCCAGTGCTGCGCATCGAGCTCGCCGATGTGGACAAGTTCAAGGCCTTCATCGCCGACATCGAAACCCGTGCCGGCCAAAAACTGCCGACGGCCGAAGTCGACGGCCAGGCCTACTGGTTCGTGGCATCGCCGGCCGGCTCTGGCCGCTCCTCTGAAACGACGGAACCTGCGGAGGCCGCTGCAGCCGGCGCAACTGCCGAATCAAGCACCCCGGCGGCCGGCAGCAGTGCCGCCAAGCCGCGCCTGCGCGGTGTGGCGGCCATCGTTGGCAAGCACCTCGTGATGACGCTCGACCCGCAGCGTGCCGATGTGCCGCTAGCCACCCTGCTGGGGCTGAACAAGCCGGCGCAATCCGTGCTCGATGCCGGCACACTGCAGGCCATCAACAAGCAATATGGCTTCAAGCCCTACGGTGGCACGGTGTTGATCGACACCCAGCGCCTGCTCGCCCGGTTCATTGGCACCGAGGGCCAGGAAACCTGGATTTCCAAGGAAGCCGCCGCTCAGGGGCTGGACACCACCAGCGTCATCTGCCGCACCGAACTGCAGGCCATCGCCAGCAAGGCACCGCGCCTGGTGGCCGGCGCGACCGAGCTGTCGGACAACAAGATGCACGTTGCCGGCGCGCTTGAGCTCGAAGGCGGACTGGCCAAGTCGCTGACCGCGCTGACCTCTCCGGTGCCGGGCCTGGGCAAGGACCATGGCAACCTCGAGTTCGGCCTGGGCATCAAGCTCGACCAGCTCGCGAGCTTCCTGCAAGGCCAGGCCGCCGCCATCCAGGCCGCGCCCTACCAGTGCGAAAGCCTGCAAGCCCTCAATGAAGGTGCCGGCGAGCTGCAGCAGAACCTGGCGGGCCTCTATGCCGTGGCAGGCTGGGTCTCGGGCTTTCGCGCGAACCTGAGCGAGTTCGATCCAAGCAGCCAGAAAGTGACCGGCACGCTGCTGGTGGCCTCGCCCAATCCGGTGGGCCTGATCGGCATGGTGCAGGGTTTTGTGCCGGAGATCGCGCAACTGGGCCTGACGCCCAATGGCCAGGCCAAGGAACTGAATTCGCCGATGGCGGCCATGGCCACCAACAGCGAAGAGCCCATCTGGGTTGCCATGGGCGAGGCCGCCGTCGGCATTGGCCTGGGCGCCAATGCCAAGGACCAGTTGGAGAAGGATCTGAAGGCCAGCGCCGCCTCGCCAGCCCCCTTCCTCTACTATGCGATCGACGGGCAGACCTACGTCAAGCTGCTCAGCTCCTTCGACGAGGACGACTTCGTCGGCTCCGCATCCAGCGAGGCAGAAGAAACCGCCAACTACATCGCCTGGCCGCTGATCAACAGCGCCGCCGAGTTCTACAAAAACACCGACTTCGTGGATATCTCCTATGTATTCACCGAGCGTGGCGTGGAGTTCACCCAGCAGCTGAAAATGAAGTGATGCCGCCCTGCCGCCAGCCAGTGCCCCGGCATTGGCTGGCAGGCCCGGACATGGCAACAGTTGGAGTATCATTTTCGACTTCATGTAACGACATTTCCGGGCCTGCATGACATTGGCACGCTTTGCTTTCCCCCCCCTGATGGCCGCCGGCTCGTATGGGCTGTCGGCCTTTTTTTGCGCGCCCGGCATCGCGCAGGAACTCACCACGCAGGTGAACTGGCAGCAGTGCCTGCAACTCAGCGACGATGCCGGCGCCAGGCTGGCCTGCTACGACCAATGGGCGGCCAATCAGCAATGGCAGGCACCCACCACCGCTGATGCCGCCTCCCGCCAGGATGCAGCCGCAGGCAGCCTGGCTGGTACGGGTGATGCAGGTGATGCGCGCCCCCTCGCTGCCGGCCATGCGCAGGCTCGTGGAGCAAGCGATGCCCCGGCCCATGCGACCACCGAGGTCCCCATCGTCATTGCCGGTGCCGATGGCTGCCGCAATCCGGCCTTCAACCAGACCTCGCGGCACTGGGAACTCGACAGCAACACCGATTGCGGCAACTTCCGCCTGCGCGGCTACCGTCCGATCAACCTGGCGCTTGCCACCAGCGACCGCGTCAACCAGCAGCCCTATTCGCCAGGCCCGCTCAATGGCCTGGCCGAATGGCGCGACTACCAGCGCACCGAGGCGCGCATCCAGGTCTCGGTGCGCACCAAGCTGGCCAGCAACATCCTCACGCAGGCGCATGACAGCAAGCGCGACTCGCTGTGGTTTGGCTACACTTTCCAGTCCTACTGGCAGATCTTCAACCACGAGCTCTCGCGCCCCTTCCGCAACACCGACCACGAGCCGGAACTCGTCTATGTGTACCCGTTGGAATGGAAGCTGCCCGGCGGCGCCCGACTGCGCTATGCCGGCCTGGGCCTGAGCCACCAGTCCAATGGCCAGAGCAATCCGCTCTCACGCAGCTGGAACCGCAGCTACATCATGGCAGGGCTGGATGTCACGCCGGACCTGAGCTTCACCGCACGGTTGTGGCACCGCCTGAGCGAAAAGGCCGAGGATGACGACAACCCCCGCATCAGCGACTACATCGGCCGCGCCGAGCTGGGCGCGATCTGGGACGTATCGCCGGCCAATACGCTGGCGCTCACGGTACGTCATTCGCTGCGCAGCCAGCCGCGCGGCTCGGCGCGCCTGGAGTGGTACCACACGCTGGGCAGCGGCTTTGCCGGTGGCAAGAGCAATCTGCGCCTGCACACCTCCCTCTTCAGCGGCTATGGCGACAGCCTGCTCGACTACAACTACCGCCGCACGGTGCTGACGATCGGTTTCAGCCTGCTGGACTTCTGATTTCTGATTTCCGAATCACGGTTCCCGGCAGCGCACCTGAAGGCAGAAATAGGCGGTGGGCGGAAGCAGGCAACGCCCCACCCTGCCGGCAGCAAGCAGCCCCAAAAGGAAACGGGGCCATGCAACAACTGCATGGCCCCGTTTGCAAAGACATCTGGCGGAGTGGACGGGACTCGAACCCGCGACCCCCGGCGTGACAGGCCGGTATTCTAACCAACTGAACTACCACTCCTGGCAGGCAGCGTTTGCCGGTTTTCATACCAGCCAAGTGCCACGAACTTGGCGACCCTACGGGGATTCGAACCCCGGTAACCACCGTGAAAGGGTGGTGTCCTAGGCCTCTAGACGATAGGGTCAAAGCCTTGGGACCTTGCCCGTTGCAACCCTGGCTGCAACCGGCAAAAACCTCGAATTGGTGGAGGTAAGCGGGATCGAACCGCTGACCTCTTGCATGCCATGCAAGCGCTCTCCCAGCTGAGCTATACCCCCAATTTCTTCAATCTCCGCAGCAACTTACGCGATCTTTCGATTTCGCTTCGTCATTTGCGAAGACCGAGATTATGGCACAGAAAATCAGCGCATCGACAAAAATTCCAGCACTTTTTCCTTGCCCAGCAATTCCAGCACGGCGTCGACGGACGGCGTGTGCGCCACACCCACGGTGAGCACGCGTACCGGCATGGCCAGTTGCGGCATCTTCAGGCCTTGCGCCTTGAGCACGGTCTTGAAGGTCGCGCTGATCTGCTCACGGCTCCACTCGGTATCGGCCAGGGCTTCGCGCAGCGCGGCCACGGCCGGACGGACTGCCTCGGTGACGTGCTGGCGATAGTCGTCCTCGTTGATGCTGGGTGCGGCTGCATAGAACACCGCGGCCCAGTCGGCCAGCGCCTCCAGGGTTTCGCAACGGTCCTTGAAGAGCGCGACGATGGCCGTCAGCCGGCCTTCGTCCAGCGGCACCTCGGCGAAGCCGCGTGCAGCCAGGCGCGGCACGATCTGCCCGGCCAGCCAGGCATCGTCGGCGCGCTTGATGTGCTGGGCATTGACCCAGCGCAGCTTGGCCTCGTCGAACTGTGCGGCGCTGCGGCCGAGGTGATCGAGGTCGAACCACTGCAGGAACTGCTCGCGCGTGAAGATCTCGTCGTCGCCATGGCTCCAGCCCAGGCGCGCGAGGTAGTTGATCATCGCGTCGGCAAGGAAGCCTTCGTCGCGGTACTGCGTCACCGCCTTGGCGCCGTGGCGCTTGCTGAGCTTCTCGCCCTGCTCGTTGAGCACGGTGGGCAGGTGGGCGAACACCGGCGGCTCCTTGCCCAGCGCCTTGAAGATGTTGATCTGGCGCGGCGTGTTGTTGACGTGGTCGTCGCCGCGGATGACGTGGGTGATCGCCATGTCGATGTCATCGACCACCACGCAGAAGTTGTAGGTGGGCGTGCCATCCGGGCGGGCGATGACCAGATCGTCCAGTTCGGCGTTGCTCACTTCCACGCGGCCCTTGACCTTGTCGTCCCACACCACCGAGCCCTGCTGCGGATTCTTGAAGCGCAGCACCGGCTGGATGCCTTCGGGCACCGGCGGCAGGGTCTTGCCCGGCTCCGGACGCCAGGTGCCGTCATAACGGGGTTTCTGTTTGGCCGCCATCTGGCGCTCGCGCAGCGCGTCGAGCTCCTCGACGCTCATGTAGCAGGGGTAGACGCAGCCTGCATCCTGCAACTGCCTGAGCACCTCCTTGTAGCGGTCCATGCGCTGCATCTGATAGAACGGCCCCTCGTCTGGCGTCATGCCCAGCCATTCCATCGATTCGAGGATCACGTCCACCGCTGCCTGGGTCGATCGTTCCAGGTCGGTGTCCTCGATGCGCAGGATGAAGTCCCCCCCCTTGGCGCGCGCAAAGGCCCAGGGATACAGGGCCGAGCGGATGTTGCCCAGGTGGATGAAGCCCGTGGGCGATGGCGCAAAGCGGGTGCGGACCCGTTGTGGTGAGGTAGTGGCTTGTGTCGTCATGATGTATGAAATTCCTTCGTCAAGGCTGGCTGATGGCGCCATGGACGATCTTGCCGCCCACCGCCCCGAGAACCAGACCGGTGAACTTGTCGATGTAATAAGCCGCGCGGCTGAACCAGGCACGCACCGGCGGGTGCGACAGCACCAGAATAATGAACAGGTCCCAGACCAGCACCACTGCCGTCATCCAGCCGCCCAGCGCAAGCTTGAAGACCAGCGCCACCTCGCTGTTGAGCACCAGCGAGAACAGGCTGAGATAGAACAGCAGGTTCTTGGGATTGAGCAGCGCCGAGGCGAACCCGACCACGCATTCGCGCCAGAAGCCCGGAGACGCGGCGGGTCGCGCCCCACCCTCCTGCGCCGCCAGCGCCGCCAAGGCTGCGTAGTCGGACTTCCTGGCGCGCAGCGCCATCCAGCCCAACCAGGCCAGGAACAGGCCGCCACCGATCTTCAGTACCAGCATCAGCCCCGTCGAGCGACTCAGCAACGCACCGACACCTGCCAGGCACAAGGCAATGTAGAGTGCGTTTCCGGTGGCAATGCCGACCGCGACACCGGCTGCGACGCGAGCCGGATGGCGGATGGCACTCTTGACCACCAGCACGAAATCCGGGCCGGGGCTGAGCAGCGCCAGGAAATGCGCCAGCGCAACGGTGACGAAGATGGTCGTCAACTCCATCGGATATGCCCTTCACCGCCGCTCGGGTCAGGACAGGCCGCCCAGGCCACGCAGTACGTCGTCCTGAATGTCCTTGGGGTATTCCAGCCCGACCGAGATGCGGATCAAGCCCTGGCCGACACCGGCAGCCTGGCGCTGCGCCTCGCTCAGGCGGCCGTGCGACGTGCTGGCCGGGTGCGAGATGGTGCTCTTGGTATCGCCCAGGTTGGTGGTCTTGCTGATCACCCGGCACTGGTCGATGACGTGGAAGGCATTGTGGCGCAGCGCCTCGGGCGAATCGCCCCGCACGTCGAAGGCCAACACCGCGCCGCCCAGACCCGATTGCTGGCGCATGGCCAGTTCGTGCTGCGGATGGCTCGGCAGACCCGGGTAATGCACGCGGGCCACCTGGGGCTGCTGCTGCAGCCATTGCGCCAGCTCCAGCGCATTGCGGCTTTGCTCGCGCATGCGCACGAACAGGGTCTCCATGCCCTTGAGCACCACCCAGGCATTGAAGGGCGAGAGGTTGAAGCCGGCACTGCGGATGAAGGCGCCGAGTTTGTCCTCGACAATGGCCCTGGGGCCGCAGACGGCTCCGGCCAGCACGCGTCCCTGCCCTTCGAGGAACTTGGTGCCCGAGTGGATCACCAGATCGGCACCGAAGCGGGAGGCCTGCTGCAGCGCCGGCGTGACAAAGGAATTGTCGACCGCCAGCCAGGCATCGGCGTTGTGGGCCAGGTCGGCCAGCGTGGCAATGTCGCACACGTCGGTGAGCGGATTGGTCGGTGTTTCGGCAAACAGCAGACGGGTCTGGCCTGGGCGGATGGCCGCCCGCCATTCGGCCGCGTCGGTCTGCGAGACGAAGGTGGTCTCGACCCCGAAGCGCGCCAGTTCGCTGCCGAGCAGCTTGATGGTCGAGCCGAACATCGAGCGCGAGGCGACGATGTGGTCGCCGCTCTTGAGCAGTCCATACACCATCAGCGCGATGGCCGCCATGCCGGTGGCCGTGCCGATGGCCGCCTCCGTGCCTTCGAGACCGGCGAGCCGCCGCTCGAAGCTGGTCACCGTGGGGTTGGAGGTGCGGGTATAGGTATAGCCCGCCTCCTCATTGGCGAAGCGGCGCGCCGAAGTGGCCGCGTCGGGCTGCACATAACTGCTGGTCAGGTACAGCGCTTCGGAGTGCTCGCCATACTGGCTGCGGGCAATGGCCTGGCGCACCGCCAGCGTCTGGGGGTGCAGGCCTTCGGGAAGCGTGGAATCAGTCACCAATCGTCCTGGTAAGGATAAAGGCGTTAGTTTATGCCTGTTTGGCGGCCCGTCCACGCCAGGCGTATGATCGGTGGAGGCAAGGCGCAAAGGATCCGGACGAAGGAGCCAAGACATGCAAAAACGTGATTTCCCGGTCAGCCAGGTCCGCCGCTATCTGGAGCCCGGCCCCATCGTGCTGGTCTCTTCGCACTGGCAGGGCGAGCGCAACATCATGACGCTGGGCTGGCACACCATCCTCGAATTCACACCCTCGCTGGTCGGGCTGATGATCTCGGCGGGCAACCACAGCTTCGAGCTGATCCGCCAGAGCCGCGAATGCGTCATCAATCTGCCCACCACGGCACTGACCGACACGGTGGTGCGCATCGGCAACACCACCGGCGCGGAGGTCGACAAGTTTGCCGAATTCGGACTGACGCCCGAGACGGCCAGCACGGTCTCGGCGCCGCTGATTGCCGAGTGCCACGCCAGCTTCGAGTGCCGGCTGCATGAGGATGCGCTGGTGGATAGCTACAACTTCTTCATCTTCGAGGTGCTCAAGGCACATGTGGCGCCCTCGCCCCGGCATCCCGAGACGCTGCATTACACCGGCGATGGGGTGTTCATGGTATCGGGCAAGATCATCAGTCGCCGGGCACTCTTTCGGCCCGGCATGCTATGAACAGGTTCTCAGGCCCAAGTCATTCCTGGACACCACCAAACGAAAACCGCCTGGGTCTCCCCAGGCGGTCTTGCTTGCGAACAGCGCACCCTGATCAAACGGCGGGTGGTGGAGCATCAGTCATCGACATGCTGCGCCAGAACCCGTGCTGATGAATGGGTTGGTGAAAATTCCGCTCAGGCAGCGGCTTGGGCCAGGGCCTTGACCTTGGCAGACAGGCGGCTCTTGTCGCGAGCCGCCTTGTTCTTGTGGAAGATGCCCTTGTCGGCCACGCTGTCGATGACACTTTGGGCCGCTGCGAATGCAGCCGTGGCCTTTTCCTTGTCACCGGCCAGCACGGCCTTCTCGACGTTCTTCACATAGGTGCGATACTTCGAACGCAGCGAGGTGTTCGCGGCGTTGAGCTTGACGTTCTGACGGGCGCGCTTGCGGCCAGAGGCAAGGCGCGGGTTCTTTTTGGCGGGCTTGGTTGCCATGGATCAATCCTTTAGGTGTTTGTGGATGTTGTTCGCAAAGCCGAAGATTATAGCCCAACTCCTGCCGGGCGTGCCAGCCAGCGCTCGGCCAGCCGCACCAGATAGCTCGCCCCGAGCGGCAGCACCGCATCGTTGAAGTCATAGCTGGCGTTGTGCACCAGACACGGGCCTTCGCCGTGGCCCGGCAGGCGGTGGGTGCCGTCGCCATTGCCGATGAAGGCATAGCAGCCGGGGATTTTCTCGAGCATGAAGGAGAAGTCCTCCGCAGCCATGATCGGTGCCTGCGCAATCAGCTGCTCGGGCCCCACCAGCTCCTGCAGCACCTCGCGGGCGAAGACGGTTTCGGCGGCATGGTTGACGGTCGAGGGATAGATGCGGTTGAAGTGGAACTCGCACCGCGCGCCGTAGGCCTTGGCGGTGCCCTCGGCGAGCTCGCCCATGCGCGTCTCGATCAGGTCCAGCGTCTCGCGCGTGTAGGCGCGCACCGTGCCGCCCAGTTCGCAATGGTCCGGGATCACGTTGAAGGTATCGCCCGCATGCAGCGTCGTCACCGAGATCACGGCAGCCTCCAGCGGCGCCTTGTTGCGGCTGATGATGGTCTGAAAGGCCTGGATCAGCTGCGTGGCCACCGCAATCGGGTCGATGGCCAGGTGCGGCATGGCCGCATGGCCGCCCTTGCCCTGGATGCGCAGCTTGAATTCGCTGTTGGAAGCCAGCACCGGCCCCGGCGACAGCGCAAAGCTGCCAGCCGCAATGCCCGGCATGTTGTGCATGCCGAACACCGCCTCCACCGGAAACTGTTCGAGCAGGCCCTCCTGCAGCATCACCTGCGCGCCGCCGCCAAATTCTTCGGCAGGCTGGAAGATCAGCACCACCGAGCCATCGAAGTCGCGGTGCGCGGCCAGGAACTGGGCCGCGCCCAGCAGCATGGTGGTATGGCCATCATGGCCGCAGGCATGCATGCGGCCGGGATGCCGGCTGGCATGCGCGAACTGATTGTGCTCGCTCATCGGCAGCGCGTCCATGTCGGCACGCAGCCCCACCATGCGGCCTCCGGGACCATGGCGGCCGTGGATCACGCCGACCACACCGGTTCTGGCCAGGCCGCGATGCACCTCGATGCCCCACTGCTGCAGCAAACCGGCGACCAGGTCGCCGGTGCGGGACTCCTCGAACGCCAATTCGGGGTGGGCGTGGATGTCGCGCCGGATTTCCGTCAGCTCGGCATGCCTGGCCACGATGGGCTCCACCAGTTTCATTTCCAATCACCTTTCATCCTGTTTCGCCGGGCCGCGGCAGCGCGCGGCCCGCCGATGATGCCACGCTTTGGACCGTACCGGCACGGCGTGCAAACGCACCACCGCAGCAAAGTGCATCTCGCTGGCACGGTGGAAGCATGAGCATAGGCGCAATAAATGTAACAATTAGTCAAATCAACAGGTTACGCCCGCATCATCGCAGAAAACGCCGTCACAATCAGCGCTGTTACAAATAGGACTGCAAGACCCATGAACACAGAAACCATCGCTCCGGCTGGAACCGAAGAAACCGTCACCACGGGCCGTGGCGACAAGATCCTGGTTGTCGATGACGACGCACGCATCCGCGACCTGCTGCGCCGCTACCTCGCGCAGGAAGGCTTCGAAGTGATGGTCGCCGAGGACAGCAAAGCCCTCAACCGCATCCTGCTGCGCGAGACCTTTGACCTGATCGTGCTGGACCTGATGCTGCCCGGCGAGGACGGTCTGTCGATCTGCCGGCGCCTGCGCAGCAACAACGACCGCACGCCCATCATCATGCTGACGGCCAAGAGCGAGGATGTGGACCGCATCGTCGGCCTGGAAGTCGGCGCCGACGATTACGTGGGCAAGCCCTTCAATCCGCGCGAGTTGCTGGCGCGCATCCATGCCGTGCTGCGCCGCCGCCCCACCCCGGAAGCTCCGGGCGCGCCGGCCGGCGACAACGCGGTGGTGAGCTTCGGCGCCTTCACCTTCGACATGGGCGCGCGCACGCTGCAGAAGAATGGCGAGGAACTGTCGCTGACCACGGGCGAATTCGCCATGCTCAAGGCACTGGTGCGTCACCCGCGCCAGCCGCTCTCGCGCGAGAAACTGGCCTTGCTGGCGCGCGGACGCGAGTTCGAGCCCTTCGACCGCAGCTTGGACGTGCAGATCTCGCGCCTGCGCAAGCTGGTCGAGGAGGACCCGACATCGCCGCGCTACATCCAGACCGTCTGGGGTGTCGGCTACGTGTTCGTGCCGGACGGCAACAACTGAGAATCCGGCTATCGTCCCTCCGGGCTGAGTGACTGAGGTGGACGTTGCGCACGCGGAGCGCTCGTCCACATGTACATATGCGCCACGCATCGATCTCCGGCAGCGCCGATGCCGGCGAAGCTATCATGGCGGGCCTGCCTGCTTTTTCCGCTCCTTCTCTCTCCACACGTTCAATCGGGTCATCGCATGGGTGAAGACTATCAGCCAACCACGCCGATGCTGCTCGGTGACGAAGAAACAGGCCGCCGCCACCGCCGGATTCGCCTGAGCCTGTTCTGGCGCACCTTTTTCATGCTGTGCCTGCTGCTGGCTGCCACCATCCTGGCCTGGCTGCAGTCGTTCCGTGCCATGGAGTTCGAGCCGCGCACGCTGCACACGGCCCAGCAGATCGCTTCGATGGTCAACCTCAGCCGTGCGGCACTGACCTACTCGGACTCGATCGCGCGCGTCTCGCTGCTCAAGACGCTCTCCGAGCAGGAAGGCATGCGCATCCAACCGCACGAGCCGACCGACAACTATGAGTTGATGGACAGCAGCCCGCTGGGCCTGCGCCTGACGCAGGAGCTGAAGAACCGCCTGGGCGCCGAGACGCTGGTGGCGCAAAGCGTCAATGGCACACCGGGCCTGTGGATCAGCTTCCGCATGGGCGATGACTACACCTGGCTGCTGATGGACAACTCGCGCCTGAGCCCGGTCGGCGGCAAGACGGTGGCGCTGTGGCTCGGCATTCTGGTTCTCATCTCCTTGACCGGCGCGGCCATCATCACCCGCCTGCTCAACAAGCCGATCCGGGAGCTCTCGATTGCCACCTACAAGCTGCGCGAAGGCGACTTCAGCGATAGCCAGCTCGACGAGCAGGTCGCCACCAGCGAAATCCGCAACCTCAACATCGGCTTCAACCGCATGGCCGAGAAGCTCGCCAAGATCGAGCAGGACCGCGCGGTGATGATGGCCGGCATCTCGCACGATCTGCGCACGCCGCTCGCGCGGCTGCGGCTGGAGACCGAGATGAGCGTGGCCGACGACGTCGCGCGCGAACACATGGTGGCCGACATCGTGCAGCTCGATGCCATCATCGACAAGTTCATGGACTATGCACGCCCGGTCTCGACCGAACGCGACAGCGTGAACCTGCAAAGCGTCGTCACCAGTTGCGTGTATTCGATCCAGGAGCTCGGCGAGATGGAAATCCACACCCATGTGCCTGGCAACCTGTATGTCTATGCCGACGAGGTGGAGCTCGCGCGCGTCGTCACCAACCTGCTCGAGAATGCACGCCGCTACGGCAAATCCCCCGCCACCGGCATCGCCACCGTGGATGTCACGGCCGCGGGCTCGGAAAATCACGTGCTGCTCAAGATCCGCGACCACGGCGTGGGGGTGCCCGAGCCAGAGCTGCGCAATCTGCTCAAGCCATTCTTCCGGGGCGATGCCGCGCGCACCGAGGCGGCCGGCGCGGGTCTGGGTCTATCCATCGTCGACAAGACCGTGCAGCGCATGGGTGGCCGTTTTGCGCTGACCAACTCCTCGACCGGTGGCCTGGCCGCCCACATCCGGCTCGATCGCGCCCCCAGCAACGAGCAATGGAGCGAGGAGCAGCGCCTGCAACGGCCGCACGTCAAGCGCCAGGCACGCTCGACCCCGTTCGCGCAGACCAATCTCTAGAACCTGTTCAAAGCTTCGCCATGCAGCCGCATGGCTGCGCCACGCCCTTCGGGTTGCTCCTGAAAACCGCGTCCGCGGTGTTCAAATCCTTGCCGGGCCAGCGGGCACCTCCGCCCCTTGCTGGCTATTTGAGGTTGCCCGAGAGGAAGCGCGCCAGCCGTTCGCTGCGCGGATTGGCGAGCACCTCGCGCGGATCGCCTTCCTCCTCCACCAGGCCCTGGTGCAGGAACAGCAAATGATTGGAGACTTCGCGGGCAAAACCCATCTCGTGCGTGACAACCACCATGGTGCGGCCCTGCTGAGCCAGCAATTGCATGATGCGTAGCACTTCGCCGACCAGCTCCGGATCGAGCGCGCTGGTGGGTTCATCGAACAGCAGCACCTCCGGCTCCACCGCCAGCGCGCGGGCAATCGCCACGCGTTGCTGCTGGCCACCGCTGAGCTGGCTGGGGTACTTGTCCTCGTGGCCCCTGAGGCCAACCATCTCCAGATAGTGCTCGGCACGCTCGACGGCCTGGCTCTTCGGCTGCCCCAGCACATGCACCGGCGCCTCGATGATGTTCTGCAGCACCGTCATGTGCGCCCACAGGTTGAAGTGCTGGAACACCATGGCCAGCTTGGTGCGAAAGCGCTGCAACTGGCCCAGATCGCTGGCATGCAGTTCGCCGTCCTTCTGCAGGCTCAGGCCGAGTTCCTCGCCGGTGACGATGATGCGCCCCTGGTTGGGCCGCTCGAGCAGGTTGATGCAGCGCAGAAAGGTGCTCTTGCCCGACCCCGAGCTGCCGATGATGCTGATCACGTCGCCCGCCCTCGCCGCGAGCGAAACGCCCTTGAGCACCTGGTTTGCGCCATAGTGCTTGTGGATGTTCAGGACCTGGAGCTTGAGCGCGGCGGGAGTCTGGGCGGAAGTCATGGCAGTGGCAGTCGGTGGCGAAGGCAATGGGGCCCCAGGGGCGAAGTCAGTTCGAGCGGACCTGCAGATAGGCGGTGTAGTGGCGCTCGGCCAGGCGGAACAAGCCCATCATTGCGAAAGTGAGCACCAGATAGAGCGCAGCCGCGAACAGGAACGCTTCGAAGGTCAGGTAATAGTCGCGATTGATCTTCTGCGCGGCGGCGGTAATCTCGAAGAGCGCCGGCACCGTGCTGGCCAGGCTGGTGCCATGCATCATCTGCATGACCTCGTTGCTGTAGGGCGGCAGCGCGCGGCGCAGCGCACTGGGCAGGATGATGCGGCGCATCACCTGCCAGCGGCTCATGCCCATCGCATAGCCGGCCTGCACCTCGCCCGGATTGGTGTCGCGTATGGCGCCAGCCAGGATCTCGGCAAGATAGCCCGCATGGTTGATGCTGAAGGCCAGCATCGCACAGAACAGTGCGCTTTTGAAATAAGTGATCGGCCAGACCGTGTCCCACAGCGCCTGCACCCAGGCGAGCTGTGCGATGCCGTAGTAGATCAGGTAGATCTGGATCAGGAGCGGCGTGCCCCGCACGAAATAGGTGAAGGCACCGGCCATTTTCTGCAGCACCTTCGAGCGCGAGGTCAGCATCAATGCAAACAGCAGCCCGGCAATGCCGCCGAAGAACAGCAGGCCTGCCAGCATGTAGAAGGTAGCCCACATGCCCTTGAGGTAGAGCATCAGGTTGCCTGGCTCGAACAGAACGGCCCAATTCATTGCAAACCCCTCACAGCGTGATCTTCTCGGTGCCCAGGCTGTAGCGCGCATGCACCCGGCGCAGCACCCACAGCGACACGCTGGCGAAAACCAGATAGAGCAAGGCCGTCATCAGGATGAAGACGAAAGGCTGGCGCGTGGCCGAGCCGGCCTGGCGCGCCAGATAGGTCATGTCGTGCAGGCCGATCAGGCTCACCAGCGCGGTAGCCTTGATCAGCGCCATCCAGCTATTGGTGAAGCTCGGCACCACGTAGCGCACCATCTGCGGCAACGTGATGCGTCGGAACACTTGCCAGCGCCCCATGCCGAAGGCCAGGCCGGCTTCGCGCTGGCCGTACGGGATGGCCTTGATGGCGCCACGGAAGTTCTCCGTCATGTAGGCCCCGTAGATGAAACCGATGGTCAGCACCCCGGCAGCGAACGGGTTGATGTTGATGCCCTGCGGATACCCCAGCTTCTCGAGCAGCAGGTTCAGGCCAATGGCGCCACCGTAGAAGACCAGCAGCATCATCACCAGCTCCGGCACGCCGCGCACCACCGTGGTGTAGAGCGAGCCGATGGTCACCAGCAGACGGTTGTGCGAGAGCTTGGCACCGGCGCCCAGCAGGCCCAGCACGATCGCCACCACGAGCGACAGCAGCGATACCGCCACCGTCAGCCCGGCGCCTTGCAGAATCGAGAGGTAGTAGCCACTCATGCCGTCTCATTGCGGGAGGGGAGGATGGAACAAACACTTCACGCACCGGCCTCCCGGCCCAGGGCATGAAAACAGCAAAGTCTGGCGGCAGTGCTGTGCCAGCCAGACTTGGAAATTCGCTTGGCGCTCACTTGGCGCGCCGGCACCAGCGTCGAAGCACCGCTGCCGGCCGATTTTAGTCTTGCCCGTACGGGTCGAAATCGAAATACTTCTTGGCGATCTCGGCGTACTGGCCATCCTCGCGCAGCTTCTTGATGGTGGCGTTGAGCTGCTCCTTCAGCTCGGGCTGGCCCTTGCGCAGCGCAATGCCCATGCCTTCGCCGAAATACTTGGGCTCGAGCAGGTCGGGCCCCACGGCGTGGAAATCGGCGCCTTCGGGCTTGCCCAGGAAGCCGCCGGTCACCTCCACCTTGTCGGCCACCGTGCCGTCGAGACGGCCGGCGTTGATGTCCAGGTAGACCTGGTCCTGCGCCTCATAGGCGACGACCTTGACCCCCTTGGGCGCCAGTTCGCCCTCGGCATAGCGCTCGTGCGTGCTGCCCTTGAGCACGCCCAGCGTCAGGCCCTTGAGCGAATCATGATCCTTGTAGTCCAGGCTTTTCTTGACGACGATGGTGCCGGGGGTCTTGTAATAGCGGTCGGTGAAGTCGACGACCTTCTTGCGCTCCTCGGTGATCGACATGTCGCTGATGATCACGTCGTACTTGCGGCTTTGCAGGCCGGGGATCATGCTGTCCCAGACCTGTTCGACGAACACGCATTTGCGCGCCAACGCCTCGCACACCGCATTCGAGAAGTCGATGTTGAAGCCGACCAGCTGGCCATTGCTGTTCTTGTAGACGAAGGGCTCGTAGGTCGGATCGACCGCCACGCGCAGATCCTGCGCGACAGCCGCGCCGGCGAAGGCCGTCAGGGAAACGGCCAACATGGCGGCCAGGGTGTTCTTCTTCATGCAATCTCCTGCAAAAAATGGAAATGGGTCAGATGCGCCCGCCAGGGCAAGCAAGCCACGTGCCACCATTGATCAGCGCGGCGGCAACGCCACCCCGGCGCAACCCAAGTGCAAGTGCGCGATTCTATGTCAGTGCACGGCCCCTGCCGTCAGTAAAACCACCAGCAGGAGCACCCTGCCCTTGGCAAAGCCTGCCGACAGGCAGCATCAGGACGGCATGCCCACGGCAGCCGGAAAGCCCTGCCGGAAGCTCGCCCGCAGATGCTCGACCAGCACCTGCACCGCCCGTGGCACCTGGGGTGCCCAGGGCCGGATCGCATAGATGCGGCCACCGAAGAAACCCTGCGGCTGCCAATCGGCCAGCACCGGCAACAACCCCGCATGGCGCCCTGTGGCGGGCTGGTCTGCGCCCAGGCTCGTGGCGCTGAAGTCGGGCAACAGGGCAATGCCCAGGCCGGCCAGCGCAGCGTCGCGCAGAGTTTCACTATTGTTGGCCTGGATGGGGCCGCGCACCGGCACGCTGCAGTGCTCGGGCTCGCCGCGGCGGCGCGTGCGGACCAGCGTCCAGTTCGACGCGGCGCTGCCGCCACGCAAATAGACCAGGCAATCGTGGGCGGCCAGTTCGCGCGGGTGCGCTGGCGCGCCGCGCCGGACCAGATAGTCGGCGCTGGCCACCAGCAGCGAGCGGGTCTCGCACAGCGGCCAGGCCACATACGTGTCCGGCGGCGCCTGGGTGTGGCGAATGGCCAGATCGAAGCCTTCCTGCACGAGATTGACCAGCCGGTCGTTCAGGTCCAGCTCGATGCGGATGTCCGGATAGCGGTGCAGAAACGGCGCCAGCGCCGGCATCACATGCTGGCGTCCCAGCGCCACCGGTGCGGTCAGCCGCACCAGGCCGCGCGGCGTGCTGGCGAGGTCCTTGACGGCGCTGAAGCTCTGCGCGATGCGCGCAAAGGCGGGGCCGGCTTCATCGGCCAGCTGCTGGCCAGCCGCGGTAAGCGCCACCGAGCGCGTCGAGCGCTGCACCAGCGGCACACCGGCGGCACGCTCCAGCGCCGTGATGCGCTGGCTGACGGATGCCTTGGAAATACCCAGGCGCCGCGCCGCCTGGGTATAGCTGCGCGTCTGGCCGATGATGGTCAGCAGATGCAGATCCGCAAACACCGGCTGCGCAGCAGCCGCATCGGCGCTGGCATGGGCAAAGCGGCGCGGGTCGTCGGAGGAATGGAGCGGATAGGAAGGCATGGCAGCAGAGCGGCTGGCAGATCGCAGGCAGTGCGCCCACAGCACTCATTGTTCAGTATGGCAAACAATGTAATCGATTTGATCGCCTTCTCAAAACGGCGGAGCATGCCTAGACTGCAGGCATTCCAAGCCTCTGCTCCACCCGAGCATTCACAGGATCAACCATGACCACCACCATCACGCACTGGATTTCCGGCGCCCGCGCCGATGCCACCAGCGGCCAGCAATTGCCGGTCTACAACCCCGCCACCGGCGCCGTCACCGGTCAGGTACAGCTGGCCAGCCATGCCGACGTGGATGCCGCCGTGGCATCGGCCAAGGCGGCATTCCCGGCCTGGAGCAACCTGCCGCCGCTGCGCCGCGCGCGCGTGCTCAACCAGTTCCTGGCCCTGCTCAACGTGCACCGCGATGACCTGGCGCGCATGATCACCGCCGAGCACGGCAAGGTGTTCACCGATGCGCAGGGCGAGGTCACGCGCGGCATCGAGATCGTCGAGTTCGCCTGCGGCGCGCCGCAGCTGCTCAAGAGCGACTTCACCGACCAGGTCTCGACCAACATCGACAACTGGACGCTGCGCCAGCCGCTGGGCGTGGTCGCGGGCATCACGCCGTTCAACTTCCCGGTCATGGTGCCGATGTGGATGTTCCCGATGGCGCTGGCCACCGGCAACACCTTCGTGCTCAAGCCCAGCCCGATTGATCCGAGTCCGAGCCTCTTCATCGCCGAGCTGCTGAAGGAAGCCGGCCTGCCCGATGGCGTCTTCAACGTGGTGCAGGGCGACAAGGAGGCCGTGGGCGCGCTGATCGCACACCCGGACGTACAGGCCATCTCCTTCGTCGGCTCGACACCGATCGCCAACCACATCTACGAGACCGGTGCGCGCCACGGCAAGCGCGTGCAGGCCCTGGGCGGGGCCAAGAACCACCTGGTGGTGATGCCCGATGCCGACATGGACCAGGTCGTCGACGCGCTGATCGGCGCCGCCTATGGCTCGGCCGGGGAGCGTTGCATGGCCGTCAGCGTGGCCGTGTTCGTCGGCGACGACACCGCCGACAAGGTGCTGCCCAAGCTGATCGAGCGCACCAAGGCCCTCAAGGTGCTCGACGGCACCAACCTCGACGCCGAGATGGGCCCGATCGTCACCCGTGCCGCGCACGAGCGCATCTCCGGCTACATCGAACAAGGCATCCGGGAAGGCGCCCAACTGCTGGTCGACGGCCGCGGCTTCGACGGCGCCCAGGCCGGCACCGGCTGCGAAGGCGGCTTCTGGATGGGGGGCACCCTGTTCGACCACGTCAGCACCGACATGCGCATCTACAAGGAAGAGATCTTCGGCCCGGTGCTGGCCTGCGTGCGCGTACCCGACTTCGCCGAGGCGGTGCGCATCATCAACGAACACGAATTCGGCAACGGCGTGAGCTGCTACACGCGCGACGGCCACATTGCGCGCGAATTCGGCCGCCGCATCCAGGTCGGCATGGTCGGCATCAACGTACCGATTCCGGTGCCGATGGCCTGGCATGGCTTCGGCGGCTGGAAGAAAAGCCTGTTCGGCGACATGCACGCCTATGGAGAGGAAGGCGTGCGCTTCTACACCAAGCAGAAAAGCATCATGCAGCGCTGGCCGCAGGCCACTGCCAAGGGCGCGGAATTCGCCATGCCGACCAGCAAGTAAGAGCACCGCCGGGCGGCAAACAGAACAAGAGAACAAGACATGACAGCGCGGCGCAGCCCGTGCGATCGCCACCGCCCGGCTGGTGCTTGCCAGCGATCACGGCCCCCGGCCATACTGCAGCCCGTGATGAAAACGACAAGGCAAGGAGACAAACCGACATGGCCTCAACCATTGCTGCGGGCAACGGCACCCGCTTCGACTACATCGTCATCGGCGCCGGCTCGGCCGGCTCGCTGCTGGCCAACCGGCTCAGCGCCGACGCGGCAGCGCGCGTGCTGCTGCTCGAAGCCGGCCGCAAGGACGACTACCACTGGATCCACATCCCGGTGGGCTATCTCTACTGCATCGGCAACCCGCGCACCGACTGGCGCTTCTTCACCGAACCCGACGCCGGCCTCAACGGCCGCAGCCTGCGCTACCCGCGCGGCAAGGTGCTGGGCGGCTGCTCCAGCATCAACGGCATGATCTACATGCGCGGGCAGGCGCGCGACTATGACCATTGGGCCAGCGTCACCGGCGAGGACGACTGGCGCTGGGAAAAGGTCCTGCCGACCTTCATGGCGCACGAAGACCATTACCGGCTCGACCCCGCGCTGGCGAGCGGGCAGACCTCCGAGCAGCGGCAGGCGCTGGCACGCTTTCATGGCAATGCCGCGCTGCGCCCCGCCGGCGCCGCACAGGGCGGCGAATGGCGCGTCGAGAAGCAGCGCCTGCGCTGGGAGATTCTCGACGCCTTCGCCAATGCCGCACAGCAGGCCGGCATTGCCGCCACCGAGGACTTCAACCGCGGCACCAACGAGGGCGTCGGCTACTTCGAGGTCAACCAGAAGGCCGGCTGGCGCTGGAACACCGCCAAGGCCTTCCTGCGCCCGGTGCGCCAGCGCCGCAACCTCGAGGTCTGGACCGGTGCCCACGTGCGCCGCCTGCGGATCGAGCCCCGCGCGGATGGCCAGCTCGCCTGCACCGGCGTGGAAGTCGTGCGCGGCGGTCAGGCCGTGGTGCTGCATGCCGCGCGTGAAGTGGTGCTCAGCGCTGGCGCCATCGGCTCGCCGCAGCTGCTGCAGCTCTCGGGCATCGGCCCTGGTGCGCTGCTGCAGCGGCATGGCATCGCGGTGCAAGCCGAGCTGCCCGGCGTCGGCGCCAACCTGCAGGACCATCTGCAGATCCGCTCGGTCTACAAGGTCAGCGGCGTGCGCACGCTCAACACCATGGCCTCCAACCTGTTCGGCAAGGGGCGCATCGGGCTGGAGTATCTCCTCAAGCGCAGCGGGCCGATGAGCATGGCGCCATCGCAGCTGGGGGCCTTCACGCGCTCCTCTCCGCAATACGCGCACGCCAACATCCAGTACCACGTGCAGCCGCTCAGCCTGGAAGCCTTTGGCGAGCCGCTGCACCGCTTCGACGCCTTCACCGCCAGCGTCTGCAACCTGAACCCGAGCTCGCGCGGCAGCGTGACCATCCAGAGCGCCGCGTTCGATGCCGCACCGGCCATCGCGCCCAACTACTTGAGCACCCCAGAAGACCGCCAGGTGGCGGCCGACAGCCTGCGCGTGACGCGCCACATCGTTGGCCAGCCGGCACTGGCGCCCTACCGGCCCGAGGAATGGAAGCCGGGCCCGCAGTACCAGAGCGATGAAGAGCTGGCACGGCTGGCCGGCGATATCGCCACCACCATCTTCCACCCTGTCGGCACCTGCCGGATGGGCCGCGCGGATGATCCGCAGGCAGTGGTCGACCCGCAATTGCGCGTGCGCGACGGGCGTGGCAGACACATCGCCGGACTGCGCGTGGCCGATGCCAGCATCATGCCCACCATCACCAGCGGCAACACCAACAGCCCGACGCTGATGATTGCCGAGAAGGCGGCCGGCTGGATCCATGCCGACACCTGAGAACCTGTACACGTGATCCAATAGCACGCTGGCAATTAGCACGTTGGCAGTTGCGCGGCAGCAGTCGCACCAGTGAATCGATAGGCAGACCAAGGAGAAGAGCCATGAACGCATCCGTATCCGCATCCGAGTCCTTCACCGCACGCCTGGGTCTGCAGCTTCCGCTCATCCAGGCGCCAATGGCAGGCGTGGCCACGCCGGAACTGGCAGCGGCCGTCAGCAATGCCGGCGGCCTCGGCTCCCTGGGTCTGGGCGCCAGCAACCCGGCGCAGGCCGAGGCGCTGATTCGCCAGACCCGCACCCTGACCGGGCACCCCTTCAACGTCAACCTGTTCTGCCACCAGCCCGCCGTGCGGGACGCCGCACGCGAAGCAGCCTGGCTGGCGCATCTGGCCGGGGAATTCCAGCGCTTCGGTGCCAGTCCCCCCGCGTCGCTTGAATCACCTTACCCAACGTTGATCGGCAACACCGAGATGCTGGAGCTGCTGCTGCGGGAAAAGCCCGCAGTCGTCAGCTTCCACTTCGGCCTGCCCGAGCCGCATGCCATCGCCGCGCTGCGCGCTGCCGGCATCGTCACGCTGGCCAGCGTCACCAACCCCGCAGAGGCCGCTCAGGCCGAACAGGCTGGGGTGGACGTGCTGGTGGCGCAAGGCATCGAGGCCGGTGGCCACCGCGGCATCTTCGACGCCGCGCACGACTTGGGCCTGGGTGTCTTCGCGCTGGTGCCGCTGCTGCTGCGCGAGACCCGGCTGCCGGTGGTGGCCGCCGGCGGCATCATGGACGGACACGGCATGGCCGCTGCATTGCGGCTGGGTGCTGCCGCAGTGCAAATGGGCACGGCCTTCATCCTGTGCCCGGAATCCTCCGCCAGCGCCGCCTACCGGCAGGAACTGCAAAGCCCGCGCAGCCACCACACGGCCATCACGGCAGCGATTTCGGGCCGACCAGCGCGCGGCATCGCCAACCGCCTGCATGCACTCGCTGGTGATGACGCGCCGGCCATACCCGACTATCCGGTGGCGTACGCCGCCGCCAAGGCCCTGCACCAGGCCGCCAGTGCCCAGGATAGCCATGACTACGCGGCCCACTGGGCCGGCCAGGGCGCGCCGTTGGCGCGCGCGCTGCCGGCGGCCGAACTGGTGCAGCGCATTGCCCGGGAATGGCAGGAACAGGAGGCACCAAAGCCGGAATAAGAACCTGTTGGAACGCGCGCGTCGCCTGCCGGGGCAACGCGACCCATGCAAAGATCGTGAACAGGTTCTTGTATCTCAGAAGCGCCTGCTGATGCTGAAACTGCCATACACCGGCCGTTCGCGCTGACCGCTGAACTCCCGGCTGCGCTGGTAGCGCGCAAAAGCGAACTTCCAGTGCCCACGGTTGACGACAAAGCCATAGCCGATGTCAGCCACCCATGGCCGCCTGTCGACATGGTGGCTGGAGCGGAAGGTATTGCCATCGAGCGTGATGTCGCGCAGCACCCAGCGCCCACTCGCCACCACGAAGAAATGGCCATCAACAGTGCCGGCAGAATGCGTGCGCCCGGCCCCTGGCGCGGCACTCTCTCCAGCGGGGCGCAGCGGCGCACTACCAAAGTCATCCGGCAGGCGCCAGCCCAGGCGCCATTCCAACCCGGTGTTCGCATGGGTGGAGAGATTGCCCACGGCGGCGCCCCAATGGACGATGAGGTCCGAGGCCAGGCCGCTGCCATCTTCCTGCGGCGCCAGCAACATGCGCCGTTGCAGGCGTTCGTGGCCGAACTGCAGCACCGGCTCGTTGCGCAGTTGGTTGCGCCAGCCATAGAAGCGCTTGCTGCCCAGCCAATGGTGGGCCGAATCCTGAACCTGGCGGCCCAGCGCCGCCGGCCCGACCACGCCCAGGCGCGCATAGTTGGTGCGCAGTTCATCACCTCGCCGCAGGTTGTAGCTGACGCCGGCTGCCAGGATGGCTGCGTAGGGACGATCGTCCTCGATCAGCGTCGCGGGCAGCGGATCGTTCGGGGTGAAGATGGCATGGGCGAGACTGAACACCATGTTGCGCTGACCATCGCCGTCCGGCTGCAGCCAGCCCAGGGCGCCGTTGAAGCGGCGCATGCCGCCGGGCAGGCAAGGATCACGGCGGTAGTCGGTCAGGTCGGGAGTGACCAGGCTCAGCTGCAGGCCGTTGCTGTAACCTTGGTCCTGCGCGCTGCCGCCGAAAAGGTCGTTGTCCACGCGCAGGTTGATGGCGGAGCCCGGGGCTCCCCACAGTCGAGCGTGGCCGACGCAATCATCGGCACCCCAGGCCGGGGAGAACAGCGCCAGCAACACCGGCAATGTCCATCCGGCCAATGTCGCGGCCCTGGCCGCATGGCCGGCGATGTGGCGAAACTGCATTCGAGATCTCCTGTCATCGCCCCATGGCGCATACGCCTGCGCAGCAGCAGGGGCGCGGCGACCGGGACCGGAGGAACCACCATGGTTGAATGGTCAACACATCATCAGGCCATCTGGCTGATGGTCTTGCGAAAGCGCCCCAGCGAAAAAGCGAACAGCGCGCCGCCAATCACCAGCAATGCCAGAAACTGCGGCCACACCACATCCAGCCCGGCGCCACGGAACAGGATGGCCTGACCGAGGCTCACGAAGTGCGTGGTGGGCGCGGCCAGCATGATGTTCTGCACCAGTTCGGGCATACTCTCGCGCGGCGTGGTGCCGCCCGAAAGCATCTGCAGCGGCATCATGGTCAGCACCATCAGCATGCCGAACTGCGGCATGTTGCGCGCCACAGTGGCCATGAAGATGCCCATCGAGGTGGTGGCAAACAGGCTCAGCGCCGCGCCGGCGAAGAACAGCAGCAGCGAGCCATGCACCGGCACGTCCAGCCAGCCGCGCACCACCAGGTTCAGCGACAGGAACGCCGCCACCAGCACCACCAGGCCCATGGACCATATCTTGGAGACCATGATCTCGGCGGGCGTGACCGGCATCACCAATAAATGCTCGATGGTGCCGTGCTCGCGCTCGCGGATCAGCGCCGCACCGGTGAGGATCATCGACAGCATGGTGATCTGGTTGATGATCTGGATCAGCCCGCCGAACCAGGATTTGTCCAGCGCCGGGTTGAAGCGCGCGCGCAGCGCCAGATCGACCGGCGTGGTGCTGCTGGCACGGTAGCGCTGCGCGAACTCGTTGATCTCGCCCATCGTGATCTGCTGCACGTAGCTGCTTCCGGTAAAAGCCTGGCTCATGCGGGTGGCGTCGACGTTGAGCTGGATCTGCGGCGCCCGTCCGGCCAGCACGTCACGCTGGAAGTTGGGCGGGATGACCATGGCGAAGGTGTAGTTGCCGGCATCCATGCCCGGGTCCACCTGCGGCCAGTCGATGTGCTGCGGCGGACTGAACTGCGGCGGATAGAAGGCCGAGGCAATGCGCTGCGAGAGCGGCGAATCATCCTCGTCGACGATGGCGATCGGCGCGTTGTGCAGCGTCTCTGGCATGGCGCTGGCGGCAGTGTAGACCGCGGCGGTGAACACGTAGACGATGAGCACCAGCATCACCGGGTCGCGCCACAGGCTCCACAGCTCCTTGACGCCCAGGCGGTAGATGTTGGCCCAATGCCGCGCCTTCATGCCAGATGCTGCCATCCTATCGCTCCTGTTTGCGCAGCAGCAGGATGGCCGCGCCAATGATGACCGGCACCGACACCAGCATGGGCCAGAATGCGCCGGAGAGGTCGGCAAAACCCAGCGCCTTGTTGAAGACGCCGCGGCTGATGGTGATCATGTGCGTGGCCGGGTAGATTTCGCCAATGAGGCGCCCGCCGCCCTCAAGCGAGGTGACCGGGTCCGTCAGGCCGGAGAACTGCGTGGCCGGGATCAGCGTACCGATCATCGCAAAGAACATCGCGGCGATCTGGCTCTTGGTGACGCTCGAAGCCAGCAGGCCCATGCCGGTCGCGGCGAAGCTGAAGATCAGGGCTGCGGCCAGCAGCGCCCAGTAGTTGCCTGTCACCGGCACGCCGAAGATGGTCACCGCCAACAGGCTCATCAGCAGGAAGTTCAGCATCGCCAGCCCCACATAGGGCAGTTGCTTGCCCAGCAGGAATTCGCTGCGCGTGACCGGCGTGACATAGAGGTTGAGGATCGAGCCGGTCTCCTTCTCGCGCACCACTGCCAGCGCCGTCAACATGGCCGGCAGCATCAGCAGCAGCATCGGGATCACTGCCGGCACCATG
The DNA here is from genome assembly GCF_004217315.1 of Corticibacter populi. GTDB lineage: Bacteria > Pseudomonadota > Gammaproteobacteria > Burkholderiales > Burkholderiaceae_C > Lampropedia > Lampropedia populi. The sequence goes on from NZ_SGWR01000001.1 coordinate 818,328, forward strand.
GCCGGCAGGCTGCGGACATCGGGGTTGTAGCGAAACCGCGTCTCGATGCCGGCCACGCCGGCATAGGTCACCCCCAACCGTTCGGTGGCCTGCTCGGCCAGCCAGTATTGGTGGATGCCCTGCACGTAGCCCTGCACGGTTTCGCCGCGCATCGGCATGGAGCCATCGATCCAGGCGCCGATCTGCACGTTCTGGCCGCGCAACACGTCGCGCCCAAAGCCCGGTGGAATCTCGATGGCCAGCGCCAGCTCGCCACTCTTCATGCGGCGGTCGAGCTCCTCGTAATCGCTGATGGGCGGCTGCTCGATGAAATAACGGGAACCAGCCAGGCTCAGCGCATAGCTCTGGCTGAGCGTGGACTGGTCGCGGTCGAGCACGCCATAGCGCAGGTCTTCCACATCCATGGTGATGCCGAAGCCCATCACGAACATCAGGATCACCGAGCCCGCCAGCGCCAGCGTGGCGCGCACCGGATCGCGCTGCAGTTCCAGCGATTCGCGCCACAGATAGCTCATGAGGCGCTGCAGGCTGAAGCGCGGCTGACGTGCCGGCCCAGCATGCGCCGCCTGTGCGCTCGCATCGGCCGATACGGCCGCAGCCGGCTCCGCCTCGGGGCTGCCACCACCAGCCTCGACCAGGTAGCCGATGAAGGCTTCCTCCAGCGTCTTCGCGCCGCGCTTCTTGACCAGCGCGGCCGGCGTGTCGCTGTCGAGCACCTTGCCGGCGTGCATCATCGACATGCGGTCGCAGCGCTCGGCCTCGTTCATGAAGTGGGTGGAGATGAAGATGGTGACCTTGTCGCGCCGCGACAGCTCGATGAGCAGCCGCCAGAACGCATCGCGCGCCACCGGATCCACGCCAGAGGTTGGCTCGTCGAGGATCAGCAGCTCGGGCTTGTGCACCATGGCGACGGCCAGCGAGAGGCGCTGGCGCATGCCCAGCGGCATGCTGTCGGGCAGGCTCTCGATGTCGTCCTGCAGGCCGAAGCGCTCGACCATCTCGGCCACACGCGCGGCAATGTCCTGCTCGGGCACCTGGAAGAGGCGCGCATGCAGCACCAGGTTCTGCCGCACCGTCAGCTCACTGTAGAGCGAAAAGGCCTGCGACATGTAACCCACGCGCCGGCGCGTGCCAATGTCCTTCGGATCGACCTCGTTGCCAAACAGCCAGGCCTTGCCCTCGCTGGCCGGCAGCAGGCCGGTGAGCATCTTCATGGTGGTCGACTTGCCGCAGCCATTGGAGCCGAGGAAGCCGAAGATCTCGCCGCGCCGGATGCGGAAACTCACGTGATCGACCGCGACGAAGTCGCCAAAGCGCATGGTCAGGTCCTTGGCTTCGATGGCGATGTCGTCCGGGTCGGTCTGCAGCGGCGGAATCACCACCGGCGCATAGCCGCGCTTCTTCTCCTCGGGCAGCAGGTGGATGAAGGCCTCCTCCAGATTGCCCGCGCCGGTGCGCGAAAGCAGTTCGGCCGGCGTGCCGGTGGCCAGCACCTGGCCGTCGTCCATCGCCACCAGCCAATCGAAGCGCTGCGCCTCGTCCATGTAGGCAGTCGCCACCAGCACGCTCATGCCGGGGCGCTGGCCGCGGATGCGCGCGATCAAGTCCCAGAACTGCGCCCGCGCGAGGGGATCGACGCCGGTGGTCGGCTCGTCGAGGATGAGCAGGTCCGGGTCGTGGATCAGCGCGCAGCAGAGGCCTAGCTTTTGCTTCATGCCGCCCGAGAGTTTGCCGGCCGGGCGAGCGAGGAATGTCGAAAGGCCGGTGGCTTCGGTGAGCTCGTCGATGCGGCGGCGGCGCTCGGCCGAGTCGTGGCCGAACAGGCGGGCAAAGAATTGCAGGTTCTCCTCCACCGACAGCGTCGGGTAGAGGTTCTTGCCCAGACCCTGCGGCATGTAGGCGATGCGCGGGCACACGGCATTTCGGTGCGCGCGGCTGGCCATGTCGCCGCCCAGCACCTCCACGCGCCCCTCTTGAACGGCGCGCGCGCCGGCGATCAGCGACAGCAGGCTGGACTTGCCCACCCCGTCCGGGCCGATCAGACCGACCATGCAGCCGGCCGGAATGTCCAGCGTGATGCCGGCGAGCGCCCGCACCTTCTTGTAGTGCAGCGCGACGCCATTCAGCCGCACCACCGGCGAAGCACTCCTGCCTTCAGGAGGTGCTCCTTCGGGAGCCGCTGCGCGTTCGGGCTGCGCCTGCGGCTGGCTCATTGCGCCGCTTTCAGGGCCAGGTGGGCCGGCCATTCACGCTGCGGATCCAACCGCACCCAGGCCTCGCCGGGCAGGCCGGTCTTGACGTATTCGAGATGCTGACGCAGCAGCTCGCGGTCGATCTGCGCGCGCACGCGGAACATCAGCTTCTGGCGCTCACTGGCGGTTTCCACCGTCTTGGGCGTGAACTGCGCGTTGCTGGCCACGAACGAAACCTTGGCCGGAATCACGAAATCGGGCGCCGCATCGAGCACGATACGCACCTCGGTGCCCAACGCCACGCGACCGGCCGTGTCGGTGGGCAGAAAGAAGGTCATGTAGACATCGGAGAGGTCGATCAGGTTGAGCACCTTGCCGCCCGCGCCCAGCACCTCGCCGGGCTGCGCCACGCGGTACTGCACGCGGCCGTCGCGCGGCGCCTTGAGCTGGCTGTCGTCGATCTCGGCCTGGATGCGCTCGAGCGTGGCGTCCACCGCCTCGACCTGCGACTGCGCGCTGGTGACCTGCGAACGCGCCGCAGCGATGGCCGCATCGGCCGAGGTCACCTGAGCCCTGGCGGCGGCAATCGCCGCCTCGGCGCTGCGCGTGCGGGCGCGGTCGTCATCGAGCGTCTGGGCCGAGGCCGCGCCTTCCTTCGCCAGGGTTTCCGAGCGCGTCAGGCGCCGCCTGGCGGCATCGAGCTCGGCCTCCGCCTGGCGCACCTGCGCCTGCAGCGCGGCCTTGTCGCTCTGACGCATGGCCACCTGCGCCTCGGCGCTGGCGACCGCATCCACCGCCTGCTGGCGCTGGGCGCGCGCCTCGCGCAGCTGGGCATCCAGCGTCTGCACCTGCATGGTGGCGAGCACCTGGCCAGCAGTCACGAACGCGCCTTCGTCCACCAGGATGTCATCGACACGGCCGGCCAGCTTGGTGGCCACATCGACCTCGGTGGCTTCGATGCGGCCATTGCTGCCGACGAAGGCGCCATCGTCCTCGCTGGCCTTGTACTGCTGCCAAGCGTACCAGCCGCCGACGGCCAGCACCGCGACGATGGCCACGGGAATCCATTTGTTCTTGAGAGGGCTTGCCATGGGGTTCACTCCACTGAGGAAGACGGTGTTGCAGGTTGGGCGGCGTCAGGGATGCGCGGCGCGGGCAGCAGCGGCGCTCCGGCCAGCTGGCTCGAGCCACCGCCAAGCGCGGCATACAGGGCCACGCGGCTGGCCAGCAACGCGTGGCGCGTCTGCACCACTTGCTGCTCGGCGGAAATCAGGTTGCGCTCGGCATCGAGCACTTCGAGAAAGCTGGAGGCGCCGTTGTCGTAGCTCAGGCGCGACAGACGCGCGCGTTCCTGCTGCGCCACCAGCGCGCGCTGCTGTACCTGCACCTGCTGCTGCAGCCAATGCTGGGCCGACAAGGCATCCGCCACGTCACGGAAAGCGTTCTGGACGGTCTGTTCGTACTGCACCACCGCCAGATTCCGGCGCACCTCGGCCAGGTCGAGGTTGGCGCGGTTGCGGCCGGCGTCGAAGATCGGCAGCGACAGGCTGGGCGCAAAGCTCCAGGCACGGCTGGCGCCCCGGAACAGGTCGTCCAGCTCGCTGCTGGCGACACCGCCAAAGGCCGTAAGGGTTATGCGCGGGAAGAAGGCCGCGCGCGCCGCGCCGATGTTGGCATTGGCCGCGCGCAACTGGTGCTCGGCGGCGATGATGTCCGGGCGGCTTTGCAGCAGTTGCGACGGCAGGCCCGGCGCCAGCGGCTGCAGCACCTGGCTGTCCGGCCCATTGCCACTGCCGTGCACCGACGCAACCGGGTTCGCCGGCACCACTGCGCCACCCAGCAGGATGTCCAACGCATGCAACTGCACCTCGCGCTGCTGCTGCAACTGCACCACCAGCGACTCGGCCTGCGCCAGCAACGTCTGCACCTGGGTCAGCTCCAGCCGCGCGGCCGCACCCACCTCGAAGCGGCGGGTGAAGATGCGCAGCGACTCACGCTGGCTGGTTTCACTCTGCTGCGCCAGGCGCAGGCGCTCGTCGATTTCCCGCAGGCTCAGCCAGGCATTGGCGACCTGCGCCACCAGGCTCATCGTGGTGGCCCGCCGCGCCGCATCGGTGGCCAAGAAGCTCTGCAGCGCCGCTTCGTTGAGGCTGGCGATGCGGCCCCAGAAGTCGATTTCCCAACTGCTGATGCCCAGCCCGGCCTGGAGCTGGTTGGCGGTGTAGGCCTGCCCCGTGAGGCTCAGCTCGGCCGGCGTCCGTCCTCGCGTGGCATCAGCCCCCAGCCCGACGGTGGGCGCCAGCGCGCTGCGTTGCACCCCGTAAGCGGCCTGCGCTTCTTGCACGCGCAGCACGGCGGTGCGCAGGTCGTGGTTGTTCTCCAGTGCCGTGGCAATGAGCGCCTGCAGTTGCTCATCATGAAAATACTGCTGCCAGGGCAGATCGGCGGCCAACAGGTCCGCGGCAGCATCCGCCGCCCCCGCGGCATGGCCATACCGCTCGGGCAGGCCTGGCGCAGGTGCGTCGTAGGCAGGGGCCATCGAGCCACAACCGGCCAGTGTGGCCAATGCCACCATCGCAGCCACTGCCGCAATGTTTCGCCAGCAGGAGGGAAAAGGTGGGACAGCAGTGCGCATCGAAGACCTGCAAATGGCAAACGGAGAAATGTCAAACAGAGATTAACGACCCGAAGGTCGATAGCGGATTCAGAGTATAGCCGACCCCCAAGTCGTTAATTGCGGCCATCGGCGATAATCTGCCGTGGCCCGCATTCCCGGCCGCCAACATCATGCCCACCTCACCTGCCCTCGCCTCTGCCATCGCGTCCCCCAGCAAACGGCGCCGCCTCAAACCCGAGGCACGCATCGAGGAAATCCTCGATGCGGCATTGATCGAATTCTCCGAACACGGCTATGCCGGCACGCGCATGGACGACATTGCGCAGCGCGCCGGCCTCTCCAAGGGCGGCCTGTACGCCCACTTTGCCAGCAAGGAGCAATTGCTCGAAGCCCTGCTGACCAGGCAGCTGCAGCCCCGCCTGATTGCCGAATCCTTTCTGATGGCCGAGCAGGACAACGTCGCCGACATGATCGAGCGTTTCCTCGATGAGCTTTATGAGCAGCTTCTCACGCCCGCCTCGCTGGCCATCGTGCGCCTGCTGATCACGGAAGGCTTCCGTCTGCCCGAGCTGACACGGGCCTGGCTGTTGCAACACCGCCAGACCTTCATCGATGCGCAGCGCGCGGTTTTCGAGCAATGCATTGCGCGCGGACGCCTGCAGCGCAGTGCATTGACCGAACATCCGGAACTGCTCAATGCACCGCCGATCATGGCGTTGACTGCCTCCATTGCCTTGGGCAACCAGGCCCCTTCGAACATGCTGGCCGAAGCACGGCAAGCCCACCGCCGCATGCTGACGGACATGCTGCGCCCGCCGGCGCCGGCCGATGGCTCCACCAGCGGTCAGCCTGGCGCTGGGGCATCCCGTCCGCGGCGCGCCGGCGCATGACAGGCCGCCCCACGCATTGAACACCTCCCGCTTTTGAATACTCCCGAGACGGCCAAGGCACACGCAGTCCGGCCACTCTGGCGCGGCGCTGGCATGCTGCTCGCCGCTGGCGGCATGCTGGCCGTGCTGGCATGGGGTGCGCTGGCGCTGTGGTTCCAGCTGCCGCTGCCGCCATGGGGACGCGTTCTGGTCATGCTGGCCTGGCTTGCACTCGGCCTGCGGACCTTGGGCCTGATCATCATGCGCTGGTGCCGGCAATTGCGCACGCACCGGAATGATCACAATCGGCCAGTACCAATACCTGCGGTTTGGCGCAGCCTCTGCGCATGGGGCACCGCCTGGCTGCTGCTATTGCTGTGGTGGGCCAGCCTCGCTCCCTCCCACCAGCGCGACTGGGCCGATGACGTGGCGCGCCTGCTCAGCGCCGAGCGCCATGGCAGCCAGGTAACGCTGCACAACGTGCGCAACTTCCAATGGCGCAGCGAAACCGACTACGACGTGCGCTGGGAAATCCGCCAGTACGATCTGGACACGCTGGTCAGCGCGGATCTCATCCTCTCGTACTGGATGGGCCCGCACATCGCCCATACCCTGGTCTCGTTCGGCTTTGCCGATGGCCGCCAGCTGGTGTTCTCGGCCGAGATCCGCAAGGAGCGCGGGGAGGCGTTCTCCTCGATTGGCGGGTTCTTCAAGGAGTTCGAGCTGGTGCTGATCGCCGCCGACGAGAACGACATCGTGCGCACCCGCACCAATGCCCGCGGAGAGGACGTCTACCTCTACCGCCTCAATATGCCCAAGACGCAGTTGCGGCCCTGGTTCGAGCGCTTCCTGGACACCGCGGCCGACATCGAGGCCAGGCCGCACTTCTACCATTCGCTGACCAGCAACTGCACCACCATCGTGTTCGGGCTGGCCCGCCAGCTCGATCCGGGCTTGCCGCTCGACTGGCGCCTGCTGCTCTCGGGTCACCTGGCACGTTACGCCTATGACCTGGGCGCCCTCGCCCCGGGTTACCGCTTCGAGGCGTTGCAACGCGCCGGCCGCGTCACCGAGCGCGCGCTCGCCACCGACGACCCCGCATCCCCGCTGGCGGACATGCCATTCTCCGCCGCCATCCGCCAGGGCGTGCCGGGCATTGTCCGGCCAGATCCAATGCCATGAATCCCCCGACCATGCTGCCGCGCCTGCCCGAGACCTTGACCATCGATCCATTCAACAGCGCAACGCTGGCCATCCTGCTGCTCTTCGTCGGCAAGGCACTGACACAGCGTGTGGCCTGGCTGCGCCGCCACAGCATTCCCGACCCGGTGGCTGGCGGCGTGATGTGCGCGGCCGTGGTCTGCGTGCTGTTCTATGCCGCAGGCACGCGCGTGCAGTTCTCGCTCGATTCCCGCGAGCTGATGCTGCTGTATTTCTTCGCCGCTATCGGCCTGGGCACCGACGTGCGCACGCTGCGCGAAGGCGGCCGGCCGCTGGCCATCCTGCTGGCGCTGGCCATTGTTTTCATCGTGCTGCAGAACCTCGCCGGCATGATGCTGGCCGGCAGCTTCGGCATGGATGCCCGCGCTGGGCTGATGGTCGGCTCCATTTCCCTGACCGGCGGCGCCGGCACCACGCTGGCATGGAGCCCGTATTTCACGGATGTGCTGGGCATCGCCAACGCACAGGAAGTGGGCCTGTCGGCCAACATGATCGGCACCATTGCCGCCTGCTGCATCGGTGGTCCGATCGCCAGCTACCTGATGAAGCGCCACCATATCCAGCCGTCCAGCGTGACCGAGCTGGAAGTGGGCGCCATGCACAAGGAGGAGTCGATCATCCGCATCGACTACTACGGCGTGCTGCTGGCGGTGTTCTGGCTCAACCTCTGCATTCTGCTGGGCCAGAGCATCAGCGGCGCCATCCGCCTGACGGGGCTGAATCTGCCGGACTTCGTCGGCTGCCTGATGGCGGGCATCCTCATCCGCAGCCTGGGCGACGTGATCTCGCCCATCCACAAGCGCATCTGGCAAAGCCGCATCTGGCATTGGCCCAGCATGCAGCCGGGCGTGGCGCTGATCTCCGACATCTGCCTGGGTCTCTTCCTGACCATGGCGCTGATGGGGCTGCAGCTTTGGACCCTGCAAGGCATGCTGGGCTTCATCGGCCTGGCGTTGCTGCTGCAGACGCTGCTGACCGTGGCCTTCACCGTGCTGCTGGTGTTTCCGCTGATGGGGCGCGACTATGAGGCCACCGTCATCAGCGCCGGCTTCGGCGGCATCACGCTCGGCTCCACCGCCACGGCGATCGCCAACATGAGCGCGGTCACCCGCAGCTATGGCGCCGCGCCGCACGCCTTCCTGGTGGTGCCGCTGGTGTGTGGCTTCTTCATCGACCTGGTCAATGCCCTCATCGTCGGTGTGCTGGCACGCTGAAACGGGTACCAATCCTCCAGGTGCTCAAAAAAGCATCACGGAACCGTCGCACCGAGGGCCATCCCGCGCATGCTGACAACTTGTCCACAGTGTTTTCCACCGCCGCTGTGGATGGCCAGCATGCGGTCATGGCGGCCGCCAGGGCCGCCACCCCATTGCAAATGATTGCTGTCCAGTTGTGACATGATCGAATCTTCCGCGTTTTGCTTCATCCATGACTCCAACCATGACCGATACCCGCCAATACCAGCATCCCCTGCAGCAAGTCTGGCCCGACGACTTCGTGCAACGCTACCGTGAAGCCGGCTACTGGCGCGGCGAAACCATGACGGCCTTCCTGCGCGAACATGCCGCGCAACATGCCGGACACACCGCCATCGTCGGTTACACGCAGGGCGTGCTGCAGCGCTGGAACTATGCCGAGTTCTGGCGGCGGGTCGAAACCGCCGCGGCCGGCTTTCTGGCACTGGGCCTTGCCCCCGGTGATCGGGTCGTGGTGCAATTGGGCAATGTGCCCGAGTTCTACAGCGTGGTGTTCGGCCTGTTCCGCGCCGGGCTGGTACCGGTCTATGCCCTGCCCGCACACCGCATCACCGAGATCGCGCACTTCGCCAGCAAGGCCGAAGCCTCGGCCTACGTCGCACTGCAGCAGTACGAAGGCTTCGACTACCGTACCCTGGCGCGCGAACTCAAGGCGGCACGGCCGACGCTCGAACACATCGTCATCGTCGCGGGCGACGCCGGAGAGTTCACATCCTTCGACGCCTTCGAACCCCATCCTGCGCTGCTGCCGGTGCAGGATGCCGACCCGCAGTCGGTGGCCTTCCTGCAGATCTCCGGCGGCAGCACAGGCCTCTCCAAGCTGATCCCCCGCACGCACGACGACTACATCTACAGCTTCCGCGCCAGCAACGAGATCTGCGGCATCACCCCCGCGAGCGTCTACATGGTGGCGCTGCCAGCCGCGCACAACTTCCCGATGAGCTCGCCCGGCGCCTTTGGCGCCCTCTATGCCGGTGCTACCGTGGTGCTCAGCCCTTCGCCCTCGCCCGAAGCCGCATTTCCGCTGATTGCGCAGGAAAAGGTCGATTCGCTCGGGCTGGTACCGCCACTGGCGCTGCTGTGGGCGCAGGCTGCGGCCAACACCGGGCATGACCTCTCCAGCCTGCGCGTGCTGCAGGTCGGCGGTGCCAAGCTCACGCCAGAAGCCGCGCGGCGCGTCATCGGCGGGCTCAAATGCCAGCTGCAGCAGGTCTTCGGCATGGCCGAGGGCCTGGTCAACTACACGCGCCTGGATGACCCGGAAGAGACCATCATAGAAACCCAGGGCCGCCCGATCAGCCCTGCCGACGAGGTACTGGTGGTCGACGACCACGGCCACCCGCTCGACAGCGGCAAGACCGGCTACCTGCTCACGCGCGGCCCTTACACCATCCGCGCCTATCACAACGACGACGGTGCCAACACCCGCAGCTTCACCGAGGACGGCTTCTACCGCACCGGCGACGTGGTCACCCGCACTCCCGATGGCTACCTCGTCGTGCAGGGCCGTGCCACCGACCACATCAACCGTGCCGGCGAAAAGGTCTCGGCCGAGGAGATCGAGGACCAGCTGCTGGCCCATCCCCAGGTCTTCGATGCGACAGTGGTTTCCATCCCCGACGAGTACCTGGGCGAGCGCAGTTGCGCCTTCATCATCCCCAAGGCCGGCGAAACGCCGCGCTCGCCCGACATCAAGCGCTGGATGCGCGAGCGCGGCGTCGCTGCCTTCAAGGTGCCCGACCAGATCGTCTTCGTCGACTCTTTCGACACCACCGCCGTCGGCAAGACCAGCCGCAAGGAACTGCGCACGAGGCTGCGCGCACAGCTGCTGGATCAGGACAAAGGCTGAGATGCAGCGATGGGCTTGCCCAGATTTCTTGCCCATTCCTCCTCGGAGCCCAGCAAAGCCGATCCCCAACGGCTCGATGAGCACTCTCTCAACGTGGGTGCCATTGCAGGTGAAAGCGCCGCCCATTTCGGGGCACGCCAACTTGAATCGCCCCGGGATTCGCGAAGGCTGTTTGATTCAAATCAGGCCACCGCCCTGGTGTTCTGCCGATAGTAGTTTGCCTCGGCTTCTGCTGGCGGGATGTACCCGATGGGTTCAAGCAGGCGATGATGGTTGAACCAGAAGACCCATTCGAGGGTGGCGAACTCCACGGCCTCCCTGGTTTTCCAAGGCACCCGGCGGTGAATCAACTTTTCCTCGTACTGGCCTTTGATGGTCTCGGCCAAGGCGGTTGTCATAGCTGTCGCCTTTGCTGCCCACAGACGGCTCGATGCCGGCCTCGGCAAGCCGCTCGGTGTAGCGGATGCTGACGTATTGCAATCCGCGGTCGCTGTGGCATATCAGGCTCCCCTCGCGCTCAGGCTGCCGGGCGTAGAGGGCCTGCTCCAGCGCATCGAGCACGAAGTCCGTCCGCATTGAGCTGCTCACACGCCAGCCCACGATGCGACGGGAGAACACGTCGATGACGAAAGCCATGTAGAGCCAGTTCTGCCAGGTCGAGACGTACATGAAGTCGCTGACCCACAGCTGGTTCGGCCGCTCGGCCCGTAACTGCCGGTTGAGCCGGTCCAGCGGGCACTGGGCCTTGGCATCATCGACCGTGGTTCGCACGACCTTGCCACGCATCACGCCCCGCAGCCCCAGCTTGCGCATCAGTCGCTCGACCGTGCAGCGTGCAACGGCTACGCCTTCGCGTGCCAGTTGCCGCCACACTTTATCGGCGCCATAGACCTGCATGTTGGCCTGCCAGACATGTTGAATCTGCGGCGCCAGCACCTCGTCGCGATCCGCTCGGGCACAGCGCTTGTAGGGCTCCCGCAGCAGCGCTGCATGGCGTCGATATGCCGACGGGGCGACCTGCAAAACCTTGCAGAGCGGCTCGACCCCGAACGTAGTGCGATGCCGGTCGATGAAGTCCTTCAGGACTTGAGCCGGCGGTCGAACTTCGCCTGGGCGAAAAACGCGATGGCCAGCTTCAGTATCTCGTTGGCCCGGCGCAGTTCCTTATTCCCGCGCTCCAACTCCTTCATCCGCTGCGCCTCGCTGGTCGTGATGCCTTCGCGCACACCGGCATCGACCTCGGCGCGCTTAGCCCATTCGTTCAAGGTCTGCGGCACGCAGCCAATCTTGGACGCGATGGACTCGATAGCCGCCCACAACGGCGGGTACTCCCCACGGTGCTCCTGCACCATCCTCACCGCGCGCTCATGCACCTCGGGTGAAAACTTTTTCGACTTGCTCATGACTCAATCCTCTCAGAGTGTTGAGCCTCCTCAAAATCCGGGGGCGATTCACAAGTCAAATAAATCAATAGCTTATATTTCAGATTGGCGGAAGCGGTGAGATTCGAACTCACGAACGGTTGCCCGTTGCCGGTTTTCAAGACCGGTGCAATCGACCACTCTGCCACGCTTCCCACATTGAACTTCCCGCTGCCGGAAGGCGGGAAGCCGGTTATTGTACTGAGGTTTATCCCCCCTTGCGGCGGATCACCAGCCCGTTGTCGAGCTGGCCCTCATCTGTCACCAGTCTGCATCTGTCCGGACTCCTCCAGCCCGCAATCAATGCCGCTTTGAAGCCATCAGCCTACACGCCCATGTCTTGCCGCAGTGGTACAACAGATGCGGCGGTCAGCACCCTGCGTGACAAATGGTTGGCTGCCGCCTTGGCCGAAAAGGAGGATTCACCATGGCTATGAGTATCGCTGATCTGCTGGTCCAGACCCTGGCAAATGCGCAGGTTGAGCGCATCTGGGGCGTGACGGGCGACAGCCTCAACGGAATCAACGACAGCCTGCGGCGTGATGGGCGCATTCGCTGGATGCATGTGCGCCACGAGGAAACGGCGGCCTTTGCCGCGGGCGCCGAAGCGGCGGTAACGGGGCAACTGGCGGTGTGCGCCGGCAGCTGCGGACCGGGCAATCTACACCTGATCAACGGCTTGTTCGACTGCCAACGCAACCATGTGCCGGTGCTGGCCATTGCTGCGCACATTCCCTCTTCCGAGGTCGGCCTGGGCTATTTCCAGGAGACGCATCCGCAAGAGCTGTTCCGCGAGTGCAGTGTGTTCACCGAACTGGTGTCCAACCCGGCGCAGTTGCCGGAAATCCTGCACCGCGCGCTGGGCGCCGCCCTGGGCCTGCGCGGTGTGGCCGTGCTGGTGATCCCAGGCGATGTGGCGCTGGCCGAGGCCCCGCAAGGCGCCAAACCGCATTGGCAGGCCCCCGGCCAGCCACACATCGTACCGGCCGATGCCGAACTCGATCGTCTGGCCGGGCTGCTGGCTCAGTCGAAGGCCACCACCATCCTCGCCGGCAGCGGCTGTGCCGGCGCACACGATGCGGTGGTGGCATTGGCCGAAAAGCTGCAGGCCCCCGTCGTGCACGCATTGCGCGGCAAGGAGCACGTGGAATGGAGCAACCCCTACGATGTGGGGATGACGGGGCTGATCGGCTTCTCATCCGGCTACCACGCACTGCTGAGCAGCGACACGGTGCTGATGCTTGGCACGGATTTCCCGTACCGCGCCTTCTACCCACAGGATGCCTCCGTCATCCAGATAGACACCAATCCGGCCGCGCTGGGCAAACGCGTGCAACTGACGCAAGGCATCGTCGGCGGTGTGGCCGAGACCATCGCCGCGCTGCTGCCGCGCCTGCAGGCACAGGCTGATTCGCGTTTTCTCGACAACGCCAGGCAGCACTACGCCAAGGCTCGGGAGGGCCTGGACGAGCTGGCGGTGCCGGCACCTGCGGGCGAGTCCATCCACCCGCAATACCTGACCCGGCTGGTGAGCGAACTGGCAGCACCCGACGCCATTTTCACCGCCGATGTCGGCACACCCACGGTATGGGCCGCGCGCTACCTGCAGATGAACGGCCAGCGCCGCCTGATCGGCTCGTTCAGCCACGGCTCCATGGCCAATGCCATGCTGCAGGCCATCGGCGCACAGGCCGCCGCACCAGATCGCCAGGTCATCTCGCTCTCGGGCGACGGCGGTTTCACGATGATGATGGGGGACTTCATCTCGCTGGCGCAGTTGAAGCTGCCGGTCAAGGTGATCGTCTTCAACAACGGCTCGCTGGGCTTCGTCGCCATGGAGATGAAGGCCGGCGGCTACCTCGACAGCGGCACCGACCTGCAAAACCCCGACTTTGCCGCCATGGCCCAGGCCATGGGCATCACGGCTTTCCGCGTGACCGAGTCGGCCCAACTGGAAGAAACGCTGCGCCAGGCGCTGGCCCACCCTGGCCCGGTATTGGTGGATGTAGTGACGGCCAAACAGGAACTGGTCATGCCGCCCAAGATCAAGGCCGAGCAGGCCAAGGGCTTCAGCCTCTATATGCTCAAGGCCATCATCAATGGCCGCGGCGATGAGGTCGTCGACCTCGTCAAAACCAATTTGCGCCGCTGAACCAGGGCCGCAACCAGCGCACAAGCCGGTCACGGCGCACGATCCGCCCCGAGCTGTGGCTACCTCATCTGCCAAACAAGCGCTGTTGGACCAAGGGCTGTTGGACTGCACCCATGTAAGCATATGGCTGACGCGACAGCAGCCGCCCAAGCCATATGCTTATCCCATTCACAACGACACGACACAGGAGCCGTATCATGATTTCCCGCAAACCTCTCATGCTGGCAACCGCCATCGCCGTCGGCAGCCTCACACTGGGCGCCTGCACCACCACCCATGAAGGCGTTGCCCACGCACCGGCTTCGGACAACACCACCATCGATCAGCGCGCCGACGCCACGCTCAGCCGTCTGTATCAGGCCGTGCCCGGCTCGCAGGAACTGGTCCAGCGCGCTCCCGGCGTGCTGATCTTCCCCACCGTGGTGGGCGGCAGCTTTGTCGTCGGTGCCGAACACGGCCGTGGCGTGCTGCGCGTGCGTGGCCGCAACCAAGGCTACTACAGCACCACCGGTGCCTCCATCGGCTGGCAGGCTGGTGGCCAATCCAAGGCCGTCGTCTACGTGTTCAACACGCGTGATGCACTCGAGAAGTTCCTCGCCAGCGACGGCTTCTCGGTCGGTGCCGATGCCTCCGTGACGGCCGGCCGTGTCGGCGCCAGCGGCAACATCGACACCACCACGGCCAACGCGCCGGTCACCAGCTTCGTGCTGACCAACGTGGGCCTGGAAGCGGGTGTATCGCTCGAAGGCACAAAAATCACCCCCATCAAGCCTTGACCAGGCCGTGATGAGCGGAGTTGCCAACGCAATCCCGCTCATTCGCCCCCCACCAGCACATGCAGGTTCTGCCTGCATGTGCTTTTTTATGGTCTGGGCCGGCCGGACGCTAAGCACCTATCATCGCAGTTCCCGCCAATGCCAGCGCAGCCGTTCTGCCCATGACGCCTGCTGCATCCAGCATCAGGCGACAAACCCATCCCCTACATGCATGGAGAACGCCCCGTGACTCTGGCAATCCAAATGGTCGATGTCTTCGGCGCCCAACCACTCACCGGCAATCCGCTGGCAGTGGTATTCGGCGGCGAAGAGCTTGGCACCGAAGACATGCTGCGCATCACGCGCTGGTTCAATCTCTCCGAAACCACCTTCGTGCTGCCGCCCACGCACCCTGAGGCCGACTACCGCGTGCGCATCTTCACACTGGAGCGGGAGATGCCGTTTGCCGGCCATCCGACACTGGGCAGTTGCCACGCCTGGCTGAACGCCGGCCACGCTCCCAAGCATGCGGATGCCATCGTGCAGGAGTGCGGGGCCGGTCTGGTCTCCATCCGCCGTGAAGGACCGCATCTTGCCTTTGCCGCCCCGGCCCTGCGGCGCTCGGGCCCGCCCTCCCACGCCGAGTTGCAGGAGGCCCTGCGGTTCCTGGGCATCGATGCGGCTGAAGTAACTGAAGCCGCATGGGTCGACAACGGTCCGGGCTGGCTGGGCATTCGACTGGCGAGCGCTGCACAGGTGTTGGCATTGCAGCCAGCGCGTGCCTGGCCCCGACGCATCGACATCGGCGTGGTCGGTCTCTACCCGGCCGACAGCGGGGCCGCCGTGGAAGTGCGCGCATTTTTCAGCGACCAGCATGGCAGCATCGTTGAAGACCCGGTAACCGGCAGCCTCAATGCTTCCGTCGCCCAATGGCTTTATGCCAGCGGGGTATTGAGCGGCCCCTATCTGGCCAGGCAAGGTTCCTGCCTCGGACGCGATGGCCAGGTGCATGTCAGCCAGGACGCAGATGGGCAGGTCTGGATCGGTGGTGCGACGCGCACCCAGGTGCGCGGGCAACTGCAGGATCCGTGATCCAGCACGGCCATCCACGCAACCACGAAGCAGGCGCAAAGGACCGTGGGCGCACGTGCCACACGGCTGCTGCAGCTGCTGGATGAACTGGCCCGTCGCAGACATCCGGTGCAAGGCGCTGCGCTGGCCCGCCGACTGGGCGTCAGCCTGCGCATGCTCTACCGCGACATTGGTGCTGGGCGCCCAGGGCGGGCAAATCGATGGTGGACACGGCATCGGCTACCAGTTGCACAGCGGCTTCCTGCTGCCTGCGATGATGTTCTCCACCGAGAAGCTCGAAGCCCTGGTGCTGGGCACGCGCTGGGTGGCCGTCCAGGGCGACCCGGACAGCGCTGGAGCGCATCACCACGGTGCTGCCTGAAGCCTTTGCGAGCCGTCACCTGCAAAGGCCGGCCGCGCTCGCTGCCGCAGCGCATGACGATGCGCTGTGGCCAAGTCATTGGTCTCCTGAATCTCGCCACGTCATGAAATACAGGCCGCGCAGTTGCCCGCGCGGCCTGTATTTCATGGCTCAATCAACACCACTACCGCCGTCTGCCGCATTCACTTTCGCCAGTTGCGCCAATGCTGCTGCAATGCGCTCCAATGCCTGCTTGTCAGCCTCGGACAGCTTCCGGTAATGCCCCAACAAAGCAGCCTGCCGATCATTGAGCAGCCATGGTGTCGGCTCCTGCACGGTGGAGGCAAGCCTTCTGTCCCCTGTCAGGATGTAAAGCACATCCGCTCCTGCACGCGCCAGCCCGGACAACTGCACGGCCGTTGGCGAGGAGACGCCCTTCTCCCAATCGATCAGCGTGCGCCTCTTGGCACCTGCGAACTCTGCAAACGCCGGCTGCGTGTAGCCAAGGCGCTCACGTTCTTGCTTCAGTCGGCTTCCAATCATGCAGATTTCCGCAAACAAAAATTGACAAGTGCAAATATCCGCACTAACATAATTCCAAGCCGACCCTCAATCGAGGGCTGAGGGATAGGGGTTCTGCGGCCACCGCCGCAGCATCGGGTGGGTCAGTCAATGCGCCGGATGGATGCGGTGAGGCGGTGTCCTGTCAATGCCGCATCGGCAAAAACAGGGCCATCCACGCAGAACCTCATTTATTAGGTGAAGGATAGCAGAGCATGCATCCCGAGGAAATCAAGGCGGCCTTGCGAATCAGGGGATGGTCGCAGGTGCGGATAGCCAGTGACCTGAACGTCACTCCCGCATCCGTCCACCAGGTCATCACCGGCCGAGTCAAAAGCATCCGTATCCGGGAATTCATCTGCCGGATTCTGGAAAAACCGGTAGATGCAATCTGGCCGCTCGAAGCCGAGGAGCGACAGGCGCCTTTCTCCGAACGGGCTCCGCGCCATGACATCGAATCCATCGAGAAGCATGGACGAGCAGGATGAGCGCCCCGCTCCCGCTCACTGAAGAGGCTGCGGCGCCATGTCACGGCGGGTCTTGCGAGACTCCGGGAGCCAAGACCGCTGGAATAAATAAGGGAAGGGCATGACTGAGAGCGAGCAAGCAAGCATTGACACCCTTTTCAAGCGGATCCAGCAGCTGCATCGGCCTGGTCAAGCGATCGATGCGGACATGTTCCGCCATGTCCAGGAGCATTTTCGCAAGCATCCGGAAGCCGGCTATTACCTCGTCAGGGACATCCTCTCGCTGCAGGCTTCAGTGTGTGCCCTGCGTGAGGTCGTCGCGCGCGCCCGTGCACATTTCACCGCATTCCAGGAAAGCCGGGAGGCGGGCTGTGCCGGCAAGGGCGCGGCAGTGTCAGCAACATCGGCCACGTCCGGTCGGGAACATGACCACGGCGCTCATCCCGCAAAAGCGGCCGCACCCCACGGGGTGCCAAACGCCAGTCTGGCGGCCCGTCATCTGCAACAGCGACTGAATCGGAGCCCCGACATCCAGGGCTGACACCAGCCCTGCAAAGCCGATCCATACCGGCCTCCGGCTCACCCCACCACCTGCGCCCAGACCTTGTCCAGGCGCTTGACCGAGACCGGCTGCGGCGTGCGCAATTGCTGGGCGAAGAAGCTCACGCGCAGTTCCTCGAGCAGCCAGCGGTAGTCCTGCAGGGTTTCGTCCTGCTGGCCCTTGCGTTGGCCGAGCAGGCGGAGGTAGCGCGCTTCCAGAGGAGCGACCTCGGCCTGGCGACTCTGGTCGCGGGCCGGGTCTTCGCGGTATTTGTCCAGGCGCATCAGCATGGCTTTCAGGTAGCGCGGAAAGTGCTTGAGATGCGCCTGCGGCGTGGCCTGCACGAAGTGCTTGCCCATCAGCCGCTCCAGTTGCTGCCGAATATCCGCCACGGCGGCATCGGCGCCCTTGGTGTCCTTGAGCTTGCGCACCACCTGGGCATACTCGGCCAGCACCTGCGCGGCCAAGCGGGCCACTTCCTGTGCCAGCAGCGACAGGCGCGGCCGGCCTTCGGCAAGGCGTTGCTCGAACTGTCCGGCGTTGATGGGCAGCGGCTCCTGCAGGAAGGCCAGCTCGATGGCCACGGCGATGACCTGTGCGCGCAATTCCTCCAACGTGCCCAGCGGCATGTAGGCCACGGCCATTTTCTGCAGGTCGGGGATGTTCTTTTCCAGGTACTTGAGCGCATCCTTGATCTGCAGTGCGAACAGACGCGCCAGACCTTTGCGATGGACCTTGGCGGCGGCCTCCGGCTCGTCGAACACTTCGATGGTGACGGCATCGCGCTGGTCCACCAGCGCGGGAAAACCCACCAGCTTCTTGCTGCCCTTGCCCCATTCCATGATCTCTGGCAGTTCACCAAAGCTCCAGCTGGCGTGACGCTGCTCGGGCTCGCCCATGTCGCTGTGGCGATCGGCCTGGTTGGCCGATGCGCCTTTCCCACCGGCCTGACCACCTTGGCTGTTGGATGCATGGGGGGGGACGGGCTGTCCGTGCGGCACCTGGCTCGTGGCGTCGGCCTGGGTGTCTTCGGTGTCCGGTGCGGCATCGGTGCTGGCCGCCAGCTTCAGGCCGGCCAAGGCCTGGAAGGCGCCTCTGGCCTGCTGGCCCCATTCGGCCTTGAGCGCGGCCAGATTGCGGCCTTGGCCCAGTTGGCGGCCATGCTCGTCGACCACGCGGAAGTTCATGAACAGGTGCGGGCTGAGCATGTCGGCCTTGAAGTCGGTCGGTTTGACCTCCAGCCCGGTCTTGCCACGCACCCATTGGCGCAGGCGTTCGCCCAGGTCGCCCTGGCCAAAGCGGCCCTCGTCCATCCAGGTGCTGGCGATGGTCTCCGCCGTTTCGGCCAGCGGCAGCAGGCGCGAGCGCGGGCGCTGCGGCAGACTCTTGATCAGCGCCTGTATCTTGGCCTTGAGCATGCCGGGCACCAGCCAGTCGGCGCGCTCTTCCTGCACCTGGTTGAGCGCATACAGCGGGATGGTGATGGTGACGCCATCGCGCGGGTTGCCGGGCTCGTGCAGGTAGCTGGCGTTCAGGTCCATGCCGGCCAGCTTGATGGTGGGCGGGAAGGCCTGCGTGGTGATGCCGGCGGCTTCATGCCGCATCAACTCGTCCTTTTGCAGCTCCAGCAACTGCGGCTGCAGCTTGCGCTCCTGCCGGTACCAGTGCTCCAACTGGCGGCCATTGACCACCGCCTCGGGAATCAGCCGGTCGTAGAAGGCGTAGATCAGCTCCTCGTCCACCAGCACGTCCTGGCGGCGCGATTTGTGCTCCAGCTCTTCCACCTTGGCAATGCGCTTTCGGTTGGTGGCGAGGAACGGGAACTTGCGCTCCCATTCGGGCGCATAGTCGCCCTGCACCAGCGCCTGGCGGATCATGATCTCGCGCGCGGCCGCGGGGTCGACGCGCTCATAGGGCACGCGCCGGCCACTGTAGACCACGATGCCGTACAGCGTGGCGCGCTCCAGCGCCACAGCTTCGCCGGCCTTCTGCTCCCAGTGCGGATCGAGCAACTGCTTCCTGAGGAGGTGACCGCCCACCTCCTCCAGCCATTGCGGCTCGATGTTGGCGATCTCGCGGCCGAACAGGCGCGTGGTTTCCACCAGTTCGGCGGCGACCACCCAGCGCCCGGGCTTCTTGCGCAGATGCGCGCCGGGGTGGCGGTAGAACTTGATGCCGCGCGCGCCGAGGTAATGGTCGTTCTCGTCCTGCTTGAAGCCGACGTTGCCCAGCAACCCGGCCAGCAGCGAGAGGTGCAGCGCCTCATACGAGGCCGGCCCTGGCTGCGCCTGCGGCTTCCAGCCCTGCTCGGTGACGGCAGCCGTCAACTGCTGGTGGATGTCGCGCCACTCGCGCACGCGGCGGATGTTGATGAAACTGGCGCGCAGCAATTGCTCGTACTGGCGATTGGAGAGGCGTTGGGCAGGCTGGGTCTCAGACGGAGTGCCGGCACTGCCCGCGTCATTGGCGGGCGCGCTGCGCTGCGCCACCGGCAAGGCCGCATGGTTCTTGCCGGCCTTCCTGGCTTGTGCCGCGGCCATGGCCTGCTGCCTGGCCGACGGCAGGCCGCCCGTCTTGCCGCCGCGCGCATCATGGATCCACTGCCACAGCTTGAGGTAGCTGACGAACTCGCTTTTCTCGTCGTCGAAGCGCGCATGCTGCTGGTCGGCCTGGGCCTGCTTGTCCAGCGGGCGGTCGCGCACGTCCTGCACCGACAGCGCCGCTGCCACCACCAGCACCTCCTGCAGTGCACCACGCGCCTTGGCTTCGAGCAGCATGCGGGCCACACGCGGGTCCAAAGGCAGGCGCGCCATCTGCTGCCCGGTGTCGGTCAGCTGGTGCGCCTCATCCATCGCCCCCAGTTCCTGCAACAACTGGTAGCCATCGGTAATCGCACGGGCGGAAGGCGCCTCGAGAAACGGGAAATCCTCCACCGCCCCCAGACCCAGCGACTTCATGCGCAGAATCACGCCTGCCAGCGAGGAACGCAGGATTTCCGGGTCGGTGAAGCGTGGGCGGCTGGCAAAGCCGGCCTCCTCGTACAAACGGATCGCAATGCCATCGGCCACGCGGCCCGAACGTCCGCTGCGCTGGTTGGCTGCGGCCTGGCTGATGGGCTCGACCAACAGCTGCTCGACCTTGTTGCGGTAGCTGTAGCGCTTGACGCGCGCCGTGCCGGCATCGACCACATAGCGCACGCCGGGCACCGTCAGCGAGGTCTCGGCCACGTTGGTGGCCAGCACCACGCGCGGCGGCCCGCCGGTCTCGAACACCCGGTCCTGCTCGGCCTGCGAGAGGCGCGCAAACAGCGGCAGCACGACGCCGTGGCGGCGCAGCGGATCGTGCGCCAGGTGCTTGTGCAGGTGATCGGCCGCTTCACGGATTTCACGCTCACCAGGCAGAAAAACGAGGATGTCGCCCTGTGCCCGCCCCGACCACAGCTCATCCACCGCATCGGCGATGGCGGTATTCAGGTCCGTCTCGCGACTTTCCTCGAATGGCCGATAACGAACTTCAACGGGGTATGTGCGCCCCGAAACCGCAATCACCGGCGCCGGCCCTTTGCGGCTGGCAAAGTGCTGCGCAAAGCGCTCGGCATCGATGGTCGCCGAGGTGATGATGACTTTCAGATCGGGCCGGCGCGGCAGGATCTGCTTCAGGTAACCCAGTAGAAAATCGATGTTCAGGCTGCGCTCGTGCGCCTCGTCGATGATCAGTGTGTCGTAGGCTTTGAGCAGCGGATCGGTCTGCGTCTCGGCCAGCAGTATGCCGTCGGTCATCAGCTTGACGCGGGCATGCGGACCCAGCCGGTCGTTGAAGCGCACCTTGTAGCCAACCACCTCGCCCAGCGGTGTCTGCAACTCCTCGGCAATGCGCTTGGCCACGCTGGAGGCCGCGATGCGGCGCGGCTGCGTGTGGCCGATCCACTGGCCGCGCCGGCCACTTTGGCCATCCTTGTGGCTGCGTCCCAGGCCGCGGCCCAGGGCCAGCGCTATTTTTGGCAGCTGCGTGGTCTTGCCCGAGCCCGTCTCACCGCTGACGATGATGACCTGGTGCTCGCGCAGCGCGCGCTCGATCTCCTGCCTGCGGGCGGAGACGGGCAGATTGTCTGGAAATCGGATGGCAAGCGGGGTGGCAGGCCGGGTGATGGTCGAGCCAGCCAAGCCGTCTCCTGCATGCGGAGATGCCTGCGCTTCTCCTGAAGGTTCTTGAGGCGTGTGCAATCCGGATTTCTTGTGGTCGGCAGCAGAGTCAATGGACGGCATAGAGGCCGCATTATCCGCGCCTGCGTCGCAATCCGCATCGAGGTGGCCATGAATCCCGTCGTTCAAGCCCAATGGAAATCGCTGCTTGGCTGGCGGGGCAATGTGGCCCGCGAAAAGATCGCAAACAGGCTCTCAGAGATCGCCTGCCTGTAGCGCCATCGCCGCGCGGTACTGGCCGGGCGTGACTCCATAGGCTTGCCTGAAACGCCGCACCAGATGGCTGGGGTTCGCATGGCCGGTAGCCGCAGCGATTGCATCCAGGCATGGCGACACCTTTTGCCGCAACAGGGCAGCGGCATGCTCCACCCGCCGCGCGGCCAGCCACGCATGGGGGGCACATCCAAACGAGGTGGCGAAGGCATGGGCAAAATGGTGTTCCGACAAGGCCACTTGCGCCGCCATCTGGCCTACCGTCAGCGGGGATGCAATATGCGCTTGCAACCATTCGATCAGGCGCTTGCGCATGGCCGGCGACAAGCCCCCCCGCAAGGCTGCAGCGGGGCGGCGGAGCATATGCGATTGCACTAGACAGGCCATCGCCGCATGGCCGAGCTGGTTGGCCGCCAGACGTTGGCAGTCGTCGCTCCAGTCCAGCAGGTGCAGTCGAGAGACGATGGCGGCCAGCTGTGGTTGCTCCGCAAAGTTCAGTTCCGGCAACTGCATCTCGCGCGGCTCGCGGTCAAGCAGGCGCAACACCAATGGCCCCAGCAGTTGCGGCTCGAAATACAGATGCAGAAAGACCTGGCCCTCGCCCACGACCCAGTCCACCTGGTGTCCGGCAGGCATCAAACACAACTTGCCGGGGGCTCCATGAACCTGCGGCGCGTCCGTGCGGAAAGTACCCCGCCCGCCCTGCAGGTAGAGCGAAATCGTATGGTGCGCAGGCAAATAGCCCACGGCATCGCGCTGATTGGACCACAGTGCTACCCGCATGCCATCGCCCAGGGCGGCATGCCGGTGCAGCCTGGCGCGCGAGCGCCCCAGAGTGTCATAAACGGAATGGGCGAGGGAAGAAGCGGTCATTCGGGTTACACAAGCAAAACGCACGGACACCGGAATTATCAAGTCCTGTGGGGCGCGATCCGCATGCACATGTGGCACAAAACCGCAGGTTTGTGCAATCGCATTGCAAGGCCTGCGCACACACTGGCGGACATGACGCCTTATCTCTTCTTGACAACGGTGCTGATCTGGGGATCGACCTGGATGGCCCTCAAGCTGCAACTGGGTGTGGTTCCCATCCCGTGGTCCATCGTCTGGCGTTTTGCCCTGGCCGCAGCACTGCTGATGGCGTGGCTGCGCATGACCGGCAAGCTGCGCCGGCCGCCGCGCGCGACTTGGGCACTGATTGCCATGCAAGGCTTGTGCCTGTTCTGCTTGAACTTCATCTGCTTTCTGCATGCCTCCCGCTTCATTCCCAGCGGTCTGGTGGCGGTGGTTTTTTCCACCGCCACACTGTGGAATGCGCTTGGCGCGCGCCTTCTGTTCGGCAGGCGCCTGCGGACCCCCATTGTCGTGGGCGGCATCCTCGGCTTGACCGGCCTCACCGCCATGCTCTGGCCAGAAATTCGCGCCCACGGTGCCAGCACCAGCGCCGCGCAAGGCCTGGCACTGGCCACGCTGGGCACCATGCTGTTTTCAATGGGCAACCTGTTGTCGGCCCGATTGCAAGCCATGGGGCAACCACCTGAACAGACCAACGCCTGGGGCATGGCATGGGGCGCTGCCGCACTGGCGATAGGCTGCCTGGCCGCGGGCGTGCCGGCGCGCTTCGATTGGTCTGGCGTGTACGTGGCCACCTGGCTGTATCTGGCGATCGCCGGATCGGTGATTGGCTTCACCATCTACCTGAAGCTGGTAGGGCGTCTTGGTCCGGAACGCGCTGCGTACTGCACGGTGCTTTTCCCATTGGTGGCCTTGGCCATTTCCTCCCTCTTTGAGGGCTACCAGTGGAGCCTGCCTGCCATTCTGGGGCTGGGTCTGGTGTTGGCCGGCAATGTGCTGGTGTTTCGGCCTCCCCGGCGCACAGCCGGCAGGCCATGAAGTGAGTACGGCCGACAACGAAAAACCCATGCCGATTGCGCGCCACTTGCGGATCATTCATGTGAGGACTGAGGCCACTTGATGGCCAATCCTCACCACAGCACTCCGATGAACGACCTCCATTGAATGTCATACGGCCGCTGATCTTCAAATCTTCAAGGGAATCGTGACTGGCCCATCGTTGAGCAACTCAACCTGCATGTGCGCGCCGAAAACACCGCTGGCCACAGACGCATGGCACTGGTGGGCCTGGGCCAGCAAATACTCGTACAGCCGCCGCGCCAGCTCCGGTGGCGCGGCATGCGAGAAGCCGGGCCGGGTGCCACTCCTGAGATCGGCTGCCAACGTGAACTGGCTCACCAGCAGCAATCCACCCTGCACATCCTGCAGGCTGCGGTTCATGCGCCCTTGCGCATCGGGGAAAATGCGCAGCCGCAACAGCTTGCCGAGCAGTTTGTCGGCTTGTGCCTCGCCGTCCTGCGGCTCCGCGCAGACCAGCACCAGCAGCCCCGTGCCAATCGCTCCCACCACCTCGGCGTCCACGCGCACCTGCGCACGCGTCACGCGTTGAATCAGCGCCAGCATGTCACTCCTTCCATCCGTTTTTGGGGCCGATTGTCAGCCTGCGGCGAGGTCCGCCACGGCGGGCAACCAGAGGTCTCCCTGACGATAGCCGGTAGCGGCCTGGACGGCCCGCACGGTCGCCAGCGCCACGGCCTCCACCGTCATCGCGGCCAGCACCATCATGCCGGGCGAGCCTCCGGCGCGACCGGTGGCCATGGCAAACAGCGTGTCGCCGTCGGACATGGTGTGCACCGGCGCAATGCTGCGCGCCAGGCCGTCATGGCCCAGCATGGCCAGGCGCTGGGCCTGCGTCTTCTCGAGCCTGGCGTCGGTGGCGATCACGCCGATGGTGGTGTTGGTGCCGGCCAGCGCCGGCAATGGCCGCGCGCCAGCGAGCAGGCTGGCGTGGGCATCGCACAGCTGAGCCGAATCGGCGGCCTCGCGCGCACCAGCCAGCACGCGGCCGTTCACGGGGTGGCGCACGTCGCCCAGTGCGTTGCAGGCGATCACAGCGCCGACGGTCACGCCATCGCAGCGCACCGAGGCCGAACCGATGCCGCCGCGCATGGCCCGCGCAAGGCCGAAGATCTTGCCGACCACGGCGCCGCTTCCCGCCCCCACATTGCCATTGACCAGCGGTGCGCTTCCAGCAGCCTGGCAGGCCGCGTAGCCACAGGCGGCATCAGGCCGGACGCGGGCATCGCCGATCAGCAGATCGAACAGCACGGCCGCCGGCACGATGGGCACCCGCGCCACCCCGACATCAAGGCCGATACCGCGCTGCTCCAGCCAATGCATCACGCCTTGTGCGGCATCCAGCCCGAAGGCGCTGCCGCCGCACAGGGCGATGGCATGCACCTGCTCGACCAGGTTTCCGGGCACCAACAAATCCGTCTCGCGCGTGCCAGGGGCGGCACCGCGCACATCGACTGCGGCCACCGCCCCTTCGGGCGCCAGCACGACGGTGCAACCGGTGGCACGTGCCGCCATGGCAGCATGACCGGCCTGGATACCCGCCACATCAGTGATGCAGCTCGGGCGCTGCAGCCGCGCATCAAAATCGGATGGCATTCAGGCGCCAGTTCTGCGGCAACAAACCGCCGGGGTCATTCGACCTCTTCGAAAATCAGCGCCGGCGGCTCGGTCACGCGCACCAGATTGCCCAGGTCGCGCTGGATGCGGTTGGCGAAATAGCTGTTTTGCGTATCCGGCTCCAGCGCCGCCACCGCCAGGTAGGCGAGCGGCTGGCCCATCGGCACGTAGAAGCTGCCGGGCTGCACGTCGACGCGCTCGGGGTTGAGGCGCACATCCACCTGGATGACTTCCCCCTCCCCCGTCAGGCTGCCACGCACATCCTCGCGGGCCGATTGGCTGCGCGAGACTTCGTTGTAGCGCTCGACCTGCACGCTGCCGGCCTCGGCCACGCGCAACACCGAAACACCCATCACCTGCAGGCGCGCGATGGCATCGCTCTCGGAGCTGGCCAGCAGGTAGCCGCAGGGGCGTGTGCGCTCTCGCGTGGGCCGGGTCTGCAGCGAGGATTTCCAGGGCAGTTCGCGCACCACATCGGCACCGCTAACCGGGTCGAGCATGGTGATGCGGCGCTGCTCCTGGGTCTGGGCCGCGTCGATCACCAGGCTGCCGCGGCACGCCTGGGATGCGGCATCACGCGCCACGAACGAGCGCACCTGATTCAGGTGGCCGGCCCGCGCCGCGGTTTGCTCCAGCACCTTGCGCACTGCCACCACGTGGGTGTGCACACGCCGCTGGATATGGGTGCGGCCCAGGCCGATGCCACGCGTCTCGATCAACAGACTGACAGCGTTCTTGAGGCCATTGACATTGCGGCCCGTATCGGGGCGGATGCCTCCCATGGCGAGGCTCAGGTCCTGCGGGTCCTGTGAGGTGGTGTAGTACCACTGTGCCGTCAGGCCTTCGGCCTCCAATGCCGCGAAAAGGGGCTTGCTGAACCACTCGTCGGCAGCCTTGGTGACGAACTCCCCGATATTGGGCGTGTTCGCGTACTGCAGCATCGCGTCATACGCCTGCACGGCGCCAAACTTCTGCTGGAAGCGCCCTGCCACCGTGTATTCGTGGTTGTCGACGATGACCATGGGCCGGTAGTCCTGCACCAGCCGCGCCAGCGCCCGGGCCTCGGGCGTACGCAGCAACAGGTGGTCGCGGTTGAGGTCGATGCCGTTGGCGAGCGCACGCTCACCTTCCTCTGCGCCATCCGGATTGGCACGCGGCACGAGAATCACGTTGATCTGATCGAGCACCGGGCTCCATGGTCCCTGCAGCAATTGCTGCGCCGCCACCAGCAGCGCTTCGCTGCCGGCCGGCTCGTCGCCATGCTGCTGACCGATGAACAGCACGGTCGGCTTGCGCGATTGCTCGAAGCCCGCCGCGGTGGCCTGGGCACCGCGCGTCATCAGGATCGCGTGGATGTCGGCACCGCGCTGTGAGCGCCCCAGCGACACCACCTGGGCCGACACACCGGTTGCCGGGCGCTGCGCCAGATCTGCCAGGAAAGCGCGAATTTCCTCGTTGGTGGTGAAATGGCTGCGCTGCTCCTGCAGGCCGGGAGTCGCATAGCGCTGTGGCGGATCGGGAAAGCGCGCCGCCACAGCGGCGCTGTAACCCGGCACCGTGCTGCCAGGCGCCTGCGCTGGCACATCCGGGGCGGTGACCTGACCGGGCTGACCGGGCTGGCCGGGTGTGGTCGGCCACGGCGGCAGCGGTGTGGTCTGGCACGCCGCCAGCAGTACGGCCAGCGCGAGCACCGAGCCGCGCCCCAGCCAGGCGGCCTTGCGCTGGCGTTTTTCATCCTTGGTGTGCATCACAGTCATTTTGTATCTCTCGAATGGGGCAATGCAGGCGACGTTCCCATCGGCCCACGTCCACACTCGGACGCCGCCGTGCACCACCATCAGCTTTTGAACAGCCTGTTCTATCTTGGAGCCTGCCAACCATACCATAGGCCACAGAGGCCGGACCGAGAAGCCGCTCACGATCTTTTCATGAGGCGTCACTGAAAAAATCGTGGCGTGCAGCTCCTTTTGAACCGGTTCTTACTGTGCATCATGGCTCGGCGCCGCAGCGGCATCGCTTTTGGGCGCCGGCAACAGAACCACCGGTTCGGCCTCGACCACCACCGCGCCGGCATCCGCCGAGCCGGCCCGCAACTCCTGCAGCACCCACAGCACGTAGTGCACATACCAGAGCGCCGACAGCGCAAAAACCCAGGTGTAGATGAAAATCGCCAGCGGCACCATGATCGGAAATGCCAGCACGAAGAGCAACCCCGAAGCCCAGACGATGCTGGGCACGGCGCCCAGGAAGCCGCAGACGATGCCCATCACCAGCAGCGGCCAGCGGTGCTGCTCGAGGATCAGCCGCCGCTCGGCCGCCGTGGCGTGCTGCACCAGCGCGTCGAAGCTCAGGATGCGAAAGGCCAGCCAGCCCCAGATCAAGGGCGGCACGATCAGGGCCAGCGGCGGGATCAACCACAGCGGCAGCGTGATCAGCAGCGCCAGCAGCGCCAGTCCGGTCGACAGCAGCGTCCAGCCGGCGCTGGCCCAGAAGCCTCCCGAGCCCAGCCGCGCCAGGTCCGGAAAGCGCCGCTTCGCCACACTGCGCGCCAGCGCCGGGCTCATGAACATTGCCACCACCAGCAGGCTGAGCACGGCCAGCAGCGGTGTCGCCACCAGAATCACCAGCAGCGGAGCAAAAAAAGCCGTGGCATTATCGATCCCGATCTGCGCCAGCGTCGAGCCCACCCACAACCAGCCGGCACTCGAGTCCAGCCAGGTGGAAACACCGGCGACGGCGCGTGCCCAATAGAAGTAGCCCAGCAACAGACCGGCCGCCAGCATCAGGCCCAGCGGCAACAGCGATATGGCGATCACGCGGGGGCGGAAGCTGTCCACCAGAGCGCGCGAGAAGGCTTCCAACATGCGTTTCATGGGGTCTTTGCAGCCAGGAATTGGGCGTGTGTTGTTGATCAAGCGCGTATCTTGCCCCAAGCGGGCGCCCCTGTGTGTAGGAACAGGCAGGCAGATGGCGGCCGAGGCAGGCGCGGCAGGACGACCGGCCGAGCCGCATGCCTCGGTATCCGGCTGCGCACGCCGGCCATTTGGCGTACAGTGGCGGCTCCGCGCGGGCCGGCAGCCTCCATGGCCTTTCGCCCGGCGGCCACTGGGCGTTCGCCTTTTCTTTTCGCTTCCGCATGTCCACCCCCGCTTCCGCCTTGACCGGCATCAGTCTGGTCCTCTCGGCCGTGCTCTTCTTCGCACTGCTCGACAGCAGCTCCCGCTATGTATCCGGCGTCATTCCGCTGCTGGTGGCGCTGTGGGTGCGCTATGCGATCCAGACCGCCATGACGCTGTTGATGATCCGGCGCCAGCATCCCTACTGGCTGCCGTCCAGCCAGAACTGGCCGTGGCAAGTGGCCCGAGCCTGCTGCTATATCCTCACCAGTGGTTTTGCCTTCCTGGGCCTGCGCTACATCAAGGTTGCGGAGTTCACGGCCATCGCCAGCATCGCGCCCATCATCGTCTCGGTGCTGGCACTGTGGGTATTGCATGAAAAACTGCCCCCCATCCGCTGGGTGCTGCTCGGCCTGGCGCTGGCGGGCACGCTGGTGATCATCCGGCCCGGCGGCATGGCCTTCGAGTGGGTGTTGCTGCTGCCATTGGCCCAGGTCGCCGCCAACGTGCTGTTCCTGCTGATCACCGCGCATCTTTCGCGCTACGACGACACCCTGACCACTCATCTGTACACAGGCCTGATCGGGCTGGTGGTGGTCTCGGTGGTGCTGCCTTTCTTCTGGCAGCATCTGGCCGGCATTCACTGGACGCACTGGCTGGCGCTGGCCGGCGGTGGCCTGGCCGCCTCGATCGGCCACATGCTGTTGGCACAGGCCTATCGCCACGCACCAGCCACGGTGCTGATGCCCTATCTGTATGCGCAGATCGGCTTTGCCGTGCTGCTGGGCTGGCTGTTCTTTGGCACCATCCCCGACACACTCTCGACGCTGGGCATCCTGATGATCGCCGCCAGCGGCCTGGCAGGGGCCTTGATGAACTGGCGCAAGCCTGCTTGAAGGGTGACCCGAAGAGCCTGGGCCGAACGGTCCAGACGATCAGGTCATCAGGTAAACAGGTAGCGGCAAATCGCCACTGAGGCAACGACGGCGACCACATCGGCGGTCAATGCCGCCAGCAGTGTGTGGCGGATACGCCGTACCTGCACGGCACCAAAATACACGGCCAGCACATAGAAGGTCGTCTCCGACGAGCCCATGATGGTGGAGACCAGATAGCCCACGTAGCTGTCCGGACCGATGGCCGGATCGGTCAGCGTGGCTGTCATCACCCCATACGCCCCCGAGCCCGACAGCGGCCGCAGCAAGGCCATCGGCAACGCCTCGGCCGGCAGGCCCAGCGGCGCCGTCACCACCGCCAGCGTGCCCACGATCACGTCCAGTGCGCCACTGGCGCGCAACATGCCGACCGCCACCAGAATCGCCACCAGGTAAGGCATGATGCGCAGCGCCACGCCAAAGCCGTCCTTCGCACCTTCGACAAACGCCTCGTAGATGCGCACACCCCGCAGCCAGCCGAAGACCAGAAAGCCCAGCATCATGGTCGGCACGATCCAGGGCGCGATCACCTTGCCCCAGAAAATCGTGGCAGGAATCGCCAGCACGATGCAGCCGAGCGCCAGGATACAGACCCAAAGCGGGTAGGCGCTGACGTCCTCTGCCGCGGCCTGCGTCGAAGCAGCCGGCAGCGCTACGGCTTGTGCATCAGCGACCCAGGGCCGGGCCATCGCCAGTTCCTCGGCCGTCGGCTGGCCCACCGGAAAGAAACGCTGGAACAGCAGCGCCGCGGCAATCGCCGCCAGCGTCGAAACCACCGTGGCAAACAAGGTGGTGGGCAGGATGCCGGCCGGATCCATCGAGCCCGAGGCGGCCCGGATCGCAATCACCTTGGCGGGCAGCAAGGTCACCCCCGAAGTGTTGATGGCCAGGAACATGGCCATGGCGTTGGTGGCGGTGCCAGGGCGCGGGTTGAGCGCATCGAGCGCCTGCATGGCGCGAATGCCGAACGGCGTGGCGGCGTTGCCCAGTCCCAGCGCATTGGCCGACATGTTCAGAATCATCGCCCCCATGGCCGGGTGGTTGGCCGGCACCTGCGGGAACAGCCGCACCATCAGAGGCCGGATCAACTTGGCAATGATGACCAGCATGCCGCCCTCCTCGGCCACCTTCATCAGGCCGAGGAACAGGGCCATCACCCCCACCAGACCAATGGCCAGCTCGATAGCGCCCGTGGCCGAGGCCACCATGCCGCTCGAGAGAGCCTCCATCGGGCTGGAGACCGCCTCAGCCCCATCCGACGGCACGAAATGCCACTGCCGCCATGCCGCTGCCGCAAAGGCAGTGACCACGATCAGCAGGAAGACGATGTTCATGGCACGTGTGGGTCAGTGATTCGGTCAGGCTGCAGCCTCGCTCACCCCGGTCAGTCGCCGTTCTGCGCGCGATGGCGCAGCGCATGGTCCATCAGCACCAGCGCCAGCAAGGCTTCGGCAATGGGCGCGGCACGGATGCCGACGCAGGGGTCGTGGCGCCCCTTGGTGACCACCTCGACCACGCTGCCATCGACATCGATCGACGGGCGTGGCGTCAGGATCGAACTGGTGGGCTTGATGGCGATCTTCACGTCGATGTCCTGCCCGGTGCTGATGCCGCCCAGAATGCCGCCCGCATGGTTGCTGGCGAACCCTTCGGGAGCGATGGCATCGCCGTGCTCGCTGCCAAGCTGGCGCGCACTGGCGAAACCCGCGCCGATCTCCACGCCCTTGACGGCATTGAGGCCCATCATCACATAGGCGATGTCGGCATCGAGCTTGTCATAAAGCGGCTCGCCCCACCCGGCCGGCACGCCGCGGGCAATGACACGGATCACCGCACCGCAGGAATTGCCACTCTTGCGCAGGCCATCCATGTACTGCTCAAGGGCCTCGGTGTCATGCACCGGTGCAAAAAATGGGTTCTGCCCCACGTAGTCCATCGACTCGAAGGGGATGTCGATGCAGCCCAGTTGCGTCATGAAACCATGGAACTGCGTGCCATGGTGCTCGGCCAGCCATTTCTTGGCCACCGCGCCCGCCGCCACCGTAGGTGCCGTCAACCGCGCCGACGAGCGCCCACCGCCGCGCGGATCACGGATGCCGTACTTGTTCCAGTAGGTGTAATCGGCATGGCCCGGGCGAAACTGCCGGGCGATCTCGCCATAGTCCTTGCTGCGCTGATCGGTGTTGCGGATCAGCAGCGCGATCGGTGTGCCGGTGGTCTGGCCTTCATAAACGCCCGAAAGAATCTCGACCGCATCGGGCTCATTGCGCTGCGTCACGAAGCGGCTGGTGCCCGGACGCCGGCGATCGAGCTCCTGCTGGATGTCGGCCTCCGCCAGCGACATGCCCGGCGGGCAGCCGTCTATCACGCAGCCGATGGCCGGGCCGTGGGACTCACCGAAGTTGGTGACGCGAAAAAGGGTTCCTAGGGTGCTGCCGCTCATAGTGAACCGCATTATCGCCTCATCATCCTTTGCCGGCGCCATCCTCTGATGTGACTGCAACTTCTTCAACAGCAATCACTCGCGATGGACGAAGAAGCAATGACTCACATTAGCAATCTGTTGTAAGTCGACGACAGTTGGCTGGAAGCAAGCATCAATCCATAGTGTTTGCCATCCAGAACTCACACAAAACCAGCCTCAACATTGAGACTTATTTCTATTTTTATTACAATTTTTGGCACTTTCAATGGAACCATCAGGAGCCGCTCGTACCATGCCTATCCCATCCGTATCCCACAGCCACCGTCGCCGTCTGATCTCGGTCGCCGTAGCCTCCTGCCTTTCCGCGTCCGCCATGAGCGCGATGGCGCAAGCCACCGACGAAGTGCAGCAACTCAATGAGGTCTCGGTGCTGGGCACCGCGGAAGACGAAGTGAAACAATCGCTGGGCTCATCCGTCATCACAAGCGAAGATATCGACAAGCGTCCACCAGCGAACGACATCTCGGAACTGGTACGTACCCAGCCTGGCGTGAACTTGACCGGAAACAGTTCTTCCGGTCAGTACGGCAACAATCGGCAAATCGACCTGCGCGGCATGGGTCCAGAGAACACCTTGATCCTGATTGACGGCAAGCCAGTGCTATCGCGTGAAGGCGTACGGATGGGACGCAGCGGCGAACGCGACACCCGTGGCGATTCGAACTGGGTTCCCGCCGAGTCTATCGAACGCATCGAAGTCATCCGCGGGCCGGCTGCAGCACGCTATGGCTCCGGCGCGGCCGGTGGCGTGGTCAACATCATCACCAAGAAGCCAGGCGATAAGTTCACCGGTTCCGTGACTGCTTATGCCGACTTCCCCCAACATGGAGAGGAGCAGGACACACGGCGTCTGGGCTTCAACCTTTCGGGCCCGGTAGCAAAGGACTTGTCGTTTCGCGTGTACGGAAACGTCGCGAAGACCAGTGCCGACGAACCCGGGCTGAACGCTGCGGCCTCCGGAGTGGACCTGACAGACTCCACCGTTCCCCCTGCCGGTCGGGAGGGTGTGCGCAACCGCGACATCAATGGCTTGCTGCGCTGGGACCTGACGCCCGAGCAAGTGCTGGAATTCGAGGCCGGCTTCAGCCGCCAAGGCAACATCTACGCTGGGGAACGTCCCATCAGCGCCAGCGGCAATGACATGATTGCCGAACTGGCCAATGCGGGAGCAGAAACCAACAGCACCATTCGCCGCACCGCCTCCGTTACGCACCGCGGCCGCTGGGGCAAGAACAGTTCGCGCACGCTGCTGCAGTACGAAGGCACGGACCGCCGCTATGCTCCCACCGGGCTGGCTGGTAGCGGCGAAGGCACGATCAACTCCACCGACAAGGTCAAGTCGGAACTGGAAAACACCTTCTTCCAGTCCGAATTAAACACGCCACTGGCGCTGGCCGGCAAGAACCAAGTCGTGACATGGGGCGTCGAGGCTCGGCACCAGAGCCTGGACGATCCGTTTGCAGTCACTCAATCCGCCAGTTCCGGCGGCGGCGTCCCGGGTCTCGGCAACGACCGCGACGGCTCGTCCAGCGCCACTTCATGGGCTTTGTACCTGGAGGACAACATCGAGATGACCAATACCCTGATCCTGACGCCGGGCGTACGTTTCGACCACCACGACGACTTCGGCAACAATTGGAGCCCCAGCCTGAACGCCTCGTGGTATCTGAGCGACACGATCAGTCTCAAGGGCGGCATTGCCCGCGCTTTCAAGGCACCCAACCTGTACCAGTCCAATCCGAACTATCTGTACTACACGATGGGCAATGGCTGCCCGTCCAATTACCCCAATCAGGGTGGCGGCTGCTATATCCAAGGCAATGACAATTTGAAGGCCGAGACCAGCGTCAACAAGGAAATCGGTATCGCCTTCAACGGAGCAACCGGTTTGGATGCCAGCCTGACGTATTTCCACAATGACTACAAGAACAAGATCCATGCGGACATGTTTGATCAGGGATCCCCGGCCAGTTCCGGCAACTCGCGAATCTTCCGCTGGAGCAATGCGGCCAAGGCGGTGGTTCAAGGATTCGAAGGCAATCTGAATGTGCCGCTGCTAGGCCAGCATGGCGACAAACTGAAGCTGATCAACAACTTCACCTACATGATTGAGAACAAGAACAAAACCACCGACCAGCCGTTGTCGATCATTCCGAAGTACACCATCAACAGCACGCTGGACTGGCAGATCGATCCGCAGTGGTCCGCCCAGCTGACCGCCACCTTCTATGGCAAACAGGAGCCCCGAAGCCTCACCCAAGGCGGCGCAAATGCCACTGGTGACGCACTCAACGAACGTGGCTCATACCACCTGTTCGGCCTCGCTACGCAATACAAACTGAACAAGAACCTGCGTGCCAACGTCGGCGTCAAAAACCTGTTCGACAAGCGCCTGTTCCGCGAAAGCGTCTCTTCCGGCGCCGGTGCAGCGACATACAACGAACCCGGCCGCGCCTACTACCTGTCGCTAACAGCATCGTTCTAACCAACTGGTTCAGTCGCCTTGCGCTGTTCAGCGGCCAAGGCCTCCAAAGGACCACGGCTTGCGCACCGCGCTGGTCGTGGTCTTTTTCATAGTATGTTCAGGTTATGCAGAACGCCCAACGCCCAAACTTGGAAAACGGTGCCTATGTCACCGATGTCACCTATCCCGCCCAGTTTGTCAGGGAACTCATGCCGTTGTGGCTCGGCAGCACACTGACCTCACTGGGACGCCTCGCACCGGATGTTGATCAAGCGTTTGATTGGCTTGAGCTGGGCTGCGGCGCGGGGCTGAGCACGCTGGTGGCCGCCGCCAACCATCCCGCGGCCCATTTCACCGGCATCGACCTCAGCCAACGGGAAATCGAACGGGCCACTGCTCTGGCGACGCGGGCTGGGCTTGCCAACGTCGATTTCATCTGCCAGAGTATCGAGGCCGCAGCCGATGCCGAAAACAGCACATCGCCACCGAAGCGAGACTTCATCGTCTGCAACGGGGTCTACTCCTGGGTCGGCGAGCCCGTCCGCAAGGCCGTTGAACGCATCGTCGCGCAGCAACTCAGGCCTAGCGGTGTGGCCTACCTGTCGTACATGAGCCAACCAGGCGCCGCCTCATTCAGCGCTGCACAGCGGTTACTGCGTCTGATGGCGCGTGGTCACCCAGGCGACAGCGCCGCCCAGGCCCGCAACGGCATGAATCTGTTGCTGAGCCTAGAGCAGGCCGGCGCAGGTTACTTTGTCGAACATCCCGCCGCCGCCCGTGACATGCAACAAGCCAGCGCCGGCAGCGATGCTGCCTTGGCGCATGAGTATCTGAACGAGCACTGGCAGGCTTTTCATGCTGCCGACATCTTGCAGAGCTTTACCAGCATTGGCTGCGAATGGGCCGGCAGCGCCATGCCTCTGGACAACATCGATGCCGTTTCACTGCCGGCGCAGGTGCAACCCATCGTCCAGCAGTTGCGGCAACAAGGTGCGGACGCACTGTTGCTGGAGACTGTTCGGGATATCGCCCGCAACCAGAACTCGCGCATGGACATCTTTCAGAAGGCGCGATCATCACTTGCCACGAATCGTCTAGACCTGTCAGAGCATCGTCAGGCCCTGCTGCGGCAAAAAGTCATGCTGGCGCCACCGGCGCGGCTCGGCGAACTGACCAGCGGCCAACACCTGGTGCTATCGACACGTATCGGTCCGGTTGACATCCCGTTCGCCCAAGTCCAGCCTCTGCTTGAGGCGGTCCAAGACGCACCCAGAAGTTATGCCGAACTCGCATCGCTGCCGGCATACGCAGGCAACCCGGGCTTCATCAACCAGGTCCTGCAGGTTCTGGCCTGGGCGGGCTGGATTCGCTTTATCCGCTCTCCGACCTCGACCGATCTGGAAGAGATTGAGCAACGCTGCCAGCGGCTTCAGCAGGTGCTGAAGGATGCCGGTCTCGGTGATTGGCACATCGATGCCCATGCCGCTACGGCCATGCCTCAGGGCAGCGCCTGAACCGACTCGCCTGCCGAAATCAAGCCCCCTTCGCAGACTGGCAAAATAGCGGCCTGCGCGCTGCGCCGATCATCGGCAGCGCGCAGGCTGTCCTAAAAATTTCGCTGCCCAATGCTCCACACCACGCCACCACCACCTTTGCGCCTTTCCGGCCTGGAGCCGCTCCTCATCGACGAGAACAGCCTCTTCGTCAACATCGGCGAGCGCACCAACGTCACCGGCTCGAAGGCGTTCGCGCGCATGATCCTGAACGGCCAGTATGAAGAGGCGCTTGCCGTGGCGCGCCAGCAGGTCGAGAACGGCGCGCAGATCATCGACGTGAATATGGATGAGGCCATGCTCGACTCCAAGGCTGCGATGGTGCGCTTTTTGAACCTGATCGCCTCGGAGCCCGACATCGCGCGTGTGCCGATCATGGTCGATTCATCGAAGTGGGAGGTGATCGAGGCGGGTTTGCGCTGCATCCAGGGCAAGGGGATCGTCAATTCCATCTCGATGAAGGAAGGCGTCGAGAAATTCAAGCACGAGGCACGGCTGATCAAACGCTACGGCGCGGCGGCCGTGGTCATGGCCTTCGACGAAAAAGGCCAGGCCGACACCTATGCGCGCAAGATCGAGATTTGCGAGCGCGCCTATCGCATCCTGATCGATGAAGTAGCTTTCCCGCCCGAGGACATCATCTTCGATCCCAACATCTTCGCGGTGGCCACCGGCATCGAAGAGCACGACAACTACGCCGTCGAGTTCATCGAGGCGGTGCGCTGGATCAAGCAGCACCTGCCCGGCGCCAAGGTCTCGGGTGGCGTCTCCAACGTCAGTTTCAGCTTCCGCGGCAACGACCCGGTGCGCGAGGCCATCCACACCGTGTTCCTCTACCATGCGATTTCGGCTGGCATGGACATGGGCATCGTCAATGCCGGCATGGTCGGCGTCTATGACGACCTGGACCCCGAACTGCGCGAGCGCGTCGAGGACGTGATTCTCAACCGTCGCCCCGATGCCGGCGAACGATTGGTGGAGATCGCCGAGAACGCCAAGGGCAAAGCCAAGGACGACAGCAAGAAGTACGAATGGCGCGGCACGCCCGAGAATCCCGTGCCGGTCGAGAAGCGCCTGGCACATGCGCTGGTGCAGGGCATCACCGAGTTCATCACCGAGGACACCGAAGAGGCCTACCAGCAGATTCTCGCCAAGGGCGGGCGGCCGCTGCACGTCATCGAAGGGCCGCTGATGGACGGCATGAACATCGTCGGCGACCTGTTCGGCGCCGGCAAGATGTTCCTGCCGCAGGTGGTCAAGTCCGCCCGCGTGATGAAGCAGGCCGTGGCCCACCTGATTCCGTACATCGAGGAGGAAAAGCGCCTGATGCGCGAATCCGGCGCGGAGGTCAGGACCAACGGCAAGATCATCATGGCCACCGTCAAGGGCGACGTGCACGACATTGGCAAGAACATCGTCTCGGTGGTGCTCGAATGCAACAATTTCGAGGTCGTCAACATGGGCGTGATGGTGCCCTGCCACGAGATCCTCGCCAGGGCCAAGGAAGAAGGTGCCGACATCGTTGGCCTATCGGGCCTGATCACGCCCAGCCTGGAAGAAATGCAATACGTCGCCAGCGAGATGCAGAAGGACGGCTGGTTCAAGGAGCGCGGCATTCCACTGCTGATCGGCGGCGCCACCACCAGCCGTGTGCACACGGCTGTGAAGATCGCACCCCACTACGAAGGCCCGGTCGTCTACGTGCCCGATGCCTCGCGCAGCGTGGGTGTGGCGCAAAACCTGCTGGGCGATGGCGCGCGCAAGTTCATTGACGAGTTGCTGGCCGACTACGAAAAAGTGCGCAGGCAGCATGCCAACAAGAAACCGCTTGAGCTGTGGCCGCTGGCCAAGGCACGGGCCAACAAGACGCCGATCGACTGGCAGGCCTATCGGCCCACGGTGCCCCGCGCGCTGGGCCGGCGCATCTTCAGGAACCTTGATCTGGCCGAGTTGGAGCCCTTCATTGACTGGGGCCCGTTCTTCCAGACCTGGGACTTGGCTGGCCCCTTCCCCGCCATTCTGGAAGACGAAATCGTGGGCGAAGAAGCCACCCGGGTCTTTGCCGATGGCCAGGCCATGCTGCGCAGAATCATCGAAGGCCGCTGGCTCAAGGCCAGTGGCGTGGTCGGGCTGTACCCGGCCAACGTCGTGGGCGACGACGACATCGAGATCTATGCCGATGAATCGCGCGAGAAAGTGCTGATGACCTGGTATGGCCTGCGTCAGCAGGCCCCCAAGCAGGCCATCAATGGCGTGATGCGCCCGAGCCGCTGCCTTGCCGACTTCGTTGCGCCCAAGGCGTCCGGCGTGGCGGACTATGTCGGCCTGTTCGCCGTCACCGCCGGGCTCGACATGGAGAAGAAGGAGCAGGAATTCCAGCGCTCGCTGGACGACTACTCCGGCATCATGTTCAAGGCCCTGGCCGACCGCCTGGCGGAGGCCTTTGCCGAGTACCTGCACTGGCGCGTGCGCACCGACTTGTGGGGCTACGCCAGCGGCGAATCGCTCGGCAACGATGAGCTCATCGCCGAGAAGTACCAAGGCATCCGCCCTGCCCCGGGCTACCCCGCCTGCCCGGACCACAGTGCCAAGACACCGCTGTTCGAGACCCTGCAGGCCGGCGAGATCGGCATGAGCCTGACAGAGAGCCTGGCAATGTGGCCGGCGTCGAGCGTCAGCGGCTTCTACATCGCCCATCCCGAGAGCACCTATTTCACGCTCGGCAAGATCGGCGAGGACCAATTCCAGGACATAGTCCGGCGCCGCGGCATGGACGAGGCAAGCCTGCGGCAGCTGCTGGCACCGGTGCTGGCGGATTGAGATCGGGGCCGCGCCCGCTCGCGGTCCTTTTTGATTTCATATTCTCATTCATTTCATCGCTTCGTCATATTCGCTTCATACAGTGCGGCGCTGAGCATGCCGGGACTGGACACGCCAGCCCGCATGGTCCGTCGCAACGAAATGAACCACGAAGGAAGTAACACGATGACTGAGAAAGTCGCGCTTGGCATGCCTGCCATCGATCCGGACGAGATCGGCCACAACCGCACCGGGAACCTCTCCCTCAACGACATCGCCGCCGCCCGCATGAGCCGCCGCCGCCTGCTTGGCTGGGGTCTCGCCAGCGGCGGTGCCGCCCTGCTGGCCGCCTGTGGCGGCGACAGCGATGACGATGCCGTCACGCCCGTCAACCCCGATACGCCAAGCGGCCTCAAGCTCGGCTTCAATCCGGTTGCCAAGCACCTGAACGACGTGGTGACCGTGCCGGCCGGCTACACCGCCACCGTGTTGTATCGCCTCGGCGATCCGATTGCCAGCGACGTGGCGGCCTACCGCAACGACGGCTCCGATGACGCTCGCACATATGAGTACCGCGCCGGCGATCATCACGACGGCATGACCTTCTTCGGCATCGATGCTGCCGGCAAGTGGCACCCGAGCGCCAGCGACCGCGGACTGCTGGTGATGAACCACGAAGCCATCACGCCGATCTTCCTGCACCCCACGGGCCAGACCACCGAGGGCAGCGGTACCCAGGCGCGCCGCAGCAGCGCCGATGAGGTGCTGCGCGAGTTCTATCTGCATGGCGTCAGCGTGATCGAGGTGAGCAAGAACGCCTCCGGTCAATGGTCCTACGACCAGGCCTCGTTGTTCAACCGCCGCGTGCACACGCTGACCGAGATGAAGCTGTCCGGCCCGGTTGCCGGCACCGATCATGTCAGGACCAAGTACTCGCCCAACGGGGCCTATACCCGGGGCACCGTCAACAATTGCGCCAACGGCACCACGCCATGGGGTACCTACCTGACCTGCGAGGAAAACTGGGCCGGCTACTTCCGCCTGGTCAACAAGGATGGCCACGGCGCACGCGAACTGGCCAGCTTCGGCCGTTACGGCGTCAACGGCGCCGGCCGTGAACTGTGGGCCACCGTTGCCGACGAGGACCTGTACAACCGCTGGAATGCCGAGGTGCGTGGCGCCAGCGCCACGCAGGACTACCGCAACGGGCCATTCACCTATGGCTGGGTGGTCGAGATTGATCCGTTCAACCCGAACAGCACGCCCAAGAAGCGCACCGCGCTGGGCCGTTTCGGCCACGAGGGCGCGGCGCTGGGGCCGGTCGAGGCCGGCAAGCCGCTGGTCTGGTACATGGGCGACGACTCGCGCAGCGAATACCTGTACAAGTTCGTCTCCGACGCCGTCTGGGATCCGGCCGACATCGGAAAGGGCACGGCCGCCGGCGACAAGTACATGGACAAGGGCAGGCTCTACGTCGCCAGGTTCAATGAGGACGGCAGCGGCGAGTGGTTGCATCTGACGCTGGCCAACGCAGCCATCAGCGGCTACGCCGGCTACACCTTCGCCGACGAGGCCGACGTCTACATCAACGCGCGTTTCGCCGCCGACGCCTTGGGCGCCACCAAGATGGACCGCCCCGAGTGGACCTCCATCAACCCCAATACCGGGGACGTCTACCTGACGCTGACCAACAGCAACGCCAGCCATCGTCCGGTCGATGGCACCAATGCCGCCAACCCCCGCTCGTACAACGACCCGAAGGATGGCAAGGACCAGAAGGGCAACCCGAACGGCCACATCGTGCGCTTCGCCGATACCGGCAAGAATCCCGCCGCCACCAGCTTCCAGTGGGATGTGTACCTGTTCGGCGCGCGTTC
Organism: Corticibacter populi; assembly: GCF_004217315.1. Lineage (GTDB taxonomy): Bacteria > Pseudomonadota > Gammaproteobacteria > Burkholderiales > Burkholderiaceae_C > Lampropedia > Lampropedia populi. The sequence continues at coordinate 858,854 of NZ_SGWR01000001.1, forward strand.
GACCGCGCCGGAGAATGTCAACATATCGGCGCTGAGCGATGCCAACGACTTCTCCAGCCCCGATGGCCTGTGGTTCAGCGAAGCCAATCCCGGCCTGCTGTGGCTGGAAACCGACGACGGCGCCTATACCGACGTGACCAACTGCATGCTGCTGGCCGCGCTGCCCGGCGAGGTCGGCGATGGCAGTGCCGCAACCATCACCAACAGCGATGGCGAAAAGTCGGCCCAGCAGGCCACCTTCGTCGGCAAGCAGCCCGGCGACGAAGGCCTGCGCCGCTTCCTGGTCGGCCCGCTCGGCTGCGAGCTCACCGGTATTGCCGAATCCGGCGACGGCCGTGCGCTGTTCGTCAACATCCAGCATCCGGGCGAGGACACCGCCGACGCCGACATCGGTGATCCAAGCCAATTCCAAAGCCACTGGCCGGACGGCGGCAACAGTCGGCCGCGCTCGGCCACGCTGGTGATCACCCGCGACGACGGCGGTCCGGTCGGCCTCTGACCGGCTCGCGCCCGGCGCTCCGCCAACCATGCGCGGAGCTGAGAAAACAGTGGCCGCATGCGAAGGCATGCGGCCGCTTTCACATCAACAACGGACTGGCCTGTGCACAATGCCGCATCTCCGCCAGAAGGCCGGCACGTCCACGAGTTCTGCGATGAACCGAAAAAAAGCCGCGGCATCTGCATGCTGCGGCTTCTGGAATGGCGTTGCGGGTCGCGACCCGCGAGCGCCCTTGTGTCAGTGCTTGCGGCGATACTTGCGCAGCGCGGCAATCTGGGCAGCCAGCACGGCCAGCTCGGACTGGGCGGCAGCCAGATCGATCGAATCCTTGGCGTTGCGCAGCGCGTCCTCGGCGGCCTGCTTGGCCTTCTGCGCCTTTTCCTCATCCAGGTCGGAGCCTCGCACGGCAGTGTCCGACAGCACGGTCACGCAATCGGGCTGCACTTCCAGGATGCCACCGGCCACGAACACGAACTCCTCCGTGCCATCAGGCAGCTCGATGCGCACGGAACCCGGCTTGATGCGGGTGATCAGCGGGACATGGCGGGGCAGAATGCCCAGCTCGCCCGACTCGCCCGGCAGCGCCACGAACTTGGCCTCGCCAGAGAAAATCGATTCCTCGGCGCTGACCACATCGACGTGAATGGTGCTCATTGGCTTTCCTTCTCAATGGGGTGAATGGCAAGGCCGGGCGCCGCGGCGCATCCGGCCTGCCAACGGGGCATCAAGCCAGCTTCTTGGCCTTCTCGATGGCTTCGTCGATGGTGCCAACCATGTAGAACGCCTGCTCGGGCAGGTGATCCACTTCGCCGTTGGTGATCATCTTGAAGCCGCGGATGGTTTCCGACAGCGGCACATACTTGCCGGGTGCGCCGGTGAACACTTCGGCCACGTGGAACGGCTGCGACAGGAAACGCTGGATCTTGCGGGCGCGGGCCACCGTCAGCTTGTCTTCCGGTGCCAGTTCGTCCATACCCAGAATCGCGATGATGTCGCGCAGTTCCTTGTAGCGCTGCAGCGTGCCTTGCACCGAACGGGCCACCTGGTAGTGTTCCTCGCCGACCACGGCCGGGTCGAGCTGGCGGCTGGTCGAGTCGAGCGGATCGACGGCGGGATAGATACCCAGCGCAGCGATGTCACGCGAGAGTACCACCGTGGAGTCCAAGTGGGCGAAGGTGGTGGCAGGCGACGGGTCGGTCAAGTCATCGGCCGGCACGTACACGGCCTGGATCGAGGTGATCGAGCCGGTCTTGGTCGAGGTGATGCGCTCTTGCAACTTGCCCATTTCCTCGGCCAGCGTCGGCTGGTAGCCCACAGCCGACGGCATGCGGCCCAGCAGTGCCGAAACTTCGGTACCGGCCAGCGTGTAGCGGTAGATGTTGTCCACGAAGAACAGCACGTCACGGCCTTCGTCACGGAAGGACTCGGCGATGGTCAGGCCCGTGAGGGCCACGCGCAGACGGTTGCCCGGCGGCTCGTTCATCTGGCCGTAGACCATGGACACCTTCGATTCGGCCAGGTTCTCCTGGTTCACCACCTTGGCATCCGACATTTCATGGTAGAAGTCGTTGCCTTCGCGGGTACGCTCGCCCACGCCGGCGAACACCGACAGGCCCGAGTGCGCCTTGGCGATGTTGTTGATGAGCTCCATCATGTTGACGGTCTTGCCCACGCCGGCACCACCGAACAGGCCCACCTTGCCGCCCTTGGCGAACGGGCAGACCAAGTCAATCACCTTGATGCCGGTTTCCAGCAGTTCCTGCGACGGCGACAGCTCGTCATAGGCCGGGGCCTTGCGGTGGATCGAAGCGGTGTGCGCCTGGTCAACCGGGCCGCGCTCGTCGATCGGGTTGCCGAGCACGTCCATGATACGGCCCAGCGTGGCGGGACCGACTGGCACGGTGATCGGGTTGCCGGTGTTGACCACCGTCAGACCGCGACGCAGGCCGTCGGACGAACCCAGCGCGATGGTGCGCACCACGCCGTCGCCAAGCTGCTGCTGCACTTCCAGTGTCAGCGGCGAGCCTTCGAGCTTGAGCGCGTCATACACGTTCGGTACGGACCCATGGGCAAACTCCACGTCCACCACGGCGCCAATACACTGAACAATCTTTCCTTCTGCTTGAGCCATTTGTGTTCCCAATCAATCTATATGTTTAAACGGCGGCCGCACCGGCGACGATCTCGGAGAGCTCCGTGGTGATCGCTGCCTGACGTGTCTTGTTGTAGACGAGCTTGAGTTCGTTGATCACGTTGCCGGCATTGTCCGTGGCCGCCTTCATGGCCACCATGCGGGCCGACTGCTCGGAAGCCATGTTGTCGGCAACAGCCTGGTAGATCAGCGATTCGACGTAACGCACCAGCAATTCATCGATGACGGATTGGGCATCCGGCTCATAGATGTAGTCCCAGTCGTTCTTCTTGCCCGTGGTCTCCAGGTGCTGCGGCTGCAGCGGCAGCAACTGCTCGACCACCGCTTCCTGGCGCATGGTGTTGATGAAGCGGGTGTAGCTCAGGTACACCGCGCTGATCTCACCGGCCACATACGCATCGAGCAACACCTTGACCGGACCGATCAGGGCCTCCAGGCGCGGGGCATCGCCCAGGCCGGTGGCATTGGCCACCACGGTGGCGCCGATGCGGTTGAGAAAGCCCAGGCCCTTGTTGCCAATGGCCACGGCGCGCACCGCGTCACCCTTGCCCTGCAACTCGGTGATCTTGTTGGTGACGGCACGCAGCACGTTGGTGTTGAGGCCGCCGCACAGTCCCTTGTCGGTTGTCACCACAATCACGCCAGCGGCCTTGGCATCGTTCTCCACCATGAAGGGGTGGCGATACTCGGGGTTGGCTTCCGCCAAGTGGGCGGCGATGTTGCGGATCTTGTCGCTGTAGGGACGTGCAGCCTGCATGCGCTCCTGCGCCTTGCGCATCTTGGACGCGGCCACCATTTCCATGGCTTTGGTGATCTTCTTGGTGTTTTCCACCGATTTGATCTTGCCGCGTATTTCCTTTCCTGCTGCCATAGAAAACTCCTGTTAGTGACGCACTGCCCGCAATCAGGCGAACGACTTCTTGAAGGATTCGATGGCGGCGGTCAGTTCGGCTTCCGAGTCCTTGTCCAGCGCCTTTTTCTCCAGCAGCTTGTCCAGCAGCGCGCCGTAGGAAGTCTGCAGGTACTGGTGCAGGCCCTTTTCGAAGTCCAGCACGCGCTTGACGTCGATGTCGTCCAGATAGCCCTTGTTGACGGCGAACAGCGAAGCGCCCATCAGCGCGATGTTCAGCGGGCTGTACTGCGCCTGCTTGAGCAATTCGGTCACGCGGGCACCGCGGTCGAGCTGCTTGCGGGTTGCCTCGTCCAGATCGGAAGCGAACTGCGCGAAGGCCGCCAGTTCACGGTACTGCGCCAGATCGGTACGGATACCGCCCGAGAGGCTCTTGATCAGCTTGGTCTGGGCCGCACCACCGACGCGCGAGACCGAGATACCGGCGTTGATGGCGGGGCGGATACCGGCATTGAACAGGTTCGTTTCCAGGAAGATCTGGCCATCGGTGATCGAGATCACGTTGGTCGGCACGAAGGCGGAGACGTCACCGGCCTGGGTTTCGATGATCGGCAGCGCCGTCAGCGAACCGGTCTGGCCCTTGACCTCACCTTTGGTGAACTCTTCCACGTAGTGGGCGCTGACGCGGGCTGCACGCTCGAGCAGGCGTGAGTGCAGATAGAACACGTCGCCCGGGTAGGCTTCGCGGCCGGGCGGGCGGCGCAGCAGCAGCGAGACCTGGCGGTAGGCCACGGCCTGCTTGGACAGATCGTCATAAACGATCAGCGCGTCCTGGCCGCGATCGCGGAAGTATTCACCCATCGTGCAGCCGGAATAGGCCGACACGTACTGCATGGCGGCGGATTCGGAAGCCGTGGCGGCGACCACGATGGTGTAGTCCATCGCACCGGCCTGCTCCAGCGCCCGCACCACGTTCTTGATCGAGGAAGCCTTCTGGCCGATCGCCACGTAGATGCAGGTGACGCCCTGGCCCCTCTGGTTGATGATGGCGTCGATGGCGACGGCGGTCTTGCCGGTCTGGCGGTCGCCGATGATCAGCTCGCGCTGGCCACGGCCGATCGGCACCATCGCGTCAATGGACTTCAGGCCGGTCTGCAGCGGCTGGTCGACCGACTGGCGCGCGATCACGCCGGGCGCGACCTTTTCGATCACGTCGGTCAACTTGGCATCGATCGGCCCTTTGCCGTCGATCGGCTGGCCCAGCGCATTGACCACGCGGCCGATCAACTCGGGGCCCACGGGCACTTCCAGAATGCGACCCGTGCACTTGACGGTATTGCCTTCGGAGATGTGCTCGTAAGCCCCCAGGATCACGGCACCGACGGAATCGCGCTCGAGGTTCAGTGCCAGGCCGTAGGTGGGCTGGCCGCTGGCGTCGGCAGGGAATTCCAGCATTTCGCCTTGCATCACCTCGGAGAGGCCATGCACGCGCACGATACCGTCGGTCACGGAGACCACGGTGCCCTGGTTGCGCACGTCGGCACTGGATTCCAGGCCTTCGATGCGGCTTTTGATCAGCTCGGAAATTTCTGCGGGATTGAGTTGCATGACTCGTTCCTTGTTGCTGTTAGGGACCTGTGCCAACGCCTTGTCAGGCAGTTAGCGCAGTTTTCATTTGTTCCAAACGGGCTTTGACGGAGGTGTCGAGCTCCTCATCACCCACGACGACCCGGACTCCACCGATCAGCGACTCGTCCAGTTGCACGGACAGGTTCAGCTTGCGGCCAAAGCGCTTCTCGAGTGTTTGACGCAATCCGTCGAGTTCGGCGTCCGAAATGGGGTACGCGCTGTACACCACGGCATCGGCAGCACCTTCCCGGCCATTGACAAGGTCATGGAACTGGGCTGCTACCTGCGGCAAGGCAGGCAGGCGCCCATTATCGATGACGATGGACAGGAGGTTGCGCACGGTTGCCGGCAAGTCCGCCTTCACAGCCCCTGCAAACAGGTCCAGCAACTGCTGACGGCTGACATTGGGACTATTGGCAATACGCTCCACATCGGGGTCCGCCGCGATCAATGCAAAAGCATCGAGCCACTGCTGCGCAGCAGCCGCATCGGCACCCGAAGTCGCCTTGAACAATGCCTCGGCATAAGGACGGGCGATTGTGGCCAGTTCTGCCATAAGTAAGCCCCCTCTTACAGTTCGGTTTTCAGACGATTGAGCAAATCGGCATGCACTTGGGCATTGACTTCGCGGCGCAGGATCTGTTCGGCACCACTGACGGCCAATACGGCCACCTGGTCACGCAGTGCCTCGCGGGCCTGCACCAGTTGCTGCTGGGCGTCGGCGTGCGCAGTGGCGACGATCTTGTCGGCTTCCACGTTGGCACGGCTCTTTGCTTCGTCGATGATGGCCTGGGCACGGCGCTCGGCATCGGCCAGCAGCGACGCGGTCTCGTTGCGAGATGCGGTCAGTTGCTGCTCGACGCGCTGATTCGCAGCGGCCAGCTCGGTCTTGGCCTTGTCGGCAGCGGCAAGACCATCGGCGATTTTCTGCGCCCTTTCATCCAGAGCCTTGGCGATCGGCGGCCACACGAATTTCATCGTGAACCACACCAGGATCAGAAAGACAATGGCCTGAAAGAACAGTGTTGAGTTGATATTCACGGCAACACCTTTCTTGCGTGGCGTTGAACGGAATCAGGCGAGGCCGGCGATGAAGGGGTTTGCGAATGCGAACAGCAGAGCAATGGCCACACCGATCAGGAAGGCGGCGTCGATCAGACCGGCCAGAATGAACATCTTGGTTTGCAGGTCGTTGATCAGCTCAGGCTGGCGTGCGGAAGACTCGAGGAACTTGCCGCCCATCAAGGCGATACCGATCGAAGCACCGATAGCGCCCAGACCGACGATCAGACCACAAGCCAGAGCGACCAAGCCGTTGATGTTGCCGATGATTTCCATGATTTATCCTTCAGTTAGTGGAGGTTGAAAAGAAAAGGGAAAGGGAAAAACGAAACCAGTGCCGCTGGCGGCCGGCCTGCCAGCCGCCAGCAAAAGGAAGAGCAGTGATCAGTGCGCGCTGTGCGCCTGACCCAGATAGATCAACGCCAGCATCATGAAGATGAATGCCTGCAGCGTGATCACCAGAATGTGGAAGATGGCCCAGATGGTACCGGCAACGACATGACCGACACCCAAAAGCGCGCCGCCAAACGAGAGTGCCGCATAGCCACCCATCAGCGCAATCAGCATGAACACCAGTTCACCAGCATACATGTTGCCGAAGAGCCGCATGCCGTGCGAAACCGTCTTGGAGACATATTCGATGATCTGCATCACCAGGTTCACAATGCCCAGGATGAAGGCAAAGATCGGATTCTTGCTGGTGCCGAACGGCGCCGTCACCAGTTCATGCGCCCAGCCGCCCACACCCTTGATCTTGACCGAGTAGTACAGGCACAGCAGCAGCACCGCGAACGAAAGGCCAAAGGTGGTGGAGAGGTCCGCCGTCGGCACGACACGCAGATAGGCATGATGCGGATCGCCACCAGCCGCCTCGTGCGCCTTGCCCCACAGATGTGGCAACAGATCGACTGGAATCAGGTCCATCGCGTTCATCACGAAGATCCAGAGAAACACCGTCAATGCCAGTGGAGCAATGAACTTGCGACTCTCGGCACTGTGGATGTTGGCCTTGGCCTGACCGTCGACCATCTCGACCAACAGCTCGACTGCGGCCTGGAAGCGCCCCGGCACACCGGGCGTGGCCTTGCGGGCCGCGCGCCACAGCACGAACAGCACCAGCGCGCCGAGAATCAGGCCGATGACGATCGAATCGATGTTGACGACGGAAAAGTCGACGATGAATCCCTGCTTGACATTGGTCCAGTTCTGCAAGTGGTGGACGATGTACTCGCTGGGGGTTGGTCCTTCTGCTCCTGCTGCCATAAGTCAACTCTTCTTCAAATCAGCCTGCACACTTCCGGAACGCGCCAGCCAGAGCGGCGCAATCCAGTACATATTGATTGTGACGATCACCCCAGCCAGCAACGCCAGCCAGACAACCTCACCCAAGACCACCGGCGCCAGCAACAACAGCATGACGCTCAGCATCAGTTTCACGAACTCCCAGACCACCAGCGCGGCAAGCGAATGCCCGCGCACGATGGCCATTGCAAACGGGAACGCTGGCAAGACAATGGCCAGCACACCATACGCAACGGACAGCGGCGCCGCGGAACTTTCCGCCAGCGACCAAGTCAGCATTACAGCCAGCCAGCCTGCCATGCACTGCCAGAGCAGCACCCGCGACGGAGAGACAGCCCGATGCCGCGACCGCCATGCTGCTGCCTGCCGCGCATCCAGCGGAGCCGGATGCGCTTCGTCGTCCTGCTCCTCATCACCAAGCCAAGGATCCCGGTCATTGTCACTGGTCACCATGGCTTCCGAAAGCGTTCAAGCAAAGTTTACAAACCTCGGCATTATAGGGGGGTTTTCCCGGCCTCCAGCAACAATGGCGTGCGATCTCGGCGGACTTTCCGCCCAACGCTTTGGCCCGCCCTGCCCGGCCACGGGGATCGGCCACCAGCGGTCGTGCGCCGCAACCGCGCGGGGCATCGCGGGGCATAATCGATGCATCTGATCATCAATGGCTGCAGGATGCTTCCTCGGAAGGGGGCCTTGCAGCACGGAGACTTCCGCATGTCGAACATCCCCTCTGCGCCCAACACGCCACCTGAGCCCGCCTCGCGCCAGGACACGCTGATCGAATACCCCAGTGCCTTTCCCATCAAGGCCATGGGACTCAAGCATGACGACCTCGTGCCCGTCGTCACCGGCATTGCCCGCAAGCACGACCCGTTCTTCGACGACGCCACCATCGAGCTGCGTGAAAGCCAGACCGGCAAGTACCTGGGCGTGACCATTACCATCACCGCCACCAGCCGCGAGCAGCTCGATGCCATCTACCGCGAGCTCTCCAGCCACGAACTGATTCAGGTCGTGCTCTGACCCACATTGCCGGAGTGATCCACCATGCATGGTGAATACAAGGTTCGTGGCGGCAAGCTGGTCGTCGTCGATCTGGACGTCATGGATGGCCGCCTGCGGAACGTGCAGGTGGCCGGTGACTTTTTCCTGGAGCCACCCGAGGCGCTGGAGGACATCCGCGCCGCACTCGAAGGCCAGCCCGCCGGCGCGAGCGTGGCCGAACTGGTGAGCAGCATCGAGACCGGGCTGCGACCGGACGCCGCGTTGATCGGCTTCAGCGCCGAGGCAGTGGCAATCGCCACACGCCGCGCCCAGGGGCTGGAGCGGGGCTGGCGCGACCTGGACTGGCAGATCATCGAGGCCCCGCCACTCTCCCCGGCCATGCATCTGGCGCTCGACCAGGTGCTCGGCACCGAGGTGGCGGCCGGCCGGCGCGCGCCGACACTGCGTTTTTGGGAATGGCAGTCGCCGGCCATCATCCTCGGCACCTTCCAGTCGCTGATGAACGAGGTGGACCTGCCCGCAGCCGAGCGGCTGGGCGTCGAGGTGGTGCGCCGCATCACCGGTGGTGGCGCCATGTTCGTCGAACCCGGTTCGGCCGTGACCTATTCGCTCTATGCGCCCGGAGAACTGGTCAAAGGCATGAGCTTCGCCGAATCCTACGCGTTTCTCGATCAGTGGGTATTGCAAGCGCTGCAGTCGCTGGGCATCGATGCCAGCTACAAGCCGCTCAACGACATCACCAGCCCCAAGGGCAAGATCGGCGGTGCCGCCCAGAAACGCTTTGCCGGTGGTGCGGTGCTGCATCACGTCACCATGTCCTATGACATGGACGCCGAGAAAATGGTCCAGGTACTGCGCATCGGCCGTGAAAAGCTCAGCGACAAAGGCACGGCCAGTGCCGTCAAGCGGGTTGACCCGCTGCGCAGCCAGACCGGCCTGCCGCGCGCCGAGGTGATCGCCCGCATGAAGCAGACGTTCATCGCACTCCATGGCGGCAGTGCCGGCAACATCACTGCCGAGGAATTCGCGGCTGCCGAGCAGCTGGTGTCCGAGAAGTTCAAGACCGAGGCCTGGCTTCGCCACGTGCCCTGATCCTGACAGCCCGCGCCAGTTGCACGGCTTTGGTGCACTGCAACCGTCACTGGAGCCCTTCCCCAACCCATCCATGCAAATCCGTTTTCTCGGCACCGCCGACTACGCCGATACCATCACGGCCATGCAGCGCTTCACGGCCGGTCGCGATCCCTCCACCGAGGATGAGCTGTGGCTTTGCCAGCACCCGCCCGTCTACACCCAGGGCGTGGCTGGCCGCGCCGAACATCTGCTCGATGCGAATGCGGGCATTCCGGTCGTGGCCACCAACCGGGGCGGCCAGATCACCTACCACGGCCCCGGCCAGGTGGTGGCTTACCCCTTGATCGACCTGCAGCGGACCGGATATCTTGTCAAGGAATACGTATTCCGGCTGGAGGAAGCCGTCATCCGCACACTGGCCCAGTGGCAAGTGGTCGGCCACCGCGTGGCCGGTGCGCCGGGCATCTACGTGCGGCCGACCGATCCGTTCAGCCACGCCATGTTGGCCCAGCGTCCACAGCGGCGCCTGCCGGGCAGCCCGCCGCCACAGCCGGTATTCGACGGCCTGGGCAAGATCGCCGCGTTGGGCATCAAGGTGCAGCGCCACTGCACCTACCATGGGCTGGCGCTCAATGTGGACATGGATCTGCAGCCCTATACGCACATCAATCCTTGCGGCTATGCCGGACTGCAAACGGTCGATCTCACTACAATAGGCGTGGTCATCGACTGGCAGCAGGCTGCCGAGGCGCTCGCAGAGGAGCTGGCGCGTCGGCTTGTCCCCTGACGGACCGGCGATTTTCACCCCACCCGAAGAGCGAAACACCACCATCCATGAGTACGACGCCAGTTGTCCGCGACGCCGCCCCCGCCGCCAGCTACGACCCCACCGCCAAGCAGAAGGCCGCCGCCAAGCTCTCCCGCATTCCTGTCAAGGTGGTGCAGACCGAAGCCTTGAAGAAGCCCGAGTGGATCCGTGTCAAGGCCGGCTCCCCCACCACGCGCTTCTACGAGATCAAGCAGATTCTGCGCGAGCACAATCTGCACACGGTCTGCGAGGAAGCCAGCTGCCCGAACATCGGCGAGTGTTTCGGCAAAGGCACGGCAACCTTCATGATCATGGGCGACAAGTGCACGCGCCGCTGCCCGTTCTGCGACGTCGGCCACGGCCGGCCCGACCCGCTCGACGTCGATGAACCCCTCAATCTCGCCAAGACGATTGCCGCCCTCAAGCTCAGATACGTGGTCATCACCAGTGTGGACCGCGACGACCTGCGCGATGGCGGCAGCGGTCACTATGTCGAATGCATCCAGCGCACCCGCGAACTCTCGCCACAGACGCAGATCGAGATCCTGGTGCCCGACTTCCGCGGCCGTGACGACCGCGCGCTGAACATCCTCAAAGCCGCCCCGCCGGACGTGATGAACCACAACCTGGAGACCGTGCCTCGGCTCTACAAGCAGGCGCGTCCCGGCTCGGATTACCAGTTCAGCCTGAACCTGCTGAAGAAATTCAAGGAGCTGCACCCGACGGTGCCGACCAAGAGCGGCCTGATGGTCGGCCTGGGCGAGACCGACGAGGAAATCCTGGAAGTCATGCGCGACATGCGCGCGCACCACATCGACATGCTGACCATCGGCCAGTATCTCTCGCCCTCCAACAGCCACCTGCCGGTGCAGCGCTACGTGCACCCGGATACCTTCCGCATGTTCGAGGAGGAAGCCTACAAGATGGGCTTCACGCACGCCGCCGTCGGCGCGCTGGTGCGCAGTTCGTACCACGCCGACAAGCAGGCCGAAGCCGCTGGCGTGCCTGTCAGCCATCAATAGCAGAGAACGCAACGGCGAGCTCAGATGATGGGCACTGACACCGCAGCCACGCGCGGTGAAGGGCGACGCCCAGTGTATTCAGACTCCGGCCGCCCAGGCCTCGAAATAGGCATTGGCGTCGGACTCGGGGCCATACGATGCATCGACGTAGTCGATCATGCCTTCATCCAGCGGCCAGGAATTGACCTTGCCCTCCAAGCCGTCCACCAGCGGGTTGCCGAAGCGGAACACCTCGGCCTGCTGCTAGAGTACGCGCGCTGCCAACAAGGCCTGGCGCGCTGCGGCCAGCGTGGCCTCGCTCGGTTTGGCGATCAGCGCGGCGATGGCCTTGTCCAGCACTTGCGCAGTCCTGAGAGAATCCTCGTAGCCGGCCTGGGCCATGTCCGCGTAGGTAGCCACGACCGCTTCAGCGGAGGCACTGGCATGGGCGTTCAGAAAGGCCACGCAGGCAAGCGCGGCTGCGGTGAAGAGCATAGGGAATTGCATGCGAACGCCGGAAGTTGACGGCGCAAGGCCTTGCCAGCCGGGACCATGTGGCGCAGTGGTAGTCGCCCGTCACTGGGCATGCAGCCCAAAAGACAAGATTGGCAATGACAATCCCTTCCATTCATGAAAAATGCTCCGGCCCAGCGCGTCTTTGGCCCAGCGCATTCGTGCCTCTGCCCCTTTCTTCATGGCTGAGTCGTCCCGCCCATGGTCTTTTTGGCGCTATGCTTGGCCCTGCCGCCTGTCAAGCCAAGCCAGGCGTGGCCACACGGCCAGCGGCTGGCGCAGGTGGGCTTTTGTCCATCCAACGCAAAGGAAGCTGCAGCATGAGTGGGAAATTCGAACTGAAGAAGACCGACAGCGGCAAGTACCGCTTCAATCTCAAGGCCAGCAATGGCCAGGTCATCCTGACCAGCCAAAACTATGAGGGCAAGGCTGGCGCCCTGAACGGCATCGAGTCGGTGCGCACCAATGCACCACTGGACGCGCGTTATGACCGCAAGACCAATGTCAAGGACGAACCCTACTTCAACCTGCTGGCCGGCAACAGCCAGGTCATTGGCACCAGCGAATCCTATTCCAGCAAGGCGGCGCTGGAAAACGGCATCGAATCGGTCAAGAAGCATGCACCGGACGCCACCCTGGCCGACCTGACGACCTGACGACCTGACGACCTCACCGCTGGAACGCCTGAGCGCCTGAATGCCAGGCCAGCGGCCTGGCCCGTTGGCGCGGCCGAAGGCTTGCCATCGCGAATCCGTCAAGCGCCTGTCATCTTCGAAACCTACAGTGCGCGGGCACCCATGGGCCCAGCCAGGGCCTGCCCCACCAAGGATTCCACGATGACAAGGCCTTTTCGCAGCCGCCGCGATTTCATCATCCGCATCGGCTCCATTTCCGCAACGCTTGCCGCCGGAGGCGTACTCTCCGCCTGTGGCGGCGACGATGACAATGCCCCGGGCACCAGCCCGGATGATGGCTCCAGCCCCAACGAGCCCGTGCGCTTCGACTATGGAGTCGCCAGCGGCGACCCGCTGGCCGATCGCGTGATTCTCTGGACCCATGCCAAATACGGCAGCCTTGACACCGCGTCGGATGAGGTTGCGCTGACCTGGGAGGTCGCCACCGACCCGGCCTTCGGCAGCCTCGTGGCCTCCGGCGAGACACTGGCCAGCGCCGCCACCGGCTTCACCGCCAAGGTGGACGCCACCGGTCTGCAAGCGGGCCGCCAGTACTACTATCGCTTCCGCGCCGGCCAGCACGTCTCGGCCGTGGGCCTGACACGCACCCTGCCTGCGGCGGGGATCGAGCGCGTCAGCCTGGCCGTCTTCAGTTGCTCGAACTACCCGGCCGGCTACTTTCATGCCTATGCAGAGGCACTCAAGACCGGCGCCGAATACGCCGTGCACCTGGGTGACTACATTTATGAATACGCGGCTGGTGGCTACGCCTCGGGCGATGCCCAGGCACTGGACCGCGTGGTCGATCCCGCCCACGAAATCATCAGCCTGGATGACTACCGCCGCCGCTATGCGCAGTACCGCAGCGATCCGGACCTCAAGCAGATGCATGCTGCCATCCCGATGATTGCCATCTGGGATGATCACGAAATCGCCAATGACACCTGGCGCGAAGGAGCCGAAAACCACGACGAAAGCACCGAAGGTGTGTTCGCCGAACGCGTGGGAGCCGCACTGCAGGCCTACCATGAGTGGCTGCCGATCCGCACCGATGCCTCGAGCGATCTGCAGAAGATCTGGCGCAGCTTCGATTTCGGCGACCTGCTGTCACTGCACATGCTGGAAACCCGCGTCAGCGGCCGCGACCAGCAAATCGCCATCAGCGAGCTGGCCAACCCGGCCACCGCGGCCGCCGCAACAGCCCAACTGAGCGCCACCGATCGGCAGATGCTCGGCAGCGCGCAGCAACAGTGGTTGACCCGGCAACTGGCGCAGTCGGGCGCCACCTGGCAAGTGCTGGGCCAGCAGGTGTTGATGGCCCGCATGCAGTTCCCCGTTTCCATCCTGCAGCACCTCAATGCCGACAGCCTGACACCTGATGCCCAGCAGGCCGCGCTACAGGCCATCGAAGCCTACCTGACCGCCAAGGCCACTGCAGCGCAAGCCCCCCAACTGCTGACCGAGCAGCAACAGGCCCTGCTCGATACCAGCCTCAACCCCCTGCTGGGCTACAACCTCGACGCCTGGGACGGCTACCCGGTGGCACGCGAGACGCTGCTGCAGACCGCACGGCAGTTGGGCAAGCAACTGGTGGTCCTCGCCGGCGACACCCACAACGCCTGGCACAGCGATCTGACACTGCTCGATGGCACCAAGGTCGGCGAGGAGTTCGCCACCACCAGCGTCAGTTCACCCGGCTTCGAGGAATACCTCAGCGGCTTTGCTCCGGAGCAGATCCAGCAGGTCTTCCTGGGCGTGGTCGATACGCTGAAATACCTCAACAGCCACCAGCGCGGCTTTCTGCTGATGGAGTTCACGCAGCAGTCCACCACCGGCCACTGGTACATGCTCGATACCGTCAAATCCCGTGATTACACGGTGACGCTGGAGCGCTCGGCCAGCCTCGCTTGAAGCCTGCCTACGCAGCCTTGCCGAAAGCCAGCGCACACAGGCGCTGCCAATGTGGTTGCTCGGCCAGCGCCGCAGCGTCAGAGCCGGAATGCGAGTCCGCCGCATCGGCCAACATGCGCTGCAGCACCGCCGGCTGCGGCAGGATGGCGCCCCAAAACAGCAGCTGGTCGCCACGGCCGAAGGCGACGGTCGGGAAGGTGTCGATGTCGATCTCGCCGAGGGCGTCGGAGACATCCGGGTCTTCCACGTCAAGCCAGGCAGCCTGCAGCCGCGGGTGTTCGGCCGCGAGGCGGCGAAAGGCCGGCTCGAACTCGCGGCACACGCCGCACCAGGCGGCGCACAGGCCAATCAGGCGCAGCGGCGCCTCGTTGCCCCAGGCGTCGGCAGCCGGCGCCGCATTCAGGCCTGCATCATTCACGGCCTGGCACCAGGATGTCGCGCTGGCCGTTGCTGGTGAGCGCACTGACGAGACCGGCTTTCTCCATGTCTTCGAGCAACCGCGCCGAGCGGTTGTAGCCGATGCGCAGCTTGCGCTGCACGTAAGAGATGCTGGCCTTGCGGTCCTTGAGCACCACCTCGACGGCCTGGTCGTACATCGGGTCCTTCTCGCCACCGCCGCTGCCGGCCGGCGTGCCTTCGAAGTCCACCGCCCAGTCGCTTTCGTTCTCGCTGCTGACGCCATCGAGCACGCCGTCGATGTAGTCGGCCTCGCCCATGCTCTGCTTGATGAACTCGACGACGCGGTGCACCTCGTCGTCACTGACGAAGGCGCCGTGCACGCGCACCGGCAGGCCGGTGCCGCCTTTCATGTAGAGCATGTCGCCCATGCCGAGCAGGGCTTCCGCGCCCATCTGGTCGAGGATGGTGCGGCTGTCGATCTTGCTGGAGACCTGGAAGGCGATGCGCGTGGGCACGTTGGCCTTGATGAGGCCGGTGATCACGTCCACGCTGGGGCGCTGGGTGGCGAGGATCAGGTGGATGCCGGCGGCGCGCGCCTTTTGCGCCAGGCGGGCGATCAGCTCCTCGATCTTCTTGCCGACCACCATCATCAGGTCGGCCAGCTCGTCGATGACGATGACGATGTGCGGCAGCGGCTCCAGCGGCTCGGGCTCCTCGGGCGTCAGGCTGAAAGGGTTGCCGATGCGCTCGCCGGCCTCGTTGGCGGCCTTGATCTTGGCGTTGAAACCGGCCAGGTTGCGCACGCCCAGCTTGCTCATGAGTTTGTAGCGGCGCTCCATCTCGGCGACGCACCAGTTGAGGCCGTGCGCGGCCTGCTTCATGTCGGTGACGACCGGGCACAACAGGTGCGGAATGCCTTCGTAGACCGACATTTCCAGCATCTTCGGGTCGATCATCAGGAGGCGCACCTCGCTCGGATCGGCCTTGAAGAGGATGGAGACGATCATGGCGTTGATGCCCACCGACTTGCCCGAGCCGGTGGTGCCTGCCACCAGGCAGTGCGGCATCTTGGCGAGGTCGGCCACCACCGGGTTGCCGATGATGTCCTTGCCCAGGCCGAGCGCCAGCTTGGAGCGCTCGTCCTCGTAGACGGCCGAAGAGAGGATTTCCTTGAGCTGGATGGACTGGCGCCGCGCGTTGGGCAGCTCCAGCGCCATGTAGTTCTTGCCGGGGATGGTCTCGATCACGCGGATCGACATCAGCGAGAGCGAGCGCGCCAAGTCCTTGGAGAGGTTGACGATCTGCGAGCCTTTGACACCCACGGCCGGCTCGATCTCGTAGCGCGTGACCACCGGGCCGGGCTGGGCCTCGACCACGCGCACCTCGACGCCGAAGTCCTTGAGCTTCTTCTCGATCAGACGGCTGGTCATCTCCAGCGTCTCGGGCGTCACCGTCTCCTGCTTGGGCGCCACCGGGTCGAGCAGCTGCACCGAGGGCAACGCGCCATTCTTGGCATCGTCGAACAAATGCTTCTGGCGCTTGACCGGGGTGGTGACCAGCGCCGTCTCGTTGGGCTTGCCCGGCAGCGGGTCATCCCATACCGGCTCCATGCGCTGCTCGGGCGGCAGCGAGGCCAGCGTCTTGCCCGGCGGCGGCTCCTCATCCCAGGGCAGCGCTTCGCTCTCGCGGTAAGTGGGCGGCGGGCCCTTGGGTTCATCACCCCGATCCAGCGTGGGCTCCGGTGGCATTGGCGCAGCCGTCATCGGCGGCAAGTGCTCTTCCGGCATGGCTTGGTGCGCCGCAGCTTCATCGTCGAGCAGCGCCTCGCGCGTGAGCACCACATCCTGCAAGCCCTGCTGCTGCTCGCGCTCGCGCTGGGCGCGGCGGCCGGCACGGGCATCGCGCACGCGCTCACGCATGAGGCGGACACGGTCAACCCACTTTTCCACCCAGGCGCCGCAGCGCTCGGCCACCCGGCCCCACGAGAAACCCAGCACCCATGAGAATGCCAGCAGCGCGATCACGATGGCCACCACCGTCGAGCCCGTGTAACCCAGCCAGCGCACCACCAGCGGCGCCGCCCAGTAACCCAGCACGCCGCCGGAATGCCCTGGCAGCAGCGCCTCATAGCGGTACAGGCGCGTCCACTCCAGCACCGCGCAGGCGCACAACAGGATCACCACGCTCAGCAGCCACCAGATGCGCCGCGTCCACAGCCGGGCCATCAACAGGCGGCCATCGGGCCGGGGCTGGTTCTTGCCCTGCAGCCAGCCACGAAAGGCCCACCACCAAAGCAGCGCCAGCGCCGCCGCCAGCACCCAGACGGTGTGCCCCAGCAGGAAATAGCTGATGTCGGCCCAGTAGGCGCCCAGGCGCCCCAGCCAGTTGTGCACGCCCTGCCCGCTCCCGGCGCCCGAAGACGACCAGGCCGGATCCTGCGGCGCATAGCTGAGCAGCGCCGACACCCAGGCCAGCCAGACGACCAGGGTGGCGAACAGCAGCACATCCTGGCCAAAGCGGCTGAAGAAGCCCTGCGGCGTCAGCGGCGCCGCAGAATTGAAGGTATTACTCGAAGAAGAACGCATGGTTGGTCGATCAGCCCTCGCCAGCAGCCGCATGTGGCGCCCGGCGCGGGGAGTGGGGCGCGAGGGACGGCGCGCGCCCGATACACATGTCCGCCAGCGGTGATTTGCCGGCCCGCCATGTTGGCGGGGCCCCGACTTCTTACAATGCTGTGGTGCAGCACCGCCGGACGGTCAGCGCCCGATTATCGCCCAGGCTGCCTGCCTGCGCCATCCGATTGCCAAACAGGTTGAAAAAACATGAGCACATCCAATACATTACATGCCAAAGTTCTGATTCTGGGTTCAGGCCCTGCCGGCTACACCGCCGCCATCTATGCGGCGCGTGCCAATCTGGAGCCGGTGCTCATCACCGGCATGGCCCAGGGTGGCCAGCTGACCACCACCACCGAGGTGGACAACTGGCCAGCCGACCCGCTGGGCGTGCAAGGGCCGGAACTGATGGAGCGCTTCCTCAAGCATGCCGAGCGCTTCCAGACCCGCATCATCTTCGACCACGTCAACCAGGTCGATCTCTCCAAGCGCCCCTTCACACTCACCGGCGACAGCGGCACCTACACGGCCGACAGCCTGATCCTTGCCACTGGCGCCTCGGCCCGCTACCTCGGCCTGGCCTCGGAAGAGAGCTTCATGGGCCGGGGCGTGTCGGCCTGCGCGACCTGCGACGGCTTCTTCTACCGCGGCCAGGAAGTGGCCGTGGTCGGCGGCGGCAACACTGCCGTGGAAGAGGCGCTGTACCTCTCCAACATCGCCAGCAAAGTCACGCTGATCCACCGCCGCGACAAGTTCCGCGCCGAGCCCATCATGATCGACAAGCTGATGGAGAAGGTGCAGGCCGGCAAGATCGTGCTCAAGCTCCACAGCGTGCTCGACGAGGTGCTCGGCGACGACTCGGGCGTGACGGGCGTGCGCATCCGCCATGTGCAGGATGGCAGCACCGAGGACATCCCGCTGCAGGGCACCTTCATCGCCATCGGGCACACGCCCAACACCGAGATCTTCCAGGGCCAGCTCGACATGAAGGATGGCTACATCCTCACGCGCGGCGGCCATCACGGCTTTGCCACGCAAACCAGCGTGCCCGGCGTGTTTGCCGCTGGCGACGTGCAGGACAACGTCTACCGCCAGGCCATCACCAGCGCCGGCACCGGCTGCATGGCGGCACTCGACGCCCAGCGCTTCCTGGAGCAGAACGAGGACTGATTCCCGGACGCTCCCAAAAGGGACAGCACCCCGCCGGGCGGGCCGCTGTCCCTTTTGCCTTTGAGCGTGCGCCCTATCCACATCCAGGCAGCTGTTCACATTCAAGGCTGTTGCACCAGAGGGTGCAGTGCCACCACGGGCCACGATGAAAAAAAGCGACATAGCCCCCTTCTTCGCCGCGCTGCAGGCGGCCAACCCGGATCCGAAGACCGAGCTGGAATACGGCAACTACTTCCAGCTGCTCGCGGCCGTGCTGCTGTCGGCCCAGGCCACCGATGCCGGCGTCAACAAGGCCACGCGCAAGCTGTTTCCGGTGGCCGGCACGCCCCAGGCCGTGCTGGACCTGGGTCTCGATGGGCTGGAGGGCTACATCAAGACCATCGGTCTCTACCGCACCAAGGCCAGGAACCTGCTGGCCACCTGCCGGATTCTGGTCGACCAGTATGGCGGCGACATCCCGCGCACCCGCGAGGAACTCGAACAACTGCCAGGCGTGGGCCGCAAGACCGCCAACGTGGTGCTCAACGTCGCCTTTGGCGAGCCCACCATGGCGGTGGATACGCATATCTTCCGCGTCGGCAACCGCACCGGCCTGGCACCCGGCAAGACGCCGCTGGCCGTCGAGCAGGCACTGCTCAAGCGCGTACCCAAGGAATACGCCGTGCATGCCCACCACTGGCTGATCCTGCTGGGCCGCTATGTCTGCCAGGCCCGCAAGCCGCGCTGCTGGGAATGCCGTGTCAGCCAGTGGTGCGACTACCAGCCCAAGACGCCGGCACCGGGCTCGCAAACGCCGCGCTGAAGCAAGGTCCGGCGCATTCGCTGCGCCTGGCGCCTGATGCTCCATGCCGCCGGACAGGGGTTCAGGCCCCGCTGCGCACCCAGGCCACCAGCGCCGAGACGGTCAGCACCGATGCCACCGTCGAGATCAGGATCGTGCGCGCGGCCACCGTGCCGTCACGGCCATACAGGTCCGCCAGCATGTAGGGGCCCGTGCCGGTCGGCAATGCCGCGAGGATGGTGGCCATCTGCGCCTGCGGCAAAGGCAGGCGGAACACGTGCGCGGCCAACAGCCAGGTCAACAAGGGCTGCAGCAGCAACTTCACCGCCACCAGCATCCATACCATGCTGCGCGCAGGCGCCGAGACGGCCGCAGTCTCCGTTGCCACCGCGGTTTCGGTCTGGCGCATGTGCTGGGCAAGAAAAAGGCCCAGGCTCACCAGCGCGCAGGGGCTGGCCGCGGCGGCCAGCAAGCCCAGGAATGCCGTGCCGGCCGCCGGCAGGCGTCCGCCCAGCGCCGCCACCGCCACACCGGCGAGGGGCGCCAGGATCAGCGGATTGCGCAGCAGCGCACCGCCCACCTTCCACACCAGCATCCAGGCTCCGCTCTGCTGTGCGGCCTGCCGCTGGCGCGCCAGCTCGATGAGCAAGATCGCACAGGCGAACATCACGCAGACCACCAATACAGTCATGATGGTGGTGGGCACCAGCGCCGCATCGCCAAACAGCAGCAGCATCAACGGAAAGCCCATATAGCCGCTGTTCGGGTAAGCGCCGGTGAGCGCATCCATGGTGGCGCCAGCCAGATCGCCGCCGCGCCACCATTGCACCGCAGCCACCAGCGCAAACAAGCCCAGGCCGCCCAGCGCCACGGTGGCGATGAAGCCGGGCTGGTACAGCGCCTGCCAGTCGGCTTGCGCCATTGCCAGGAACAGCATGGCCGGCAGGGCCAGCCAGACCACGAAGCGGTTGAGCTCCGACGCCGCAGCCGGTCCGAGCACATCCAGGCGCCGGCACACGACGCCCGCCAGAATCAGGCCGAACACCGGGAAGATGATGGAAATCGTATCGGACATGGTGAAGATGGGGCATGGCATGCGGCTGGCCATGCCGGGTCGCTGCCATTCTGCCCGCAAACCCGGCGCCCGGCATGGCCGCGCTGTCGCCCCGGCGGCGCGGTTGCCGGGCATGACCACCGCCATGCAACGGTCCCGCCTTCGCCCGGCGGCAGCGGCACACAGGGGATAATGCCGGCTGTTATCCATCACCGCAGACCCATCCTCCCCCGTGCAAGGCTCCTCCCTGGCTCTCGACATCCTGCAGCAAACCTTTGGCTATCCGCAGTTTCGCGGCCTGCAAGCGGACATCGTGGCCAACGCCATCGCCGGCCAGGACGCGCTGGTGCTCATGCCCACCGGCGGCGGCAAGTCGCTGTGCTACCAGATTCCGGCGATTGCGCGCCAGCGCATGGGCCATGGCCTCTCCATCGTGGTCTCGCCGCTGATCGCCCTGATGCATGACCAGGTGCGCGCGCTGCACGAAGTCGGCGTGGCGGCCGACTACCTGAACTCCGCCCTGACAATGGAGGAAAGCCGTGCCGTCGAGACACGTGCCTGGCGCGGCGAGACCACGCTGCTCTACGCCGCTCCCGAGCGCATCAACACGCCGCGCTTCCTCGACTTCCTCGACGCCCTGCACCAGCGTGGCCAGCTGGCCCTGTTCGCCATCGACGAGGCGCATTGCGTGAGTCAATGGGGCCACGATTTCCGCCCCGAATACCGGCAGCTGACGCTGCTGCACGAGCGCTACGCCGGTGTGCCGCGCCTGGCGCTGACGGCCACCGCCGATGCCATCACCCGCGCCGACATCATCGAGCGGCTGCAGCTGCAGGAAGCCCGCGTTTTCGTCAGCAGTTTCGACCGCCCCAACATCCGCTACCAGATCGTCGAGAAGACCGATGCGCGCAAGCAGCTGCTGCGCTTCATCGAGGACGAGCACGACGGCGACGCCGGCATCGTCTACTGCCAGAGCCGCAAGAAGGTCGAGGAAACGGCCGAATGGCTGTGCATGCAGGGCGTCAACGCCCTGCCCTACCACGCCGGCCTCTCGGCCGAAGAGCGCCAGCGCAACCAGGACCGTTTCCTGCGCGAGGACGGGCTGGTGATGACCGCCACCATCGCCTTCGGCATGGGCATCGACAAGCCCGACGTGCGCTTCGTCGCCCATCTGGACATGCCCAAGAACATCGAAGGCTACTACCAGGAGACCGGCCGCGCCGGCCGCGACGGCCAGCCCGCCGATGCCTGGATGGCCTATGGCCTGGCCGACGTGGTCAACCAGCGCCGCATGATCGACGACCCGCACAGCCCCGCCAGCGCCGAGTACCGCCAGGTCATGCGCAGCAAGCTCGACGCGCTGCTGACCATGGCCGAGGCACCCGACTGCCGGCGCCAGCGCCTGCTGGCCTACTTTGGCGAGCAGTCTGCCCCTTGCGGTAATTGCGACAACTGCCTGAACCCGCCGCAGACCTGGGATGCCACCGAGGCCGCGCGCAAGCTGCTCAGCTGCGTCTGGCGCGTGCAACAGAAAAGCGGCATCGGCTTTGGCGCCGCGCACATCATCGACATCCTGCGCGGCAAGGCCACCGACAAGGTGCACCAGCACGAGCACGCGCGCCTGTCCACCTTCGGCATCGGCGCCGATCTCTCCGAACAGCAGTGGCGCAGCGTGCTGCGGCAGCTGCTGGCGCTCGATGCCGTGCAGACCGATGCCGAGGCCTTCAACACGCTGCGGCTGGGCCCGGCAGCGCGCGACATCCTGGCCGGCCAGCGCCCCATCCATTTGCGCCAGGCCGCGCCGCGGCAGGAGCGCGGCAGCCGGCGGCCAACACGTCCGGCTTCCGGCCGGCCAGCCGACCAGGCCGCGCAGGCGCTGGACGCCGCCGCCAGCGCGCGCCTGGCCGATCTCAAGGCCTGGCGGGCCGAAGTCGCGCGCGAACACAGCCTGCCGGCCTATGTGATCTTTCACGACAGCACCCTCGTGGCCATCGCCGCGCACAACCCGCAAAGCCTGGACGAGCTGCAGCACATACAGGGCATCGGCGCGAAAAAGCTCGATGCCTATGGCGAGGAAGTGCTGCGCGTATGCAGCATCCCCCGCCACCAGTAAGGCGCGCCGCCAATCGAAGCGGCCCGGCCCATCCACGTTTTTCCTCGCGGGGGTGGCGGCTTCACATACCGCCAGCGGCATCTTCATCGCAGCTTTGCATGCGCGCCTTACCATCGGGCCGGTGGCCGCCCGCTGCCGGCGTGCCAGCCGTTTTCACCGCCAGGGCCGCGCAGCAATCTGCGCGGCAGCAATCGCCATGAAGCAATTCCGAAACCTCCCCCACACCAACGCGGCGCCCAGCGCTCCAGCACCGGCCGCCGCACCCGGCCGGCAGGCCCTCACCAGCCGGCGCGGCCTGCTGCAACTGGCCGGGGGCGCGCTGCTCGCGGCGCAGCTGGGTGCTTGCCGCAGCAGCGTCACTGCCGCGCCAGCAACAGTCACGCCAGCAACACCGGCCGGCGCGCCGGGCCCATGGGCCGGCGGAGGCACCCGCAGCATCGGAGCGGGGACGCGTTTCCCCAATCCTTTCGGCGCTTCGCTGCAAGGCGCCTGCCACCTCACCTGCATGACCACCATCGGTCCCTGCCACACCGAGTCGCCGGAACGCGAGGACATCAGCGACGGCTGGGACGGCATTCCGCTGCGCCTGGCATTGCGGGTGGTCGATGCGCGGTGCCAGCCGCTGGCCGGCGCGCTGGTCGAGGTCTGGCACACCAACTACACCGGCGGCTATTCGGGCGAGATCATGCGCATGTGCAACAACAGCGCCGACGACCTGGACAAGCGTTTTTTCCGCGGCTACCAGCGCAGCAATGCCGACGGCGTCGTGCACTTCAACACCTGCTATCCCGGCTGGTACAGCAGCCGGGCCGTGCACATCCACCTGCGTGTGCAACTGGGCGACTACCTGGCCGATGACCGCGCCCCCAGCAGCGTGATCACGCAACTGCTGTTCAGCGATGCGCTCAATGCCGATGTCTTCGGCCAGCATCCGCTCTACCAGGGCTTCGGCCAGCCGGACACCACGCTGGACACCGACAACGTGGTCGGCGGCGAAACCGACAAGCAGCCCTATCTCTTCGATGTGCAGCGCATGGACGATGGCGTGATGTTCGCCCACAAGACGCTGGTGGTGCGCCGATCAGCCGACGAGCCGGTGTGCGAGGCCAGGGGAGCGCATGGCGGCGGCCCCGCCGGACCGGGCGGCCCTGGAAGATCGATGGGGCGCGGTCATCGCCCCCCGCCCGGCTTCCAGGCGCCCTGAGGGCCTGTTTACGCGCTTTTCGCGATCCCTGTGGCCTGTTGACGCGACCTGGCCATCGATCCCGATCGGCCCCTGCTGAACAACGGCAGGGGCCGACTCCGCTGCCTGCCAGAGGTCAGCCCAGGCCAGGCCTGCGCGGCGGCAGCCGGCCCGGATGGGGAACCAGCAGAGCGCAGGAGCACGAAGGGCAGCGCGCGCGTGAGCGGTTCGTCCTTGCCTTATCATGGCTGCCGACAAGAACACCAAAAAACCGCCATGCCAATGGAGACAAACCCCCGGCCCATGCCTTGACCATGCCGTTTGCGCCACCCGGCGCGCCTCCGCGCCGCCGCCATGGTGCCTGGCACCGACGCGAAAACCCTTCTCCCTTCATCATCCAGTCACTCAAAAGACACGCCATGGACGAACCGATTCTTACCATGCAGGAACGTGAAGCGATCAATGCCGGTCGCTGGTTCAGCACACTCTCACCCTCACTGCGGCACGACATACTGCGATGCGCTTACGTCAAACGGTACAAGGACGGCGGACTGATCTGCGCGCGTGGCGACACGCCCGAGGAATGGATCGCCTGCGCCAAGGGCGCGGTGCGCGTGAGCTCGACCTCGCTGACTGGCAAGCAGATCACGCTGACCTATGTCGAGCCGGGCATCTGGTTCGGCGACGTGGCACTGCTCGATGGCGACAAGCGCACCCACGATGCGTACGCGCATGGCGAGACCACCGTGGTGTGCGTCTCCAAGAGCGATTTCTTCAAGATCCTCGAAACCCACGTCGAGTTCTACCAGGCCATTCTGCGCCTGCACGCGCGGCGCATCCGGGGCCTGTACGGGCTGGTCGAGGACCTCAACACCCTGCCGCTGCGCGCGCGGCTGGCCAAGCAGCTGCTGCATCTGGCGCGCAGCTACGGGATTGCCGATCTGGCCGGGGGTGGGCACATCCGCATCGGCCTGCAACTGGCCCAGGAGGAGCTGGCCCAGTTGCTGGGCGCCTCGCGCCAGCGCGTCAACCAGGAGCTCAAGGGCATGGAGCGCGAGGCCATCATCAGCATCGAGCCCGGCGGACTGGTCATTCTCAAGCGGGACGCCTTGCTGCGCATATCGGAGGCGGCCGACTAGCGGCCGACCGCCGCGACACATACGCCAGGGCTCCCTCGCACCCCATGCAAACACAAGGAGACCCTGGCAAATGAGTGAATTCGAGCATTTCATCGGCACGCGCGAAGTCAGCGCCCAGCACGCCTTCGACGTGCCCGCCCTCGCCACCTGGATGCAGCAGCACGTGGACGGCTTTGCCGGTCCGCTCACGGTGGAGATGTTCAAGGGCGGCCAGTCCAATCCCACCTACAAGCTCATCACGCCGCAGCGCAGCTACGTGATGCGCTCCAAACCCGGCCCGCAGGCCAAGCTGCTGCCTTCTGCGCATGCCATCGAGCGCGAATTCGCGGTGATGCGCGGCCTAGCCGGCACCGATGTGCCGGTGCCACGCATGGACGCGCTGTGCGAGGACGAATCGGTCATCGGCCGTGCCTTCTACATCATGGAGTTCAAGGCCGGCCGCGTGCTGTGGGACCAGGCCCTGCCCGGTTTCACCAACCAGGAGCGGCGCGCCATCTACCTGGAGATGAACCGCGTCATCGCCGCGCTGCACACGGTCGACTACAAGGCGCGCGGGCTGGAGAACTACGGCAAGCCCGGCAACTACTTCGAGCGCCAGATCGGCCGCTGGAGCAAGCAGTATCGCGCCTCCGTCACCCGCCCCATCGAGGCCATGGATCGGCTGATGGAATGGCTGCCCGACAACATCCCCGCCTCGGCCCGTGACGAGAGCCTGAGTTCCATCGTGCATGGCGACTTCCGCCTCGACAACCTGATGTTCGACAACTCCGCGCCGCACGCCATCGCCGTGCTCGACTGGGAGCTCTCGACCATCGGCCACCCGTTCGCCGACTTCAGCTACCACTGCATGAGCTGGCACATTCCCAGCGGCGTGTTCCGCGGCATTTCCGACCTGGACTGGGCCAGCCTCGGCATCCCGAGCGAGGATGAATACATCCGGCTCTACTGCCAGCGCACCGGCTTTGCCACCGCGGAAGAGCTCAAGGCCGACTGGAACTTCTACCTGGCCTACAACATGTTCCGCCTCGCCGCCATCCTGCAGGGCATCGCCAAGCGTGCCGAGGAAGGCCTCGCCAGCAGCGCCCGCGCCCGGGCGCAGGGCGAAAACGCCCGCCCCCTCGCCGAAATGGCCTGGGCACAGGCCCAGCAACGCAGACGCTGAAGGCATCCAAGGCCCGCCTTCTTCCCATCCTTCCAGCCCATGCCGGCCCCCCGGCCGGCCGGCTGGCCACCTACCCACCGCGCACCGCCAGAACACACCACCAAGAGGAGCACACCATGGATTTCGACTATTCGCCCAAAACCAAGGGGCTGCAGCAACGCCTGCAGCGCTTCATGGACGAACACATCTACCCGAACGAGAAAGCCTACAAGGAGGAACTCGAAGCCAATACCGCCGCCGGCAGGCGCTGGACGCCGCTGCAGACCATCGAAAATCTCAAGCCCAAGGCCAAGGAGCAGGGTCTCTGGAACCTCTTTCTGCCGGTAGACACTGCCGAGCAGTCGGGCTACAGCGGCGCGGGCCTGACCAACCAGGAATACGCGCCCCTGGCCGAAATCATGGGCCGCGTGACCTGGGCCAGCGAGGTCTTCAACTGTTCCGCTCCCGATACCGGCAACATGGAGACACTGGCGCGCTATGGCAGCGACACCATCAAGGGCCGCTGGCTGAGGCCGCTGCTCGAGGGCGAAATCCGCTCGGCCTTTGCCATGACCGAGCCGGCCGTGGCCTCCAGCGACGCCACCAACATCGAGACCCGCATCGAGCGCCAGGGAGACGAATACGTCATCAATGGCCGCAAATGGTGGATCTCCGGCGCCGGCGACCCCCGCTGCGCCGTCTACATCACCATGGGCAAGAGCGACCCCGAGGCGCCGCGCCATTCCCAGCAAAGCATGATCGTGGTGCCTGCCGACACCCAGGGCATCACCGTGGTGCGCCCACTCAATGTGCTCGGCTATGACGATGCGCCGCACGGCCACATGGAAATCCTCTTCGAGAACGTGCGCGTGCCGGCCGACAACATCCTGCTGGGCGAGGGCCGCGGCTTCGAGATCGCGCAGGGACGCCTGGGGCCGGGCCGCATCCACCACTGCATGCGCCTCATCGGCCAGGCCGAGCGCGCCCTGGAATACCTGTGCCGCCGTGCCTTGAGCCGCACCGCTTTCGGCAAGACCATCGCGCAGCAAACCGTCACCCAGGAGCGCATCGCCGAGGCGCGCTGCCGCATCGACATGGCGCGCCTGCTCACGCTCAAGGCCGCCTGGATGATGGACAACGCGGGCAACAAGGTCGCCAAGACCGAGATCGCCATGATCAAGGTGGTTGCCCCCGGCATGGCCTGCCAGGTGATCGACTGGGCCATGCAGGTGCATGGCGGCGGCGGCATGTGCGACGACTTTCCGCTGGCCTACTCCTACGCCAACGCCCGCACGCTGCGCTTTGCCGACGGCCCTGACGAGGTGCACCGCAACGCCATCGCCAAGTGGGAGCTGGGCAAGTACACCGAGACGCCGCAGGGCTCCAGGGCCTACGATCCGCCGGTCACGCGCGGCTGCTGAAGCCGGCCTGGCAACGCAGTTGCCAGGCGCGGATGTCGACCACCTCGCAATCGACCGGCGCCTGGCTGCTCGTCGCCACACGGTCGACGATCAGCCAGGTGCCCTCCTGCAGGGCGCGCAGCGGGTGGTGCCAGGTGCCAGGCGCCAGATTGATGCCCTGCAAACCGTCGCTGACGAAGGCCTGCAAGTGCTTTGGCCGCAGGGCATCGCCAGCAAGGCCTGCCGGGGCGACGATCACCAGGAACGGCAGGCGCTGCCCCATGGGCACGAAGGCCTGCGAGCCCAGCAGATGGCGCTCCATTTCCTCCAGCGGCTGCTCCCATGGCGCGGCCTGGGCGGCAAAAAGACTGATGGCAAGGCGCCCGTCACCATGGCCATCGGCATGGGCGAGCGGCTGCGCGACATCGTGAAAACGCAGGCAGCTCCCGCCATTGATCGGATGGCCAGGGTGGCCCCGGCTCTCGATCACCTGGCCAAAAGGAGCAAAACTTGCCGCCTCCAGCGGCCGCACGACCAGCCGCAAGGCGTCGGTGCCCGGCCCCGGCCCGGGCGATGGTGCGATTGCCAACATGGGTTCCTTTTCTGGTACGGGCATTTGCCGCATCTGCTCCATTGATGTTCCGTTGGATTACTGGACCGAGCCGAGAAAGGCCGCCAGCTCCGGCGTCTGCGGCGCGCGGAACAATTCCTTGGCATTGCCATTCTCGTGAATACGCCCCTGGTGCATGAACACCAACCGGCTACCGACGTCGCGCGCGAAGCGCATCTCATGCGTGACCATGATCAGCGTCATGCCCTCGACGGCCAGCTTCTGCACCACCGCCAGCACTTCATTGACCAGCTCCGGATCGAGCGCCGAGGTGATTTCATCGCACAACAGCACGCTCGGCTGCATGGCCAGCGCCCGGGCAATCGCCACGCGCTGCTGCTGGCCGCCGCTGAGCTGGTCGGGATAGGCATCATACTTGTCTGCCAGCCCCACCTTGTTGAGCATCTCGCGCGCGATGTCGTTCGCCTCCCGCCGCGGCGTCTTCTTGACCACCGTGGGCGCCAGCGCGACGTTCTGGCCGGCCGTCAGGTGCGGGAACAGGTTGAACTGCTGGAACACCATGCCCACCTTCAGGCGCAGCGCCCGCAGTTGCTGGGGCATGGCGGTGTCGGGCTTGAGCACGGCGCCATCGACGACGATCTGGCCGTCGTTGATGGACTCCAGCCCGTTGATGGTGCGCAGCAGCGTGCTCTTGCCCGAACCGCTGCGCCCGATCATCGAGACCACCTCGCCGGGCTCGACCACCAGGTCGATACCCTTGAGAACGTGGTTGTCACCATAGTATTTGTGCAGGGCACAGACATCAACGAGCGGCATAGAGTTTCTTCTCCAGGTGTTTGGCGTACAGCGACAGGGGATAGCAAAGAATGAAGTAGCCCAGGGCCACCAGCCCATAGATCAGGAACGGTTGGAAGGTGGCGTTGGCCAGCATGGAGCCGATCTTGGTCAGCTCGCTGAAGCCGATGATGGAGGCCACGGCGGTGCCCTTGATGATCTGCACCGAGAAGCCCACCGTGGGCGCGACCGACAGGCGCAGCGCCTGGGGCAGCACGACGTGGCGCATCTGCTGGAAATAGCCCATGGCGAGGCTGGCCGAGGCCTCCCACTGGCCCTTGGGGATGGCCTGCACGCAACCGCGCCAGACCTCGGCCAGATAGGCACTGGTGTAGAGCGTCAACCCCAGCGCGGCGGCGATCCATGGCGAGATGTCCAGCCCCAGCAGCGGCAGGCCGAAGAAGATCAGGAACAGCTGCATCAGCAGCGGCGTGTTCTGGAACAGCTCGATCCAACCCACCGCCAGCTTCTGCAGCAGCCGGTTCTTCCCCACACGGGCAAACAGCACCACCAGTCCCATCGCACCACCGAGCACAAAGGCCAGCAGCGACAGGCGCAGGGTCGCCCACAGGCCCTGGCCCAGGGCCGAGAGCAAGGCGGGCCAGTTGAGATCGGCGATCATGCTTGACCTCCCTTGACGAGGCCTGCGACGGCCGTTGGTTTCGGACGGCTCGGGCGATTGACCACCCAGCGCCGCCCCACCCACAGAAGCAGCTGGCGCAGCAGCAGCGCCAGCGCGAAGTACATCAGCGTGACGATGATGTAGGTCTCCAGCGCGCGGAAGTTGCGGGACTGGATGAAGTTGGCCGCGAAAGTCAGGTCCTCCGTGGCGATCTGCGAAACCACCGCCGAGCCCAGCATGACGATGATGATCTGGCTGGTCAGCGCCGGCCAGACCTTCTGCAGCGCCGGCCGCAGCACCACGTGCAGGAAGATGGACAGCCGGCCCATCGCCAGCGCCGAAGCCGCCTCGATCTGGCCGCGCGGCGTCTCCTTGATGCCGGCGCGCACGATCTCGGTGATGTAGGCACCGAGATTGATGACCACCGTCAGCACGCTGGCCTGCCACTCATTGATCTGCACGCCCAGCGACGGCAGGCCGAAGAAGATGAACAGCAACTGCACCAGGAATGGCGTGTTGCGGATCACCTCCACGTAAATGCTGAAAAACCAGCTCAGCGGTGCAATGCGCCAGGCGCGGCAGACGCCGCCGAGCACGCCGATGGCGCCGCCGGCGAGCGCGCCGATGGCGGTCAGCGCCAGCGTCACGCCGGCGCCCTGCAGCAGCGTGCCGCTGTACTCGAACACGGCGGGAAAATCGAACTGATAGGCCATGGGAGGATCCGTTGTCGAAGGCCATCAGGGCATGCGCAAGCCCTGATGGCGGAGGGGCGGTAAGACGGGCCTGGTCCGCACTGCGGGCCAGGCCAAAAATCAGAGCGAAGCAGGCAGCTCCATCTGCATCCACTTGACCGACATCGCATTGAGGCGCCCGTCGGCCTTGGCCTTGTCGATGATGCTGTTGAGCTTCTCGACCAGCGCGCCTTCGCCCTTGGCCACGCCGATGAAGCAAGGCGTGTCCTCGACGGCGAACTTGACGTCAAAGTCGCGCTGCTTGCTCTTCTCGCGCACCGCATTGGCGACGATGTTGCCCAGCGTCACCAGCTCGACCTGACCGCTCAGGTAGGACGTGGCGGTGGAATTGTTGTCCTCGTAGCGGCGGATCGTGGCGTCCTTGGGCGCCAGCGCTGTCAGCGCCAGATCCTCGGTGGAGCCGCGCGTGACGCCAATCGTCTTGCCTGCCAGGTCGGCGGGGCCGCTGATGGCCACGTTGGCGGGCCCATAGACGCTCTTGGGAAACGGCACATAGGCCTTGGTGAAGTCGATCACCTTCTCGCGTTCGGCGTTCTTGCCCAGCGAGGAGATCACGATGTCGGCCTTGCTGGTGGTCAGGTAGGGAATGCGGTTGGTGCTGGTCACCGGCACCAGCTCGACCTTGACGCCCAGCTCCTGGCCGACCAGATTGGCCATGTCGATGTCATAGCCCTGCAGCTTGAGATCGGAGCCGAGCGAGCCGAAGGGCGGGAAGTCCTGCGGGATCGCCACGCGGATCACACCGGCTTTCTGCACTTTTTCGAGCACATCGGCATGGACACCGGCCATCATGCCGATGGACGCGCAGGCAGCCAATGCCTGCAGGGCCAGGCGACGGGACAACAGGGAAGAACGGGACATGGAACAACTCCTTGGGTTGGCGGGAAAAAACGGATCGGCACCAATGCCTGGGCACTAGGCACCGGAAGTGCAAAGCCAGGGCGTGTCTTCGACGCCGGCTGGTCGATCAAGGCGGCTGCGGCGCGCCGCCGACAACAGGTGATCGCGCATCAGCGATGCCGCTGCCATCTCGTCGCGGGCCACGATGGCCTGCACGATCGCGGCATGTTCATCGGCCGGCGCCTGCTGCAACTCCAGTTGCGTGAAGGGCAATTGCAGGCTGTAGTGGATGGCTGCATCCAGCTGCGCAAACAGGCCCTGCAGCGCCGGGTTGCCCGATTGCTGTGACAGCAGGCGGTGAAACCGCAAGTCCATCCTGGCGGCCGTCTGCAAGTCGTGCTGCGCCAGTGCGGCGACAAAGGCGCTTTGCACATCCTCCAGTTCGGCATGCGCCGCCGCCGTGCAGTGGCGCGCCGCCAGAGCCGCCCAGGCGGGCTCGACCACCAGACGCAGCTCGATCAATTGCGCGGGGCTGAGATTGAGCGTCTGCCCGGGCAGCGTGAAGGCCTTGAGCGGCTGCGACATGCTCTGCCCGGCGCCGCGCACCCGCATGCCCTTGCCGGGCAGCACCTGCATCAGGCCGAGTGTCTCGAGCATCGAGAGCGCCTCGCGCAGCGACGCCCTGCTGATTTCCAGTTCCTCGGCAAGCTGCCGCTGGGACGGCAACAGGCTGCCCGCGGGGTACTCCCCGGAGAAGATGCGTTGCTGCAAGGTGAATGCAGCAGTGTTGGCAAGGCGCGTCATGGCAATCTGAAGATGCTTGGTTTCTGGTCTGACCGGTCTGACCAGTCGATGCCAACCATCAAGCACAAACCATGCCACCCAGACTCACAGCGGAGGATGGGCTATGGTGCTCCTTCTTTCCGTCCAATCATGGTGCATCCCAAACAGGCATTTCCCATGCCTGCACCATTTGAAGGAAAATCGCGCACCGTCCCGGCACCAGGGCATGACGCCGCCATCCCCCCATCCACGTTCATGCGCCTCGACAGGCCGTAGACTCCGCCTCTCATGCGGGCAGCTGCCTGCGCATTGCACACGCCATGTTCAACATCGTCCTGGTCCACCCCGAGATCCCGCCCAACACGGGCAACGTCATCCGCCTCAGCGCCAACACCGGTTGCCAGCTGCACCTGATCGAGCCGCTGGGCTTCTCGATGGAAGACCGGCACATGCGTCGCGCCGGACTCGACTACCACGAATACGCCACGCTGCTGCGCCACGCCAGCTGGGAGGCCTTTCTGCAGAACCAGCGGCCCGATCCCACGCGCCTGTTCGCGATGACCACGCGCGGCAGCCGCAATCTGTTCGAGGTCGCCTTCCAGCCCGGCGACTGGCTGGTGTTCGGCTCCGAGACCCAGGGCCTGCCCGCTGCGCTGCGCGACTCCTTTGCCGCTGCGCAGCGGCTGCGCTTGCCGATGCGCGCCGGTCAGCGCAGCCTCAATCTCTCGAACGCCGTGGCCGTCACCGTCTTCGAGGCCTGGCGCCAGAACGGCTTCACGGACGGCCTGGGAGCGTGTTCATAGTCTTGCCACGCAGCCGCATGGCTGCGCCATGCCCTTCGGGTGCAACAGCAAGCGCGCCGAGACGCCGAGACCGTGAACAACGCTCTCACACCGATGCCGTAGGCTCGGGCACGTCCCCGGCGCTGGCGCCTTCCTCGGCCAGCAATTCGCGCGCTTCGGCCCGGTCGGCCGCATCAGCCTGCAAGCCTTGCTGCTGCGCGGCATTCGAGGGGTGGTACTGCAGTTCGATCAGCACCGGAAAATGGTCGGAGCCCATCGCCGGCAGGCGGGCGATGCGCACCAGCTCGAAATCGTCGCTGTGGAAGAAATGGTCAAGCGGCCAGCGCGCAAACCAGTACCTGGCGTGAAAGCTGTTGACCATGCCGCGCCCGACACGCGGGTCGAGCAACCCGCTGATCCGGCGGAACAGCCGCGTGGTCGGCGACCAGGCAACGTCATTGAGGTCACCGGCCACCACCACCGGCCCCGTCTCGCTTTCGAGGCTTTTGGCGACCATCAGCAGTTCCACATCCCGTTCGGTCGATTCATCGTTCTCGGTCGGGCTCGGCGGCGCCGGGTGCAGAAAGTGCAGGCGCACCCGCAGGTTCTCACGCAACTGCAGACTGGCATGCATGGAGGGAATGTCCGGTTCGACCAGATATTCGATTCGCGCCTCGTGCAGTGGCAAGCGCGAATACACGTGCATGCCATAGAGGTTGTCCAACGGACAGGCGATGCGGTAGGGGTAGTCGACCTCCAGCGGGGCCAGCTGGGCCTGCCACCAGGCATCGGTCTCCAGCGTCACCAGCACATCGGGCCGGTACTGGCGCACCTGCTCCAGCAGCGCATCGGCATGGCGGTTGGTCATCAGCACGTTGGCCGCCAGCATGCGCAGCCGCGGCCCATCGTCGCCGGCATCGGCCCAGCGCACCTCCGACCGCCACAGCCGCGTGTAGGGCAGAATCCACCAGCACTGGTAGAGCAGGCAGGCCAGCGCTGCACCGGCAGCCAGCCAGGCTGGTGGCCGCGAAAAGTCCAGTACCAGGCCCTGCCCAAGCAGCGCCAGCGCCAGCAGTACCGCCAGTTGCGCGCGCGGAAAGTCCCACACCCGCACCCACCATGCACGCGCCTTGAACCAGGGCAGCACGGTCAGCAAGGCCAGCAAGGCGGTCAACACATAAAGAAGGGTTTGCATCAGGCCGTATTGTCATCGGTTTGTGCTTCCCCGATACAGGGGCACGGGAAGTATTGCGCCAGAGGCTTTTCCATTAACATTGGCGGCTTTGGCTGGGCTTCGGCCAACCCTTTCCCAGATCATTTCCGTGCGCCTCAACTCCATCAAGCTCGCCGGCTTCAAGTCCTTTGCCGAACCGACCACCTTCCTGCTGCCCGGGCAGATGGTGGGGGTGGTCGGCCCCAATGGCTGCGGCAAATCCAACATCATGGATGCGGTGCGCTGGGTGCTGGGCGAATCCAAGGCCAGCGAACTGCGCGGCGAGTCGATGCAGGACGTGATCTTCAGCGGCACCACCAGCCGCAAGCCCGCCAGCCGCGCCAGCGTCGAACTGGTGTTCGACAACAGCGGCCAGCGCGCCGGCGGCCAGTGGGGCCAGTACGGCGAGATCGCCGTCAAGCGCATACTCTCCCGCGAGGGCGGCAGCAGCTACCACATCAACGGCCAGCAGGTGCGCCGCAAGGACGTGCAGGACGTGTTCCTCGGCACCGGCCTGGGCCCGCGCGCCTATGCCATCATCGGCCAGGGCACGATCAGCCGCATCATCGAATCCAAGCCGGAGGAACTGCGCCTGTTCCTCGAGGAAGCGGCCGGCGTCTCCAAATACAAGGAGCGCCGCAAGGAAACCGAAGCGCGTCTGGCCGACACCCGCGAGAACCTCACCCGCATCGAGGACATTCTGCGCGAGCTCACCAGCAACCTGGGCAAGCTCGAAGCGCAGGCCGAGGTGGCCGCACGTTACACCGACATGCAGGCGCGCCTGCACCTGGCCCAGCAGCAGCTGTGGCTGCTGCGCCAGCAGAAGGCCGCCGGCGAACTGGAACAGGCTCGCCAGCAGGGCCAGCAGGCCGTCGATGGGCTGCAGGCCAAGGCCGCCGAGATCGAAACGGCCACCGCCAGCCTCGAAGAGCTGCGCCAGCAACACTACGCCGCGGGCGAAGCCGTGAACGACGCGCAGGGCGCGCTCTATGAAGCCAGCGCCGAGGTCGGCAAGCTCGAGGCCGAGATCCGCTTCGAGCTCGAAGGCAAGCAGCGCGCCGAAAAGCGCAGCCAGGCGCTGGCACAGCAGCTGGCGCAGTGGGAAAGCACCTCGCGCCAGTCCAGCGAAGGGCTGGCCTCCCTCGAAGGCGACGACGCCAGCGCGTTGGAGCGCAGCGAGATCCTTGCCGCCCAGGTGGAAGAACAGGCCGGGCAGCTTCCCGAGCTGGAACAGGCCTGGCGCGACGCCCGCGAGCGCGCCGAGCAGGCCCGCCAGCAGGTGCAGCAGACCCAGCAGCAGTTCCAGGTGCTGGCCGCCGAGCAGCGCGGCGTGGCCGAACGCAAGCAGCAACTGCAGATGCGCATGGAGCGCATCCAGCAGGAACGGCAGGGCCTGCAGCAGGTCGACGAAGCCCGTCTGGCAGAGCTCGAACAATCCCTCGAAGCCGCCCGCGAGGAGGCCGAGTTCGCCCAGGCCGAATGGGTCGAGCTGGACCAGAGCATCCCGCAGCTCGACGATGAGCGCCGCGCCGCCCAGGAGGCCGTGCAGCAAAGCGCCGGCCGCCTCGCCAGCCTGGAAGCGCGCCTGGCTGCGCTGCGCGCGCTGCAGGAGAAGGTGCAGGCCGACGGCAAGCTCGCGCCCTGGCTGACCGCGCAGGGCCTGGCCGACTTCGAGCAACTGTGGAAGCGCCTGCAGGTCGAGGCCGGCTGGGAACAGGCCGCCGAGGCGGCACTGCGCGAGCGCATGGCCGCCCTGCCCGTCTCGCGGCTCGACCATGTGCGCGGCTTTGCCGGCGCCGAAACGCGCCCCCCCACCAAGCTGGTGTTCTATGCCGAATCCGAAGTGGCCGCCGGTACCGATGCGACCGCGTTGGCCCATCCCGCGCTCGGGCTGCCCGCGCTGGCCAGCCGGATTCGCTGCGCCGATGCGCGCCTGCAGGCCATCGTGGCCGACTGGCTGCACGGCTGCTACAGCGCCGATGCGCTCGATGAAGCACTGGCCGCACGCGGCCAGCTGCGCGAGGGCGAACAAATCCTGCTCGCGCAAGGCCACAGCGTCACCCGCCACAGCCTGGGTTTCTATGCCGAGGACAGCGAGCAGGCCGGCCTGCTCGCGCGCGCGCAGGAAATCGAGATCCTGCAGGGCGAATGCGAGGCCCAGACCGCCATCGTCCAGGATGGCCGCGCCACGCTGGCCCAGGCCGAGGCCGCCTACCAGCATGCCGCCAGCGCCATCCAGCAAAAGCGCAACGCTGCCGACCAGGCCCAGAAACAGGCCCATGCACTGCAGGTGGAGGTGATGCGGCGCGCCCAGGAGGCCGAGCAGGTGCGCACCGCCAACGCCCGGCTTGAGGGCGACTGGCAGGAGATGCAGCAGTCGCTCGAGGAACTGGAGGAGCGCAGCATCGCCGCCGAAGCGCGCTTCGAGGAGCTGGATACCCAGCTCGCCGAACTGCAGGGCCAGCAAATGGAGGCCGACGAGCAGGCCGACGCTGCCGAACGCCGCCTCAACGAGGCACGCGAGCAACTGCGCCAGCTCGAGCGGCAGTTGCAGGAATCGCAGTTCGGCCAGCAAAGCATCCAGCATCGCCGCCAGGAACTGCAGCGCAACCTGTTCACTGCCGACCAGCAGCTGCAGGCCCTGCAGAGCGAGCTGGAAGCCGCGCAGGCCGAGGTGGCCCGCTACGCCGAGACCGGCGCGCTCGACGGGCTGGAGGAAGCCGAGGCCCGGAAGATCGCGCGCGAGGACGCCTTGCGCGCGGCACGCCAGCACTATGACGAGCTGGGGCGCCAGTTGCGCGCCGGCGAGGAGGCGCGCATGCAGCTCGAGCGCACACTCGAGCCGATGCGCCAGCACATCACCGAGCTGCGCCTGGCCGAGCAGGCCGCGCAGCTGGCCTGGCAGCAGTTCGAGGACCTGCTGCTCGAGGCCGAAGCCGACAAGGAGGCGGTGGCCGCCAGCATTGCCGGGCATGGCGTCAAGCTCGAGGGCCTGCAGGCCGAGATCGATCGCACGCAGCGCCAGATCGATGCACTCGGCCCGGTGAACCTGGCCGCGCTGCAGGAGCTGGGCGAAGCGCGCGAGCGCAAGGACTACCTCGACGCGCAGGCCAGCGACCTGAACCAGGCCATGCAGACGCTCGAGGACGCCATCCGCACCATCGACGCCGAAACCCGCGAGCTGCTCAAAAACACCTTCGAGACCGTCAACCGGCACTTCGGCGAGATGTTCCCCGAGCTGTTCGGCGGCGGCCAGGCCCGGCTCATCATGACCGGCGACGAGATCCTCGATGCCGGCGTGCAGGTCATGGCGCAACCGCCGGGCAAGCGCAACCAGACCATTCACCTGCTCTCGGGCGGCGAGAAGGCCCTCACCGCCATCGCGCTGGTGTTCGCGATTTTCCAGCTCAATCCCGCGCCCTTCTGCCTGCTCGACGAGGTCGATGCGCCGCTCGATGACTCCAACACCGAGCGCTATGCGCGCCTGGTCAAGCGCATGAGCGCGCACACGCAGTTCCTCTACATCAGCCACAACAAGATCGCCATGGAGATGGCCGGCCAGCTCATCGGCGTGACCATGCAGGAGCGCGGCGTCTCGCGCATCGTCGCCGTCGACATGCAGGAGGCACTCAGCCTGGCCGACAGCTGAGCGGCGCCCCGCCTCGCGGCCATCGTTTCACATGCCCATGCCCGCCGAGTCCACCGATACCTCAGCACCGCAACGCGGCATCCGTCCGCGGCGACCCTGGCTGGCTTGGCTGGCCGGGCTGTCGGTCAGCATCGCCATGCTGGCCCTGCCGCTGGCAATCTGGCTGTGGTTTTCGCCCAGTGGCGGAGGCTTCTGGTCCGGCATGGGTGGCGCGCTGGCCATCCTGGTGGCAGGTGTGGCCAACATCATCTGCCTGCTGCTCAACGCCGGCTATGCCATCGCCGCTGCGCAGCGCCCGACCTGGCTGGCGGCGCTGCTGGCCGTGCAGGCCGTGCTGGCCTCGTGGTTCCTGCTGGCGCTGGCCGGCGTGCTTTGAGAACGGCGGATCTCCCCTGAAAAAGAATCATGGCTGCGTCCCGCAAAGGTCGCAGCCATGATTTCCAGAGCCATCCCAAGGATGCGGCAGCACGCCCTCGCGCGCCGCATCTCCATCAATGCACCAGGAAGTCCTTGCTGACACCGGCGCCAAGGTCATTGACGCGTTCGAGGAACTGCACCAGAAAGGCGTGCAGGCCATTGGCCAGGATTTCATCGATGGTGCTGTACTGCAGGTCCGCCAGCAAGCGCCCGGCGCGGCGCTGGGTCTTGGCCGAGTGGTCGTTGGCAATGCTCTCGAGATTGCGCACTACTTCGGTCAGGCAGGCCAGCAGCGAACGCGGCATGTCGCTGCGCAGGATCAGCAGCTCGGCAATGCGCTTGGGGCTGACCACGTCCCGATACACCTGGCGATAGATCTCGAAGGCCGAGACGCTTCGCAGCAACGCCACCCAGTGGTAGTACTCCTGCATCTGGCTGCGCGGCTGCAGCTCCTGGGCGCTGCGGCCGGTGCTGCTCTCGAGCGCGTGGAACTTCACGTCGAGCAGCCGTGCGGTGTTGTCGGCACGTTCGAGGAAGGTGCCCAGCCGCAGAAAGTGGAAGGCCTCGTTCTGCAGCATGGTGCCCAGCGCCACGCCGCGCGAGAGGTGCGAGCGGTATTTGACCCACTCGAAGAAGCGGCCCGGGTCACGCTTGAAGCCGGAGGGGTCGCGCACCAGGCGCCCGAGCTCCAGCCAGCTCATGTTGTGGCTTTCCCAAACCTCGGTGGTCAGCGCGCCGCGCACGGCGCGGGCATTCTCACGGGCCTCGCGCAGGCAGGAATAGATCGATGAAGGGTTGAGCGGGTCCAACACCATGAAGTCCAGCACCTGCTCGGGCGTGATCTTGCCGTAGCGGCTGGTGTAGTCGTCCTGCAGCTCGCTGATGGACAGAATGCCCATCCAGCCCTGCAGCATGGCATCGCGCGACTGCGGCAGCAAGGCCGTGTCGAGGTTGACGTTGAGCATGCGCGCGGTGTTCTCGGCGCGCTCAACGTAGCGGGACATCCAGAAAATATGGTCAGCGGTACTCGATAGCATGTTCTTTTCTCCTCACGGTTTCATTGTTGCAGGTCGTACCACTGATGTTCCTGCTGGGCGCTGGGCCAGTCTTCGAGCACCCAGGTGTCCTTGGTGCCGCCGCCCTGCGAGGAATTGACCACCAGCGAGCCATTCTTGAGGGCCACGCGGGTCAGGCCGCCGGCGACGATGCGCACCGATTTGCCGCTGAGCACGAAGGGCCGCAGGTCGATGTGGCGCGGCGCCACGCCGCTTTCCACGTAAGTCGGGCAGCTCGAGAGGCTCAGCGTGGGCTGGGCGATGTAACCGCTGGGGTTGTGCTTGAGCGCCGCGCGGAAGCGCTCGATCTCCTCGCGGCTGGCCTGCGGGCCGATCAGCATGCCGTAGCCGCCGGCGCCATGCACTTCCTTGACGACCAGTTCCTCCAGGTGCGCCAGCACATAGGCCAGATCGTCGGGCTTGCGGCACAGCCAGGTCGGCACGTTCTTGAGGATGGGCTCCTCGCCCAGGTAGAAGCGGATCATCTCCGGCACGTAGGGGTAGACTGACTTGTCGTCGGCCACGCCGGTGCCCACCGCGTTGCAGATGCAGACATTGCCGGCCCGGTAGGCCTCCATGAGCCCGGGCGCGCCCAGCATCGAGTCGGGGCGGAACACCTGCGGGTCGATGAAGTCGTCGTCGACCCGGCGGTAGATCACATCGATGCGCTGCAGCCCGCGCGTGGTGCGCATGTAGACGAACTTGTCCTGCACCACCAGATCCTGGCCCTGCACCAGCTCCACCCCCATCTGCTGCGCCAGGAAGGCGTGCTCGAAGTAGGCGCTGTTGTACATGCCCGGGGTGAGCACCACCACCGTCGGGTCGGGATTGCTGTCGCCGGCGCAGTCGCGCAGCGTCTCCAGCAGCAGGTCGGGATAATGCGCCACCGGCGCGATGGCGTGGCCGCTGAAGAGTTCGGGGAAGAGCCGCATCATCATCTTGCGGTTCTCCAGCATGTAGCTCACGCCGCTGGGCACGCGCAGGTTGTCCTCGAGCACGTAGTAATCCCCATCGCCGGCGCGCACGATGTCGATGCCGGAAATGTGCGAATACACCTGGTTGGCCACGTCCACGCCCTGCATCTGCGGCCGGTACTGGGTGTTGTCGAGCACCAGCTCCCTCGGGATCACCCCGGCGCGGATGATGTCCTGCCCGTGGTAGACGTCATGCAGGAAGCGGTTGAGCGCGGTCACGCGCTGCACCAGGCCGCGTTCCATGCGCTGCCACTCGTGGGCGGGAATGATGCGGGGGATCAGGTCGAACGGAATCAGCCGCTCGGTGCCGGCGCCGTTTTCATCCTTCTCGCCATACACCGCGAAGGTGATGCCGACCTGTCGGAAGATGACTTCGGCTTCCTCATGCCGCAAACGCATATCCTCACTCGTCTTGCCGGCGAGCCAACTGGCATAGGTCTGGTAATGCTCGCGCGGCGCCGCCTGCTCGATCGGCAGGGATTGGTACATCTCATCAAAAATTGTCATGTGAATGCCTTTGCTTTCCCGGGTTCCGGTCTGATCAATCTAGCAAATAGCTCGCCAGTATTTGTCAATCAAATGCAAGCGCATCTGGCAGCCAGCACTTGTTTCAACGGTGCCAGTATCGCCTGCTGCGCACCCGCTCGCACAACAGCCCATCAGGCTGTGCCGATTGCCATTCGGATGCACCACATTGGGGTGTCGCAAAAAACGCCGAACCAGCCTCACCATATCGGTGCGCCACGGCCTCGGCCGGGTGTCCAAACGGGTTGCGGTGCCCCGCCTGGGCCACTGCGAAGCGCGCGCCGACCGCGTCGATGAAGCGCCGCGAGGACGAGCCTCCGCTGCCATGGTGCGGCACCAGCAGCCAGTGGGCTGCCAGCGCCGGTCGCTGCAGATCCCACAAATCCAGTTCCTCGGTGCGGCCGATGTCGCCCGTCAGCAGCGCTGTCACGCCATGGCGCGAGCTTACCCGCAGCACGCAGCTCAGGGAATTGGTTGAAACACGGGGAGCCGGCCTGCCCAGAAGCACCTGCGCAGGCATGGGTCCGGCCGCTTCACTTTGCGCCAGCAGCCACGCCGGTGGGTGCAGAAACTCGAAGCGCACGCCGTCGCGCTCCCAGGACTGGCCGGCCTGGCAGTGCATCCAGGAGCGCCAGGGCGGCGGCGAAAGCCCCTCCGATGCCGGCCGGTTCAACCGGTCCGCACCAAACGAGGCCAGCACCTCGGTGCCGGCAAAAGTCCGCAGCACGTCCCAGGCACCGCCCACATGGTCATCATCGCCATGGCTGAGCACCAGCACATCCGGCCGCAGCCCCTGCGCCTGCATAACGGGCACGATCACCCGCTCGCCCGCATTCCCGTAGGCACCGTAGCGCGGCCCCGCGTCATAGAGCAATACATGTCGGTGCGTCTGCACCAATACGGCGCCACCCTGGCCCACATCCAGCGCCAACACTCGGAATTCGCCCTCCTTCGGTGCAACGGGGCGCCACAACAAGGCCACCACCAGACATGGCAGCCCCAATACCCGCCATGGCAGCGGTACCCGTACCGTGAGCAACACGGCGCCAGCCGCCCCCAGCAAGGCCAGCGACCAAGGAATCTGCGGTGCCCGCCATGCCGCCAGCGGCCACTGCGCCAGCCACTCCAACCATCCGCCCAGCCACTGCATCAACTGCGCGGCCACCAGCCAGGCAGGCCCCAGCAGCACCCCCAGCATGGCCAGTGGCGTCACCAGCAGGGTCACGACCGGAATGGCCACCAGGTTGGCCAGCAACCCCACCACCGACACCTGGCCGAACAAGGCCAGCGTCAAGGGCGCCAACACCAACGTCAGACGCCACTGCAATTGCCAAAGCTGCCTGGCCCCGGCCCGCAGCCGGCGGCTGCCCAGGGCCAGGCTGCGGCGCCAGCCCCCGGCATCGGCTCCATCAGTCGCACCGCTCGCATCGGGCACATGGCTCGCATTGGGCGCGCGCGCCTCACTGGTCGCGTTGGCACGCCCGTCGGCCGGGCCAGCCAGCACCAGCAGGACGGCCACCGCCACGAAGCTCAGCCAGAAGCCCGGTTGCTGCAAGGCCCAGGGATCGATGGCCAGCACCACCACGGCCGCCGCGGCCAGACTGGCATGCCAGGGCCAGCGCAGGCCGGCGCTGCGCAGCAGCACCCAGGCCGTCAGCATCCAGATGGTGCGCTGTGCCGGCACGCCCCAGCCACTGAACACGGCATAGGCCGCCGCCAGCGTCAACCCTCCCCACATGGCCGCCACCGGCAACGGCACCCACAGCATGAGCCGGCCCGAGCGACGCCACAACCACCCCACGGCCTGCATGGCCAGCCAGGCGAACATGGTCACAT
The DNA here is from genome assembly GCF_004217315.1 of Corticibacter populi. GTDB lineage: Bacteria > Pseudomonadota > Gammaproteobacteria > Burkholderiales > Burkholderiaceae_C > Lampropedia > Lampropedia populi. Next base: position 901,182 of record NZ_SGWR01000001.1, read on the forward strand.
GCAGGCCCGATATGGCCATCAGATGCGCCACGCCGGTAATGCGGAACACCTCCCAGTCCTGCTGGTCAATGGCGCGCTGCTCACCCGTCACCAGCGCGGCGATCACACCGGCACTGCGGCGCCAGGGCGAGCTGTCGCCGTGACCATCCAGGTACGTCTCGATGCGATCGCGCACCTGCTGCCTGTAGCGTTCGAGCCGAAAGCGCCCGGAATCTCCCAGCCATTGCGGCGTCCAGCCCCCGGCCGCGTCATCCGGCGACGCCACCCGCACATAGGCCGTGGCCTGCACGCCCTGCTCCCACAGCCAGCGCTCATAATCGAACGCCAGCGGATTGAGACTGCCGCTGGGCTGGCGCAAGCGCAGCGGCAAGCGCCAGCGGTCGCCAGCCTGCAGTTGCGGCAGCGCCTGGCGGACCTGCTGCCGCACGGCATGCATGGCTTGCGCGTCCTGTAGCGCCTGTGGCCCCTGCCGAAAGCGCTCGGCAGTCGGCACGGCATACCAGCTGAGTTCGATGCGTGGCGGCAAGCGCAGCGGCCTGCCATCGCGCGTTTGCGCCGATTCGACGGCCAGGCGCAGCCGCTGCGCATCGGGCTGCAGACGCGGCATGGCCGCCACGACGCCGATGACCAGCGCGTCACTGCCATCGAGCGCGTCCGGCAGTGCATCGCGTGCAAACCAGCATGCACGCAGGCCTGGCCAGGCAAAGAAGAACAGCAGCACCAGCAGCCAGAGCAGCCCGCGCCCAGCGCCACGCCAGCACTGCGCACCAGCCTGCCATCGGCGCAGCAGCACCAGCAGGCACGGCAGCACCAGCAGTGCCACCGCCAGCAAACCGGCGTAGGCCTGCCAGGGCCACAGCCGAGCCTGCTGCAACTGCAGCGCCACACCAGCCACTGCCGCCAGTGCCAGGGCCACTCCACTACCCATTCACTGCATCCCTCCCGCATCTGCTGCCGCCCGTCCGGACTGCCGGCATCGCGTATATCATCGACCGCACCCCCATCCATTTGAAGGAGTTTTTCCATGAGTGTCTATGACAGGCTCGAAACCCTGGGCATCGAACTGCCCGCCGTTGCCACACCGGCAGCAGCCTACGTCATGTATGTGCAGACTGGCAATCTGGTCTTCCTGAGCGGCCACATCTCGAAGAAGAATGGCGCCGTCTGGGCCGGCCAGCTCGGCAAGGAGCTCGACACCGCCGAAGGCCATGCCGCTGCACGCGCTGCCGCCGTCGACCTGCTGGCCACGCTGCAGGCGGCCACCGGCGGCAATCTGAACCGCGTCAAGCGCATTGTCAAGGTGCTCAGCCTGGTCAACTCCAGCCCCGACTTCACCGAACACCATCTCGTCACCAATGGCGCCAGCGAACTGCTGGCTGAAGTCTTTGGCGAAAAGGGCGCGCATGCCCGCAGCGCCTTCGGCGTGGCGCAATTGCCACTGGGCGCCGCCGTGGAGGTTGAGTTGATCGCCGAAATCGAGTGAGCTCAGGGCCTGCTGACGATCTTTTCCCGAAACAGGCTCACGCCAAGGCCCGGCGGCGGCGCTCGGACAGCACGCTCAGGCCATGCGCCCCGGCCACCAGCAAGCAGGTGATGGCGATCGTCAGCAGGCTCATCGCCATGCCCTGGCCAACCGAGCCCTGGTCGAACTGGCGCCAGATGAACAGCGAGACGGTCTGCGATCCCGTCGGCGCCAGCAGCAGTGAGGCCACCAGTTCGCGCGAGGCGATCGCGAACACCAGCAGCATGGCCGCGCCAACGCTGGGTGCCAGCAAGGGCAGTACGATGCGGCGCAGCGTGACCCAGAACCCTGCCCCATGCACGAAGGCGCTGGCCTCCAGGTTGGTGCCGATCTGGCGCAGCGCCGCATGGGCATAGCGCACCGGGTACGGCAGCAGCAGGCAGGCATAGGCTAGCAGCAGGATCATCCAGGTGTTGTAGGGCGTGAACGGCAGCCAGGGCTGGTTCCAGGCCAGAATCAGCCCCACGGCCACGACAATGCCCGGCATGGCATTGGGCAGAATGCTCAGCGCATCCAGCAACGCCGCCGCGCGGCCCGGCACCCGCAGCACCGCATAGGCCAGGATGGCGCCAAACAGCCCGGTCAGCAGGGCTGCGCCAATCGCCAGTGAAAAACTGAAGGCCAGCGCCGACAGCGCCTGCGAGCCCTGCCCGAACAGCTCCGTGAAGTGCCGCAGCGACAGGTTCTCCAGTGTCAGCCCGCCCGAGAGCGTGCCCGTGAAGGCCGTCGCGGCAATCGCCAGCAGTGGTGCCGCCGTGGCCACCAGCGCCACCAGCAAAAACAGCGCGCACACCGGCCAGCGCCAGGCGCCCAGCGGCCGCGGCGACACATCGGCGGGCTTGCCGGTCTGGGTGGCATAGTCGCGCCCGGCCGTCAGCCAGCGCTGCGTCACAAAAGCTGTCAGCGCCAGCAGCATCAGAATGACCGACAGCAGCGCAGCGCCAGGCAGGTCGATCGGCCAGTCGGAAAAACGCCGTTCAATGCCGGTGACCAGCACGAAGAACCCGGCATTCGAGGCCAGCACCGCCGGCGTGCCATATTCCTCGATGCTGGCCGCGAACACCAGCAGCAGGCTGGCGGCCAGTGCCGGCAGGGTCAGCGGCAGCGTGACGCGCACGAAGGCGCGCCACGGGCTGGCGCCAAAAATGCGCGCCACATCGGCCAGGCGCACACCCTGGCTGGCCACGGCGCGCGAGACCGCGAAATACACCGCCGGAAACAGGTTGAGCGCCATGACCAGCACCACCCCGGCAAAGGAGAACAGCAACGGCGCCAGATGAAAGCCCGCCAGTTGCTGACCGAAGCCACTGGGCTGCAGCAGCAGAATCCAGCCCATCGCCGCGATGTAGGGCGGCACCATGAAGGGCACCAGAAAGGCCAGATCCCAGAGCCGTTGCCCGGGCACCTGGAAGAGGCCGCGCAGCACGCCCAGTGGCGCACCGATGAGCGCCGCCAGCACCACCACTGCGAGCCCGAGCTTGACCGTGTTGCCCGTCAACTCCAGCACCGCGCCCTCGCCCAGCGTTTGCCCCAGATGCGCCAGCGGCGTGGCCAGCGAGCCCTGCGCCAGTTGCGGGAACACCGCCTGCAGCAGCACGAACAACAGGGGCACGCCCACCAGCAGCGCCAGGCCGCCACTGCACAGCCCGATCAGCCAACGGGAAGAAACCATCCTCGCAACCGCCTTTCAATCAGAACCCGGCAAGCGGTGCAGACCGACCTGCATCCGCCTGCCCGGGCCCTTGGCCTCCAATGGCCTCGCTCACTTGCGCAGGAACAGTTCGGAGAAGCGCTTGAGCAGCGCATCGCGACCGGCCCGCTCGGCCTCGTCCGCCGTCGGCAGGGCCTGGATCTCGGCCAGCGGGGGGCGCTGGGCCGCGACATCGGTGCGGGCCGGAATCAGGAAGGTCTTGGCCACCAGTTGCTGCCCCTGCTCGGACAGCACGTAGTCGACGAATCGCCGGGCCTCGTCCTGCTGGCGCGAGCCCTTGAGGATCATCATCGGCCGCGCCGCCACCACCGTGCCGCTGCTGGGGAAGATGATCTCGATCTTCTCGCCCTTGCTCTGGGCCCCGTAGGTGATGTAATCGACCGCGCCGAACACCGCCGCCTTGGCGCCCTGCAGCACCGGGTTGAGCGCCTGCGCATTGGCACCGGCGATGTTCATGCCATTGGCCTTGAGCTCGCCGAACAGGCGCCAAGCCTGCGCGCCATGTGCGGCCTCCAGCCCCGAGAGCAGTTCCAGCGCCGTGCCGGACTGGCTGGGATCGGGCATGTTCACCTTGCCTGCAAACGCCGGGCTGGCCAGATCGCCCCAGTCGGCGGGCCGGGGCGTGCCGCTGGCCGGATTCCAGGCAATCGCCAGGGCCGAGAGGCCCTGCGCCACATAGCCGGGCGCCTTGTAGGCAGCGGGCACCGAGGCGGCGTTCGGGCTCTGGTAGTTCAGCAGCCAGCCGCGCTGCTCCAGATCGACGGCACTGTCCCACGAAGCCGAGATGACGACATCGGCGTGAGGATTGGCCGCCTCGGCCTCCAGACGGGCCATGACCTTGCCGGTGGTGCCCTGGAAATAATCCACCTTGATGCCGCTTTCGGCCTCGAAACCGGCCGCGAGATCCTTGATCAGCCCTTCCGGCCCGGCCGTGTAGACCGTCAGCGCAAAACTGGCCCCCGAAGAGGCGGCCAGGCCAATAAGCGCCAAGGCCTTGGCGATGTTGGATTGGATGAAGCGGGGCATGTGTTTCCTTTGGTTGGGTGCAGGTTTGAACAAGAAAAGAATGTTGCTGGGGCGCAGGGACAGAAACAGGAATGTGGATGCGACGGGCGGGTGACCGCCGCAGTCCTGCCCCTCGACCATGCCTGATCGGTGTGCCAGCGCCGGAGATTGGTGCCTCGGCGCTAGGGCCGGTCATCCGCCGCGAACCAGCGCAGCTGTGCGGGGTCCAGACACAGGCCCACCATGCCCGCGCGCAGTTGCAGGCGCTCGCGCACCGTCGTCTGCAGACGCTCGCCACTGCTGAGTTCAAGCTGCGTGCGAAACCCACCACCGCTGTATTGCTGCGCGACGACCTGCGCCGCCAGGGGGGCCGAGCCGGCATCCTGCAGACGGATGGCGGTCTGCGGCACCAGCAAAAGGCCGGGTGAGCCGGTGGCACCGGCCCCTGGCCTGCGATTGGCGCCGGTTTGCTGCGCCATCGACAGCGGCCATGGCAGGCGGGCCGGCTGGCCATCGATGGATTGCGCCCGCATGTGCATGCCATCGGCGTCGCACCGGGCATCGACCAGCGCGCCGAGCTTGAGAAAACGCGCCACTTCCAGGCTGGCCGGCTCGCTCCACAACGTCTGCGGACTGGTCCGCTGCGCAATGCGGCCGCGGAGCATCACCGCCACCTCGTCGGCCATGGCGCAGGCTTCTTCATGATCGTGGGTCACATACACGGCCGTGGTGCCCAGCTCGCGCAGCAGTTCGGCAATGTCGGTGCACAGGCTCTCGCGCAAATCGCGATCCAGATTGGAGAGCGGTTCGTCGAACAGCAGCAGTGCCGGTTGCGCGACGATGGCGCGCGCCAGCGCCACACGCTGCTGTTGGCCGCCCGAAAGTGCCGCGGGCGTGCGGCTGCCCAGCCCAACCAGACCCACGCGCTCGAGCACCTGCCCAACCCTGGCGTCGATCTCGCGCGGCTCGATGCGCTGCATCTGCAATGCAAAGGCAATGTTGTCCTGCACACTCATGTGCGGCCACAGGGCATAGTCCTGAAACACCATGCCCAGGCGCCGCTTCTGCGGAGGCTCGCAGACGCTCGCACTGGCCACCAGGCGGCCATCGAAATGGATGCTGCCGGCGCTGGGACGGTCCAACCCCGCCAGCAGTTTGAGAAGAGTCGACTTGCCGCAGCCCGACGGCCCCAGCAAGGCCAGCACACGCCCTGGCGGCAAGGCAAAATCCACCCCGGCAAGTGCCTGGAAGTCGCCGAAGCGGCGCCCCAGTGCCTGCACGGTCACCGACACGCCAGCGGCGCTTTGCGAGGAGAAGTCCTTCATGATGGGCCGCGATGCTATTGCCGGCTTGTTTCAGATGCATGACAGCGCTCGCACGCATGCCTTGACAATGCGCTGGTGGGCCGCCAGCCCGCACACTTGGCATTCCTGCAAAACCGTGGGATAATCTTTTGTTTTCTGCGCTAAGTGCTGCGGCAATGGGTGCTGCATGTGGCTGGCGCGAGGCACTTGCCCTCGATTCCAAGCAAGCAAAGAGAAACAGCAGCGCCATGAAAGAAGGCATCCACCCCGAATACCGCGAAATCCTGTTCGTGGATCTCTCCAACGGTTTCAAGTTCGTGACCCGCTCCACCGTCGCCACCAAAGAAACCGGCACCACCGAAGACGGCCGTGAGCTGCCGCTCTTCAAGCTCGATACCTCCAGCGAGTCGCATCCCTTCTACACCGGCACTCAAAAGTCGGTGGACAACATGGGTGGTCGCGTCGAGAAGTTCCGCAACCGCTACAGCAAGACGGCCAGCAAGTAAGCCCCGCCACCGTCGCCAGCAAGCAGCCCGGTTCGCGCCGCGCTGCTTTTTTGTTGCCACAATAGCGGCCTGCCAGGCGCGGCACGGCTGCGGCAACGGTCCCCGCCGCCCTGCCACCCATCCATCCCGATTGTCTCTTCTGGGTCTCAACGCGTGAAGTTTCCCTCCCCCGCCCTCGTCAGCCAGTCCGCCGTGCGGCGCCTGCCCCGGCCACTGCTCTGGCTGCTGTGTGTGCTCTATGTGCTGGCGGGTTTTATCGGGCGCCACCCCTGGAAGAACGAGGACGTGCTGGCCTATGGCTTCATGCAGGCACTCGCTCAGGGCAAGACGCGCTGGCTGTCACCCGAACTGCTGGGCCTGCCGCTCGAGCCCGCCAGCAGTCTGCTGCCGATCTGGCTGGGAGCGGCAGCGCTGCAGTTGCGGCCGCAATGGCTCGACCCCGAGCTGGCGGTGCGCATCCCCTTCATGCTGCTGGTGTTGCTCTCCTTCATGCTGGTCTGGTGGGCCACCTATTTCCTGGCACGCACCCGCGATGCCCAGCCCGTGCCCTTTGCCTTTGGTGGCGAGGCCAGCCCGGTGGACTATGGACGCGCCATCGCCGATGGCAGCGTGCTCGCGCTGATTGCCTGCCTGGGTTTTGCCCAGTTCTCGCACGAGACCACCGCCAGCGTGGTGCTGCTGGCCGGCGCCAGCCACCTGCTGCTGGCCTTTGCCATGGGCTTTTACCATCCGCGCCAGGCTCTGCTGGCACTGCTGACCGGCAGTGCCCTGCTGGTCCTCAGCGGCGGCATGCAGTGGCTGGCCATCATGGGCATCGGCGCCGCGCTGCTGAGCTGGTGGATGCAGATCAGCCACCCTTTCGATGAGCTGCCGGGGCGGCGCCCGCACGCGGCCACCCAGACCAACCCGGTCCCGGCGCGATGGCATGCCTGGCCGCTGATGGCCAGCATCGCCGTACTGCTGAGCCTGCTCGCCGGCCATGCCGCAGGGCTGTGGCACGGGCTGCTGCAGTGGCCGGATGCGAACCTGGACCAGTGGCGCAGCCGGCTGCGCCTGCTGGTCTGGTTTGGCTGGCCGGTCTGGCCACTGTGCCTGTGGGCGCTGTGGCGCTGGCGCAGGCAGATCTTCAATCGCACGCCCAGCCTGCACCTGGTGCTGCCCGGCTGGCTCGGTCTGGTGGCACTGCTGGGCAGCCTGGGCCTGTATGGCTCCAGCGTCGACCGGGCCCTTTTCATCGGACTGCCGATGGCCGCGACGCTGGCGGCGTTCGCTCTGCCCACCATGCGCCGCAGCGTCTCCTCGCTGATCGACTGGTTCACGCTGATCTTCTTCACGGTCTGCGGCATCACCATCTGGGTGGTGTGGACCGCCACGCAAACCGGCGTGCCGGCCAAACCCGCTGCCAATGTGGCCAGGCTGGCCCCGGAATACGTGCCGCAATTCTCCTGGCTGGCCTTTCTGGTGGCCGCGGCGATCACCATCGCCTGGCTGGCGGTGGTGGTCTGGCGCACCGGCCGGCACCGCTCGGCACTGTGGAAGAGCCTGGTGCTGCCCGCCAGCGGCGCCACCTGGTGCCTGGTGCTGGTGATGAGCCTGTGGCTGCCCATGCTGGACTATGGCCGCAGCTACCAGCCGCAGATCGACAAGCTCGCCGAACACGTTCCTGCTGACGTGACCTGCATCCAGCCCCATGGCCTGCGCGGCCCGCAACTGGCCGCCTTCAGCGCGCAGACCGACTGGCCATTGCGGCCCCAGTCCGACACCGTGCAGGCTCCCGGCCAATGCACCATGAGCATGGTCGCGGCCGACCAGCTCTGGCGTCATGCGCCGCAACTGCTCGCGCGGGGCTGGCAGCAGCTGGTGCGCGTGGAGCGCCCAACCAGCCAGGAAGCCATCGTGCTGTTCGTGCCCGCTGCGGCAGGGGCCACCCCGGCTGCGGCGGCGACGCCTTGATGGCGCGCTGAACGGGCCCTGTTCAAGGACACCGCGTTGCCGGACGCCCCCCCTCCAGGCCTATCCGCCCGGTCCGAGCCCGCCTGGATCGCCCGCCAGACCGCCACCGTGCTGGTCGGCCAGTTGGCCACCATGGCGTACAGCATCACCGACACCATCGTCGCCGGCCGCCATTCGGTGGAGGCCCAGGCGGCATTGTCGGTGGCTGCGGCCGTCTTCATCAGTGTCTACATCAGCCTGCTGGCGGCCATCCAGGCACTGCAGCCGGTCTGGTCCGAACTGCTCGGTGCCGGCCGCACTGCCTCGGTCGGCGCCTCGGTGCGCCAAAGCCTGTATCTGCTGGCTGCCTTCTCGGCGCTCGGCATCGCGCTGCTGCTCTCGGCGCGCCATCTGCTGGGCTTCTTTGAGGTGCCCCGCAGTCTCCATGCGGATGTGGCGCGCTACCTGACGATTCTCGCCGCAGCCTTGCCGGTAGCGCTGGGCTACCGCGTCTTCAGCACGCTCAGCCAGGCGATCGGCATGGCACACCTGGTGACCTGGCTGCAACTGGCGGGCCTGGCCATCAAGATTCCGCTCTCGATCCTGCTGACCCAGGGGCATGGCGACTGGCCAGGGCTGGGCATTGCCGGCTGCGCCTGGGCAACCCTGGTGGTGCATGTCAGCCTGCTGGTACTGGCGCTCACGCTGTTGCTGCGCCACCGGCGCTACCAGCGCCTGCGGCTGTGGCGGCGTCCCGAGGCGTTCGACTGGCCAGCCCAGCGGCATTTCATGCGGCTGGCGATTCCAGCCGGCCTCGCCGCCGCTGTCGAGATCACCTCGTTCGCGCTGATGGCCCTGCTGATCGCGCGCCAGGGCGAAGTGGCCGCCTCGGCCCACCAGATCGCCAGCAACTTCGCCGGCATCGCCTACATGTTCCCGTTGTCACTGGCGATCGCCAGCAGCGCACGGGTGAGCTACTGGCGCGGCGCCGGCCGCGAGGCACTGGCCCAGCGCCTGGCACGGCGCTGCCTGGGCTTCTCGGTGCTGATGTCCATCGCTGTGGCGGCCACTTTGCTGGTGGCGCGCGGGTCGCTGACGGCGCACTACACCGACGATGCCGCCGTGCACGCCCTCAGCAGCGCACTGCTGCCATGGATCGGCATCTACCATCTCGCCGACAGCCTGCAGCTGATGTGCATCTTTCTGCTGCGCTGCTGGCGTGTCACCCTCGCACCTTTGCTGATCTACCCGGTGATGCTGTGGGGCTTCGGCGTGGCCGGCGGCTACTGGCTGGCCTATCACGGCCTGGCCGGCTGGCCGGCCCAGCAGGCACCCTGGCCATTCTGGGCCGCCAGCGCGCTGGGCCTGGCCATCACCGCCGCGCTGCTGACGGGCCTGCTGCGCATGGTACTGCGGCTGCACCATCCGAAGGGCGCCCTCGCCGCTGGCTGAGCCTGCCCCTCCCCCACCAATCAGCGGGAGTCGTCGTTGGTTGAGCTGTTGTCAAGCCGCCAGCATGCGCTCGCGGCGCTGGCGCTCGGCCTCCTTGGCCTGCAGCATGACCACGGTTTGCAGGCGTGCCGCCGGGAGCTCGATGCGGAAGGTCGATCCTTTGCCGAGCACACTCTCGATCACCAGGCGGCCGCCATGGCGCTGTGTGACATGCTTGACGATGGCCAGGCCCAAACCGGTTCCGCCAGTCTCGCGCGAACGGCTGCGATCGACGCGGTAGAAGCGCTCGGTAAGCCGCGGCAGGTGCTCGGCGGCAATGCCTGGACCACTGTCCTGCACCGCGAAACTGGCACTGCCATCGGCATGCCATTGCCACAGCAGGGTAATGACACCACCGGCCGGCGTGTAGCGCACCGCATTGGCCACCAGATTCGAGAATGCGCTGTGGATTTCCTTGTCGAAGGCAGCCAGCCGCCCCATCGAGGCCGGCCAGGCGCTGACCGGCAACGGCTGGAGTGCGGAAGCAGATTCGCCGCCGGTCGCCGACTCGGCGGCATTCTCATCCTGTTTGCGGCCAGACGGCGCGGCCAGTTCCTGCCACTGGCCCTGCTCATCGCCGTAACGCACGTGAATCGCATGCACGGCAACGTTGCGCCCAGGCGCCAGCGCCGCCGACAGTTCATAGGCCTCATCGCGGCAGCGCAGCAGCAGGTTCTTGACATCCACAAATTCGCTCAGGCTCGGCAAAGGGCTGCCTTCGAGGCGCGAGAGCGTCAGCAGATCCTCGACCAGCACCTGCATGCGGCGGGCCTGCTTGTCCATCATTCCGTAGTAGCGCTGCTGCTCGGCAGGCGCCAGCGGCAGCGTTTGCAGGGTCTCGACCAGGCCAGAGAAAATGGTCAGGGGTGTGCGGATCTCGTGTGAGACATTGGCAATGAAATCGCGCCGCATCGCATCCGCCTTTTGCACGTGCGTGATGTCCCGCGAGAGCAGCAGTCGCTTGCCATCGCCATAGCCGAAGATCTGCACGGCCAGACGCAGGCGCCCGAGTGCCTTGGAGACATCGAGGATGCGACTGTCCATCTCCAGACTCTGGCTGAAGTCACCCACCGTGCAGTAGCTGGTGAAATCAGGGTCGCGCACCAGCAGCAGAAGCACCTTGCCCATGTCGCGCTGCTCGTCGAGGCCCAGGTGCTCGGCGGCCATGCCATTGAGCCACTCGATTTTCCATTCATGGTCGAGCAGCACGACGCCGTTGGGCGAGGCCTGCAAGGCCATGCGGATCTCGTCCAGGTAGCGGCGCAGCTTTTCTTCCTGGTACTGGTGGCGGCGCTGCTGCTTGCGCCAGAAATACTGCAGGTTGGCCCAGATGCCGATGAAGCGCCGCGGCTCGGCCGACTCCTGCTTGCTCCAGTGGAAGAAGCGCATGCCTTGCCAAGCGTAAATGAACCACCATGCCCAAGCCCCCAGCAAGGCGCCGGCGAGTGCATGCAGCCAAGTGCCGCCCCACCACCACAGCAGGGCTGCGCCGATCACCTGCGATAAACCGAAGGCCAGCCAGTACATGGAAACAATGTTAGTACAAAAAGCCACGGCAAGGCCGACCGGATGCATGCCCCCACGGTGGACCACCCGCCACGAAGGGACAGCATCGCGCGGCTTGCGGCTTAGGCTTGCTACTGCGGGGAAGACGCCTTGGCTGCCACCGTGGGATTGGCCGTGAATCGGTAACCCACGCCACGCACGGTCTCGACCATGGCGCCAGCCATGTTCAGGGCCTCGCGCAGGCGCTTGATGTGCACATCCACCGTGCGTTCCTCGATGAAGACATGGTCACCCCATACCTTGTCGAGCAGCGAGGCGCGCGTATGCACGCGCTCGGGATGCTGCATCAGGAAGTTGAGCAGCTTGAACTCGGTGGGCCCCATCTTCAGCGGCTGCCCCGCCAGCAGCACCCGATGAGCCGAGGTATCGAGGTGCAGATTGCCGATCTGCACGGCGTCACCCGCCTGTTCGGGCGCACGGCGGCGCAGCACCGCGCGGATGCGCGCGAGCAGTTCCTGAATGGAAAACGGCTTGGTGAGGTAGTCGTCCGCCCCGGCGTCGAGACCGGCGACCTTGTCGGGTTCGTCGCCGCGCGCGGTCAGCATCAGGATGGGAATGGTCCTGGTGCGTGCCTGGCTGCGCCACTTGCGCGCCAGCACCAGGCCGCTCTGGCCCGGCAGCATCCAGTCGAGCAGGATGACATCGGGGAGGATGTTGTCGAGCTCGCGCTGGGCCGCCTCGCCGTTGTCCACACAAATGGGCTCGTAGCCGTAATGGCGAAGATTGACGGCGATCAGCTCGCTGATGCCTTCCTCGTCTTCGACGACCAGTACACGGGGACCACTCATGGCTGCTGCGACTCCTTTTCTTGCGTGAGGTGGACGGCGTGCGTCACTGCACCGCCGACTCGACGTTTTCCAGCGACGTGTGGCGCACGTCCTTGCCCTTGACCATGAAGACGATCAGCTCGGCCAGGTTCTTGCAATGGTCGCCGATGCGCTCGATCGACTTGGCCAGGAACAGCAGCTCCATGCTCAGCGAGATCTTGCGCGGGTCCTCCATCATGTAGGTCACCAGCTTGCGGGTATAGCCCTCGAACTCGCGGTCGATGGCATCGTCCTGCTTGAGGATGTCGACCACGCTGGAGACGTCCATGCGGGCGAAGGCATCGAGCGCGCGGCGCAGCTGCGTGGCGGCCAGTTCGCCCGAATAGCGCAGATCGATCACCGGCAGGTTGCGCGGCGCGCCGTCGTCGATGATGGTCTTGATGATGCGGCCCATCTTGTTGGCCTCATCGCCGATGCGCTCGAGATTCGAGGTCGCCTTGGAGATGGCGATCAGCATGCGCAAGTCCTTGGCGGTGGGCTGGCGCGTGGCGATGATGGTCGAGAGTTCCGCATCGATTTCGACGTCGAGCTCGTTGACGCGCTCTTCGAGGCGCTCGATCAGGCTGATCGTATGGGCATCGTAATTCGTCAGGGCATCGATGGCGTACTTGATCTGGGATTCGACCAGGCCGCCCATTTCCATGATGCGTGTCGAGATGGCAGTGAGTTCCGCCTCGAACTGGGATGACAGGTGTTTGTCGGGCATTGCGTGCTCCAATCTTGTTGGTGTGTGCCGGCTCAGCCGAAGCGGCCGGTAATGTAGTCTTCCGTTTCCTTGCGCTGCGGCTTGACGAACAGGTCCTTGGTCGGGCCGAACTCGATCAGGTCGCCCAGGTACATGTAGGCCGTGTAGTCGCTCACCCGCGCGGCCTGCTGCATGTTGTGGGTCACGATGGCCACGGTGTACTCATCCTTGAGTTCCTCGATCAGCTCCTCGATCTTGGCAGTCGAGAGCGGGTCCAGCGCCGAGCAGGGCTCGTCGAGCAGCAGCACCTCCGGCATCACCGCGACGCCGCGCGCAATGCACAGACGCTGCTGCTGGCCGCCCGACAGGCCCGAGCCGCTCTGGTGCAGCTTGTCTTTGACCTCGTTCCACAGCGCAGCCTTGCGCAGCGCGCTCTCGACGCGGTCGTCCATCTCCGACTTGGAGAGGCGCTCGAACAGGCGGACGCCGAAAGCCACGTTGTCATAGACCGACATCGGGAACGGCGTGGGCTTCTGGAACACCATGCCGACGCGCGCACGCACCAGCGCCACGTCCAAGTCCCTGGAGAGCAGATTGTCGCCATCGAGCATGATCTCTCCCTCGGCGCGCTGTTCCGGGTACAGCTCGTACATGCGGTTGAAGGTGCGCAGCAGGGTGGACTTGCCGCAGCCCGACGGGCCGATGAAGGCCGTGACTTTCTTCTCCGGGATTTCCAGCGAGATGTTCTTGAGCGCGTGGAACTTGCCATAGTAGAAGTTCAGGTTCTTCACGGCGATCTTGGCCGGCTCGGCAGGCTTGATGGTTGCAGTGGTCATGAGAGGTTTCCTTGGCGTTTGGCGCGCCGCCGTTGCGGACGGCACGCCCGATGGGTTGATGTTCGGTTTACTTCTGCCGTGTGAAATAGCGCGCCAGAATGTTCAGGCCCAGCACCGCCAGCGTGATGATGAAGACACCGGCCCAAGCCAGCTCCTGCCAGTTCTCGTAGGGACTCATGGCGAACTGGAAGATCACCACCGGCAGGCTGGCCATCGGCTGCGACATGTCAGTGCTCCAGAACTGGTTGTTGAGCGCCGTGAACAGCAACGGCGCCGTCTCGCCCGAGATACGGGCCACCGCCAACAAGATGCCGGTGATCACGCCGGCCTTGGCCGCACGCAAGGTCACCATCATCACAACCTTCCACTTGGGCGTGCCCAGCGCGTAGGCCGCCTCGCGCAACCCGTTGGGCACCAGCATCAGCATGTTCTCGGTGGTGCGCAGCACCACCGGAATCACGATCAGCCCCAGCGCCGCCGCCCCCGCATAGGCCGAGAAGCTCTTGAACTGGGTCACGATGACGGCATAGACGAACAGGCCGATCACGATGCTCGGCGCCGACAACAGGATGTCGTTGACGAAGCGCGTCAGCGATGCGAGCGGCCCCTTGGGGTTGAATTCCGCCAGGCAAACGCCCGCCAGGATGCCGATGGGCGTGGCCACGAAAGTCGCCAGCAGCACCATCACGAAGGAGCCGTACAGTGCATTGGCCAAGCCGCCGAAGTCATTGGGCGCCGGGGTCGATTGGGTGAAAATGGTGGCGCTCAGGCCGCCCACCCCCAGACGAATGGTCTCCCACAGTATCCACAGCAGCCAGAACACGCCGAAGACCATGGCCGCCATCGACAAGGTGATGGCAATCGCGTTGATGCGCTTGCGCCTGGCGAACAGGCTCTGGCGCTCCTGCTGCTTCTCCTGGCGCGCCAGCAGCGCCGCCGAAGTGCTGGTCTGGTTCATGATTTCTTCCCCTCATTTTTCTGCAGGCGCAGCAGCATCAGCTTGGAGAGCGTCAGCACCACGAACGTGATGAAGAACAGCAGCAGGCCGAGATAGAACAGCGAGGCCTGGTGCAGGCCCTCGCCCGCCTCGGCGAACTCATTGGCCAACGTCGAGGTGATGCTGCTGGCCGCCTCGAACAGCGAAGCCGAGTTGAGCTGGCTGACGTTGCCGATCACGAAGGTGACAGCCATGGTCTCGCCCAGCGCGCGCCCCAGGCCGAGCATGATGCCGCCAACCACGCCGGCCTTGGTGTAGGGCAGCACGACCTTCCACATCACTTCCCAGGTGGTCGAGCCCAACCCATAGGCCGATTCCTTGAGCAGCGCCGGCGTGACCTCGAAGACGTCGCGCATCACCGAAGCGATGTACGGAATGATCATGATCGCCAGGATGATGCCGGCCGGCAGAATACCGATACCCATCGGCACGCCGCTGACCAGTGCACCGAGCACTGGCACATTGCCGAATATGGCCTGCAGCGGCTGCTGGAAGTACTTGACCAGAATCGGTCCGAACACCATCAGGCCCCACATGCCGTAGACGATGGAAGGCACCGCCGCCAGCAACTCGATGGCCGTGCCCAGCGGACGCTTGAGCCAGTTTGGCGACAGCTCGGTGAGGAAAAGTGCAATACCGAAGCTCACCGGCACCGCAATCAGCAGGGCGATGAAAGAAGTCATCAGCGTGCCGTAGATCATCGCCAGGCCGCCGTACTGGTCGAGCACCGGATCCCATTCGGCATTGAAGATGAAGCCCAGCCCGAACTCATTGATCGAGGGCCAGGCCGAGATGAACAGCGACACCATGATGCCCAGCAGCAGGCCCAGCGTCAGCAATGCGGCGCCACGGGCCAGCAGCGTGAACAGAATGTCGGCGGCCTTGCTGGTCTTGCGTTCCGGCGGACCGCTTTGCCCGCCGCTGGCACGCGGTCTCGGCGCCGCGCGTTCAGGCGCCTGGATGGAGGATTGCACAGTCATGGCATCAGACACGGCGATTCCTTTGATGGACGAAAAAACGATGGGTCAGAATCATGGGATACGCGCCGCTCGGGCACTTTCATCTCTGGTGAAAACGTGAATATTCCGGGGAACGGCACACGCCATGCGGCATGACCTCCCGCTTGCGGCATGCTGCCCGGACGGAATCCGGGCGCAGCCATGGCGGCGCATATCGGCATTGTGCGACATGCTAAAAATCCCGCCCCACATGCAAGAGGCGATCGGCCGGCGACATGCAGCTTGCCGCACCAGCCGATCGCCCCTCCTCCCTCAAACACTCACACTCAGTTCCACTTGATGGCGTTGCCCGAAGCATCCTTGATGTCGGTCGACCATTCCTTGCGGATCAGGTCCTTGACGCTATCGGGCAGCGAGACGTAGTCGAGATCGGCAGCGGTCTTGTCGCCCGTCTTGTAGGCCCAGTCGAAGAACTTCAGCGTGGCCGCAGCCTTCTGGGCATTGTCCTGCTTGGCATGCACCAGGATGTAGGTGGTGGTGGTGATCGGCCAGGCTTCGGCACCAGGCTTGTTGTTCAGAATCTGGTAGAACGTATTGCTCCAGTCGGCACCAGCAGCGGCAGCCTTGAAGCTGGCTTCACTCGGATGCACGAAGTTGCCATCCTTGTTCTGCAGCTGGGCGTAGGAAATCTTGTTCTGCTTGGCGTAGGCGTATTCCACGTAGCCGATCGAGCTGGGCAGGCGGCTGACGAACGCTGCCACACCTTCATTGCCCTTGCCGCCCGCACCGGTAGGCCACTTGACGGCCGTACCCTCGCCCACTTCCTTCTGCCATTCTTCGCTGATCTGGCTCAGATAGTTGGTGAAGCCAAAGGTCGTGCCAGAGCCGTCGGCGCGGCGCACCACGGCGATCAGGTCATTGGGCAGGCTCACGTCGGGGTTGAGGGCCTTGATGGCCTCGTCGTCCCAGTTGGTGATCTTGCCCAGATAGATGTTGGCCAGCACTTGGCCGCTCAGGCGCAGCTGACCAGGCTGAATGCCCTGGATGTTCACCACCGGCACGATGCCGCCGACCACGGTCGGGAACTGCACCAGGCCCTTTTCGGCCAGCGCATCATCCTTGAGCGGCGCATCCGAAGCACCGAAATCGACCGTCTTGGCTTCGATCTGACGCAGACCGGCACCCGAACCCACCGACTGATAGTTGATGCGCACGCTGGTTTCCTTCTGGTAATCAGCGGCCCACTTGGAATACAACGGGGCCGGGAAGCTGGCGCCAGCACCGTTGACATCCTGCGCCATGGCGGCAGCGGCCACACCCATGGCCATCACGGAAGCGGCCACTGCACGAAAAACGAATTTGCTCATCGGTATCCTCTATGAAGGTTGGTCATCGAACAGAGCGGACTTTAAGAAGTCTTTGTGACAGCTGCATGACATAGCAATCGATCCGCAAAATTTTCTGCTCCGCCACCATTTCATGCCGCCCAACGGCGACATGGCCTCCATCGCTGCCAAAGATTTTCCTCGCCCGGCCCGTGCCAATAGCCACCCCTGCACGCCCGCCCCATGCCCTGTGAGGCGGAGCATGACAGCCCGCAACGCGGCACATTGAGACCCACCCGCCGACCGGCAGGCAATACCCGATCAAAAAGCTGGGAACTTATGACCCTGATGAAAACTCAACCATGCACTCACCGAACAAACTCATGTTAGATCAAACACTTATTACCCGACAATTTTGATTGGGAATGTGTTATAATCCGGGTAAACACTGTGTCGTGCTTCCATTCATTGACGTTCATCAACGTTGCATGCTGTCTCGGAATGGCGACTATAGGTGAGGTCGGCGCCTTCAAGGTTTGCACCCCTTCCTGGAAGGTGTTTCTTTCAAAAATGCAATAAAGGAACCCCGCCATGCGACTCACGACAAAAGGCCGCTTTGCTGTCACAGCCATGATCGATCTGGCGCTGCGCGAAGGCAGCGGTCCCGTCACACTGGCGGCCATCAGTCAGCGCCAGCAGATTTCGCTCTCCTACCTTGAGCAGCTCTTTGGCAAACTGCGCCGCCATCAACTGGTCGAATCCACCCGTGGGCCTGGCGGCGGCTACACGCTGGCCCGCAAGGCCGAAGATATCACCGTGGCCGACATCATCGTGTCGGTGGACGAGCCCATCGATGCCACCCATTGCGGCGGCAAGGAAAACTGCCTGGGCGACGGCCAGCGCTGTATGACCCACGACCTGTGGACCGCGCTGAACCAGCGCATGGTCGAGTTTCTCGATTCCGTCACGCTCAAGAAGATGGTGGACGAACAACTCGCCAAGGGTGTGCAGATCGAAGATCGCTCGCCGGCGCGGCGCACTATCTCTTCGGCTCCGGTGGTCAAACCTATCCGAGTCAACGCCCCCAATTCCGTGTTCGCCCTGGGTGGCGCGTTCGCCAAACCCTGAATTCCGCGGCAACCCTGGGCTGCTATCGTTTCCTTCAACAACAATCCCCATATGACCCCACATCTGCCCATCTATTTCGACTATGGCGCCACAACGCCTGTTGACCCGCGCGTGGTCGATGCGATGATTCCCTGGCTGCGCGAGCACTTCGGCAACCCGGCCTCGCGCAGTCATGCCTGGGGATGGGAAGCGGAAGAAGCCGTCGAGACCGCCCGCAAGCAGGTTGCCGACCTGATCGGCGCCGACCCGCGCGAGATAGTCTGGACCAGCGGTGCCACCGAATCGGACAACTTGGCCATCAAGGGTGCCGCCCACTTCTACAAAAGCAAGGGCAAGCACCTCATCACCGTCAGGACCGAGCACAAGGCCGTGCTCGACACCATGCGCGAGATGGAGCGCCAGGGCTACGAAGTCACCTATTTGGACGTGCAGGAGAACGGCCTGCTCGACCTCGGCGTGCTCGAAGCGGCATTTCGCCCCGACACCTCGCTGCTCTCGGTGATGGCCGTCAACAACGAGATCGGCGTCATCCAGGACCTGGAGACCATCGGCAACATGTGCCGCGAGCGCGGCATCATCTTCCACGTCGATGCGGCGCAGGCCACTGGCAAGATCGACATCGACCTCAAAACCCTGCCGGTCGACCTGATGAGCCTGGCCTCGCACAAGACCTACGGACCCAAGGGCATCGGCGCACTCTATGTGCGCCGCAAACCGCGCGTGCGCATCGAGGCGCAGATGCACGGCGGCGGCCACGAGCGCGGCATGCGCTCGGGCACCTTGCCCACGCACCAGATCGTCGGCATGGGCGAAGCCTACCGCATCGCCCGCGAGGAGATGGCCAAGGACCGCGCCCACGCCAAGCGCCTGCAGCAGCGCCTGATCGACGGCCTCTCGGACATTGAGCAGGTCTTCATCAACGGCGACCTGGAGCGCCGCGTGCCGCACAACCTCAACATCAGCTTCAATTATGTCGAGGGAGAATCGCTGATCATGGGCACCAAGGGCATTGCCGTCTCCTCCGGTTCGGCCTGTACCTCGGCCAGCCTCGAGCCCAGCTACGTGCTGCGTGCACTCGGCCGCAGCGACGAGCTGGCGCACAGCAGCCTGCGCATGACCTTCGGCCGCTTCACCACCGACGAGGAAGTGGATTACGCCATCAAGACCATCCGCGAGAATGTCGATCGGCTGCGTGAGCTCAGCCCACTTTGGGAGATGTACAAGGACGGCGTGGACATCAGTTCCATCCAGTGGGCTGCCCACTGAGGCAGCGCCGCGGCAATCAGGCCAGGCGACATGCCGGAATGGCATGTGGCGCCAGCGGTCCGAGGTTGGAAAAATTTGAAATTCGGGAGCAGCAGCCCCACCTGCTGCAACAGCATGAAAAGGCAAGGAGCTTGATATGGCTTATTCAGAAAAAGTGATCGACCACTATGAAAACCCCCGCAACGTTGGCTCATTCGACAAGAGCGACGAGTCGGTCGGCACCGGCATGGTCGGTGCGCCAGCCTGCGGCGACGTGATGAAGCTGCAGATCAAGGTCAACCCTTCGACCGGCGTCATCGAGGACGCCCGCTTCAAGACCTATGGCTGCGGCTCGGCGATTGCCTCCTCGTCACTGGTGACCGAATGGGTCAAGGGCAAGACGCTCGACGAAGCCGCCGCACTGAAGAACAGCGTGATCGCCGAGGAGCTCGCGCTGCCGCCGGTCAAGGTGCACTGCTCGATTCTGGCTGAGGACGCCATCAAGGCCGCGGTGCAGGATTACCGCACCAAGCAGCAGCAGACCGAAGCCGCCTGACGGCGAATGCGTGCCCGTCATGCCGTCCTCCCTCCTGCCGTGCACGCACGGCAGGTCATGGTGGTCGCAGCCTTCTTGCGCGTCCGGGGCCAAGCGCCAGCCCCGTTTCGTTGAATTTTCCAGGAGTTGCAAGTCCATGGCCATTACCCTGACAGAAGCCGCCGCCAAACATGTGAACCGTTACCTCAGCCGACGTGGCAAGGGGGTCGGGGTGCGCCTGGGCGTCAAGACTACGGGTTGCTCTGGCCTCGCCTACAAGCTGGAATATGTGGACGAGGTCGACGACAACGATCTGGTATTCGAAAACCACGGCATCAAGCTGTTGATCGACCCCAAGAGCATGGCCTACCTGGATGGCACCGAGCTCGACTTCGTGCGTGAAGGCCTCAGCGAGGGCTTTCGCTTCAACAACCCCAACGAGCGTGACCGCTGCGGCTGCGGCGAGAGCTTTCGCATCTGATTCCGACGCCGGCCCTGCCCTTGTGCAGCTGCTGGCCGGGATTCTTCCCTCGGCCCTCTCCTGGCCGGCCCATGCGCCGCGGTCCTGTCGCCGCGGCTTTGTTTTGCTATGAATCTCCAATCCGACGACTTTGAACTGCTGGGCCTTGTGCAACGCTTCGCGTTGGACGAGAGCGAATTGGCCGCGCGCTGGAAAGCCTTGCAGGCGCAGGTGCATCCGGACCGCTTCGCCAGTGGTAGCGCGGCGGAGAAGCGCATGGCCATGCAATGGTCGGTGCGCATCAACGAGGCCTATCAGCGCCTGCGTAAGCCGCTGAGCCGGGCCACCTACCTGTGCGAGCTGCATGGCAGCCCGATCGGCGCGGAAGACAACACCAGCATGCCACGCCAGTTCCTGATGCAGCAGATGGAATGGCTCGAAGCGCTCGATGATGCCCAGAACGAACAGGACGTGGCGCCACTGGAGCAGGAGGTCGAAGCGGCCCGCCAGACCACCGTCCGCGAAGTGGCCCGCCTGCTTGATGAATCTGGCGACTGGGCGCAGGCGGCCGAACAGATCCGGGCCTGGATGTTCCTCGATCGCTTCCAGCAACGGGTGCATGCACGCCGCCAGCAGCTCGCTGACCACTGAAGATGGGCGGACAGCTGACGCGCAGCCAGCGTCATTGCCCCGCGCCGAATTAGGACCGACACGATTTTGACCGGAAAGAGCCAACCATGGCATTGATGCAGATCGCCGAACCCAACCAGAGTCTCAACCCGCACCAGTTCAAGCTGGCGGTGGGCATCGATCTCGGGACCACCCATTCGCTGGTGGCCGCGGTGCGCAACGGCGTTGCCGAGTGTCTGCCCGATGCGCAGGGACGCGTGCTGCTGCCCTCGGCCGTGCACTACCGCGCAGACGGCGGCCGCGATATCGGCCATGCCGCACTCGACGCCGCGCCGGCCGACGCGGGCAACACCGTGGTCTCGGCCAAGCGCCTGATCGGCCGAGGCCTTTCCGACATTGCCAATGCCGGCCAGTTGCCCTACACGCTGCGCGAGCAGACCGGGGAAGACCAGCGCATCAACCTGGCCATCGAGACCTGCGCCGGCGTCAAGACGCCGGTCGAGGTCAGCGCCGAGATCCTCGCGACGCTGCGCCAGCGTGCCGAGGACAGCTTCGATGCCGACCTCTTCGGCGCGGTGGTCACCGTGCCGGCCTATTTCGACGACGCCCAGCGGCAGGCCACCAAGGACGCCATCCGCCTGGCCGGCATCCACCTGTTGCGCCTCATCAACGAGCCCACGGCGGCGGCCATCGCCTATGGGCTAGACAATGCTTCCGAAGGTGTCTACCTGGTCTACGACCTCGGTGGCGGCACCTTCGATGCCTCCATCCTGCGCCTGAGCAAGGGGGTCTTCGAAGTCATTGCCACCGGCGGCGATTCGGCCCTGGGCGGCGATGACGTCGATGCCCGCATCGTCGATTGGGCATGCGAACAACTGGGCCTGCGCCCCGACAGCAGCACCGAGAAGGCCTTGGCGCTGCGTGCTGCGCGCCGTGCCAAGGAAGCACTGGCCCAGCAACCCAGTGCGCCGTTGCCGGTGCAGTGGGGCGGGAAAGAGCAGGCCCTGACGCTGGGGCGCACGCAGCTGGACAGTCTGGCTGGGCCGCTGATCGAGCGCACGCTGGCCGTGCTGCGCCAGACCCTGGCGGATGCGCAACTGACACCGCGGGACATCCAGGGTGTCGTGATGGTGGGCGGTTCGACCCGCATGCTGGCCGTACAGCAAGCCGTCACGGCGATGTTCGGCCGCGCGCCGCTCACCAACCTGAACCCGGACGAGGTCGTGGCGCTGGGCGCGGCCATCCAGGCCAACCAGCTCGCCGGCAACCCGCGTGGCGACGATGTGCTGTTGCTGGATGTGGTGCCGCTGTCGCTGGGCCTGGAGATCATGGGCGGCATGACCGAGCGCATCATCGGACGCAATGAAACCATTCCGGTCGCCAAGGCGCAGGACTTCACCACCTACCAGGACGGCCAGACCGCGCTGGCCATCCATGTGGTGCAGGGCGAGCGCGACATGGTGGCCGACAACCGCAGCCTGGCGCGCTTCGAGTTGCGCGGCATCCCGCCGATGGCCGCTGGCGCCGCGCGCATCCGCGTCACCTTCACGGTCGATGCCGACGGCCTGCTGAGCGTGGCTGCGCGCGAGCTGACCTCCGGGGTCGAGGCCAGCGTGCAGGTCAAACCCTCCTACGGCCTGGGCGACGCCGAGATCGAGCGCATGCTGCGCGAGAGCTTCGCCTCCGCGCAGCATGACATGCAGGCACGCGCACTGGCCGAAGCGCGTGTCGATGCGCAGCGATTGGTGCTCTCCACCCGGTCGGCGCTGGAGAATGATGGCGACCTGCTCGATGCACCGGCCCGGCAGGCCATCGAGGCGCTGGTCGCGCGCGTGCAGGCGAGCATCCACGCCGGCGACGCCGCCAGCATCGAGGCGGCCACCAAAGCCCTGGCCGATGGCACCGAAGGCTTTGCCGCCGACCGCATGAACCGCAGCATCCAGCAGGCATTGGCCGGCCAGAACGTGCAGAGCATGTAAGCGGCACCACAGCACGAATCCCCTTGCGCACACGCCCGCCCAACCCAACATTCACACCA
Organism: Corticibacter populi; assembly: GCF_004217315.1. Classification (GTDB taxonomy): domain Bacteria; phylum Pseudomonadota; class Gammaproteobacteria; order Burkholderiales; family Burkholderiaceae_C; genus Lampropedia; species Lampropedia populi. The sequence continues at coordinate 923,884 of NZ_SGWR01000001.1, forward strand.
TGCCCAAAATCACCGTACTCCCCAATGCCGATCTGGCCCCCAATGGCGCGGAAATCGAGGTCGCACCCGGCACCTCCGTGTGCGAAGCACTGCTGGAAAATGGCATCGAGATCGAGCACGCCTGCGACATGAGCTGCGCCTGCACGACCTGCCACGTCATCGTGCGCAAAGGCTATGACTCGCTGGGTGAACCAGAGGAAGCCGAGGAAGACCTGCTCGACAAGGCCTGGGGCCTGGAGCCGCATTCTCGCCTGAGCTGCCAGGCCATCGTCTCCCGCGATGACCTGACGGTCGAGATACCGAAATACACCATCAACCACGCCAAGGAAAACCACTGAGGACCTGCAAGACAGGCAAGGTTATCCGCGACAGGGCCGGACGCGATGCGTCATGCGCCGTGCCAGACAGGTTGTTGCGCCTGCTCCCGCAGCACGCCTGCCAGCGCCGGCAGCAAATCATCGGCCACCATGCCGGCACCAGCACGGCGGGCCGCCTGACCATGCTGCCAGACCGCCGCGCAGGCGGCCTCGAAGGCCGGCATGCCCTGCGCCAGCAGGCCCGCGGCCATGCCGGCCAGCACATCGCCGGTGCCGCCGGTGGCCAGCCAGGGCGGCGCATCGCCATTGATGGCCAGGCGCCCATCGGGCGCGGCAATCACCGTATCGGCCCCCTTGAGAATCACCACGGCCTGCGCCTGGCGGGCCGCCGCGCTGGCACGCCGGAGCTTGTCGCCATGCATCGTGAAGAGACGGGCGAACTCCCCTTCGTGCGGAGTCAGGATGGCATCCCCGCGGCCTTGTGACAGCGCTTCGAAAAGCTGCGGCGGCGTATCCTGGAACACCGTCAGCGCATCGGCGTCGAGCACCGCCGACTTGCCCGCGCGCAGGCTGTCAAGCACCGCCTGGCGCGTGGCCAGCGCCACGCCGGCTCCGGGGCCGATCACACAGACATTGCGGCGCACATCGGCAAGCAGGCGCTCGAAACCGGTTTCGTCCTCGATCGCCTGCACCATGCAGCTTTGCAGATTCTGGGCATAGATGGCGTGGCTTTGCACCGGGGCCGCCAGGGTCACGAGCCCCGCACCAATACGCTGCGCCGCCTGTGCGCTCATGCGGGCCGCGCCGGTGAGCACGGCACCGCCCAACACCAATACATGGCCGCGGTTGTATTTATGCCCCAGCGCGGCCGGATGCGGATAATGAGCCTGCCACAGGGCGGGCGTGTTGCGCCAGGTCCGCAGCGCAATGGCATCGAGCACCTCGGGCGGAATGCCGATGTCGGCCAGCACGAGCTGGCCGCACAGCGCCCGGCCCGGGTATAGCCAGTGACCCGGCTTGTGCCGAAAAAAAGTCACCGTCACTGCGGCAGCAGCGGCCTTTCCCAGTACCGCACCGCTGGCGCCGTCGAGCCCGCTGGGAACATCAACCGCGCAGATCGGCAGTCGGCTCTGCGCCATCGCCTCGACCAACTGCAGGGCCGCGCCATCGAGCGGCCGGTCCAGTCCGGCGCCAAAGAGTGCATCGACCAGCAAATCGAAATCGGCCGGCCGGAATTCGGCCACCGCCTGCACCGCACCTGTCCACTGCGTGGCCGCCCAGGCCGCATCGCCGCGCAGCTTGCCGGTCTCGCCCAGCAGGAACAGGCTGACCGGCCAGCCCAATGCCTGCAGGCATTGGGCCGCCACGAAACCATCGCCGCCATTGTTGCCCGGCCCGCACAGCACGGCCACGCGGCAAGGCTGCCAGCGCCGGGCTACCGCACGCGCGACCGCCTCACCAGCCGCCTGCATCAGCCGCGTGCCAGCGATGCCGGCAGCGATCGCGGCGCGGTCCGCCTGGCCCATCTGGGCGGGAGTGAGGAGTTCCTGGGACATCGGAGGCTGAAGAAAGAGTAGATGGAAGGGATGGCGGGCAAGCCCCACCCGCAAGACCTGGCAGCAGGACGGGCCTTCATCATTCTTCTGCAAAGACCGCGCGCTGCCTTCTGATGCCGAGCCTCGGGTAAGATCGCCCGTGTATGCTATACGACATCGTCTCCTTTCTGCTGCAGATCTTCGTCAGCGTCTTCGCTGGCGCCTGCCTGTTGCGCGTGCACATGCAGGCCGAGCGTGTGAGCTTTGCCAACCCGCTTGGCCAGGTCGTGCTGCTGCTGACCAACTGGCTGGTGCAGCCGGTACGCCGCGTGGTGCGTGCCAATGGCCGCTGGGACTGGGTGGGCCTGCTGCTCGCCTACGCCTTGCTGCTGGTGCAATGCGTGCTGCTGCTCCTGCTGGCCGGCGCCTGGCCGGGGTTGTCCATTGCGCCGATCTGGGCCTTCTTCGCGTTGCTGCGACTGGCGCTGTCGCTGGCCATGGCCATCGTGCTGGTCCATGTCGTGCTCTCCTGGATCCAGCCAGGCGGCTGGCTGCACGGTCTCACCGGCCAGCTGTGCCGGCCCTGGCTGGCAGGGCTGCGACGGATGCTGCCGACGGCCGGTGGCATCGATTTGTCGCCATTGGTGTTGCTGTTGCTGCTGCAAGTGGCGCAGATCATGCTGCAGCACATCCAGGCGGACATGCTGAGCCTTACCCTGCCGCGTCTGTGAACGACCCGGCTGCCATCAGGCCCACCGGGCGCAGGCCATTGCCGCATTGACCACCCATCAAGGACCCCCACATGCAATTTCTTCACACCATGCTGCGCGTTGGCAACCTGCAACGCTCGATCGATTTCTACACCAAGGTGCTGGGCATGGAGCTGCTGCGCACCTCCGAGAACCCGGAGTACCAGTACTCGCTGGCTTTCCTTGGCTACGGCGGCGGCAACCCCGCGCAGGCGGAGCTGGAGCTGACCTACAACTGGGGCACCGAGTCCTATGATCTGGGCACGGCCTACGGACACGTCGCCATTGGCGTGCCGGATGCCTACGCGGCCTGCGAGAAGATCCGTGCCGCCGGCGGCAAGGTCACGCGCGAGGCCGGCCCGGTCAAGGGCGGCACCACCGTCATTGCCTTCGTCGAGGATCCCGACGGCTACAAGATCGAACTGATCGAACGTGCCGATGCTGCAGCCACAGGCACCGGCCTGCGCTGAACCACCAAGGGCCACTGCCATGAGCCACGACATCGACCTTGCCGCCATGCGCGTGAACTACACGCGCGATGTACTGCTGGAGGACCAGGTCCCCGCCGATCCGCAGCGTTTGTTCGACACCTGGCTGGAGCAGGCCGTCGCCAGCGAAATGCCCGAGCCCAATGCAATGACGCTGGCCACCGTCGGCAGCGACCTGCGCCCGAGCACGCGCATCGTACTGCTCAAGGAAAGCGATGCGCTGGGGCTGGTGTGGTACACCAACTACCAGAGTCGCAAGGGCATCGAGCTGGCGGGCAATCCGCAGGCTGCGCTGCAGTTCCACTGGGTCGATTTGCAGCGGGTGGTGCGCGTCGAGGGGCGCGTCGAGAAAGTCTCGGCCGAGGAAAGCGATGCCTACTTCGCCGTGCGACCGCTCGACTCGCGCCTGGGTGCCTGGGCCAGCCCGCAAAGCCAGCCCATTGCCGGCCGCGCGGCGCTGGAGGCAGCCTTCGAGCAGGTGCGTCAGACTTTGCCCGACGCGCGGAACCCGGCCCGGCCCGCGCATTGGGGCGGCTACCGGCTGATTCCCGAGACCTGGGAATTCTGGCAGGGCCGCGCCAGCCGGCTGCATGACCGTATCCGGTACCACCGCAGCACCGGCGCCCCGGACTGGCAGATCACCCGCCTGGCGCCTTGACCTCCCTCCCGCCGCATGTATGGCGGCACGACGGGAGACGGCATGGCCCCGCCTTGCCGCATGAAAAAACTGCCGCACTGCCACACGGGCACCATGCAGGCGTCCTAGAATCGACGGTTTCCCCCCTCAACCGACCTCGGCCGCACCGCGCCGGCCGGGGGTCAATGGATTGGAGCCTTTCCATGAGCGCATCGCAAGCAGTTGCTTCTTCCCACGTCATGAACACCTATGGGCGCGTGAACATCGCGCTCTCGCACGGCCAGGGCGTGCGCGTGTGGGACACGGGCGGCCGCGAATACCTCGATGCCCTGAGCGGAATCGCCGTCAACACGCTGGGCCACAACCATCCGCGGCTGGTGCCAGCGCTGCAGGAGCAGATCGGCAAGATCATCCACAGCTCCAACTACTACCATGTGCCGGGCCAGGAACAGCTCGCGGCCAAGCTGGTCGAGCTCTCGGGTCTGAGCAACGCCTTCTTCTGCAATTCGGGCCTGGAGGCGAACGAAGCGGCGCTGAAACTCGCGCGCAAGCTCGGCAACGACCGCGGCTACCGGGATCCCAAGGTGGTGGTCTGCGAACACGCCTTTCACGGCCGCTCCATCGCCACGCTCTCAGCCACCGGCAACCCGAAGATCCACGCCGGCTTCTATCCGCTGCTGGGCGGCTTCATCCGTGTGCCGCTCAATGATTTCGAGGGCCTGCTGCGCGCCGTCGAGAACGAGTCCGAGGTGGCGGCGGTGTTCTTCGAGGTCATCCAGGGCGAAGGTGGCATCCACCCGGCCCGCATGGAATACCTCAAGCAGGTGCGCGCGCTGTGCGACGAGCGCGACTGGCTGATGATGGTCGACGAAGTGCAGTGCGGCATGGGCCGCACCGGCAAGTGGTTTGCCCACCAGTGGGCCGGCATCCGCCCGGACGTGATGGCGCTGGCCAAGGGCCTCGCCTCGGGCGTGCCGGTTGGCGCGGTGGTGGCCGGCCCGAAGGCTGCCAACATCTTCCAGCCCGGCAACCACGGCACGACTTTCGGCGGCAATCCGCTGGCGATGCGCGCGGCGGTCGAGACCATCCGCATCATCGAGGAAGACCGTCTGCTGGAGAACGCCCAGCGCGTCGGCGCCCACCTGCACCAGCGCTTGCGCGAGCACCTGGGTCATTTGCCCGGCTTCGTCGAGATCCGCGGCGAAGGCCTGATGCTTGGCGTCGAACTTGACCGCCCCTGCGGCGCACTGATCCAGCAGGCCGCCGATGCCGGCCTGCTCATCAGCGTCACCGCCGATCGCGTGGTGCGGCTGCTGCCGGCGCTGATCTTCACCGAGGCCGATGCCGACGAGCTGGTCCAGCGCCTGGCACCGGTGATCGAGGCCTTTCTGGCCACCCCGAACTGACGCCGCGGCGGCCATGCGTGCCGCCCGACACCCGCAAAGGAATCACCGCATGAGCACCATCAAGCACTACCTGCAGTTCAACGACTTCAGCGCCGACGAATACGCCTACCTGCTGCAGCGCGCGGCCACGCTCAAGAAGATGTTCAAGAGCTACGAGAAGCACCAGACGCTCTCGGACCGCACGCTGGCCATGATCTTCGAGAAGGCCAGCACCCGCACGCGCGTGAGCTTCGAGGCGGGCATGTACCAGCTCGGCGGCTATGTGGTGCACCTGACCACCAACGACAGCCAGCTCGGCCGCGCCGAACCCATCGCCGACAGCGCCCGCGTGATCAGCCGCATGGTCGATATCGTGATGATCCGCACCTTCGAGCAGGCCAAAATCGAGACCTTCGCCGAATACTCGCGCGTGCCGGTCATCAATGGCCTGACCAACGAGTTCCACCCCTGCCAGATCCTCGCCGACATCTTCACCTTCATCGAAAACCGCGGCCCGATCCAGGGCAAGACGGTAGCCTGGGTGGGCGACGGCAACAACATGGCCAATACTTGGCTGCAGGCGGCGCAGCTGCTCGACTTCAAGCTGCACATCAGCGCCCCCAGCGGCTACGAGCTCGACGAAAAGCTGGCGCTGGGCGGCAAGGCCGACCCGCAGCACTTCCAGACCTTTGCCAACCCGCACGATGCCTGCCGCGGCGCCGATCTCGTCACCACCGATGTGTGGACCAGCATGGGCTATGAGGAAGAGAACGCCAAGCGCCAGAAGGCCTTTGCGGACTGGAAGGTCGACACCGAGATGATGGCGCTGGCCCAGCCCGATGCCCTCTTCATGCATTGCCTGCCGGCGCACCGCGGCGAGGAGGTCGATGCCGACGTCATCGACGGGCCGCAATCGGTCGTCTGGGACGAGGCGGAAAACCGCATGCACGTGCAGAAGGCCTTGATGGAATACCTGCTGATCGGCCGCCAGCCGCAGGCCTGAAGTTCCCCGGCAATCAGCGGCCAACGCTGCATGGGCCTGCTCGCGCAGGTCCATGCCTTTTGCGCCGTCCGCCCCCTTCCCGATTTTCTTTGCTATTGACTGCTGCCTGCATCGGCCACGGAGTCCGCCACCCAGGCCGCAAACGGCGCATGCGCATATTGGGTGGCCAGCGCGTAGATGGCCGGCAATTCGTAAGGGTGCTGCGCCAGCAGCCATGTCTGCAGCGCCGCGTAACCAGCATCGCTGGTCTTGAAAAGCAGGCGGTACTCACCCTCCTGCACCACCCCTCCCTGCCACACGTAACAGCTCTGAATCGGCTCGAACTGCGCGCAGGCCGCCAGCCGTTGCGCGATGGCGCCACTGGCCAGACGTTCGGCATCGGCCTGCGTGGCGACGGTGGTCAGGACGGTCAGGAAATGCATCGCGGCACCTTCAGAGAATGTTTGCAAGCCCATGCACGGGATACCGGTGTGGCCATCGGCAGATCCAGCCCATCTGAACGAATGTAAAGAGTTATCATTCTACCGCTGCATCCAGCATCCGATGTCGCAGGCACAGAAGCGGCATGTGAAGCTGAATGCGGCGCGCGCCTTGCGCACCGCTGCAGGCGCTATCGGCCCGCGGGCCGGCGGTCGCCCTGCTGCCGTTGATGCCACCACAGGATTCTTCATTCAATGAGACACCCCCCTCCGAAAGCCTTTCGCCTGCTGCCGCTGCTGGCTGCGGCGCTGGTCGGCACCATGGCCATGATGGCCTATGTGGCCATTATCGGCCCGCTGGTGCGGCGCCTTGGCGTCTCCGAACTGGTGGCCGGTGTCTCGATGGCCATCGGCGGCGTCTTCTGGATGCTGATGGCGCGCTGGTGGGGACGGCTGAGCGACCGGCGCGGACGCAAGCGGGTGCTGCTCATCGGGCTGGGCGTGTTCGGGCTGACGTACCTGGCACTGGCCGTGTTCGTGGATGCGGCGCTGCGCCAGCCGCTGCCGGCCCTGTGGGTTGCCGTGGTGCTGATCGCGACGCGCTCGGTGATCGGCGCCTTCTATGCGGCCGTGCCTCCGACGGCGGCCGCCACCATCGCCGACAATGTCGCGCCCGAAGGCCGGCATGCCGCCATGGCCAAGCTTGGTTCGGCCAACGCGCTGGGCATGGTGGCCGGCCCGGCCATCATCAGCCAGGTCAGCGCCCAGGGTCTGGAATGGGGGTTCTACGCCACGGCCATGCTGCCATTGCTGGGTTTTGCCTGCATCGCACTGTGGCTACCGGCACAGATACCGGTGGCGGCCACAGCATCTGCCAAGCCACTCCAGCCGTCCATGCCGGCACCACGGCCCGGCGTCCCGGGCCGGGCCGCTCCCATGGCACTGTGGGACCGGCGCCTGCGGCCTGCCGTGCTCACCGCCTTCATCGCCATGATGTCGGTGGCCGTCGCCCAGGTCTCGGTCGGCTTTTTCGCCATGGACCGGCTGGGCCTGGACGAAACCGGCGGCGCGCGCGCGGCCGGCCATGCCCTGGCCTGCGTTGGCGTGGCGCTGATGCTCTCGCAACAGTTCGTGATCCGCCTGCCGCACATCGCCCTGCCCCACTGGGTGCTGGCGGGAGCATTGATCTCGGCCGGCGGCTTTGCCAGCGTCTTTCTGGCCCACAGCCTGCCTGGCCTGCTGCTGGCTTATGCGGTCGGAGCCTTCGGCATGGGCTTCATCTTCCCGTCGTTCCAGGCCATGGCGGCCAATGCCGTCGCCGCCCATGAACAGGGCGCCGCCGCTGGCAATGTGTCCGCCGCACAAGGCCTGGGCATGGTACTGGGGCCGCTGATCGGCACCGGTCTCTACCAGTTGGCGCCCGTTGCCCCTTACCTGTGGATTGCCGCAGCGCTGTTGCTGCTGGCCATCTCGACACTGGCCTCCGGCGCCGCCCGGCCGCATGCCGCCGGGCCCGACCAGGCCCAGCCCCAAACGCCCAGGCCCTGAAAGCCTGTTCACAACACCGTACCGCGTGCTTTTCCATTCATGGCACTGCCCACCATCGCCTCCTATCCGCTGCCGTCGCAGGCCGAATTGCCCATGCCCCGCCATGCCTGGCAGTTGCAGCCCTCGCGGGCGGCCCTGCTGGTGCATGACATGCAGCAGTATTTCCTCGCCCCCTATCCACAGGACGCCGAGCCGCTCCGCCCCGTCATGGCCCATGTGGCCGCGCTGCTGGCACAATGCCGCGCAGCGAACATCCCCGTGTTCTACACCGCGCAGAAGGGCAACCAGGAGCGCTGCGACCGCGGTCTGCAGGCCGTCCTCTGGGGGCCGGGCATGCGGGCCACGGCCGAACATGAGGACATCGCCCCGCCGCTGCAACCGCAGCAGGGCGATCATGTGCTGGTCAAGCACCGCTACAGCGCCTTCCAGCGCAGCAACCTGGCGCAAATGCTGCGGGTGCGCGGGCGTGACCAATTGATGATCTGCGGCGTGTACGCCCATATCGGCTGCCTGCTGACCGCGGCCGAAGCCTTCCAGCAGGACATCGAACCTTTTCTGCTGGCCGACGCGCTGGCCGATTTCAGCCGCGAGCAGCACCTGCAGGCGCTGCGCTGGGCCGCTGCCACCGGCATCACCCCGCTGCTGACGATGCAGGCCCTGCAGGCGCTGGGAGCAGACAACGCGCAACCGGCCCAAACCAACACCCCCCTATCGCCATCGTCATCATGCAATTGACCGGATTCGACCAGAAAATCGCCTTCGTCACCGGCGCCGCCGGCGGCATTGGCCAGGCCATCGTGGACCTGCTGCTGCAGGCTGGCAGCACCGTCGTCGCCACCGACCTGCATGCCCCTGCGCCCAGACCGCACGCGCAGTTGCATCCTCATGCGCTTGATGTCCGCGACGCCGTGCAGGTCGATGCCCTGGTGGCACGCATCGAGGCGGAGCTCGGTCCCATAGAGATGGGCATCAACGTCGCCGGCGTGCTCTCGGACACCGCGGTGGCGCAGACCTCGGATGCGCAATGGCGGCAGGTGTTCGCCGTCAACTGCGATGGCGTCTTCCATGTCTCGCGCGCGCTGGCGCGCGTCATGCAGCCGCGCCGCAGTGGCCGCCTCGTCACCGTGGGCTCCAATGCCGCCGGCATTCCGCGCCACGCCATGGCGGCCTACGCCGCTTCCAAGGCCGCGGCGACCATGTTTACCCGCTGCCTGGGGCTGGAACTGGCGCCACATGGCATTCGCTGCAACATCGTCGCGCCGGGCTCGACGCTCACCCCGATGCAGACCGGCATGTGGGCGGATGCCGATGGCGCCCAGCGCGTCATCGCCGGTATTCCCGAGCTGTACAAGAGCGGCATTCCACTCCAGAAGCTGGCCACGCCCGAGGACGTGGCCAACGCGGTGATGTTCATGCTCTCCGAGCAGGCCGGCCACATCACCATGAGTGACCTGTACGTCGACGGCGGCGCCACGCTGCGCGGCTGACCCCATCAATGGGCATACCCATGCATCAGGCCTTGGATCGCCCGCCCCAGGCCAACGCCACCCCAGCGGCCCAGATGGCGGACTGGCCCGCGCAAGCCTTCGTGCTGCACGGCCCGAACGAGCGGCTGGCCACGGCCGGCCTCGCGCAAGTGCTGTACGAGGGCAGCACCATCGACCTGGCGGATCGATCCGGCCAGTTGCTCGATGCCCTGCGCGCTCAACCGCAGGCGCCGGCGCTGCTGGTCGGCGGCCTGCCATTCGACCGTGCGAAGCCCTGCCACCTGTTCCAGCCGCAGCGCCGCCTGCCGCCAACCGGCTGGCGGCCAACCGCCGCCAAAGCAGAACCGGCCTTGTCCTGGCGCATCGAGGCCCAACCCACACGGACCCGATATGCCCGAATGGTGCGCGAGGCCGCCGAGGTGCTGCGGCATCCCGACCACCGGGCCCTGCGCAAGATCGTGCTGGCACGCAGCCTGCTGACACAAGCATCCGGGCCGATTTCCGCCGCACGGCTGCTGGAGCGGCTGACGGGCGATCAGGCCGTCACCGGCTACGCCTTGCCACTGCCAGCCCCCCAGGCCGGCAGCATCAGCAGTGCCGGCACCGCCGCGCCCTACCTCGTCGGCGCAACGCCCGAGCTGCTGTTGACGCGCCGGGGTCCGGTCATTGCCTCCCAGCCGCTGGCAGGCTCGTCCCGCCGCCTGCCCAACCAGGTGGCCGACGCCGAGGCCAGGGAACACCTGCAGCAATCGGCCAAGGACGTGCGCGAACACCGCGTCGTGGTCGAGACCATTGCCGACATGCTCGCGCCCTGCTGCCGAAACCTGCAGGTACCCAAGGTCCCGGCCATCCACGCCACCGCCAGCATGTGGCACCTGGGCACGCGCATCGAAGGCCAGCTCAAACACCCGGAGGACCTCGCCACCACCTCCAGCCTGGCCTTGGCCGCGCGCCTGCAGCCCACTCCGGCACTGTGCGGCGCACCGCGCGAAGAGGCGCTGCAATGGATCCGACAGCACGAGACGGTGCCCCGCGGCTTCTTCGGCGGGGCCGTCGGATGGTGCGACGCCGAGGGTGATGGAAGCTGGTACGTGGCCATCCGCTGCGCCCACATCGAAGGCGAGAGCGCGCGCCTTTTCGCCGGTGCCGGCATCATGGCCGATTCCGACCCCGAACAGGAGGCGGCCGAAACACGGGCCAAGTTCAATGCGATGATCGACGCGCTCGATCTCGCGGCCGCACTGCAACTGCTGGAGCGCCAGGCGCCATTGTGAGCTGACCGCGGCGGGGCTGGCACGGCTCTCGCCCCATGACGGCACGCACCGGTGCCCCATCCCTCAGCTCAGCCAATCCACAGAAATCCGGTCGACTCCAAAGCAAACGGCCTTGGCTGCCATGCAGCTCAAGGCCGTTTGCTTTACCGCTGGGGGAGCGCCATCGTTTGCGCTCGCGGTTGTCGGTCAATCCTCGACGAAGGCTTCCTCGCGCTTACTGCGGATCGATGGCAGCAGCACAACGATCAGCAACAGCAATGCCGCGCCCAGCAAGCCTGCGGAAATCTTGCGTTCGAGCAGCACCATCCAGTCACCGCGCGAGAGCAGCAGCGCACGGCGCAGGTACTCTTCCATCATCGGCCCCAGGATGAAGCCCAGCAGCAGCGGTGCCGGCTCGGCGCCGAGCTTGTGGAACACATAGCCGATGAAGCCGAAGATACCCACCATCCAGATGTCGAAGGAGTTGTTATTGGTGGTGTAGACCCCCAGCGCGCAGAACAGCACGATGGAAGGGAACAGCCATCGGTAGGGCACCGTCAGCAGCTTGATCCACACGCCGATCATCGGCAGGTTCAGGATGATCAGCATGGCGTTGCCGATCCACATCGAGGCGATCAGGCCCCAAAACAGCTCGGGGTTGGAGGTCATCACCTCGGGGCCCGGCTGGATGTTGTGGATGGTCATCGCGCCCACCATCAGTGCCATCACCGCATTGGGCGGGATACCCAGCGTCAGCAGCGGGATGAAGGAGGTCTGCGAGCCGGCGTTGTTGGCCGACTCGGGCGCCGCGACACCGCGGATGTTGCCCTGGCCGAATGGCTCTTCGCCCGGATGCAGCTTGGTCTTCTTCTCGAGCGTGTAGGCTGCGAACGACGAGAGCAGCGCCCCGCCGCCTGGCAGGATGCCGAGTACCGAGCCCAGTGTCGTGCCGCGCAGAATGGCCGGCATCATGCGCTTGAAGTCCTGCTTGCTGGGCATCAGGCCCGTCACCTTGGCGGTGACGATGTCGCGGTTTTCCGCCGGCCGGCCGAGGTTGGCGATGATCTCGCCATAACCGAACACGCCCATGGCGATCACCACGAAGTCGATGCCGTCGGTCAGCTCGGGAATGTTGAAGGAATAGCGCGCCACGCCCGAATTGATGTCGGTGCCCACCATGCCCAGCAGCAGGCCCAGCACGATCATCGCGATCGCCTTGAGCAGCGAGCCAGAGGCCAGCACCACCGCGCCGATCAGGCCCAGCACCATCAACGAGAAGTACTCGGCCGGACCGAACATGAAGGCCACTTCGGTCAGCGGCGCGGCAAACGCGGCCAGCACGAGCGTGCCGAAGCAGCCGGCGATGAAGGAGCCGATGCCGGCAGCCGCCAGTGCCGGTCCGGCCCGTCCCTTCTTGGCCATCTGGTGGCCGTCGATCACCGTCACCACCGACGAGGATTCACCGGGCAGGTTGACCAGAATCGCCGTGGTCGAGCCGCCGTACTGGGCTCCATAGTAGATGCCGGCAAGCATGATCAGCGCCGAGACCGGCTCCAGCCCGTAGGTGATGGGCAGCAGCATGGCGATCGTCGGCACCGGCCCCAGGCCCGGCAGCACGCCGATCAGGGTGCCCAGCAAACAGCCGATCAACGCATACAGCAGGTTCTGGTAACTCACCGCAACGCTGAAGCCCAGCGCCAGGTGTTCAAACATTTCCGTCATGTGAGTCTCTCCCCCCTATCAGCCGACGAAGCTGGGCCAGACCGGCAAAACCAGGCTCAGGCTCTTGATGAATACCAGATAGCTGCCCACGGCCAGCACCGTGGCCAGGCCCAGCGCGCCCTTGATAGAGAACTCGGGGCTCGCCAGGCTGGCGATGATGGTCAGCGCATAGATTGCCACGATCAGGCCCATCGACGGGATGCCGACACTCGGCAGCCCCACCAGCAGCACGCCGAAGGCGAAGTTCGCTGCCAGGATGAAGAACAGCGGCTTCCACACCCAGCGCCCGATCGGATCCCCATCGGGTGGCGGATTGCGACGGATGATCGAGGTCAGCACGATCAGCCCCCCCAGCACCGCCAGCAGGATGCCCAGCAACAACGGAAAATAACCCGGCCCCATGCGTGCGGCCGTGCCCACCGTGTAATTGGTGGCACCGACCGCGAACGCGATGCCGATGGCCATGAACATCAGACCCGAGAAGAAGTCTTTCTGGCTTTTAATCAACACGAACAGATCTCCCAAAAAACCAAGGGGCTATTGTGCATTGCGATGCACATCCGCCTCACAAGGTAAGCCCTAATAGCGCGGCTCTTTTTTCGACTGTCGTTTGCATTACAATCGCGCCCCCTTTTCGGGGGCACCTGGCCGGAATCCGTGGACGGATGTGTTCCCCGGACTGGCAAAACCTTGGGTACGATGCGGGGCACAAGACACCCGAAGCCAGCGCAAGGCTGCGTCAGCGGCGTGCACCATCGGACACCCCTCGACATCAGGCAATGCCAACCCCCATTCTCAAGACCATGAACTGGCAAGACCAACCCGAAGCCTTTCTGCGCAGCCTGTTCGAGCGCGCCGTCGCCTCCGCCCAGCCGATGCTCGGCCTTCGCTCGCTGCTGCCGGAGGCACCGCCGGCAGGCAAGACCATCGTGCTGGGTGCCGGCAAGGCCGCCGGAGCCATGGCGCACGCATTCGAACTGGCAGTGCAGCAGCGCTGGCCGGCCGGCAGCCACGTCGAAGGCATCGTCGTGACCCGTTACGGCCACCAGCCGCCCCGCCCCGCGGAGCTGCCGCCGCAGCCGCGCATCGAAATTCTGGAGGCGGCCCACCCCGTGCCAGACGCCAACAGCGAAGCCGCCGCCCGCCGCATTCTCGCACTGGCCGCACAGGCCGGCCCGGATGACCTGGTGGTCTACCTGCTCTCGGGCGGCGGATCGGCGCTGCTGGCCTTGCCCGCCGACGGCATCGACATGGCGCTGAAACAGCACATCACCGGCCAGCTGCTGCAATCTGGCGCCCCCATCGAGGTCATCAACTGCGTGCGCAAGCACCTCTCGGGCATCAAGGGTGGCCGGCTCGCCCAGGCCAGTGCCACGGCCCGGCGCCTGACGATTGCCATCAGCGACGTGCCCGGCGATGACTTATCGGTTATCGCCAGCGGCCCCACGGTGCCCGATGCCAGCAACTGCGCCGAGGCACTGGCCTGGATCGATCACTACGGCATCGGCATTCCCGAGTCCCTGCGCGAGCGGCTGCAAAGTGCGACGCTGGAGACCCCGAAACCCGGCGAGCCGCTGTTCCAGCACGACCGTCACCTGCTGATGGCCACGCCCGCGCAAGCCCTGCGCGCAGCAGCCGAACTGGCCGAGGAACACGGTCTGCCCGCCTTCATCCTGAGTGACCGGCTGGAGGGCGAATCATCCGCCATGGGCCGCTGGCACGCCCAGGTCGCCCATGCCGTGCAGGCCGGCAACAGCAGCCTGCAGGCGCCCTGTGTGCTGCTCAGCGGTGGAGAGACCACCGTGACCATCACCCGAACCGATGTCCGTGCACAAGGCGGCCGTGCGATGGAATTCTGCATGGGCCTGGCCCGCGGCTTGCAGGGCGCCGCCGGCATTTGGGGCCTGGCAGCGGACACCGATGGCATCGATGGCATCAGCGATGCCGCCGGCGCACAGGTCACCCCCAGCACGCTGGAGCGGGCCCGTGCCGCCGGGCTCGACCTGCCCACCCACATGCATGCACACGATGGCCACGGATTCTTTGACGCGCTCGGCGATCTGGTGCGCACCGGCCCTACACACACCAATGTGAACGACTTCCGCGCCATTCTCATCGTCTGAGCGCATTCGAAGCTCCAGTCAGCGGGCACGGAAGCTGTCCACGGCAGCGGCAGCTTCCTGCCAGAGGCGGCCCTGCCGCGCCATGCAGGAAACTGCTGATAGGGTTGGCACGACTCACGGGCCAGCGAGCGGCTGCTTAACATGGCAGCGGGCAGGCGGATCATCGCCTGCCTTCCAACCGCTTGGTCCTGCCGTGAAAAACGCCCGCCCGCGCGACCGCCTGCAGCACGCTCTGCACCTTCTGCCGCATGCCAGCCTGCTCTGGCTGGCTGCCTTGCTGGCCGTGGCACTGGCATTGAGCGCGGCCATCACGCTGCTGGCGATCCAGAGCACCGATGCGTCGCAGGCACAGCGGTGGCAGCAACGGCAGCAGGCCCAGCTGCAGGGCATGGCCACCATGCTGGGCCGGCACCTGGAGCGGCAGTTGAGGCTTCTGCAGGCATTCAGCCAATCGCTGGATGCGGACGCGCTGGACGACCCGCTCGCCCTCAAAAGCTGGGCACACCAGACCGCGCGGCCGGCCAGCCATCTCTTCGACGCGCTGTGGATCAGCCCGAGACCGGGCAGCACCCACGCATCTGCGGCCCTGCTGTTGCAACATGGCAAAAGCCTGCAGGACGTGACCCTTCCAGCCGCCATGGCCAGGCCAGTGGCACTGGCACTCGCGTCCGGCCAGGCGCTGATGACCGACATCGTGACGGCCGACGCCGACGCTCCCCTCATCCTGATGGTCAGCCCGGTGCTGGACGGCGAAGGCCTGCCCCGCGGCGTTCTTGCCGCCCGCTTCAACCCCGCTGCGCTGGGTCTTTCCCCCGGTGAAGGTTCGTTCCCGCCGTTGTTGCCCCAATTGCCGCTGGCATCACAGCGATTCATGGTGCTGAGCCGCAACGGTGCCGTCCTGGCACAGAACGCAGGACCTCGCATTGAGGGGTCGGGCCAGCCCATGCTGCAGGCAGAGGCGGCCGTCAGCCAGACCGGCAGCGTGGCGGACATTCCGGGCAGCCCGTGGCGACTCGCCGTCGAACCACCCCAAAACCCTGGGGAGTTGACGGACGAAGCCAGCGCCGTATCTCGCCGGCAGTGGCTGATCGGCGGGTTTGCCCTGGCGGCCATACTGCTTGGCACGATTCTGCTGTGGTGGCTGTGGCCGCTGTCCCGCATGCTGCACCGGCAAGCCAACGCCGCGTCCAAAAACCAGACCGCCATCCCGGCCGCGGGCCGGACAGCCAGCTCTGCCATGCCCTCCCCGGCCCACCATCGCAGCAGGCCCTGGCAGGCACTGCACCAGTTGGCCGAACATCAGCGCTACTGGCAGCAATCTCAGGCCCAGTTGGCGCGCCTGCGGACCGCACAGCAGCGCCAATGCCGCCAGTTCACGCAGTTGCTGGAGCAATCCGCGGCCTGCCTGGCCATCGTGCGCGCCGGCAACATCGAACACCTCAGTGCGGGCGGTGCCCAACTGCTCGGCCTCGCACGCGGACAGGGCCGGGGCCTGCCCGTGGCCATGCGGCTGGCACATCCGCACGCGTTCGACCGGCTGCGCAGCCAGATGGAGGGCGCGCTGTGGCAGCGCGGCGTTTTCACAACTGCCGTGCTGGTGTGCCAGAACAATGGCGCGGCATTGCCGCTGCTGGCCGAGATTCGCCCACTGGAGCCGCATGGGCAGACGCTCCCGCAGGCGCGGCTGCTGGTGCATGCCGAACCGCTTGCGCCGGCCTACCGGCGACTGGCCGGCAGCGACGCGGCGCCGGCCCCGGATGCCGGCGCCATGCTACTGGACGAACTCAGCCTGTTTCCGGTGCTGGCGCGCTGGCAGGCGTTGATGGAAGCGCGCCTGACGGCCTGGTCGGCCACCGCGGCGCACGGGACTTCCGCAGAAGCGCCACAGCCAGCCGCGCCCGGCCACCTGCTGCACGTGGATGTTGACGGCTTCTCCATCCTCTGCCAGAGCGGCGGACAAGCGCTGGGCAACGAGGCGCTGCGCTGCCTCGCCAGCGTCCTGACCGATCTGCTGGCCTACCACCTGCCCGGCCAGGCACTGCCGGCCCGCATTGCGCGCGACAGCTTCGTACTGGCCTGTTTTGACTGCGATGCCGAAGCGGCACACCGGCTCGCCCGGCACATTCAGGAAGAAGCCAGCCGCACGCAGGCCAGCTACCTGGGTCAGCCCATCGCATTGAGCGTGAGCATCGGCATCGCAGCCATGCCAACCCAGGCGGACGCACTGGCCGACAGCCTGCATGCGGCCGACCTGGCCTGCTATGCGGCAACAAGCCGTGGCGGCAAGGGCATCAGCAAGGCATCAGCGGAACACCGGCAACGTTCGCCGCAAGGGCGACGCTGAAAACCGGCACGCGGCCCGGGGCGGGCCAGCCCATTTGCTCAAATGTTCAATTGTTCAATTGCTCACTTGACCAGTTCAAGCATGCGCTTGAATTCGGGCTGCTCGGCGCTGCGACACCACTCGAACGCCACCATCTCGGTCGTCACCAACTCGGCGCCGGCAGCGGCCAGACGATCGAACGCCGCATCGCGGTTGCGCTCGGTGCGCGAACTGCAGGCATCGGTGACCACCCAGACCTCCCATTCCTCCTCCGCCAGCAGGCCCAGTGCCGTCTGCAGCAGACACACATGGGCCTCGCAGCCGGCGATCAGGATCTGCTCGCGCGCCGGCTGAGCCTGCTGGCGCGGCTTCTGCAGATGCCTGGGCAGGCTGCGGGCATTGCCTTGTGGTGCCTGTGCAGCCGGTTTGCGCAGCAGTTCCGACAGACCGGGCTCCTCGAAGGCACCGAAATGCATCTTGCCCACCGTCTGCTGGCACAAGGCCTTGAGCGCGGCATCGTTCTCGCCCAGCCTGGCAGGATTCTGCTCGGTGCCCCAGCAAGGCACCTTGAACAGCGCGGCCAGCTGTGCCAGCCGGCGGGCATTCTCCAGCACCCAGGCACCTTCGTGGATGACCGGCATCAGGCGTTCCTGGTAATCGACCAGCACGAGCTGGGACTGTTCGGCACTCAACAGCATAGGGAATGACTCCAAAACCTCATTGACAACTGCGCGCATGGTAGCCGCAAATCCCTGGCAGGAACGGGACGTCAAGGTGATGGCGGCATGATCGGGACGAAATGGCTCGGGCAGCGCTTCTGCAGGCATCTGCAGACAGATTGGTTCTTAAGAACTTTCAAATACACGTTTTTTTGCTATATTCGGGGCTGGCGTGTTCGGCACAGCCGACATGGACGATAAAAATCAACAATTTATCAGATACACCTCATCCTGATCTTTGTTTACAGACGGTCACCATCGCCGCCATGAGACTCTTTTCGCTTATGGAAACGCCACCCGCTTCATCACCAGCCCATCCCGCCGGTCCGCGTGCGCGCCACTGGGATATCCGGCTTGCCGGCGCATGCATTGCGCTGTGCCTGGTCCATGCCGGGGCCTGGGCCCAATCCGAACCGGCCGACCCGCTGGAACACTTTCTCGGCAATCTGAATCACGCCGATCCCTCCGTCCTGTATTCGCAGCCGCGCCTCACCTTCGCCAGGGAGATGGCGCTTCCAGCACCGGCCACGCCAACGGCGACAGTCGAAGAGCATGTGCGCACCTTGTCCGAGGTGGTGTTGACCGCCATGGGTTACCTGGACAAGCCCTACCGCTATGGCGGCCACTCGATGAACGAGGGCTTCGACTGCAGCGGCTTCGTGGTTTCGCTGTTCCAGCGCGCCACTGGCCAGACACTGCCGCGCACCGCGGCCGAGCAGGCCCGCGCCACCCGCACCATCAACAAGCAGGAGCTGATTCCGGGCGATCTGGTGTTCTTCAATACCATGCGCCGGCAATACAGTCATGTCGGCATCTACGTCGGCGATGGCCGCTTCATCCACTCGCCGCGCGCGGGCTCGAAGATCCGCGTCGAGCGCATGGACACCAGCTACTGGCAAAAGCGGTTCAATGGCGCGCGCCGCGTCGTCGCCGCCGAGGGCTGAAAAGCGCGCACCGCTACTAACGTCTGGCCGCAGAGCCGCGCCTGGCACACCTGACGGACACGTCAAAGGCCTTGCCAAGGCAACCCCGGCAAGGCCTTTTTTCCGGCTCGGCCGGCCGGCTCCAAACCTGTTCAGCCCTTGGGCTTGAGCCCGAAGAGCTGCATGAACTGCTCGGTCTGCTGGCGCACCTGATCCTGCATCTGCTCCTGCATTTTCGTGAGGGCCTGGCGGGACTGCTCGGTGTAGTTTTCCATCACGTTGGGCAAGACCGGATTGCCGAAGGCCGCGAACCGGCTCCAGATCTCGGGCGGCATCTGGCGGCTTTGCTCGGCCCATTGCGCCTGCATCTCAGCCATGGCCTGGATGTTCTTCTCGATGTAGGCGCCCATGAAACCTTGCATGGTGTGGCCATAGAAGCGGATCAGGTTGGCCAGCACGGCCTCGGTGAAGATCGGCGTTCCGGCCGCCTCTTCTTCCAGGATGATCTGCAGCAGGATGCTGCGGGTCAGGTCCTCGCCGCTCTTGGCATCGACCACTACCACCGGCTCATGCTCCATGACGAGCTGTTTGACGTCTGCCAGCGTGATGTAGCAGGAATTGGCCAGGTCGTACAGACGCCGGTTCGGGTACTTCTTGATGACCCGCCCTTGCGGGGCGCCAGCATGGGCGGCGGTGTCGGCATTTTTACGAGTGGCCATTCAGACAAGCTCCAGCGGATAGATCGGTATCGGACTCCAACGATTGTATCGGCCGCCATCCGCCTCGCAGGCAGGACAAACCCTCTTGCCCTGACCGATGCAAGAGCCTGTTCACGCTCTTTTCGAGCGACATGCAGGCGATCAGAATGCCGTGGGCAAGGCGCCCCCGTCGCCACCCAGACGGGCCGTCTGGGCAACGCCGGCAAAACGTGACTCTCGAAAAGAACGTGAACAGGTTCCAGGAATCGCTCAGCCGTGGCACGCGCCGCCGCCACAGCCGCAGCTTCCGGCGGTGGTGGTCATGGCCACGGCATCGTGATCGGCGGCGTCGCGGCTCGCGCCGGCTGCAGCGAGCCGTGCTTCGTAGTCGGCCCACCACTGTGTCTGGTTGCGGCCCATCTCATAGAGATAGTCCCAGCTGTAAATGCCGCTCTTGTGGCCATCGCTGAAATGCGGCTGAACCGCGTAATGCCCGACCGGCTCGACGGCCAGTATCTCGACCTGCCGCTTGCCGGTCTGCAGCACGCGCTGGCTCGGGTCATGCCCTTGCACCTCGGCGGAGGGGGAGTAGACGCGCAGCAATTCGAACGGCAGTATGAAGGTCTCGCCGGTCGAGAAGCGCACTTCCAGCGTGCGCGAGGTGCCGTGCACCGTCAGGGCCAGCGGCGTGGGGGTTTGCGGGGTCAGTCCAGCCATGGGGAATCCTTGTGTGTCAGAGCCTGTTCGGTTGCGACCAGTCGATGCCCTGCAGGCGGCTGGTGATTTGCCGCTCCACCTCGGGCAGGCGCGCGTGCAGCCACTGCACGCGCTCGGGCGGCAGGTCCTGCGCCGGTGTGTGCGGCGGCGCCCAGACCGGCGCGGGGAAATGGCCATCCCAGTCGAAACGGGCGACCACATGCCAGTGCATATGCGGCACCACGTTGCCGAGCGTGGCCAGATTGACCTTGCGCGGCTGCAGCACTTCGCGCAACGCCTGTTCGACCGCACCGACGGCGCGCATGCACAGCAGTTGCCGGGCCTCGTCGAGGTCCGTCCACTCGGCCACGTGCGCGTTCCAGACCACGCGGTAGAAAGCCTCCAGGCCCGGCTCCTGGGCATGGATGACGCGCAGCCATGTGTTGCGCCAGATTTCCCGCCCGCCAGGAGCCAGGCACAGCGGGCAGTCGGAGCGCACGGATGCGGGCGATGCAGACGATTGCGTCGATGGGACCGATTCAGCGGGGGGCAAGGATGATGGGGTCGGCATATGAAAAAGGGCTCCGCGGCCGCGCAGTGGGCAACCGCCAGCATGCATGATAATGGCGCGTTTTGCCCGCAACGCTACGATGGCCCGACTTCATGCTGCAATTTGAGCTTCTCGCAACCGATTCCTCCAGCCACGCCCGCCGCGGCACCCTGACGCTCAATCACGGGCAGGTGCAGACGCCGATCTTCATGCCGGTGGGCACCTATGGCACCGTCAAGGGCGTGATGCCGCGCAGCCTCGAGGAAATGGGCGCGCAGATCATCCTGGGCAACACCTTCCACCTGTGGATGCGCCCGGGCCTGGACGTGATGGGCGGCTTCGGCGGACTGCACGGCTTCGAGCAGTGGCACAAGCCGATCCTCACCGACAGCGGCGGCTTCCAGGTCTGGAGCCTGGGCGACATGCGCAAGATCACCGAGGAAGGCGTGCATTTCGCCTCGCCCGTCAACGGCGACAAGCTCTTCATGTCGCCCGAAGTGAGCATGCAGATCCAGACCGTGCTCAACTCCGACATCGTGATGCAGCTCGACGAGTGCACGCCCTACGAGACCAAGGGCCACATCACCACCGAGGACGAGGCCAGGCGCTCGATGGAGATGAGCATCCGCTGGGCCCGCCGCAGCAAGGCCGAGTTCGAGCGCCTGGGCAATCCCAACGCGCTCTTCGGCATCGTGCAGGGCGGCATGTTCGAGCACCTGCGCGAGGAGTCGCTGCAGCAGTTGCTGGAGCTCGATTTCCCCGGCTACGCGGTCGGCGGCGTCAGCGTCGGCGAGCCCAAGGACGAAATGCGCCGCATCATGGCCCACACGCCGCACCGCCTGCCCCGGCACAAGCCGCGCTATCTGATGGGCGTGGGCACGCCCGAGGATCTGGTCGAGGGCGTGGCCTGCGGCGTCGACATGTTCGACTGCGTGATGCCCACGCGCAATGCCCGCAACGGCACCGTCTTCACGCGCTACGGCGACCTCAAGCTGCGCAACGCCCGCCACAAGAGCGACCACCAGCCGCTCGACGCCACCTGCACCTGCCATGCCTGCGCCGGCACCAGCGGCGTGGCCTGGGCCGATGGCGGGCGCGGCGGCTTCTCGCGCGCCTACCTGCATCACCTCGACCGCTGCGGCGAGATGCTCGGGCCGATGCTCACCACCATCCACAACCTGCACTACTACCTGAACCTGATGCGGGAGATCCGCGCCGCGCTCGACGCCGGGCGCTTCGGCGAATTCCGCCAGCGTTTCGCCAGCGATCGCGCCCGCGGCGTCTGAATACCGGCCCTGGACATCGGGCCCGGCCACACCACGGTGCGGCCAAGATGCCCGCACTCAACTCGCCAGCCAGCGGCGGTAGGCCTCGCGCGTGGCCGGAGTGACCGATTCCAGCACCTTCTGGTGGCCGACCTTGTGCCGGGCCTGCAGGCGCGCATCGGCCACCAGGCGCGACTTGCAGAACCAGTGGCAGCTGTGCTGGAGCAGAAACAGCTCGGCGCTGAGGTGGAAGGCGCGCTCCTTGGCATCCCAGCCGGCGGTGTTCTCCACCGCGCCGCGGATGCCTTCGGCATGCAGTGCCAGCAGCGGCCGGAAATCGCGCGTGGCCGCGGGGAGCACGCGCTCGATCCATGGCACGCAGATCAGCCAGCGGCTGATGCGGGTCTCGTCCGCATCCTCGCGGCCGATGGCCTCGGCCAGCCGCGCCACCTGCGCCGCCACGGCGCGCTCGGCGGCCGCAAAGGTCTCCCAGATCTGCTGCTGGCGCACCGGATCATCCTCATGCAGGGCGCGCAGATAGCCCTGTGTGAGCGTCTCCATGTGGCGCTCGACCTGCATGCCGCTCAGGTGCCGGCCCAGAAAGGCGATGCGGCCAGCCTGGTAGCGCGCGCGCAGTGCCTGCCACGCCAGCCAGAGCACCAGCAATATGAACATCAGTTCCATGATTCACCTCGCGGCCGGCGCCACGCTCCTGCGATGGGCTGCGACGCTGCCGGTGCGGCGTGGCCAGGCGCGTCCGGACTCACACATCCAATTCCACGTCGTCGCCATGCAGCTCCATCAGCTCGCGGCGCGCCGCCGCCTCGCCCTTGCCCATCAGTTGGGTGATGAAGCCCTCGGTCTGCGCAAAACTGAACAGGCCGAGCTGCACCTGCAGCAGATGGCGCGTGTCGGGGTTCAGGGTGGTCTCCCACAGCTGCTCGGCATTCATCTCGCCCAGGCCCTTGAAGCGGCCGATGCTCCAGGAGCCCTCGCGCACGCCATCCTTGCGCAGCTTCTCCAGCGTGCTGGTCAGCTCCTGCTCGCTGAGCACATACAGCTTGGCAGCCGGTTTCTTGCCGCGCGCGGGCACACTGACGCTGTAGAGCGGCGGCTGCGCCACATAGACGTGGCCAGTCTCGATGAGCCGGGGGAAATGGCGGAAGAACAGCGTCAGCAGCAGCACCTGGATGTGCGCGCCATCCACGTCGGCATCGCTGAGGATGCAGATCTTGCCGTAGCGCAGGCCGGAGAGATCCACCGTCTCACCGGGGCCGTGCGGGTCGACGCCGATGGCCACCGCGATGTCGTGGATCTCGTTGTTGGCAAACAGCCGGTCGCGGTCGACCTCCCAGGTATTGAGCACCTTGCCGCGCAGCGGCAGGATGGCCTGGGTTTCCTTGTTGCGGCCCATCTTGGCGCTGCCGCCGGCAGAATCGCCTTCGACCAGAAACACCTCGTTGTAGGCCGTGTCGCGGCTCTCGCAGTCGGTGAGCTTGCCGGGCAGCACTGCCACGCCCGAGCCCTTGCGCTTCTCGACCTTCTGGCCGGCGCGCTGGCGCGTCTGCGCGGCCTTGATGGCCAGCTCGGCAATGCGCTTGCCGTATTCGACGTGCTGGTTCAGCCACAGCTCCAGCGCCGGCCGCACGAAACTCGAGACCAGCCGCACGGCATCGCGCGAATTGAGCTTTTCCTTGATCTGGCCCTGGAACTGCGGATCGAGGATCTTGGCCGAGAGCACGTAGCTGGCACGCGAGAATACATCCTCGGGCATCAGCTTGACACCCTTGGGCAGCAACGCATGCATCTCGATGAAGCCCTTGACGGCCTGGAACAGACCGTCGCGCAAGCCGCTGTCGTGCGTGCCGCCGGCGGTGGTCGGAATCAGGTTGACGTAGCTCTCGCGCACCGGCTGGCCGTCCTCGGTGAAGGCCACGCACCAGGCCGCGCCCTCGCCGACGGCAAAACTGTCGTTGTGCCTGTCGGCAAAGCCCTCGCCCTCGAAGAGCGGGATCACCGGGTCGGCCGGCAACGCCTGCGAGAGGTAGTCGGTCAGGCCACCCTTGTACTGCCAGCTCTGGGTCTGCCGCGTCTTCTCGTTGGTGAGCGTCACCGCCACGCCGGGCATCAGCACCGCCTTGCTACGCAGCAGGTGGGTGAGCTCGGCCATGGGCAGCGCCATCGATTCAAAGTATTTGGCATCGGGCCAGACCCGCACCGTGGTGCCCTGGCGGCGCTCGCCACTTTCGGCCTTGCGCACCACCAGCGGTTCGATCACCTCGCCGCCGTTGCCGAACACCAGGCGCGCCACCTGCCCATCGCGGTAGATGGTCACGTCCAGACGCGTGGCCAGCGCATTCGTCACCGACACGCCCACGCCGTGCAGGCCACCGGAGAAACTGTAGGCGCCACCCGAATCCTTGTCGAACTTGCCACCGGCGTGCAGGCGCGTGAACACCAGCTCGACCACCGGCGCCTGCTCCTCGGGATGCAGGCCGAACGGAATGCCGCGCCCCTCGTCCTCGACGCTCACCGAACCGTCGGCATGCAGCGTGAAGCGGATCTTCTTGCCGAAACCGGCCAGCGCCTCGTCGGCGGCGTTGTCAAGCACTTCCTGAATGATGTGCAGCGGGTTGTCCGTGCGGGTGTACATGCCCGGCCGCTGCTTGACAGGCTCCAGCCCCTTGAGGACGCGGATGGAGCCTTCCGAATAGCCATTGCTGCCACTACCGGCAGGCTGTTTCGTGTGTGTTGCCATGGCGGGCAATTGTAGAGGGGTTCGGTCGCGCCGCGCCCAGCCGGCGCCACTCCCTCCGGGCCTCAGCGAACCCAGGGCGAGCTTGCGCCCTGACCGCTTTGACCGCCCGGTGCGCTGTCCTGGCGGCGCGCCTGCACCTGGCGGGCATACCGGGCAATCTCGTCGGCCAGCCGGTCGCGGCCTGCTTGGCGGGCGAAATCCTCGGCGGACAGTCCCAACTGGTTGCGCATCAGCGGATCGGCGCCGGCCTGCATCAGCAGGCGCGCCACCTCATTGCTGCCATAGTGCGTGGCCATCATCAGCGGCGTGGTGCGGTTGGGCGATTCGGCATCGATGAAGGCATGGCGCTCGAGCAGCAGCTCGGCAATCGCCCGCTGGTCATCGCTGTCCCCCGATGCGGCGTAGTGCAGCGGTGTCCAGCCGGGCTTGTTGACATGCGCGCCCTGGCGGATCAGCCGCCGCACGGCATCGAGATCGCCGCGGATGGCGGCGATCATCAGCGGACTCTCGTCCTGCCCGTTGCGGAATTCGACATCGGTGGCGGGCGAGGCCATCAGCGCGTCGAACACATCATCGCTGCCCAGTTGCAGCGCCAGCGTCATCGGGGTCTGGCCGGTCTCGGGATCACGCACGTTCACATCCACGCCTTGCTCGATGAGCCGCCGCGTCACGCGCGCATGATTGCGCTTGACCGAGGTGAACAACTCTTCCAGCCTGCCATCGGCAGCCCGTTGCGCCAGCGCGGCCTGCCACGGCGCCGTGCCCAGCAGGCCCAGCGCCAGCAGCGCGCCCAGCAGGTCGCGGCGCGGCAGCGACCCGCCAGCCTGGCGTCGCTCGTCCTGGCTCATGCGCGAACTCCCTTGAACAAGTTGTCGAAATTGCGGCTGGTGGCCGCGCCCACCTCGGCCACATCAATGCCACGCAGTTCGGCGATGTGCTCGGCCACGTGCGCCACGTAGGACGGATTGTTGGTCTTGCCGCGATAAGGCACGGGCGCCAGGTAGGGGCTGTCGGTCTCGATCAGCATGCGATCGAGCGGCACGAACTGCGCGACCTGCTTGAGCGCGCGGGCATTCTTGAAGGTGACGATACCCGAAAACGAGATGTAATAACCCATCTCCAGTACCTGGCGGGCCACGGCCTCGTCCTCGACGAAGCAGTGGAACACGCCGCCGGCGCGGTTGCCAGGGCCGTTCTCGCCCTCCTCGCGCAGAATCTCCAGCGTGGCCTCGGCCGAATCGCGCGTGTGGATCACCAGCGGCTTGCCCAGCTCGCGCGCCGCGCGGATGTGGATGCGAAAGCGCTCGCGTTGCCATTCCATGTCGGCGATGCTGCGGCCGCCCTTGCGGCCGGCCATGTCGTAGTAGTCCAGCCCGGTCTCGCCAATGCCCACGACCTTCTCGCGCCTGCCAAGCTCCAGCAGGATGGCGAGATCGGCCTCGCGCACGCCCTCGTTGTCGGGGTGCACGCCCACCGTGCACCAGAAGTTGTCGTACTGCAGCGCCAGGCCGTGGACGGTGTCGAACTCCTCGAGCGTGGTGCTGATGCACAGCGCGCGGTCGACCCGGGCAGCCTGCATAGCTGCGCGGATCGGCTCGACCTCGCCGAGCAGTTCGGGAAAGTTCAGGTGGCAATGTGAATCGGTGAACATGGCAAAAACGAATTCAGGCCGGTGCCGGATATGCCCGGAACCGGCCATGCAGGCATCGGGCCGCCCTCAGAACCTGTTGACGGCGGCGGCACTGGCAGCCGCCGCCTCGGGGCGCCACTTTATACCGTGTGGGTGGCACGCTCGGAATTGAGCGAGGAACCGAGGCGGTTCTCGATCTTGGTACGCAGTTCGGAGGACTTCTCGTCGGCCGGAAATCGCACGCCCACGCCCTGCGTGCGGCCGGCCGCACCGGCCGGGGTGATCCAGGCCACGGTGCCGGCAATCGCATACTTTTTCGGATCGTCGGGCAGGCTGAGCATGACGAAGACGCTGTCGCCCATGCGGTACTCG
Organism: Corticibacter populi; assembly: GCF_004217315.1. GTDB lineage: Bacteria > Pseudomonadota > Gammaproteobacteria > Burkholderiales > Burkholderiaceae_C > Lampropedia > Lampropedia populi. The sequence goes on from NZ_SGWR01000001.1 coordinate 950,484, forward strand.
CGCTCGGTCGGCACGAAGATGCCGCCTTCCTTGAACAGCGGAATATAGGACGCGTACAGCGCGGCCTTTTCCTTGATGTTGAGCTGGATGACGCTGGGGCGCGCCGCGCGGGCAGAGTCTTCGACGGGGATGTTCATGGTAACTTGATGCAAAAATCAATACACAAGGTGAATCAATGCCGCAAGTTTAGGGCACTGCGTGCCTGGTCCACAAGCGCCGTGATCATCAGATCGGCGGAAAACGGGTGCTCACTGGTGCGCGCCGCCTGCAGCAGCGCGGCCGACCATTGGCCCAGCCGGTCCAGCGCACGGCGGCGCTCCGGCGCCAACGCATCGGACGCGGCGGCCGGCAACAACGGCTGCAGCGCCTCGGCAGGAAAGAACCGGGGCGCTGCACCCACCGCCTGCGCCATCAGGTCATGACAGAGTTTGAGCAGCACGCCAATGGCCTGGCTCGGGCTGGCATCGGCCAGCATGCCGGCCTGGCCATGCGAGAGCTGGCGCGGCAATGCCTCCCACTGGCTGGGCTGCCAGCCCGCCCGGGCCAGTGCCAGCGCATCGGCCGGGCGGCCGCCGGCGACCCGGATGGCCTGGCGCGCCTGCGCCGCATCCAGGCCTTGGGCCGCCAGCCAGTCGGCCGCCTCATCGGGCTGCGGCCAGGCCATGCTCCAGCTGTGGCAGCGGCTGCGGATGGTCGGCAGCAAACGGTGCGAGGCATCGGTGGCAAGGACGAAGCGGGTGTCGCCCGGCGGCTCCTCCAGCGTCTTGAGCAGCGCATTAGCGGTGAAGGCGTTCATGTTCTCGGCCGGATAGACCAGTACCACCTTGCCGCGCCCGCGCGCATTGGTGCGCTGGGAGAAGGCGATCATCTGGCGCATCGCCTCGATGCGGATTTCCCGGCTGGGCTTGCGCTTGCTGTCGCCCGTCTCGGCCTCGGCGCCGCTCCAGCCCCATTCGAGCTGCAGCGCCTCGGGCAGCAGCACGCACAGGTCCGGGTGGGTGTGCACGTCCACTGCGTGGCAACTCTCACACTGGTTGCAGGCCGGCGCCGCTGGCGCATCGCTGGCGCGGCCTTCACACAGCATGGCCTTGGCCACTTGTAGCGCCAGCTCGAACTGACCCAGCCCCGAGGCCCCCTGCAGCAGCAGGGCATGGCCTTGCTGCTGCAGCAGCGCATCGAGCTGGCGCCGCAGCCAGGGCATGGCGTGAACGGAATGAGAGGAGGATGTCGTCATGGTCAAGGCGCTATTGTTCCACAGCGCCATGGCACTGCGCCGCGGCGGGAGCGCCGCACGGGCGGGCTTCGACCAGCGCGCCGCCAGTCAATGCCCTGGCAGTCCATGCGGCGCCAAATACCCCCGCGCACGCAGGGCCTCCAGCACCTGGGCGCCGACCTGGGCGCGCTCTGCACCGGCGTCGATGCGCACGAAGCGCTGTGGTGCCTGCTGGGCGCGACGGGCATAGCCGGCGGCCACACGTTCGAAGAAGCTGCGTGCCTCGGCTTCGAAGCGGTCGGGCGTGCGCGCCTGCTGCAGGCGCTCGGCGGCCACGGCGGGCGGCACATCGAACCACAGCGTGCAATCGGGCTGCAGGCAGCCGCCTGGCGGCACCACGGCATGCCAGGGCGGCACGGCCGTTTGCCCTTCCCCGGCCTCCCGCGTATCCGCGCCCTGCACCCAGGCCTCGAGCTGCTCGAGCATCGGCCAGGCCACGCCGCGCCCCGCACCTTGATAGGCGAAGGTGGCATCGGTGAAGCGGTCGCACAACACCGTGGTGCCGGCGGCCAGCGCCGGCACGATGACCTGCTGCAGGTGGTGCCGCCGCGCCGCAAAGGCCAGCAGGGTTTCGGCCACGGCATCCATGCTTTCGTGCAGCAGCAGCGCGCGGATCTGCTCGGCCAGCGGCGTGCCGCCGGGTTCGCGCGTGAGCAGCACCTCGGCACCGGCGCCGCGCAGCGCCCCGGCCATGGCCTCGATGTGCGAGGACTTGCCCGCGCCATCGATACCCTCGACGGTGATGAACCAGCCACGCCGGGTCTGTGCCAGCTTCCGGTCTTGCGATGGGGATGGGTGCATGGATGAAACCGGTGCGCAGCCGCATCAGCGGCCGCGAATGTATTGGTTGACGGCCCGGTTGTGTTCCTGCAACGTGTCGCTGAACTGGCTGGTGCCGTCGCCCCGCGCAACGAAGTACAGCGCAGTGGTCTTCTCCGGCTGCACCGCCGCCAGCAGCGAGGCCTTGCCCGGCATGGCGATCGGCGTGGGCGGCAGGCCCGCGCGGGTGTATGTGTTCCAGGGTGAATCGGTGTCGAGATGGCGGCGCCGCAGGCGGCCATCGAAATCCTCGCCTAGGCCGTAGATGACGGTCGGGTCGGTCTGCAACAGCATGCCTCTTCTGATGCGGTTGATGAAGACGCCGGCAATGCGGCCACGGTCGGTGTGCAGGCCGGTTTCCTTCTCGACGATGCTCGCCAGGATCAAGGCCTCGTCGGGCGACTTGAGCGGCAGGTTGCGGTCGCGCTGGCTCCAGGCCGCCTCGAGCATGCGGTCCATCGCTTCCATGGCCTGGCGCAGGATCGCCAGGTCGCTGCTGCCCCGCGCAAACATGTAGGTGTCGGGGAAGAAGCGGCCTTCCGGATGCACGCCCTCGCGGCCGAGCCGCGCCATGATCTGCGCGTCGTTCAACTCGGCGGTCTCGTGCGTGATGGGCATCTGGGCCAGCAGCGCACGCAGCTGGCGGAAGTTCCAGCCTTCGACGATGGTCATCGGCAGCAGGCTTTGCTCGCCCTTGACCAGCCGCTCAATCACCCGGCGCGGCGTCACGCCGCTCTCGAACTCATAATAACCGGCCTTGACCTGTACTCCCTCGCCCGACACGCGCAGCCAGGCATGCAGCAGTTCGGGCGGCACCCGCAGCACGCCGCTGTCGTGCAACTGCTGCGCCACGCCGCGCACCGGGGTGCCGCGCGCAATGTCGACCTCCGCCGGCTTGGCGGCGATCTGCAGCGGCTGGCCCCACCACCACACGGCATAGCCGGCGGCAGCGCCTGCCAATAACAGCAAGAAAAAAACGAAATACAGGAGCTTGCGCAGCAAGATGGGGCTTCCTCTGATAAAACCTTGGACACCATGCCCATCCAGGCCGTGTCTTCCAAAAACTGGCCGACGATAGCACACAATGCCCCGCCGCAAGCCTGCCCCGGCGGGGCCCGATACCCTTCCCTTCATTGCCATGACCCCAACCCCTTCCGCACTCGCCAATGCCATCGCGCCCATCCACGAGCTGGGCGTGCTGCTCTGCAGCGGCCCGGATGCCCGCAGCTTCCTGCACGGGCAGCTCACCAACGACTTCCTGCTGCTGGACCACACCCAGGCGCGGCTCGCTGCCTTCCTCAGCGCCAAGGGCCGCATGCAGGCCAGCTTCATCGGCATCCGCCACGGCGAGGCCGACGTGCTGCTGCTCGTGCACCGCAGCGTGCTGGCGGCGGTGCAAAAGCGGCTATCGATGTTCGTGCTGCGGGCCAAGGCCAAGCTCAGCGATGCCAGTGCGGACTGGCAGCTGCAGGCGCTGTTCGGTGATGCCGTCCGCGCCCAGGTTGGCGCAGCACTGGCACCCTGGCAATTGCAGGCGGCGGCCGATGGCAGCCTCGCCATCGGGCTTTACCCGGCCGCGGGCCTGCCGCGCGCGCTGCGGCTGCGCCCGGCCGCAACTGACGCAGCCAAGAGTGGCACCGACGGCGCCACCAGCGTGCCCGAAGCCGCCTGGCAGTGGAGCGAAGTCGCCAGCGGCGTGGCCACCATCAGCGCTCCGGTGGTGGACCTGCTGGTGCCGCAGATGCTCAACTACGAATCGATCGGCGGCATCAACTTCAAGAAGGGCTGCTACCCCGGCCAGGAAGTGGTGGCCCGCAGCCAGTTCCGCGGTGCCATCAAGCGCCGCGCACTGCTGGCCCGGGGCGCCGCGGCTGCGCTGCCGCAGCCGGGCGACGAAGTCTTCGGTGCCGGCGATGACGAACAGCCCTGCGGCCTGGTCGTACAGGTCGCGGCGCACTGGCCGGCCGACACCGACGCCAACGGCCTCACGCGCTTTGACGCCATCGTCTCGCTGCAGACCGCCCATGCCGGCGAGGCCCTGCACATTCGCCCGGCCGCTGCCGGCATGCCGCCAGATGGGGCTGCGCCTGCAGCATCTGCCGCGCATGGCGCACATGCCGCAACGCCGGTGGCAATCGACGTCCACGCCGCGCCCTATCCTTTGCTGGACGACATCTGAGACGCTTTTTCACGACCTTCTGACGGGCCGCGTTGTCCACCCCGAAGAGGCGTCCGATCGGACCTCCGAGGGCGGCTTGGCCGACCGCACTTTGACCTCCTGCCGAGACACATGAAAAGATCGTAAGCAGATTCTGACGGGTTGTGGCCGCGTGGCGGGGCGTCGATACAATCGCCACGGCTTCCCCCACCCGATCCGGCCATCGGCCATTGCCAGGAGACTTCGCCGTGACCTCTGCCGTGCGCGCACCCCGCCGTCCATCCATCCCGCTGACCGCATGGGGTCTTGCTACCGCCGTGGCGTTGGCGGCGGGCTGCTCTTCCAGCGACGACAACGCCCCCCTCGCCTATGCGCCGGCCGAAAGCATCTACATCGCGGCCAATCTGGCGCCACTCAGCGATGGCGGCGTGCAACTGGTGGAAACCCTGTTCCAGCCTTTGGTGCCGATGCTGCTCAGCTTCAATGAACTGATCGCCGCCGATGCGGACAGGATCGACAGCGAGAAGGACCTGCGTATCAAGGCTTTCCTACGCTACCTGCAGAAAACCAGCGATGCCGAGGGTCTGGCCGGCTTCGGCATCGACCTGAAGGCCCTCTACGCACTGTACGAAATCGAGCTGCGCCCGGTGCTGCGTGTGAGCCTGCAGAATCCCGACAAGCTGCGCAAACTGATGGCGGAGCTGGAAAAGGCCGCCGGTCGGTCTTTCCCGGTGCAGCAACACGGCACCATCAGCTACTGGAGCGTGCCACTCAAGGAGAACCTGAGTGACAGCGATGCCGCCGCCTTGCTCGAAGGGACCGACAACCTGCGCGAGGCGCTGCCGGGTGAGCTGCTGACGCCAGAGGACCGCCAGGCCCTGGCGGACAGCGACCCGCATCTGCTGATCGCCATCGCCAGCGAGCATCTGGTCGTCGCGCTCGACACCCGTGACGGCAAGGTGCCGCTCGACACGCTGCTGGGCGTGCAAAAACCCAAGCACTCGATGCTCAAGGCCGGCACGCTGGAGACCATCAACAAACAATACGGCCTCGCGCCCTACGGCACTTTCTGGCTCGACAGCCAGCGCCTGCTGCCGCTGCTCGGTTTGGGTCCGGACGCCGAACTGGCCCGCACACGCAGCCTGCTCAAGGAACCGCTCGATACGGCCTGTGCCCAGGAGATCACCGCACTGGCCGGTAAAGTGCCAGGGATGCTCAGCGGCTACAGCAACATCAATGCCACCCGGGCCCAGCTGCGCACCACCCTGCTGCTGGAGCCGCTGTTGCGCGAAGACTTCAGGCCCGTGCTGGCCCCCTTGGCCGGCACCCAGCCACCTGGGGCCGGCATCGAGCTGGGCGGCTCGCTGCGTCTGGACCGGCTCGCCGGTTTCATCCAGAAGCAGGTCAGTGCCATCCAGGCCAAGCCTTTCCAATGCGATCAGCTGCAGTTCATCAATGCGACCGCCGCCTCGCCGCGCCTCGCCAAAACCCTGGCGCCGCTCTACATGGGCGGCAGCGTCGGCACCGGCATCTACGTCCGCATGACCGGCCTCGACACCTCCGGCAGCACACCACTGCCGGAAGGCATGGTGCTGTGGTCGGCGGACAATCCGCAGGCCCTGTTGAGCTATCTGACGCTGGCCGAGCCAAGCCTGGCGACGCTGCGTCTGCAGCCGGGCGAGCTTCCCAAGGCGCTGGCGGCCGAGCAGTTCGAAAGCATTTTCGACTCCCCGCAACCCATGCCGATGTGGGTGGCCATGGGCCCCCACTGGCTCGGACTTGCCGCAGGCGAGAGTGCCCGCAATGGCCTTGCCCAACTCCAGCAGGACACCGGCACCATGCGCGAGCCGCTGCTGTTCACCCGCTACAGCGGCACACTGCTGGCCGACACCCTGCATACCTTCAGTGCAACCTTGCTGGAGGAACTTCGTGAGGAGCGCGCAAACGCCCACGACCACGACGACCACGCGCGCGCGGATGGCGATGTGGAGGAAGATGGCGCCGAGGATCTGGAAGAGCCGACCGGGCAAGAACGGCTGGCCGAGCAGCGCGCCAATCAATGGCTGCAATCCTTTTTCGACGCCAGTGAAGCATTCCTGCGCAACATCGACTCGCTCAGCAGCGAACTCACGCTGGGCGAATACGGACTGGAGCAGTACGACAGCCTGACGCTGCGCCCTCAGCCGAAAAAACCGTAGAGCCCCCGTTCACGATCTTTTCGTGCGCGGACTCTCAGCTCAGCGTCCGCAGGTCGCGCAGCTTCTGCGCAACCTGCTGCGTATCCGAGGCATCGCGGGCATGGTCCAGATAGGTCTCGAAATCCGCCATCGCCTGTTGCGTGTGCTCGAGTTCCAGATGGGCCCAGCCACGGTCGCGCAGCTCCGCCCAATCCTGCGGCAACAGCACCACGAGGCGCTGCTGCACCGCCAGCAGGCGCTGCGCATCGTGCTGGGTGCGGTAGATTTCCTTGAGGTTGCGCAGCATGCGGGCAATGATCTCGCGCGGCCTGGCGCTTTGCAGGAACATCGCCAGTGGCACCACGTCGTCGCTGACGAGGCTCAGGCGCGGAATCTGCGATTGCAGCTGTTCGGTCAGCTCCTCGCTGGAGAAGGACTTGCCCGTCAGCGGGTCCAGCACCACCTGCCCTTGCGCCAGCAGCACCTTGAGCATGAAATGCCCGGGAAAAGACACCCCGTGCGCATCCAGGCCGATACCGCGCGCCAGCTCCAGCCACAGCAGACCCACCGAGATGGGGATGCCACGGCGGCTTTGCAGCACCGCGTGCAGAAAGCTGTTCTCCGGGTCGTAGTAATCGTTGCGATTGACCGAGAAGCCCAATTCGCCATAGAAGAAGCGGTTGAGCAGGCGGATGCGCTCGAGCACCGAAGCCGACCGGTCGCAGCGCCTGCGCAGCCGCGACTGCAGGCTCTCGACAGCCAGCAGCGGCTCTTGCAGGTCCAGTTCCGGGTATTCGTCCTGCGCCAGACTGATGGCCGTCTCCAGCAAGGGCAGTTCATCATCGGACTGCACCAGACTGGCGAAATACTCCAGCGGCGTGGGAGCGTGCAGGTTCAGCAGCATGCGTTCATCGTTGTTCAGGATCGCGATGCAATCCAGTGTAGCAGCGCGCCAATGCCAATGCCCCGGGGTCAGAACCTGCCCAAGGCGTTCGAAGTTCGATCGTCTGCTTGACCAACAACCCGCGCAGCGGCAACTCCCCCGCACCGCAGCCAGGAATCCCTGTTTGTTGCCGAAGTGGTTCCTGTGCGGTCAGAGCGGAAACAGCTTCTGCGCGATGAAGTCGACGAACGCCCTGATCCTGGGCGAGAGGTGACGGCTCGATGGCCACAGCACATGGAAAATCATGCATTCCTGGTTGTAGTCATCCAGCACCGTGACCAGGCTGCCTTGCTGCAGTTGGCGCCGTACCGCGATTTCCGGAATGCAGGCGATGCCCAGCCCCTGTTCGGCAAAGCAAACCTGCGGGTCAAGGGTGTTGGTCACCATGCTGGCGGGCAAGCCGATGGCAGGCATGTCGGCGGAGCGCCCGAGCGGCCAGATGTCCAGCCTGCCAGTGCTGGGAAAACGATAGAGCAGGCATGCATGGCGAGCCAGATCCTCCGGCGTGTGCGGGGTTCCCGCGCGCCGGAAATAGGCCGGCGCGCCGACGATCACCTTGCGGCACGAACCGATGCGGCGCGCCATCAGCCGGGAGTCGCTGGGCGCACCGGAACGGATGACCGCATCGAAGCCCTCCTCGATGACATCCACCAGGCGATCCGAATAGTCGATATCCAGCTCGATGGCCGGGTATAACCGCTTGAATTCGGCCAATCCGGGCATGAACTGCGTGCCGATCGACGGCAGACTGATGCGCAGCTTGCCGTGTGGTTCGGCCTGCGTTTGCTGCAGTTCCGCTTCGGCCGACTCCACCTCGCACAGGATGCGGCGACAACGCTCCAGAAACAGTGTGCCTTCGGGCGTCAACTTGATGGTGCGGGTGGAGCGATGGAAGAGCCGCACGCCAAGACGTTCTTCCAGGCGTGCAATGGCTTTACTGACGGCAGAAGCCGAAATGCCGAGTTGCTGCCCGGCCGCAGTGAAACTGCGCGCCTCGCCCACGCGAACGAAGAGGTTCAGCGCTCCCAGATTGTCCATGCCCACCCTCGATTGATGACAAATCAGTCATATGTATTTGGAACTGTAGCCTGTTTTTCATTTGTCCATGCCTTCGCATACTGCGAGACACACCCAGACGCGCCAACCGGTCGCGCGGTGACAGATGATGAAAAGGTTGAGAATGACGACGACGAATGCCGCGCCCCAAAACGCGGAACGACTGCCACTGGCCGCCTTGCTGGCCTTGGCGATGACGGGCTTCCTGGCGCTGCTGACGGAGACGCTGCCAGCCGGCATGCTGTCGCAGATCAGCCAGGGCGTGGGCGTATCGGAAGCGCTCGCGGGCCAGTTCGTCACCCTCTATGCGTTGGGAGCGCTGGTCGCTGCCATCCCGCTGACAGCGGCGACGCTGGGCTGGCGCCGCCGGCCGCTGCTGATCGCTGCATTGCTGGCGTTGCTGGTCTTCAACACGCTCACGGCCCTGACGTCCAGCTATGGCGTGGCCCTGGGCGCACGCTTTCTGGCAGGCATGGCGACGGGCCTGATCTGGGGCATGCTGGCGGGTTACGCGCGGCGCATGGCGCCCGGGCACCTCAAGGGGCGCGCGCTGGCGATAGCGGGGCTTGGCGCACCGTTGGCGCTGTCGCTGGGTGTGCCGTTGGGCTCCCTGCTGGGCGCCACCCTGGGCTGGCGCAGCGCGTTCGCAGCCGTGTCGCTGCTGACGCTGGGGGTCATGGCCTGGATTTTCCTGAAAGTGCCGGACTATCCGGGTCAGACTGCCCGCCAGCGCGCTCCGGTGCGCCGGGTTTTCATGACGCCCGGCGTGCGCCCGGTGCTGGCGGTTCTCGTACTGTGGGTGCTGGCGCACAATATTCTCTACACCTATGTCATGCCCTTTCTGGCACCTGCCGGCCTGTCCCACAGGGTCGATCTGGTGCTGCTGGTCTTCGGCGTGGCGTCGCTGCTCGGCATCTGGCTCACGGGCCTGCTGATCGACCGCATGCTGCACCGGCTCGTGCTGCTCAGTCTGACCGGCTTCGCCGCGGCTGCCCTGCTGCTGGGCCTTGCGGGAGCCCAGCCCGCGGCCATTTATCTGGCAGTTGCGGTGTGGGGATTGACCTTCGGCGGTTCACCAACCCTGTTGCAAACCGCATCGGCCGAAGCGGCGGGTTCCGGCGCGGACGTCGCGCAATCCATCCTGGTCACGGCATGGAACAGCGCCATCGCGGCGGGTGGCATCGTTGGCGGCATGCTGCTGGAGACGGCGGGTGTCGGCGCATTCCCCTGGGTATTGCTGGCGCTGCTGCTCACCGGCCTGGCCATCGCCTGGGCATCGCGTACGCATGGATTTCCGACCAAACCGCGCAGCGCATTGAATGGACGGCATCACGCCGCCAACGATAGCGCCCGCCAGCGAGCGAATGGCAAGGGATGAGCGTGACCCATGAAAGGATCATGAACAGGTTTTCAGCGCCCCAGCAAGGCCCGGATGTTCAGGCGCGCCGCCAGCAAAACGCCAAAGTAGCCCAGTGCCGCCACCACCAGCATGCCACCCAGCAGCAGCACACGCTGCATCGGCGTGTGCTGCAGCGCCAGCCAGTCCTGCGACTGGCGCGCCCACAACAACCACAGTGCCAGCACGATCAGGCCGGCGAGCACCTGAAAACCGAAACGCAACCAGCCCGGCTGCGGCCGGTAGGCGCGCCGGCGCATCAGGCCCACCAGCAGCCACAGCGCGTTGACCAGCGCACCCAGGCCAATCGAGAGCGCCAGCCCGGCATGGCCGAGCCAGGGCACCAGCACGATGTTGAGCAACTGCGTCAGCACCAGCACCACCACCGCCACCCGGACCGGTGTACGCATGTCCTGACTGGCGTAGTAGCCCGGCGCCAGCACCTTGATGGCCACCAAGCCCAGCAGGCCGGCGCCATAGCCCGTCAGCGCAACCGCGATCTGCCGCACGTCATGCGACTGCAGCGCCCCATAGTGAAACAGCGTGGCCACCAGGGGCATGGCAAAGAACATCAGGCCAATGGCGCAAGGCAGTGCAAACACCACCACCATGCGCAGGCCCCAGTCCAGCATGGCCGAGTACTGGTCGGCCTCTCCCGAGGCCTTGGCGGCCGAGAGCTGCGGCGTCAGCACCACGCCCAGCGCCACCCCCAGCAAGGCGGTGGGAAACTCCATCAACCGGTCGGCATAGAACAGCCAGGTCACGCTGCCGGCTTGCAGGTGCGAGGCAATCTGCGTGTTGATCATCAGCGAGATCTGCGCCACACCCACCCCCAGCAGCGCCGGCCCCATCAGACTCAGGATGCGGCGCACCCCACTGTCACGCCACGCCTCGCGCAGCACGGCCGGACGCCAGCCGATGCGCGGCAACAGACCGGTGTGGCGCAGCGCCGGCACCTGGATGCCCAATTGCAACACGCCGCCGAGCATCACGCCAGCGGCCATCGCGTAGATCGGCTCGATGCCGTGGCGGCCGAACCAGGGCGCCAGCAGCACCGCCGCGCCGATCATCGCCACATTGAGCAGCACCGGCGTGAATGCCGGCACCATGTAGCGCCGCCAGGTATTGAGAATGCCCGCCGACAACGCCACCAGCGACATGCAGCCGATGTAGGGGAACATCCAGCGCGTCATCAGCGTCGCCGCCTCGAAAGCCGCGGGCTGCCGCTCCAGCCCGCTCGCCAGCAGCCACACCAGCAGCGGCGCGGCCAGCACGCCCAGCGCACTGAAGACCAGCAGCACCCAGAACAGCACGGTGGCAACGCGGTCGATCAGCCGTTGCGTCGCTTCATCCCCCTGCTGCGCTCGGGTGGCGGCCAGCACCGGCACGAAGGCTTGGCTGAACGCGCCTTCGGCAAACAGGCGGCGAAACAGGTTGGGAATGCGAAAGGCCACATTGAACGCATCGGTGAGCGCGCTGGCGCCGAAGAAGGTGGCCATCAGCAGATCGCGCACCAGCCCCGTCACGCGCGAGAACAGCGTCAGGATGGAAACCGTGGAAGCAGCTTTGAAGAGGGACACGGGATGGATGCGAAGCAAAAGGCCTGCGGCCTGTCCAGGAAACGGCCGCTTGAGAACCGCCGGGAAAGCGCGGATGGCAGCCAGGCATTGTATGCAGCTGCATGCCGCCTGTAAGGCTTGTATGGCTTATATGGCTTGTATGGTCGGCAACTGCGCAACCGCACTCGCATGCAGGCAGATGGCTGCGGCCGCCGCCACATTGAGCGACTCCTGCCCGCCCGGCTGGGCAATGCGCACCGGCGTGTGCGGCAGGGCCTGCAGCGCCGCGCCAACGCCCTGCCCCTCGTGGCCCAGGATCCAGGCGCAGGGCCATGGCAGGCGGCTCTGGTGCAGGTACTCACCGTCGTGCGAGCTGGTCAGCAGAAACGGCACCGCAAGGCTCCCCACCTCTTCGGCTCCGACCTGCTCGACCAGATGCAGGCTGAAATGCGCCCCCATGCCGGCGCGCACCACCTTGGGCGACCACAGTCCCGCCGTGCCCTGCATGGCCGCCACCTGCCGAAAACCGAAGGCCGCCGCACTGCGCAGAATGGCGCCGACGTTGCCGGCATCCTGCAGACGGTCCAGCACCACCGTGGGTACGCCCTGGAGCAAGCCGGGGTTGCCCGGCCATTGCAGCACATAGGCGAGTCCGGCCGGACTCTCAAGCGCACTGATATCGGCAAACAGGCGCTCCGGCACCACCACCACCGGCGCCCCCGGTACCTGCCAGTGCGCGCCCTGCCCCGACTGCCACACGGCATCGCTGACCACCAGCGTCGCCACCGCCCAGCCGGCTTGCCGCGCCATGCCGCACAGGTGTTCGCCTTCCAGCCACATCTGGCCCTGCTTGCGGTAGGCGTGGCTGTCCTGGGCCAGACGCCGCCAGGACTTGAGACTGGTATTGTCGCGCGATGAAATATGGAGGATCTGGGAGAATGCGGACATGACGCTTTCAGCGAAAAACGACGGTCTACCAGCCATCCATGGCGAGCAGCCCGCAAAGCCGGCATTGTGGCATGCCCATCCGCCTCCGCTCCGGCCGGTCACGCCGACATCCGAGGCCCCGCCTCCCCTCTCGCCATACCCGCACCGTATGCAGATGCATCGGTTTCGGCCGTTCAGCGCTACACTTTGATGCCTGTCTTTCCGCACTTGCCGCATCTGCCGCATCTTTCAGCCATGACCTACTGCGTCGCCATCAAGATCCACGCCGGACTGGTTTTCCTCTCCGACTCGCGCACCAATGCCGGGCTGGACAACATCAGCTCGTTCCGCAAGATGGTCATCTACGAGAACACTGGCGAGCGCTTCATGACGCTGCTCTCGGCGGGCAACCTCAGCATCACGCAGACCATCCGCGAGTTGCTGCAGACCCAGCAAATCGAGGATTCCAACACCGGCAAGCCCATCACCATCTGGACGGCCCCGAGCATGTTCGAGGCGGCCCGCATCCTGGGCGCGGCAGTGCGCCACCTGCATGAGCGCGAAGGCAATGAACTGCGCCAGGCCGGCATCGACTTCAACGTCTCCTTCCTGTTCGGCGGTCAGATCAAGGGCGAGGCACCGCGCCTCTTCCAAGTCTATGCCGCGGGCAATTTCATCGAGGCGACCACCGAGACGCCCTTCTTCCAGATCGGCGAATTCAAGTACGGCAAACCCGTGCTCGACCGGGTGCTGGAGGAAAACCTGCCGCTGGGCGAAGCCGCCAAATGCGCACTGGTCTCGATGGACAGCACGCTCAAGTCCAACCTCTCGGTCGGCATGCCGCTGGACCTCGTGGTCTACACCCGCGACAGCCTCACCGCCGGGCGCGTGGTCTGCATCGACGAAGACAACACCTACTTCCGCCGCCTGCGCAAGAGCTGGGGCGAAAAGCTGCGCCAGATCTTCGACGAAATCGAGGATCCCGACTGGAGCGATACCGCCCCCACCACCGAGAAGATCGGCGCCTGGGATCAGGCCCCCAACGTCCAGCCACTGCGCAAGATCGGCACGCCGCAGGAAAAGCTGGTCTGACCCCACCGCCGCGCCGCATTCGCCATGCCGCTGATCCTCTTCTCGCATGCCAACGGCTTTCCGGCCGGCACCTACCGCCGGCTGTTCGAGGCATTGCGAGAGCGCGGCTTCACCGTCGAAGCCATCGATCGTTTCGGTCATGATGCGCGCTACCCCGTCACCAGCAACTGGCCGCATCTGAGCCGCCAATTGTGTGACTTCGCCGAGGCGCAGGCCGCCCGGCATGGCCAGCCGGCGTTCTTCGTCGGCCATTCCCTGGGCGGCTATCTCAGCCTGATGGCCGCCAGCCAGGCGCCAACCCTCTGCCGCGGCGTGGTGTTGCTGGACTCGCCCGTGCTGGCCGGCTGGCGCGCCGCCGGCATCCATGCCGCCAAGCATACGGCGCTGGTGCGCCGCATCTCCCCCGGCCAATTCAGCCACAAGCGCCGCAACTGGTGGCCCAGCCGCGAGGACGCACTGGCGCATTTCCAGCGCAAGCCGAATTTCGCGCGCTGGCATCCGGAGGTGCTGCAGGACTACATCCGGCACGGCCTGGCCGACGCCGATACGGGCAGCATCCTCTATTTCGACCGGGAGGTGGAAACCGCCATCTACAACACGCTCGCCCACAATCTGGGGCCGCTGCTGCGGCGCCAGCCGCTGCAATGCCCCTGCGTCTTCATTGGCGGACACCAGTCGCGCGAGCTGCGGCAGATCGGCATCGGCCACACCCGGCGCATCACCCACGGCCGCATCATGATGCTGGATGGCAGCCACCTATTCCCGATGGAGCACCCGGACGCCACCATCTCCGCCATTGAAGCGGCCATCCTGGACATGGACGCGTCGACAACACGCGCAACTCAAAAAATTTAGCAAGCATCTCGAAAAATTCGGAAAAACATTGCTATACTGCTGGGCTTTGGCGCATTAGCTCAGCTGGTTAGAGCGACGGAATCATAATCCGCAGGTCCCCTGTTCGAATCAGGGATGCGCCACCAGAAATATCAAAATGTTGCATGTAAAGAGCATGCAACATTTTTTTGTTTTGCGGAACAGTATTCCGCAAACAAATCATCCACCGCTCTGTCGCAACACCGCCGCAGCCGCGCCTGTCCTCAATCCGTCGTCGGCCACGCGGCCAAAACCTTCTTCAGTTCGACAGCGAGCTCTCCAGCTGCTGCTGCCACTCCTTGATATTCCGCGCTGCACTGAGCGAGTAGTCCGGCTGCAGCAACTGCGAATTCACGCTGGGCCTCGCCGGAAACCTGGGACAGACGCTCGCGGACGAGTGTGGTGCTGTCGCGCAGGCTGACATAAGCATCCCAAGCGTTGCGCTCACCAGCACGCGCGGCCGCCAGGTCACGCTGGGCTTGTTCGATTGCGGCATCCTTGATCTCCTGCATCCGGTTCTGTTCGTCCAGGGCGGTCTCGCGCTGCTCGGCCAGGGCCTGGGCATGCTCCCTCTCGATGCGCTCGATCCGGGTCTGCGCTTCCGCCACGCGCGCATCCGCCTTTGCTGTTGCCAGCCATGCGCCCAATGCGATACCGACAGCGGCGCAAGCAACACAAGCGGGCAGCAACACCTTCATGGATCGATCCTCCAATCGGCGCACATCTCACCATTCGCTTCGCCGCGCACGACAAGGCCGGGCAGCACCGTCGAAACACCGTTGACCGTGCCCCGGTTCCATCGCGGGTTCTCGCGGCAGGCACCGACCAGATCGCCCGCATTGGCCTTGCGCAGCATCGTGCTGGCACTGAAATTGCCCTCACCTTTGTTCCAGATGAAATCAATGAAGGTCGCCTGCACAAAAGGATCGTAGGTCGGCCAATAGATCAGCCGAGACTGGGCGAACGCCTCCACCCGCAGGTAGCGAGCCTTCTCCAGCCGGTAGCAATCGGCGGGCGAGTAGTACCGGCCAGACACCACACCTGCGCCGGTCACACCGTTGCAGACCGTCAGCGGCCGGCCCTTGCCATTGGTGTCCACATAGGGCCTGCCGTAGTGCTCGCCACTGCTCTCGTAGTAGCGGCCCATGACCATGGCCAGCTTGACGGCGAGCGACGTTGACGTATCGGCTGCAACGGCCGTCACGTACTGGTCGCGCATAGCTTCATCGGTGGTCTTGGAAGCCCAGTACGTGCCGCCGCCAGTGATGCCAACGGCGACCACCAGAGCGGCGAGGCGTGTTGCCAGCCATGCTGGAACCTTCGAGGTCATAGCTTCCCCCAGCCCGTTCCCTGGAGATCCTGACCGGCAGCCGCGCGAGCCGCGTCGATCCTGGCCTGCCGGCGCCATTTCCAGACGAGATGCGCAAGCTGCGCGACAACATAGATGATCGACACCAAGGTCAACCAGGCCGAGAGCGGCCATCCAAGCACAGCCGTGCCAGCCGAAGCCGTCAGTCCAGGAGCCGTCTGGTATGCCGCCTGCGTCAGGTCTTGTTTCTGCTGCGCGCTCAGGCATTCATGGATGCCCAGTAAAGCGAGCAGTGGTGCAATACAGCGTTTGACGAAGTTCATCTGTGCTCTCTCGTAAAAGAGCACTCCTGCGCCCTTGATGAGGGGCAGTGTCGAAGGAACAGAGGCCAATGCCCAACCCTATACAGGGCAGGGTCGGCCGTCAGCGTTCGTAGCTGTAGTTGTCGCTCCGCCCCCAAGAGCCAGACTGCGATCCGGAGCCGGACACTCCAGCGGAGATGTTGATTGCCGACATAGCGCCAGCTACAAGCTGCGCCGTGAACTGACCAGCCGAGCGAGCCGCCTCCATGGCAAGCTGAGCAGTCTGAATTGCGTGCTGCATCTTGGCATTGAACTCGCTGATCTGCATCTCTGAGTAGGCGATGTTTGTGCGGGTCTGCATGTCCGCAAACCGCTGGTTCATTTCCGCTTGGGACACATTGACCGCGGCCCCGGCACGCCATGCGTCGCTCTCTGTTTGAAATGCCTGCAAGGCATATTGAGCCTCACGAAGCACAGCATCAACCTTCGCGCGCCACACTTCAGCATCCGCTTGGTATTCCGCCAGTAGCACGCGCGCCCCCTCCATCTGCAACTGCTTGCCTTTGATCTTGATGTCAGCCTTGTTGGCGATGGCTTGCACAGTCGTGGCGTACGCCCTCGACTGCGCCTCAAACATGTTGGCCTTCGCTGCTTCCGCACGCACCTGCGAATCGAAGGCATCGAATCGGACCTTCTCCGCGTTGACCCTTTCCGCATAGGCTTGCACGTCCGCGCGGTAGCCTTGGAATTGTGCTTCGACCACATCGGCCTTGACTTTTGCCCCTTCCATGAGCGCCCGGAAGGTGGAGACCGACTGCTCGACTGCGATGAACTTCGCTTTGAAGACCTCCACTTCGTTGGCGTTGTGCGACTGCACAGCCTGCGCTCTGGTGCGCCACACCTCCAGCGTCGCCAGCGCCCGATCCAGTCGCAGACGGAACGCCTCTCGCATGGCGTCAAAGCCCTGAATCCGGGCATTGAAGAGCGCGACTTGTGAATTGAACACTTGGATCTGCGCCTCCGCGCCAAAGCGCGCGACCTCAAAGAGGCGCTTGGTCGTGTTCTCGTGCAGGTTCTGCAGCAGCTGTTCGGTGGCAATTCCGCGTTCAACTGCAAAGCGGATGTTCTCGATCTCCCACTTCGCCGCCTCAATCAGGATGTCGCGGTTCAACTCTGCTGCCTGCGCTCGCCCCTGCTCCTTGGCAACATTGATCTGCTTGACTAGCATTCCCGGCGGCATTGAGAAGCCGCGCGCGGCAAATGCCGAAACCGACTCATGCACAGCGCGGCGGGTTTCTGCGCTGATGCGATCGCGGCTGCGGCTAAAAAGCGCATCTTCAACATGGGCCGGCAGACCGGTGCCGCCCTGCATGTAGCGCTTGACCCATGCCACCAGATCATCCAACAGTTCACTCTCGTACTGCGGCTCCCGCCAGTCGATAAAGACATTCGGCACAGCGAAATCCACACTTGGCGGATTGCCGTTGAAATCATCCAGCAACGGGAAATCGAAGTCGGGGATGTCTCGCAACTGGCCGATTGTCGGCAGATCGATCACGGGCGCCGCAGGAATTGACACATCCGTATCGACCGCCGGCCTCGACGGTGCCGCGGGAAGATTCATCGCCGGTGCATTTGGCACCTGCAAGGTTGGCTGAACCGGGGCATCAGGGAGAGGGTCCATAGCCACCTGATCCAGGTCGGATAGCAAATGATCGATCATCGGGCGTGCAGGATCGGCCGGCAGCGCAACCGACGCCGCCGAGAACTTAGGCTGCGGGTCGAGTTTCACTGCTGCATCGGGAATAGTAGGCGCAGCCGGGCGGGTTGGAGCAGCCACCGTGCCAACGCGGATGCCCGATAGATCCTCCAACACCTTCCGCAGTTCAGAAGACCAGTCCTGCAGGTCACTATTCATCCGCGATCGTTGATCCTGCACCACTTCCATGGCCAGGCCCATTGCAGCCAACTCCGGGTATTGAGATGCCATCAGATTCTCCGCTTCGTCGCGTCTGCGACGACGTACAAGTCGTTGATATGTGCGCGCTCGCCGACGAGTTCCAGCGCGAACGTGAAGTGACGGCCACGCAGGCCGCGACCAAACTTAAAGCGGCCATTTGTCAGTGCAGCGGCCGGCTCACCATCGAGCGGATAGGTCCAGGACTGCGCGACAGATCCGCCTTGCGTCTGTGTGACCGTCATTACCGCCGAGCCATCGAGTTCGTATTCCAGATAGGCGTACATCGGGTGGGTCAGACCACCTTGACCAACGTCCATCTTCCCGGTTGTCAATTTCGCACGAATGATCTCGTCCCCACCGCGCAGCGCCCAAACGCCGTCTGAGCCGGTCGCGAAAGCCACCCCATCGACCACGGCGATCGAGTCGAACGGATACTGGTCATACTGAGACATCGCCCATCCGTCAGCTGCGGCTGTCCACGCCGTTCCGGCGCCGGCGCGCGCGGGGATGAAGTCCTGCACATACACGCTGTCCAGAACGTGCGAGGTGGCGCTGTAGCCAGCCCTGGTCACATCCCTCGCAAGCGCCCTCTCTGTGACTCGGCCGGCCACAGCAGCTCGAGCGGCAGAGATCTCACGAACCGCGACAGACTCAACCGTCCTCGCAGTTGCCGCCAATCGTCCGCGCGCGTGGTCTGACACCAACGCATCGTCAGCAACACGATAGGTGACAGCCGATAACGTGCGATCGTGCACCAAGGTCCTGTCCGTCCTTCGCACGCCAACGCCAACCTGCACGACCGCATCACGCACCCGAAGCGCATCAACGGAGCGGCCAGTCCAACCGGCGCGTGATGCGTCGGCAACGGCAACCACCTCGGCGAGCCGGACACCAATGGCCGAACGCAACGGCGCATCGACAACCCGCACCCGATCCGCCAAACGCGTTGAGCGATCAGCACCGCCTGCAAAGCGGTCCAGCACCCGCACGACATCGCCCAGGCGACAGCTCGCGGAAGCTCGCCAAACCTCACTCACGCCAACGCTATCCGCAATCCGCTCACCTTTGGTCGGCCGCAAAACATCACGCACCCTTACCGTGTCCGACAGGCGATTGGCACGACCGGTGCGCCACAACTCGCTCACCGTAATGATGTCGATGTACCTCTCCTGCGCGTCACTCATGGATCACCCCGATAAAAAAGGGCATGCTGCGAATGCCATGAAACCTCGTGTGCCCACGGCGCGCACCGCCTTCACTGGTGACCTCGTATGTGATGTCGCCCAAACAGTTGCGCGTGGCATCTTCTCGAAAGCTGGCACCTGGTATACCGGGCGTCGGGGATTGTTCGCGGTACTTTTGGATGCTGACTTTCTGGCGAACAGTCATCACACCACGCTGCTCCCACTCCACGTCCCCAATGTTTGGTTCATCTGGCGGCGTGGTAGTGCTCGTGCTGTGCGTCCTGATCTTGGGATCTGACCCGCCTCCGTAGGGGCCCGTCTCCGTCCCCAATGACCATCCATACCTTGCCGTTGGACCATTCAGAATGGATTGCGCCCATGACGTAACTTCTCCTAAGCCAGGGCCCCAACTGCCGCTGTCTGCGAAATCCGAGCAAGACGACGCACCGAATCGCTCGTCAACAATTCGGTACTCTGTAGGCTTGTTGCTGTACCAATTGCCTCGGATCGCATAGGAATTAGGATCGGAAATCCAGCTCCACTTCAGTTCATCACTGACAACCGTTCTGCCGTTATTCCACTTCGCGTGCGCGAACAGCAACGCATTACGGCTTAAAAATGGCACGCAAGCACCGAGCCCGATCGATTGCCCGTCATATACGGTCTTTATCGTCGTCCTTGTGCTGTAGTAGCGGTAGCGGAATACGCCGCCTGTGGAAAGGCCTGACCAAACCGGATAGGGGAATAAAATTCTTGGGATACTGTCATATCCAAGGTCCATGCCAACAACATCGGTGACCGTCACATTGCTGTTGGGCAACGTCTCACGGTAGTCAAAGTCGCTGGAGTACAAACCTCCCTTGGCACTGGATGAAGCGATAGCGCTGGTCTTGCTCCAACTGCCAACGATCATGCAGTCCTCGTAATTGGACTGTTCCGCCGTGCTGTATGTCCGGTTGTCGTCTGAAAATTGCTTTACCACCTTCAGGCTGTCACCGCTGTAGTAGCCGAAAAAGATCGTGTCCCATCGGTCTGGATAGCCAGCCAGCTTGCCCCGCTCGATTGGCGCAACGATGTCAACACACCCTCCGCTGCTCGGCTCTGGCACTTTGAAGCTGATGCCTGGAATGTAGGGTCCAGATGCCACCCGCGCAACCCCGCCGGCCACGTCGGCTATTGGCGAAAGCTCACGGTTTCGCCAGTAATTGACCTCACTTTCCACCAGGGTCGTCTGGTAGATGCGCAGGGACAACTCCTCTGCTGGCGTACGGTAGATCTTGTAGAGGATCGCATCACGCTCCGCAGCAGCATCCCCTAGGCCATTGACGATTGTGTTCGTGTAGCTGGCCAATTGCCCGGATGTCTGCGTGTTCAGATCCATCAGCGCCTGCGGCATCTTGCCGTCGAATCGTGTCGCTCCAATCCGCAGGCTCAACTTGTAGCCATTGGCGTAGACCATCCCCTCGCCACTCACCTCATCTGAAAACCTCGCCTCAAGGCAGGTGTTGTAGCCCTCTCGTCCATGGTCTGCAAACGACCATCCGCAGGCACCGTAGAGCGCATAGTGCGAGTAGAAGTCGCCGACATCGGCGATCTTCACAATGCCGCCTGCCCGCACCCATGCCGCGAACACCGAGCTCGACTGCGGGAAATCTTCGCCGCTTGGCATGCCGCCAAACATATCCAGCAGCGTCACGATCTCAGCGTCGCCAACCGCCTCGACATAGGCCCGGAATGCCGTCGTCGTCGTCAGCGGCACCATCGGCAGCGGCATCGCATAGACGCCGGCCGCGTTAACCCTGATGAGCCAGGGCTTGCCGTCGTCGCCGAATGTCAGTCCGTGCGATCGTGAATGGTGGAAGTCGTACTGGATTTGCCCATCGGCAGATGGCTGCCCGAAAAATCCAGGTAGCACCACTCCATTAATGGCCTTTTGCGCATCCCTCAGATACTCGCGAGGCACATCCATCACCGCGGTCTCATACCTGGCATAAGGATCACTGGTCGCCACACTGACATCCTGGCGACCATACCCAGCCACACATTGCACGAGCGCCTGCATGGCGCCCGAATACCAACTCGGATGCTGTGCGTGGTACTGCGTGTAGACAAATCCTTCACCCGAACCGAGGGGCTTGAGGGACTGGAAAGCCGGGCCGTACTCAATGGTGAAGCGCTCCAGCGCCAGCAAGCCAGGCGCCGCACTGTTCGCCTCGTACTGGTGCAACCGACGCCTGCAGGCGCTGGTCAGCGCCAGTTGGAGTTTTTCGCCTTGCCGGACGATGGGGGTGGTCGGCACACCACTGAACAACATCGGCACATACCCACCATTGCGGACCACCGATCTCGCTGATGATGGACAGGATCCCTCGCGCACCACCACCTTGAAAACGCCGCCCATGTCATGCAAGACGGCCACGCGACCACTTGGCAGCACCCTGCGCCACCGCAGCGCCTCCAGATCGGAGACGTGCTTGAAATTGGTGAGGCGCCTCGTAAGATAGGCTACAGCTGCGGCATCGTCGGCAGACAGGTCCGAATCTTCTACGAAGCGCCCATACGGGCGCAGCGCGTGCATCAGACGGTCATTTCAAGGCGATAGCCAACCCGGAACGTGTTGCCATTCTGGAAGGTATAGGGGGCGTCGTAGAGCGTTGCCGACACCAGGACGCCAGTAGTAGCCCCCTTCGCCGAAGCCGTCAGCAACGCCGAGCCGGTCACGTTCACCGTCGCCGATGTGGCGAATGTCACTTCGACCTCGCTCGCGTAATTGTCGATGTGCGTGTCTGCGGAGGCATTCGTGGATGTCCACGGAATGCGCGTGGCCAAGGTGTAGCCCTCGCTCGAGCTGACGATCTCGCCGGCAACCGATGCGAAGTTGGAGGCTGCCCAGTTCGATGCCGGCGCGGTAGAGCCGGAAAACAGCGCCACGAAATAGCCGGCCGGCTTCGGCGTGGAGCCAAGAGCCACGTTCAGCAGATGCAGCAGCCCCTCCTTGGTTACCAGGTTGCGCGATGACTGAACAATGCCATCCACCGTCGGCGTGTAGAGCCCCGCCACCTTCACGGACTCGCGCGGGAACACAAGACCAGAATCGGTTATATCAAACCGGTCTGCCAGCGTAGAGGCAAGCAGATCGCGGGCGAGGTTTTTCTGAATGTTGAGCATGATCGCTCCAAGGCGAACCCGTCGCCAGCGGGACGCACTCCTGCGCATCCGTAAATGGTGGTGAAATGCTATCCCAGCACCGTCAATATCCTTTCACCCCATACAGTGGACGCGCCGGCCGAGGCGCGAATACCGGCGATGCTCTTGCGATGAATCTCGACAACCTGCCCGTCAGCCGTGCCAATCACATAACCGTTCTCCGCAAGCCATAGCGCCGCCTGCGACCCTCCAGCCACCTCCCCCAGCAGTTCGGCATCAAGCAATATGGCGCTCCCATACACCGGAGCCTTGGCGCCTCGTCGAAGCACCTGCAGATCGTCAGGCTGCGATCCTGAGAGAAAGAGCACATGATCGACTTGGCCAACCCACAAGCCGCCCTCGACTGCCACCACAAAGGTGATCCGTTGCGGGAACTGCACGAAGTCATGCCGCCGATCATGGAGGTGCCATGCCATCGGATGAGAGAACGACAGCACCCGATTCGTTGCCGTCACGAGCCTGCCCTTCCAATGTCCAAGGAATCGCCCTGCCGGCATGGCGTCCAGGTGCTGGAACTCTGGTGCCCCGCCAAGCAGTGGCATCGCCACAATGTCCACCGAGTCACCATTCACGGCGTGATCCCCGGCATGCAGCAGCACACGGCTTCCCGGTTTGGTCATGTAGAGCCTCGCCATCGTGATCGACGGATCAATGGAATATGGCATGCCGACGGTCAGCCCGCCGCCGTCTTGCAACGCGGCATAAGCGACCTCGGACACCGAGGATTCGAGTGAGCCGCGCAGCCAAGATATGGCCACGCCATAGTCCCCTGACTCCAGCGCTCCGCCCGTCCGGACCAGCGCCGGCATGCCTGGCGTCTCTATAGGCAGTCTTGTGGCGGCCTGACCATCGAATGTGAAAATGCCATCCACTCCAGCAACCGCCACGCGCCCATTGAGTACGCAATGGCTTGCCCAACCGCCCCCCAAGTCCGCCAGTTCGACGCAGCTCCAATCGTCGGGGTCGATTTTCACCCAAGCGGTCCCAAGCATCCCGAATAGGTCGCCGTGCAGATGGCTATACCACAGGTGCTTGTATGGCGTGCTCGTGACCATCTTGACTTGCCCGCGCATGTGCAGGCGTCCTGTATCCGTGATGTCAAAGTTGAGGGCCTCACGCACGAAAACAGTCGGATCATCCCCGCCGCGCACCAGTGCCGCGTCATCCTCTGATCGGTTGTTGATGCCGGCCAGCGGCATCAGCCTGGTATTTGCCATACGAATGGACTCCTTGACATATCCCCATTGCCATCGGGATTGATGAACTGCGCCCGGTTTTGCACATCGGGAAAGCCCAATTCTTGGGTATCGAACCCATCAGCCCACAACCCCATAGAGGGCACCGGAGGCTGCGAAGTGCCTTCAACGCGCATCCGATCGGCAAACCGCGTCAGGTCATACTCCATCAAGAGGTTGTCGTTTCCACCCAATCGATACTCACGCACCCGGTACGATATCCATGGCTCCCCAATGGCTGAGTTATCCCACCCATTAAATGTTGGGTTGTCCGGCGCCCCAACCCACAGGCGCTGTCGCATGAACCGGGGGCCGCTGCCCGACACCCCCATGCCCATAGAGTCCCACCCCTGGAGACTGCGAGCGCGGTGGTAGTTGTCGCACTCAGTGTCTGTGCCAACCATAAGAGAATCCCAACCCTTTGGCGTCGCCTTGGTCACCAGGTCAGCCGGGAAGGCAACCGTCGGCCTGCCGAACAGCAGGACATCCGGGCTATCCCACTGCTCAATCACCTTGTCACCACCGAGCACCTCAAGCACACCCATCCTGCGATGCGTAAATCCATCCGGATACAGGTAGTTCGTGGCATTGAAGATAGCGGCATTGCCAAGCCGGCTCGACGCAAACCCTGTTAGATGCATCGGTGGTGGCGGGAAATGGCTCAACCGCGGATTGCCAAAAACCTCGCCCGGCTTTCGATCTCCCCCATCGCTGTTGACGTAGTGCAGATACCGAGGCTCGTGGTTTGCTATCGCCTGCGAAGGCGCCTCCATCACCGCGTAGACGGTATGCGGATTCACCCTCATTTTGGGTGGCTCAAAGACCTCTCCGATTGGAAACGGCCCTGCATAGATCGTTCGAACCTTGTTCTCGATGAAGGGTGCACCGAAGTTTCCAGGCCCTGCAATGGAATCGGGCAGGATGGCGTTGTCAAAGAACTCCGACTGGCCAATTGCCATCGAGTCCCAACCCTTGATGTCGAAGCTCCGCACATTGAAGGCAGGATCTGGCACGTCCTCGTGGAACCAGCCCGATGGCCGAATCCACTTCGTCGGATCTGGTGGCGGCACGTAGTCGTTGTAGATGCGCGCCTTGTCGCCAACCACCATCGAATGGATGCCCAACGTCCTGAAACTCTTGGTGCGGTCTGCGATGTGCGATCGGCCGAACAACTGCATGTCGGCGCCATCGACGCCGATGATTCGCCATTGCGTGCGAACAAACGCATTTCCAAACTCGTTTGATTCCCTCCCTCTGGTGCGCAGCTCAGGTGTCAGGTTCTTGACGAATGGATCGCCAAACCAATCGCCCTGTTTTGTCCAGCGCGGCGCTATGACGTTGAACCGCTCATAGACATAGTGGCGATTACCGGCTGGCGGCTCCACACCAAACGGCTCCAGGTAACGGGTGTTGAGTTTGACCAGCGGGAGATCGACCTGGGGCGGCTCAATAGAATTACGCCGCTCAACCTCCAATGTGCGCACCCTGTCAGCCAGAAACGCCGCCCCAAACTCCTGCGAGTCCCAATTGCCAAGCCAGCGGAAATAGCGCCGATTGCTCTCAACATGGGCCCAGCCAAACGCCTGGCTATCCCGCCCGAGAGACTCCACCAGCCGGGCATTGTTGTAGATGCGGCTCCACCGCGTCAGGATCTGGCTGTCCCAACCATCAAAGTGCAACTCCTGCACGGCGCCGGCAACGAATGCGCGACCGAAGGACTGTGAATCCCAGGAAGACCGCTCCAACAGACGCGCATTGTTATAGAGCAGGGTGTACCCGTAGCGGGCAGCGTCGAATCCATAGATGCCCAGGTCTCGGTTGCGATTGGTGACCAGTGTCCACTCGGCCGCCGGGAAGTCACCAGCCATCCCACCCAGTCCATCATCGCGCTGCGTGATGACTTGGGTTTGGTTGAACACCTCCTGGCGCCCGAAGCGGTATGCTTCCTCGCCGTGCGAAAGCCATCCAGGAGGCCGCACGTAGGAGATGTAGTTCGAGACATTGCCAAGCCCGAATGTATCGCTGCGCCAGCCATCCACAATCTGCACCTGGCTTGGCGGCTTGATCGTCGTACCGAACGTCTGTGAATCCCACCCCTGCGCAAACAAGTAGCGCGTGGGCGCCACTACCAAATTGCCAACCACTAGCGAATGGATACCACTTGGCGTGAGGTAGCGTGGTGAATGGCTCAACCAGGCCGCAGAACCGTAGCGTGCCGAATTGATCCCGGCCGGAGCGAGTGCACGCACCCCATGCGACAGTGTGACCGCACCATAACGCGCTGAATTGATGCCTGGCGGCGACGGGTAGAACTCCCGGTGCGAAACCGCTGGTCTGCCGTACAGGTTTCTCGGGTTGATGTTCCCGGCATAGAGGAACTGGTTGTAGTTGTAGATCGTTGGCGCGCCAAACGCCTGCCAGTCTCGTCCCTGCCATAACAGGGATCTCTCCCAGTTGGAGATTTCAGGCAAACCCACAACACCACTTGCCCAACCAGATGGCCAGATGTCCTGTGGCTTCGTGAGCGCAGCGGAACCCACCGCGCCATTCGACCACCCAAGCGGGTGCAGCAAACGAGCGTTGTTGGTGATCGCGTGACCGCCGGTCGCCAGACTCCCCCAGCCGACCGCCAGAAGGTAGCGGGTGAACAACTGAAGGTCATGGTTCGCAATCGAGGAAGACGCCCAGCCGCCCGGGAAGACATACTGATCCTCCCCAACAGGTCCATCGCCGGCACCAAAATTGAGTGCGATCCGGTCCCCGTGCGGCGGCGTGTATGGTCCGCTGAAATTCAGCGCAACATAGTCCCCATCCGGTGGCGTGTAGTCGGCCATCTCATACCTTCGGCGCGACGTTCGATGCAATCACGTCATTGCGTTCGGCCTTGCGCGCCACCACGTCATAGCGCATATTGGCGCTCAGGCCGGTGACTTCCCAGACGCCCGAAGGGGCAGACACCGTTGAGCGCAAAAGCAGCCCATCTAGGGCCTGACTCTCTGACCGCACCAGCACACGCACCGTCGCAGACGTTGGCACCCCTTCGTCAGTGGTGATCCCATCAGGGAATGAACCCGCGAGGTAGCCGCTGCCGGTGGCCAGGATCAGTCGATCGCGGCGCGCCAACGAACGCAGATTGGCGCGCTCCAGGGCATAACGCACTGGCAGCCACAGGACAGACTCGAAACTCACTGCCATTCGAAAATCCAGCCAAAGGTCTGGGAGGCGGGATAGATCGCGTGCGGCACTTCGGGAAGATAAGGGCGTTCTTCTCCGATGAAATCGAGATTCACCAAACTCATCGCATTTACAGTAGCTGCGGGGATAGTGAACGCCTTCTGCATTGCGACAATTCCACCGGTGCCCATATAGTAGATGGGCGACACGACAGCCGAAGTATTCTCAAAAGCCCCGCCATCTCCTCCTTGGCGATTGTATCCATCCTCCGAGCTGGTGGCAGAAGATCCAATTGACGAGCCAATAATTCCTGGCGCTGCGTAATCGGTATTGGATGCATATCCAGATGGAAGCATCGTATCCATAAGCGCGGCGAATCCTGTGTCATTAGATCCATCGGCCTTCTGTTTTCGCTCGACATGAAGAAATACGGCTGAACGCTCCAGCATTGGATTGACAATTTTTCTCACAACAGCATGAGCACCAAAAATCAAGGTCAAAGAGTCCCCTCGATAGTTAGCAAAATTACCTTTATTGTATGAATCATCGCCACCAAATGAATGGGCACTTGAGGTTGTACCACTGGCCCCACCAATACCTGCCGATAGCAGACTCGCGCCAATCGCGCCTCCTGAAGAGGAAACACCCGCCGATACGCGAGTTTGCACAAAGTACCGAAAATTTTGAGATGACGATTGAGCTGCGCCATATGAACCACCTACAACCCGGAAACTGACTGTCACCGGGTCAAGTGTCTGCCGCCCATCATTGAAGGAAAATGCCAACCATGGCGAATACCCACCAGAAGAAGATGCATCAGGAATCTGCGTCACATCACCATCAACATCAAATCCCCCGACAATGGATTCCTTCGTCAAACCGGCAGAAATAAGCAGCGCATTCAGGTCTTGCATTACCTGCAATGCTTGTTCTTTGGTGGAATTCAAAGCTGTTGTATTTGATGTTGCGATGGACATTATTTAACTTCCTTCAAACTCCCCAACGGCGTCTCAGCCGGCCAATAGCCTTTGGCATCAAACCATTCCGCATATTGCTGGAAGAAATCCGCCTCTTTCTTGGACTTGCTGGCTTGCTCAACGTAGGCAATGGCGTGCTCCAGCGAGTTCTTGCCATCCGCATTGGGAGTCATTTCCTCCGCAAACAACTGAAACGATGGAAGCGTCACAACGCGCTCCCAGTCAATGCCGCTCTTGCTCGCTCCCATGCCGAAGCCGATCCCGTTGATGCCAGAGATCGTCACGCGCTGAGCCGGCGGCTTCGTAGCCAAACACTCTGGCGCCACCGCGGCATCCGATTGCAGGATCAGATCCTGCAGCGGCGCCGGAAACTTCGGTCGATAATCATCCGCGGTCAATGCGGCTGGAGCAGCACTGCAGTCGGCACATGGCGCCGGTCCGTCTGCCGTGACGTGCTGCACGGCTGAAGTGAATGTCGTGGTGCACGCCAGCGACGCCACGGTGCCATCCTGGCAGCGTATGGAGAAGGCACCATCGACACCAACCAGAACGCTCTCCAACACACGTCCCTGCAGCGCATCAGTCAGGGCCCGCGAGACATCGATCGTCGATTGCGATGATTGCATGCCCTCACACCCGGAAAATCTTGTTCACGCCAGAATCCCACACGCAAATGATGTCCCCTCCGTTGGGGGTGATCGGCAGGCCCGTCGCGGTGTCGATGATGCAGATCAACGGGCTGGTCGCTTCGGTGCCGGTGTCCGCATAAATCACAATCGCTTCGATGGAGGCTCCGGACACGCTGGTGAACGTGCAATCAGCAGCGTCAGCCGCTCCGTTGGTCGTGGTCTTCGTGGTCAGCGTCACTGGCGTGGTAACGCGCGCCGATGAGGCGATGTCGGAGTAGAACTCATGCACCTCAGTCTGTGGGGTGTAGGCTCCGGTATCGACCAGCACCACTTTGATGGTGTCCGTCAGCCAATTGAACTGACCTTCAAGAAAGCGCTGACGCGCCTTCGCATAGAGTGTGTTTGCCATCGCCTGTTCTCCAGTTGGCAACGGCGCACTCCTGCGCGCCGATTAGGTTCTCTTGCTCGGCCACCCGCCTACAACGGATAGGCCGCAGCCATTGGCGAATCGGCAATGACGTGCTGGTCGCCCTGCGCGTGGCCCTGCCGGAAGCGGTTTTCGCGGCCGTCAATGCCATCCTGCACACGCTGCAGCAAGGCATCATCGGTCGCCAACTTGCGACGGTACATCCGTATGTCTTTGATCAATTGCGGAAGTCGCTCGCGCAGTCTGGGCATCGTGGTGTCCACCAACGAGCCATCCTTGAGCACAAGCAACACCGGCTCATTGCTCGTTTGCCAACGCATATCCTCCGGGTCGGCCAGCAGGAAATCACCACACTGGTGCCACCAATAGGCCGTCTTGCGGATATCCGCCACCGCAATCCTGCGCATCTTGATCTGCAGGACGATGTACTTGGATACCCGGTCCTCATCGGGAAGACCGGAGGTCTGTACACGCAACTGGTCAAGGATCTTCTGCTTATTCATGCGGCTTCACCTGGGGTGGGCTCAGATGGCTGCTGCGCAGTTGCTCGGGGTTTCGTACCTGGACGGACTCATCCACGATCACCACCAACCTGGCAACGGATCCGGACTTCTTCTCCAGCAGGACAAGGGCGGCGCCGACTTCGAGCGCTTCCCCCGCCTTCAAGTTGATGCAATGCTTGCGTTTGGCCATGGCGAGAGTGTTCCCGCCATAGTGCATCTGGCCTAACCCTATACAGGGTCAGCCGACCTCTCTCGCCATCTCCTGCATTTGCTGACGCAATGCCTTGGGCGACGTGTCTGCAATTCGCTGCGTACGATCCTTCCCCATTTCCCTCACCCGCTTCCAGATGTCGGGCATGCGGATCACGATCGGCTGCTCAGGGTTGTTGCTGTTCCAGGCATCCAGCCGTGCGCGCACACGGCGAAGCGCCGCATCATCCTTGCGGAACAAGGCGTCCGCCCACTGCGCACGGATCTCACTGCTGGTCTGGGTATAGAACGACTTGCTGCGTTGCATGAAGCTGTTGGCCTCTTGCACTTGGGCAACACTGCGCGGCTGAAAGCCGGCAGCCTTGCTGATCGCTTCGGTCAAAGTCGTGTCGATCACCTTGTAGCCATTGGTGTCCTTGTACATGCCGCTGACAGCCATGTCAGCTCCCTTTGCTGCATTGCGCACCGCTGTCGGCGACATTTCCAGCGCGGCGCCGCCAAGATCGCCGGTCAGCATTTTGCGAGAGGCCCCGAAGAAACGAGCCGCCAGGTCGCCAGCTGGCCCCACCACCTCCATCAGGTCGCGCTCGCGACTTTGCTTAGTCAGCAACAACCCAGTGCCCGGCAGGAGATTGCCCATGCCCAGCCGGCCGGACACGTCGATCGGTGCGCCTGGAATGCCAGAGAAGCCGGTGTCCACAAACTCGGCGAACTCCTTGCCCAAGACATTCTCCAGCGCCTTCTTGCGCCACTGCTTGGTGCTGATGTTGTATCCCATCAGTTGACCAGCACCATCAATCAGATCCTCGGCATCTTCCATAAAGGGCAGACCACCGGCGCCACCCATCAGCAGCAGCATGGCCATTGCCCAGGCAACGGCGCGCTTTCCCTCTGGACCGCCCTGCGTCCACATGCGATGCATCAGCTCGAGATAGCTCACGCTGTAGGTTTTGAAGGTCATCAGCGTTCCACCGACTGCGCCGCGCGCCCAGCGCATTTTGTTGGCCTTCGAGTACAGGAACTGCGTCTCCAGCACCGCCTGGCGCGCGAACTCGGCGGGATCGGCCATCTTTTGATCCTTGGCGATCCGGTATGCAGCAATGAACGTGCTGCGCCGGTTGAACTGCTCGGCCAGCGCAAACGGTTGCCCCCATGCCACCTTAGTGCGCTCCCAAGCATTCGCCGCAGCGGCCCTAGCGTTCCCCATCCTTGTTCCATCCCCGGAACGCAGCGAACCCGTGCCACGCGCCTGCGCCATGAGCTGGTGGATTTCCTGCGGAGAAACCACGCCATCTTCCTCGGCGCGCTTGAGCGCATTGGCCAGATCTGTCTCGTAGCTACCCTTGCCAGCCATCTCCCTGAGTGCCCTGGCAAGTTGCGCGCCGGCCTTGTGCATGCCGCCATACTGCGAAAGCCACGGCATCGTCACAGCAAACGGCTGCGTCATGTTGACAAAGGCTGACGCCACTGAGCCTCCGAGATACTGCGCAAACAGCATGCCCCGCACCGCCTGACCTTCTTCCTGCGGATCGCGGATGTAGTTACGCAGGCCCATCGCAACATCCTTCAGTTCGCCCTGCTCCTTCGGAATGTCGTTGATGGCCTTGTCCATGCCGCCCGCATTCAGTCCGCCTGCCGCCTGCCGGGCATTGCTGTAAATGAATGACGAGAGCACACGACCTACGTCCTCGCTGTAGCCTGCGATCCCCTTTCGATGGACTAGGCGCTTGAGGGCACTGTGGTTGTTCTTTGTCAGCTTCAGGTATTCTTGGAACACCTTGTCGCGTGCGTCACCACCTTCCTCGCTCAAGCCCAGCATGTTGCCGAACAGCTCGAGCGACTCTGGCGTGATGCCAGAGAACAACTTGTACGCCTCCTGGCTCATTGTCCCCTGCTCGATCGTAGCGCGCGGGAAGGCTTGGCGCATCTGTATCACCGCCAAGTTTGCCTCGCGCTTGCTCTCGTACATGCCGAAATACTGGCGCTCGCCGTCGCCATCGACCACATCGACGGTATATCGGCCGAAGCGCGACAGCGGAGCATAGCCAGCGTCCATCAGTTCGCGCGCCTTGGTGGCGCGGTCCACGACTGCGTGATAAAGCTCCATCAGCCTGTCGGACTCCCCCTCCCTGGCCTTGGCCTCGTCATGCAGCGTGGAGGTCAGCAAGTCCATAGCATCCTGCAGTGTCGGCGCATCGAGAACCACATCGCGGAGCGCTTCGAACTCTTCGCCAAGAACCCGGAGCATGTCGGCGCGCGCCGTCACATCGATAGACCGATCAATCGCCGCCCGCGCCTCGCGGTACAAGCTGACTTGCTGGTCATTGAGCTTGAACAGCGACTTCAATTCGGCATCCGACCAGACGATGCCGGCCTTGAGAACTTGGCTCTGGAAGCGTGAATCGATCAGGCTCTCGTACCGATCCGTCGGCAGTCCTTGCCACATTCGCAGTACGCCTGCATCGATGCGTCCTGCCCGCAACATCATCTGGCCTTTCTCCTGCGCAGAAAGGTTCGCATACTTCTTCTGGAGGTCATCGACCAGTGCCGGCGAACCATCCTCATCTCGTCCCCACATCAAAGTGCCCTCGAACAGCGGCTTTGCAACCGCTTTGTTGTCGGTGGAGCTCACCGGCTTCTTGGCCAGATCACGGAGCGAATCGACGCGAGGCACGAGACGTGGCGCGAAGTCGGCCGCATCATTGGCCAGCATGCTGACGTCATCCAGGAACCTCTGTGCCGTCTCAAAAACAGGTTTGAAGGCCGGCGTGCGTTCAGCCAGATTGCGCATCGTGCCAACAGTCTTGTCCCAGATGCTGACCTTTCCAGGATGGCTCAGAGTCAGGTGGATCTGATCCAGCGCCTTGGTCTTAATTTCGCTCAGGCTTGCACGGCTGTATGCAACATCGCCGCCATACCTCCCCGCCTCGATCCCTTTGACAATCTGCTCACGCGTAACTACACTGGCAGCGCTGATGGAATCACGGCGCAAGGCAAATGTGGCCGGAGCCGCCACAGCCGAAGCCCTGGCCGAAGCGATTGCTTTTCCTAGGGCTTCATTGTTTTTGGCATATATGCGGCCTTTCGCGTTCACCACGTCTCTGGCCATGCGATGCTGCCCCGTCGAGTCCGGGTGATCATGTATAGGCGTCACAGTGTGAATCCTGCCACCCGGATCGATACTCACACCAACCGCGATTGGCTCGCTACGCGCTGTCTTCGCCTCAACAAAAACCCGCAGGCCACCATCCTTGTGAGGGATGATGAAAAGAGGATCGGCCAGCAGCAAAGGCAGGTTCTCGAAGACATGTTCCGGCACATCAGGGTGCTTTGACAGGATGGCCCTCAGGTACGTCCTTGGCAATACCAGCTTGGACGCCTTGGCACCCATCGAACGCAATACTGCCGGTGTCAGCATGCTAGGCTCTGGAGCTTGTGCGTTCTTGCCAGCGGCCTCCAGAGACGCTTTCCATCGGCCTACCGCCCGTCTCCCTGCATCCGCGATGCTGCTGTCGGGCCCGCTTTCCCGGCTGTACGCCAATGCGGACGGCTGGAAGGCCGGGCCGAACTGCGGGAAAAGACTCACATTGCCTTGGCGTACGACCGCGCCGCGCGTTGCTGCAATGACCTGCAGCGCCTGAGCGTTGGTCGCCCCTTCCATCCAATCCGCCAGGTTGGAGAAGCCCATGTTGCGGATGAAGCGCTGCAATTCAGCCAGGAACTGCTTGATCCAGCCGACATTCGGATTGGCGCCGGCAAGATCGGCTAAGGCTTCCTCGACAGAGAGCTGATGCATGCGCTGCAACGCCTGAACTCGACCAAAACCCCGATCCGTCAGATCCTGGACCATCTCGGCTCCGAACGCCTCGCGCCACTCCTTGGCTACCTGCGCCAGGTTCGCATTGCGCTGCGCCAGCTTGTGCATCATGTTCGAATACGCGGCCCCGTACTTTGGCACCTTGCGCGACAACCCAATGTGCAGCAGTTCGTGCCACAGCACAAATTCCGCTTCCGCCAAGCTGTGCAGATTCTCTGCGATCAGCGTCACGTCCTTGCCGCCAACCGCAATGCCCCGGATGTTCGCCGGAATTCCTGGCTTGCCGTACTTCTCCCGAGCGTCTGCCACTGTGGCAACGACTTCGACGGGCACGCTCAGGTGTCGGCCGATCCTCTGGACGGCTTGCTCGATCTGCCGCTGCAATTCAATGCGCCGTTTCCCCTGCGCAGACAGCCGATCGCGTGCAATTGCGGCCGCCGCGCGCATCCGATCGGAGACAGCCTGTGACGATTGGCTGAAAGCTGTATCGTCTGATCCATCCACGCCGGCGGGTTTCTCGATCACAACCAACCGCGCATTCACGGCCGTATTGACGGGGAGCGCCGGATCCATAAAGCTGTTTTCCGGCAGGCTCTCAACGACAGCCCCGCGCTCATCCAACCATGCGCGGAACTCGTCTGCCGCCTTGCTGCGGCGGAAAAACGAACCTTCGCCGATGATGGCCACCACCCGACCACCCGAACGCAACAGGTCGTAGGCATGTCTCACATGCTCCACATCCCGCCCCTTCGAGAACGGCGGATTCATGATGATGCGGTCATAACCGCTGTCCGTGCCGCGCTTTTCCACACCCACCAGGTCATCGCGATCAACCCAACGGGCATTGCGAGCATCCGGCTGGCCATCCGCGGCCAGCGGCTGAAAACCAACGCGCTCGCTACCTAAACCACCAGAACCGCGCATCACACCCAGCGTACCGTCCGTATCCCGGAACACATCGCCATAGGTAAAACCTTCGCGGGGATGCAGAGCCGTGAAGTCATCGCCCACCACGCGATACCCCTTGGCCTCCAACAGATCCCGACGCTCGCCAGACAACTCCACTACATCCGGCTCGATGCCGGCCTTGTCGCGGATGGCATCGGCAATATGCCCCATACCGGCAGACGGCTCCAGCACGGCCATCCCCGGTTCGATCCCTGCCGCCTCCAGCATCGTGTCAACCACGGCCTCGCTAGTCGGGAAGAAATCCAGCCCATCGTCGCGCCGGCCAATCATGGAGCGTTCCATCTCCTTGATCTTGTCCGGCGTCGCCATCGCCTCCTGCAAGCTGGCGAACTCCCGCAACGCAGAGCGGTATTCGCTGGCTGTCATGATGCCCATGCCTTCGAGCCGCTTGCGTTTGTCATGCGAGGCCTCAAGAGCCCACGGCACCGCCACCTTGTTGCCAGCACGACGGCCCAGCGCCTGCACCAACTCAGCACCGAACTCCGCACTCAAGCTGATACGCTTGTCGCCATCGCCCTGCCAGATGCCCAGCTTCATGGCCTCGCCTGGTGCCAACACGATGCGGTTCTGCCCGCGCTTGACCGGCAGAACAATGGCGCGCCCCACCAGCCCAGACTTGCGAATCGCCCGCTCAGCCGCTTCCCGGCTGGCGTATTCCGCCAACTGGTCGCCGCGTCCAAAGCGGCTGATGCCGCTCAGATTCTCCTTGGCCCAATCCGTGTAGGCTTCGGTTACATCATCAGCCACCTTCTCCAGCCGCGCACCCAGCTTCTTCAGGCCATCCACCTCTAGCATCTGGCGCGCCATGCTGGCCAAGTCCGAACGCATCGCCGCATAGCTCGGAAAATCGGCAAAATCCACTGTCTGCGCGTCCACAGGCTCGCCCTGATGCTTGAGCTGGTCGGCATAGCTCGGGTACTTCGCCCGGATCTGCGCATCCTTGGCATTGCGCAACTCCCGCGCCAGCAACTCAACCTGCACCTTCTGCCGCACCGCATCCAGAAACTTCACGCGGCCATCCTCAATGGCCTTGGCCAGATTGTTCATCGTTCCGGCCAGCGCCTTGTCCGCGCGCGCCGCCGCCTCCGCGCTGGCAGCCATGCGCGCGCGCCTGTCGGTATTGGCCTTTCGTGGCGCATCCAGCGCCTGCTGCGCGCGCTCATCCAGTGCCTGCGCCATCGTCCTCAGACGCTGCACCGCCGACTGGCTGCGGTCATCCGCAAACGCATCCTGCCGCGCCTGCGCCACTGCCTGGGCATCCGCCGCATCGCCAGCCACCAGCTTGCTGAACGCCTGCGCCAACTCCCGCGCCTTGAACTGGAAGCCCGGCACCGCGCCATTGCCACGGAACTTGCTGTACCAGCCCCCTAGGCGCTTGGCCGACGCATTCAATGTATCGTAGTCCTCGCGGCTCACGCGCTCGCCCAACTGCACAACGAACAAGTCATAACCATCGCGGGTATGTTTGGTCTCCACAATGCTGCCGGTCGTAGCCTGCCCAGCAGTGCCAACGCCCAGCGTGCGCGCATTCGCCTTGGCTTTCTCCCGCGCCGCCTTCGTGCTCTCGGCATCCAGTTCGTCATAGCGGATGCGCTGTTCAGGCTCCAAGCGCATGAAAGCCTCTTGCCGCGTATCGCCACGCTCAATGTAATGCCGCATCAAGGAACGGAAGTCCGCCAACGTCTGCGGGTTCTTGATGGCTTCCACTTGAGCCGCCATTCGCGCCTTCGATTCCTCCAGCGCCTGCTTGCGCTCCTGGGCAAACTGCTGCAAGCGCGTTTCATCCACCGCATCCACCAGGCGCTGCACAGCCTTCTGGTAGCTGTCTCGCGCAATGCCATAGGAAAAGGATTGGCCCAGCGCGTACTCCCCAATCATCTCGCGGTACGAAGCGTCGATGATGGTTGCCTTCTTCTCATTGGCGTACCGGGCGCGGAAGTACGGGCCAATGCTCTCCAGCAACTGCGTCTTGGTCTTGGCGGCAAGCTCCGACTTGATAGCCTCGGCCTGGCTGTTGACTTGAGAGAACGACTTTTTGAAGTCTTCGACGCTTGCCTCGCCTTTACGCACTCGCTCCATCATGGCGACATGTAGATCGGTCAAAGGCGTCTTGCTTTGAGGCATAGATATTTGCTCTGCAGGCTCCGGCGAGCGCCTCTTGTTCGTCTCGACTTCTTGCTCCGTCTCCAAGGCGTCGGCCCGCGCAGCATCAAATGCTTTAGTTGCATCATCCTGCAGCATCGGTGCCACCTTTTCCCGCACAGCCTGCGGAATGTTGGCCCAGCGCTTTTGCGCATGCTTGAGGGCGAAAATTCCCGCGACCCCGGCCTGCTTCATCAGCCGTTCACGCTCACTCAGGTTCTTTTCCGTCCAAGCCTGCTCGGTCGCCCTCTCCTGCTCCGCGACACGCGACCGGCGCGCGCGCAGCCTTTCTGGAACACTCCGTGGTTCGCGCAGCTCTGCGGCAGATTCAGGAGTGTCTGCCTTGGCCGCTCCAAGCTTCTGCTCCTCCTCCGTTGTTGCGCCGGTTTGCGATGCCTGGCTCTCTGCGGACGCCAAACGAGCCTTCGCCTCGGCCATCTTTGCCAGTACCCCACGCGGTTTCTTTTTGGCCGGCGCCGTCGGCTCTTCTGGCGTTGTCATCTGCTGCGCGCTGGGTGAATCCTTCACCGCCTGCAATGCCTGCGCAACAGGTGCATCAAGAACGATGGCCTTCACCGGCCTGCCATCCTCGGCAGCCGCCACGGCTTGATGGTGGCCATCAATGATGTGCCCGTCGTTCGACACGATCACGGCGCGGTCGCCTATGGCGGTCTTGGCCTCCTGAACTTTGGACGGCGAATATTCGGCCTGCGTCGGCTTGAGCGATGCAGCATCTACCATCGTTGTCTCATGGTCGATACCTTGCGCATTCAGGTGCCTGACCAAGCCGCCATGGGACTGCGTTGGCACTTGCGGCATAACGCTACGCGGCACCCCAAGCGTCCCCGACTCAGCGGAGAATTGCTGCATGTCTGTAGGCTGCTCCTTGGCCGCCGGGCTGATCGCATCAGCCAGCTTCTGCTGAATGGCCCCGTTCAGCCTTTCCCAGGTAGCGCTGTGCAGGTTCCGCTGCACGATGGGTTTTGCGTCAATGCGCTTGGCCAGTTCCTGGCGCTCGGCGGCAGGCATTCGCGTCCAAGCTGCCCCGGCGATTTCAAGACGTTGGGCGCGCTGCTCAGAGCCTTCTCCTTGCGCTTGAGCCGACGCGCTGCTCGGCGCTGCTGCTTGCGCGCCAGGGTTCGCAGTAAGGGCGGCGCCATCGGTCAGCCCTTGCTCTGGTTTTGCTTGCGCTGCTCTTGCTTGCGCTGGTTGCGGGTCGCCTTGGATGGCTTGATCGGCTTGAGGGCCATTCGGTACTCCTTGTGGTTGCTGTGTGCCATGCGACACATTGATGTTTGCCGGCACGGCGCTGGCGTCTTCACTCACTCTGGCAAAGCCCGAATCCAGGCCTGCCGGCGCGTCCGGCGCATCCAATTCGTCCCGCAACTCAGCTTGAAGTGCCGCTTCTTCCCGCTCAGTGCGGCGGCGGGACAGTTCTTGTGCCAGTTGCAGGCGCACGGACCTATCCTGGGCGCCTTGGAAGGCCGCAGAAAGCTGTTCATCGGACATCCCAACCAGAGCGGGATCCCCGACCACCTCACCAGTCGCAGCATCCACTCCCTCGGGTGCCGCTTTACGGCCCTCTTGCTTGCCTTTGGGCCGCGCATCCTCTGCGGCCTCGACGGCTTGCGCCAGCGCGGCCTGCTGCTGCACTTGGTCTGATGCTCCGGTGTCTACGGCCGTCGCCGCAGCGGCCGATAGGGAGCCATCGGCCGGGCTCAGGCCCATCTGCTCAGATTTTTTGCGCGAAACTTGCGTCGTGAATCCATCCCCCTCAACCGTGTAGGAATCAGGAGGAGGCAAAGCAAGTGGCCGATCATCGGCAATGCGCAAGGCGCCGGTATCCCACTCACGCGGCGCCATGTCTACGCCATCGAGGGTTGGCTGTGCACCAAGCTCGGAAGTCATGCCCGCCGTCATGTCCTCTCGGCCAACATCAAGCCCCTGCGGGCCCTGCGGCGCCTCAGGCTGAACTGAGTTGCCGTCTTCGAGCTGCAGCGCATTTGCAGCGGCATCCTGCCAACCCCTGACCCATTGCGCCTTCTGCGCGACGCTTACAAGATCCGATGGCGGCTGCATCGGCTGGCCCGCGGCAAAAGCTGCAGCGCCCATACCTTGGGGTGTTGCGGGCTGCTCGGACTCGTCGCCAGATGTGCTGCGGCGCGGGTCTATCATCCCTCGGTATCCCGCCGCGCCCGCACCCATCGCACTGCCGGTTAAGGTGCCCATCACAATGGCCGCGTCAACGTCCTCATGCCATGGCTTGTCCAGCGCGATGTTCTGCAATATCTGCTCAGAGACGGACTGCGGCAATTCTTCAAGCAGACCTTCAGTGATCGCACCTTCAATGACCTGCCTTGAAATGCTCTTGGCTTGTTGCTGCACCAACGGATTAGCTGCCACCGCAGCAGCCTCATCCGCAAACTGCTTACGCACACCAGGAGAACCCTGCGCCACCATCGTGTCTACATCGCCGATGCCGAGGCGATTAGCCAGTCGTCCAGATGCAGCTCCAATGACACCCGTCAAAGCGCCCGTTCCAAGCGCTGCGGATGACTGTACAGGCGTCAGCAGGCCGTCATCGGTTTCTTGCCTGATCTGCTCTGCCGCGGCACCCGCTCCTGCCACGCCTTCTCCAGCCGCGCCAGCCAGCGCGGCTCCTTTTGCCCCCATCTGACCCAAGCGCGTAGCAGTCATCAGCCCTCGCGCCGCAACACCGCCTGCGCCCATCGCGCCAAGAGACTCCCCGACTCCTTCGAGAATGATGCTAGGGTTCTCGATTGCAGCCTTCGCTTTACCAACGAACCCTTCGGCTTCGTCGAACTTTCGATGCGCCTCGCGAGACTGGTCGGACTTGATGTTCTCGTTGACGAACTGTTTCGCTTCCTTGAAACGCAAGCCTGCCTTGTCTTCCAGGAACTTGCCGGCGCGCCCGCCGGTGGGAATGTCGGCCAGGCCCACGACCAGTTCGGGGACGCTGATTGCGGCATTGAGCGCCGTTCCAGCTACGTCGCGGGCAAAGCCGGTGATGCCGCGGCCATCTGTTTCGATCCCCATCTCTGAATCTGAGAAGTACCGTTTTTGCGGCGCGGTTGACGGCGTTGAAGCGCCAATTCCCATCTCTTCATCGCTGAAGTACTTCTTCGGAGTGTTCTGTTCGCTCATGCCCGCCAGCATCGCTGGGCGGGGGAGGAACGACAAACCCTATGCAGGGTTGTTGTCAGCTACGATCTACACTCATGAACAGACGTGACATTTCCCACAGAGCGGCTTTCGAGACGAATAGCTTGGCGCACAACAAGCTGCTCGCTGAGCGCACCGATCAGGTGGGTCGGGAAGCCCGTGCATACCTATACGAGATGGAGGTCAATAGGCAAGAGTCGGATGCAAAGCAACGAGATGCGCGCGAGATGGAAACACTGAAGTTGGCTCGGCGTGCCAATATGATCGCCATCATCTCAGTGGTCGTCGCTGTGCTCGCCTCCATCGTTGCCGCCTTCAAGTAGCTCCCTTTGGGCCGTTTTCGCTACCTGCACAGCCAACGCAGCAAAGAGGGCTGGGTACTTTTGGAAGTGTTCGCCGTTAGCCTGCGCCCAGGCCAGGGCAATCTGACTAGCCAGTATCCCCGGCTCATCCGTTTGAGTGGTGTTCTGTTCGCTCATGCGGGCAGTGTCTTGCCTGCCCGATCAAGTGCCTAACCCTATGCGGGGCTGGCTGGGCCACGATGTTCATCTCATTAACTTTTTGAAACAGGATGATCTATGGCCACCCCAGCCCTCCAATTCAGTCAGTCGTTGACGCCATGCTTGCTGAGATGACGGGTCCACTGGTACACCGGCTTGACCGGAAATACTGACCGCCATCATCGCTTTAGCAGCCATCTCGGAAGCATCGTCGGCGCCGCCTCGGCTCTGCAGTTCAGCCCGCGCAGTCTTCGCCACCTGGTCGCGTGCCTGCAACTCAGATTGAATCGATCGCTCAAACGATTGCAGAGCTGCAGCCCTTGTTACTTCATCAGGCCAACAAGCCCTAGTTGCCAAGGCGGCCGCCGCATCCAGCTTCTCGGAGTAAGCCTGCTCGCATAACCGCTTCGATTCAGCGGCCTCCGCAGGCGTGCGACTGCACAGCCAGTTTCGCAGCCAAACGCGCGGGTTCCACTTGTCAGGGATCGACCAACAAGCCTTCGCTGCGCCGGTGGTGGTGCTTGGAGTGTTCTGTTCAGTCATACCCCCAATGCTGCCGAGATGTGGCGAAATGTCGCAGCCCTATGCAGGGCAACTTCAAATGGGCGCAAAAAAGCCCGCTCTGGGCGGGCTAACAAGAGCCAAAAATAAAATCTTCAGCAAGCTTTGCATAGCAGTTCATCCTATTCCTGTCCTCCTTATTTGTCATCATCAACATGTGATGCGCGCCTGGATCATCTGCTATATCAATCAAAAGAAACCGATTATCTCCGTCTTGCACGTAGTGCAAGTAACGATCGCTTGTCCTCTTGGACGATGCCTTTTTTTCTTGGTATCGCCTAAATTGCAGTTCCCACGCCAACCTTTTATGAGAATCGGTCGGGATAAGATGGCAGTGGCGCAGAACGTTCGGCTGGCCATTTACAGGCGGCTTAACAGTTCCTGAATCTTTACCAAATACCAGGGACTCGCACTCTCTTGATGGATCTGACTTCCACCAAGTGAACTGCCTGACAAGTTGCGCAACAGCGTCCTTAGACAGCTTTCCTTTAAGGTCGCTTGAGACCTCCACGAAGAGCATAAAATCAGCCTTCAGGCGCGACGAACCATGAAGGAGGAAGATGCCCCCTCCATCTCATCCATCATGCGCTCCACGCCTAACGCCGCATCTTGCCCTTGTATTTCGCTGATTTGCTCGTGCAAATAGTTAGATGGCACAGTTTCAATAACATTTAAAACTGATGCAAATGCATATTTCAACAACTCGATATTTTTTTTAATTATCAAGAGCCCAGGTATTTTTGATTCTAACGACCTGCGAACATCACGACTAGATGAGGAATAACGCTGAACAGCACTATCAAATTCATCTTCCAGTTCAAGCAATCTGTCGAATATAGACTCAACGGCTGGCGCAATTGTTTTTCTAGAGGGTTGATCTAGATTTATCAGAATAACTTCCAGCTTTCTTGTTTCCCTAACCGCTTCGATCCCTTGTTCCTCAAACCTGCGTTGCACCAATGTTCCTGCCGCCCTCTCGTTGACTCCAGATAGGAGCCCCTGCACGTATGCAGACACGGCGGTGGTGACCTCCAGCGCCTGCTCAACAGGCGAAGCCGGTCCATGATCAATCACTGCGCTCATTTCTTTGGTCAACTTTGGTAGAGGTTCATGCTCTCTTGGATCGAGCACTAGGTTCATGGTAGCAGGCTTGCCAAATCTACGGAACAGAGCTGGTTCATATCCGTCAGAATCATGCAACAATTAGTCACATGCAGATATCCCTGTCACCCTTCGACCCCCTTCGCTTCGGCATCCACCTGCCCTGACGCAGGAAAGGCGGCTGCGATTTCTAAGCTGCCTGTGCGGCAGTGAACCTGCGATCTCGGTTCTGGAGCACGACATCAGTTTTCTGAGCTGCCTACGCGGCAGTGAACGCCCAAATGCGCCACGTCGTGGCAGGCTCGCTTTTCTGAGCTGCCTACGCGGCAGTGAACGTGATCTACTTGACCTCATCGAGTCCTTGATGTTTCTGAGCTGCCTGTGCGGCAACGGGTTGCGCGTGATAGGCTCTAGTTCACTGCCGCACAGGCAGCTCAGAAATCACTGAGACCTCACAATTGCCAAGAGTCTCGCAACATCCGCCACTGCCTGACGCGCGGCGACATCATCAACGCCGCTCATCTGCAGCAGGTAATCTGCATCAACACGTCTATTCTTAAGCCCTGCCAAGACAAAGCCAATCTTACGAGAAGCCCTCTTTTGCTCTGCAGAGCACGCTTGATCAGGGCTCTTCAATCGATCGATCAACCGCTTGTGCGTGCCTCCTGATCCGCCCTCTCTACCAACGGCCGGCAATGACGACTCATACTGAATGGAGGCGTGGTAACCACTGTAGTAGGCACGGCTAACACTTGATCGATGCGCTGTCTCTGATGGCTGTTTCGATAGCTCGATCGCCAAATCCAAGATCGTCTCAGGCGTTGTAGACATTCAGTTGATCCCTGCAAAACCGACAGTGAGCCCATCCACATCCAGGCAGCGCTCGACGATCCTGTCAGCCAACTCCCACGTCATGCTCGACGCTTCATCAACGGATGCAGTCACACGGTACTCGATGTGCAACGCTCCTTGCTGCGTGTCGTCTTCAGTGCCTGGGGGGATGATGAATTGCATCATCCCGCGCGTGCGGTGATGCCCATGCTTTTCCAGCACAACCCCTGCTTCGTCAATGAGGCGGATGATCTGTTCGTCAGATATCTGCAGCCGGTCCAGGATGGAAACGACTTTCATAGCGACTGGAATCATGGTTGCCCCCTTGATGGCGATGTTCTCAGCCTTCGCCTGTTCTACAAATCTCAACACCGCACGATGAGCACCAACCAGCATGAGCTGTTCAACAGAACGATGCAGTGGCCTAGTTGGGTGTGGAAATACATACCTTAGCATTTCGTGTGCCTTACTTGCTTGCAAGACCCTGGCGCTGAAGAAAAATTTGCCGTAGCCTGCTTCCTGTGCATGTCCGTTGGCCTCAATGTTGCCAATCGTCCGAATGACAGCTTCGCGGTTGCCAAGAAGGCTTTCCAGGTCACAAGTAATCAGATCCGCCGACAAGGTGTCCGTTTTCCTCAATTTCTCGATTCCCTTGCGGATCAAACGCTCCTCAAACCTACTGACCTCATCCCGTTCCTGCAATGCGGTCAGCCGCTCGGCAAGACGGTCGGTTTCGTTTTGTGGAACAGGTGAGGACATTTGAGTTGGGGGCTGAAGGAATGTTCTATCATAAATCATGCCATACACAATTTGTTGCATGAAACGCCTTCTCCTCATAGCTGCTTTTGTCGCTCCTCTTTCCGGCTTCGCTGGGTCAGGGGCCAACTACGCAGAATGCCTGCTGGAGACGATGCCGGGCACCACCAACGCGCAAGGATTCGGTGCGGGCTTGCGGCTGTGCCAGCAAGCACACCCGGATGGCTACTTTGTCATCGAGCGTGGATCAGGGAAGGGCCTGTTCGGGCCAAAGTCAGGCGATGCCTGCACGGTGGCGAAGAGCCGCGGCACAACTTGGGCGCCTGCGGCGGCCGCAATCAATCAGGCTTGTCAGTGCCTGTATAGCGATGGTCGAAGTGCGGAACTGTGCGACAACAGCGTACGCACGGCAGCACAACTGGTTGACCCGCTTGAGCACATCAAACGCCACGGCTATGACAATGTCCGCCGCGGCTCCGGCAATGAAACCGGCACCATGTACAGCATCAACGAGAAGGCCGAACCGCGCCGCGTCTCAGAGCTGACGCACACAATTTCCCGGCTTGACCAAGCCAAAGGGGCAGCGGAGATTTGTACCTATTTCGGCAACCAGGGCATGGCCGCGTCGGGTGCAACGTCCTTGCGTTTGGCGGCATCAGGCTACCGTGGCGATGTGATCGCATGCTCATTGCAGTACACGGCAAAATCGGGAGAAAAAAGTCCTCAGATCATCTTCTATCGTGAAAATGGGAGTGAGATGTACATGTACACCGTCACTCCCATCCGCTACCTCACAGATGAAGAGGCAGGTTTCTCCGGTAGCGCTCAATCTGAGCAAGGGAATAGGAGGGCGAATCCGGGCAGTCAGAAGCGGTACTACACAGATGAGGAGATGGGGATACCGCCGACGCCGCCTTAAGTCAGCTCCCACCCATCACTTGTCCACCGTGCGGCCTGGCCATTTGGCATTGCGTAAATCGTCCCTATCTGTCTCTCTCCGACTCTGGCAGGCAGCTGCGCAACCGCCTGCTGCCCTCCCCCGCCCTCAACACGCTCCACCTGTCCGGTCCGCTGGTTGTAGCGGATCACACTACCCTCGGTTGTTGATCCGTCCTGGTTCTTTGTCTGCGGCGTGACTTGCACGCGCCAATCGCTACCGTCCGCCCGGCCGAACACGTCGGGATACTGCTGCACGAGCGACTGCCGTTCCTCTGGCGCGGCAGAGTCGTAGCGAGCGAGGATGCTGGCCCGTCGCTGAGCTTGACCGATTTCAAGATCACGCAAGCGCCCTGCATCCGTCGCCTCCCCCTCTTTCAATGCCAATTCCCGGCTGTTGATAGCACTACGCCCACTCTCACGCATGTTCTCCGCGGAGATTTCGGCGGCTGACTGCTGAGACCGCGCCAGTCGATCGGCGTCTGCTGTGCGAGCCTCGGCACCCAGCCGCTCTGTTTGACTCTCCGCTCCAACCTGGGTGCGATAGACCTCTGCAAGCGCGGCTCGCTGCGAACGGGTCAAGCTGCTGTCATTCGAAAGTGAGTCGAGAACCCTTTTCCTCGCCGCCTGTGCGTTGCGATTCTCAGGGTCAAAGCCGAAGGCGGCCGGGGTTCTCCGACCACCCGAAGCCATAGCTGTTTGCGGCACCCCGCCGGATACCGCGCCAACTCTCTGAAGCGCGTCAATATCGCCGCGGGCCGCAGCCGCATCCTGCG
This sequence comes from Corticibacter populi, assembly GCF_004217315.1. Taxonomy (GTDB): domain Bacteria; phylum Pseudomonadota; class Gammaproteobacteria; order Burkholderiales; family Burkholderiaceae_C; genus Lampropedia; species Lampropedia populi. The sequence goes on from NZ_SGWR01000001.1 coordinate 995,446, forward strand.
CAGCCTTGACCTGCTGATATGCCGATGGTAAGCCCCGAGCGGATCCCATTGCAGAAGCGGCAACGGTGTCCACTCGACCGAATCCGCTGCCACGGATGCCAGCACCAGGTAGAGCCTGCCCGTCTGCGCCGGTGTACGAAACCGGCCCACTCACATCCGTGCCGCTGAATGCCATACTGCCATCAGGCTTACGCACCATCTGCACGCGACCCTGCGGGTTGTCAGCCGCGACCTGAGCGTTGGTTTTACCGGTTCGGCTGTCGGCCTCGTAGGCTACGGGAGAATTGCCCTGTGACTGCCGTGGCGCGGGGGGGGTCGGCTGCGCAAGCTCCGGCGACGCGACAGTATTCAGCGATGGATTCGCATAACGACCGGCGGTTGAGAGGCCGGAGACGCCCAAGAGCCCCTGAGACTCCGTGTTGACTCTTCCCGCGAGGCCCGTCTGTTGCGCCGCCGCTGTGCGCGTCGGCCCTGCTCCCGTCGCGTTATATGCAGGCGGAGGGGTGCTGGTCACACGCGGATTGGTCTGAGCCTCAACCTCTGGACGAAACGGCCGCACGCTTGCATTGCGCTGTCTCGGCAGCATAGCCGCACGAGCTTCTGCCGCACTCTGTGCGCCATTGGCGGAATAGTCTGCGCCCCACGCTGCCCGGCTCTGGGCGGTTTCAGCCTGCTGCTGCCGCGCCAGACCTTGCCGGTAATCGCGCTGGGTAGTTGGAGTCGTCAGACCTTGGTTGCTGCGTTCATTCTCATCAACCACGCCTCCACTGGCCAATTGCTGGCGCGGTTCATCCGGAATCCATCGGCCAGGAAAGCCACCAACGCGGCCACCATGCGCGAAGAACTGCTGCGGCTCTTTCTTTTGCTGCACGAATCGCTCAAACCTCTCCGCATTAAAGCCAAGGCGCGGCTCTTCGGCAGGCTTTGGCGGCTTGCCAAGCCCTCGCGGCACATGCGTCTGGTCCTTCATCTGCTCAAGTGCCTTCACGCCCACGCCATGCACCTGCTCAGGCGAGAGAACATGCTCACCGTTGCTCAGTGCCACCGGCACATTCTTGCGCGGAAACAGGCCGCGCGGGCGCAAATGCTCCGGCAATTCGGGAGCTGGCGCGCGCGGCTTAGGGAACAGGCCGCGCGGCATGGCCACGCCGGGAATCTCAACAGGCGGCGGTGGCGGGCGATTCTCAGGCGGCAATCCACGGGGCGGCTCGACGCCCATCGCGACCAGATTCTCATGACCCATCTTGTCGGTAGAGTCGGCGGGCATCACAAACGAGCCCTCGGGAAGATCGGTGCGCACGCTGTCCGAGGTACTGGTGCCGGGTCCGACAACGGGTCCGCGCTTTGGGAACAGCCCGCGCGGCTGGTGCATCTGCTCCCACTGCTCTTGGTCTTTGATGTTAAATCCGTGCATATGGCAAAAGTCCCTTTGTCGCGTGACTCACGCGAGGATTGAAACGTTCTGGTGCACCACGTCCTCTCGGGTGATGCGGCGCATGTCGCTGTCTGGCAGCGGGCCGAAGTAGCGCGTGAAAGCAGCCTCGGCATTGATCGATCGCTGGGGGTCGAACACCTCAGTGTCAGGAATGCTGAACGCCTGGTGCAGGACCCACTGGATCAAATGCACATGACTGGCCTGGTGAATCTCTGGCTCGTCGCTGGGCTGATCCAGCCTGCGCAATGGCAGTCGGTACGCTTCGATCTCCAGCACCTCGCCATCCACCAACTTGCCTACCAGCGTCAGCGTGGTTTCGTCCTGCAGCGCCCAGATGGCCGGGCAGTCCATTGCACGCCAATCCCGCGCGTGCTGGTCCAGCCACTCAGGCGCCTTGATCGCCACACGTCGCACATCGCGGCGCGGGTGGTCAGGCGCCGGCTGAATCTGCAGCGAGATGATTTCATAGAGGGCCGGATGCAGAGGGTACGCCTGCTGCCCGGCCAGCAGATCAATTCTGCAGACAGCAGGAGTTGTGGTATCGCGCAGCAAGCGGCCACGAACGGACGCCTGATCCTGCGCATCGTTGAACCAATCCGTCAGCTCCGCATCGCTCCAGAAATACGGCTCGACCTTGTCGTTTGCCAGCGTACGAAACCGGCGAATCAGTTCAGAAAGGGTCATCAGATCACCCCATGCGCTTCCACGAGGTTCTGCACCTCGATGCGCAGCGTGCCGACGGCCTTGCGCTTGTCCAACTCGACCTCATAGCGCTTGGCGTAGGCCTCAAGAGCGGCTTTATCCATGCTCTCGATCTCGGCCAGCACACCAGCGAGCAGATCGGCCTGTTGCTTGGCCTCGGCCTCTGCCGCTTCTTGCGCCGCCTTGGCCTGTTGGACTTCGGCGTCCTCTTGCTTGGCTGCAGGGTCGGCCTGTTGCTTGGCCTCGGCAGGCTGGAACTCCGCAAAGCGCAGTAGCATCTTCGCGTCAAGCTCCGGCACCAGCTTGGCATCGCCTGGCGCCCAGACATTGCGCAGCTTCGTCGCGTCGCGGTAGGGCTTGCGCCCGGTGTATTGGATCTTGATGAAATTCATGAATGCCTCCTGCGGCCAGCCGGTCGCCCGGCCAGCCTGTTCTTAGTTGACGCCTTCGGCAATACCGAAGATGACAACCTCGACCTCGGACGCCTTGGCGTTGTCTGCGCCGGCCAATGTCAACGTCAGGTAGGCATCCTTCTTCAGGACCACCGTGCCGTTGGCCGTCGCATTGCGCAGGCGCGCAGCGGCGGACAGCACCAGCCCGGTGCCAAAGTAGTCATCGTCTTGTGGTGCAGCGGTGTCGTCCTTGCCGTCCACATAGGCGAAGCCCAGCTTTCCTGTGACGCTGGCCGTCAGGCCAACCTTGACCAGCACCTGGCTGTCCACGAAACGGAAACCCGCTGGCAGGATGCCGATGCGGATCACATCGCCTTGGGCCGCCGCAGCCGTGGAGTCGGAGTTGAGAACCGCGCCAGCGGCATTGGTAGCCAGCAGATAGCGCAGCGCGGACAGGTTGCCCCAGGGAGTAGAGCCCAGCGACACACCTGCGTCCTTGATCGTCTTGGTAATGGTTGCCATGTCGGCCTCCGTAGAAATGCGTTGAAATGAATTGAGTGGAAAACAGCAGGGCCGAAGCCCTGCGTGTGCCGCTTAGGCGGTGCGCTCGCCAGGGATGATCTTCACCGCCGTGTCGATCGCGATTGCGCCGTGGTCGGTGATGTGCTTGACGCCGTTGCCTTGATCCACCGCCCAGCGCACTTTGCTCGAGCCCTGGATGGCGCCGATCAGCAGTTCGCGCTTGTCGTCGTGGTCAAACGTCTTCTCTTTCCAGAAGAACGGCATGCCACCGTGGCCGCTGGCCGCGAAGGCTTGCGCAACCGCCTGGCCGCCCAGCAGGATGGCGCGATCCACTGCGTGCGTGGTGCCAAACGAAGCTGGGACAGTCGCCACGCTTTCAGTCTCGCTGGTGAACGACGCCGCATAGCGGATTTCGTCGCCGGCGTAGAAGCGGATCGGCTTGGGCATCTTGCAGATCAGCACACCGTTCCACAGCCCCACCTCGCCCAGGAACAGCGGATGCTGCTTGGCCTTGGCTGCGCGATTCATCGCCGCGACCTGGAGCTGGCGGAATTGCGGATCAGCGGCGAACGCGTGGTACTGCGCAGGCGATACCAGCAGGCAGCGCAGCGGCGAGTCCTCGGCCACGATGTCACCGGGGATCTTCACCGCGGGCGGTGGCAGCTGGATGGATTCGATGGTGGTACGGATGCCATCCACCACGTCCATGCTCAGCACATCGGTCGTCTGCAGGCCAATCTCACCGCCGGCGACGCTGACAGGCGCCACGCCGTGCGTGCCATCGGCCAGGTAGTGGCGGTTCTTGGTCGGCGCCAGCACCGGGTTGACCAGGAATTCCGCAAACTGCGGATGGTCAGCGGTAGGTACACGCCACTCGATGCCAGTCTGGAAGCCGCGCGCGCCAGCCATGTGCACCAGTAGCGATTGATCCAGGAACGCATCCATCACGCTTTGAGCCACCGGGCGGCCCAGCTTGCGGAAATCCACCACCGAGCGCAGACCAGTCATGGTGTCGCCCAGATCCACCGGAAGACGTGCTTGGTTCACGCGGACACGCGCCTGATCGTATGTCAAACCAGTGCCCTTGCCCTCGGCCATGCGGCTGCCCATGATCGGGTATGCGCCGAACGGCTGCAAGAACTGGAACTCAACCTCGTCGCCTTTGCCGCGCGACAGGTCAACCGTTTTGACGATTGGCATGTCTGCCGTGGTCTGCTTGCGGATGGTCTCGGAGGCACCTCCTTCACCCTTGGGCAAGGTGCCAGACAGGCGACCCAACGTCGAATTGCGCTGCATGGACTGCGCGAACAGCCCTGCAGCCTGAACATACATGGCCTTCTCGGAAGCGGCGGCCACGACGGTTTTATTGGTCATGATGACCTCCTTCAATTGGATTGCGTGGGCGACTCATCAAAAAGTGGCCCGGTTGATTTGGTTAGACCGCGTTCATCACGCGTTCGAGTTGCTCCGGCGTCATGCCCGCCATGCGATCCAGCAGTGATGCGGGGTTCTCTGCTGATTCCAGCGTCTGCTGCACCACGTCCGTGTGCGGCGCCCCGGCAACGTCAGAGAGAGAATTGGGGACATACTTTGGCACCTCCGGCGCCTTGGGCTTGTCCTGCGTTACGGGCTTGTGCTGGGCCTTGAATGTGTCCAGTACCTCCACGATTTCCGCAGCCGATCCATTGCCCACCGTACTCTCCACGCTTGAGCGCATGAACGACGGCAGCGATTTCAGCCATGCGGCGTACTCTGCGGACTGAACAATCTCGTGCGCATCTGCGTGTTTGCTCAGGATGGCCTGCTGATGCGCTTGCTCTGCGGTTTGATGCTGCTGATTCGCATAGGGCGTCAACGCCTGCTCCTGCTCGGACTTGAGCCGCTGGAACAGCCGCTCTTCCGCCTGGGCGGCAAGCATTCGCATCCCGTTGGCCATAGCCTCTGCAGAGAAATCGCCGAACAGCGAAACATCCGCGCCACTTTCGATAGCCCCCTGAACAGACTCCAGCGTCTTGTCTGCACTGGTCTGTGCTTGGCCGGCATCCGCTCTGGCCTGCGCTTGGTCTTGCGCCTGGGCGATATTGGCCTGCTGCTTCGCGCTCAGCTCGGCAAGTTGCTGCTCGAGCGCCTGAGCGCGGGCTTCGGCCTGCTGGGCACGATCACGAGCCTCAACCAGCTTTTCGTAGGGGATCGTGTACGTACCAGACTTGCTGGCGATGGGCGCGCCTTCGGGCGCGTCATCCGACTCGCCGCCATTGCCCGTGCCATTGCCTTCGTCCTGCTTTCGCTCGGACTGCTGGCCTTGCTGGGCACCGCCTTGCTGCTGCTCTGGCTCTTTGGCGTCTCCAGCGCCCTGCTCACCATCCAGCGACAGTTCACCGTTTTCTGCCTGCGCCAACAGCGCTGCAGCTTCCTGAGGGGTCAAACTCATGCTCACTCCGCACCGGACATCCATCCGGTCAAGCGCAAGCGATCGAGCGGAAGGCCGGCACCGAAGCCGCCACCCGTCACACTCTCCTGCCGCGGGAAATGCCATCTCGCATTACGAGATGGTCAACTTCTCCAAACGTTGTGCGTATGGATTGGCAGCAGTGTTTAGCGGTCGGCTTGAAACTCAAAACCCTATACGGGGTCGGCCGCGATGTTGTCCTCAATCCGCTGCGTTTCGATCCCATCCATGCCCCGCCCTGGCTCTTGCGGCACCGGCGGGAATGCTGGGCTGGTGTTCTGCGGAACATCTGCGGCCGCGCCGCCAAGTCCAGACTGCGGTTCCAGCGGCGCGGCCGCAGGCACCGGGAAATCCGGGTCATCTCCATCCGGCGTCGGTCTCTGGTAGCCACTGGACTGCATGATGACGTCAGCGATAGGCGCGATCATCGGCATCTGCGCGATCTGTGCGCCGGCCTGCATGGCGCTGTAGCTGGCCTGCACACCGGTCTGCACCTGTTGGGCGGCCATCAACTTCTCGCGCGCGGCAATCTCACGCTCTCGCAGAGCCAGTTCACGCTCCTTCAAGTCGTGCATCAGTTCCTGCTTGACCTGCTCCCTGATCTGCTCAGGGTCAGCTTGCGCTGTCGCCTGCTGGATCGCCTGCACAACCTGCTCTTTGCGCGGCAGGTCCATCAAATCGACCATGAACGGCATCATCACCTGTTGCACGGTAGGCGGCAACGCCTTGACCGCCTCGCTCAGCGCGTTCAGTTGCTGCGCTCGGAACCCGCTCGATGACGGAACATCCTCCAGCGCAACCATCAGCTTCGTGCGATTGATGTCGTTGCTCAGGTACTCAATGCCTGTCTGCGGATCCACCTCGGGATGGTTAATGACCACGGTGCGTGGCGGGTCGAGCACGTCGCCTTCGATCACAATGACCTGCTCTTGCTTGCCCATGTCTTCGATGATCAGCGCCATCAGCAACTCGCCCACCAGCGTACGGCTGTCCTTGAACCCATCCATCAGGTCGGCCAGCGAGATTTCCGACTGCTCAAGCTGTGTCTGCTCCTGCAAACCGCTCGTCGCAGTGCCCTTCTGCCCCTGGAACGACGCCGTGATGCCCGAGACGCGCTGCACCGCCTCGCGACTGTCCGTCATCAACTGGAACTGCTGGGCGTTGAGCTGGAAGTCTCGGTGCACCTCGAACCGCGCGCCCTGCTTGGCCATGTGCTGTTCATCCAACACGATGTCCGCACTGGCGCGGGCAATCTGCTGGCGGAACTGCGCATCACTCATCGCCACCGCACCCTTGGTTCGCTCCGTACGCACCGATGCCATACCCCAGCGCAGCTTGGCAGTCGTCGCATTCAGGTTGTCCTGCGGAAAAATCATGTCCCGCACCAACCCATACGGGATGCCGGTCATGTCCTCGCGGTAACCCCAAACCGGCACGTAGGGGAAATGCTGGTGCGAGTACGGGGTCGGGCCGTCATGCAGGCAGTGCGGCCCAATCCAGAACGCCCGGCGCATGCGCGCAACGATCTGCTCCTGCAACCTGCCGCGCCCAATCGCCAGCGCAGCTTGGTGCAACTCATTGGCTTCGTCAAACTCGACCGCCCGGCCATCGCGCATCACCAACATCACAACCGGAACCCAGCGGCGATACCAAACCTCGGTTATTGCGACTGTCTGATTTTCCTCGTTGTACCAGTTGTCCTCGTGAACCGTCCAGGCGCGCTCAGCCTCTGCGGCTGCCAGCAGGCCAGTGGACTGGCCGCCCTCCAGCATCTCGCCCACGTTATCCGCAATCCACTTATCCATCGACCGCATGATCACGTCGCGATGCCCAGGGAACAACTGCGCCGCTTTTGTACGATCCACCCAACGGCGGCGGTAGAGCCAGCGCGCATCGGCAAGGTCTGGCTCCTGGCACTTCATGTCCCACCAGATTTCGTTGCGGTGGATATAGCGGCAACGAAAAGGAAACTCCAGCGAATTAGGAGGGCGCGCCACTTCAACCCAGCCCAACCCCACTGTCACTGCAGCGCGAAACGCCTGCGACAGCGCTCGATCTGCTTTCGAGTGGCGCTCGGCTTGATTGAGGCGGAAATTGATCGCGTCCGCCACATCCTGGCCACCCGGCTCGCCATCAGGTGTCACGCGCCAATCCGTGCGCGTTTTCGCCTCATAGCCGCACACCGCGGCGATTGCAGGTGTGATGATGTTCTCCTTGGCTGGCGGGATGCCCAGCTCGGCCTGCTTTCTCAGCAGGTCGGTCGATAGCTGGTTGCCGTCGGCGTAGTCCGCTTCCTTGTCCGCATTCACGCGCCAGGGTGGCTGGTTGATCGCCTCGCGCACGATGGCGGCGAACTCGTTGAGCGTTAATGGCGTGTCTGCGCCATCCTGTACCTCATGTTCATCAAGGATGTTGGTTGTCATGTCCATGGTTGCCTCACATGCGCCAGTCGTCAGGCGGCGGTGGTTCGTAGGTATGCGTTGTCGGGGCCTCATGCGCCACAGCCATCAGCCCAAAAGCATCTGCCCCGTGTGACGCCCAGTCGTGGTTCGGGCCAAGGCCAATACCTCGGTTCTGATCCCGCTTCTCGTGATACCAACCCAGCGCTGCGCGACCAGGTTCGGTGGCAACCTCGTCGAACCACATACTTGGGAACAGCCTGCGCGCCGCCTCGATGCGCTGTTTTGCTGCGCCAGCGCCTTGGTTTGGCACCGTCGTCACCGTGTAACCTGCAGCCTGAAAAGCGCCTTCAAACGTCATTGGTTGAATGCGGTCATGCGTCAATCCATCATGGGGCAACCAGATTTGCAGCCTGTCTGGCGTGTAGCCTCGCTCGCGCATCCACTCAAGGTGCGTAGCCAGGGGCTGGCCAACTGCCTCGTAGTAATCGAGCACGCGGATTTGCAAGCCCACAAACTGCGCAATCCAGACAGCAAACGCATCTGCCCGCGCCCCAGTTCCGCCCAGGTCGATGAAGCCTCGCAACGCCATCAACGGGTCGGCGGTGACAGCACCAATGCGCCCTTGCTCCTTTGCCTTGGCAAGATACTTGGCGTAGTAGGCCCCCTCAAGCACCGTGGCGTACTCGCCATCCCAAACATGCGGATACTGCTCCGGCCGCTCTTCCATATCGCGCTGGCGCGCGCGCTCAAGGATCGCAGGAAAGCGCGGGTTGTCGCGCCAGTTCAGCTCCACTACCTTTGTTCTCGGATCTTTGGTTGCGCGAAAACGCTTTTCTACTGGTGCAGTACGCCGTAGTGGGTTCCATGTAACCCACAGCTCTGCACTCCAATCGTCACCTTCTTCTCGCAGCGTTGGAATCAACGTTGACCACGCTAAATCGGTGACGGGCTCTGCCTCATCAACCCAGCACAGAAGGATGCGGCCTTTCGATTTGATGCTGGCAATGTTTCGATCCAGGCCAGCAAACGCAAAGCTGATCCGCCCATCGCGGCTTTTGATGTACTTGTCTCCGATCTCGTAGTACGCCGCCAGGAACGGTTCATCCTCGATCGCACGCTTGCACTCCTCTAAAGATGAATCCTCCAGGGAGTTCATAAATTGTCGCGCACACACCAGAATTCCCTTGATTCCGCGCTGGCCGAACCGATACCCAGCGACAGCCACCATCTTTGCGAAACTTCGCGTCTTAGCGCTTCCGCGACCGCCATAGGCGCCACGGAAGTCTGCCTCACCCTCGAAAACAGGGATCAGCTTTGCTGGCAGCGTGATCTTCACCTTGCTCATTTCATCGCCACCAGTTCAATAATGCGTGGTGCTTCTGGCGCCGGCGGCTCATTGAGCTTCGTTACCGCTTCCTTATTCGCAGCCAGCAGGTTGAGTGCGATGCTGCTGGACTCGTTGGCAAGCTTCGTGAGCGCTGCAACGCCCTTCATCGCCTCCAGGCTCTCACGGTTTAGCGGGTCTGCGTCATCGACCTTTGAAACTTCTGCATGCGCCAGGGCGCTCAACCGGTGCGCAGTAGCCGACCCGTACTCAGCAGCGCTGGCCAGATGCTGGCTAATTCTTGTCAGGCTGCTTGTGAGCGTCTGGAACTGTGCCTGCATAACTGGCGGCATAGCTTCGACGATCCTAGTGATTTCCTTGCTCTTAGCGTCAGCCGCAACCTTTTGCTCTGCCAATTTCCGAATCTCGGACTTTTTCGGACTTATTTTTCTCCGGATCGCCGCTTCATCAATTCCGAACTCACGCGCGAGAGCGCTTACCGACTCTCCATCTACAAAGTGCCGGCGTTCAACCTCATCCCATTGCTCTGGTGTCAGGCGAGATTTTCGGCCCATGACTCGAACTCCTTTCTGACCTGAGAGATCGTGGCGAATGGTGCGTATTGGATGACCTGCACACCAGCGGCAGCGCAGGCCACATCGTTTCTGGATTGCAGGAAGTTGCACGCAACCTGAAAAAGTTGCTGTGCATCTGTCAGTTTCGATTTGCGTCCCATCCCATGAGTGTCTGGATGGCGCGATCAGACTCAAAACCCTATGCTGTTATTTCTCCAGTAAGTCTGGTTGAGTGCGTATGTGCTTCCGCAGCGCTTTGATCTCGCGCGCCTGGGCTTCAACCGATGCAGCCAGCTCTGTCGCAACGAGCAGATGGGCCTTCGTACTCTCGATTACGCGCACATCCTCCACAAACCCGCCCAACGCTCGCGCCAATCTGCGCGCTTCGCTTGGAGTCATGGTTAGCAGTTCATCGCCGAGTTCCACCTTGATCCAGCCGTCCGATTGGATCGTGCATGAGAGAGCGCGCGGCTCTGGAAATACCTCGACCAGCTCATAGACGCCACGGATCAAACGCTTGAGCCGGCCATCATCGACCAGGCTACGCAGGCGGTCGTCAACGATTGATAGCTTCAGGCTCGATGCCTCCGCAACCGTTTCCCGTGTGGCGATCTGGTCGGCCTCGCGTAGATCTCGCACAGCGTCATAAACTCGCTGCGTGCTACTGATTCGGTTGCGCATCGAACCTGTGTCGTGCGAGTGGGCGGTCTGTGCTTCCAGCGTGCTGTTATTCATTCATTGCTCCATCAGTCGTTTCAGTGCACGCACCTTTGCGCGGTATATGTCTCGAATCTCGATCAGTTCGTCGCGAGTCCATTTCTTGACCCTGTTATCGGCTTCCAGAGCCTCGACGGCAGCAAGGCCAATCCTGGCTATCAGGCCGATGCGGTAATCGACGGCATTTCCGGCCAGCCACTGGTTATCCTTTTTCGATTGGGCGTGACAGTTTCTTTCGTTAAATCGGAGATGCGGCGCGGCACCGACGCTTCTGTAGTGCCCGGCGTCTACCCCATTGCCGGACCAATCGAGCGGCCGACCACTGGATATGCACGCATATCCCGCGAGCCTGTCCCGAAGACGGATGAATGCGTTGAACTCCCGCTGGGCCTCGGCTTTGAGGACCGGAAGGGTCTTGATGGCCTCCTTGCGCGTCCTGATCTTTGCGCGCTCCAGGGCCTTTTCCTGCTTGACCTGCTTTGCCGCGCATCGAGGACTGCATACCTTCTGGCCCATGCGAGCGGGAGCGAACAACTTCGAGCAGATGGGGCATGGCCGGGCCTTGGGCTGTGATGGCTTCACGCTTCCCACCCTTCTGGCGCCGGATCGGTGAACACCACTCCGTTTTTCACTCCCCATGAGTAGATGTAGTCCAGCAGGTCAGCGCATTCCGCCTTGGTCAAGGTGCTGGTGCGCTGGTACAGCACGTCAAACCCCTGACCGTCGATAGCTGGCACCATCTCCACCCCTTGCGCCTTTGCGCGGCACCATGCAGCGGCGAGCAGACGTTTCCACTCCTCGACCGTCCAGCGCTTACCGCCCCACTCTTTCTGCCGAGCGATGTCTGCAATGGATGCGTGCAGACGGGCGTTCTGCTCCAGAGAGCGCGTCAGCGGCCTGACCTCGACGAGCATCGGCCGGCCGGCCATCACGTTTGCCTTTGCAAACTGCCAGGCTCGCTGCATCACCGGGTAGCCTTGCACCGCGTCGCGGACGGTGAATGTCTGTCGGTCGCTCATGCAGCCTTCCTCCCATCGATCAGCCCTTGAAACGGACTCGCCGTGTAGGTCTTCCAGGTTCGACCGCTGCGCACCTGCGAGATCGTGGACTGCGGAATGCCACCCAACTCTTTGGACAACTCGCGCAGGCTCTTATCGCTTGCACGGATGTGGGCAACCATCGACTCGTCCAACATGGATCCGCGGCGCTTCGCCATCGCCGTCTTCCAACGCTGCGACATCGGCTTTGCGTGCCCCTTGAGCTTCGCCGAGCGCGTGACCTGGACCAGGTGATCCGGCTCCAGGCACTTCGGATTGCCGCACGTCGTCTCGATGAAATGCGAGCCCGGAAGAGGCGTGCCGGCTGAAACCTCGTGGATCAGCTTGCGAAGCGAAACAGACCTGCCGAGATACCGACCAATGGGATAACCATCATCCGAGACGTTCTTGCCGGACCACAACATGCAGCCGTCCACTGTCGGCACGCAGTCCTCGAGCGTGCGCCGCACGAACTGCTCGACGGGCTCCTGCCATCCGGCCAGCGCGAACCGTCGGGATACGCCAATCGAAACGACAGAAACCGCGCCCTCACGCATCAACTCATCAACCACAGCACGGGCTCGCGCCACGGTCGGCGGCGACTTGCTGCCAGCAATGTCAGTGATCCGCTTCGGGCCGTCAGCCAGCATCGCCAAGACTGAAGCCCTGCTGTAGTGCAGTTTGCGTTTTCCGCTCATCGACCACCCCACAGACCAGCCACGACAGACCACACGCCAACCGCAAGCAGGCCGACAAATGCCAGCGCATTCACCGCGATCAGCCACCACCCAATGATTTCCGCAAAGCTCATGCAGCGGTCCTCCGGTGGCTCTCCCATGTGAACGGGACAACTGCACCGCCATCCTCACGAATACGGTCCATGACCCGCTCCCCGACGAAATCTCGCACTTCATCGAGTGACAGGTTCGACAGCATGATCGTCGGCTTGCGCAGCTCGTAGCGCTCGTTCAGGATGTCGAACAGGATGTTCTTCTCAAACTCCGATCCGAACTGAACTCCGACTTCATCAAGGATCAGAAGGTCCGGAAACACCATAGACTCGATCACCTGAGACTCCGATGGACCGCCGTTACGCCCCCATGAGTCCTTGACCAGACGCACAGCCCTGAGCACCGTCGTGAACAGCACCTTTGCGCCATGACTCCGCATGGCATGCAGACCGATGGCCGTGGCCAGGTGGGTTTTCCCTGTCCCTGGCTTACCCAGAAAGAGCGCACAGCGCCCCGTAGCAGTCACGCCCTCGAAGCTCTCGGCGTACTCGCGGGCAAACGCCACTGCGGCCTTCTGCTCCGGGGTGCGGGCCACATAGCCATCGATGGTGCGATCGTGGAACCTCGGCGGGATGCCCGCTCGATCGAGCTTGGCTTGCCATCTTTGAGCCGCCATCTTCTCGTTGTGCGCACGCTGCGTCGCTTCGTCTTGCGCCTTCCTCTCGGATTCGCACGTCGGGCACCCAAGCCACGCATTGCGCAGATAGCACCGGCTCATGTACTCGCCGTGCACATCGCAATGCGCCGTTTTTTCCTTCGGCGGGTTGTGCACTAAGCCGTCCAGATAGCTCATACCAGCATCACTCCTTCGCCATAATTTTTGGATTCGAAGTCATCACGCTTCGGGACCTTTCGCTTTGCCGCACCTCCGGGCGGCGGCATGGCGGCGGCGAGCCACTCAAGCGGCTGCAGAGGTTTCTCGCGGAAGCATTCGCGGAGCTTGTTGATGAGGGCCTCGTCTCCGTAGGCCTTGCGCAGTCCTCCGAGGAAAGATCTGGCCTGACGGTCTGGCGTGCCGGCATTGGTCAGCAGTGGGACCCCATAGCCGAAAATGATTTCGTTCGGGTCCGTCAACTTTGGCGGCTCGCCGCCCGTACCGATAGGTACGGAATATGGAGACGGAGACGGAGACGGAGACGGAGACGGAGACGGAGACGGAGACGGAGACGGAGACGGAGACGGGGCAGTGCCAGAATCTGCTACTAGCGTGCCACTGGCACTTTCGGGCACTGCCACATGAGTGCCAGTGGCACTTTCTGGCACTTTGCTGGCTTCCTCAACTGGTGCCGCGCCGATGCGTTCGGCATATTCGGGCATGCGCCTGGCAGCCTCGTTGCGTCCGTACTGTTTGCACAACGCGGCCCAACGGGACTTTTCCGATCTGGCTTCAGATCCTGCTGCCCATGGGTTGTGGTCCTCCCAGTCGTGGATGGATCTGCACATCTCTTGTCCGTCGAGAAATCCAACCTCAACCATGGCACAAACGAACGCGCCGTCCTCGCCGTCCCAATCGACGGCGAGCTCAATATCCTCGTCTGACAAGCCGGATAGATCGCCGTCAGGCCGATTGGCTGACGCCCACAGGAACAGGTAGATGCATGCGAGTACGCCGTCAGCCTTGAGTCGGCGTTTCAGCTTCTTGGTTTTTGGGTGCGATGGAAGTGCCACCGAGATTCGTGCGTCGGTAGCCATGCTCATGCCACCTCAGAAAAAAAATCGCACAGTTCAATGCCAAACACAGCAGCCCACGCGCCGGCCGGCCATGCTTTCACAGTTCCGTACCGCGGGTCCTGGACTTCGGCGGGCTTGATTCCGTACTGCTTGCACCATCGGCGCAATTCGACATAGGCGTTCTTTGCGAACCTGCTGTTCGTGGCCCGCTCCACTGCGATGATCGTGGCATGCCGAGTGTTGTGGCCAAGCTCATGCTGCAGTCGCGTCGCTTCACGCTTTGCCGCAGCGGCAGTTGCCATGGCAGTTGCTTCTCGCCGACTTCCAATTAGCGCCTTGGTCCGAATGGCTTCATCGCGCTCAAGTGCCAGCGCCTCATTACGATCAGCCATGTCTGCAGCAAGGCGCAAAGCTTCTGACAATGTCTGCGGGATCTTTGGCGCCAGCGCAGCCTCGAGCGCAGACATACGATCGAAAACCTTAGCCTGCAGCTCGTAGCTGTAGCTCATTGCCATCAAGCACGCTTCGCGCTTTGGAAAGCTATAGATCGAGCGCGAGCGCACCGCGTTGTTCACTGTGTAGGAAGCGGTTCCAAGGAATTTTGGGGCGGCTTCGCCCAACACCTTTGGAACCTTGCCCATGAAACTGTCATGACGTAGCTCGGCTTCATCCTCGCCGCGCTGGCTGTTGATGAACTCGACCAGCTCCAGGCTAGTCATGGTTACGGCTGCAGCACCGCCGCCAGCAATACTGATGATGCTGGTCATACCCCAACTCCTTCAGGCTCCTCAGCCTTTTTTTGTCCAGAACTGAACCAGTTCCTGGCCAGCGGTGAGGCTTTCTTTTTGAGCACCGCGGCCTGATGATTGGCTTTCACCTCACTCATCGTGACGCCCTCGAAATACAGCAGCAAGATGTCTCGGATGACCTCAGATTCGCCAGTCCCAAGCTCTCGAGCCAGGTCTTCAACCCGGTCTTTCAGCAAGTCCGGAACGCTGGTCTTGAGCGTGTGACTGTTTTTGCCAAGTGGACTCGACATAGGCCGTGAGAACAAAAAATCAGTCATAAGCGACAACCCCAGAAAGAAATCAAAATGGACAAAGACTTGGAGCTTGTGCGTGCCTGGTGCGCGTACTGGATTGCCGGAGCAAGCCACGACAGCGCCTACTGGGCGCTGACCGACCTGCTTGGGCCTCAAACCAGCGAGCGGCTGGCACGACAAGGACTGCTGTGATCGTGGCCGAAAAGGACGCGAAAAATAAGGCCAGCAGCTGCTGGCCCCAGCCAGACTTGGCGGCGAAGGGGGCCTTCCTACAATGACGATTCCACTCAATCACCATAGGAAGGGCCTTTGCCATGAAAAAAATCCTGTTCACATACGACCTGAACAAGGACTCGCCGTCAGACAAATGGGGGCGGGTTCGAGAAGCCATCATTCGAAAATTCCCCACTCATTGGTGCAGGTTGACCACGACATGGATCGTGGAAACGCAGCTATCGGCAGTACAGATGCGGGACTGGCTGGCCACGCTTCTGGACTCCAACGACGAACTGTTTGTCGTGGACATCACCGGCTCCGATGCTGCCTGGCTCGGGATCGACGCCAAAGGCGCGACATGGTTGCGCGAAGTGCTCAACCGCTGATCCACGTCTGGCAGGCCCAGCGCGGCTCTTATCAGCCATGCATCGCGCTCGCCGCAAACGATGACCGCGTCGCCCCGCAACAAGCTCCCAATGTTTTCGGAGCTCAATGGCGTGCCTGCTGGCAATGTGATTTGCGTGAGCATCTCTCCGCCCTCCTTTCCTGTGCCTGGTTGCCAAGTGCGCAAAGCAGCCTTGGCGGAATCGATAGCCGCAAGAACACCGCGCACATCCATCTGCCACGATGTTTCAGGCGACAGTTGCAAGTCCGGCCTGTCGGTCAACGTGCAGCCGCCGATGAACGCGAAGTCGCGCTCGCAAAGGCCAAGCGCGTGCAGTGCGAGCTGCACTGGAGTCATTGGTGGCAGCTCATGCATCTACGCACTCCTTTTGCTGGGAGAGCTCGGGCCAGATCTGCAACCGGTAGATATCAAGAAAATTGAAAGTGCACATGAGCAATTCACAGCAAAAAATCAACGAGGCGGTCATTGCGACCCTCCAGAGGCATGAGGCAGAGTTGCAGGCGATGAAGGCGCTTGCCGCCGCACTGGTGGCGACGCATCCGGATCATCCAAAACTCCTGGACAGCTATCTGGAGCAAATGGATGCAATAGCCGACGCTCTAGATTCCGACGCAATCCCTCGGTATCGAGCAGCCATCCATTTTTTTCAAGCACTGATGCTCGCGCCCGCGCCGGGCGACCAACTGCGTCCAGCAGAGCCAGACTAGCCGCCGCCGCAGAACGCTCCAAAGCCTGCAGCGCCACAATGGCCTGTTCGTTGGTCATATCACACCCCCTCTACTGCTTGTTTGGCGGGCTCGGGCAGGGGTTGCAGCCCGTAGAGCTGGTCTAGGGACAAATCCAACCCAAGTGGACGGAGCGATGCAACCAGCCTCTTCGCGGTCTCGATGGATGGTGACGCTTCACCCCTCTCGAATTGCCCTATCGCACCTTGAGTGCATCCAGCAAGGCGAGCCAGATCTACTTGGGTCAAACCAAGGGTCGAACGAATAGATTTGATGGTGCTCATGCCTTGATAGTAGCATTGCTGCTTCTATTTTGCAACAGCACTGCTATTTTGATTTTCTAAGTAGTTGCACTACTGTTGCACCATGTCAAAACGCAAGGTCACACCCGAGACTCTGGAAGAGTCGGCAAAGCTCAGGACTCTTTGGGATCAGCGCAAGCTAAAGCTGGGTCTAAAGCAAGACACCTTCGGTGAGACGTACAAGGTTGGAAACCAAAGCGCTGTTGGTCAGTTTTTGCGGGGCGTCACACCTATTAGCCTGAAGGCCGCCATTGGATTTGCAAAAGGCCTTCAATGCGAAATTTCCGACTTCAGTCCTCGCCTAGCTGCGCAAGCAAGCGAAATTGCGTCTGCCGTCGATGCATCGATGATCGACGTAGGGCCTCAAGGTGATCCACCTGAATCTTCTGAAGAGCGTCCAAAGCTTCGTCGCTATAGAGTGAAGTTCTCCAACGGAGTAGGCGTCGGAATCGAAGAGGACAGCGAGATGCCACTGGTCGAGTTCGATGCATCTGTACTACGAGATTTCGATGTAACACCGAGAACAGGCGTGGTGGTTGGATACACAGGAGACAGCAATTCGCCAACCATTCCAGACGGCGGCGGTCTTGCCGTTGTTCTCCTAGAGGCAGAAGCACGTATCCGCACCGGCAGATTTCACGCCTTCCGGCTCGGGAATGATTTGCTTTTCAAGCGCCTGATGAGGCTTCCAGACGGATCTCTGCTGGCTACATCAGACAATCCAAAGTACCCGCCGATCGTGATCGACAAGAAGCGCAAGTCTGAGTTCGACCTCATCGGATACCTACGTGGAATTTGCATCAAGATTGACTGATGCCCCTCCCCCTCCTACTCTGCCTAGTTGTCGGCATAGCCGACGGCGACACGCTGACGGCCCGCTGCGGAGAGCCAGGTGCTTATGAGCAGGTGCGCGTGAGGATCAGTGCGATCGATGCTCCAGAGAGCAAACAGCCGTTTGGCACCGTGTCTCGACAATCGCTGGCAGGGCTCTGCCACCAGCAGGAAGCCAAGATCACCGACCGCGGGCGCGACCGCTACAAGCGCATGATCGCCGACGTTGAGTGCCAGGGCCAGGACGTGGCGTTGTACCAGGTGCGGCTGGGCATGGCCTGGGTGTACGACCAGTATGCCAAGGGCTATGCGTGGCTCTACCCGCATCAAGAGGATGCAAAGGCCAACAGGCGTGGCCTTTGGGTTGATCTTGACGGCGGCACGCCTCCAGTAGCGCCTTGGGAGTGGAGGAGGAAGAAATGATCCACCCTTCACATCGCTAAGAGCGCGCTCGCACACTGCCAAGACTCCGTGGCGCGCATTCAGGCATTGAAAAGTAGTCGAAAAATTAACATCCAAAAACCAACGGTGCTTTTTTGATATCGGAAATTGGTGGCAACTAGTGGGAATTGGTGTGACAATCGCGCGCATGACGAACCCATCACTGTTCAACGAGAAGCGCACAGCTCAAGCTGCAGCCTTCCTGCTGCACCGTGCTGGCGGTCGCCTGCCTCTATTGAAGCTCATGAAGCTGATGTATCTGGCAGAACGCGAGTCACTGAAGGAATATGGTGAACCCATCACCGGTGACAAACTCGTCGCGATGCCGCACGGCCCAGTGCTGTCAATCACGTACAACTTGATGAACGGCGCCCTTGATAGCCAACAAGGCGGTTGGGAGTCTTGGATGGAAGATCGAGCCGGCCACGATGTTGCTTTGCGTGACGAAAGCAGAATCCGCTCGCCTGAACAGGATCTGCTTGAGCTCAGCCAAAGTGACTTGGATGTGCTGCAGGGCGTTTGGGAGAAGTTCGGGCACATGAGCAAGTGGGACATTCGGGACTACACCCATCATGGCGGTTGTCCAGAATGGGAAGACCCCAACGGCTCAAGCCGTCCTATCCCTATGACAACGCTTTTCAAGGCGCTGGGGTATTCTGAAGAAGGTGTCCGCTCGGCCATCGAGCACTTGCGCGAGCGCGAGAATCTTGGGCATGCCTTCGGCTGAAGTACCGTGGACATGCCAGCAGGGGTCTTGCTTGCTGGTTCCATCCGGTCCGGACAACAGGAGCCACCTCTTCACGATTGCGCTCGGACCTATGAAGATCGAGGGCTACGGCCCCCACGATCAAGTTCTGATGGTCAGCGTCACCAGCGTAAAACCTGGCTTAAAGTACGACGATGCTTGTCTATTGAAGGCTGGTGATCACCCCTTTATCCGGCACGATAGCTATGTCTACTATCGTGATCCCCGGATAGAGTTGGCCAGCAAAGTCACAGAAAATGTACAGATAGGGCAGTGGGTCGCCAGAGAACCCTGCAATGCGCAGGTAATGGCTCGCGTCTTGGATGGCTTCCAACGCTCAAGGCTGCTGCCAAGGTACGTGAAGAATTTGCTTTGACCAGATAAGAACACCATCTCAACCAGCCCGCCCCGAGCGGGCTTTTTCATGCCTGGCCGGAATTGCTTGCCCAGGACCTCGTGAATCTGCATGGGAACGTCAGTCCTTAGCCTCCGGGTTCTGGATCAGCCAGGCCTTGCGCCGCAGCTGTCGCCCAACCTCTGACATCCGCGTTGCCACGCGCTCAAGACGTGCGGCCTGCTGCAACATCTCTACCAGGTCGGATGTTGCCTCGTCGGCCTGCAGCGCCCTCTCGTACTCCAGCAGCTCATTTGCCCATGCGACAAGTGCCGATCGCATGCGACGGTCCACCTCTGTCGATGACGGCCGCGTTGGCTCTGGCGGCGTAGGCGGTGTGTTGATATGACCGAATGACATCTACCAATGATGCCACCCGCTTAGCTCAAATACCGTAGGAGCCCGCCCTGCCTTGGGCTACGATGGATGTTCCCCAACACCATCGCCAAGGAGGGCGAGTATGAACGTCTGGTACAAACTTGATCTTGGCAATGGCATGGATGCCTTGCCCAAAACGCACGAAGTGGAGCGCGAGTTCACGTCACTGTTCCTACTCAACAGTTCGCGACCAACAGGGGCAATGTTGTTCTCCCGGTATGACCTGGAGCGCGACAACGTAGAACTATTCTTCAATCCACAAGCCGCAGACATTGCCGTCCGGCACAACGCGAAACCCTGCGATAAACCAACCCCGAACGCGTACCGTATCAGCTTACTGTGCGCCGATAGTGATGGCGGCCTGCTTGCGAATTTCCCCAGCCAGAGCGCACCATAGAGGAAACGCCCTGTTCTCCACAACCGTTCCCAAAGGGAAGCCTTCAACAACACCGTTGAGGTAGAGCTTCCACACTTCGCCGCTTTGGGACCGCAGCTCGAACAGCAATTCGTTATCTAACATCACATCCTCCACACCCGCACCTGCGGGCTTTTTTGCGCCATTCTCCTCATCTGCTGAGTGGAGCTCTCCAATGAACTGCGCTGACGCCATCGCCAACGCACGCTTCTTTGCTTCCTCAGCGGAGGATGCAACAATATGAAACACGAAGCTAGAGCCTTCGTACTTGTACTCAAACCCGTAAGTTTTCAGAGAGGAATCATTCATGGCAACAGTCACCTATCCGTGCTACATCGAAAGAAAAGACAATCAGGGCCAGTGGTACTGGATCTACTACGCAAGCAACGGCAAGGCCATTGCCCGCAGCAGCGAGAGCTACCACAATCACTCGGACTGCACTCACTCCATAACCCTGATCAAAGGCTCGTCCAGTCACCCGACCTTCTACTACGACTGACCGGGAGCCATCCCACCAGCCACCAAGCCGCCCACGGGCGGCTTTTTTGCGCCCTGTTGGGCGATGAGGGGGATTATCGCGCAAAAAGTAGCGTTGCTGTTGACAAAACAAAGAAGCATTGCTACTATCCACCCATTGACACACGAACCCCAGCAGACGGATGTGGAAGCTGGAGCAAAGGACGATGGCATGGGCAACAACACGACGATCAGCAGAGCACAGCTTCTTGAGGTGCTGCACTACGACCAAGAGACGGGCATCTTTTCTTGGGCAAAAAGCATTGCAACCAAAGTCAAGACAGGCTCCATTGCCGGCCACATCTCTGCCGATCAGTACCAGAGGATCGTCATCTTCGGACGGAAATATCTCGCCCACCGCCTTGCGTGGCTCTATGTGCACGGCGAATGGCCAGATGGACAGATTGACCACATCAACCGACAGAAGAACGACAACCGGTTGGCCAATTTGCGGTGCGTGAGTTGTCTGAAGAACCAGCACAACAAGGGCGCATACGCCAACAACAAGAGCGGCACTCCGGGTGTGCATTGGCACACGAGAGATCAACGCTGGCGCGCCGTGATCGGGGTCAACGGACGGCGAGTACGACTCGGATCGTACATAGATCGTTCTGCAGCAGAAGCGGCTTACCAGCAGGCAAAGGCTGTCTATCACGCTTGACTGGATTCTTCCCGACAGCCCTTAGTGAGGGCTGTCGAGAGGAATTCCTCTGCCAACACACCGGCCTCGACGGATTGCTGAAAGGGCCTTGATAGCGAAGGGCATCGCAGGTGTGGCCAGTACCCGGAATGTTTCCGAAGGGCTGGCACGGTGTCATGGGTGGATGTGCATCGCCAGGTCTACCGCCAGGGTCTTTAACAACCAATCCCCGCGGATCAGTCGTCAAGCATTTCTTGACAACTGGCAGCGACCGGCCACTCGGCCGGCACGTAGTGGGGCGCATGCCGGTAGCGCAGTCGTAGCTGACATACCCGGATGAGGCTGACCAGGGCCAACAACAGCAACCGGTCAACGGCGGGTATCACGGCGGTCGTGCTCTATCCCGTTGCTCCCTTGTGAGGGCTGCATGCCGGCAACACAGCCGGAAGAAATGCAAGAACACACGCATCGCAGCCCTGAGTCGTAGATGGGCCGCCAACCCGGAGCGCATCCGGGGTAATTCCAAAGCCTCGCGGGTCGGGGTTTCGCAATTACAGGAGGTTGAGATGACCAGAGAAGACATCCGTGAAATCAACGCATCGGCGCGCCGCGCATTCGGCGCTGACATCAGCATCATGGTTGCGCGTTGCAAGGCCTGGGGCAACGACGACAACTGCATCCTGGTGCAAGGAGAACGCCACCACGATGCAACTGCGGGTTTTGCCAGGACGGCGCGCGGCGCAAAGATCACGGCCGACCAGTCGCCGGGGTTCATGGGCTCGCCCGCTCGGACATACAGCAAGGTCGTGTGGGCATGACTCGTCAATACGGACGGCCTGATGTGAGCTACGAAACGTGGTACTCGGACTGGATGAAGATGCTGGCCAAGCAGCATACAAGAGAGGAGCTGGAGCGATTGCTATATGGCGCCAGGCACGACGTGCAGAAAGCGGCGCAGCAACACATTCGAGCCGTGCAGAAATCGCACTCAATGGGCGGCAACTCGATGGCAAG
Source organism: Corticibacter populi (assembly GCF_004217315.1). GTDB lineage: Bacteria > Pseudomonadota > Gammaproteobacteria > Burkholderiales > Burkholderiaceae_C > Lampropedia > Lampropedia populi. The sequence goes on from NZ_SGWR01000001.1 coordinate 1,017,528, forward strand.
GGCACATGGGCGAAACAGAGTAGAGGCAAGTGGCGAGACCGCAATTGCGATCACGGGCGCCATCGAAATACACGAGCTTTTCCCCGAGCATGCAAAACAGTAAAGCGCCGCGAAACGCTGTCTAAACACGACTGCGGCTGACTCCGGGGTACAGGCTTGGCGTTGTGGCCCGCAAATGTCAAGGTGCGCTGACCTGCCAGCGAGGGCATCAAACCAGGGCGCATTCGGGGTCAAACCAGAGCATCGGGAGCCGGTGCTGCGGTTTGATCAACAGGAGGACAGCATGAACAACGCACAAGAAATCTACCGTCACAACCACAGAGGAATCCGCGCGCTTGCTCGCCACGAAGCGCTCCCTGAGAAGCGGAGCAAATGCATCCAAGAGGCGTGCGCTTCCCGATTGTTCTGGGACGGCGACAAATACAGCCGGCCTGCCCATCCTGCTGCACGCGCTGCACGGCAAGCGCTCATAGATCGGACCTGCCGCATCGATTGGGTACAGAGAGTGCTGGATGTGTTCGGTGCAAAAACTGACCCGGCCGTACTCAAGGCCGCGTGCGTACTGCGGCGCGCGTCGTACGGAGCCTACAGAAACGGCCGGCTTCCTGCCTGACTCCAACCTGAGCACACCAGGCAACCAAGACCCGACCTGCGCGGGTGTGCGCAGCAGGGCCATCAAGAGTGCGGATTGGTTGAAAACCGTGAGGCAAAAAGGCTACGGCCCGATTGAAGCCGCAGTAATCCAGTCCGCACCCTTGATGGTATAGCTCAGTGGACAGAGCGCCCTATATGTGGGAGACGGGAGAAAGGCCCGTGCGGCTGCAGCCGTGGCGCCGGTTCGAGTCCGGCCACCATCAACCCAAACCAAGGGCGCACGCCCGGAAGTCACGTCCAGCAGGAGCCTGGAGCTGGAGAGCGTCACCGGCAAGAATTAGACGGCCAGACAGGAGAAATCCTGCGTCTGCAAGCGGTTGCTGGTAAGCCGATCTTGCCCCCTACCATGCGGAGTTATCAGACGCGAACCACCGAGCGCAGGACATGGGATGAACACACCGGGCGCCCGGTGCTGTGGTGACAGGCCGGAGAGACGGCCACCTAACACCGAAGCGAGAGCGCCCCCGCAAGGGGAATACACTGGAGGAATTGACTATGCAAACCACCATCGATGCCATTCGTGATGCGCACGCCGCCACGATGCGCGCCATCCATCAGGCTAATCGCGACTTCGGCAACAGCGGGGGAATCGCTGTAATGCTGCACCGACTACAAGAGGCAGGCTTGGAGCTAAAAGCGGCGGAGAACCAAGCCGTCCGAGCGAAGTCCCGGCGCGACCTACTCGCTTCTCATCCAACACAGACCCCCGAATATTGGGAGCGTCTGGCCTTAGATGAGCGAGCATTCGCGGAAAGTGACCGTCTCATGCGAACTGGATCGGTTGAATCGATCGAACTGCACATTAAAAACGCAGAGCAATACGAAGCGAAAGCAAAGGATTTGCGCGCTGCCTGACATGCCGGCTCTGGTGGGGGGAGAGTGAATGACGCCGGGCGGCAACCGGCACGAGCAGCGGCAATACACGATACGCCAGCATGAGCCGAGGGTTCAGTCCACAGGCAAGCAACAGTGCATTCTCATTCGTGTGACATCTCGGAGAGACGGGCTTTTTCGAGTGTGATTTGTTGGGCGGAATGCCGTAGCCGGTGAGGCGTGGAAACAATCGGGCGGATACATCCTAGGCGGGGATTAGGTTCGCCGCTGCTATGAAAACATGGGCCAGCCCAGTGCTGGTGTAGCGCCCAGCACGCCCACCAAATCGCATTCAAGTATCTATTCACGCTGACCAGTTCCACATAGGGACGAGAGCGCGAAGTATCTATTCATCAAGCCCCACATGGGGCTTTTTTCATGGGGAAAGAAATGCAATTCACAGACTTCTTGCGTGACAGTGCCCGATCTTTCCACTGGAAAGTGGGTTGCATCGATGGCTATGCCGGGCTGGTCTTTGTCCCGCAATGGCCCATCGGATCAGCAGAGTGCGACGCACAGCGAGCAGGACACCAGCACGGCGCCGAGATGCTGCGCCGCGAGGTTGATGCTGGCATCGATCAGTTGGTGGCTGCATGAATACATACCCCGACTGGATGACCGGCGACGACCTCGCCGTCGAGGCAGAGCGGCGCGAGACGGCCGCTGCAGACCGTGATACTGCACTCGACCGCCGCGCCGAAACCCTGCTGGGGATCGACTGGTCACGCCCGATCTACCGCGACGGCCCGAGCATCGAAGAGCTGACAACTTGCATGCCGGACGACTACTACGCGGCATGCAACCGCATCAACGCGGCAGTGCTCAACGACGAGTCGCCAGACCCAACAGACAAACACGCCGCCCGGCAGATGCTGCTGGACGAGATCAAAAACCAACTGACCGCCCAAGAGGCGGTTTTTTAATGGGAGAGCGACATGGATAAGACCATCGACCGCATGCGCACCTACGGCGGGTCGTTTGCCAAGGCCATCGCAGAGGCCTGGATTCGCGCTGACGCGATCAACAAAGAGCGGCTGCAGGATGCGTTCCCGGAGCTGTTCGAGAGCTATGCCATGGAGGGCGCATGACAGCGATCAAAACCCTGGCGCTGGTCATTGCCGGCGCTCTTGTGCTCATCGCTGCTGCGTGTACGGCGCAGGGCGATGCTGCTGCTCAGGATGTTGTCGCGGCTCTTGTTGTCGAGGCGGAGAGCGGAAAGTGGGAAGAAGGAAGGGACACCAAATGACCAACAAACAAGCACCAGCAGCACCCAAAGTGCCGAGTGGCTGGCCGACCGACGATGATGTCCGAGACGCTTACAAAGACGCGTTCGACCTCACGCCGGCCGGTAGCATTTGGGCGAACCTAGGCGTACTGGCAGAAGCACTGCGCCAACGTTTTCCAATCGCAGTAGCAGAGGCGGCGCCGCAGCCTGCGGGAGAGTCGGCCAATGTCGTCTACCGCTGGCGTGCGATGGACAACTCGGGATTCTGCTACGGCGGCAATCCGCCTGACGATCTGCCGCAGAGCGCATGCCTGACCGCCTACTACCGACAACCCGACCAATTTCGCGCGGCCCTGTTCGAGATCAGCGCCACTGGCAACATGACGGCCACGCCGAAGCAATTCGCCCGGCATCTGCAAAAGATCGCGCGGGATGCACTGGCCGGCGCTGCTGTAGAGCGGCCTGCGGGAGAGTATCCGCCGCTGCCCGACCTGAGCGCAGACAGCGAAATAATGCTGGAGATCGTGCACTTGCACGAAGTGCCCAACAGCAACGTCGCACGAATCCACTTCGCCGCAGAACGAGGAATCAGCCATTTGCTGCGCGCCTACGTCGATGCAGACCGCGCAGCGCGTGGGCAGGCTCACCCCCCGAGCGGCGGCGCGCTCCCCACTTGGGAAGAGGTGCGCCACTGGCTTGCGCTGTTTGTTGCGGGAGCAACCAGTAAGGCTCCAAAAGACTGGTACAACGCGCTGGACCAAATTTTCTGCGACGACGCGCCGCTGGGCGCATGGCGCAGGGCGATGGATGCTGGGCAAGCTCAACCTGTGGGCGGGGATGATGGGTTGCCAATCGAGCTGCGGGGCATCCAAGAGACGGTGGCCGAGGGTCGCGGCGTCTGGCGCTCTTGCTCAGGTTGCCACGAACTGGACGAAGGCCACGATACCGGCCCTCGTAGCAAAGTGTTCGGCTGCGCCCTCGGCGTTGGCTGCTCTGAATGCGGCGGCATCGGTGCAGTCTGGGATACGACCGACTACGGCGCGATGGGCGATGCGCTGGCCGACAGCATGGCCAAGCCCCAACCATCCGGTAGCGGCGCTGATGGTCTGGATGCAGCGGTGGACAAAGCGTGGTCGCGGTTCCAGTCGGCTATTGCGCCGACCGACGATGAACTGGAGGAGTTCGCAGCGCGCTACGCGGATGAGCAGGGCTGCATCCATGGTGACTCGCATGCGGACATGGCCAGGGCGCTACTCGACGAGTTTGCAAAACGGCATCTGTTTGCATCCCCCGACGACACTCAGCCCCAGCCAGCCGGGAATGCCGGAGAGTTGTTGAGCGATGCGGCCATTGAAACGCTGGCAAAGCAGTACGACTGCCACAGCGCGCCAGGGTTTAAGGGGTTTGCACAGGAAGTAGCTCGTCGTGCCGCTCTCGCTGCAAAGCCAGCCGCTCACCAGGTGGAACAGAAATGATCAGGGCCGTCGTTCCGGTAAGTGGCGGCAAAGATAGCCAAGCCGCACTCAAACTGGCTGTTGGTCAATTCGGCGTTGAGAACATCGTTGGTTTGTTCTGCGACACGCAGAACGAACACCCGATCACATATGCACACATCGAGCGCCTACGCACTCTCTACGGGGCCCTGCGGATCGACACAGTATGCGCAGGGTCCGTTGAAGAAAAGTGCATCAAGTACGGACGCTTCCCCGGCGGCGGTGCACGGTTCTGCACCGACGAACTCAAGATCGTGCCGACGAAGAAGTATTGCAAGGCTCTTGCCGAGTCTCTGGGGCACGGCTTTGAAGTCTGGTACGGCATGCGCTCGAAAGAAAGCCCGGAGCGCCAGCGCCGATATGCGGGCAAGGTCTGCGACGAGTTGTATGCGCCGCATGAAGTCCTGCCGAGCAAGTACCCAAAGTACCTCGCCGCGCTGGGCGTGATGTTCCGGCTCGCAGTGCTGGACTGGACCGACGCGGACGTAATGGCATTCCTCGAGGGCCAGCACAACCCGCTCTACGACGCTGGATTTCCCCGTGTCGGCTGCTTCCCCTGTGGCGCGTCGGGGGACCGATGGAAGGAGAAAGCCTTCCAGCACGACGATTTTGGCAAGCAGCAATACATCAGGGTCCAAGACATCGGCCGCCGCATTGGCAAGTCGATCTGGACATCTAAGGGCGGTCAGGCTCGGAATCAAGAATTCGAAGGATGCAATCTATGCGAGATTTGAAAAACGACACTCCACAGGTGGAAGGAGGGGCAGAGCCGATCAAGATCATGCGCTGGAACCCGCTTCCAGGCCTCGGCGGCATGAACCCAGCAGCGAACGGGCTGTACGTGCGCTACGAGGATCACGCCGCCGCTCTCGCCGCCCAGGGCCAGGAGGTCCAGATCAATCAAGCTGTCGACAAGGCATGGGATCACTTCGAGGCCGTGATGGACAAGGGCACGTACTTGCCGCCACCTGGCATCCATGCCGCAGTCCACTACGCAGGATTCCTGCGCCGCTTGGCACACAAGCAAACAGAGCCGACGAAGGCCGGAGCTATCGCCAATGCGGCCAGCATGATCGATGTGCTGCTGCAGGAGACGCGCCGGCTGCATCGGGAGCTGATCGACGCCCAGGGCCGGGAGGCAGAGCCGAGACCCTTCGACTTCGCGGCCCACCTAGCCCGCCAAGCCGAATTCAGTGCCCGCACCTTCGGCCCTGGTCAGCGCACGCAAGGCGTGTGCGACCACATCCGCAAAGAGTTGCGCGAAATTGAAGCCGCCCCCGATGACTTGTCCGAGTGGATCGACGTTGCCATCCTCGCCCTCGACGGCGCGTGGCGCATCGGGGCTACGCCCACCGAAATCATCGCGGCGATGGTCGCCAAGCAGACCAAGAACGAAGGCCGCCGTTGGCCCGATTGGCACACGGCTGACCCCAGCAAGGCCATCGAGCACGACCGGGGCGACGAACACTTGCCCAGCGCCCAGGCTGATGCGGACAAGCGGGATGCGCAGCGGTATCGCTGGCTGCGCGACGGAACCATCGATGAGGATGGAAACATCAACGACGAAATCCACGTCGCGGTTGATAGCCCGGAATGGCCCAATCAGTGGGCGCTTGTTGCTCAAGACCTTGACGCCGCTATCGACGCCGCCCTCAAGAAAGGCGGTGCAGCATGAGCCGCTACCTGATCGCTCACATCGGCCACACGACCCGATCACACGAACACATCCACTGGTGGCGGCCCGACAGCCGTGGATACACGTTCAGCATCGAGCATGCTGGCCTCTATAGTGAGTTCGAGGCGCGCGCGATCTGCCGTCACGGCACTTGCATTGCGGTGCTCAAAGAGCACGTCGAAAAGCTGGCGCGCAGCACCCCTTACTACCGGCGCAGCGACGGCAATCTCGAGCCGCTCTACGACCTCGCAAGACCGGGCGTTGTCCCGAACGGCAAGGTCGAATGGGTGGCCATTATGGCTGCACGCATGGACTGCGGCAGAGTCGATAAGCCGACGCCGCGCACGGCGAGTAAGGCCCGCGCGATCTACCTGCCGGGCTTGCCGGCCCGCAATGAAAAGGAAGGCAGTACCGCATGAAACCCATCCGAAGCACAGCCCCGCCCTACTCCCTGCAGAGCCCGGCTTTCCGCTACACCCCGGCAGACCGGACGGACATCAGGGAAACATTCAGACGAATCCGGCAGACAAGCATGCCGATGTTCAAACAGGCCCGCCAGTGAGCGGGCTTTTTGTTGGAGAAATAGCAGTGAACGGAATCATAAGAGATGAGCTGCAGACCATTGAACAAGGCCATGACCGATCGAAGTTTCTCGGTGGCAGCGACATTGCGGCGGTCCTTGGCCTGAGCCCATGGAAAACGCCTGTGGATCTGTGGCGGGACAAGACGACGCCGCGATCCGAGGGTCAGAGGAAGCGAGTCTTCGCCCGCGGCATTCGCTGGGAGTCCGTCGTTGCAGAAATGCTGGTCGAGCGCCTGAAGGCCGACGGTCACACGGTTGAAATCGTAGGAACAAACAACCGCTATCGTGACCAAGAGCACACCTTCATGGCGGCCGAGATCGACTTCGAGATCAAGCTCGATGGAGAGGAAGAGATCACCAATGTCGAACTGAAAACCGTGCATCCTTTCAAGATGCGCGAGTGGGGCGACTCGGACAGCGACGACATACCGGTGCACTACACAGCGCAGGTCATGCACGGACTGGGCGTCACTGGACGCCGCAAGGCCATCCTCGCAGCTCTGTTTGGTGCTGACGAGCTACGCGCCTATCCAGTCGATCGAGACGATGAGACCGTCCAGGCCTTACGACAACGCGGAGCCACTTTCTGGCGCGATCACGTTCTGACCGGAATACCGCCAGAGCCGATCAACATCACTGACACCGAGAAGCTGTTCGGGGACGACGGCGCAGAGAGCATGCCCGCTGATCCGATGCTGACGGAATGGCTCATGCGCATGCGCGCAATTCGTGCAGAAATCAAAGCCCGCGAGGCTGAGTACGAAGCTCTGGAATTCCAGACTCGACGCGCCATGGGATCCACAACACACGTCCTCATGCCGAACGGCAAGACGGCGGCCGAATGGAAAAAACGCAGTGGATCCTTCCTGGATCAGGCCGCACTCAAGGAAGCTCACCCAAAGCTGGTGAAGGAATTCACTCGCAAATGGGACAAGCGCGTGTTCACGCTCAAATCGTTTGACACCGAAGGAATCTAACCATGTCCACACAAGCACTCAAAGCCGCGGCGACCGGCGCCGTAGCAACCGCGAAGCCGCAGACGCTGGCGACGCTCATTACTGCCGACAGCATGAAAAAGCAGTTTGCAGCAGCACTGCCAAAGCACATGACGCCCGATCGCTTCACCCGCGTCGCGCTGACCGAGCTTCGGAAGGTTCCAAAGTTGATGCAGGCCGACCCGCAGTCATTCATGGGCGCCATCATGCAGTGCGCACAGTTGGGTATCGAGCCTGGCGGCGCGCTGGGGCACGCCTACCTGCTACCGTTCGAAAACCGACGCACTGGCAAAACCGAGGTGCAGTTCATCCTCGGATACAAGGGGATGATCGACCTGGCACGACGCAGTGGGAAGATCGTCAGCATCGAGGCACGCGCCGTCTACGAGCGCGATGAATTCAGCGTCACCTTCGGACTCAACCCAGACCTGCAGCACAACCCTGCATGGGAAGACGCAGAGCGCGGCGATCTGCGCGCGGTCTACGCAGTTGCGAAACTCCAAGGAGGGGGCGTGCAATTCGAGGTCATGGGCCGAGCAGAAGTCGAGCGGATCATGCGCGAATCTCAGGGATGGAAAGCGGCAGAAGCCACTGCCCGCAAGTACAACCGGGAGCCCAATTCTCCATGGCATACGCACTTCGATGAGATGGCCAAGAAGACCGTGCTGCGCCGGCTGTTCAAGTACCTCCCTGTGAGCGTCGAGTACGTTGAGGCTCAGGAGCGCGAAGACCGCGACAGCATGATGGCCGACATTGAGTTGCCGGCAGATGCCGTCTATGAAGTGCCGAGCGAACAGCAAGAGGCCATCGAAGCGCAACCAACCGTCGAATCACAGGAAGAGCCGGCATGATCGCCACTGATGGCGGAAGCCATCTTGTAGCAGCACACAGCCCGCAATCGCGGGCTTTTCTTTTGTCTCCAGAGGAAACCATGTTCCAAAACCTGCTGATCTACCGCCTGCCCGAGAACTGGCAGGCCGACCTGACGGACGCCGAAGGCGCCCTCGCGAAGAGCCCCTTCGTGCCCTGCTCGGCCACGCAGGAGAAATCCTCCGGCTGGGTGCCGCCGCGCGGTGATGCCCATGGCCCGCTGGTCGAGTCCATCGACGGACAATGGATTCTGCGCTTCGCCACCGAGACCAAGATCCTGCCGGCCTCGGTGGTCGAGAGCAAGGTCGACGAGAAGGTCCAGCGCATCGAGGCCGAGAGCGGCCGCAAGTCCGGCAAGAAGGAGCGCCGCGACCTCAAGGACGAGGCTCGCCTGGAGTTGCTGCCCATGGCCTTCACCAAGCGCCAGGGCACCTGGGTGTGGATCGACCAGGCCGGCCACTGGCTGGTCATCGATGCCGGCAGCCAGGGCCGCGCCGACGAGATCATCACGGCACTGGTCGAGCAATTGCCGGGCTTCGCCCCGCGCCTGCTGCAGACCGAGCAGACACCGGCGGCCGCCATGGCCGACTGGCTGAGCGAACAGGCGGCGCCCGGCAGATTCTCGCTGGACAACGAATGCGAGTTGAAAAGCACCGACGAGACGCGCGCCGCCGTGCGCTATGCGCGCCATGCACTGGAGATCGAGGAGATCCGCCAGCACATCCAGGCCGGCAAGCGCCCAACCCGTCTTGGCATGGGCTGGAGCGATCGTGCCAGCTTCGTGCTGACCGAGGCGCTGCAGGTCAAGAAACTGGCGTTCTCGGATGCCGTGTTTGAGGGCAAGAGCGATGGCGACGACCACTTCGACGCCGACGTGGCGCTCACCACCGGCGAGTTGCGCCTGCTGTTGCCGCAGCTGATCGAGGCGCTGGGTGGCGAGATGCCGCTGCAATAAGCACGCCACTGATACCAACACCCAGCGCCCATGAGGCGCTATTTTTGTGAGAACAACATGTCCAAGAAATACGAATTCGTACCAGGCGACGAAATCACTATCGCGCCCGGTCGCACTGTAAAGCGGATCCGCGCGCTGGTTGCGATCGCGACACTCGGCATAGTGCCTGGCGATCTTGGCGGATACGTTGAGTCGGAGGCCAATTTGGCGCAGGTGTCCGGCAATGCGTGGGTGTCCGGCGATGCGCAGGTGTCCGGCGATGCGTGGGTGTCCGGCAATGCGCAGGTGTACGGCGATGCGTGGGTGTCCGGCAATGCGCAGGTGTACGGCGATGCGCGGGTGTCCGGCAATGCGCAGGTGTCCGGCAATGCGTGGGTGTCCGGCAATGCGCAGGTGTACGGCGATGCGCGGGTGTCCGGCAATGCGCAGGTGTCCGGCAATGCGCAGGTGTACGGCGATGCGCGGGTGTCCGGCAATGCGTGGGTGTCCGGCAATGCGTGGGTGTCCGGCAATGCGCAGGTGTCCGGCAATGCGCAGGTGTCCGGCAATGCGCAGGTGTCCGGCAATGCGCAGGTGTCCGGCAATGCGCAGGTGTACGGCGATGCGCGGGTGTCCGGCAATGCGCAGGTGTACGGCAATGCGTGGGTGTCCGGCAATGCGTGGGTGTCCGGCAATGCGTGGGTGTCCGGCGATGCGCAGGTGTCCGGCGATGCGCGGGTGTCCGGCAATGCGCAGGTGTCCGGCAATGCGCAGGTGTCCGGCAATGCGTGGGTGTCCGGCGATGCGCAGGTGTCCGGCAGAGGCCTCATCTTTTGGGCCTCGATTGTCGGCACCGAAAACGGCACGCTGACGGTCTACAACGCCAAGGACGACACGCTGCTCGTCACGCGGGGATGCTTTTCCGGCACGGTAGATGAGTTCCTGGCGAAATCAGCCAAGGTGCACGATGATCGGATCAAGCGCGAGTATCAGTTGCTGATCGAGGTTGCAGCATCGCGGATCGAAGCGGCGCTCGCCGAAACGGCAAAGCCGGAGGACGCGGATACAGCAAAGTCGCGTTGAAAACGAATTGGAAATTGCCATCAGCCAATAGCGCCCTTGAGGCGCTTTTTTTCATGGAGCAACATATGACCAAGATCAGCAAATCCAAGCAGTTGCAACTCGATCGTCAGCAGCGCCGCGAGGCCCGCGACAAGAAGCGAGCAGAGGATGCGGCGCAACTCGATCGCCTGAAGAATCGAGTCGCAGAAATGTCAAAGCGCCCCCCCCCCAGAGCTTGCGGCATGGGGGTCTGTGCGAACGCAGGCGTTTGTAAAGGCCCTCACGCTCGCGCAGCACAAAGCATCGCTAAAGACGATCAAGCCTGGCCGTCTCGCGGAGTTTGTCGCCACGGTCGATCAAATCGGATCGCTACCGCTGTCGCGCTGCCACGAGATCGCTCGGCTCAGCGACACGGCGGCCCATCTGCATGCACCGGAGTGATGCCATGGTTGCAAGCGTGCTAGATCCATGCTGCGGAGGACGGATGATGTGGTTTGACCCCTCTGACCAGCGCTGCCTTTTTGGCGATGTGCGTGACGAGACAGTCAGCGTCACTGACCGTTCGCACCAGGAAGATGGCAAGCGCGTCATCGAGGTTCATCCTGATGTGCGGTTCGACTTCCGGGGAATGCCGTTCGACGACGAAACCTTCCATCTCGTTGTGTTCGATCCGCCGCATCTTGTCCGGGCGGGCAGGCGCAGTTGGATGGCAGCCAAGTACGGAAAACTCGGCGCGGACTGGCGCGACGACATGCGTCAGGGATTCGCCGAATGCTTCCGCGTGCTCAGGCCGCACGGCGTGCTGATCTTCAAGTGGAACGAAACGCAGGTGCCAGTTGCGCAGGTTCTTTCCTGTACGAGTGAGAAGCCCCTTTTCGGTCACCGCTCAGGGAAGCGCAGCGGAACGCACTGGATGACATTCATAAAAGGGTCCGCTATCAAGCGCACTCCACCAGCACCACAACCAACAACCAGCCCGGCATGACCGGGCCTTTTCATATGCGGAGGACTGCATGACCCAAACACCAAAAGGCCAGATCGCACGCGAGGGCCGTGTCTGCTTCCAAGATGCCAGCGTCTCAGTGTGGGAGGAAGGCTTAGCCGAAGCGAGAAATTCTGGCGGAATCAAAGGCGCTGACGCTTGGGAACTGGCTTTCAAACGCCAGGTGTTCGCACGCATCATCCAAACGCTCAACAAGATCGGCTGGACCGTGGCGCCTTGGGAGGATGCGCCAAAGTACCGCGCCATCGCTCTCTCATATCGCTCATGCCACAAGGGCGACCTGAAAGGCGAACTGTCGATCAGTGGACGCCACATCGAATTCAAGATGTGGCAGGACGTGACCCCTTCTGAGAACCGCAACGGGGGCCGCTACGACTTCCACAAGGAAGCGCGCATGCCCTACCTATTGAGGCTGGAGATGGAGCGCACGCGCCGGCGGATTCGCGACTACCTGTGCAACGTGTTCTCGGGCTACCACTTCGATCCGCCGCGCGACCCGCCGATGGGACTGATGGGTCTCACGGCCGATGAAACGGCTCGCCATAACCGGATGACCTGTGGTCACTACAGGCCCGCGCTGGACCGCGCCGAAATCAGCATGGCTTCCAACGCCATCGCCGCCGACGGGGGGACCATCGAGCATGGTTCACAGGTTTGGGCGCTGGACCCCAAGGGCCGCGTGATCACCGGGACGGCGTACCACTACCTCAACAGCACATGGCAAATCGTCACCGGCCGCTATGGCCTGACGCATTGCTTCACGCATGAGATTTTCACCGGCCGGCCCGAAGGCCTGCGCGTGAAGCGCAACGAGCGCGCGCGCCGCAAGCGCCTGGAGGGCGAGCTGGCCAAGGCCATCAAGGCCATGAACTACGAACGCGCCGCCGTGCTGCGCGACATCCTTTATCCCGACGGCCAGCACCTGAAAGCCGCATGAATGGACCCCGTCATGACCGACACACAACAACCCGAGGCGCTGAGCTGCGCTGAAACGCTTGATCTGCTTGCGAAATGTGATGACATCGCGATCCTGCAGGAGAGGATTGATGCAGCCAGACATCAGCGCTGGCTGCCTATTGGTACTGCCCCAAAAACCAAAGACATAGTGATTGCAACAGACGGCACCAAGGTCTATCAATCACGGCGAGATGTACATGCCAATAGCAGCCGGAACAGGTACAAGAGTGCAGGCGGGGCATACATCATTGCAACCCACTGGATGCCTCTACCAGACCCGCCATCGGCAAACGATCCTGCATAAATCCAACCAGATTAAGCACCATATTCGAGACATTGTGGTGCTTTTCTATAAACAACGTACTGAATATGAGTCTTTACTACAAATCAAAGGCATCCATCGCGGTGACTCACTTGCCGACCGGCATCAGTGAGCACGCTGACGGGTATCGGAGCCAGCACGCAAACCGTGATGCCTGCCTGGTCAGGATCAAGAGCAAATTGGCATTGAGCGCCACGCATCCTCTGCCCATGCGGGCATCGTACGAACTGCCCAGCAACGAGCAATGTCCGGACGATCTCACACAGCACAGAAGGTACGCAAAATGACGGTCATGACACACGAGCAGCAGATCCGGCTGATAGCCGCGGAAACCATGGGAGTGCCGGTCTCTGAGGTCAGCGACGATACGCAGATCACCGACTGGCGCCACATGACCATCATCAACGACGAGACGTGCATCGCGCTGCAGATCAACATCAGCGCGTCAGATGCTGCGCAATGCCGCACCGTCGGTGACTACATCGCGCTGGTGCGCGGTAAGCGCTGAGCATATCAGGATCAATCAGGCCGCCCACATGGGGCGGCTTTTTCATGGAGGGATTGGAGATGGCAGCATTTCTGACTGCAGATGAAGTCGCCACACTCACCGGGCGAAAATCAAAAAGTAAGCAGATTGAATGGCTGCGCCAGCAAGGTGTGCCGTTTCGAGTCACTGCGACAGGGCATCCTGCTGTTTTGTGGTCAGCCGTTGACGCTACTGCCAAAGTACAGGCGCCAGTTGCTACTTGGTCTCCTCGCGTCCTGGAGCATATCTGATGGGCAGAAAGCCAACCCGCTGGACGAACTTGCCAACCGGCATGCGTGCTCGGCCGCGCGGCAAGAAAATCCATTACTACCTAGACACAGGATCCAAGCCGCGCCGGGAGATCCCTCTTGGCTCCAACTACATCATGGCAGTGGCCAAGTGGGCCGAACTGACTGCGAAGCCAGTACCTGTGCGCGGCACATTCGTAGAGGTTTGGGATAAGTACAAGAAACTGAAGCTACCCGACAAAGCCCCTCGAACGCAGAAAGACAACCTCGCCGAAGTGGAATACCTGCTGCGGTTCTTCGGCAATCCGCCCGCCCCGCTGGATAGCATCGAGCCGGTGCACATCCGCCAGTACATGCGCTGGCGGTGCGGCCTTGCCAAGAAGGATGCCGAGGCAAAGAACGAGCTGCGTCGCAAGCAAGGCAGGCCACTCATGGAGATCCCTGCCAATATCGGTCATGTTCGTGCCAACAGGGAAAAGGCGCTGTTCTCACACGTCTGGAACTTTGCGCGAGAAGAAGGCTATACCAAACAGCCCAATCCCTGCGCAGGGATCACAGGCTACCGTGAAGAGGGCCGGGACGTTTATGTTGACGACGACCTGATGGATCGGGTGATGGCGGTTGCTGGCAAGCCTTTGCAGTTTGCGCTGCGCCTAGCTGAAATCACTGGTCAAAGGCCTGCTGACGTGCTTCGCATGTCCGAGGCGGACATCGCGGGCGGATTCCTAAACGTCAAGCAGGGCAAGACAAAGGCCAAGCTGAGGATAGCGATTCAAGGCGAACTGGCCACACTGCTAACAGAGATCCAAGCATACAAGAAAAGCCACCAAGTGCACGCATTAGCCATACTTGTGAGTGAAACAGGTCAACCCATGACCTATAACGCACTGCGGAACCGATTCGATGCCGCTCGGGACCGCGCTGGTATTGACAAGGGATCATTCCAGTTCCGAGATCTCCGAGCAAAGGCTGCTACCGATGCGGATGACGTCGCTGACATCAAGACCGCGCAGGCTATGCTTGGTCACACGACTGAGGCAATGACGGCACACTACATCCGCCATCGCGTCGGGAAAAAGGTGAAACCAATCCGCTAAAAACCTGTTCCGCAAATTCACTCAAAAAGGAAATATCCATTGGAGAAATATGCCAATACGTCCATGTTATGCGGAACAGAAAGATACTATAAAGTATTGATTTACAACATTTTCATCGCGGAATCATAATCCGCAGGTCCCCTGTTCGAATCAGGGATGCGCCACCAAAAATCAAGGGCTTGCAGGTCATTCTGCAAGCCCTTTTGTCATTGTTTGCGCCATGGCATTTTCGAAGCGCCCGGGGCCGGCAATGAGGCGCCTCTCGCGCCGGACTTGGCCTTCTCAGCGGCAGCGGCCTGGCCCGCCTGCTGTAGGCCCCGGCCAGCGTTTTCGCGGCCGAGGCTGACGTGCCGTCTCGCCGTACGCCCGCTTCCGGCCGGATGTAGATACGCCCACACTCCTTGTTGCAGCAGGACGGGTGCCGCAAGGGCGATGGCCATGGTTGCCGGTGCGCGCATGGTGCCCGGTGGGGAAGGCTTGCAGGACCTCCGACACCGACCAAGCTGCCGGTAGCCACCGGGCCGCCGATTTCATTGCACCGATCCCGCAACGGCCCGGCACTGGCCCATGAGCGATGGTCAGTGGGCAATCCTTTTCCCCGGTCCAGCCAGGCCGCTTGCATGAGCATAGGCACGCGCCAGATCGAAGCAAGAGGCCAGCCAGCACCTCTGCGCGGATGCAATGCGACAGTTCCGGAAGCCCCATGGAAACATCGCCCTTGCCATGAATAAATATAGTAATTGCTATACTTTGACTGGAAACCCATTCCATGACACAAGGCGCAGGCCTCCTCCATATAAACATGACACTGACGCGCGCAATCAACTGGAACCGGATCGAAGATCCCATGGACCTCGACATGTGGAACCGTGTGACCGGCAACTTCTGGCTGCCGGAGAAGGTTCCGCTCTCCAATGACCTGCCTTCATGGGCAACCCTGACCGAACAGGAGAGGCATACCACCATCCGCATCTTCACTGGCCTGACCATGCTCGACACGGTGCAATCGTCGGTGGGCGCGCCGCGCATGATCGCGGATGCACTGACGCAGCACGAAGAGGCGGTATTCGCCAACTTCACCTTCATGGAAGCCGTGCACGCCCGCAGTTACAGCTCGATTTTCTCGACACTATGCAGCACCCAGGAAATAGACGACGCCTTTCGCTGGAGCGAGGAGAACCCCCGCTTGCAGGAAAAGGCCGGCATCATCGAGCGCGCCTACCGGGGCGACGATCCGCTCAAGGTCAAGATCCTGTCGGTGCTGATGGAATCGTATCTGTTCTACAGCGGCTTCTTCTGCCCGTTTCGCTGGTCCAGCAAGGGCCGGCTAACCAATACCGCCGATCTGATCCGCCTGATCCTGCGCGACGAAGTCTGCCACGGCTATTACATCGGCTACAAGTTCCAGAAGGGCTACGCCAGCGAGGGCGCGCAACGACAGGCATCGCTGCGGCAGTTCACCCACGACACGCTGCATGAACTCATGGAGAACGAGTACCGCTACGCGGCCGACCTGTACGACCCGCTGGGCTGGACCGAGGACGTCAAGCACTACATGCACTACAACGCCAACAAGGCCTTGATGAACCTGGGGTTCGATGCGCCATACCCCAAGGAGCGCTGCAAGGTGCCTGCGGAAATCCTCGCGGCGCTCGATCCCAGTGCCAACGAGAATCACGACTTCTTCTCCGGTTCTGGATCTTCCTATGTCATCGGCAAGGCGGAACTGACCGCCGACGAGGACTGGAATTTCTGAAGGGTCGTGCCGGGCCGGCCACGCCCTTCCCGCGCCCGCATGGCGCCACCCGCCATGCGCTCCCAGGGTGGCAGGCGCAGCGCGCCGCAAATGCGACAACAAGCAGACAAAGCCCTCACGGTGAAACACGAACTCCCTGCATCGCCCTACCCCAGGACCGCCCTCGCCCCGCACGTGAGCGAGGAGAGCATGGACTACCACTACGGCAAGCACCACCAGACCTATGTGAGCAATCTCAACCAGCTGCTGCCCGGCACCGAATTCGAGATTCGCCATGCCGGCCCCTACACAACGATGCGCCCGCGTCCGACACCGGCACGGCGTACCCACGCATCGCCAGCGCAGGCGGCGGCGCCTAGACTCCTAGACAGGCTTTCAAGCTGTTCCCTGAAACCTTCTGGAGAAAAACGATGAAGCATTCACAGCACAAGCGCTGGACCATCATGGCCGCCATTGCCGGCTCGGCACTGGCGCTGACCGCCTGCGGAGACGGCGGCGGCAACGACGATGATCCCGAACCATCCGATGATCTGGGCGTGCTCACCGTCAGCGCTGCGAGCGCCGACGGCTACAACGGCATCTATGGCAATGGCAATATCGGCCTCACGGACGTGGAGCGCAACGACCCGGTCATCAGTGACAAGCCTGAAGTCTGCGCATTCAATTTCGACCGCGCCGACAAGGTCGGCGACGGCACCAAGACGGCCGAGGGCGATCTGCGCTACCGGCCCGATACCAGCACCATCTACGAAGCCTATGTCACCATTGCCGACAAGAAGTTCAGCAGCGATGACTGGGATAGCACCACCAAGGTCGATCGCGATGGCAACAGGGTTGTCTTCGACGGCTCGCAGCTCAAGGCCACCGATGACAGCGGCATCAGCCTGACGCTGCATGGCGCCATTCCGCTACCGGGCAATCGCCCTGAAGGCTGCTGAGTGGGCCACGAAGAAGGGCCGTGTGATGCAAGCGCGTCACACGGCCCTTCTTCGCGTGGTGGTTGCTTTCGGCGACAACAGGCACTTTCGGGCCTGTTGTCGCCTGCCGCGATCTGCTTGAATCAGTGCGATTCCTCACCCATCTGTGCCTGCAGATAGTTGGGCAGGCCCATTTTCTCGATCAACGCGAGCTGGGTCTCGAGGAAGTCGATGCGCTCCTCAGCCTCGTCGAGCATTCCTTGCAGCAGATCGCGCGAGACATAGTCGAGCACCCGTTCGCACTGCGCAATGCCACTCTTGAGCGCACGC
Organism: Corticibacter populi; assembly: GCF_004217315.1. Taxonomy (GTDB): domain Bacteria; phylum Pseudomonadota; class Gammaproteobacteria; order Burkholderiales; family Burkholderiaceae_C; genus Lampropedia; species Lampropedia populi. Next base: position 1,035,048 of record NZ_SGWR01000001.1, read on the forward strand.
TGCGAATCCAGCTCCAGCGCCAGGTCGCAGGCGAGCAGTTCGGGCACATCCTCACCGATACGCAGCTTGCCCAGATCCTGCAGATTGGGCAGGCCATCGAGCAGGAAGATGCGCTCCATCAATGCATCGGCTTCCTTCATGGCCTTGATGGAAGCCTTGTATTCGCGGTGGCCAAGCTGGCCGAACCCCCAATGCTGCAGCATGCGGTAATGCACGAATGTCTGGTTGATGCCGGTGAGCAGGATCTTGAGTTCCGCCTGCAAATGGGTCATGACCTGAGCGTCGCCAATCATGGGGATTCCTTGTGTGATTCTTATGGGAAGGGGGGCGCGCACCGCGCCCTGCGATCCATGCGCGCAACGGTATTGCATCGCAGCTTCGCATTGTTGCCGCTTGGGCCGCGGCAGGCAATCGACGCCACTGCATGTCCCTGCCAGGACGGTTTTGTTGCGCGTGATATTCAGAAGCGTTTGGAATCTTCCTGCCAGCCCCTGGAGACTGTTGTGGGCCGCCCCACCCGGTGCCATGTCCTGGCCTGCCAAGGTCCCGATACTCGCTTACACTCGACCGATTCCCTGTTTCAGCAACCCCGTGCCTGGCGGCAGGCCAGGTGGCCAGTCCTTGCCTGTGCCACCCGCCCAGTGGCCCGGCACAGCACTTTCCACTGACTCACCTCCATGACCCAAGCCCTGCAAAGCCTGATCGAAAACGCCTGGGAAGAGCGCGCCGCCTTCTCCCCAACCTCCGCCCCCGCCGATGTCCGCGATGCCGTCGAGCAAGTCATCTCCCAGCTCGACAGCGGCGCGCTGCGCGTGGCAAGCCGCAATGGCGTGGGAGACTGGACCGTGCACCAGTGGATCAAGAAGGCCGTGCTGCTGTCCTTCCGCCTGCGCGACAACGAGGTGATCGAGGCCGGCCAGCTCGGCTTCTACGACAAGGTGCCGACCAAGTTCTCCGGCATGTCCCAACAGGAACTGGCCGCCACTGGCGTGCGCGTGGTGCCACCGGCCGTCGCGCGCCGCGGCAGCTTCATTGCCAAGGGCGCGATCCTGATGCCCTCCTACACCAACATCGGCGCCTACGTCGACGAAGGCACCATGGTCGATACCTGGGCCACCGTCGGCTCCTGCGCCCAGGTCGGCAAGAACGTGCACCTCTCCGGCGGCGTCGGTCTCGGCGGCGTGCTCGAACCTCTGCAGGCCAACCCGACCATCATCGAGGACAACTGCTTCATCGGCGCCCGCTCGGAAATCGTCGAAGGCGTGATCGTCGAGGAGAACTCCGTCATCTCGATGGGCGTCTACATCGGCCAGAGCACGCCGATCTACGACCGCACCACGGGCGAGATCAGCTACGGCCGAGTGCCCGCCGGCTCGGTGGTCATCAGCGGCTCCCTGCCCAAGGACGGCGGCAAGTACGGCCTGTATGCGGCCATCATCGTCAAGCGCGTCGATGCGCAGACCCGCGCCAAGACCAGCCTGAACGAGTTGTTGCGCGCCTGACCAGGGCAGCAGCCATGGGGGCCACGCCCGCCGTGAACATGGCTGCCGCTTTGTGAGTTGCCAGCAAGGTGGTACATTTGGCGCCATAACCATTCATTTTGTTACAAAGCCGGGATCGATCATGCCAGCCATGGAACGTTTACTGCGCCTGATGGCGGACAACAAGGCCTCCGACCTCTATCTGTCCGCCCATGCGCCGGTGATGATCAGGGTGCGGGGTGAGACACTTCCCGTCAACAGCCAGCTGCTGGCACCGGAGGCGCCGCTCAAGCTGCTCGCCGAGGTCGTCACGGCCGAACAGATCGGCCTGCTCGAGCGCACCGGCGAGCTCAACATGGGCGTGCCGCTCGAAGGCGTTGGCCGCTTCCGCATCAGCGCCATGCGCCAGCGCGGCAGCTACGCCTTGGTGGCACGCTTCATCCCCAGCGAGATACCCGAACTCGCCAGCCTGCGCCTGCCACCCGTGCTCGAGGAGCTGGCGCTGGAGCGGCGTGGCCTGATCCTGCTGGTGGGCTCGACCGGCTCCGGCAAGAGCACCACCATCGCCTCGATGATGGACCTGCGCAACAAACGCCAGAGCGGCCACATCCTGACGATCGAGGACCCGATCGAATACCAGTTCACCAACCGGCGCTGCGTCGTCAACCAGCGCGAGGTGGGTGCGGATACGGCATCGCTCGAAATCGGCCTCAAGAACGCGCTGCGCCAAGCTCCGGACGTGATCCAGATCGGCGAAATCCGTGACCGTGCCACCATGTCCGCGGCGCTGGCCTATGCGCAGTCGGGCCATTTGTGCATTTCCACGCTGCACGCCAACAACAGCTACCACGCCCTCAATCGCATTCTGAGCTTCTACCCGGTCGAGGTGCGCCCGACCATGCTCGGCGACCTCTCGGCTGCGCTCAAGGCGATCATCTCGCAGCGCCTGCTGCGCGGCCTCGACGGCGAGCGCATTCCGGCCACCGAAGTGCTGCTCAACACCAAGCTGATCTCCGAACTGATCGAGAAGGGCGACTTCTCCGCCATCCGTGACGCCATGCAGCAATCGATGAGCGAGGGCTCGCAGACCTTCGAGGAGTCGCTCGCCTTCATGATTTCCGAAGGCCTGGTCGATCGCAAGGAAGGCTTTGCCGCCGCCGACTCCCCCACCAACCTGATGTGGCGCCTGCAGAACGACTTTGCCATGGCCGCCAATGCCGCCAAAGCCCGCGTGCAAGCCACCGAGCAGGAAAACGACGAGCCTTCATTCACCGAGTTCAGCCTGGACGTGCACGAAGAACAAGCCTGAGCATGGCCCCTCCGCGGGCATCACCGCATCTCGGTAACAGCCGCAGGCTCAACCACAGGGATCCTGTCGGCAGGCCCTAAAATGCCCGGTTCAGGCCGCACCGCGACCAGCAGCATGGCCGACGCGCCGGCCCCCTGCCGCCATCTCTCACCACCCTGAATTTGCCCGGACATTTCGCCGCATGGCCGCCGCCTCCGGTGCCCAGTCTGCCGGCAACGGAGTCACCCGTGACAACCATCACCGCCAACACCGCCCACAGCCGGGCCGCACAGGATTTGTTGCAGGCCCTCATTGCCAAGGCCTCCATCACACCGGACGACGCCGGCTGCACCCTGCTGCTGCAGGAGCGGCTGCAGGCGCTCGGCTTTGCCTGCGAAATCCTCGCCGCCGGCCCTCAGGATGCCCGCGTCACCAACCTCTGGGCCACCCGCAACGGTGCCAGTGCCAACGCCCCCACGCTGGTGTTCGCCGGCCACACCGATGTGGTGCCCACCGGCCCGCTGGCCGAATGGCAGAGCCCGCCATTCGCGCCCACCGTGCGCGATGGCCGGCTCTATGGCCGCGGCGCCAGCGACATGAAAGGTTCGATTGCGGCCTTCATCGTGGCGCTCGAGCAATTCCTGGCCAAACACCCCAGCCCCGAGCTGCGCGTGGCGCTGCTTCTGACCAGTGACGAGGAAGGCCCGGCCACGCACGGCACCGTGCATGTGGTCGAAACCCTGCGCGTGCGCGGCGAGCGGCTGGACTACTGCATCGTCGGCGAGCCCACGGCGGTAGCGCGCACCGGCGACATGATCAAGAACGGCCGACGCGGCAGCCTGGGCGCACGACTGACGGTGCGCGGCATTCAAGGCCACATTGCCTACCCGCATCTGGCTCGCAACCCGATCCACCAGGCCCTGCCGGCACTGGCCGAACTCGCCGCCACCGAATGGGACCGCGGCAACGCCTACTTTCCACCCACCAGCTGGCAGATCAGCAACATCCACGCCGGCGCCGGCGCCACCAATGTGATTCCCGGGGAACTCGTGGTGGACTTCAACTTCCGCTTCAGCACCGAGTCCCCCCACGCCAGCCTGCGCGAGCGCGCCGAGGCGGTGCTGGACCGGCACGGCCTCGACTACCGGATCGACTGGAACCTCAGCGGCGAACCGTTTCTGACCCCGCCGGGCACGCTGGTACAGGCCGTACAGCAGGCCATCGCTGCGGAAACCGGGCTGAGCCCCGAACTCTCGACCACAGGCGGCACCAGCGACGGCCGCTTCATCGCGCGCATCTGCCCGCAGGTCATCGAGCTGGGCCCGCCCAACGACAGCATCCACAAGGTCAACGAAAGCATCGCGCTAACCGATCTGGATGCGCTCACCGCCATCTACCTGCGCACCCTCGAAAACCTCTGCGTCGCCAAAGACACTGGGGCCTGAATCCCGGCTCGGAGCCCCGTACCATGACATCCTCCGCCACCATACCCCCGGTTCTCGCACTGGTCGAACAAGCTGCCGCCCGCCTCGAAGCGGCCGGCGTGCAGTTCGGCCATGGCACCGACAACGCCTTCGACGAGGCCGCCTGGCTGGTGCTGTGGAGCCTGGGGCTGCCGCTCGATGCCGACCTGCACGACGACACCCTGCCCGCCCCCAGTGGTGCGGACCGGCACAAGGCCCTGGCACTGGTCGAGGCGCGCATCGCCAGCCGCAAGCCGGCCGCCTACCTCACCGGCGAGGCCTGGCTGCATGGCGTGCCCTTTTACGTGGACGAGCGTGCCATCGTGCCGCGCAGCCTGATCGCCGAACCCATCGTCGATGCCTCGCTCGACACCTGGCTGAGCGCCTCGACCCAGCGGGTGCTCGACCTGTGCACCGGCAATGGCAGCCTGGCCGTGCTGGCGGCCCTAGCCTGGCCCGAGGTCCACGTCGACGCGGTGGACATCTCCACCGACGCCCTGGCGGTGGCAGCCATCAATGTGCAACGACACGGCCTGGCACAACGCATCCGCCTGATCGAATCCGATGGCCTGGCAGGGCTGGCCGGCCAGCGCTACGACCTGATTCTCTGCAATCCACCCTACGTCAACAGCCAAAGCATGGCAGCACTGCCGGCCGAGTACCGCGCCGAGCCCGGTCTGGCGCTCGCCGGCGGGAGCGACGGCATGGATTTCATCCGCCCGCTGCTGCAGAACGCGGCCGGCTTCATGAACGATGGTGCCGTTCTGGTGCTGGAGATCGGCCACGAGCGCGCCCATTTCGAACACGCCTTTCCAAGGCTGCCGGTGATATGGCTGGAGACAGCGGCGGGGTCGGATCAGGTCCTGCTGATCGAAAAAACCGCGCTGAACACCATGCGTGCCTGAACAAAAAAAACCGGGCTGCAACAGCAGCCCGGCCTCGTCCTTCTGCCGTCAATCCAGGATCACTCGGCGCTCGCCTGCATCATCAGCGGTGCCACCTCGAACTTGGCGCGCATGCTGGCAGCCAGTTGGTCGAAGCGCTCGCGGGTGGCCTTGGCGATCGGCGCGGCGGCCGCACTCTGCTGGGCGATGATCTGCGGATCCTTGAATTCACCGTTGACGCGGAACTCGAAATGCAGGTGTGGTCCGGTGGACATGCCGGTGGAACCGACGGCACCGATCACTTCACCCTGAGCGATACGGTCGCCGGTCTTGACATCGCGGCGGCTCATATGGGCATAGACGGTGACCTTCTTGTCGCCATGGTCGACGAATACCACGTTGCCGTAGCCATTGTTCCAGCCGGAGAACTGCACCACGCCCTCGCCCACCGTGCGGATCGGCGTGCCGGTGCGGGCCGCGTAGTCGATGCCATTGTGGTTACGCCAAGTCTTCTTGATCGGATGGAAGCGGCTGCCGAAATTGCTGGAGACGCGCGAGAACTCCAGCGGCGATGCCAGGAAGGCGCGGCGCAGGTTGGAGCCGTCGAGCGCATAGTAGGCGCCCTTGTCATTCTCGTTCTCCTGGAACCACAGCGCCTGGTGCGCCTTGCCCTTGTTGACGAACTCGGCGCTGAGCACGCGGCCGGCGCGCAACGGCTCACCATCGGCTTCCAGCGTTTCATAGACCACCGTGAAGGTGTCGCCCTTGCGCAGATCCTTGCGGAAATCCACCTCGGTGGAGAAGATCTCGGCCAGTTGCACCGCCACATGATCGGGCACATTGGCGGCGTCGGTGGAGCCGAACAGCGAGCTCTCGATCACACCGCTGGCCAGCCGCGTGGATTTGCTCAGTTCGGCTTTCTCGATGCGGGCGGAAAAGCCCTCACCGTCTTCGGCGCGCTCGACCACCAGGCGCTGGAACATGCCGCTGTTGTCATTCGTCCAGCGCGCCGTCAGGCGTTGCAGCTCGTGGCTGGCGCTGGCTTCGATGGTCACGAAGCGGCCCGGCCGGCCCCACAGGTTTTGATGGGTAACGGCATTGGTGCGCAGAAATGCGGCGGCAGCGGGATCGGCCACGCCGAGGCGCTGCAACAGGCTCTCGGCCGTGTCGCCGGTGCTCAGGCGGTCCGTGCGGTGCAGAACGAAATCATGCTCGGGCACCAGATTGACCAGCGACTGGCCCGACGCCAGCGATTGCACCGGCTGCTCGAGCAGGCGCTGGTAAATGACTTCTTCAGATGCCTGCATGTTGGCCACGGCGAAAGCACCGCCGCCGCCAAGCAGCAACAGGCCACAGACAGCAGCCATCAGGCGTTTGGAGCCACCTCCGGAGGAAGTGAGGGATGAAGAGTCGACCCCGTTCGCATGCGGGAGGGGGGCGGCGCCATTGGGTTCGAGCTGCTCGTTCGACAAGGGTCTGTTCCTGGCTGGCAAAAAAGAAGCCCAGTTGTTCGAGCTCCTGGGTAATCCAGCGCACAATGCGGCCTTCTCTGACACAACCGGCAGACGAAGGCAGGCACAATTTCAGTGTGCACGACCCGCTCGAATCAATGGGTATTCAACGCTCACGGTACTTGCCAATGCGTCAAGCTTGGTTTGGAAGCCCGAAGTTCAAAAGAAGCTTCAGATTCCATACAATAAGCCCGTGAAAACAAACGCAGTATATCGGAATTGACGGTACTGCCAAGCGTTTTATATCCTCATGAATGCATCAAATATTGACAATTTGCCGCTAACTCCTGCCATCGAGGAGGCCTTGGCCGTCTCGCTGCGCGGCACCGACGAGTTGCTGCCGCAGGAGGACTGGATCAAGAAACTCCAGCGAGCCGAGGCCACCGGCACGCCGCTGCGCATCAAGCTGGGCCTGGATCCAACCGCGCCCGACATCCACCTCGGCCACACCGTGGTGCTGAACAAGATGCGCCAGCTGCAGGATCTGGGCCACCAGGTCATCTTCCTGATCGGCGACTTCACCACGCTGATCGGAGACCCCTCGGGCCGCAACACCACACGCCCTCCCTTGAGCGCCGAGCAGATCAAGGCCAATGCCGAAACCTACTACACCCAGGCTTCCAAGGTGCTGGATCCGACCCGCACCGAGGTACGCTACAACAGCGAATGGTGTGACCAGCTTGGCGCGCGCGGCATGATCGAGCTGGCGGCCAAGTACACCGTGGCACGCATGATGGAGCGCAACGATTTCCACCAGCGCTTCCAGGATGGCAGCTCGATCAGCCTGCACGAATTCCTTTACCCGCTGCTGCAGGGCTATGACTCGGTGGCCCTGAAGTCGGACCTGGAAATGGGCGGCACTGACCAGAAGTTCAATCTGATGATGGGTCGCCACCTGCAGCAGGAATGGGGTCAGGAGCCGCAATGCGTGCTGACCATGCCGCTGCTGGTCGGACTGGACGGCGTGCACAAGATGTCCAAGTCCAAGAACAATTACATCGGCATCACCGAGGACGCCAACACCATGTTCGCCAAGGTGCTGTCGATCTCCGACGCGCTGATGTGGGACTGGTATCCGCTGCTGTCCTTTCGCCCGCTGGCCGAGATCGAGGTCTTGCGGGCCGAGGTGGCGCAAGGCCGCAATCCCAAGGACATCAAGGTGCTGCTGGCCAAGGAAATCACGGCACGCTTTCACTCGGCGCAGGCCGCCGATGCGGCCGAACAGGACTTCGTCAACCGCAGCAAGGGCGGCATTCCTGACGACATTCCGGAAATCACGCTCGGCGGCGCCCCGCTGGGCATTGGCGCGCTGCTCAAATCGGCGGGCCTGACGGCGTCGACCGGCGAAGCCAACCGGCTGATCGATGGTCATGGCGTGCGCATCGACGGCGGTACTGTCGGCGACCGCACGCTCAAGCTTTCGGCCGGCACCTATGTGGTGCAAGTCGGCAAGCGCAAGTTCGCACGGGTGACACTGCTTGCCTGAGGCGGGATTGCTGACATGACCGACATTCGCTCCGCACTGGAGGATCTTCTCAACCGTCAGGACATCCCGCTGGAGGAGGCGCTCGAACGCCATTTCAGCCCCGACTACCGGCAACGTACCAATGGGCAATGGGACGACCGCGCAGCCTTCGTACGCCACGTCCGCAAGCTCCGCGAAGTCGTGGCAAGGGCGCGCATCGAGGTGCTCGATGAGTTGCGCAACGGCACAAGCTATGCCGATCGCCACCGCGTCCATGTCACCAAGCGCGATGGTTCGGAAGTTGTGCAGGAGGTCTACCTGTTTGGCGAAGTGGATGCGGCCGGACGCTTCTTGCGCATCGAGGAAACCACGCTGATGCTGTCCGGCGCTGAAGCCGACCGCGACATCGGCAGCGCGAAATGATCTGCGCCAGGCAGCGCATCTGCGGCATGCGCCTGTAACGACACTCCGTGGATGGGGGGGCCCACAACCGTTCCCCATGAAAAAGCCGGCTGCAGTGCCGGCTTTTTCATGGACCTCGCGGCATGTATCACGCGCACATGCGTGACGCACCGCGCAGGTCAGATCAGAACAACACGCGCGTGCGGATCGTGCCCGGCACGTGGGCGAGCTGGTCCTTGACCTTGCCGGCGGTGCCGGCCTCGACGTCGATCACCACGTAGCCGACGGCATCGTCGGTCTGCAGGAACTGCGCCGCCACATTGATCTTGGCGTCCGAGAAGATCTGGTTGATCGCCGACATCACGCCCGGCACGTTCTTGTGGATGTGCAGGATGCGGTCGCGCCCCGGATGCGCCGGCAGCGCCGCTTCGGGGAAATTCACCGAGGTGGTGGTGGTGCCGTTGTCCGAATACTTGACGAGCTTCTCGGCCACTTCGAGGCCGATGTTGGCCTGCGCCTCCATCGTCGAGCCGCCAACATGCGGGGTGATGATGACGTTGTCCAGCCCCCGCAACGGCGACTGGAACTCATCCTTGTTCGAACGCGGCTCGACCGGGAAAACGTCGATGGCCGCGCCCAGCAGTTTCTTGGCCTTGATGGCCTCGGCCAGCGGCTCGATTTCCACCACCGTGCCGCGCGAGGCGTTGATCAGGATCGCGCCCGGCTTCATGGCGGCAATTTCCTTGGCGCCAATCATCCACTTGGTCGAGGCCAGTTCCGGCACGTGCAGCGTGACGATATCACTTTGCGCCAGCAGGTCCTGCAGGCTGCCCACCTGGTGCGCATTGCCCAGCGGCAGCTTGGTGACCACGTCATAGAAGATCACGTGCATGCCCAGCGATTCGGCCAGCACCGACAGCTGCGAGCCGATCGAACCGTAGCCGACGATACCCAGTGTCTTGCCACGCGTCTCATAGGAATTGGTAGCCGACTTGAGCCAGCCGCCACGGTGCGCCACCGCATTCTTCTCGGGGATGCCGCGCAGCAGCAGGATGGCTTCGCCAAGCACCAGCTCGGCCACCGAGCGGGTGTTCGAATACGGCGCATTGAAGACCGCGATGCCCTTCTGGCGCGCGGCTTCGAGGTCGATCTGGTTGGTGCCAATGCAAAATGCCCCCACCGCCACGAGCTTGTGAGCGGCTTCGAACACATCGGCCGTCAGCTGCGTGCGCGAACGGATGCCGACAAAGTGCACATCGGCGATCTTCTGCTTGATATCTTCGGGCGGCAGCGCGCCAGGCAGGGCCTCCACATTGGTGTAGCCGGCCTGCTTGAGCACCTCGATGGCCGAGGGATGGATGCCCTCGAGCAGCAGGAACTTGATCTTGTTCTTGTCGAGCGATGTCTTGGTCATGATGATTGGCAAAAAAATAAAGGCCCTGGGCGGCAGGGCACGGCAGAAACAACAAATGACAATTGACGGCAGGCCGTGATGGTAGCACCAACCCCTGCGCCATGCTGGGGAATCCACCTAGGCTGAATCGACATTCATGATGGGATCGCAAGGGCCATGCGCGCGCCCCAAAGCCGGGGGGCGAGAACGGATGCCGGGTTATCCAGACATTTTTCTGTCATGAATCTGTCTTACCATTCGATTTGACCTCGGGCCTGACCTTGTTCAACCAGATACCTATAAACAACCTACAAACTACGTACGGAGCATTCATGAAACTGCGTCAACTGACCTTGGCGGCTGCCGCCGCCCTCGCCTTTGGCAGCGCCCATGCGCAAACCGAGATCCAGTGGTGGCACTCGATGTCCGCCGCGCTGGGCGACTGGGTCAACGACCTGGCCAAGCAGTACAACGAAAGCCAGAGCGAATACCGCATCGTGCCCACCTACAAGGGCAAGTACGACGAATCGATGACAGCTGCCATCGCGGCCTTCCGGGCCGGTAACGCGCCGCACATCCTGCAGGTCTTCGAAGTGGGCACGGCGACCATGATGGCGGCCAAGGGCGCCACGGTGCCGGTCGGCAAGGTGCTCGAGGATGCAGGCTATCCTTTCAATCCGGACGCCTACATCTCGGCCGTGACGGGCTATTACACCGCGCCCAATGGCCAGATGCTGAGCTACCCGCTCAACAGTTCGACCACCATCTTCTATTACAACAAGGACGCTTTCAAGGCCGCCGGTCTCGACCCGGAACAGGCGCCCAAGACCTGGCCCGAAGTGTTCGAGGCCGCCACCAAGCTCAAGGAAAGCGGCCACAAGTGCCCTCTGACCACCAGCTGGATCAGCTGGACACAGTTGGAGAGCTTCTCGCTGTGGCACAACACCCTGTTTGCCACCGAGAACAATGGCTTTGATGGCACCGGTGCGAGACTGGTCGTCAACACGCCGCTGCACCTGCGCCACTTCGAGAACCTGGCCAAGGCCGCCAACGAAGGCTCCTTCGTCTACAAGGGCCGCGCGAACGAGCCCGATGCCGCCTTCCCGTCCGGCGAATGCGCGATGATCACCGGCTCCTCGGGCCTGTATGCGCGCGTCAGCAAAGAGGCCCGATTCAACTATGGCATCTCCACGCTGCCCTACTACCCCGACGTCGAGGGCGCGCCGCAGAACACTGCCATCGGCGGCGCCAGCCTGTGGGTAATGGCCGGCAAGAACGAGAAGGAGTACAAGGGCGTGGCCGACTTCTTCAATTTCCTCTCGACTGCCAAGATCCAGGCCGCCAGCCACCAGCGCACAGGCTATCTGCCCGTGACCACTGCCGCCTACGAGCTGACCGAGCAGTCGGGCTTCTACAAGGAACATCCCGGCACCGACGTCGCCGTCACGCAGATGATCCGCAAGACCACCGACAAGTCGCGCGGCATCCGCCTGGGCAATTTCGTGCAGATCCGCACCATCGCCGACGAGGAAACCGAGCAGATCTGGGCTGGCCGCAAAAGCGCCAAGGATGCGCTCGACGCCATCGTCAAGCGCGGCAACGAGCAGCTCGAACGCTTCGAGCGCGCCAATCGCTGATCGCCCAACCCGCGCGCCCACTTGGCGCGCGGCAACGATGATGACGTGCCTGCGTGCAGGCCATCATGCCAAAAGCCCGGCAAGTCATCCCTGCCGGGCTTTTTGCACATGGGGCATATCGAATCCCGTTCAGAGTGCCCGTGCCAGCCGCTGCACCCCTTCGATGATCTTTTCGTCCGGTACCGTCGCATAGCTCATGCGGAAGGTGGCCGGATCGGGCTCGGTGGCGTAGAACGGCAGGCCGGGCACCACCGCCACACCCTGCTCGATGCCGCGCCGCACGAAGGCCGCCGCATCACCCGAACGGCCGCCCGCACCCGTCAGCCGTGCCCAGATGAACATGCCCCCGCGCGGCGGCGTGAATGCCAATGCCTCGCCCAGTTCGGCACGCAAGCGTTCCATCATCAGCCGCGCGCGCTCGGCATAGACCTGCTGCACATTCGTCAATGTGGCGGCCAACCGCCCCGTCTGCAGGTACTCGCTGGCGGTGACCTGGGCCAGCATGCTCGAATTCGCGTCGCTGAACTGCTTGCACATCACCGCATTGGCCAGCAGGGCAGCCGGTGCCACCATCCAGCCCAGCCGCAGGCCGGGCGAGAGAATCTTGCTGAAGCTGCCGCAATAGACCAGCCAATCCCGGCTGCCCGGCACCGTCGCGCTCAGCGCCAGCAGCGTGGCCGGCGGCAGCTCGTCGAAATACAGCTCTCCGTAGGGGTTGTCCTCGACCACCACGACGCGGTGCTGCGCCGCCAACTCCAGCACCCGGCGGCGGCGCGCCAGCGGCAGCAGCGAGCCACTGGGATTGCCGAACGTGGGAATGAGATAAACCAGCCTGGGCCGATGCTCGGCAATCAGCCGCTCGAGGGCATCGACCTGCACGCCATCACCGTCGGTGGGCACGGAGATCACCTCGGCCCCGTACAGGCGAAAGCACTGGATGGTGGCCAGAAAGGTCGGTCCTTCCACCAGCACCTTGTCGCCGGGCGAAAGCAGCGTCTTGCCCAGCAGGTCCAGCGCCTGCTGGCTGCCGGTGGTCACCAGCACGTCGGCAGGCGCCACTTGCGCGCCCTGCTCGTGCAGGCGGCTGGTAATCTGCTCGCGCAGCGGCTGGTAGCCCTCGGTCGGCCCGTATTGCAGGCTGGCGGCCGGTTGCTCAAGCACAGCCTTGCGCGCCGCCTCGGCCAGCCCTTCGCGATCGAACAGCGCGGCGTCGGGAAAGCCGCCGGCAAAGCTGATGATGCCGGGCGTGCCCAGCAGTTTGAATATTTCGCGGATCGCAGATGTCTCGACGTTCTGCAGGCGCTTGGCAAATTGCATGCTCGTTTCCATGTGATTCAGGTCTGCTGCGGGCTGTCCCGCACCGGGCAGGAAGCGCGATCATATCCCTGCCGGCCTTGCGTCGCGGACAAGGTGACGACAAAATGCCGTGCCAGCCGATCCGCACCACCACCGACAAGAAATCAGGAGACATCCGGCACCATGACGCAACACAGCAGCCCGCCCCCGGTATCCGAATCCAGTGCAGCCAGTCCCTACGGCACATTGCCCCCGGCCGCCCAGCCGGCCCAGCGCAAGCCCGTGAGCCTGCCGCGCCTGCTGGAGATGCATGCACGCGGCGAGAAAATCGCCATGCTGACCGCCTATGACGCCACCTTCGCGGCCATGGCCGACAGCGCCGGCGTCGATTGCATCCTGGTCGGCGACTCGCTGGGCATGGTCTGCCAGGGGCGCCACAGCACGGTGGGCGTGTCGCTGCAGGAGATGTGCTACCACACCGCCTGCGTCGCCCGTGGCGTGCGGCGCGTGCAGGGCACCACCTGGGTGATCGCCGACCTGCCCTTCGGCAGCTACCAGCAATCGCCCGAGCAGGCACTGCAAAGCGCCGTGCAGCTGATGGAGGCCGGTGCCCACATGGTCAAGCTCGAGGGAGGTGGCTGGACCGCGCCGATCACCGCCTTCCTGACCGCGCGCGGCATCCCGGTCTGCGCCCACCTCGGCCTGACTCCCCAGACCGTGCATGCGCTAGGCGGCTACCGCGTGCAGGGCCGAGGCGACCATGCTGCCCAGATCCTGCGCCAGCAGGCCCTCGAGCTGGCCGATGCCGGCGCGCGCCTGCTGGTGCTCGAGATGGTGCCCGCCGTGCTGGCCGCCGAACTGACGCGCCAATTGCCGCACTGCGCCACCATCGGCATCGGTGCCGGGGCCGGCACCGCCGGCCAGGTGCTGGTGCTGCACGACATGCTGGGCATGAACATCGGCCGCATGCCGCGTTTCGTGCGCAACTTCATGGCCGGCCAGGACAGCATTGCCGGTGCCATGGGCGCCTATGTGCAGGCCGTCAAGCAGGGGCAGTTCCCCGTCGACGCCGAGCATGCCTGGTAACTGATTGCCGCTCCAATTGGCCGCTGGCGGCCCTGCTGCCATGCCGCGAATACCTGAACATCCCACGGATCCCCGCGCGCCCCGACACATTCCGATTTCCGCGTTTCCGCGTTTCCGAACCACACATGCAAGTCATTCATCACATCCCTGCGCTGCGCCAGGCGCTCGCTGCCCAGCCCCAGCCACGCGTGCTGGTGCCCACCATGGGCAATCTGCACGAAGGCCATCTGTCGCTGGTGCGCCAAGCCCGGGCCCTCGGCGGCACCACGGTCGCAAGCATCTTCGTCAACCGCCTGCAGTTCCTGCCTCACGAGGATTTCGACACCTATCCGCGCACGCTGGAGGCCGACTGCGACAAGCTGCGCAGCGCCGGCTGTGACATCGTCTTCGCGCCCAGCGAGGCCGAACTGTATCCCGAGCCGCAAACCTACCGGGTGCAGCCCGACCCGGCGCTGGCCGACCTCCTCGAGGGAGCGTTTCGCCCCGGGTTCTTCACCGGCGTGTGCACGGTGGTGATGAAGCTCTTCCAATGCGTGCAGCCCAGTCATGCGGTGTTCGGGCAGAAGGACTACCAGCAGCTGGAAGTGATCCGCCGCATGGTGCGCCAGTTCGCCATGCCCATCGAGATCGTCGCCGGCGCCACCTGCCGCGCAGGCGATGGCCTGGCGCTGTCATCGCGCAACCAGTACCTCGATCCGGCCGCCCGCCAGGCCGCCGTGCAGCTGTCCCAGGCGCTGCGCTCACTGGCTACCCAGGTGCAGCAGGGCGCGCGCGATTTCCGCTCGCTGGAGGAATCGGCCATGGCGCAACTAGGTCGAGAGGGCTGGGAGCCCGATTACCTGACGGTGCGCCGGCGTGACACATTGCTGCCACCCGCTGCGGATGGCCTACTGCCGCCACTGGTGGCACTGGGTGCGGCGCGCATCGGCGGTGCGCGGCTGATCGACAATCTGGAGTTCTGAAACCCGCTGATTGCCACGGCAAGGCGCCGCGGCAGTGCGTCAGTCGTTCGGCCGGAAGCCGATGGTCAGCTGCGAGGGCACGCGGCCATCGGTGTCGCGCGGCAGTTTCTGCGTCTTGTCGATGGCACGCAGCACCGCTTCGTCCCAGGCCGGATTGCCACTGGAGCGGGTGATGCGGCGGCTGATGATGGTGCCATCGGCAGCAGCGCGCACATCGACCTCGGCGCGTGGATTGCCGGCAATCGCCTGCGGATAGACGATGTTCGGACGGATGGCCGCCACCACCCTGCCCGCATAGCCACCCGATGGCCCGGCGCTGCGCTGCGCATTGCCGGTAGCGCTGGGGCCGCCGGTGGCACCGGCCAGTCCCTGGATGCGGGCCAGCTCCTGCTGACGGCGCTGCTCGGCCTCGCGCGCTTCCTGCGCTTCGCGTTTCTTGCGCTCTTCGTCGCGCTTCTTCTTCTCCTCGGCCTCCTTCTGCTTGCGCTCCTCTTCCAGGCGCAGACGTTCGGCCTCGTCCTTCTTCTTTTGCTCCTCGAGTTTTTTCTGCCCCTCGAGCTTCTTCTGCTCTTCGAGTTTCTTCTGATCCTCCTGCCGCTTCTTTTCCTCGGCTTCCTTCTTCTTGCGCTCTTCCTCCTTGCGGGCCTCTTCCTTGCGCAATTCCTCCTGGCGCTTCTGTTCTTCCAGGCGTTTCTGCTCGGCTTCCTGCGCCTGACGGCGGCGCTCGGCCTCCTGTTCCTTCTTGCGCTCGGCTTCGAGCGCGATTTCCGGATCGGGTGCGGGTGGTGGCGGAGGTGGCGGGGGCGGCTCCGGGGCAGGTGGAGGAGGCGGAGGCGGTGGTTCCGGTGCGGGCGCGGGAGCCGGCGGCGCGGGTGGAGGCGGCGGCTCCGGCGAGACCGCGCGGGGAGCGGCCTGTTGCGGCAGGCTGGACCAGAGCTCGGCCTCGACGGCGGCCGAGTCGCTGTGGCGTTTCCAGTTCGCGCCAATCACCATGATGCCGATCAGGCCGGCATGCACCAGCACCGCCAGGGCCACGGCGCGCAGGCGCATCGGTGGCTTGGGCGGTGTCAGCGGGATTTCGTGCAATCGCGGGGATGGAGGCATGGCTTGCGGGTATGCGGTCTGGGCACAGCGAGACGGGGAGGAACGGCCTACTTCTTGTTCAGCAGGAAGGCGACGCGCTTGGCCCCGGCCTGATGCAGGGCATCGAGCGCGCCCGTCACGTACTCATAATGCGCGGCCTTGTCGCCGACGATGACGATGGCCACCTGCTCGGGCGGGCGGCCCTGCTGGATCTGCTCTTCCTGCCATTGCACGGCCAGTTCGCCGAGCTGCTCCAGATCGGTGCCGCGGGTTTCGTTGCCGACCTTCCATTCGAGCTTGCCGTCCTTGTCGACCAGCACCTGGGCGATCACCGGCGGCGCCTCGCCTGCTGCCCCGGAGGTAGGCGCGTTGATGACGCCGGGGGTGATCATCGGCGCCGTGACCATGAAGATGATCAACAGCACCAGCATCACATCGATGAAGGGCACCATGTTGATTTCGTTCATGGTGCGGCGGCGGGTGCCTTTGCGTGCGGACAGAGCTGCCATGGCGTGCGTCCTTTTCGTGCTCGGTGCTGCTTGCTCAGTGGCTGGCCGCGCCGCCCTGGCTGGCGTTGAGGTTGCGCTGCAGGATGTTGGTGAACTCGTCGCCGAAGGTCTCCATGCGGATGGCGGTGCGGTCGATCTCGCGCGAAAAGCGGTTGTAGGCAATCACGGCCGGAATCGCGGCAAAGAGACCCATCGCGGTAGCCACCAAGGCCTCGGCAATGCCCGGCGCCACGGTGGCCAGCGAGATCTGCTCCATGCCGGCAAAGCCGGTGAAGGCGTGCATGATGCCCCAGACGGTGCCAAAGAGGCCCACGTACGGCGCGATCGAGCCAACCGTGCCGAGGAAGGAGAGGCCGTTCTCGATCTGGTCCATCTCGCGGTTGAAGCTGGCCATCATGGCGCGGCGCGCGCCGTCGAGCAGCGTCTCGGCGTGGTTGATGTGGCGCTCGCGCAGCTTGTGGTACTCGCGCATGCCGCTGGCGAACATCCGCTCGAGCGGACCGGCGTTGCGGGCATTCTGCACAGCGGCGGTATAAAGGTCGTTGAGGCTGGCGCCGGACCAGAAATCCTCTTCAAACTCGCGGTTGAGCCCGCGCACCTGCTTGAGGCCGATGGACTTGCGGAAGATCACCGTCCAGCTGGCGATCGAGCCCAGCACCAGAATCAGCATAACGGCCTGCACCACCCAACTGGCGTTGAGGATCAGGTGCGCAATGGACATGTCTTGAGCGTTCATGAAGAGAGTTTTTCGAGGATGTAATCTGGAATCCGGCTGGGACGCATGGTCTCTGCACCGACCCAGCCGATGCGCACCTGCGCGTCGCACAGAGGCACATTGCCCCGTGGGTCGATGCGCAGCACCTGCTGCAGCATTGTCAGCGAAGCCCGCCCCGCGCTTTGCAAACCCGCGGTAACAAGCAATTCATCGTCCAGTCGGGCAGGAGCGAGGTAGCGCAGCGACATCCCGGTTACGACAAACATGCCGCCCGATTGTTCCCGCAACTGGCGCTGGCCGAGACCCAGCGCACGCAGCCAGTCGGAACGCGCGCGCTCCATGAACTTGACGTAATTGGCGTGGTAGACGATGCCGCCGGCATCGGTATCCTCCCAATACACCCGCAGGCGCAAGCCGAATGGCGCCTGTGTGTCGTCAGTGGTGTGGTCAGCCATGCCGGTCAACTTGCCTGAAGGGAAATGCCTGTCGCCGCGCCCGATCCGGGGATCAGCGGATCGGCCTGGACCGCCCCGCTGCGCGCGGTGCATGTGGTACATGCGGTGCGTTGCCGCGATTGTAGTGATTCCCGCGAACCCGGCGACAAACAAAACCGGCCAAGCCCGATGCGTGCATTACCATGTCGCTCTTTCTTCGACTCTATGACAGAACAAGGACGGGATGGTCATGACGACTCTGGGCACCCCCCTGGCGCCCCACGCCACGCGCGTGATGCTGCTGGGCAGCGGCGAATTGGGCAAGGAAGTGGTGATCGAACTGCAGCGCCTGGGCGTGGAAACCATTGCGGTGGACCGCTATGCGCACGCGCCGGCGCAGCAGGTCGCGCATCACGCCGTCACCCTCGCCATGACCGACCCGCAGGCCCTGCGCGCGCTGATCGAACGCGAGCGCCCGGCGCTGGTGGTGCCTGAGATCGAGGCCATTGCCACCCCGGTGCTCGAAGCGCTCGAGGCCGCCGGCACCGTGCGGGTGATCCCCACGGCCCGCGCCGCGCGCCTGACGATGGACCGCGAGGGCATCCGCCGCCTGGCGGCCGAAACACTGGGTCTGCCCACCAGTCCCTACCAATTCTGCAGTTCGCTGGAAGAACTGCGCGCGGCCATCGACGGCCAGGACGGACAGTCCGGCATCGGCTACCCATGCATCGTCAAGCCGGTGATGAGCAGTTCGGGCAAGGGCCAGAGCCGCATCGACGGCTCCGCCGACATCGCGCACGCCTGGCAATACGCCATGGACGGCGGGCGCGTCAGCCATGGCCGCGTGATCGTCGAGGGCTTCATCGACTTCGACTACGAGATCACCCAGCTGACCGTGCGTGCCAAAGGCGCCGGAGGCACCATTGAGACCCACTTCTGCGAGCCCATCGGCCATATCCAGCAAAGCGGCGACTATGTCGAGAGCTGGCAACCCCACCCGATGAGCGCGGCGGCGCGCCAGGAGGCGCAGCGCATCGCCCAGGCCGTCACCGACGATCTGGGCGGCCAGGGCCTGTTCGGCGTCGAACTGTTCGTCAAGGGCGACCAGGTCTGGTTCAGCGAAGTCAGCCCCCGCCCGCACGACACCGGCATGGTGACCATGGCAACGCAATGGCAGAGCGAGTTCGAGTTGCATGCGCGTGCCATCCTCGGCCTGCCAGTCGACACCACGCTGCAATCGCCTGGCGCCAGCGCCGTGATCTATGGCGGCGTCGATGCCGAGGACATCGTTTTTGCCGATATCGAAAAGGCTCTGGCGGTACCGCAAACCAGCCTGCGCCTCTTCGGCAAGCCCGAAAGCTTCGTCAAGCGCCGCATGGGCGTGGCCCTGGCCCGCCATGATGATCTGGGCATTGCCCGCGAGCGGGCCAAGGAAGCGGCCAGCCGCGTGCGCCCGGGCAAGCCGCCCGAAGATGCACGCTGAGCGCGAAGGCCGCACGCCATCTGAGCGGATGTAAAAGACCAGCATGCCCCCAGCAGCAGGCACCGGATCCCTCACCGCAGCGCAATGGTTCACGGCGCTTTCGGCCTGGGAAGTCATGGCGCTGGGCCTGGTGTTCTTCAGCCTGCTGTATGTCGGGGGTGGTGTGCTGATGGGCGCGCTGACCAGTGGCCTGGCGCGCCTGGGTCGCGGCCACACGCTCGATGAACGGCCCCTGACGCGCGCCCAGCTGCATGCCGAATGGCGCCAGTCGTTCCATTCGATCCTGATCTTCGGCACCGGCATGATCGTGCCATGGGGCTTCGTGCAAGTCGGCTGGGCCCAGTTTGCCGAACAGGCCGGCGCGCTGCGCATGGCACTGGAGGTGGCGGTGCTGATGATCTGGAACGACGTTCATTTCTGGATCAACCACCGCCTGCTGCACACCCGTGCGCTGATGCGCTTCCACCGCGACCACCACCGCTCGGTGCGCACCACCCCCTGGTCCACCTACAGTTTCCATCCGGTGGAGGCGTTGATGCTGGGCAACGTCATCCTGCTGCCGATGGTGGTGCATGACTTCCACTTCTGGTCGCTCGCGGCCGTGCCGGTGCTGAGCCTGCTGCTCAATGTGGTGGGGCATTCGAACTACGAGTTCTTTCCCTCAGTCTCCGACACCCATCCGCTGGCGGCCAGCCGCCGCCACCACCTGCACCATCATCGCCCGCAGGGCAACTTCGGCTTTGCGCTGGCCTTCATGGACCGGCTCATGCATACCAGCGCGGCGTCCCGCTCCGATACCCGCCACCGCGTGCCATGACGGCATCGACATGGGCATCGCCCTCGCGGACAAGACGGGCCGGATGGACCGGCCTCCCGCGCCTGCGGCATGGGCGGGACTGGCAGTCCATCGCCTACCTGCTGGCATTGCCGCTGCTGGTGGCCTGGCAATGGTGGCAGGGCTGGCACCCGGTGCCGTATGCGCTGGTGCTGTTCCTGACACTGGGCACCGGCGTGATCCACCACAACCACACGCATGCGCGCATGTGGCATGGCCGCTGGGCCAACCGCCTCACCGACTACTGGCTGACCCTGTTGCAGGGCCACCCGACCTTTGTGTTCTGGCCCGCGCATGTGGCCAACCACCATCGTTTTCGCCACGGCCCATGCGATGCCACCCGCACCTACCGCTTTGGCGGCGACCACAACCATCTGTGGGGCTACCTGAGCCATCCGGTGCTGGCGGCCTGGGTGCTCTACCCCCTCTTCATCGGCTGGCTGGGGCGGCTCAGACGCCGCTGGCCCGGGGCATTCCACTACTGCATGGGCCAGTATGCGCTGTGGCTGGGCAGCTGGGCGCTGCTGCTGGCGATCGACTGGCAGAAGGCGCT
The DNA here is from genome assembly GCF_004217315.1 of Corticibacter populi. Classification (GTDB taxonomy): domain Bacteria; phylum Pseudomonadota; class Gammaproteobacteria; order Burkholderiales; family Burkholderiaceae_C; genus Lampropedia; species Lampropedia populi. The sequence continues at coordinate 1,055,528 of NZ_SGWR01000001.1, forward strand.
CGTGCTGGTGATCGTGCCGCAACTGCATGGCCTGCACTGGCTGCTGGCCACCAACTACCTGCAGCATGCCCATGCCGATGGCCGTCCCGTCAGCCGCAGCCAGCGCCTCGCTCCGCATGCGCCGCTCAACTACGCGCGCAATTTCGAGGGCCTGGTCAATCCGCTGCTCTTCAACATCGGCCTGCATACGGCCCACCACGAACACCCGCACGCGCACTGGTCCGAGCTCGTCCGGCTGCACCGGCAGCACTACCAACATCGCGTCGACCCGGCCCTGAGCGAGCGCGGGCTGCTGCGGTACATGCTGCGCGTCTTCGTGCTCGGCATCGTGTGGCCACCCGCGCGCAGCCGGCCGCAGATGCCAACGGGATTCATGCCCGAATGAGGCGCTTGCACTGCTTTCGCCTGGGCCACCGCACCACTCACGACGGCAGCCAGTGCGCCAGTGGATGTTCACGAAACGCCCGCTGGAGAAATTCCACGCAGACGCGCACTTTGGCCGAGGTGGTCAGGCGCGACGGATACACCGCCCAGATATTGGCCTCCTGCCGCCATTGCGGCAGCACCACCTGCAGTTCGCCACGCTCGATCAGCGGCCCGACATCCCAGCTCGAGCGCAGGATCACACCGCGACCGTCCACCGCCCATTGCACGGCCACTTCGCCATGATTGGTCGAAAGCGGCCCGCGCACCTTCACCACTTGCTCCTCCGCACCCGCGCGCAACCGCCAGACGCCAAAGGGATGATCGCGTTCCTTGATCACCAGACAGTCGTGGCCCGACAGCTCGGCAAGACTGCGCGGCTCGCCACGTCGCTCCAGGTAAGCGGGCGAGGCACACAGCACCCGATGATTGCGTGCCAGCGGCCTGGCAATCAGATGGGGCGCGATCTCGTCACCCACCCTCACATCGAGATCGAAGCCTTCGCTGGCGACATCCACCAACCGATCGAATACTTCCAGACGCAACTGCAGCCGAGGGTACTGCTCGGCCATGCGCGAGAGCAACGGCGCGACGACATTCCGGCCAAAGCCGAAGCTGCTGCTGATGCGCAGGCTGCCAGCTGGAATGGCACGTGTGATGGCCGTCTCCTGCAGCAGTTGCTCGACGTCATCGAGCACGCGCTGCGCCCAGTGAAAGACCCGCTCGCCGTCCTCCGTCACATGCACTGACCGGGTCGTGCGATGCAGCAGCTTCACGCCCAACTGCTGCTCCAGCAGGCGAATACGCTTGCTCACATACCCCGAGGAAACCCGCAATTCTTCGGCAGCAGCCACAAAGCTCGTCAGGCGCGCAACCACGATGAACACTCGCAAATCGTCGTTGGATGGAAGATTAATCACGATTCGTGCGCAATATTTTCACAAAATGAATATTGTATTTGAAGTGTGCACGAACAAGAATCCATCCATCACGCACTGCGGTCGAGCCCCAGCGGCTCTGCCCTCCCCCCGAGATCATCAGAGGAGTTATCAACATGTCCCAGAACCGCCGCTACCGCGTCGCCGCCATCGCCGGCGATGGCATTGGCAAGGAAGTCATGCCCCAGGGGCTGGCCGTCACGCAACTGGCCGCACAGCGCTTTGGCATCGACGTCGAGTTCGTGCACATCGGCTGGGCCAGTTGCGACTACTACGCCGAACACGGAAAAATGATGCCCGACGACTGGAAGGCCCAGCTACAGGACCTGGATGCCATCTATTTCGGCGCCGTCGGCTGGCCTGCCACCGTTCCGGACCATGTGTCACTGTGGGGCTCGCTGCTGAAGTTCCGGCGTGAATTCGACCAGTACGTCAATCTGCGACCGGTGCGCCTGTTCGAAGGGGTACCAGGCCCCCTGGCCAACCGGCAGCCCGGTGACATCGACTATCTGGTGGTGCGCGAGAACACCGAAGGTGAATACACCTCGGTAGGCGGCCTCATGTTCGAGGGCACCGAGCGCGAAATCGTCATCCAGGAATCCGTGTACTCGCGGCACGGCACGGACCGCGTATTGCGCTACGCCTACGAACTGGCCCAGAAGCGGCCACGGCAGAAACTCACCGTAGCAACGAAGTCCAATGGCATCGCCATCAGCATGCCGTGGTGGGACAGCCGCGCAGATGCCATCGGCAAGGACTATCCGCAAGTGCAGGTCGACAAACAGCACATCGACATTCTCTCGGCGCGCTTCGTGCTGCAGCCGCAGCGTTTCGACGTGGTGGTGGCCTCCAACCTGTTCGGCGACATTCTCTCGGACCTGGGCCCCGCCACCACTGGCACCATCGGCCTGGCCCCGTCGGCCAATCTGAACCCCGATCGCCGGTTTCCGTCACTGTTCGAGCCCGTGCACGGTTCGGCACCGGACATCTACGGCCAGGGCATCGCCAACCCCATCGCCATGATCTGGTCTGGCGCACTGATGCTGGACTTTCTCACCGAAGGCCAAGGCCAGGGCCGGGCCGCCCACGACGCCATCGTGCAGGCGATCGAGCATGCGCTGGCACAGGGGCCGCGCACACCGGACCTGGGCGGCTCGGCAAGCACCGCCGAGCTGGGCCAGGCCATCGCACAGCGCCTGCAGGCTGGCTGAGAACCTGCTCACGATCTTTTCGAGGGTCACGCAGGCGGCCAAAAGTGCAGAGGGCAAGGGGCGGGGGCAACGCCACCCGATGCGTTTTTCAACTCCGGCCCTTCGGGTTGCCCACGAAAAGATCGTGAACAGGTCCGGCCGCCTGATTCCAGCCGCAAACGGACAACAAAGACAAACAGGAGACAAACATGAACCATTTCCCCAACCTGCATCCGCGCCGCCAACTGCTGCTGGCCGCAGCCAGCGCCGGGCTGGTATCCCTGCTGCCACGGCCAGGCCGGGCCGCGCTGCCATACCCGAGCAAGCCGATCAAACTGGTCGTCGGTATCGCCGCCGGCAGTACCACCGATTTGCTGGCGCGCGTGGCAGCGCGCCATCTTTCGGATGCGCTCGGTCAGTCGGTCGTCATCGAGAACCGCCCCGGGGCCGGTGGCACCCTGGGCGTCAGCTCGGTTGCGACTGCCGCCGCCGATGGCCATACCTTGCTGTTCGTGAGCTCTTCGCTCCCCACCTTCCCCTACTTCTACAGCGGCCTGCGCTTCGATCCGCTCAAGAGCTTCGTCTATGCCGGCGGGCTGGCCCAGGGCGGCATGGTGATGCTGACACGCCCCGATGCGCCCTGGCAGAACCTGGCGGATTTGATCGCCTACGCGAAATCCAGACCAGCCGAGGCGGTCAGCTATGCGTCTGCCGGCGTGGGCAGCATCGCCTACCTGTACTCGGAGTTGTTCGGGCACCTCACGGGTCTGCAATTTCTGCATGTGCCTTACCAAAGCTCCGCAGCGGCACTCGCCGACCTGCTGTCGGGCCAGGTGGATTTCGTCTTCGATGGCACCACCACCGCTCTGCCCCAGGTCCAATCGGGCCGCACGCGCGCCCTGGCATACTCGGACAGCCGCCGCACGCCCTTCCTGCCGCAAGTGCCAACCATGCAGGAGGCTGGGGCGCCGGAGTTTTCACAGCGCACCTGGTTCGGCCTGGCTGCGCCAGCGAGCACCGATGCCGCCATCATCGAGAAGATTTCCCGGGCCGCGCAGGCCTTCACCGCTTCGCCAACCTACCAGAAGGAACTCGCCGACGCCGCGCATGAGCCCCTGACGATGACGGCTGCTCCATTCCAGCAATTGATCGAGAACGACACCAGCATGTGGGGCGACGTCATCGCGAAGATTCGCAGGGCATGATGCCAAGATTCCTTCAACCATGCCCGGTGACGGCTCATTCCATAATTTCCTCCTGCTGAAACATGACGACCACTGAGTTTGCTTCCATCGGTGCGCTGCGCCTGACCTCGGGAACGGTGTTGCCCGACGTGGTCATCGCCTACAGCCGGTATGGCACGCTGGCGCCCGATGGCCGCAACGCCATCGTCGTCACGCATGGCTATACCGCCAATCACGGCCTGCTGGCGCAAGGCAGCGGGGTCGCCGAAGGTGCCTGGGCCGGGCTGATCGGACCAGGCAGGCCACTGGATCCGCAGCGCTATTGCATCCTTTGCCCGAACATGCTGGGCTCTTGCTACGGCAGCACCGGACCAACCAGCATGGATCCCGACAGCGGCCGGCCGTATGGCGCCGATTTCCCCGACATCACATTCCACGACATCGTTGCATCACAGCGCCAGTGGCTCGATGCGCTCGGGGTGCGCCACCTGCGCGCCGTGATGGGTCCCTCGCTCGGTGGATTTCAGGCATTGCAATGGGCGGTCGATCATCCGGACTTCGTCGACTGCGTCGGCGCCATCGTCTCCGGCCCCTGCTTGCCAGCCAGCCCGGCCATGTCGCTGCCGGCGCTGCAGCAGGCGCTCGACATCGGCCGCGCCGCCGATGACGGCGAGATGGACGCCAAAGCGGCCATGAACGAGGCCCTGCGCCGCATTCGCCTGCAGACACTTGCAAGCTACGGCATGCCGCAGGTGCTGGCCGCGCAAGGTGTGCCTGCGGATATGCTGGGCCGCAGACTCGAGCAGATGGCAGCGGCCTGGGCCGAAAGCTTCTCGCCACACAGCCTGGTGGTGCTGCTCAAGGCGGCCCAGGCTTTCGATGTCCGGCCCCAACTTGCATCGGTGCGTGCCGAGGTCCTGCATGTGGTCGCGTCCAGCGACACCCTGTTCCCGCCCGACGAAGCCGTGCACCGGCAAATGCAGCGCATCCAGGGGCGGCTGCGCCATCAGGTTCTGCAGACAGAGCTGGGCCATTCCAGCTCCGGCCCATTGCATGCCCAATGGGGGCCGGGCCTGCGGGACATGCTCGCAACAGCCCCGTCCGCATAGGCTCCTCGGCGCGCCCCCTCGCCGCAGCACTGGTCCTCCACAAACAAGAAACCGGTGCCGCAGAATCCTGCAGCACCGGTTTGCTCAAGGGCACTCAAGGATGAGGCCCCGAATCACATCACGCCAGCGCCGAGTTCTTCGCACGCTTGCGCTCGTGCTCCTTCAGATGGCGCTTGCGCAGGCGGATCGACTGCGGGGTGATCTCGACCAGTTCGTCGTCGTCGATGAATTCCACCGCATACTCCAGCGACATGTCGATAGGCGGGGTGATCTTGATGGCGTCTTCCTTGCCGCTGACGCGGAAGTTGGTCAGCTGCTTGGTGCGCGTGGCGTTGACCACCAGATCGTTGTCGCGGCTGTGGATGCCGACGATCATGCCCTCGTACACCGGATCGCCGGCCTTGACGAACATGCGGCCACGGTCGTCGAGCTTGCCCAGCGCGTAGGTGAAGATTTCACCATCGTCCATCGAGATCAGCACGCCGTTCTTGCGCCCGCCGATCTCGCCCTTGTGCGGCTCGTAGCCGTCGAAGATGTTGGCGATCAGGCCCGAACCACGCGTGAGGTTGAGGAATTCGTTGGTGAAGCCGATCAGGCCGCGCGCCGGAATGCGGTACTCGAGGCGCACGCGGCCACGACCGTCCGGCTCCATGTTGACCAGCTCGCCCTTGCGCTCGCCAAGGGCCTGCATCACGCCGCCCTGGTGGCCTTCCTCGATGTCGGCGGTGACCAGCTCGATCGGCTCGCAGATTTCACCGTTGATCTCGCGGAACACCACGCGCGGCTTGGAGACGGCCAACTCATAGCCTTCGCGGCGCATTTCCTCAAGCAGAATGGTCAAGTGGAGTTCGCCGCGGCCGGAGACCTCGAAGACGCCGTCCTCGTCGGTTTCCTTGACGCGCAGCGCCACGTTCGAACGCAGTTCCTTCTGCAGGCGGTCCCAGATCTGGCGGCTGGTGACGAACTTGCCTTCACGGCCAGCCAGCGGGCTGGTGTTGACGCAGAAGTTCATGGTCAGCGTCGGCTCGTCGATCTTGAGCATTGGCAGCGGCTGCGGATTGACCGGATCGGTGATGGTCTCGCCGATGCCAATGTTCTCGATACCATTGACCAGCACGATTTCGCTGGGGCCGGCTTCGCTGGCCTGCACGCGGTCCAGGCCCTGGAAGGTCAGCACCTGGTTGATGCGGCCCTTGTAGGTCTCGCCATCGGTGCCCTGGGCCACCAGCACTTCCATGCCCGGGCGGATGGTGCCCTGCTTGATGCGGCCAACACCGATACGGCCAACGAAAGTGGAGTAATCCAGCGCCGAGACCTGCAGCTGCAGCGGCGCACTGGCGTCGCCCTGCACCGAGGGCACGTGCTGGAGGACGGTGTCGAACAGCGGCGACATGTCCGTACCCCAGGTCTCACCGGGCTCGCCCTCTTCGAGCGAAGCCCAGCCGTTGATGCCGGAGGCGTAGACCACCGGGAAGTCGAGTTGCTCGTCGGTCGCGCCGAGCTTGTCGAACAGGTCGAAAGCGGCGTTGATGACCTTGTCCGGATCGGCGCCGGGCTTGTCCACCTTGTTGACCACGACGATGGGCTTGAGGCCCAGTGCCAGTGCCTTCTTGGTGACGAAGCGGGTCTGCGGCATCGGGCCTTCCTGCGCATCGATCAGCAGCACCACGCCATCGACCATCGACAGCGCGCGTTCGACCTCGCCGCCGAAGTCCGCGTGGCCCGGGGTATCGACGATGTTAATGTGCGTGCCCTTCCAGGTCACGGCACAGTTCTTGGCCAGGATGGTGATGCCGCGCTCGCGCTCGATGGCGTGGTTGTCCATCACGGTGTCGACGACTTTCTCATGGTCGGCGAAGGTGCCGCTCTGGCGCAGCAGCTGGTCCACCATCGTGGTCTTGCCATGGTCGACGTGGGCGATGATGGCGATATTGCGAATTTCTTTGGTCATGGTTGCTAGGGCTTGGGAAAACGGTTGGGGGGTGTATCGGACATCAAGCAATGATCAGGCCACCGCCGCGCGGGCTTCATGGAACTGCAGCAATGCCTGCTGGATTTCGGGAGGACTGAGCAGCCGGTCGGCAATCAGCTCGCCCTGCTGCACATGGGCCACGCCCAGCAGCGCCTCGGGCTGCTCGCCGAACACGGCGACCGCTGCGGCATCGGGCCAGTCGCCACGGCGGCGCATGCCGCTGAGGAACCGGCCCGCCTCATCCGGAGGCAGCACGATGCGTGGATGCTCGTGCAGCAAGATTTCCACTGGATGAAGCATGCGCAGCCGGGCGGCATCATCGAGCGCCTCGAGCTGGTCGAGGGTGATGGCCTGCGCGACATGCAGGTTGCCGGTCTCGACGCGTCGCAGCATCGTCAGATGACCACCGCAGCCCAGGGCTTCGCCGATGTCCTCGCCGAGGGTGCGGATGTAGGTGCCCTTGCTGCAGCGCACGCGCAGGTCGACGAAGGGCTCCGCGCCGCCGAGTTCAAAACCCAGCAACTCCAGGTCGTGGATAAGCACCTGGCGCGCCGCACGCTCGACGGTCTCGCCGTCGCGGGCGTACTCATAGAGCGCCTTGCCGTCCTTCTTGAGCGCGCTGTGCATCGGCGGCACCTGTGCGATCGGACCGGTAAAGTCGTCGAGTACCTGCACCAGCTGCCCCACCGTGCAGGCCACCGGCCGCTCGCGCAGCACCTCGCCTTCCGCATCCGCGGTGCTGGTCGTCACACCCAGGCGCACACGCGTCTCGTAGGTCTTGTCGGCCTCGAGCTGCAACTGGCTGAACTTGGTGGCCGCGCCAAAGCACAAGGGCAGGATGCCGCTGGCAAGCGGATCGAGCGTGCCGGTATGGCCCGCCTTTTCGGCGCGCAGCAGCCACTTGGCCTTTTGCAAGGCCTGGTTGCTGGAGAGTCCCAGCGGCTTGTCGAGCAGCAACACCCCGTGCACAGGGCGCCGCTGCACCCTGACACGGGTAGGCGCTGTCATGGCTTACTCCGTCTCTTCCTTGCCGCGCGAATCGACGGCCTTGGCGATCAGCGCGTTCATGTCGGCCGCGCGCTCGGGCGTGCGGTCGAAGATGAAGTGCAGCGTCGGCACGGTGTGGATCGACAGGCGCTTGAAAAGGCCATTGCGCAGGAAACCCGCAGCCTGGTTGAGCGCCTCCAGGGTTTCCTCCGCATTGCCGACCAGCACGCTGACATAGACCTTGGCGTGGGCATAGTCGGGCGTGACCTCCACGCTCTGGATGGTCGCCATGCCCACGCGCGGGTCCTTGAGCTCGCGCGCAATCAACTCGCTCAGATCGCGCTGGATCTGATCGGCCACGCGGTAGCCGCGGTTGAAGGACGGGGTGTTGCGTCGTGTCGCCATCGTGGTGTCGTTCGCCTGCGCCGCTTACAGCGTGCGGGCAATCTCCTTGATGTCAAAGAATTCGAGCTGGTCGCCCTCACGGATGTCCGTGTAGTTCTTCAGCTTGATACCGCATTCGAAGCCCTCACGCACTTCCTTGACGTCTTCCTTGATGCGGCGCAGCGAATCGACTTCACCCGTGTAGATGACCACGTTGTCGCGCAGCAGGCGGAAGTGCGAACTGCGCGTGACGAAGCCCGAGGTGACGTAGGAGCCCGCCACCGTACCAATCTTCGAAGCGACGAAGACGGTGCGGATGTCGGCCGTACCGGTGACTTCCTCACGCTGCTCCGGAGCCAGCAGGCCCGACATGGCGGTCTTGAGCTCGTCGACGGCGTCGTAGATGATGCCGTAGTAGCGGATGTCCACGTCATTGGCCTCAGCCAGCTTGCGCGCGCCGGCATCGGCCCGCACGTTGAAGCCGATGATGATGCCGCCGGAGGCGATCGCCAGGTTGACATCCGACTCGCTGATGCCGCCCACGCCCGAATACACCACCTGCACCCGCACCTCTTCGGTCGAGAGCTTGAGCAGCGATTGCGACAGCGCTTCCTGCGAGCCCTGCACGTCGGCCTTGATGAGAATCGGCAGGGTCTTGACCTCGCCGGCCGTCATGTCGGCAAACATGTTCTCCAGCTTGGCGGCCTGTTGCTTGGCCAGCTTGGTGTTGCGGAAGCGACCGGCACGGTAGGTGGCGATTTCGCGCGCACGGCGCTCGTCGTTCATCACCATGAAATCGTCACCCGCCTGCGGCACCTCGGTTAGACCCTGGATTTCCACCGGGATCGACGGGCCCGCCGCATCGGTGCGCTGGCCGTTCTCGTCAGTCATGGCGCGCACGCGGCCATAGGTCTGGCCGGCCAGCACCACGTCGCCGACCTTGAGCGTGCCGGACTGCACCAGCACGGTGGCAACCGGGCCGCGGCCCTTGTCGAGCTGGGCCTCGATCACCAGGCCCTTGGCCATGGCATCGACCGGAGCCTTGAGCTCCAGCACTTCGGCCTGCAGCAGCACGTTCTCGAGCAACTCGTCGATGCCCTGACCGGTCTTGGAAGAGACCGCGATGAAGGGCGACTCGCCGCCGTATTCCTCCGGCACGACTTCCTCGCCCACCAGTTCCTGCTTGACGCGATCGGGGTTGGCATCGGGCTTGTCGGCCTTGGTGATGGCCACCACGATGGGCACCTTGGCCGCCTTGGCGTGCTTGATGGCTTCCTTGGTCTGCGGCATCACGCCGTCATCGGCCGCCACCACCAGGATGACGATGTCGGTGGCTTGCGCACCACGGGCACGCATCGCCGTGAAGGCCTCGTGACCCGGGGTGTCGAGGAAGGAGACGATGCCGCGCGGCGTCTTCACATGGTAGGCGCCAATGTGCTGGGTGATGCCGCCGGCCTCGCCCGAGGCGACCTTGGTGCGGCGGATGTAATCCAGCAGCGAGGTCTTGCCGTGATCCACGTGGCCCATGACGGTGACCACCGGCGCGCGCGGCAGTTGCTCGGCCTGGTACTGGATGGCCTCGTCCTCGGTGAAGGCTTCCGGGTCGTCCAGTTGCGCCTGGATCGCCTTGTGGCCCATTTCCTCGACCACGATCATGGCCGTATCCTGATCCAGCGGCTGGTTGATGGTCACCATCTGGCCCATCTTCATCAGCGCCTTGATCACCTCGGAAGCCTTGATGGCCATCTTGTGCGCCAGTTCGGCCACCGTGATGGTCTCGGGCACGTGCACGTCGAGCACGCGCACTTCCTGCGGCGCCGCTTCCTGATGGCGGGACTGGCCACGCTGGTTGCGGTCGTTGCCACGGCGGCCCTTGGGGCCGGCGCGCCAATTGCTGCCGCCACGGCCCGCGCCACCGGTATCGCCGCGGGTCTTGATTTCCTTCTTCTTGCCGTCGTCGGCCGTCCAGCTCGAGGACAGGTCCGAAGATTTGATTTCCTTGGCCTTGCGCCCGCCTGCGGGCGCGGCCGTGCCGGTCGCGACCTTCTTCTTGTCGCCACTGTCGGCCGGCTTGGTGAGGGTGCCCTTCTTCGCGTCGGCGGCAGGCTCCTCGGGCTTCTTGGCCACCAGCACCTTGCGCGGTGCGGACATCATCGAACGGATCGCGGCGGCCTCGGCCTCGGCCTTGCGGCGGCGGTCCTCCAGATCGGCGGCGCGCTTGGCCTCCTCGGCAGAACGCTGCTGGGCTTCGGCCTCGGCCTTGCGGCGGGCTTCGTCCTGCTCCTTGGCGCGTTGCTCGGCTTCGGCCTTCTGCTCCTGCACGGTCTGCTGCTTCTGCTGCGCTTCGCGCGCCTTCTTCTCAGCCTCCTGCTGGGCATAGGCGGCGGCGCGCTGGTCGGCTTCGCGCTCCTTGCGCTCGCGTTCCTGGCGCTCGGAGCTTTCGCGGGCCAGATCCTCCTCCTGGCGGCGCAGCAATTCGGCGTTGCGGCGGGCCTCGGCCTCGCGGCGCTCCAGATCCTGCTGCTGGGCCTGCTCGGCGGCCGTCTCGGCCACTTCGGCGGCGGGCGCAGCGGCTGCCGGCACCTCATCGCGCTTGACGAAGGTGCGCTTTTTGCGGGTCACCACATTGATGGTGCGCGCCTTGCCGGTCGCGTCGGCCTGCTTGATCTCGCTGGTCGAGCGCTTGGTCAGGGTGATCTTGCTGCGCTCGCCGCCCTCGGCATGGCCGTGCGTGCTGCGCAGGTAGGTGAGGTAATGCTGCTTGTCGACATCGCTGATGGCGTCGTCCACCGAAGCTTTTTCGATGCCTGCGGCCTTGAGCTGGCGCAGCACGGCTTGCGCGTCCTGCTTGAGCTCGGTGGCAAATTCGGTAATGGTGCTATTGGACATAAATCTGTTCTCTACCTCCCTGACTCTCAGGCCTCGGACCCGGCGGCATCGCCATCGAACCAGTGTTCACGCGCTTTCATGATCAACGCCGTGGCGGCGGCCTCATCGAGGCCGGTCATCTCCACCAGTTCGTCGGTGGCCAGATCGGCCAGGTCATCCAGGCTCAGCACCTGCTTGTCCGCCAGCTTGGCGAGCAGTTCGGCATTGATGCCTTCCAGGTCGCGCAGGTCCTGCGATACCTGGGCCACGCTTTGCTCACGGGCGATTTCCTGCGTCAGCAGCGCATCCTTGGCACGGGCGCGCAGCTCATTGACGGTATCCTCGTCAAGCGTCTCGATCTCCAGCAATTCCTGCAGCGGCACATAGGCCACCTCTTCCAGCGTGGTAAAGCCTTCCTCGATGAGGATGTCGGCGATTTCCTGGTCCACGTCGAGCTTGCTCATGAACAGCGCGCGGATCTGGTTGTCCTCGCTGGCCTGCTTCTCGGCGGATTCGGCCGCGTCCATGATGTTGATCTTCCAGCCCGTGAGGTCGGAGGCCAGGCGCACGTTCTGGCCGCCCCGGCCAATCGCGATAGCGAGATTATCCTCGTCCACCACCACATCCATGGCGTGTTTTTCCTCATCGACCAGGATGGACTGCACGTTGGCGGGCGCCAGCGCACCGATGACGAACTGCGCCGGGTCTTCCGACCACAGCACGATGTCCACGCGCTCGCCGGCCAGTTCATTGGTCACCGCATTGACCCGGGTGCCGCGCACGCCCACGCAGGTGCCGATCGGGTCGATGCGCTTGTCGTGCGAGAGCACGGCGATCTTGGCGCGCGAGCCGGCATCGCGGGCGCAGGACTTGACTTCCAGCAGGCCCTGCTCGATCTCGGGCACCTCGTTGCGGAACAACTCGACCATGAACTCCGGCGCCGTGCGCGAGAGCAGGATGGGGGCGCCGCGCAGCGTCGCATCGACCTCGGTAATGATGGCGCGCACGCGGTCGCCATTGCGCAGGTTTTCCTTCGGAATCATCTCGGTGCGGCGCAGCCGGCCCTCGACGCGCCCGCTCTCGACGATGGCGTCACCGCCCTTGTCGATGCGCTTGATGGTGCCGGTGAAGATCTTGTCGCCACGCGAGAGGAAGTCGTTGAGCAGCATTTCGCGCTCGGCCTCGCGGATCTTCTGCAGGATGACCTGCTTGGCCGCCATCGCGCCAATGCGGCCGATGGGGATGGACTCGACCGGCTCCTCGAGGTAGTCGCCGACCTGGACGTCCGCACGCAGATCCTGCGCATCCATCAGCAGTTCTTCCGCATCGGGGTTTTGCAGACCCGCGTCGTCGGGCACCACCAGCCAGCGGCGCACCGTATGGTAGTCGCCGGTCTCGCGATCGATGACGACGCGGATGTCCACGTCCTCCTTGTACAAACGCTTGGTGGCCTGTGCCAGCGCCGATTCGATGGCACTGAAAACCACATCACGTTCTACGTTCTTCTCCAGCGAAATGGCATCCACCAGCATCAACAGTTCGCGATTCATGCAACGATACTCCTGAGAATCTTTCTTGATCGAGTTGTCCGATTCAAATCCACCTGCCACCAGGCCCCGGCCTCGAGGCCGCGGGCTCAGCCGCGCGCCTTGCGGCCCTTGAAATCCACGATGGGCGCCAGCCGCACTTCCTTGACTTCGTCGAGCGTGAAGCCAAGCGCCTGGGCCGGTGGTGGTACATATTTCTTGCTGACCTTCTGGCCCGGCTTGCGCACCGGCTCATCGGTCCAGACGATCTGCCAGCCGCCCTCCTCGGCCGACTCCAGCACGCCACGGAAACGCTTGCGATTGGCGTTGACCTGGCCCTGCGCGGCAGCACCAATGGGCGCCAGCAGGGTCACATCCACCACCTCGCCGGCAAAGCGGCGCAAATCCGTTTCATTGCGCAGCAGCCGGTCGATGCCCGGCGAGGACACCTCGAGACGGGCGTAATCGGCCCCCTCGACCTCCAGGGCAAACTGCAGCTGGCGCGTGACGGTCTCGCAGTCCTCGACGGTGAGCACGCGCGGCGGCAAGACTGCCGCCGCGGGCTGCACCTCCTCATCGGCGTGCGCATCCTGCACCGCTTCCAGGGCCGGCTGCCAGGGCACATCGATCGTCACACGCAGCAAACCGCCAGCGGAGCGCTCGAGCTCCACCAGTTCATATCCCAGACCGGTCACGATCTGCTCCACCACCTGCTGCAATGCCAATCGACACCCCTTTACGCCATCGGAAGCCGACGCCGGCCCCAGGGCCCGCGCACCAGCTTCCACACAAACACAAACAACCCGCAGGCGCACGCCCCGGGTTGAATGCATCGTCTGTCAAGACACCCCAGCCCCGCGCCCGCAGGGAATTCGCCAATAAAAAAGGGCGGTTGATGATCCGCCCGATTGGTCGAAATTGATTCGGCAGTCATTGTAATCGAAGTTGCCGCCCTGCGCAAAGACTGCAGCAGGCATCCATGCCATTCCCGCCGCCGCGAGACATGGCGCTTGCCGGCACAATCGCGCTGGCAAGTAGTGCTGGTAAATCACGCTGGCAGTCACTGTGGCAATCGTCCTGGTGACAGCGGCGAACGATGCGTTGCCGCATCATGGCGACAATGCATGCCCGATACCGGCGCCATCTTCTGATGGATCGCAGCAGTCGGTCTCCAGCCAGACCCACAAGCCCAATCCGTTTTCTCCCCACGCCAATGCCATTGCCTCCACCCGCCGCACGCCGGCCGGCACATACCCGCACCACCGCCTTCCGAGGCTACCAGCGCGACGATGGACTCTGGGACATCGAAGCCGAGATGCAGGACACCAAGCCTTTCGCCTTTGCCCTCAACAACGGCCGCGAACTGGCGCCGAACGAGGCGATCCACCATATGCACATCCGCGTCACGGTCGACGAACAGCTGGTGGTGCGCGACATCGCCACCGTCATGGGCAGCTTCCCGCACGGCCAGTGCGCCGAGGCGGACCGGCACATGCGCCGCATGATCGGCAGCACCATGGGCAAAGGCTGGCGCAAGAGCATCGACCGGCACCTGGGCGGCGTCGAGGGCTGCACACACATGCGCGAGTTGCTCTACAACATGGCCACCGCGGCCTTCCAGACCATCGCACCCCAGGTGCTGGCACGCTGGCACGGCGCCGATGCCGGGGCGCAGACACTGCCACCGCCGCCACACCTGGGCGCCTGCATGACCTGGGATTTCAATGGCCCCGCCGTCGAGCAGATCTACCCGATGTACTTCGAGTGGCCGTTGCGCCAGGACAACACCGCCGCACCAGGCACCCCGCCCTCCGGGCGGCACCAGGCACCGGCGGAGTCAACGCCAGCCGTCGCCGTGCCCGAAGCCGACTGAACACTCCCCTGCCGGTGCGACCGCGAAAGAGTCAGTCCCCGTCCTGCAGGCGGCCCTGCGCAAAGCCGCTGCGGTAATGCCACAGTGCAAACACGCACCAGAGCAGCCCCACCGTGCCGAGCACGCCGCCGATCACGCCCACATACTGCATGCCCAGGTGCACGCTGACCTGGTTGCCCAACAGCGCTCCCGCACCGATGCCGATGTTGTAGATGCCAGAGAAAAGCGCCATGGCCACGTCCGTGGCATCGCTGGCCAGTCCCAGTACCCGCGCCTGCATGGCCAGCCCGAATGCCAGGATGGCCGCACCCCAGACCACCGACAGCCCCAGCAGCGACACCTCGTGCCGGGACATGGGCAGCAGCAACCACAGACAGACCATCACCAGGCCGATCGAGCCGACCAAGAAGACCGAGGGCTTTGCCTGCCCCTTCCAGCCGAACAGCACGCTGCCGAGCATGCCCGCACCGCCGAAGAACAGCAGCACCACGGTGGTGACATGGCTGCTCATGTTGGCAACGCCCTGCACGAAGGGCTCGATGTAGCTGTATGCGGTGAAATGGGCGGTCACCACCAGCACCGTCAGCACATACAGGCTCACCAGCGCAGGGCGACGCACCAGCAGCGGCAGGCTGGCGATCGAACCACTGTTATGACTGGGCAGCAGAGGCAGCAGCCGCATCAGGCAAACAAGCACCAGCGCGGCCACCACGCCGATGGCCAGGAAGGTCATGCGCCAGCCCAGCACCTCGCCGACCACCCGCCCGAGAGGGATGCCCAGCACCATGGCGATGGAGGTGCCGGTTGCCAGCAATCCCAGTGCCTTGCCTTTCCTGCCATGTGGAGCGATACGCACCGCCAGCGAGGCCGTGATCGACCAGAAGATCGCATGCGCGAACGCAATGCCGATGCGCCCGAGCACCAGAATGGTGAAATTGGGTGCCGCCGCGGCCACACCATGGCTGACGATGAACAGCAGGAACACCCCGGCCAGCAGCCTGCGCCGCTCCATCGCGCGGGTGGCCAGCATCAGCGGCAAAGACATCAGCGCCACCACCCAGGCATAGATGGTGATCATCAGGCCGACATGTTCGGTCGGCATCGCAAAGGTCTGGCCAATGTCGCTGAGCAACCCCACCGGCACGAACTCGGTGGTGTTGAAAATGAAGGCCGCCAGGGCCAGCACGATCACGCCAAGCCAGGCGCGCAGATGTTCGTCGCGGGGCGGCATGGCCGGCGCGGGAGAGGTCGAAGAGGATGAGGAGGACATAGGAGGGAGACCACGAAAAAAGGCGCCGCACGGCCAGGGTCTGTCTCAATCATCCAGGTCCCGGTGCCGCCGACGCCGCTGAGTGCGATTCACGCACGAGCCGCACTCTATCAGAACAGTGATGACAACGTTCGGTCATCCGACAGCCGGCGCGAATGCATCGGCTGCATCGGCTCCGGAGCCCGGCCGCTCACCGGCTGGTCACGGGCCGCATCAATGCTGCCGCGCCAGTTGCTGCAGGTGCTCCAGCGCCAACTCGACCTGGTCGATCAGCACCAGGCAGAAATCACCCGGCTGCAGGCGGGCGATGGCCTGGTCGATCGCGGCGATCTCTCCATGCACCTCGTCGATGCGCCGCACGCGCCGCGTGGCCGCATCGGCGCCTTCGAAGCCCTGGCGCAGCAGCGCGAGCACCTCGCCATCGGCGCGGCCGCGCTGGCAGGCGTCCTGGTAGAGGATGGCCTCGTCGAAGGCGGGTGCGAGAATCGCCGTCTGCGCGCGAATGTCTTCGTCGCGCCGGTCACCGGCGCCACTGATGACCAGCACGCGCTTGCCCGCCGGCGTGGCTTCGACCACTTGCACCAACGCGCGCATGGCGTCCGGGTTGTGCCCGTAGTCGGCCACCACGGTGGCGCCACGGATCTGCAGGGTGTTGAAGCGGCCAGGCGCATTGTCGGCGCTGGCCGAGAAGCTGGCCAGGCCCCGGCGAATAGTCTCGGTCGGCAGGCCCAGGCCCCAGGCGGCGGCGACGGCCGCCATGACGTTCTGCACCTGGAAGGCCACGCGGCCACCCTGGGTCACCGGAATCTCGGCCAGCGCGATGCTGTCGCGCCACGAGCCTTCGCTGGCGACGATGGCATCGCCTTCGACATAGACGCTGCGGCGGCCCTGGGAGCGGTGCGCCGCCAGCACGGGGTGGTGCTTGTCCAGCGCAAAGTAGATGACCTGCCCCGGCGTGGTGCTGGCCATGGCGGCCACCAGCGGGTCTTCGGCGTTGAGCACTGCATAGCCGCGCGGCGAGACGTTGCGCACCGTCACGCCCTTGACCTGCGCCAGTTCTTCTGCGGTGTGGATGTGATTGAGGCCAAGGTGATCGCCCGCGCCGATGTTGGTGACCACCGCCACCTGGCTCTGGTCGAAGCCCAGCCCTTCGCGCAGGATGCCGCCGCGCGCGACCTCCAGCACCGCCGCATCCACCTCCGGATGGAACAGCACGTTGCGGGCGCTGCGCGGGCCGCTGCAGTCGCCGCTCTCGATCAACTTGCCGTTGATGTAGATGCCATCCGTATTGGTCATGCCGGTGACGAGACCGTGGGCAATCAGCATGTGCGCCAGCAGGCGCGAAGTGGTGGTCTTGCCATTGGTGCCGGTGACGCTGACGATCGGAATGCGGCCATCGTTGCCCCTCTCGAACAGCATGTCCACCACGTATTTGCCGATCGGGCGCGGCTGTCCATAGGACGGCGCCAGGTGCATGCGCAAGCCCGGCGCGGCGTTGACCTCGACCACGCCGCCGGCCTGCTCCTCCAGGGGCCTCTCGACGCTCTCGCACACCACGTCGACGCCGCAGATGTCCAGCCCCACCATCTGGGCAGCGGCAATCGCGCTGGCCGCCACGGCCGGATGCACGGTCTCGGTCACGTCGGTGGCCGAGCCACCGGTGCTCAGGTTGGCGTTGTGGCGCAGCACCACCTTCTGACCCTCGGCCGGCACGGCCTCGGGCGAGAGGCCCTGCAGTTGCAGTTGGCCCAACGCGATATCGTCGAGCCGGATGCGCGTGAGCGAGGTGGCATGGCCGTCGCTGCGGCGCGGATCGAGATTGACCAGCTCGACCAGTTCGCGCACGCTGTGCTGGCCGTCACCGATGACCTGCGGCGGCTCGCGCCGGGCCGCGGCGGCCAGACGGTCACCGACCACCAACAGACGGTAGTCCTGGCCGGGCAGGTATTTCTCCACCATCACCGTGCCGTAGCGGGCTGCGGCCTGGTAGGCGCGGTCCAGTTCCTCGCGGCTCTGGATGTTGACGGTGACACCTTTGCCCTGGTTGCCGTCCTGCGGCTTGGCCACCACCGGCAGGCCCACCTCCTGTGCCGCCACCCAGGCGTCCTCGGGCGAGGCCACCGGCCGGCCCAGCGGCACCGGCACGCCGGCGGCCTGCAGCAGTTTGCGGGTGAGCTGCTTGTCCTGCGCGATCGATTCGGCCACGGTGCTGGTGGCATCGACCTCGGCGGCCTGGATGCGGCGCTGGCGCGAGCCCCAGCCGAACTGCACCAGCGAGCCGCGTGTGAGGCGCCGGCAGGGGATGCCGCGGGCCGCCGCGGCCTGCACGATGGCCCCGGTGCTCGGTCCCAGGCGCTCATGCTCGTCGAGTTCGCGCAGTGCCGCAATCGCCGCGGCCGCGCCAAAGGGCTGGCCCGCCAGCGTGGCGCGAATCAGGTTTTCTGCCTGCTGCAGGGCCTGGCGGCCTACCGCCTCCTCGCCATATTCGACCAGCACCTGGTAGAGGCCCGGCTCACGGGTCGCCACGGTGCGCGAAAAATCAACCTTGGCGCCAGCCTCCTGCTGCAGCACCAGGGCAGCAAACTGCAGCACGTGCGCCAGCGTGGCGGCACCGCCTGCTTCGCTGCCCGGCGTGCCGATGGCCGCGAAGGACTGGCGCAACTGCGCGACGAAGCCCGGCAGGTGGCTGATGTCGCATTCCTGCGGCATGCACTGCACGAGCGCCAGCATGGCGGTCTTGCGGGTCCAGAGATTGGGGCCGCGCAAGGCGCGGATGCGGATGATTTCCATGGTGATCGGACTCTTGAATACGGTCGTCGTTGCAAAGCGGGGCCGGGCTTTTTGGGACTGGCCCGCTTCCATGCCTCAATGTGCAGCTGCGGCTGCGGAAAATGCGGCGGTGGAGGCCACGACAGCGCCCAGGCCGGGCAATGCCTGACTGAAAGTGCGGATGCCGGCCACCACCAGCTCGGGCGCGATCTCCATGGCCCAGCCGGCGGCGATGGCCGCCAGCAACTGGTCCGGCTGCAGGTCCTGCTCGGCCGCCTGCATGCACAGGCCGGGCCAGTCGGCCAGCGTGCTGCTGTCGCGCTCGGTCCACAGCTCGACGCTGTCGCCGCGCGCCACCACCCAGCGAACATGGGTGCGACTGTCGCCATCGGGCGGCTGCAGTTCCTGCCAGGCCTCGAAAGGCGCGGCGCTGCTGGCATAGAAAATCACGCTGCCATCGCTCAGGCCGCAGAGCTCGGCCACCTGCGCATCGTCGGCGTTGAGAATCGCCAGCCCGCTGGGCAACACCACATCGACCTGGGTGCGCAGCACCCGCGTCATCTGCTCGCGCTGCTGGATGTCGTATTCGCCCAGGCGCTCGCAGCCATCCATGTCGGTGACCAGGCCGATGTGGCAGCGGTCATAGGCCAGGCCGTCCTGCAGGATGCTGCGCGGCCCGTTCTCGATCACCGCCACCTGGATCTGCTGGTTCATCAGCAGGCGATTGCCGGCCTCCCAGTTGTCGCTCTCGCGCCGGTCCACCAGGCGTTTTTCCAGGAAGATGCCCTGGCGGCAGGCCACCCCGGTGTGGCGGCCCGAGAGGTGCAGCAGCCAGCCCACCAGCCTGGCGATGCCGGTGGTGCCGTGCCGGCCGGCGATGCCGATGATGGGGATGCGGCCCGAGAGGTCGGCGCCATCCTGCGCAGCAGGCGCCGGAAACAGGTATTCGACGATGGCCTGGCCGACCGGCTGGGGCGAGCCCACGGCGGGCTTGAGATGCATCAGCAGGCCCGGACCGGCATTGACCTCGATCACCGCCCCGCCCTGCTCGCCAAGCGGCCTGGCAATGTCCTCGGCCATCACGTCCACGCCGGCGATGTCCAGCCCCACCACCTTGGCGGCCAGCGCGGCGGCCTCGGCAGTCTCGGGATGGACCTCGTCGGTGCAGTCGATCACCAGGTTGCTGCTGCGCTGGATCAGCACCAGCTTGCCGCTGGGCGGCACGCTCTCGGGCGCGAGGTCCTGGCGACGCAACTCGTGCAGCACATCGGTTCCATGCACATCGATGCGGCCGAGCCGGAAACCGGTGTCAGCTTCACCACCGACGCTGGCGGCTGGCGCCTGGCGGCGCGGGTCCTGGTTGATCTGGCTCTCCACCAGCTCGGCCACGCTGTGCAGGCCGTCGCCAGTGACCTGCAGCGATTCACTGCGCGCCGCCGCCACCACCTGCCCGCCCACCACCAGCAGGCGGTGTTCGTTGCCTGGCACCATGCGCTCGACCATCACCTCGTAGCCATGCGGCTCGGCCGCCGCCCACGCCGCCTCGACCTCGGCCTGGCTGCTCAGGTTGACGAACACGCCACGGTTGCGCGAGGAATCCGATGGCTTGACAACCACCGGAAGGCCAATGTCCTGTGCAGCCTCCCAGGCCTCGCCGGGGCTGCCGGCGACCTGCCACTCCGGCACCGGCACGCCGCAGAGCTGGATCAGCGACTTGGTCAGATCCTTGTCACTGGCAATGCCCTCGGCAATCGCGCCGGTGTTGGCGGTCTCGGTGGTCCAGATGCGCTTTTGCGCCGAGCCATAGCCCAGCTGCACCAGGTTGCCATCGTTGAGGCGCATGGCGGGGATGCGCCGCTCGAACGCGGCATCGACGATGGCGGCCGTGCTCGGGCCGAGGTAGCGCTCCTCGATGACCTTGCGGATCGCCGCAACCGCCTGCGCCACGTCAAAAGGCTGGTCGTTAATGGCCGCCATGATGAGACGGTGGCCCTGCACCAGCGCGGCACGGGCGACCTGCTCGTCCTTGGCGCGGAACACCATGCGGTAGACGCCGTGCCTGGAGGTGCTGCGCGTCTGCCCGAAGGCGGTGGGCATGCCCGCGAGGTTCAGCAACTCGATGATGATGTGCTCGAGGATGTGGCCGCACCAGGTGCCCTCGTCCAGGCGCATCAGAAAGCCACCACGCTCGCCCACGCCACAGTGGTGTTCGATCAGATCCGGCAGCCAGGCCTTGAGGCGCTCGGCAAAACCGGGAATCCGGTTGGAGGGGTATTCCTCCAGCTCGCCCAGGTCCAGCCAGACCTCCAGCACCTCGCGGTAGGTCCAGATGCTGGGGCCGCGCAGGTAATTCACGCGCAACAGGGCGATGTCGTTGAATGTGGGCATAAAGGCAAAGCAATGAATGGAAAGTTCCGCTCCTGGCCTGTGGGCCATGGCTCTCCGCAGCGCTGCCGGGAGCCTGAAACGGTACGGGATTCTGTCACGTCCGCGGTGGTGCGTCGGCCATGCCGGACGCCGCCAGAGGGGAGTGCTTCGGCATGTGGTCAACAGAAAGCGGCCGTGGCGCGTTGGGACTGGGGTGCGCCTTGTGCGGCATCTGCCTGCCGATCCGGCCCATGATGGCCGCCAGCGGCACCAACCAGCGGCAGAATGCGGGCATATGGCAACTTCTCCGACATGACATCCAGACTCCCCCAACACCAACAACACCCGCCCGGCGACGAGCCCTTGCAGCCAGGCAAGAACGGACCGGATGGCCCATCGACCGCCCCCTGGCCGCCACTGCCGCTGCATCCCGGTGAAAACGTGCTGTGCGCACTGGCGGTTGACCTGGACAGCGATCTGCATTTCCTGCCCGGCCGCCTGGTGCTCGGCACCGAGGCCTTGTACGCCTGGCAGCAAGGCGCGGACGGCTGGCTGCGCACCCCGCTCGACCATCGCCACGAAATCCGCTTTGCCGAGCATGCCGGCCTGGTGACGCTGAGCCTGCACGACGCCGATGCACGGCTGGCAGTCTGGCACCTGACACAGCAGGGCAGCATCCAGGCGCAACGCTTGGTCGAATGCTTCCGGGCACATTTCCAGCAAGATCCGCAAAGCGCCATCCGCGTGCAGGACATGAGCACCTGCGCGGTCTGCGGCGCGGCGCTGCCGCTCGATGACTCGCACTGCCAGGCCTGCTCCGAAAAGGAGCTGGAGGCCCCCGTCTCCAGCCGCGTGCTGCTGCGCCTGACGCGCTTTGCCCGGCCCTACAAGTGGCTGGTGCTGCTGGGCTTCGTCCTCACGCTCGCCTCGACGGCCGCGACCCTGGTGCCGCCCTACCTGACCATCCCGCTGATGGATGACATCCTGATCCCGAGCCAGGCCGGCCAGCCTGTCGACATGGGGCTGGTGCGCCACTACCTGGGCCTCTTGCTGCTCTCGGCGCTGGTGGCCTGGGTGCTGGGCTGGAGCCGAACCTACGTACTATCGCTGGTCTCCGAGCGCATCGGCATGGATCTGCGCACCACCACCTTCAACCACCTGATGGGCCTGTCGCTGGACTATTTCGGCCGGCGCCGCACCGGCGACCTGATCGCCCGCATCGGCTCGGAGACCGAGAAGATCAACACCTTCCTTTCGGTCAACGCGCTGGACTTCGCCACCGACGTGATCATGATCGCCATGACCGCGGCCATCCTGATCTCGATCGACCCGACGCTGGCCATGGCAGCGCTGGTGCCGCTGCCCTTCATCCTGTTCCTGATCCAGCGCGTGCGCGCCCGCCTGAAGATCGGCTTCGAGCGCGCCGCCCGCGTATGGTCACAGGTCACCAACGTGCTGGCCGATGCCATCCCTGGCGTGCGCGTGGTCAAGGCCTTCGCGCAGGAGTCGCGCGAACAGCAGCGCTTTGGCGATGCCAACCAGAACAACTTCCAGGCCAACGACCGCGTCAATCGCACCTGGGCCCTGTTCTCGCCGAGCGTTTCGCTGCTGACCGAGGTCGGCACCCTGGTGGTGTGGGCCTTCGGCATCTGGCTTGTGGCGGACAACAACATCACCGTCGGCGTGCTCACGGCCTTCATCGCCTACATCGGGCGCTTCTACACGCGCCTGGATGCCATGAGCCGCATCGTCAACAGCACCCAGCGCGCCGCCGCCGGCGCCAAGCGCATCTTCGACATCCTCGACCAGGTCTCCACCGTGCCCGAACCGGCCCGGCCGGTGCCGATGAACGACGTGCATGGCCGCATCTCGCTGCGCAACCTGGGCTTTCGCTACGGCAGCCGCAGCGTGCTGCGCGGCGTCAACCTGGACATCCAGCCCGGCGAGATGATCGGTCTGGTCGGCCACAGTGGCTCGGGAAAGTCCACGCTGGTCAACCTGATCTGCCGCTTCCATGACGCCAGCGAAGGCGCCATCCTGTGCGACGGCGTGGACATCCGCCAGATCGGCGTGGCCGACTACCACCGCCACATCGGCCTGGTGCTGCAGGAACCCTTCCTGTTCTTCGGCACCGTGGCCGAGAACATCGCCTACGGCCGCCCCGATGCCACGCGCGAGCAGATCATCGCCGCCGCACGAGCCGCCCAT
Source organism: Corticibacter populi (assembly GCF_004217315.1). GTDB lineage: Bacteria > Pseudomonadota > Gammaproteobacteria > Burkholderiales > Burkholderiaceae_C > Lampropedia > Lampropedia populi. The sequence goes on from NZ_SGWR01000001.1 coordinate 1,078,596, forward strand.
GCGCACGACTTCATCCTGCGCCTGCCGCAGGGCTACGACTCGCTGGTGGGCGAGCGCGGCCAGAGCCTTTCGGGCGGCGAGCGCCAGCGCATCAGCATCGCCCGCGCGCTGCTGATCGACCCACGCATCCTCATCATGGACGAGGCGACCTCAGCCGTCGACACCGAGACCGAGAAGGAAATCCAGAAGGCGCTGGACAACCTGGTCCAGGGCCGCACCACGATCGCCGTGGCGCACCGCCTCTCGACGCTGCGCAAGGCCAATCGCCTGGTGGTAATGGACCGCGGCGAGATCGTCGAAGTTGGCGGTCATCAGGAGCTGCTGGACAAGCGCGGCGCCTACTGGCGCCTCTACCAGGCGCAGCAGCGCAAGACCGATGGTCAGGATGAGGCAGCCGCCGCCCCGCCGTCCCATGGCGACAATGGCAGTGAGAATCGGCCGCAGGCAGGCACAGCGGTGCTTGCGCATGCCGAGGAGGAATCCACATGACCCCCAAGCTCCCACCCCCTGCCGCACGCGATGTCGACAAGCAGTTCATGCCCGAGCATGTCGCCATGCTGGACGCGAGCTGCCCGCCGCAGCAGATCGGCTACAACAGCCATGGCCAGCTCACCTGGCGCGATGCCTGCGGCACGCCCATACCCATCCAGCCGGTGGCCGCCTTCGTGCTGAGCGCGCCGCGCCGGCACATCTCGCTGGTCGACGCGCAGGGGCGCGAGCGCGCCTACATTCCGCAGCTCGATGCCCTGCCCGCACCGTGCCGCCAGGCCATCGAGACCAGCCTGGCGCTGCGTGAATTCGTGCCCACCATCACCGTCATCCATGCCGTCAGCAGCTTTGCCACGCCCAGCACCTGGAGCGTCGAGACCGACCATGGCCCCACGCAACTGGTGCTGCAGAGCGAGGACGACATCCGCCGGCTCGGCGCCGAGGGTCAAGCGCTGCGCATCACCGACAAGAACAGCCTGCAATACCAGATTCCGGATATCGCACGGCTGCCCAAGGCCTCGCGTCGGCTGCTGGCGCGCTTCATCTGACGGCAGCGCTGCGGCCCAGTAGCCAGCGCAGCGCCGTCCATCGATAAGCGATTGAGTGATCCGGCCATCCGGCGAACCGGCAATCCAGGGCTCAGCCCAGCAAGGCATCCAATGCGCCGAACAGCGCCTGGTTCTGCGCCTCGGTCCCCACCGTGATGCGCAAAAAGTCACGGATGCGCGGGTTGCTGCCGAAATGCCGCACCAGCACGGCCCGCTCGCGCAGGCCCCGGAAGATCTCCGCACCGGCCCGCTCGGCATGGCGCGCAAACACGAAGTTGGCCGCCGATGGCAACACCTCGAAGCCGCGCTGCTGCAGCCCGGCCACCAGCGCCTCGCGCGTGGCGATGATGCGCGCCGTGGTGTCCCGGAAGTACGCCACATCCTCGTAGGCCGCCTTGGCACCGGCCTGTGCCAGGCGCCCCAGCGGGTAGGAGTTGAAGCTGTCCTTGACGCGCGTGAGCGCCTCGATCAGTTGCGGGTGACCGGCCGCAAAGCCCACCCGCAGCCCGGCCAGCGAACGCGACTTCGACAGCGTGTGCACCACCAGCAGGTTGGGATGGCGCTGCAGCAGCGCCAGCGCGCTGTCGCCGCCGAAGTCCACGTAAGCCTCGTCGACCAGCACCACCTGCTCACTGAAGTGTTGCAGCAGCCGCTCGACCTGCGCCAGCGGCAGCGCAATACCGGTGGGTGCATTCGGATTGGCGATCACCACGCCAGCCACCGAGCGCGCCGGCAGCGCCAGGTAGTCGTCCACCCCCACCTGCCAGTCCTGGCGTAGCGGCACCAGCTGTGCCTGTATGCCGAACAGGTTGCAATAGACCTTGTAGAAGCTGTAGCTGATGTCGGGCATCAGCAGCGGCGCGCCGCCGCGCTGGAAGAAAGCCCGAAAGGCGTGCGCCAGCACCTCGTCCGAGCCGTTGCCGAGGAACAGCTGCTCGGACGTAAGGCCGTGCGCCGCATGGTGGCTGGCGATGGCCTGGCGCAAGGCCTGCGACTGCGGGTCCGGATAGAGTTGCAGGCCATGCACACTGGCCTCGGCAATGGCCGCCAGCGCCTGTGGCGATGGGCCATACGGGTTCTCGTTGGTGTTGAGCTTGACCAGATTGGCCATGCGCGGTTGCTCGCCCGGCACATAGGGCTCGAGCACATCCAGGCCATCGCTCCAGAAGGTCGTCATCGCGTTCAAGGTCCTCTTTGGAAAGGAAAGGCAAATGCCGCAGCTGGTTGCCCGGCTTTGCCCGGCGCGTGCGATGCATTGGCTTGCCGGGGTCTGCGGCAAGCGCGATTATCGGTCTGAACCCGCCACGCCCAGCGCAAAAATCACAGCACGGCCGACAGCAGCAGCACCATGGTGAGCAGCCCGCCCCACAGCAGCAGCGCCCGCCAGATCAGCGTCGCCAGATCGTGCAGGGCCTGCACGTCTAGCACATCCTTCGCCTCGCTGTCGTCCAGCGCGTCGTCGATGCGCTCGGTGGCACTCAGGCGCACCAATGCCCCCAACGCGCCCAGTGCACCCAGGCCCGGCCACTCGAACGCAGCGCGCGGCAAGCCCATGGCCGCCACCGCCGCGCCGAGCAGTGCACCTTCGGCATCGTCGGGACTGCTGGCACGGTGGGCGCGCCAGGCACCCAGGGCCTCCTCGAAACGTCCGACAGCAGCAAACACCAGGGCCGAGCAACGCACCGGCACGGCATCGACCACCGCCCAGGCCTGGCGCGCCAGGCGGTTGAGGGCGGGGCTGGCGCGCGCTTCCGCGGCCCGGCCTGGATAGGTCTCCGACCACTGGCGATAGGCATACTCGGCGCAGCGCAGCAGCACCGCACCGGCCGGCCCCAGGCCCAGCGGGGCGAGCAGGCCAAATGCCGCAAACACACCGAACACGTGGCGGTGCATGTACAGCAACGAGACCTTGATGGTCTGCGCCACCAGCGCCTCGCCCCTCAAGCGGCGCAGCATCCATGGCGCGGCCGGCTGGCCGGGCCGCAGCAGTTGCTGCCATTCCAGCAGCGCAGCAGCGGCCTGCCCCTCGTCCCCCATGCTCAGGGCATTGCGGATGCGCGTGAAATGCAGGCTGAAGGAGCGAAAGCCCAATGTGGCCGCCAGCACGCCCACCGTCCACACGAAGGCAGCGAACCAGCCCAGCCAAGCCAGCAGCAGCGCGTACACCAGCCAGGACAGCAACGCCGGCCCTGCCGCCACCAGCGCCCACAGCAAGGCGGCCTGCCAGCCGGCACCGGCGTCGAGGCTGCGCCGCAGCACCACCATCAGGTGCCGCAAACTGCGCGCGATGCTGCGTGGCCCCTCCAGCGGCCGCAGCTGCTCGAGCAACAAGGCAAAAAAGATGGCCAGAACCATGTCTCGGAGGTCCGTTCAATCCATCGTTGAATCCAGCGGCGGCATCGCAGCTGGCCGAGGCGCCTGCATGAACCGGTAGAAATTGCGCAGGATACTGGCTGTCGCGCCCCAGATGTAGCGCTCGCCGCCAGCAGCATCCTGGTATGGCATCGACAGCCACTCACGCGACACCTCGCCCTGGCGATAGCGCTGGTGACGGTGATTGGCCGGGTTGAGCAGGTAAGCCAACGGCACCTCGAAGATGTCATCCACCTCGCCGGGATTGGCGTGCAGCGCCAGGCCCGGCGGCACCAGGCCAACCACCGGCACGACCTCGAAGCCCGAACCCGTCACATAGCTGGGAAGCTCGCCGAGCACTTCGACGCGCCGGGGCGCCAGGCCAATCTCCTCTTGCGCTTCGCGCAGCGCGGCCGCCTCGGCACTGACATCGCCCGGGTCGATGCGGCCGCCCGGAAAGGCAATCTGCCCCGAGTGCTTGCGCAGGGCCGCGGCGCGCTGCGTCAGCAGCACCGTCGGCTGCGCATGCCCGACGATGGGCACCAGCACAGCCGCACGCACGGGCGTGATGCGCATGCCAGCACCAGCACTGCTCTCATTCACCCATTCCGGCGTCCAGACCGGCCGGCTGGCAAAGCGCGCGCGCAACGCAGCCAGGGTCTGTTCGGCACCTGGTACCACCGGCAGTGCATCATCGACCGCCACCACCGGCACATCCTGCGGGCGAAAGCCCACAGGCAGCACCAGCGGCGATGGATGGGCTCTGGAGGATGAATCGCTGGACTGTTCGCTCATGGCTTGTGATTCTGGCATGTTCCGCCGCAGGCTGTATCACCCACCAGACGGAGCCGTGCAGGGAACCTGCCCGCATCCCGCAGACACAAAAAAGCCGCCAGCATGGTGGCTGGCGGCCTTGGCTGTGCGCCCAGAACCCGGGCAACGCGGCAATTTATGCGGCGTTGCTGGTCTTGACGCGCGAAGGCAGCTTTTCCTTGATGCGGGCCGACTTGCCACTGCGCTCACGCAGGTAGTACAGTTTGGCGCGGCGCACATCGCCACGGCGCTTGACCACGATGCCGGCGATCAGCGGGCTGTAGGTCTGGAAGGTGCGCTCGACACCTTCGCCGCTGGAGATCTTGCGCACCGTGAAGGCACTGTTGAGGCCGCGGTTGCGCTTGGCGATCACCACACCTTCGTAGGCCTGCACGCGCTTGCGGCTGCCTTCGACCACGTTGACGCTGACGATCACGGTATCGCCAGGGGAGAAATCGGGGATCTCCTTGTTCAGGCGGGCAATTTCCTCGGCTTCGAGGATTTGAATCAGATTGCTCATCTTTCGTCCTGTCAGATCGTGCCCGGGTTGGTTGTTGCCACAAGCGGCTCTCGGAGCCTGTCCAAGGTTTCTTAAACAGGCTGTTGTCCCAGGGTAGAGGATCAAAGCCCACCATTATAGCGTACTGTCAGCCGGTCTGACCAGGATTTTCTGCCGGCGGACTCTCGGCCAGATAGCGCTCATCGGCACGGTCGAGCCAGCCCTGCTGCCTGGCCTGCTGCAGCAGCTCGGGGCGCTGGCGTGCCGTCAGCGCCAGGCTCTGCTGGCGGCGCCAGCGGGCAATACGGGCATGATCGCCACTGGTGAGCACCGCAGGCACCGACCGGCCCTGCCAGACCTCGGGGCGGGTGTAATGCGGGCAGTCGAGCAGGCCCGAGATGGCCGGGTTGAAACTGTCCTGCGCATGGCTTTGCGCATCGTGCAACACGGCCGGCTGCAGGCGCAGCACTGCATCGAGGAAAACCGCCGCGGCCACCTCACCACCCGAGAGCACGAAATCCCCCAGGCTGATCTGCTGGTCGACATGGGCATCGATGAAGCGCTGGTCCACCCCCTCGTAACGCCCGCACAGCAAGATGGCACCGGCTGGCGCCCCGGCCTGCCGCGCCACCAGCGCATGCGAGAGCACCTGCCCGACGGGCGAGAAGAACAGCAGTGGCGCGGCCTGCGGTGGCGGCTCAGCACGCTCCTCACGGATGGCCTGCAGGCAGCGTGCCAACGGCTCGGCCAGCATCACCATGCCCGGACCGCCTCCGAATGGACGGTCGTCAACACGGCGATAAGCACCCTCGGCAAAGTCGCGCGGATTCCAGAAACGCACCTGCACACCAGCCGCGCTGGTGGCACGGCGGTTGACGCCATGCTCCAGATAAGGAGCGATCAGTTCCGGAAACAGGGTGATGATGTCAAAACGCATGGGTCGGGCCCGAATGTCTCACAAACCGCCGCCAATCCATCCTGGGAAAGCAGCGCCCCTGCCGCAGCCAAACCGGGCCGCCGGCCTGGTGGCGCGTACCTGCGAACCGCCGATCATTCGATCAGTAATCGGGCTGCCAATCCACGCGGATCAGCCGCGCAGCCGGATCGACCCCATCGACATAGGCCTCGACGAACGGGATCAGCCGCTCGGTCATGCCGGCCTCCTCCTGCTGCTGAACCACCAGCACCGACTGCGGGCCGTTGGAGAGCATATCCTGCACGGTTCCCAGCAGCACACCTTCGCGGTTGTGCACCGCCATGCCCAGCAGATCGAGCCAGTAATACTCGCCCTCGGGCAACGGCGGGAAATCCGAACGCGGCACCGCGATCTGCGCCCCGCGCAAGGCCTCGGCCACATCGCGATCATCCAGCCCCTCGAACGAGGCCACCAGGCCATCGCCCTGTTCGCGCAACTGCTGCACTGCCAGCTTCAGCGGCGCACGCAGCGCGCCACCGGCCGGTCGCCGCCCGGTGGCAGGCGGCAGCAAATACCACACTGCAGCCTGCTGAAGTACCTGGGCATCGGCGCTGTAAGGCGCGAGCTTGACCGCGCCGCGCACGCCCCACGCCCCCAGAACGTGCCCCAGTTCCACCAGATCGGACGGCAAGGCCGCCGCATCGACCTGCGCAGGTGCCAGTGCTTGCACGACCTTGCTGCGCACAGCCGCCGCGTGCGCGGTGGATGCGGTCGGGTCGGCATTGGCTCGCTGCGATTTCTTCTGATCCGGAGCAGACGAAGATGCGGGCAGCGGAAGGTGACGGGGAGCGGTTTTGGCCATTGGGGACGAACACCTGGCGGACATGAAAAAACAGGTATTGTGCCGCATGTGCGGACATCAATACCTGTGATGTGCGGAATGCACCACGCCCTTGGTGGTCTGCCGCATTCCATTGCAATGAACCGTGCCGCCCGCGGCGGCACCATTCATTCGGCCCGATCAGGCCGCAGCGGCAACAGCAGTCTGGGCTTGCTCGGCAGCGGCCTGCTTGGCCAGACGCTGCACGGTGTCAGACGCCTGGGCGCCAACACTCTGCCAGTAGCTCAGGCGGTCGTGGGCCAGGCGCAGGCCTTGCTCGGAACCGCGGGCGTTGGGGTTGTAGTAACCGATGCGCTCGATGAAACGACCGTCACGGCGCACACGCTTGTCAGCCACGACGATGTTGTAGAAGGGACGAGCCTTGGAGCCGCCGCGAGAGAGTCGGATAACGACCATGTTCAGTATTCCTTGGAATCAGTCAAATGCAATCGCACTGGCCCCCAAAGGCCCGGCACGATTGCCAGCAAATCCACAGCGCTTGAGACACGCGACATGACCACCCGGCCAGCGACTACGCTGTAAAACAGGCGATTATAGCAAAGGAGCCGCCTCTTTTTCCATGGGTGGCTTGTCAATTTGTCGCCATTGCGCGCGCGATGCCATAAAACCATGCCCGGATGGATCCTCTGCGCCCACTCAGAAACTGCCGAACAAGGTGCCCAGCGTGATCACGACGGCCAGCGCCAGCAGCGGGAACAGCATGGTCACCGCCGCGATGTTCAGGTAGGACTGGCGGTGCGTGAGCTTGCAGATCGACAGCAGCGTGATGATGGCGCCGCAATGCGGCAGGGTATCCATGCCGCCGGCAGCCATCACCGCCACGCGGTGCAGCAGCTCGGTGCTGATGCCCATCTCCTCGGCCATGCGCAGGTAATCGGCCCCGAGGGTCTGCAGCGCGATGCTCAGGCCGCCCGAGGACGAACCGGTGATGCCGGCCAGCACGTTCATCGCCACCGCCTCGGAAATCAGCGGGTTGTTCGGCGCCACGTTGAGCACGGCGTCGCGGATGATGGCAAAGCCCGCCAACCCGGCGATGACGGCGCCATACCCCACTTCGGAGGCTGTGTTGAAAAGCGGCAGCATGAAACCGAACACACCCTTGTTGACGGTCTCCTTCAGATTGCCCCAGCGGCCCAGGCGCACCAGGATCAGCGCCGTGCAGGCGACCACCAGCGCGATGATCAGCGACCACAGCCCGACGATGCGCTGCGGGCTGACCTGCGGGAACGGCTCGGCCAGGAACGAGAAATCCACGTTCGGAAACACGGCATAGACAAACAGCGCGTTGACACCGACGACCAGCAGCAATGGCAGCAATGCCAGCGGCAGCGGCATGATGGAATAGCGGCCATCGGCCTGGCCCTGCCCGCCCTCGGCCTGCTCGGCCGATTCGTCATGCTCGCCATAGCCCTCGCCGTTGGCATGCGCCTTGGCCACCCGGCCATGCAGCCACCACAGGCCACCGGCGAGCATGATGATCGAGGCAATGATGCCCAGCCCCGGCGCCGCAAACACATTGGTGCCGAAGTACGGGATGGGGATGGCGTTCTGGATCGCCGGCGTGCCCGGCATTGCCGTCATCGTGAAGGTGAACGAGCCCAGCGCGATCGCCGCCGGAATCAGCCGCTTCGGAATGTGGGCGGCCCGGAACAGGCTGCGCGCGATCGGGTAGATGGCAAACGCCACCACGAAGAGCGATACGCCGCCATAGGTCAGCAGAGCGCAGGCCACCACCACGGTAGCCACCGCATGCTTCTCGCCGATGACCTGCACGATCCAGCGCGCCAGCGTATTGGCGGCACCCGAGTCGGCCATGAGCTGGCCGAACAGCGCCCCCAACAGAAAGATCGGCAGGAACTGCAGCACATAGTTGCTCAGTGCCGACATGAAGGTGCTGGTATAGATCGGCAGCATCAGGCCGATGTCGCCCGACAGCAGCACGGCCAGGCCCGCCATCAGCGGCGCCAGGATCAGCACCGTGACGCCGCGGTACGCAAAATACATCAACAGAAGCAGCGAAACGACAATGGCAAGCGTACTTGTCATGGAATCTCTCTAGAGAAGGGGGAGTTCAGGAAGACAGGCCGACACCACAGCGGTAGAGCGGCCAAGGAGCGATGGCGTGGCGGACCATGCCGGCCAGCCATTACCCAGTGGTTACCACTACGTAACAACCCGCACAAATCCGCACAGACTGTCTACTTTAACAGCAGCTAACGACATTTAAAGGACCAGAAACGACCAGATCGACCCTTTTTTCTCCGTGTTTTCCCTATGTCTGCTGGTCTTCCATAAAGGGTCCGCTGGCGGCTCCTCAGCCACCCGGCAGTTCTCAAGCCTTCAAGCCCATAGAGCCGGCTTGTTCACCATCAGGTAGTACACCGCCACCATGGCCAGAAAGGCCGGGTAGCCCAGCGCTTCCCAGCAGCGTGCGTAGCGGTGGTAGCGCGGCGGCAGTTGCGCCGCCCCTTCGGCAGCGGCAGCGGCGGCCATCGCCGCCATGCGCAGTTGCAGCCAGACCACCGGCAACCAGCACAGCCCGGCCACCGCATACAACAGGAGCGACAACAGCAGCCAGGGCGCATCCCAGGGCCAGCCAGCCAAATGCACCAGAGCCAGCCCGCTGATCGGCTGGACGAGGCCCGCCGGGGTGGTGAACCACCAGTCGGCCCGCACCACCAGCCGGCTGACCACGGCAATCGCCGCCACATTGCCGCTGCGATTGGCAAAGAAAAGATAGAAGGCCGTGCCAAAGCCTGTCCCCACCAGCAGCACGCTGGAGATGATGTGCAACCATTTGAGCAGCAAATAGGTGTTCATGACATCCTCCTTGATCCCTATCGGGTTTCATCGGTGTTCGGATTGCGGCGGCTCGGCACCGCGTCCGGTCTGTATCCCGTACCAGAGAATCGCCGTGATCGGCAGGTTCTTCAGCAGTGGCCCCAACGGATCCAGCCAGAGTCCGGGCAGCCAGAGGCTGGCCAGCAGCGTCATCGCCAGCATGCCGGCCAGCGCCCAGCAGAAACTGCGCCGTCCCGGTGCCAGCCACAGCCACACGCCAATGACCAGGTCCCACAGCGTACCGGCCGTCATCAGCGTCAGTTGCCAGTGCGGTGCCTGCACGCCGCCCTCGGCCAGCAAGGCCTGGCCCGCGCCCCTCCAGTTGAGGGCGCTGACCAGGGCCGTGCCCAGCCACACCACCGCCACGCTGCGGTACAGCCCGCGTTCACCGCTGGATATCGGCATTACGCCACCTCCAGTTCACGCCCATCGCCCTGGCATCGCAGCAACTGACTGTGATGGGTGGGCGCTCTCCCGAGCAGCTGTGCCATGCTCTGTGCATCACCCACGTTGTCGTGGCTGAGCAGCGCCAGTGCCTCCGATCCCCAGGGCGTCACAGGCAGCCAGTCGCCCAGCCGCGCACTCAGGCGCGTGGGCCCATCCGGGCACAGCCAGACCCGTGCCGGCGCATGGCCGAGTTGACGGCGCAGGCTGGCGATGAAATCCACCAGTGACAATGGCTGCGGCCCGACGGCATCCAGGACTCCGGGCGCATGAGTCGCCGCTACCCCGGCAACCTCGCCAGCCAGCAGCTGAGCAACAGCCTCGGCCAGTTCCAGCACATGCACGGGCTGGATGCGCGTCTGCCCGGCCACCCGTGGCAGCACCAGCAGCGGCAGACGCGCCAGTTGCAGGAACAGCGCACTGCTGGCGCCCCCGGGGCCAAACACCACGCTGGGCCGCACCAGCGTGCCGGCCAGCGCCCTCGCCTCCATCAGGCCCAGCAGTGCGTCCTCCGCCTTGCGCTTGGTGCGGGCATAGATGGTCGGATTGCCCTCGATCCCCAGCGCGCTGATGTGGATGAGTCGCCGCACGCCCGCCGTCGCACAGGCCCCGAACAAGGCCGCTGGTGCCGCCGCATGCACGGCCTGGGCCGGCCGCGCCCGGGTGTCGCGCAACACCCCCACGGCATTGACGACAGCATCGATGCCCGCCAGCCGGGGCAGCCAGGCATCCTCCGTCACGTCATGCACGAAATCGATATGGTACTCCTCGCGCCCTGCCTGCTGTGCCGGCCCAAGGCGCGCCACGCCATGCACCACCTGATGACCGTGCCAGGCCAGCGCCTGCGCAACATGCCGGCCAATGAATCCATTGGCACCACAGACCAGAACCCGCATGGCAAGCTCCTTTCTTTTTCTTCATGTCATTCATGTTCTTCAAGGCCTCGCTGGTTCGAGCATCCCGGCTCAATCACGGGCCACCGTTGCGTCAAGTGCAACAGGCGCGCCAGGTGCGGCGGGCATGGCGCCCGTGGCAAGTGTCATGGGCAACACCCCTGCGTCCACCCGATCCGCTGCCGGCAGTTGCCTGCGCACACTGCGGGTGATGTAGGCCACCGTCATGAAAATGCCGGCCAGCACCAGCCAGGTGGTGCGGCGCAGACTGCCGGCAACACTGCTACCGGCATCGAAGTCGCCAAAGCTCAGAATCAGCAACAGGGTGCCGGAAATAGCCAGCACATTGGCACTGCGCAACCAGAATTCAACGCCCTGTCCGGTTGTGCACAACGCGCGCAGCACATCGGCGAGGATGGGACGCATATAGGCCAGCGCGGCCCAAGGCCCGAGAATGCCCAGCAGCATGGAGATGATCAGCAAAGAGGTGTTCATGGTGTCGCTCCTTTCAACGGCATGCAAACCGGCATGCCTGCGTGGCACATCACTCGCTTCGATCAAGCGCCTGCCGCAGGCTGATGTGCCAGGGTCTGCGACAGGGTTGTCCTCACATTCAGAATTGGCGCGAGAACCTGCTCACAGGCCGCATTGCCCGGCGTCGCAACGGCTGCGCGCAACAGCCCGCCTTGCGGCGCGGCGGGAGGCCTGCTCGAACAGCAGCCAGGCCAGCCACTGCGGGAAGCGGTTGCGGTGGCGCGCCACCCAGGGATAGAGACGCCTGGCCAGCGGTCCCACCACCGGCCAGCGCAGCGGCCGTGCCACCCAGTCCAGGCCGGCGGCCGCATAGGCGGCCTCGAACACCGCCACGCCCCGCAACCAGCGCCCCTGCGCATCCCGGGCGTGGATCAATGCCAGCAGCTCCTGCTGCGGCACGCCCAGCGCCAGACCGGCCAACTGCTCGGCCTGCGAAGCGTCGACCAAGCGCAGCCGGTCTGCCTGATCGCGCAGCTTGAGGTTGTGCATTTCGCTGCGGCACAGGCGACAGCTGCGGTCATAGAAGATGGTCAGCGGAAAAGCCACGGTATCGGACATATCAGGCTCCTTGAAACGGGTTGCACAACGGATCGGATTCATCTTTCAGTTATTTCTATTTATTCTTTTGTTTCTGTCTATACAGAAATAAATAGCCAAAAAATTTTGAAAACATCGACCTTCAGCGGAAACTCATCATGGCGGGTCTTGCCTGGATGCGGCGTCCCCGCGCACGAACTTCTGCACCTTGGCACCCAAATCCAGCACCTTGAGCATGGTGCCTGGGGAAAGCCGCAGCATCTCGTCGGCCCAGATGCCCAGCGACTCCATCAGCTTGAGCGTCTCGCGCACGCGGTCCCGGGTGCCGGCAGCCTCGTTCTCGAAGCCGGGATCGGCCACCAGTTCGCGCAGCATTCGCACCGTAGGGTCATACTCGCGCTGCTTGCGCTCGCGCACGATCGTGCGGAACAGTTCCCAGACATCAGCGGAGGTCTCGTAATAGTCACGCCTGTCACCGAGCACCTGGGTCACGCGCACCAGCCGCAACGACTGCAGCTCGCGCAGGCTGTTGCTGACATTGGAGCGGGCCACGCCCAGGGTCTGGGCGATCTCCTCGCCATGCAACGCCTGGCCATGGTAGAACAGCAGTGCATGGATCTGCGCCACCGTGCGGTTGACGCCCCATGCCGCCCCCATCTCGCCCCAGTGGAGTACGAATCTTTGAGCGCTTGGTGTCAGTTCCATGGTGCCGATTCTATGATTTCCTTTATTTCTGTCAATACAGAAATAAAGGAAATCTACATTCAAGCCGCACTCGGCAAGGCATTGAGCGGCCAGCGTGGCCGCACATCGAAGGCATAGTCACAAACAGCCTGCTGCTGACCGGCCTGCAGGCGCATGGCCGCGGCCAGGGCAATCATCGCGCCGTTGTCGGTGCAGAGATACAGCTCCGGGTAATGTACCCGGATGCCACGCACCTGACAGGCCGCATCGAGCTGGGCCCGCAGTTGCCGGTTCGCACCCACGCCGCCGGCCACCACCAGGCGTCTGAGACCCGTTTGCCGCAAGGCCAGCAGCGATTTCTTGACCAGCACCTCGACAATGGCCGCCTGGGTGCTGGCAGCCAGGTCGGCGCGGCGCGCCTGCAGTACTTCAGGGCCCTGCGCCTCAAGCTTCTGCACCTGCGTGAGCACGGCCGTCTTCAGGCCCGCAAACGAGAAATCCAGGTTCCCGGCGCGCAACAATGGACGCGGCAGCGCAAAGGCCTGGGCATCGCCCTGCTCGGCCAACTGCGCCAGCACCGGCCCGCCCGGGTATGGCAGGCCCAGCAGCTTGGCGGACTTGTCGAAGGCCTCGCCAGCAGCGTCATCGATGGTCTCGCCCAACAGGGCGTATCGTCCTACTCCATCGACGCGCATCAGTTGTGTATGCCCGCCCGAGACCAGCAGTGCCACGAACGGAAACTCGGGCGGGTCGGCGCTCAGAAAGGGCGAGAGCAAATGGCCTTCCAGATGGTGTACGCCCAGCACCGGCTTGTGCAGCGCGGCACCCAGCGCACAGGCCACACCCGCCCCCACCAGCAGTGCTCCGGCCAGGCCCGGCCCCTTGGTGTAGGCCACCACGTCGATGTCGGCCAGCGCATGCCCGCTTTCGCGCAGCACCTGCTGCGCCAGCGGCAGCACCCGCCGGATGTGATCGCGGCTGGCCAGTTCGGGCACCACCCCGCCATACAGCCGGTGCATGGCAATCTGGCTGTGCAACGCATGCGCCAGCAGCGCCGGCACCGCGCGCTGCGGCTCAGCCCGCACCAGCGCCACGCCGGTCTCGTCGCAGGAGGATTCGATGCCCAGCACCAACAAGGGTGCCGGCATGACGGGCTGGGGCCGGGAGTCAACGGCGGGGGACGGGTTGGCGTTCATGGGACGTGGCAATCGCGTGGGACGGAACGAAGCAGTTTAGCGCAGGGGTCCTCCCTCCTGCCGGCCCCGGACTGGACCAGTCAGCGGACGGCAGGGTTGCTGCATTTTTGCTTTAATAGCGCGCATGGCCCGCATCGGGCGGGCCAGCATCCCCATCGGGGCAAGAAAGGGAGTGACATGGGAATCATCTGGACCATTCTGATCGGTCTCATCGCCGGCCTGGTCGCGCGGGCCATCAAGCCCGGCAACGACGCCATGGGCTGGATCATGACGGCGGTGCTGGGCGTGGCCGGTTCGTTCTTCGCGCAGTTCATCGGCGCGCAGCTCGGCTGGTACCAGGAAGGAGAATCTGCCGGCTTCATCGCCTCGGTGCTGGGCGCCATCGCGCTGCTGTTCATCTGGGGCCTGGTGACCAAGAACAAGAAGTAAGAACCTGTTCACGATTTTCTCGAGGGCGGCTCGCTGGCGCACCACGCCGGTGGCGCCCTCGTTGTCATCTGGCGCTGCCGGCCAGCCTCGCGCCTGGTCTTTGGCCTTCAGCGTTCGACATGCCATTCATCACCATGGAGTCCTGCATGCATCTTCCGAAATTCGACCACCACCCCAGCGCACAGGATCTGGCGCAAGGCGATCCCCGGCTCGAAGCAGCGGTGCTCCGCAGCAAGAAGATCCTGCACCGCAAGGCGCTGTTGGCTGCGGTCGCCAGTTCGTTGCCATTGCCGGGGCTGGACTGGGCCGCCGACGCAGCGCTACTGACCAGGCTGATCCCGCAGATCAACCGCGAATTCGGCCTCACGCCCGAGCAAATCGACGCATTGCACCCTGAAAAACGTGAACAAGTGCAAAAGGCCGTGGCCATGGTCGGCTCGGTGCTGGTAGGCAAACTGGTCACGCGGGAGATGGTCATCAAGCTTGCCACCAGCATCGGCCTGCGCATGAGCGGCAAACAGGCCGCGAAATTCGTGCCGCTGGCCGGCCAGGTGATCTCGGCGAGCATTGGCTATGCGGCGCTACGCTACCTGGGCGAGCAGCATTTGCGCGAATGCGTGGAGGTGGCCCGGCAAGCGCAGTTGCTGCTGCCCGGCAATGATGAGGGCGCAAATGGCGGCCCTGCTGCGGCCCGCAAGGCTGCGGCCTGAACTCCCTGCCGCCTTCCTCCGCTCCCCGACATCTTCCCGGTCCATCAGACGGCATGCATGTTGCAGACGGGCGGCGACTGACGGGCATTCTCACCCTTGGGCAAGCGTCTCAAAACTACAATAGCGGGCATTATGAGCACCCTGCAAATTTCACTGGTTCTACTGGGCATCATCGTGGTGCTGGCGGTCATCGCCTACAACACTTGGTACAACAGCACCCATGCCCCGCGCAAGGCCCGCCAGGCCGAGATCGAAGCGGCCGCCGATCCGGCCCAGCGCAAGGAACCGGCGCTTGATGCCCATGCCAGCGCAGCGGCGCCAACCGAAGGGGCCGAGCCACGGCTCGATGGCACAGCCTTTGCCGGGCAATCCGCCCATTCCGCACCCGTTCCAGATGCCGTAGCTGCTGAGGCAACGGGCGCCCCCCAGTCCGCCCATCCCGCAGCGCCCGCTCCGGCGCAGGCGCAGGCACAGGTCCATGCCAATGGCGCAGCCCATGCGCCCAGCCATGGCCAGGAGCTCGACAGCCTGGTCTTCAGCATCGTGCCCATCGAGCTGGACAAGCCCGTCTCCGGCGACGCCGCCCTGGCTGCGCTGCCACCGACGCGGCGGGTGGGCAACAAGCAGTTCGTCATCCAGGGTCTGAACCTGCAGAACCAGATCTGGGAGTCACCCCGCCTCGGCGCGCGCTACGGCCAATTCCAGGCGGGCATCCAGTTGGCCAACCGGCAGGGTGCGCTCAACGAGATCGAGTTCTCCGAATTCATTGTCAAGTCGCAGGAGTTCGCCGATGCCGTGGCCGGCGCGCCTGATTTCCCGGACATGCTGCACGAGGTCGCGCGGGCCCGCGAGATCGACGGCTTTGCCGCGCAGAACGACGCAGTGCTCAGCTTCATGCTGGTGGCCCGCCGCGCCACCTGGAGCCCCGGCTACGTGCGCCAGTGCGCGGCCGAATATGGCTTCAAGCCATCAGTGACGCCAGGACGCCTGGTGGTGCCAGCCAGCAATCCGCTGGCGCCGCCGGTGCTGGTGCTCAACTATGATCCGCAGGCCGCGCTGGCCGATGACCTCGATCACGCGCCCATCCACGAGATCGTGCTGACCCTGGACGTCCCCAACGTGGACCGCAGCGAAAACGCCTTTGCCCGGCTGCGTGCCGCCCTGGAGGGCCTGGCCGCGACCATGGAAGGCTCCCTCGCCGACCCGCAGGGCCGCAGCCTGCCGGCCATGGTGATGGAGCCCATCGCCGGCGACATCGACCGCCTCTACGACAGCCTGGAAGCGCGCGGCATTGCCGCCGGCAGTCCGGCCGCGCTGAAGCTGTTCAGCTGAGACAGACGAACCCGCCCCCAGGACCGCCACGTCAGGCCGATCCGGCCTGCCCCTTCGCCAGAACACCGGCAGCCCCTTTGCCATACGCCAGCACGCCTTCCGTGACCAACACCATCCGCACCGACGGAACATCCGACGCCGTCCCCGCACCTGCTGCGCCAACCGCCGTGGCCGCCCAGGCCGAACAGCTGCGCCAGCAGTTGCGCCGCTGGGAACATGCCTACTACGTGCTGGATGCGCCGGAAGTGCCGGATGCCGAGTTCGACCGGGTCTTCCAGCAGCTGCAGGCGCTCGAGGCCACCCATCCCGAGCTGATCACCCCCGACTCGCCCACGCAGCGCGTGGGCGGCGCCGCGCTGGCGGTTTTCCCCACGGTGCATCACACGGTGCCAATGCTGAGCATCCGCACCGAGACCGACATCAGCCCCGAGGGCGCGCGTGCCTTCGACGCACGGGTGCGCAAGGAGCTGGGTCTGCTCGAAGGCGATCCGCCCGTGCAGTACCAGGCCGAGTTGAAGTTCGACGGCCTGGCCATGAACCTGCGCTACGAGCATGGCCAGCTGGTGCGGGCCAGCACGCGCGGCGACGGTGAGACCGGAGAGGACGTCACGCAGAACATCCGTACCATCCGCCAGATTCCGATGCGGTTGCAGACCGCCACACCGCCAGCACTCGTCGAGGTGCGCGGCGAGGTCTACATGCGCCGCGACGACTTCGAGGCGCTCAACGAGCGCCAGCGCGAGCGCATCGCCCAGGGCGCGCGCGGCGAGCGCACCTTCGCCAACCCCCGCAATGCCGCCGCCGGTGCGGTGCGCCAGCTCGATCCGGCCATTGCCGCGAGCCGTCCGCTGTCCTTCTTTGCCTATGGCTGGGGTGCCATCGAGGGCTGGGATGCGCAGCCGCAGACCCAGAGCGGCATGATGGACACCTTCGCCGCCTGGGGCTTTCCGGTCAACGGCGAGCGACGCCTGGTCGACGGCGCCGAAGGCCTGGTGCAGTTCCATGCGCACATCGGAGCCATCCGCGACCAGCTGCCCTTCGACATCGATGGCGTGGTCTACAAGGTCAACAGCCTGACGCTGCAGCGCGACCTCGGCTTCGTCTCGCGCGAGCCGCGCTGGGCCGTGGCCCACAAGTACCCCGCGCAAGAGCAGCTCACCACCGTGCTGGCCATCGACGTGCAGGTCGGCCGCACCGGCAAGCTGACCCCGGTGGCCAAGCTCGCGCCGGTGTTCGTCGGTGGCGTCACCGTCACCAACGCCACGCTGCACAACGAGATGGAAGCGCGCCGCAAGGACGTGCGCGTGGGTGATACGGTGATCGTGCGCCGCGCCGGCGACGTGATTCCCGAGGTCGTCGCCAGCCTGCCCGACAAGCGCGTGGGCGACCCACCGCCCTTTTCCATGCCTACGCACTGCCCGATCTGCGGCAGCGACGTGGTGCGCGAGGAAGGCGAAGTCGACCACCGCTGCACCGGCGGCCTGTTCTGCCCGGCGCAGCGCAAGCAGGCGGTGCTGCATTTCGCGCAGCGTCGCGCGCTCGACATCGAAGGCTTGGGCGAAAAGCTGGTAGACCAGCTCGTTGACGGCGAGCACATCCACACCCTCGCCGATCTGTTCCGGCTGGACGCCAGCCAATGGGCAGCGCTCGATCGCATGGGCGAGCGCTCGGCGCAAAACCTCGTGAAGGCGCTGCAGAAGTCCAAAGAGACCACGCTGGCACGCTTTCTGTTCGGGATGGGCATCCGCCATGTGGGCGAACGCACCGCCAAGGACATCGCCCGCTACTTCGGCAGCCTGCCCGCACTGATGGGTGCCACGCCCGCCGATGTGGCCAGCGAGGCGCAGCTGCTGGGCATCCGCGACGTGGGTCCGGTAGTGGCGCAAAGCATCCACACCTTCTTCCAGCAGCCCCACAACCGCGAGGTGATTGCCGACCTGCAGGCGCAGGGCCTACACTGGCCCGAGAGCGAAGGCTTGGCCGCGAGCGACGCCGCCAGCCAGCCGCTGGCCGGCCAGACCTTCGTGCTGACCGGCACCTTGCCGACGCTCAGCCGCGAGCAGGCCAAGGAGCGGCTCGAAGCCCTGGGCGCCAAGGTGTCCGGCTCGGTCAGCAAGAAGACCCACTATGTGGTGGCCGGTGCCGAGGCCGGCAGCAAACTGGCCAAGGCCGAAGAGTTGGGCGTGCCGCTGCTCGACGAGGCCGGCCTGCTGCAGTTGCTCGAATCAGCCGGCCGTTCATCTGCCTCGGCGGCCGCGGCACCGCCGGAGGCATCCGGCACCGGCGATCTGTTTGCCTGAAGCCCTGCAACGCCGCAGCGCCATCCGTGCGGCGCGCATCACGCATCCATCAGCGCCTCTCAGCGCAGCAGGCGGCCGATGGTGCGCCAGACCAGTTCCAGCCCGGTGGACCAGAGTTCGTCCTCGAAGAGTCCGCCACTTAACGGCTCGTGGCGGCGTTCCTGGGCCCTGCGCCGGTGCTCCATGCGTACCCGTTCCTGCGCAACCAGTACCTCCGCGGAGGTCTCGGCCGCCTGGGGCGCCATAGTGGTGGAAGCGCCTGGCTCCACGGCGGATACGGATCCGCCTGCCGCACCCTGGTAGCGGGCCAGCGCCTGCTCGACCGCCTGCGGATCCAGCAGCGAAAAGGCCGAGCGGCAATACGGGCACGCATGGTCGCGGCGCAGATCAACAGCCGCGCCGCAACTGCTGCAATGGATCACCCGCACCTGCCGCGCCAGCGCATGGATCTCGGCGCCATTCAGGTGGCGCACGAAGCCTTTCTCGACCATGAACGAGGCGAAAGTGCTGAAGCGGCCATGCCGCTCAGGACATCGGTAGACCACATAGACCCCGCTCTTGGTGCGGTCGGCGCCACGCTCCAGCGCCTCGGGCCCGCGCGGGCAGCGCATGCGCTCGCGCAGCGGCTGATGGGGCTCGTCGCGGTGTGCGTGCAACGTCTTGAACAGCGCGAGGATGGAGGCGGGCGAGAGCTGCAGGCTCTCGCGATGGTCGAACCAGATGCCGTGGCAGGCAAAGCACAGATCGAGTTCGAGCGGCTGGCCCTGGTTGGACTCCAGCTCCAGCACCTCCATCGCCGCACCGCAGGAAGGACAGGCGGCACCGACAGTGGCAGAGGGGGCGGGAGTGGCCGCCACACGGGTACTGTTGCGCGTGTCCATGGA
Organism: Corticibacter populi; assembly: GCF_004217315.1. Classification (GTDB taxonomy): domain Bacteria; phylum Pseudomonadota; class Gammaproteobacteria; order Burkholderiales; family Burkholderiaceae_C; genus Lampropedia; species Lampropedia populi. Next base: position 1,097,898 of record NZ_SGWR01000001.1, read on the forward strand.
TGATCCTGGCGGCGTGCTGGTTCAGGCGCGCAGCGCTGCTGCTGCTGCGGCGGCGCTCACAGGCTCCACTTTTTCTCGAGCTGCTCCGGCGTCATGTTGTCGTAATGCTCGAACGGCTGATGGATCCACGGATTGGTCGGCAGGTGCTCGACCGAATACTCGGCCTGGAAGGTCGAGACACCCTTGGTCCAGATCACCCCGGTGCGCAGTTCGGTGATCGGCGGGTACTCCTCGCGCAGCATCTTCACCACGGCCGCGAGGGTGTGGCCCGTGTCGGCCAGGTCATCGACCAGCAGCACGCGCCCGGCCACCTGGCCTTTGGGCGTGGTGATGTACTTGGCCAGGTCCAGGTGCCCCTGCACGGTGCCAGCCTCGGCGCGGTAGGAACTGGTGGACATGATGGCCAACGGCTTGTCGAAGATGCGGCTGAGGATGTCACCGGGCCGCATGCCCCCGCGCGCCAGGCACAGGATGATGTCGAACTGCCAGCCGGAGCGGTGCACCATCAGGGCCAGCTTCTCGACCAGCACATGGTATTCGTGGTAACTGACATACAGGTGTTTGCCATCTTCGGTCAGCATGGGATGTCCTCGTGGTGTAAGGGGTGACGAAGGGCGGATCGGAACCCGCCTCTGGGGTCTTGTGGCCTGCCCGCGCTCAGCGGTTCAGACGCTCAGGCCGTATTCGAACGGCTTGTGGCGCAGAATGGTGTGGTCGCGGTCCGGGCTGGTGGAGATGATGGCTACGGGCACACCGGTGATGGCCTCGATGCGCTCGAGGTAGTGCCGCGCATTGGCCGGCAGCTTGTCGTACTCGGTCACACCCACGGTCGATTCGCTCCAGCCGTCGATCGTTTCGTAGATCGGCTTGCACTCGGCAATGTCGTCGGCACCCAGCGGCAGGATGTCGATGCGGCGGCCATCGAGCTCATAGCCCACGCACAGCTGCAGCTTGTCGAGGCCGTCGAGCACGTCGAGCTTGGTGATGCACAGGCCCGTGAGGCCATTGACCTGGGCGCTGCGCTTGAGCAGCGCCGCGTCGAACCAGCCGCAGCGGCGGCTGCGGCCGGTGGTCACCCCCTTTTCGGCACCGACGGTGCTCATGTGGTAGCCGGGCGTGCCGGGCTTTTCCCATTCCAGCTCGGTCGGGAACGGACCACTGCCCACGCGGGTGCAATAAGCCTTGGTGATGCCCAGCACGTAATGCAGCAGCTGCGGGCCCACGCCGGCGCCGGCAGCGGCATTGCCGGCCACGCAGTTGCTGGAGGTCACGAACGGGTAGGTGCCGTGGTCCACGTCCAGCAAGGTGCCCTGCGCGCCTTCGAACAGCAGGTTCTCGCCTTTCAGGTGCGCCTCGTTGAGTTCCACCGAAACGTCGGCGATCATGGGCCGCAGCCACTCGGCGTGGCGCATGGCCTCCTCGTAGATCGGCTCGAACTGCAGCTCGCCATTCTTCACATAGGGCTGCAGGTTCTCGGGCACCGGCGTCTCGGCCGAGTGCAGCAACTCGGTGAGCAGCAGGTTATAGAGGCCCAGCAGTTCCTTGAGCTTTCTGGCGAAGCGGTCGGGATGCAGCAGATCCTGCACGCGCAGCGCGCGGCGCGCCACCTTGTCCTCGTAGGCCGGGCCGATGCCGCGCCCGGTGGTGCCGATCTTCTCGCTGCCGCTCTTTTCCCGGGCCAGTTCGCGCATCACGTCCAGATAGGCGTGCGGAGGCAGGATCAGCGGGCAGGCCTCGCTCACGCGCAGGCGTTCGCGCACCTTGACGCCCGCCGCTTCCAGGCCGGCGACTTCCTCGATCAGCTTGGCCACCGAGACCACCACGCCATTGCCGATGTAGCACTTGACGCCCGCGCGCATGATGCCGCTGGGCACCAGGTGCAGGGCCGTGCGCACACCATTGATGACCAACGTGTGGCCGGCGTTGTGTCCACCATGAAAGCGCACCACGCCCTGGGCGCTCTCGGTCAGCCAGTCGACCAGCTTGCCCTTGCCTTCGTCACCCCACTGGGTGCCGACCACCACTACATTGCGGCCTTTGGCCTGGGTTGCCCGTGCCGCAGTCCCCGCAGCTGTCGCAGTTGCCGTTGTATTCATGTCGAAATCCGTCCAAACAAAGAAAAACCTGAAAATCCGCCCAATCCGCTCACGCGCCCAGCACGCGGCAGGCCTGCGCGGCCCATGTCATGTGGCGATGGCCAGTGTCTGGTTGCACAAGTCCTGCCGCATTCAAACCGCCTTGCAGCCGGGGCGCAGGACGTTTTCGGTGCGACGCAAACTTATGCAACCGGACACCAGGGCCATCACGCCGTTCATTGGGAATGTGCCTGCAGGGGATGAACCCGCCAATTGCCGTCTTCGTGCACCAGTTCGCGATCGCACAGAAATTCATCGACCTCGGAGGCATGGCCGGGCAAGGCGCAAATCACCGTCTCGCCAGCCTGGCGCAGGCTGCGGATCAGCGCGCCCAGCGCCCCATCCTCGGACCAGGGCGCGCGAATGGCGGCCTGTAGCGGCCGCTGGGCGGCCACGCTGACCAGTTGCTTGATATCGAGGCTGAAGCCCGCCGCCGGGCGGTTCCGCCCGAAGGCCGCGCCCACCTCGTCGTAGCGACCGCCGCGCACCAGCGCATCGGTGCATCGGTCAGCGTACATGGTAAAGCGCAGGCCGCTGTAGTAGGCGTAACCCTGCAGGTCGGCCAGATCGTAGCCAACGGCGGCATCCGTACCCATCCGCGCACCGATCCACTCGAGCTCGCCCAGCACCTTGAGCGCCTGCGGGAAATGCGCTAGGCGCGCGCGCGCCGCTTCCAGCACTTCGGGACCGCCATAAAGATCGAGCAGGGCCATCAGGCCCTCGCGCGACGCGGCGGGAAAGGTTTCGGTGAGCTGTGCCAGTGTCGAGGCGTCCTTGGCTGCCAGCGCCGCATGCACGGCGCGCAGCGTGTCCATGCCGACCATCACGCCGCCCATCAGGCTGCGGGCGATGCGCACGTCGCCCATCACCACCATCGGGTTGCTGACGGCGGCCTTGCGCAGGCAGTCGAGCGCCAGCGAGAGGGCCTCCAGATCGGCTTCGAGGCCGTCATGACCGTAGATCTCGGCACCGAACTGCAGCGGCTCGCGTGAAGCATAGGGGCGCTCGGGCATGGTGTGCAGCACCGGGCCGCAATAACACAGGCGCGCCACGCCGGCGCGGTTGAGCAGATGGGCATCGATGCGGGCGACCTGCTGCGTGCTGTCGGCGCGGATGCCGACCGTGCGCCCTGAGAGCTGATCCACCGTCTTGAAGGTCTGCAGATCGAGGGCCTGGCCGGTGCCGGTGAGCAGCGACTCCAGGTACTCCATCAGCGGCGGAATGACCAATTCATAGCCATAGGTGGCTGCCACGTCGAGCAGGCTGCGCCGCAACTCCTCCATGTGGCGTGCCTCTGACGGCAGGATATCGGCAATGTGGTCGGGCAGGACCCAGGCAGACATGGCGGACGGGGATGGCTGTTAAAAACGCTATTCTACAGATTCATGGCGGCCGGCCGATGAAGCCGCCGCGCGGGTCCGCGCCCTGCCCCACCTCAATCGGCAACCGCTATGGCGCTGGCCGCAGCATCCACCGCGGCAATCGGCATCCGTGTGGAGAATTTGGCCCGCCGCGTGACGAAATAGGTCTTGACGTTGCGCACATTGGCATCCTCGCCAAACAGGCGTTGCGCCAAAAACTGGTAGGCCTGCATGTCGGCCACCTGCACGATCAGCACGAAATCCGGCCCCGACGACACCCGCCAGCACTGCTGCACGCCGGCCTCGACCACGGCCCGTGCCTCGAAAGCCTGCAATGCTTCCTGCGACTGGCGGTCCAGGCTGATCTCGGCGACGCAGGCCAGCGGTTGGGGCGCACCCGTGCAACGCGCCAATGCTTCGGGGTCGAGGATGGCCACCTCCTTCTCCAGCACGCCCAGTGCACGCAGGCGCCGCGTGCGGCGCAGGCAGGTAGCCGGCGAAATGCCAAGCTGCGCGGCCCGTTGCTGGTTGCTCTGGCTGGCATCCATCTGCAGTTGTTCAAGCAGACGGATGTCAATGGTGTCGAAATTTTCATTCATAGATTATCAATCAATGAAATAAATGATTGGACCTGCATTTTTTTGCAATTTTATTTCATGTAAAACCCATTTTTGCAAGCACATATTCCGCCAACCACACTAGCATCCAGACCTCATGCAACCAGTTCAGGAGTTTTGCGATGTGTGGAATCGTCGGCGGCGTCTCCCGCCAGGATGTGGTGCCAGTGCTGCTGCAGGGTCTGCGCCGGCTTGAGTATCGCGGCTATGACTCGTGCGGCCTGGCCGTGCACATGGCCAGCCTGAACCCGGCCTCGGGTGCCGGCCTGCACCGCACCCGCAGCACCGCGCGGGTGGCCGAACTGCAGGCCCAGGTACAGGCCGAGAACCTGCACGAAGCCACCGGCATTGCCCACACGCGCTGGGCCACGCATGGCGAACCCTCGATGGCCAACGCCCACCCGCACTTCAGCTTCGGTCCCGGCCAGCGCGAGGCCTTTCCGCCCGAATCGGTCGCGCGCGTCGCGCTGGTGCACAACGGCATCATCGAGAACTACGAGGAACTGCGCCGCGCGCTCGAAGCCAGGGACTACCGTTTCTTCAGCGACACCGACAGCGAGGTCGTCGCCCACCTGATCGACAGCTGCTACAACGGCGACCTGTTCGAGGCCCTGCAGGCGGCCATCGCGCAGCTGCGCGGCGCCTATGCGCTGGCCGTGATCCACCGTGACGAGCCGCACCGCCTGGTGGGCGCGCGCGCCGGCTCGCCGCTGGTGCTGGGCGTGGCGGCCGAGCAAGGCGGCCACTTCGTCGCCAGCGATGCCATGGCGCTGGCCGGTGTGACCGACCAGATCGTCTACCTGGAAGAAGGCGACCTGGTGGACCTGCAGGCCAGCCGTTACTGGATCTGCGATGCCGGGGGCCGCGCCCTCACGCCCGAGCAGCGCCCGGTGCAAACCGTGCAGGCTTTTGCCGCCGCCGTCGAGCTCGAACCCTATCAGCACTACATGCAAAAGGAGATCTTCGAGCAGCCGCGCGCCCTCTCCGACACGCTCACCGACGTGCTCGCCATCAGCCCCGAATTGTTCGGCGACGGTGCCTGGCGGCGTTTTCAGGAGATCGATTCGCTGCTCATCCTCGCCTGTGGCACCAGTTACTACAGCGGGCTGGTGGCCAAGTACTGGATCGAGGCGCTGGCGCGCATCCCGGTACAGGTGGAGATCGCCAGCGAGTACCGCTACCGCGAATCGGTGCCCAACCCCAAAGCGCTGGTGGTCGTCATCAGCCAGTCGGGCGAGACCGCCGACACGCTGGCCGCGCTGCGCCATGCCAAGGGGCTGGGTCACACGCACACGCTGACGGTGTGCAACGTCGCCACCAGCACCATGGTGCGCGAGTGTGCGCTCTCCTACATCACCCGCGCCGGCGTCGAGATCGGCGTGGCTTCCACCAAGGCCTTCACCACCCAGTTGGCAGGCCTGTACCTGCTGACACTGGCGCTGGCGCAGACCAAGGGCAGCCTGGACGACGAGACCATCAACGACCACCTGCAGCAGCTGCGCCACATCCCCAGCGCCGTGCAGGCCGTGCTGGCGCTGGAGCCGCAGGTCATCAGCTGGGCGCAATCCTTCACGCGCATGGAGAACGCTCTCTTCCTCGGCCGCGGCATGCACTACCCGATCGCACTCGAAGGCGCGCTCAAACTCAAGGAAATCAGCTACATCCACGCCGAGGCCTACCCTGCCGGGGAACTCAAGCACGGCCCGCTGGCTCTGGTGACCAGCGCCATGCCGGTGGTGGTGGTGGCGCCCAACGACGCGCTGCTGGAAAAGCTCAAGAGCAACATGCAGGAAGTGCGCGCGCGCGGCGGCGTGCTCTACGTACTGGCCGATGCCGAGACCAACATCACCAGCGACACCGGCACCCACGTGATCCGCATGCCCGAGCACTACGGCCTGCTCAGCCCCATCCTGCACGTGGTGCCGCTGCAGCTGCTGGCCTACCATACCGCCCTCGGCAAGGGCACCGACGTGGACAAGCCGCGTAATTTGGCCAAGAGCGTGACGGTCGAATGAGCGCGGCCCAGCGAGGCGGCACAACTCAGCCTGCCACAACGGCCGAGCTCAAACCCGGCACATCCCGGGAAGCCGCGCTGCACGGCGCACGACGCATGGCGCTAAAACGACGGTCACCAGCGTGCTCGCCAGCACCGGGAATCTCCCGTCGTGCGGCAGCTCACAGCACCCGCGTGACCGCATTCGGCTTGAAGCCGAAGTCGCCTTTCTTGCCCTTGTTGGCGCGCTTGCCCTGCGCGTTGTTGAGGCTGCGAATCTCCAGCGTTTCCTCGCGCTCCTTGCCGCCGCGGCCGATGCCGGCGATGCGCACGCTGCGCGTGTAGGCAGCGGCACCGGCCAGTGCGTCCTTGGGCTCGAGGTCCAGCAGTACCACGCCACGGCCGCCATTGGCCAGTTGCTTGACGTCGCCGATGGCGAAAGTGAGGATGCGCCCGCCGGTGGAGACGGCGCAAACGTGGGTGGCGGCGGGCAGTTCCACCGAGGCTGTGCTGCCCTCCGCATGCGAGGGCGCGCACAGGGTCTCGCCTTCGCCCACGCTGATGAAGGCCTTGCCGGCCTTCTGGCGCGAGACCATGTGGGCCACCTTGGAAAGAAAGCCGTAGCCGCCCGAGCCCGCCAGCAGCAGCAGCGCCTCGGCCGGGCCGGCGAAGTAGTGCACGAGGTCGGTGCCCTTTTCCAGCTCGATCAGGGTGGTGAGCGGCTGGCCATCGCCGCGCGCGCCGGGCAAGGCCGCCACCGGCACCGAGTACACGCGGCCATTGCTGCCGAAGGCCAGCAGCGTATCCACGGTGCGGCATTCGAAGGTGCCATAGAGCGCATCGCCAGCCTTGAAGGCAAAGCCCTGCGCGTCGTGGCCGTGGCCGGTGCGCGCACGCACCCAGCCCTTTTCGGACACCACCACGGTGACGGGCTCGTCCAGGACCTTGACTTCGGCAACGGCACGTTTTTCCTCCTGGATCAGGGTGCGGCGTGCATCGGCGAATTCCCTGGCATCGGCCTCGATTTCCTTGACCATCAGGCGCTTGAGGCTGCCGGGGTTGGCGAGGATGTCCTCGAGCTTCTGCTGCTCGCCGCGCAGTTCGGCGAGTTCCTGCTCGATCTTGATGGCTTCGAGCCGCGCCAGTTGGCGCAGGCGGATTTCCAGGATGTCCTCGGCCTGCCGCTCCGAGAGGTTGAAACGCGCCATCAGCGCGGCCTTGGGCTCGTCGCTGGCGCGGATGATGGCGATCACCTCGTCGATATTGAGCAGGATGAGCTGGCGGCCTTCGAGGATGTGGATGCGGTCGAGCACCTTCTCCAGGCGGTGCTGGCTGCGCCGCGTGATGGTCTGGCGACGGAAGTCGATCCACTCTGCCAGCACCTGTCGCAGCGATTTCTGCATGGGCCGGCCGTCGATGCCGATCATGGTCAGGTTGATCGGCGCGGAGGTCTCCAGGCTGGTCTGCGCCAGCAGCGTGGCAATCAGCTCCTGCTGCCCGGTGCGGCTGCTCTTGGGCTCGATCACCAGGCGCACCGGCGCATCCTTGCTGGATTCGTCGCGCACGCCGTCGAGCACGGACAGCACGGTGGCCTTGACCTGGGTCTGCTCCTGCGTCAGGGCCTTCTTGCCGGCCTTGAGCTTGGGATTGGTGAGTTCCTCGATTTCCTCGAGGATCTTGCGCGCACTGACGTTGGGTGGCAGTTCGGTCACCACCATCTGCCACTGGCCGCGCGCCAGTTCCTCGATGGTCCAGCGCGCCCGCACCTTGAGCGAGCCGCGCCCGCCCTGGTAGGCCGCGGCAATGTCGTGCGCCGGGCTGATGATCTGGCCGCCGCCGGGGAAGTCCGGCCCCGGAATCAGGGTGAAGAGTTCCTCGTCGGCCAGCTTCGGATTCTTGATCAGCGCTACCGCGGCGTCGGCCACCTCGCGCAGGTTGTGGCTGGGAATCTCGGTGGCCATGCCCACCGCAATCCCGCTGGCGCCGTTGAGCAGCGTGAAAGGCAGGCGCGCCGGCAATTGAGCAGGCTCCTGGAACGAGCCATCGTAGTTGGCCACGAAATCCACCGTGCCCTGGTCGATCTCCTCGAGCAGCAGGCGCGTGATCTTGGCCAGCCGTGCCTCGGTGTAGCGCATGGCGGCAGCGCCATCGCCATCGCGGCTGCCGAAGTTGCCCTGTCCGTCGATGAGCGGGTAGCGCTGGCTGAAATCCTGTGCCATGCGCACCAGCGCGTCATAGGCGGCGCTGTCGCCATGCGGATGGTACTTGCCCAGCACGTCGCCGACCACGCGCGCGCTCTTGACCGGCCTGGCAGCGGTGTTGCCGCTGTAGCCCAGGCCCATCTGGTCCATGGTGTAGAGGATGCGGCGCTGCACGGGCTTCTGACCATCGACCACATCGGGCAGCGCACGGCCCTTGACGACCGAAAGCGCGTACTCCAGATAGGCGCGCTGCGCATAAGCAGCCAGCGAGGAACCATCGTCATCGGTGATGGCCGGCGCCGCGCTGGCAGGCGGTGGCAGAGCGCCATCACCAGCGCCACTGCCGATGCCATCGAGGTGTTCGGGCGATTCGGTCGTCGAAGCGTCTGCGGATACGGAGTCGGGAGTGATATCGGTGGACATGGGCAATTCAGACTGGCGCGGCACCTGCATCGCATCGGCAGGGAGCGGCGAAATTCGATTGAAGAACGGCTGGCATTGTAGGGCGTGTCATCGTCGCCGCCCCGACCCCGCTGGCTGGCTCGGACTGGGCCGCCATTCTGCCGCCACACACGCGGCAGATCAGGATGCAGCCGATTACGGCACGATTCTTGTATACGATTTACCGGCACCATTTCACAACCTGCTGCGCCATCGTGTAACAGGCCGGCCGCCCCGCGCCACCGTCGCGCCAGGGCGGCCGGCTCCACGCCCATCCTCCCAAGCGTTTTCGCTGCGGATGGGCCATGGCACAACGATGGCGCGGGCATACAAGGATGAAAAGCATGAAGATCACCATCATTGGCGCAGGCATGGGCGGCCTGAGCGCCGGCATCGCACTCCAGCGTCTCGGCCATGACGTGCAGGTCTATGAGCGCGTCACCGAAATCAAACCCGTGGGCGCCGCCATCTCGCTGTGGTCCAACGGCGTCAAGTGCCTCAATTACCTGGGGCTGGAGCAACAGATCGCGGCACTGGGCGGCCGCATGGATTTCATGGCATACGTCGATGGCGCTTCCGGTGAAACCATGACGCGTTTCAGCCTCGCACCGCTGGTGCAGCAGGTCGGCCAGCGCCCCTACCCGGTGGCGCGCGGTGCATTGCAGAACATGCTGCTGGAGGAATTCGGCCCGCAAGACGTGCACCTGGGCATGGCCCTGGCGGGAGTGGAAGACGATGGCGCGCAGGTCACGGCCGTCTTTGCCGATGGCAGCCGTGTCAGCGGCGACCTGCTGATCGGCGCGGACGGCACCCACTCCACCGTGCGCGCCCACGTGCTGGGCAGCCAGCCCGAGCGCCGCTATGCCGGCTACGTCAACTGGAACGGGCTGGTCGAGATCGACGCGGACATCGCACCGGCCGACCAGTGGACCACCTTCGTCGGCGAAGGCAAGCGCGTCTCCGTCATGCCCATTGCGGACCATCGCTTCTATTTCTTCTTCGACGTGCCGCTGCCCAAGGGACTGCCCAATGAAAAGGAGCAATACCAGGCCTTGCTGAAGACGTACTTCAAGGGCTGGGCGCAGCCGGTGCAAAGACTGATCGAACGCATCGACCCGCAGGCCACCAACCGCGTCGAGATCCATGACATCGAGCCGTTCATGCAATGGACCCGGGGCCGCGTGGCGCTGCTGGGCGACGCGGCGCACAGCACCACGCCCGACATCGGCCAGGGTGGCTGCCAGGCCATGGAGGATGCCGTGGTTCTGGCCATGGCGCTGCAGACCAACACCCTGGGCGTCGAGGATGCACTGGTGCGCTACCAGAACCGCCGCAACCAGCGCACTGCCGAACTGGTGCTTCGCGCGCGCAAGCGCTGCGACATCACCCATGCCAAGGACCCGGCTGTCACGCAGACCTGGTACGACGGATTGTGGAAGGAAGGTGGCGACAAGATCATCCATGGCATCGTCGCCAACATCGACGGCAACCCGCTGGGCTGAAGCACCGTATCCAGACAGCCTGTTCAAGGAGGGGCTGGCGCCAGCAGTCCATGGCCGGCCCATGCCGTCCATCCGATCGGGCGGCACACGGCTTGCTTGCCGGAGGTGCATACCATTGCCCCCCGCCACCCCATGTCCAGCACCTACCCGCACGCATCTTCCACCAGCATCATCGCCAATGCGTTGACGCAGGCCATCGTCGAGCAGCGCCTGCGTCCCGGTGCCAAGCTCACCGAACAAAAACTCGCCGCCAGCTTCGGCGTCTCTCGCACCTTGGTGCGCCAGGCCCTGCTGCAACTGGCGCAGCAGAAGCTGGTGACGCTGGAGCCGGCGCGTGGCGCCTTCGTGGCCAGTCCTTCGGTGCAAGAAGCCCGCGAGGTCTTTGCCGTGCGGCGCATGCTCGAAGGGGCGATGATGCGCCAACTGGCCGCGCAGATCACCGCCACGCAGCTGCGCGCACTGCGGCTGCATGTCAAGCGCGAGCAGGCGGCGCTGGAAGGGCGCAATGTCCAGGGGCGCACTGAACTGCTGGGCGACTTCCATGTGCGCATGGCCGAAATGCTGGGCAATGAGGTGCTGGCCCAGATGCTGCGCGAACTGATCTCGCGTTGCGACCTGATCACGCTGATGTACCAGAGCAGCAGCGCTGCCGCCCATTCGCACGACGAACACAGCCTGATCGTGCAGGCGCTGGCCAGACGGGATGCCGAACTGGCCGCCCGCGTGCTGGACGAACACCTCGAACATGTCGAGGCCAATCTGAGCTTGGATGCACCGCGCCGCACCACCCGTGGCCGCCAGGCCGCCGGCCAGGACGAAGTCCAGGCTCAAGTCCAAGCGCAAGCCAAGGGACAAGAACCTGTTCAAGGGTGAACTGCATGCAATCTGCCTGAACGAGATTGCACCAATACAAGGCAGACCTCCTTATAAACGCCCCATCAATGCCATTTTGCACACTGAATTGCACCATATTGATGCATTCATGCCTTGTGCATCGGTGCTCTGGCCGTCGCGCACAACGCATTGAGGCAACCAACACACCGGATTGATTGCATACAATTTTTCTGCCGACCGCTCATATCCAGAACAGGCATTGATCTTGCGTAAGCGAGTGCAACCGGATTTTTCCTCCACCCTTGCCCTCAGGAGCCTGCCATGGACAAACGCTTTTTCATCAAGACCGCCCTGCTGATGGTCACTGCCACGAGCTGGGGCCTGGCACAGGCGCAGACCACGCCGATCAAGTTCCAGCTCGACTGGCGTTTCGAGGGGCCAGCGGCCTTCTTCACGCATCCCGCCGCCAAGGGCTACTTCAAGGAAGCCGGGCTGGACGTCAGCGTCGACGCCGGCAACGGCTCGGGGGGCGCCGTCACCCGGGTGGCCTCGGGCTCCTACGACATCGGTTTCGCCGATCTGGCGGCGCTGATGGAATTCCACGCCAACAACCCCGATGCTCCGACCAAGCCGGTGGCGATCATGATGGTCTACAACAACACGCCCGCCTCGGTCATGGCGCTGAAGAAGAGCGGCATCACCACGCCGGCGGATCTCAGCGGCAAGAAGCTGGGTGCGCCGGTGTTCGATGCCGGTCGCCGCGCCTTCCCGCTGTTTGCCCAGGCCAACGGCATCACCAACGTGAGCTGGACCTCCATGGACCCACCGCTGCGCGAGACCATGCTGATCCGCGGCGACATCGACGCCATCACCGGCTTCACCTTCACCTCGCTGCTGAACCTGGAGACACGCGGCGTCAAGGCCGCTGACGTGACCGTGCTGCCCTACCCCGACTATGGCGTCAAGCTCTACGGCAACGCCATCATCGCCACGCCCAAGCTGCTCGCCGAGAAGCCCGAAGCCGTCAAGGCCTTCCTGGCCGCCTTCGCCAAGGGCGCCAAGGATGTGATGGCCGATCCGGCCACCGCCATCGAATCGGTCAAGGCGCGCGACGGCCTCATCAACTCCGAGCTGGAGACACGCCGCCTCCAACTCGCCATCAACACCGTGGTCAATACCGACGACGCACGCCGCGAAGGCTTTGGCCAGATCGACGCCGCGCGCCTGGCGCTGATGGCCGAGCAGGTCAGCACCACCTTCGAGACCAAGACCCCGGTGGACCCGGCCGTGGTGTGGGACGGCAGCTTCCTGCCGGCCGAGGCTGCGGACGTGCTGCCCAAGCCCTGAGGCCGATGCCGCGTGCCCGTGCGCCTGGCATGCCCGGCCTGCGTGCGCGGACCGGCCCTTGCCGGCCGTCGGCATGTCAGCGCCGCCCTTCAGCCTTTACCGCCCATGAGGACTCCCGATGAGCACTGCAACAGCCTCCCGCCCCTTCGTGGATTTCCGCGATGTCTGGCTCGCCTACAACGAAGAGCTGCTGGCAGCCAACCAGTTCGCCGTCGAAGCCATCAACCTGCAGATCCAGGAAGGTGAATTCATCGCCATCGTCGGCCCGTCGGGCTGCGGCAAGTCCACCTTCATGAAGCTGACCACGGGCCTGCGCATGCCCTCGATCGGCAAGATCCGCATCGACGGCCAGCCCGTCACCGGGCCGCTGAAGATCTCCGGCATGGCCTTCCAGTCGCCCTCGCTGCTGCCCTGGCGCACCACCGTGGACAACGTGCTGCTGCCGCTGGAGATCGTCGAGCCCTACCGCAGCAGCTTCAAGAAAAAGCACAAGGAATACGTCGAGCGCGCGCGCCGCCTGTTGCAGAAGGTCGGCCTGGCCGGCTACGAGGACAAATACCCCTGGGAGCTCTCGGGCGGCATGCAGCAGCGCGCCAGCATCTGCCGCGCGCTGATCCACGAACCCAAAATGCTGCTGCTCGACGAACCCTTCGGCGCCCTCGATGCCTTCACGCGCGAGGAGCTGTGGTGCATCCTGCGCGACCTCTGGACCGAGCAGAAATTCAACGTCATCCTGGTCACGCACGACCTGCGCGAATCGGTGTTCCTGGCCGACACCGTGTATGTGATGAGCAAGAGCCCCGGCCGCTTCGTCGTCAGGCGCGAGATCGAACTGCCGCGCCCGCGCGAACTGGAAGTGACCTACACCAAGGAATTCACCGACATCGTGCTGGAGTTGCGCGGCCACATCGGCGCCATCCGCCAGGGCGCCCATGTCACCGGCGAAAGCCCGGTCATCAGCCAGTGAGACGCCGCAAGGAGCACATGCCATGAAAAACCGCAAACTGTTCGAGACCTGGTCGCCGTGGATCCTGCTGGTGGTCATCCTGGCGCTGTGGCAGATCATCTGCTCGGCGCTGAACATCTCCGAATTCATCTTCCCGAGCCCGATGCGCATCTGGGAGCAGTTCTGGGAGTACAAGACCGTGATCGCCGGCCACGCCTGGCGCACCTTCTGGGTGACCATGGCCGGTTTTGGCATCTCCATCGTGGTGGGCGTGCTGCTGGGCTTTCTGATCGGCTCATCACGCCTGGCCTATGCCGCGGTCTATCCGCTGATGACGGCCTTCAACGCGCTGCCCAAGGCCGCCTTCGTGCCCATCCTGGTGGTGTGGTTCGGCATCGGCGTGGGCCCGGCCATCCTCACCGCCTTCCTGATCAGCTTCTTTCCCATCATGGTCAACATCGCCACCGGCCTGGCGACACTGGAGCCCGAGCTTGAGGACGTGCTGCGCGTGCTCGGTGCCAAACGCTGGGACGTGCTGATGAAGATCGGCCTGCCGCGCTCGCTGCCCTACTTCTTCGCTTCGCTGAAGGTCGCCATCACGCTGGCCTTCGTGGGCACCACCGTCTCGGAGATGACCGCGTCCAACGAGGGGATCGGCTACCTGCTGATCTCGGCGGGCTCGTCGATGCAGATGGGCCTGGCCTTCGCCGGCCTGATGGTGATCGGCGCCATGGCCATGGCCTGCTACGAACTCTTCAGCCTGGTCGAGAAGCACACCACCGGCTGGTCGCGTCGCGGCTCGCAGAGCTGAAGCCTGCCGCGGGGCCTAACCCCCGGTTGCCGCACCAGAGCGGCTCGCCCAAAAGGGAAAGGCAAAGGTAAAGGCAAGGGGGATGCATGATGGCATCCCTCTTGCTTTTTTGTCGCGACCCCTGTCAGGCCATATCCAGCTTGCACTGGATTTCCTCCAGGTACCCCAGAGCGGTATCCGCATCCCGCTCCAGCAAGGGAGCCAGCACGGCACTGTCATCGAGCAATGCAAAGGCCATTGACCAGCCCGCATAGCGCCGCGGCGACTGCAGCGGCTGGTGGATCAGCGGCATGAACCCCTGGTGGCGCGGATCCATCATCAGGCGCCCGATCAACTGGCCCAGCGGGCCGGCCGGTCCTTCGAGATACTGGCAGAAATGCTCGCCATCGAACACCAGCACACCAGTGATGTCGTGCTCCGCATTGAAGCGCCGGGCGGTGCGGATGATGTCGCTGACACAACCAGCGTCCTGGCCGTCGGCCAGCACACTGTGATAGAAGAAGCACTCCAGTGCGGGGGATGACATGCTGCGTGCTCCGTCAAGATGGACCGGGGCGCCGGCTGGCGCCTCCTGTTCGACATTCTAGTGACGCCAAGGTCTCGGGACGTTCGATCTACCGACAACAGGCACAAAAATGCGCCAACCGGCACAGGGACCGGTTGGCGCAAACATGCAGGAAAAGCGAGGCGGCCTTCAGCTCATCGAATCACGCCGCCGGGCACCCCTCTTGGGCCATGCAAACCTCAAAATCAGAAGTTGTGGCGCAGGCCCACCGCATAGCTGGTGCCGCTGTTGGTGCCGGTGAAGCGGTCATGCATCACCACGGTGTAGAGATCGGTGCGCTTGGAGAACGGGTAGTCGTAGCCCACGGACAGGGTCTTGCGCTTGAGGTCGCTGCTGGCGCCCGGGTCATAGTTGGTCTGAGCATAGGAAGCCAGCAGCTTGCCGGCCCCCAATGGCACACTGGCGCCCACCTGCAGGGTGCCGGCATCATCGCCGTCGATGGCCATGTCATCGGCGGCGCCATAGCTCAGGAAAGCCTTGACGAACTTGAAGTCATAGGCGCCGCCGATCATCCAGTCGCTGGTCTTGAAGGCACGCGCACTGACATTGGGATTGGTCAGCTCGGCCTGCTCATAAAAGCCCGCCAGCGTCAGCGGACCGCTGAAGTAGGTGGCGCTGATGGCCGCGTTGTTCTTGTTGTCATCCGGCGACGACAGATTGCTGAACTGGTAGTGCAGGTTCACGGTCAGGCCGCCAAGCTTGGGCGTGCTGTAGACGACCTGATTGCTCCAGCCCGTATCCGCCTGCGCCGTCTTGACGTAGCCCGGCACGTTGGTCATGTCCATGTGCTGGATCAGCGGCGAGAACGCGAACGAGGCACCGAACGGGTTGACCAACAGCGAAGGCACGAAGTTCGGCGAGCTGCTGCGGCCGAGCTTGAGGCCGCCGAAACCGCCACTGAGACTGACGTTGGCATCGCGCGCATAGGTCGTGTCGCCATTGAAGCGGCCATAGGAGCCGCTATCCATGCGGATGAAGGAGCCGAAGGCGAAGCCGGCCTTGAGGCCGTTGCCCAGATCCTCGGTGCCGGAGAAGCCCAGCCACGAGGTGGTCATGCCGCCGCTGCCGACCTTGCTCAGACGATCGGTGCCGGCATACTTGATCGAGCCGACATACATGTCGGCCGTGCCGCTGATGGTGACGCTGCTTTGGGCCAGGGCCGCAGTGCTGGTCAGCAGCAAGGCGATGGCAGCAGGCACGAGCGATTTTTGAAACATAGTGAACTCTCCATGAGTGGGGGCGGGAAAACAATCCTGCCAAGCGTGGCTCAAGCCAGCCGGGCTGGCGATTTTGTATGCAGTTTCTGTGCCAGAAGACAGCTGCGGGCGCAAGTGCTGCCGGAAGCCACTCGCACCCCTTCGCCAAGGCACGAACAGCCCCCTGCAAGCGGTTCAATACTTGGTGAAATTCGCCATGATGCGTTCGCGCAGGTAATCGCCGCCCGTGATTGGCGGGTACTTCTTCTGCGGACCTTCGATGACCGCCTCTTCATTGGCCTGGCAGAAGAAGGCGATGCTGTAGCGCGGCCCCAGGTACTCATCCGCACGCGGGCAGCGCACGCGATGGAAGTTCGAGGGCAGCACGTCATCGCTCCAGCGCATCAGCATGTCGCCGATGTTGCAGGTGATCACGTCGTCGGCAGGCTCCACGCTGGTCCATTCCTGGCTTTCCATCTCCTTGCCTGGCAGCACCTGCAGGCCGCCCTGGCCCTGGCGCTGGAACAGCAGCGTCAGCGTATCGAAGTCGGTGTGCGCACCGGCGCGCCAGATGCCGGGCTGGCCCTGCAGCGAACCGGCGTCCACCCCAAAGTAGTGCAGCATGCGCAACGTGCTCTGGTAGCCGGGGGAGGCGGGGTCGTGCGCCTTGTCGAAGAAGTCCGGCGCAAAACCCAATTTGTATGCAAAACACGAAAGAATCCGCATGCCCACATGCCAGCAGGCCGACTCGAACGCCAGCACGCCGTCCTTGAATCCGGGCAATTCCTGCTCGCTCGGCCACAGGCCTTCCATGCGCGGGAGCGTGACCTGGTAGGACTCCTTCTGGTCCGGCGTGCGCGTCGACGGCCGCACCTGCGCCCGGCTCTCCCAGCCGGCATTGCGCTTGAGCGGCCACTGCGCCTTCACCGCCTCGGGCTGCGCGAAAAAGCGATCGGCCAGCACAAAGGCACCGCGCACCTGCTCCAGCGGGATGCCATGGTTATAGACCTGGAAGAAGCCGATCTCCGTGGCGGCGTTCCAGAGTTGCTCGGCAATCTCCTCCTTGCGACTATCGAAATCGGAGAGGTCGATGCGACGCACCTCGCGGCTGAGGCTTTCATGCCCCATCGCACCCATGCGCGATTCCTTCTCCAGTTCGACGAGTGAATAGGCATCCGCGCCCTGGCCCGCAGACGGGGATGGTGCAGGCGTGTGCCCGGCGGCCTGTTCGGAGGTTTGCTCGAGTGTTTGATGGCGGTTCATGCGTGATGTCCTCTGGCTTGGCAGGAGGTGGTGGCCGTCGCTGCCGTTCTTGAAGTTGCGATCCTGCGCCTGCCGGCAGCCGGACTCTCGGCCGGCCTCCCCGCACGCGCAGCTTCAAGAGCAATGACCCGCCGCCGCACCTCAGGAGCAAGGGATAACGGCCGACTGAACGCTTCTACTCTTGCCACCGGCCATGCAACTTCCAGGCCAGCCCGCCATTTCTCTCTCTGCCCCCGCCTCTTCTTTCCTTGTGCCCGGCAAGTCCGCCGATGCCACGCACCAAGCATGCGCATGCTCGCATCGATTTGGTGCCAATTCGTAACATCGGTGCGAGGTCTGTTCACCCATGCTCGTCCACACCCCTATCCGCACATCGAACGCCCTCCGTCCTGGCACAGTCATTGCTTGACGGCTGGCAAGAGTAGAAGCGTTCAGCGCGGCGGTCCTTCAGAACCTGTTCACGGCCCCGGCGCCCGGAAATTGCTCGATGTCCCATGTCCTGTTCGCAGGACCGGCAGGTAGGCGCACGCGCGCCGCAGTGCTGGTTTCTGCCGGCTGGAATGTCCAGAAATCCGGGAGATCCATCGATGACGCAACGCCCAACGCTCCTTGGCACCGCGGTCCTGCAAGCCATGGCCGCCAGCCCCGCTCCATCCCCATGCCTTTCGGCCCGCGGTGATGGAAGCTGCCATGCTCCGCCGCACGCAATCCCGGGCTGAACCTCGCTTTGGCAGGCCACGACTGGCGCGTTGGCAAGCCGACCCGTCCCCCTTCGCCTTCTCCACCCTCGCTCATTCCATTCTTAAAAGGAATTCCCCATGAAGCGCCGCTCCCTTCTCCAGGCCGCCAGTGTCATCTCCGCGCTCTCGCTGAGCCCCTTCGGCATCCTGCGCGCCCAACGCAAGACCCCTTTCAAGTTCAACCTCGGCTGGAAGTTCGAGGCCTCCGGTGCCGGCTTCTTCCTGGCCAAGCAACGCGGCTATTACGACGAGGCCGGCCTGGATGTGACCATCGACTCGGGCAATGGCTCCACGGCCGCCATCAGCTTGGTCGCCAGCGGCGCCTATGACGCCGCCTCGGCCGACCTGGCCTCGATGATCGAATTCAACGTCAAGCACCCGGAAGCCGGCCTCAAGGCCGTGGCCATGCAGTACGACCTCAACCCCAACGCGCTGATCGTGCGCAAGGGCGGGCCGATTGCCAAGCCTGGCGATTTCGCCGGCAAACGCATCCTGGGGCAGCCCTTCAATGCCTCGCGCAAGCTGTTTCCGGTGTTCGCCAAGGCCCAGGGCTTCGATCCGAGCGGCGTGGTCTGGGAGAACATGGATCCGGGCGTGGGCGATACGCGCTTCGCGCAGGGCGACTTTGACGCCGCCGCCTATTTCTATT
This sequence comes from Corticibacter populi, assembly GCF_004217315.1. Classification (GTDB taxonomy): domain Bacteria; phylum Pseudomonadota; class Gammaproteobacteria; order Burkholderiales; family Burkholderiaceae_C; genus Lampropedia; species Lampropedia populi. The sequence goes on from NZ_SGWR01000001.1 coordinate 1,116,499, forward strand.
TCACCGGCCTGCTCAATCTCAAGGGCCGGGGCGTCGATCTCGATACGCTGCAGGTCTATCGCTACTGCGATTACGGCATGAAGTCCTATGGCAATGGCCTTGTTGCCAACCCCAAGTCCATGGCCAACGCCGAGGCCATGAAAGCCTTCGTGGCGGCATCGACGCGTGGCTGGCTCGACGCCATCGCCGACCCTGCAGCAGGCGGCGCCGCTGTCAAGCAGCAGGAACCGCTGGCCAACCAGGCGCTGGAGACCGAGCGCCTGCAGCTCATCACCACCGGCACCATGCAGACGCCGGATACCACCGCCAACGGCTGGGGTGCGGCCACGCCGGAACGCGTGCAGGCCACCATCGATGAGACGCTCGACGCCTTCGGCCTGCAGGCCATGCTGCGCCCTGCCGACATCTGGGATGATGCCTTCCTGCCGCCGCTGGAGGTGCGCAAGCTGCGCGTCTGAACCCGCAGACCCGTTCCACACCGGAGTGCCTGGATGTCCATCCCCGTCATCGATCTCGCCGGGGCGCTGCGGCCTGGCGATGCCCACCATGCACGCAGCGCCGAAGTGGCGGAACAGATCCGCTCTGCCGGCGAGGCGGCCGGGTTCTTCTACATCGTCAACCATGGCCTTGATGCCGCACTGATCGCCCGGCAGTTCGATGCCGCCAAGGCCTTGTTCGACCTGCCCGAGACAGACAAGGAGGCGATCTCGCTCGCGCATTCGCGCGCCGCGCGTGGTCACGAGCGCATTGGCGCGCAGACGCTCGATGCCAATGCCCGGCCGGACGTCAAGGAGAGCTTCTATTGCGGCATCGAGTATCCCCCTGACCATCCCTATGTCCAGCGGGGCTACTACTCGTACGGTGCCAACCAGTGGCCCGCGCAACGGCCCTGGATCGCCGCGCAAAGCCTGGCCTATACCGGCGCCATGTGCGCGCTGGCGCAGCGGCTGATGCAATTGCTTGCGCTCTCGCTGGGCCTGCCTGAAAGCCATTTCGACCACATCCACGCCAGCCCGATGGTGACGCTGCGCATGATCCGCTATCCGGCCCACCCCGCCGATGCCGACGAGCGCACCTTCGGTGCCGGCGCGCACACCGACTGGGGCGCCATCACCCTGCTGGCGCAGGACGCCTGGGGCGGACTGGAAGTGCAAATGCCCGACGGCACCTGGACCGCGGCCACGCCACTCGAGGGTTCGCTGGTCATCAACCTGGGCGACATGATTCCGCGCTGGACCAACGGCCGCTACCACTCCAACCCGCACCGGGTGCGCAACACCCGTTCGGGCGGCGCGCCCCGCTACGCCATCCCGTTCTTCTACACCCCTGATTACATGGCGCGCATCGAAGCCGTGCCCGGCAGCGTGCCGGACGGCGCGGCACCGCTCCATCCGCCCTGCACGGTGGGCGAGCATCTGCAGGAGATGTACCGCAAGACCTACGGCGTTCAAGCCGCCTGAGCATGGACACGGCCATGCCCTCCACCATGCGGGTCTTCTTCAACCTGTTCTGCCGCGACATCAAGGCCCCGTTGGCCTTCTGCCAGGGCCTGCCGGGGCAGCATGGCCCCACGCAAAGATCGTGAACAGGTTCTTACGCCACCTCTTCACGCGAATGGCAGGCCGTGCCGGAATATCCCGAAGGCCAGGTTTTCCGCGTCAGCAGTGCGCTGGAGCTGGCCTAGCCAGACCAGGGCCTAGTGCGCCCCGGTCGCTGTCCCATCCGCTTTTCCTGGATAATCGCCATCCATCTCCCGGGCCTGTTGCCACCCTGCGCCAGGCCCAGCGCCGCCGCCCCACCCGGATCAAGCCCCGTACACCTGCCAGCCTCCACATGGCCACCTCACCGCCATGAATGACTTCACTGCCCACAGGGGGCTTTCCAAGCCACCGGAGGCCATCGATCCATCGACCTGCGAGGCACACCGCCAGCGCATGGGCATCGATGCCGAGACGGCCGCGCTGCTGCATCGGCTGCAGCCCTTTTTCCAGCGCTACGGGCGTGATCTCGTCGATGGCTTCTACCGGCACTTCGCCAGTGCTCCGGAACTGCAGCCGCTGATCGGCGACGAGGCCACGCTCGAGCGCCTCAAGCAAGCCCAGTTCGACTACTTCCAGGAGCTGTGCTGCGGCCACTACGGGTCGGCGTATTTCGAAAAACGTGCCCGCATGGGCCGCGTGCATGCCGACATCGGCCTCTCGCCCAGCTGGCACCTGAGTGCCTATGCACATTACTTAGAGCAGATGCTGCCGATGCTGGCCCGCCAACTGGGTGAGGCCTCACAGCCGCTGATCCCCGCGCTGCAAGCCCTGCTCAAGATCATGCTGCTCGACATCGAGCTGGCCATCAGCGCCTACATCAAGCAACGCGATGCCATCATCGGCGAGCTGCACGACTACCGCACGGTGTTTGCGCAACTGCCGTTCGCCACCATGGTGATCGACCAGGATCTGGTGGTGCATTTCGCCAACCAGGCCTTCGAGAAGCTGTTCGACATCGCGGTGCTGGACATCGAGGGCCAGGCGCTGGGACGCTTCATGGACTGTCCCGACCTGGCCCGCCTGACGCAGCAGGTCCGGCCCAAGCAGCAGTTCGAGGCCTTCACCTGGCTGTCGTGCCTGAATCGGCCGACGCCCGCGCGCTACCCCGTCAACCTCTGCATCAGCCTGTTGCCGGGCGTGCCGGCCGACCAGCGCCGCCTGCTGCTGGTGATCGAGGACCAGCGCCACCGCATCCAGCTCGAATCGGAACTGCAAAAGGCGCAGGCGGCCGCCGGCGTCGGCAGCTGGCGCATCAACATGCTCGACGACAGCCTGCTGCTGAGCCACGAGGCGGCCGACATCTACGGCCTGGGCCCGGCCACGCCGATGACGCTCAAGGCCTTTCTCGGTCTGGTGCACCGCGCCGACCGGCGCGCGCTGCGGCAGGCCTGGCGCAAGGCCCTCAGGGGCGAGCCGCTGCTCTTCGAGCACCGCTTCCGGCGCAATGGCCAGGAGCACTGGATGGAGGTGCGCGGCCAGGTGGCGTTCGAGAAGATCTTCCAGGTGCCCATCAGCCTCTCGGGCATGGTCCATGACATCACCGAGCGCAAGCAGTCGGAGGCACAGATTCACCAGCTGGCTTTCTACGATCCGCTGACGGGCCTGCCCAACCGGGCCATGGCGCTGCAGCAGTTGCACAGCTGGCTGGCCCACCATGGCAGCGACCGCCTGGCCGGGCTGCTGTTCATCGATCTGGACCACTTCAAGAACATCAACGACTCCAAGGGCCATTCAGTTGGCGACCAGGTGCTGGTCGACGTGGTGCGGCGCCTCGCCCAGGTGCTGCGCCCGAACGAGATGCTCACGCGCATCGGCGGGGACGAATTCGTGGTGCTGCTGCACAACACCGAGCGCAGCGCCGCCAGCGCCACCGCCCGGCGTCTGCTCGGCATTCTGGAGCAGCCGGTGATCCACCAGCAGCAGCGCCTCTCGCTGGGCATGAGCATCGGCATCGCGCTGTTTCCCAGCGATGGCCGCAGCGCCGAGGACCTGCTCAAGCACGCCGACATCGCCATGTACAGTGCCAAGCGCGCCGGTGGCAACAACTTCGCCTTCTACCACCCGGACATGAGCCGGGACATCGAGCGCGCCACCTTCCTGCAGGGCAAGCTCGAGCACGCGCTGCAGCATGGCCTGCTGCGCGTGCATTACCAGCCCATCATCGCACTGCGCCACAGCCAGGCCAGGCGCATGCAGGGCGCCGAGGCGCTGCTGCGCTGGGATGACAGCGAGTGGGGCTGGATCAGCCCGTCCGAATTCATCCCGCTGGCCGAGGCGCGCGGGATGATCCACCGCGTCGGCGACTGGACACTCTCGGAAGTCTGCCGGCAGATCCGCCGCTGGAAGGACGCCGCCCTCAGCCCCAACGGGCGCATCTCGGTCAACATCTCGGCCCAGCAGATCGAGCGCGTGGACTTCGTCGACCACATCTCGCGGCTGGTGCGCAATGCCGGCATCGCGCCGGCCGATCTCGAACTGGAGCTGACCGAGCGCGTGCTCATCAAGAATCCGCAGGCCGCCTGGCAGGTGGGCCAGGAGCTGAGCGCGCGCGGCTTCCTGCTCTCGATCGACGACTTCGGCACCCACTATTCGTCGCTGGAGCAGCTGCAGCGCATACCGGCGCAAAAGCTCAAGCTGGACATGGTCTTCATCCGCGACATGCTCAAGAGCCCCAAGCACTTCAAACTGGTGCAGTCCATCATCCGCATGGCCCACAGCATGCAGATGCGCACCGTCGCCGAAGGGGTCGAGAACGTCCAGCAGGCGCTGGCGCTGGCGGAGATGGGCTGCAACCAGGCCCAGGGTTTCCTGTTCAGCCGCGCACTGGCGGCCGACGAGCTCGCAGATCACTGGCTGATGCCGGCGTTCAGCCGCACCCAGCATTGAGCGCCTGTGAATGCGGGTAGAATGCCCCGCAATGTGCACCGCCTCCGCTCCCCACTGCTCAGAAGCTGCCCGCCTGCCGGCGGGATCGCTGGTGGCATCGGCGCTGGCATGCGCCGATGGCCAGACCTGCTTCACGCAGACCCGCCGCCAGACCACGCGCGATCGAATTTGACGCCCTCTGCGGCCTGCGGCCATCGCTTGGCACCGGCTGCCGCACAACCAGCGACCGGCGCATGGCCCCACCCATCACGCGGTGGCCGCCACCCCATGGAACACCCCTGAATCACCTCGCCAGACGGACACCGCCTGCCCGGCTGGCCCAGCAAGGATCGAGCATGTCCGAGACCCCGAAGCCCACGACCGGCGACAAGACCGAAGCGTCCACCGACTACCGCAGCCGGCTGAACCTGCCCGACACGCCGTTCCCGATGCGCGGCGACCTGCCCAAGCGCGAACCCCGGTGGGTGCAGCAATGGGAGGAATCCGGCCTCTACCAGAAGCTGCGCGCCGCCCGCAAGGGCCAGCCCCTGTTCGTGCTGCATGACGGCCCGCCGTATGCCAATGGTCAGATCCACATCGGCCACGCGGTCAACAAGATCCTCAAGGACATGATCGTCAAGTCTCGCCAGCTCGAAGGCTTCGATGCCGCCTACGTGCCCGGCTGGGACTGCCACGGCCTGCCGATCGAGAACGCCATCGAGAAGAAGTACGGCCGCAATCTCGGCCGTGACGACATGCAGGCCAAGGCACGCGCCTTCGCGCAGGAGCAGATCGACCAGCAGATGGCCGACTTCAAGCGCCTGGGCGTGCTGGGCGACTGGGACCACCCCTACAAGACCATGAACCACGCCAACGAGGCTGGCGAGTTGCGGGTGCTCAAGAAAGTCATGGAACGCGGCTTTCTCTACCGCGGCCTCAAGCCCGTGTACTGGTGCTTCGACTGCCAGTCGTCGCTGGCCGAGTTCGAGATCGAGTACGCCGACAAGAAGTCCGACACGCTGGACGTGGCCTTCAAGGCCGATGACGCGCAGGCGCTCGCGGCGGCCTTCGGCCTGTCGGGCCTGCCCGATGCCGGCAAGAATGCCTTTGCGGTGATCTGGACCACCACCGCCTGGACCATTCCCGCCAACCAGGCGCTCAACCTCAACCCCGAGATCGACTATGCGCTGGTCGACACTCCCAAGGGCTACCTGGTGCTCGCCGAGGTGCTGGTCGAGCCATGCCTGGAGCGCTTTGGCCTGCCCGGTCAGGTCGTGGCCACCGCCAAGGGCCTGGCCCTGGCCGGCCTGCAGTTCCAGCACCCGCTCTTCGATGCCGACGCCGGCTACCGCCGCACCGCCCCCGTCATCCTGGCCGACTACGCCACCGCCGAGGACGGCACCGGCATCGTGCACTCGGCCCCTGCCTACGGCGTGGACGACTTCAACTCCTGCACCTCGCACGGCTTCAAGCACGGCGACATCCTCACGCCGGTGCAAAGCAATGGCGTGTATGCCCAGGAGCTGCCGCTGTTCGGCGGCCTGCATATCTGGAAGGCCGTGCCGGTCATCCTCGACGCGCTCCGGCTCGCCGGGCGCCTGCTGGCCACGCAGCCCATCACGCACAGCTACCCGCACTGCTGGCGCCACAAGACCCCGGTGATCTACCGTGCCACCGCGCAATGGTTCATCCGCATGGACGAGGGCGAAGGCCTGTTCGCCCAGGAGAAGCCGGCAATGACGCTGCGCCAGACCGCGCTGGCGGCCATCGAGGAGACCAGCTTCTACCCGGCCAACGGCAAGGCGCGCCTCTACGACATGATTGCCAATCGGCCGGACTGGGGCATCTCGCGCCAGCGCAACTGGGGCGTGCCACTGCCCTTCTTCCTGCACAAGGACACCGAGGAACTGCACCCGCGCACGCTCGAACTGCTGGACCAGGCCATCGCCATCGTCGAGGCCGGCGGCATCGAGGCCTGGAGCCGCGCCAGCACCGAGGACATCCTCGGCACCGGGGAAGCGGCGCAATACAACAAGGTGAATGACATCCTGGACGTGTGGTTCGACTCGGGCTCGACCTTCTCGCACGTGCTGCACGGCACGCACCAGGAGGCCGGCCACCAGCGCGGCCAGGAGGCCGACCTGTACCTCGAAGGCCACGACCAGCACCGCGGCTGGTTCCACAGCTCGCTGCTGCTGTCCTCGGCCCTCAACGGCCGCGCGCCATACAAGGGCCTGCTCACGCACGGCTTCACGGTGGACGGTCAGGGCAAGAAGATGAGCAAATCGCTGGGCAACACCGTCGCGCCCCAGCAGGTCAGCAGCAAGCTCGGCGCCGAGATCATCCGCCTGTGGGTGGCCTCGACCGACTATTCGGGCGATCTGGCCATCGACGACAAGATCCTCGCGCGCGTCGTCGATGCCTATCGCCGCATCCGCAACACGCTGCGCTTCCTGCTGGCCAACACCAGCGATTTCGACCCCGCCACCGATGCCGTGCCGCTCGAGCAGATGCTGGAGATCGACCAGTACGCGCTGGCGCGCGCCGCCGCCTTCCAGCAGGAGATCCTGGCCCACTACCACGTCTACGAATTCCACCCGGTGGTCGCCAAGCTGCAGGTCTACTGCTCGGAGGATCTGGGCGCCTTCTACCTGGACGTGCTCAAGGACCGGCTCTACGTCACCCAGGCTGGCAGCCTGGCGCGCCGCAGCGCGCAAACGGCACTGTGGCACATCACCAACGCCATGCTGCGCTGGATGGCGCCATTCCTCTCGTTCACCGCCGAGGAGGCCTGGCCAATCTTCGCGCCCGGCCAGTCCGAAAGCATCTTCTTCGAGACCTTCCACACCGTGCCGGTAACGGCCGACGCCGCGCAACTGGGCGCCAAGTGGGAGCGCATCCGCGCCATCCGCGAGGTCGCCAACAAGGAAATCGAGAAAGTGCGCGAGGCCGGCCAGCTCGGCGCCTCGCTGCAGGCGGCCATCACCATCACCGCTGCCCCCGAGGACTATGAACTGCTCGCCAGCCTGGGCGCCGATCTGAAGTACGTGTTCATCACCTCGGTGGCCACGCTGCGCGCCGGCGACGCACTGGCCGTGCAGGTCGAGCTGGCCCCGGGCAAGAAGTGCGCCATGACCTGGCACTACAGCGAGGACGTCGGCCAGGACCCGGCCCACCCGGAACTCTCGGCCCGCGCCATCAGCAACCTCTACGGCAGCGGCGAAGTGCGCAGCGTGGCCTGATCATCCTGACCACCCCAACTGCCCCAGCCGCGCAGGCCCGCGGAGCGCCGCAGTTCAGGCGCGCGCGCCCAACAGCTCCAGCATGCCATCGAGGCTGCGGACGCTCACCGGCCCCGACTGCTCTTGCGCACCGGCGGCGCCGGGCCAGTCCCGGCCCTCGCGGTTGACCCAGAGGGCCTGCATGCCGGCGGCACGCGCACCCTGCACGTCTGCGTCAGGGTCGTCGCCAACGTGCAACAGCGCCTGTGCAGGCAGGCCGGCACGCTCGGCCGCCAGCCGGAAAATCCGCGCATCGGGCTTGGCCACGCCCACGTCCCGCGCGGAGATGCTGGCCGTGAAGTAGCGCCCGATCGGCATCTGCAGCACCTGCGCATTGCCATTGCTCAGCGCCAGCAGCGGATAGCGCGCCGCCAGCGCCTGCAGCGCCGCCTCGACCTCCTCGAAAGGCTCGACCTGCTGGCGTACCGCGAAGAAAAGCTCGAAGCCGGGCTCGGCCAGCGCCGGATCATCGCCCGCCTGACGCAGCATCTCGCGAATCATCTCCAGACGCAGAAACGACAGGTCGTAGGCACGCTGCGGATGGCGTTGCTCGACGCGCTGGCGCGCCGCCTGGGCCACGCCCTCGCCCTGCCAGAGGGTGGCGGTGGCCGGGGCCTCCTCGCGCAGCCAGGCCTGCAAGGTGGCCTCGGCCTTGCGGATGGTGGGCCAGACCGGCCAGAGCGTGTCGTCCAGGTCGAGGCTGATGGCTCGGATGCGGTGAATATCGATCATGCGGGCAAGCATAGCGACAATGGCCGCGGCGCGCCCCGCAACCGCCATCATGGCCCCGTCACGCGGGGGAATAAAAACCTGTGTTCACGGGAGGTGACGCGCGGTCAATACCAATACCGCGCCCAGCCATAGGCACTCAGCGCACGGCATCCGCGCCCGCCTGCGCCACCTGCGAGTCATTGGGACCGTGGGCGCCACTGACACCAACCGCCCCCACGACCTGCCCATTGAGGGTGATGGGAACGCCGCCTTCCAGCGGCGTGATTCCCGGCGTGGACAGGAAGCTGGGACGTCCGCTGTTGATGTGGTCCTCGAAGTTCTTGGAGGGCTGGCGCAGCAGCGCGGCTGTGCGCGCCTTGCCGTTGGCGCGATCGGCCTTGTGGAAGGCCGCCAGTTTTCCGCCCGAATCCACCTCCGCCAATGGAACTGGTGATTCCCTGGCTTGGGCTGGTGGCGCTGATAGAGTTCCGACGCCCCCGAAACCGGGCGACGGGAGCTAGCGGCCCTTTGCGAGGGCTGCTTCTTTCAGGGTGTCGCGCCCCATCTTGAGCTTGGCCACAAGGTGTCTTTGAAACCGGCAGCAGCCCAGACAGGCGGGCCCTGCCATACACTCACTGATCGACTCGTTTGGCTTTCTTCAGCGAGCAGGTATTCAGGCCCAGCAGAGGGTACAACGGACAAAAACCAACCAGCCCGGTGAGCAACGGCACGATCCCCAGCCAGCCCCACCAGCCTACGATACCCTTGGCTGCCAGGCCAAGCAGCACGGCGCCCACCACAACGCGCAACACGCGGTCGATACCACCAACATTGGATTTCATAAGTCCTCCTGTAAAAGATAAAAGGGAAGCAGATCAACGGGTAGAGGCCCTGCGGTTCCATGGCGCCTTCACCAGCACACGCGCCAGCCCGCAGAACCCGGTCACACCCGCGAACACCAGTCCGGCGCCAACGACGCCGGGCAGCACGTAGAACCACGGCGACACCGCAGCGCCCAGCACTGTGCCGGCAAGCGCCAACGAGCCGGCGGCAATCTGTACCTGGCGCTGCAACTCCAGTGGCTGGCGCGGGTCGGTCGCCACGGGCAGGCCGGCGCGCTTCCATGCGTCGAGCCCGCCGTCGAGCACGTAGGCGTCGCAGGCCGCGCAGCCCTCCAGCAGCCGTGCGTTCATTCGTGTGCGGTGCCCCGAGCGGCAATGGAAGATGACGGCAGTCGCATTCTCGAAACGAGCGGCGCCTTGCGCCAGTTGCGCCAACGGCACATGGCAAGCCTGCGCGATGTGCTCACGCGCACGCTCGTCGGCCTGGCGGATGTCCACCAGCACCGCACCTTCGCTGAGGAGCTTGCAGGCAGCCTGGGGGGAAAGAGCCTTCAGATTCATAGCGCGTGCTCCGGTGAAAAGAGTCAGGGGCAGAAGATGTCCTTGAGCGTGGCGATGAGTTTGGCCACGTTCGGATCATCGATCCGGTAGTACAGCGTCTGCGCCTCGCGCCGATACGTCACCAAGCCCTCATCGCGCATCCGGGCCAGGTGCTGCGACAGCGCCGAAGGACTCAGGGGCACCATCTCATTGAGCGCGCCCACGCTCATCTCGCCCCGCTCTATCAACAGGCACAACACCAGCAACCGGTTGGGATTCCCCACGGCTTGCAGCAAAGCCGCAGCCTGCGCGGCGCTGTCCTGCAGCAGTTCAAGGTCGGATTTGCTTCGGGTCATGCTTTCGGTCCTCCTGCAGAGCCATTTATTTAGGTATTGCTAATTTAGCATTAACTGAATTATAGTCCATGGAAAGGGCGATTCCGCTGCAGAGGACTCGCCGCCCGCGTTCACTTCATCGACCAGGAACCTTCCAATGACCATGCAATACAAGCAACTCACCCAGACCATCTCCACCCACCTCGCCCATTTGCACAAGACGCAGGCGGGCGTGATGAAGGGCTTCGGCGACATGGGCAAGACCGCCATGGCGGGTGGCGCGCTCGATCCCAAGACCAAGGAACTGATCGCCCTGGCCGTGGGCGTGGCCGCCCGCTGCGACGGTTGCATCGGCTTTCACACCAAGGCGCTCGCACGGCTGGGTGCCACCACTGAAGAGGTGCACGAGGCCCTGGGTGTAGCCATCTACATGGGTGGTGGCCCTGTGGCCATGTACGCGGCCAATGCCGTGGCCGCGTTCACCGAATTCGCCGCGCCCGTTCAGGCGTGAGCAGGAGCATGAACATGGTGACCACCGCCGACTTCGTCTCCACCCTGTTCCATGGCCGGAGCAACCCCGACAAGGTGACCGTGGCCCTCACCATGGCACTCAACGCGCGGCTCAAGAGCCACACGGCCTGCCTGATCCTGATGACCGAGGGCGTCGTGCTGGGCCTGCCGGGCGCAGCGGACAGCATGGACATCGGCCAGCCGTTCGAGCCTGCGGCCGATTTACTGCGCAAATACCTGGCTGAAGGCGGACGCGTGGCCGTGTGCAAGTCATGCATGTTGCACAACGGCCTGACGGCCGGACAGATGGATGCCCGCTTCGAGATCATCACGGCACCCGACGTCATCGATCTGCTGATGGGGGCCAGGGGGTCGTTGCAGGTGGCTTGAGCAGCATGCCTGCGCCGACACCAGGAACGACAAAAAAAAGAGCCGCCCACCACGGCGGCTCAAATGTCTTGGAGTATCCATCTCACACGGCGAAGGGCTGGCCCCCGCCGTGTTTCCTAAGCACATTACGTGCCATATTCAATCAGATCAATCAGAACTTGTGGACGACACCCAGGCCGAAGGTGTTCTTCGAGCCATAGTTGCGGCCATTCTGGGCTTCCTTGTTGACGCGGCCGTAGTTGGCGTACAGGCGGGTGCGCTTGGAGAGCTTGTAGTCGCCGAACAGTTCGAATGCCGTGGCATCTTCCCAGGCCGAGACGCTGCTGTCGGTGATGCGGGCCACTTGCAGGCCAGCCGTCAGATTGCCGAGCGGCACCGCTGCGCCCAGGCCAAAACCGCGGCCGACGGCCTTGGATTCGTCCTGCGTGTACAGACCGCTGATCACGAAGCTCGTGAAGTCGTACTTGGCAGCCACGGCATAGCCGGTGCGGGCGTCGGTGCTGTTCTTGACCAGCTTGCTCTGCACGGCCGCGCCGATGGCCAGGCCGCCATTCTTGTACTCGACGGCGCCCTGCACGAAGGCCTTGTTGTTGCTGGCGGGATCGCCACCGGTGCGGTTGTCTTCCGGCACATAGGCGATGCGACCCTGGAAGCCGTTGAGCTTGGGCGTTGCGTACTGGATCTGCGCGTCCTGGCGCGAACCGCCGAAGCTGCCGTTGGCTTCCAGGCGCACGGCCTTCAGGGCCGAGGAGCCATCGGCCGTGTCGTTCAGGTCGAACTGGCCCATGATGCGGTTTTGCGGGGTGGTGGTGCGGCCGATCATGACGCTGCCGAAGCCACCGCTGAGGCCCACCCAGGCCTGGCGGTTGAAGCCGCCATTGCCACCAATCGAGCCACTTTTCAAATCGATGGCACCAGATTCGAGGTTGAAATCAGCCTTCAGACCATTGCCCAGGTCTTCGCTGCCGCGCAGGCCCCAGCGGGACGTGCCGTCGTAGTTGGTGATGACACCACGTTCCTTGTTGCCGGCTGCATCGTAGTAGCGCTGGCCGACGCCGGCGTCCAGTTCACCATAGATGGTCACGTTCGACTGGGCGAACGCGGTACCGGCCATCATGGCAGCAACCGCGGCTACCAGGGACATCTTCTGCATTGTCATCTTTACTCCATCGAGATTGGACATGCCCGCGGCTGATAAGTCCGCAGAGCATGGGTTGTTGATAAGTCGCGAACGGCCAGCAACTGAGCAACTGGCCCTTCAGCGCAGCGGATTAGGCCCACCGAATGTGACAAGACAGATACACGCAACACGGCATGTTGCACCGCCACAACGTCAAATTCCTGTCACTGCATATCCGGCGAACGCATTTCGCCATCCCTGCCTGCCACCACGCCCCCGGCACAGGACGGATAATCGCAGCCCATGAATCCACGCCTAGACAGCCTCCACCCCTACCCGTTCGAGCGTCTGCGCCAGCTCTTTGCGGGCCTCGCACCGAACCCGCAGTTGCGCCCCATCAGCCTGGGCATCGGCGAGCCGCGCCATGCCACGCCGGCCTTTGTGCTGCAGGCCTATACCGACGCTCTGCACAGTGCCACCCAGGGCCTGGCCAGCTACCCGGCCACGGCCGGCACGCCCGCGCTGCGCCAGGCCTTCGCGGCCTGGCTGCAGCAGCGCTACGGCATCGCCGTCGATGCCGATCGCCAGACCCTGCCCGTCAATGGCTCGCGCGAGGCGCTGTTTGCGCTGACCCAGGCGGTGGTCAATCCAGGCAACCCGCAGGCCGTCGTGGTCTGCCCCAATCCGTTCTATCAAATCTACGAAGGCGCGGCGCTGCTGGCCGGCGCCACGCCGCACTACGCCAACAGCGACCCGGCGCGCAACTTCGCGGTGGATTGGGATGCCATACCGGAGGACGTGTGGCAGCGCGCCGAACTGGTGTTCGTCTGCTCGCCGGGCAACCCCACCGGCGCGGTGATGCCGCTGGCCGAATGGCAGAAGCTTTTTGCGCTCAGCGACCGCCACGGCTTCGTGATTGCCAGCGACGAGTGCTACAGCGAGATCTATTTCCAGGGGGAGGCGCCGCTGGGCGGCCTGCAGGCGGCCAGCCAGCTCGGCCGCACCGACTTCCGCAATCTGGTGATGCTCACCAGCCTCTCCAAGCGCAGCAACGTGCCGGGCATGCGCAGCGGCTTCGTGGCCGGTGATGCGCGCATCCTCCAGCAATTCCTGCTCTACCGCACCTACCATGGCTGCGCGATGGCGCCACCGGTGCAGGCCGCCAGCCTCGCCGCCTGGGGCGACGAGGCGCACGTCGCGGCCAACCGCGAGCTGTATCGCCAGAAGTTCGAGCAGGTCACCCCCATCCTCGCCGAGGTGCTGGACGTGGCCCTGCCCGATGCCGGCTTCTACCTGTGGGCCGGCATTCCCGCCGCGCTGGGCATGGACGACACCCGTTTTGCCCAGGAACTCTATGTGCGTCAGCACGTCACGGTGCTGCCGGGCAGCTACCTGGCACGTGCGACGCCGGCGGGCAACCCGGGTGCGGGCCGGCTGCGCATGGCGCTGGTCGCCGAGGTGGATGAATGCCTGGAAGCCGCCCATCGCATCGCCAGCTGCGTGGAGCAGTTGCGCGGCCAATGAGTTGTCATGAAAGCATCACATTGACGCCATACGCTGTGCGGTTCTCACGGGGCGACGCCCGCAAGGCAGCCCGCCCGCATTGCCTTTCCATACAGAGACACGACAGAGACACGCCGCCATGCCCACACTCCGCACCTTCCTGCCGGCCCTGATGGCCGTGGCCACGCTCGCCACCACCGCCGCCAACGCGCAGACCATCACGCTCTACACCAGCCAGCCCAATGCCGACGCACAGGCCACGGTGGATGCGTTCATGGCGCAAAACCCCGGCATCAAGGTCGAATGGGTGCGTGATGGCACCACCCAGCTGCTGACACGGCTGGAAGCCGAGATCAGCGCCAACGCCGTTAAGCCGGACGTGCTGCTGATCGCCGATGCGGTCACGCTCGAGTCGCTCAAGCAGCGCGACCTGCTGCAGCCCTACCAAAGCCCCGAACGCACGCACTACGACGCCGCCCTCTACGATGCCGATGGCTACTACCACGGCACCAAGCTGATCACCACCGGCATTGCCTACCACCAGGCCGCGCCGCAACGCCCGACCAGCTGGCAAGACCTGACCCGGCCCGAATACAGGGGGCTGGTGGCCGCGCCCAGCCCGCTCTACTCAGGGGCCGCGCTGATTCACTTGCAGACGCTGGTCAACCTGCCACAGTTCGGCTGGCCCTATTACGAAGCACTCAAGGCCAATGGCGCGCAGGTCCAGGGCGGCAATGGCGGTGTGCTCAAGGCGGTGGCCACCGGCACCAAACCCTACGGCGTGCTGGCCGACTATCTGGCCATCCGCGAGAAGGCCAAGGGCGCGCCCGTCGAATTCGTCTTCCCCACCGAAGGCGTCTCGGTGGTGACCGAGCCAGTGGCCATCCTCAAGGGCAGCGCTCAGCCGGCGGCGCGCAAACTGGTCGACTTTCTGCTCTCCGAAACCGGCCAGCAACTGGTGTTCGAGCAAGGCTATCTGCCGGCCCGCCAGGATGCGCCGGTGCCGGCCGGTTTTCCGGCGCGTGATGCCATCCAGCCGCTGCCACTCGATGCAGCCCGGGCCCTGCAGCAGACCGAGGCCGACAAAACCCGCTTTGGCCAGATCTTCGACAGCGCGCCCTGACCGTCTGCTGCCCGTACCTTGCCGCATTCCTCCGGTTTCCGCCCTGCTTCGGCCGCCACGCCACGCCAGATGGGCCAGCACCGCTGGCTGACACTGGGCCTGCTGGTGCTGGCGGCCCTCATCTGCCTGCTGCCCATGCTGCGGCTCGCAGGCGTGGCCGTGGCCGACTGGGCCGAAGGCGACCAGTCGGCCGCCTGGCAGGTACTGCGCCAACGGGCGACCTGGCTGGCGCTGTGGCACAGCATCGCCACCAGCGCGGGCGGCATGCTGGTGGCGATGCTGCTGGGCGGGCTGTTCGCCACGCTGGTGACGCTGACCGACATCCGCGCCAAGGCGCTGTGGGTGTTCGGCCTGATGCTGCCGATGATGATTCCGCCACAGGTCACGGCGCTGGCCTGGCTGCAGATGACGGGGCCTTCGAGCGCGCTGCTGCAGGCGCTGGGCATGGCGCCGCCGCTGGGCAGCCCGCAGCCGCTCTACTCGGCCGGCGGCATCATGCTGCTGCTGGGCGTGCAACATGCCGCGCTGGTCTATCTGGCGGTGCGCACCAGCCTGCTGAGCGTGCCGGCCGATCTGATCGAGGCCGCTCAGCAAGCCGGCGCCTCGCGCTGGCGCGCCGCGCGCGATGTGCTGTGGCCACTGGCGCAGCGGGGCCTGGGCGTGGGCGCGGCACTGGCCTTCGTCTCGGCGCTGGGCAACTTCGGCATTCCGGCGTTGCTGGGCATCCCGGTCAGCTACTACGTGCTGCCCACGCTGATCTACCAGAAGATGGCGGGCCTGGGCAGCGCCATGCTGCCGCAGGTGGCCACGCTCTCGATGCTCACCGGCCTGGTCGCGCTGGCGGGACTGGCACTGCAGCATGGCCTGCAAAAGCGCCGCAGCCACCGTCTGCTCGGCCACATCGGCCAGCCGCTGCAATGGCGCCTGGGCGGCTGGCGCTGGTGCTGGGAGGCACTCCTCGCAATCATCCTGCTGGCCGTGCTGGCCGCGCCCTTGCTGGCGCTGCTGGCCGCCTCGCTGGTGCCGGCGCTGGGCGTGCGGCTGACACCGGAGTCCCTGAGCTGGGCGGCCTATGCCGAGATGCTGGGCCGCCAGGGCGTCACCTGGCGGGCAGGCGGCAACAGCCTGCTGCTGTCGCTGGCGGCGGCGCTGCTGCTGGTGCTGCTGTCGCTGCCACTGGCCTGGCTGCTGACGCGCCGCAACGGCCTGCTGGGCCGGCAGGCCCGCCTGGGCACCTGGCTGCAAGGCCTCTTGGAGCTGCCCTATGCAATCCCCGGTGTGGTGCTGGCCGTGGCCTGCATCCTGGCCTTCGCGCGGCCGCTGCCATGGTGGAATGTCGGCCTCTATGGCACGCTGTGGCTGATTCTGCTGGCCTATCTGGCGCGCTTCTGGATCGTCGCGCTGCGGCCGGTGCTGGGCGCCATGCAGGAGCTGGATCCGGCCATGGAAGAAGCCGCGCAGCTCGCCGGTGCGGGCATGCGCCAACGCCTGCAGCACATCCTCGCGCCGCTGCTGGCACCGGCCATCTGGGCGGCAGGGCTGCTGGTGTTCCTGACCGCGCTCAACGAACTGACGGTGTCCGCACTGCTGTGGAGCGCCGGCAACGAGACCCTCGGCGTGCTGATCTTCAACTTCAACGAAAGCGGCGAAAGCGTGCTGGCCTCGGCCATCTCGGTGCTGATCGTGCTGTTCGTCGTGCTGGCCATGCTGCTGCTGGCACATCTGGGCCGGCATCTGCCGCGCGGAGCCATTCCATGGCGCAATTGACGCCCTTCTCCCCCTCCTCTGCCTCCTCCCCGCAGGCGGCCAGGCCGCACCTGGTGCTGCAGCAGCTGCGGCGCAGCTATGGGCACCACACCGTCGTGCGCGACCTGAACCTGCAGGTCGCACGCGGCCAGTTCCTGGCTTTGCTGGGACCGAGCGGCTGCGGCAAGACCACCACGCTGCGCATGATCGCTGGCTTCGAGCAGCCCGATGGCGGCAGCATCCAGCTCGACGGCCGGCTGCTCGCCAATGCCACCACCAGCGTACCGCCCGAAGCGCGCGGCATGGGCATGGTGTTCCAGTCCTATGCGCTGTGGCCGCACATGAGCGTGGCCGACAACGTCGGCTATGCGCTGCGGCTGCGCGGCATGCGCGGCGAGGACTACCGGCGCGCCGTCAACGAGGCGCTCGAACAGGTGGAACTGGCCGACAAGTCCGAGGCCATGCCCCAGCAGCTCTCGGGCGGCCAGAAGCAGCGCGTGGCGCTGGCGCGCTGCATTGCGGCCAAGCCGCAGCTGATTTTGCTGGACGAGCCGCTGGCCAACCTGGACCGCCACCTGCGCCGCACCATGGAGGCCGCGTTTCGCCAGTTGCATCGCCACAGCGGCGCCACCTTCATCTACGTCACGCACGACCAGGGCGAAGCCATGGCGCTGGCCGACGAGATCGCCGTGATGCATGCCGGCCAGCTGGTGCAGCGCGCCAGCCCGCAAAAGCTCTACCAGACGCCGCGCAGCACCTGGCTGGCGCGCTTCATCGGCCAGGGCAGCGTGCTGCGCATCGAAGCACCCGGCAACCGGCGAAGCAGCCCGCCGGCCACTTCCGGGCTGCTGCAGGAGCCGGCCGTGATCCACATGGCGCTGCGCCATGCGCATGCCGATTCGCTCAAGCCCCAGCAGCATATACTGGTGCGTCCCGAGCATGTGTCGCTGCAGGCGGCCACGCCGGTCGCATCGGCCACACCGGATGCACAGACCGCGCCGGAGGCGGCAGCGCCAACCGATGCGGCATTGTCCGGCAAGGTGCTGGACTGCGTGTTCAAGGGCGAGCGCTTCGAGGTCGAGGTGCTGCTGCAACTGGCCACGCCGCAGCGCCTGCTGGGCTATGCCTCCCAACACCTGATCGCCGGACAAGCCGTGCGGGTTTCGATCCGGCAGGCTTGGTGCCTGCTGGATGAGCCGGCAGGCTAAGAACCTGTTGGGGCAACGTGGCCCACGGAAAGATCGTGAACAGGAGCCAGGAGGAATCCCGGAAACAGGTTGTCAGACGCCAGGCGCGGCCGCGTGAGCCGGCCCGCCCGCTACAGCAGTGGTGTGGGCTGCTTCGTCATCAACCACGTCCATGCGCGCGCCGGGCACGCGCTGGCGCGCGAACAGCAGGTACACGGTCGGCACGACGTAAATGGTCAGCACGGTGCCCACCGTCAGGCCGCCGACGATGACCCAGCCGATCTGCATGCGGCTTTCGGCACCGGCACCGCTGGCCAGCGCCAGCGGCAATGAGCCCAGCACCATCGCGCCGGTGGTCATCAGGATCGGCCGCAGGCGCTGGGTCGCCGCATGCACCACGGCATCGACCCGGTCCATGCCCTGCTGGCGCATCTGGTTGGCGAACTCGACGATCAGAATGCCGTGCTTGGTGATCAGGCCCACCAGGGTGATGAGGCCGATCTGCGAGTACACGTTGAGCGAGCCGCCAGTCAGTCGCAGCGCCAGCAGGGCCCCCACCATCGACAGCGGCACCGAGACCATGATGACCAGCGGATCGATGAAACTCTCGAACTGCGCGGCCAGCACCAGGTAGATGAACAGCAGCGCCAGCATGAACACCATCGTCAGCGCGCCCTGCGAACTGCGGAACTCGCGCGAGGTGCCATTGAGGTCGGTGGCGTAGCCGGCCGGCAGGATGCGCGCGGCGGTCTGGTCCATGAAGTCCAGCGCCTCGCCGAGGGTGTGGCCGGGCGTGATGCGCGCCGTCAGCGTGGCCGAGCGCCGCTGGCCGAAATGGTTGAGCTCGCGCGGGCTGGTGGTCTCGCGCACCTGCACCAGCGCCGAGAGCGGCACCATCGCGCCGCTCTCGGCGCGCACATGGATGTGGTCGATGCTCTCGGGCGTGGCGCGTTCGCCGGCCTGCAGCTGCACCATCACGTCGTATTGCTCGGCGCCCTTCTTGTAGCGTGTGACGGTGCGGCTGCCGAGCATGGTCTCGAGCGTGCGCGCGATGGTGCCGGCATTGACGCCCAGGTCTGCGGCGCGCTCGCGATCGACCATGATGCGCAGCTCGGGCGTGCTCATGCGCAGGTCCACGTCTGGGCTGTCGATGGCCGGGTGCTGCTCCATGGCCACCATGAATTCCTGCACCACCGCGTCCAGGTTCTCGTAGCTGTCGCTGGTCATGATGACGTACTGCAAAGGCCGGGCATTGAAGCCCCCGCCCAGCGGCGGCGGCGTGTTCAGCAGCGTGAAGACGCCCGGCAGCTCCTGAACATCCTGGCGGATCAGTTGCGAGAGCTGATCGATGCTGCGGCTGCGCTCGCTCCAGTCCACCGTGCGCAGGATCACGTTGCCATTGACCACCGAGGGGTTGCCGATGTTGGCGAACACCCGGTCGAACTCCGGGTAGCGGGCCGCCAGCGCCTCGGCCTGGCGTGCATAGGCATCGGTGTAATCGAGCGAGGCGCCGTCGGGCGAGGTCATGCGCAGTTGCAGCGTGCCGCGGTCTTCCATCGGGGCCAGCTCCGAGGGTAGGCGCGGGTACAGCCAGGCCAGCAGCAGCACGCAGGCCAGCATCACCAGCACCACCAGCGAGCGCCCCTGCAGCAATGCGCCGGCCGCGCCGCGCACGCGGGCCGTGACCAGCCAGCGCAGCGAACGCCCATAGGCCGCGGAGAGGCCGCTGAGCGCGCGCTCCATGAAGCGGTCGAAGCGGCCTGGCCGCGGATTGTGCCGCAGGAACACGGCGCAGAGCATTGGCGAGAGCGTCAACGCCACGAAGCCCGAAACCAGCACCGCGCCCGCGAGCGCCAGCGCGAATTCGGCGAACAGCCGGCCGGTGCGCCCCGGCGTGAAGGCCAGCGGCGCGTAGACGGCCACCAGCGTCAGCGTCATCGCCACGATGGCAAAGCCGATCTCGCGCGCGCCCTTGATGGCGGCGGCAAACGGCGCCACGCCTTCCTCGATGTGGCGGTAGATGTTCTCCAGCATCACGATGGCGTCATCGACCACCAGGCCGATGGCCAGCACCATCGCCAGCAGCGTCAGCGTGTTGACCGAGAAGCCGGCCAGCGCCATCAGCGCGAAGGCGCCGATCAAACTGACCGGGATGGTGATGATGGGAATGATGGACGCGCGCACCGTGCGCAGGAACACGAAGATCACCAGCACCACCAGCACCACGGCTTCGACGATGGTGGCATAGACGCTCTCGATCGAGCGCTCGATGAAAACGGAGTTGTCGTTGGCCACCTCGACCTGCACATCCTCGGGCAGTTCGGTGCGCAGCGTCTCCAGCTCGTTGCGGATGCCCTCGGCCACCTCCAGCGGATTGGCCGTGGCCTGCCGCACGATGCCCATCGACACCGCGTCGATGCCATTGAAGCGCACGCGGCTGCGCAGGTTGGCCGGCCCTTCCTCGATGCGCGCGATGTCCCGCAGCCGCACCGGATGGCCGTTGACCGAGCGCAGCACGATATCGGCAAACTGCTCCTGGGTGGCCAGATCGGTCTGCGAGACGACGTTGAATTCGCGCTGCGCCGACTCGATGCGGCCGGCCGGCAGCTCCAGGTTGTTGCCGCGAATGGCGGCCTCCACGTCTTCGACCGTGAGGTCATAGGCGGCCATGCGCTGCGGCTCCAGCCAGATGCGCATGGCGTAGCGGCGTTCGCCATAGATGGGCGTATCGGCCACGCCCGGCACGGTTTGCAGGCGCGGCTTGGCAATGCGCTCCATCAGGTCGTTGATTTCCAGCTGGTTGCGCTGCTCGGAACTGAAGGCCAGCCACATCACCGGGGAAGCATCGGCCTCGACCTTGGCAATGACCGGCTCGTCGATCTCGTCGGGCAGCCGCCCGCGCACGCGCGAGACGCGGTCGCGCACCTCGGCGGCAGCGGTGTCGGCATTCTTCTCCAGCAGGAAGCGCACGCTGATCTGCGCCTGCTCGGCCCGGCTGATGGAGGTCAGCACATCGACACTGTCGATGCCGGCGATCGAATCCTCCAGCGGCTTGGCCACCTGGGTCTCGATGACCTCGGCCGAGGCCCCCGGATAGTTCACCCGCACGGTCACCACCGGCTCGTCGATCTGCGGGTATTCGCGCACCGACAGGCCCAGAAAGCTCACCAGGCCGATCAGCACGATCAGCAGCGACAGAACGGCGGCAAAAACCGGCCGGCGGATCGAGATTTCGGAAAGCTGCATGTGATGGCCTCCTGTCCGGCTCAATGCCCGGTGCCATCGGACGCGGCCCGCATGGCCGCATCCAGTCCGGCGTCTTCGGCGGCCGCGCCCTCGATGCCGGTCGCATCGAGCGGCTCGGTCGCGCCGGCCTGCGGCCAGCGCAGCCGCACCCGTTGCCCCGAGCGGCTGACACGGTGCTGACCAGCCGTCATCACCACATCGCCGGCCACCAGGCCACCGGCGCGCACCTCCACCAGGCCCGGCAGCCGCAAGCCCAGTTGCACAGGCAGGCGCTCGGTGCGATACGCCGTCCCGGCGGGCAAGGCCGCCGGGTCCCGCCCCTGCAAGGCCTCGTCCCACGGGGTGACACGGATCAGCGCGGCCCCCCCGGTATCGGCGAGCACCGCCTGCTCGGGCACCACCACGGCGTCGGGGCGTTCCTGCAGCAACAGTTCGACGCGCGCAAACATGCCCGGACGCAGGCGATGCCGCGGGTTGGGCAGGCTGGCGCGCAGGGCCACCGAGCGCCCCTGCACATCCACCAGCGGATCGATCGCCATCACCTGCGCCTCGAACGATTCACCGGGCAGCGCATCGACCATCAGGCGTGTCGTCTGCCCCTCGCGCAGGGCGCCCATCAGCCGCTCGGGCAGGCGGAAATCGACGAACAGCACATCCATGTCCTGCAGGTTCACGAGTTCATCACCCTCGCGGAGGTAATCGCCCACATGCACATTGCCGATGCCGGCGATGGCATCGAATGGCGCCAGCAGGCGAAGGCGCTCCACGGCGGTCTGCGCCAGCGCCAGGCGGGCCTCGCTGACCTGCAGGTTGGCAGCACTCTCGTCGAGCGCGCGCTGGCTGATGAAGCCCTGCTCGACCAGTTCGCGGTTGCGCTGATGGTTGGCGCGCGCCAGGTTCAGCTCGGCCTGGGCCTGCTGCAATTGGGCGCGTTCGAGCCGGTCGTCGAGCTGCAGCAGCAGTTGCCCCTTGCGCACCCGCTGGCCGTCCCGGAAATGAATGGCCTGCACCCGCCCGCTGCTCTCGGGCCGCAGGCTGGTGCTTTGGCGCGAAACCAGCGTGCCCACCGCCTGCACCTCGTCACGCAGCAGGCGTTGCTGGGCCTGCGCCACCTCGATGAGCGGCATGGCGCCGGCATTGCCTGTCTGCGCCCCGCCGGAAGGCGCGGCAGCGCCTGTGGTCTGCGGCGCACTGCCCCCTGCGGTGAACTTGGCGAGCAGGCCATGCCCTTCGGGCTGTTGCAGCCACCAGGCCGCAGCGATCGCCAGGACCAGGGCGAGGAACAGGACAATCTTCAGGAGTGGGGAGCGCATGGGCGGCGGGCTCGCGATCTGGGGCTGGAAGGCTTCGGGACAGGCACGGTCCGTATGGGTGGTGCATGCCACCTTATCGGCATTGCGGCAAACACATTCGCCAAGCTGCGCAATTTACCGAATATTTACATTGCCACCCGCCTGCCGGACGCAAATCCCAAAAAATACGGTGGGATTAAGAACCTGTTGATGCGGCCAGCGCCAGATCGCCCCCGAACGAAAGAACTGCAGAAAAAAGAACAAGCAAGAGCATGGGAAAAGCAAAAGCGGCCTGTGCCGCGAAGGAACAGACCGCTGGAGAAAAAGCGCCACGAATCGGACGCGCGCAGATCAGGGGTACAGGCCGCGCAACTCGCGTGCCTGCAGGATGCGCGAGCAGGCCACGATGAAGGTGGCCGTGCGCAGCGACACCTTGTGCTGCTGCGCCACCTGCCAGATGCTGTGGAAGGCTTCCTTCATGATCTTGACCAGGCGCTGGTTGATTTCGTCCTCGGTCCAGAAGAAGCTGGAGAAATCCTGCACCCACTCGAAGTAACTGACCGTGACACCACCGGCGTTGGCGATCACATCGGGCAGCACCAGCACACCCCGGTCCTGCAGGATGTCGTCGGCGGTCGGCGTGGTCGGTCCGTTGGCGCCCTCGATCACCATGCGGGCCTTGATCTTGCCGGCGTTGTCCTTGTTGATCTGCCCCTCCAGCGCCGCCGGAATGAGGATGTCGCAATCGACTTCCCAGAAAGCATCCTTGTCGATCACCTCGGCCTCGGCAAAGCCGCCGACGCCGCCATGCTCCTGCACATGCCGCAGCAAGGCCTCGACGTCCAGCCCCGAGGCACGATGGATGCTGCCGGTGTGGTCCTGCACCGCCACCACTTTGGCGCCAGCCTCGCCAAACAGCTTGGCGGCCGTGCCGCCCACGTTGCCGAAGCCCTGCACCGCCACCCGGGTGCCATCGATCGGCAAGCCGATCAGCTTGGCCGCCTCGACGCCGACGGTGAAAACGCCACGGCCCGTGGCTTCGCGCCGGCCCAGCGAGCCACCCAGCTCGATGGGTTTGCCGGTCACCACGCCGGTGGCGGTGGAGCCGACATTCATCGAGTACGTGTCCATCATCCAGGCCATCACCTGCTCATTGGTGTTGACGTCGGGCGCCGGAATGTCCTTGGTAGGACCGATGATCAGGCCGATCTCGCTGGTGTAGCGGCGCGCCACCTTCTCCAGCTCGTTCTTCGAATACTTGCGCGGATCGATGCGCACGCCCCCCTTGGCGCCGCCATAGGGGACATTGACAGCGGCGTTCTTGACCGACATCCAGGCCGACAAGGCCATCACCTCGGAGAGCGTCACGTCCTGGTGGAACCGCACGCCACCCTTGCCCGGGCCGCGCGAGAGGTTGTGCTGCACGCGGTAGCCCTCGAAGTGCGCCACCTCGCCGCTGTCCAACTCGATCGGAATGTCGACGATCAGCGCGCGCTTGGGGCGCTTGAGGGTTTCGACCCAGCGCGCCAGATGCCCCAGGTAGGGCGTGACCCTGTCCACCTGCTTGAGGTAGATGCCCCAGGGGCCGAGGTGGTCCGCGTCCAGATAGGACGGCAATGCGTGCGGATGCTGGTAGGTCTTGCCGCTGGCCCGGGGCTGGCTGGCGTCGCCTGTGGGCGCAGTGCTGATCTTGGAAGCGGCGGCGGAATCCGCCTTTTTTGCGGGCATGAATGGGCTCCTGAGTTGCGCAAGCGCCAAAGCATAGCGCCCTCCTGCGAGGTTTGTCCACGACCGTCCATGCCAGGCCACGAGGTTCCAGGACACCCTGGCAAAGTTGCCCGCAACAGGCTACAGTGGCGGGTTGCTCCTCTAACGTCCGCCCTCCATGAAGCTGCAAGGCATCCGTCGCCGCATCGTCTACGTCGCTCTCTATGAGGCCATCGCCATCGCTGTCTCCAGCCTCGGCCTGGCCCTGGCGAGCCGCCACGACGTGGGGCACGCCCTGCCGGCAGCCGTTGCCGCATCGGCCGTCGCGGTGCTGTGGAACTATGTGTTCAACACCTTGTTCGAGCGCTGGGAGGCTCGCCAGCAGGTGCGCGGCCGCAATCTGCGCCGCCGCATCGTCCATGCGCTGGGCTTCGAGGGAGGGCTGATCTTCTTTCTGGTGCCGCTCTTCGCCGTGTGGTTCGGCGTCAGCCTCTGGCACGCCTTCATCATGGACTTCGGTCTGATGCTCTTCTTTCTGGTCTACACCTTCGTCTTCACGTGGTGTTTCGACCGCATCTTCGGCCAGCCCCACGCAGGCCGGACCACGCCCCGGGCCAGCCAGGCCGTCGCCTGAACTGAGCAGGCTGCGGCCAGCCGCGCCGCGCCGCCCATGACATCCGCAACGTCCGGCCGTCGCTGAAATGGCCCGGATCAGCCGTTCCAGCCATGCCTGGACGGTACCTGCACTCCCCTTCCCAGACCACGGCCCGGCAGCTCCGGCCAATCCGCTCCCGGCATGAAGCCGGCGGGACAGCGCGGTCCCACGCCCGGCGCCGGGCCCCCGCCTGCGTGCAGGCCATCGCCCGGCCGCTCCACAGCACGCACGGTCCGATCCTCTCATGGCGCACCTGTGCACCGGCAGCCATCCGCTTGCACGCTCCCGGAAGCTGACCGCCAACGGCCCCGATGTCGCTTCACCGGAACACAAAGGTCAATCAGTGTCAAACCGCACCAATGCACCCGAAGTTCCAGAACATTACTTCATATACTTTTCATTCCATTGAAAATTAAATAATAAAAACAAATACTTATACATAAAAATTTACATTCCATCCATGAGGAGGAACGATTGAGACATTCTCGCGAAAGCGCGCGGCCCGAGCACACGTGCCGGCCCCGCCCATGCGCAGCAAACAGTGTGGCCATGGCCATCGGCATGCTGCTTGCCCTGGCCGGACAAGGCGCTGTGCAGGCCGCTCCAGCAGACGGCTACGAGCAGCGCATCCAGCAGGCCCGGCAGGGCGAATATGCGGCGGCGCTCGCCGCGTTCGAGCAGGACGCCCGGCAAGGCCCCCTTTCCAGCCGCCAGATCGACGACTGGCTGCTGATCAGCAGTTGGGCCGGCCGTGACCAGGACGTGCTGGACATCCACCAACGCCACGGAGCCAGCGCAGCACTCTCGGCCGACGCGCTTGCGGCGGTCGCGCGCGCCCTGCGCAACCTGCGGCAATGGGATGCCTCGGCGCGGCTCTATCAGGCGCTGATGCAGCGCGAGCCCGACCAGCCCGACTGGCAGCTGGGCGCCATCCACGCCCTCGCCGACGCCGGAAAGACGGGTGCGGCTCAACAGCAACTGGCGCAGTTCGGGCACCGTTTTCCGGACCGGCAAGCCGACCACCTGCTGGCGAAAAGTTATCTGCAACGTGCCACGCATCAGCCGTATGCGGCCTTGCGGACCGCTGACGAGGCCGTGCGGCGATGGCCACGGAACGCGGCGGCTCAGGACAACCACCTGCTGAGCCTGGAAGCCGCAGGCCTGCCTCTGCCGGCGCTGCAAAGGTTGGATGGCAAGCCCGGGGCCCCGCTGGATGCCGCGACACAGCGCCGCCTGCAACTCGACCAGGCCGCCGAGCTGGTGCGTCTGTCATTCACTGCCACGCGCGCCGAGCACGAGCGCCTCGGCCTGGCCGACAAGGCGCTCGCCCTCTACGATGCGCTGCTGCCCGGATGGCAGCGCCAGATGGCGGATGCGCGGTCATCGGACGCGCAACTCGCGCACGACATCCGTCGCGCACGAGTGGACCGTCTTGGCGCCTATTGGAATGCCCGTCAGTTGCCGGAGCTGCTGCAGGAGTACGAAGCCCTGCGCGCGCAAGAGCCGCAGATCACCGATTACGCGCTCGTCTGGGTGGGCGCGGCACTGCTGGAGCAGCGCCAGCCCGAACGCGCACGGGACGTCTTTGCAGCGCTGCTGGCGCGGCCCGGCCAGGCCCCGGAAATCGTCGAGTCGGCGCAGTCCGGGTTGTTCTATGCCCTGATCGAATCCGAGGCGCTCGATGAAGCCAGCGCCCTGGCGCACCGGACCCTGGCCCGGACGCCGCCGCAGTTCCGGCTGCCTGGCGGCACCGCCGCCGAGCCCAACGGCCACTGGCCCGCAGCCCGCCGGGACCAGGCTCTGGGCGATTACTACTCCGACCGCCTGGCCAGTGCCCAGGCCGGACTCGAAGCCATGCTGGCGTTGGGCGCGGGCGACCAGAACACCCGCATCGCGCTTGCCAACGCGTACCGCAGCCGCGGGTGGCCGCGCCGCGCCGCCGACGAGTTGCGCATCGCCCAAGCGAACGACAATCCGCTTCACCCCGAGCTGCTGCGGGCACAGGCCGGCGTGGCCACGGATTTGCAGGACTGGCGCACCGCCGAGGCCCTGGTCACCAACCTGTATCAGCGCTTTCCGGAGGAGGACTGGGCACGGCGCGCCATGCGCAGCTGGCAGACAACGCGTCAGCCGGAGCTGCGCATCGAGGCCGGCTGGAGCGACTCCAACGGCGCAACAGCCATCGGCCAAGGCGCCATCGACTATTCGCTGCTCGTCTACAGCGCCCCCGTGCAGCAGGACTGGCGCCTGTTCGCCGGCACCGCGCATGGCAGCGGCAGCTACCCCGAAGGCAAGGGGCATTACACCCATTGGCGCGCCGGCCTCGAATGGCGCCACCGCGACACCCATGCCGAGGCCGAATTGTCCTCGCTGCGCGCGGCCGGACACGGCCACGCAGGTCTGCGTCTGATGCTGCGGCAGCAATGGGGCGACCATTGGCAGGCCCTGGCCAGTTGGGGCCGCAACAGCGTGAACACCCCGCTGCGTGCGCTGCGCAGCGGCATCAGTGCCGACGAAGGGCAAGTGCAACTGCAATGGCGGGCCCATGAAAGCAGCCGCTGGCAGCTCGGGCTGGGCACGCTGCGTTTCGACGACGGCAATCGCCGCACCGAGCTGCAGCTGGCCGGCCAGCAGCGCGTGCTCACGGGCGCGCACTGGCAACTCGATGCCGAGCTGATGCTGGCACAAAGCCGCAACTCGCAGCCCGGCGGCCCCTACTTCGCGCCCAGCCGCGACCACAGCATCCTGCCGGGCCTGACTGCGCGTCACATCCTGCATCGCCGCTACGAACGGGCCTGGAGCCAGGAGCTGCATGCCGCACTGGGGCGCTACTGGCAGCGCGGCCATGGCAGCGGAGCCATCGAGCAGTTGCGCTACGGACAGCGCCTGGCATTCGACGAAGCCACGGAAATCGGCTTCCAGACCGGGCTGCAGTGGCGCCCTTATGACGGCAGGCGCGAGCGCGACCTGTTCTTCACCATCGATCTCACCCACCGGTTCTGAGCCATGCCCAGTCTGCTCCCCTTCTTCTCGCCCATGCCCGGGATGCGAAGCCACCGCCTGCTGGTGTGGCTCCGGCGTGCCCCTCGCACCGCATCATTGCCACACAGATCGCCTCGGAGGCTCTTGCTGCCGCTGCTGGGCGCATGGGTGCTGCTGGCCGCAGCACTGGCGCCTCAGGCCCTGCAGGCGGCCCAGCCAGTCTTCACGACCCCGGAGCAACGGCCCGTGCCGCTGCGCAGCCAGCCCTGGCCCTCCGGCAGTTTCCTGGTGCTGGCCTACCACGACGTCGACGATGACGAGGCCGACCAGCGCTACCTGGCGGTGACCACACGCAAGCTGGTGGGCGAGTTCGCCTGGCTGCGCGAGAATGGCTACCAGCCCGTGTCCGTGCAGCAAATCCTCGACGCGCACGCCGGCCGCTCACCATTGCCCGAGAAAGCCGTGCTGCTGTCGTTCGATGATGGTTTCAGCAGCTTCTACACCCGGGTCTTCCCGCTGCTGCGGGCCTACCAGTGGCCGGCGCTGTGGGCACCGGTGGGCAGTTGGCTCGATGCGCTGCCAGACCAGCCCATCGACTTCGGCGGTCTCGTCACCCCCCGCGAACGCTTTGCCACCTGGGAACAGGTCCGCGAAGTACACCGAAGTGGTCTGGTGGAGATCGGTGCGCACACGCAGAACCTGCACTTCGGCCACATCGCCAACCCGCAGGGCAATACCCAGCCGGCTGCCGCCAGCCTGTTCTATGACCAGCAGGACGGACGCTACGAAAGCCATGCTCAGTTCGAGGCCCGCATCAGCCAGGATGTTCAGGCCATCACCGGCCGCATCGCTCGGCACACCGGCCAGCCGCCCCGCGCCTGGGTCTGGCCCTATGGCGCCATGCATGGCCGCAGTTGGCAGATCGCGCGCCAGCATGGCTACCAACTGTCCTTCAGCCTGGAGCCGGGCTTGGCCAACGCCGCCGACCTGGACAACATCCCGCGCTTTCTGATCAGCGCAGACCTGCGCCTCAGCCAGTTCGCCGACTTCATCACCGGCATCCAGGACGCCGAGCCGCTGCGCGCCGCGCATGTCGATCTCGACTACGTCTACGACAGCGACCCCGAACAACAGGAGCGCAACATCGACGCGCTGGTGCAGCGCATCCACGACATGCGTCTCAACACCGTGTTCCTGCAGGCGTTCGCGGACCCGCAGGGCGACGGACTGGTGCGCGCCGTGTACTTCCCCAACCGGGTGCTGCCCATGCGCGCCGACCTCTTCAACCGCGTCGCCTGGCAACTGCGCACCCGCAGTCAGGCCCGCGTCTACGCCTGGATGCCGGTGCTCGCCTTTGACCTCGAGCCGGGGCTGGCCAGGGTCGGGCACGCCGCTGCCGTCGAACCGTTCGATGGAGGCAGCCATGAGGCCGCGCCATCGATACCCGCGCCTCCAGCGCCCGGCCAGTATTCCCGGCTTTCGCCCTTCGACCCGGCGGCGCGGCAGGCCATTCGCACCCTGTACGAAGACCTCGGCTGGCAGGCGGCCTTCAGCGGCGTGCTGTTCCATGACGATGCCATGCTGACCGAGGACGAGGACCTGAGCGCACCGGCACTGCAGGCCTACCGCGACGCCGGCTTCACGGGAGCGCTGCCGGTGCCGCTCGAAGACGCGGAACAACAGCAGCGCTGGATGCGTTTCAAGACCGGCGCGCTGACCGATTTCACGCTGGAGCTGGTGGACGCCGTACGCGGCGTGCGGGGCGCGCATGTGCGCAGCGCACGCAACGTCTTTGCCGGCACCATCACCGAGCCCGGGAGCGAGCGCTGGCTTGCGCAGAACTTCCGGCAGGCGCTGGCCGCTTATGACTGGACGGTGCCGATGGTCATGCCGCTGATGGAGCAGGTGCCGCGCCGGCAGATCGACGCCTGGCTCGATGGCATCGTCGATGCCGTCGCCCGCATCCCGGGCGCGCTGGACAAGACCGTCTTCGAGGTGCAGGCGGTGGACTGGCTGCAGCCGGATCAGGAAGGCCGGCAGCGCCGCATCCCCAGTGCGGAAATCGCGCACTGGCTGCGCCGCCTGAATCTCCGGGGCGCCAGGCACCTTGCCTACTACCCGGACGACTTCAAGCACCAGCACCCCGACGCCGCCAGCATGCGCCGGCACCTCTCCAATCACTGGTTTCCGCTGCCATGAACAACCGCCGCATCACGACTCCCATCCTGCTGTTCATGCTGTTCGGCCCGTTGCTGGCCATCTGGCTGCTGGGCTTTGACGCCGTCCTCGACTTCATCCTGTACTACCCGTTGCTGATGTCCTGCATCTGGGTGACCGGCGGACTGGTGTTCTGGTGGCGCTGGGAGCGCCACTGGCCGTGGGGCGAGAAGGTGCCGCCCCCCAGGCTCGCCGACGCACCACTGATCTCCATCATCGTGCCGTGCTTCAACGAAGCCCGGCACGTGCGCGAGACCATTGGCGCGGCGCTCACCCAACGGTATCGCAACATCGAGGTCATCGCCGTCAACGATGGCTCCAGCGACGACACCGGCGCGCTCCTGAACCAGCTCGCCAGCACCAACCCCAGGCTGCGCGTCATCCATCTGGCGCAGAACCAGGGCAAGGCGATTGCGCTGCAGATGGGCGCACTGGCGGCGCGCAGCGAATACCTGGTCTGCATCGACGGCGACGCCATGCTGGGCGCCGATTGCGCCGCCTATCTGGTCGAGCCGATGTTGCGCAATGCGCGCGTGGGCGCGGTCACCGGCAACCCGCGCATTCGCACCCGCAGCACGCTGGTGGGCCGCATCCAGGTGGGCGAGTTCTCTTCCATCATCGGGCTGATCAAGCGCACCCAGCGCATCTATGGGCGCCTCTTCACCGTCTCTGGAGTGATCGCGGCATTCCGCCGCAGCGCACTGCACCATGCCGGCTACTGGAGCAGCGACATGATCACCGAGGACATCGACATCAGCTGGAAGCTCCAGATGAATGGCTGGAGCACGTTCTTCGAGCCGCGCGCGCTGTGCTGGATCCTGATGCCCGAGACCTTGCGCGGCCTCTGGAAGCAACGGCTGCGCTGGGCCCAGGGCGGCGCCGAGGTGTTCGTCAAGCAGCTGCCGGAACTGGCGCAATGGCAGCACCGCAACATGTGGGGCCTGGCGGGCGAATTCATTCTCTCGGCACTCTGGTCGTTCTGCCTGTTCTATGCGCTGTGCCTGTACCTGATCGGGTGGCTGGTGCCGCTGCCCATCGAAATCGACCCGACGCGGCTGACGCCCTCGTCCTTCAGCGGCGTCATCCTGGCGGTGGCCTGCGTGGTGCAGATGACCGTGAGCCTCTTCATCGAGCGCCGCTACGAGCGCGGCCTGCTGGGCCTGCTGCCCTGGATCATCTGGTATCCGGCCGCCTTCTGGCTG
The DNA here is from genome assembly GCF_004217315.1 of Corticibacter populi. GTDB lineage: Bacteria > Pseudomonadota > Gammaproteobacteria > Burkholderiales > Burkholderiaceae_C > Lampropedia > Lampropedia populi. The sequence goes on from NZ_SGWR01000001.1 coordinate 1,147,494, forward strand.
ATCAGTTTCCTCAGTACCCTGGTGAGCTACCCCAAGGTCATGCTTCGCAAAAGCCGCGGGCGCGCCCGCTGGATCAGTCCAGACCGGGGGATCCAACATGGCTGACAAGATGGCACTTGGGATGGCACCCGAAAATCCATCCGGAAAACCGCACCCGGTGAGTGCGGCAGCGGCTGCCCGCGCAAGCACCGCCCGGCGCAGCACCGCCACGCCACCTGCCCTGGTCTGGCACCATGGCCAGTGCCCGGTGCTGCCGCACCAGCCGGCCCAGTCCATCATCCTGCGGCCGCGCAAGGGCTCGCCGCGCCACCTCGTCGAGCTCTTCATCACCGCGCTGCTGTGGCTGGCCTTCATCTACCTTTGCCTGGCCTACCTGGGCAAGCGCTCGCTGCAGGAACTGCCCGGCTGGCGGGACTTCGGACTGGACTTCGCCACCAGCATCCTGATCATCGCCGTCCTGTACCTGGCCACGCTGGCGGCCGGCGCCATCGTCATGGGCATCTGGGCCGCATGCAACAAGTTCCTGGCCCTGCGACGACCGGCGAGCGCCCCGGCGCCAAGCCTCGAAGAGCGCCGCATCATGCGTGCCTTCGAAGTCTCGCGCACCATGTTCGACCGACTGCAACAAGGCAACGTGGTGACCATGTTCCACGATGCGCATGGCGAGATCGAATCGATCCGCGCCGGCTGCCAGATTCCCGAGAACGGCGAGACCCTCTCCCAGCTGCCGCCCGACAGCTTCTACCCCACGCAGTGGGACAGTGCCTTCGAGGATGACGCGCCCAGGCTCATGCCATCCTGAACGCCTGCGGCAGCAGGCGAGCAGATGCGACGAGAGAAATCCGGAGCGAGAAATGCGATACTCGCGGCCATGACTTCAGAAACCGCAAACGGCTACGCTGGCGACCTGCCTCCGCAAGAAGCCTGGCAATGGGTGCAGGATGGCACGGCGATCCTGGTGGACGTGCGCAGCGACGCCGAGCGCGCCTGGGTCGGCCGGGTTCCGGATGCCGCCGACATCGCCTGGAAGCAATGGCCCGGCATGGTGCCCAACGAAGACTTCGACCGCCAGTTGCAACAGTTGCCGAGAGACAAGAAGCTGCTCATGCTCTGCCGCAGCGGCGTGCGCTCGATCGCCGCGGCCCGGCGCGCCACCGAACTGGGCTACACGGCCTACAACGTGCTCGAAGGCTTCGAGGGCGATCTGAACGAGCAAGGCCAGCGTGGCACGCTCGGCGGCTGGCGCAGGCGCGGCCTGCCCTGGGTACAGCAGTAAAAACCGAACCTGTTCATGATCTTTTCATGGGCCGCGTCGCCGGCGTAGGCCGGCACGGCACTTGCTTGGTCTGCCTGGCATCCCCGCCTTGCCTGCAGCGAGCAGGGGCAATGCCTCCACCGCATAATTCATGGCTGCAGGCTTGCCGCGCTTCCGTCCGGGGCGCAAGCAGGTCTTGCCATGATCGGAAACCACCGTGAACGCACGCTCCAGACGCCACCTCAGGCTCCTTACCGCCCAGACTGCCGATCTGGGCCAGGCCGTACCACAGGTCATGGCCTATCGGCTCGGCAAGATGGCGCATGCCATGGCCCATCCGCATGACGCGGACGCGGTCGAACTCAACCAGATGATCGTCGAAAAGCAGGTCGCCTTCTGGCAGGCCTGGACGGCCATGGGACTACACGGCATGAGTGCCGCCCAGAACTTTTCGCAGCAATGGCTGCGCTGGTCCTGCATGCCCTGGACCAGCCCGGCAGCCCTCACCCCGCTGGCGCTGACCGGACAGTTGCAGGCCTCGCTGCTCGAGATGGCCACCAAGGGCCTCGCCCCGGTGCGCCGCAAGGCGGTGGCCAACTCACGGCGCCTGGCGCGGCGCCGCTGACCATACCGACCCGCCCCGGGCCGGGCCGGTCGCATCTCCAATCTCACATCTGCCGCAGCCAATGTGGCAGCGCCGTTCGCCTGTCAGAACCTGTCCGACAACCGTCGGCAAAAGCGGCTGACAAGGACTTTCTGCACACAAATTCGCCATTTGTTATAATTTACGGCGTTATGGTTGTTAATTTGCAATAATTTCTGCAATTTCAATCATCATCCGTTCATGCATGCTGGAGGTCTCAACGGCTTGGCAGGCATGAAGTTGTTCAACGGTTGGCAGGCATCCACCACACAGGCCCGCCGACCATCTGGATGGTCGTGTTTTCGACCCGATGCCCGACGGCCAGTCGCAGTGCGACTGGCACGTTTGCGTGAGACGGAATGCTTTTCCGGCTCACTCGGCAGCCAGTCGGCGCCTGGATGGAGTTCATCCGCCAGTGCCTGCTGTCTGAAGGCTTTCGCTTTTTTAGCGTTTTTTCTTCGTTGGTTCTTGTCGGTCCAGCCTGGCTGGGTTGGCGCATCGGGCGCCACCTCTCCAGGCCGGGCCGAGCGGTCCCGCTGGACTTTCATGGGTCTCACCCACGAAGGGGCGGTGGATCGGTTCCGAACCAGTTGCCAGGCATCGCCTCGCCCCATGCCGTGCATGGAGGCGCCGATGTGCGTTTGCGCATCCTTCTTTAGAGAGTCAAGGAGTTGCAGCAAGGTGGCCAAAAGTATTCAAATCGAACATGTCTTCAAGGTCTTTGGAGACAAACCCGAGCAGGCGCTCGCGTTGGCCCGGCAGGGCCTGGACAAGCAGACCATCCTGGAGAAGACTGGGCACTCGATCGGCGTGTACGACGCCAACTTCCACATCGAGGCCGGTGAGATATTCGTCATCATGGGCCTTTCGGGCTCGGGCAAATCCACGCTGGTGCGCATGCTCAACCGCCTGATCGAGCCCAGCAGCGGCAAGATCCTGGTCGATGGCCAGGACATCAACGACCTCAGCGACGCCAAGCTGCGCGCGCTGCGCCGCAAGGACATCAGCATGGTGTTCCAATCCTTCGCGCTGATGCCGCACCTGACGGTGCTGGACAACACCGCTTTCGGCCTGGAACTCGCCGGCGTGGACAAGGCCACGCGCCAGCAGGCCGCGCAGGACGCGCTCGAGCAGGTCGGCCTGGGTGCCTGGGGCGCAAGCTACCCCGACGAGCTCTCCGGCGGCATGCAGCAGCGCGTCGGCCTGGCCCGGGCGCTGGCGGCGGACCCCTCCATCCTGCTGATGGACGAGGCCTTCTCGGCCCTCGATCCGATCATCCGCACCGACATGCAGTCCGAATTGCTGCGCCTGCAGGAAGTCAAGCAGCGCACCATCGTCTTCATCTCGCATGATCTGGACGAAGCGATGCGCATCGGCAACCGCATCGCCATCATGAAGGACGGCCATGTGGTGCAGGTGGGCACGCCCGAAGAGATTCTGCGCAACCCGGCCGACGATTACGTGCGCAGCTTTACCAAGGGCGTCGACGCCTCGGTGGTGTTCAAGGTGGCCGACATCGCCCGCGTCACCCAACCGGTGCTGGAGATGCACAAACCGGGCACCGGCCTGCGGGCGGCACTGCGCATCCTGCAGGATCAGGACCGCGACTACGGCTATGTGGTCTCGCGCGGTTACCACTTCGAAGGCATCGTCTCCACCGATTCGCTGCGCAACGCCCGCAATGGCACCACCGAGTTGCAGCCGCTCTCGGACGCCTTTCTTCCAGAGCCCATCGTCGTGCGCGGCGATGAACTGGTGGCCGACGTGGTGGGCCGCGCCGCCGAGCCACGCTATCCGCTGCCGGTGATCGATGAGACCGGCAGGTTCCTGGGTGTGGTCAGCCGCACACGCCTGCTGCGCTTTCTCGACCGCGACACGCCGCCCCTGCCCGAGGAAGCCGGTGCCGGGCACGCCCCAGCGCAAGCCACCGCGGCAGCCGCAATGGCCGCCACCGTTTGAAAGGCACACGCACCATGACAGATACCACCCATACCACACTGCTGGCCCAGAACACCGTTGCCACCGACAACCCCTGGGCCACCACCGCCGCGCCACCGGCTGCGGCAGCCGAATCCAGCGGCGCGGCCAGCAATGGCAGCAACCCTTGGGCAACAGCCGGCAGCGCGCCTGCCGAAGCGCCCGCATCAACCCCTGCGGACAATCCCTGGGGCGGCAGTGCCGGTGCGACACCGGACGCCGCGGGCGCCGGCAGCAATGACTGGCTCTCCGCAGGCAGCAGTGCCACGCCAGTCAATGAGGGCTTCCAGATCAACCAGCTGTGGGACGGCTCCCTGCCCATCCAGAGCTGGATCAACGATGGCCTGGCCTGGTTCGTCGCCAGCTTCCGCCCCTTCTTCCAGGCCGTTCGCACCCCCATCGACGCAACGCTCGGCGGCATCCAGGATGCACTGCTGGCCGTGCCGACCCTGGGCATGATCGGCCTGCTAACGCTGCTGGCCTGGCAGTTCGCCGGCCGCGGTGTCGCCATCGGCTCGCTGATCTCGCTGCTCGTGGTCGCCATGCTGGGCGTCTGGCCCGAAGCCATGATCACGCTGGCGCTGGTGCTGACCTCGCTGGTGTTCTGCATGCTGATCGGCCTGCCGCTGGGCATCGTGCTAGCCAGCAGTGACCGGGCGCAGCGCATTGCCCGCCCGATACTCGACGCCATGCAGACCACGCCGGCCTTCGTCTACCTGGTGCCGGTGGTGATGCTGTTCGGCATCGGCAACGTGCCAGGCGTGATCGTCACCATCGTCTTCGCGCTGCCGCCGCTGGTGCGCCTGACCAACCTGGGCATCCGACAGGTGCGGCCCGACCTGATCGAGGCCGCCAAGGCCTACGGCGCCTCGCCCATGCAGATGCTCGCCAAGGTGCAGCTGCCGCTGGCCATGCCATCCATCATGGCCGGCATCAACCAGGCGCTGATGCTGTCGCTGTCGATGGTGGTGATCGCCTCGATGATCGCCGTCGGCGGTCTCGGCCAGATGGTGCTGCGCGGCATCGGCCGCCTGGACATGGGCCTGGCCACCGTCGGCGGCCTGGGCATCGTGCTGCTGGCCATCATGCTCGACCGCATCACCCAGGCAATGGGCCAGCCCAAACGCGGCGGCCAGTCCTGGCGGGACAACGGCCCGCTCGGCCTGCTGCGCCGCCTGCAGGCACCCAAGCCCGCGGCGGGCCCCGCCAAGGCGAATACCGCCGACGCTGCCGAGGCCGCGCCCCGCGCCGGCCAGAAGCAGGCCGGCACGGCGCGCCAGCCGGTCGCCGCCGACCCCGGGCATGCACAGCAAGCCTGAATCCACCGCTTTCGACCACCCAGACATGGAGACCATCAACGGATGCCTTTGAAAACCCTTCGACTTCGCAGTGCCGCCACCCTTGCCACTTTTGTCACGCTTGCCGTCACCTGTGCCCTGAGCCTGGGCGCAGCCCCCGCCGCCGCGCAGGACGCGCTGCCCGGCAAGGGCGTGGCCGTGCAACCGGTGCAGACCAACATCGCCGAAGAAACCTTCCAGACGCTGCTGGTGCTGCGCGCCCTCGAGAAGCTGGGCTATGACGTGAAAAGGATCCAGGAGACCGACTACTCGGCCGCCTACCTGGCCATCGGCAATGGCGATGCCACCTTCATCGCCACCAACTGGCAGCCGCTGCACGACGACTTCTACAAGCAGTCCGGCGGCGACACCAGGTTCTACCGGCCCGGCACCTATGTGACCAACCTGCTGCAGGGCTACCTGATCGACAAGAAGACCGCCGACGCGCATGGCATCACAAGTGTCGAGCAGCTCAAGGACCCGGCCATCGCCAAGCTGTTCGACACCAATGGTGACGGCAAGGCCGATCTCACGGGCTGCAACCCCGGCTGGGGCTGCGAGGCGGTGATCGAACACCACCTCGACGCCTATGGCCTGCGCGGCACCGTGACCCACAACCAGGGCAACTACTCGGCACTGATCGCCGACACCATCGCGCGCTACCGCGCCGGCCAACCGATCTTCTATTACGCCTGGACGCCCTACTGGGTCAGCGGCGTGCTCAAGCCCGATCAGGACGTGGTGTGGCTGCAGGTGCCCTTCTCCTCGCTGCCCGGCGAGCAAAAAGGCATCGACACCCAGCTGCCCGACGGCTCGAACTATGGCTTCCCGGTCAACACCATGCACATCGCCGCCAATCGGGCCTTTGCCGAACAGAATCCGGCAGCGGCCAAGCTGTTCGAGATCATGCGGCTGCCCATTGGCGACATCAGCGCGCAGAACCTGCGCATGCAGGAGGGTGAAAACCGGCAAGCCGACATCGAACGCCATGTCGATGCCTGGATCAAGGCCAACCAGGCCACCTTCGACGGCTGGCTGGAACAGGCGCTCGCCGCCGCCCGCTAGGCCCGGGCCTCGCCCGCCAGCCGACTCTTCCATTCATCATTGACCCCAAGGAGTCTCCATGAAAACCACCATCTCTCCCTTTGCGCTGCGCCACCTGCTGGCCGCCTCCCTGTTCGGCCTCGGCCTGGGCGCGGCACAGGCACAGGACCTGCCCGGCAAAGGCGTTACCGTGCAAGCCACCAAGAGTTCCATCGCCGAGGAAGGCTTCCAGACCGAGCTGGTCAACCGTGCGCTCGAGCAACTGGGCTACACCATCAAGCCCACCCAGGAGACCGAGTACGTCACCGGCTTCGTGGCCATCGCCAACGGCGACGCAACCTTCATGGCCGTCAACTGGCAGCCGCTGCACGACGACTTCTACAGGAACGCCGGCGGCGACGCCAAGTTCTACCGCCAGGGCACCTATGTCAACAACTCGCTGCAGGGCTACCTGATCGACAAGAAGACCGCCGACGCGCATGGCATCACCAACCTCGCGCAGCTCAAGGACCCGGCCATCGCCAAGCTGTTCGACACCAATGGTGACGGCAAGGCCGATCTCACGGGCTGCAATCCCGGCTGGGGTTGCGAGGCGGTGATCGAACATCATCTCAAGGCCTATGAACTGGGCAATACCGTGACCCACAACCAGGGCAGCTACTCGGCGCTGATCGCCGACACCATCGCACGCTACCGCGCAGGCCAGCCGGTGCTCTACTACACCTGGACGCCCTACTGGGTCAGCGGCGTGCTCAAGCCCGGCCAGGACGTGATCTGGCTGCAGGTGCCCTTCACCGCCCTGCCGGGTGAACAGGCCAAGGTCGAGACCAAGCTGCCCGATGGCTCGAACTATGGCTTCCCGGTCAACACCCAGCACATCGTCGCCAACAAGGTCTTTGCCGAGCAGAACCCGGCCGCGGCCAAGCTGTTCGCCGTCATGCGGCTGCCCATCGCCGACATCAATGCGCAGAACCTGCGCATGCAGCAGGGCGAGAACAGCGCCGCCGACATCAACCGCCACGTGGATGCCTGGATCAAGGCCAACCAGGCCACCTTCGATGGCTGGCTCGAACAGGCCAAGGCTGCCGCGCAGTAAAGACAAGGCGCAAGCCATCACCGCGCCACGAGGCGCTCCATGCACCCCGCTTTGGCGGGGTGTTTTTCATGGCGCAGGCAGATAGGAACCTGTTCAGCCGCGAAAACCGCCGCCAGTTCGGGCAGCCGCCGGCACAGGGTGCCGAGCGCCTGCGCCGAAAACGGCCGTCTCGCCAACGCAGCGCAAGGCCTTGATCAGCTTTCCGTCAATGGCGTGGCGGTATGGGCCCTGTTCTGTGCGGGCTGCGCAAGTGCACGGCTGGGCAGCGGCACCTCTCCGCTGGCCATGCGGCTGAGCAGGCAATGCAGCATCTCCGTCGAGAGGCCGTGCAGCACCAGCCGGTGACCGGCGCGCAGCGTGCTCTCAGGCACCAGCGGGTGCTTGTTGTTGAGAAGCACCAGATGCTCGGGTGCGGCAAGGATGCGGGCCACGTAGATCGCCACGGTCTCATCGAGCTGCAGCGAATTGCTGGCACGCCAGAAATCGTGGTCGGTCAGCAGCAACTGATAGACCGGCGTGTAGAGCTCGATGGCGGTTTGCAAATCCAGCACATTGAGGCGTCCGCTCGGCAGGTCCTCGAGGCGCAGCGGCGGCTCGACGATCATCGAGAAATCCGGCTCGGCCACCGGCCCCAGTTCGGCGCCCGCGGCGCGCAGCGCGGTATTGAGGCGGATCACGAAGTTGAAGAGATTGAGGTCGTGCTTGAGGAACAACTCGTCCTTGACGTCATCGATGGCCAGCGGCTCCAGCGGGCTGGTGGCCACTGGCGTGGGCGCGTTGCGCGCGACGAAGGACAGCACCTGCGAACCCAGATGGAAGTGCCGCAGGATGAACCAGTTGGCCTCCGGCGAGATGAAGTTGCGCATGCTCCAGGCCAGCAGGCGGTGCAGCAGCCGCGAGTGCGCCCATTTCCTTGGCAGCAGCACCTTGACGAGCTGGATCAGGACGATCGACAGGCGCGCCAGCGGCCGCGCGAACGGCAACAGGTACTGGCGCGAGGCGCTGCTGGAATCGCGCAGCCAGGCGGCCTTGACGGCATCGGGCAGCGGCGTGCTCCGGTCCAGGTACAGCGCCAGCCAGGGGCTGGGGTCACGCTCGTCGTGCGGCTGGTCGCGAAAGTCGGTGCTCATGCGTGGTCTCCGGTCAGCACATGTTCGAACTGCATCAGATAGAGCTGCGCGGTGCGCCTCGCCGTGGCGATGATGGCGCGCGCGACCTGCGCGCCATCGTCACCGGCCACGGCCATCTGCACGGCCACCAGCCAGCGCTCCAGGTGGTCTTCGTCGTTCTCGCCATGGTATTCGAGAAAGCGGAAGCACTCGGGCCCGAGCGGCAGGCTCGCGCGCAGCAGCGGCAGCAGGCTGGGCACGATGCGCTGGCCGGTACCCTCGATGATGTAGATGGCGCCCAGCAGACCCAGCGGGTCGGGCGTGGCAGCCAGCCCGTGCAGGTAGGCGTTGAGCGCCTCCCCGCCCGGGTTGCGGCGCAACTGCGTGATGTCCTCGGCCGTGCCGCCGGCCTTGCGGTAATCGCTGAACAGCACCAGGAAGTCGTTCTGCTCCTCGCCCGCGTGCAGACTGATCAGCGCCGCCAGCGCGGCATGGCGCTGCGTCAGCGAGGCCGCGCCCTCGCGCATCCACAAGCTGCCTTCGCGCACCTGCGGAATCCACTGCTGCATCCACTGCACATAGTCGTCCACCGCCATGGCGCCGCCACGGATGCGCTGCACCAGCGGCGTGCGCCAGACCTGCGAGCGGTAGTCGTGCCAGATGCTGGCCAGCTCGGTCAGCAGGGACGCCAACTGCGGTGGCGCCGCAGCCGGGTCGTGCGGCGGTGCAATCGCCGGGGCATCGGCTTCAGCCGGCGCGGTGATGGCACTGCCACTGCCACTGGTGCTCGTGTTCGTGTTTGCGCTGTCGCTTGTGTTGGCAGGCCGTACCCCGGCGGTCACAGCAGCAGCTGTGGAGGCGCCGGTATCCTCCCCATGCGCCTCGACCTCCCAGAGCAGATAACCCGCCGTGAAGCGCCCCGACTCGGGCACGAAACACAGCACCGTATCGCCCGGCCGCAGGCGAGCTTTTTCCTGTTGCAGGAACTCGGCCAGCATGATGAAGATCGAGGCGGCGCCGGTGTTGCCACGCCAGGCCAGGTTGCTCCACCAACGCTCGCGCGGGATGGCCAGTTGCGCCTTCTCCAGCAGATCCTGCACCACCGGGATGAAGCGCTCGGATGAGTAGTGGCAGAGGAAATGATCGATGCCGCGTGCCGGCAGCCAGCCCTGGTGCGCCAGCTGCGCGTACTCATGGATGCAGACATCGAACAGGTGCGGCAGCAGCCGCGTGTCCTGCCGCAGCGCCAGCGCGCCGGCCGCCTCGGCCGCGCCCCAGGACGGGAAGTCCAGGTGGCTGGTGTGCCGGTCGGCCGTCAGCCCGAGCTGCATGCATACCGGGTAGTCGCCGGCGAAGCTGCGCAGATGGCTCCAGCGCAAGCGCATCCGCAATGGCTTTGCCCCGCTGCCGGGCAAGGCGGCCGGCCCGCCCAGCAGTACCGCCCCGGCGCCATCAGAGAGCATCCAGCGCAGGAAGTGGGCATCGAAGTCGGTTTCGTAACCTTGCGCGGCATAGCGCGAACGCTTGAAAAGCCGCGAAGGCATCTCGCTGGCCGCGGCCAGCGCCAACGGCTGCCGACCATGCTCGATGGCCAGCGCGGCCGCCTGCAGCGCCCCCACACTGGCGGCGCAGACGCCATGCACCGAAAGCGTCTCCATCGGCGGCGCCGCCAGCTCGCCCTGGATCATGCTGGCAAAGCCGGGCATCAGCGCATCGCCGCCCGATGAGCCGCTGGCCAGGTAGCCCAGCTCGGCGAGCTGACGGCCGGCCTGCGACAGGCACTGGCGCACGGCAGCGGCAGCCATGCCGGCGTTGCCGATGACGGTCTGCCCTGCGGGATCGATGGCATAGTGCCGCTGGCGAATGCCGTTCTCGGCCAGGATGCGCCGCTTGATGCGGCCCGACAGGCGGTTGAGCGGCGCCACATAGGCATCCATGCCGTCGTTGTCGACGGGCTCACCGGGCAACCAGGCGCTGGCCGACTGCAGGAATACATTGGAATAGGAAACGGGCATGGCAACTCCTTGGAGGGCTCGACTATATCGGCACCGCGCCGCCTGCTCTTGCGCTGCGGCGGGCCTTGGCAGGCATTCTGTTGCCATCGATACCAAATTCTTCTCAGTTGCTTCCCGGTATCGAAAAACGCATCTCTTGGCACGATCCGGTGGCCATTCCGTCCTCCAACCGCACTGAAAAGGCGCCATGGATTCCGTAGAATCCGAGGTCACTCTTCTGCTTCTGGCCGCCCGCTGCGGGGGCTCCTCACCCATTCCCACTCCCATGCACGCATTCCTCAAAGGGCTTGGCGGCAGCCTCTCCATTGCGGCGGGCTATTTCCCGGTCGCCATCTCGTTTGGCCTGGCGGCCATGGAAGCGGGGCTGCCGGCCTGGGCCGTGATGATGGTATCCGTGCTCGTGTATGCGGGCGCCAGCCAGTTCCTTCTCATCAGCCTGCTGGGCTCCGGCGCCGGCCTGGCCGCCAGCGTCTCGACCGTGCTGCTGATGAACCTCCGCCATGTGTTCTACGGGCCGGCACTGGCCACGCAGTTGCCGGCGCCCGGTCACGGCCCGCAATTGCCCTCGCCGCTGCTGGCCTTCGGACTGACCGATGAAGTGTTTGCCACCAGCATGAGCAAGATCGGACAGGTGCCTCCAAGGCAGCGCCAGGCCTGGTATGCGGGCATGGCGCTGGGCGCCTATGCGGCCTGGATCGCCGGCACCGCGTGCGGAACCTTGCTGGTGGGAGACCTGGGCGCCTGGCCACAGTGGCTGCGCGATGGCCTGGCCTTCGTGCTGCCGGCGCTCTTCTTCACACTGCTGCTCGACGCCGGGTTGCGTCGCTGGCGCATGGCCGTCTGCACAGCGGCGCTGGCCGCTGCGCTGCTGTCCCGGTGGCTGCCGGCACACCATGCATTGGTGCTGGCCATCGTGCTGGGCGCGGCTTGCCATGCGCTGAGCCAGCGCCAGCGTGCCCTCGTCCACGCCTGAACGGAAATCACCGCATGTCGCGCATCGAATGGATCATCCTGCTCAGCGGCGTGGGCACCTTTGCACTGCGCTGGCTGCCACTGCGGCAAGCCCGGCGCCGGCTTCGCCGGCCGCTGGCCGATGCCGCGCCCTCGGCACTGCAACGGCTGCTGGCTGGCATTGGCCCGGCGGCCATTGCCGCACTGCTGATGGTTTCGCTGCTGTCTCTGCCGGCCACGGCGGGCCCGGCGCAGGGGCTGCCAGGCCGTCAGATCATCGCCGCAGCGCTGGCACTGCTGCTGGTCTGGCTGCTGCGCCTGCGCGTCAAGGGCATCGCCATGCCCACGCTGGCCGGCGCATTGGCCTATGGCCTGCTGCTGCAGTGGCTGTAGCCGCCGCCCTGGCGGGCGGCATCACTGAGCAGCGTCGTGGATCACGTCGGCATCGGCCGGAGGCGTGAAGCGAAACTGCGCCGCATCGACCGGCGCGTTGGGTTCAAAGTTCTCGAAACGCAGCGCCGAGTGCTGCGAGAAGCTGTCCTCGATGTCCAGCGCCGCCAGGTGCTCGCCCTGGAAACCGATGCGCACGCTGCGCAACTGGCCATCGGTGGCCTTGGGCGTGGCCACCACCCATTGCAGCCCATCGGCCGCAGGGCCGCTTTGCAGCGTGAAGTCGCGCTCCAGCGACGCGCGCGAAGTGGCCGACGAGAGGATCGCCGCCGGCGTGCTGTCGAGTGCCTGTTGCTGCGGGCGCGAGGTGGCCTGGTTCAGATCCTCGTCATACACCCACAGGGTCGTGCCGTCGCCGACGATCTGCTGCGGGAAGGGCTTGAGGTAGTCGAAGCGGAACTTGCCGGGCCGCTCGAAGGCGAAGGTGCCGCTCGAGCGGCTCACCCGGCCCGGCTGGCCGTCGCGCTCCGGCGCGGTGACGGTCTGCGTGAAGCTCGATTGGCCCGAGCGCACGTTCTGCAGGAACGCATCGAGCGCCTGCAGGCCATCGGCCATGGCCAGACTGGACGCCAGCGACAAAGCCAGCATTGCAATGGATTTCTTCATCCTCACCTTTCTGTCAATCGTGTACTCATATGCCGCGCCGGCGGTGCCGGCACGCGGCCCTGCGTGGGAAGAGGCTTGGAGGGCCGGGAGGGCCGCAAGTTCGACGCGTCCAACTACAACGCGCGGGCTTTGCCGAAGTTTACAGAGCATCCGGAGCCATTAGCTCCGCCGGGGGGGCTGGGGTCTTGCACGTCTTGCGCCGTCATGCCGCGGACTTGTTCGGCGGCATAATCCCTGCAAGAGAGTACAGGCGCCCAGAACACGACCTCCGCCTCCTGACGCGCCCGGGCGTCTCCGCAAGCACGACACCGCCACGGGCCCTGCCACCACCATCCGCATGACGCAAACTCCCCATTTCAGCCTCCATCACGATGCCGCCAGCGCGCTGGCGGCCGTGCAGACCATCTACAACCAGCAGATTGCCCATCTGCGCGAGGGTCTGGCGCGCTTCATCGCCGGCGAGGACACGGGCCGCATCCAGGCCTTCTACCCCTGTGTGCGCATCGAACCGGCCCCCACCGCCGGCAGCGCGCTGGCCTCGTTCGATACCCAGTCGGCCTATGGCTTCGTGGCCGGGCCGGGCCGCTACGAATCGACGCTGACCCGCCCCGACCTGTTCGCCCATTACTACCGCGAGCAGTTCGAGCTGCTGATCCGCCACCACGGCGTGCCGCTGGAAGTGGGCTTGAGCCAGGAGCCAATCCCGGTGCACTTCGCCGCCAGCGAGCAAGGCCTGGCCGAGGCCGATTTCGACTTCGCCCGCAAGCAGTTGATGCACATGTATTTCGATGCACCCGATCTGGCCGCAGTGGACGACACGGTCGCCAATGGCACGCGCTTCTACGCGCCGGGCGAGGCCATGCCGCTGTCGCTGTTCTCGGCCCAGCGCGTCGATCTGTCGCTGCAGCGCCTGCGGCACTACAGCGGCACCTCGGCCGAATGTTTCCAGAACTTCGTGCTGTTCACCAACTACCAGTTCTATGTGGAAGAGTTCGTGCGCATGGGATTGGCGCAGATGCAGGATCCGGCCAGCCCCTACATCGCCTTCATCGAACCGGGCAACCGCGTCACCTGGCGCGAGGGCTACACGCCGCCTGCCGGCCACCTCTACCCCGCCAACAGTCGATCCGGCCGCCACAGCGGCGGCGCCACCGGGCGGCTGCCGCAAATGCCGGCCTACCACCTGGTCAGGGAAGGCAACCAGGGCATCAGCCTGATCAACATCGGCGTGGGCCCGGCCAATGCCAAGAACATCACCGACCACATCGCCGTGCTGCGCCCGCATGCGTGGATCATGGTGGGCCATTGCGCCGGCCTGCAGAACAGCCAGAAGCTGGGCGACTACGTGCTCGCGCACGGCTATATCCGCGACGACCACGTGCTCGACGACGATCTGCCGGTGTGGGTGCCGATCCCGGCGCTGGCCGAGGTGCAGCTGGCCCTGGAGCAGGCCGTGGCCGAAGTGGCCGGCGTGCAGGGCGTGGCCCTCAAGAGCGTAATGCGCACCGGCTCGGTGGCCAGCACCGACAACCGCAACTGGGAACTGCTGGACCATCGCATCCCGCTGCAGCGCTTCCGCCAGGGCCGCGCCATCGCACTGGACATGGAAAGCGCCACCATCGCCACCAACGGCTATCGCTTTCGCGTGCCGTATGGCACGCTGCTGTGCGTGAGCGACAAGCCCTTGCATGGCGAGCTGAAGCTGCCCGGCATGGCCGACCAGTTCTATCGCGGCCGCGTGCTGCAGCACCTGCAGATCGGCATCAAGGCCATCGAGATCCTGCAGGTGCAGGAGGCCGTGCGCCTGCACAGCCGCAAGCTGCGCAGCCACGCCGACGTGGCCTTCCGCTGAACGCCTGCCCATGTCTGCACGGATATTCAACCCGGATGCGTATCTGCAGACGCCTCAAGGCCGGATCTACACCTCCGAGCGCAATGCCCAGGCTTGGGAACAGCTTTACCGGGACCTCGCAGCAGCACTGAAGCACGCCGATCCGGCCCGCAGCCGCCTCTACCTGGTCATGGGCCTGCAAGGCGGTGGCAAGACCCACTGGATTGCGCAGCAGGAGGCTCGCTCCGATTCGAATGTACTGTTTCTCGATGCAGCCCTGCCCGCCCGCCGACATCGCCAGCGCGCCATTGGGTTGGCGCGCGAACATGGCATACCGGTCATTGGCGTATGGGTCCAGGTGACACTGGAGTTGGCCCTGTCGCGGAATGCGCGGCGAACTGGCGATGAATTGGTGCCAGAAGCGGCGATCCGCAGCGTGTTTTCGATGCTGGAGCCGCCCTGCACCGAAGAAGGCTTCACGGACCTGATGATGATGGACGCAACTGCTGCGCAAGCCGACGCGGCGGCCCGTACGGCTCAGCCCTGACTTCGCTGTGGACGGCTGTCCTGCCGGCCCATGCCGGCGGCCGCCACCAGTGCCTGGGTGTAGGGGTGCCGGGGTTGCCCCAGCACCTGTTCGACGGTACCCGCCTCCACCTGCTGTCCATTCTTCATGACCAGCACACGGTGTGCCATGGCGCGCACCACATCCACATCGTGGGTGATCAGCAGATAGGCGAGGCCCCGCTCGCGCTGCAGGCGCTGCAGCAAGGCCAGTACCTGCTGCTGGATGGTGGCGTCGAGCGCACTGGTTGGCTCGTCGAGCACCAGCACGGCGGGCTCGACGACCAGGGCCCGGGCGATCGCAATGCGCTGGCGCTGGCCGCCGGAGAACTCATGCGGATAGCGCTCGAGCAGGCCCGAAAACTGCGCCTCGTCCAGCCCGACCTCGGCGAGCATGGCCAGCACCCGGGCGCGCCGCTGAGCCGGCGCCAGCGTCGGTGCATGCACCAGCAGACCTTCCTCGACGATCTCGCCGATCGTCAGGCGCGGCGAGAGCGCCGAGTAAGGATCCTGGAACACCACCTGCACATGCTGCCGCAAGCCCTGGTTATGGGCATTGTTGCGGGCGGCCGGCTGCTGCCAGCGGCGGCCGTCCAGCAGCAGTTCGCCACGGCACGGCAACAGGCCCAGCACGGCCTGTGCCAGCGTGGTCTTGCCCGAGCCCGATTCGCCAACGACAGCCAGTGTCTCGCCCGCATGCAGCCCGAAGTCCAACGCCTTGACGGCGGCAAAGCGGCCCTTGCGGAACCAGCCGCGCAGCCCGCCCAGCGGCACCTCGTAGTCGACCTCCAGCTGACGCGCCTGCAGCCACAGCGGGCCTGGCGGCTCGGGCAGCGCAACCACGTCGCGCGCCGGGCGGCTGCCGATGAGCTTGCGGGTGTAGGCCTGCTGTGGCACTTCGAAAATTTGCGCCACCGGCCCCTGCTCGACGATGTGGCCGCTTTGCATGACGGCCACGCGGTCGGCGAACTGGCGCACTAGGTGCAGGTCGTGCGTGATGAGCAGAATGGCCATGCCGGTCTCGCGCTGCAAGTCGGCCAGCAGCCCGAGGATCTGCAGACGCAGGTTGACGTCCAGTGCGGTGGTGGGCTCGTCGGCAATCAGCAGCTTGGGCCGGTTGGCCAGTGCCATGGCGATCATGGCGCGCTGGCGCTGGCCGCCGCTGAGCTGGTGCGGGTAGGCCGCGGCGCGGCGCACGGGCTCGGGGATGCCGGTTTTCTGCAGCAACTCGACGGCAGCCTGCCAGGCCGCGGGCCGCGCCAGCCCCTGCTTGAGCTGCACGACCTCGGCGATCTGCCGGCCCACCGTCATCAGCGGATTGAGTGCCGTCATCGGCTCCTGGAACACCACGGCGATCTCGCCGCCGCGCACGGCGCGCAGGCGGGCATCGCCCAGCTGCAACAAATCCTGGCCGTCGAACTGCGCCTGGCCCGAGACCTGCGCGCCTTCGAGCAGTCGCAGCAGACTCAGCGCAGTGACGGTCTTGCCCGAGCCGGACTCGCCCACCAGCGCCAGCTTCTCGCCAGGCTGGATCCGGAAATCCACACCAGCCACCACGCTCTTGCGACCACGCCCCTGGCCGAAGGCCACGCGCAGGCCGCGCACGTCCAGCAGCGGCGCATCGTGAGGCAGGTCGGGATGCAGGGCCTCGCTCATAGCACCCCGCCCTTGAGACCGACGGCCTCCGGAGGCTGGCGGTGCACGGCTTCGCCGGGCGGTGCCTCGTCGTCATCGGGCTGGATCGGAGCCACCTCGGAGAGCGTCTTGCGCGGGTCCAGCGCATCGCGCAGGGCGTCGCCCATCAGCGTCAGCAGCAGCAGCGTGACCACCATCACGAGAAAGGTGAAGGTGCCGATCCACCAGGCGTCGAGGCTGTTCTTGCCCTGGCCCAGTAGCTCGCCCAGCGAGGGGGTGCCCGGCGGCACACCCAGGCCCAGGAAATCCAGCGCCACCAGCGAGGCGATCGCCGCGCTCATGCGAAACGGCAGGAAAGTCACCACCGGCGTCATGCTGTTGGGCAGGATGTGGCGGCGGATCAGCTGCCAGTTGCCCACGCCGAGCGCACGCGCGGCCCTGACGTAATCGAGCTGGCGGTTGCGCAGGAACTCGGCGCGCACGTAGTCCGACAGGCCCATCCAGCCGAAGATGCTCAGGATGACCAGTAGCAGCACGATGCTGGGCTGGAAGATGGCGCTGAGGATGATGAGCAGGAACAACTCGGGCATCGAGCTCCAGACTTCGATGAAGCGCTGGCCGACCAGATCGACCTTGCCGGCGAAGAAGCCCTGGATGGCGCCAGCCAGCACGCCCAGCGCCACGCCAATGGCGGTGAGCGCGATGGCAAACAGCACGCTGACGCGAAAGCCATAGAGCAACTGGGCCAGCAGGTCGCGCCCGCGATCGTCGGTGCCCAGCCAGTTGTCGGCCGACGGCGGCGCCGGGTCGGGTGCGGTGCTGTGGTAATTGATGGTGCGCGAGCCATATTCATTGAGCGGAAACAGTGCCCAATTGCCGTCACTGGTGATGCGCGCGCGGATGAACGGATCGAGGTAGTCGGCCTCGGTGTCGAAATCACCGCCGAAGGTCTTCTCGGGATAGTGCTTGACGATCGGGAAGTAATACTGCCCCTCGTAGCGCAGCACCAGCGGCTTGTCGTTCGAAAGCAGCTCGGCCAGCAGGGCGAGCACCAGCATGGCGGCGAACAGCAGAAAGCTCCAGTACCCCAGGCGGTTGCGCTTGAAGCGCCGCCAGGCGCGCTGGCGTGGGCTGAGGATGGCGGTTTCCACGGGCATGTGGGCGGTCTTTTCGATGAAAAAGGGTTCGCGAAGCGCTGTTTATACACCAGCGCAGCGCGCCCGCCGCCGTCCGCGGACAGCACCAGCGCCGGCCTGGCCGCCGCGCCATGCCCCTGTGCCCGCGCCGCCGCCCGGGAGCCGGCTCACGCCGGCTCTTTTTCCTGCAGCAGCCGCCACATCACCTTGCCGCTGCCGCTCTTGGGCAGGGCCTGGACGAATTCGACGATGCGCGGCGTCTTGTAGACGGCCATGTTCTCGCGGCACCAGGCGATGATCTGCTCGGCATCGGTGTCCTCATGGCCGGGGCGCAGCACCACCACCGCCTTGACGGTCTCGCCGCGGTAGTCGTCGCGCGCGGCGATCACGCAGGCCTCCTGGATGGCCGGGTGGCGGAACATCAGCGCCTCGACCTCGGCGGGCCAGATCTTGAAGCCCGAGGCATTGATCATGCGCTTGAGGCGATCGGTGATGAAGAAGTAACCTTCGTCGTCGGTGCGCCCCAGATCGCCGGTGCGAAAAAAGCGCTCGCCCTCGAAGTCGATGAAAGCCCGCGCAGTGGCTTCGGGGTGCTTCCAGTAGCCCTCGAACACCTGCGGGCCGCGGACGATGATCTCGCCCTGCTCGCCCGGCGACAGCTCCGCCAGCGTGTCGGGGTCGATGATGCGCGCATCGACACCGATCAGCGGAATGCCAAGGCACTGTTGCTTGGGCCGGTCGGTCGGGTTGCTGTGCGAGGGCGCGGCAGTCTCCGTGAGGCCATAGCCCTCGACGTAGCGCAGCCCATACTGCTCCAGCAGGCGTTGAGCCACCGCCTGCGGCATGGCGGCCCCGCCACCGCCGATGTGCCGCAGACTGGTGAGGTCGTAACTGGCGAAGTTCGGACTGGCCAGCAGGTCGATGACCATGGTGGGGATGTTGGTCCAGCTCGTCACGCGCCACTTGGAGATCAGGCGCCCGGCCAGGTCGCGGTCCCAGCGCGGCATCAGGATCTGCGTGGCGCCCAGGTAGATGCCGCCGTGCATCACCACCACCATGCCGGTGATGTGGAACATCGGCACCACCGAGAGCGTGACGGTCTGCATGCTGTGGTAGCCCCACAGGGTCGAGGCCACGGCGTTGTAGTTGATGCTGCGATGCAGGTGCATGCAGCCCTTGGGCAGGCCGGTGGTGCCGCTGGTATAGGGCAGCACGGCCAGGTCCTCCTGGCCCACCACATGCTCGGGCGCAGCCGCCGTACAAGCCAGCGCGTCCCGGTAGCGGTGCAGTTGCGCTCCCGCGATGGCGGGCGGCGGGTAATCGCGGCACAGCCAGTCCTGCCAGGCCGGTGGCGGTGCATCCTCACCCTGCACGGCCGGATCGAAGGCGTCGGTGAACTGGGAGATGATCAGATGTTCGAGGCGCTGCCCGGCCGGCAATGCGTCGGAAGCCTTGGCCAGTTGCGGTGCCAGGTCGCCGGTGCTCAGTGCCACCCTGGCGCCCGAATCCTCGATGTAGTGCTGCAACTCGTGCGCCAGATTCATCGGGTTGACCGGCACCACCACCGCGTTGGCGCGCAGGATGGCGTAGTGCGCGGCCACCAGTTGCGGGCAGTTCTGCATGAAGACGATGACCCGGTCGCCGCGCCGCACGCCCAGTCCGTGCAGGTAGGCGGCCAGCCGCTCGACCTGCGCGGCCAGTTCGGCATACGAGGTCTCGGTACCGAAGAACACCAGCGCCGCCTTGTCCGGGAAACGCGCGGCACTGACGGCCAGGTTGTGCCACACCGAACTGGCCGGCGGCGTGATGGTGCGGGGGATGTGATTCGGCCAGAACGGGTCATACAAGGCCATGATGCGAACCTCCAGGATGGCGAATGGGTGAGAACCTGCCGGCGATCTTGCTGCTTCACAATCTTTTCGCGCTCGCGCGCAGGTTCCAGGAACAGTCGCCCGCAGGCTATCGGCGATCACCGGCACCATCAACCGTGGCAGCCCCAGGTCCGGGGCGTTTTCGGTCACCTGGGTTACAGCATGCGCGACAGCGGATCCATCCAGGCAGCCGATCAATCCAGCCAGCGCACCGTCCCCTGCGTCGCGTCGACCAGCGCCTGCCGCAGGGCCGGCGCCACGGCCTCGACAACGCTGGCGTGCACCGTGACCTGCTCGTCGTGCGCCACCTCCCACTGCGTGACGCCATGCTGCTGCAACAGATGCCGCACGACGCCCTCCTGCGGATACCGCACCGCAAAAGCCAAAGCGCAGACCGCCTGCAGCTCGACTTTCTCGGCCACCAGCAGCGCCTGTGCGACGGCATCCGTGTAGGCCCGCACCAGACCGCCCGCACCCAGCTTGACGCCGCCGAAGTAGCGCACCACCGTGGCCAGCACCCCTTCCAGGTGCTGATGGCGCAGCACCTCCAGCATCGGCCGACCGGCCGTGCCACTGGGCTCGCCATCATCGACTGCGGCCGATTCGCCACCGGCCATCAAGGCCCAGCACACATGGCGCGCCTCCGGGTGCTGGCGCCACAACTCCAGCACGACCTGCTGCGCCTGGGCGCGCCCCTCCACCGGCTGCACACAGGCGATGAAGCGGCTTTTCTTGATGACGAGTTCGCTGTGGGCGGGGCTTTTGAGGGTCTGGCGCATGATTGCGCTTAGCATACTGCACTCCCCGTGCAGCACCGAACCATGACTTCCTCCCCCGACACCCCCATCGCGGACGGCATTCCCCCTATCGCCTCGCTCGATGCCCCCGCCCTCTCCGAACGTCTCACCTCGCTGCTGGACCACAAGACCAAGCCGCTGCGCGCGCTCGGCCGCCTGGAAGATCTGGCGCACCAGCTCGGCCGCATCCTCGGCAGCACGGCGCCGGCATTGACGGCGCCGCAGGCGCTGGTCTTCGCCGCCGACCATGGCCTGGCCCGCCAGGGTGTCTCGGCCTATCCGGCCGACGTGACTTGGCAGATGGTGCGCAACATGCTCGCCGGCGGCGCCGCCATCAGCGTGCTGACCCGCCAGCACGGCATCGCGCTCAAACTCATCGACTGCGGCGTGGCGCAGGCCCTGCCGCCCCACCCTGACCTGATGAATTGCAAGGTCGCCACCGGCACCGCCGATGCCTCCGAACAGCCGGCCATGACAGCGGAGCAATGTGCGCAGGCCATCGCCGCCGGACGCCGCGCCGTCCAGGCCGTGCCGGGCAACGCCGTCCTGCTGGGCGAGATGGGCATCGGCAACACCTCCGCCGCGGCGCTGCTGCTGGCACGGCTGATCGACCAGCCCGTCGAGGCCTGCGCCGGTGCCGGCACTGGCGTGCAGGGCGAGGCGTTCGCGCGCAAACTGCAGGTGCTGCGCAAGGTGCTGGCACGCCATGCCGGTGCCCACGCACCGCTGGACGTCCTGGCCGCGATGGGAGGGCTGGAGATCGCCGGCATGGTCGGCGCCATACTGCAAGCCGCGCTGGAGCGGCGCGTCATCGTCGTCGATGGCTTCGTCACCAGCGCGGCCGTACTGGTGGCGGCGCGCCTGCAGCCGAACGTGCTGCAGCGCTGCGTGTTCTCGCACCTCTCGCATGAGCAGGGCCACCGCCTGATGCTCGATGCCATGGGCGTGCGGGCCCTGCTGCAGATGGACATGCGCCTGGGCGAAGGCTCGGGCGCGGCGCTGGCCTGGCCGCTACTGGAATCGGCCTGCCGCATCCTGCGCGAGATGGCCAGCTTCGAGTCGGCCCAGGTTTCCGGCCAGACTTCGAACCAGAGCATCCCATGAATCCATGCCAGGGCCTGCGGCATTTTCTGCTCGCACTGCAGTACTTCACGCGCATTCCCGTCACCGGTGGGCTCGCGCGCTGGATGGGTTACCAACCCGAGTGGCTGCCGCGCGCACTCGGCCATCTGCCCGGCGTAGGCGCGCTGGTGGGCCTGCTCTCGGGTGGCGTGCTGGCCGCCATGCTGTGGCTGCTGCCCAGCGTGCAGATGGTGCCCGCCACGGCCTGGGTCGCCGCGCTGTTGGCCACCAGCGCCGGCCTGCTGCTGACCGGCGCGTTCCATGAAGACGGCCTGGCCGACCTGGCCGATGGCCTGGGCGGCAGCCATGAGAGGGAGCGCGCACTGGAGATCATGAAGGATTCGCGCATCGGCGCCTTCGGTGCCATCGCCCTCGCCATGGCACTGCTGGGCAAAGTGGCGCTGCTGGCCGCCGTGGTGCAGGCCGCCAGCGTTGCATTGCCTGCCATGGCCGGCTGGCAGCCAGCAGCGCTGCTGGGCGGTGCGGCTCTGCTGGGCGCCCATGCATGCTCACGCATGATGCCCATCCTCATCACCGCGTGGCTGCCGCACATCGGCGACAGGCCGTCATCCAAATCCAAGCCGATTGCCTCCCATGTCGCCGCGAGCACCGTGCTGGTGGCGCTGGTCTGGGTGGCGCTGATCCTGCTGCTGCTGTCCATCGCTCTGCCACACCTCGACTGGTGGCTGCCGCTGCTGGGCGCGCTGGCCGGCGGTGGCCTGGTCGGCTGGCGGCTCAAGGTCCGATTGCAGGGCTTCACCGGCGACGGACTGGGCGCGGCCCAGCAACTGGGCGAACTGGGCTTTTACCTGGTGCTGCTGGCCGGCCTGGGCCGCACCGGCGCGCCGGCCTGAACAGGGAACCGGCCATGCCCCTGTGGATCATGCGCCACCCCCGCGTCGTGCAGGCCGAGCCGACCTGCTACGGCGCCAGCGAAGTGCCGCTGGATACTGCACATCTGCAGACCTGTGCAGAAGCCCTGGCCGCTGCTCTGCCGCAAGGCAGCCGCATCACCACTTCGCAGCGGCAGCGCACCCAGGCACTGGCCACCGCACTGGCGGCGCTCAGGCCTGACCTGGCGGACTGGCAGACCGATGCGCGCCTCAATGAGATGGATTTCGGCTGCTGGGAACTCGTGCCCTGGCGCCAGATCCCGAAACCCGCCATCGACGCCTGGACGGCGGACTTTGCCAGCCATCGCTTCGGTGGCAGGGAGTCGGTGACCGACATCATCGGCCGCGCAGCCGCCATGCTCGACGATCACCGGCGCATCGCCGACACCGACGATGCGCCCCGGCTCTGGATCACTCATGCGGGCGTCCTCAACGCGCTGGCCCTGCTGCAGGAGCGGCCCGATGGCCGCATCCGCTCCGCCGCAGACTGGCCGCCCACCCGAGTCGGCTTTGGCCAATGGCTGATCTATCCCGATCGGGGAACGCACGAGCCTCGCAAGAGCAAGACATAGGTGCTCTTTCCCAGCCCAGCGACCATCCCGGACAAAGAAAAAGCACCGCCATCGTGGCGCCCGGACCGGACGCACCATGGGAGTGCTTTCGAATATGGCTCCCCGACCTGGGCTCGAACCAGGGACCTGCGGATTAACAGTCCGTCGCTCTACCGACTGAGCTATCGGGGAAAGAAGCCCGCGATCATAGCAGAGTTTTTTGCGTGACTGGCAAATGGCTCTTATGAACGCGGAATTTCCGTCTCTCCGTACCTGCTGACGTGGCCCGACTTTCTGACAACAGCTACGCAGGAGCTACGCATGGATTCATTGAAGACAAACGGGGTGGGGGCCGCTGGCGGGAGGGGCAGCGCCCCTCCGGGGGCTGGAGCGAAGCGCAAGAAGGGGGTGCCCCCCCTGCTGACCGCTCGCGGGAGGGCTGACGCATGAAGAAGACGCCACCGCAAAAGATGAGCAGGTCGGTCGAGGATATCTACGTGATGCGTATCGCCGATCTGCTTTCCGATGACCCGATCCTGTTGGACGTGATCGGCCACCGCTTCAAGCTGGTGGCGGAATGCGACCGGGAGCGCCGCCGCGTCACGTACCAGTTTCGGGCCGTTGACGACGATGGGCCGGGGACGCTGTAGGCACCGCCTGCTTAGCGAATCCGTGATAGCATTTGCGTTGCAACTAACGGACTGGCCCGTCGGAACTTGTAGGGGCTGCAGAGGCATACCAAAATCCGCGCCAAGCTCGCGTACCGAATAGAAAAGGTTGAGCTTAGGTAGCAAGCGATCACAAGTCCTCACAAACGCAAATAATGCTGTTGCGAATTCCCTTTCATCCGGGGTTCGCTGCTGCATGTCTATGTTGTCAGCGAACCCCAATCACAGCATTGGAGTTCGCGTGTTTTTCCCCAACGATAGATCAGACGTTCCGCATGGAAATGCGGAAGACATAAGCGGACGCATGCCCGCCGCGCAGAGGGGCCCCGCTCGCGGGGACACTTGCGCGGCGGGCGGGCGCCCGCTGAAATCCACCACAGCGCCAGCCCCCCGTGTAGTAACCACGGGAGGAAAGCAACAGAAGGCCCCGAAGTACGCAGGGATCGACCAGGACACCGGAGAACCTGTCGAACTCTACGTTACGGGTTCGCGGCTGGTCGTGACACGCCATCTGCAGCCTGACGCATCCTCGCATCCGGGTGCGGCCCTGGTCGATGCCCTGGCCTTCAGCATCGTGCCGCCCGACGAGCTGTCCTATCCCTGGGTGCTGGAGAACCTGCGCCGCTTCATGGTTCTGGAGGGCTTCGAACAACGCCGCGGCATGTTCGGCTTCCGCTGTTCCGCCCGGCTGGGCGATGGTGCGGGCGTCATCGCCTGGGGCGGCGAAAGTCAGCGCGGGCGCGTCTACGTCAGCCTCATGGGCAAGGGTTGCGGCATGGTGTTTGACTGGCAGGGGCTTGCGTCCTGGCTGGAGGAACACCGCGCCAAGCTCAAGCGCGTGGACCTGGCCCATGATGACTTCCAGGGCCAGCAGGTCAGCATCGATTGGGCCGTCGAGCAGTATCGGGCCGATGGCTTCAATGCAGGCGGGCGTCGGCCTGCACACGAAACCGTAGGCGATTGGCTGGCCGGCAATGAAGCGCGCAAGGGTCGAACCCTCTACATCGGCAACCGCACCAGCGGCAAGCTCTGCCGCATCTACGAAAAGGGCAAGCAATTGGGCGACCCGGAAAGCGGCTGGGTGCGCGTGGAAGTCGAATGGCGCGACCAGGACAGGTTCATTCCATACGACGCCCTCACCCACCCTGGCCACTATCTCGCCGGAGCGTATCCGTGCCTGGCCTTCCTGAGCGAGGAACAGTCGCGCATCAAGACCATCGCCAAGGGCGCATGCATCGCCTTCGACCGCGCCATCGAGAACGCCAAGCAGCACTGCGGCAAGCTGGTGAATCTCGCGCTGGAAGTGTTCGGCGGCGATTACGCCGAAGTGGTGGACCGGCTGCGCAGACCCGGCTATCCGAGCCGCATCGATCCGTTCAGCTACCACGTGCAGCATGACCCGGCCATGCTCGATCCAGCATTGCGGGAGGCCTGCGCATGAGCCTCTACAAACGCAAGGATTCCCCGAATTGGTGGGTCAAACTGCCACCGATCCCCGGCGAGGGTGGAAAGCCGCTGCAGATCAGCACCGGCACGGCCAGCAAGCGGGATGCGCAGGCATTCCACGACCGGCTCAAGGTCGAGCGCTGGGAGCAGGCCAGGCTGGGTGTCAAGCCGCGCCGCAAGTGGGAAGATGCCGTCGCCAAGTTCCTGGAGGAAACCAGCCACAAGCGCACGCACAAACAGGACCAGGCCATGCTGGCATGGCTGACCCCTGAACTAGGGGGGAAATGGCTTGACGAGATCGACCGGGCGCAAATCGACCGCATCAAGGCCAAGCGTGCCAGGATCGCCAGCAAGGCACGCGCCAATCGTTATCTGGCGCTGCTGCGTTCCATCCTGCGCAAGGCGTGTCATGAATGGGAATGGATCGACCACATCCCCAAGATGACGCTGTTCCGGGAAAACAATGGCCGCATCCGGGCGCTGACGCGGGAAGAGTTCTGGCGACTGCACCGGGAATTGCCACCGCATCTGGCGGATATGGCGCTGTTCGCGGTTTCAACGGGCCTGCGTGCCGCGAATGTGCGCTTGCTGCAATGGGCATGGGTAGACATGCCCCGCCGCCACATGCGGATTCCTGCCGACCAGTTCAAGAACGGGGAAGCGCACGGGGTGCCGCTCAATCAGACCGCCATGGACATTCTGAACAGGCGGGACGGCCTGAACGCGAAATACGTTTTCACCTTCAACGCGAAGCCGGTGGAACAGATTTCGACGCGGGCATGGCGTGCGGCACTAGCTCGCGCCGGAATCGAGGATTTCCACTGGCATGACCTGCGCCACACCTGGGCGACCTGGCAGCGCCAGGCTGGCACGCCGACGCATGAGCTGCAACGCTTGGGCGGCTGGAAATCTCTGGTGATGGTGGAGCGCTACGCGCACGTTGCGCCGGAGGGCTTGCGCGTTGCGGCCGATCGGCTGGATAATGTGCTCGGCTACACGGCAGCTACGTAGAAACGGCAAGGGGCAGACCGGATGGCCTGCCCCTTGGAAATAGTGGCTCCTCGACCTGGGCTCGAACCAGGGACCTGCGGATTAACAGTCCGTCGCTCTACCGACTGAGCTATCGAGGAACAAGCCCAAGATTATATACAGGAAAACGCCCGCACTCCGGCAAACGGCGCGGATTTTTCGATCTCAGTCGAGCAGACCGTTTTTCAGGGCGTAGTAGGTCAGGTCACTGTTGGAGTGCAAGGCCATCTTGGTCATCAGGCGCGTGCGGTAGGTGCTGACGGTCTTGACGCTCAGCGACAGTTCGTCGGCGATCTCCCCAGCCGTCTTGCCTTTGGCCAGCTTGAGAAAAACCTGGAACTCGCGCTCGGAGAGCTGCTCGTGGGGCAGGCCCTCGTCCTCGCCACGGCCCAGGTGCTGGGCCAGCAAGTCGGCCACGTTGGGGCTGATGTAGCGTTTGCCCAGCGAGATGACGCGGATGGCCTCGACGATCTCGGACGGATCGCACTCCTTGTTCAGGTAGCCGCTGGCGCCCTGGCGGATCAGGTTGACGGCATAGTGCTCCTCCGGGTAGCCGCTGAGGATCAGAATGCCCATGTCGGGCGCTTTGGCGCGCAGCATCGCCAGCACATCCAGACCGCTCTGGCCGGGCATGGACAGGTCCATGATCAGCACATTGATCTCCTGCTGGCGCACCAGATCGATGGCCTCGCGCCCGGACGCGGCTTCGCCGACCACGCGCAGATCCACATGTTCGGAGAGGTATTGCCGCAGTCCCGAACGGACGATGGCGTGATCATCAACAATCCCTACAGCGATCATGGTGGCTCCTTTTTCGAATACGGCAATGCCAAAGCGCGGCAAGCTTATCATGGCGCCGGACGATCTGACCCGCATTTCCTGCCCGGCCACCGCGCCGCCCTCCGACCCACAAGACAAACCCTTACATGCCCCTACCGAAAATGGCCCAAGAACGGGAAAAGCTGCTCGACCCGGCCTTTCTGCTGGTGCTGGCGCTGATGCTGGCCGCAGCCTTCCTGAGCATCAACGAGATCGCCTACCAGGGGGCGCGCCATGCGGCGCAGCAGACCTTTGCCTACCAGGACAGGCGCGCCGACATCAATCGCCTGGTGCAGGCATTGTTCAATGCCCAGACCCATCTGCGCGGCTACATGCTCTCGAGCCAGCCTGAACATCTCGATCTCTATCAGCAAAGCCGCCAGCACCTGCGCGATGAGCTCGGCGCAGTGTCCACGCGCCTGTCCGCCAGTGACGCCGACCGCGCCACCTTTGGAAAACTGCAGGAAGAAGTCATCTACCAAATGTCGGAGATGGACCTGAGCCTGCGCCTCTTCCAGCAGGACAAACCCGAGGCGCTGCAATTCCTGCTGAGCGCCGATCGCGCATCGGAGCCGCTGCAGTCGATCCAGGCCATCAGCGACAACATCGTCCAGGAGCAGGGACAGGAGATGCGCCTGGGCCGGCAGACGCTGCTGCGCTCGCTGCTGATTTCGCGCATCGGCGTTGCCTTCCTCAGCGCTGCGGCCCTGCTGGCCTTCTGGCTGTATCTGCGGCAGGTCAAGGCGCGCAAGCGCATCGACGCGCAGATCCAGCAGCGCCTGATGGACGAACGCGACGCCCTGGAGAAACAGGTGCGCCAGCGCACCGCCTCGCTCTCCGAGCTGGCCAGCTACCTGCAGCAGGTGCGCGAAAACGAACGTGCCCACCTGGCCCGCGAGCTGCATGACGAACTGGGTGCGCTGCTGACTGCCGCCAAGCTCGACATCGCCCGCCTGCGTCCGCGCATCGACATGGGCAATGCCGAGATCAAGGAGCGCATCGCGCACCTGAGCGACACCCTAAACCAGGTCATCTCGCTCAAGCGCCGCATCATCGAGGATCTGCATCCCTCGACGCTGAGCACGCTGGGCCTCAATGCCGCACTGGAAATCCTGACACAGCGCTTTACCAACACCACCGGCGTCGGCGTCGAGAGCAACCATGAGGTCGTCTCCATCCACAACGCAGACCTGCGCCTGACGATCTACCGCGTCATCCAGGAATCACTCAACAACATCGCCAAATACGCCAAGGCCTCTTCGGTGCAGACCTTCCTGCACCAGTACCCCAGCCACCTGTTCGTGCGCATTCGCGACGACGGCATCGGCTTCGATCCGGACAAGGTCGGCATCCACTCGCACGGCCTGCGCGGCATGCGCCACCGCATCGAGGCGATGGGCGGCCAACTGCGCATCGACACCGCGCCCGGCAAGGGCTGCACCATCACAGCGACGCTCCCGATGGTGGCCGACCTGCCCGGCGCCAGTAGCCACCCGCTGCCGCCGCCACCCGTCGCACCCATACCCCCATCTGCACCTGAAGCCGCATCCTGAGTCTCAAATGGCAATGATCCGGTGACAGGAATGCGATGTTCGACCAATGTCAACGGTCTTACGGATTGGAACCGTATCCTCTCTTACATTCGGTCAAAATGCGTGCCATGCAAAAACACCTTCGATTCCATATCATCGGCGCCATTGCGGCCGGCCTGCTGGCTGCATGTGGCGGTGGAGAAAGCGATGGCGGCAATGACCTCCCCCCCGCACTCAGCATTCAAAAAGTCGATGGCCGCTATCACACCGGCAAGCAGGCGGCCATCACCACATTCAAAAGCCATGAGGCGCCTGCCAATCTGCAGGTCGGCCGCATCGACCTGCCGGCGCTCGCGGCCGAGAAATCCACCGCACTGCCAGAGCCGTTCGGCGCGCGCAGGATCGGCGAGGCACGCGAGATCGCCAGCACCGCCAGTCCGGCCCTGCTGGCCGATCAGTTGCACTGGAGCGTTGCCGCCGATGGCAGCCAGCACGCCGCGATTCGCGTCCAGGCCGAGGCCGCCTTCGGCCTGCGGCTGGGTCTGCTGATCGAGCAATTACCCGATGCCGCGCTGCTGCGCCTCTACCACGACCAGAACGAGGATGAGGCCTATGAAGTCAGCGGCTCCAGCATCAATGCCCTGCTGGCCCTGAACGCCGAAGCGGGCGACACCAGTGCCGCAGGCAGGACCTGGTGGTCGCCCAATCTCGGCGGCGACCATGTGGTGCTCGAGTTGGAGCTGCCCGCCGGAGTGATGCCACAGGCCCTGCAAATCGCACTTCCAACCCTCTCGCACATCTTCACGGATCTCAGCCAGTACAGTGAAGAAGAGGCATCCGGCAGCATCGAGAAAGCCATTGGCGATGCGGAAAGCTGCAACCAGGATGTCAGCTGCTACAGAACCGGCCAGGAGCAGCGCGATGCCGTTGCCCGCATGCAATTCGTCGCCTCGGACGGCAAGAGCTACCTCTGCACCGGCACCTTGCTCAACGACGCGATTGCCTCGGACATTCCCTACTTCCTGACCGCCAACCACTGCATCGGCACGCAGGCCGAGGCCAGCTCGCTGCAAACCGACTGGTTCCTGCGCACGGCCAGTTGCTCGAGTGCCGCGATCGACAGTCGCCACACGGTCCGCGGCGGCGGCGCCCGCCTGCTGGTGAGCACCACCGGAACGCAAGGCTACGACGCCACCCTGCTGGTTCTCAATGACGCCGCGCCCGCCGGCACCTACCTGGCCGGCTGGGATGCCAATCAGAACAATACCGTGCAGGCCATCTACGGCATTCACCATCCTGCGGGTGATCTGGCAAAGATCAGCGGTGGCCAGCTCGTCTCCTACGCCAGCTGCAATGGCAGCGGCAGTTGCTCGACAGAGGGAAGCGACAGCGACAACTACTACGCCGTAAGCTGGGCCAGCGGCACCACCGAAGGCGGCAGCAGCGGCTCGGCACTGTTCTCGTCGAGCGGGCACGTGCTGGGCACCCTTTACGGCGGCGCCGCCAGCTGCAGTGCGCAACAGGCGCCAGACTTCTATGGCCGCTTCGACAAGGCGTTTGCAGCAGGCATGAACCGCTACCTGGCGGCCTCGGAACGGCCGCTGTGACGGCAGGCAGGCTCCCGGCCCCCGACCGGGAGAAACACATGGCGAGCCTGGTTCTCGCCATGCACCGATGATCCCACGGCCCCGGCGCCAGATCGGGCACCATCTGCAGATGGTTTTGCACTGCGCTGCGCAGACCGGCAAGCTCAAGGAACCTCAAGGGCGGCCGGGAAACCAGACCGCCTTCGCCTTTCACCCTATCCGCCGCGATCATACTCGTCGTGCCGCTGTCGTCTTGACAGGCCCCACAAGGCCAGCATGCCGGGCGCCAGTACCAACGTCCAGATCAGCGTGGAGAGGTGCTGCTGCACCCAGGCCTGATGGCCCAGCAAGTAGCCCAGGCTGGAAATGCCCACGACCCACAGCAATGCGCCGATCACATTGAATGCGACGAAGGTGGGTCGATGCATGCGCGCCACGCCAGCGACAAACGGCACGAAGGTGCGCAGAAATGGCATGAAACGCGCCAGCACCACGGTGATCGGGCCGTGACGTTCATAGTAGCCTTGGGCAAGATCGAACGCGCGGCGGTTGAAGAAGCGCGAGCCCTCGCGCCGGAACACCCGCAGGCCAACAAAGCGGCCAATCTGGAAATTGCACTGGTCACCCAGGATGGCTCCGGCAAGCAAGGCCCCCATGCCCAGCGGCAGACTGAGCAGACCTGCGCCCGCCAGCATGCCGACCACGAACAGCAGCGAATCGCCCGGCAGCAAAGGCATGACCACCAGGCCCGTCTCGACGAAGAGAACGGCGAACAGCAACAGATAGATCCAGGCGCCATACTGCTGTACGGCGACCTCCAGATAACGATCCACATGCAGGATGAAATCCAGCGGCAAGGTAAGCCATTCCATCATGCCCGCCCCTGCGCGCTGCCCGCACACCGACCGAGCACGCGTCGCATGCGCCACTGGCCCAGCAGCAAGAAGAAGTAGGCCACAAGCTCGGCAAACTCCTCCAGGATCTGGCTGGCACCAGCATCCAGGCCCGGTACATGCAGGCCCATATGCCCTTCGGTGGCGGCAGACACCATCATGCAGATGCCGAAGAGGCCCAGTTCCAGCCATGGCAACCCACCCTGGCGCCACAGCAGGGGCAGCAGCCGGTCGATGCGCCAACGCACAGCCGCCACGGCCATCACCGCCAGCAGAAAGCCCAATACGGGTGCCACCGCCCATTTGTAGAGCAGCTGTTGCGACGAGGAAAACACCGGACCCGTCACGGAGTCCACCGAAAGCGGCACCATCATGGTGGCGCCCCAGCTGAGTTCGCGCAGGGCCAGCGCAAACCAGAACGGTGCCACGATCCACCACACACAGCGCCGCACCGGCTGCTCGGCCCGATACGCCTCACGCAGCGCCAACACCCCGCCGACCAAGAGCAGAGCAACCTGCAGATTCTCGATCGGACCGTTCTCCCAGCCGATGCGCGGCGGCAGCGACGGCGCCAGCGCGTAGGCGACAAGCAGGAAAATGGTGGTTGCGGTGATGAGAACAGTGACACTGCGCCAGTTCTGGCGGTGTGGAAAAATCCATGCTGCCGGCGCAGCAGGCCCGGTCTTCGAAGCAGGCATGCAAACAATGAATCAAGACAGATGGCGGACCAGCGTGGCGGAAACGCGTGCAAGGCAAGGCTGAACCAATCGCCATCTGCAGACGACGCGACACGGCGCCGACACGCCAAGCCAACAAGTCCCGCCAGGGCATTGGCCGCCGTGCATTGTCAAATCGGATACGCCCATGGCGGGCAACACCACCTGGCCGGGTTCCTCACGCCTTCATGCAGGATGGGACCGAAACAGGGCCCCACGCCATCATGGCTGGCTTGTCGTCCCTGGCGCCGCAGGCGCGGGCTGCGTGGGCTCTGCATCTGCAGGAGCGGCATTGCCTTCTTCCGCTGGCGCGGGGGCGGGAGCTGACCCTGATGCGGGTGCGCCAGTCTCGGCACCCGGGATGGCATCGACACGCTCATTGCCGGTAGCTGCCGGAGCCGGCGCCACAGGTGCAGGTGCATCAGCACCAGGAATGGCGGATGCCGGGCCACTCTCGATGGGAGCGACAATCGGGGCGTTCTCCAGCACGCTGCTGCCGCCGCCGGAAGGCTGCTGCAAGCCCTTGCCGGCCATGAAGGCCAGCGCCAGGGTGGCCGCAAAGAACACGGTGGCCGACACCGCCGTCATGCGCGAGAGAAAGTTGGCGCTGCCGCTGGCGCCGAACAGGCTGCCGGCGCTACCGGTGCCAAAGGCGGCCCCCATGTCGGCACCCTTGCCGTGCTGCACCAGAATCAGGCCGGCCATGGTCAACGCGGCCAGGATCTGGATGGTCAAAACAACTGTCATCAGCATGATGGTTCCTCGGTCTCAGTCAATAGTGTCTAGTGTCGTGTCAGTACAACCTGCGGCAAAAACGCCTCAGGCCGGGTTTGCCGCGCGCTGTGCGCAGGCAATGATTTCCAGAAAATCGGGCGCCTTCAGGGCGGCCCCGCCGATCAGACCGCCGTCGATGTCGGCCTTGGCCAGCAGTTCGGCAGCGTTGCCGGCATTCATGCTGCCGCCATACAGAATGGCCACATGGCGTGCTGCCGACTCGCCCAGTGCCGCGGCCAGCTGCGCACGCAGAGCGGCATGCACCTCCTGCGCTTGCTCCGGTGAGGCCGTGCGGCCGGTACCGATGGCCCAGACGGGCTCATAGGCCACGACCAATGCCGCTCCATTGACGCCTTCATGCTCGAGCACGGCCTGCAACTGCTCCTGCACCACGGCCAGCGCCCGGCCGGCATCCCGCTCCTCCAGGGTCTCGCCCAGGCACGCGATGGGGGTGAGACCTGCCGCCTGGGCCTGCGCGGCCTTGGCTGCGATGACGGCATTGCTCTCGCCCTGGTATTTGCGGCGCTCGGAATGGCCGACGATCACATACCGCACGCCCAGTTCCCTGAGCATCGCTGCGGCAATGTCGCCGGTGTAGGCACCCGATGGCGCGGCAGAGACATCCTGCGCCGCCAGTGCCACGGTCGCACGGCACTGTCCGGCCTCCTCCTCGCCTGCCGCCAGCAACCCGCCGACCTGCGCCAGATAGACGCTGGGCGGCGCCACTGCCACCGTCACGGCGGCACCCGCGCGCTCCAGCCCCTGCCCGATGGCCTGCACGAGGGCAGCATTGGCAGCCAGCGAGCCATTCATCTTCCAGTTACCGACAATCAGCTTGCGTGTCGTCATAAAAACCCTTGTCTCTCGCCTTGTCCGTCACGGCCATTGCAGCACGATCTTGCCGACGTGCTCGCCGGCTTCCATGCGCGCATGGGCCTGGGCGGCCTGCGCCGCCGGAAACACCGTATCGATTACCGGGCGCACCGTCCCGGCCGCCAGCAGCGGCCAGACCCGCTCGCGCAGCGCCTGGGCGATATGCCCCTTGAAGGCCACTGGCCGCGCCCGCAATGTCGAGCCGGTGATGGTCAGGCGCCTGCGCAGCACCAGCCCGGCATCAAAGCCGGCGGCCACGCCGCCCTGCACCGCGATGATGACCAGCCGGCCATCTTCGGCCAGCGCCTGCACCTCGCGCGCCACATAGTCGCCAGCGACCATGTCCAGAATCACGTCCACGCCGCGGCCATCCGTCAGGTGCAAGGCTTGCTGCACGAAGTCCTGGCTGCGGTAGTTGATGGCGTGGTGCGCACCCAGCGCCTCGCAGGAACGGCATTTGGCATCGCTGCCGGCGGTGACCAGCACCTGCGCGCCGAACGCCCGGCCCAGCTGGATCGCGGTGACGCCGATGCCGCTGCTGCCGCCCTGCACCAGCAGGGTCTCGCCGGCCTGCAGGCCGGCACGCTCGAACACATTGCTCCAGACCGTGAAAAAGGTCTCGGGCAGGCTGGCCGCCTCGACTTCGCTGAAACCGGCGGGAATGGGCAGGCACTGGGGTATCGGGGCCACGCAGTACTGCGCATAGCCGCCACCGGCCACCAGTGCGCAGACCTTGTCGCCCACGTGCAGGCCCACCGCCGCCATGGCCTGGGCATCGCCATCGACGATCTCCCCGGCAATCTCGAGGCCGGGAATCTCGCTGATGCCCGGCGGCGGCGCATAGTGCCCCTTGCGCTGCAACACATCCGGCCGGTTGACGCCGCTGGCAGCCACGCGCACCAGCACCTCGCCAGCACCCGGCACAGGCCGGGCCAGCGTGGTCAGCTGCAGTACCTCGGGCCCGCCGAAGCGGCCGATCTGCACCGCCTGCATGCTCATGCGCGAAAGCTCCCGCGACCAGCCGTCAGCACGCCTGGCTCACTCTGCCTGCTGGGGCTGCACCTGGACTGGCGTATCGCCCTGCTCCTGGCGCTCGCCGCGTTGTTCACCACGGTCGGCACGCTCAGGACGCTCGGTGCGTTCAGCGCGCTGCGGGCGGTCCAGCAAGGCCTTCATCGACAGCTTGATGCGCCCCTTCTCGTCGGTCTCGAGCACCTTGACCTTGACGATCTGGCCTTCCTGCAGGTAATCGGTCACCTTCTCGACGCGCTCATGGGCGATCTGGCTGATATGCAGCAGGCCGTCCTTGCCGGGCAGAATGTTGACCAGCGCTCCGAAGTCCAGCAGCTTGACGACCGGGCCTTCATAGACCTTGCCGATCTCGGCCTCGGCGGTGATCTCCTCGATGCGGCGTTTGGCCTCATCGGCCTTGGCGGCATCGACCGCGGCGATGGTGATGGTGCCGTCTTCCTGGATGTCGATCTGCGTGCCGGTCTCTTCGGTGAGCTGGCGAATGGTGGCGCCGCCCTTGCCGATCACGTCGCGGATCTTCTCGGGATTGATCTTGAGCGTGAAGAGCTTGGGCGCGAAGTTGGAGACTTCCGTCTTGGCCTCGCCCAGCGATTCGCGCATCTTGCCCAGGATGTGCAGGCGCGCTTCCTGAGCCTG
This sequence comes from Corticibacter populi, assembly GCF_004217315.1. GTDB lineage: Bacteria > Pseudomonadota > Gammaproteobacteria > Burkholderiales > Burkholderiaceae_C > Lampropedia > Lampropedia populi. Next base: position 1,182,381 of record NZ_SGWR01000001.1, read on the forward strand.
TGCCAGTGCCACCTGCATGATCTCGCGGGTGATGCCCTGGATCTTGATGTCCATCTGCAGCGCGGTCACGCCGGTGGTGGTGCCGGCCACCTTGAAGTCCATGTCGCCCAGGTGGTCCTCGTCGCCAAGGATGTCGGTCAGCACGGCGAAGCGGTTGTCTTCCTTGATCAGGCCCATGGCGATACCGGCCACGTGCGCCTTGAGCGGCACGCCGGCGTCCATCAGCGACAGGCAGCCGCCGCAGACCGAGGCCATCGACGAGGAGCCGTTCGATTCGGTGATCTCGGAGACCACGCGGATCACGTACGGGAATTCGTCCTTGGCGGGCAGGACGGCTTCGAGCGCACGCTTGGCGAGGCGGCCGTGGCCGATTTCGCGGCGCTTGGTCGAGCCCATGCGGCCGACTTCGCCAGTGGCGAACGGCGGCATGTTGTAGTGCAGCATGAAGCGATCCTCATACTCGCCGGCCAGCGCGTCGATGCGTTGCGCATCGCGCTCGGTGCCCAGCGTGGCCACCACCAGCGCCTGGGTCTCGCCACGCGTGAAGAGGCTGGAGCCATGGGCGCGTGGCAGCACGCTGTTGCGGATCTCGATGGGGCGCACGGTGCGCGTGTCGCGGCCATCGATGCGCGGTTCGCCAGCGAGGATCTGGCCACGCACGATGGCGGCCTCGATGTCGAACAGCACGTTGTCGACCTTGACGGCGTCGAACTCGGCACCCTGCTCGGCCAGCGCGGCCTTGACCTGGGCGTAGACCGTGCGGCTCGCCTGGGTACGGGCCTGCTTGGAGCGGATCTGGTAGGCGGCGCGCAGGCCTTCCTCGCCCAGCGCCTTGATGCGGTCGATGAAGGCATGATCCTTCTCGGGCGCCTGCCAGTCCCACACTGGCTTGCCGGCTTCGCGCACCAGCTCGTGGATGGCGTTGATGGCGACCTGACCCTGCTCGTGACCGAACACCACGGCGCCCAGCATCACGTCTTCGGTGAGCTGGTCGGCCTGCGATTCGACCATCAGCACGGCCGCCTCAGTGCCGGCCACCACCAGGTCGAGGCGGCTGTTCTTGCGCGCCGTCCTGCCGGGATTGAGCACGTATTCACCGTTGATGTAGCCCACGCGCGCGGCGCCGATCGGGCCATTGAACGGCAGGCCGGAAACCGCCAGCGCGGCACTGACCGCAATCATCGCGGCGATATCGGCATCGACCTCGGGGTTGAGCGAGAGCGTGTGGATGACCACATGCACCTCGTTGTAGAAGCCTTCGGGGAACAGCGGGCGGATCGGACGGTCGATCAGACGGCTGGTGAGCGTCTCGAGCTCACTGGGCTTGGCCTCGCGCTTGAAGAAGCTGCCGGGAATCTTGCCGGCCGCATAGGCCTTCTCGATGTAGTCGACCGTGAGCGGGAAGAAGTCCTGGCCCGGCTTGGCATCCTTGCTGGCGACCACGGTGGCCAGCACCACGGTGTCCTCGATGTTGACCAGCACGGCACCGGAGGCCTGGCGGGCGACTTCGCCCGTCTCCATGATCACCTTGTGATCACCCCACTGGAATTCCTTGACGACTTTATTGAAGATGGACATGTATTCCTCTCGTTTCGAGTGAATGAATCAAAAATGAATCAAAAGCACGCGGCACCACAGAAGTGCAGCATGCGGGATCGAAAGCCAGTCAGAACACGATGCCATTCCATCGCAACCCGCGCCGGATTGCGATGGAATGACACAGCTTCGCTCTGCCTTGACCTTCGCTGGAACCTGTTCTTGAAAACGCAAAACGCCTGAGCACTGCAAGCAGACCCAGGCGTTCTTGCATCTGGCGCGATTACTTGCGCAGACCCAGCTTGGCGATCAGCGCCGTGTAACGCTCGGCATCCTTGTTCTTCAGGTAGTCGAGCAGTTTGCGGCGACGGCTCACCATGCGCAGCAGACCGCGACGACCGTGATGGTCCTTGGCGTGCTGCTTGAAGTGCGGCGTCAGTTCGTTGATGCGTGCGGTCAGCAAAGCGACCTGCACTTCAGGGCTGCCGGTATCGTTGGCGCCACGGGCGTTGTCCTTGATGACTTCCGCCTTGATCGAAGATGCAATCATTGGTTTTCCTCGTTGGGGATGCCTGTTGCCTGAAAAGAAAGAATAGGCAGAACCGGCACCCGGTTGACACACGCGCCGCAACTGGAACGGGTCGCGGCGTGACAAAGCGCTCGATTATACCTCTGAAAGGAAGAGGCGGCCATTCCAAGCACCACCCGAGCCCTGAGCAGGTGCTCAAACCTGCAGCGCACCGCCCGCCTTCATGATGCGGTAGCCCGTCAGGCGCTCGTGCTCGCGCAGCGCAAAGCGGTCTGTCATGCCGGCGATGAAGTCCGCCGCCACCCGGGCCAGCTCGGTCTCGCTGGCCGCTGCCTTGGCCTTGGCGGCGAACTCGGGCTTCATGGTTTCGGGCGCGGCCAGATAGGCGGCGAACAGCTCGGCGATGACCTGCTGGGCCAGGCCGGTGGTGTGCATGACCTGCGGGTGGCGGTACAGGTTGGCGAACATGGTGCGCTTGAGCTGCACGGCCTGGCCCTGCATGGTCTCGGAAAAGCGCACCAGCGGCGGCAGCTGACGCACCGCGTCGGCACTGTCGGGGCGGTGCCGGTCCAGGTTGGCGCGGGTAACCTCGATCACATCGTAGATCTGCGCGCTGAGCATCAGGCGGATGGTCTCATACAGCCAGCGCTTGGGCTGACCGCGCAGGTGCGGAAACTGCGCAGCCGCCTTTTCGCGGTAGGTCCCGAACAGCGGCACATCCTGCAACTGTTCTTCATGCAACAGGCCGGAGCGCACACCGTCGTCGATGTCGTGCGCGTTGTAGGCGATGGAGTCGGCCAGATTGCACAGCTGCGCCTCCAGGCTGGGGCTGGGCCAGGCCGGGTCGAGAAACCGCCGTGCAATGCCGCCGGGCTCGCAGGCCTCGATGCGACGGGCATTGGCGGCCGAGCAGTGCTTGAGGATGCCTTCACGCGTCTCGAAGCTGAGATTGAGCCCATCGAAGGCGGCATAGCGCTGCTCCAGCACATCGACCACGCGCAAGCTTTGCAGATTGTGCTCGAAGCCGCCAAAGTCCTTCATGCAGACGTTGAGCGCATCCTGCCCGGCATGGCCGAAAGGCGTGTGGCCCAGGTCGTGCGCCAGCGCGATGGCCTCGACCAGATCCTCATCGAGCCCGAGCGGGCGGGCGATCGAGCGCGCCACCTGCGCCACTTCCAGCGAATGCGTCAGGCGCGTGCGGAACATGTCTCCCTCATGGTTCAGGAACACCTGGGTCTTGTAGACCAGGCGCCGAAACGCCGAGGAATGCACGATGCGGTCGCGGTCGCGCTGGAAGTCGCTGCGCGTGGGCGCAGCCGGCTCGGCGATGCGGCGTCCGCGCGTGCAGAACGGCTGGCAGGCGTAGGGTGCGCGCCCCGGCATGGCGAGAGCGGCCATCAGGCGATGCACTCGTCGAGCAACTGCGCGGCGACGGCGTCGGCCACCTTCTCGGTGTGCGCCTGGCCGGGCGGGGCGATCAGGACGAAGCGGATCGCCCCGCCCTGCGTCTTCTTGTCCACGCGCATCAGCTCCAGGTAGCGCTCGGCGTTGCGTGCGGGGTCGAGGCGGGGCGCCTCGATCGGCAGGCCGGCTTTTTGCAGCAGCGGCACGAGCCGCGCCAGGAAGTCAGCGTCGGGCAGGTGGCCGAGCTTTTGCGACAGGCGCGTGGCCAGCACCATGCCGGCGGCGACCGCATGGCCGTGCAGCCAGGCGCCATAGCCCATGCCGGCCTCGATGGCATGGCCGAAGGTGTGGCCGAAGTTCAGGATTTCGCGCAATCCGGCCTCGGTTTCGTCGGCGCTGACCACTGCCGCCTTGATCTCGCAGCTGCGGCGGATGGCGTGGCGCAGCGCATCGGCGTCCTGCGCCACCAACCGTTCGACGTTGGCCTCCAGCCAGGCGAAGAATTCCATGTCATAGATCGGGCCGTACTTGATGACTTCGGCAAGGCCTGCGCTCAGTTGCTCGGTCGGCAGCGTGCGCAGCGTGTCGATGTCGCACACCACCAGACGCGGCTGGTAGAAAGCGCCGATCATGTTCTTGCCCAGCGGGTGGTTGATGGCCGTCTTGCCACCCACCGAGGAGTCGACCTGTGCCAGCAACGTGGTGGGCACCTGCACGAAGGGCACGCCACGCATGTAGCAAGCGGCGGCAAAGCCGGTCATGTCGCCGATCACACCACCACCCAGCGCGTACAGCACGGCCTTGCGGTCGGCACCGTTGCCCAGCAGCGCATCGAAGATGAGGTTCAGCGTCTGCCAGTTCTTGTGTTGCTCACCATCGGGCAGCGCAACCTCCAGCACCTTGGGATAGTGGCGTTCCAAGCGCTGGCGCAGCGCCTGAAGATACAGGGGTGCCACGGTGGTATTGGTGACGATGACGGCGCTGGTGCCCTTGGGAAAGTGCACTTCGGCCTGCTGCCACAGGGACTCGCCCTGCCCGATCAGGATCGGATAGCTGCGGGCATCCAGGGCAATATCGACGACGTCCACCGCGGCGGTGGCTGGGGCAGGAGAGGACTGGCTCATGGCAGGCGGACAGGCAAAGCGGTCTGGAGGTCTGGGGCTGGAAAAGGTGAACGCGCCAGACGGCATGCGGTCTGGCGCAGCAGCGATCATACCCGGCGCATCAGGCGGATTGCAGCCCATGCACGGCCAGGTGCCGCTGCAGCTCGGCCAGCACGGCGCGGGTGCCGGCGGCATCGGCCGCGACGTGGAAGTCGGCCGTCTCCTGGTAGAGCGGATGCCGCGCGGCATACAGCTCCTGCAGCCGCGCCAGCGGATCGTCCACCTGCAGCAAGGGCCGGGTGCGGTCATTGCGCACGCGGCGCAGCAGCACCTCGGGCGTGGCAAACAGATAGGCCACCAGGCAGCGCTGGCGCAGCAGTGCGCGGTTCTCCGGCCGCAACACGATGCCGCCGCCGGTGGAGAGCACCGCAGCCCCGGGGCGCGCCACGTGGTCGGCCAGCACCCGCGACTCGACATCGCGGAAGGCTGCCTCGCCCATGCCGTCGAAATACTCGCGGATGCTGCAACCGATGGCCTCCTCGATGGCATGGTCGAGATCGACGAAATCCATGCCGTAGATGCGGGCCAGCTTGCGCCCGAGTGTCGTCTTGCCGATAGCCGGCATGCCGATCAACGCGATCTTCATGCAGCCACCACCTCGGCAGCAGGCTGCAGCAGCCGTGCCACCAGCGCGCCTTCGACCGGACCTCCGAGAGGAATCCACACGCGCAGCGGATTGCCCGCCGCCACCGCGATGCTGGCGCCCTCGGCGTTCTGCATGGTCTCGAGTTGCACGATGCGGTTACCGCTCGGGTGGATGATCTCCAGCGTGTCACCGACGGCAAAGCGGTTCTTGGTCTCGACCTCGACCCAGCCATCGGCGCGCACGCCGCGCACCTCGCCGACGAACTGGCTGCGCTGGGCCACCGAATGACCCGTCTCGTAGTTCTGGTAGCTGTTGGCCGGCCGACGCTCGAGCAGGCCGCTGGTGTAGCCCCGGTTGGCCAACCCTTCGAGTTCGGTGATGAGCTCCGGGTTGAAGGGGCGGCCCGCCGCCGCGTCATCGATGGCGCGGCGGTACACCTGCGCGGTACGTGCCACGTAGTAGAGGCTTTTGGTGCGGCCCTCGATCTTGAGCGAATCGACGCCGATCTTCACCAGCTTCTCGACCAGTTCGACGGCGCGCAGGTCCTTGCTGTTCATGATGTAGGTGCCGTGCTCATCCTCCATGATGGGCATCAGCTCGCCGGGGCGGCCAATCTCCTCGATCAGATAGACCTGGTCGGCCTTGGGGTGGCGCTGGCCATCACCACAGGCGGAGAAGGCCTGGTCGGCCTCCTCCTGCATCTGCTGGAAATTGAAATCCTGGCCGATCCGCTCCACCGCCAGCGCTTCGCCGGTGTTCGAGTCGACCGCCGCGGGATGCGCCTTGTAATCCCAGCGGCAGGCATTGGTGCAGGTGCCCTGGTTCGGGTCGCGGTGGTTGAAGTAGCCCGAGAGCAGGCAACGGCCCGAATAGGCGATGCACAAGGCGCCGTGCACGAAGACTTCCAGCTCCATGTCCGGGCAGTCCTGGCGGATCTGCTCGACCTCCTTGAGACTCAGCTCGCGCGAGAGGATGATGCGCGAGACGCCCACCTTCTGCCAGAACTTCACCGAGGTCGAATTGGTGGTGTTGGCCTGCACCGAGAGGTGAATCGGGATCTCGGGCCACTTCTCGTGCACCAGCATGATCAGGCCCGGATCGGCCATGATGAGCGCATCGGGCCTGAGTGCAATGACCGGCTCGATATCGCGCAGATAGGTGCGCACCTTGTCGTTGTGCGCCAGCAGGTTGCTGGTGACAAAGAACTTCCGGCCACGCGCATGAGCCTCCTCGATGCCCTGCTGGAGCTGCTCGAGCCGGAAGTCGTTGTTGCGCGCACGCAGGCTGTAGCGCGGCTGGCCCGCATAGACGGCATCGGCGCCAAAGTCGTAGGCGGCACGCATCTTGTCCAGGGAACCTGCGGGCAGGAGAAGTTCGGGGCTGAAGGCGGTCATGGTGGGCAAGTGGTTCAGGGTCCGCGTCCTCGGCGGACACAAGGCCTGCACAGATTGGCAGTAAACCGGCGATTATCCCAGCCCGCACGTTTCCTTGCCACTCCGGAGGCTGCTGCCAGGATGGTTTGTCCACGATAGAAGCCGAAGAGAAGGATGCGCGGCAATGCCCTGCCGCACCTCCCATGCACATCCTCGCTACCGAGGCCCTCCTGGGTGCCTCCTGTATGTTTCCTCAGGTTTCCGCATGCCTTCGCAGGCCCGACCCATGCCGTGAAAATTTTTCCCGGTTTTCGATTCCATCCCCAAAAAATGGCATAGAATCTCGCCTTCACGAAAGCAGGCACGTAGCTCAGTTGGTTAGAGCACCACCTTGACATGGTGGGGGTCGTTGGTTCGAATCCAATCGTGCCTACCAATGGACTCCCGTTCATTGGATAAAAAAAGCAGCAGGTCGCCATGGGCGGCCTTTTCTTTTTTGTCTCTGTCCGCGCCACCCATCGGGCCCGGCAAGCGCTGCCTCCCCCCGTTTGCGCCGTCGCGCCCCGCACACCGATTCACCCAACATGCGGCCAAGCGTCTATGATCTGGCGCATGACACTCGAACGGCAGATTGCACTCATCATCGGACGCGAGACCGGACTGCAGGATGTGGGCCCGGAAACCAGGCTGGACTGGCAGCAGGCCCGCGATGTCAATGACACGGTCTGCATCCAGCTCAATCTCAACATCGGCACCATCGAGGCCATGCACTGCCGCACCGTGGGCGACTACATCGAGCTGGTGCGCAGCAAATCCTGAGCCGCTCGCGTGTTGTCTCCTCCTCCAAAGCCTCTGTCCGTGCCCGCAGGGGCTTTGTCGCGTTCAGGGGTATGGAGGCTGTGTGCACCGCCGCACCGACTGGCTCGTTCCAGGAACCATCGTGAAATAATGCCGGCAGACCACAAGGAGATCCACCGCACATGTTAAATCGCCGTTCCGTACTGGCCTCGGGTGCTGCCATGCTGGCTGCCTCGGCCGTGCCGCTGCCGAGCCTGGCCCAGCCGAACACCAGGAACACCATCACCCTGGGCATGTCGCTGGAGCCGCCAGGGCTGGATCCGACGGTCAATGCCGCTTCCGCGGTGGGCGAGGTCACGCTCTACAACATCTACGAGACGCTCACCAAGATCAATGCCGACGGCAGCGTCACGCCGCTGCTGGCAGAGAGCTGGGACGTGGCGCCCGACCTCAAGACCTACACCTTCCGGCTGCGCAAGAATGTGCTGTTCCACAACGGCGAGCCCTTCAACGCCGAGGCCGTCAAGTTCAGCCTGGAGCGCGCGCGCTCCGAGCGCAGCACCAACAAGGACAAGGCGGTTTTCGAGAAACTCTCGACCGAGATCATCGACGAGCACACCATCCGGCTGGTCAACGCAGAGATCGACCCGGAGCTGCTGTTCGTGCTGGGCCAAGCCACCGCCATCATGGTCGAACCTAAAAGTGCCGGCAAGAACACCAGTGCCCCGGTAGGCACCGGCCCCTACCGGCTCGAGCGCTGGAGCAAGGGCTCGTCGATCACGCTCAAGCGCTGGGAGGAGTACCCGCGCGGCGCGAACATCCGCCTTGACTCGGTCACTTTCCGCTTCATTGCAGACCCCGCCGCGCAGGTCGCAGGCCTGCTAGCCGGCGATCTCGATGCCTTCCCGCGCGTCTCGCCGCGCAGCGTCAGCCAATTCACCAGCAATCCGCGCTACCAGGTCGTCATCAGCGGCTCGCGCGCCAAGACGATCCTGGCCATCAACCACCGCCGCAAGGCGCTGGCCGACGTGCGGGTGCGCCGCGCGCTGGCCGCCGCCATCGACCGCCGCGTGGTCATCGAGGGAGCCGGCGACGGCTATGGCACGCCGATCGGCAGCCATTACGTGCCTGGCGTCTTCGGCTACGTGGATACCACGGGCATCAACCCCTACGACCCGGACAAGGCCACCGCGCTGCTGGCCGAGGCCGGCGTGAAGACACCGCTGAAGTTGCGCATGACGCTGCCGCCACCGCCCTATGCACGCCAGGGGGGAATCGTCATCGCGGCGCTGCTGGCCAAGGTCGGCATCGAAGTGCAGCTGCAGAATGTCGAATGGGCGCAGTGGCTGAACAACACCATGGGCCAGCACAACTTCGACCTGACGCTGATCTCGCACGTCGAGCCCTTCGACCTGGGCAACTATGCCAACCCCGACTATTACTGGGGCTACGATTCGCCTGCCTTCCGCGAGCTGTGGGAGCAGATCAAGAATGCTGCGCAACCGGCCGAGCGGGCACGCCTGCTGGGCAATGCGCAGCGCCTGCTGGCCGAGGATGCCGCCAACGTGTTCCTCTACCAGCCGCAGTGGGTGACCATCGCCAGCAAGGACCTGCGCGGGCTGTGGCGCGACATGCCGGTCTTCGTCAACGACCTCGCGTCGCTGCGCTGGGTTGGCTGATACCGCAGACTACACGGCAGCCCGCATTGCCGCGCGGCAGGCCCGGACGTTGGCATAATCGACGCAATGCACGCAGCCGCCCGCTCCGCTTCCCGTCATCTTCACGCCCAATACATGGGGCGCCCCGGCGCCGCCACTGAATCCGCAGCCGCCTTGCCGTCGTTCGACGGTCAGGCGGTTTTTGTTTGCCCTCTCCATTTCGGCACCCTGCCGCAGCTCCAATGCCATTGCCTCCCGCTCCCACCAGCCGCGGCGCACGCGTGACCGCGCCCGCGGCCACCAAAACAACCGCACGCCCCAACAAACAGAAACTGGCCAAGAGCGCCGCACCGGCCGAGGCGCCGGCGCGCGCCACTGCAGTCCCACTGGCAGCGCCCCCGACCACACCGGCGAACGCCCCGGCAAACGTCCCGGTGAAAGCGCCGGCGACCTCGCCAGTGGCTGCGCAAACACCCGCCCCGGCCTCCGCCCAGACAGCGGCTCTGCTGAGCGCCGCGCCTGCCAGGCCCAGCATCCCGGCCCCCGCCCCTTCTGCCAGCAGCACCCCGGCCGCCGCAACACAGCCACTGCCGGCAGCGGCGGCGCAGGCCGCCCCTGAGCGGCCCGCCGCCAAGCGCTCGTCGCGCAGCGCCCGGCGCGCGCGCAGCCGCCAGCGCCAGGCCACACGCCTGTTCGTACTCGACACCAATGTGCTGCTGCACGATCCCACGAGCCTGTTCCGCTTCGAGGAGCACGACATCTTCCTGTCACTGGTGGTGCTCGAGGAGCTGGATGCCCACAAGAAAGGCACGACCGAAGTCGCGCGCAATGGCCGCCAGGTCAGCCGCAGCCTCGATGCGCTGGTCTCGCTCAATCCCCATGCCGATCTTTCGGCCGGCCTGCCTCTCAACGCCACCGGCCAGATCCAGGCTGGCGGCAAGCTGTTCTTCCAGACCACGCTGCTCGAGGACGATCTGCCCAAGGCTCTGCCGCAGGGCAAGGCCGACAACCAGATCCTCGGCGTCGTGCATGCGCTCAAGAAGCAGTTCCCGGAGCGCGACGTGGTGCTGGTCTCCAAGGACATCAACATGCGCGTCAAGGCGCGCGCGCTGGGTCTGGCCGCCGAGGACTACCAGAACGACAAGGCGCTCGAGGATGACGAGTTGCTCTACACCGGTGCGCTGGCGCTGCCCGAGAACTTCTGGGTCAAGCAGGGCAAGAAGCTCGAGAGCTGGCAGTCGCAGGGCGACACCTTCTACCGCGTCAGCGGCAAGACTGTGGAGTCGATGCTGATCAACCAGTTCGCCTACTACGAGGCGCCGGGGGAGGCCGGCCTCTACACCATCGTCGAGGAACTGCAGGGCGACACCGCCGTGCTGCGCACGCTGCGCGACTACACCAGCGCGAAGAACGCCGTCTGGGGCGTGCTGGCGCGCAACCGCGAGCAGAACTTCGCGCTCAACCTGCTGATGAACCCGGACATCGACTTCGTCACGCTGGCGGGCACGGCCGGCACCGGCAAGACGCTGATGGCGCTGGCCGCCGGCCTGACTCAGGTGCTCGACCAACGCCGCTACAGCGAGATCATCATGACCCGTGCCACCGTCAGCGTCGGCGAGGACATCGGCTTTCTGCCCGGCACCGAAGAGGAGAAGATGGGCCCGTGGATGGGCGCGCTGGACGACAACCTGGAGTTCCTCAGCAAGGGCAGCGGCAATGGCGGCGGCGAATGGGGGCGCGCGGCCAGCAACGACATCATCCGAAGCCGCATCAAGATCAAGAGCATGAACTTCATGCGCGGGCGCACCTTCATGAACAAGTACGTCATCATCGACGAGGCGCAGAACCTCACGCCCAAGCAGATCAAGACCCTGATCACGCGGGCCGGCCCCGGCACGAAGATCATCTGCATGGGCAACCTCGCACAGATCGACACGCCTTATCTGACCGAAGGCTCCTCGGGCCTGACCTACGCGGTTGACCGCTTCAAGGGCTGGACGCACAGCGGCCACATCACCCTGGCGCGCGGCGAGCGCTCGCGCCTGGCCGACTTCGCCAGCGAGGCACTGTAAGAACCTGTTGACGATCTTTCCGTGGGTCACGCAGGAGGTCAAAATGCAGTGGGCAAGGCGGGCAACGCCGCCCGGTGCGTTTTTGACCTCCTGCCCCCTTCGGGTTGCCCGGGCAGGCGTGCGCTGCGGTGTGACAAATCCTCGCCGGGCCACCGACCCACCGGCCCGACTGCGGTTTGCGCCTTGCATCGCATCGCCTGCCGGGGCAACGTGGCCCGCGAAAAGATCGCCAACAGGTTCTAGGAAGGACCGGCCCCAAGAGCCCATTTCAACGGAGACATTCTCATGAGCAGTTCCCTCACCTGCGTCGTCATCGGTGCCGGCGTCGTTGGCCTGGCCACGGCGCGCGCGCTGGCCCTGGCGGGCCATGAAGTCATTGTGCTGGAGGCCGAGAACGCCATCGGCACCCAGACCAGCTCACGCAACAGCGAGGTCATCCACGCCGGCATCTCCTATGCGCCCGGCTCGCTCAAGGCGCGCCTGTGCGTGGCGGGCAAGCAGATGCTCTATGCCTATTGCGAGGAGCGCGGTATCGGCCACCAGCGACTGGGCAAGCTGATCGTCGCCACCGCCGACGGGCAGGAGGAAAAGCTGCACGGCATCCACCAGCGCGCCGTGGACTGCGGTGTCGATGACCTGCAATGGCTCGATGGTGCCGCCGCCCGGCAGCTGGAGCCGGCGCTGCAGTGCCGCGCCGCGCTGCTCTCGCCGAGCACCGGCATCGTCGACAGCCATGCACTGATGTTGAGCCTGCAGGGCGACATGGAAAACGCCGGCGGTGTCATCGCCTTTCTCTCGCCGGTAGAGCAGATCACGCGCCAGAGCCGCTGCATGCTCGTGCGCACCGCGGACGGCACCGAGCTGGAAGCCGACATCGTCGTCAACGCCGCCGGCCACGGCGCCATTCCGCTGGCGCATCGCACCGAGGGTCTTCAGGCCAAGGACATTCCCCAGGCATACTTCGTCAAAGGCCAGTACTTCACGCTCTCGGGCAAAGCGCCGTTCCAGCGGCTGATCTACCCGGTGCCGCAGATCGGCGGCTGGGGTGTGCATCTGACGCTGGACCTGGGTGGCCAGGCCAAGTTCGGCCCCGATGTGCAATGGACGAACCGCGCCGACGACCTGCAGGTCAACCCGGCCGACGAGGCCCGCTTCGAGCAGGCCATCCACAGTTACTGGCCGGACCTGCCCGCCGGCCGCCTGCAGCCTGGCTATGCCGGCATGCGTCCCAACATCGGCGGGCCGGGCAACGCCGCGCCCGACTTTGTCATCCAGGATGCCAGCGTGCACGGCATCCCGGGCCTGGTCAACCTGTTCGGCATCGAATCACCGGGCCTGACCAGCTGCCTGGCCATCGGCGCCCATGTGCAGGCGCTGTGCGGGCCGCACGGCTGATCCAGGCCCCCTCGTCCCACGATGCCAGGGTGCAGCCCCCGTCACAGAAGGGGGCTTCGCGTTGCCTGTCCGTGCCAGTCAATGCCCGACCGCAGCCTGCCACAGCGTACCGTCGGCAGCCAGCGTCTCGCCTTTTTTCGCGGTGATCAGGCCGTAGGCGTGCGGACGGCGGTGCAGGTCGAAATCGAAGGTGGTGCGCTTGTAGATGGCGCACCAGTCGAGGTCGCAGCGCGCCACCTGCACCTCGTCGTCCTTGGTGATGCAGCGCGAGATGACCTCGCCCGACGGCGCGACGATGCAGCTGCCACCAATGCTGTCGACGCCCTCTTCCAGCCCGCCCTTGGCCACGCCCACCACCCACATGCCGTTCTGGTAGGCACCGGCCTGCAGCGAGAGCTGGTTGTGGAACAGCGACAGATCGTCATGCTGCGGTGCCGGCGCGTTGTGCACCGGCGTGTTGTAGCCGATGAACACCATCTCGCAGCGCTGCAGCGCCAGCACGCGGTAGGTCTCGGCCCAGCGCCGGTCGTTGCACAGCGCCATGCCCATGACGCCGCCGAAGGCTTCGGTGACGCCAAAGCCCGGGCCGGATTCGAAATAGCGCTTCTCCAGGTGCTGAAAGCGCCGCCACGGCTCGTGCTCGCTGTGCCCCGGCACGTGCACCTTGCGGTATTTGGCGATGATCTCGGCCTGCTGGTTGACCAGGATGGAGGTGTTGTACTGGTGCAGGCCATCGGCTTCTTGGGCCAGCTCGGCATAGCCGAGGTAGAAGCCGATGCCCAGCTCGCGCGCGAGGTCGAACAGCGGCTGGGTGTCGGCATTCGGCATCGTGGTTTCGTAGAAGGCGTGCAGCTCCTGCGGGTCTTCGATGTACCAGCGCGGGAAAAAGGTGGTCAGCGCCAGTTCGGGGTAGACGATGAGCTGGGCGCCCAGCGCCTTGGCCTCGCGCATCATGGCGCACAGGCGGGCGACGACGCTGGCGCGGCTGTCGGCGCGCTGGATCGGGCCGAGCTGGCCCATGGCGACGGTGAGATAACGGCTCATGACAATGGTCTTTCGGGTCAATGGGGTCGGTGTTTCGCTGCGGCAGGAACGCGGCACCGCACAGGGCAGCACCACGCACCCGGCAGCTTCTTCGCGTCTTTTCAGCGGTTGGCGCGTTCGAGCATCACTTGCAGCAGGATTTGCGCACCGCGGCCGATGTCGGCCGGGGGCGTGTACTCACGCACGTTGTGGCTGAGGCCATCGATGCTGGGCACGAAAATCATCGCGGTCGGGCAGACGCGCGCAAGCATTTGCGCATCGTGCCCAGCGCCACTGGGCAGCCGCAGCGTGGAGCAGCCGGCGGCGCGGGCATGCTGCTCCACGCTGTCGACCAGCGCCGGGTCGAACGCGACGGGGTCGAAGTCGGCCAGCGTCTCGGCTTCCAACTGCACGCCATGCTCCTGCGCGCATTGCGCTGCAAACGCGTGCAACTGCGCGCGCACCTGCGCCAGCGCGGCGGCATCGGTGTTGCGCAGGTCCACGGTCATGCGCGCCTGCGCGGCGATGACGTTGACCAGGTTCGGCACCAGCTCCAGGCTGCCGACGGTGGCCAGTTGGCGCCCGCCGGTCTGCTCGGCCAGCTGATGGGCAAACGCAGCCGTGCGCATCGCCGCCATGCCGGCATCGGCGCGCAAGGCCATCGGCGTGGTGCCGGCATGGTTGGACTTGCCGGTGAACACCAGCCGCGTCCAGTAAATCCCTTGCACGCCCTCGACCACGCCGATCTGGATGCCTTGCTGATCGAGCACCGGGCCTTGTTCGATGTGCAGCTCGAAATAGCTGTCGACCACCGGCTGGCCCACCGGCGCGCTGCCGGCGTAGCCGATGCGTGCCAGCTCATCGCCCAGCAATGGGCCATCGACGGCGGGCGCCGCCAGCGCCTCGGCCAGCGGCAGGCCGCCGACGTAGACCAGGCTGCCCAGCATGTCGGGCTGAAAGCGCGAGCCTTCCTCATTGGTGAAAAAGGCCACAGCAATCGGGCGGCGCGGGCGCACGCCGGCATCCTTCAACGTGCGCACCACCTCCAGCCCGGCCAGCACGCCCAGGTTGCCGTCGTACAGGCCGCCGGTGCGCACGGTGTCGATGTGCGAGCCGCACATCACCGGCGGCAAGTCCTCGCTGCCGGCATAGGTGGCAATGCCGTTGCCGATGGCATCGATCTCCACCTGCATGCCCAGCGCGCGCATCTGCGCCACCGTCCAGTCGCGCCCGGCGCGGTCGGCATCGGTCAGCGCCAGGCGGTTGACGCCACCGCCCGGCAAGGCGCCGTGGGTTCCCAGTTCCAGCAGGCTGGCCACCAGCCGCTCGGTATTGATTTGCAGCATGGCAGGCTCCTCAATCCTGGTCAGCCACGGCATGGGCCGCGCGCAGGCTGGCGGCGGATTGGCCCACCAGTTGCTCATACAGCGCCGCGTCGGTATCGGCCTCGCTGCCGATGAAAAACAGGCGGCTGCCGGCATCGATGCCCAGTTGCGCGCGCTGCTGCGGGTTTTGCGCGATGGCAATGGCCGCAGCCAGACCCGCCACGGCCGATTCGCCGGCCACCACCAGCGGGTCGCCCCGCTCGGGTGCGGCCAGCAGACGCATCGCCGCCACGGCGGCGGCGTCGTCGATCACGGCGAAGGCGTCGGCGCCCTGCTGCAGGATATCCCAGGCCAGGTGCGAGACCTCTCCGCAGGCCAGGCCCGCCATCAGCGTATCCAGATCGCCGCCGACCGCGGTGATCTGCTGCGCCAGCGCGCTCTGGTACAAGCAATCGGCCGCAACCGGCTCGACCACGATGAAGCGCGGGCGCCTCCCCGCGTGCGCGTGGGCACGCTCCCAGAACCAGCCGCACACGGCTGCCGCAAAGCCGCCCACCCCGGCCTGGATGAAAACGTGCGTGGGCCATTGCTGCCACTGCGTGGAGGCCTCCTCGACCATGCTCTGGTAGCCCTGCATCACGTCGCGCGGCACATCCATGTAGCCGGGGTAGGAGGTGTCCGAGATCACGTGCCAGCCATGGTCAGCGGCCTGGCGATCGGCTTCACGCACGGAGTCATCGTAATTGCCATCGGTGCGCACCACGCGCGCGCCAAACGCGGCGATGGCGCGCTGGCGGCCTTCGCTGACGGTGGCATGCACGAAGATCACGCACTGGCAGCCAAACATCTGCGCCCCCCAGGCGACCGAGCGGCCATGGTTGCCATCGGTCGCACAGGTCACCGTCACGCCCGCGCTGATGGCGCGCACTTCCGGCGTACCCAGTTCAGACAGGGCAACCTCGCGGCCGAGTTGGCGACCCGCCACGCGGCAGAGCTGACGCGCCACCGCATAGGCGCCACCCAGCGCCTTGAAGCTGCCCAGGCCGAAGCGCCCGCCCTCGTCCTTGTAGTCGATGCGGGCCACGCCCAACTGGCGCGCCAGCGCCGGCAAGCTGCGCAGCGGCGTGGCGGCATAGCCCGGCCAGGCGGTGATGGCCGCCTGCGCGGTGGCCAACGCCCGACGGTTGAGGATGGCCTCGCGCCTGGGCCCATAGGCCTGCTGCGGCGCATGGGCGGGGTTGAGCAGCAACCTGGCCTGCAACGCAGGCAGGCCAGGGGAAGGGACAGTCTTCATATCAAAAACCTTGTCAAAAAACGATCAGAAAAAAGGGAAAAGAGGCTTCAGGGCGCGGCTTCCAGGTCGCCCAGTTGCTGGTGCAGCGCTTCGATGCCCGCCAGACGCTGGCGGGTCGCACGCGGATCGCTCTGCGCCAGTGCCACGGCCATGTAATGGATCAGCGAGAACGCCGCCAGATGCGAGTCGAACAGGTGATGGCGCGGATTCGGGCAGCACAGGCTGGCATCGGCCAGCGTCACCAGGTCGGAGGCGGCGGTGTCGGTGATCAGCAACAGCCTGGCACCCTGCAGGCGCGCCGCCTGCATCCACGGCAGCAACTGGCTGGAGCGGCGCCGGAAGTCCATCACCACCAGCCAGTCACCCTTGCGCAACTGGCCGAGCAGTTCGCTGGGGCGCGCAGCAGCGTCTCCCAGCAGGTACACGTCATTGCGCAGCTGCAGCCACAGCGCCTGCGCATAGGTCGCCAGTACATGGCTGGCGCGCAGACCCAGCACGAAGATGCGTTTGGCCTTGCGCACATGGGCGACCGCGGCATCGATCTGCGTCGGCGCCAATGCCGCCTGCAAGGCGGCGAGTTGCTGGGTTTGCAGGGCGATGTGCGCAGGCCAGGCGGCATCCGGCTGCCCCCCACTGCCGGACTTGCGCGCGGGCTTTTTACCGGACGCTGGCGCGCTGCGCTCCAGCGGAGAATCACCCGGCTGCGCGCGCTGCTCGCGGCGCAATTCATGAAAGCTTTGGTAACCCAGCTTCTGGAAGAAGCGCGCCGCACCGGCTGGCGAGATCCCCGCCAGCGTCGCCAGCTCGCGCGCCGTGAAACCGGCCATCGAAAACCCGGGCTGCGTGAGCACCTGCGCGAGCTTGCGCTCGGAGTCGGACAACTGCGCCCAGTTCGCCTGGATGCGTTGTGGCAAGGCCGCGCTGGCGGACTTCGCGCTCATGCTGCAACACTCCCGGATTCGGCAAACCCTGATTGCCCCATATTGGGGACACTCGCCCTTTTTTTGTGCATCACCTCTGCCAATGCACCGATATCGTCACAAAGCTTGGCGCTCGAAAACTTCATTCGGCTCATCCAATCATGCTTCATCTGAACGCGCTCCATTAGAAATATTTATTCCATTTTGAATGACAAATGGAACACTCATTCCAATGGCAAGCACATTCGATGCCAGGGAAAAGGGAGGGATCGGAGGCAAACCGGGGTGGTGTTGGCACAGGGCTTGCATGAAGGCCCTCGTTCGTCTACCCCCTGTCAATCCCATTACTCCCTGTTGGAAAGCACGACCATGACATTCAAGCTCCCGTCTTCCCTTGCCTCCTTCGCCGCCGGCTGCCTGATGGCCTTGCCTATGGCGGCAGTCCATGCCGACGATTCGCTGGACAAGGTCCTCGCCAAGGGCAGCATCGCGATCGGCATCGCCGGCGACTTTCCTCCGTACGCCTTCGTCGGCCCCGACTTCAAGCCCCAGGGCCTGGAGATCGACCTGGCCAACTACGTGGCCGACAAACTCGGCGTCAAGCCCGATCTGGTGACGGTGACCAACCCCAACCGCATCCCCTACCTGCAGACACGCCGCATCGACGTGATCATCTCCACGCTGGGCAAGAACCCCGAGCGTGAACAGGTGATCGACTTCGGCTCTGCCTATGCACCGTTCTTCCAGGCCGTCTACGGCCCGGCCAGCATGCACATCGCGGCCATCGGCGATCTGGCCGACAAGACCGCCGCCGTGACGCGCGGCACCATCCAGGACGACATCCTCACGCAGACCGCGCCGAAGTCCCTGCGCATCCAGCGCTTCGAGGACGATGCCTCGACCGTGCAGGCCTTCGTCTCCGGCCAGACCCAGCTGCTGGTGACCGGCGTTTCGGTGGCCGACATGGTCATCAAGAACAATCCGCAACTCAAGGCCGAGTACAAGCTGCTGCTCAAGGATTCGCCCAACTTCATCGGCGTGCGCAAGGGCGAGACGGCGCTGAAGGAGCGGCTCAACGCCATCATCCTGGAAGCCAAGGAAAACGGCACGCTGGAGGCGCTGTCGCAAAAATGGCTGGGGCGCGACACGGGCGAACTGCCTCTTTGAGCCCTTCGCTTTCAGCGTCCGGCTTTGAGCGCCTGGATTTCCACGGGCCTTGGAGGCGTTGAACGAGGCGCCTGAAAACCGCGCCCAGTCACGCAGCTCCGGCCAGGGCGGCTGCGGCCACCGCAGTCGCCCCTCCCTTCCCGCGGCCCCCACCCGTCTCGCACACAGTCCATCCCATGACCCTCGACTTCATGCCCGTTCTCGCGCAGTGGCCGATCCTCTTCAAAGGTCTGCTGCTGACCCTGTTGCTGACTGCCGTCGGCACGCCGCTGGGAGTGCTGCTGGGCATTGCCTGCGGCTGGCTGCGCATGCATGGCGTGCGGCCGGTGCGCCTGGTCGTCGGAGCCTTCATCGAGCTGATGCGCAACACACCATTCATCATCCAGCTCTTCTTCATCTTCTTTGGCCTGCCGGCGCTGGGCCTCAAGCTCACGCCGCTCTCCGCCAGTCTGATCGCCATGACGCTGAACCTGGGCGCCTACAGCGCCGAGATCGTGCGTGCCGGCATGCGGGCCATGCCCAAGGGCCATGTGGAAGCGGCGCAAAGCCTGGCCCTGAACCGCTGGCAGGTGTTCCTCCACGTGGTGTTGCCGCCCTCGCTCAAGCGCGTCTGGCCAGCGCTGGTGAGCCAGATCATCCTGGTCATGCTCGGCACCTCGGTGTGCAGCCAGATATCGCTTGAGGAGATGACTTACAGCGCCAACCTGATTTCCAGCCGCACCTTCCGCAATTTCGAGGCGTACATCCTGGTAACGGCCGCCTACCTGGCGCTGGCCGTGCTGCTTCGCCACCTGCTCAACTGGGCCGGGCCGCGCTGGCTCTTTGGCCGCTGAAGCCCGCCTGAAGGAGCACACACCATGATGGACTTCCCCTTCTCCGCCATTGCCTGGCAACTGCTGCTGGCGTTTCGCTGGACCGTCGGCCTCTCGCTGATCGCCTTCTTCGGCGGCGGCCTGGTGGCCGCTCTGCTGCTGGTGGCACGCATCACCAACAAGCCCTGGCTCAACCGGATCATCGCCACCTACGTGCAGATCTTCCAGGGCACGCCGCTGCTGATGCAACTGTTCCTGACCTATTTCGGCCTGGCCATGCTGGGGTTGCAGACCTCGCCGCTGGTGGCCGCCGCCGTGTGCCTGACGCTCTACACCAGCGCCTTCCTGTGCGAGATCTGGCGCGGCTGCGTCGAAGCCATCCCCAAGGGCCAGTGGGAAGCCTCCAGCAGCCTGGCGCTCAACTACCTCGAGCAATTGCGCCACGTCATCCTGCCGCAAGCCGCGCGCATCGCCATGCCGCCCACGGCCGGCTTTCTGGTGCAGGTCATCAAGGGCACGGCGCTGGCCTCGGTGATCGGCTTCGTCGAGATCGCCAAGGCCGGCCAGATGATGTCCAACGTCACGCACAAACCCTTTCTGATCTATGGCTGCGTGGCGCTGCTGTACTTCGCGCTGTGCTACCCGATCTCGCTGTGGTCGCAGCACCTCGAAGCGCGCCTGCACCGCTCCGCCCATGGCCACTGAGAACCTGTTCACGATCTTTCCGAGGGTCACTCGGGAGGTCAAAAACGAAGTGGGCAAGAGGTCCGCCGCAGCCCGGACTGGATGTCTGCGCAAGGCGGGCAATGCAGCCCACGAGAAGAGCATGAACAGGTTCTGAGCCGCCACCACCGAATGATCGCCACCACCCAAGAGACCACCATGACAACCACCGCCCCTGCCGCCTCCCCACACGCCGCCAACGGCCTGGTCTATCCGCTCGTCTCCATCCAGGGCCTGCGCAAGAGCTATGGTGCCAACGAAGTGCTCAAGGGCGTCGATCTCGACGTCAACCGCCGCGAGGTGATTGCCATCATCGGCAAGAGCGGCTCGGGCAAGAGCACGCTGCTGCGCTGCATCAACGGGCTGGAGACCTTCCAGCACGGCAGCCTCACCGTGCACGGCCAACCCCTCAAGGCCGGCGACGCGGCCGCGATGCGCGAGCTGCGCAAGGGCGTGGGCATGATCTTCCAGAGCTTCAACCTGTTCCCGCACCTGAGCGTGGGCCGCAACATCATGCTGGCGCCCTCGCTGGTCATGAACCTGCCCAAGGACGAAGCCCGCAAGCGCGCCGAGAAGCTGCTGTCGCGCGTCGGCCTGGCCGACAAGTTCGACAGCATGCCCGAACAGCTCTCGGGTGGCCAGCAGCAGCGCGTGGCCATCGCCCGCGCACTGGCGATGGAGCCCGAGGTGCTGCTGTGCGACGAAATCACCTCGGCGCTCGACCCGGAGCTGGTCGGCGAGGTACTGCACGTGGTCGAAGGCCTGGCGCTGCAGGGCATGACCATCATCATGGTCACGCACGAAATGAACTTCGCGCGCAAGGTCAGCGACCGCGTGGTCTTCATGCACCAGGGCAAGGTGCATGAGGTGGGCGCGCCCGAGCAGGTCTTCGGCAACCCGGCGACGCCCGAGCTGCAGCAGTTCCTCTCGGCGATGCACTGACCCGCAGTCCCGAGGTTGCAGGGTGGCCGCGCCGTTGCCAAGGCGATGGCGCTGCGCGCCGATTCCCGCTAGAATTGGCCATCGGGCCGTCCCCATGGGACGGGCCGATTTTTTTCGTCCGTTTGCAGCCTCAGGGGCTGCCAAGCCGGGCGGTCCTCAGGCCAGCGCGCCCGCCAGCAAGGCGCCGCGCCGGTCCGCCTCTGGAGTATCCGAATGCAGATTTTCGATTACGACAACATCCTGCTGCTGCCGCGCCAATGCCGCGTGCAAAGCCGCGCCGAGTGCAACACCAGCATCGAGTTGGGCGGGCGGCGCTTCCGCATTCCGGCCGTGCCGGCGAACATGAAGACGGTGGTCAATGAATCCATCTGCGAGTGGCTGGCGGCCAACGGCTACTTCTACGTGATGCACCGCTTCGACATCGACAACCTGCAGTTCACCCGGACCATGCAGGACAAAGGCCTGTTCGCCTCGATCTCGCTGGGTGTCAAGAAGCCCGACTACGCCACCGTCGATGCCATGGCCGAGGCCGGCATCACGCCCGAATACATCACCATCGACATTGCGCACGGCCACGCGGACTCGGTGCGCGACATGCTCGGCTACCTGAAACAGAAACTGCCCGGCGCCTTTCTGATTGCCGGCAATGTCGGCACGCCCGAAGCGGTGATCGACCTGGAGCGCTGGGGTGCCGACGCCACCAAGATCGGCATCGGTCCCGGCAAGGTCTGCATCACCCGCCTCAAGACCGGCTTTGGCACCGGCGGCTGGCAGCTCTCGGCGCTCAAGTGGTGCGCGCGCGTGGCCACCAAGCCCATCATTGCCGATGGCGGCATCCGTTCGCATGGCGACATCGCCAAGAGCATCCGCTTTGGTGCCACCATGGTGATGATCGGCTCGCTGTTCGCCGGGCTGGAAGAATCGCCGGGCAAGACCGTGGAGGTCGATGGCGAACTCTTCAAGGAGTACTACGGCTCGGCCAGCGACTTCAACAAGGGCGAATACAAGCACGTCGAAGGCAAGCGCATCCTCGAGCCGGTACGCGGCTCGCTGGCGGGCACGCTCACCGAAATGGAACAGGACATCCAGAGCTCCATCAGCTATGCCGGCGGCACCGAACTGCTGGACATCCGCAAGGTCAACTACGTGGTGCTCGGCGGAGAGAACACGCAGGACTTGATGTAAAAACCTGTTCACAATCTCTCCCGTGGTCGTGTGAAGTCGGTCTCGGGCGGCCTGCCGCGTTGCCAATCCTCGCGATACCACCCGGTATCGCTGCGGTTTGCGCCTTGCAGCCCATCCCGATCCGCCTTCACACACCTCACGCAGAGATCATAAACAGGTTCTAAGCCGGCGGCGGCTCAGGCAGCCAGCACGGCCTCGCGCAGCATCGGCAGAGCGTCCAGGCCCCAGAGCATCCGGCCGCCGATCACAAAGGCCGGTACGCCAAACACACCAGCGGCCGCCGCGGCATCGGTGTTGTCGCGCAGGCCTTGCTTGGCGGCCTCGCTGCCCAGTGCGAATGGCCCCCTGAATTGCGGCGCCAAGGCCTGCTGCAGCGCAGCCAGGCGCGCCCCGTTCAGGGCCTCGGCACCTGCGCCACACCAGACATGCTCGAAAACCGTCTGCGCCGTGAAGCGATTGATGCTGCCATCCTCGCTGCAGGCCAGCGCCAGGCGCAGCAGCGGCAGGCTGTTGAAGGGGTGTGACGCGGGCCAGGTGAAGGCCGTCTCCTGCTGCCCGGCCAGCCAGAAGGTATGGCGGCGAATCCAGTCGTGCTTGGCCGGCACCGCCGCAGGCGCCGTGATGCCATGGTGCTTGAAAAGCCCGCCCAGTGCCACCGGCCAATAGCTCACGTGGTAGGACGTATCCAGCAAGGCCTGCGGCAAGGCCTTGAAGGCCAGAAAAGCATAAGGAGAAACGAAATCCAGGTAAAAGTCGATGTGCTTCATATCCTCTCCGGTTTCCTCTAACGGTGTGTCGAAGGCCAGTGTCTGGCACACATCGGATATTGCAGGCTGGGCGCCGCCATCGGGCCGCTGCGCAAGGCGCAGGCCGCCGCGCAACAGAATGGCGCGCCAGATGGCCCTTTTGCGCCCGGCATCCGCCTGACCCCACACGGCAATTTCACCGATGCGCCGCAGGCAACCTTGGCACAGCTCGGTGGCCTGCCCTTCTTCATCACGTGCCGGAGCCATGCGGCAAACGCCGATACAAGGCGATGGCAGCGCCTGTTCGCCCCCTTGCCGCAACAGCCCCTGCTGCAGCACGCTGTGTGCCAGCCGCACCAGTCGCACCAGCGGCCTGGGCATGCCGTCCGGACTGGGCTGGGCGGCCGCATTCGCATCCGGCACGCACCCGCCCGTGAGAAGCGGTGCCTGAAGCGGAGTCTGCGCCATCGCCCCGGCTCCCGTGTTCAGGCCGCCTGCGCCTGCGGACGCTTTCTGGCAATGGCCGTGCCCGCCCGTGACTGGGACGGCCGTCCCAGGTAGTCGCTGATGTAGAGGCCCGCATCGACCAGCTTGTCCAGATCGATGCCGGTCTCGATGCCCATGCCGTCGAGCATGAACACCACATCCTCGGTGGCGACGTTGCCGGTAGCGCCCTTGGCATAGGGGCAGCCGCCGAGGCCCGCCACCGAGGTGTCGAACTGCCACACGCCCAGTTCCAGGGCCGCCAGCGTATTGGCCACGGCCTGGCCGTAGGTGTCATGGAAATGGCCTGAAACGTCGTCCAGCGCGTAATGGCGCAGCGCGGCCTCCAGCGCCTTTTGCACCTTGCGGGGCGTGCCCACGCCGATGGTGTCGGCCACGCCGACGTGCTGCACGCCGATCTGGCGCATCAGCCCGGCCAGACGGACCACTTGCTCGGGCGCCACCTCGCCCTCGTAGGGACAGCCCACCGTGCAGGACATGGCGCCGCGCACATGAATGCCTTTTGCGCGCGCCGCCTCCACCACCGGCGCAAAGCGCTCGATGCTCCCGGCGATGGAGCAGTTGATGTTTGCCTGGCTGAAGGATTCGCTGGCAGAGGCGAACACGACGATCTCGTCGGGCCGGCTTGGCAATGCCGCCTCGAAGCCCTTCATGTTGGGCACCAGCACCGAGTAGCGCACGCCCGGACGCCGTTCGATGCCAGCCATGACCTGGGCGTTGTCGGCCATCTGCGGCACCCATTGGGGCGAGACGAAACTGGTGACTTCGATCTCGCGCAGGCCCGCCGCCTGCAGGCGCTGCACGAGGCCGATCTTGACCTCGGCGGGCACGAGCTGCTTCTCGTTCTGCAGGCCGTCGCGCGGGCCCACGTCGACCAGCTTGACCTTGTGGGGAATTGCCATGCTTTTGTCTCCTGGGTATCTGGGCGGCGTGGTGCAATTTGCGGATTTGCGATCCACAACTCACGATCAACCATGCACCCACCATCGGCCAGGCCTGGAACCGCTGCTCAGCCCGGACGCCGCATATGCCAGTGTAGGCATGGCCGCGCCGGGCAACGGAGTGCGCCTGATACATCCTCGCCATGAACCCTGCCAGAACGGTCACCGATGCTGCCGCGCTTCAAGGCGCAGGATCGGCGGGGCAGGCGCGGCGCGCCGGTCAGACTGCTTCTTCATTCTGTTCGCCAGTGCGGATGCGCAGGATCTGCTCCAGCGGCGTGACGAAAATTTTGCCATCGCCGATCTTGCCTGTGCGCGCAGCCCGGACGATGGCCTCGACGCAGCTCTCCACCACGCCCTCGTTGACGGCAATCTCTATCTTGATCTTGGGCAGGAAATCGACCACGTATTCGGCGCCACGGTACAGCTCGGTGTGGCCCTTCTGGCGCCCGAAGCCTTTGACTTCGGTGACCGTCAGGCCCGTGATGCCGGCCTCGGCCAGCGCCTCGCGCACTTCATCGAGCTTGAAGGGCTTGATGACGGCGGTGATCAGTTTCATGCTCATGGGTGTTCTCCTGCCTTTTGAAAGCCAATGGGTGGCGTTTGTCTGGAACCCGTGCGGTGTTCTTGGTGCGGGTGGAATCGGAATGCGAACGGGCTATGGTAACGCCTATTGCAAGGCATGCGGGTCGCCCCGGTTATCCATTGGCGCGCTGGTGGCATGCTCCGTCTGCGGCCCCCCTCAGCCACGATAGCGGTTGGTGATCGGGTAGCGCCAGTCCTTGCCGAAGCTGCGGCTGCCCAGCTTGGGGCCGGGCGCAGCCTGACAGCGCTTGTATTCGTTGATGCGCAACAGGCGCAGCACTTGCTCGACCCGTTCGGCGGGAAAGCCGGCGGCAACGATGGCCTCGGCACTTTGCTCCGCTTCCATGCGCAGCCTCAGGATGGCGTCGAGCATCTCGTAGGGCGGCAGGCTGTCCTGGTCGGTCTGGCCCTCGCGCAGCTCGGCACTGGGCGGGCGGGTGATGATGCGCTCGGGGATCGGGTCCGGCACCGCGCCATCGAGCGCATGTGCATTGCGCCAGTGCGCCAGCGCAAAGGCATCGGACTTGTAGACATCCTTGAGCGGCGCAAAGCCGCCGCACATGTCACCATACAACGTGCAGTAGCCCATCGCCATCTCGCTCTTGTTGCCGGTGGTCAGCAGCAGGCCGCCGAACTTGTTGGAGAGGCCCATCAGCAGCACGCCACGGATGCGTGCCTGCAGGTTTTCCTCGGTCGTGTCCTCCGGCCGCTCGCCGAACAGCGGCTGCAGGCTGCCCTTGAGGGCTTCGAAGGCCGGACGGATGCCGATCTCGTCGTACTGCACCTGCAGGCGCCGCGCCATCTCGCGGGCATCATCGAGGCTGATCGATGCGGTATAGGGCGAAGGCATCATCACCGCGCGCACGCGCTCGGCCCCCAGCGCATCGACGGCGATGGCCAGCACCAGCGCCGAGTCCAACCCTCCCGAGAGGCCCAGCAGCACATGGCGGAATCCGTTCTTTCCGACATAGTCGCGCGTGGCCAGCACCAGGGCACGCCAGATCTGCTCCTCATCGGACTGCTGGTGCGCCAGCTCGGCCTGCAGCACCAGACCTTGCGAACCACGCCGCACCGCCACCGGCCAGAGCTGCTCGGCAAAACCAGCCGCCATGCCCGCCAGCGCCCCGTCGCCAGCCAGCGCAAACGAATGGCCGTCGAACACCAGCTCGTCCTGCCCACCCACCGCATGGGCGTAGATCATCGGCAGGCCCGTCTCCTGCACGCGCTGCTGCAGCACCTGGATGCGCCTCTCGCGCTTGCCCAGCACGAACGGCGAGGCATTGACCACCAGCAGCAGCTCGGCACCAGCGGCCCTGGCCTGCTGCGCGGGCGCGGGAACCCAGGCATCCTCGCAGATCAGCAGGCCGATGCGCGCCCCCGCCACCTCCACCACCGATGCCGGGCCGGTCGCCCTGCCACCGGCAGGGCCCGCCGCTGCCGGCAACGCCGTGCTGCTGGCGAAGTAGCGCTTCTCATCGAACACACCGTAATTGGGAATCGCCTGCTTGCGGTAGGTATGGCGCAGCACGCCATCCTCGATCAGGCTGACCGCATTCCAGGCCGGCGGCAGGTAATCGCTGTCGCGCGGCAGGCTGGCACTGGCATCGAGCGCCACCGGATGGCCGATCACGATGTGCAGGCCGGGCCATTGGCCGCTGGCCGCCACCAGCATCTGCAGCGCCGCCTCGCAATCGCGCAGGAAGTTGGGCCGCAGGTACCAGTCCTCGGCTGCATAGCCAGAGACGAAAAGCTCCGAGAACACCACCAGGGTGTGCCCATCGGCATGCGCCTGGGCGGCCGCCCGAATGGCTTTTTCGATATTGCCCTGCAAATCGCCCACGACAGGGTTAAGCTGCGCAACGCATATGGAAAGACTCATGAAACCGTCTCGTCTGTGCTGGCGCGACCCCGACCGGGTCGCCATCCGTCATTCGTGAAACCACCGCAGCCATGAACGAGTCCCCGCCCAACCACCGGCCGCCGTGCGCTGCGCCGATTATCGCCCGGGTGCACCACCGCCTGCAGGAGCTGGACGCGCCGCAATGGGACGCGCTGCTGGCCACGCAGGCCCGCCCCACGCCGTTCATGCGCCATGCCTACCTGCAGGCCATGGAGCAAAGCGGCAGCGCCTCTTCTGACACCGGCTGGCTGCCCCGGCACGTCGCGCTGTGGCAGGGCGAGCGGCTGTTGGCCGCCTGTCCGCTCTACCTCAAGAGCCACTCCTGGGGTGAATACGTGTTCGACTTTGCCTGGGCCCGCGCCTACCAGCAGCATGGCCTGCGCTACTACCCAAAGGCCGTGATCGGCGTGCCCTTCACGCCAGTGCCGGGCAGCCGCCTGCTGGCACCCGATGCCGTGCTGCGCCGGCAACTGCTGCAGGCCGTGCTGGACTGGTGCCAGTCCGAAAACCTGGGTTCGCTGCACCTGCTGTTTCCAGGCGAGCAAGATCTTGTTGCCGGCGATGCGCTGGGCCTGCTGCTGCGCGAGGGCGTGCAGTTCCACTGGACCAACCCGGCCACGGCGCCGTTTCACGACTTCGAGGACTTTCTGGCCCGGCTGCAACGCGACAAACGCCGCAAGATCCGCCAGGAGATGCGCAAGGTGCGGGACGCGGGCGTCAGCTACCGCCATCTGCTGGCACCGGATATTGCCGAGGCCGACTGGGCGTTCTTTCGCTCCTGCTACCAGCGCACCTACCTGGAGCATGGCAACGCCCCTTACCTGAACGACGCCTTCTGGCAGCACATGCAGACCGACCTGCCCGGGCAATGGCTGCTGATCATCGCCGAGCGCGCCGGCCACCCCGTCGCCAGCAGCCTGATCGGCCTGCACGACAACACCCGACATGGCGGGCCTGAGCGCATTGCCTACGGACGCTACTGGGGCGCGCTCGAGCGCATCGACTGCCTGCACTTCGACCTGTGCTACTACCAGCCGCTGGCCTGGTGCATCGCCAACGGCTATCAGCGCTTCGAAGGCGGCGCCCAGGGCGAACACAAGCTCGCCCGCGCGCTGCTGCCACAGACCACGCACAGCGCCCACTGGATTGCCGATGCGCGCTTTCGCGCCGCCATCGCCGACTTTCTGCAGCAGGAGCGCGAACATGTCGGCCACTATCACGACATGCTCGACGCCCACAGCCCATTGCGACCACGAGACTGAGTGCGTGAGACCGCCCACGGGGCTCCATCGAGGCAAACGACTGCTGGTATGATGCGTGCCCTGCCCCACCCCACGGAGATGGTGTGCAACGCACCATGCCGCCGCGGACCAGCGGGGCCTGACTGCCAGTAGCTCAACTGGATAGAGCAGCTGCCTTCTAAGCAGCAGGTCGGGGGTTCGAGTCCCTCCTGGCAGGCCATGGATAACGAACACAAACCCGCGCCGGCCGCCCGATGACATGGCGTTCGGCCAGCCGATAACAGCCGTGGTGTGCCTGGAGACTGGACAGTCCGGCGCGCCGCGCGGTCTCTGGGGGTTGCGCCTGGCACGGCACGCCAGGCCTGCCCACGCAGGTTCTCAAGCGCGATGCACAATCCGACCGTCAACGAGCGTCAGTTCGGAATGGATATCTGCCAGGCCGTCATCGGCGACCGACAGCGGGTTGGCACTCAAGACCGCGATGTCCGCCAGCTTGCCCGGTGCCAGTGTGCCCTTGAGATGTTCCTCGAAGCTGAGGTAGGCTCCATTGCGTGTGACCATCTGCAGAGCCTGCAGGCGATCGAGGCGCTGGCCCGGACCAATGACTTGGCCGGTGGTGCGCTCGCGGCGCACCACCGATGCCCATACCGCGCTGAATAGGCTGACCGGAATGTTGTCGCTGCCGGCACTGACCGGCAGACCGGCTTCCAGCAGGCTGCGTTGAGGCACGAACGCATGGCCTTGATCCGGCTCGCCCAGCCGGTCGCGGCCGTTCTTCCAGAGCAGGTAGAACGGAATGCTGGTCACCGATATGCCCAGGCGTTTGAGTCTTTCGATGTCTGGGCCACTGACACGCCCGACATGCTCGACCACCCAGCGTCTGGCATGCAGGGGGAAGGACTGGTTGATGCGCTCGAAGACTTCCAGTACCTCGGCCAAGCGATCCACGACCACGCTGTGTACCCGCAAATCATGTTCGGCTGCCAGCCAGGCGTAGGCCTCGAAGTCCCCAATGCTGTTCGACCATTCGACAAAACCGGTCCAGCCGGTATTGGGCAGGGCCTTGCGCACTGCGGTTGCTGTGGCGGCATGGCCGCCCAGACCGATATAGACCCCGCTGATTCGCAGCCAGGGGTCACCCAACCCCCTGCCACGGGCAAATGCCAGCCAGTCACGCATGGCCTCCCCGGCCTCCTTCACATTCGACCAGGTTGGACTGACGCACAGGCGCGTGCGCATGCTCAACTGGCCTTCTTCCCAGAGCCTGCGGTAGACCGCGATGGTTTCGGGCGCCGAGCCATGCCCTTCGTAGATGCTGGTGGTGCCGTATGCGTGGTAGATCGGCAGGCTGCGCCGCAAACCTTCCAGCCGATCCTCGAAGCCAAACGCCGGCACCCGGGTCAGCAGCGCGAATTCCAGCAAGGGGCGTTTGTTGTGCTCGATGATCTGGCCGGTGGCGCGTCCCTGCTCGTCGCGCATCACCTCGATGCCCGTGCAGTCGGGGCACGACGCCTGGTCCATCCCGTTGGCGGCCAGCGCGAGGCTGTTGAGCACGCTGTATCCCGGCGGTACGCCCCAATTGCCGAACAGGCCGGGAATGTAGACGGGGTGGCGGGGCGCCACCGCATCGAGTTCCTCTCGCGTTGGCATGCGCTTTTCAGCCAGGTTGTCCGGCCCGCCAAAATAGAACGGCGGCTGCCCCACCGGCATGGTGATGATCCAGGATCCCTTGGGCTGGATGGCGGCCTGCTGGGCAACCACGTTCAGCACGTCGCCGACGCTGCGCGCATGGGCCAGGCTGGGCCGCAGGGTTTTCAGTCCCTCACGTTCCATGTGGGCGTGCGCATCGATCAGGCCCGGCAAGGCCGTACGGCCTTGCAGGTCGATGGTTTGGCTCGCCGAACCGACATGACGCCGGATCTGGGCATCGCTGCCGACTGCCAGGATGCGGCCCGCGCGGATGGCAATCGCCTGCTGCACCGCTCCTGCCGGCTCCATGGTCAATACGTGGCCGTTGAACAGCACGGTATCGGCCGCGCCCAATGGGTCGGGCTGGTTCACCGGGACCTCAGCGTTTGGCATCTGCGCCATACCATGGGAAGAAGCGGTGCAGCGACCAGGCGAAAAGCTGATCGACCAGAAAACCGATGGCGCCCAGGTAGATCAGGCCGACAAACATGATGTCGACCCGGAACACCAGATGGGCGAAGGAGATCAGATAGCCCAGCCCCTTTTCCGCGCCCACCAACTCTGCCGCCACGAGCACGACGAACGCCACGGCAGTCGCCTGCCGCAAGCCCGCAAAAATGAATGGCAGCGCCGCAGGCAAGGCCACCTGCAGCAGCATGGCGCCAGGCCGCGTGCCCAGCGTGGCGGCAGAGCGCAGGTAGACCTGTGGAATATCCCTGACGCCGATGAAGGTGTTGATCCAGACGGGGAAGAACGTGCCCCATGCAATCAGCATGACCTTGGAGATGTCCCCCAGTCCGAACCAGACGATGGCCAGCGGCACGATCGCGATGGCGGGAATTGCGCGCAAACCGTGCAGCACCGGATCGCTGATCTGGCGCAATACCAGCCATCGTCCGGTGGTAACGCCTACCAGGATGCCCGCGATCGACCCCAACAGAAAGCCCCATAACGCGCGCAACAGGCTGGCGCCAAGATGGGGCCAGATCTCGCCGGTCGTCCAGGTCATCTGCGCGAACACGCCCACGATGTGCGAGGGCGGCGGAAACATCTTGATGTTCACGCCCGGAATCACCCGCGGTGCCACTTCCCATGCCAGAAGAAACAGCAGAATCCCCAGACTGCCCAGCCATATCTGCTGCTGCAGCGCCCGCTGCTTCCTGGACCTGTGCCGTGCCAGGAACTCGCGCTCCAACGCCTGCTGGCTCATGCTGCAAGCCTTTCCTTTTCTGGTTCCACCGGTTTTTCAAAGCTCTGGGCGATCCGCGCATAGATCGCGCCAAAGGCAGGATCATCCCGCCTTCGGGGGTATGGCAGTGGAATGTCGATGATGTCGCGCACGCGGCCCGGATGCGGCGACATCACGACAATGCGCTGCGCCAGAAACACCGCCTCATCGATGTTGTGGGTGATGAAGAACACCGACAAACCCAGTTCCTGCCAGATGCGCAACAGCTCTTCTTGCAAGGTGGCGCGCGTCAAGGCATCGATGGCGGCAAAAGGTTCATCCATCAACAGAATGCCCGGGCGTGTGGCCAGTGCCCGTGCCACCGCCACGCGCTGGCGCATGCCTCCTGACAGTTCGAACGGATAGCGCTGCCCCGCATGCAACAGGCCGGTCAGGCGCAGCAACTCGGTGGCATAAGCTTGGCGCTGCGCCTTGGCAACGCCCTGCTGCTTCAGGCCGAACTCGATGTTCTTCTGGGCGGTCAGCCATGGAAACAACGCATATTCCTGGAACACCACGCCCCGGTCGGGCCCAGGGCCGGTAATGGCCTGCCCCCGGGCATACAACTGCCCCTTGGTAGGCCGGATGAAGCCGGCGATCATGTTCAGCAAGGTCGTCTTGCCACAGCCGCTCGGACCGATGGCGCACACGAATTCCCCTGCGGCGATATCCAGGTCGACATCGGACAGCGCCCAGTTGAGCGACTCGCCCGCCGACATGAAAAGCTGCGAGACACCACGGACCTGAACGGCAGGCACATCGCGTCGCTCGATGGAAGGATGGGGCATGCGTGTCAGACCAGCGTGACGCGTTCGGGAGCCACTGCACGCAAGGCATCCGTGTAGATCAGGCTGCGATACAGCTTGCGCAGGTCTTCGCCGGGTTGCTGCTTGACCAGCCCGGCCTCGATCGCCCATTCGCCATTGAGTACCAAGTCATCGAGCAAGCGCTCGTCCAGGCGAACCCCCACCTTTATCTTGTCCAATCCTTCTTTGGTGGATTCGATCGTGTTCTTGGTCCGCTCGGCGACCAATGCCACCGCCTCGTCCGGGTTGGATAGATAAAAACGCTCCGCATCGAGCAAGGCGCGCACGGCTTTCTCCACCAGCGCCGGGTTCTTCGCCACGGTGTCTTCCGCAGCGGTGAGCGAGTAATGGCTGAGAAACACCGACTCCAGCCCGTCATCGGGCAGGATCCGTACCTTTCCGTCGGCATCGGCAACCGCCTTCTGCGCCGAATCCCAGCCCCAGGCGAATGCGTCGATGTTGCCTTGCGCAATGGCGGTCACCGCATCGGGTCCGCGCAGGTTGACCAGGGTGACATCCCCGGGTGTCAGGCCGAAAAGCGAGAGATAGCGGCTGAGAAAGAAGTGTCCGCTGGTTCCCAGCGGCGTCGCGACACGCTTGCCCTTCAGGTCCGCCGGGGTGTCTATGCCGCGATCGGTGCGGGCAGCGACCGACATGCCGCTGGACAGCCGCGTGAACTCGGCCACGATCACGGCGCGCACGCCGTTCGCACCGGCGAGCCCCACCACGCTGTCGGTCGAGGTGGCGAACTGGGCCTTGCCCGCAATCGCGGCATCGAACGCCAGGCGCCCGGATGTGAACTGCAAGGTGCTGGCCTCGATACCGTGGTTTTGCCAGTAGTTGTTGCTGGACACCAGATACGGAATGGCCCAGCTGAAGCCCTGGCTTTCGGCAACGACGATTCGTTCCTTGTCCTGCGCACGCAAAGGCAGCGCGCTGGCGCCTGCCAGACCGGCCAGCCCCAGGCCGAACTGGCGGCGTGTCAATTGAAATGGATGAGGCATGAGAACTCCTGCGATGAACAATGAAATCAAAATGGATGGACGAATGGCCCTGTGGCGCTAGCTATAGCCGTAGGGATCGGGAATGGAGCCGGTCAAAAGCCAGTCACCAATGCTGCGCCGCCGATAGTCGAGGGGGTCGTGCAAGGTGTGCACGCGCACATTGCGCCAATAGCGATCGAAGCCATACTTGCGTGCCGTAGCGCGAGCGCCGAGCAACTCGAAGATGCGGGCCGTCACATGCAGGGCCACTTCCGCCGCATGTGCGCGTGATGCGCCCACGCTGAGGGTCAGGACGCCTCGCTCCTCTTCAGTCAGTGCAGAGCCACGCTCCCAAGCCTGCTGAAATTCATGGTTGACCTCGTTGGCCAACGCAATCGCAGATCGCAACTGGGTCCAAAGCTCACCGACACGCAACTGCAGGAACCGATCCTCGACCGCACGGTCTGCCCCCGACATCGGCCATGGCTGGACTTCCTCCTGTACGAACTTGATGGCGGCCTGCAAGGCGCCCACGGCATTGCCCAGATAGATATCCGTCAAGATCAATTGACCAATGATGTTGCGCAGCGTTGCGCGCGGGCTGGAGGCCACGCCAGGCGGCCCCAGAACCTCCTTGGGATCAATCCGAACCTGTTCGAAGGAGACGGTGCCGCTATCGGTCTGGCGTTGGCCCAGGCTGTCCCAGTCGTCGTGCACGGTGATGCCGGCGCGCCCGGTGGGCACGACGGCGAAAATGCGATCCTGTGGCCGCTCGCCCAAGGCCACTGAAACCGCCAGCACATCCGAATCCGCCGCGCCAGAGCAGTAGCTCTTGCTGCCTTGCAAAACGATCACGCCCTGCGTATCCCGACTCGCCTGCAGGCGGGTATCGCGTGCGTTCACCGCATTGCCCCAGAACCAGTTGCTCTTGACGGTCGCTGTCAAATATTCGCTCTGTTGTGCCGGGGAGCCAAACAAAAGCACACTGGCGACCTGCAGGTGCTGAAACCCGAACAAATGCGCAATGGAACTGTCCGCTTCGGCCAAGCGCCGTGTGATCGCCAGAATCAACGGCCAGCTTGCACCACCACCACCGTACTCTGCTGGAATGGCCAGATTTAATAAGCCACTTTCCCGCAGCCAGGAGCGTTGCAATCGCGCCGTGCCACCTTGCCGATCCCGATCCACAGCGGTTTCGGCGAGCTGGCCTACCAACCCCTGGACACTCTGCGCATACGGCGACCAATCCGCTGGATCCACGCCGAGAGTCAGTCTGCCGAAAGCGGTATGAGCCATATTGAAATGCGAGCTGCTGCCATATTGATGGTGAACAGCAAAATCATACACATCAAATCATTTAAAATAATGGATAGCTAATACCCTCCGATCATTAGAAAAAAATGAAATTTACTCATTGAATCAAAATCTAATACCTTTGGGAAACAAATAAATAAATGAATGGCATATCGATCCATCCCAAGAGATCGTTTCAATACCCGCAGACGCCACCCTCTTCATCGCCGCCTTCGACGGAACAAGTGCTGCGCACCCTCCCCGCTCGTACAACCCCTTGCCACATGGAGCGATCGTCAACAGGCTCTCGGAGCCTGTCCAGCCAGCCTTGGGGAAACCACGGATCGCTCCATAATGCTCCAGTCAATAGGACGCGCCATCCCGAATCCTGTACTGCCCCCCTCCCCCGCATGGATCGGCACTTTCGTCTCCCTATCGGCCAACGCGACCGCCCGACCCGGTAACGTCCATGCCTGTCATGCCGGCGCCGGTATCAACTTTGAGTCGATGCCGCAGAAGCAGAAGCCTCCTCTGCCACCGTGGCACCGTGGCACCGTGGCACCGTGGCACCGTGGCACCGCAAGCTGCACAATGACATCTTCTTGCCCAGCCAACAGCCTCCGATGATCAGAATCCTGCACACTGCCGATTGGCAGATCGGCCGGCAGTACGGGCGCTTCGCGCCCGAAGATGCCGCCGCGCTGGCCGAAGCACGCCTCGGCACGGTCGAGCGCATTGCCGCACTGGCCGGCGAACAGCAAGTCCGAGCGGTGCTGGTGGCCGGCGACGTGTTCGACGCACAGACCGTCTCGGACCGCACCATCCGCCGCCTCTTCAACGCCATGGAAGGCTTTGCGGGTCCATGGATCCTCATTCCGGGCAACCACGATGCGGCGCTGGCCGAAAGCGTCTGGAGCCGTGCGGCGCGCCTGGGCGCCATTGCACCCCATGTGCGCGTGATCCTGCAGCCGCAAGTGCTGGAACTGCCCGAGCTGGGCCTGGCAGTACTGGCCGCGCCGCTGACGCAGCGCCAAACCCACAGCGACCTGACCGGCTGGTTCGACAGTGCCGAGACCTCGTGCGGACTGCGGCGCATCGGCCTCGCGCATGGCAGCGTGCAAGGCCTGCTGGCCGACGACATCGACTCGCCCAATCCGATCGCCGCCGACCGTGCCGCGCGTGCTCGGCTCGATTACCTGGCACTGGGCGACTGGCACGGCCTCAAGTGCGTCAACGAACGCTGCTGGTACAGCGGCACGC
Organism: Corticibacter populi; assembly: GCF_004217315.1. Classification (GTDB taxonomy): domain Bacteria; phylum Pseudomonadota; class Gammaproteobacteria; order Burkholderiales; family Burkholderiaceae_C; genus Lampropedia; species Lampropedia populi. The sequence continues at coordinate 1,217,462 of NZ_SGWR01000001.1, forward strand.
CCGAGCAGGACCGCTTCAAGGACAACGGTGCCGGTCAGGTGCTGCTGGTCGATCTGCCTGAGAATGGTGCACCCCAGGTCGAGGCTCACGCCGTAGGCCAGTTCCAGTGGCAGCGCTGGAGCGAGGCGCTCGCCGTTGCCTCCGACCTGGACCGCCTGATCGAACGCCTCGAACAGGTACCGGCCAGCGCCGTGCTCGAGCTGCAACTGGCCGGTCAGCTCGACCTGGCCAGCCAGGCACGCCTGCAGCAAGCCATCTCCATTGCGCAGGGCCGCTGCCGCAGCCTGCAATGCGACCTGGCCGAACTGCGCCTGACCCCCACCGATGCCGACCTGGCCGCGCTGCAGGCCGACGGTTACCTGGGTGATGCCATTGCCGAGCTGCGCGAACACCAGCAGCTTGACGAAGGTGAAGCCGCCCGCGACGCGCTGGCCATTCTGGCGGGCCTGCTGCGCGAGCGGCAGAGCGGCAAAGGCGACCACGGCAGCCAGGGCCTGCCCGGTGCGCAGGAGGCGCAGGAGGCGCAGGAGAAACAGGCCGAGGCACCAGCAACTGAGCCAACGCCCATGCGGGAGGACCAGGCATGAGACTGCAGCGCCTGCGCATCGAACAGTTTCGCCAGTTCCACGGGCCCATCGAAATCGACGGGCTCGAGCCTGGCATCAACCTCTTCACCGGCCCCAACGAGTCGGGCAAGAGTACGCTGGTGCGCGCCATCCGCGCCGCCTTCTTCGAACGCCATCGCTCCAGCAGCGCCGAGGAGTTGCAACCCTGGGGAGACTCCTCGGCCTCCCCCGCCGTCGAACTCGACTTCGACTGGCAGGGCCAGCGCTGGCAATTGCGCAAGCGCTTTCTCAAGCAGAAGCGCTGCGACTTGCTGGTCGATGGCCAGGCCTTCAATGGCGACGACGCCGAAGAGCGCCTGGCCGAACTGCTGGGCTACCAGTTTCCCAGCCGCGGCGCCAGCAAGGCCGAGCACTGGGGCATTCCCGGCCTCCTGTGGATCGAACAGGGCACCGGCCAGGATCTCCATGCCGCCGTCGGCCATGCCGGCAAACACCTCCAGTCGGCTCTTGGCACCAGTCTGGGAGAAGTGGCCAGCAGCAGCGGCGATGCGCTGATCGCCCAGGTCGAGCGCGAGCGTGCCGCACTGCTCACCGCTACCGGCAGGCCGACCGGTGCCCTCGCCCGAGTCAGTCAGCAATGCGAGGAACAGCAGATGCGCCTGTCGGAACTGGACACCAGCATCGACACCTACCGCCAACAAGTGGACAGACTGGGTGGGCTGCGCCTGCAGCAGCAGGAAGACGCCACCCGCCCCTGGGAGGCCTATCGCCAGCAGGGCCGCCAGGCCGAGGCCCAACTGACCGAAGTTGCGCGCTGGCAGCACGAACAGCAGCGTGCCGAACAGGAGTTGCAAAGCGGCCTGGCCAGCCAGCAGCTCTGCCACGACCAGTTGCAGGCCTTCGAGCGGCAACAGCACGAACTGGCCGAACGCGCCAAGGACCGGCAGGACCAGGCCGCCCGGCTTGCAGAGCTGCAGGCGCGCCAAAGCGCCATCCAGACCCGCCTGGAGCAGGCCAGACTGCATTACCAGCAAAGCCGCGAGTCCCTCCAGCAGGCCCGACACGATGCGCAACGCGCAGGCATTCAAGCCGAACTGACCCAGCTGGAGCAAACCCTGAAGGACAACGAGGCCCGCCTGCAGCAGGCCCGAGCACAGCAAACTGACTTGCTGCAACGGCGCGGGCAGTGGCAGGCACTGCACATCGACGAAGCCAGCCTGCGGCAATTGCAGAAGCTCCACCAGGATTTGAGCGACTTGCGCGTCGCCGAGCAAGCCGTGGCCACCCGCCTGCAGTTCGACCTGCAGGCGGGCCAGAGCCTGCAGCTCGGACATGAAACGATCCGCGGCCAGGGCGAGCGCCGCCTGCTCCAGCCGATCGAGCTGCGTATCGCCGGTATCGGCCTGATGCGCATCCAGCCTGGCGGCGAGGACGTGGCCTCGCTGGTGCGCCGCCAACAGGCCGTGCAGGACCGGATCAACACCCTGCAGACGCACCTGCAGGTCCAGAACCTGTCGGAGGCCGAGGCCCGCGCCGAACAATGCCGCCGCCTGCAGCAGGCCATCGAACAAGACGAACTCCAGCTGCGCCACCTGGCGCCCAACGGAATCGATGCGCTCGAGGGCCAATTGACACTGGCGCGTCAACGCCGGCAGGCACTGTCGACCCAGTTGGCCGCCCTGCCACCCGCCACAGTCAACCAAACCGACTCCGACACCGGCATCCACACCAGCCTGACTGCCGCGCAAACCTTGCTCGACAACGCCACCGACCAGCTTCGAGCCGCCGAACAGGCCGAGGCCCGCTACCAGAAAGACCTGGGCCTGGCCGAACAGGCCAGCCGCATCGCCCAGGCCGAATGGCAGCGGCTGCAGAACGACATCATTGCCCCCGAGCGCCAACAACGCACGCAGCAACTGCAAACGCAACTGCTGGAGTTGCGCGCTACCGAATCGGCCCTGCGGAAGGACATGAACAGCCTCCAACAGCAGATCGAGGCGGCCCGCCCCGACATCCTGCGTCAAGACATCCAGCGCCTGGGCCGCACCGCCGAGGCGCTCGAACACGCCGCCCGCGAGCGCGAACGCGAACTAACCCGCCTGCAAAGCAGCCTCGAGGCACTGGGCGCGCAGGGGCTGGAGGAAAAACGGGCCGAGCTGGCCCAGGAACTGCAATTCAGCCACCGCCGCCGCGACGAACTGGCACGCCGCGCCGCCGCCCTCGACCTGCTGCTGCTGACGCTCAAGGACAAGCGCCAGGCGCTCACACGCCGGCTGCAGGCGCCGCTGCAGCACCACCTGCACCACTACCTGCAGCTGCTGTTCCCGCAAGCCAGTCTCGACATCGACGAGAACCTGATGCCCGCGCAACTGGTGCGCACCGGCGCCGGCGGCCACGAGGAGCGTGGCGAATTCCAGGCCCTGAGCTTTGGCGCGCGCGAACAAATGGGCCTGATCAGCCGCCTCGCCTATGCCGACCTGCTGCAAGCGGCCGGCCGCCCGACGCTGATCATCCTCGACGACGCGCTGGTGCACAGCGATCCTGAGCGCCTCGCACCCATGAAGCGCATCCTCTTCGATGCCGCGCAGCGGCATCAGATCCTGCTCTTCACCTGCCACCCGGCCAACTGGCGCGACCTCGGAGCCCCGCCCCGCGACATGCAGGCCATCAAGACCGGGGCCTGAGTGGCACCGTGTCGTGCAACAATCCATGCATCCAGACGACGGGAGGCACCGATCGCGACTTCCATCCCGGCCTCAAAAAACGGGCTATAATCACCGGCTTGCTACCGGCAATCGTGGAAATACATCGTTTGCCGGCATCGGGGTGTAGCTTAGCCTGGTAGAGCGCTACGTTCGGGACGTAGAGGCCGGAGGTTCGAATCCTCTCACCCCGACCAGGACATCACACAAAAAGCCCAAGCGACTTTGTCGCTTGGGCTTTTTACCTTGGGGCTTCATTCACCCCAATTCGGGGTACCTACTCGGTGCGGTGGTCCGTCAGAGGACAGGTCAACCTCCCTGAAAACGACCCTGGCTGTTGCCGGATGGTTCGCGGGCTTTGCCCAGCCTCCATTTCCATGCAGACAGCGGCGTGTGGCTCAGGACGCGCATGAACAGGGCCCAGGGCTGGTCACGTATTTCCGGGTGCCTTTTGGTCATACCATCTACCACAAACTCGTCAATGGCTTCATGCGTGTAAAGCAAACCGACGCGTTGGCAATGCTTTGCACAGGAAACATGCATTAGACAGCAGGCACATAGCCAAAGGCACACAGGCTGCCAACGCCACTATTGCGAACACCAACGAAGATCCTTCACAGCCATTTGTTATTTACTCATTTTGATATTTCCAAATAACAACAAACCATTAAACGATTGGGCTGCTTCTGCCATAGGATGATCCGGAAGGGATTCAATCAACATGTCCGAAGCACCACGCCAACTCACGCTCAATCTGTTTATCTACCCCAATGGTCACCATGAAGCTGCATGGCGGCATCCGCTGGCCGCGCGCGAGCGCATCCTCGACGTGCGCTATTACCAGTCGCTGGCGCAACAGGCCGAAGCCGCCAAGTTCGATGCGGTGTTCTTTGCCGATGGCCTGGGTATCGGCGACGGCATCCGCTATGCCAGCCGCTTTCACCTGGAGCCGCTGACGCTCATCAACGCGCTGGCGGCGGCTACCGAAAAGATCGGCTTCATCGCCACGGCCTCCACTTCCTTCTACGATCCGTACACGCTGGCGCGCCTGTTCGGTGCCACCGACCACTGGAGCGGTGGGCGCATCGGCTGGAACATCGTGACGTCCTCGCTCAAGAGCGCCGCAGGGAACTACGGGCTGACCAGGCACCCCTCGCATGCCGAACGCTATGAGCGCGCGCACGAATTCGTGCAGGCCGTCACGCGGCTGTGGGACAGCTGGGAGGACGAAGCCTTCGTCAACGACGCCTCCACCGGCCTGTTTGCCGATACCGATCGCATCCATGCGGCCAACTTCACCGGCAAGCACCTGCGCGTGCAGGGCGCGCTCAACCTGCCCCGCTCACCGCAAGGACGGCCCGTGTATGTGCAGGCCGGCTCCTCCGAAGACGGGCGCCAGTTCGCCGCCCAGTATGCAGAAGCAATCTTCACCGCGCATCAGACGCTCGAGAGCGCGCAGAGCTTCTACCGCGACGTCAAGCAACGCGCCGCCCAGTGGGGCCGCAATCCCGCCCACATCAAGATCCTGCCCGGACTCAGCCCCTTCATCGGCTCGACCGAAGCCGAGGCGCGTGCGCTGCAGCGGGAGTTCGACGAGCTGATCCAGACCGACTTCTCCCTGCTCCAGTTGAAGAACCAGCTCGGACTGGACATCGATCTGCGCGGCCAGGACCTGGATGCGCCCTTCCCACGTCACCTGATTCCGCACAGTGCCGACCAGCAGGAACACAGCCGCTTCCAGCTGGTGCTGGACATCGTTGACCGGGAAAAGCCCACGCTGCGCCAGCTCATCGAGCGGCTGGCCGGTGCACGCGGCCACTTCGTGCTGGCCGGCACGCCTGAGCAGATCGCCGACCATATCGAAACCTGGTTCACGCAGGGCGCGGCGGACGGCATCAACGTCATGCCGCCCTGGCTGCCCGGTGGCCTGGAAGTGTTCACCCGGGAGGTCGTGCCGATCCTGCAGCGGCGCGGCCTGTTCCGGCAAGACTACAGCGGCGACACCCTGCGCGACCATCTCGGCCTGCCCCGCCCGCCCAGCCTTTTTGCAAGCGAACAGCAGCAAGCCGCCTGAATCTGCTGACGCTCAGGCCCGCGCGCCTGGCGGCAGATACCCCGAGCGCATCGATCGGCCTCGCCGAACGCGATAAGCGCGGCGAACAGTTCGGCCAGCGCAGGCGGAAGACGCCAGCCCGTCAAGCCAGCTTCGCGCAAGGCCGTGAGATGCGGATGCAACGGTTCGTGATCGCGCTCACGCTGTATGGCGGTTGCACGGATCTCCCGAAACAAGGGCCGCAAAGGCTCGATCCGTTTGGCATGGCGGGCGTCGGGGCCTTGGCCTCAGCCTTCGGATGGATTGGGCATGGGAAATCTCCTGCCAGGAAAAACGCCCAGGAAACGAAGGGGGTAGTGGATGGGTGGCCAGCGACGTTGCCACGCAATCTCGCCCGAGAGACTGAAAAAAATCAGCGGCACATGCGCCGCACCGGAAAAACCGGCGAGCATTCACAGGAATATGCGTTGATTCGTGACCGCCACACCAATAAATGGCATGCCGCCTCGGCATCATCATGCACATGCCCATTATGGCATCGTCCCCATACTGCATTAATGCCCATTCAAATCAACCAATTATCAGCTTATTCAAATCATTGAATGCGCAGCGCTCATTCCATGGAAACAGCGATTCTCCTGTCATTTACTAATGAATTAATAATCTTTGACGCCCCCCCATCCCATTCATACCATGCGCAATGCCCGCGACCGCCACAACGTGGCATTGATTCCCGTCATTCTGGTGATGGAACCGGACGCCCCGCCTGCCCACCGGCGATCGCCACGGTACCGGCCGCACACTTTCCATGACCGATCATCCAACCCATTCTTCATTCACACTCCGAAGGAAACCCATGTCCAAACCCACGCTGTTCCTGCTGCAACCCGGCTTCGACGACGAGAAGCAACCAGGCAAGACATTCTTCTGCCCGGCGGGCACCTTCATTGAAGGCGTGCTGGCAGTCTATCCGCAGCTCAAGGACCAGATCGAGGTCCGGCGCGTGCCCTTCCCCCGGCCGCGCCAGGCCGTCATCGCCGCTGCCGGCGAAGCCAACCAGAGCCTGCCCTTGCTGGTGCTCGACGGCCAAAGCGACTCATCCCAGGTCACCGGTGAACACGAAGGCCACAGCCTTGTGGCAGGCAAGGAAGCGATTGCCGCCTATTTCGCAGAAACCTATGGCATTGACTGGTCGCACTAAAAACCCTGTTCACCACCCAAGACGTGTGATCCATCAGATCAGCCGCGCGCTTTCGCACAGGCAGGCATTGGCCATCACCGTCGTCCATCCCGCCAATGCCAACGAGAAAGATGGGGTGTCGGCTGGCCAGGAATTGGCATGCTATCTGCTTGCCAGAAGATGGGCCTGACCCCAACAACCTGCCCCATGAAGGAAGTGCCATGCCCCACCACCCCGTCTTTCTCGTCGGTGCCGGCCCTGGCGACCCGGAGCTGCTGACTCTCAAGGCCGTGCGCGTACTGGGCGAGGCCGATGTGGTACTGGCCGATGATCTGGTTGACGCCAGCATCCTCGGGTACTGTCCACAGGCACGCATCATCCGCACCGGCAAGCGTGGCGGCTGCCGCTCGACGCCGCAGGCCTTCATCCAGCGCCTGATGCTGCGCTACGCGCGTCAGGGCAAGAAGGTCGTGCGCCTGAAAGGCGGCGACCCTTGCATCTTCGGCCGTGCCGGCGAGGAGGCGCACTGGCTGCGCGAGCGTGGGGTGGCCTGTGAAGTGGTCAATGGCATCACCGCGGGCCTGGCGGCAGCCACCTCCTGCGGCATTCCACTGACCATGCGCGGCATGACACACGGCGTGACGCTGGTCACCGCCCACACCGAAGATGGCCGCGGCCCCAACTGGCCTGCGCTGGTGGCGGGCGGCACCACCCTGGTGATCTACATGAGTGTCTCGACGTTGGCAGCCACCCAGCGCCAGTTGCTCGCCAGCGGCATGCCGGGCGGCATGCCGGTCGCCTTCATCGAGAACGCCAGCCTGGCCACGCAGCGGCAACTGCACACCCGGCTGGCCGATGCAAGCCGCGATGCCGCCGCCTGGGGCTTGCGCAGCCCGGCCATCATTGTCGTTGGCGAGGTTGCGGCGCTGGCGCAATCGCCCCATGGCTTGCTCGATGCATCCAGTGCCATTGGAGCCCTGGAGCGGCAAGAGCCGACGCGCCGGGCCAACCGCTGAACACGGGACACCCGCCGCGCCCTGGTCAGCTTGTGCGCGCAGTCGCTCCCGTCGCTGACCGGTTGTCCTCGAACAGTTCACGCATCGCCCGCCGGATGCCGCCATAACCGGTGCAGCGGCAGAGGTTCCCGCACATCATGGCCTCCGCATCTGCAAAGCTGGGCCGGGGCGATTGCTGGTGCAGCCAGGTCAGGTGCACCACCATGCCGGCGGTGCAATAGCCGCACTGCACGCCACCGCAGGCATCCAGCGCATCCTTGACGGGAGCGCTGGCCGGATCCTCCCGCAACGACTCGATGGTGCGCACGGACTGGCCCTGCAACTGGTAGGCCATCAGCAGGCAGGCATTGGCCGGCGCGCCATTGAACCAGACCATGCAGGCGCCGCAGCGACCGACCTCACAGCCCGGCTTGGCGCCGACCAGGTGCCAGTATTCGCGCAGCAGCGTCAGCAGACGCGTGTCCGGCCGGCAACGGACCGACACGGCCTGGCCATTGAGCTGCATGCGAAGCACCATCTCGGCAGCCTCGGTCAGAGCGTTCGTCTCAATCCCATCGGTCGTTAGGACGCACAGCGCCGCTGGTTCATGGGTGTTCATCGGCAGTCTCCAGCAGGGCGATCACCTGCGCCGGTTGCAGTGGCAAATGGGTGACGGGGCGGCGCAAGGCGTTCGACAGGGCATTGGCGACGGCCGGCACCGCGAAGTTGACGCTGATCTCGCCAGCCCCGCGCGGCCCGACGGGATCGCCCGGCGGCAGGTTCTCGATGGCCAGCAGCTCCATCTCGGGTGCATCGGCAAAAGTGGGGATGAAGTAGGCATCCAGGTTGCGCGCGGTGTAGCGGCCGCCCACACAGGGCAATTCCTCCTGCGTGCACATCGCCATTCCCATCACCGCGCCGCCCTCCATCTGGCCCAGCAGGCCCTGGAACGACACCACCGGCCCCAGCGCCGAGCACATCAGCATCTTCTCGACCTGAATGGTGCCGTTCCAGGTGTCGATGCGCACCTGCGCGATGGCCGCGCAGGCACCAAAGACAAAATGCGTGTCATGGGCGTTCTGTGGTGGATCCTCCGGGTGCAGCTCGACCGTGATGCAGGGCCGCGCCACGCCCATGGATTCGGCCAGGCGTGCATAGTCCAGCACGCGGTCCATGCCCTGGTAGACGCCGCCCGGCCCGAGGCGCAGCGCATCGGCGGGCGTGCCCAGGCACTGCGCCGCAGCGGCGGTCAATGCTTCCGTCCACGCCTGGCGTGCGTCAGTGACGGCGCGCCAGGCCAGCGTGGTGGCGCGCGAGGCGGCGACCGGGCCGGAATCGGGCGTGCAGGCCGTATCGCCCAGCACCGGGCGCACATCCTCCGGCGCGCAGCCCAGATGCATGACACAGACGTTGCGCATGCTGCCGATCAGGTTCTGGCCCAGCTCGGTAAAGCCGCAGCGCAGTTCGATGGCGCCATCGGCGGCCAGCGCCAGCACCATGCGGCTGTGGCTGGGCCCGCCCTTGCCAAAGCCGTCGCTGCGGTGCACCAGCGCCATGCCGATGCCATGCAGATAACGCCCACCGCCAGTGCGCCAGCGCCGCTGGCCCTGCCACAGCGGCTGCTGGCGTGCCACGTCGAGCGCACGGTGCGCGCCGTCGAAGGGCACCACGGTTTGCCCCAGCGGGCCGGGGGCCGACGGGCTGGCAAGGTTCAGCGCGCGAAAGACCGCGGCATCGATGCCCACGGCGGCGGCCAAACGATCGATCTGCTGCTCCAGCGCAAACTGCACCTGCACGGCGCCAAAGCCGCGAAACGCGCCCGCCACGCCATTGTTGGTGTACGCCAGCCGCGCCTGCAGGTCCACCGCCTGGTACTGGTAGGGGCCGGGCGCGTGTTCCAGCGCGGCATCCAGCACTTCAGGACCATGGGTGGCGTAGGCACCGGTGTCGGCCAGGATGTCGGCGCAGTGGAACAGCAGCCGGCCGGCGGCATCGCAGCCGGTGCGCATGCGGATGCGCATCGGGTGGCGCTTGACGCCGAAATCGACCGATTGCGGCCGCGTCAGGTGCAAGCGCACCGGCCGCTGGGCGTGCCAGGCCAGCAAGGCGGCAATCGGCTGGATGGTCAGCTCGTCCTTGCCGCCGTAGGAGCCGCCGACCGGTGTGCCGGTGGCCTGCACCTGCGCGTGGCGCAGCCCGAGCATGTCGGCAATCACCTGGCGCTCGCGCGCCGGGTTGTGCCCGCCGAAGAAGAGCCGCAGGCCGCCTTGTCCATCGGGCTCGGCCACGCCGCCTTCGGTCTCCAGAAAGGCATGCAACTGGCGCGGCGTGGTGTAGACGGCCTCGACCACATGGGCGCAGGCGGCCTGCGCGGCGTCCAGATCGCCATGGCGGTAGGCGGCGCGGTGCAGCAGGTTGCCCCCGGGATGGACCAGCGCCTCGGGCGGAAGATCCTCGGCCAGCGCGGCCTCGGGGTCATCGATCAGCGGCAAAGGCTCGTAGACCACTTCGATGCACTGCAGCGCGGCGTAGGCGGTGGCAAGGTCGTCGGCGGCGACGGCGGCCACCGGGTCGCCGACGTAGCGCACCTTGTCATGGCACAGCATGGGCCGATCGACCTTGCGCAGGCCATACACGGCTACGCCGGGAATATCGGCATGCGTGACGACGGCATGCACACCCGGCATGGCACGCGCCGCCGCCACATCGATGCGCAGAATGCGCGCATGTGGCCAGGGGCTGCCGAGAATCAGGCCGCGCAACTGGCCAGTGGCAATACGGTCGGTCAAATAACCAGGATCGCCCGAGAGCTTGGCTTGGGCATCGGGCCGCCGGTCACATTGTGCCTCGGCAGGCCGGGCGATTTGGTGGGGTGTGTCGAAATGCATCGATGCACCTACCCTTCGGCCGCGTTCGCCAGGCAGCCGGCATGCCCGGCGATCAAACGGCTGGCGATCAACGCCAGCTCGGTAGGCAGGCTGGCCTGGCAAGCGGCGCGGATGCCCTCCAGCGTCGGCAACGCCGATGCTGCGGCCGGATCGAGCAAGGCCTCGACCGCCAGCAGCCGATGCACCGGCGTGCCCGGCGCGCCGGCGGCCACGCGCGCCACGGCCCGGCCATCGGCGCTCCAGCGCAGTGCCAGCCGGATGCGCGCTGGTGAAAAAGCCGCGCGATAGCCCACCTTCTCGAACACGCTGCGGCTCGGAGGGTGCCGGTCGGCGCGGGGCAGCCAGAACGCCGTCATCAATGGACGTACCGGGCGCTGCAGGCAGAGGAACAGGGGCTCGCGCCGACCATCCGCCAGTTCAGCCTCGGCATCGAGCGCGAGCAGCACCGGGCCGGTATCGCCCACGCCCCAGCCAACGTTGCCGCCGATGGTGCCCAGCCGGCGCACACCGGGCGCGCCCAGTTGCGCCAGCGCCGTGCACAGCAGCGGCGCATGCGCATGCACCAAGGCATTCGTGCGCACGGTCTCCAGCCGCGCGGCGGCGCCGATGCGCAGGCCTTCCTCCTCCAGCGTGATCTGCTGGGTCTGCGGCCAGCCCATCAGGTTGATGAAGGTGATGCCATCGGGCGCGAGGCGCGGGTCATCCCATTCCTGCTGCACCACCGTCGCGCCGGACAGGTAGCGCGCCGAGGGCCCCAGCGCATCGGCCAGGCGCTGCGCCTCCCATGGCGTGGCGGGGCTCAGCAGTTGCATCGCCCTTCCCTTATCGCGCGGCCCAGAAGGCCTGCTGCACAGCCAGGATTTCGGCGCGCGCCGCCGGCACCGGACCGATCAGCTCGACCGGCTTCTGACAATGGTCGAACACGTAGCGCGAAGAGACGCTCATCGTCGGGTTCTCGCCATGCGAGCCGGTGCATGCGAGCAAGTCCGCCTCGGTCATGCCGAACACCACGCGGCCGATGTTGGCCCAGTAGGCAGTGCCGGCGCACATGCAGCAGGGCTCGACAGTGGTGTAGAGCGTGCAGTCCCACAGGTAAGCGGGGCTGTAGTTGTGCGCGGCGATGCGCGCCAGCGTCGACTCGGCATGGTTGACGGTGTCGATGTTGCACTGCTCCAGCAGCACGGTCTCGTGGTCGGGCGCGACCAGCACGGCGCCGAACGGGTGCTTGCCCAGCGCCACGGCGCGCTCGGCCACCGCGCCGGCGTGGCGCAGGTGGCGCAGGATCTGCGCTTCACTTGGCCCGCTGCGCGGGAAGGTCTGGGATGGAGTGGTCTGTGTCATGCGATTCTCGAGTTCACGAAGGCTGGCTGGCGGCATGCGCTTCACACGCCGTCCGCGCCCTGGCTCCAGGGGAACAGGCGCTTTTGCAGCCAGCGCACCAGGCCATAGAGGACCAGGCTGCTGACCACCAGCAGGGCCAGCGCGGCAAACGCCACCGGCACCTTGAAAGAGGAAGTGGAAAAGAGGATCAGGTAGCCCAGCCCCTTCTCGGCGGCGACAAACTCGGCCACCACGGCGCCGACGATGGCCAGCGTGATGGACACCTTCAGCGCCGAGAACAAGTAGGGCACGGCATACGGCATGCGGATCTGCCAGTACTGGCGCGAGGTGCTGGCGCGCAGCGAGCGCGACAGCTCGATCAACTCCGCCGGCACGGAGGCCAGCCCCAGCGCGGTCGAGACCACCAGAGGGAAGAAGGCGATCAGCGTGGTGATGACGATGCGCGGCAGCCAGCCTGCCCCCAGCGTCACGACGATGATGGGCGCGATGGCCACGATCGGAGTCGACTGGATCACCACCAGCCAGGGCATGATGATGCGCGAGAGCAGCGCCGAGCGGGTGATGGCGATGGCCAGCGGCAGCGCCAGCGCAATGGCCACCAGATAGCCGGCCAACGCCACCTGCAGCGTCGCCGCGAGGTGGTCCAGCCAGCGCGATGCGCCTACATCGGCCGCGGCACGCGCAATCGCGCTGGGCGCCGGCAGGATGTACTCCGGGATGGCCAGCAACCGGCACGCCAGCTCCCAGCCGATCAGCACCAGCAGAAAGACCAGCAGCGAGGCCTGGCGGCTCAGGAAACGCAGCACCGCAGGGGCCTGGGTTTGTCGGGAAGTCGTGGGTGATGGAGACATGGGCGGCTCACACGGGTGCGCGGCTGAACACCTGCATGCGGATGTCATTGGCCATTTGGGTGAAGACCGGATCGGCCAGCGTCGCCATGTTGCGCGGACGCGGCAGCGGCACGTCGATGATGTCGTCGACCTTGCCCGGACGGGCGCTCATGACCACGATGCGATCCGACAGCAGCAGCGCCTCCTGGATGGAATGGGTCACGAACACCACGGTCTTGGGCCGCTCGTTCCAGATGCGCAGCAGCTCGAAACTCATCTCGTCGCGGGTGAGCGCATCGAGGGCCGAGAATGGTTCGTCCATCAGCAGGATGTCCGGGTCGTGCAGCAGCGAGCGGGCGATCGAGACGCGCTGCTGCATGCCACCCGAGAGCTCGTGCGGACGCTTGTGGCCGAAATCCCCGAGCCCGACCATCGCCAGCAGTTCTCGCGCGCGCTGGTGCTCGGCGTCACTCACGCGCCCGTACTTGTGGCGCATCGGAAAAGTGATGTTGTCGAGCACGCTCAGCCACGGCAGCAGCGTGGGCTTCTGGAATACCATGCCGATCTCGTCGCGCGGCTCGGTGACGGGGTAATCGAAGATCCGCACCAGCCCTTCGGTGGGCCGCAGCAGCCCCGAAATCAGCCGCAGGATGGTGGACTTGCCGCAGCCCGAAGGGCCGATCAGCGAGACGAATTCGTTCCGGCGCAAATGCAGGTCCACGCCCTGCAAGGCGGTGATGCGGGTGCCGTCGCTGGAGGTGAAAACCTGGCCGACGGCGTCGAGATCAATCACATGTTCCATATCGTGGATGCGTGGATGCGAGGGTGCGTGGGGCCCACGCCCTGGTCATGCCGACGGGGGCATGCAAACGGGGTGTGCTAACGGCCTGCCGCCGCCATGGCTTGACGGAGCCGGCAGGGCCGGACGATGTGTCAAGCCCCAGTCAAGGCTTGACGAAGCTGCGGTTCACCAGGGTTTCGGGATCGACCTTGTCTTCGGCATAGTTCATCGACTGCGACACCCAGCCCCAGGTGGCCTTGAGCAGGGCCGGATCGAAGGTGCCAAAGCCATTTGCCTGGCTGACCTCGTTGCGCAGCAGCGGAATCGAGGCCTCGAACTCGGCCTGCACCACCGTTGCATTCGCCTCCGGCACCTGGGCCTTGAGATCGGCTGCGGCCTGCTGCGGGTTGGCGATCGCGAATTCCACCGACTTGGTCAGCGCCCGCAGGTAGCGCTGCAGCACCTCGGGCTTCTCGTTGATGAGCTTGTCGCTGGCCAGCGCCGACCAGCCATAGCCGTCCAGACCGAAGTCGGTCCACGGCAGCACCGCCAGCTCCTGCTTGGCCTGGCCCAGCACGTCCTTGAACGCCGGGCCGACGGTGACCCAGTTGATCGTCGCATCGACGCGGCCCTGCGCCAGCATCGGCGCCATGGTGGAGGGGTCGGTCTTGATGACGCGGATCTTCTCGGCGTCCACCCCGTTCTTCTGCAGCACCACCGGCCACAGGGCGTTCGACGAGGAGAAGGTCGGCATCGCCACCGTCTTGCCTTCCATGTCCTTGAGGGTCTTGATGCCGCTGCTGGCGCGGGTGAAGAGCGCATCGGGCTGCTTGGAGTACAGCGACATCACGGCCTTGACCGGCACATTGCCTTCGGCCGCGGCCATCATCAGCGCCGAGATGCCGCCAAAGCCCACATCGGCGGTGCCGGTGGCGATCTTGGTGACGGCATCGGTCGAGCCGCGGCCCGTCAGCACCTGCACTTCCAGGCCTTCCTCCTTGAAGAAGCCCTGCTCGATGCCGGAGTAGACGAACGACTTGTCGCCGCCGGGCAGCCAGTCGAGCTGCACGGTCAGCTTGTCGGCCGCCTGGGCGGCAACGCTGGCGCAGGCCAGCACGATGGAAGTGAGCAAGGGGCGGATCGTCATGGGGCTTTTTCCTCGGTCGAAGTGGATGGGAGCAAAAGGGGAAACGGTTCAGGCAAGAGGCAAAAGACCGGTGCGGCCAGAAGCAACCGCAAGGTCCGTGCCAGCGCCGGAGGGCAGCATCTGCGCCAATGCCGGCAGCAGCCGCTCGGTCAGCAGCGCCGGACAGGCGAGCTGGGGAACATGCCCGCAGTCGAGCGTGATGCGCAAGGCGCCCGGCGAGAGGTTCTGCATGCAGCGCTGCAGTTCGTGCAGCACCGAGCGATCGCGCAGGCATTCCACGTAGATGCGCGGCACACGCCCATAGCGCTGCGCCGTCAACCGGCAGCGCATGGCCCGCCCGCCTTCGGGCTGCCAGCACAGCCTGCGGGTTGCGGCCGCGGCCTGCTCCGGCGTGCAGTCATGCAGGAAGATGCGGCCCGCCGCAGCCGGCGGCACACGGCTGGCCTGGTGCATGGCATCCCACTCCAGATGGGGCCCGATGCCCGCGTAGACGAAACCCGGCTGCTCGCGCCGGCATGCCTCGATGAGGGCGCCGAAATCCATGCCGTCCGGCAGCATCATGCCAGCCAGGTACACCAGGGCCAGCACACGCTCGGGGCAATGCTCGGCCACCTGCGAGGCCGTGATGCCGCCGCCGCTGTGGCCCAGCACCACCGCCGGTCCGTCCAGCCCGGCCAGCAGTTCGGCGACATGCGCCACATACGCATCCAGGTCAACGCGAACCGGCTGCGCCGGTGGCCAGGCATCCTGCCTGATGCCGTTGCCGGGCAGGTCGACGGCATGCACCTGCCAGCCGGCGGCCTGCAGCATCGGCATCCAGGCCTCGAAGGCCCAGCTGCCCTGCCAGGCGCCGTGGATCAGCACCATGTGCCGTGCCGCGCTTGCCATGGCGACCTCACGCGCCATAGGTGCGCTGGTAGCAGGCGATCTGGTGTTCTTCCACCGTGACCGGGGCATACCTGGGCGTCATCCCTTCTTCCAGGCATGAGGGAATGCAGGCGATCTGGTGCGCCGGATTGCCGGTGAAGAAGAACGGCACCGAATAGCGTTCGCCGCCCGAGCGGTTGATGACCCGGTGCAGCGTGGAGACGTAGCGGTCATTGGTCCAGCGCGCCATCAAGTCGCCGATGTTGACCACATACGCGCCGGGCACCGGTGGCGCATCGATCCAGTGGCCGGCCTGCGCATCCCAGACCTGCAGGCCGCCCGCATCGTCCTGCAGCAACAGCGTCAGGCCACCGAAATCGGTGTGCGCGCCACAGCCCTTCTCGCCCGGTGCGGGGTTGGCCGGCTGCGGCGGGTAGTGCAGCAGCCGCAAGGTGGCGGCGGCATCGCTCACATAGGCGGAAAAATAGTCCTCTGGCAGGTGCAGCGACAGCGCCATGCCGCGCATCAGCGTTGCGCCCAGCGCATAGGCCTGTTCGTAATAGGCCTGCATCACGGCGCGGAACTCGGGCAACTGCGCCGGCCACTGGTTGGGGCCGGTGTTGAAGCGGCCAGCCTTCACGCGCGGGTCATCCGGCGGCACCTCGGCGCCGATGTAGAAGCTCTCCTTCAGGTCGGGCGCGGCGCCGCTTTCGAGCGTTTGCGCACGCAGCGGCTCGTAGCCCCGGTTGCAACGCGAGTGGCGCTTGTCGACCTGCTGCTTGCTGGCCTCGTCCAGCGCGAAGAAGCGGCGCCCCATGTCGAACACGGAGCGGATCAGCGCGGCATCCACACCATGGTTGATCACGTAGAAGAAGCCGCGTTGCGTGCAGGCCTGCTCCAGGCGCCGGGCAACGGCGAGCCGATCGGCGGGACCGGCGCTGTACAGACCGGCGATGTCGATGAGCGGTAGGTTGGTGGACATTCTCGAAAACGTGGGATGGCAGTGGCTTGAACAAGCTTGAAAAAAGGCCTGAACGTGCAGGGGATGCGCCGGAGTGTAGGAAGCCGCGCCCGATCCCGATAGCACTGTTTTTCGCTCTGGGTGGTGCATAAATTCGCTCACACCTGCTGGGCATCTCGTGCATCACCCACTCGTCACCTCGCTGCGCTGGCGCTCTTCGATGAGCCGCGTGACGATCTGCAGGAAGGCATCCAGCGCCGACGGCAGGGTGCGGCCGGCGCGCACATACACGCCGAGTTCCGAGTACATCGCCTGCGGGGTGTTCAGCGGAATGTGCACCAGCGTGCCCTTTTGCTGCTCCTGCTCGACACCGATGCGGCTTTGAAAGAACAGCCCGACGCCAGCCTCCGCCAGCTTCTTGCCCAACTCCACCGAGGACACTTCGATGCACACGTTCAATGCACCTTTATGGTGCGACACCACCGGCTGCAGCAGGCCGTGCATCGACAGCTCCCGGGACGGCATGATCAGCGGATACTGTGCGCATCGCGCGAAATCCACCCGCTTGCAGGACGCAATGGGGTGGCCGGCCGGCGCGATCACCCCCAGCTCGAAGCGCGCCACGCTGCACTGGCGCAGCTGTTCGCTGCGCTCGATCGCAAAGCCGATGCCGACATCGGCCTCACCCTCCATCACCGCTCTGGCCGCCTGTGCGGAGCCGCAGATCCGCACCTGGATCGTGATGCCAGGATGCCGCTGGCGCATCGCGGCGATCACGGTCGGCAGGATATCCGCCGTCAGGCCCTCGACGGCGGCGATCTGTACCGTGCCGCGGTGCACGCCACGCAGCAAGCCCAGCTCCGAGACCAGGCGGTTCTGGTCCTGCAGCACGGTGAGCACATGGCGCGAGAAGATCTCGCCGGTGGGGGTGAGCCGCAAGCCGCCCGAGAGGCGCTCGAACAACGGCCCGCCCACCTCCTCCTCGAGTTGCAGCAGCTGCCGGTTGACGGCCGAGGAGGCCACGTGCAGATGCCGGGCTGCCTCGCGGATCGAGCCACAGCGGCGAATCATGTCGAAATAAAGAATGGCGCGGGAGTGAATGTGCATGGGCACCCTGCAGCACGTGCCGTGCCATCTTGCCGGCGGGATGCATCAGCCGCCCCTGGCTCCTGCCTTACCATGTGCCACGCAGCTACCCCGCACGCACCACGGCGCCATGCATGGCATGGATGTTGCACCTGCAACACAAGGCCTGCGCCTGGGCTCTTTTGCAACCCAGGCAGCCATCCCGACCGAACAAGACCACCTGGCCACATAGCCACATGGCAAAGCAACACAAGCCGCTGACAGCACGATGAAATCCGGTCTGAATTTCCTGGCCGCAGCCAGGCAGTATGAAATCGAGGAACTCGAGCAGTTCGCCGATTCCAGTGGCCTGGCGCACGTGATCGGCCAGTTGGTGCACGAACTGCAGCGCGAGCGCGGCGCCTCCAACGTCTTCCTGGCCTCGCAAGGTACCCTGTTCGCCGAGCAGCGCCGGCAACTGGTGCAGGCCAGCGATGGCTGCATCCGCGCCACCCGCGACTTCCTGGAGCGGCTCGAACCCCAGCCAGGCTTTCCCGGCAGCCGCGCCAGGCTGTTCAGCTGCATCGCGCACGCGGTGCACGGGCTGGACACCTTGCCGCCGCTGCGCCGGCGCATCGAGGCGCTGGACATCTCCGCGCCCGAACTCATCGGCGCCTACAACCAGCGCATCGCCCACTTGCTGGCCGTGGTGTTCGAGGCCGCCGACAGCGCCACCGACCCCGACCTCTCGCGCCTGCTGGTGGCCTACTTCAACCTGATGCAGGGCAAGGAAAACGCCGGCCAGGAGCGCGCCGCCGGCGCGGCCATCCTCGGCTACGGGCACGCCACCACCAGCCAGCAGCAACAGATGCTGGACCTGATCGACGGCCAGGAGCGCTGCCTGCGGGTGTTCGTGCACTTCGCCGCACCCGCCGCCCAGCAGCGCTGGCAAGACCTGCAGTCGAGCGACAACACCGCCGAGCTGGAGCGGCTGCGCCGCATCATCTGCACCACGCTCGTTCCCGGCAAGGGCGCGCCGCCGGGCGCGTCCGCATCGAGCCTGAGCATGATCTGGTACGAATGCTGCACGCGCCGCATCGACGCCATGAAGGAGGTGGAAGACCTGCTGGCCGGGCAACTCGCATCGCTGTGCCGGCAGAAGATCGACCAGGCCCGGCAAGAGCTGGCGCGCTACGCGCACATGCTGCAGGCGCTGTCGCAGCAATGGCCTGCCACCGCCCCGGTCGCGCTCCCCGCCAGCGCAGCAGCGGCCGCGCCGGCACCAGAGCACAGCCTCCCGCAGGCCGGCACTACCGCCAGCGCGCAATCCGACCAGACGCTGCTGGCAGCACTGTTCGACGGCAGCAGCGCGCCCCTGGGCAGTGGTCCACAGGCGCAGGCCACGCGGCAGCTCCATGGCTATGGCCCGCACATCGAGCGGGCCATCATGGACATCATGCACGAGCAATCCGAGCGGCTGCAAAGCATGGCCGACGAACTCAGCAAGGCGCGCGAGGCGCTGCATGAGCGCAAGCTCATCGAGCGGGCCAAGGGCCTGCTGATGGCTCACCGCCAGCTCACCGAGGAGGCCGCCTACCGTGCCATGCGGCAAATGGCCATGGAGCAAAACCGCCGCCTGATCGATGTGGCCCAATCGGTCCTTTCGCTCGAAAGCTATCTGAGCCGCTGAGCCGCCGGGCCGGACTGCACCACCCCACTCTGGTGCATGAAGTGCCGGACACCCCGAGGGCTTGCCCCCGTTTTGTGCAATGGCAATACCCTCTGCCGCCATGCCGGCGCCCCGGGCAGCATGATGCTGCAATGCAACAGAGCTGGCACGGGATTTGCATGAT
The DNA here is from genome assembly GCF_004217315.1 of Corticibacter populi. GTDB lineage: Bacteria > Pseudomonadota > Gammaproteobacteria > Burkholderiales > Burkholderiaceae_C > Lampropedia > Lampropedia populi. Next base: position 1,236,691 of record NZ_SGWR01000001.1, read on the forward strand.
GATTGCCGACCCTGGCCAACGACGGCTTGCGGTCATGCAGATGGCCAGCCGCCACTCGCGGCGTCGCGAGTGGCTTGCCATCCACCGGACAACGGCGTCCATTGCCCTCCCGCATGTGTCATGGCGGACAGGCAGTGGACGCCGTTTTTTGTTTTTCCACGCCATGCATCCCGACCCGCCCACGCCAGGAGAAAGCGACCATGACCAGCCGTCCCCACCTTCCACAAGCTCCGCAGCCCGCCGCCGACGCTGACGCCAGCACCAACGGCGGCACGCAGCCCGACCGCCGCCGTTTCCTGCGCGTGGCCGCCGCGGCCGGGAGCGCCTACCTGTTCTCCAGCCTGGGGCACCCCGGCGCCTGGGCCGCCGGCTCCGATGCGCCCGAGAAAAAGGAAGTGAAGATCGGCTTCATCCCGCTGACGGACTGCGCCAGCGTGGTGATGGCCTCGGTGCTGGGGCTGGATGAGAAATACGGTGTCAAGATCGTGCCCAGCAAGGAGGCGAACTGGGCCACCATCCGCGACAAGCTGGTCAATGGCGAAAACGACTTCAGCCACATACTTTATGGACAACTGGTGGGCCTGCAGGTCGGCATTGGCGGACCTCAGACCAACGTCGCCAGCGTGATGACGCTCAACCGCAATGGCCAGGGCATTTCGCTGTCCAAGAAGATCGCCGAGGCCGGCGCGACCGACTTGGTCTCGCTGGTGGCGCTGATGAAGCAGCAGCCGCGCGAGTACACCTTCGCGCAGACCTTCCCGACCGGCACCCACGCCATGTGGCTGTACTACTGGCTGGGCAGTGCCGGGGTCAACCCGATGAAGGACGTCAAGGTCATCACCGTGCCGCCGCCGCAGATGGTGGCGAATGCGCGCGTGGGCAACATGGACGGCTTCTCCGTCGGCGAGCCGTGGAACCAGCGCGGCATCCTCGATGGCGTCTCCGTACACGCCGCCTCGTCGCAGGACGTCTGGAAGGACCACCCGGAGAAGGTGCTGGGCACCACCGCCGCGTTCGCCGATGCCAACCCCAACACTTGCCGCGCGGTCGCTGCAGCCATCATCGAGGCGGGCCGCTGGATCGATGCGTCCGACGCCAACAAGGAAAAGATGGCCGAGACGATTGCCGCGCGCTCCTACGTGAACACCGACAAGTCCGCCATCATCGACCGCATCCTGGGCAAATACGACAACGGCCTGGGCAAGAAATGGAACGACCCCGACCACATGAAGTTCTACGACGATGGCCAGGTCAACTACCCGTACCTGTCGGACGCCTCATGGTTCCTCACCCAGCACAAGCGCTGGGGCCTGCTCGATGCCCACCCCGACTACGAGGGCGTGGCCAAGGCGGTCAACCGCATCGAACTCTACAAGCAGGCTGCCACGGCCGCCGGCGCGCCCGTGCCAGGCAGCGACCTGCGCAGCAGCACGCTGATGGACGGCAAGGTCTGGGATGGCAGCGACCCAAAGGCCTATGCCGATTCGTTCGATGTCAAGGCGTGACGCCGCACCACGCACGCCCCTTCTTCGAGACCCAGGAGCCAGCCCCATGACGCAGACCGCACTCAATACCACGCTCGGCACCACGGCCGTGGCCGGCGACGAGCCCAAGCCATCCGCAACAGCCAGGGCCGCTACAACCACCACCGCCACGAGCAGCCCGGCCACAGCAGTGCGGCTGCAGGCCTGGCTGCGCAGGCTCGCGCAAACCGCGCTGCCACCGCTGCTGGGCCTGGGGCTGATGCTGGTGCTGTGGGAGATCATCGCGCAAACCGGTGACGGCATCCCCGGCCCGATCCCGACCTGGCATGCGGCGGTGGAGCTGTTCTCCGACCCGTTCTACCGCGCCGGCCCCAACGACCAGGGCATCGGCTGGAACGTGCTGGCTTCGCTGCAGCGTGTGGCGTTGGGCTTCGGGCTGGCGGCGCTGGTGGGCATTCCGCTGGGCTTTGCGATTGGCCGTTTCAGCTTTCTGAACCGCATGGTCAACCCCATCATCAGCCTGCTGCGCCCGGTCTCGCCGCTGGCCTGGCTGCCGATCGGCCTGCTGGTCTTCAAGTCCGCCAACCCGGCGGCGATCTGGACCATCTTCATCTGCTCGATCTGGCCGATGGTCATCAACACCGCCGTCGGCGTGCAGCGCGTGCCGCAGGATTACATGAACGTCGCGCGCGTGCTGAACCTGTCCGAATGGAAGATCGCCACCCGCATCCTGCTGCCGGCCGTGCTGCCCTACATGGTCACCGGCGTGCGCCTGGCCGTCGGCACCGCCTGGCTGGTGATCGTCGCCGCCGAGATGCTCACCGGCGGCGTCGGCATCGGCTTCTGGGTCTGGGACGAATGGAACAACCTCAACGTCGCCCACATCATCATCGCCATCTTCGTGATCGGCATCGTCGGTCTGGTGCTGGAGTGGCTGCTGGTCAGGCTCGCCTCGGCCGTGACCTTTGAAGACACCAAGTCGTGAACCCCGCACCGGAGATTGCCATGACCGAAGCCAAAGCAGACAGCAAATACATCGAAATCCACAACGTCGCGCAAACCTTCAAGACGCCCAAGGGCAGCTTTCCGGCACTGCGGGGCATCACCCTCAATGTGGCCAAGGGCGACTTCGTCGCGCTGATCGGCCACTCGGGCTGCGGCAAATCCACGCTGCTGAACCTGATCGCCGGGCTGACGCTGCCGACCGAAGGCAGCCTGATCGCCGCCGGCCGTGAAATCAGCGGCCCCGGCCCGGACCGCGCGATGGTGTTCCAGAACCATTCGCTGCTGCCGTGGATGACCTGCGAGGCCAACATCATGCTGGCAGTTGAGCGCGTGTTCGGCAAGCAGGAGACGAAAGCGCAGCTTAAGGCCCGCACCGCCGCCGCGCTGGAGCTGGTCGGCCTGACGCACGCTGCGCACAAGCGCCCTGGCGAAATCTCCGGCGGCATGAAGCAGCGCGTCGGCATCGCCCGGGCGCTGTCGATGGAGCCCAAGGTGCTGCTGATGGACGAGCCCTTCGGCGCGCTCGATGCGCTCACGCGCGCCAAGCTGCAGGACGAGCTGCTGGCCATCGTCGCCAAGACCAAAAGCACGGTGGTGATGGTCACGCACGACGTCGACGAAGCGGTGCTGCTGTCCGACCAGATCGTGATGATGACCAACGGCCCGGCCGCCACCATCGGCGAGGTGCTGCACGTCGAACTGCCGCGCCCGCGCGAGCGCGTCACGCTGGCCGACGACCCGCGCTACCAACACTACCGCAAGGCGGTGATCGACTTCCTCTACACGCGGCAAGGCCACGTCGAGAAAGCAGCTTGATGGGGAGGTTGCGCGTTTGGCGTTGGGCGTAGAGCAGCGGCTGTTCACGCCCAACGCCAAGCCCAAAACGCGCAACCTCCCACAAACAAAGGAGATCCCCCGATGACTTCCCCCTCCCTCCTCTCACCCATCCACATCCTGGTGGTCGGCAACGGCATGGTCGGCCACTACTTCGTGCAGGAGATGGTGCGCCGCCACCCTGATCTGCCGGCCGCAGGTTTGCGCATCACCGTACTGGGCGAAGAGCCGCGCCCGGCCTACGACCGCGTGCACCTCTCCAGCTTCTTCAGCGGCACCTCGGCCGATGAACTGTCGATGGTCGAGCCCGGCTTCTACGACCGGCCCGGCCTGACGCTGCGCCTGAACGCGCGCGTCGCCAAAATCGAGCGCCGCAGCCACACCGCCACGCTGACGGACGGCCAAGAACTCGCTTACGACAAACTGGTGCTGGCCACCGGTTCGGTGCCCTTCGTGCCCGGCGTGCCGGGCAAGGACCGCGCGAACTGCTTCGTCTACCGCACCATCGAAGACCTCGAAGCCATGCAGGCCGCCGGCGCAAAATCGAAAAGCGGCGTGGTCGTCGGCGGTGGCCTGCTGGGGCTGGAATGCGCCAAGGCGCTGCGCGACATGGGGCTGCAGACGCATGTGGTCGAGTTCGCGCCGCGCCTGATGGCCGTGCAGGTCGACGAAGGCGGCGGCAAGGTGCTGCGCAGCAAGATCGAAGACCTGGGCCTGCAGGTGCACACGCAGCGCAACACCGTCGAGATCACCGATGGCGCCACGGCGCGGCATCGCATGGTGTTTGCCGACGACACCTGGCTGGAGACCGACATGATCGTCTTCTCCGCTGGCATCCGCCCGCGCGACGAGTTGGCGCGCGAAGCCGTGCTGGCGATCGGCCCGCGCGGCGGCGTGGCGATCGACGACCACTGCCGCAGCAGCGATGCCGCCATCTACGCCATCGGCGAATGCGCGAGCTGGAACGAACAGGTGTTCGGCCTGGTCGCACCCGGCTACGACATGGCGCGCGTGGTCGCCGCGCACATCAGCGGCGAGGCAGAGGCCGCCTTCCACGGCGCCGACCTCTCCACCAAGCTCAAGCTGATGGGCGTGGACGTGGCCAGCGTGGGTGACGCACACGGCAAGACGCCCGGCTGCCGCAGCTTTCACTACGCCGACGAACTGCGCCAGATCTACAAGAAGATCGTCGTCAGCACTGATGGCAAGGCGTTGATCGGCGCCGTGCTGGTCGGCGATGCGCAGGAGTTCGGCACGCTGCAGCAAATGGCGCTGAACGCCATGGCACTGCCGGCCGATCCCGAATTCCTGATCCTGCCCGCCAGCGACGGCCAGGCCAAGCCCGGCCTGGGCGTCGATGCGCTGCCAGAGGGCGCGGTGCTGTGCTCGTGCAACAACGTCACCAAGGGCCAGATCGCGCTGGCGGTCGAAGGCGGTGCCTGCAGCATCGGCGCGCTCAAGAGCTGCACCAAGGCCGGCACCACCTGCGGCGGCTGCGTGCCGCTGGTCACGCAGGTCATGAAGGCCGAAATGGCCAAGCGCGGCATGGCCGTCAACAACCATTTGTGCGAGCACTTCCCGTATTCGCGCCAGGAGCTGTTCCACCTCATCCGCGTCGGCGAAATCAAGACCTTCGACGACCTGCTGGCCAAGCACGGCCAAGGCCTGGGCTGCGACATCTGCAAGCCGACGGCCGCCAGCATCTTCGCCTCGTGCTGGAACGAGTTCGTGCTGAAGAAGGAACACGCCGGCCTGCAGGACAGCAACGACTACTTCCTCGGCAACATCCAGAAGGACGGCAGCTACTCGGTGGTACCACGCATGCCCGGCGGCGAAGTCACGCCCGAGGGCCTGATCGCGGTCGGCCAGGTGGCCAAGAAATACGGCCTCTACACCAAGATCACCGGCGGCCAGCGCGTGGACATGTTTGGCGCCCGCGTCGAACAATTGCCGCTGATCTGGGAGGAGCTGATCGCCGCCGGCTTCGAATCCGGCCACGCCTACGGCAAGTCGCTGCGCACGGTGAAGAGCTGCGTCGGCTCGACCTGGTGCCGCTATGGCGTGGACGACAGCGTCGGCCTGGCCGTTGCATTGGAGAACCGCTACAAGGGCCTGCGCGCGCCGCACAAGATCAAGTTCGGCGTCTCCGGCTGCACGCGCGAGTGCGCCGAGGCACAGGGCAAGGACGTCGGCATCATCGCCACCGAGCGCGGCTGGAACCTGTATGTGTGCGGCAACGGCGGCATGAAGCCGCGCCATGCCGAACTGCTCGCCAGCGATCTGAGCAAGGACGAACTCATCGCGCTGATCGACCGCTTCCTGATGTTCTACGTGCGCACCGCCGACCGCCTGCAGCGCACCAGCACCTGGCGCGACAACCTCGAAGGTGGGCTGGACTACCTCAAGGACGTGCTCTTGAACGACAGCCTGGGCCTGGGCGCCGAGCTGGAGGCGCAGATGCAGCACGTGGTCGATACCTACCAGGACGAGTGGCAAACCGCCATCAGCAACCCGGATATCCGCAAGCGCTTTCGCACCTTCGTCAACAGCGATGCGCCGGACGAGCACATCCAGTTCGTGCCCGAGCGCAGCCAGATCCGCCCGGCCACGCCGCAGGAAAAGCATGCCGCAGCGCCCGCGCAGCCCGCGGTGGTGGAGTAAGCCATGACCGCCATTGCCACTTCTGCCACTTCTGCCGTACCCGCCACCTTGGCCGCTCCGGCCCACGAAGCCACCTGGCAGCCGGTCTGCCCGCTGGCCGACATCTGGCCGAGCACCGGCGTCTGCGCGCTGGTGCAAGGCCGCCAGGTCGCCATCTTCCACCTGGCCGATGGGCGCCTGTTCGCCCTCGACAACCACGACCCCAAGAGCGACGCCAACGTGCTCTCGCGCGGCATCGTCGGCGACATCGCCGGCGAGCCGGTGGTGGCCTCGCCGATCTACAAGCAGCACTACCGGCTGCGCACCGGCGAGTGCGTGGAAGAGCCTGAAATCACACTGCGCACCTATGCTGTGGAGGTGCGCGATGGCATGGTGTGGGTGCAGGCATGAAGGCTGCCAATCGCCTCAATCCCGACACTCGCGGCTCAGCGCCACGAGCCCCTCTCCCCTCGTGGGAGAGGGGTTGGGGAGAGGGGGCGCGCATCCGCCTGGATGCGCTTGCAGTAGCTGGTGTTGTGCAGCAAACAGCCGCTTGCTGCTTACACAGGGCAGAGGCCGGGATGTGCGCCCGGCGGCGCACCTACTTTCTTTGGTTCGCCAAAGAAAGTAGGCAAAGAAAACGACCCCTGCCTTGCGGTTTTTGCTTCGCAAAAATCCCTTGCGCTTCTCACACCGGGCGGGAGACCTCGGAAACTCGCTGCGCTGCGCTCCGCTCAGACAGCCGAGGTCTCTTTTTCCGCCCGGCGCTGCGATGCTCAGCCGCAAAAAGGGGGTGGGATACCCCAGGTAAAAAAAGCCAGCGACTCCGACTCCCCTACCAAGACTCGCTGCCGGTAACAAGTCATCAGTCTTGGTGCGCCGGTCTCCCAACCCCTTCTGCCGGGCTGAGCACCACAGGGCTTGGCGGAAAAAGAACCTTCGGCTGTCTGAGCGGAGCGCCAGCGCAGCGAGTTTCCGAAGGTTCCCGCCGAGTCCGAGGAGCACAAGGCATCCCGCGCAGCGGGACCCGGCAGCAGGGGTCGTTTTCTTTGGTTCCTTTCTTTGTCGACACAAAGAAAGGAACTGCGCCGCCGGGCGCACATCCCGGCCTCAGCCCTGTCCAGGCGACGAACGCCAATGACTGGCAACCACGCGAACGGCGGGTTACGCCTTCAGCTAACCCACCCTACGGCGGGACCAGAAAACACTGGATCCGCCCATGACCGAAGTCCCATCCGTCTGCCCCTACTGCGGCGTTGGCTGCGGCATGACCCTCCACGTCGATCAAGGCAAGGTGGTCAAGGTCTCCGGCCTCAAAACCCATCCAACCAATTTCGGACGCCTGTGCACCAAGGGCGCCACCAGCGCCCAGGCACTGCAAGGCTCCGGTCGCATGGAATCCGCGTTCTTGCGCACCGACCGGCAGCGCGAGCCGGTGCAGATCCAGATGGACGAGGCCATCACCCAGACCGCCCGGCGCCTCAAGACCATCCTCGACGAACACGGCCCCGACGCCCTCTCCTTCTACGTCTCCGGCCAAATGTCGCTGGAAGCGCAATACCTCGCCAACAAGCTGGCCAAGGGCTACATCGGCACCAATCAGATCGAATCGAACTCGCGCCTGTGCATGGCCAGCGCCGGCAGCGGCTACAAGCTCTCGCTGGGCTCCGACGGCCCGCCGGGCTCCTACCAGGACTTCGATCAGGCCGATGTGTTCTTCGTGATCGGCGCCAACATGGCCGATTGCCATCCGATCCTGTTCCTGCGCATGATGGACCGGGTCAAGGCCGGCGCCAAGCTGATCGTGGTGGACCCGCGCCGCAACACCACGGCGGACAAGGCCCATCTGTTCCTGCAGATCCAACCGGGCACCGACCTCGCCCTGCTCAACGGCTTGCTGCACCTGCTGCATGCGGGCGGCCACACCGACGCCGAGTTCATCGACCAGTTCACCGAGGGTTGGGAAGCCATACCGGCCTTCCTGGCCGACTACACGCCCGACAAGGTAAGCGCCATCACCGGTATCCCAGAGGCGGACATTCGCCAGGCCGCCACCATGATCGGCGAGGCCAAGGCCTGGATGAGCTGCTGGACCATGGGCCTGAACCAAAGCACCCACGGCACCTGGCACACCAACGCCCTCTGCAACTTACACCTGGCCACCGGCGCGATCTGCCAACCCGGCAGCGGCCCGTTCTCGCTGACGGGCCAGCCCAACGCCATGGGCGGGCGCGAGATGGGCTACATGGGGCCGGGCCTGCCGGGCCAGCGCGCGGTGCTGGTCGAAGAAGACCGCCACTTCGTCGAAGACGCCTGGGGCGTGCCGCGCGGCACCCTGCACACGCGCCTGGTCGGCGGCACCGTGGCGCTGTTCGAGCGCATGGCCGCCGGCGACATCAAGGCCTGCTGGATCATCTGCACCAACCCGGTGGCCTCGGTGGCCAACCGCCAGAACGTCATCGCCGGCCTGCGGCAGGCCGAAATGGTCATCACGCAGGACGCCTTTCTCGACACCGAAACCAACCGTTACGCCGACATACTGCTGCCCGGTGCCTTGTGGGCCGAAGCCGAAGGCGTGATGATCAACTCCGAGCGCAACCTCACGTTGATGCAAAAGGCCGTCGACCCGCCCGGCCAGGCACTGCCGGACTGGCAGATCATCGCCCGCGTGGCCTGTGAGATGGGCTATGCCGAGGCCTTCAGCTACGCCAGCGCCGAGGAGGTGTTCGAGGAAATCAAGCGCTTCTGGAACCCGAAGACCGGCTATGACATCCGCGGCGCCAGCTACAGCCGCCTGCGCGCAACCCCGCTGCAGTGGCCCTGCCCGCCCGATGATGCCGAAGACCGCCACCCGATCCGCTACCTCAACGATGGCGTCAGCCAGACGCTGAAGACCCAGGACGACGGCACGCCACCACGCATCGCCTTCGCCACGCCCAGCGGCAAGGGCGTGTTCTTCGCCCGCCCGCACGGTGAGCCGGCCGAGATGCCGGATGCCGACTTTCCCTTCGTGCTCAACACCGGCCGCCTGCAGCACCAATGGCACACGCTGACCAAGACCGGCAAGATCCCGGCGCTGAACAAGCTCAACCCCGGCCCCTTCGTGGAAATCCACCCCGAAGACGCGGCGGCGCTGGGCATCCGGGACAAGGATCGCGTGGAAATCCGCTCCCGGCGCGGCCGCGCCGTACTGCCCGCCGTAGTGATCGACCGGGTGCGCGCCGGCAACTGCTTCGCGCCCTTTCACTGGAACGACGCGTACGGGGAGCATCTGGCCATCAATGCCGTCACCAGCGACGCCATCGATCCGCTGTCGCAGCAACCGGAATTCAAGTTCAGCGCCGTTGCGCTGTGCCGCCTCGCACCGGAGCCCTCGCTCACGCCCGACACACCTGACGCCCAGACCGCCCCGGCGGTGGGCGACGCCGTTGCGATGGACACCATGCCGTGCGCCGTCACAACCGCGGCGAACATCCACTCGAGGGAGCACCACACCATGCCCATCCATGCACTGGCCCGATTGCTGGGCATCGAGACCTCCCCCATGCCTGCTCTGGAGCCCCACGAGCAACTGTATCTGCAAGGTTTTCTCACCGGCCTGCACAGCGAGGAAGCCCGCAAGCTGGGCGGTGTGCCCACCTTGCCGGCCACCGCGCCACTGTCGCCCGCCAAGCGGGCACTGGTCGATGGCATGCTGGCAGGCCTGTTCTCGCGCACCTGGCTGCCATCCGGTGCGGCAATGACGTGTGATACGGCGCAGGACGGCGCGCTCGCAGCCGCGCTGCCCGCCACGGCGAGCCCGGCCGAGGTGCCCACAGTGACCGTGCTATGGGCGTCACAGACCGGCAATGCCGAAGACTTTGCCGCCCGTTGCGCCGCGCGCCTGCGGGAGCAGGGCTGCAAGGTCACGCTGACGGGCATGGGCGCCTGCAAACTGGGAGACATTCCCGCGCAAGGGCCTCTGCTGCTGATCACCAGCACCTTCGGCGACGGTGATCCCCCCGACAACGGCACCACGTTCTGGCAAGCGCTGCAAAGCGATGCGGCGACGCGCCTCAAGGACGCCAGTTTCTCGGTGCTGGCCTTCGGCGACTCCAGCTATGACCAGTTCTGCGGCTTCGGGCGCCAACTCGACGCACGCCTGGAGGCACTGGGCGCGCGCCGCCTCGCGCCCCGCATCGACTGCGAACCCGACTACCAGGATACGGCCGAGGGCTGGCTCACGGCGGTCTGCCAGGCGCTGGCCGCCCAGGCTCAGCCAACCGCTGCGGCTCAACCGGTGTTGGGGAGCCAGGGCGACAGCGCCCCCCTCTCGGCGAGCGCCAAGCCGCAGGATGAAAAATCCATGGCCTTCAGCAAGCAACAGCCCCTGCGCACCCGGCTGCTGGTGAACCGGCTGCTCAATACCGAAAGCACCGGCAAGGAAACCCGCCAGTTCGCCTTCGACCTGAAAGAATCCGGCCTGCACTACGAGGCCGGCGATGCGCTGGGCGTGTGGCCCACCAACTGCCCCGAGTTGGTGGCCGACATGTTGACGGCCTTGCAGCTGCCGGCGTCGGCGCCCGTATCGGTTCAGGGCGTGGGCGAGCTGCCGATCGCCGAAGCATTGCGGTGCCACCATGACATCGCGAAGATCACCAGCGACATCCTCGGCTTCATCGGTCAACGCTCCGGTAGCCAGATGCTGGCCGACCTGCTCAAACCCGAGCACGCCCAAGACCTCAAGCAATGGCTGTGGGGCCGCCAGATCATCGACCTGCTGGAGGAATTCCCGATCCAGGTCAACGCGCAAGAATGGCTCACCGCGCTCAAGCGCCTGCAGCCGCGCCTGTATTCCATCTCCTCCAGCCCCAAGGCGCAGGAGGGTGAAGTCCACCTCACCGTCTCCACCGTACGCTATGCCCACCATGGCAAAGCCCGGCGGGGCGTGTGCTCGACCTTCCTGGCCGATCGCGCGGACGGGATCGACGTGCCCATCTTCGTGCAGAAATCGGCGCACTTCCGCCCGCCCGCTGACGGTGACACCCCCATGATCATGGTCGGCCCCGGCACCGGCATCGCACCGTTCCGCGCCTTTCTGCACGAGCGCCAGGCCATCGGCGCCACCGGCCGCAACTGGCTGTTCTTCGGCGAGCAGCACGCCGCCACCGATTTCTACTACCGCGACGAGATCGAAGGCATGCTCAAGGGTGGCACGCTGCACCGCCTCGACACCGCGTTCTCGCGCGACCAGCAGGACAAGCTCTACGTGCAGCACCGCATGCGCGAACAGGGCCGGCCGCTGTGGGAGTGGCTGCAGCAAGGCGCCCACTTCTATGTCTGCGGCGACGCCAGCCGCATGGCCAAGGACGTGCATCAGGCGCTCGTCGAGATCGCCTGCCAGCATGGCGGCCTGGCACCCCAAGACGCCGAAGCCTATGTGACACGCATGGCGCAGGAACGGCGCTATGTCAGGGACGTGTACTAGTGTCTCGTCACCCATCAAATGCCGGTCTGTGCTTGCCCTCGAATCACATCGCCGCGTTGCAGTCCTTGCCCAGACGGCCAGTCTGGGCTGCGGCCTGCGCCTTGCGCTGCGATCCGATGGCCGCGCACAGCCTGCGACATCGGATGCGTGACGCGACACTAGGACGTTTGAGGCGTGTTCAAACACGATCGAAGAAGGTCACGCTGGATGGTGTCGACAACCTCTGGAGTGCGTCATCAAACCACCGCCATCGCGCAAGCCCCCTCCGGCGGCGCATCGTCTGCTTGCTTTTTGCGGTCAACCGTCCAACTGCTGACCACAAGAAACGGGCTGATGGATGGCCCGATCCGAACAGCGCACGGCACAGGCCAAACGACCAAGAACAGGGGAATCCCGCCCATGCCGGGAAGAACTTGTTCAAAGGCGTGCCATCGCCGGGAAGCGGGGAACAGTGCTCGGATTCGCCGCAGTTCCTGCAATCCTTATGAAAACGGGTAATCTGCTTATTCACTGAACACAAAAAATCCATTCAAAATCAAATGGCTATAAAAATCCCGCACATCATAAGCTAATGCCATAAATATCGTTGTCCACCGTCATCGATGGTTCTCTAATTCAGCGACCGGCCGGCCGGCCGCGCCTGTGCGGCTGGCCACCCGATCCCTGAAGCCCGCCCAGCGCTCCAGCCCCCGGCTGCCGCGCCTTCGCACAGAAACCATCATGAGCCGCACACTGAAAACCGTCATCGTCAATGGCAGCCTGAGCCGCCCATCCCGCACGCGGGTTCTGCTCGACACGCTGCAGGAACAACTGGCCGAGGCCGTCGCACTGGACATTGAATGGGTCGAGCTGGTCGACCTGATCCCGCACATCGGCACCACGCTCTACAAGAGTGCACTGCCCGATGAGGCCCGTCGGGCCATCGACGCCATCGAGAGCGCGGACTTCCTGATCGTGGGCACGCCGGTGTTCCGCGGCAGCCTGCCAGGCCTGCTCAAGCACCTGTTCGACCTGGTCGAACTGCAAGCGCTCGACGGCAAGCCGGTGCTGCTCGCTGCCACCGGCGGCAGCGCCCGTCATTCGCTGGTGATCGACCACCAGTTGCGGCCGCTGTTCGGCTTCTTCCAGGCCCTGACGCTGCCGATCGGCGTCTATGGCACGCCCGAGGACATTCAGGATGGCCAGGTCTCCAGCGAGGCGCTGCGCCAGCGCATCGCCCTGACAGTGCAGCTGGCAGCCCCCGTGCTGCACGGGGTGCAGCAGCGCCTGACGGCCGCCGCGCCCCAGCGGCCCCACGTCGCGCTGGAGGTGCAGGCCGCATGAGCGTCGCGCCAGACCAGCTCCTCACCGCACTGCGGCCAGGCAGCACCGCGGCGGCGCCTGCGGCATCCGCACACGCCATCGCCGCGGGGAATCCCGCCGACGTGGCCCGGCAGCTGGCCCGCCAGTTCGCTGCCACGGCCCCCGCTCGCGATGCCGCCGGCGGCACGCCGAAGGCCGAGCGCGATGCGCTGCGCGCCAGCGGCCTGCTGGCGCTGAGCATTCCGACCGAATATGGCGGCCTTGGCGCGAACTGGGTCGACACCCTCGATGCCGTGCGCACCCTGGCCACGGCGGACAGCTCGCTCGCCCATGTTTTCGGCTTCCAGCACCTGCACCTGGCCACCGTGCAACTCTTTGGCCAGCCGGCGCAGTGGCGGCCCTGGCTGGTGCAGACCGCCCGCAACCACTGGTTCTGGGGCAACACCCTCAATCCGCTCGACACCCGCACGGTGGCCACGCGGCAGGACGGCTATTGGGAATTCTCGGGCAAGAAGAGCTTCACCTCCGGTGCGCTCGATTCGCAGATGCTGGTGGCCTCGGCCATCGACGCACAAAGCGGCAAGCTGCTGATCGCGGTGATCCCGACCGAACGCGCCGGCATCACACTGCAGCACGACTGGAACAACATCGGCCAGCGCCAGACCGACAGCGGATCGGCATTGTTCGAGCGCGTGCGGGTGGAGCAGGCCGAGTTGCTGCTCGATCCCGGTCCGCTCTCGACTCCCTATGCCAGCCTGCGCCCGCTGCTGGCGCAACTGATCTTCGCACACCTGTTCCTCGGCATTGCCCAGGGGGCGCTGGCCGAGGCGCGCCAGTACACGCTGCACGAGGCCAAACCCTGGTTCCGCTCCGAAGCCGAGGCGGCCAGCAAGGACGTGCACGTACTGGTGCACTACGGTGAATTCTGGACTGCGCTCGAAGGCGCGCGGCTGCTGACCCGGCAGGCCGCCCAGGTTTTCGAGCAGGCCTGGCAAAAAGGCCCGGCACTCACCACCGAGGAGCGCGGCGAAGTGGCCGTGGCGGTGACGGTGGCCAAGATCGCCACCTCCAAGGTCGGCCTGGACCTGACCAGCCGGATCTTCGAAGTCACCGGCGCACGCGCCACGCATGCGGCGCTGCGGCTGGACCGCTTCTGGCGCAACCTGCGCACACAGACCCTGCACGATCCACTGCACTACAAGCTGCAGGAGCTCGGCGACTGGGCCCTCAATGGCGACTACCCCGCGCCCAGCTTCTACTCGTGAGGCACGCCGCACACGCAACCGCCATGGCCACCTCCCTGCCCACCTGGCCGCTGCCGGCCCCCGCCTCTGCACCCGCGACCACGCCTGAGGCCAGCGCGCCGACCGATGCCGCCGTGCTGCCCGAATGGATCTTCGAGGACCCTGCCTCCCAGGCCCTGCTCAAGACCCTGCAGCAGATCGCCCCAAGCGATGCCGGCGTGCTGATCCAGGGCGAGAGCGGCGCCGACAAGGAACAGGTGGCGCGCCACCTGCACGCGCTCAGTCCGCGCCGCAACGGCCCGTTCGTCACCGTCAACTGCGGCGCGCTCTCCGAAGGCCTCATCAACGCCGAACTGTTCGGCCACGAAAGCGGCGCTTTCACCGGCGCCTTCGGCAACCTGCCCGGCCGCTTCGAGGACGCCCACCTGGGCACACTGCTGCTTGACGAGATCGACGACCTGCCGCTGCACATGCAAAGCAAGCTCCTGCGCGTGCTGCAGGACAAAAGCGTCACGCGCCTGGGCGCGAGCCGCCGCACCCCGGTGGACGTGCGCGTACTGGCCTCCAGCAGCCGGCCGCTGGAGCAAAGCGTGGCGGCGCGGCGCTTCCGCGAGGACCTGTATTACCTGCTGGGCGTGGTCACGCTCGATGTGCTGCCGCTGCGCCAGCGCCCGGGCGACATCCTGCCACTGGCGCGGCACTTCATCGCCACCTACTGCCAGCGCCTGCACTATGCGCCGCTGGAACTGAGCGCCGCCGCCGAGCAAAAACTGCTGGCGCACAACTGGCCCGGCAACAGCCGTGAGCTGGAAAACGTCATCCACCGCACGCTGCTGCTGACCCAGGGGCTGCGCATCGGCGCCGACGACCTGAGCATTCCCGCCACCGACGAGGCGCCCGTGACCCCGTCATCCGCCGACGAGAGCCAAGGGCAGCAAGCCGCCGTCAGCCACCTGGCGCTGGACGATGCGCTCGAGAGCCTGTGCGACCTGCATGCCGAAGGGCTGGAGCAACTCGTGCAGAACGCGCTGCTGCGCAAGGTCTGGCAGCGCAACCGCTTCAACCAGGTGCACACCGCGCGACAGCTGGGCATCAGCCGCAGCGTGGTGCGGGCGCGCCTGAACCGCCTGGGCCTGCTGGGCAACGGTTCCCCCGGCGCCCAGGACAACGTCCATGACAGCGCCAGCGTCGGCGACGTTGCCGATGCGGATTCCGGCGCATCCCTCTCCCTTCCTTCACAGGACGACCAACCATGAGCCACCACCACCCCACCCCCGAGATCTTCTGGTTTCTGCCCACCTCTGGCGACACCCGCTACCTGGGCCAGTCCGACTTTGGCCGCGCGCCCACCAACGAGTACCTGCGCAGCATCGCCACCACGAGTGAAAACCTGGGCTATGACGGCCTGCTGATCCCCACCGGCAGTTCCTGCCTGGACCCGTGGGTGGTGGCCTCCAGCCTGGTGCCCGTGACCAGCCGCATCAAGCTGCTGGTGGCCCTGCGCACCTCGCTGGGTGCGCCGGTCTCGAGCGCACGCCAGGCCGCCTCGCTGGACCAGGCCCTGGGCGGGCGACTGCTGCTCAATGTGGTGCCCGGCGGCGACGCGACCGAACTGGCGGCCGACGGCATCTTCCTCGACCACGACGAGCGCTACGAGTATGCCGATGAGTTCCTCACCATCTGGCGCCGCTTGCTCGCGGGCGAGACGGTCAACTTCAAGGGCAAGCATTTCCATGTCGAGAACGGCCGGAACTTCTTCCCGCCCGTGCATAAGCCTTACCCGCCGCTGTATTTCGGCGGCTCCTCCGACGCCGCCCACGAACTGGCAGCCAAGCAGGTCGATGCCTACCTGACCTGGGGCGAGCCGCCCGCCGCGGTGGCCGAGAAGTTTGCCGACATCCGTCGCCGCGCCGAAAAACACGGCCGCCAGCTCAAGCTGGGCGTGCGCCTGCACGTCATCGTGCGCGAGACCAACGAGGAGGCCTGGACCGATGCCGAACGCCTCATCAGCAAACTCACCGACGAGGACATCGCCAAGGCCCAGCAGAACTACGCCCGGATGGATTCGGTCGGCCAGGCCCGCATGGCGGCGCTGCATGGCGGCCGCCGCGACCGGCTGGAAGTCTCGCCCAACCTGTGGGCCGGCGTCGGCCTGGTGCGCGGCGGCGCCGGCACCGCGCTGGTGGGCGATGCCGCCACCGTGGCCGAGCGCCTGCGCGAATACCAGGACGCCGGTGCCGACAGCTTCGTGCTCTCGGGCTACCCGCACCTGGAAGAATCGATCCGCTTTGCCGAGCTGGTGTTTCCGCTGCTGGGCAAGAAGGCCGTCACCGTGGCCGACCGCGCCCAGACCGGTGGCGCCTTCGACGTGCGCGGTGTGCAGGCCGAGCAACTGCAGGAGGCGGCATCATGAGCGAGCAGCGCGTCATCGACCTGCGCTGCCGCCCGGCCTTCCTGCACGATTTCTTCGGCGCCACGCCGGGATCGCCCGAGTACGCCACGGCGCGCTGGCTGAACCGCCGGGTGGGCACGCGCGGCAGCGACACGCATTTCGAGAAATCGCTCACCCAGGAAGGCTTCCTCGATGAAGTTCGCAGCGCCGGCCTGAGCAAGGCCGTGGTGGTCGGCCGCCACACCCCCTCGCAGCACCTGCCGATCGACACCATCCACCAGATCATTGACGGCCATGACGAGCTGATCGGCATCGCCGGCGTCGACCCGGTGCTGCAGGGCGAGCTGGTGGCGCTCGCCGAGATCGAGCGCGCCATCAAGACCCTGGGCTTTGCCGGCGTGGACATCGAGCCGGGCTTTGGCGAGCCGGCGCGCCACCCGGACGACCGGGCTTACTGGCCGGTCTATGAACTGGCGCGCGACCTGGGCGTGCCGGTGTTCCTGATGAGCGGACCAACCACGCCCGACCCGCGCTTCAACGACCCGGCCGGCCTCGCGAAAGTGGCACAAGCCTTTCCCGATCTGCCGCTGGTGATCTACCACGGCTGGTGGCCCAACGTACAGCAAGCCATCGGCCTGGCGTTCCGCTACGAGAACGTGCACCTGGTGCCGGACATGTACCTCTTCCAGCCCGGCAGCGAAGCCTACGTGCAGGCGGCCAACCAGTTCCTCGCCGACCAGCTGCTGTTCGGCTCGTCATACACCTTCCGGCCGATCCGCCAGAGCATCGACGACTTCCTGCAACTGGGCTTCGAGGAGGCTATTCTGGACAAGCTCCTCTACGGCAACGCCGCCCGGCTCTTCAAGCTGCCGGATTGAGAACTGCCTGCCGGGCGTCGCGCGGCTTCACCTGATTGGTGCAAAACTGGTCCAGCTCTTGCTTGCTGGATGGCATTTGCTTCGCACCATCTTCGTGACCGCCCCCCCTGTTCCCGCCCCGCAAAGCTGGCGCGCCGAGCTGCAACTGCAGTTCGAGGCGCAAGCCGGGCGCACCGTACTCGCCAGCAAACGCCACCATGGCCCCATGTTGGTGCAACGACCATTCCATCCGGAAGGCGCGCCCTGCCATACCTACCTGCTGCATCCGCCCGGCGGCGTGGTCGGCGGCGACAGCCTGGCGCTGGACGTGCAGTTGGCCCCCGGAGCCCACGCGCTGCTGACCATGCCGGGTGCCACCAAGTTCTACCGCAGCGCTGACGCCACGTCCTTGCTGCACCAGCACTTTGCGCTGGCAGCCGGCAGCACGCTCGAATGGCTGCCGCAGGACAATATTTTCTTTCCCGGCGCCAAGGCCCGGCTCGACACCCGCTTCGACATGGCCGATGGTGCACGCCTGCTGGCCTGGGAGGGCCTGTGCCTGGGCCGGCCGGTGATGGGCGAGGCGTTCTCCAGCGGCCAGCTGGGCACCCGGCTGCAGGTGTGGCGCAACGGCCGGCCCCTGCTCCATGAGCGCCTGCGCATCAAGGATGGGGCGCTGGCCAAGCTGGGCGGGCATCCGCTGCTGGCCACGCTGGTGGCCGCGCCAGCCAGCGCCATGCACCTGGAACTGGCGCGGGATGTGCTTGCCAGTGGCCTGCCAGGCCATGCCCCGGCGGGAGCAACGCTGCTGGACGAGGTGCTGGTGGTGCGCCTGCTGCACCACGATAACATCGCCCTGCAGGCCGTGCTGCAGCAGCTCTGGATGGCGCTGCGCCCGGCTCTGCTGGGCCTGGCGCCCTGCCCGCCGCGCATCTGGGCCACCTGAACCACCAGTACGACCAGAGTCCCCAGCACCTCCGCAACAGAACACCGCAAACCAAGCAAAGGATGACGAGCCATGGAGCTGACGCCCCGAGAGAAAGACAAACTGATGCTGTTCACCGCCGCGTTGCTGGCCGAGCGGCGCCTGGCGCGCGGGCTGCGCCTGAACTACCCGGAAGCGGTGGCGTTGATCTCCGCCAGCATTCTTGAAGGCGCGCGCGACGGCCGCAGCGTGGCCGAGCTGATGGAAGCAGGCCGTCACGTGCTCACGCGCGAACAGGTCATGGAAGGTGTTCCCGAGATGATTGCCGACGTGCAGGTCGAGGCCACCTTCCCGGATGGCACCAAATTGGTGACAGTTCACAACCCCATCATCTGACTGCACCACTATCGTGCATCCATTGCATCCACTCCCAGGAGCCACTGCCATGATTCCAGGCGAAATCCAGGTTCAGCCGGGCGACATCGTCCTCAATGAAGGGCGCGAGACCCTCACTCTCACCGTGGCCAACCACGGCGACCGACCCGTGCAGGTCGGCTCGCACTACCATTTCTACGAGGTCAACCCGGCTCTGAAGTTCGAACGCGAGCTCGCCCGCGGTTTCCGGCTCGACATTGCCGCCGGCACCGCCGTGCGCTTCGAGCCGGGCCAGGCCCGCCAGGTCACGCTGGTGGCACTGGCCGGTGATCGCAAGGTCTATGGTTTTCGCGGCGAAGTGATGGGTGCATTGGACACGGCAAGCAACAAGGAGGACCAGGCATGAGCCGCATTTCCAGACAGGCCTATGCCGACATGTTCGGCCCCACCACCGGCGACCGCCTGCGCCTGGCCGATACCGCGCTGTGGATCGAGGTGGAGAAGGACTTCACCGTCTATGGCGAGGAAGTGAAGTTCGGCGGCGGCAAGGTGATCCGCGACGGCATGGGCCAGGGCCAGATGCTGGCGGCCGAAACCGTCGACCTGGTGCTGACCAACGCCCTCATCATCGACCACTGGGGCATCGTGAAGGCCGACATCGGCGTCAAGAACGGCCGCATCGCCGCCATCGGTAAGGCCGGCAATCCGGACATCCAGCCGGGTGTGACGATTCCCATCGGCGCGGCCACCGAAGTCATCGCCGCCGAAGGCAAGATCGTCACCGCCGGCGGCATCGACTCGCACATCCACTTCATCTGCCCGCAGCAGGCCGAGGAAGCACTGACCTCAGGCGTCACCACCATGATCGGCGGCGGCACCGGCCCGGCTGCCGGCACCAGCGCCACCACCTGCACGCCGGGACCGTGGAACATCGCCCGCATGCTGCAGGCGGCAGACGCACTGCCGGTCAACATCGGCCTGCTGGGCAAGGGCAACGTCTCGCAGCCCGGGCCGCTGCGCGAGCAGATCGAAGCCGGCGTAATCGGCCTCAAGCTGCACGAGGACTGGGGCTCGACCCCGGCGGCCATCGACAACTGCCTGCGCGTCGCCGACGCCATGGACGTGCAGGTCGCCATCCACACCGACACGCTCAACGAAGGCGGCTTTCTGGAGGACACGCTGTCGGCCATCGGCGGACGCAGCATCCACACCTTCCACACCGAGGGCGCCGGTGGCGGTCACGCGCCGGACATCATCGCCGCCTGCGCGCAGCCCAACATCCTGCCGTCATCGACCAACCCGACGCTGCCCTACACCGTCAACACGGTGGACGAGCACCTGGACATGCTGATGGTCTGCCACCATCTCGACCCGGCGATCGCCGAGGACGTGGCGTTTGCCGAAAGCCGCATCCGCCGCGAGACGATTGCCGCCGAAGACATCCTGCACGACATCGGCGCCTTCAGCATGACCTCGTCGGACTCGCAGGCCATGGGCCGCGTCGGCGAGGTGGTGCTGCGCACCTGGCAGGTCGCGCACAAGATGAAGCTGCAGCGCGGTGCGCTGCCCGAGGACACCGCCAGCGGCGACGGCGGCGCCGACAACTTCCGCGTCAAGCGCTACATCGCCAAATACACCATCAACCCGGCCATCACGCACGGCGTGGCGCACGAGGTCGGCTCCATCGAGGTCGGCAAGCTGGCCGACCTGGTCCTCTGGCAGCCGGCTTTCTTCGGCGTCAAGCCGGCGCTGGTCGTCAAGGGCGGCATGATTGCCACGGCCCCCATGGGCGACCCCAATGCGTCGATCCCCACGCCGCAGCCGGTGCACTACCGGCCGATGTTCGGCGCACTCGGCGGCGCGCGCCACGCCACGCGCATGAGCTTTCTCTCGCAGGCCGCTGCCGACCTGGGCGTGCCCCAGCAGCTCGGCCTGCGCAGCCTGATCGGCGTCGCCCATGGCTGCCGCAGCGTCAAGAAGGCCGACATGGTGCACAACGGCGCCCTGCCCGACATCCAGGTCGACTCGCAAACCTACGAAGTACGCGCCAACGGCGAGTTGCTGACCTGCGAGCCCGCCACCGAACTGCCGATGGCGCAGCGCTACTTCCTGTTCTGACAATCCGATCGAGCCATTTATGAGCCAAAGTGATTCCTTAAGTGATTCCTTGCCTGTTTTCACCAAACGCCTGCGCATTGCCAAGGCTGCTGCCCACGCCTTGAAAGCCACGGCCACGGCATCGCTGCCGCTGGAGATGCGCATCAAAAGCCGTGCGCGCATTGCGCTCGATGGCGGCGGCGAAGCGGGCTTTACCCTCAATCGGGGTGAAATTCTGCGCGATGGTGATTTCATCGCCACCGATGACAGCCGCCAGATTCTGCGCATCGTTGCCGCACCGGAAGCTGTCTCCACCGTGCGCTGTGCCGATGCGCTGCTGCTGACTCGCTGCGCCTACCACCTGGGCAACCGCCACGTCCCGCTGCAAATCGGCGAGGGCTTTGTGCGCTACCAGCACGACCATGTGCTCGACGACATGGTGCGCCAGATGGGGCTGGAAGTCGTGGCCGAAGAAGCACCATTCGAACCCGAAGCCGGTGCCTACCAGTCTTCGCCCCACAGCCATGGACCTGGCCATGGGCACGGGCATTCGGACACCCACGACCACGGTCACGGCCATGAGCACGGCCATGGGCACGGCGAGTGCCATCATCATTGACATCGCAACACCCGACACCCATTGAATCCACGCCACCCGGAGTCTTTTCCCATGAAACGCCTTGCCCAACTGCTCGTCCCCGCCACGCTGGCCCTGCTTGCCGCCCCCGTATTGGCCCACAGCGGCCATGACCACCACCACGCCCTGCAGGACGGCCTGCTGCACCCCGCCACCGGGCTGGACCACCTGCTGATGCTGCTGGGCACCGGCATCCTCGCGGCCCTCAGCGGCCGGCGCCTCGCGCTGCCGCTGGCCACCCTCGCCGCCATGCTGGTCGGTGCCATCGCCGGCCGCCAACTGGGCGCCTTCATCGGCATGGAAACCCTCATTGCCGGCTCGCTCGTGGTCGCCGGCATTGCCCTGCTGCTGCCGCGCCGCCAAAGCGTGCTCGCCGCCTTGATGCCGCTGCTGGCGCTGGCGCACGGCTGGGCCCATGGCGTCGAGGCCGCGCCTGCCGGCTTCTGGCCATTCACCCTCGGTTTCGTCGCCGCCAGTGCCGCGCTGCTGGCGGCCGGCTATGGCGCCGGCCTGCTGCTGCGCCGCCACCAGCGCGTGCGCCAGTTCGCCGGCGGCGGCCTGCTCGCCTTCGCCGCGGCCGCGCTGGCCGGATGAACGCCCTTCGGTCCCTTTCGTCCCGATACGATGACAGTCCCGTCCCTGCACCAATTGCGCATGCTGCAACTGGCCAGCGCCACGCTGCCGGTGGGTGGCTTCACCTATTCGCAGGGCTTGGAGTGGGCCGTCGAAGCCGGCTGGGTCGATGATGAAGCCAGCTTCCGGCAGTGGCAGTACGAGCAGATCCACGAAACCCTCGCGCACCTGGACTGGCCGGTGCTGCAGCGCCTGTACCAGGCCTGCGCAACCGGTGCCGCCGAGGACTTTGCGCGCTGGGGCGAATTCCTGCTGGCCAATCGCGAGACGCAGGAGCTGCGCACCGAGGAACGCCAGCGTGGCGCCGCCTTGGCCCGCATGCTGGACGGCTGGCAGCTGTGCCAGGCGCCGGCCTGGCGTAGCGCCGCCGCGCTCACGCAGGCCAGCGGCATGGCCTGGCTGGGCTGGCACTGGCAGATGCCGCCGCGCGAACTGGCGCTGGCCTATGGCTTTGGCTGGCTAGAAGGCGCCGTGATGGCCGGCGTCAAGCTCGTGCCCTTCGGCCAGCAGGCCGCCCAGACCCTGCTGGCCGAGCTCAGCGCCACCCTTGCCGAGGCGCTGGAAGCCGCGCTCGCGCTGGGTGACGACGAACTCGGTGGCGGCCTGCCGCTGGTGGCCATCGCCTCGGCACGGCACGAAACCCAGTACACGCGGCTGTTCCGCTCCTGAACGCCGCCCTCCCTATCAACGGCTTCCAAGAACGCTGAAAGAAAGCACACCATGCAAAACTACCAACAACCCCTGCGCGTCGGCGTCGGCGGCCCGGTCGGCTCCGGCAAGACCGCACTGCTCGAGGCGCTGTGCAAGGCCATGCGCGACGACTACGAAATCGCCGTGGTCACCAACGACATCTACACCAAGGAAGACCAGCGCATCCTCACCGAGGCCGGCGCGCTGGCGCCCGAGCGCATCGTCGGCGTCGAGACCGGTGGCTGCCCGCACACGGCCATCCGCGAGGATGCCTCGATGAACCTGGCCGCCGTCGAAGACCTGGCGCGGAAGTTCGGCAACCTCGATGTGGTGTTCGTCGAGAGCGGCGGCGACAATCTCAGCGCCACCTTCAGTCCCGAACTGGCCGATCTGACGGTCTACGTCATCGACGTTGCCGAGGGCGAGAAAATCCCCCGCAAAGGCGGCCCCGGCATCACCAAGTCGGATTTTCTGGTCATCAACAAGATCGACCTCGCTCCCTACGTCGGCGCCAGCCTCGAAGTGATGGAAAAAGACACCCACCGCATGCGCCCCGAGCGCCCCTGGGCCTTCACCAACCTCAAGACCGGCCACGGCCTGCAGACATTGATCGATTTCATCGTGGAAAAGGGCATGCTGCGCGTTGCCGCCTGAAAGCCTGAAACCGAGCGGGGCCACAAGCGCCCCAAGGTCCCGGTGAACACACGGACACTGCCTGCATCCCGAGCCGAACAAACCCGCATCATCAGGCCTGTGCCGGCGCTCCTCATGGCCCGTCGTTTCTCGGATGCGGCGCCAGGTTGCTCAGGGCCTCTTTGTCGAGAATGCGCAGATTACCCTTGCAGTGGGTGATGTATCCCTTGCTACGCCATTTGGCCAGAATGCGGCTGAAGGTTTCCGCACGAATGCCCAGCTTGACGGCAATTTGCGTGCGCGAGAGCGGCAGGCGCAAGCGCTGTGGCGTCTGCCACTGCGCGTGCTGAAGAATGTAGTCAGCCACGCGCTCTTCGGCAGAACTGGACGTCAGCCAGTCGATCTGATTGGCTTGGTGGGCCACCAGGCGTGAGGCGTGCTCCAGCATCCGGTAGCACACCTGGCTATTGCCGGCGCACAAGCTGCGCATCGCCTCGCCTTCCACCAACACGCCCATTCCGTCGGTGGCGGCCCGCACTTCCATCAGGTGACGGCCATTGGGGGTGAACAAGGCCAACAGCGAAACCATATTGCCCTGATGGGCTTGGCTGAAAACTTTTTCCTCCCCATCGTCGGTCAGACGGACGCGGTTGACCACTCCGGAGCCGATCAGCAGGATATCGTCGACCTGCTGACCATTGGAAAAAATCGCCTGTCCTTGATGAAAATCAATGACTTGACAGTGTGCAGCCAAAGCGTCCAGCTCTTGTGCCGAAGCACCGGCCAGCCATGGATGCGTACGTAGAAGCGCCAATGCTCGCAAATGGGAATTGGAAGCAGTGACAAATGTCATTTGATATTGAGTCTTATTTTTAAAGAATGACATTCTAGCGTCGCATCAGAAAGCCAGGCACCGGTGCGAGGTAGAGCCCGGTTTTCCCTGGCAAGGCTGCCGCTGGCGGCAGCGCATGCCGACGCTCATGGCCTTCCGTTTGTTTTGCTGGACTGTTTTTCTTCTCACCACACCATGCCACCGTTGTTCCGCCACACCCTCATCGCCTTCACCACAGCCAGCATTTGGCCTGCCGTACAGGCGCAAACGTCCCTTCCCGCTGCGGCCTCCGGCCATGCGGCCATCGAGTTGCCCGAAATCGTGGTGACGGCACAGGAGCCCGGTGCCACCGACGATGTGCCGGGCTATGTGGCCAGGAAAAGCACCGCCGGCTCCAAGACCGATGCATCGCTGCTGGAGATTCCGCAAACCATCAATGTCATCACCGCGCAGGAAATCGCCGAACGCGGCAATGCCCGCCTGTCGGAGACCTTGCGCTACACGCCCGGCGTGGTGACCGAAGTGCAAACCAGCAGCAGCTACT
The DNA here is from genome assembly GCF_004217315.1 of Corticibacter populi. Classification (GTDB taxonomy): domain Bacteria; phylum Pseudomonadota; class Gammaproteobacteria; order Burkholderiales; family Burkholderiaceae_C; genus Lampropedia; species Lampropedia populi. Next base: position 1,261,282 of record NZ_SGWR01000001.1, read on the forward strand.
TCGACCGGCTGCGCATCCGTGGCTTCTACAGCATCAACAACATCTACCTGAACAACATGCAGATGAGCGGCACCGGCACACTGGCGGTGGCTCAGGTCGATCCCACGCACCTCTCGCGCGTTGAAGTCATCAAGGGCCCCGCCTCGGCGCTTTACGGACAGACCGGTACCGGCGGCCTGGTGGACATGCAGCTCAAGCGCCCGCAGGCAGAGGCGCCGCACCGCATTGGCCTGGGACTGGGCAACAAGGGACAGCGGGAGCTGAACCTTGACTGGGGCGGGCAACTGGCGGGGCAGGACACACTGCTGTTCCGGGTGACCGGCGTGGCGCGGCGCTCCGAGATGGATGCCGCATCCGTGACTCCCAAGCGCTATTCGGTGGTGCCCTCCGTGCTGTGGGCACCCAATGGCGTCACGAAGGTGTATAGCTACGTCGGCCTGCAGCGGGACGAGGGTGGCAGCTCCGCATCCTACCTGCCATTGGTCGGCACCCTCAAGCCATCGCCATGGGGCTACCTCTCGCGCGACTTCCAGGCCGGGGATCCCTCGGTCAATGACTTCACGCGCCGCCAGGCATTCGCCGGCACGGAGCTCACCCACGACCTGAACGATCAACTGCAGTACCAAGGCAACTTCCGCTACGCCTGGGTCGATGCGGACGTCGATTTCCTCTCCCCCGGCGCTTTCACGGGCGCCAGTCAAACGGTTTCCAGAACGTTCTATCAGCAAGCGGCGACGTCGCGCGCGGCCAGCGCCGACAACCATCTGCGCTACCGCTTTGGCACTGGTCTCGTCCGCCATGAAGTGGTGGCGGGCCTCGATTGGCGCCGCTTCAGTTCGGACAACCAGACCTCCACCGCCGCCACCAGTCCTGTCTTCAATCTGTTCGCCCCGACCTACGGCAAGCTGACGCTGGGCACGCTGGCATTGCGCACCAACAGCAGCAGTACGCTGACACAAACCGGCATTTATGTGCAGGACCAGGCCAGCATAGGCCCGTGGCGTATCATGGCAGGCCTGCGGCGCGACTGGTCGCGCTCAAGCACCGACAACCTGGTCACCGGGGCCAGCACCACCCAGAAAGACATCGCCACCTCGGGACGCGTTGGCCTGACCTACCTGATGGATGGCGGCGTGGCCCCGTACGTGAGCTACTCGCGCTCGTTCGAGCCGGCCTCTGGCACGGACTACTTCGGCACGGCATTCAAACCCACGGTGGGCACACAATGGGAAGTGGGCGTGAAGTACGCCCCCACGCAGTGGCGCGGCTTCCTGACGGCGTCGGTGTATGACCTCAAACGCAGCAACGTCAGCACCTCGGACCTGGATCACACCTGCGATGCGGCACCCCAACTGGCCGACTGCGGCAGCTATTCGGTCCAGTCCGGGGAGGTCAGCGTCAAGGGCCTGGAGCTCGAAGGCAAGGTCGACCTGAACAGGAACTGGTCCGCCACGGCCGGGTATGCCTGGATGAAGGCGCGCTACAGCCGGGACAACGCCGGTCTGCAGGGCAAAACACCCAGCAACACCCCCAGCCAGATGGCATCGCTCTGGTTGAGCCACCGCTGGAACAGTGGCGCACTGGCCGGGCTTTCTGCCTCTGCCGGTGTGCGCCGGGTGGGCGCCATGTGGGCAGAGGACGCCAACACCAACCGCATTCCGGCCTATGCCCTGTGGGATGCCATGTTCTCCTACGACCTGGGCGCCGCCTCATCCTCCATGCGGGGCTGGAATGTGCGCCTCAACATCAGCAACCTTGCCGACAAGCAGGCCGTTGGCGGCTGCTGGAGCGCCAATTACTGCGATTATGTCCAGGGCCGCCGCGTCAGCGCGAGCGTGAACATGGAGTTCTGATGCCGGCCCACTCGCCCCTGCCCGAGCGCGGGACCGCCGCCGCCGCACTCGAAGTCCAGGACCTGCACGTCGCCTACCACCATCGCCTCGTGCTGGAGCGGCTGCATGCCCGGATTCCAGCCGGGCAGATCACGGTGCTGATCGGGCCGAATGGCTCGGGCAAATCCACGTTGCTCAAAGCGCTGGCGCGCCTGTTGCCATCGGTCAGCGGGCAGATTCTGCTCGAAGGCCAAAGACTGGATGCCTTCTCGCGCAAGGCCCTGGCGCGCCAGCTCTCGCTGCTGCCGCAGGGGGCTGTCGTGCCCGAAGGCGCCACCGTCGCGGAACTGGTCGCCCATGGCCGCTTTCCGCACCGCCGCCTGCTGCGCAAACCCAGCCCGGCAGACCAGGCTGCCATCGCGCAGGCCATTGCCGTCACCGGCCTGCAAGACTGGCGCGACACGCCCGTGGAAGAGCTCTCGGGCGGCCAGCGCCAGCGCGTCTGGGTGGCCATGACGGTGGCGCAGGACAGCCCGGTCATGCTGCTGGACGAACCCACGACCTACCTCGACATCAACTACCAGATGGAGCTGCTGGCACTGCTGCAGCAACTCAATCGCCAGTGGCAGAGAACCCTGGTGCTGGTCCTGCACGACATCAATCTGGCCGCACGCGTCGCCGACCACATGATCGCCCTCAAGGACGGCGCCATCGTCGCGCAAGGAGCGCCCGAACACGTGGTGACCGCGCCCATGCTGCGGCAGATCTTCGGCATCGAAGCCCAGCTGTTCACCGATCCCGGCACCGGCAAACCGTGGTTCATCCCCTGCGCCAGCACGCCGCAGCCCGGCACCACCGCCAGCCCACAGGCCTGACATGCTCAACACCCCCCACACCCGCCGGCGCATCCAGGCCGCGACGCTGTGCTGGCTTGGCACGCTGACGCTGCGCCTGGCCGTTGCGCAATCGCCCATCTGCCAGGACGACGCATTCGGGCGAACCTGCCTGGCCGCCCCGGCGCAGCGCGTGGCCGCGCTGGAAAACCGGCACATCGAGAACCTGCTGGCCGTCGGCCTGCAGCCCATTGCCGTCAGCGGCAAGGCCGCCTACGCCCGGGCCTACGCCGCCATCTCGCCCACGCTGGGGGCCGAGGTAGTGGATCTCGGCCTGGCCGCCAACCCGAACCTGGAGCGCATGCTGACCCTGCAGCCCGATCTGATCGTCGGCAACGCCCGCACCGTGCAGAAGTATCACGCCGTGCTGCGCACGATCGCACCGGTGCTGGCCTTCGAGGTCTACCCCGCCGAAGGCGGCTCCCAGTTCGACAACATGGTGGACATGTTCAAGGCGGATGCGCTGGCGGTGGGCCGCCTGCCACAGGCGCTGGCATTCATGGCGCGTCTGGAAGCGCAGCTGCAGGACGCACGCCAGGCACTGGCCCAGGCAGGCTGGGGCGGGCAGACCGTGGTGCTGGCCAACATCAATGCCGGCATTACCGGCGCCGATGTCATGCTGTTCAACAGCAACTCCACGCCAGCCGAGCTGCTGCGCCGCATGGGCCTGCAGTATGGCTATGACGATGCGCGCCACCGCCAGAAGGCCTTCAACGTCACCACGGTCGAAGCCCTGGTGCCGCTGCAGCATGTGCATCTGCTGTACATGCCATTCAATGCCGCGGGGGTGGACAAGCTGATGCAGTCCTCCGTGTGGCGCAGGCTCGACTTCGTCGAGCAGAGCCATGTGCATGCCCTGCCCTACCGGCAGATGTATGCAGGACCGATGACGGCGCAGGCGTTCATTGAAGACGTGCTGGCGGTATTGCTGCGGGAGCCACGATGAACATGGCACCCCACCTTGCCGGCGGCAATGGCAATGGAAACGGCCGTGGCGCCGCCGCGAGCCACGACACGGCTGCGTCGAACGCTGCAACACGGCATGAATGGCTGGTCGTGGGCGCCTGCGCGATCGCGCTGGTGCTGGTGGCGCTGCTCAACCTCATGCAGGGCGAAGCGCCCATTGCCCTGCCACGCCTGCTCTCGGCGCTGTGGCAGGGCAGCTCCGAGCCGGTAGTGCGCGAAGTGCTGCTGCAGTTCCGTCTGCCCAGAGTCGCCGCGGGCCTGCTGAGCGCCAGCGCGCTGGCCATCTGCGGCGCGCTGCTGCAGACCATGCTGCGCAACCCCATGCTGTCGCCCAGCATCCTCGGCATCAGCGCGGGCAGCCACCTCACGGTCGTGATCGCGACCTTGCTGGCACCCGCCGCACTGCACCATTGGCCGGTGCCCATCACCATGGCAGGCGGCCTGCTGGCGGTGGCCATGGTCTACGCCCTTGCGGGGGCGCACCGCGCCACGCCCTTGCGGGTTGTGCTGGCGGGCCTGATCGTCTCGATGAGCCTGGGCTCGTTCGCGGCGATGCTGCAGATCCTGTATGAAAACGAAACCCGCTATGTGCTCAGCTGGGGCGCCGGCATGCTGCGACAGAACAACTGGCAGGCCATCCAGCAAACGGCGCTGCCGATGGTTGCGGCCATGGCCGTCACCATGGCGCTGGCACGGCAGTACGACATTGCCCGCATGGGGCGGGACATGGCGCAGGCACTCGGGCAGCATGTCGTGGCGGTGACGGTGACATCGCTGATCATGGTGCTGGTGCTGACGGGATCCGCCGTCGCCATCACCGGCCCGATCGGCTTCATTGGCCTGATCGCGCCGCACCTGGCCCGCCTGCTCGGGGTGCGCCGCCATATCGCGCTGTTGCCCGCCAGCGCCATGATCGGCGCCGCGCTGCTGCTGGGCGCCGACAGCCTGACCTATCTTTTTGGCAACGTCACCGCAGCGCCACCAGTCGGTGCCGTCACGGCCATCCTCGGTGCGCCATGCCTGCTGTGGTTGATACTGAATAGCCGCGCAGGCCGCGGCATGGCTGCCGCCGGGGCCACACCATTTGGCATGCGCCGGGCCGTGCAGATCCCTTTGCCGGCGCTCTTGTCGGTCCTGGGCCTGGCCTTGCTGCTGGCCATGCTGGCGTCGCTGCGGCTCGATGGCAACGGCCAGCGCCTGGACTTTGACGCGCTGTGGCGGGCATTCGCCGGCACCGGCGACTGGCTGCAGCAGCACATCGTCTGGCAACTGCGCATGCCGCGCTTGTTGCTGGCAGCCACCGCCGGCGCCAGCCTCGCCATCGCAGGCCTGCTGATGCAGGCCGCCGTGCGCAACCCTCTGGCCGATACCTCGCTGCTGGGAATCAATGCCGGTGCCTCGGCGGGGGTGCTGACAATGCTGGTGCTGTGGCCCACGGTGCGGTCGGCCGGCCTGATCATGGGCGCCAGCCTCGCCGGGGCATGGCTGGTCACCGCCATCGTCTTCGTACTGGCGGCACGGCGCCGGTTTGCACCCACGACCCTGATCCTCATTGGTGTGGCGGTCTCGGCCATGGCCTCCGCCTGGGTGCAGACACTGGTTCTGCACAACCGGTTCACCGACTCTCCCCTGGTATGGCTGGTTGGCGGCCTGTATGCGCGCGACTGGCAATCCGTATGGCTGCTGGCACCGGCGCTGCTCGCAATCGGCCTGGCGGCGTGGCTGCTCGGCCCCGCGCTCGACACCCTGGCGCTGGGCGACCATGGCGCCCAGGGCGTCGGGCTGGCCGTGGTGCCGACGCGCTCTGCCGCCGTGGCGCTGAGCGCCATCCTCGCGGCTTTGTGCGTGGCGCAAACCGGGCCCATCGGCTACGTCGGATTGCTGGCTCCGCACATGGCGCGGCTGCTGGTGGGCCAGGCCACCCGCGCACTGGTTCCCACCGCCGCACTTCTGGGGGCCTTGCTGCTGGTGCTTGCGGACTGGCTGGCGCGCTTGATGGCGCAGCCTGCCGAGCTGCCCGCCGGTGCCATCGTCGCGCTGGTGGGAACGCCCTACCTGATCTTCCTCATCTACAAAAGCCAGAAAACCACGGTATGAAACCACCCCGCAGACTCCATTTCAACTCCTGCATTGACTGGCTGGAGCAAGCCTGGCGCGAGCCCTGCGACCAGCCTCCGCTGCTGTTCGACCTCAGCCAGCTGACCGAACGCGCACGCCTGGCAGAACGCGGCTGCATGAATGCGCTGTTCATGGCCGACTTCTACACCTACCGCGCGGGCTTCTCGCTGGAGCCGCTGACGCTGCTCAGCGCGCTGGCTTCCGTCACCCGCCATATCGGCGTGATTGGCTCGGTCTCGACCACCTACAACCAGCCCTACGATCTGGCCCGCCTGTTCGCCTCCCTCGACCACCTGAGCGCAGGCCGTGCCGGCTGGAACATGGTGACCACCGCAGTCGGCTCGGTGGCCGCCAACTACAGCGAGCACCAGCATCTCGAGCATGATCTGCGTTATGAACGCGCCCACGAGGTCATCGAGGTCGTCACCCGGCTGTGGGACAGCTGGGACGACGATGCGCTGTGCACCGCGCAGGACCGCGCGGCAACGGGTGCGGGTGGCGGGTGGCTCGATCCGGACAAGATCCACCCGATCGATTACCACGGGCATTGGTTCGATGTGCCAGGCCCGCTGAATCTGCCCCGCCCGCCCCAGGGCCACCCGGTACGCATGCAGGCAGGCTCGTCACATGCCGGGCGGGATTTCGGAGCGCGCTGGGCCGAGGTGATTTTCACGGCGCAGCCACTGCTGCCCATCGCCCGGGATTTCTACGCCGACGTCAAGCAGCGTGCCGCCCGCTTCGGCCGTGACCCTGAAGGAATTCGCATCTTGCCAGGCCTGATGCCGATCATTGCGCCCACGCGTGCGCAAGCCGAGGACATGGCCGCCGCCCGTGCCCTGCGACGCGGCCGGGGCGAGGCCCGCCTGCGCGAATTCGTGGGGGTGGACCTGAGCGTGCTGCCACCCGACGAGCCCATCCCCCTGGCACTGCTGCCCGAGGCCGGCACCACCAATGGCATGCGAGGCCGCTCCGACCTGATGCTGGACATCGTGCGGCGCTACCGCCTCACCCCCCGCCAACTGCAGGCACAGGAGGCTCACCACGGCTTCGTCGGCACCCCCGAGGAAGTCACCGACCTGATCCATGAATGGTTCGAGGCCCGCGCCTGCGACGGCTTCACCATGATGTGGCCGTCCATCGAGTCCAACCAGCTGTTCGTGGAGCAGGTCGTGCCCGCGCTGCAGCGCCGTGGCATCCACCGCAAAGCCTACGATGCCAGCACGCTGCGCGGCCACTTCGACCTGCCACGTCCCCTCCCTCGGCGCGACCATGCCAACGCCGCCGTCCTTCCCATCACTCCGTTCGCCAAAGCCTGAAAGCACACCGATGAAACAGCTGCACTTGAACCTGGTGTGGGGCGATGCCGGCATGGGGGCCTGGCAGGCCCCCACCGCTATTTCCAGCTACACCAACGGCCCGGCGGCGTGGCGCGAACTCGCGCAAACTGCCGAGCACGCATGCCTGGATGCCATTCTTTGCACCGACCGCAACCACCTGGCCGCCACACGCACAGGTTCGGCGCTGTTCGGTCTCGAACCCTTCACCACCTGCGCGGTCCTGGCCGCGCACACCAACCGCATCGGCTTGATTGCCACCGCAGCCACCCCGACCGCGCAGCCCTACAACATCGCCCGTCGCCTGGCTTCGCTGGACCACATCAGCCAGGGCCGCGCCGGCTGGGACATCCGAGCGGCACTGCCAGCGGAGACCCTCGCGCAATATGGCAAGACAGTGGATCCGCAAACCTGCTGCGATCCCGCCCGCACACTCGAATTCGTGCAAGTCACCCGCCAGTTGTGGGACAGCTGGGGTGATCACGCCTTGCAATGCGACGGCACTGGACAAGCTGCGGTGGACGGCTCCCAGAACCATGCCATCGAACACCAAGGCCGGTGGTTTTCGGTGCAGGGCCCGCTGGATGTGCCACGCCCGCCGCAAGGCCAGCCGCTGCTCAGCCATGCGGTGCGGACCGCGCAGGACGAAACCCTCGCGGCCAGCCACGCCGATCTGGTGTTCGTGCGCCCAAACGATCCCGCACAGGCCGCCGTTTTTCGCCGGAAAATGCGCGCGCGCTGCGCAGCGGCAGGACGCACACCGGATTCGATTCGGGTCATGGGCGCGTTGCGATTCGTGCTGGCCTCCAGCGACGCAGCGGCAGCGGAACGCGCCAACGCACTGGCACCCTATGCCGCAGCAGCACGGCGCCCAAGCGACGCGCCGTCTGCAGATTCTCCCCTGACGTATGTGGGCACGCCCACAGGGCTCGCCGCACGCATGCAAACATGGCTGGAAGCAGAAGCGGTCGATGGCTTCAATCTGATTTGCCCATGGCTGCCCGGCGGCCTGGAACAGTTCGCCCACGAGGTCATTCCGCTGCTCCAGCAACGCGGCATCTTCCGTACGCATTACGCCAACGCCACCCTGCGCAGCCACTTCGGCCTGCCAACCCGCAGGTACGCGGCGCTACCATCGATGGCGTCGTCGACGCCGTAGCGCATCAACACGCGCGGGAAAACCAAGATGGCTGTTTGGCCACCGCCGGGAGATGCACTGCGCGCGCAATATGCCAGCAGCTGAACACCCGCGCCGATTCATGCCTGCAGTTGCGCCAGAAGCGCATCCACCGCCTCGTCAATCAGCTCGAACGCCCGCACGAAATCGGCCGGCCCCCCGTACCACGGGTCTGGCACATCCTGGCCCCGCGGCTGGCCCGGCAGCCAATCCAGCATCAGTCCCACCTCGCCAAGCGACCGGCCCGGAAACCGGCGCCCGGCCTGCTCCCGCAGTCGCGCCATGCTGGCGCAATGCACCCGGGTCATGCCGATCAAATGGTCGAAGGCCAGAAAATCCGCCGTCTTGATCTGGCGTGCCCGATGCGCCAGCGGCGCATGGCCACGCCGCACCAGCTCCCGTGCGCTGCGTGCATCCATCGGACGCCCGGCCTCCTCATCGGAAATGCCGGCACTGTCCACCAGCAGCCACAAACCCATGGCCTGCGCCTTCTGCTGCAGCAGCGCATGGGCGGTTGGAGAGCGGCAGATGTTGCCAGTACACACAAACAGGATGCGTGAGGCAGGCTGCCGAGACTGGATCATGCCTGGCGACTTCACTGCCTTTGCGCCAGACGCTGCAGGTAAGGCACCAACGTCTGCACATTTGTGAACGTCATGCCATACATGCTGCTCAGGCCCTGCGCCTGCGCAGCATCGAGTTGCGCAGCGCAAATGATGAATTGCTCAGCCGGCTGGCCAATGCGTTTTTGCAGCCGGCTGAGCTTGTCGATTTCGTGGCGAAACTCCCCTGTCTTGCATTCGATGCTCACCAGACGCTCTCCCACCAGGGCCACCGCATCCAGTTCCTGCAGGTCTTCGTTGGGAAAGACCACTTTCACGCCCCTGGCACACGAGAAAGACTGCTGGCGGTTCTGGCCAAACACGTCCAGCAGAGCATCGATGGCAAACCATTCCAGCCAGGCGCCCATGAAAAACTGGCGTGCCGGCTGCGCCGGCTGCAGGCCCAGCCGAAGGATCTTTTCATTCTTCTGATAGAAATACTTGGCAAACAGGGCCCCGCCATACCAATTGCGGCACAAGCGGGTGATGGTGGCAGCATCCTTTTGCGCCAATCGCGCCAGTTCGATGTTCAGGCCGGAATGGCTCTTGCGATAACTCCAACCAATGCGCCCGAGAACATCGGCAAGGAGCTCATAGTGCTCGCCAATCTGACGGGCTGCCTCGTCGAAATAGCCATCCATGTTGACGTTGTCGTAGGCGAATTTCGCCAGGATGTTCCGGGCATGAAACCACGACTGCAACGGCGCATGCTGCTCTTGCGTAGGTAGAAAGGCATTGTCCAACGCAACCGGTGCATCCCCTTTCGCGGAAGCAGCTGCCGCCGACACCTCGACTTCGCCTTCCTCCTCCTGCGCCACTTTCAGGGCCTTGATCTCCCGCAGCGCCAACGCATAGCGCTGCAGCAGCTTCTCAACAAAAAACACGGTGCCATACACCGTCACAGGCTTGGCGCAACGGCCGCAGAAGGCCTGCTGTCCTTCAACGGGGAGAACCTCGGCAATGAAGCCGCAACTATTGCAACGATAAATGGACATGGCCTATCCGTCATGGAAGCGCGGCGACCTGGCCAGCCCCTCCGCTTCATTCAATCACGATCAATGGCAGCAAGAAACGCGGGCGCAACAAGCGGCATGCGCCGCACTGCCCATCATCCCCCCCGAGAACTTGTATCCGATTGTAGTGTCTCACCATCGATCCTCTTCACCACAGGTGCAATCATTTCGTGCGAACTCCTGCCGGCAGTCAAGACACGGCTCGGCAAGCGGGCACGAAGCGGCCACAGCATGACCACTCAACCTCCCACATGATAGGATGGCGCCGCGTGGCACGGGGTGCACCGGCCTCTGCGCTGCCTGCAATGGCGGCACGGTCATGGCCTGCGCTGAGAACACACCCGTTGAACCTGATCTAATTCGCACTGGCGTAGGGATTGTCACAATGAGCGACACCATATCCTCCATTCCAACTGGCGTGGATTCATCGAATCCACCGGACTTTCCCGCCTTCACCGCCCGGACGCTGGCGCAATTGCGCCGCCAGACGCCGCTGGTGCAGGCCATCACCAACAGCGTCGTCACCAATTTCACCGCCAACGCCTTGCTGGCGCTGGGAACGGCGCCCGCCATGGTCGACATTCCCGCAGAGGCCGGGGTGTTCGCTCGGCTGGCCTCGGGCCTGCTGATCAATCTGGGCACCCCCACGCCATCTCAGGTCGAGGCCGCGCTCGAAGCCGCGGCAGCAGCCCATGAGACAGGCACGCCCTGGGTGCTCGACCCGGTGGCCGTGGGCGTGCTGCCCGTGCGCACCGCACTGGCACGGCAACTGCTGGCTTTCGAGCCCGCCGTGGTGCGTGGCAATGCCTCCGAAATCATCGCCGTGGCAGGCGGCGGAGGTGGCGGCCGCGGTGTCGATGCGACCGACAGCGTAGCCCAGGCCGAACAGACGGCGATTGCGCTGGCGCTGCGCACCGGCGGGGTGGTGGCCGTCTCCGGTCCGGTGGACTTCATCACCGATGGCCACACCCAGGTGCGCGTGGCCAATGGCACGCCACTGCTGACCCAGGTCACCGGTGGCGGCTGCGCGCTCGGGGGGGTGATGGCAGCCTGCGCCGCACTGGCGGCCACGCCCGCCGAACGGCTGGCCACCACGGTGGCGGCCGTGGCCATCTATACCATCGCAGCCGAGCGCGCCGCAGCCCAAGCCCGAGGGCCGGGCAGCTTTGCCGTGCGCTTCATCGACGAACTGGCCTCCCTGTCCGCGCATGAGGTGCTGACGCAGGCTCGCATCGAGGTGGCCGCCACCTGATGACCGTGCGGGGACGGCAACCAGCGCGGCATCGCTTGTTGGCTTGTTCCACACCGGCCGGCCTGCCCATTCTGGTTCGCGGTTCGCCAGTTCCTCCATCCATCCATCTGCCATCGCGCCGGCCGCTTGCCGCTTGCCGGTGGCATTCCGGGCCCAGTCCATGAACAAGCGCACATTCGATCTTTCCATCTATCTGGTCACCGATTCCGGCCAGTGCGAAAAGGCTGGCCGCAGCCTCGCACAAACCGTCCAGCAGGCCATAGCCGGTGGCGCAACCATCGTGCAGGTCCGCGAAAAGGACGCCTCGGCGCGCGATTTCCTCGCTGCCGTGCAAGCCGCTGCCGCCGTGGTGCCGCCCCATGTGACGCTGCTGGTCAATGACCGGGTGGACGTGTACCTGGCTGCCCGCGCCGCCGGGGCCAAGGTCGATGGCGTGCACATTGGTCAGTCCGAGCTGCCGGCGCAGCTGGTGCGCCAGCTGGTGGGGCCGGCCGCCATCATCGGCCAGAGCGCCGGCACGCCAGCCACGCTGGAGGCGGCCGGGCACTCCGGCGTGATCGACTACGTCGGCATTGGCCCGCTGCATGCGACCACCAGCAAAAAAAATGCGCCAGCGCCCATCGGCCTGGCTGCGCTGGCGCGGCTGCGCCGGCACACCCGCCTGCCGGCCGTGGCCATTGGCGGCGTCACGGCGGCCGATCTGGCCGGTCTGCGCGCTGCGGGCTTCGATGGCGCAGCCGTGGTCAGTGCCATCTGCGCCGCCGCAGATGCCAAGGCAGCAGCCCGGACGCTGGCCGAGGCCTGGCGTGCAGGCATCCCGGACGCCCCTGGCACGTCCTTGGATACGCCCGCCCATTGAGCCGAACCGCAATCCCCGTTCCGTTACTTGATGAGGCCCCTCCCATGACACAGCCTGCAGCCATCCCCCGCGTGCTGAGCATCGCCGGCACCGACCCCACCGGCGGCGCCGGCATCCATGCCGACCTCAAGAGCATTGGCGCCAATGGGGGCTACAGCATGGCCGTGGTCACCGCGCTGGTGGCGCAGAACACCCAGGGGGTGCGCGCCATCCATATTCCGCCGTTGCCATTCCTGCGTGAACAGCTCGATGCCGTCAGCGATGACGTGCAGATCGATGCCGTCAAGATCGGCATGCTGGGCAACACCGGCATCATCGAAGTGGTTTCCGACTGGCTGGCCGCACACCGCCCGCCCGTGGTGGTGCTGGATCCGGTGATGGTTGCCACCAGCGGCGACCGCCTGCTCGATGCCGCAGCCGAATCGGCCTTGCGCGCGCTGCTGCACACCGCCGACCTGATCACGCCCAACATGCCCGAGCTGGCGGTGCTGGCCAATGCCGCGGAAGCGGACAACTGGGCGGCGGTCCTGCAGCAGGCTCGGCAGGTGGCCGCACAGTACCAGGTGCATGTGCTGGCCAAGGGCGGCCACCTGCAGGGCGCGCATGCGCCCGATGCGCTGGTCACCCCGGCTGGTACCGTCACCGAATTTCCCGGCGAGCGCATCCACACCCGCAACACGCACGGCACCGGTTGCTCCTATTCCGCCGCGCTGGCCACGCTGCGCCCGCAACGCGCCGGCTGGGAGGACACCGTGCGCGAGGCCAAGAACTGGCTGACCGACAGCATCCGTCACGCTGATGCGCTGCACGTCGGCCATGGCAACGGCCCGATCAGCCATTTCGCCACGCTGTGGCGGATGCGCGACCAGCAGCACCGCTGACCCCACTATTGGGCTGTCTTAGACGATTGCCGACGGGCCTGGACGGCCATTGGCGCCCTGCTTTTCATACGATAATCAACCGGGCAAGCCCGCGCCGCCTGACAGCTCCCTGCGCAGCGGCCATTCCGAACGCCTCGCCCGCATGCCTCACTCCTCCCTCCCAGCCCTTCATGTGCGCCGCGGCTATTGGCTGGTGGCGGGCGTGCTGCTACTGGTGATATTGAGCGGCCTCTGGAACCTGCAGGTGCAGCGCCAGCGGGCTGCGGCACAGGCCTCGCAGCGCCAACTCGAGAGCCAGGCCTGGCAATTCACCACTGCGATGCAAAGCAGCGCGCAATCCTATGCGCGCTTTCTGCTGAACTTGCAGGCCAGCCTGCAGCCGGATGCGCAGGCGGACAACCAGTCGCTGATCGAGCAATGGTTCGATGCCATCCAGACCCCCGAGTTCGCGGGAGCCCACATCGTGCGCATGCTCTCGCCGGATGCCTCCAGCACGCAAGGGGGCGAAATCCTGGCACGGCTGGCGCAACCACGCAAAACAGCCGTGGTCGAGGCCGTCTTCAACCACGACAGCGGCCTGACGCTGGTGGCATTGCCCGCCAGCACGCCGCAGCCCAAGCCTTCGTCCCGGAACCATCGCCCGCCAGCGACCCAAGGGCCGCTGATTGCGATGAATCTCGATTTCGACGACTGGGTTCGCGAGCTCCAGCGCATGGCCCCGATTCCCGGTCTGCAGGTCACCGCCCGTCCTGCCGCCGAGGCCATCCATGCCGCCACGCCACCGGCGCTCAGCCACGCCGGCGGCCACCTGCAGATGGTACTGCCGCTGCTGGGCCAGGCAGTGGTGCTCGACTTCCGTCCCCAAGCCATGGCATGGCCCGGCGATGCCGGCGCCGAGCTGCGTGAAAGCCTCGCCCCGATAGGTCCGCAGTTGCTCGCCGCCCTGGGCCTGCTGTTGCTGCTGGGGCTGCTCATTCACGAACGCAGATATGAATGGCTCCAGCTCGGCAAGATGCAGCACTACCGCATGCACGCCTACCAGGGCTGGCTGCGCTACCGGGCCTTCATCAACCAGCCCTTGCTGCCCATGGCCGAGACCGAACCCGGCGCCGGGCGTTTCATGCACAGCACACAGCGCTTCTCGCAATTGCTGGGTTACAGCCAGGAGGCGCTGCGGGCGCTGACGCTCAAGGACGTCATCCACACCGACGACCTGCCGGCGGTGCTGCACACGCCACCGGGCAGCCCGGATGGGACGCAGTTCAACCTTTTGCGCACGCAGAACGTGCGCCTGCTGCACAGCCTGGGGCATTACGTCTGGGTCGATCTGCTGCGCATCGAGAACTGGCCGTCGAATGCTGGCGACAGCCAGGCTTACGAGCCCGGCGAGCTGCTGATCGCCGTCGACCTCAGCCCCGCCAAGAAGCTCGAGGCCGAGCTCAAGCGCCGCATCGAGAAAAACCAGCTCGTCTTCCAGCAGTTGCCGGTGGGCCTGTGCATTCTCGACAACCAATGGCGCATCAGCTTCATGAACCCACAGTTCGTGGCCTTTTCGAAGCTCGGGCCGCAGGGCCTGGGCTCGTTCGACGAGTGGTGGGAAAAGGCCATCTGCAACCCGCGCTACCGGGACAACATGCACCGGCGCTGGCACGAGCTCTCGGCAAGCGCGCTGACCAGCAACGGCCTGATCGCGCCGATGGAGATCAGCCTGCAGAGCGAACCCGGCACGCTGGTGCGCACCGTCGAATTGGCCGGCATCATGCTCGACGATCAGGTCGTGCTGACGCTGGTCGACCTCACGCCCCACAAGCAGGCCGAGGAAGAAATCCGCATGCTGGCCTTCTACGATGGCCTCACCGGCCTGCCCAACCGCCGCCTGCTGCTCGACCGCCTGCAGCAGGCCTTGCTGACCAGCAGCCAGCACCAGTGGCATGGCGCCCTGCTGCTGCTCGACCTGGACAAGTTCAAGACCCTCAACGAGGCGCACGGCCACAGCAGCGGCGACGCCATCCTGCGCGAGGTCGCCAACCGCCTGCACGCACTGATTCCGCGCGACCAGACCACTGCCCGCACGGGGGCCGACGAATTCATCATCCTGCTCAGCGCCCTGGCGTCCACCGAAGACGAGGCGGTGCGCCTGTGCAAGGATCTGGGGCACCGCATCATCGCCAGCCTGCAGGAGCCGCAGGTCATCGACGGGCACACGCTGCATATCGATGCCTGCATCGGTATCACCGTGTTCCATAGCCTGCAGGTCGGCTCCGAGGAGCTGATGCGCCGCGCCGACATGGCCCTGCACCAGGCCAAGCAGACCGGCCCCGGCAAGCTGCGCTTCTTCGATCCGGCCATGCAGGCGAACGCCAGCGCCCGCGCCGCGCTGGAAGAGGACATCCGCGCCGGCATGGCGCTGGACCAGTTCATGCTGTTCTTCCAGCCGCAGGTCTGCGATGGCCGCATCACCGGCGCCGAAGTGCTGCTGCGCTGGCGCCATGGCGACGATGGCTTCGTCTCGCCCGATCAGTTCATCTCCACCGCCGAGCAGAGCAACCTGATCCTGCCGCTGGGCAACTGGGTGCTGCACCAGGCCTGCAAGCAACTGGCCATATGGGCACAGCACGAAGACACCGCCACGCTGAGCCTTTCGGTCAACGTCAGCCCGCGCCAGTTCAAGCAGGACAATTTCGTGCAGCAGGTCCTCACGGCGCTGGCCAGCACCGGCGCGCCGGCGCAGCGCCTGAAGCTGGAGCTGACCGAGAGTGTCCTGCTCGAAAACGTCGACCAGGCCATCATGCGCATGTCGCAGCTCAAGGAATATGGTGTCGGCTTCTCGCTGGACGACTTCGGCACCGGCTATTCGTCGCTGAGCTACCTGCAACGCCTGCCGCTGTGCCAGCTCAAGATCGACCGCAGCTTCGTGCGCGACCTCAGCAGCAACCCCAATGACGCCAGCATCGTGCGCACCATCGTCGGCCTGGGCCTCTCGCTCGGCCTGGAAGTGGTGGCCGAGGGCGTCGAGACCGCCCTGCAGGTGGACTACCTGCGCCAATGCGGCTGCCACATCTGGCAGGGCTACTTCATCGGCAAGCCGCAGCCGCTCGGCGAGTTCGAGCAAATGCTCCGCAACAAGCACCGCGCCATGTGACGAAGGCCCGGGTCGCTCACCGGGTGCCCGGCGCTGTCACCTTCACACGCAAAAAGAGACCTCCATGCGGAGGCCTCTTTTTGTATCGGCGATATGAATGAATCAGCGGTATGACGGGCAGCAGTCCCTGCCTGCCAGTCATCACACCGTCACAGTACCTCGAACACGCCCGCGGCGCCCATGCCGCCGCCAATGCACATGGTCACCAGCACCCGCTTGGCGCCGCGGCGCTTGCCCTCGATCAGCGCGTGACCGGTCAGGCGCTGACCCGAGACGCCATAGGGATGGCCCACCGCAATGGCTCCGCCATTGACGTTGAGCTTCTCGGGCGGAATGCCCAGGCGGTCGCGGCAGTAGATCACCTGCACGGCAAAGGCCTCGTTGAGTTCCCAGAGGTCGATGTCATCCACGCTCAGCCCGAGCTTCTTGAGCACCTTCGGCACCGCGAACACCGGGCCGATGCCCATCTCGTCAGGCTCGCAGCCGGCCACCGCAAAGCCGAGGAAGCGGCCGAGCGGCTGCAGGTTGTGGCGCTGCGCATAGTCCTCGGCCACCAGCACGCAGGCACCAGCGCCGTCGGAGAACTGACTGGCATTGCCGGCCGCCACCGTGCCGCCAGGCAGTGCCGGCTTGATGTTGCGGATGGCATCGACAGTGGTGCCGGGGCGGATGCCCTCGTCCTGCGAGACGGTGACCTTCTTGGTGCGCATGCCAGTGGTGGTGTCGGCCACGCCGGCGATCACCGAAATCGGCGCGATCTCTTCATTGAAGAGGCCGGCTTCCAGCGCAGCAGCGGCCTTTTGCTGGCTGCCTGCACCGTACTCGTCCATTTGCTCGCGGCTGATGTGGTAGCGCTTGGCCACCTGCTCGGCCGTCTGCAGCATGGACCAGTAGATTTCCGGCTTGATCTTCAGCAGTTCCGGGTCGGTGAGCATGTGCTGGTTCATCACCGGCGCCACGCAGGAGATGCTCTCGACGCCGCCGGCCACGTACACATCGCCCTCGCCGGCGATGATGCGCTGCGCGGCCATCGCAATGGTCTGCAGGCCCGAAGAACAGAAGCGGTTGACCGTGGCGCCCGAGACGGTGATGGGCAGGCCCGCCAGCAGCGCGATCTGGCGCGCGATGTTGGCGCCGGTGGCCCCTTCGGGCGTGGCACAGCCCATCAGCACGTCCTCGATGTCGGCGGCCTCGATGCCGGCACGTTCGACGGCGTGCCGCACGGCATGCGCGCCCAGCGTGGCGCCATGGGTGAGGTTGAATGAACCCTTGAAGCTCTTGGCCAGCGGGGTGCGCGCGGTGGAAACAATCACTGCAGATGTCATGGAATATCCTTTTTCCGGCTTGCGGGCATGGTCTGCCATGCCCTGCGCCCAGTGCTTGAATGGGGTTGAATTACTTGAACTGCTTGCCTTCGGCCACCAGACGGGCCAGCAGCGGCGCGGGTTGCCAGAAATCGACGTCGTCGTGCGGGTTGCGGGCGAAGCGCTTCATGGCCTCGACCACGTTGAACAGGCCGAACTCGTTGGCATAGTTCATCGGGCCACCGCGCCAGAACGGAAAGCCATAGCCATAGAGGTAGACGATGTCCACATCGCTGGCGCGCTGCGCAAAGCCTTCCTCCAGGATGTGCGCGGCCTCGTTGACCAGCGAGAACACCAGACGCTGGACGATCTCGTCGTCGCTGATCTTGCGCGGCGTGATGCCCTCGTCCTTGCGGTACTGCTCGATCATCTCCAGCACTTCCTGATTGACGATCGGATCGCGCTTGCCCGGCGCATAGTCGTACCAGCCGGCGCCGGTCTTCTGGCCAAAGCGCCCTTTCTCGCAGAGCAGGTCGGCGGTCCTGCTGTAGCGCAGCCCGGGCTTCTCGACGGCGCGGCGCTTGCGGATCGCCCAGCCGATGTCGTTGCCCGCCAGGTCGCCCATGCGGAACGGCCCCATCGCAAAGCCGAATTTCTCAATGGCCTTGTCCACCTGTTGCGGCGTGGCGCCTTCATCGATCAGGAAGCCGGCCTGGCGGCTGTACTGCTCGATCATGCGGTTGCCGATGAAGCCGTCGGTCACGCCGGCCACCACCGCCACCTTCTTGATCTTCTTGGCCAGGGCCATCACCGTGGCCAGCACGTCATTGGCGGTTTTCTCACCGCGCACCACTTCCAGCAGCTTCATCACATTGGCGGGGCTGAAGAAGTGCAGGCCCACCACGTCCTGCGGACGTTGGGTGAATGAGGCGATCTTGTTGAGATCCAGCGTGGACGTGTTGGAAGCCAGGATGGCGCCGGGCTTGATGACTTCATCGAGCTTCTTGAACACCTGCTCCTTGACGCCGATCTCCTCGAACACGGCTTCGATCACCAGATCGACGTCCTTCAGATCGGCATAGTCCAGCGTGGTGGACAGCAGCGCGATGGTCTTCTCGTATTTGTCCTGCTTCAGCTTGCCCTTCTTGATGCGGTCTTCATAGTTCTTGCGGATGACGCCGACGCCACGATCCAGGGCCTCCTGCCTGGTCTCCAGAATCGTCACCGGAATGCCGGCGTTGAGGAAGTTCATCGCAATGCCGCCACCCATGGTGCCAGCGCCGATCACGCCGACCCGCCCGATCTTGCGCTGCGGCGTATCGGCCGGCACGTCGTCGATCTTGGATGCGGCGCGCTCGGCAAAGAAGAGGTGGCGCAGCGCCCGCGACTCGGGCGTCCACATCAGGTTCAGGAACAGCTCGCGCTCCTTGGCCAGGCCTTCGTCGAAGCGCAGCCTGGTGGCCGCCTCGACGGCTTCGAGGCATTTGAGTGGGGCCGGCAAGTGCTTGACCATCGCCCCCACCGTGTTGCGGGCAAACTGGAAGAAGGCCTCGCCCTGCGGGTGCCTGGCCGGCAGATCGCGCACCTTGGGCAGCGGCCGCACATCGTCCACCGAGCGGGCGAAGGCCACGGCGGCCTCGACCACCCGGCCCGGCTCGTCGACCACTTCGTCAAAAAGCTTCTGTCCGGGCAGACTCGCCAGCACTTCTGCGGGTACCGTCTCACCGCTGACGATCATGTTCAGGGCCGCCTCCACGCCAATCACACGCGGCAGGCGCTGCGTGCCACCGGCACCAGGCAGCAGGCCGAGCTTGACCTCCGGCAGCGCCACCTTGGTGCCGGCAGCCACCACGCGGTAGTGGCAGGCCAGCGCCAGTTCCAGACCGCCGCCCATGACAATGCTGTGGATCGCGGCCACCACCGGCTTGTCGGCGTTCTCGATCACGGAGATCACACCATGCAAGTTGGGCTCGCGAAAGGCGCTGTCCTTGCCGAACTCGTTGATGTCGGCACCGCCGCTGAATGCCTTGCCCGCGCCGGTGATGACGATGGCCTTGACCGACGCGTCAGCGGTGGCCTGGTCGATGCCATCGGCAATGGCCTTGCGGGTCGAATACCCCAGGCCATTGACCGGCGGATTGTTCAGCGTGATGATGGCCACCTCATCATGCACCTTGTATTCAGCCGTCATGAAGTCTCCTTGAATGGTTGAAGATCAAAATAGAACGATCGTGCTATTTTCCGACAGAATTCTAATGTGTAAAGGCTTTGATCCGCAGTCCCGCTAGGGACAAACCCCTGCGGGCACGCCGCTTGCGTGCCCGCAGGGACATCCAAGGCAGCACCGATCCAAGGCATTCACTCCCCCTACGCATCCATGAAAACCTTCCAATGCACCCACTGCGCCAGCCTGGTCTTCTTTGACAACAGCGTCTGCATGCAATGCGGCCACGCGCTCGGCTTCGATCCCAACACCCTGGGTATGCTGGCCATCGCTCCCGCCCAGGACAGCGGCGCGCCGGCCAGCGATGCCGGTACGCCACCGCTGTGGCAACTGGTACCCCAACCCGGCGAGATCATCCCGGCCACACGCTACCGCCAATGCCGCAACCAGATCGACCACCAGGCCTGCAACTTCCTGCTCGATGCCGGTGACCCCGAGGCCTATTGCGTCTCCTGCCGGCAGACGCGCACCATTCCCAACCTCTCCGTCCCGGGCAACCTGCAGCACTGGACCACCATCGAGAATGCCAAGCGGCGCCTTTACTACACCTTGGCCAAACTGGGGCTGGAGGGCCGCCCGGTCACGCCGGTCTACGAATTCCTGGAGGACGTGCCGGGCGAGGACCCGGTGATGACCGGCCATGCCAATGGCCTCATCACCATCAACATCGCCGAGGCCGACGACGCCGAACGCACGCGCCGGCGCATTGCCCTGCATGAGCCCTACCGCACGTTGCTGGGCCATTTGCGCCACGAAGTCGGCCACTTCTATTGGGACCAGTTCTTCCAGAACAATGAAGCGGAACTCGCCGCGTTCCGCCAGATGTTCGGCGACGAACGCGAAGACTATGGCCAGGCGCTGGAGCGCCACTACCAGAACCCCAAGCCCGACTGGCAGACCGCCTATGTGAGCAGCTACGCCACCTCGCACCCCTGGGAGGACTGGGCCGAAACCTGGGCGCACTACCTCCACCTGATCGACCTGCAGGAAACCGCTGCCGGCTACCGGATGGGCTTCGTACTCCATGGCGCGCAGGGCCAGACGCAGGAGCAGGCCATCGACCCATTCGATTTCATCGCGCAGGGCCCACAGGCCGGCATGCCGCAGGACATCACGCTGCTGCTCAACCAGAGCATGGGCGTGTCACTGGTGCTCAATAGCCTCAATCGCAGCCTGGGCCAGAACGACGCCTACCCGTTTGCGTTGTCCACCCCCGTGCTGCAAAAGCTGGAATTCGTGCACAACGTGGTGCGACGCTACGTCCACGGTGCCCACTAAGAACCTGTCCAAAGTCTTTGCATGAGAGCCGTTGTGGTTGAAAGGTTGTGGCTGCAAGGCGCAAAACGCAGCCGGGCTGGTGGCCCGGCGAGGCTTTGCAACGCCGCAGACGCAGCATTTCAGCCGCAACCCACAGGGCATGGCGTTGCCATGCGGATCCATGCAGAGACTTTGAACAGGTTCTAAGAACCTGTTCACGATCGTTTCGTGGGCCACGTTGCCCCGGCAGCGCCGGGCATCGGCCTACCCGGCCGCATGCCGCTCCCGCACCCGCGCCAACAGGCGCTCATGCACCACTGGCGCGACGAACTGCGCCACGGCCCCGCCGAGCGAGGCGATCTCGCGCACATAGGTGCTGCTGATGAACTGGTAGCGGGCGTCGGGCGTCATGAAGACCGTCTCGACATCCGGCATCAGGCTGCGGTTCATGCCGGCGAGCTGCACTTCGTAATCGAAGTCGCTGGTGCCACGCACGCCGCGTACCATCACCTGCGCACCGTGTGCCACGACGAAGTCCCGCATCAGCGCCGAGAAGCTGTGCACGGTGACGTTGGGCACATCGGAGAACACCTGGCGCACCATCTCCATGCGCTCGTCCAGCGTGAACAGAGTCTTCTTGTGGTGGCCCGCCGCCACAGCCACGACGAGTTGCCCGAAAAGACCAGCGGCACGACGGATCATGTCCTCATGACCCAGGGTGATGGGATCGAAGGTGCCTGGAAAGACCGCAAGAACGGAACGGGACATCGACGAGCCTCCTGAGAACGGCTTATGAATCAGTGAGTGTGACCGGGGCCTCAGCGGCGCCGGTAGTGCACAAAGGCAAACGGCACCGCCGCCACGCCATCGGCCAGCGGCGCGGCATGCGCCTCGCGCGCGACTTCGACAAAAGCCGTGCGGTCCCAGTCCGGAAAGCGCGTGTCACCCTCGACCTCCGCGCCGATCTCGGTGAGGAACAGATCCGTCGCCAGCGGCAAGGCGGCGCGGTAGACCTGGCTGCCGCCGATCACGAAAACCATGTCGGCCGCCATCGCCCCGTTCTCCGCAAACGGCAGACACAGCGCCTCGTCAAGGCCGCGCACCAGATGCACCCCTTCGGGCAGCGCCAGTGCCTGCGAGCTGATGACCACGTGCTCACGGCGCGGCAACGGCCTGGGAAAGGACTCCCAGGTACGGCGCCCCATGATGATGCGGTGTCCGCTGGTGCGGGCCTTGAAGTACTGCAGATCCTGCGGCAGGTGCCAGGGCAGACCGCCGTCGCGGCCAATCGTGCCATTGGCGGCAACCGCGGCAATCAGCGCCAGGCGTGGAAGGGAAGGGTTTTCTGAATTCATGGACAATGGCATCGGCAACGCAGCGCACCAACCGCGAGCATAGCGCAAACACACCCATTGCCGCGCCGTCGCCTTCGCCTGAAAAACCGCAGATCCGCAGACCACATAGCCGCTCATGATCGAACAAATCGACCCGCAGAACTTTCGCCAGTGGATTCAGCAACAGCAGGCGGACGGTCAATCACCCCTGCTGATCGACGTGCGTGAACCCTGGGAGTGGGCCGTCGTCAGCCTGCCCGAGCAGACCGGCTGCGAACTGCAGCGGTTGTCCATGGGGCAAATTCCCGGCGAGCTCAACCTGCTCGATCCCGACCGCCCCACTGCCCTGCTGTGCCACCACGGCGTGCGCAGCCAGAACGTGGCCAACTTCCTGCACGCCAATGGCTTCACGGTGCTGGCCAATATCCGTGGCGGCATCGATGCCTGGGCCAGCCAGGTGGATCCCTCGCTACCGCACTATTGAAAGTGCCTGGAGCGCGGGGGATCACAGCAGGCCGCCCTCACTGCCTGCACACCGGCCAAACGCATTCCTGAACAGGTTCGGAACCTGTCTACGATTTTTTCATGGGCCACGTTGCCCCGGCAGGCGATGCGATGCAAGGCGCACACCGCAGTCGGGCCGGTGGCCCGGCGAGGATTTGCCACACCGCAGCGCGCGCCTGCCGGGACAACCCGAAGGGCAGGAGGTCAAAAACGCACCGGGCGGCGTTGCCCGCCTTGCCCAGACGGCCAGTCTGGGCTGCGACGGGCGTCTTGCCCACTGCATTTTTGACTTCCTGCGTGACCCATGAAAAGATCGCAGACAGGTTCTTATAATGCCTCTGGATGCACTTGCGCATTGTGCAAGTGCATTCCAGACGGACCACCCCGTTCTTGCTCTTGCCCAGGATTGTTGCCAGCATGGTCTGAACACCCGCTTCTGGATGCGCAAACCATGCATTACGGCAGCAGACCTGCCGACTGCACGGAAACCTGTTCTCGAGGAGTTGCGCC
Organism: Corticibacter populi; assembly: GCF_004217315.1. Taxonomy (GTDB): domain Bacteria; phylum Pseudomonadota; class Gammaproteobacteria; order Burkholderiales; family Burkholderiaceae_C; genus Lampropedia; species Lampropedia populi. Next base: position 1,284,484 of record NZ_SGWR01000001.1, read on the forward strand.
ATGCTGGACCAAGCCATCGAAGCCAAGCTGCGGAAACTGCCGGTCAGCGTCGCCATCACCCTGCCGGGTGGTCGACGCATCGGCCCCGAGCCAGCCCAGGTGAGCTTGCGCATTCACGAGCAACACACCCTTGCGCAGCTGGCTATCGGCCAGGTTGGCGCCGTAGGCGAGGCCATCGTGCAGGGCCAGGCAGACCTCGATGGTTCGATGCGCGACGTGATGGCCGCCGTCACCGGTCTGCTGCCGCAAGTGCCGGTGCAATCGCACAGCGCCTTCTGGACGCGTGGCTGGCGTCTGATCCTCTCGGCCATGCGGCACACGCGCAGCCGCGATGCCGAGCAGGTCCAGTTCCATTACGACGTTGGCGACGAGTTCTACGCACTCTGGCTCGATCCGCGCCGGGTCTACTCCTGCGCATATTTCCGTACGCCCGAAGCTTCGCTGGGCCAGGCGCAGGAAGACAAGCTCGACCTGATCTGCCGCAAGCTGATGCTCCGGCCGGGCGAGCGCTTTCTCGACATCGGTGCCGGCTGGGGCGGCCTGCTGCTGTGGGCCGCGGAGCATTACGGCGTCGATGCCACCGGCATCACCCTCTCGCACAACCAGCACCAGTACGTCAACCAGCTGATCGAGCAAAAAGGCCTGACCGGGCGCGTGCGCATGCAACTGTGCGACTACCGCGACCTTGGCACCGACCAACCGTTCGACAAGATCGCCTCGGTGGGCATGTTCGAGCATGTTGGCCGCGCCAACATGGGCACATATTTCGGCCACCTTTACCAGTTGCTCCAGCCCGGTGGCCTGCTGCTCAACCACGGCATCACCGCCGGCGGCCTCAACAACACCCAACTGGGCGCCGGCCTGGGCGATTTCATCGACAAGTTCATCTTTCCCGGCGGTGAGTTGATCCACATCAGCAGCGCCATCCGCTCGCTCTGCGACGCAGGCCTCGAAATGCTCGATACCGAAAACCTGCGCCCGCACTATGCCCGCACACTCTGGGACTGGTCCGACAGCCTCGAGAGCCAGCTCGATGCCGCCAAGGCCGTGCTGGTGACGCAAAGCGGCAACGAGAATCGGGCCGAAACCATTCTGCGCGCCTATCGGCTCTACCTCTCGGGCTGCGCGCTGGCTTTCGAGCAGCGCTGGGTGGCGCTGCACCAGATCCTCGCCAGCCGCCCCGACAATGACATGAACAGCGGCAGCATGCGTGGGGCACAAACGGTCTATCCATTCCAGCGCGACTACATGTACGCGCGGTGAGCACGGCATACGAGGGCATACCGTATGCGCCGTGTGCCACCTGCGCAACACATGCACTGCCGATCTCCACTTCCGTTTCCATTTCCGTTTCCCAAACGATGGGCAAGCCATCGCATTTCAAGATGGATAGGCACGGTCATTGCGGTTAATCTACGCATTCATTCGCACGACGCGATGGCGATGCACCACAAGACCCCACCATGCACGACTCCGCCCCGTTTTCCCGGCACCTGAGCCTGACGACGCTGCAGCTTTTCGTGGCTGTCTGCGAGACCGGCAGCATCGGTCAGGCCGCCGAGCGCGAATTCATCGCCGCCTCGGCAGTGAGCAAGCGCCTCTCGGATCTGGAGACGGATGTCGGCGTGCCCCTGCTGGAGCGCCACAGCCGTGGCGTCAAGCCCACGGCCGCCGGAGAGAACCTGCTGCAACACGCGCGCGGCATCCTGTTCGACGTGCAGCGTCTGCAGACCGACCTGCTGGAATACGCCGAAGGCGTGCGCGGCCACGTTCGCATCTTCGCCAACCTCTCGGCGATCGTGCAGTTCCTGCCGGAGGATCTGGGCAGCTTCGCCAGCGCCCAGCCCGGCATCAAGATTGATCTGCAGGAGCGCATGAGCAGCGAGACGCTGGCCGCCATCCAGGAAGGCGCCGTCGAACTGGGCATCTGCTACACCCCCGGTGCCACGCCCACCATGCTGCAGGCCAAGCCCTACCACCAGGACCGGCTCGTGCTGGTGATGCCGCATGAGCACGCGCTGGCCCGCCAGGCGCACCCCGAAGGCATCCACTTTGCCCAGGCACTCGATTGCGACTTCGTCGGCCTGCACAGCGCCAGCAGCATCGGCCTGCTGATGCGCCAGGCCGCCGCGGCCGCCGGCCGCAGCCTGCGCCAGCGCATCCAGGTCACCGGGCTGGACACCATGTGCCGCATGATCGACAACGGCCTGGGCATCGGCATCATGCCCGATCGCGCCTTTGCACTGATGCACCCGCTGGGCCGGCTGCAGGCATTGCCGCTGGCCGATGCCTGGGCCTGGCGCCAGTCGTGGATCGTGGCCCGCGATTTCGACGCCCTGCCCGGCTCGGCCCGGCTGCTGGTCGAGCACCTGGAAGCGCGCGCCAGGGCCCAGGCCGTGCAGACGCGCCTGCAGGCACTGGCGGCCAGCCCGGCAGCACCGCCCCCCGCTCCATGGCCGGCCTAGAATGCCTGCCAGTTCCGCCCCCGATCGACGACCACAAAACCACAGAGCCACAAACCCCATGAGCAAGACCCTCTACGACAAGATCTTCGACGAGCACGTCATCCACACCGAGGAAGACGGCACCGCCATCCTCTATATCGATCGCCACCTGGTGCACGAGGTCACCAGCCCGCAGGCTTTCGAAGGCCTGCGCGAAGCGGGCCGCAAGGTCTGGCGCATCAGCTCCATCGTCGCCACCGCCGACCACAACACCCCCACCACCGGCTGGGAGCGCGGCTATGACGGCATCGCCGATCCGATCAGCAAGGAGCAGATCGTCACGCTCAACCACAACATCAACGAGTTCGGCGCCGCGGCCTTCTTCCCGTTCATGAGCCGCCGTCAGGGCATCGTGCACGTCATCGGACCGGAGAATGGCGCGACGCTGCCGGGCATGACGGTGGTCTGCGGCGACAGCCACACGTCCACGCACGGCGCCTTCGGTGCGCTCGCGCACGGTATCGGCACCAGCGAAGTCGAGCACGTCATGGCCACCCAGACGCTGCTGGCCAAGAAGGCCAAGAACATGCTGATCAAGGTCGAGGGCCAGGTGGCGCCCGGCATCACCGCCAAGGACATCGTGCTGGCCATCATCGGCCGGATCGGTACCGCTGGCGGCACCGGCTACACCATCGAGTTCGCCGGCTCGGCCATCCGCGCGCTGAGCGTGGAAGGCCGCATGACAGCCTGCAACATGGCCATCGAGGCCGGTGCGCGCGCCGGCCTGGTGGCCGTCGACGACAAAACCATCGAGTACCTCAAGGGGCGCCCGCTGGCACCCGGCTTCGACGCCAAGACCGGCCAGTTCGTCGGCGGCCCCGAGTGGGACCAGGCCGCGGCCTACTGGCGCACCCTGCACTCCGACCCCGACGCGGTGTTCGACAAGGTCGTCGAGCTCGACGCCGCGCAGATCGTGCCACAGGTCACCTGGGGCACCTCACCGGAGATGGTGCTGGGCGTCGATTCCCGCGTGCCCGATCCGGACAAGGAAAAGGATGCCGTCAAGCGCAACGCGATGGAACGTGCGCTGACCTACATGAACCTGGAGCCAGGCAAACCGCTCTCGGACATCGTGATCGACAAGGTCTTCATCGGCAGTTGCACCAACAGCCGCATCGAGGACATGCGCGAGGCCGCCGCAGTGGTCAGGAGGCTCGGCCAGAAGGTTGCCAAGAACGTCAAGCTGGCCATGGTCGTGCCCGGCTCCGGGCTGGTCCGCGAGCAGGCCGAGCGCGAGGGCCTGGACAAGATATTCACCGCCGCCGGTTTCGAGTGGCGCGAGCCCGGCTGCTCGATGTGCCTGGCCATGAACGCCGACCGGCTCGACCCCGGCGAGCGCTGCGCCTCCACCAGCAACCGCAACTTCGAAGGCCGCCAGGGCGCCGGCGGGCGTACCCATCTGGTCAGCCCGGCGATGGCTGCTGCCGCCGCCATCCACGGTCACTTCGTCGACATTCGCCGTTTCGCCTGAAACCCGAGCCCCTGAAACCCGGAAATTGGAAGGGAACGCCCCCATGCGCAAGACCGTTCTTCACCTGCTGGCAGGCCTGACGGCCCTGCTCGCGCTCACCGCCTGCAACACCGTGCAAGGTGTGGGCCAGGACATCCAGGCCGGGGGCCGGGCCATCGAGCGCGCCGCCCGCTGAGCGCCGTCGCTGGCTCCGCATCCGGTCTCAACCGCTGCGGCACGGCCCCAGACGCCGCCGCACCCCCATCCAGAAACCAACGAAACAACGACCCCATGGACAAATTCACCATCCACAAAGGCCTGGTGGCCCCGCTCGACCGCGAGAACGTCGATACCGATGCCATCATTCCCAAGCAGTTCCTCAAGTCCATCAAGAAGACCGGCTTTGGCGTCAACCTGTTCGACGAATGGCGCTACCTCGATCATGGCGAACCTGGCCAGGACCCGGCCAGCCGCAAACCCAACCCCGAATTCGTGCTCAACCAGCCCCGCTACCGGGGCGCCTCGATCCTGCTGACGCGCCAGAACTTCGGCTGCGGCTCCTCGCGCGAGCATGCGCCCTGGGCACTGGTGCAGTACGGCTTTCGCGCCATCATCGCGCCCAGCTATGCCGACATCTTCTTCAACAACAGTTTCAAGAACGGCCTGGTGCCCATCGTCCAGCCCGAGGCGGTGGTCAGCCAGCTGTTTGACGAGGTCAACGCCTTCCCCGGCTACGAACTGACGATCGACCTGGAGCGGCAGGTCATCGTGCGGCCACGGGGCGAGGAACTGCCGTTCGACATCGTGCCATTCCGAAAGTACTGCCTGCTCAACGGCTTTGACGACATCGGCCTGACCCTGCGCCATGCCGACAAGATCCGCGCCTTCGAGGCCGAGCGGCTGGCGAGCAAGCCCTGGCTGGCCCATACCATGGGCGTGGACAAAGTGCCGCAGGCCTGAGAGCCTGTTCACGATCTTTTCGTGGGCAACCCGACCTGGCACATGGACGCGCAGACAGACAACAGGCCGCAGCCTGCGCGCCCGTCACAAAATCTCGCTGGTTTTGACAAGACGCGTAAAAGCCTGTGCTAGAATTCGATGCTTCAGCGGCTGTAGCTCAGTTGGATTAGAGTACTTGGCTACGAACCAAGGGGTCGTGGGTTCGAATCCTGCCAGCCGCACCATTTTCGAAAAGTCTGCTTTTTTGCACATCGCTTCCAAGCAGGCTTTTTTGATTGTTAATTGCTTGTTTTTCACCGTTTTGCGGCTGTAGCTCAGTTGGATTAGAGTACTTGGCTACGAACCAAGGGGTCGTGGGTTCGAATCCTGCCAGCCGCACCATCAGGGAAAGCCCGCTTGCCATGCAAGCGGGCTTTTTTCATGGTCTGCACCGGGGCGGCGCAGGCGGCTCAGTACCCGACCGTGAAACGCTGGCGCACATGGCGCGGATGCTCGACTTCGTCGACCAGTGCCACTGCGTAATCCTCGAAGGAAATGCGGCTGCCCTGCTCGCCCACCAGCAGCGCATCGCCGCCCAAACGGAACTTGCCGGTGCGCTCGCCCGGCACGAATTCGGCCGAGGGCGAAAGAAAGGTCCAGTCCAGTTCCTTTTCCCCGCGCAGCGCATCCAGGAATGCCGCACCACCCGTGGCTTCCGCACGATACGCGGCAGGGAAGTCCGGCTGATCGATCAGGCGCTGGCCCGGCGCAACCTCCAGGCTGCCGGCACCACCCACCACCAGATAACGCTTAACACCCGCTGCCCGCACGGCATCGATCAGGGTCCTGGGATCGGTATCGGCAAAGCGCACCGCACTGATCACGACGTCATGGCCCTTGAGCAGTTCGGCAAGCCCCTGCGGATCGCCCACATCGCCCTTCTCGGCGGTCACGCTGGGCAGTTGCGCAATCTTTTCAGGGTGGCGAGCGATGGCGGTGACACTGTGGCCGCGCTCGGCCAGTTCCTTGAGGATGCGCGAGCCAACCGCGCCGGAAGCGCCGATCAATGCGATACGAGACATATGGATTTCCCTTTCTCTCCGGTTCGGAGACATGGTCACAAAAATGGACTTTTGAGGATCGTGATGCTACAGTGCCCCGCGTTCGACCACAAGAGGTCACGGCAATGCGACCTGGTCACCCCGCGGTGACCATTGCGGCCTCCCACCCTCCACCCTGCGCAGCCCCCGACACCATGACCGCACCACAGATGCCCCCGGAACCGCCGCCAGCCATGCCGGGCGATGCCGGTACCAGCCCCTTCGACCACCCCTGCCCGATCCGCGACGTGCTCAACCGCATCGGCGACCAGTGGAGCCTCTTGATCCTGCAGGCGCTGACGCAGGGCACGCTGCGCTTCAATGCCCTCCACCGCGAACTCGGCGACATCTCGCGACAGATGCTCTCGCGCACGCTCAAGAAACTCGAGGCCGACGGCTTCGTGCAGCGCACGCTTTATCCAGAAGTGCCGCCGCGCGTGGAATACACGCTGACGGCGCTGGGCCACTCGTTTCTCCCGCCACTGCAGGCGCTGGTCGAATGGGCCGACGCCCACCACCTAGAAATCTGCCAGTCCCGCCGCCGCATGGCCACACCGGCCTGAACACCATCCAGGAAGAACACCCAGAACCTGTCAAAGCATGGCAGAATTGCCCACTAAGGCATTATTTTTGAATGCCTTTTCAGATTCAAATCCTGTACCCCCCGGCTGCCACGCACCATGAACAAAGCCTTCGTCAAGGAAGATGCCGAACAGGACGATGATGGCCCGGACACGGCCACGTCGCTGCCACGGGGCGTCAAGAACTACATATCGCCAGCCGGCTATGCCGGGCTGCAGGCCGAGTTGCGCCAGTTGCTGGAGGAGGAGCGTCCCCGCATCGTCGAGACCGTGCACTGGGCCGCCAAGAATGGCGACCGCTCGGAAAACGGCGACTACCTCTACGGCAAAAAGCGCCTGCGCGAGATCGACCGGCGCGTGCGCTTTCTCACCAAGCGGCTGGAGATCGCCGAGGTCGTCGACGCCTCCATCCACCATGGCAAGGACCAGGTCTTCTTCGGCGCCACCGTCACCTATGAAACCGACAGCGGCGATGCGCACACCATCACCATCGTCGGCGTGGACGAAGCCGACAGCCTGAACCATCGAATCAGCTGGATCGCCCCGGTGGCGCGGGCGCTGCTCAAGGCCCGCGTGGATGACGAGGTGGTGCTCAGGACGCCGGCGGGGCTGCAGCACCTGCTGGTGAGCGAGGTGCGCTACCCGGCGCCGTGAAAGCCAGCCCATGAGCCACCTGCGAGGCCAGCGCCCAATCAACATGCTCGCGCACCAGCTCGGGCGTGTGTGGCGCGGCGCGCCAGCGCTCGAGCATGGCACGCACTTGCGCAGCCAGTGCCGCGGACAGGTGCCCGCCATGCAAGGCATTGCCGCTGGCCACGGCCAGGTTGCGCTGCCAGCGCAGATAGCCGATGCGGCGCATCGGGCTGCCCTCGGTGCGCTGCAGGAAATCGGCCTCGCTCCAGCCCAGCAGTTCCAGCAGTGCCGGAGACTGCAGCGCGGGCCGTGCGGCAAAGTCGGCCACCGTGCTCGGCTGCGCGAACTTGTTCCAGGGGCAGACCAGCTGGCAATCGTCACAGCCGTAGATGCGGTTGCCCATCAATGGCCGCAGCGCCAGCGGGATGCTGCCCGGATGCTCGATGGTCAGATACGAGATGCACAGCCGCGCATCGACGCGCCCGGACGCCACGATGGCGCCCGTCGGGCAGGCTGCGATGCAGGCGCGGCAGCCACCGCAGTGGCTGCTGGTGGGCTCGGTGGGCGGCAGCGCCATGTCGAGGAAGATCTCGCCGAGAAAGAACATCGAGCCGCCTTCGCGCGAGAGCAGCAGGGTGTGCTTGCCGCGCCAGCCCAGGCCGCTGCGCCTGGCCAGTTCCGCTTCGAGCACCGGCGCGGAATCGGTGAACACGCGATGGCCCAGCGGCCCCACGGCCGCCTGGATGCGCTCAGCCAGTCGCTGCAGGCGCGTGCGCAGCACCTTGTGGTAGTCCCGTCCACGGGCATACATCGACACCACGGCCCGCTCGGGCACCCCGAGCTGCGCCAGCTCGGTGCCCTGCCAATCCGTTGGCGTGCCCGGCGGCAGGTAGTCCATGCGCGCGGTGACGATGCTCAGCGTGCCGGGCACCAGTTCGGCGGGCCGGGCGCGCTTGAGGCCATGGCGCTGCATGTATTCCATCTCGCCATGGAAACCTTTTTCCAGCCAGGCCATCAATCCGGCTTCGGCATCGGACAAGTCGATGCCGGCCACGCCGATCTGAGAGAATCCCAGCTCCCGCGCCCATTGCCCGATTTGCGTCACCAATGCCGTTTCTGTCGTTTCTGCAGCCATGTCTGGCCGCATTGTAGGTGGCTCACCATGCCCCCTGCGTCCGCCTGCCCACCCACCGCTCCCGCTTCCCATGCACCTCATGCCCTTGCCGACCGGCCCTGCCGATGATGGCGGCCCCTGGCTGCCGCTGGCCGATGAGGCCGACACCGAACGCCTGGCCCAGGCCTTTTCCGCCCAGGCCGGGACCGGTTTGCTCGACCATGCCGTACTGTTCCTGCAGGGCACGCTGGGCGCCGGCAAGACCACCTTCGTGCGGCACCTTCTGCGCGCCCTGGGTGTTGCCGGCCGCATCAAGAGCCCGACCTACGCCTTGCTGGAGAGCTACGCGCTCGATCGGGCACCGCACACCGTCTACCACTTCGATCTGTACCGCCTGGAGGCTCCGCAGGAATGGCTCGACGCCGGCCTGCAGGACACCGTCTGCGGCCCGGGCCTGAAGTTGATCGAATGGCCCCAACAGGCCGGCAACCTGCTGGGACAGCCCGATCTGGAACTGCAGCTCCAGACCCTGCCCGGCCACGAACAGGCCCGGCAGGCACGACTGCAGGCGCACACGGCCACCGGCCGGGCGCTGTTTGAAAACGCAATGAAATTCCGCCCATGACGACATCCCGAAAGCCGGATTGCATGCCCGCGGCCCAGCGCCCAGGGAACACCAGCCTCACCTGCGCCGAGCCGACCCCGTCCGGCGGCGCCCTCGGCCGCCGCCAGTGGCTGCAGGCCGGCACGCTGCTGTGCCTGCTGGGCGTGCAGCACATCGTGCGCGCACAGCCCGACCAGCGCCACCAGCCGCAAAGCGCCAGCAAGGGCGGCAAGAACGGCATCGTGGCCGTGCGCATCTGGCCCGCACCGGACTACTCGCGCGTGACCATCGAATCCGACGAGGAGCTGGAGTACACGCAGGATTTCGTCCAGAACCCGCCAAGGCTGTTCGTCGACATCAAGAATCTGCGCCTGGGCAACGAGCTGCGCAACGTGGTGACCAAGGTGCAGCCGGACGATCCGAACATCGAGGCCATCCGCATCGCGCAAAATTCGCCCACTGTCGTGCGCATGGTGCTCGACCTCAAGCAGATGGTGCGCCCGGAGGTCTTCACCCTCAAGCCGGTGGCGCCCTACCGCTACCGGCTGGTGTTCGACCTGTACCCGGCGCTGCCGGTCGATCCGATGGCCCAGCTCATCGCCGAACGCCTGCAGCGCGTCGAACAGGCCCCGCCCGAGGTGCCTGCGGCACCGGTACCGCCGCCAGCCTCGGCTGCACCCGTCCCGGCGGCGCCAGCACTTCCGCCCCCACCGGCGGCAGCGTCACCGGACCCGCTGGATCACTGGATCTCGCAGAATGGTAGCCGGCCGGTGCCAGCGCCGCCGCCTCCCGCGCCCCGGCCAGCACCGGCGCCTGCGCCGATACCGACGCCAGCCCCTGCCCCGGCGCCTTCCGCGCCGGTGGCCACCGCGCGCCAGACCGACCGCATCATCATCGTCGCACTCGATCCCGGCCACGGCGGCGAGGACCCGGGCGCCATCGGCCCGGCCGGCACCCATGAGAAGAACGTGGTGCTGGCTATTGCGCTGGCACTGCGCGAGCGCATCAACCGTTCGCGCGTCAACGGTGTGCCGATGCAGGCCTTTCTGACCCGCGACCGCGACTTCTTCGTGCCGCTCGACATCCGTGTGCAGAAATCGCGCCGCGTCGAGGCTGACATTTTCATCAGCATCCATGCCGATGCCGCCCTCAACCGCAGCGCGCGCGGCGCCAGCGTCTATGCGCTGAGCCAGCGCGGCGCCTCCAGCACGCTGGCGCGCTGGCTGGCCGACAAGGAAAACCGCGCCGACCTGGTGGGCGGCATGAACGTCAAGAGCAACGACCGTCATGTGCACGAGGCACTGGTGGACATGAGCACCACCGCCCAGGTGCGCGACAGCTTGCAGCTGGCGCAGTTCATCATTGACGAGATGGCCAAGATCACGCGCATGCACAAGCGCGCCGTGGAGCAGGCCAACTTCGCGGTGCTGCGGTCACCGGACACGCCGCGCGTGCTGGTGGAGACAGCTTTCCTGAGCAACCCGGAGGAGGAACGCCTGCTGCGCTCGCAGGCGCACCAGCAACGCGTCGCCGATGCGATCCTGGCGGGCATCATCAAGTACTTCCAGGCGCACCCGCCGCAGCCGCGCGTGCGGCGGCTGTGAGCGCCGGTTCACGATCATCTCCCGGACGGGTCCTGAAGGCCGCCATGGCAAGGCGCGCGCCGCAACCGCTGGCGGCGCCCGGCCCTTTTTCCGCTCACTCGCCCAGGTAGGCGGCGCGCACCTTCGGATCGTGCAGCAGCTGCTGCGAGGGCCCTTCGAGGATCAGCTCGCCCGACTCCATCACATAGCCGCGCTGGCTCAGCTCCAGCGCCAGGCGCGCGTTCTGCTCGATCAGCAGGATGGTCACGCCCTCGCGGGCAATCTCCCGCACCACCTCGAAGATGCGCTCGACCATGATGGGCGCCAGCCCCATGGTCGGTTCGTCGAGCAGCAGCAGCTTCGGGCGCGAGAGCACGGCGCGGCCCATGGCCAGCATCTGCTGCTCGCCGCCAGAGAGGGTGCCGGCAGTCTGGCGGCGGCGCTCGGCCAGACGCGGGAACTGGACATAGACCCGTTCGAGATCCTGCGCGATGGCCGCCCGGTCATGCCGGCTGTATGCGCCCATCTGCAGGTTCTCCTCGATGCTCAGTTGCGGGAAGATGCCACGCCCCTCAGGCACCATCACCAGGCCCTGCCGCACCAGGCTGTGCACGGGCTGGCCCGCCAGGTTCGCCCCCAGGTAGCGGATCTGGCCGCCGGCCAGCGGCACCAGGCCACAGATGGCACGCAGCGTGGTGCTCTTGCCGGCACCGTTGGCACCGATCAGCGCCACCAGCTCACCCTGGTCGACGTGCAGGTTCAGATGCCGCACGGCACGGATGCCGCCATAGGAGACATCGAGGTCGCTCAGCTCCAGCATTCGGGTTGTCTTCGTCTCGCTCATGCCTTGCCGTCCTCCGGTGTTGGTGGCTGCTGCGCTGCCTCCTGCAGCGCCAAATCCTCGGCCGCGCCCTTGCCCAGATAGGCCTCGATGACGCGCGGGTCGCGCTGCACCTGCTGCGGCTCGCCATAGGCGAGCACCTGGCCGTATTCGAGCACCAGCACGCGGTCGCACATGTTCATCACCAGCTTCATGTCGTGCTCGATCAGCAGCACGGTGATGCCATCGGCCCGGATCTTCTCGATCAGCGCGCGCAGCACCACGGTCTCCGACGGGTTCATGCCGGCGGCCGGCTCGTCGAGCGCCAGCAGCAGCGGCCCGGTAGCCAGCGCCCGGGCGATCTCCAGCCGCCGCTGGTCGCCATAGGGCAGCGAGGCGGCCACTTCATTGGCGCGGTGCGCAATGCCGACGTAGTCGAGCAGTTGCAGCGCACGCGCCTGGATGCGCGCCTCCTCCTCGCGCGTGGCGCGGTTGCGCAGCACCGCGCCGAGAACCCCTGCATGGGTGCGCAGGTGCTGCCCGATCATCACGTTCTCCAGCGCGCTGAGGCTGGCGAACAGCCGGATGTTCTGGAAGGTGCGCGCCAATCCGTGCTGGGCGATCTGGTGCGGCTTCAGGCGCGTGAGCTCCTCGCCCCGGAACAGGCAACTGCCGGCATCGGGCACATACAGCGCCGTCATCACGTTGAAGAGCGTCGTCTTGCCCGCGCCGTTGGGGCCGATCAGGCCGAAGATCTCGCCCTGGCCGATCGTGAAGCTCACGTCCTTGAGCGCCTGCAGGCCACCAAAGCGCTTGGAGAGGCCCTTGGCCACCAGCAGCGGCTCGCCGGCAATGGCGGCTGTGGGTGCCGTGGCGGGGGCAGCGGAAGTGTTGCGGTTCTCGCTCATGGTCACGCGCCCTCCTTGCTGGCGTGCAGTTCGCGCTTGCGCACCGCCGAAGGCCACAAGCCCTCGGGCCGGAAGATCATCACCAGCACCAGCGCAAAGCCGAAGAGCAGCATGCGGATGGCGTCCGGGTCGACCAGCACCTCGCCGAACACGCTCTGCTGCAGCGGCACCACCACCGCGCGCAGGAACTCGGGGAACACCGCCAGCAGCAATGCGCCGATGATCACGCCGGGCACATGGCCCATGCCGCCGAGCACCACCATGCAGAGAATCGAAATCGATTCGCCCAGGCCAAAGCTCTCGGGGCTGATGAAGCCCTGCATCGACGCGAACAGGCTGCCGGCCACGCCGCCGAAGCTCGCGCCCATCGCAAAGGCCAGCAGCTTCATGTTGCGGGTGTTGATCCCCATGGCCTTGGCGGCCACCTCGTCCTCGCGCACCGCCTCCCAGGCACGACCGATGCGCGAATTCTGCAGGCGCACGCAGATGAAGACGATCAGCAGCACCAGTGCCATCAGCAGGTAGTAGTACTTCTCGGGGCCGGTGATGCGAAAGCCCAGGATGGTCTCGGCCCGTCCGAAGGCGAAGTCCCCCACCCGGAAGGTGTCGATACGGTTGATGCCCTGCGGCCCGTTGGTGATGTTGACCGGCGCATCCAGGTTGTTCATGAAGATGCGGATGATCTCGCCAAAGCCCAGCGTGACGATGGCCAGGTAGTCGCCGCGCAGCCGCAGCACCGGAAAGCCCAGCATCATCCCTGCCAGCGCCGCGAGCAAGATGCCCAGTGGCAACACCACCCAGAAGGGCAGATGCAGGCCGAAATGGGGCGAGGCCAGCATGGCCCAGACATAGGCGCCCACCGCGTAGAAGGCGATGTAGCCCAGATCCAGCAGGCCGGCGAAGCCCACCACGATGTTCAAGCCCAGCGCCAGCATCACATAGAGCAGCGCGAAGTTGAAGATGCGGATCCAGCCCTGCCCGCCCAACTGGCCGATGACGAAGGGCAGCACCAGCAGCACCGCACCGATCAGGAACGAAGCCGCCCAGACCTTGGCCGGGATGGCCTGCCGCACCGCGCCGCTGGCCTGCAATGGTTTCGGATGTTGGCTCATGCGCGGTCTCCCGAACGCTCACCCAGCAGGCCGGATGGGCGGAAAATCAATACCACGATCAGCACGATGAAGCTGAACACGTCCTGGTAGTGGCTGCCGAACACGCCACCGGTGAGGTCGCCGACGTAACCCGCGCCCAGCGCCTCGATCAGGCCCAGCAGCAAACCGCCCAGCATGGCGCCGCCAAGGTTGCCGATGCCGCCGAGCACCGCCGCCGTGAAGGCCTTGAGGCCCAGCATGAAGCCCATGGTGTATTGCGCCACGCCGTAGTAGGAGGCGATCATGACGCCGGCGACCGCCGCCAGTGCCGAGCCGATCAGGAAGGCCGCCGAGATCACGGTATTGATGTTCACCCCCATCAATCCGGCCACCTCGCGGTTCTGGGCGGTGGCGCGCATGGCCGTGCCCAGACGTGTGCGGTGCACCACCAGCAGCAGGCAGGCCATGATGGCCGCCGCGCTCAGCACGATGACGACCTGCAACGAACTGATGCGCGCGCCGCCCACGTTGTAGAGCACCGGCTCGATGACGTGCGGGAAGTTCAGGTAGTTGCGGCCCCAGAACATCATGGCCAGGTTCTGCAGGATGATGGAGACGCCGATGGCGGTGATCAGCGCCGCCAGGCGGGGCGCGCGGCGCAGCGGACGGTAGGCGAAGCGCTCGGCCGTCCAGCCGATGCCCATGCAGACGGGGATGGCCGCCGCCAGCGCCAGCGCGATGGCCAGGCCTGCGGGCATGGCCGCGCCACCGCCCACCAGCGCCAGCACCACGCTGGTGGCGACCATGGCGCCGACCATCACCACATCGCCATGCGCGAAGTTGATGAGGCCGATGATGCCGTACACCATGGTGTAGCCCAGGGCCACCAGCGCATAGACGCTGCCCACCGTGAGGCCGTTGATGATTTGTTGCAGGAAGATGTCCATGGCATTGCGAGTGTGGGGCGGCGCAACGGGGCGCCGCCGGTCGGTCGGGCACCGCCGCCATGGGGACGGTGCAGCAAGGGTCCAGTGCCGCCGCGCATCGGCGCGTCAGGTGGCACGGGCGCCGGGGCCCGGCCCGGCGGCCTGATTGGGCCTGATCGGCCTTACTGGGCCGAATCGACGATGGTCTTGACCTGCTCCCACTGGCCGTTCTTGACCTCGTAGATGGTCACCGCCACTTCGTTGAGGTCGCCCTTGTCGTCATAGGCTATGTTCTCGCTGGTGGCGCCGCTGCGCGTGAGGCCGGCAAGCTTGGCCAGGTACTTCTCGGGCTTGGACGAGCCCGCTTCCTGCATCGCGGCAATCATGTTCCATGCGCCGTCATACGCATAGGGGGCGTAGACACCAGGCTTGCTCTTGAAGCGCGCCTCGTAGGCGGCGGCGAACTTCTCGCCCTGCGCCATGGTCTCCAGCGGCACACCGGCCAGAGAGGCGTAGGTGCCGTTGGCGGCATCGCCAGCCAGGCGCAGGAAGGTGTCGCTGCGGGTCATCTCGCCCGAGACCAGTGGCACTTCGAGGCCCAGCGTGCGCATCTGGCGGCGCATCGGCCCGGACTGCGCATCCAGCCCGCCGAAGAACACCGCATCGGCGCCCTTTGACTTGATGCTGGTGAGAATGGCGGTGAAATCGTTGGCCTTGTCGGTGGTGTATTCACGCGCGACGATGCTGCCGCCGGCCTTCTGCACGGCCTTGGCAACCTGGTCGGTAAGGCCCTGGCCATAGGCGGTGCGGTCGTCGATCAGCGCGACCTTCTTGGCGCCCAGGTCCTGGACGATGAAGAGCCCGACGGCCGCGCCCTGCTGGGTGTCGCTGGTCATCATGCGAAAGGTGGTGTCATAGCCCTGCAGCGTGTACTCGGGCGAGGTGGCCATGGCGATCTGCGGCAGGCCGGCGTCGTTGTAAACGCGCGAAGCCGGGATGGTGGTGCCGGAATTGAAGTGACCGAGCACGCCGTTGACGTCCTCATCGACGATTTGCTGCGCCACCTGCACGGCGGTGCGCGGATCGGCCTGGTCGTCCTTGGAGACCAGCACGAAGCGGGCCTTGTCGCCATCGAGGGTAAGGCCCTGGGCATTGGCTTCCTCGATGGCCAGCGTCAGGCCGTTGCGCATGTCTTCACCGTAGTGCGACTGCGGACCGGTCAAGGGCGCGGCAAAACCGAAGCGCACCACGGTTTCGGCGTGCGCGGCGCCCATGCTGCCGAATGCGCACGCCAGTGCCGCGGCGGTGGCCAACCGTTGGAATGTCTTTGCTGTTGTCATGGTCTGTCGCTCCTTGCTTGCGGGAATGGAAAGGGTTTGCGCGGCATGTGCCGGCAATGGCTTTGAAAGTGGCCGGAATTGTCCTGCAAAATGCGGCGCAGCCCCGGAACACGGTGGAAATGGAAACGCCCTGATGGCGCCAGCGAACAGTTCGTCAGAATGCATCAGCCCACCATCATGAGGCTGGCATTGCCGCCTGCTGCGGCGGTGTTGACGCTGGTGGCGACCTCGCGCAGCAGGCGCTCATGGCGGTAGGGACGGCCCTGGCGGATTTCCTCGTGCGTGAGGCCCTGCACGCCCAGCAGCGCGCCTTCGCGGCGGGCCGCCAGTTGCTGCTGCAGCGCCAGCAGGGCGTCGGCATCACCTTCGAACAGCACCGCCTGCACGTCGTCCTGCATGGTCTCGTCTACCCCACCAGCAGCAGCGGCCGGCGCGTTCGTCAGCAGGCCATCGACCGGCCGCCAGTCCAGGCGTTCAGGCAGTGCGGCGTCCTGCACGGCTGCCTCCTGCGCCAAACGCCGGTTTTCCGGCGTATCGGCCAGCACCATGCGATTGCCGCCGAGCGCACAGGTCTGCCACTGCCGCAGCAGGCCTTCCACGCTTTGCGGCAGGCACCAGATGCGGCCGCGCGGCAGCAGCGCGTAGCTGTTGAGCTCGCCGGTCGGGCCATCGAGCACCAGGCTGGCACCAGCGGCCACCCGCAACACGCCATCCGCATCTGCGCGGCTGGGAGCCGGCAGTTGCGCGAGCGCCGGCGCGTCGGCCAGCAGCCGGTGCAGGTACAGCGGCCCGCCCGCCTTGGGGCCGGTGCCCGAGAGGCCCTCACCACCAAAGGGCTGCACGCCGACGACGGCACCGACGATGTTGCGATTGACGTAATGGTTGCCGGCCTGAATGCGGCCCGTGAGATGCGCCACGGTTTCATCGAGGCGCGTATGCACGCCAAAGGTCAACCCATAGCCCAGCGCATTGATCGCATCGACCAGTGCGTCGATGCCGCTGCGCCGGTAGCGCAGCACGTGCAGCACCGGGCCGAACACTTCGCGCGTGACGTCCTCGACGCGCGCCACCTCGATCAGCGTGGGCGCCACGAAGATGCCCTGGCGGCAGGCCGGCTCCAGCGTCAGGCGCTGCACGCGATGGCCGGCTGCGCGCATCTGTTCCACGTAGGCCTCGATGCCGGCCTGCGCCTGCGCATCGATGACCGGGCCGACATCGGTGGCGAGCTGGTCGGGGTTGCCCACGCGCAACTGCCGCATCGCACCTTCGAGCATGCCCAGCAGACGGTCGGCGCAATCATCCTGCACGCACAGCAGGCGCAACGCCGAGCAGCGCTGGCCGGCCGAGTCGAAGGCGGAACTGAGCACATCGGCCACCACCTGTTCAGCCAGCGCCGAGGAGTCGACGATCATCGCGTTGATGCCGCCCGTCTCGGCGATCAGCGGAATCGGCTTGCCGGCATCGTCCAGGCGCGCCGCCAGCGTGCGGTTGATCAGCCGCGCCACTTCGGTCGAGCCGGTGAACACCACGCCCTTGACCGCCGGGTCGGCCACCAGCGCCGCGCCCACGGTCTCGCCGGCACCAGGCAGCAGCTGCAGCACGCCGGCCGGAATGCCTGCCTGGTGCAGCAGCGCCACGGCCTGCGCGGCGATCAGGTTGGTCTGTTCGGCCGGCTTGGCAATCACCGCATTGCCGGCCGCCAGCGCCGCCGCGACCTGACCGGTGAAGATGGCCAGCGGGAAATTCCACGGACTGATGCAGGCCACCAGGCCGAGCGGGCGGTGGCTGTCATTGGCCAGCGTGGCGCGCGCCTGCTGCGCGTAGTAGCGCAGGAAGTCGATGGCCTCGCGCACTTCGGCAATCGCGTTGGCATAGGTCTTGCCCGCCTCGCGCACCAGCAGGCCCATGAGCGGCTGCATCTGGTCCTGCAGCAGTTGCGCCGCACGCAGCAACGCCTCGGCACGCTCGGCCACTGGCGTGGCCTGCCAGATCGGCGCGGCGCGCCCGGCCTCGGCGATGGCCTGGCGCAACTGGCCCTCATCGGCCAGGCAGACCTGGCCGATGACGTCGTAGCGGTCGGCCGGGTTGCGCACCTCCTGCCATGTGAGCGGCGCGGCGGACGATGCCTGGCCCGGCACGGTCGGCTGCGCCGTCCAGCGCACATCCACGCTGCCCAGCAGCGCCGCCGACAGCGAGGCCAGGCGCTGCTCGTTGCTCAGGTCCAGCCCGGCCGAATTGAGTCGCCCCTGCGCTTCATACAGGGCGCGCGGCAATGGAATGCGGTCGTGCGGGCGACCCAGCGGCTGCAGCGCCAGCGCCACCTCCACCGGGTCGGCCACCAGCCGTTCGATGGGCATCGAGGCATCGCCGATCTGGTGCACGAAGGAGGTATTGGCGCCGTTCTCCAGCAGGCGCCGCACCAGGTAGGCCAGCAAGGTCTCGTGGCTGCCCACCGGTGCGTAGATGCGGCACGGACGCCCCAGCCGGCCCTCGGCCACCGGGCCGACCACCGCGTCGTAAAGCGGCTCCCCCATGCCGTGCAGGCACTGGAATTCATACTGGCCGGCGTAGTAGTTCTGCCCGGCCATCTGGTAGATGCTCGCGAGCGTCTGCGCATTGTGGGTGGCGAACTGCGGGAACACCGCATCGGGCACCGCCAGCAGCTTGCGCGCGCAGGCCAGGTAGGACACGTCGGTGTGCACCTTGCGGGTATGGACCGGATAGCCTTCCAGACCGTCGATCTGCGCACGCTTGATCTCGCTGTCCCAGTAGGCGCCCTTGACCAGCCGCACCATCAGGCGGTGGCGGCTGCGACGCGCGAGATCGATGATCCAGTCCAGCACGAAGGGCGCGCGCTTCTGGTAGGCCTGCACCACGAAGCCGATGCCGTTCCAACCCGCCAGCGCCGGCTCCAGGCACAGGTGTTCGAGCAGGTCCAGCGACAGCTCCAGCCGGTCAGCCTCCTCGGCATCGATGTTCAGGCCGATGTCGTATTGCCGCGCCAGCTGCGCCAACGCCAGCAGGCGCGGATACAACTCGGCCATCACGCGCTCGCGCTGGGCACGCGCATAGCGCGCATGCAGTGCCGAGAGCTTGATCGAGATGCCCGGCCCTTCGTAGATGCCGCGCCCCTGCGACGCCTTGCCGATGGCATGGATGGCCTGCTCGTAGGCCTGCATGTAGCGCAGCGCATCTTCCTCGGTGGTGGCGGCCTCGCCGAGCATGTCGTAGGAATAGCGAAAGCCCTTTTCCTCGAGCTTGCGGCTGTTGGCCAGCGCCGCCGCAATGGTCTGGCCGGTGACGAACTGCTCGCCCATCATGCGCATGGCCGTGTTCACGCCCTGGCGGATCAGCGGTTCACCGCCGCGCGCGATCAGCCGCGTGAGCGCCGCGCCCAGCGTCTTCTCGCTGTGCACCGCCACCAGCTTGCCGGTGAGCATCAGGCCCCAGGTGGCGGCGTTGACGAACATCGAAGGCGAATCCGCATGGGCGCGCCAGTCGCCCCTGCTGACCTTGTCGCGGATCAGCGCGTCGCGCGTGGCGCGGTCGGGAATGCGCAGCAGCGCCTCGGCCAGGCACATCAGGGCCACCCCTTCCTGGCTGGAGAGCGAGTATTCCTGCACCAGCGCCTCGACGCCACCGCTCTTCTTCTGCCGCCGCTCGCGCAGCGCCTCGACCAGCCGGCTCGCCAACACCTTGACGGCCTCGGGCTGCGGATTGCGCGCCAGGCCCACCAGCATCGGCAGGCATTCGGTCTCGGGCCGCCGATAGGCCGCAGTGATGGCCGCACGCAGTACCGACTGGGGCTGCACTTCCTGCGCAAAGGCATAGAACGGGGCACTGCTTTCCACCAGCGCCGCGCCGCCGCCATCCTCCGTCGCGGCCAACGCGCCGCCCCAATGGCCCAGGTCGGCCGGCAGCAGGCCCTTCTCGATGCTCTCGATATAGCCCAGCACCGCCTGCTTGTGCAGCCAGTGGGGCGAGCAGCCCAGTTGCTGCGCGGCGTCGCGCAAACGGTCCCGAATCTGCTCGTCCACCTTGATGCCAATTGTCGTCGTTGCCATTTTCAAAGCCCGTCCGGGATTGATCCGCCGACATGCCCCACAGCGGTGCATGTCTCGGTTGCACGGATTCTAAAAAGGTGCAACCTCCATGGATATCGCTGTTTACCCCCATATGGATTGAAGGTTAACCATGTTGCGACCGAATGGATACAGCACAAATCATGCCAGTTAACCAGCACCGATCGGCTGCCATCCGTCCGGGGCATGGGCATCAACGCCTTGCCGACAGCGCCAAGGCCCTGATCAAGGGGTTCACCAGGGGGTTCGGGTTCACCCGGCACTGGAAGACCCGCCGGGCCAGCAGCTGCCAGCCATTTGCATTATTCTTGCCGTTTGCTTCTTCAAACCTGTTTACGGTTCACGCCAGCTCCACCAGCACCATGTCGCCATCCACCGTGTCCTCCCCCGGCCCTGCATCCATCCACGTCGGCGTCCTCACCGGTGGCGGCGACTGCCCGGGCCTCAACGCGGTGATCCGGGCCGTCACACAATCCCTGATCCGGGACGCAGGTGCACGGGTCACCGGCATCGAGCGAGGCTTTCTCGGGTTGATCGAGCGGCGCGTGCAGCCGCTCGACAGCCACGCCGTCAGCGGTATCCTGCACCAGGGCGGCACCATCCTCGGCGCCCACAACGCGGCCGATCCGTTCCACTGGCCGGGCAACGAGCGCGGTGGCGACGTCTCCGCCGACGTGCTGGCCTACGCCCGCGAGCTGGGGCTGGATGCCCTGGTCGTCATCGGCGGCGACGGCACCATGCGCATTGCGCACCGCTTCCAGCAGCTGGGCCTGCCGGTGGTCGGCGTGCCCAAGACCATCGACAATGATCTGCTGCACACCGAGCGCAGCTTCGGCTTCGACAGCGCCGTGGCCGTGGTCGCCGAAGCATTGCAGCGCCTGGAGACCACCGCACGCAGCCACCGCCGCGTGATGGTCCTCGAGACCATGGGCCGCTACGCAGGCTGGATTGCGCTCGAAGGCGGCCTCGCCGGCGGTGCCGACGCCATCCTACTGCCCGAGCTGCCCTATGACCTGCAAGCCATCGCCACCCTGTGCCACGAGCGTGAAGCGGAGGCGGGCTTCACGCTCATCTGCATCGCCGAAGGCGCGCACCCTGCCGGCGGAGCAATGACCGTGCAGGCGCATCTGGCCCACAGCCCGGACCCGGTGCGCCTGGGCGGCGTGGGCGAGGCGCTGCGCGCGCAGCTGCAGCCGCTGCTCGCCAGCGAAGTGCGCAGCACCCAGCTGGGCCATGTGCAGCGCGGCGGCCAGCCCACGGCTTTCGATCGCGTGCTCTCCACACGCTTTGGCTGCCACGCCGCCGAGATGGTGGCGCGGCGCGAATTCGGCCGCATGGTCGTGCTGCGCGGCGATGCCTGCACCAGCGTGCCGCTCTCGGAAGTCGCTGGCGGCAGCCGCCGCGTGCCGCCCGACCACCCCTTGCTGCGCGCGGCCGCCAGCCTCGGCATTTCGCTGGGCCGGCCTTGCGGCGCAGCCCCATCATCTGCAACACCATGACCCCTGCCATCAACCTGCTGAAAAAAAACGGCATTGCCCACCAGGTCCACAGTTACCAACATGACAGCAACGCCAGTTCCTACGGACTCGAAGCCGTGGAGAAACTCGGTCTCGACCCAGCGCGCGTCTTCAAGACCCTGCTGGCGCAGACCGAGCACGGCGAACTGCTGGTGGCGGTCGTGCCCGTCAGCGGCACGCTCGACCTGAAGGCGCTGGCGCAGGCGGCCGGCGGCAAGAAGTGCGACATGGCAGACCCGCAGGCCGCACAGCGCGCCACCGGCTACCTGGTCGGCGGCATCAGCCCGCTGGGCCAGAAGAAGGCGCACCGCAGCTTCATCGACGCCTCGGCACAGGCCTTCCCCACCATCCATGTCAGCGCCGGACGGCGCGGGCTGGAAATCGAGCTGGCGCCGCAGGATCTGGCGGCGCTCTGCGATGCGGCGTTCGCCGACATCGGCAGGAGCGCCTGAGCAATGCCTGATGCGGGAAGGCCCGCCAAGAAGGCGGCGGAATCTTCTCTCAGAACCTGTTCTCAATGCCCGCCGCCGGCCAGGTCGATGCGCACAACGCTGTCCCTGGCATCCTTGCGGAAGGCCGGGTGCTGTTCGTCGTATGGCGCCTTCACAGTCACATACAGCGTCTGTCCATCGGGCGAGAGCGCCAGGCTGTTGGGATGCACTGGCAGGTCGATGCTGCGCTTGACCGTGTAGTTCGCCGCATCGATGATGGAGACGAAGCCGCTGCCGGGCTCGTGATTGCCGCGATGCGTGGTGACCAGCTCGCCCCGCGCCGGGTTGTAGAGGATGTCCAGCGCGCCAGACGTGAACGGTATGCGCTTGACGACCTGCCCGGACGGCAGATCGAGAACGTAGACTTGGTTCTTCTGTCCGCCAGCGGCGAACAGGCGCCGGCCCGGCGCATCGAGCGCGATGTTGATGAAGAAATTAGCCGGCTCGTCGGCCCGCGCCGCCGGTGTCTCGCCGGTGGAGAGACGCTGCACGATGGTGCCCGCATCCGGGTCGATCACCAGCACCTCGTTGACGCCACCCTGGCCGACATAGAGGCGGTTGGTTGCCGCGTCGTACGCCGCGCCCGCCGTCCAGATGCCGTCGCTGATGATGGTATGCGTCACGGCATTGGTGGCGCCATCGACGATCCACACCAGCCCCGGCTTGCCGGGGCTGGTGACGAACACCCGGTTGTGCTGCTCGTCGACGACGACCTTGCGGGTATTGGCCAGCGACGCCTTGCCATCGGTGCCCTTGAGTGGCCGGGCCAGCTGGATCATGCCGGTGACGAACCCGCTCGTGGCATCCACCACCGTCAGCGCGCCATCCTTGGTATTGCCCACATACAGCATGCCCGTGACGCGGTTGAATCCCAGGCCGTATGCGCGGCGCGGTATCTGGATGGTTTGCAGCACCTGCAGACTGCGTGCATCGAGGCGATGCACGAAACCAGCGCTTTGCGCATCGGCGATGTCAATGGTGGCGACGAAAACGGCATCGGCCTGCGGTACGTGGACGATTTCGTAGATGAGATCGAAGGCATCCTGCCTGAGCTGGGGGGCAGTGGCCAGGGCCGCCTGGGCGGACCCCGCAGCGGGCGGCGTCTGCAGCGCAGGCGCCGTCTGGCAGCCGGCCACCAGCAAGCCTCCTGCCAACGGAACGGCAACGCGACGGGAAAGGGAAAAGATACCAATCATGCGAGACTCCTCAAGCGGTTTCAGAAGCTGTACCTGGCCGAGACCATGAAGTTGCGCGGCGCGCCATAGGTGCCGTGGGATCCGGTGCTGCTGAAGTAATGCTTGTCCAGCGCATTGTTCAGGTTGAGCGAAACGGACAGACTGCGATCGAGCTGGTAGCGCACCATCAGGCTGACCAGCGCAAAGCTGCCTTGCCTGTGGTTGAAGTCGCTGCCGCTTGTCAAGGCGTTCTGCCATTGCAGTCCGCCGCCCAGCGTGAACCGATCCCATGCGCCGGGCAGTCGGTAGCTGGTGAACAGCTTCAACGTCTGACGCGGGACATAGGTCAGCACGCGTTCGCCGTCGTTGTCTTCAATGGTTGAATAGGCGTAGCCTGCTGCAAGTTGCCAGTCTGGCGCCAGTTCGCCGTTGAGTTCCAACTCGATCCCCTTGGCGCGGGTTTTGCCCAGCAAGTCGTAGGTGTACGTGTCGCTGTTCCAGACGGCCAGGTTGTCCACCTCGTTGCGGAATACCGAGAGGCTGGCGGTCAGGCGGCCGCCATGAAAACCGGCCTTGACGCCCGCCTCGTAGCCAACCCCTTCCTCCGGTTGCAACTGCGCCAAGGGGTAGTACTCGCTGAGCCAGGACTCCTGCGGGCGAAAGATCTTGGTGTAGCTCCCATAGACCGACCAGGTGTCGTTCAGCGCATGCACGATGCCAGCATAGGGCACGAAGGTGCTCTTGCGCTCGCGGGTGGCGTAATCGCCCCACAGCGTGCTGGCTTCATCGTAATCGCGCGTCCAGCGGGTCGCCCGCCCGCCCAGCAGCAGGCTGGTGGCATCGGTGAGCGTGAAGCGGGCGTTGACGAAGGCGCCGTAGTTGCGCTCTTGCCCATGGGAGTAGCTGGTCTGCGCGAACGTTGGCGCCGGGGCATTCGCCCAATCTTGCAAGGTGGTTGCGGTAGGGTAGTCCGCATCCAGTGTGTAGCCCGGACCTTGCGACTTGAGTTGCGACAGCGTGAGGCCGGCAATCAATTCGTGGTCACGGCCCAGCAACGGAAACACGCCGGAGACATAGGCATCGAGGTTGTCCTGCTTGTGCCGGTGCTTCCAGCGGTTCGGACGTATGGTTACGCCAGCGCCGGTTTCCGCATCGACTGCGCCGAGGAAGCTTGCGAGCAGGCCGTCGTAGTCATAGCGCGTATGGCTGTACTCCACCTTGCCGACCCATGCACTGGCGAAGCGGTGTTCCAGCGAGGTGAACAGGCCATCCATGTCGTGCTTGTAGTAGCGCCACTCCTGACTGATGTTGTCCGAGCGCGAACGTGGGATGCGTTCACCATTGCTGAAGTAGAGTGGCCGGCTGACGATGGCCGAGTCGGTATGCTGGCGCAGATGGTTGAAGCCGACGGTGAGCAGCGTGTGCGTGCCGAGGTCGAACTCGCCGATGCCGTATAGCGCTTGCTTCTTCTGTTCGAAACGATCCACCCAGGCACGCTCGCGCTTGTAGTCGCCGACCAGGCGCAGGCGTGCCGTGCCGCTTTCGTTCACGGCGCCGGACAAGTCGGCTCCCGCGCCATAGCGGTTCCAGTTGCCGCCCTGTAGCGTCAGCGTGCGCTGCGTCTCGGCGGTCGGCCGCTTGCGGATCAGGTTGACCGTGGCCGCTGGCGTGCCCAGGCCGTTCATGACTCCAGTGGCGCCGCGCACCACCTCCACGCGATCGTAGGCAGCCGTATTGGCCAGGAAGGGGCTCATGCTGGTGGAAGTTGGCACACCGTCGATCTGGAAGTTGCCCAGGCTGGAGCCGCGCGCATAGATGTTCGGGCCATCCTGCCCGATCGTGCCTTGCTGGACGAAGATGCCGGGCGTGGCATTCAGTGCGTCGACCAGCGTCTCGAGCTGCTGGTCGTCCAGCCGTTGACGCGTCAGCACGGTGACGGCCTGCGGCGTCTCCTGCGGCGTCAGGTTCAGCCGGGTGGAGCTGCTGGTGGAGAACGTGGTGTAGAGGCCGCTTCCTTCCGTGGTCGAACCGGGCGCCTTGCCGGAAACCAGCACCTCCGGCAAGGCCTCGTGCATGTCTGCATCGGACCCGGTTCCGGCGTCGATCGTCTGCACACGCTGCAGGTGGTAGCCGCCGGTGGCGCGTGCCTGCGCATGCCAGCCGGTGTCCGCGAGCAGCTCGTCAAAACCCTGCGAGACGGTATAACTGCCCTGCAGTCCCGGACTGCCGAACTCCGCCAGCGCGGTCGGGTCGAACACCAGTTGCACACCGGAGATGGCCGCAAACCGCGCGATGACATCGCTCAACGCCCCCGCGTCAATGGCATAGCTGCGCGCCACCGGCTGCGGACCATCGACAGCCTGGCTGGCAAACGCCGGGATCAAGGCGCCGCCGCCCAGCATCAGCGCCGCCACGGCTGCCCGCACGGCGATGGCATGCATACCTGGCCTGGGCCGAGTGGACGCGATGGCGGATGACCTGGCCAGGAAGCCGGGACGGGATCGGTATTGGGAGCACATGGGAGCACATTCCTTTCGGCCGCATGGATGATGAAAACACCGCCTCAAAAGCGCGGTCTTCATGCATTGCCGGATGAAAGGGAAAAAGTGATCACCCCGAATTGAAACGGGATGCAACACACCCCTGACCTGCATCTCGTGTCGCCCGGCGCGGCGCCCGGTGGCCCGGACGGCCAAGAGGCCACCGGAAGCAGGAGCACGGTCATCCCATCCGCCACGAATGGCCTCAGAACCTGTTCGCAGTCTTTTCGTGGCGCACGCGGACGGTCAAGAAAGCAGTGGGCAAGATGCCCGTCGCAGCCCGGACTGGCCGTCTCGGGCCTCACCTCGGCAGGACCGTGACCCAGTGGTTCGTCCTGCGCACCACACGGATCGGCAAACTGTCCGCCAGCAAGGCCAGGCCGGCGTCGGTGTCGTCCAGCGAAATGGAGCCGGAGACACGCAAATGGGCCACGGCCGGATCACAGATCAACAAGCCGGGGCGGTAACGCGCCAGCTCGGTGATGACGGCATCGAGCCGCTGGTCCCTGGCCAGCAGCATGCCGTTCTGCCAAAGCAGGCTGCCGGCATCCGCGGGCTCAGGCGCCGCGACCGCGTGGCGGTCGAACCGGGCCTGCTCGCCCGCTTTCAGAATCAGCGGCGCGCCACGCCACGGCTGCACGCGCACGGCATGCTCGAACACCGCGACGCGGGTACTGTCTTGATCAAGCTTGCGCACGCCAAAGCGTGTACCCAGGGCCTCCACGATGCCATGGGCGGTCTCGACGACAAATGGCCGCTTCCCGGTCTCTGGCGCGACCGTATCGGCATGGGTGGTGACAAGGATTTCACCTTCGACCAGGAGCAGCCGCCGCTCGCTGCCGCTGAAGACGATGTTGACGGCACTGCCGGTGTTGAGCGTGAGCCCGGAGCCATCGGGCAGCGTTTCGGTGCGGCGCTCGCCAGTGGCGGTGGCTACATCGGCCGTCCACTGCCGCCAGGGCAGTTGCCGCCAAGCCAGCCAACCGGAGGGACCGGCGATCAGCAGCATGCCCAGCCTGCGCAGATTGCGGCGTCGGGATGCGCCCCGGCCATCCTGCGCCAGGGTCTTGAGGGCCTGTTGTGCAGGCTCACCGGCGCCGCCCTGAAGCGGTGCCAAAGCCTGCATGACTTGCTGGACCTTTTGCCACGCGGCGGCATGTGCGCTGCTTTGCGCATGCCACTGCTGGAAGGCTTGCCGCTCGGTCTCGCCGGATTGTTCATACTGCAGGCGCACCAGCCACTCAGCGGCCTCGCTCAGCAGGTTCCGGTCACCCTCCGGGGGCAGGCGCATTCGGCGCGGATCAGCGGACATGCCCGTCCAGGACCTGCATGCAAATGAGCAAGGCCTTGTGAATGTGTCGCCGCACGGTGATCGCGGCGATACCGGTCTGCGCGGCGATCTGCTGCAGGGTCAGTCCATCGAGCTGTGCCAGCAGAAAGACCTGGCGCGTGCGCTGGGGCATGGCGGCCAGAAGCGCGTCGACCTGCATCAGCGCCTGAATGATGCCAAGGCGCTCCTCCGGTGAAGGGGTCAGCGCCGCGGGCATGTGCGCCAGCGCATTCAGGTACGCGCGCTGGATTTCCTCATGGCGCCAATGGTCGATCACCAAACCCTTGGCAATCCGGACAAGCAAGGCCCTCGGTTCGTGCCCGGAGTAGTCGCGCCGCGACACCAGCACGCGCAAAAAGGTGTCATGCGCCACATCCTCGGCATCGCAGTGGTTGTTCAGGCGACGCAACAGCCACGCCTTGAGCCAGCGATGGTGCTCGCCGTACAGGCTGGCGACATGGACTGGTGCGGCAGGCATGGCTACGGCTCGGCAATTTTAAAAATGATTCGCATTATATGAATGAAATGCGTCATCATCGGGCGCCTGGTGGTACCGCCATGACGGCCTGTCATGGCAGGCCATTGGATGCGCTGTGCGTGCAGGGGCGGTCATGTCCGCCGCGCCGTCCAGCAGCGGCCCGGCGCGCCGCCCATTCAGCGCACGGCAATCACGTCGCGCTTCGCAGCCTGCGCACGGCCACAATCAGCAAGGCTGCGGCAAATCCCGCAAAGGCCATGAACGACCAGTTGGCGATCGAGAGGCCGAGGAAGGTCCAGTCGATGGCAGAACAATCGCCCGAACCGCGGAACAGCATCGGAATGGCCCGGCTGATGGGGTAGTTCTCGACGATGCCGTAGAAGTCGCGCCCGCAACTCATGATCTCGGGCGGGTTCCACTGCAGCCAGCTCTGGCGCGCCGCGACGAAGGCGCCGAAGCCGCTGCCCAGCAGCGCCAGCGCGCCCCACAGGCCCTGCCACCAGCGCCGCTGCCACAGGCTGCCAATGGCGGCGAACACGCCGACGCCGATCAGCGCATAGCGCTGCACGATGCACATCGGGCAGGGTTCGAGCCCGATGCTGTGCTGCAGGTAGAGCGCAAAGGCCAGCAGGGCGGCACAGGTGATGGCGATGATGGCCAGCAGGCGCCGGGATGATGCAAAGAAAAAGTCGATCAGAGGCTTCAAGCGGAGGTTCCTTCCACGAACACGCGGGCGCGTCGTGGAGTCACCACCAGGGTATCACCCTCACGCAGGCCCAGTTCGGCATACCGTTCAGCCGAGATCTGTGCCTCGATGATCGGGTCTGCCGCGGACGTATTGTCCGCCTCTTTGGAGCCATTCTCGGCAATAAGTTCCAGCCGCGCGAGCGGGCCGACGACGATGGCCCGGTCCAGCCGCGCCACGATGCCGCGCGGCTGGCCTTCGGCGTTGAGTTCGGCGCCGGGCGAATACCGCTCGACATCGAGCTCATGCGGGCGCACGTAGGCAAAGGCATCACCGTTCTGCGAAGCATCGCCGGTCTTGAGCTGGATGCCCTCGATGCTGACGTCGCCGTTCTGGGCACGGCCATGGAACAGGTTGACATCACCCAGGAAACCGTAGACGAACGGGCTGGCCGGATTGTCCCAGACTTCCTGCGGCGAGCCGACCTGCTCGATCTGGCCGCGGTTCATCACCACCACGCGGTCGGCCACTTCCAGCGCTTCTTCCTGGTCGTGCGTGACGAAGATGCTGGTCACGTGCAGTTCCTCGTGCAGACGGCGCAGCCAGCGGCGCAGTTCCTTGCGCACCTTGGCGTCGAGCGCGCCAAAAGGCTCGTCGAGCAGCAGCACCTGCGGCTCCACGGCCAGCGCGCGTGCGAGCGCAATGCGCTGGCGCTGGCCGCCCGAGAGCTGCGACGGGAAGCGATCGGCCAGCCAGTCGAGCTGCACCAGCTTGAGCAGGCTCATGACCTTCTCGCGGATCTGCGCCTTGCTCGGACGCTGGCTGCGCGGGCGCACGTTCAGGCCGAAGGCGACGTTGTCGAACACCGTCATGTGGCGAAACAGCGCGTAATGCTGGAACACGAAACCAACCTGGCGCTCGCGCACATGCACGTTGGTGGTGTCGCGTCCGGAGAACAGCACGGCGCCGCGGTCGGCCGACTCCAGCCCGGCGATGATGCGCAGCAGCGTGGTCTTGCCGCAGCCGGATGGTCCCAGCAGGGCAATCAGCTCGCCGGATTCGACATGCAGGCTGACGTCCTTGAGGGCGTGGAAATCACCAAAGGTTTTGCTGACGTTCTTGATTTCGATACTCATGGTGCGGACTCCGGTTCACTGGTTGCGCGCGGGCACGATCAGCGTGGGCTGCTGGGCCCAGGTGTTGGTGGCGGTGATGGGGCTGGCCCGGCCGACGGCCTGCTCGATCTGGGTGGCACTGGCGTACGGGTTCTCGGGCGCCGCTTCGGCAGCCTTCTTCAACTGCGCTTCGTGGCGCCATTCGGCCCAGGTCTTGAGCGCCAGCGTCACCAGCGCCAGCAACGCCAGCAGCGTGGCCACCGAGAAGGCAGCGACCGACTGGTAATCGGTATAGAGAATCTCCACATGCAGCGGAATGGTGTTGGTCTGGCCACGGATGTGGCCCGAGACCACCGAGACGGCGCCAAACTCACCCATGGCCCGCGCATTGCAGAGAATCACGCCATAGATCAGGCCCCACTTGACGTTGGGCAGCGTGACGCTCAGGAAGGTGCGAAAACCCGAAGCCCCCAGCACGATGGCGGCCTGCTCCTCTTCGTTGCCCTGTGCCTCCATCAGCGGAATCAGCTCGCGCGCAATGAATGGAAAGGTCACGAAAACCGTCACCAGCACGATGCCGGGTACCGCGAAGATGATCTTCAGGTCGTGCGCCTGCAAAAAGGGCCCGAGCCAGCCATGGATGCCATAGAGCAGCACATAGACCAGTCCCGCCACCACCGGCGAGATGGAGAACGGCAGGTCGATGAGCGTGATCAGGAAGGCCTTGCCCTTGAACTCGTACTTGGCGATGGCCCAGGCCGCCATCACGCCGAAGACGATGTTGAGCGGCACGACGATGGCCGCCGTCAGCAGCGTCAGGCGCACCGCCGCCCAGGTGTCGGACGATTCGAAGGCCCGCAGAAAAGCTCCCGTGCCCTGCCGGAAGGCTTCGGCGAACACCGCGATCAGCGGCAGCAGCAGAAACAGCAGCAGAAAACCCAGTGCGATGGTGATCAGTACGCCGCGCACCAGCGGCGATTCAGTGGTGGTGACCGCATTGCGCGGCACACCAGTGGATGGGGTCTGGCTTGACTGGCTCATTTGTTGGCACTCCCGGTGGTGCGGCGCTGCCAAGCCTGCAGGCCATTGATGACGAACAACATCAGGAACGAGAACAGCAGCATCACCAGCGCAACAGCCGTGGCGCCCGCGTAGTCGTACTGCTCGAGCTTGCCGATGATGATCAGCGGCGTGATCTCCGAGACCATCGGCATGTTGCCGGCGATGAAGATGACCGAGCCATACTCGCCGAGCGCGCGGGCGAAGGCCAGCGCAAAGCCGGTCAGCAGCGCCGGCACGATGGCGGGCAGAATCACCTTGTAGAAGGTTTGCCAGCGCGTCGCGCCCAGGCTGCCGGCGGCCTCTTCCAGTTCCTTCTCGAAGTCCTCGAGCACCGGCTGCACGGTCCGCACCACGAAGGGCAGGCCGATGAAGATCAGCGCCACCACCACCCCCTTGGGCGTGAAGGCCACCTTGACGCCTTCGATGCCGCTCACCGAGGCAAACCAGCCATAGGCCAGCAGCAGCAATCCGATTACCAGCGCAGCACCGGCCACCACGGCCAGCACCAGCGCCAGCGAGCGCAACGCGCCCGCCAGATGCACGGCCGCGCCCCTGCCGCTACCCAGACGCCCGAGCGCGAAGGCCAGCGCGCTCGCCAATGCACTCAGCAGCAGCAATCTGGGGCCGAACTGCTGCAGCAGCGGCAGCGTGTTCTGGAAGGCCTGCGCCGGCTGCTCCAGCCATTGACCCACCCAGCCGTTGGGCGCCAACAAAGCCGTCAGCGAAATGCCGGCAACCGCCGTCGGCAGTGCAAACGGCAGGTCCACCAGCGCATCGATCAGCTTCTTGAAGGGGAACTTGTAGCGCACCAGCACCCAGGCAATCAGCAAGCCGAACACCAGGTTGACCAGCGCCGCCAGCAGCGAGGCGCCAAACGTCAGCTTGTAGGATGCCACCACGCGCGGCGAGGAAACGGCGCTCCAGAACTGCTCCCAGGTCAACGTGAAGGTGTTGACGAACAGCGTGACCAGCGGAATGAGCACGATCAGGCTGAGGTAGAACAGGGTGTAGCCCATGGTGAGGCCAAACCCGGGAATCACCCGCTTGGGCTTGCCGCTGCGCCGGAACGGCTCACCCGTATTCAGCGGGGAAGAAGGGGATGCGTATGCCGATGTCGTCATGAGAAGGAACTTTCATCGCGGAAAGGCGCCTGCCCGCAGCACACACTGCCTGGATGCAGGCGCCCGGACGGGTCAGGGGCCGTCGTCGAAACCAGACGTCAGCGAGCCGGCTCGTAGATCTTGTCGAACTCGCCGCCGTCGTTGAAGTGCACCTTCTGCGCCTCGCCTAGCGAACCGAAATACTTGTTGACACGGAACAGGTTGACCGGCTTGAACACGTCGGCATGCTTGGCCAGCACAGCTTCCGAGCGCGGTCGCAGGCCATGGCTGGCAGCGATCTCCTGCCCCTCATCGGTGTAGAGGAAGTCCAGGTAGGCCTTGGCGGCCTCGGCCGTGCCCTTCTTGGCCACCACCGGCTCGACGACGGCGACCGGGTTCTCCGCCAGCACGCTGCTCGACGGGTAGACCGCATCGACCTTGCCCTTGCCGAACTCGCGCTCAACCGACAGCACCTCCGACTCGAAGGTGATCAGCACATCACCGATGCCGCGCTGCAGGAAGATGGCCGTGGCATCACGCCCGCCCTTGCCCAGCACCGGCACGTTCTTGTAGAGCTGGCTGACGAAGGCGCGCGCATCATCCTCGCTGCCGCCCTTCTCCAGCACCGAACCCCAGGCCGCCAGATAGGCGTAGCGGCCATTGCCGCCGGTCTTGGGGTTGACCACGATGACCTGCACGCCGGGCTTGACCAGATCGCTCCAGTCCTGGATGTTCTTCGGGTTGCCGTTGCGCACCAGGAACAGCATGGTGGAAGTCGTCGGCGACGCATCATGGGGGAACTTCGTCGCCCAGTCCTTGGCCACCAGACCATTGTCGGCCAGGAACTCGATGTCGGTGGTGGTGTTCATGGTCACCACATCGGCCTCCAGGCCTTCGCGCACCGCGCGCGCCTGCGCGCTGGAGCCGCCATGGGCCTGGTCGACCTTGATGTCCTTGCCGGTCGCCTGCTTGTAGTGTTCGATGAACGCCGGGTTGATCTCGCGATAGAACTCGCGCGCCACATCGTAGGAGGCGTTGAGCAAGGTTTGCTGCGCCTGCGCCACGCCTCCCGCCACCGACATGGCCAGCCCGAGCAGAGCCAGCTTCAGCACATTGCGCTTGCCTGTTGTCATTGGTTACTTCCCTTTTTACTGAATGAAATAAGACGCGCCAATTCTCTTCATTTTTAATATAAAAAAGAACGATAATTTTGTTTTTTTCATATGCTCGTATGGTTATATGAATTCAGCGAAATCGGCAAATGATCCATTCCCTGCTGCGCACTTTTTGACTAGAATCCAGAACTTGTCAGGAGAGCGCTGCGCCCCATCACACAGGTGCGCAGCCGCCGAAGGCGCAGGTAGGCCAGAGAGGCTGCCACAAAACGCTCAGGCAAAAGGACTGGCAAACAGCGGCCATCGCGCCGCTGCCACCCACTGGAGAGAGATGCGGCTCCGCCATCCGGACGCCCATCCACCGAAGGAGCAAGACGCCGGCAGCCCTGGCCGTTGAATCTCTCAGGTAAAGCGGACAGCAGGGTCTCCCCCATGGTCGATGGCCATGGCCCATGGCCTTTTGGAGACCGCCGCGATGAACGCAGCAGCCCCGCTTCTCAAAACCCCCTTGCACGCGCTGCACCTCGAACTGGGTGCCCGCATGGTGCCCTTCGCCGGCTACGACATGCCGGTGCAATACCCGCACGGCCTGATGGCCGAGCATCTGCACACGCGCGCCGCTGCCGGCCTCTTCGACGTCTCCCACATGGGGCAGTTGCGCCTCGAAGGGCCGGATGCCGCCGCCGCGCTCGAAAGCCTGCTGCCGCAGGACGTGATCGGTTTGGGCCTGCACCGGCAGCGCTATGGACTGTTGCTCGATGAGGCTGGCGGCATCCTCGATGACCTGATGTTCGTCAACCGCGGCGAGGACCTGTTCCTGATCGTCAACGGCGCCTGCAAGGCCGCCGACATCGCCTGGATCGTCCAGCACATCGGCACGCGCTGCCGCATCACCCCCATGCCCGAGCAGGCGTTGCTGGCGCTGCAAGGCCCGAAAGCCGCCGAAGCGCTGGCCCGCCTCTTGCCCGGCGTCGGGCAACTGGTGTTCATGACCGGCAGCCCTTTCACATGGCAGGGTCACGCGCTCTACATCACGCGCAGCGGCTACACCGGTGAGGATGGCTTTGAGATCTCGCTGCCGGGCGAGGCTGCCGAGGCCTTCGCACGCGCCCTGCTGGCGCAGCCGGAAGTGGGTCCCATCGGCCTGGGTGCGCGCAACTCGTTGCGGCTCGAAGCGGGCTTGTGCCTGTACGGCAACGATATCGACACTACCACCACCCCGGCACAGGCGGCGCTGAACTGGGCCATCCAGAAGGTGCGGCGCCACGGTGGCGCCCGCGCCGGCGGGTTCCCCGGTGCCGCCCGCGTGCTTGACGAACTCGACGACCCGGCCAGCCTGCCGCGCAAGCGCGTGGCGCTCGTCGGCCTTGAACGCGTGCCGGTGCGCGAGCACACCGAGCTGCAGGACACGGCCGGCCAGCATATCGGCACCGTCACCAGCGGCCTGCTCTCGCCCTGCCTGAACCAGCCCATCGCGCTGGCTTATGTCGACTTGGCGCACGCCGAGGCCGGCACCACGGTGCAGGCGATCGTGCGCGGCAAGAAGGTGCCCATGCAGGTCGCCGCCGCCCCGTTCGTGCCTCATCGCTACCACCGCGGCTGAGCCGCGCCGGGCGGCGATGGCCGGCCGATGTGCAGCCGCATCCGGCGCCCGGCGCACCGCCCGGCCCCGGACAGCCGCTACAGTGTCTGTGCGCCGATGTCCGGTCACGGCCGGCAGGCACACAAGCCCTTGCAAGTTTTCATTTTCACCTGGAGCACACCATGAGCCTGAAATTCTCCCGCGACCACGAATGGATCGACGCATCCAACCCCGCAGCCGCCATCGTCGGCATCACCGTTCATGCGCAGGATGCGCTGGGCGACGTGGTGTTCGTTGACCTGCCCGAGGTGGGCGCCAGCTTCAAGCAGGGCGACGTCGCCGGCGTGGTCGAATCCGTCAAGGCCGCCGCCGATGTGTACATGCCCGTCGACGGCGAAATCGTCGAGGTCAACGAAGCACTGCGCGACGACCCGAGCCTGGCCAATTCAGACCCGCTCCAGGCTGGCTGGTTCTTCAGGATCACGCTGGCCAAGCCCGAGCAGCTCGACGAACTGCTCGATGCCACCGCCTACGAGGCTTTCACCAAGGAGGCCTGAGCTTGCACCCGGCGCAGCGCGTGCCCTGCCGCGCTGCGCCGGTAAAGCCGGCTGGCACGCCTTCCCCTTGTCCGATCTCCCCGCAACACCACCATGCTCATGCAAGCCCCCCTTCCCTTCAGCGCGCTGGACAACCCGGCGGACTTTCTTCCGCGCCATATCGGTCCGTCCCCGGAGGACCAGCAGCACATGCTGGGCATCGTCGGCGCGGCCTCGCTGCAGGCGCTGATGGCCGAGATCGTGCCGGCGAGCATTGCCAGCCCCCAGGCCATGCCACTGCCCGCGCCGGTTTCCGAAGTGGCGGCGCTGCAGGAGCTGCGTGCCATCGCCGGCAAGAACCGGATCCTCAAAAGCTTCATCGGCCAGGGCTACTACGGCACGCACCTGCCGGCGGTGATCCTGCGCAACGTGCTGGAGAATCCCGCCTGGTACACCGCCTACACCCCTTACCAGGCCGAGATCAGCCAGGGCCGCATGGAAGCGCTGGTGAACTTCCAGACCATGGTCTGCGACCTCACCGGCATGGCCATCGCCAATGCCTCGATGCTTGATGAGGCTACCGCCGCCGCCGAAGCCATGACGCTGGCGCGCCGCTCGGTCAAATCCAAAAGCGCGGTGTTCGTGGTATCGAGCCAATGCCACCCGCAGACGATCGCGGTGCTGCGCACGCGTGCCGAACCGCTGGACATCACGCTGCGCATCACCCACAGCGCCGGGGAATGGCAGGCCGCGCTGGCCGAGCCACACTTTGCCGCACTGGCGCAGTACCCCGCCAGCACCGGCGGACTGACAGACCACAGCGCCGCCGCCGCGCTCAGCCATGCCCAGCAGGGCGCCTTCATCCTGGCCGCCGACCTGCTGGCGCTGACGCTGCTCAGGAGCCCGGGCGAGATGGGCGCCGACATCGTCGTCGGCACCACCCAGCGCTTTGGCATGCCGATGGGCGCCGGTGGCCCGCACGCGGGCTATCTGGCCTGCCGCGATGAATTCAAGCGCGCCATGCCCGGCCGCCTGGTGGGCATCAGCGTCGATGCACAGGGCAAGCCCGCCTACCGCCTGGCGCTGCAGACGCGCGAGCAGCACATCCGCCGCGAAAAAGCCACCTCCAACGTCTGCACCGCCCAGGTGCTGCCGGCCGTGATCGCCAGCATGTACGCCGTCTACCACGGCCCGCAGGGCCTGGCGCGCATCGCATCGCGCGTGGCGCAGCTCACCGCCGTGCTGGCACAGGGCCTGCAGCAACTGGGCCAGCGTCTGCACCACGAGACCGCCTTCGACACGCTCACCGTGCTGACGGGCGATGCCACCGAGGCAGTGCTCGCCAAGGCCGTGCAGGCCGGTGCCAACCTGCGCCGCGTCTGCGCCGAAAGCGTGGGCATTGCGCTGGACGAGACCAGCAGCCCCGAGGACCTGGCACTGCTGTGGGGCCTGTTCGCCAAGCCCGGCCAGGCGCTGCCGGAGGCCGCGGCACTGGCGGCCGAACTGGGCAACGAGGCCACGCCGCTGATTCCGGCCGCGCTGCGCCGCACCAGCGGCTACCTGACGCACCCGATCTTCAACACCCACCACTCCGAGACTGCCATGCTGCGCTACCTGCGCGGCCTCTCGGACAAGGACTTGGCGCTGGACCGCAGCATGATCCCGCTGGGCAGCTGCACCATGAAGCTCAATGCCACCAGCGAGATGATCCCCATCACCTGGCCGGAATTCGCCAACCTGCACCCCTTCGCCCCGACCGAGCAGTTGCAGGGCTATGCCGAGCTGGATGCGCAACTGCGCCGGTGGCTCTCGGCCATCACCGGCTACGCCGGTGTGAGCCTGCAGCCCAATGCCGGCTCACAGGGCGAATATGCCGGGCTGCTGGCCATCCGCGCCTGGCACCGCTCGCGTGGCCACGCCGATCGCACCATCTGCCTGATCCCTTCCAGCGCCCACGGCACCAACCCGGCCAGCGCTCAAATGGCAGGCCTCAAGGTGGTGGTGGTGGCCTGCGACAAGCAGGGCAACATCGACCTGGATGATCTGCGCGCCAAATGCGAGCAGTACAGCCAGCAGCTCGCCTGCATCATGATCACCTACCCCAGTACGCATGGGGTCTTCGAGGGTGGCGTGCGCGGCATCTGTGAGCTGGTGCACCAGCACGGCGGCCGCGTCTATGTCGATGGCGCGAACATGAACGCCATGGTCGGCCTGGCCGAGCCGGGCGCGTTCGGCGGCGACGTCAGCCACCTCAACCTGCACAAGACCTTCTGCATCCCGCACGGCGGCGGCGGCCCGGGCGTCGGCCCGGTGTGTGTGGCCGCCGATCTGGTGCCGTTCCTGCCGGGCCAGGGCGAGGATGTCGGCCCGGTCTCGGCCGCGCCGCTGGGCAACGCGGCGGTGCTGCCGATCAGCTGGATGTACATCCGCATGATGGGTGATGCCGGCCTGCGCCAGGCCACCAGCGTGGCGATCCTGAGCGCCAACTACATCAGCACCCGCCTCAAGGACCACTACCCGACGCTGTATGCCGGCAGCCACGGCCGCGTCGCGCACGAGTGCATTCTGGACCTGCGTCCGCTCAAGGAGAGCAGCGGCATCAGCGCCGAGGACGTCGCCAAGCGCCTGATCGACTATGGCTTCCATGCCCCCACGCTGTCTTTCCCGGTGCCGGGCACGCTGATGGTCGAGCCCACCGAGAGCGAGCCGCTGGACGAGCTTGACCGCTTCATCGATGCGATGATCCGCATCCGCGCCGAGATCCACCAGGTCGAGGAAGGCCTCTGGCCCCAGGACAACAACCCGCTGGTCCACGCGCCGCACACCGCCGAGGCGTTGCTGCGGGCCGATTGGGACGCGCCCTACTCCCGCGAAACCGCCGCCTACCCGATCGAGTCGCTGCGCCGCAGCAAGTACTGGAGCCCGGTGGGCCGGGTCGACAACGTCTATGGCGACCGCAACCTGTTCTGTACCTGCCTGCCGCCCGAGGCCTATGCCGACGAGGCGGAGCCTGCTGCCGCAGACCCACACTGAGCGAGCAAAACCGCTGCGCCGGCAGTCAAGGGGCATCCTCTTTCGGGATGCCCCTTTTTCATTGCCATTGCCATTGGCAATGGTGCGCACAGCAGATACACCGCCAGTGGCGTCGTGCCAACAGCTCTATGCCGCGCCTTCGAGTGTCACGACCACCGGCGCGTGATCGCTGGGCTTGGGCAGCTTGCGCGGCGCGCGGTCGATGTGGCAGGCCCTCAGCATGGGCCGCAGCGCATCGCTGAGCAGCACATAGTCGATGCGCAGGCCACGGTTCTTCTGGAAACCCAGCATGCGGTAATCCCACCAGGAGAAGGTCTTCTCCGGCTGCTCGAACTGGCGGAAGCTGTCGAAGAGCCCCAGCGCAAGCAGGCTGCGCAGGGCTTCGCGCTCCTCGTCGGTGTGGTGGATGGTGCCCTTGAGGCCGACCGGATCCCAGGAATCGCGGTCATCGGCGGTGATGTTGAAGTCGCCGAGCAGCACCAGTCGGGGATGCTGGCGCAGCTCCCCGGCCACGAAGCCGTGCAGGTGGCGCAGCCAGTCGAGTTTGTAGCGGAACTTGTCGCTGCCAGGCTCCTGACCATTGACGAAGTAGGCGTTGATGATTCGCAGGTCTCCGAATTCCGAAGACACCGTGAGCGTCAGCACGCGCGACTGCGCATCGTCGAAGCCGGGAATGTTGCGAACCACATCGCGGCCGGCAGCGCGGCTGATGGTGGCCACGCCGTTGTAGGTGGGCTGGCCGAAGCTGTCCACCCCCTGGTAGCCCAGATCCTCGAAGTCCTGCCGTGGGAAACGTTCGTCCACCAGCTTGAGCTCCTGCATGCACAGCACGTCGACCGGATTCTGCTCGAGCCAACCTTTGACCTGCGGCAGGCGGACATTGAGTGAGTTGACGTTCCAGGTGGCAATCTTCATCGCAAAAACAATCCCTTTGAATTCGAATCGCCATCGTACCAGCGCCCAGACGCGCCGCCCGCATCACACACGCCGCCGGAGCGCTGGCGGTGCGTCGATTGCACATGCATGGATCGAGCAGCAAAAAAAGGCTGCCGGCCCATGCGGGGCCGGCAGCCTTCGCGTCTCGGCGAGACCCGTCACAGCAGCGGGCGGGGTGCCCGCGCCTCATTCCTTTTCATAGGCAAGGTAGTTGCGATGCACGGCAATGTGGTCCGCAATGTACTTGGCATCGTGCCAGCCGCCCCAGATGAAGGAAGAGGAACGGTTCGTCAGATCCGGCAGGCCCAGGAAGTAAATGCCCGTCTCGGACGAAATGCCGCGCTTGTGCAGCGGCGCGCCATTGGCATCGAAGGCATTGACGTCCAGCCAGCTGAAGTCGAACCGGAAACCGGTCGCCCAGATGATGGTTTTGATGCCGGCCTTGGCCAGATCCAGGCTGAGAATCGGATTCGTCAGGCATTCGGGGTCTTCCGGGATCTTCCAGGCCTCGGGCTCGGCGGGCAGGTCAACCCCATTGCGCTCGATGTAGGCATCCGCCTCGCGCAGGACTTCGAAGTAGTCCTCGTCGCCTTGCGCGATGTTGCGCTGCAGATCGTTCTCGAACTCGATCACGCCATTGTCATAGGCCTTGGTCACGCCCAGCAGGGTGATGCCGGTATGGGCGAGCCGGCGGAAATCCATGGTCTTGCCGCCGTCGAAACCGCTCACGGCAAAGGCGACATGCTTCTTCTTGGGCTTGGTGTTCACCTCGTCCCACATGCCCAGCACGCCCAGCCACCACACATAGTCGCGCTGGCGGTAGGAACGCGGCGGGCGATAGTGCTCGCCGACCGACAGGTAGACCGTCCGGCCCGCCTTGCGCAACTCCTCGGCGATCTGCGATCCGGACGAGCCGCCGCCAACCACCAGCACCGCACCATCGGGCAGTTGCGCCGGATTCTTGTAGGCCGACGAGTGGATCTGCTCGATGCCGCTGTCCTCGGGAACGATCTTCGGGAAGCTCGGCACCTGGAACGGCCCGGTCGCAGCCACCACGTGCATGGCCTCGATCACGCCCTCCGAGGTGGTCACCGTGAAGCCGGAGCGGTTGTCGTTGTGCCGGACATGCCTGACCTCGACGCCGGTGCGAACCGGTGCGGCGATCATCTTCGCATAGTCCTCGAAATACTGGGCCATGCGCTCCTTGGGCGGAAAGGCTTCGGGGCTGACATCATCGAACTTCAGGTTCGGAAAGCGGTC
This sequence comes from Corticibacter populi, assembly GCF_004217315.1. Taxonomy (GTDB): domain Bacteria; phylum Pseudomonadota; class Gammaproteobacteria; order Burkholderiales; family Burkholderiaceae_C; genus Lampropedia; species Lampropedia populi. Next base: position 1,324,114 of record NZ_SGWR01000001.1, read on the forward strand.
GTGCCAGGCCGGTCCGTTGGCAACCAGTGAATCCCAGCGCTCGGAGCGCCAGCGCTCGGCGATGCGCTTGCGTTCCAGCACGATGTGCGGGATGCCCATTTTTCCGAGGTGCTCGCTCATCGCGACACCGGCTTGACCAGCACCGACGACCAACGTATCGATTTTTTCAACTGACATCTTTATTTCCTACATAGAGAGAATCCAAACCGGCTCTTTTCCAACCCCGGCACGCCCAGGTGCCGGCAACGAGCTTCCCAAGCGCATGCACCCCGTGAACGGGTTCTTAGAACCTGTTCATAGAAAACATCGTGCATGCATGGGATGCCAGTGTGCGCAAACTCGCTGCGCTTGAGAACTTCGATTTTTGGACGCTGGGCTTAGGAAAAAGCAAACGGCTGCCGTTGCGCCGCATGGCCTCGCCGCAAGCCGCATTGCATACGGCGCACACCTCCGAGAACCTGTTCACCATCGTCTCGCGGACCACGTTGCCTCGTCGAGCGATGCGATACAAGGATTCCGTTTTTCCGATGAGTGGCATCAATATCCACAAAGCCTTGCCAGCCGGCTTTTGCCGTATTCTTTGACGCAGTCGCACGCCGCATGGACCGAGCCATGCATGCCCGGGGCGCGAGGCGTCCGCAAGCCGATGTCTGCCCATATGTGCCCTGCCATGTCTCCGAGGCGAGGCCGTTCGCAACAGTGAAACCATGAATCCAGTTGAACCATCAGCCCCTCTGCGGGGCAGCCCCTTGTCCCAGGAATCCCCCATCGCCGTCAGTCTCGAGGGCGTGGTCAAGAAGTACCGCGACCAGACGGTGCTGCAGGACATCTCCCTGAAGATCCAGCGCGGCGAGTTCCTCACACTGCTCGGGCCTTCGGGCTGCGGCAAGACCACCCTGCTCAACCTCATTGCGGGCTTTGCGCAGGCCGACACCGGCGAGATCTTCATCGACGGCCAACTGGTCACCGACCTGCCGCCCCACGAACGCCACATCGGCATCGTGTTCCAGAACTACGCGCTGTTTCCGCACATGAACGTCGAGCGCAACATCGGCTACGGACTGCGCATGCGCGGTGTGCCGGCCAGCCAGATCGCACAGCGCGTCAAGGACGCCATGGCGCTGGTCAAGCTCGACGGCCTGGGTCAGCGCAAGCCGCGCGAGCTCTCGGGTGGCCAGCAACAGCGCGTGGCCCTGGCACGCGCCCTGGTCATCGAGCCCAAGGTCCTGCTGCTCGACGAGCCCTTCTCCGCACTGGACAAGAGCCTGCGCGGCTCCATGCAGGTCGAGATCCGCGAGATCCAGCGCAAGCTGGGCGTGACCACGGTCTTCGTGACCCACGACCAGGGCGAGGCACTGAGCATGTCGGACCGGATCGCGGTCATGTCGCGCGGGCGCATCTGCCAGATCTCGACGCCCGATGCCATCTACCGCCACCCGGAAGATCCCTTCGTGGCATCGTTCCTCGGCGATGTGAACATCCTGCCGGCGCACTTTCACGGCGAGGATGCAGGCCGCATCTACCTGCGCCTGGGCGCGGGCCTGGTCAGCATCGAGCGCGAGCGGCTGATCGGCGGCGGGCACGACGGCGGACGGCTGGACATCTATGTGCGTCCGGAGCACCTGCGGCTCGAGCCCCTGCATGCGGACTCGGTGCTGACCGGCACGGTGGTGCACCATGTCTTCCAGGGCGACCATGTCGATACCTACGTAGATGTGGACATTGCCGTGCAGGGTCACCAGCGCGTGATGGTGCGCTCACCCGGCCTGGGTGTGATGGAGCAATGGCCCGTGGGCACGGTGACAGCGCTGGGCATGCCGCCGAGCGGCATGAGCGTCTTTCCCCCGAAGCCCGCATAACCCGCCCCGCCTGCGACGGCGCGACGGCGCCTTTGCCCCTCTGAAAGCTGCGCCAGCTTCATTGGCCACGGAAACCGATTCCCATGACAACGCCCTCCTCCATGCAAGCGATCATCGCCAGCCAGCCCGGCGGCCCTGAAGTCCTCTCCCTGGCCGAGCGCCCCATCCCGGAGCCCGGGCCCGGCGAAGTGTTGCTGCGAGTGCGTGCCGCAGGCGTCAACCGTCCGGACATCATGCAGCGCCAGGGCCTGGCCAAGCCCGCAGCGGGCGTGACCGACGTGCTCGGCCTCGAAGTCTGCGGCGAGGTCGCCGCCTGCGGGCCCGGCTTGCCGCCACAGGCTCCGGGCCTGGAGCCTGGCGCACGCGTGATGGCCCTGCTGCCCGGCGGCGGCTACGCCCCGTGGTGCATCGCGCGCGTCGAGCACTGCCTGCCGGTGCCTCCGCAGTTGGGTGACGCCGAGGCGGCAGCGCTGCCGGAAGGGCTTTTCACCGTCTGGCACAACCTCTTCGAACTCGGTGCGCTGAAGATGGGCGAGGCGGTGCTCATCCACGGCGCGGCGGGCGGCATTGGCACCCTCGCCATCCGCATGGCCTGCGCCGCCGGCGCGCGCGTCATCGCCACCGCCGGCCGCAAGGAACGGCTCGTGGCGCTGCGCGAGATGGGCGCGCTGGAGGCGATCTGCTACCGCGACACCGATTTCGTGGCTGCCTGCCGCTCCCTCACGGAGGGCCGGGGTGTGGATGTGGTGCTGGACGTGGTCGGCGGCGACTACGTGCGGCGCAATCTCGATGCGCTGGCCTTCGGCGGGCGGCACCTGAGCCTGTCCTTCCTGCAGGGCTCCCAGGTGTCCATCGAGCTGCTGACACTGATGCAGAAACAGCTGAGCCTGCACGCCTCGACCATGCGGCCCCAGCCGGACAGCGAGAAGGCGCGCATGGCCCGGGCGATCGCGTGCCATGTGCTGCCCCTGGTGGCCGACGGCAAGGTGCGCCCGCGCCTGCATGCGGCCCTGCCACTGGCCCAGGCAGCCGAGGCCCATCGCCTGCTCGAAAGTGGCGAAGTCTTCGGCAAACTCGTGCTGCTGCCCGAACAAGCCGGACGCCCGACCTAGCTCCATACTCGCTTTTATCATCCACACCGCTGTGACCATGCTGCAACTGCTCTACGCCCCCACCTCCCCCTACGTGCGCAAGGTCATGGCCAGCGCCCACTTGCTGGGCCTGACCGGGCGCATCCGGCTGCTCGATAGCGCCGCCAATCCGATCCACCGCGACGCGCGCATCGCGGCGCACAACCCCATGGCCAAGGTGCCGACCATGGTTCTGGCCGATGGCCAGGCGCTGTACGACAGCCGAGTGATCTGCGAGTACCTCGACAGCCTGGTGCCCGAGGCCGGCCTGTTCCCCAAGGATGGGGCGCAGCGCTGGCAGGCGCTGACACGCCAGGCACTGGGCGACGGCCTGCTCGATGCCGCGCTGCTGGCCCGCTATGAGTTCACGGCACGCCCAGAGGCACAGCAATCGGCCGCCTGGCGCGACGCCCAACTGGGCAAGGTCCAAGCCTGCCTCGACGCCATCGAACACCAGGCCGCCGAGCTGTCGGTGCAAGCCCCCACCATTGGCGAGATCACGCTCGGCTGCGCCCTCGGCTACCTGGATTTCCGCTTTTCCTCGCTCGACTGGCGCACCACGCACCCCAAAGCCGTGCATTGGCACGCCCAGTTGCAGGCCCTGCCCGCCATGCAGGCCACCATTCCTCACGAAGCCTGATCCATCTCTTACCATGACCGGTACCACATCCTCCTCCGCCGCGCGGACCATCTGGTTCCTCAACGGCCCCAATGCAAATCTCTACGGGCTCGATGCCAACCAGGTCTACGGGCAGGAGAGTTTCCCCACCTTGCAGGCACGCTGCGAAGCCAAGGCCGCAGCCCTTGGGCTGGAACTGCGCTTCGAGCAGTCGAACTGGGAAGGCCAGCTCGTGGACTGGATCCAGCAGGCACGCGGCACGGTCAGCGGCATCATCATCAATGCGGCCGGACTGACCTACAGCTCGGTGCCCATCCTCGATGCGTTGCAGTCCTTCCCCGGCAAGATCATCGAGGTGCACATGAGCAATATCTGGCGCCGCGAGAGCTTTCGCCATCACTCGTACATTTCCAAGGCGGCGGATGGTGTCATCGCCGGCCTCGGCGGCGACGGCTACGAGCTGGCCATCGAGGCCATCGCTCGGCTGATCCGCAACTGATGCGCGGCTGGTAACCTATTGCGGTGCGCACCGCACAACCGCCATGGCCGCCAGCCCGCGCTGCCTGCCATACCGACCGTCTCCCCTCCCTCCCCGCTTGCCGATGACCACTTCCGCCACCGCCACGCCCACGGGCGCGCTCGTCTTCTACAGCGAGTTCGACGACTTCGATACCTGGAAGCGCGCCTTGCAGGCCCAGCTGCCCGAATTGCAGGTGCTGCACTGGCGCGAGGTGACCGACCCGGAGGCCATCCACCATGCCCTGGTGTGGAAGCCGCCCGAAGGCTTCTTCAAGACCATGACGCAACTGCGGCTGATCATCAACCTCGGCGCCGGCGTGGACTCGCTGGTGGCGCGCAACGACCTGCCGCTCGGCGTGCCGATCACCCGCATCACCGATCCGCAGATGGCGCGCATGATGGCCGGCTACGTGCTCTTTGCCACGCTGCGACATGCTCGTGACATCCCGTTCTTCGAGCAGGCGCAGCGGCGCGGCGAATGGGCATACCGCCACCCGCGCAACCCCGAGGACATCCGCGTGGCCGTGCTCGGCCTGGGCGAGTTGGGCGCGCGGGCGGCCAGCGAACTGCAGCGCCAGGGCCTGACGGTGCTGGGCTGGTCGCGCAGTCCCCGGCACATCGAGGGCGTGCAATGCCATGCGGGGCTGGACACGCTCGATGGAGTGCTCTCGCAGGCCGACATCGTGGTGATCATGCTGCCGCTGACGGCGCAGACCCGCGGCCTGCTCGGCCGCGAGCGGCTCGCGCGCCTGCCCCATGGCGCCGCGCTCATCAACGTGGCCCGCGGCGCGCTGGTCGACCAAGCCGCGATGACGGAACTGCTGCAAAGCGGCCACATTGGCGCGGCCACGCTCGACGTGTTCGAGCATGAGCCGCTGCCGGCCGATGATCCACTCTGGCACATGGAGAACGTGCTCATCACCCCGCACCTGGCCTCGGTGGCCATTCCCGCATCGGCCGCCCGGCAGATCGCAGACAACATCCTGCGCATCGTTCGCGGCGAGACGCCGGCCAACCGGATCGACCCTTCGCTAGGCTATTGATCGTCTTGTTGAGAACCTGTCTGTGCGCCTTTCCCGGGAATCCCGGAAGGCTGCAAATCTCCAATACAGCGCAATGCAACGGGCGGCGCTGCCCATTGCATTTCTGACCTCCTGCGCGCGCCCCACGAAAGATGGTGGTCTGCCGCTCCTGCCCCGTCAGCGGCTCTCTTCGATATTGAGCACCTTGCCCAGCCCCAGGAAGTAGTTGGCAAAGGCCAGCAGGCTGGCCGTGACGGCGATGTAGACGACCGAGAGGGCTGCCAGCGTCGGATCGGCGAACTCGCGCACATAGTTGTACATCGACACCGGCAGCGTCTGCGTGCGCTGCGTGGTGATGAAGAGCGAGGCCGTGAACTCGTTGAACGACATGATGGCAGCGAACAGCCAGCCGCCGAAGAGGCCCGGCGCGAGCAAGGGCACCGTGACGGTGAACAGCACCTTCAGCGGCGACGCCCCCAGGCTGGCGGCGGCCTGCTCCAGCCGTTCATCGAGGTTTTCCATCGAGACGTAGACGCTGCGCATCACGAATGGCAGCACCAGCATCACATGGCACAGGATCACGATGGCATAGCCACGCTGCACCTTGAACTGCGCCGCCAGGATCAAGAGTCCCAGGCCTAGCGTGAAGTGAGGAATCACCAGCGGCGAGAGCAGAATGGCCTGCAGGGTGGCCTTGCCGTGGAACTCCAGCCGCTTGACGGCGATGGCCAGGCAGGTGCCGATCACCAGTGCCAGCAAAGAAGCCCAGGCGGTGACGATCATGCTCGCGCGGAACCCATGCTGGAAATCGGGGTACGTGAAGACCCGGCCGAACCACCGCCAGGACCAGGTTTCGGGCGGGAAGGCCAGCAGCGCCTTGTCATTGAAGGCCGCAACGGTGACCACGAACACCGGCAGCAGCACGAAGCCGAGGATGAGGCAGACCAGCACCGGGCCGGCCACGCGCAGTGGCAGCGGCAGGGAATGTCGAATGTTCATGTCAATGGCCTCCGGCCTTCTTGAGCTTGCGCGTCAACCCGCTGAGCACCATCAGCGCCACCACCGTCAGCGCCAGTCCCACGATGCTCAGGCTGGCCGCCAGGGGGAAATTCATCGAAGAGAAACCGAGCTGGTAGACCAGCGTGGAGACGGTGGGCACGCGCCCGCCACCGATCATCTGCGGCGTGGCAAAGGCGCTGAAAGTCCATGCGAAGGCGGTGGTCGCGCTCGCCAGAATGCCGGGCATGGACAGCGGCAGCGTGACCGTCAGGAACGTGCGGATCGGCCCGGCCCCCAGGCTCTGGGCGGCCTTCTCATAATCTCGGTTGATGTGGGATATGGCCGTGGCCAGCATGAGCACGACCACCGGGATCGTCACATGCACCAACGCCACCAGCACCCCCAGGTGCGTGAACATCAGCTCCAGCGGCCACTCGATGATGCCCAGCTTGCGCAGCACGGTATTGAGGAAACCGTTGCTGCCCAGCACGATGATCCACGAATACGTGCGCACGATCTCGCCCAGGAAAAGCGGCGTGATCGAGGCGATCAGGATGAAGGACTTGAGAACGCGGTTGCGCACGCGCACCAGCGCATAGGCCAGCGGGTAGGCCACCAGCAGGGAGAAGACCATGGTCTCCACACTCAACCGCAGCGTGTTCCAGAACGCCTGCAGATAGATGGGCTTGTCCAGGCCGGTGAAATTGGCCAGCGTCAGTCCGCCCACGTCCAGCGAGCCCGGGACATAGGCCCGCAGGCTGAACTGGAACACGGCGACCAGCGCCACGCAGATGCACAGCGCGACCATGGCTGCCGGCGAAACCAGCCATGCCTTCAACCGGGAATGGGTGCTCATGGTTCGATCGATCTTCCGTTTGCTTCGTTCTTCTTCGCGAATTCCCGCGCTCCTGCCGCAGCAGCTATGGCAGCTGCGGCAGGAGCGCGGTAGCGGCAAGGTGCGCCGGGCGCCGTCAGCCCAGTCAGTTCATGATGTTCTCGGTGAACCACTTGCGCCATTCGGCGGTCTTCTCGGCGCGCAGCTTGTCGTCGATGACGATCGCCTGGGTATCCCACTGCTCCTTGGTGGTGAACACGCCAGGCAGGGCGGCGTCCTCGGCGGAGACCGTCGCATTGTTCACCACGGGGCTGGCTTTCTTGTAGGCCACGATCTTGGACTGCACCTCCGGCGAGAGCGCAATGTCCATGAACTTGTAGGCCAGCTCCGCTTTGCTGGTGCCCTTCATGATGCCCATGGTGTCCACGCCCAGCACGGCGCCTTCCTTGGGCATGACCACCTTGATGGGCACGCCCTGCCCGATCATGTGATAGGCATTCATCGACAGCAGGATCTGCACCGGCGTCTCGCCAGTGGCGATGAGCTGCTGACTGTTGGCATCGTTGGTGTAGAACGCCTTGAAGTTGGGCTTGAGTGCTTTTAGCTTGTCCTCGCCCTTCTCCCAGCTGCTGGCGTCTCCGCCGGAGAGCAGCGCGGCCACGTTGATGATGTGGCTCGGATCAAAGTCTGGCGCGGCGATCTTGCCCTTGAGTTGCGGATTCCACAGATCCTCCCAGCTGCCGAACGTGATGCTCGGAGGCACCAGGTCGGGCCGGTAGCCGATGGTGTACACATAAGCCCAGCTGCCGATGTGGTAAGGGCTGATCTTGGCACGGTCGACCAGATTCGCGTAGTTGGGCAGCTTGCTGGTATCGAGCTCCTCGAACAGCCCGCCATCGACGTAAAGCCAGCCGATGTGCGAGGTGGTGAAGGTGATGTCGCTCTCGGGCGCGGTGGCCAGCTTGGCCTTGTTGAGGCGATCGATCGTGCCGCCGGTGATGTAGGTGACCGGCACCCCCGTCTGGCGGGTGAATTCCTTGCCGATGTTTTCATCGATCAGGTCCCTGAAGCTGCCGCCCCAGGTGCTGACCACCAGTGCCTCCTGGGCCCACGCCACGCTGGCCATCATCGCGCCGGACAGAATGCCGACCGTCATGAGTTTCCGAATCATTGAGTATCCCTTTCGGTTGATTGAAGCGCCACCGCACCGGTGCGCGAAACGAACGATTTCGCCATACGAGAAAGCATAAATCCTGCCAAATTCGCCCCTAGGCTCCGGACTCCGGGTGCTGCCCGGGCTCTTCCCCGGCGCCTCTGGCTGAACCTGGGCAAATGATGAAAGAGCTGTGGCGCAGGGCCAAGTCGCCTTTTCCGTAGGCATGGCTCGCTTTTCCTGACCGGCCCGCACCGGAGGGGGAAGCCGGAGCCGCGCGGCGCCACCGCAGCCTTGCACGCGCCACTGTCGGAAATTCCGAAACAGGCCACCGGAAAATACAAATAGGCATGGCTACCGGTTGGGCCGACCATGGGGGCCGTTGCATCCCGGTGGGCTGGCAACGGCGCGGCGCAAGCCCCCAGCCATGGCCCGGCCATCGCACCAGCAGCCCACCAGTGCAGGCCAGACGAATCCACTCCCTCCAGGCGACCATGAAACACACCCGCATTCGCACCTTCAACACCAAGGCCACCTATCCCGAGCAGAACCTTGACAACGACCTGTGCCAGGCCGTCGTCGCACGCGGACGCACCGTGTTCCTGCGCGGGCAGATCGGCCAGAACCTCGACACATCCGAAAGCGTGTGCATTGGCGACGCGGCCGGCCAGGCCGAGCAGGCCATGGCCAACATCGCCATGCTGCTCAAGGAAGCCGGTGGCGAACTCGAGGACATCTGCAAGATCACCATCTACATCATCGATCCGCGCTATCGCGAGGCGGTCTACCGTGTGGCCGGGCGCTGGCTCAAGGGCGTGTTTCCGGTCTCCACCGGCATCGTGGTCTCGGCCCTGGCCCGCCCCGAATGGCTGGTGGAAATCGACGCCACCGCCGTCATCCCCGACTGACGCCAGCACAAGGCACTGAGCGTATGACCTTCTCCATCATCGCGCGCTGCCCGGCCTCCGGCCAGTTCGGCGCCGCCGTGGCATCTTCCTCGCCCGCCGTCGCGTCGCGCTGCATCCGCGCCCGCCAGGGCATTGGCGCGGCAGTGAGCCAGAACATCACCGACCCGCGCCTGGGCCCGCTGATCCTCGAGCGGCTCTCCGCCGGGCGCACACCCGTGCAGGCCCTCGAGGAACTGCAGCAGCGCCCGTTCATCGCCTATCGCCAGCTCATGGCCATCGACGCCTCCCATCCGCCAGCCGTCTTCACCGGCGCGCGCGCGCTGGGCACGCTCTCCAGCGCCACGGGCGAGCATGCGGCGTGCGCTGGCAATATGCTCGCTTCCCGGGAGGTGCCGGCGATCATGCTGGCAACCTTCGAGCACGCACAGGGCTGCCTGGCCGAGCGCCTGATGCAGGCCATGCTGGCTGGCCAGGCTGCCGGCGGCGAGGAAGGCCCGGTGCACTCTGCCGGGCTGCTCGTCTATGCCGAACTGGACTGGCCCGTCGTCGACCTGCGCCTCGACTGGGTCGACGACAGCCCGGTCCAGGCGCTCTACACAGCCTGGAAGATCTATGAACCCCAGGTGCAGGACTACATCGCCCGCGCACGCGATCCACGCGCCGCACCCAGCTTTGGCGTTCCCGGCGACCTCTGAGTAACCGTCTTAAAGGTCAAGAGCCGTGAAGCGATTTATCCCAATGTTTGCCGGTGCACACCATGGCGTTGAGGGTGGTCAGCAGCTTGCGCATGCAAGCGACGAGGGCGACTTTGGCGAGCTTGCCAGCAGCTTTCAGACGTTGGTAGAAGGCCTTGATGGCGGGGTTGTAGCGAATGGCCGTCAAAGTGGCCATGTAGAGCACGCGCCGGATCTCAAAGCGCCCACCCTGCACGCGTCGGCGGCCTCGGCTAGCGCCCGAATCGTTGGCCATGGGCGCCACGCCCACGAGCGCGGCGATCTCGCGCCGGTTGAGCCGGCCCAGCTCAGGCAACTCGGCAATCATCGTGGCACTGGCCACCGCTCCGATGCCCGCAGCCGACTGCAGCAGCCGGTCCAGCTCGTCGAAGTGCTCACGGACATGCCCAACCATCTGCGCCTCGATCTCGTCGAGCTGTGCCTTGATTGCCGCGACGATGGCCTCGATGCTGGCATGCAGCTTTTTGGGCGTGATCTGAAGGCGCTGGCGCTCCGAATGCATCATGCTCAGCAACTGTCGCCTGCGCGTGACCAGCGCGGCCAGCCACTGCTGGAGCTCATCGGCCAGCGGGCGCAGGAAGCGCCCGAGATCTTCGCGGCGCACCAGCACCGTCGCCAGCTCGGCGAGCATGCGTGCATCGACCGCATCGGTCTTGGCCAGTCGCCCCATGGACTTGGCGAAGTCGCGCGCCTGGCGCGGGTTGACCACCCCAGCGGCCTGCAGCGCACAGGCCAGCGCCGCCTCGTAGCCACCCGTGGCCTCCATGACCACCAGGCCCACGCCCAGCGGCAGCAGGCTCGCCACCAGCGCCGAATGGCCTTCGGCATCGTTGTTCAACCGCTGGGCATCGCTTTTGGCGCCCAGCACACAGACATCCACGTGCGCCTTGGCCACGTCGATACCTACCGTCACTGAGGAAGCAGACATGATCTTCAGATCCCTTTCTTGTGCATGCGCGCTCAGCAAAGGCGCGCGTAACCGTTCGGGCTTGATGAAGACCTGCGCGGCGGCCGTGCGTTCTGTACTCAGAGACGGGCTCGATCGCCCCAGAACCATTCAAACTGCACGGGCCGGTCTGGCCGCCTCTACGGCGTCCAGACTCTACCTCGCCGGTCCGGGTTAAAGATACAAGAACCTGCCTGGCCGGCATGACCTTGCATCACCATCAGGGCGCGCCCCCCCATCGCGGGCAGCGCAGCCCCTGTCCTGACATGGTGGATACACTGCAGGCTCACCGCTTCGCGCACGTCCGAGTATCACCGGCGGCACCGCCCGCCCACGGCAGTCCTCGTGCGCAAAGCGACTTTGCGCTGCACCTTTTTCCTTCGCTGCCATGCTCAACCGCATCTCCCTGCGCCAAATGGAATATTTCGTGGCCACTGCCCAACACGGCAGCATTGCCACGGCCTCTGCGCAAATCCACATCTCCTCGCCTTCGATCTCGGCTGCCATTGCGCACATGGAAGCGGAACTGGGTGTGCAACTGTTCGTGCGGCATCCTTCCAAGGGGCTGGCCCTGACGGCCATTGGCACGCGGGTCATGCAGGAATGCCAGGACCTGCTCGAGCGCGCCTCCGGGCTGTACGACATCGCCTCGAATTCGAACGACAGCATCCAGGGCACGCTGCGCGTGGGCTGCTTCCAGTCGCTGACGGCCATGATCGCGCCGGAAGTCATCTTCGGCTTTGCCCGCGCGTTCGGCAAGGTGGAGCTGCACATGGTCGAGGGCGACCAGCAGGAGCTCATGAACAAGCTGCGCACGATCGAGATCGACGTCGCCCTCACCTACGACCTGCAACTGGGCGAAGACATCCGCTTCGAGACCCTGGCCCATCTGCCTCCGCACGTGCTGGTCAGCGAGTTGCACCCCATGGCCCAGCAACCGGCCGTCACGTTCGAGGAGCTGGCCCCGCAGCCCATGGTGCTGCTGGACCTGCCCATGAGCAGAGACTATTTCACCTCGCTTTTCGCCAAGGCCGGCGTCGAGCCCCATATCGTGGCCCGCTCCCGCTCGGAGGACGTGGTCCGCTCCATGGTGGCCAATGGCATTGGCTACGCCCTTTTCAACGTGCGGCCCCGCTCCAACCAGTCACTCGACGGCAAGCGCTTCGTGCGGCTGCGCCTGGCCGGCACGCCCCGCCCCATGCTGCTGGGTCTCGCAACCTACAAGCCCATGGCGCACTCGCGCCTGACCCAGGTGTTCATGCAGCGCTGCCGGGCGTACATCTCCGACCAGTACATCCCCGGCATGAGCGCGCCGAGCTTCTTCGACCCGCACATTGCCAGCACGGTGGACACCGATGCGCCATGACCAGCCCCTGCCACGGGCAGCATTGCACCGGCAAGCCGCCATTTCCCCATGCCCATCGCCATGACCAGCCCATCTCCATCGGGCAGCCTTGAGCTGCTGCGCGAACTCATCGCCTTTCCCTCGGTCTCCCTCGCTCCCAATGCAGACCTGATGGCCCGTGTGCAAGAGTTGCTGAGCCAGGCCGGCATTACCGCAACCCTGATTGCCGACCCAGAAGACGCCACGCGTTGCAATCTCTTTGCCAGCATCGGCCCGCAGGAAGTGCCCGGCGTGATGCTCTCGGGCCACACCGACGTCGTCCCCGTCCAAGGCCAGGCCTGGACCGTCCCGCCGTTCGAAGCCACCGGGAGCGACGGCCGCATCTACGGCCGCGGCAGCTCGGACATGAAAGGCTTTGTCGCCTGCGCGGTCAGGGCCATGATCCGTGCTGCCCACGCGCCGCTCAAGCGGCCCCTGCAACTGGCCCTGTCCTTCGACGAGGAAATCGGCTGCGTGGGCGTGCGCCACCTGCTGCGCGCGCTAGAAGGCACACTGCCCGCGCCCATGCTGTGCCTGGTGGGCGAACCCACCCTCATGAAAATCGGCACCGGCCACAAGGGCAAGTCCGCGTATCGCGCGCTGTGCCGCGGTCAGGCAGGCCACTCCGGCCTTGCGCCACACTTCGTCAATGCCATCCATACCGCTGCCGATCTGGTGGCGGCCATGCGCGACGTTCAGCAGGAGCTGGCCGAACACGGCCTGCGCGAGGCGGGCTACGAGATACCCTACTCCACCGTGCATGTCGGCACCATCAACGGCGGCAAGGCGCTCAACATCGTCCCCGGCGAATGCGAGGTGAACTTCGAGATCCGCTCCCTCGCGCAGGACGATCCGGCACGCATTCTCGCGCGCCTGCTTGCCCGCACCGAGGCGCGCATGCGCGACGCCAAGGCCTTGCCCGATGCAGCGCCACCCGAAGTGCAACTCGTCAACGCCTATCCCGGCCTCTCCACCGCCGAGGACTCCCCGGCGGTGCGCCTGCTGGCCTCGCTGTTGCCGCAAGGAACCAGCCGCACCAAGGTCGCTTTCGGTACCGAGGGCGGCCTGTTCCGGCAATGCTGGAACCAGACCCCCGTGCTGGTCTGCGGGCCCGGCAACATCGAGGTGGCGCACAAGGCCGATGAGTATGTGGAAGTGAGCCAGATCGCCGCCTGCGACCAGATGCTCGCCCGGCTGACGGATCACCTCTGCGCGTGACAGCTTGCATGCCAAGGAACTGGACACGCGATCCGGCCTCGCCAATCGCGCCCACCGCCCCTGCGGTGTGATGGAGAATCCATGACACGCCGACAATTGTTGTAAAAAAATAACAAAAACACGTTGTTTCCGTTGTTATGAAAATACTCGGAAACATTTCGGAGTATGGCGGCCTCTCATGAACCAGTTCTGGTCCTGTTCCATGGCCGGCCCCTTGGTGGCACAGGGCCCAAGGCATGGTGATAGGTACGGCGCATCCAGGTCACCACGCCTTCCGCCAGAACGGTGAGAGACATAACAAATTACCAAAATTAATATTTAATGAAATCGATATTCTTGACGATGAATAAGCAATCTTCAAGAATGCGGCCTGCACCGGCATCGTGTCGTGCAACACGATGCCTTGGTTTCCCCTGCTACCGAGGTGGGGCATCCCCTCCACGCCGCCCACCACAGCGGCAAAGCCCCGGACATACGCGCGAACGCCTGGTACACGCTTGGTACAAGACCCGGTCCGCGCATTTGGATGGCACGGCGCCGTGCGGGTGGTCACAGGACCATTCCCCACCGCGTCATACCCAGGCACGATGACAATGAAAACAATCCATGCATGGAGTCCGTCCATGACGCACACGATACTGCGCCTGATCCGGACGTTGCTCCTGAACGCATTCGCCCTGCTGGGCATGAGCCTGGTCTTCATGGGCCTGCTCGTACACGTCAAGCCCGAACTCCTCGAACTCGGCGAACAACATCTGTATGCCGCCTTGCACGACCGCACCGTGGCCCGCCACGAACTGGATGTGGCTCCCGAGGCACATCAACGGGTGACTGCCGTCGACCTGCTGGACCTCCCCGAAGAGCAGGCCGCGGTCGCTTTCTGGCTCAGTCGCAAGTACAAGGTGGCGCCCGAGCCGCTGGGGGCACTGGTGGCCGAGGCCTATGAACTGGGTCTCAAGCGCAACCTCGACCCGACGCTGATCCTGTCGGTCATGGCCATCGAGTCCCGTTTCAATCCCTATGCGCAAAGCGCCGTCGGCGCGCAGGGGCTGATGCAGGTGATGACCCAGGTGCACGAGGACAAATACGCCCACTTCGGCGGCACGCGCGCAGCCTTCGACCCCGTGAGCAACCTGCAGGTCGGCTCGCTGATCCTCAAGGACTGCATCGACCGCTTCGGCAGCGTGCGCAGCGGCCTGGTCTGCTATGTCGGCGCGGCCAAGCTTCCCAATGATGGCGGCTACTCCACCAAGGTGCTGGCAGAGCACGCCCGACTGCAGCAAGCCCTCGGCAATACCAGCAAGGTGCTGCCCAGCAGCTTCCTTCAGGCGCTGAAGGCACGCCGCCTGCAGCAGGCCGGCGAAGAAGCCGGCAGCATCGAGGTGGCCGGGGATGGCGCCGAACAAATGGCCAGCTGGACGGCGACCGCCGACACCGAGCCTGGCACCAAAGCCCCGACCACCGCAGCCTTGCTCCCCGCACACCAACAGCTTGCCGCGCAAGATCACAGTTCCGCATCGGCGATGAGCGCACTCACCCCTCTGCCCATGGATTTCGGCCAGTTCGACCAGCCCGATCAATTGGTCTCGATGCGCGCACCATGGCAAATCAGCCAGCTAGAGGCAAGCCTGTCTCGGTAAGACAGTAGCAAAAACGCGCGCGACCGCAGGAGACTGAGACGCGCAGTCAGCCTCGAGTGCTTTGCCTTCGAAGCCCGCACCACTCAGGGCCTGTTCACGATCCTTCCGCGGGGCAATGTGGCCCGCGGAAGGATCTCGTGAACGGGCCTTCAGGCAGGCTGCAACTGTCCAGCCTGATGCAGCTGCAGCAATCGCCGGCGTGTCATGGTCTGGTTGCTGCCATCGGCCGAAGTGAACATGAAGACCGTCCCATCCGGGCTGGCCCAGGAAAGACAGGTCCTGACCGCCTTGCTGTGCTCACCCACCATGAACCACGCACCGACGCGCATGTCCAGCGAACTGTCAGCAGCGGTGCTCGCATCGGGACGCGCCGCAAAGGACGCCGTGGAAGCCTGCGCAGCCGCCACGCTGGCTGACGAATGATTGGCACCGCCACCCGGCGCCTCCCGCTCTCCGGCTGGCAGGGGTGCAGGCACCGGCTGCTGCGTGGGGAAAGCGCTTGACGACAATGGCATCTGCCCGGAACCATGCGCCCCGGCAGGCTCGGCGTCGCCGTCGGATGGAGCATCCGCGGCCAGCTGGCGCGCCTGCTGGTGCAGGTTCCTGAGCTTGTCGACCGCCGCCACCACCTTCTCACTGGAGAGACCGACGCTTTGCAAGCCCTGCTGCACCTGAGACCACATGTGCTCCACGGCATCCTGCAATTCGGCATCATCCGCGTCCACCCAATGGTCGGACTGGACGCTGGCGAGCATCAGCGGCACCAGCGCCAGGTAACCGCTGGGGTCGCGATCCACCCATTCCTGCGCATCGATGGAGGACGCCGATGGATGGCGCCTAACCTGCCGCAGAATGCTGCGCACGATCACCCTGGCCCAGGAGTCCATCACGAACTTCTGCACGCGCGGATGCGTCGCGGCATACACCGGCAACGCCTCGATTCTGGCCATGACCACCTCCAGCAATTGCTGTGGCGACAATTCCTGCTGTTTCACCTCTGGCTGCGTGGCCGTCACGGTCTCCTCCTTGGCAACACTGTCGGCGCCGGCCACCGTCAGTGCTGCCCGAGCGTTTTCAAAAGCCTGGCCGCTGAGCGCTTGCGCCAGGCCGAAATGCGCGCTGACGTGCTGCAACTGCGTGAGATAAGGCGTGAATCCGCCGGCCGCGACACTGGCAAAACCGCCAGCGGACTGCGCCAGCCAGTCCAGCCATTGCCGCGCGGGGTGCGCGGCATCTCGCAAAAAAGCGGGGTCATTCTGGACGATGGTTCGCAATGCCGGCTGCCATTGCGCCAGCAGCGCCTTGACCGGTGGCAGGTGCGCCACGGCCCGGCCGGTCTGCGCCAGCAACCTGTCGAGGGTCCATCCATCCGCAGGCTCAGAACCCGGCGGGTTGGCTGGCGCATGCGCTGCGGCGGATGGTGCCACGATCGCATGAACCACATCGTTGCCAAGCAGGCGCAGCAACTCTTCCTGTGTCAACAGGGCATCCGGCGCAGTGTCCGGATCGACACTGAAATTGGCAATGCTGCCAAGGCCCGTACTGAGCGCACCAAAGCCCGTCGAGCGCTTCTGTACGGCCTCGACGCCAGCTTCCGAGAGGGTATTGGCGGCCACCTGGTAGGTGCGCGCCAGCGCAGGTGCCAAGGCGGTGGTGAGATTCCTCAGCAGCAGCAACCGCACCGGCTCGGGTGCCTCGCTCTGGTAGATCAGCTTCTGGGCCGCCAGCAAATAGTTTTCCGCGCGCAGCGGGTTGCGGCCCGGGCGCACGTAGGCATAGCCCCGGGCGGCGCTGACCAGGGCATCGAGCTTGTCCTGCGCCGACTCGACCGAGGCGTCGAGCGTGCGCTGCATGTGGGTGAGTTCCGAGCGTCCCTGGATCGACAACTCATCGCCCAGCCCCAATGTGCCCAGGCCCGAGGCCACACCCTCTTCCTGGCTGAACGGATCGAAATCGGTAACTTCCGAAAAGGCCCGCAGCAGGTAAGCCGGGTACTGCCGCACCCAGATCTCGTAGCAGGAATCGAGCAACCGCAAGGCCTGCATGGCCGTGGCCGAGCGCTCCACCGCCCCCTGGTTGTGCTCGGCAAGCCTCACGCCTGTCTCGCGCAGCACGCGGCGGATCAGGCCATCGCTCTCGCGAATGGTCGATGCAATACTGTTCTTGAGGATGTCCCGGTTTCGCCCGTTCTGGTTCGTCGTCACAGTCTCGCCCCTTCTGACCCGCTGGCCGTCGGTCCGGCAGCACCTCCCGCATGACCGGCACCGCGGCGACATCGGCTGGAGCCGCGCCCGAGGCCACCCGGGTCGTCTTTACTTCAAGGCCTTGAAGCGCATGCGGTGCGGCCTCGCCGCCTCCTCGCCCAGGCGCCGCTTCTTGTCGGCCTCGTATTCCTGGTAATTGCCGTCGAAGAACACCCACTGGCTGTCACCTTCGGCGGCCAGGATGTGGGTGGCAATGCGGTCGAGGAACCAGCGGTCATGGCTGATGACCAGCACCGTGCCCGCATACTCCAACAACGCATCTTCGAGGGCACGCAGCGTCTCCACGTCCAGGTCATTGGAGGGCTCGTCGAGCAGCAACACGTTGCCGCCGGCAATCAAGGTCTTTGCCAAGTGTAACCGGCCCCGCTCGCCTCCCGAGAGGTTGCCGACCTTTTTCTGCTGATCCGACCCGTTGAAGTTGAACCGCCCGGCGTAGGCGCGGCTGGCCATCTGGAACTTGCCGACATTCATGATGTCCAGGCCGCCGGAAATATCCTCCCACACCGTCTTGTCGTCGGCCAGCGAATCGCGGCTCTGGTCCACATACGCGAGCTTGACGGTCGGGCCGATATCGACCTCCCCGCTGTCAGGCTGTTCACGTCCGGCCACCAGCTTGAAGAGCGTGGATTTGCCGGCACCGTTCGGGCCGATGATGCCGACGATCGCGCCAGCGGGAATGCTGAAGCTCAGGTTGTCGATCAGCACGCGATCGCCAAAGGACTTGCTGACATTCCGGAACTCGATGACCTTGGTGCCCAGGCGTTCGGCCACGGGAATGAAGATCTCCTGTGTCTCGTTGCGCTTCTGGTATTCGTGGTCGGACAGCTCCTCGAAGCGGGCAATGCGCGCCTTGCTCTTGGCCTGGCGGCCCTTGGCGTTCTGGCGCACCCACTCCAGTTCCTTCTTCAGCGCCTTGGCACGCGCCTCCTCCCCTTTCTGCTCGGCTTCCAGGCGCGCCTGCTTCTGAGTCAGCCATTCGCTGTAATTGCCCTTGTAGGGAATGCCATGGCCACGGTCGAGTTCGAGAATCCACTCGGCCGCGTTGTCGAGGAAGTAGCGATCATGGGTGATCGCCACCACCGTGCCGGAGAAGCGGTGCAGGAACTGTTCGAGCCACTCGACGCTCTCGGCATCCAGGTGGTTGGTCGGCTCGTCGAGCAGCAGCATGTCGGGCTTGGAGAGCAGCAGGCGGCACAGCGCCACGCGGCGCTTCTCGCCACCGGAGAGCAGGCCGACCTTGGCATCCCATGGCGGCAGGCGCAGCGCGTCGGCGGCGATCTCGAGCTGGTGCTCGGAATCGGTGCCGGCTGCGGCGATGATGCCTTCGAGGCGGGCCTGCTCGGCGGCCAGCGCATCGAAGTCGGCATCCGGCTCGGCATAGGCCTCGTAGACCTTCTCGAGCGCGGCGCGGGCGGCGAACACCTCGCCCATGGCCTCCTCGACACTCTCGCGCACGGTCTGATCGGGATCGAGCTGCGGCTCCTGCGGCAGATAGCCGATCTTCAGGCCCGGCATCGCAATGGCCTCGCCTTCGATCTCCTTGTCGACGCCGGCCATGATCTTGAGCAGGCTGGACTTGCCCGAACCGTTGAGCCCCAGCACGCCGATCTTGGCGCCGGGGAAGAAGCTCAGGGAAATGTCCTTGAGAATCTGCCGTTTGGGAGGAACCGTCTTGCTGACACGGTTCATCGAATACACATACTGAGCCATTGTTCAATGAGTCCTATAAAAACCACGGCGCTACCCGCTCCTGGAAGAGTCCAGGACCACGGGCATCGAAGAAAAGTTGGCAAGGGCGCGCAGCGCCCCTCCTTGAGGCCCTTGACGCGGAACGGGACGCAACGCTTTTGAATCGCTCCCTTTCAGCCCTTTTTGATGGGGGAATACAAGTCCTTGCACATTATCCGCGGACTTATGTCAGAATACCGGCCATTGCGGTCTTCAGGCAACCGCAATCGTCCAGACCGAGCGTTTGTTTCGCTGCGCTTGATGCCGGTGCCTGCACCGCGCCACAGCCAGTCATTCTAATCAACAACGCAAACCGCCCCGCACTGAGCGGCCATTCGCATGGCCGATGGGCAAAAACCATTACAACAAGCACTCCAGGTGCTCCTCAGAACTGTGACATTTGCATCATTGAACCTGTCCCCGGCCATCGTATCGGCAGTGACAGACATGGGCTATACCGAACCCACGCCCATCCAGACCCAGTCCATCCCCCTGATTCTGGCTGGCAAGGATCTGCTCGCCGGCGCCCAGACCGGCACCGGCAAGACCGCAGCCTTCGCGCTGCCACTCATCGAGCGCCTCTCCCAGGCGCCGGCAACCGGCCCGGGACGTCCCATCCGCGCGCTGATCCTCAGCCCCACACGTGAATTGGCCGCGCAGATCGAGGAGAACATCCGCGCCTATGCCAAGAACCTCGATCTCAAGTCCACCGTCATCTTCGGCGGCGTCGGCATGACGCCGCAGATCAGCCGCGTCAGCAAGGGCGTGGACATCCTGGTGGCCACCCCGGGCCGCCTGCTGGACCTGCATGGCCAGGGTCATCTGCGCCTCGACCAGGTCGAATACCTGGTACTCGACGAAGCCGACCGCATGCTCGACATGGGCTTCATCCACGACGTACGCAAGGTGCTGGCCGTGCTGCCGGCCGACAAGCAGTCGCTGCTGTTCTCGGCCACCTTCAGCGAAGAGATCAAGCAGCTCGCCAAGGGCTTGCTCAAGAGCCCCGAGTACATTCAGGTCACACCGCCCAACACCACGGTACAACGCATCAGCCAGGTGATCTGCCCGGTTGGCCGCAAGCAGAAGAAGCCTGCGCTGCTGAACATCATCTCGTCGCGCAACTGGAACCAGGTGCTGGTCTTTACCCGCACCAAATTCGGCGCAAACAACGTGGCCGAATACCTGAACCAGAATGGCATCTCGGCCATGGCACTGCATGGCAACAAGAGCCAGACCGCCCGCACCCAGGCACTCTCCAAGTTCAAGTCGGGCGAGTTGCGCGTGCTGGTGGCCACCGACATCGCCGCGCGCGGCATCGACATCGACGAGCTGCCACACGTGGTGAACTATGAAATCCCGAACGTGCCGGAGGACTATGTCCACCGCATCGGCCGTACCGGCCGCGCTGGCGCCGAAGGCCATGCCATCAGCCTGGTGTGCAAGGACGAGGAAGGCTTCATGATGGAGATCGAGCGCTTTACCAAGCAGGACATCCCGGTCGAGGCCATGCCCGAGTTCGGCCCCGAGCCCGATGAAGTGGCCGAGCCGATCGCCATGGGCCGTCAGACCCTCTGGGGTGGCGCCGGCAAACCACCCAGCCGCGACGTCATGCAGGCCGCCGCCAAGGCCGCGCGCCGCGAGATGATGGATCGCATGCAAACGCGCAACAAGCCCAAGGCATCGCGCACGCAGACCGCGACGAAGGGTGCAGAAGGGGCCAGCGCCCATGCCGACCATTCCTCTGGACAAGAGGATGCCGGCAGCTACAGCAATGATGGCAACGGCAAGCCCCAGCGCCGCAACCGCTTCCGCGCCGGCCGCAACAATCGCCCGCAACGCCAGGGCCAGCCCGGCGGCGAGGGCAACCAACCCGGCAATGCCGGCGGCAACCAGGGCAGGGCTCAGGGCAAGCCGGCGCAGCGCCAGGGCGCAGACAAGGCCAAACAGCAGCAGGGCGGCGGCGCCCGCTCACGCGATCCGCTGCTGCGTGCCGATGCACACCTGGGCACGCAAACCGGCATGTCGCTGGCTCCGGCCTACCGTGGCGATGCCTCGCGCCAGCCCGACCCGATGCGCACCAGCGTCGACAGCATGGCCCAGCGTGGCCGCCGCAACAATGGCGGTGGCAACCGCAACAAGCCGCGCGGCGGCCAGGGTGGTATCTCGCCCCTGCAGCACAGCGGCATGCACGGCAGCGGCAAGGGCGGCAACCGCTATTGAGCCTATGGGGATTGGCGCCCGCGCTGTATCCCCGCCCGGCCGGCCACGGCGGCCGGACCATGAAGACTGCACCATATGACCGTCCAGCAAAGCCTGCTACTGATCATCGCCTTGATCGCTGTCAGCGGCTTTTTCTCGATGGCCGAAATCTCACTGGCAGCAGCACGCCGCCTGCGTCTGCGCCAGCTCGCGGCCGATGGCGACGAACGGGCGCCGCGCATCCTGCAGATGCAAGAGCAGCCGGGCGACTACTTCACCGTGGTGCAGATTGGCCAGAATGCCATCGCCATTCTCGGTGGTATCGTTGGTGAGGGTGCCTTCAGCCCGTTCCTGACCGGGCTGCTGGAATACGGCATGGCGCCTGCGCTGGCACAGAAGCTGGGCTTCGTGCTCTCGTTCCTGCTGGTCACCTCGCTGTTCATCCTGTTTTCCGATCTGGTGCCCAAGCGGTTGGGCATGGCCGAGCCTGAAAGGCTCGCGATGCTGCTGCACCGGCCGATGCGCATCTGCATCGTGCTGCTACGCCCTCTCGTGTGGATCTACGGCAAGATCACCGACGGCCTCTTCAAGTTGCTTGGACTGCCGATGCTGCGCGACGAGCGCATCACCTCCGACGACATCCTCGCCATGACCGAGGCCGGCACACAGGCCGGCGTGCTGGCGCAGAACGAACAGCGCGTCATCGCCAACCTGTTCGACATGGACAGCCGCCAGGTCACCAGCGCCATGACTTCGCGCGACCGCATCGCCTTCTTCCTGCGCGACGACCCTGACGAGCTGATCCGCGCACGCATCGCCGAGGAGCCATACTCCACCTACCCGGTGTGCACGCATGACATCGACCACGTGGTCGGCTATGTCGATGCCAAGGATCTGTTCCAGCGCGCCCTCAACAACCAGCCGATCTCGCTCAAGGACGAGGCGCTGCTGCACAAGGCGCTGGTGATTCCCGACCGCCTGTCGCTGACCGAGACGATCGAACAGTTCCGCCAGGCACAAGAGGACTTCGCCGTCGTCGTCAACGAATACAGCCTGGTGGTCGGCATCGTCACCCTCAATGACGTGATGAGCACCGTGATGGGCGACCTGATGGGACCGGACGACGAGGAACTGATCGTCCAGCGCGATGCCAGTTCCTGGCTGATCGACGGCATCACCCCCATCGAAGACGTGCAGCACGTGCTGCGCATCGACGAGCTGCCGCACAGCGAGGAATACGACACGCTCGCTGGCTTCCTGATGGTGATGCTGCGCCGCGTACCGCGCCGCACCGACGCGGTGACTTGGGCCGGCTACAAGTTCGAGGTCATGGATGTCGACAGTTATCGCATCGACCAGGTGTTGGTCACACGGCTGAACGGCACCGTCGAAGCGCCCTCCCCGCCTGCCATCCCACAGATCAGCACGGCCGCCCAGGCCTGAGCATCGTTCGATAGCTTCGATGGCGCCCCACAAAAAGGGCACTCAGCCCACGCCTGTGCCGCTGGCTTGCGCGGGCGCGGGCGCCGCTACCGGCGGCGCATCGTTCTCGGCGCTGACCACATCGACGAATTCCCAGCGTTTCTGGGCCGCCAACACCGCATTCGGGTACTGAGCGCGGCCGCGACTGCCGTTGTAGCGGCCCAGCGCCATGAAGAGATCGCCCTTCTCGATATCCAGGTAGTGGCGCAGGATCACGTTGCCAAAGCGCAGATTGGTCTGCATGTGAAACAGCTTGGCAGGGTCGCCATCACCGATCACGCGCGTCCAGAACGGCATGATCTGCATGTAACCGCGTGCACCCACCACCGAGATTGCGTGCTTGCGAAAGGCACTCTCGACCTGAATCAGGCCCAGCACCATGGCGGTATCGAGACCGGCGCGACGGCTTTCATACCAGACCGTCTGCAGGAACTCATGGCGCACCGTCACATCGGGCTTGTAGCGCGCCAGCTTCTCGCTGGTCGCGGTAAGCCAACGCAGGTAATGCAGCCGTCCGGCGGTGTTGACGAACACCGGCTCAGGCGGAGAGCCATAGGCAATGGCCGACTGCAGGGCCGAACGCACAGAATCCGACAGCGGCTCCTCCAGCTGCCCGCCGGCATGCGCCCACCCCGGCAGGCCCAGCCCGAGTGCGCCGACCGAAGCCAAGCCCAGCCACTGGCGCCGCGACAGCAGAGGCACTGCAGATGGCCGAGAAACCCCAGGCAGATTGCGAGAGAAGCTATGCATCACCACATGAAAGGGCTTAGAACCTGTTTACGATCTTTTCATGGGCCACGTTGTCCCGACAGACGATGCGATGCAAGGCGCAAACCGCAGTCGGGCCGGTGGCCCGGCGAGGATTTGTCACGTCGCAGCGCGCGCCTGCCGGGACAACCCGAAGGGCAGGAGGTCAAAAACGCACCGGGCGGCGACGGGCGTCTTGCCCACTGCATTTTTGGCCTCCTGCGTGAACCATGAAAAGATCGTAAACAGGTTCTTAGGCTGCCCGCCATGTCCGGGTCAGCCCACGCCCTGTTCTTTCAGGAAAGCCATAATGTTACCGGAAGAAACTTTCTGTGGCGATTCCTGACGGCGATGCTGGTATTCGAACTGGCCTTCCTTGAGGTTGCGATCCGAGATCACCACCCGGTGCGGCACGCCAATCAGCTCCCAGTCGGCAAACATGGCACCGGGGCGCTCGCCACGGTCATCGAGAATCACGTCGACCCCGGCCTGGGCCAGTTGCGCGTGCAGTGCCTCGGCCGCCTCACGCACCGCCTCGCTGCGATCCATGCCGATCGGGCAGACCACCACCGTGAACGGTGCGATCGCGTCGGGCCAGATGATGCCGCGCTCGTCATGATTCTGCTCGATGGCCGCCGCCGGCAGGCGCGTGACGCCAATGCCGTAGCACCCCATCTCGAAGAAGCTCGGCTTGCCCGACTCGTCAAGGAAAGTGGCCTCCATCGCCTTGCTGTACTTGGTCCCCAGGTAGAAGATGTGACCGATCTCGATGCCGCGCTCAATCGCCAGCTCGCCTTGGCCGTCGGGCGAAGGGTCACCCGCCACCACGTTGCGAATATCGGCCACCAGTTCGGGCTCGGGCAGGTCGCGCCCCCAGTTGACACCGGTGTAGTGGAAGTCCACTTCATTGGCACCACACACCCAGTCGCCAAGCACCGCCACCTCGCGGTCGGCGATGATGCGCACCGGCTTTTGCAGGCCGATCGGACCCAGATAGCCGGGCTTGGCACCGAAGTGCTCGATGATCTCGGCCTCGGTGGCGAAACGGAAACCCTGGTCCAACCCCGGCACCTTGCCGACCTTGACCTCGTTCATGTCGTGGTCGCCGCGCAGCAGCAGCAGCCAAACCTGGCTGCCGGTGATGGCGCCTTGCTCGTCCAGCGTGTCGGTCGCCAGCACCAGCGACTTGACGGTGGTCCGCAGCGGGATCGACAGCAGGTCGGCCACGTCCGCGCAGGTGCTCTTGCCCGGCGTGGGCGTCTTGGCCAGCGGCTGGCCGGGTGCACTGCGCGGCCGGCTGGGCGCGGCTGCCTCGGCCTTCTCGATGTTGGCGGCGTAATCGCTGCCCGGGCAATAAATGATGGCGTCCTCGCCGGTGGCTGCGATCACCTGGAATTCCTCGCTCAGGTCTCCACCGATAGCGCCACTGTCGGCCGCCACAGCCCGGTAGCGCAGGCCGAAGCGGTCGAAAATGCGGCTGTAGGCCTCGCGCATGATCTGGTAACTCGCCTGCGCGCCGGCCTTGTCCTTGTCGAAGCTGTAGGCATCCTTCATGATGAATTCGCGCCCTCGCATCAGGCCGAAGCGCGGCCGGCGCTCATCGCGGAACTTGGTCTGGATCTGGTAGAGATTGACCGGCAACTGCTTGTAGCTGCGCAGCTCGCTGCGGGCGATGTCGGTGACCACTTCCTCGCTGGTGGGCTGCATCACGAAGTCGCGGCCGTGCCGGTCTTTCAGGCGCAGCAGCTCGGGCCCCATCTTCTCGAAGCGGCCGGTCTCCTGCCACAGCTCGCCGGGCTGCACCAGCGGCATGCTCAACTCGACGGCACCGGCACGGTTCATCTCCTCGCGCACGATGGCCGCCACCTTGTGCAGCACCCGCAGCCCCATCGGCATGTAGGTGTAGATGCCGGCGCTAACGCGCCGGATCAGCCCCGCACGGATCATCAGCTTGTGGCTGACGACTTCGGCATCGGCCGGCGCTTCTTTGTAGGTGGAGACGAAAAATTGCGAAGCTTTCATGGAACGGAACCGGACGGTCGTAAGGGGAGTGCCCATTGGCTGCGCGGGGCAGTCGGGGCATAATGTCTTCAATTGAAATTGAAGGTGCAATTATGCTCGACAGGGACGGTTTCCGACCGAATGTCGGCATCATATTGCTCAACCAGAGGAACCAGGTTTTCTGGGGCAAACGCATACGGACGCACAGTTGGCAATTCCCGCAAGGCGGCATCGACCGCGGTGAAAAACCCGAACAGGCCATGTTCCGGGAATTGCATGAGGAGGTGGGACTGCACCCGCACCACGTCCGTGTCATCGCCCGTACCCGCGACTGGTTGCGCTATGAGGTGCCGGACCGCTTCATCCGCCGCGATGCGCGCGGACACTACCGGGGCCAGAAACAGATCTGGTACCTGCTGCAATTGGTCGGCAACGACTGGGATCTGAACCTGCGTGCCACCGACCACCCCGAGTTCGACGCCTGGCGCTGGAACGAGTACTGGGTGCCACTGGACGTGGTGGTCGAGTTCAAGCGTGGCGTCTATGAGATGGCGCTGACCGAACTCTCGCGCTTCGTGCCGCGCGGGGAGCCGCGCAACCGCTACCTGCGCGGCGGCTACCGCAACATCCGCCCGTCCATGCCCGAGCCGGAGGCAGAAGGCACCGCCGCGACGGTGGCGCTTGAGTTGCCCCGCGCGGGCATGCGGCGCACCGGCGCACGCACCAGTTCGATGCTGGTGGGCGCCAATGCGCCGCTGCCTCCCGGGGCCAGTTTCGACCCCGATCCGGCCGGTCCCAGCCGCTCCTGATCTGATCCTGCGTGCGCTTTCTGCATGCTCCGCGCAGTAACGGTCGCGGTCGCTGCGCCTATTGCGGCCCCGGCTCGGCCGCACCCAGTGGCTGGCTCGCCGCATGGCTGCGCAGGCGCATGCCATTGGCCACTACGGCGAGGCTGATGCCCAGGTCGGCGACCACCGCCATCCACATCGTGGCCATGCCTGCCATGGCCAGCAGCAGAAACACGGCCTTGCCGGCCAGCGCCAGCACGATGTTCTGCCAGACGATGGCATGGGTCTGGCGCGCCAGCCGGAACACCGCCGGCAGCGCCCGCAGATGGCCGCCCATCAGCACCACGTCCGCCGTCTCCGCGGCAAGGTCGGTGGCATGCGGGCCACCCATCGCGATGCCCAGCGAGGCCTGCGCCAGCGCCGGAGCATCGTTGATGCCATCGCCAACCATGGCGGTGGCGCCATGCACCTGATTGAGCTTGGTCACGGCCACCAGTTTGTCCTGTGGCAGCAGCCCTCCCTGCGCATCGGCGATGCCGATCCGTTCTGCCATGTGCCGGGCCGCTTCGGGGCTGTCGCCGCTGAGCATCACGGTGTGCAGTCCCATCTGCTGCAGGCTGGCGACCGCCTGGCGCGCCTCGCCGCGCAGCGTATCGGTGACGGCAAACAGCGCGACGAGCCGACCTCCCCAGGCCAGCGCGGTCACGGAAAAGCCCTGAGCCCGCCACTGCGCAATGCGCGTCAGGGCCGCTCCGTCCGGCTGACCGACAGATTGCTGCGCCAGCCAGTGCAAGCTGCCCAGCCGCAAAGGCCGGGACTGCCAGTCGGCCACCATCCCGGAGCCGGGCGCTTCCTCGGCCGCCAGCTGTGCGGCCAGACTCGCATCGGCATGGCCTTGGGCAGCCAACCCAGCAGCAATGGCGCTGGCCACCGGATGCCGGGAGTGCACGGCAACGGCCTGGCCCAGCAGCAGCCAGCGCGCCGTAGTGGCGCTGGCTGACGCGCGATCCGGCGGCGCCAGCAGGCACCAGTCTTCCAACCGGGGACGGCCTTCGGTGAGCGTGCCGGTCTTGTCGAACGCCACGGCCCGAATGGCCTGGGCCTTCTCCAGCGCCTGCCCCCCCTTGAACAGCACACCATGGCGCGCCGCATTGCCCAGTGCACTGACGATGGCCACCGGTGTGGCTATCACCAGCGCGCAGGGACAGGCGATGACCAGCAGTGCCAGTGCCCGGTAGAGCGCCTCCATCCAACCCCAGCCCAGCATCGGCAGCACCAGCGCCACCAGCAGCGCCAGCACCATCACGATGGGAGTGTAGATGGCGGCAAAACGATCGACGGTGCGCTGGATCGGTGCCTGCTCCTGCTGCGACTGAGCGACCATCTGCACGATGCGGTCGAGCATCGTGTGGCCTGCCGTGTCGGTAACACGCATCCGCAGCGAGCCGTTGCTGTTGATGCTGCCGGCATACAAGGCATCGCCCGGCTGCTTGTCCACCGGCGTGCTCTCGCCGGTGATCGGGGCCTGGTCGACGGCGCTGTGGCCGTGCAGCACCTGGCCATCGAGGGCGATGCGCTCGCCCGGCGCAATGAGGAGGGTGTCTCCGGGTTGCACGGCCTGCACTGCCACCAGCTCGACCTGCCCATCCGCCCCCTGCCGGCGCACGGTCTGCGGCACGCCGGCCATCAGGTCGCGCACCGCACTGCGGGCCCGTGCCATGGCCGAGTCCTCGAGCTTCTCGGCGGCCACGAACAAGGCCATGACCATGGCAGCCTCGGCCCAGTGGCCGATCAGGAAGGCACCGGTGACGGCCACCGACATCAGCGCCAGAATGTTCAGGCGGCCATGCAGCAAGGCCTTGAGCCCACTGCGGTACACGCCCAGCCCGGCCGCCGCGATGGCAGCCAGCGCCAATGCCATGCCCGCAGCTGCCAGCCACGCCGTGTTGCCGGATACATGGTCGGTCAGCTCGGCGGCCAGGCCCAACGACAGGGCCAGCACCACGCGCCACCAGGGGGCCAGCACACCGTGATCATGGCCATGCTTTTGGCTATCCGCCTGGCCATGGTCATGATGGTCTGCCGGGCCGGCATGACTGCAATGGCAGCAGGCAGGGGTGTGCGGTGCATCGGGCATGGGTTCGGGCCGGATGCCCTGTGCTTCGGTTATTCTGTCCATTCCGGCATTGAGCACCTTGAAGCGGCTTGAAGGTCAAGCCGCACCCGCCAATGCCCTTGAAACTGCGGTGGCATTGACTGCACCGGACCCCGATCAAAGGCTTCCGTCATGACGGCACCCTCGACATCCTCCCATCCCCTGCTGCGCATCGGCGAGGCGGCACGCCAAAGCGGCGTCTCGCCCGCCAACATCCGCCACTACGAGCGCGCCGGCCTGCTGCCGCCCGCCGCCCGCCAGGACAACCACTACCGCGGTTACAGCGCCGAGGATATCCACCTGCTGCGCCTGATCCGCCTGTGCCGCTCGCTGGACATGTCGCTCGAGGAAATCCGCGAGATCATGGCACTGGACAGCCAGCGCCCGGCCGACTGCCAACAGGCCACCCATACCATCGCCAGCCACCTGGCACATGTGCAGCAGCGCATCGCGGAACTGCGGCAACTGGAGCAGCGGCTGCAGGCCCTGCTGGCCGCCTGCAACGGACAGCAGCAAACCTGCCGGATCATCGAGGCACTGCACACCCAGGCCGACAGGCTCGACACCCATGCATCGGCAGCCCCCAGCGCCAGGCCGCGCCACGTCTGAGCGCGGCCAACGCCCTGCAAGCATCCTGCAAACGCCGATTGCCCACCAGCCATGCGCATCGCCAGCCCGTCTCAAGACTTCGCCAGGCACCTGCACGAGTGGTGGCTGCTGTGGTGGAACAACCTCTACCTCGGCTGCGCCATGCTGGTGCTGCTGGCCTATCCCAGCAGCCACCGACCCGCAGTCTGGCGCCTGGTGATGCGACGCGTCTACGAACGCCTGCACTGGCCGCTGCTGCTGTTCGTCGCCATCGGCGGCCTGACCAGCACGGTGATCACGCAGATCGTGGCGCAAACGCTCTTCAGCTACGGCCTGCTGCACACCACTGCCGCGCTGCTGATCCGCACCATCCTGGTGGAGCTCGTGCCCATCGCGGCCGCGCTGGTGGTGGCCATCAAGCTGACCATCCCGCTGGGTGCCGAGCTGGCCACGCTGCGCCACAAGCGGCACTTCGAGCAACTGGCGGCGGCTGGCGCCGATGCGCTGCGCGTGGAATTCCTGCCACGCCTGCTGATGGGCATCTATGCGGCCGTCATGTTCGCAGTGTGCGGCAGCGCCATCGTGCTGCTGACCATCTACCTGGGCATCTATGGCTATACCACCGCCGGCCTGCCGGTCTTCACGCACGCATTCGGCCGCACCATGACGCCGCTGTATGGCGCCATCTTTGCGGCCAAGGCCATCGCCTTCGGTTTCGTCGTGGCACTGATCCCGCTGACCACCGCGTTCTACGATGCGCGCTACGGTCTGCGCAGCGACTCCGAACTGGCCACGCTGGCGCGCCTGCTGGCCATTCTGGCGCTGGTCGAGGTGGTATCCTTGGTCGCCAATTACTACTGATCGGGGCACGATGGCGCTCCGAGGACCTGCCCTCCTGTCCAGACGCTGCCGGTCATGCCGGCCCGTGCCAGCCAGCCCAGCGACCATGCGCGATGACTGACAACCGCCCTTCCCCGGAGCCCGCCCCCGCGCCGCGCCCTGACACCAGATCCTCGCTGGGGCTGCCGCTGATCGCGCCGGTGCGGCATCTGCACATCAAATCCATGCTGCTGATGCTGGTGACGCTGCTGCTGACCCTGGGTGCCTTCGGCTACCTGCTGTATGCACGCGGCGTCTTCGAGGAAAAGCAGACGCTGATCCTGACCGCCGAGGATTCGGAAGGGATTGCCATCGGCATGGACCTGACATTCTCGGGCTTTCCGATCGGTTCCGTGCGGCAGATCGAGCTGACCGACACCGGCGGCGTGCGCATCATCATCGACGTGCCGGAGAAGAACGCGCACCGGCTGCGTGAATCGAGCATCTTCACGATGGTGCGCAATGTGCTCGGCAGCACCAGCCTCAAGGCCTACACCGGTGTCTGGGACGACCCGCCGCTGCCGGACATGGCCGAGCGGCCGGTGCTCTATGGCGATGCCTCGGCCGAGATTCCGCAGCTGATGGCCTCGGCACGCACGCTGCTGAGCAACCTCGCCGGCCTCACGGCCAGCGATTCGGATCTTGCCAGCAGCCTAGCGCACCTCAACCAGCTCAGCGCGGCTTTGGGCGGCAGCGGCGCCGAAGGGGGCGCCCTGCAGATGCTGCTGGGCAACGGCACCGAGGCGCAGCAGCTGCAATCGGCACTGCAGCAGGCCAATACCTTGTTGCAGCGACTCAACCGCATCGCTGGCCGCGCCGATGAACAGGTCTTCGGCCAGTCCGGACTGATGCGCGATGCCCACGCTGCAACCCGGCAGCTTGACGCCCTGTTGGCCGAGACCCGCACCAGCCTGCGCCAGCTCGACGCCATTCTCGGCGACGCCAAAACGATCAGCGGCAATGTCAGCAACGCCAGCGAGGACCTGGACGAACTGCGCGCCGAGATCGAACGCAATCTGCGCCGCATCGACAGCATGATGGCGCACTTGCAGGACCTCTGGCCGCTGCGCCAGAACCACCGCATCGAACTGCCCTGAAGGCCAGCAGACCATGCCCGCATCCTTCCTTCCCCCCGTCAATGCCGCCGCTACGGGGCATCTGCCACGGCGCGCAACATGGTGGCTGGCATGGATGCTTGCGGCACTGGGAGCACTGCTATTGACCGGCTGCGCCAGCCGGGCCCCGACACCGGATTGGCAAAGCCAGGCCGGCACGGCCCTCCAACACGCGCAAGCGGCCTACTTCGACGGGCGTGGCCCAGTCCACGCCCTGGAGTTGGCGCTGGCTCGCCAGCAGCTCGCACGCACCGCTTCGCCGCAGGAGCTGGCGCGACTGGAGTTGCGCCAGTGCGCCCTGCAGGCCGCCAGCCTCGACTGGCAGCCATGCACGGCCTTCGAGCCGCTGCGCGGTGCAGCGGAAGCACCGGAGCGGGCCTACGCCGCCTATCTGGATGGCACCAGGCTCTCCGCTGCCGAGCAGGCCCTGCTGCCCGCCTCCCAGCGCGCAGCAGCCGGTCTGCATCAGCTCGATGCAGCCAGCCTGGCGACCGTTGCCAGCATCAACGAGCCGCTCTCTCGCCTGCTCGCCGCCGCACTGCTGTACCGGCGCAGCGGCGCGCTGAGCCCTGAACTGCTGCAAACGGCCGTTGATACCGCGTCGCAGCAGGGCTGGCGCCGGCCGCTGCTGGCCTGGCTGTTGCGCCAGCAAAGCTATGCCCAAGAGCATCAGCTGAGCGCACTGCAGGAATCGACCCGGCTGCGCATCGCCATCATCGAGGGCCAGGGCGAATTGCCCTGACAATCCCCGGTTTCATCATTTCCCTGCCATTGCCCCACCTTAGCCATGCCCGGCATGGCCACCCAAAGTTTTCCCGACCACCATGCACATCGACATCCAAATCCTCGACTCCCGCCTGCAGACCCAACTGCCCAGCTACGCCACCGCCGGCAGCGCGGGGCTGGACTTGCGCGCCTGCCTGCAAGAGCCGCTGGTGCTGCAGCCGGGCCAGCCTGCCGAGCTGGTGCCCACCGGCATCGCCATGTACCTGAAGGATCCCGGCTATGCCGCGCTGATCCTGCCGCGTTCGGGCCTGGGCCACAAGCAGGGGCTGGTGCTGGGCAATCTGGTCGGCCTGATCGACAGCGACTACCAGGGGCAGCTGATGGTCAGCGCCTGGAACCGCAGCGCGCAGCCGATCCGCATCGAGCCGCTCGACCGCATTGCCCAGCTGGTGATCGTGCCGGTGGTGCAGGCGCAGTTCAACATCGTCAAGGCGTTCCCCAGCTCGGAGCGTGGCAGCGGCGGCTACGGCTCCACCGGCAAGCAGTAAGATTGGAGCCGGCGGCAGGCACGACAGGCGGCGTGCCACGGCATCACCGCCGCCGTGCTACTTGCGCCGCGCCTGCCGCACGCCGGCGACGGTGCGCACCGCATCGAGCACGTTGTGCAGACGCGTGGCGCTCTGCACCTCGACCGTGAAGGTCATGCTGGCGGTGTTCTTGTGGCTGCGCGTCTGCACGCCGATGACATTGGTGCGCTCGCGGGTGAAGACGTCGGAGATGTCGCGCAGCAGGCCCTGCCGGTCGGCCGCCTCGACCTGGATGTCCACCGGGTAGACCGCCTTGCGGTGGCCGCTGTCGGCCGCCGCCGCATCGTCCCACTGTACGTCGATGACGCGTTCGGGCGAATGCTCGAGCATCTTCAGGAAATTCGGGCAATCGTGCCGGTGGATGCCCACGCCCTTGCCGCGCGTGATGAAGCCGCCGATCTCGTCGGGCGGTGCCGGCATGCAGCACTTGGCCAGATGGGTCATCAGCGAATCCATGCCGACGACCAGCACCTTGCCCGAACCGCCGCTGCGCGGCTTGCGCACCACAACGCCATCGTCGCCGGCCACCTCTTCCGCGGGCGCGGGGTTGAGCAGTACCTCCAGCGCGCGCATCGAGAACTCGTCCTTGCCGACCACCTCGAAGAAGGCCTCGGCGGACTTGAAGCCGAGCTGCTCGGCAATGTCCTCGAGCTTCATGGCCGTCTTGCCCTCGCGCTGCAGCACCTTCTCGACGATCTCGCGCCCCTTGGCAATGGTCTCCTGCAGCGCCTGCGCGTTGAACCAGGCACGCACCTTGCTGCGCGCGCGCTGGCTGCACAGAAAGCCCAGATCCTTGTTGAGCCAGTCGCGCGAGGGTCCCCCCTCCTTGGCGGCGATGATCTCGACGGTCTGGCCATTCTGCAGCGGCGTGTTGAGGGCCACCATCTGACCATCGACCTTGGCGCCGCGGCAACGGTGCCCCAGGCTGGTATGCACCGTGTAGGCGAAGTCCACTGCCGTGGCGCCCTTGGGCAGCTCGACGATGGAGGCATTGGGCGTGAGCACGTAGATGCGGTCATCGAACAGGCCGAGCTGGCTGACCTGCACCGAGTCGGCGAATTCACGCTCCCAGGCCAGCAGCTGGCGCAGCACGGCGATCTTGGTGTCGTAGTCGCCATTGGCACTCACGCCGGCATAGCCCTTGACGCCGGCCTCCTTGTAGGCCCAGTGCGCGGCCACTCCGGTTTCGGCATGGTCGTGCATGGCCTGGGTGCGGATCTGGATCTCCACGGCCCGTCCGGCCTCGTCGCGCACCACCGTGTGCAGCGACTGGTAGCCGTTGGGCTTGGGCTTGGCGATGTAGTCGTCGAACTCCTCTGGCACCGGCTGGAAGTGCTCGTGCACCCAGCTCAGCGCCGCATAGCACTCCTCGACGCCCTGCACGATGATGCGCATGGCACGGATGTCGAACAGCTGGTCAAAGGCCAGCGACTTGCCGCGCATCTTCTTGACGATGCTGTAGATGTGCTTGGGCCGCCCCTGCACGGTGGCATGGATGCCCCGCTCCTGCAGTTGCAGCTGCACGCTCGCGCACAGCTCGCGCATGTACTGCTCGCGCTCGCGGCGCTTCTCGTCAAGCAGCCGCGCCACTTCACGGTAGGTATCGGGCTCGAGAAAACGGAACGCCAGATCCTCGATCTCCCACTTGAGCTGCCAGATACCCAGGCGATTGGCCAGCGGCGCGAAGACGTAAAGGCTTTCCTCGGCCAGCGGTCGATCGACCGGCACCTTGGAGGCGGCGTGGTAGCGCAACGTCTGCAGCCGCGAGGCCAGGCGGATCAGCACCACGCGCAGGTCGCGCGAAAAGGCCAGCAGCATCTTGCGCACCGTCTCGGTGTGCTCGGCCTTGGCCTCGCCCTGTTTGCTGGCGCCAGAGCCACTGCGGGCCTGGCCCTGCACCTGCATGAGCTTGGAGGTTTCCACCGCCAGCGAGGCATAGGTATCGCCAAAACGCTTGGCAATGGCCTCGTAGGGATTGTTCAGGTGGAACGAGGCATAAATCAGGTAGGTCGCTGCCTGCATGGCCTCGGAGCCGCCGATGGATGCCAGGATCTCGGCCACGGCATTGGCGTGGTCAAGCACATTCTCGCCATTGCGCAGCAACTCGCCGGCCAGCAGCGGCTCGGCAAAGGCGCGCGCGCGCGCCAGCATGTCCTGCTGCTGCGGCAGCATGGTGCTGGCCGCGCTGAGTACGAAGGGCGGCGCAGCATCCTGCTTGCCATCCGCCCTGGCGTGCATGGTTTCGGCAGATTTGACAAGCGGTGCGTTCATACGATGGCCACGAAGGAAAGGGCGATGCCCAGAATGCGAAGCTGGCGCTGGTGCGGTGATGCAGGTGCGGTTGCGTGTTGCGGATAGGGATGTCCGAGTGCGGCGCTCACGGAACGGTGCCGCCCTCCCGGGCACTCCGGTGCAGCAGGTGCGGTGTGCGGCAATGATACGCACACGCCCGGATGCACGCTGTCAGTCAACATCGTCAAACCCGGGCGGCTGCGCGTCAATCAGGAATGGCAGCACCACCGCCGTCTGGTCGGCATGCACCAGCGTCGGCGCATGGCCCACCCGCGCGAACTCCACCAGCCTCGCCCTGGGTCCGCGCAGCGTCATCCGCTGTGCCGCCTCGCGGGTGAGCAAATCCGACTCCGCTCCTCTCAAGAGCAATGTCTGTGCCTGGATGCCATCATACAACTGCCACAGCAGGTGCTCGTTGGCGGCGGCTGCCGCCTCCGTCATGTCGGCAAACGCCACGGCAATGGCCGGGTCGTAGTGCAGGCCCAGGCGGCCGTTGTCGAGCGGGCGTAGCATGGGCCTCGAGAGCGCCAGCCACTCGGCATCGCTGTGCGGGCCGAAACTCGCGGCAACGCGGCGCAGGTAGTCGGCCGCCTGCTGCTCCGAGTCGAACTCCGGCTGCTGACCAAGGTAAGTACCGATGCGCTGTATCGAGGCCCAGGTAATCACCGGGCCCACGTCATTGAGTACCAGACGCCGCAGCACCACCCGCCCGGGCGGCGGTGGCAGGGCCGCCACCGCCATGCCGATCAGCCCGCCCATGCTGGTGCCCACCCAGTCGAGTTGCGTCACGGGCCGTCCTGCGGCGGCCGACTCTGCCAGCACCGTCTGCAGCAGCGTCAGCATGTCGGCTACATAAAAGGGCACCTGGTAGGACTGCGGGTCGGCCAACCAGTCGCTGCGGCCACGCCCCACCACATCCGGGCATATGACACGCGCATGCAGGCTGAGCTGGCGCGCCAGCACGTCGAAGTCGCGCCCATTGCGGCTGAGGCCATGCACGCAGAGAATCAGATGCCCGTCATCACCGCTTTCGGCGGCCGGCCAGTCCCAATAGGCCATGCGATGCATTTGCGCGTGCGCGGCGCCATTCGGGCCCGCTGCACTGGCGCCCTGGCAAGCGACGAAACGCAGAATCGGTTGAGCTTGTTCGGTCATGCGCATGGCCCCGGTTCATAATGGTGGCTCGGGTTCACATCGTCCCCCGGCAGTATCGACATGCAAACCGCAATGACGGCAACGCCGTGGCGCGGCCCTGCAGATCGATATCAGTCATCCTAATTGATCTGGAGATTGAAAATTATGTTGAAAGGTAAAACTGCCCTGGTCACCGGCTCGACCAGCGGCATCGGACTGGGCATCGCCAAGGTGCTGGCGGCCCAGGGGGCCAATGTGCTGGTAAACGGTTTTGGCGACTCGGAGACGCCACGCAAGGAGATCGAGCAGGCCGGCGCCGCGCATGGCATCCGCACCGCCTTCCATGGCGCCGACCTCAGCAAGACCGAGCAGATCGAGGAGTTGATTGCCTTTGGCAACCAGACCTTCGGCCGGATCGACATCCTGGTCAACAACGCCGGCATTCAGCACACCTCACCCATCGAGTCGTTCCCGCCGGAGCGCTGGGATGCCATCATCGCCATCAACCTCAGCAGCGTCTTCCACACCAGCCGGCTGGTGCTGCCGTCGATGCGCCAGCAGAACTGGGGCCGCATCATCAACATCGCCTCGGTGCATGGCCTGGTGGGCTCGGTCGAGAAGGCCGCCTATGTGGCTGCCAAGCATGGCGTGGTGGGTTTCACCAAAGTCGCAGCACTGGAGACCGCCACCACCGGCGTCACCGTCAACGCCATCTGCCCGGGCTGGGTGCTGACACCACTGGTGCAAAAGCAGATTGACGCACTGGCGCAAAAGCAGGGCATCACGGTGCAGGAGGCACAAAAGCAACTGCTGGGCGCCAAGGAGCCTTCGCTGCGCTTTACCACCCCCGAGGAGTTGGGCCAGTTGGCCGCCTTCTTCTGCTCGCCCGCCGGCGACAACATCCGCGGTGTGGCCTGGAACATGGACGGTGGCTGGGTCGCACAATAAGCCATCAGCATGATGCGATAAAGCGGGGTTCGCCCCCATGACAAAGCCCGCCAGATGGCGGGCTTTGTCATGGGGGCTTGCCAGCGCCGCCACCTCTGCGCGGACGCTGGCAATCGCTGTTAAGAACTCAGGAGCCGAACTTCAGCACGCCCTTCATCAGCGCGGAGTGGCCAGGGAAAGAGCAGAAGTAGGTGTAGCCCTCGCCAGCGGTGAGCTTGCTGACGTCGAAGGTCACCGAATCGGTCTCGCCGCCGCCAATCATGTTGGTGTGGGCAATGATGCGGGCATCGCCTTCGGGCAGATAGCCCTTGGCAGCGCCAGCCTTGATGCTGTCGTTGGCCACCGGCTGCACGTCGGCCGTCTTGGTCAGCACCCAGTTATGGCCCATCACGTTCTTGGGCTGCTTGCCCACGTGCTTGAGCGTCACGGTGAATTCCTTGCAGCTCTGGTCAACCACGATTTCCTTGGTGTTGTACTGCATGGCGTCATTGCCCTCGATGGTCACGCTGCAATCGGCGGCCATGGCCGGGGCGGCCAGCGCGGTCAGACAGGCGGTCAGAGCAAAGGGTGCAAATTTCATTTGATTCTCCAGGTTTGCAACGGTGTCGAGACAGTCCCGGCCCTTGCCAGGCTGTCCATGAATGAACGCGTCAAGCATAACCGCCGATGACAGCCAAGGTGTTTGCGCTGCCTCAAAAACAGGCAATATTTCTGCTTCCGATCGAAGCTTGACCTAAGTCAAACTTGCCGGACATAGGCGCCATGCGGCGCGTCCGCAGTGCCACAATTCCAGCCATTCCAGTGCGTGTTCCGCCAGCAAGGCCCAGGCCCCCGACGGACCGCCCAGCGCCTGTTGCGCCGCGCCCGGCGAGCTGCCACCGCAGGGCTATTTCCCGCCGTGTCAGTGGCAGCACCGCACGATCTGCCCCACCCCAACACGCCCCGCCATGTGCGCGCAAAGCCTCCCTCCGCTCCCCCCGGTTCCCGGCACCACACCGCCGCCGCATGGCACGCCAGGATCGTCGGCCACCGAACTGATCGACGACCCGGGCGAATGGCCGTCTTTCAGTCAGCGCTGCGACCCGGAGGGCAAGGCGCTCACGCTGCGCGAGAAGGACGAGGCAATGCAGGCCGAGCAGGGCCCGGTGTTCTGGGCCTCGCAATTCACCCTGCAGGGCATGTATTGCCCGGCCTGCGCGCTGACCATCGAGGATGCGCTGATGCGCGTGCCCGGAGTCGCCTCGGTGCAGGTCAACGGCGTGCAGCAGCGCACACGGGTGGTCTGGCAGGCAGACCGCATCCGTCCTTCGGCGCTCATCAAGGCCATTGAGGCGGCAGGCTATGGCGCCACCCCGGGCAATGACGGGCAGGCCTTCGAGCAGCGCCGCGCGGCCAACCGGCTGATGCTGTGGCGCTGGCTTGTCGCGGGCTTTTGCATGATGCAGGTGATGATGTACGCATGGCCGGCCTACACGGTCAACGCGGACGGCATCGCCAGCGACCTGGTGCAATTGCTGCGCTGGGCCTCGTGGGTGCTGACGCTGCCGGTGCTGATCTTCTCCTGCGGCCCCTTCTTCAGGCAGGCCTGGCACGACCTGTGCCAGCGCCGCATCGGCATGGACCTGCCCATCGCGCTGGCCATTGCATTGACGTTCCTGGTCAGCTCGGCCGGCACCTTCGAGCCGGCCGGCATCTTCGGCCACGATGTCTACTTCGACTCGCTGACAATGTTCGTGTTCTTTCTGCTCAGCGGCCGCATGCTGCAGCTGCGGCTGCGCCACCGCGTGGCGGGCGAGCTCGATGCATTGGCCAACCGCATGCCCGAGCAGGTCGAGCGTCTCTCCGACCCGGATGACCTGGCCGCCGGCAGCACCCTGGTGGCGCTGCGCCAGTTGCGCGTGCGCGACGTGGTGCGCATCAAGCCCGGCGAAGGCTTCCCGGGCGACGGCACCATCGTCGACGGCGCGACCTGGGTGGACGAGGCATTGCTGACGGGCGAGTCCCGGCCGGTGCAGCGCCAGCCCGGCGACACCGTGATCGCCGGCAGCTTCAACCGCTCGGCCAGCGTATTGGTGCGCCTGGACCGGCTGGGCAACACCACGCGCTATGCGCAGATCGTCGATCTGATGGAGACGGCGGCGATGCAGAAACCCTACTTCGCGCAGCTGGCCGACCGCATCGCCGGCCCCTTCCTCCTGGCCGTGATCGTGCTGGCGGGTCTGGCCATGCTGTGGTGGTGGCCGCAGGATCCGGCCCGCGCCGTGATGGTGGGGGTGGCGGTGCTGGTGGTCACCTGCCCCTGCGCGCTGGCACTGGCCACCCCCTCGGCGTTGCTGGCGGCGGCCGGGGCGCTGTCGCGCCGCGGCGTGCTGGTGGCCAATCTGCAGGCGCTGGAGTTCGCTCCCAATGCCACGCTGGCCGTCTTCGACAAGACCGGCACGCTCACCGAGGATCGGCTGTTGCTTGGGCAGGTGCAGGTGCGCGCCGGCAGCAGCGCGGTCGAGGCCCTTGGCCTGGCGCTGCGCCTGGCGAGCCAGTCGCTGCATCCGGTCTCGCGAGCGCTGGTCGAGGAGACGCGCCGCCAGCATCCGGAGCTGGCGCAGGAGACGCAGCCCCATGCTTCCATGCTCCTCGAGGGGCTGCGCGAGATTCCCGGCCAGGGCATCGAGGCCCATATTGATGGCATCACCTACCGGCTGGGCTCGGCCGCGTTCTGCAAGGGCCTGGGTTCCGCCTCCGCAGCGCAGGCGGCGCGCGTACCAGCCAGTGCCGCGACAGCAGACATGGCCGCCAGTGATGAGGCGGCGCTGGCACGCGTCATGCTCGCCGACACATCCGGCTGGCTCGCCAGCTTTCACCTGAGCGAAACCATCCGCGCCGATGCGGCTGCCACAGTGTCCATCATGCGCCAGCTCGGCCTGAAGACGGCGCTGCTCTCGGGTGATCAGCCACAGGCAGCCGCGCAGATGGCGCAGCGGTTGGGCATCGACATCGCCATGGGCGGCTGCAGTCCGCAGGACAAGCTCGACCAGTTGCAGCGCTGGCAGGCCCAGGGCGAGCGCATCGTGATGGTGGGTGACGGCCTCAACGACGGCCCGGTGCTGGCCAAGGCCAATGTGTCCTTTGCCGTCGGCCAGGCCGTGCCACTGGCGCGTGCGCAGGCCGACTTCATCGTCAACAGCACGGCGTTGCTGCCCATTGCCAGCACGCTGCTGGTGGCGCGCCGCACGGTGCGCGTGATGCGCGAGAACCTGGCCTGGGCGTTCGGCTACAACCTGCTCTTCATCCCGATGGCACTGGTCGGCTGGATGCCGGCCTGGCTGGCCGGCCTGGGCATGGCCGCCAGCTCGCTGATCGTCATCGCCAATGCCGCACGGCTGACACGCTACCAACCGCTGGCAGGCCAGCCCGCCGGTGCCACCCCGGCCGCGCCACCGCCCATTCCATTGACCGGCGCCCCGGCGCCGGCCACCCGTTCCTGAAAGACCCCGAGAGAGACGCCATGGACATTCTCTATCTGCTCATCCCGCTCTCCGTCATCCTGGTCCTGGCCATTCTGGCGGGTCTGTGGTGGGCGATCTACCACGGCCAGTTCGAGAACGTCGAACAGGAGGGCGAGCGCATTCTCAACAACGATTGACCTGCGTCAAGCGGCCCGCAACGCCGCCATTTCATACTTGCTTACAAAAATTCTTCTACAAGGATGTGATCGCGATGGAAACAAGCAATCCAAGAGTGAACCACTACATCGACGGCCCGGTGCGGCTGTTCTCATTGATGGCAGTGGTATGGGGGGTCGTCGGCATGCTGGTGGGCGTCATCATCGCCGCCCAGCTGACCTGGCCTGAACTGAACCTGGGTATTCCCTGGCTGTCCTACGGGCGGCTGCGGCCGCTGCACACCAACGCGGTGATCTTCGCGTTCGGCGGCTGCGCGTTGATGGCCACCAGCCTGCACGTGGTGCAGCGCACCTGCCAGGTGCCGCTGTTCGCGCCCAAGCTGGCCTGGTTCGTGTTCTGGGGCTGGCAGGCCGTCATCGTTCTGGCCGCCATCAGCCTGCCGCTGGGCTTCACCAGCGGCAAGGAATACGCCGAGCTGGAATGGCCGATCGACATCCTGATCACACTGGTGTGGGTCTCGTATGCGATCGTGTTCTTCGGCACGATCGGCATCCGCAAGGTCAAGCACATCTACGTGGCCAACTGGTTCTTCGGCGCCTTCATCCTGGCGGTGGCCCTGCTGCATCTGGTCAACAGCGCCGCCGTGCCGGCGAGCCTGCTGCGCAGCTACTCGGCCTATGCCGGCGTGCAGGACGCCATGGTGCAGTGGTGGTACGGCCATAACGCGGTGGGCTTCTTCCTGACCGCAGGCTTCCTGGGCATGATGTACTACTACGTGCCCAAGCAGGCCGGCCGCCCGATCTATTCCTACCGGCTCTCGATCGTGCACTTCTGGGCGCTGATCTTCACCTACATGTGGGCCGGCCCCCACCACCTGCACTACACCGCGCTGCCCGACTGGGCGCAATCGGTGGGCATGGTGTTCTCGCTGATCCTGCTGGCGCCCAGCTGGGGCGGCATGATCAACGGCATCATGACCCTCTCGGGCGCGTGGCACAAGCTGCGTGACGACCCCATCCTGCGCTTCCTGATCGTCTCGCTGTCGTTCTACGGCATGGCCACCTTCGAAGGCCCGATGATGTCGATCAAGACCGTCAATGCCCTCTCGCACTACACCGACTGGACGGTCGGCCACGTGCACGCCGGTGCACTCGGCTGGGTCGGCCTGATCTCGATGGGTTCGCTCTACTACCTGATCCCGCGCCTCTATGGCCGCGAGAAGATGTACTCGACCCGCGCCATCGAACTGCACTTCTGGATTGCCACCATCGGCATCGTGCTGTACATCGCCGCCATGTGGATCGCCGGTGTCATGCAGGGCATGATGTGGCGCGCCATCAATGACGACGGTACCCTGACCTACACCTTCGTCGAAAGCGTCAAGGCCACCTTCCCGTTCTATGTGATCCGTCTGCTCGGTGGTCTGCTGTACCTCGGCGGCATGCTGGTGATGGCCTGGAACGTCTGGAAGACCGTGGCTGCCGGCCGCTCCGTCAAGGCCCCCATTCCGCAACTGGTGCAGGCCTGATCCGGTCGCTTCGTGACGCAGGGGAGCCGCCCGCTCCCCGCCCCCTCAACAAGGATGAAAAACATGAGTGACAACCACTCCCACGAAAAGAGCAAGGGTTTCAGCCACGAGAAGGTCGAGACCAGCAACTTCCTGATGATCGTGCTGATCGTGCTGGTCATCTCGATCGGCGGCCTGGTCGAGATCGTGCCGCTGTTCTTCCAGAAGTCCACCACCGAGCCGATCGAGGGCATCGCCCCGCTCAGCCCGCTGCAGGTGGCCGGCCAGGACGTCTATCGCCGCGAAGGCTGCTACAACTGCCACTCGCAGATGATCCGCCCGTTCCGCGCCGAGACGCTGCGCTACGGCCACTACTCGGTGGCGGGTGAATTCGTCTATGACCATCCGTTCCAGTGGGGCAGTAAGCGCACCGGCCCGGACCTGCACCGCGTCGGCGGCCGCTATAGCGACGAATGGCACCGCATCCACCTGAACAACCCGCGCGACGTGGTGCCCGAATCGAACATGCCCGCCTACCCCTGGCTGGCCGAGGCTCCGCTGAGCGCGGCCAAGACCCAGGCCAGCATGCGCGCCTTGCGCCGCGTGGGCGTGCCCTACACCGATGAACAGATCGCATCTGCCGAGCAGGAGCTCGATGGCAAGACCGAAATAGATGCCGTCATCGCCTATCTGCAACAACTGGGACTGGCGCTGCGCTGAGAGAGCGAAGCCACTTTGAA
Source organism: Corticibacter populi (assembly GCF_004217315.1). GTDB lineage: Bacteria > Pseudomonadota > Gammaproteobacteria > Burkholderiales > Burkholderiaceae_C > Lampropedia > Lampropedia populi. The sequence continues at coordinate 1,366,580 of NZ_SGWR01000001.1, forward strand.
CTGGACAGGTGCCAAACATGAGCAATCTGATCACCGACCTTCGCGTCATCGCCACCCTGCTGAGCTTCGCCGTCTTCATCGGCATCGTCATCTGGACCTACTCGCGCAAGAACGAGGGACGTTTCGATGAAGCGGCACACCTTCCATTCGAAGAAGACAGCCAGCCCTAGCAGCACGCCATAACTATTTCAAGGTAAACCCATGAGTGACTTTACGAGTAATTTCTGGTCCTGGTTCATCGCCTCCATCACCATCGTGGGCATCGCCGGCTGCCTGCTGTTGCTGTGGATCACGGCGCGCAAGAAAGTCGCCGCCCGCAGCGACAACACCACCGGCCACGTCTGGGACGAGGATCTCTACGAGATGAACAACCCGCTGCCGCGCTGGTGGATGGGCCTCTTCATCATCACCTGCGTCTTCGGTGCCGGCTACCTGCTGGCCTATCCGGGCCTGGGCAGCTTCGGCGGCAAGCTCGGCTGGACCTCGGTGAAGAAGTACGACGCCGAGGTCGACCGGCTCAACGCCAGCATCGCGCCGATCTACGCGCGCTTTGACGGTATGAGCGTGACGGCCCTGGCGGCCGACCCGCAGGCCCAAGCCATCGGCGAGCGCCTCTTCGTGAACACCTGCGCCCAGTGTCACGGCTCCGATGCCCGCGGCAGCAAGGGCTTTCCGAACCTGACCGACAACGACTGGCTGTGGGGCGGCGAGCCCGAGAACATCCACGCCACCATCACCGATGGCCGCATGGGCATCATGGCGCCGGTCGCCGAGGCCGTCGGAAGCGGCGAGGATGTGCGCAACCTGGCCCAGTACGTGCTGAGCCTCTCGGGCAGCCCGCACGACTCGGTGCAGGCCGCCCTTGGCAAGGACAAGTTCTTGATCTGCGCTGCCTGCCACGGCGCCGACGGCAAGGGCAACCAGTTGCTGGGCGCCCCCAACCTGACCGACAAGATCTGGCTGCACGGCTATGGTGCCAATGCCATCATCGACATGATCACGCATGGCAAGACCAACATCATGCCGCCGCAGAAGGACTTCCTCACGGAAGCGCAGATCAACGTGCTGACCGCCTATGTATGGGGGCTCTCCAACAACCAGAGCCAAGTCAGCCAGGCCTCCGGCCAGTGAACCATGAGCGATCCCCTTTCCCGCCGATGAGCTGAGCACGAAGCCTGCACCCCGACGGGGTGCAGGCCTTTTTGCTTTGTCAAACATGCCCACGCCCGATACCAAAGACAACAGCCAGCCCGCATCCACCGATGCCGGCACGCCACGCAAAGTCATTCCCATCGCCTCTGCTCCAGCGGGCGATGGCGACAAGCTCATCTCCATGTACGAGAAGCACCAGAAGGTGTATCCCCGCATGGTGCAGGGCATCTTCAACCGCTGGCGCTGGCTCATGGTCCTGGCCACGCAGCTGTTCTTCTACGGCATGCCCTGGCTGCAATGGGGCGACCGCCAGATGCTGCTGTTCGACCTGGGCGCAAGGCGTTTCTACATCTTCGGGCTGGTGCTGTACCCGCAGGACTTCATCTACCTGACCGGCCTGCTGGTCATCTCCGCGCTCTCGCTGTTTCTGTTCACCGCCGTCGCCGGCCGTCTCTGGTGCGGCTTCAGCTGCCCCCAGACGGTGTATTCCGAAATCTTCCTGTGGATCGAGCGCCGGGTCGAGGGCGAGCGCGGGGCGCGCATGAAACTCGACGCCCAGGGCATGAGCCTGCACAAGTTCGGCCGCAAGTTCCTCAAGCATTTCATCTGGATCGCGCTGAGCCTGTGGACGGGATTCACCTTCGTGGGCTACTTCACGCCGATCCGCGAACTTGGCGCCGACTTCCTGCAGGGCCACTGGGGCAGCTGGGGCCTGTTCTGGATGTTGTTCTATGGTTTTGCCACCTATGGCAACGCCGGCTTTCTGCGCGAGCAGGTCTGCAAGTATATGTGCCCTTACGCACGCTTCCAGAGTGCCATGTTCGACCCGGACACCATGATCGTCAGCTACAACACGGCGCGCGGCGAGCCCCGCGGCAAGCGGGTCAAGAATGTCGACAAGGCCAGCAGCGGCCAGGGCGACTGCATCGACTGTCAGCTGTGCGTGCAAGTCTGCCCGACCGGCATCGACATCCGCAACGGCCTGCAGTACGAGTGCATCGGCTGCGGCCTCTGCATCGATGCCTGCAACAGCATCATGGACCGCATGCACTACCCGCGCGGCCTCATCAGCCTGACGACGCAGAACGCGCTGGCCGGCAACTGGCCGCCGGGCCAGGCGGTGCGCCGCATGTTCCGCCCGCGCGTGCTGGTTTATTCGGCCATCCTGCTGGCACTGATCATCGGCATGCTGGCGACCATGACGCTGCGCACGCCCTTCAAGGTGGACGTGGTACGCGATCGCGCCACGCTCGCGCGTATCGTCGATGACCAGTTGGAGAACGTCTACCGGCTGCAGATCATGAACGCCCAGGAAGTCGGGCACACGTACCGGATCAGCGCCAGAGGCATCGACGGGCTGCAGGTCATCCCCGCCACCGCGATCACCGTCGATGCCGCGCAGGCACGCTGGATCGTGCTCCAGCTGCAGGCCCCCTACGAGGCCGCGATGGCCCTGGGTGCCGGCTCGCACAAGATCGTCTTCGACATCCAGAACCTCGAGAGCGGCAAGCATCTGGAAGAATCGTCGGTGTTCATCGTGCCGCGCTGACGCCGGGCCGCTGACCATTCCCGCTCGAAAGACATCCCTTCATCACCAGGAGTTTTCCCAATGAACAGCAACAGCCCATCCGTTTCGCTGGCCCGCCCACGCGAGGCCTCCAGCGGGCCATGGTGGAAGTTCGGCTATGTCTGGATGGTGATCGCCATCCCGGTGCTTTCCATGGTCGCCAGCTTCTACATCATCCGCACCGCGATCAACAACCCGGACTACCTGGTCGACGCCAGCACCTACCAGAGCGAAGTGGCCCGCCATCGCAATCTGCAGCAGCCGACCAAGAGCCTGGCGCCAGCGCACCAGGCCCGCAACCACGCGGCCACTCCGGTGACCGACCAGCCGCCACCCGACCTGCTCAAGCAACCGGGCGAGTGATTCGGCCAGGCGCCCCCCCTCCCTGCGGGCTTGCAGCCCCTGCGCAGGACCCCACGGGCGCGGCAAGCGCGTCTTCACGCCATGGACCTGCACCACTGGCCGACGCATCTCTCTACAATAGCGCACCTTTGGCACGACCTGGCCGGCCATGTCCCGGCCAGGCACCTCCCACGACGCGCATGACAGTCTCTCCTCTCTCCCTTCCCGAGCACGATGCCGTGCCAGCGGTTGCGGCCGGCTTGCCCGCCGCCGCGTCGGCACTCTCCCCCTCGCCCGAGTCCGGGCCTTCGCGCTGGCCTGCGGAGGCGCTCGAAGTCACCGCACTGGACATGGACGCGCAGGGCGTCGCGCACCGCGCCGATGGCAAAGTGGTCTTCATCGAAGGTGCCCTGCCCGGCGAAGTCGTCACCGCCAGCGTCAACCGCCGCAAGAACAACTGGGAGCAGGCCAGCCTGCAGGCCATCCTCCACACCAGCTCGCAGCGTGTGGTGCCGCATTGCCCGCATTTCGGCCTGCACGCCGGCGCCTGCGGCGGCTGCAAGATGCAGCACCTGCACCCGATGGCTCAGCTCGCCGTCAAACAGCGCGTGCTCGAAGACAACTTCTGGCACCTGGGCAAGGTGCGACCCGAACGCATGCTGCGGCCCATCCAGGGCCCGGACTGGGGCTACCGCTGGCGCGCGCGCCTGTCAGTGCGCCACGTCGTCAAGAAGGGCAAGGTGCTGGTCGGTTTTCACGAGCGCAAGAGCCGCTACATCGCCGACATGGAGGTCTGCCCGATCCTGCCGCCGCATGTCAGCGCCATGCTGATGCCACTGCGCGCACTGATCGCCAGCCTCGACGCACGTGAGACCTGCCCGCAGATCGAGCTGGCCTGCGGCGACCGCGTCACCGCACTCGTGCTGCGCCACCTGCAACCGCTCGACGCCGCCGACCTGCAACGCCTGCGCGACTTCGCCAGCGCCCACCCCGGCGTGCAATGGTGGCTGCAGCCCAAAGGGCCGGACACGGTGCGCCTGCTCGATGAGGCAACCGCAGACCAGCAGCTGGCCTATGCCCAGCCCGAGTTCGGCATCCGCATGCCGTTTCGCCCCACCGATTTCACGCAGGTCAATCCGCACATCAACCGTGTGCTGGTGCAACGGGCGCTGCAATTGCTGGAGGTGCAGCGTGACGAGCGCGTGATCGACTGGTTCTGCGGCCTCGGCAATTTCAGCCTCCCGCTGGCCACGCAGGCTGGCGAAGTGCTGGGTATCGAAGGCAGCGAGACGCTGGTGCGCCGCGCTGCCGACAACTGGCAGGCCAACCAGGCGGCGCGGCACGGCCTTGCCCCCTTGGCGCCGGCCAGCTTCGTGGCACGCAACCTGTTCGAGATGACGCCGCAGGTGTTGATCGCCGATGGCGCCGCACAGAAATGGCTGGTCGACCCGCCCCGGGAAGGCGCCTTTGCGCTGGCAAAAGCGCTGGCCGAGATCCACCAAAGCCAGCTTGGTGCCGAAGGCAGCACGAACGAAGCCGCCGAGGCCGCCCGCCGCGCTGGCTGGCAGCCGCCCGAACGCATCGTCTACGTCAGCTGCAACCCGGCCACGCTGGCGCGCGATGCCGGCCTGCTGGTGCACCAGGGCGGCTATCGCTGCAGCGCAGCCGGTATCGTCAACATGTTCCCGCACACGGCGCACGTCGAGAGCATTGCCGTGCTCGACCGGATCCAGTCCGCCTGAAAACCGCCCCCTTCACCGGCCCCGCCACCAAGGGCAAAGCCCGCCACGCTTGACCAGCATGGCGGGCTTTTCATTGACAGGCTGACCATCGTTGTCTGTCATGCGGACCGCACCGCGGCGGCTCACTTGCCCTCGGCGTGCGCTTGGTCGATGAGCAGCTTGAAGGCCTCGATGTCATCCACACTGCGGTATACGCTGGCATAGCGGATGAACGCCACCTTGTCGAGATTCTGCAGCTCGCGCATGACGAATTCACCGATCTGGTGGGAGGGCACCTCGCGGCTGCCCTGACTGAGCAGGCGCACCTCGATGCGCGCGATGGCGTCATCGACGTCCTGCGTCTTGACCGGACGCTTGCGCAAAGCCAGGTTGACCGACTCGCGCAGCTTGTGGCGCTGGTAGTCGACCCGGCGGCCATCGCGCTTGACCACCGCCGGCATCGTTACCTCGGCGCGTTCGAAGGTCGTGAAGCGCTTGTCGCAGGCACTGCACTGGCGGCGCCTGCGAATGCTGGTGTTGTCCTCCGAGAGGCGCGTCTCCACCACCTGGGATTCGTCATGGCCGCAAAAAGGACATTTCATCGCGCAAGACAGGTCGTGGAGGTGGGCATGGCGCTCAAGGCATCAACCGTAGACCGGCAGGCGGAAGGTGAGCGCATGCACCTTCTCGCGGACCTGGGCAATGTGCTTGGCGTCGTTCGGATTGTCCAGCACATCGGCAATCAGATTGGCGGTGAGGAAAGCTTCCTCATCCTTGAAGCCACGGGTCGTCATGGCGGGCGTGCCCACGCGGATGCCGCTGGTGACCATCGGCTTTTCCGGATCGTTCGGGATCGCGTTCTTGTTGACGGTCATGTGGGCCTCGCCCAGCACGCGCTCGGCCTCCTTGCCGGTGATGTTCTTCGAGCGCAGATCCACCAGCGCCAGGTGGCTTTGCGTACGACCGCTGACGATGCGCAGGCCCCGCTGCACCAGCACGGTGGCCAGGATGTTGGCGTTGGTGAGCACCTGCTGCTGGTAGACCTTGAATGATGGATCGAGCGCCTCCTTGAAGGCGACCGCCTTGGCGGCGATGACGTGCATCAGCGGACCGCCCTGCAGACCCGGGAACACGGCGCTGTTGATGGCCTTCTCATGCTCCTGCTTGCAAAGGATGATGCCACCGCGCGGGCCGCGCAGGCTCTTGTGCGTGGTGGAGGTGACCACGTCGGCATGCGGCACCGGATTGGGGTAGAGGCCTGCGGCAATCAGGCCGGCATAGTGCGCCATGTCGACCATGAAGATCGCGCCGACATCCTTGGCCACCTTGGCGAAGCGTTCGAAGTCGATGTGCAGGCTGTAGGCGGACGCCCCGGCGATGATCAGCTTGGGCTTGTGCTCATGGGCCAGACGTTCCATCTGGTCATAATCGATCTCCTCGTCGGCATTGAGGCCATAGGGGACGATGTTGAACCATTTGCCGCTCATGTTCAGCGACATGCCATGCGTCAGGTGGCCGCCTTCGGCCAGGCTCAAGCCCATGACGGTGTCGCCGGGCTTGAGAAAGGCCAGGAATACGGCCTGGTTGGCCGAAGCACCGCAATGCGGCTGCACGTTGGCGGCTTCGGCGCCGAAGAGCTGCTTGACACGGTTGAGCGCCAGTTCCTCGGCAATGTCGACGAACTCGCAGCCACCGTAGTAGCGGCGGCCCGGATACCCTTCGGCATACTTGTTGGTCAGCTGTGTGCCCTGCGCCCACATCACAGCCGGAGAAGCATAGTTTTCACTGGCGATCAGCTCGATGTGTTCTTCCTGCCGCTTGTTCTCGGACTGGATGGCGGCAAACAATTCAGGGTCGACCTGCTCGACCAGGATATCGCGTTGGTACATGGTTTTGGCAATCCTTAACGATTGATTTCAGCAATGGGCTGCCCAGGCGAGCGGCTGCCAACGGTTCCCATCGAGTGGGTAGTCTGGGTACGTACGTTCCCCGGTGGTCGCGCATGCAATGCTCCACATCAGTGTTCGCGGCGCCCGGCCCCCTCGGGGGCAAAGCCATATGACGCCGGAAACCTATCGCCAGTTGCGTACCCGCGTAGTTTAGCGGAGATGCACTGACCACATGGGCAACTGCCGCGCCAACACTGTGATCGGCCAATGCTGACGCGATCAATATGCATAAATGCAAACATCTATTGCGGACATCGCTATTGATATGGCAAATTTGCACAGTAATATGGATGCCGGCAACACCATAACCAGGAGACAAGCACCATGAACGCCATCACCGACCAAGCCGGTCCGTCCGGCCGAACCGACCACGCGGCCCAGCCCCCCACCGTCCCGCTCTTGATCAACGGGCAGTTCATCGAATCGAAAACCGCCGAGTGGCGCGAGGTAATCAACCCCGCCACCCAGCAGGTACTGGCGCGCGTGCCCTTTGCCACTGCACAGGAAGTCGATGCCGCCGTGGCCAGTGCGCAGACCGCCTTCCGAGCTTGGCGCAGGACGCCGATCGGCACGCGAGCCCGCATCTTTCTGAAATACCAGCAGCTGATCCGCGAAAACATGGCGGAGCTTGCCGCCACGCTCTCGGCCGAACAGGGCAAGACGCTACCGGACGCCGAGGGCGACGTATTCCGTGGTCTGGAGGTGGTCGAGCACGCCGCCGCCATCGGCAACCTGCAGCTGGGTGAGCTGGCAAACAACGTCGCCAATGGCGTCGACACCTACACCCTGCTGCAGCCGCTGGGTGTGTGCGCTGGCATCACCCCGTTCAACTTTCCGGCGATGATCCCGCTGTGGATGTTCCCGATGGCCATCGCCACCGGCAACACCTTCGTTCTCAAGCCCTCCGAGCAGGACCCGATGGTCACCATGCGCCTGTGCGCGCTCGCACTCGAAGCCGGCGTGCCGCCGGGCGTACTCAATGTCGTGCACGGTGGCGAGGCGGTGGTCAACGCCATTTGCGACCACCCCGACATCAAGGCCATCTCCTTCGTCGGCTCCACCCGCGTGGGCACGCACGTATACAACCGCGCCTCGCTGGCTGGCAAACGCGTGCAATGCATGATGGGTGCCAAGAACCACGCCATCGTGCTGCCCGACGCCAGCCGCGAGCAAACCCTCAACGCGATTGCCGGTGCGGCCTTTGGCGCCGCTGGCCAACGCTGCATGGCGCTGACCACGGTGATTCTGGTCGGTCAGGCCCAGCAATGGGTGCCCGAGTTGGTGGACAAGGCCGAGTCCCTCAGGATCAGTGCCGGCCACGAGCCCGGCACCGACCTGGGCCCGTTGATTTCCTGCGCCGCACGTTCGCGCGTCGAGACGCTGATCGAGCGCGGCATCGCCGATGGCGCCACATTGGAGCTCGATGGCCGCAACCCGGCAGTCAGCGGTTACGAGAAAGGCAATTTCGTCGGCCCGACCATCTTCTCCGGCGTCAAGCCCGGCATGGCCATCTACGACCAGGAAATCTTCGGTCCGGTCCTGTGCCTGGTGGCCGCCGCCAATCTGGACGAAGCCATCGCCTTCATCAACGCCAATCCGAACGGCAACGGCACGGCCATCTTCACCCAATCGGGCGCAGCCGCGCACAAGTTCCAGGAAGAAATCGAGGTGGGCCAAGTCGGCATCAACGTGCCGATTCCGGTGCCCGTGCCGCTTTTTTCCTTCACTGGCTCTCGTGCATCGAAACTCGGCGATCTCGGGCCCTATGGCAAGCAGGTCGTGCAGTTTTATACACAGACCAAGACTGTCACGGCCCGCTGGTTCGACGACGCAGCCGCCACCGGCGGCGTGAACACCACCATCAGCCTCAAGTAGGCGCCACCGCCGACAGCTTGGGCCCCCCATTCGCGAAGGCCAGTTGCCGCCTTGGCAGCGCCCAGGCAGGCGGCAGGCAAACATCCCCCCATCGACCCGGAGACTCCGCATGGATTTCGAGCCCACAGAAGAACAGCGCGCCTTCGCCGACACTGCCCGCAACTTCGCGCAACAGGCACTGGCCCCCCACGCCGCGCAGTGGGACGAGGAGGCCCACTTTCCCCGGGACGCCATCGCTCGCGCCGGCGAGCTGGGCTTTTGCGGCCTGTATGCCCCCGAATCGATCGGCGGGCTCGCACTGCCCCGTCTCGATGCCACCTTCGTTTTCGAGGAACTGGCCGCCATCGACCCGTCCACCACCGCCTTCATCACCATCCACAACATGGCGACCTGGATGCTGGGCACCTGGGGCAGCGAAGCGGTGCGCGCAGAATGGGGCGCGGCCCTCACCAGTGGCGCCCAGCTCGCCTCGTACTGCCTGACCGAGCCAGGCGCCGGCTCCGATGCCGCCTCGCTCAAGACCCGCGCCGAGCGCCATGGCGACGACTACGTGATCAATGGCAGCAAAGCCTTCATCTCCGGTGCCGGCAGCACCGATGTCTTGGTACTGATGGCGCGCAGTGGCGGCGCTGGCGCCGGCGGTATTTCGGCCTTCGCCATTCCCGCGGACACACATGGCATCAGCTATGGCAAGAAGGAGCGCAAGATGGGATGGAACAGCCAGCCGACGCGCACCATCAGCTTCGACAACGTCCGCATTCCCGCCCGCTGCCGGCTCGGAGAGGAAGGCGAAGGCTTCAAGATCGCGATGAAAGGGCTCGACGGCGGCCGCATCAACATTGCCACCTGCTCGGTCGGAGCGGCCCAGGGCGCGCTGGCCCAAACGCAAACCTATGTGCAGGAACGCCACCAGTTCGGCAAGCCCATCGCCAGCTTCCAGGCCCTGCAGTTCAAGCTCGCCGACATGGCCACCGAGCTGATCGCTGCGCGCCAGATGGTGCGCCTGGCCGCCAGCAAGCTCGACCGCCAGGATCCCGATGTCAGTACCTACTGTGCCATGGCCAAGCGCTTCGCCACCGACGCCGGCTTCCAGGTCTGCAACGAAGCGCTGCAGTTGCACGGCGGCTATGGCTACATCCGCGAGTACCCGCTGGAGCGGCTGCTGCGCGATACGCGGGTACACCAGATTCTGGAGGGCACCAACGAGATCATGCGCGTCATCATCGCCCGCCGTCTGCTCGCCGGGGCAGCCGATGCACTGCCTCGCTGAAGTGACGCCGCGCATTGCGCACCCGACCACAAGATAGCAACAAGACAAGGAGACACTCATGAAAATCGCATTCATCGGCCTGGGCAACATGGGTAGCGGCATGGCCCTGAACCTGCAACGTGCCGGCCACGAGGTGGTCGGCTTCGATCTCTCCGAAGCCGCCCGGCAACTCCATGCCGAGCGCGGCATCCGGATCGCGGACAGTGCGCAGAATGCCGCTCAAGGCGCCGCCGCCATCATCACCATGCTGCCGGCGAGCCAGCACGTCGAGGGCCTGCTGCTCGGCCATGACCGGCAAGCCGGCCTGCTCGAGCATCTGAATGCCGGCGCGCTGCTCATCGACAGCAGCACCATTGCGGCGGCAACCGCCCGCAGGGTAGCCGCCGCAGCGGCAGCCAAAGGCATTCATTTCCTGGACGCGCCCGTCTCCGGTGGCACCGCCGGCGCGGCGGCCGGCACCCTCACATTCATGGTCGGCGGCAGCAGCGCCACACTCGAACGCGCCCTGCCGCTGTTGGAAGCCATGGGCAAGAACATCTTCCATGCCGGCGACGTCGGCGCTGGCCAGACCGCCAAGATCTGCAACAACATGCTGCTGGGCACGCTGATGATCGGCACCAGCGAAGCATTGGCATTGGGCATCGCCAATGGACTCGATCCCAAGGTGCTCTCAGAGATCATGCGCCGCAGCTCGGGCGGCAACTGGGCTCTGGAGGTCTACAACCCGGTCCCAGGGGTACAGGAAAACTCCGCTGCCACACGTGACTACACGGGCGGCTTCGGCACCGACCTGATGCTCAAAGACCTCGGCCTGGCCTTGGAAAGCGCCATCGCAGCCAGGGCCAGCACGCCGCTGGGAGCACTCGCGCGCAGTCTCTATGCCGCCCACAGCCTGGCAGGCCACGGCACGCAAGACTTCTCCAGCATCATTCAGTTGCTGCAGGAGAACGCCGGACAGGTTTGAAAGGAAGCTCCGCCACTAGGCCCCCGCTCGCCCGGATCGGGACTGTGGCATATTGGCAGCGTCAACAACCTCCATGAATGAGACGGACAGACCATGCCCATCCAACTCAAACGTGTCTATGAAACCGCGCAGGACGCCGACGGCAAGCGCATTCTGGTCGATCGGATCTGGCCGCGCGGCCTGAGCAAGGCCAACGCCCATGTCGACCTCTGGCTCAAGGAAGTGGCACCCTCGACCGAACTGCGCAAATGGTTCAATCATGAGGTGGACAAATGGCCCGAATTTGAGCGCCGCTACCGCACCGAACTCAAAGGCTTACCGGCACTGGAGCAACTTCAGGCGCTCAGCGGGAAGGGCCTAATCACACTGCTATACGCTGCCAAGGATGAACAGCACAACAACGCCGTCGTTCTGGCCAAAGTCCTTCAAGGGACCTGAAAGCGAATTTGCAGTCGGGCCCCACATGCGGGGGCCGTAGTGAATCACCTCGGCCCCCAAGAGTTGCGCCGGCTTGGCTCAGCCCTTTGGGTAGGGCGTAATCCGGCATATCAGCAAAGCGAAACCCCCCACAGGGACGACCTGAGGGGGGTTTTCAATAGGAGCCTGACGATGACCTACTTTCACACGGGAATC
>NZ_SGWR01000002.1:0-116320 GCF_004217315.1 Corticibacter populi
GGCCGCCGTCAGCGTCGTCTTGCCATGGTCCACGTGACCGATCGTGCCCACGTTCACGTGCGGCTTCGTGCGCTCAAACTTTCCTTTTGCCATTTCAATTTCCTTCAGGTTAAAGAACAAGCCCGTGATTCCAGGTTTTAGGTCTGCATGCTGCTGCCGTTTTCACGCATCCCAGCCCACGGGCAAAGCTGGGGCGCAACATCGCAGACCGGCCCGAAGGCCAGGAATGCCTTGCGGATTACTTGGTGCGCGCGGCGACGATGGCATCCGCCACGTTCTTCGGCGCTTCCGAGTAATGCTTGAATTCCATCGTGTAGGTGGCACGGCCCTGCGTCATCGAACGCAGTTGCGTGGCGTAGCCGAACATTTCCGACAGCGGCACCTCGGCCTTGATGGCCTGGCCACCGCCGACCATGGCTTCCATGCCCTGCACCATGCCGCGACGCGACGACAGGTCACCCATCACGGTACCGGCGTAGTCATCGGGTGTTTCCACTTCGACGGCCATCATCGGCTCGAGAATCACCGGCTGGGCCTTGCGGGCACCTTCCTTGAAACCAAAGATGGCGGCCATCTTGAAGGCCTGTTCGGACGAGTCCACATCATGGTAGGAACCGAAGGTCAGGCGCACCTTGACGTCGACCACAGGATAACCAGCCAGCACACCGGAGGTCAGGGCCTCGACGACACCCTTCTCAACGGCGGGGATGTATTCGCGCGGCACCACGCCGCCCTTGATTTCGTCGACGAACTCGAAGCCCTTGCCCGGCTCCTGCGGCTCGATCGTGAAGACCACGTGACCGTACTGGCCCTTGCCACCGGACTGGCGCACGAACTTGCCATCGACGTCGGTGACAGTCTTGCGGATGGTTTCGCGGTAGGCCACCTGCGGCTTGCCGACGTTGGCTTCCACACCGAACTCGCGCTTCATGCGGTCGACAATGATGTCCAGGTGCAACTCGCCCATGCCGGCGATGATGGTCTGACCCGATTCCTCGTCGGTGCGCACGCGGAACGAAGGATCCTCGGCAGCCAGGCGCGAGAGGGCCAGGCCCATCTTTTCCTGGTCGGCCTTGGACTTGGGCTCGACGGCCTGGGCGATCACGGGCTCGGGGAACTCCATGCGCTCGAGGGTGATGATGGCGTTCGGATCGCACAGGGTTTCACCGGTGGTCACGTCCTTCAGGCCCACGCAGGCAGCGATGTCGCCCGCACGGATCTCCTCGATTTCCTGGCGGTCGTTGGCATGCATCTGCACGATCCGGCCGATGCGCTCCTTCTTGCCCTTGACCGAGTTGTAGACCGTGTCACCCTTGTTGAGCACACCGGAATACACGCGCACGAAGGTCAGCTGGCCGACATACGGGTCGGTCATCATCTTGAAGGCCAGGGCAGAGAACTTCTCGTCGTCGCTGGCGCGGCGCGAAGCAGGCTGCTCGTCATCGTCGAGGCCCTGCACCGGCGGGATATCCACCGGCGAAGGCAGCAGTTCGATCACGGCGTCGAGCATGCGCTGCACGCCCTTGTTCTTGAAGGCGGAGCCGCACAGCATCGGGTGGATCTCACCGGCCAGCGTACGGGCGCGCAGCCCCTGGATGATCTCGGCTTCGCTCAGCTCGCCTTCTTCCAGGTACTTGTTCATCAGGTCTTCGTTGGCCTCGGCGGCGCTCTCGACCATCTTCTCGCGCCACTCGTTGGCGGCATCGACCAGTTCGGCAGGGATGTCGACGTATTCGAACTTCATGCCCTGCGAGGCGTCATCCCACAGGATGCCCTTCATCTTGAGCAGGTCGACCACGCCCTTGAACTGGTCTTCGGCACCGATCGGGATCACGATCGGCACGGGGTTGGCCTTGAGGCGGTCCACCATCATCTGGCGCACGCGGAAGAAATTGGCGCCGATGCGGTCCATCTTGTTGACGAACGCGATCCGGGGCACCTTGTACTTGTTGGCCTGGCGCCACACGGTTTCGGACTGGGGCTGCACGCCGCCGACCGAGTCGTAGACCATCACGGCGCCATCGAGCACACGCATGGAGCGCTCCACCTCGATCGTGAAGTCCACGTGGCCCGGGGTGTCGATCACGTTGATGCGGTGCTCGGGGAAGGTACCGTCCATGCCCTTCCAGAAGGTTGTCACGGCAGCGGAGGTGATGGTGATGCCGCGTTCCTGCTCCTGCTCCATCCAGTCGGTGGTGGCAGCGCCGTCATGCACTTCACCCAGCTTATGGCTCAGGCCGGTGTAGAACAGGATACGTTCGGTGGTCGTGGTCTTGCCGGCATCGATGTGCGCGGAAATACCGATGTTGCGATAGCGCTCAATGGGGGTCTTGCGAGCCATAAGGTGTTACTCCATGAACAGCCAAGAGCCCGCCTGCATGCAATCGACAGGTCGGGCTCCGAGCCGCATTTTCAAAATTCGATCAGAAACGGAAGTGGCTGAAGGCCTTGTTGGCCTCGGCCATGCGATGCACCTCATCGCGCTTGCGCATCGCGCCGCCGCGGCCTTCGGTGGCCTCGATCAGCTCGTTGGCCAGGCGCTGGGCCATGGACTTCTCGCCGCGCTTGCGGGCGGCTTCCTTGATCCAGCGCATCGACAGGGCCAGGCGGCGCACCGGGCGCACTTCGACGGGCACCTGGTAGTTGGCACCACCGACGCGGCGGGACTTCACTTCCACGATGGGCTTGACGTTGTTGATGGCGGTGGTGAAGACTTCCAGAGGATCCTTGTCCTTCTGTTTCTCACCAATGATGTCCAGGGCACCATAGATGATGCGCTCTGCAACCGCCTTTTTGCCGCCTTCCATGATCACGTTCATGAATTTGGACAGCTCGACATTGCCGAACTTGGGATCCGGCAGGATTTCACGTTTGGGAACTTCGCGACGACGTGGCATTTTGAACCTCTAAAAACTTGCTTCAGTTGGCGCTGGATGCGCCATGCAGATCATCGGATCTGCACTTACTCGACCGATCGGACAGATGCCCTGACTGCGGTCACTACGCCTGAACTGCCTCGTCAAGCAGAAACAGACACCGTAAAACAAAACTGTGACAGAACGACGAAAAACAAACCGAAAAAGCAAAAACCGAAAGAATGGCCTCAGGCCTTCTTCGGACGCTTGGCACCGTACTTGGAGCGCGACTGCTTGCGATCCTTGACGCCTTGCAGGTCGAGCGAACCGCGCACGATGTGGTAACGCACACCCGGCAAGTCCTTGACCCGGCCGCCGCGCACCAGCACCACACTGTGCTCCTGCAGGTTATGGCCTTCACCGCCGATGTAGGAGATGACTTCGAAACCGTTGGTCAGACGCACCTTGGCGACCTTGCGCAAAGCCGAGTTCGGCTTCTTCGGCGTCGTGGTGTAGACACGGGTGCAGACGCCGCGGCGCTGGGGGCATTCCTCCATCGCGGGGCTCTTGGACTTGACAGTCTCAACCGTGCGTCCGCGACGCACTAGCTGGTTAATGGTTGGCATTGAATAGAGTTCCTCAAAACGTGAAATCGGATGGCAAGGACCACCCAGTGCAAAAACACTTTCCCCTTCGGCTTGCACCGAAAAGCCCGTCATTATGGCATGGCCGCTGGTTGCGGGCAAGCGCGTGCCGCGCCAGCAACATCAGTCGTCCGCCTGGTGTTGCTCCGATTGCGACAACGCCAGCGCCTGCTGGTAGAGGACATTGCGGGACAAGCCGGTGAAGTCGGCTACCACCCGCACGGCACTCTTGAGCGAGACGGATTCGGCCAGCAGCGCCTGCAGCAGCCGCTGCGCCGCAGCGCCCTCGCCCGCTTCGCCCGGACCAGCCTGCACGGCCGGGTGCAGCACCACCACGAACTCGCCACGCGTGCGCTGCGCATCGGCTGCCAGCCAGCCAGCCAGTTCCTGCGCCGGCAGGCTGTGGATTTGCTCGAACTGCTTGGTCAGCTCGCGTCCGATGGTGATCTGCCGGCACCCCAGCACGGCCAGTGCCCGCGCCAGTTCGGTGATGCGGTGCGGCGCTTCCAACAGCACCACGGCACGCGGCTCACGCGCCAGCGCAGCCACCGCGGCCTCGCGGGCACGTCCTTTGGCCGGCAGAAAGCCGGCGAACACATAAGCCGAGGCATCGGCCCCATCGAGCGCCGCCACGCTCAGCATGCTGGTGACGCTGCTCGCCCCCGGCAGCGGAATGGTGCGCAGACCAGCCTGCTGCACCACCTGCACCAGCAGCGCGCCGGGGTCGCTGACGCCGGGCGTGCCGGCATCGCTGACATAGGCCACGCGCTTTCCCGCCTGCAGCAATTGCAGCACCTGCTGCGCGGCCTCGCGCTCGTTGTGCTGGTGCAATGCCAGCAATTGCGCCGACTGCTTGTCGATGCCATAGGCCAGCAGCAGCTGGCGGGTGTGGCGCGTGTCCTCGCAGGCCACCACGTCGACCAGATCGAGCACATGCAGCGCGCGCAGGCTGATGTCGGCAAGGTTGCCGATGGGCGTGGCCACCATGTACAGTGCCGAGATCGGATGGTGCTGCGCCGCCGCCGCCTCGTGCGCGACCTGCAGGGCTTTGGAAAAGGATGGGGTCAATGGGCTTCCTTGCCAGATTCAGCAAAACGCCAGCGTCCGCCGCAGCGGCCGCTCCGGTGACGCGCCAGCAGCGCGGCCAGCAGGCCGAACAGCGTGCGCTGCAATGGTTGCGGGCAGCCGGGCTGCGCCTGCAGGAGCGCAATTATCGGACACCGGGCCGCGGTGGTGGCGAAATCGACCTGATCATGCGCGCGCCCGACGGCACGCTGGTGTTCGTCGAGGTGCGCCAGCGCAGCAGTGCCGGCCACGGCGGCGCCGGTGCCAGCATCGATGCGCGCAAGCAGCGGCGCATCATCCTCGCGGCCCGGCACTACCTGGCTGGCCTCTCGCACACACCGCCCTGCCGTTTTGACGTGGTGCTGCTCGACGGCAGCGACGCGCGCGTCACGCCCCAGTGGCTGCCGGCGGCCTTTTCAGCGGACTGAGCATCCGGCAGGGCCGGTCTCCGTCAGGCCAGCCTTGTGGCCGGCACCGGCATTCGGCCCCGGCATTCAATCGAGCCTGGCGCCCGCCTTGAACCAGTCGGCAATGAGCTGGCGCTCCTCGTCGGTCATCTCCGTGGCATTGGCCAGCGGCATGAGTCTTTGCATGACCACCTGCTGGTAGATCGCCAGTGCATGCGTCCTGACCTGGTCGTTCTGATCCAGGCGCACGCTTTTCTGTGCAATCGCCTCGCCGTGGCAGATCACGCAGCGCTGCTGCAGCACGGCATGCACCGCGGCGTAGCTGACTTCCGGCGCGGCCGGCACACCGGCAGTCGATACAGTCGGTGCGACAGGTGCTGGGCGCATCCAGACGATCAGGCCCAGCAACACGGCCACGCCGGCCAGCGCATACTTCCATGGATGCGCGTTGCGGCCCAGCTTGTGGCCATGGCGCAGCACGAAGAACTGGCGGATGGCAGCACCGGCGAGCATCATCAGAACCAGCACCAGCCAGTTCTGCGGATGGTTGTAGGTGAAGCTGTAATGGTTCGACAGCATGGCAAACAGCACCGGTAGCGTGAAGTAGGTGTTGTGCACGCTGCGCTGCTTGCCACGGATGCCGTGGATGGGGTCGACGCGCTGCCCGGTGCGGATGGCTTGCACCACCTTGCGCTGGCCGGGAATGATCCAGAAGAACACGTTGGCGCTCATGGCCGTGGCCAGCATGGCGCCCATCAGCAAGAAGGCGGCGCGGCCGGCGAACCAGTGGCAGGCCAGCCACGCCGCCGCGGCCACCAGCACCGCCACCAGCGCGCCAACGATGGCATCGCCATGCGGGCGCTGCCCGAAGACCCGGCAGATCAGGTCATAAAGCAGCCAGAACACCACCAGAAAGGCCAGCGCCGCGGTGATGGCGGCATGCGGGTGCCAGGCCATCTTGTGCGGATCGATCAGGTAGAAGCTCGCATTCCAGAGGTAGGACACCGTCAGCAGTGCGAAGCCGCTCAGCCATGTGGTGTAGCTCTCCCAGTAGAACCAGTGCAGGTGCGCCGGCAGTTTGGGCGGTGCCACCGCATACTTGACCGGGTGGTAGAAGCCGCCGCCGTGCACGGCCCAGAGCTCGCCGGTCGCCCCTTCCTCGCGCAGGCGTTGATCCTGCGGCGGCGTCAGGCTGCTGTCGAGAAAGACGAAATAGAACGAGGAGCCGACCCAGGCAATGGCGACGATGACGTGCAGCCAGCGCAGCAGCAGGTTGGCCCAGTCGAGCAGGTAAGTTTCCATCATGGCACTCTTTGGCTTGACCAGCCGGGCCGGCGCCGCACCATGGCGATGGTGCACGGCGCCGCGCCGCCCAGCCGGCGGGATACCCTGCTTGCCACTGCGGACGCTCCAAGCAGGTGATCCGGCCGCGCCCTCCGGCTGCTCAAGGCGCCGGGTGCCGCTGCGGCCTCTTCATCGAAACGGCGGCTCAGGAGCCGCGGTAGGTCGAATAGCTCCAGGGACTAGTCAGCAGCGGCACGTGGTAGTGCTGCGCCACCGGGTCGGCCATGCCGAAGTCCAGCGGCACCACATCCAGGAACGGCGGCTCGGGCAGTTCGATGCCGCGCGAACGGAAATAATCCGCCACGCCAAAGCACAGGCGGTAGGTGCCCGGCCGCAGCTCGTCACCTTCGAGCAGCGGGTCGTCGCTGCGGCCGTCGTGGTTCAATACCATTTCGCGCAGCAACTGCGCCTGACCGCCGCTGACGCGGTAGAACCAGACCTTCATGCCCACTGCCGGGCAACCATTCATCGTGTCGAGAACGTGCGTGCTCAGTCCCATGCCGCCTCCTGGTGTTTCATGCCGATGCGTCCAGGCGCCAGCGGCCGTCTTGTTCCAAGGCATGCACCTTCGGAAAGACCACGTTGGCCACCTGAACAGGGTTTGATTGAAAACCAAAAGTGTATACACTATTTGCCATCATGACCACACAAAAATCGAGTGGCGCCACCGCCAACACGCGCACCATCGTGGAGACCGTCACGCGCGCCATCGTGGAGCACCGGCTGCGTCCGGGCACCAAGCTGGCCGAGCAGAAACTGGCAGATCATTTCGGCGTCTCGCGCACGCTGGTGCGCCAGGCCCTCTACCAGATGGCGCAGAACCGGCTGGTGGTGCTCGAGCCCGCGCGCGGCGCCTTCGTGGCCACACCCTCGGTCGACGAGGCCCGGCAGGTGCTGGCCGTGCGCATGACGCTGGAGATCGACATGGTGCGCCAGTTCGCCAGGTCCGGCACCCCGGCGCGCATCGCCGGCCTGCGCCAGCACCTGGCGGCCGAGGCTGCCGCAGTGCGCAACGCCGATGTGCATGGCCGCACCGAGCTGCTGGCCGACTTCCACGTGCGCATGGCCGAGCTGCTGGACAACCAGGTGCTGGCCGACATCCTCGAAGACCTGACCTCGCGCTGGGCGCTGATCATGGCGATGTACCAGTCGGAGCTGGCCGCCAGCCATTCGCACGAGGAACACGTGACCATCGTCGATGCGCTCGAGGCCGGCGATGCGGCTGGGGCCGCGCGGCTGATGAAGGCCCACCTCGAACACGTCATGCACGACCTGAATTTCGATCGGCCGCCGGCCGCCAACGACCTGTCGCAGGCCCTCACCGGCCTGGACTGAACAGCCCGCTCGGCCCGCCCATTCCACCCACCATCCATTCCGACACACAGAAAGCCCTGCCATGCTCTACGACAGCACCGCCTCCTACCCGCGCGATCTGCGCGGCTATGGCCCCAGGCCACCCCATGCGCAATGGCCCGGCCAGGCCCGCATTGCCGTGCAGTTCGTGCTGAACTACGAGGAAGGCGGCGAGAACTGCGTGCTGCATGGCGACCCGGCCAGCGAGCAGTTCCTCTCGGAGATGTTCAACCCGGCCGCCTATCCGGGACGGCACATGAGCATGGAAGGCATTTATGAGTATGGCTCGCGCGTCGGCGTCTGGCGCATTCTGCGCGAGTTCGCCGAGCGCCAGCTGCCGCTCACCGTCTTCGGCGTGGCCAGCGCACTGCAGCGCTATCCGGAGGTCTGCGCGGCTTTCCAGGAAGCCGGCCACGAGATCGCCTGCCACGGCCTCAAGTGGATCCACTACCAGGACGTGCCCGAAGAGCGCGAGCGCACCGACATGCAGCAGGCCATGCAGATCATGCAGCAGCTCATGGGCGAACGTCCGCTGGGCTGGTACACCGGCCGCGACAGCCCCAACACGCACCGGCTGGTGGCCGACCACGGCGGCTTCCTCTACGACAGCGACTACTATGGCGACGACCTGCCGTTCTGGATGCTGGTGCAAAAGACCGACGGCAGCAAGGTGCCTCAGCTGATCGTGCCCTACACGCTGGACTGCAACGACATGCGCTTTGCGCTGCCGCAGGGCTACTCGCACGCCGCCCCCTTCTTCGAGTACATGCGCGACACCTTCGATGCCCTTTACGCCGAAGGCGACGAGGCGCCCAAGATGATGAGCATCGGCATGCACTGCCGGCTGCTCGGGCGGCCCGGGCGCATTGTCGCGCTGCAGCGCTTCCTGGACCACATCGCGCGCTTCGATCGCGTGTGGGTGACGCGTCGGGTCGACATCGCGCGCCACTGGCACCAGCACCACCCCTTCTCACCCGCTGCCGGAGCCCAGGCATGAACACCTCCGCCACCGTGACACTGGCTGCCCTCAACGCCGCCGCTCCCGAAGAAGCCGTCCGCATGCTCGACGGCATCTACGAACACTCGCCGTGGATCGCCCGGCAAGCCTTGGCCGGGAGCCCCTTCGGCAGCCTGGCCGCGCTCAAGCACGCCATGGTGCAGGCCGTGCGGGCAGCGCCCCGCCAGGCCAGGCTCGATCTCATCCTCGCCCACCCGGACCTGGCCGGCAAGGCGATGGAAGACGGCGCGCTGACCACCGAGTCGACCATCGAGCAGACCAAGGCGGGCCTGACGGCCTGCAGTCCCGAGGAACTGGCGCACATCCGCAGCCTCAACCGGGAGTACCGCCAGCGCTTCGGCTTCCCGTTCATCCTGGCGGTGCGCGGCCCGCGCGGCGACGGGCAGAGCAAGCAGGCCATTCTGGCGGCGTTCGAGCGGCGCCTGCACAACCACCCGGACTTCGAGTTCGAGGAAGCACTGCGCAACATCCACCGCATCGCTGAAATCCGCCTGAACGACCGCTTCGGCTACACACCCGAGGATGGCAATGCCGTCTGGGATTGGCAGGAGCGCCTGGCCGAGCACAGCGAGCCCGGTTATGCCGAGCAGGGCCAGCTCACCGTCACCTACCTGACCGATGCGCACCGCGCCGCGGCGCAGCGCATCGCGGACTGGATGCGCGAGAGCGGCTTCGACGATGTCGCCATCGATGCCGTGGGCAACGTGGTGGGCCGCTACCACGGCCAGCAGCCGGATGCCCCGTGGCTGCTCACCGGCTCGCACTACGATACCGTGCGCAACGGCGGCAAGTACGATGGCCGGCTGGGCATCTTCGTGCCGCTGGCGGCCGTGCGGCGCCTGCACCGCGCCGGTCGGCGCCTGCCCTTCGGCATCGAGCTGGTCGCCTTCGCCGAGGAAGAAGGCCAGCGCTACAACGCCACCTTCATCGGCTCCGGCGCACTGACCGGCAGTTTCGACGAGAACTGGCTGGAGCAACCCGATGCCGAAGGCATCACCATGCGCGAAGCCATGCAGCACGCCGGCCTTCCCATCGCCGACATCCCGAAGCTGCGGCGCGATCCGGCCGGCTACCTCGGCTACATCGAGGTCCACATCGAGCAGGGGCCGGTGCTCAGCGCACTGGACCTGCCACTGGGCGTGGTCACATCCATCAACGGCAGCCTGCGCTACCGCGGCGAGGTCATCGGCACCGCCAGCCACGCCGGCACCACGCCGATGGCCAGCCGCCACGATGCCGCCACCGCCGTGGCCGAGTGGATGCTGTTCGCCGAGCAACGGGCCCGCGCCGATGGCGACTCGGTCGCCACCGTCGGCATGCTGCAGGTGCCCAATGGCTCGGTCAACGTGATCCCTGGGCGCTGCCAGTTCAGCCTGGACGTGCGCGCCCCCAGCAATGCCCAGCGCGACGCGCTGGCAGCCGACCTGCTCGCCGAACTGCAGGCCATCGGCGCGCGGCGTGGCGTGCGCGCCGAGATCGCAGAGATCATGCGCGCCTCGGCCGCCCCCAGCGCGCCGCAATGGCAAGGCCGCTGGGAGCAGGCCGTGGCCAGCCTGGGCCTGCCCGTGCACCGCATGCCCAGTGGCGCCGGCCATGACGCCATGAAGCTGCACGAGATCATGCCCCAGGCCATGCTGTTCGTGCGCGGCGAGAACGCCGGCATCAGCCACAACCCGCTGGAGAGCTCCACCAGCGACGACATGCAGCTGGCCGTCGATGCCTTCAGCCATGTGCTGGAGGACCTGGCCGTCCATCCCCTGCCCACCGCCGATCGGCAAGAAAAACCATGACCGCCACCATCCCCACCGACCACAACGACCGCCAGGCCCTCTACCAGCAGCTCGATGCCTGGGTGGACCAGCATTTCGACGAACAAGTCGCCTTTCTGCAAGAACTGGTGCGCGTGCCCACCGACACGCCGCCGGGCAACAACGCTCCGCACGCACGGCGCACCGCCGAGCTGCTGCAGGCCTTCGGCTTCGAGGCCGAGCAGCACACCGTGCCCGAGGATGAGGTCAAGGCCTATGGCATGCAGTCCATCACCAACCTGATCGTGCGCCGCCGCTATGGCGATGGCACCGCGCCGGGCCAGTTGCCAGGCCAGCAACAGAGCCAGTCACAGGGCCCGACCATTGCCCTCAACGCCCACGGCGATGTGGTGCCGCCCGGCGAGGGCTGGAGCCACGACCCTTATGGCGCCGAGATCGAGGACGGCTTTCTGTACGGCCGCGCCGCCGCCGTCAGCAAGAGCGATTTTTCCACCTTCACCTTCGCCACCCGTGCGCTCGAGGCCGTGGCCCGGCCCGCGCACGGCGCGGTGGAGCTGCACTTCACCTACGACGAGGAGTTCGGCGGCGAGCTGGGCCCGGGCTGGTTGCTCAGGCAGGGCCTGACCCGCCCCGACCTGATGGTGGCCGCCGGCTTCTCGTACGAAGTGGTGACGGCCCACAACGGCTGCCTGCAAATGGAGGTGACGGTGCACGGCCGGATGGCCCACGCCGCCATTCCGAGCACCGGCGTCGATGCGCTGCAAGGCGCCGTGCACATCCTGGCCGCACTCTACCAGGAGAACACGCGCTACCAGGCCATCACCTCCGAGGTGCCCGGCATCAGCCACCCCTACCTGAACGTCGGCCGCATCGAGGGCGGCACCAACACCAACGTGGTGCCCGGTAAGGTGGTGTTCAAGCTTGACCGGCGCATGATCCCCGAGGAGAACCCGGCCGAGGTCGAGGCCCACATCCGCGCGCTCATCGCCGCTGCGGCGGCGCAGGTCCCAGGCATCCAGATCGAGATCCGCCGCCTGCTGCTGGCCAACGCCATGCGCCCCCTGCCCGGCAACGCGCCGCTGGTGGAGGCCATCCAGACCCATGGCGGTACCATCTTCGGCCAGGAAATTCCCGCCATGGGCACACCGCTCTACACCGATGTGCGCCTCTATGCCGAGCGCGGCATTCCCGGTGTGATCTACGGCGCCGGCCCGCGCACCGTGCTGGAATCGAACGCCAAGCGCGCCGACGAGCGCCTGCGCCTCGAAGACCTGCGCGGCGCCACCAAGGTCATGGCCCGCAGCCTGCTCGACTGGCTCTCGCCCGCGGCCTGAGAACCTGTTCATAGTCTCGGCATGAGCACCGTTGTGGTTGAAAAGTGGTGGCTGCAAGGCGCAAAACGTAGCCGGGCTGGTGGCCCGGCGAGGCTTTGCAACGCTGCAGACGCGATTTTTCAGCCGCAACCCGCAAGGCATGGCGTTGCCATGCGGTGCCGTGCAAAGACTATGAACGGGTTCTGAGAACCTGTTTGCGATCTTTTCGCAAACCGCCTCCAGGCAGTCGCCAACTCCCCAAGCCCTGTCGCCAGGGATTACCCTGAGATCGTCGCCGCATTTTTTGTATACAGTTTCTGGATGCAAAAAATGCGGAATGACGCTTGAAAGGAAAGGCCATGTCCTCCGAGTCCCCACGCGCCGTGGATGAGAAACTGCCCGCCCTGCGGCTGGGCGCCCTGGGCCTGCAGCACGTGCTGGTGATGTATGCCGGCGCAGTGGCCGTGCCGCTGATCGTCGGCCGAGCGCTGCAACTGGGCGCCGAGGAGATCGCCTTCCTGATCTCGGCCGATCTGTTCTGCTGCGGCCTCATCACCGTCATCCAGGCCCTGGGCGCGACGCGCTGGTTCGGCATCCGGCTGCCGGTCATGATGGGCGTGACCTTCGCCGCCGTCGCGCCGATGGTGACCATCGCGCAGAACCATCCCGGTCAGATCGGCGCGCAACTGCTGTTCGGCTCGGTGATCGGCGCGGGCATCGTCTCCATCCTGATTGCGCCGCTCGTCTCGAGGATGCTGCGCTTTTTCCCGCCGGTGGTCACTGGCACCATCATCGCGGTGATCGGCATCAGCCTGATGCGCGTGGGCATCAACTGGATCTTCGGCACGCCCTCGGGCCCGACCGCCCCGCTGGTGGTGGACCCGGCCCACGCCCAGTGGCTCGCGCAGATGCAGGTAGCCGGCACGCCCATTCCGCCCGGCCTGGCGCTCTCGCCGACCATGCCCAACCCGCGTTACGCGCACCTGGGCGCGGTCGGCATCGCATTTGCCGTGCTGCTGACGATCCTGCTGCTGGCGCGCTTCGGCAAGGGCTTCATCGCCAACATCTCGGTGCTGCTGGGCATCATCGTCGGCGGCATCATCGCCACCGCCACCGGCTACATGCACTTCGACAAGGTCGGTGCGGCGCGCTGGGTGGATATCGTCACGCCGTTCCACTTCGGCATGCCGGTCTTCGATCCGGTGCTGATCCTGACCATGTCGCTGATCATGGTGGTAGTGATGATCGAATCGACCGGCATGTTCCTGGCATTGGGGGAGATGACCGGCACCCGCATCTCCCAGCAGGACCTGGCGCGCGGGCTGCGCACCGACGGGCTGGGCACGCTGATCGGCGGCATCTTCAACACCTTTCCATACACCAGCTTCTCGCAGAATGTCGGTCTGGTGGCGATCACCGGCGTCAAGAGCCGCTTCGTCTGCGTCGCCGGCGGCATCATCCTGATCGTGCTGGGCCTGCTGCCGAAGATGGCGGCGCTGGTCGAGTCGCTGCCGGGCATGGTGCTGGGCGGCGCCGGCATCGTGATGTTCGGCATGGTGGCGGCCACCGGCATCCGCATCCTCGGCGGGGTGGACTTCAAGGGCAACCGCCACAATGCGATGATCGTGGCCGTCTCGATCGGCATCGGCATGGTGCCGCTGATCGCGCCGCGCTACCTGCAGTGGATGCCGCACGCCATCCACCCGCTGATCGAATCGGGCATCCTGCTCTCCTCGATCACCGCGGTCGTGCTCAACCTCTTCTTCAACGGCGCCAGGAACGACCTGGACGCGACCATCGCCGCAGCCAGGAACATGGACGCGGCGCATTGATATTCCTCTGACACCCCGCTGACAGCCGACTGGCACGCCGGCCGGCAGCCCCACCGGCACAAGGGCCGGCGCAACAGGGGCGGCGCGTTGCCGCTATCATCCCCCATCCCCACGCCGACGGCCGTGGGGATTTGTCCTTGCCCCGCACGCCGCGCGCCGCACAGCGCCCGGTCTGCCCTGGCACCCCCATCGTCCGCCAGTCGCCCACCCAGGTGCGTCTGCGCCCTTTTTGCCCGGAGCCCATCTTGCTGCGTTGGTTTGAACGTCTGCTGCCTCCCTTCCCCCCGGCCGAGCCGGCTACACCGCCCAAGGGCATGCTGCGCTTCGTCTGGGCCTGCACACGCGGCTCGCGCCGCTACATCGCGCTGCTGGCGGTGCTCAGCGCCACCGTATCCATCTATGAGGCCTGGCTGTTTGCCTTCCTCGGCCAGGTAGTCGATCTGCTGGCGCAATGGCAGAACGACCCGAATGCGCTGGCCGAGCACCGCACCGCGCTGTGGGGCATCGCCATCGTCATGCTGCTGAGCATCGTCGCGGTGACGCTGCGCACCACGCTGCAGCACCAGACGCTGGCCATCAACCTGCCACTGCGGCTGCGCTGGAACTTCCACCGCATGATGCTGCGCCAGAGCCTGTCGTTCTTCGCCGACGAATTTGCCGGGCGCGTGACCGCCAAGGTCATGCAGACCGCGCTGGCGGTGCGCGAGGTGCTGATGACCTTCAGCGAGATCGTGCTGGGCATCGGCGTGTACTTCATCACCATCGTGCTGCTGGCCGGCAGTTTCGATGTCCGGCTGATGCTGCCCTTCATCAGCTGGATCGTGCTGTTCGGCGCCACCATGGCCTACTTCGTGCCGCGCCTGGGCAAGGTCGGCCAGCAGCAGGCCGACGCGCGCTCCTCGATGACCGGGCGCATCACCGATGCCTATTCCAACATCACCACCGTCAAACTGTTCTCGCACACGCGGCGCGAAGCGCAGTTCGCGCGTGCGGCGATGGAGGATTTCAGGCTGACCGGCTACCGCCAGATGCGGCTGATCAGCGGCTTCGAGATCATCAACCAGGTGCTGGTGGTGGGCCTGACGCTGGGTGCGGGCGGCTATGCGCTGTGGCTGTGGCAAGGCGGCGCGGTCGGCGCCGGCGCGGTGGCCGCGGTGGTCGCCATGAGCCTGCGCGTCAACGGCATGTCGCACTGGATCATGTGGCAGATGGCCACGCTGTTCGAGAACATCGGCACCGTGCAGGACGGCATTGCCACGCTCACCCGCGCCCAGCAGGTCACGGACGCCCCCGGCGCCCGCGCGCTGGAGGTCACGCACGGCGAGGTGGTCTTCGATGGCGTGCATTTCGGCTACGACCCCGAGCACCCGATCATCGACGGCCTGAACCTGACGGTGCGCCCGGGCGAGAAGATCGGCCTGGTTGGCCGCTCGGGCGCGGGCAAGTCGACTCTGGTGAACCTGTTGCTGCGCTTCTACGATGTCGATGGCGGGCAGATCCGCATCGATGGCCAGAACATCGCCCAGGTCACGCAGGACAGCCTGCGCAGCGCCATCGGCATGGTCACGCAGGACACTTCGCTGCTGCACCGCTCGATCCACGACAACATCGCCTACGGCCGCCCCGACGCCAGCGAGGCCGAGGTCCGCGCAGCGGCCCGGCGCGCCCAGGCCGACGGCTTCATCGAGACGCTGCAGGACCCCAAGGGCCGCCACGGCTATGACACCATGGTCGGCGAGCGCGGCGTCAAGCTCTCGGGCGGGCAGCGCCAGCGCATTGCGATTGCCCGCGTGATGCTCAAGAACGCGCCCATCCTGCTGCTCGACGAGGCCACCAGCGCGCTCGATTCGGAGGTGGAGGCGGCCATTCAGGAAAGCCTCAACGCGATGATGGAGGGCAAGACCGTGATCGCCATCGCGCACCGCCTCTCCACCATCGCGGCGATGGATCGGCTCATCGTCATGGAGGCCGGCCGCATCGTCGAGCAGGGCAGCCACGCCGAATTGCTGGCCCGGGGCGGCATCTACGCCAAGCTCTGGCAGCACCAGAGCGGCGGCTTCCTCGGCAGCACGCGCGACGTCTGAGCGTGCTCAAAGTCTGGACGCGCTTGGCCGTTGTGCCTCAAGAATCGTCGCTGCAAGGCGCATCGCCTGGTGGGGCACGCATGATCCTCGAAAAGATCATGAACAGGTTCTGAGGCCGGCCCTCCTTCAGAGGCTCCGATTCAGTGGGCCCCGGCGCCGGCATCCGCGCCAGCCGTCCCGCGGGCTGGCGCATTGGCCAGCCATACCAGCGGCACCAGCAGCAGGAACAGCAGCGCCGAACCCAAAAACACGTCATTGGCGGCCAGCATGTAGGCCTGCTGGTTGACCATGCGCTCCATCTGCATGAGCGCCTGCTGCGCGCCCATGCCAGCGGCCTGCATGCCATGCAGGAACTGCCCCGCCACGCCATCGCCGGAGCCCAGTTGCTCGACCAGGCGTGCATGGTGCAGCGTGGCGCGGCGTTCCCACAACGTCGTGGCCACCGAGGTGCCCACGGCACCCGCGGTGATGCGCAGGAAATTCGACAGGCCGGAGGCCGCCGGCACGCGCTCGGGCGGCAGCTTGCCCATGGTGAGCGTGATCAGCGGAATGAAGAAGAAAGCCATGCCGACACCCTGGATCAGGGTCGGGACCATGATGATGCCGAAATTCACCTGGGTGCTGAAGTGCGAACGCATCCACAGCACCAGAGCGAACACCAGGAATGCGAAGGTGGCGTACCAGCGCGGATCGACGCGCTGGATCGTCTTACCTACCATCGGCGAGAGCACGATGGCCAGCAGCCCCACCGGCGCCATGGCCATGCCGGCCGAGGTGGCGGTGTAGCCCATGTACTGCTGCAGCCACAGCGGCATCAGCACCACATTGCCGAAGAACAGCCCATAGCCGACCGAGATCGCCAGCGTACCCGCCCAGAAGTTGCGCACCTTGAAGAGCGACAGATCCACCACCGGATGCGCCTCGCCAAGCTCCCAGACGAGGAAATAGATGAAACCGACCACCGCCACCGCAGCACAGGCCACCACCACCGGCGAGGCGAACCAGTCGTGCTCCTTGCCGATGTCCAGCATGATCTGCATGGCCGCCACCCAGATCACCAGCAGTGACAGGCCGATGGCATCGATGGGGAGCTTGCGCGTGGCCGTCTCGCGGTTCTTGAAGATGGCCCAGGTCGCCAGCGCCGAGGCGATGCCGATCGGCACGTTGATATAGAAGATCCAGGGCCAGGTCATGTTGTCGGTGATCCAACCGCCCAGCAAGGGCCCGGTCACCGGTGCCACCAGGGTGGTCATGGACCACATTGCCATCGCCAGCCCGGCCAGGGCCCTGGGATAGCTCGAGAGCAGCAGGGCCTGCGACAGCGGAATCATCGGCCCGGCGACGAAGCCCTGCAGCACGCGAAAGGCGATCAGCATGGTCATGTTGGGTGCCAGCCCGCACAGCCAGGAGGCCAGCACGAACAGCGCCACGCTGGCCACGAACAGCCGCACCTGGCCGAAGCGCTGCGACAGCCAGCCGGTCAGCGGCACGGCAATGGCGTTGGCGACGGCAAAGCTGGTGATGACCCAGGTGCCCTGGTTGGTGCTCACGCCCAGGTCTCCGGCGATGGCCGGCAGCGAGACGTTGGCGATCGAGCTGTCGAGCACGTTCATGAACACCGCCGCCGACAGCGCCAGCGTGCCCCAGTTGCGGGCCGCGCCGCTCAACGGCTCCAGCCGGGCCGGCTGCGGCGCGGCCGCCGGCGGTGTTGCGGGCGATGTTGCGGGCGGTGCGACCGGCGTGGCAACCGCGCCGGCAGAAGATGGGGAGGCCATGGTACTCATCCGGCGTGGCGTGGCATCGGCACATCAGGCCGCATTGCCGGCGGCAGCGGATGCGGGTGTGGATGCGGGCGCGGCCTGCCGGCCGAGATTCGCCGCGATCACGCGGGCGACGGCGGCCTCGGCGCCTTCGTCCTGCGCGGCATAGACCGAAGTCTGCAGGGTCGGCTGCGAACGTGGCGCATCCGCCAGCAGCTTGCCATCCTGCTGACGGATGTCGACCCGGACATCCATCGACAGCCCCACGCGCAGCGGGTGCTCGTCCAGTTCGGCGGCGTCGAGTGCGATGCGCACCGGCACGCGCTGCACCACCTTGATCCAGTTGCCGGAGGCATTCTGGGCCGGCAGCAGCGCAAACGCCGCACCGGTGCCGATGCCAAGGCCCTGCACCACGCCCTGGAAGCGCACATCCTTGCCGTAGAGATCGGCCACCAGCTCGACCGGCTGGCCCATGCGCAGGTTGCGCAACTGGTTTTCCTTGAAGTTCGCATCAACCCAGAGCTGGTGCAGCGGCACCACCGTCAGCAGCGCGGCGCCGGCGGCCACGCGCTGGCCAATCTGGACCGAACGCTTGGCCACATAGCCATCGACCGGCGCCAGCAAGGCGGTGCGCTGGCGCGCGAGGTAGGCCTCGCGCAGCCGGGCCGCGGCCACCTGCACCACCGGGTGCTGCTCCACTGCCACGCCGTCGGTCAGCGCACGGTTGCTGGTCAATTGCTCGCGCGCGGCCCTGACCCCAGCCTGTGCCGCGGACAGGGCCGCCTGCGCGGCGTCAAGCTGGCTCTGGGCATGGCTGAGTTCCTCGCCGGAGACGGCGCCATGGCCGGTGAGCGACTGGCGGCGCCGCAGGTCGGCACCAGCCCGCGCCACGTCGTTGCGCGCCCGCACCACCTCGGCCTCGCGCAGGCTGACCTGCGCGGCCAGCGAGTCGTTGTTGGCGTACAGCGTACGCACATCACGCACGGCCTTGGCCAGGCTGGCTTCGGCCTGGACGTAGGCCAGTTCGGCATCCGCCGGGTCGAACTGCACCAGCACCTGGCCGGCCCGCACGAAATCGGTCTCGTCCGCCAGGATGCTTTGCACCGTGCCGGCCATCTGCGGCGAGATCTGCACCAGATTGCCCTGCACGTAGGCGTTGTCGGTGCTCTCGTAACGGCCGGCCGCCAGCCATTCATAGACGGCCCAGGCGACGACGGCCAGCACCAGCAGGACCGTCAGGCGCACCAGCAGCCGACGCCGGCGCGCCGCCGGATGGGTGGCCTGCAGGGCTTCGGGGGAAATATCGGATGTACTCATGGCGAAATGGGGTGGAGATGGGGCTGGTGGCTTGCGACAGGCAATGACGGAGAAAGCGGGGCAGGAAATGGGGCGGGGAATGGCGTATCGGAAGGCTCATAGCCGCCGCCCAGCGCATGCGCCAATGCCACGCGCGCCTGCAGCGCGCGTGCCGCCAGGTCGACATGTTGCCGACGTTCGGCGAGCACTGCGGCCTCGGTCGTCAGAACGCTCAGGTAAGGGGTGAGGCCGGCTGCGTAGCGTGCACGGGCGATCTCGTAGGCGCTCTGCGCCACCTCGAGTGCCTGCTGCTGCTCGCGCTGCTGGCGGGCAATGGCCTCGATGGAGGCGAGCTGGTCGGCCGCCTCGTGCACCGCGGCAATGATGGCCTGGTTGTAGCCTTCGACGGCAGCGTCATGGTCGGCCGCGCGCGCGCCCAGGTTGGCGCGCAGCCGGCCACCTTCGAAGATCGGCAGGCTGATGGCAGGCCCGACGCCCCATTGCCGGCTGCCACCCTCGATCCAGCGGCCCAGGTCCAGGCTGGATAGCCCGAGAAAGGCCGTCAGGCTGACGTTCGGATAGAACGCGGCACGCGCCTCTTCGATGCCCTGCTGCGCCGCCTCGACACGCCAGCGCGCCGCCACCACGTCGGCGCGGCGGCCAAGCAGATCAGCCGGCAGGCTGCCCGGCAGTGCCGCCATGCGCAACGCAGGCAGGTCGGTGGCCACCAGTTCGGGGGCGCTCTGGGGCGTGCCGATCAGGGCCGCCAGGGCATTACGTGTCAGGGCAATCTGTTCGTGTATCTGCTCGATCTGCGCACGCGCCTGCGGCAGTCCGCCTTCGCTCTGGCGCAGTTCCAGCACCGCGTCCAGACCGGCATCGAAACGCTGCCGGACGATGTCCAGCGTTTCGCTGCGCTGCGCCAGCGTGCGCTCGGCCACGTCCAGCTGGGCCTGCCAGCGTGCCAGCTCCACGTAGGTCTGCACCACCTGGCTGGCCAGCAGCACCCGGGCGGCCTGGGCATCGGCGGCGGCGGCGCGGGCGCTGCCGATGGCCGCCTCCAGCGCCGCGCGGTTCTGCCCGAACCAATCCAGCTCCCAGCTCGCACCCAGCTGCGCCAACGCGTTGTTGGCGACCGAACCGGCCAACGGCGCGGGCACCATGCCATGCGCGGTGAAATGCTGGCGCGTCACGCTGGCCTCGCCAGCGAGCTGCGGCCAATCGTTGGCGCGCACGGCACCGGCCTGGGCCAGCGCCTTCTCCAGCCGGCTTTGGGCCAGACCAATGGCGGGATTGCCGGCCAGCGCCTGTTCCACCAGTGCGTCGAGCCGGGCATCCCCCAGCTGGCGCCACCAGTGCGCGTTGATGGCATCCACGGCATCCACCGTATCCGGAGCTGCCGTGTCTGATTCGGCGCGGGACCCGGAAGTGGCCTGCGGCACAGGCAGGCCCAGCGACGCCGCGCTGCGCAGCTCGGCTTGAGGGTCGATCCCAGAGAAATCGGCGCAGGCGGCCAGTGCGCTGGCCAGTACCGGCAGCCACAGCCATGCCAGCGGGTGCCGGTGCCCGCTCGCACTCGCAGAGGCGGGGACCGGCGCAGCGGTGCAACCACCGGCGCCATACCGTGAGGGGGTTTTCGTCATGATGGTGTCAGACTGTTTTTTCGTCCGCGCAAGCACTGCTTGCGCATGCCGGCTGCGGCCACCCGGCGTTCTCGATGGTGCTGAGAATGCGCTGCAGATAGCCCTTGAACTGCGCCACTTCCTGCTCGGAGAAACCCTGCATGGCCAACTGGTTGACCTCCCGCAGCAGCGCCGGCACGACCTCGACGGCCTGCCGCCCGTCCTCTGTCAGTTCGATGTGGATGACGCGCCGATCGTCGCGGGATCGCCTGCGCACAATGAGACCCTTGGCCTCCAGACGATCGAGCAGGCGCGTCATGCCCGCCGCGTTCTGCATGCAGCAGCGCGCCAGCTCGGCGGCGGTGCAGGCATCGCCGGTGTGGAGAAACAGCATGGGAGCCCATTGCGCGTCCGTCAGGCCCACGCCAACCATGCGGCGGTCGATCTCGGAGCGCATGCCTGTGAGGATGGCGCGCATCAGCCAGCCGACACTGTCACGGTGGCGGGCCGGTCTGGAACGACCAGGGCCGGCCTGGGCTTCCTTCGAAGTGGTGGGTGATGACATAGGGGCGCGATATTACTTGATCAGGCAATTATCTGCATGTCATCAATGCGACTGGGGGCATGCGATGCCATGTCCCTGAAAACAGGCCCAGCGCCCTCTGCCCCATGGAACCATGGAAAAAGGGCATGCCGGTCAGCGGCATGCCCTTGGAAAGATTGGCGGTATCGCGGCCCGGTCATGGACCGCGCCGTTGCACGACGGCGTCGAACCACGGCGCCGAACCACGGCGCCGAAGAGCTGCGCTCAGAGCGTGTTCAAAGTCTCGGCGCGCTTGCCGTTGTGCCTGGAAAATCGGGGCAGCGGCGTTGCAAATCCTCGCCGGGGCAACGTGGCCCGCGAAAAGATCGTGAACAGGCTCTCAGATCGGCAATGCCACCAGATCGTGACCGCGCGCCTCGACGATCTGCGCCCGCGTGAATTCACCCACTTTCAGCGTCTTGCTGGCCTTCTGCGGTGGCAAGAGGTGGACGATGCCATCGATCTCCGGCGCATCCGCGAAGCTGCGTCCGCGCCCGCCCTTGCGGCCCAGCGCGGGTGCATGGTCGATGAGCACCTGCATGGTCTGGCCCACGCGCCGCTGCAGTTTCTGCGTGGAGACACGCTCGGCCACGGCCATGAAGCGCGCCTGGCGTTCCTGGCGCAGTTCGATCGGCAGCATGCCGGGCAACGCGTTGGCAGCGGCACCATCGACGTCACTGTAGGCAAAGCAGCCGGCGCGGTCGATCTGGGCTTCCTCGACGAAGTCCAGCAGGTGCTGGAATTCCTCCTCCGTCTCGCCGGGGAAGCCGGCGATGAAGGTGCTGCGCACCACCAGTTCCGGGCAGGCCTGGCGCCAGCGCTGGATGCGCTCGAGGTTCTTCTCGCCACTGGCCGGCCGCTTCATGCGCTTGAGGACATCCGGGTGGCTGTGCTGGAAAGGCACATCCAGATAGGGCAGCACCTTGCCTTCGGCCATCAGCTCCACCACCGCATCGACGCTGGGATAGGGGTAGACGTAATGCAGCCGCACCCAGGCACCATGCTGCGCGGCCAGTTCGCCCAGCGCCTGCACCAGCTCGTGCAGGCGCGTCTTCACCGGCTTGCCGTCCCAGAAGCCGGTGCGGTATTTCACATCCACGCCATAGGCCGAGGTGTCCTGGCTGATCACCAGCAGTTCCTTGACGCCACCTTCGAACAGTGCGCGCGCTTCCTTGAGCACATCGCCGATCGGGCGGGAGACCAGATCGCCACGCATCGACGGAATGATGCAGAAGGTGCAGCGGTGGTTGCAGCCCTCGCTGATCTTCAGGTACGCGTAATGCTTGGGCGTGAGCTTGAGGCCGGCCTCGCCGAAGCCGCCGGGCACCAGATCGAGGAACGGATCGTGCGGCTTGGGCAGGTGCGTGTGCACCGCATCCATCACCTCCTGCGTGGCGTGCGGGCCGGTCACCGCCAGCACGCTCGGGTGCATCTGCTGCACCAGGTTGCCACCGCCCGCGCCAGCACGGGCCCCCAGGCAGCCGGTGACGATCACCTTGCCATTGCCGGCCAGCGCCTCGCCGATGGTGTCCAGGCTTTCCTTGACGGCATCATCGATGAAGCCGCAGGTGTTGACGATCACCAGATCGGCGCCCTCGAAGGTCTTGGCGGTCTGGTAGCCCTCGGCACTGAGCTGGGTGAGGATCAGTTCCGAATCGGTCAGGGCCTTGGGGCAGCCAAGGCTGACGAAGCCGACCTTGGGCGTGGCGGCTGGGGCATTCGCGGAGGCATTGTGGTTCATGGGGAGCGTGGGCAATGTCGTTGTTTCGTGCGGGAGCGGCCGGGCAGTACTCCCGGGCCGCCCCAGAACAGGAGGCGGCGGTCGGGTCGAATGGGCTCGGCATTTCCGCGAACCCGCTATTGTCGCTGTTTCGCCATATCCGGGTCTTTATCTTTGCCACAGGGCCCTACCGCCGCCGGCGGGCGACTCCGCACAAAACCATGGGACGATCGCGGTGACGGCCACAGCCATCACCGGCAGGCGTGCACTTTGCAGTTATGCTGCAACTCCCGGATCCAGCGGCCACGCCCGGGACCATATCCCTGACCGCCATTGCCAAGCAGATGCCCCAGCCTTCCATTCACGTCATCGTCATCGGCGCCGGTTTCGGTGGCCTGCAGGCCACCCGCGCGCTGCAGAAGATGCCGGGCGTGCAGATCACGCTGATCGACAAGACCAATCACCACCTGTTCCAGCCGCTGCTCTACCAGGTTGCCACGGCCGGCCTGGCCGCACCGTCAATCGCGGCGCCCGTGCGCTCGCTGATGCGCCGGCACCCGCAGGTGCGCACGCTGCAGGCCGAGGTCACGCGCATCGATGCCGCAGCGCGCCAGGTCACGCTCGCCGATGGACAGAGGCTGGACTACGACTGGCTGATCGTCGCAGCCGGTGCAACGCACAGCTATTTCGGCCATGACGAATGGAGCCCGCATGCGCCGGGCCTCAAGACACTGCGCGATGCCTTCGACATCCGCCGCCGCGTGGTGGAAGCCTTCGAGCGTGCCGAGCTCGAGCCCGATCCAACCCAGCGCGCCGCGCTCTTGAACTTCGCCGTCATCGGCGCCGGCCCCACGGGTGTCGAGATGGCCGGCACGCTGGCCGAGATCGCGCGCCATACGCTGCGCGGCGAGTTCCGCAGCATCGATCCGGCCCAGGCACGCATCTACCTGATCGAAGGTGGCCCTCGGGTGCTGCAGACCATGCCCGAGCACCTGAGCCAGCGCGCGCTCGAACAGTTGAACAAGCTGGGCGTGCAGGTGCTGCTGGGCGCGCGCGTGAGCCACATCGACGCGCACGGCCTCGAATACCTGACGGCCCCCGATGCACCGGCCACGCGCATCGAAAGCCGCTGCATCGTCTGGGCCGCGGGCGTGGCCGCATCGCCGCTGGGCCAGGCGGTGGCTTCGGCCACCGGCGCTGCGCTGGACCGCGCCGGCCGGGTGATCGTCCAGCCCGATCTGACGGTGGGTGCCGATGGGCGCATCTTCGTCATCGGCGACCTGGCCGCCGCGCAAAGCCATGTCCCGGGCCGCGCACCCGAGCCGGTGCCCGGCGTCTCGCCAGCGGCCAAGCAAATGGGCCAGTTGGCCGCGGCCAACATCGCCCGGCAGCGCCAGGGTCAGGCCACGCAGGCCTTTCGCTACACCAACTACGGCAACCTCGCCACCATCGGGCGCCACGCCGGGGTGGTGGACCTGCCCACGCCATGGGGCCGCAATCTGCGCTTCTCAGGCATGCTGGCCTGGCAGTTCTGGCTGTTTGCGCACGTCTACTTCCTGATCGGTTTTCGCAACCGGCTGGTGGTGCTGATGGACTGGGCCAGCGCCTACTGGACCTTCCGCCGTCATGCCCGCGTGGTGGCCAACCTGCCGCCCACGCGGCCGCCCGGGGATGCTGCGCCGCCGCCGGCGACCGATGCCTCCTGACTGCGCCGCCGCTCAGGCCACCTCGTGGAGACGCTGCCAGACCTCGGGAACGTAACCGACGGTCCACTGCGGCGCCTGCCCGGCGCGCGCCCAGCGCACCACCGGACGCTTGATCAGGCTCAGGTGTTCCAGCATCACCGCCTCGGCACTGGCGGCATCGACCACCGATGCCTGGGTGGCGGCATCGAGCTTGCGCCAGGTGGTGCCACGGCGGTTGAGCAGCGCTTCCCAGCCGAGCGCCCCTACCCATTGGCGCAGCGTGGCGGCATCGAGCCCCTGCTTCTTGAAATCATGGAACACAGGCTCCACGCCCTGCTCCACAAGCCATTGGCGGCTTTTCTTGACGGTGTCGCAGTTCGGGATGCCATAGACATGGACGGCGGCGGTGGAGGACGGTGCGGTGGACATGGATTCAGGTTCAGGTGCTTGCATGGAAGAAGTGATGGGCGACGGTGGCGCTGTGGGGCGTCAATCGTGCACGGCAATGTGGATGGCCACGCCATCGGGGCCAGTGTAGGCCTCGAAGTCGACGGTGAAGGCGCGTGCATAGGGCACATCGCCCTGGAAGTAGCCCCAGACCTGCGCCCAGGTCTGCACCAGTGTCTGCGGCATCGGTCCCTGGCCACGAAACACCAGGTAGCGTCCGGCCGGCACCGTCACCGCGTGCAGGCCGGCCGGGGCCTGCCACACGCGCACGCCGGCGGTGCAGGTGTAATGGCCCTGCGCATCGGATTCATAGTCGCTGTAGACGCCATATACGGTGGGATCACCGGTGCGGTGCAGTGTCTGCAGGCCCATGCCCTGGGCAAAGAAACCGGCCCACAGACCCGGCAAGCGCGCCGTCGCCGGATTGATCTCATCCTGGTACAGGGTGCGCGCCGACGGGCCCGCCACGGTGAAAGGGGCATCCAGTGTCGTCAATTCAGGGTTCATGGTGGTCCTCGGTAACGGATCAGGGGATCAGGGGATCAGGGGGTCGGGGCTTGCTCGAAGGCATGGCCGTCGGCTCAGACCACCACGGGTTCGGGCTCCAGCCGGATGCCATAGCGCTCGTAAACACTGGTCTGGATGGCCTTGGCCAGCGTCATCACCTCGCCGCCGGTGGCGCCCTGCTCGCCCTGGCCCAGGTTGACCAGCACCAGCGCCTGCTTTTCGTAGACACCGGCGTGGCCGACCATCTTGCCCTTCCAGCCACAGGCATCGATCAGCCAGCCAGCGGCCAGCTTGAAGCTGCCATCGGCCATCGGATAGTGCACGATGCGCGGCTCGCGCGCGATGATGTCCTGGCATTGCTCGGGCGTGACGGTCGGGTTCTTGAAGAAGCTGCCGGCATTGCCCAGCACGGCCGGGTCGGGCAGTTTGTGGCGGCGGATGTCCACCACCCAGTCGAACACCTGCCGTGGGCTCGGCCGCTGGATGCCGGTCTGCTCCATGCGCCGCTGCAGATCCAGGTAATCCAGCACCGGCTGCCAGGGCTTGGGCAACCACAGGCGCACGCGGGTGATGACCGCCCGGCCCGACAGACCCAGCCCGGCCGTGGCAGGGTCGATATCGCCCTCCTGCGGGCCCGGGCCTCCCGCCGGCCGGTGCTTGAACACCGAGTCCCGGTAGCCAAAGGCACATTGCGCCGCCGTCAGCGAAAACGGCCGCCCCGTCCAAAGATCCACCGCGTCGAGGCTGTGCAGGCGATCCTGCAGTTCCACGCCATAGGCGCCGATGTTCTGCACCGGCGCCGCACCCACCGTGCCGGGAATCAGCGCCATGTTCTCCAGGCCCGGCATGTCCTGCTCGATGGTCCAGCGCACCAGGTCGTGCCAGCGCTCGCCGGCACCGGCCTCGACCAGCCAGCCCGCCTCGTTTTCCTCCATCAGCCGCAGGCCCGGAATTTCCATCTTCAGCACCAGGCGCGGCACGTCACCGGTGAGCACGATGTTGCTGCCGCCGCCGAGCACCAGCGGCTCCAGATCGGGCGCCAGCCGCTTGCCCGGCGCCAGGCCCGCCTGCTGCTTCTGCTCCTGGATGATGCCTGCCAGCGAGAGCAGGTCCTGCGCCTGGCGGATGCGCACCAGCGCTCGCGCCTTGGCCACGATGCCAAAGGTGTTGTAGGACTGAAGGGGGACGTTTTTTTCAACTAACATCGCCCGTATTGTCCCATCGCTGCGGTCATGCGCTGTATAGTAACAATATGTTGACACTTTTTCACCCGAAAGTGACAACATGGGTTGGATCGCATCGGTGCTGATTCGCAGTGAACGCCAATATTCCTGTTCAAACCAAGATTCATCTGCAAAACCATGCCCTCATTCGATACCGTTCTCGAGGCCGACTTCGTCGAAGTCCGCAATGCCGTTGACAACGCCGCCAAGGAAATTGGCACGCGTTTCGACTTCAAGGGAACCTCGGCCGCCGTCGAGCTGAAAGACAAGGAGATCACGCTGTTTGGCGACTCCGACTTCCAGCTCAGTCAGGTCGAGGATATCCTGCGCAACAAGCTCACCAAGCGCAACGTGGATGTGCGCTTCCTCGACGTCGAGAAGGCCCAGAAGATCGGCGGCGACAAGCTCAAGCAGACCGTCAAGGTGCGCAACGGCATCGATGCCACGCTGGCCAAGCAGATCCAGAAGCACCTCAAGGACAGCAAGCTCAAGGTGCAGGCAGCCATCCAGGGCGACGCGGTGCGCGTCAGCGGCGCCAAGCGCGATGACCTGCAGGCCGCGATGGCGCTGATTCGCAAGGAGGTCGCCGACGTGCCTCTTTCATTCAACAACTTCCGGGACTGACCGCCGTCCCGGCCCTTTCTTCTACATGCCCTCAGCCCCAGCATCTGCCACCACACCGTCCTCCTGCCTGCCAGGCAGCAGGGTTCTTGCGCTGTGCGTGGCCTGCATGGCCTGCTTGCTGACCTGCTGGGGCAGTGCACTGGCACAGGACGTGCGGCTGGTCGGCACCGTCGGCGGACAGCGCGCCATCGTCGTCGTGGACCAAAGCGCGCCCAAGACATTGGCCGTCGGTGCCAGCCACCTCGGCGTCACGCTTCTGGAAGTGCGCCAGAACAGCGCCATCTTCGACGTGCAGGGCGAGCGGTTGCCGCTGACGGTGGGGCAGGCCCCCACGCGGGTGACCCCGCGGGGCACGGCCATGGCCATGACGCTGCAGGCCGGCCAGGGCGGACACTTCACCGCTGACGGCACCATCAACGGTGCCGCCGTGCAGTTTCTGGTGGACACCGGCGCATCGGTTGTCACCATGGATACCGGTACCGCCAGCCGTCTGGGCATACCCTTGGGGCAGGATCGCATCGGGGTGCGCACCGCCAACGGCCAGACCTCGGGCTGGAAGGTGCAACTGCGGCAAGTGCGCATTGGACAGATCGAGCGAGGCGGCGTGGAAGCCGTCGTCATTCCGGAACCCATGGGTTTCGTGCTGCTGGGCAACTCGTTTCTCCAGCATGTGCGCCTGACCCGCGAGGCCGGCACGATGGTGATCCAGCCCCGCTGAGGCCTGTTCGCACGTTCCTACCTGCCGAGACGCCTATGTCATATGCCTTGATCGACCTCGAAAACATCAATGAGCAAAGCTATGAGAACCTGCTGGCTCTCTGGGCAGACCTGGAAGCCGCGCTCAACAGCGCGCTGCAGCACCCCGACCGGGTTGGCGACTTTCCCACCAAGCTCGCCGAGCTGCGCCGCTGGCTGGAGGACATGATCCAGCAGGACAGCGACACCGCGCTCTACCTGATGTTCCAGCTGGCCTCGACCTCCATGGCCGGCTACAGCGCCTCGCACGCACTGGTGTGCGCCAGTCTCTGCCACATGGTGGCCCCGCCGCTGGGCCTGGGCCCGCATGAGCGCGTCACCCTGCTGCATGCGGCCATGAGCATGAATATCGGCATGACCGGCCTGCAGGACGAACTGGCCCTGCAGACCGAGCGGCCGACACTGTTGCAGGAGCAGGCCATCCAAGACCATCCGCAGGCCGGCGTGCAGCTGCTGCGCTCGCTGGGGGTCATCGACCCATTGTGGCTGGAAGTCATCGCCCACCACCACACACCGCCCGCCGAGCGCCTGCCGCTGCAATCGCTGAACACCACCCAGCGCCTGACCCGCGTGCTGGCCTCGATCGACCGCTATGCGGCGATGATCAGCCCACGCAAATCGCGGCCCGATCGCAGCGTCGGCGACTCGCTGCGCGCCATCATGGGGCAGCGCTTCGACCCGCGCGACGAGGTCGGCAAGGCGCTGGCCGCCACCGCCGGCCTCTACCCTCCCGGCACGCTGGTCAAGCTCGACACCCAGGAAATCGCCGTAGTGCTGCGCCGCACCCAGGAGCCCAAGTACCCGATGGTGGCCGGCATCATCGACAGCAAGGGCCGCCCCTATGAGCGCCCGCCGCTCTACCTCACGGCGAGCGGCAAGCCGCGCATCATCAACAGCCTGCCACTCTCGGCCATCAGCTTCTCGCTCGACCACCGCACCATGGTCAGCCTGGGGCTGTTCACCGCCCGCCAGGCCGCCGGCACACAGGGCTGACGCGGGGCCGGATCCTGTGCCGCGGCCAGCGCGTCAATGCCGCCGCTTGCGTTTGGCTCCCGCCGGGCGCGCACCTGGCGCGGCGGCAGTCTTCGACTGGCCGATGCGCGGCTCCTGGCCGGCGAGCAGCCGTGCCATGTTGGCACGATGCCGGTACAGCAGCAGCACCGCCATCACGCCAATGGCCAGCAAAACCATCCGGTCATAAGGCCAGGCCGCGCCGCCGCCGAGCAGGTAGTACACCGGCGCCAGCACCGCCGCAACCATCGAGGACAGCGACGACATGCGCGAGAGCGCCAACGCGATGACCCAGGTCAGCGCGACTGCCAGGCCCAGCCACGGGCTCAGGCCCAGCAGCACGCCCAACGCCGTTGCCACGCCCTTGCCACCCTTGAAGCGGATGAAGATCGGCCAGAGGTGCCCGGCAAATGCCGCCAGGCCCACCGCCGCCTGCGCGCCGTCCCACAGGCCCCAGCGACCGCCAAACCAGCCCACCAGCGCCACCGGCAGCCAGCCCTTGGCAGCATCGAGCAGCAAGGTCAGCGCCGCCGCCAACTTGCTGCCCGAGCGCAGCACATTGGTGGCGCCCGGATTGCCACTGCCAAAGCTGCGCGGATCACGCAGGCCCAGCAGCCGGCTCACCACCACGGCAAACGGCACCGAACCCAGCAAATAGGCCAGCAGCACCGCCACCAGCAGATACACGGTTTCCATCCACAACTCCAATGACACTTCGTCGAGCATTGCGGAGACGCTGATTGATTCAGCGTCTCCTTGACACGAACAGACAAACAAACGGCCGCCATTATGGCGCGCCAGCCGCCTCGCCAGCACGCAGGCCGGCCGCATACCGGTCAATAATAAAGGCTTGGAATCGTGCCCGCACCGCCCGCGCCACGACGCATATCGGTGGCGCCTCCAGGCACCATGGGCATCCTTTCTCTTCTTTCTGATTTCTGATCACCCCTCGCATGTCGATCCCGCCCCAGTCCACTCCGCACCCGCTCTCCATCGTCGTCCTGGCCGCCGGCAAGGGCACCCGCATGCAAAGCCAGACCCCGAAGGTGCTGCAGCCGCTGGGGGGACGGCCACTGCTCGCGCATGTGCTGGAGACCGCCGCGGCGCTGCAGCCGCAGCGGCTGATCACGGTCACCGGCCATGGTGCCGAGCAGGTCGATGCCTTTGTGCGCGGTCCCGCCGCCGAACTCACCGGCGCCGCGCAGATCGGCATTGCCGCGCAGGTGCCGCAGCATGGCACCGGTCATGCCGTGCAGCAGGCCGTGCCGCAACTGCCCGATGAACACATGGTGCTGGTGCTGCTGGGAGATGTGCCGCTGGTCACCGCCGACAGCCTGCGTACCGTGCTGGCGCTGTGCGACAACCGCCAGCTCGCACTGCTGACCGTGCAGATGGATGACCCCAGCGGCTACGGACGCATCGTGCGCGATGGCGACGGTCAGGTGCGCGCCATCGTCGAACACAAGGATGCCAGCGCAGCCCAGCGCGCCATCGGCGAGGTCAACAGCGGCATCATGGCCTTCCCCTCCCGCCTGCTCAAGCCCTGGTTGCAGCGGCTCGGCAACGACAACGCGCAGGGCGAGTATTACCTCACGGACCTGATCGCGATGGCCTGCGCCGACGGCGTGGCCGTGCAGGCGCACTGCCTGCCGGCCATGCAAGGCTGGCAGGTCGCGGGCGTCAACAGCCCGGCGCAGCTGGCCGCGCTGGAGCGCCGCTACCAGTGGCAGCAGGCCGAGCAGTTGATGGCCGCCGGCGTGCGGCTGGCCGATCCGTCCCGTTTCGAGCTGCGCGCCGCCACCGGCAGCGTGCACGCCGGCAGGCTCGAATGCGGTCAGGACGTGGAGATCGACATCGGCTGCATCTTCGGCGGGCAGGTGGTGCTGGGCCAGGGCTGCCGCATCGGCGCCTACAACCACATCGCCAATGCCCATATCGGCGCCGGCAGCATCGTCGCGCCCTACTCGCACATTGACGGCGAGCAAAGCGGCGTGCGCGTGGGTGCCGACGCGCGCATCGGCCCGTTCGCGCGGCTGCGGCCCGGCGCGACACTGGGCGACGAAGTGCACATCGGCAATTTCGTCGAAGTCAAGAACAGCACGCTGGCGCAGGGCGCCAAGGCCAACCACCTGGCCTACCTGGGCGACGCCAGCGTGGGCGCGCGCGTCAACTATGGCGCCGGCGCCATCACTGCCAATTACGACGGTGCCAACAAGCACCGCACCGTCATCGGTGCGGACGTGCACATCGGCAGCAACTCGGTGCTGGTGGCGCCGGTGACGATTGGCGCGGGCGGCACCGTGGGCGCCGGCTCCACAATCACCCGCGACACGCCCGCGAACAGCCTCACCGTCGCGCGGGCCAGGGCCGTCAGCGTCAGCGGCTGGCAGCGGCCGGGCAAGAAGAAAAGCTGAAGCGGAAAAGAGCCGAAGCGGTTGTTCAGAACCTGTTCTCAGGCAGCCAGGCTGGACACCGATGGAGCGACGGCGCCGGGTTCGATCCAGCCCGAGCCGCCCTCCTGGCTGGCCACCAGCAGTTCGACCGGCGCCTGCTGCACGGCATGGCGCATCCAGTGCAGCGCATGCTCGGGACGGTTGTTCTGCTGGCTCAGGTGGGCTGCCACCACATACTGCAGGTCATCGTGCAGCACCTGCTGCAACAGTTCGGCCGCCACCTCATTGGCCAGGTGCCCGAGCCGCCCGCTGATGCGGCGCTTGAGAAAGGCCGGATAGCGCGATTGCAAGAGCATCTCGCGGTCGTGGTTGAACTCCAGCAGCAGGGCATGGCAATGCGCCGCATGCTCGGCCACATGCCCGGTCACATGGCCCAGATCGGTGACGATGGCGATGTGCACATCCTGCTGGCTGATGCGCAGCTGCAGCGGTTCGCGCGCATCGTGCGGCACCGTGAAGGGCAGCGCCTCCATCTGTCCCCAGCGCAGAGGCTGGCCATCGCGGGCCAGCTGCCACATGCCGGCGGTGTCGGGCGCACCTGCGGCCAGCCAGGTGCCATGACTGGACCAGACCGGAATCTGCCACTGGCGCGCCACGTCGAAGGCCGCGCCAACATGGTCGGAATGCTCGTGGGTGACGAAGATGGCGTCGAGATCCGCCATCTGCAGGCCTTCGCCCTGCAGCCGCTGGCGCAGCTGCTTGGCATTCATGCCGCAATCGACCAGCACGCGAAACGGCGCGGGCGCAGCATCCGCGCCCGGCGCCTGCAGCCCCTCGATCAGCGTGGCGTTGCCGGCACTGCCGCTGGCCAGGCTGCGAAAGCGCAATCGGCTCACAGTGTGTCCACGCGCCCGATCAACGCAGGTCTTCGTGCAGCAGCCCGATGATGCTGTCGGCCTGCTCGGCGCTGACGGGCTGGCCCGTCTCGCTGAGCACTGTCACGTGCGAGAGCGCACCTTCGCTGCGCACCACGACGCGGTACTTGACCGGCGCCGGCACGGCCGCGCCACGGCCGAGCACACGGCCGAAGAAGCCCGGTTGCTCGCGGTCGGACTGCGGCACGTAGCGCACGAAGTAGATGCCTTGCGAGCGGTCGCGGTCCTCGACGGTGAAGCCGGTGCGGTCCAGCGCCGTGCCAACGCGGCGCCAGGCGCGGTCGAAGCCGTCCTGCAGTTCCAACGCGGGCGCACCCTGCACTTGCACGCGCGTGGCGCCGACGAAAGGCGCACCACCTTGCGCGCTTTCGGCGCCCGAGGCAACGATGGCGCGCGACTGTTCCTCGCTGGTGCCCAGTTGCACCAGCAGGCGGCGCAGGAATTCGGTCTCCAGCTCCGGGTCGGCCGGGCGCGGCACCCAGGTGGTGGTGTCCTTGGCCTGGTTGCTGAACTCCTCGATCATGCCGCGGTGCGTGATGTAGATGTCGGTGCCGCCATCGGCGCGACGCTCCAGGCGCGTGCGGAACTTGTCCCGCTCGCCGGTCGAATACAGCGAATCGAGCAGCCTGCCCAGCGTGTTGCGGATGAAGTCCTGCGGCAGCTTGGCGCGGTTCTCGGCCCAATCGGTCTCCATGATGCCCAGGTTGGGCTGGTCCATCGCCAGGGCGAAGCCATTGTCCATCCAGAACTGGCGCACCGGATCCCACAGCACGTCAGCCGAACGCGGCACGCTCAGCCAGCGCAGGCTGCCGTCGCGGAGCAGTTGCACGTCGGCCAACTGGTCGCGCGCCACGCCTTCGCCCTGGCCGCGCTGGATCTGGCTGGCCAGCATGGCGT
Source organism: Corticibacter populi (assembly GCF_004217315.1). Taxonomy (GTDB): domain Bacteria; phylum Pseudomonadota; class Gammaproteobacteria; order Burkholderiales; family Burkholderiaceae_C; genus Lampropedia; species Lampropedia populi. Next base: position 33,144 of record NZ_SGWR01000002.1, read on the forward strand.
TGGCCGAGACGGCGCCACCCGGCACGTTGTAGCGGCTCTCCTGCGGCAGCTGCGTCAGGTCCGGCGGCACTTCCAGCGAGGTGCCCTTGGAGGCGCTGCGGTAGTCGATCTTGTCTTCCTGCAGGGCGGAGCAGGCACTCAGGGCCACGGTCACGGTCAGCAGGCCGGCCTTGGAGGCAGCAGAGGAAAAATGCATGGCGAAGGTGCTTTTCATAGGGTTCGGTCGCACAAAATTCGGGTTTCTGGCTGCGGCGGCTCAGGCCAGTATGCCGACGGCACGCATGGCGTCTTCGAGCGGCTGGCGATACGGCTGGGCCAGTGGCGTCATCGGCAGGCGCAGGGTCGCGCCGCAGCGGCCAAGGCGGTGCAGGGCCCACTTGACGGGGATCGGGTTGGCCTCGGTGAACAAGGCCTTGTGCAGTGGCAGCAGACGCTGCTGGATGGCATTGGCCTCCTTGACATCGCCGGCCAGCGCGGCACGGCAGAGCTGGCTCATCAGGGCAGGCGCGACGTTGGCTGTGACGCTGACGTTGCCGTGGCCCCCGCAGAACATCAGCGCGATGGCGGTAGGGTCGTCCCCCGAATAAACCGCAAAGCCTTCGGGCACGTCGCGGATCAGCCATTGCGCACGGGCGATGTCGCCGGTGGCCTCCTTGATGCCGATAATGCTGGGAATCTCGGCGAGCCGCAGCACCGTGTCGTGGTGCAGATCGGCCACCGAGCGGCCCGGCACGTTGTAGAGGTACATCGGCAGGTCGGGCGTGGCCTCGGCGATGGCGCGGAAGTGCTGGTACTGGCCTTCCTGGGTCGGCTTGTTGTAGTAAGGCACCACCTGCAGCTGGCTGTCGGCGCCCACCTGCTTGGCAAACCTGGCCAGCGAGATCGCCTCGGCCGTGGAGTTGGCACCGCAGCCTGCCATGATGGGAATGCGGCCGCCCGCATGCTCGACGGCCACGCGAATGACCTCGTGGTGCTCTTCGAAGGTGATGGTGGGCGACTCCCCGGTCGTTCCCACCACGCTGACGCAGTCGGTGCCCTGCTCGATGTGCCAGTCGATCAGCCGCCGCAGACAATCGTAGTCGATGCTGCCGTCCTCGTTCAGGGGGGTCACCAGGGCAACGATGCTGCCCGTCAATGGAACCGGAGATGTCATAAGAAAAATCTGTTTTCCAAACCCAAAGCCGCCATTCTAGTGCGGGATGCATGCCCATCCTCGGACACGCATCCGCCGCCGCAGTTCCCGCCCCCCGGCCCCGTCGCCACAATCGGGGCGCATCACATGCAGGCCCAGAGCTGGTCGGCCAGGCGCACCACCAGTTCCGGGTTCCGGTAGAGCCCGAACACCACGGCCAGCAATGCCAGTGCCCCGACTGCCGCCAGGGCCAGCAGCACCGCCCTGCGGGATGGTTTGCGAAGAGTGGGCATGGAGTCCTTTCAAGCCGGTTGTGCCGCCCGTGTGCGCACCAGCGGACGCTCGTCGATGGGCAGGTTGACGAGCCCCGCAAAGACCCCCAGCGCGATGGCAATATACCAAGTCACATCGTAGCTGCCGGTGCGGTCGTAAAGCAGGCCGCCCAGCCATACACCCAGGAAACTGCCGATCTGGTGGCTGAAGAACACCACGCCGCCGAGCATCGAGAGGTGGCGCACGCCGAAGATCTGCGCCACGGTGGCATTGGTGGGCGGCACGGTCGACAGCCACAGCGCACCCATCACCGCCGAGAACACATAGACGCTCAGCGGCGACAATGGCACCAGCAGGAAGATGGAAATCACCACGGCGCGAGCGAAATAGATGAAGGCGAGGATCTTGCGGCGCGCGTACTTCTGCCCCAGCACGCCGGCCGCATAGGTGCCAAAGACGTTGAAGAGCCCGATCAGCGCCAGCGCATAGGTGGCCACGTGCGCGGGCAACTGGTGGTCCTTCAGGTAGCTGGGCATGTGCACGCCGATGAAGACGACCTGGAAGCCGCAGACGAAGTAGCCCGCCGTCAGCAGCAGAAAGCTGCGCTGCGCCAGCGCCTCGCGCAGCGCTTCGCGTATGCCCTGCCCGGCTGCCGCGCTGCGATTGGCCAGGCCCGCCGCCTGGCCGCGCGCGAATTGCGGCTCGCGCAGGCCCAGCGCCAATGGCACGATCAGTACCGCCAATGCCGCCAGCGCCACCAGTGCCGCCTGCCAGCCGAACGCGCCGATCAGCGAGCCCTCGACCGGCAGCATCAGGAACTGCCCGAAGGAGCCGGCCGCAGCCGTCACACCCATGGCCCAGGAACGCTTTTCCATCGGGATCTGCCGTCCGATCACGCCATAGACCACAGCGTAGGTGGTGCCGGCCTGCGCCAGCCCGACCAGCACGCCCGCCATCAGCGTGAACTGCATCGGGCTGGCCGCGTGCGCCATGCCCAGCAGACCCAGCGCGTAGCACAGGCCGCCGGCCATCAGCACGCGGGTGGCGCCGAAACGGTCGGCCACCATGCCGATGAAGATGCCGAAAAAGCCCCAGGCGATGTTCTGCACCGCAATCGCAAAGGAGAAGTCCTGGCGGCTCCAGCCCATCTCCTGCGTGATCGGCTGCAGCCACAGGCCGAAGCCGTGCCGAATGCCCATCGACAGCGTGACGACGGCCGCGCCACAGGCAAGCAACTGCGCCATGGACAAGGGCGCCGGGGCGCTTGCGCTGGTCGGGGATGGGGATGGCATGTGCGGCTCCACAGGAAAGGGATCGAAAGAGAAGCGTGATCTTACGGAGAATCCCCCCGGCGTGCTCGGCACCGTGCGACAGCGCTGCTCGGGGATTACCCCGCCTGTGCACTGGCCGGCGCCTTTGCTACATTGGTCAGCGCCATGTCCTGCGGCCCCACCCGGCCGCAGTCGCCTGGCAGCCTTCCATGATGCGCGGGCCACCCCCGTGCATTCTGGAACCTGTTGACGCTCTTTCCGTGGGTCACGCAGGCGGTCAAAAAATGCAGTGGGCAAGACGCCCGTCGCCGCCCGGTGCGTTTTTGACCTCTTGCCCTTCGGGTTGCCCCCGGAAAGAGCGTCAACAGGTTCTTATTCAAAGTGGACACAATCCACACAGGAGACAAGACCATGCACACGCCCTCCACCGCCGGAGGCCGCTCGTGCCTGTGGGTGCCCGAGCCATCGGCGCGCCCCGGCGAGCGAACCGACTTTTCCTACCTCAAGCTCTCGCCCGCCGGCGCCGTGCCGCGCCTGGCCCCCGATTGCCGCTATGAGGACACTGTCGCCCACAAGAACAGCCTGATCCGCGTGCTCGATGACGACGGCATCGCGCAGGGCGAATGGAACCCCGAGGCCGAGCCCGGACTGCTGCGGCGCGGCCTGCGCACCATGATGCTCACGCGCGCCTTCGACAACCGCATGGTGATCGCGCAGCGGCAGAAGAAGACCTCGTTCTACATCCAGAGCCTGGGCGAGGAGGCCATCGGCACCGCGCAGGCCATGGCGCTGAACCAGGACGACATGTGCTTCACCTCGTACCGCCAGCAAAGCATTCTGCTCGCGCGCGACTACCCGCTGGTGGCGATGATGAACCAGATCTACTCCAACACGGCCGACCCGCTCAAGGGCCGCCAGTTGCCGATCATGTATTCATCGCGCGAGTACGGCTTCTTCTCGATCTCCGGCAACCTGGGCACGCAGTATGTGCAGGCGGTGGGCTGGGCCATGGCCTCGGCGATCCGCTGCGACTCGCGCATCGCCACCGCCTGGATCGGCGACGGCGCCACGGCTGAAGCCGATTTCTACACCGCGCTGGTGTTCGCACAGGTCTACCACGCGCCGGTGATCCTCAATGTGGTCAACAACCAGTGGGCCATTTCCACCTTCCAGGCAATCGCCGGCGGCACCAGCGCCACCTTCGCGGCCCGCGGCACGGGCATGGGCATCGCATCGCTGCGGGTTGATGGCAACGACTTCCTGGCCGTGCTGGCGGCCTCGCAATGGGCGGCCGAGCGCACCCGCGGCGGCCATGGCCCGGCCTTCATCGAGTGGGTCACCTACCGCGCCGGCCCACACTCCACCTCGGACGACCCGAGCAAGTACCGCCCCGCCGATGACTGGCAGCGCTTTCCGCTGGGCGACCCGATCGAGCGCCTCAAGCGCCACCTGATCCAGCTCGGCGAATGGAGCACCGAGCAGCACGAGGCCGCCTGGCAGGAGGTCGAGGCCGAGGTGCTGGCCGCGCAGAAGGAGGGCGAGCAGAACGGCACGCTGCAAAGCCCCCACCCGCACAGCGCCGCCAACATGTTCGACGACGTCTACGAACACCAGCCCGCGCACCTGCGCGCGCAGCGCCAGCAACTGGGCATCTGAAAGGGACGGATCATGGCAAACATGACGATGATCCAGGCCCTGCGCTCGGCCATGGACGTAATGCTGGAGCGCGACGACAGCGTGGTGGTCTACGGCCAGGACGTGGGCTACTTCGGCGGTGTGTTCCGCTGCACCGAGGGCCTGCAGGCCAGGTATGGCAGGACGCGCGTGTTCGACGCGCCAATCAGCGAGAGCGGCATCGTCGGCACCGCCGTGGGCATGGCCGCCTACGGGCTGCGGCCGGTGGTGGAAGTGCAATTCGCCGACTATGTCTACCCGGCGCTCGACCAGATCATGTCCGAGGTGGCGCGGCTGCGCTACCGGTCGGCGGGCGACTTCAGCGCCGCGCTCACCATCCGCATGCCCTGCGGCGGCGGCATCTACGGCGGCCAGACGCACAGCCAGAGCCCCGAGGCGCTGTTCGTCCACACCTGCGGCCTGCGCACCGTGATGCCCAGCAACCCCTACGACGCCAAGGGCCTGCTGATCGCCAGCATCGAAAGCAACGACCCGGTGATCTTCCTCGAACCCAAGCGGCTCTACAACGGCCCGTTCGACGGCCACCACGACCGGCCGCTGGTGCCCTGGTCCAGGCATGCGCTCGGCGAAGTGCCCGAAGGCCATTACCGCGTGCCGCTGGAGAGCGCCAGCATCGTGCGCGCGGGCGGCGCCGTCACGGTGCTGGCCTACGGCACCATGGTCTTCGTGGCCGAGGCGGCCGTGCAGGAAACGGGGATCGACGCCGAAATCATCGACCTGCGCAGCCTCTGGCCGCTGGACCTGGAGACCATCGTGGCCTCGGTGGAGAAGACCGGCCGCTGCCTCATCGTGCACGAGGCCACGCGCACCAGCGGCTTCGGCGCCGAGCTGGCGGCGCTGGTGCAGGAGCACTGCTTCTGGCACCTCGAAGCCCCCATCGAGCGCGTCGCCGGCTGGGACACCCCCTACCCGCACGCGCAGGAGTGGTCGTACTTCCCCGGCCCGCAACGGGTTGGCGAAGCGCTCAAGAAAGTCATGGAGGGCTGAAGGCATGGGAATCCACATCATCAAGATGCCCGACATCGGCGAGGGCATTGCCGAGGTCGAACTGGTGGCCTGGCACGTGCAGGTCGGCGATACCGTCAAGGAAGACCAGGGCCTGGCCGACGTGATGACCGACAAGGCTGCCGTCGAGATTCCCTCGCCGGTGGCCGGCAAGGTGCTCGCGCTGGGCGGCGCACTCGGCGAAATGATGGCCGTCGGTTCGGAGCTGATTCGCCTGGAGGTCGAAGGCGCGGGCAATGCCGACAACGCCACCGCCACCGCAGGCGGGCACGACGACGATGCGGCTGCCAACCCGCGCGATCATGCCGCCAGCGCCACCGATGGCAAGCCCACAGCGCCAGCCCCATCAGTGGCACCACGGGCTCCACCGGCCGCGCCCCGCGCATCGACACCACCAGCATCTGGCGGCGCGCCAGTCGTCCACACCACGCCGCTTGCGCGCCAGCCTGGCGAAGCCCCGCTGGCCTCGCCCGCCGTGCGCCGCCGCGCCTGGGACCTGGGCATCGAGCTGCGCCACGTGCCTAGCAGCGGCCCGCATGGGCACATCCGCCATGAGGACCTGGACGCCTGGCTGCAGCAGGCCAGAAGCCAGGCGCACCGGCAGACGGCGGGCCAGGCCAGCGCGCCCCGCACCGGCACGCAGCAGCTGCCGGTGATCGGTCTGCGCCGCCGCATTGCCGAGAAGATGCAGGAGGCCAAGCGCCGCATTCCCCACTTCACCTATGTGGAAGAGCTCGACGTCACCGAACTGGAGGCGCTGCGCGGCCGGCTCAACGCCCTGCATGGCGCATCGCGGGGCAAGCTGACGCTGATTCCCTTCATTGCCCGTGCCATGGTGCTGGCGCTGCGCGCCTTTCCGCAGATCAACGCCCGCTACGACGACGAGGCCGGTGTGGTCACCCGCTACGAGGGTGTCCACCTGGGCATCGCCGCGCAGACCGACGCGGGCCTGGTCGTGCCGGTGCTGCGTCATGCCGAATCGCTGGACCTCTGGGGTTGCGCCGCCGAAGTTGCGCGCCTGGCCGAGGCTGCGCGCGGCGGCCAGGCCACGCGCGAGGAGCTCTCGGGCTCGACCATCACGCTCACCAGCCTGGGCGCGCTCGGCGGCATCGTCAGCACCCCGGTCATCAACCACCCGGAAGTGGCCATCGTCGGCGTCAACCGGCTGGTCGAGAAACCTGTTGCGCGGAGCGGGCAGATCCTCGTCCGCCAGACCATGAACCTCTCCTCCTCGTTCGACCACCGCGTGGTCGATGGCATGGACGCGGCGCGCTTCATCCAGCAGGTCAAGGGCCTGCTGGAGACGCCGGCGACGCTCTTCATCGACTGAGACAAGGAGCCAGCGACATGTCCACCCCACACATCCAGACCCGGCTGCTCATCATCGGTGCCGGCCCCGGCGGCTACGTCGCCGCCATCCGCGCCGCGCAACTGGGCATTGCCACCACGCTGGTCGAGGCCCGGGCGCCGGGCGGCACCTGCCTGAACATCGGCTGCATTCCCTCCAAGGCGCTGATCCATGCCGCCGGCGAATTCGCCAAGGCCCAGGCCTGTGCCGCAGGCGCCTCGCCGCTGGGCATCCACGCATCCGGGATCACGCTCGACATCGCGCAGACCATCGCCTGGAAGGACGGCATCGTGCAACGCCTGACGGGCGGCGTGGCGGCGCTGCTGAAGAAACACAAGGTGCAGCTCGTGCATGGATGGGCACACATCGTCGATGGCAAGACCGTCGAAGTGCGCGATGCCAGCGGCACGGCCACGCAACGCATCGGCTGCGAACACCTGCTGCTGGCCACCGGCTCGCAACCGATGGCGCTGCCCGCGCTGCCCTTCGATGGGCAGACCGTCATCTCCTCGACGGAGGCGCTCTCGCCCCGCCAGGTGCCCGATCGGCTGATCGTCGTCGGCGCCGGCTACATCGGCCTGGAGCTGGGCATCGCCTACCGCCAGCTCGGCGCCCAGGTCACCGTGGTGGAGGCGGCCGAACGCATCCTGCCCGCCTATGACGCCGAACTCACCCAGCCGGTGCAGCGGCGGCTGGAGCAACGGGGCATCCGGCTGTACCTGCAGCACCAGGTCATCGGCGCGGCGCCAGCCTCTTCGGCGGGCGGGGCCGCAGGGGTGGTCATCCGTCCGGCCGGCAACGCAACCGCCGAGGCCCTGACGCTGCAAGCCGACCAGGTGCTGGTGGCCGTGGGCCGCCAGCCACGCACCGCGGGCTACGGCCTCGAAGACCTGCCGATCGAACGCCATGGCCGCGCCGTGCGCGTGGACGACCAGTGCCGCACCAGCATGCGCCAGGTCTGGGCCATTGGCGACCTCACCGGCGAGCCCATGCTGGCGCACCGCGCCATGGCGCAGGGCGAGATGGTGGCCGAGATCATCGCCGGCCACCGGCGCCACTTCCAGCCGGCTGCCATGGCCGCCATCTGCTTTACCGAGCCGGAGTTGGTCAGCGCCGGCCTCTCGCCGGACCAGGCGCAGGCGGCCGGCCACGACGTGCTCAGCGCGCAGTTTCCCCTTGCCGCCAATGGCCGCGCCATGACGCTGGAAGGCACCGAAGGCTTCGTGCGCGTCGTCGCCCGCCGCAGCGACCACCGCATCCTCGGCTGGCAGGCGGTGGGCGGGCATGTCGCCGAACTGGCGGCGGCATTCGCGCAATCGCTGGAGATGGGCGCGCACCTCGAGGATGTGGCCCACACCATCCACGCCCATCCCACGCTGGGCGAGGCCATCCAGGAGGCGGCCCTGCGGGCGCTGGGACAGGCGCTGCATGTATAGGCTGCATGTAGAGAGCAGCGCAAATGGCGCAACGCCGACCCCGCAGGCAGCCTCGTCAGGCCCGCCAGCGCAGGTGGCGCATCATCCAATGCCCCCATCGCAGCCATCCGGCACGGTCAGGCGCGCCGGACGGACTGCCACTACCGGCCGCACTCGCCGTACCTGACGCACCTGACGCTCCGGATGCTCCCGATGCGGAGGTCTGCTGCACCTGGCTCGCAACCTCCGCGGCCAACTGCACCCACATGCTGGCCGGCGCCCGCCAGGCTTGCCGGACACCCAGCGACACGGTGTGGCCGAAGGCCGCCTCGCCGGCGGCATCAGAGGGCGAAATCACGCGCACGCAGCCCACGATGCAGCGCAGTTCATCGCCCGCGCGCAGAGGCAGCAACAAGTGGTCATCGCGAGCAATCCGCAAGGTCCGGGTGGTATGGATCACAGAGGGCATGGCAGGTCTTCCGGTTCGGTTCGGTGGTGTTTCCGTTGGCAGTGCGATGGACACACTGTAGAAAGCCACGCGCCTTGCAGGCAGTACAGGTCGATACGGCACAGTGCGGCTGGCCAGGCGCTGTATCTGCCCGCCAGCGCGCCGCTGTATCGCACCGGTATGGCGTTTTGCGCCATAGTGGCAATCTCTTGAGGCCAACCATCCACTCCCGCCATGCCAGCCAGGGATGACTATCTGTACCGGCGCATCGCCGGCCACTACCACTCCGCCATCCGCACCCGGCAATTGCTGCCGGGTCAGGCCCTGCCCTCGATTCGCGCCATCATGCAGGCACAGAACGTGAGCATGGCCACCGCCGTCAAATCGGTGCACCTGCTCGAAGCCCAGGGCCTGGTCGAGTGCCGCCCGCGCCACGGCTACTTCGTGCGCAAGCCGGTGGCCGCGCCAACGCTGGAGCCGGCCGCCATCGCCGGCCCGCTGTCCGTGCGCGGCGACTGCTATACGGGCATTGGCGAGCGCATCTCGACCCTGGTGGAAAAGGCCCGCCGGAGTCCCATCCGGGTCGATCTGGCCATCGCCACACCCCCGGCAGAGCTGTTCGATGCCCAGGGGATCCGGCGCCTGGCGATCCAGATACTCAAGGAACAGCCCGAACTGCTCGTCACGGGTCGCTCGGTGCAGCGCGACGAATCGGCGTTTCAGCATGCCGTGGCCGGCCATGCCGCGCGGCACGGCATGCACATCCCGCCCGAGCGGATCCTCTCGACCACCGGCAACTCCGAAGCCATCACGCTGGCACTGTCGGCAATCTGCACGCCCGGCGACTGGGTGGCGGTCGAATCGCCCACGTTCTATGGCCACCTGCAGATCATCGAGTCACTGCACCTGCGGGCACTCGAAATCCCCTGCGAGCCCGGCACCGGCATGTCCCTGCCGGCTCTGCAACTGGCGCTGGACACGCACCCGCAGATCAAGGCCGTGGTCGTCACGCCCAACATGCAGATGCCCACCGGCGCGACCATGCCCGCCGACAGGCGCCGCCAGCTGGCGCAGCTGGCGGCCACCCGCGGTCTGGCCATCGTCGAGGACGACTCCTATGGCCTGCTGGCCATGCCGGAACGCTATGTCGCCCCCATCCAGTCCTGGGACGAGCGCGGCCACGTGATCTACTGCGAGTCGTTCAACAAGCCGCTGCTGCCCGGCCTGCGCCAGGGCTGGCTGCACGGCGGCCAATGGCACAACCGCATTGCCATGTTCAAGACCGCGCAAAGCCGCTTCACCCAGCCTTTCGGCCAGGTGATGAGTTCGCGCTACCTGCTGGAGCAGCCCCGCCAGCGGCGCCATCTGGCGCGCCTGCGCGAAACCCTGCGCCAGCGCAGCGAAGCCATGGCCCGCCTGATCCGCCGCAGTTTCCCGGCCGGCACCGACTTCGTGCTCGGTGATGCCAGCCTGAGCCTGTGGCTGCGCCTGCCCGCTGCCGATCCGCAGGGGCGCCTGTTCGACCTGGCCCTCGCCAAAGGCATCCGCATCGCGCCGGGCAGCATGTTCTCGCACACCCAGCACTATGACCAGTACCTGCGCCTGAGCTGCGTGCAGCGCATCACACCCGAGATCGAATGGGCCTGCAGGGAGCTAGGCCGGCTGGTGGCCGCGCTGTGAGCGCCTGTTCAAAGACCCGATTCCTGCGCCCCGAAGCTTGCTCACTCCGCCATCGACGCCACGGCTTGCACCGCGTTGCGCAGCCGATGCGCTCCCTGTCCGCCAATGCGCACAAGCGTGTCCGCGATGATCGCTCCGCGCAGCTGCCGCTCCAGCAAGGCGAGCACCGGCTCGCGCACCTGCGGACCGTCGCGCTGCAGGCCGTCGGCCTGCCAGGGCAGGTCGTTCTCCAGCAACAGCGTCAGCGCATAGCGCCGGTGGCGATGGCGCGCGGCGGCGTAGAGGCTGGTGTCGCCAAACACCAGTTCGCTGTAGACGGCTGTCATCAGCGGCGGAGCGTCGCAGAACACCCAATGCAGGCCCTGCGCCTGAGCGCGCTGCCGGGCCGCGTCCTCCCGGGCAGCCTGGCTCTGCAGGATGTGCGCCTGCTCGTTTCGCGCCGGGGTGCGGCCGTGTGCGTCGCAGAACTCGCGCAGGTATTCGGGCACCCAGAGACCGCCGAAGTGCTCCGCCAGCTGCCACGCCAGCGTGGTCTTGCCGGTGCTCTCGGCCCCCACCAGCGCGACCAAGGCCGCCATCGGCGGCATTCCCGGCACGGAAGTGGCCATGCTCATGCCCCGGCCGGCCCTGCCGGCAGGGGCAGCTTGCGGCGCCATTGCCACCAGCCGACACAGGCCAGCGCCAGCAGAATGGCATAGAGCAGCGTGGTCAGCGGCAGGGCCTTGTGCCAGAACAGGCCGATGCTGGCGATGTTGACCACCACCCAGACCGGCCAGTTCTCGATGTACTTACGCGCCAGCAGCACGGCGCCGACGATGCTGCCGGCGGTGACGAAGCCATCCCACCAGGGCACGTCGCTGCCGGTGAGGCGCCCGAGCAGCAGCCCGCACAGCCCCCACAGCAGCAGCCAGGCCAGCGGCAGCGCCACGAGGCCGGCGCGCGGCACCGCCGCCACGCGCAGCGGTGCGGCGGCACCCGCCACCGCCACGACATCGGCCACTTCGGAGACGGCCCGGCGACGCCCGCGCAGCCATTGCCACCAGCCCCACAGCGCCAGCGCGGCAAAGAAGAGGTTGACGCCCGCCTCGCCATAGATGCCGCTGTGCACGAAGAACCAGGCATACAGGCCGCTGGCGGCGATGGAGAGCGGCCAGCCCCAGTGCACCTCGCACACATTGCAGCCGATGTTGGCCAGCGCCAGCGTGAAGGCGATCAGCTCCAGCCAGAGGACCGGCATGCCCAAGGCCACGAAAGCCGGCTCAAGCAAGCATTCCATGGCGCTCACCACTCGACGCGCAGCGACGCGCGCACGGTGCGCGGCGCCGACGGGAACAGGTAGGTGCCACCCCAGGCGGTGGTGGGCACCTCGCGCCAGTAGACGCGATCGGTCAGGTTCTCGGCCTGCAGCGACCATTGCCAGAGCTGCCGGCCCATCACATGCTCGTAGCGCAGCCCGGCATCGAGCTGCCAGGCGCGCGGCAGCACGGCGCGGCCATCGGCGGTGGCGCGCTTGCCATCCTGCAGCCAAGCCAGCGCATTGAGGGAAAGCCCCGGCGCGGCCGCCACCTTGTAGTCGGCAAACACCGAGGCGGCAAAGCGCGGCACGTTGGTGACGCGCTGGCCCTGCAGGTCGGGTTCATCGGCCGCGCGGGTATAGCGCGCATCCAGCCAGGCGGCGCTGGCCTGCAGCGACCACTGCGTGCCGAGCTGACCCGCGGCATTGAGTTCCAATCCCCGATGACGGGCCTTGCGGGCCCCTGCCACATAGCTGGGCTGGTTGTCGCCCGGCAGCGTCCGCTCGCCGGCCGTGGGCCGCTCGATCTGGAACACGGCGGCCGATAGCAGCAGGCGTGGCCGCGCCTGCCATTTGAGGCCCAGCTCGGTCTGCCGGCTCCGCAGCGCCGGCAGCACCTGACCGGCGTTGCGGTAGAGCAAGCGGCCCCCCGCCTGCAAGGTGCGCGGCGCGGCATCGAGCTCGACGCCCTGCCCCCAACTGGCATAGACCGTCCACCCGGCTGCGGGCTGGGCGCTCAGGCCCAGCCACGGCGTGGTAACGGTCTGCCGGTAATCGACGGCATCGCTGCCATCGCTTTGAGCGCTGCTGCGCGAAAGCCTTGTGACACGCAGGCCGGCATAGCTGGTCCAGACGGCATTCCATCGGCTTTGCACACTGGCGAAGGCCTCGGTGGCGTGCTGGTCGCTGTTGGTGTTGCGCACCGTCAGCGTGCCATCGGCGGGCAGCTCGACGGGCGCGTGGATGTTGCTGGTGCCCACCCAGTTGTAGGCCTGAAAATCCGCGTGGCGCTCGCGCGACTGGTAGCCCGAAACGCCCAGGCGCAGCCGGTGCGCGGCGCCGGCCCAGTGCGTCTCTCCCTCGAACTCGGCCTGCCAGCCGCTGAGCGCGCGGCGCACGCCATCGTCGCGGAAGTCATAGATGTCCACGCCACCATCGGCGCACAGGCCTGGATAGACATAGGTGGCCGCCCCCGAGCAGCCGTCCGGGAAAGCCACGCGGTCATTGAAGCGGGTGCGGCTGTGGTTGAGGCCCAGGCGCGCCTGCCAGCCACCGGCGAGGCGCTGCTCGAGCCGGACCTCGGCCTGCTGGCTCCAGGTCTGGTAGGGCAACGACCAGGGCTGGCTGTTGAGGTTCAGCCGTACGGGAATGACGCTCGGCAGCGATTCGCCCCGGCCATCCCCATCGAGATCGAGCAGGCCCAGCGCCGGCACCGAGGGCTGCGACTTGCGGTGGTATTCGAAGTCGGCGCTCAGGCGCGTGTCCGGCGTCAGGGGCGCATCGACGGCCAGGCTGATGAAGCGGCGCTGCCCATCGGCATCTTTGAAATGGCTGTGCAACTGCTCGGCCGCGGCATTGACTCGCAGCCCCACCGTGCCCCAGTGCCGGCTGGCGTCCCAATGGAGCTTGCTGCCGCCGCGCTGGTCGGCCTGCAGCGCCAGCGCGTTGAAGTCGTGCGCCGCGGGCCGCTTGGTGACGTAGTTGACCAGCCCGCCCGGCGCCGCCACGCCGGCCTGCAGCCCGGCCACTCCCTTGAGTACCTCGATGTCCTGCTTGTTCTCCAGCGCCTGCGGCGCAAAGCCCTGGATGCCCATGCCGTTGCGCTGGTAATTGCCCAGCGCCTGCAGCGTGAAGCCGCGCACGCTGATGCTGTCTGGGTAGCCAGTGGTGTTGTAGCTGTCGCTGAGCGCGGCATCGAGGCGCAGCGCCTGCGAGACGCTTTGCGTGGCGGTCGCCGAGAGCAGATCGGCGCCCAGCACGCTGATGCTTTGCGGCACCTCGGCCAGCGGCGCGGCAAAGCCGCCCACGGCGGCGCTGTCGGCATCGAGTACCGGTGCCGCCTTGTCGGTGACATTGACCTCCTCGAACTGCGCCACAGCAGCAGCCTGTGCCCAAGCAGGCCCGGCGCCCAGGCAGGCCAGCAAGGCGGCGGCCGGATAGCACAACGGCAGCGGTGGTCGCCCCGGCGAAACAGGTGGCGCGGCCTGGCCTGCGCCGGCGAAATCCGCAACAGCGGCGGATGGGATGGAATGGAATGCCATCGAAAACTCCTTGGTTCGACGGCAGGGTCTGGCAGTGAGGCCGCGCGGGCACGTTCGGGCCGCGCACATGCAGAGTGGCTGGCACTCGCGCATGCACGCACGGCAAGACGCGGTGATGAAGGACAACACGCCGTGCAGCCTCACAACGCTTCCCTGCGCAAGTATTACCTTGATCAAGTTCCAGGGTGTCATCTCAGCCGGCCGCGCGCGTCCTGCGACGCGCACAACCAGCACCCCTAGCGTTGCGGCGTTCCGCCGGCATCGGCCACCGGATCAATCGGTGCATCTGCCTGCAGAACAGGCGCGATTGTATGCGGCCTCTGGCAGCACTTCATGCTCGCTTCACCTTCTCTTCTCGGCCAGTGGCCAGACTCGCGGCCACGGCAAGCCCGTTCAAAGTCAACCAGCCAAATCGAGAGGAGAGCATGGCATGCAAGTCAAACTGGGGTTGAAGATGGCCATCATCGCCATGCTGGTGGTGATGCTGCAGATCGGCCTGTGGAGCATTCACGACCAGGTGCGCCAGCGCCAACGCCTGCAGCAGGAGGTGATCGCGGAGATTGCCGACTCGGCCGCGGCCGAGCAGACCCTGATCGGGCCGCTGCTGCTGCTCGAATACCCCGAGCGGGTGCAGGAGGCAAGCCAGGATGGGCAGCCACCGCGCGAACACACGGTGCTGCGCCGCCAGGTGTTCAGCCTGGATGCGCTCACCATCGACGGCAGCGTCAGCGTGGAGACGCGCCAGCGCAGCATCTACCGCACCAACCTGTTTCGCGCCACGCTGGCGCTGCAGGGCACGATGGCACTGCCGGCGCGACTCGGGCTGGATGACGCACAGGCCAGGCAGGCCCAGCTCGACAAGGCCCGCGCCTTCGTGCTGCTGGGCGTGAGCGATCTGCGCGGCATCGGCAACAGCCCGACGCTGCAGGTCAATGGCCGCAGCCTCGCCTTCCAGACCGGCCATCGCGGTGCGCTGGAGTCGCCCGCCATCCATGCCGAGCTGGGGCCGGTGGACCTGAACCGCGCGCAGGAATTCACGCTGCAGTTGCCGCTGGAGCTGCTGGGCTCGCAACGTCTGGCCATCGCCCCCACCGCCGACCTCACGCAGGTGGCGCTGCAATCGGCCTGGCCGCACCCTAGCTTCCAGGGGCGCTTTCTGCCCGCCCGGCGCGACATCGGCGCAGACGGCTTCTCGGCGCAATGGCAGGTCTCGCACCTGGCGCGCGACTTCGGGCAGACACTGCGGGCCGGCCTGAGCCGCTCGCACAACGAAACCCTGGAGGTGCAGTTCGCCAATCCGGTCAACATCTATTCGCTCTCGGAGCGGGCCATGAAGTACGGCATTCTCTTCATCGTGCTGAGCTTCGCGGCCTTCTTCCTGATCGAGACACTGCAAAGGCGCGCCATCCACCCCATGCAGTACCTGCTGGTGGGTCTGGCGCTGGCAATCTTCTTTCTGCTCCTGCTGGCGCTGTCCGAGCGCATCGCCTTCGGCGCGGCCTATGCCATCTCGGCGGCGGCCTGCGTGCTGCTGATCGGCAGCTACCTCGGCGCCATGCTTGGCAACCGCGGGCAAGGCTTCGGATTGGCCGGCGGCATCGCCAGCCTTTACGGGATCCTCTACGGCATTCTGCTCTCGGAAGACAACGCCCTGCTGATGGGCTCGCTGCTGCTGTTCGGCGCGCTGACGGCGCTGATGCTGGGCACTCGCCACATCGACTGGTATGCGCTGGGCGCTGCCCGGCCCGCCGCCAAGGAGAGCCGCCATGAGCAATGACCGTTTCCGGCCACCTACCCGGCTGCGCCAAGGCCTGTCGATGCTGTTGCGTGCGCTGGCGCTCATCGTCCTGCTCGCACTGGCCTGCCAGATCCACACGCCCAATCTTCTGCGCCTGCGGCATGTGGGCGTGCCCGCCCTGCTGCTGGTGGCGGCCACCGGCCTGGTGTGGCTGGGCTGGCGTGCCCGCCGCCAGCATGTGGCGGTAACGCCAGGCGCTCCCATGCGCCTGCGCCAGGCGGAAGCCTTGATGCTGGCTCTCGGCCTCGCCGCCATCATGGTCATCACGGGCCAGCAGGCCTGGCAGTGGCGGCAGGCCCGCACCCTGGTGCTGCAGGCCAGCGGCAACGAGATGGCGCTGGCCATGCTGGGGCGGCATTTCATCGTGGGCTACCGCGACTTCGAGGAGGCCGCGCAACTGGCCACGCGCGGCGCCATCGCCGGCATCTACCTGAGCCAGGCCAACGTCACCGGGCGCGACCCGCTGCACGTGCGCGCCGAGATCATGGCGCTGCAGTTGCTGCGCGAGCGCCACGGCCTGCCGCCGCTGATCGTGGCGGCCGATCAGGAGGGCGGCCATGTGCAGCACATGAGCCCGCCGCTACCCTCGCGTCCGGCCCTCTCGACCTTGCTGACCGCCGATGGCTTGCTGGCCGCCGAGGACGCTCCACCGCGCCTGGCCGCCGAGACCCTGCTGGCCGCCTACCAGCAAGGCCAGCAACAGGGTGCGGACCTGCAGGCGCTGGGCATCAACCTGAATCTCGGTCCGGTCGCCGACCTGCGCCCCGAGGCGGGCCGCACCGCCACCCGCGACCGCCATACCCGGCTGGACCTGCGCGCCATCTCGCACGACCCGCAGACCGTGGCAGAACTTAGCGGCGCCTATATGCGCGGCCTCGCCAGCCGCCAGGTGGGCGCCACGCTCAAGCACTTTCCCGGCCTGGCCGGCGTGGCCGGCGACACCCATTTGCACAGTGCCCGGCTGGACACGCCCAGCGCCGTGCTGGCCGAGCGCGACTGGCTGCCGTTTCGCCAGGGCATGACCGCCAGCGGCGCCATCATGCTCGCCCATGTGGTGCTGGGCGACGTCGATGCGCAGCAGCCGGCCTCGCTCTCGCCAGCGGTGGTGCGGCTGCTGCGCCAGGACTGGGGCTACCAGGGCCTGTTGATGACCGACGACCTGAACATGGGCGCCGTCTACCGGCCGTATGGCATCTGCGCGGCCGCGCTGCGGGCGCTCGGCGCCGGGGTGGACCTGCTGCTCGTCAGTTACGACCCCGAGCAGTTCTACCCGGCCATGGCCTGCGCACTGCAGGCGCTGCAGCGCGGCGAACTGCAGTTGCCGCACACGGCGCAAACCCACCAGAGGCTGGTGCGACTGCTCAATCCGGCTCCGGTGCGCGCCATGGCGCAACGTGTAGCCGCACACCAGGGCGATGCGCCCTGAGAACCCGAAGGGCGAGTGGACAAAACCGGCCGGCCCGGCGTTGCATGCCTTGCGCGTATCGACATACGCGCTGCGCTGTGCGCCTGGATTGGACCGATTTTGTCCGCTCGCGCGCCCCCTTGGTGATTCACGACACTAGCCCGGCCTGGACTGCCCGCGCCGCTGGGCAAACAGGCCGGCGCCGCGCGCGCCCTGCCGGGCAAACCGTTCGCGGCGCGCCACCTTCGGGTCGACCTTGAGGGGCCGGTAGCCCTCCAGCCGGTCCTGTGGCTGCAGCACATGACCGGGTGGCAGCACCCGCCCCCACACTCCCCAGCGCAGTTGATCCAGCGGCAGCGGCGATCTCGCCGCACCGGCTTCGTCAGCCCACTGCGCCGCCACCAGTGGCACCGCCTGCGCCAGCGTGGTGCCGGGCAGGCATGCCAGCACGCACTCCCACACTCCGCCACCAGCCAGGCTCACGGCCACCTCGATGCGCAGCATGGCGGCCTCGGCGCCAGCAGCGGCATCGGCCTTGGCCTCACTGCACGGGCTGGTACAGGTTTTCGGCACGCTGGACAAAGGCTTCCACCATCGAATTGGCGATCTTGTCGAACACCGGCCCCACCAGCATGCGCAGCGCCGCCGAATCGAAGTCGTAGCGCAGCACCAGGCTGACGCGGCAGGCCTGCGCGGTCTCGGCCGAACCGCCGGCCAGCGGCACGAAGCTCCACTCCCCTTCCAGCGTCGAGAACGGGCCGCGCACCAGCCGCATCAGCACCCGGTCCTGGCCGATGTGGGTATTGCGGGTGACGAAGGATTGGCGGATGCGCGCAAAGGCAATGCCCACCTCGGCCGTCATGCCCTCCGCATCCTGCTCCAGCACCCGGGCATGGTCGCACCAGGGCAGGAACTCTGGATAGCGGGCAACATCGGTGACCAGCGCAAACATCTGCGCCGGGCTGAACCATACGAGGGCGGATTTTTCGACTTGTTTCATACCGGGGACAAAACCTGACGGCTCACGTGCACGGAGCCGACGCCCCACTCATCACAGATCAGATGCGCACATGCGGGGGCCAAATGCATACAATGGTCGGCTTTCGCTGCAACCGATCACGCACGGGCGGGACGGAAGAATGCGAGCACCGACCATCGGCGGGAAACCGATTTTAACGCCCCGCCCAAACCGCACGCCCTCCGTGTGATTCCAAACCCATGGCCACCAAAGACAAGAAGCAACCCAGCCGCATCGCCGAGAACAAACGCGCCTTCTTCAACTACTTCATCGAAGAGCGTCACGAGGCGGGCATGGTGCTGTATGGCTGGGAGGTCAAGGCCTTGCGCAGCGGCAAGGCCCAGCTCACCGACGCCTATGTGGTGATCCGCGAGGGCGAGATCTTCCTCATCGGCGGCCAGATCAACCCGCTCAAGTCCGCGTCGACCCACGTCAGCCCCGAGCCCGACCGCACCAAGAAGCTGCTGCTGCACAAGGACGAGATCAAGCGGCTGATCGGCAAGGTCGAACAAAAAGGCTACACGTTGGTGCCGCTGGCGCTGTACTGGAAAAATGGCCGCGTCAAGTGCGAGATCGCGCTGGCCAAGGGCAAGGCCGAATACGACAAGCGCCACACCATCAAGGAGCGCGAGGGCAAGCGCGAGGTCGAGCGGGCGATGAAATCGCGCCTGAAGTAAGCACCTGTTCCTGGCCTGCGGGGCGCGTCAAGCCCCGGCGGTCGGGGGCTGGCGTCTGGCGGCGTCCACCGCGGCCGCAATGGCTGCCCGGGCCTGGGGACTGTTCTTCCAGCAACTCGAACCCGTGAGCGCGGCCCCCCGCCGCAGGATGTCCTGTACATCGGCGCGGCCCAGATGTGCCAGGGACTCGATGCCCATCTGCTCCAGGCGCGCCACCACGGCGGGGCCGACGCCCTTGACGGCGAGCAGCAACTGTCTTTCATGGGTCGGAAATGGCATCGGCAGGACTTCGCAACGGCGGCACAGGCCGCAACGGCAGGTAACGCGCATCATAGCAAGCCCTTGGCCGACAGCGCGCGGCCCATCGCCCATGCACAATGGCGACAGTTTGCCCGAATCGCCGCAGTCGCCGCCCCGCGCCATCCGTCCTGTCGCCAGGAGAGCCCCGCCATGCCACCGACCTCCATCCAGCCGCCACGCCTGACCCATCTGCTGTACCTGCACGGCTTTCGCTCCTCGCCCCAATCGGCCAAGGCGCAGTTGACACGCCGCTGGTTCGGCATCCGCCATCCGGAGGTGGTGCTGGAGTGCCCGCAGTTGCCGCCATCGCCACACGCGGCGGCCCAATGCATGCAGGCCATCGTCAACAACTGGCCGCAGCAGACCATGGCGGTGATGGGTTCGTCACTGGGCGGCTACTACGCCAGTTGGGTGGCGGCCCAATGCCGCTGCCCCTCCGTGCTGCTCAACCCGGCCGTCGACCCGGCCCGCGACCTGGCCGCACACATCGGCGAGAACACGGTCTGGCACGACCCCGCCGAGGCGTTCTACTTCAAGCCGGAGTACATGGACGAGCTGCGCGCGCTCGACAGCCGGGAGACGCCCGCCGCAGCCCCGCAACTGGCCATCATCGCCAAGGGGGACGAGGTGCTGGACTGGCGCGAGATGAGCCAGCGTTACCGCGACGCGCAGCAGATCGTGCTCGAAGGCGGCGACCACGCGCTCAGCGCCGACTACGAGCGGCTGCTGCCGCAGATCGGCGCCTTCCTGGTGTCGCTGGGTACGGTGGCGGCATAAGAACCTGTTCAAAGTCTTGGCATGAGAGCCGTTGTGGTTGAAAGGTTGTGGCTGCAAGGCGCAAAACGCAGCCGGGCTGGTGGCCCGGCGAGGCTTTGCAACGCCGCAGACGCAGCATTTCAGCCGCAACCCACAGGGCATGGCGTTGCCATGCGGATCCATGCAGAGACTTTGAACAGGTTCTAAGGAGCCTGCCCGCCTGACCGGCCGTCCGCGATGCCGAGCGCGGCAGCCCCCGACACACACCGAAACGGCCCGCCGCCGGGTTCTCCCCTAAAATGCCGAGTTGGGCCGGAGGCCGCCTGGCTCCCGCACCGCGCGGCAACCACTCCCCCATCGACCATTTCATTTCAGACGAACTTCAGACAAGGGACCGACATGACGATCAAGGTAGGCATCAACGGGTTTGGACGCATTGGGCGCAACGTACTGCGCGCAGCCGTGCAGAATTTCGAGGACATCGAGATCGTCGGCATCAACGACCTGCTGGCGCCCGACTACCTGGCCTACATGCTGCAATACGACAGCGTGCATGGCCGCTTCAAGGGCGAAGTCGCCGTCGAGGGCAACACCCTGATCGTCAATGGCAAGAAGATCCGCCTGACACAGGAGAAGGACCCCGCCAACCTGAAGTGGAACGAGGTCGGTGCCGAGGTGGTGATCGAATCCACCGGCCTCTTCCTGACCAAGGAAACCGCGCAGAAGCACATTGATGCCGGCGCCAGGAAAGTCATCATGTCGGCGCCTTCCAAGGACGACACGCCGATGTTCGTGCGCGGCGTCAACTGCGCCAGCTATGCCGGCGAGCCGATCGTCTCCAACGCCTCCTGCACCACCAACTGCCTGGCACCGCTGGCCAAGGTGCTGCACGACAAGTGGGGCATCAAGCGCGGCCTGATGACCACCGTGCACGCTGCCACCGCCACGCAAAAGACCGTCGATGGTCCCTCCGCCAAGGACTGGCGCGGCGGCCGAGGCATCCTGGAGAACATCATCCCGTCGTCGACCGGCGCCGCCAAGGCCGTGGGCGTGGTGATCCCCTCGCTGAACAAGAAGCTCACCGGCATGTCCTTCCGCGTGCCAACCTCGGACGTCTCGGTGGTCGACCTGACCGCCGAGCTGGAAAAGCCCGCCAGCTACGAAGAGATCAAGGCCGAGATGAAGGCCCAGAGCGAAGGCGCGCTCAAGGGCATCCTGGGCTACACGGAAGATGCCGTGGTGGCCACCGATTTCCGCGGCGACGCCCGCACCTCGATCTTCGACGCCGCGGCCGGCATCCAGCTCGATTCGACCTTCGTCAAGCTGGTGTCCTGGTACGACAACGAATGGGGCTACTCCAACAAGTGCCTGGAGATGGTGCGCGTGGTCGCCGGCAAGTGATTCGTCCGCATGCTGGATGAAGGGGCGGGTGTGATCACCCGCCCTTTTTCATGCTCCGGCCGGCTCCCCGGGAGAGTCCCCCGCTACGCCTCGCTGTGCGGCCGGGATCGATGGCCGCGCAGTTGCTGCCACAGCAGCGCCAGCACGAAGCCGGCGGTGAACAGCAGCACGATGGTCGGACCCGGCGCACTGTCGAGGAAGAAGCTCAGATACACCCCGGCGAGCGCCGCCACCACCGCGATGAGCACGGCCAGCAGCAGCATCCAGCCAAAGCTGCGCGTCAGCAAAAAGGCGATGGCCCCCGGCGCGATCAGCAGCGCAATGGCCAGCACCAGGCCGACAGCCTTGAGCGCCCCCACCACCGCCAGCGAAACCGCGGCCAGCAAGCCGTAGTGCAGCACGGCAACAGGCAGGCCCGTGGTGCGCGCCTGCATCGGATCGAAGGTGTAGAGCAGCAGATCACGCCACTTGAGCGCGATCCACAACCCGATGGCCACGGCAATGGCGCCGCTCTCGGCCAGGTCGCGGACATCCACGCCCAACATGTCGCCGAACAGGATATGGTCCAGGTGCACATCGCTGCGGATCCACACATACAGCAGCAGGCCGAGCGCGAACATGCCGGAGAACACGATGCCCATGATGGTGTCCTCCTTGACGCGGCTGTTGACCTGCAGGTAGCCGATGGCCAGCGCGCAGGCCATGCCGGCGGCGAAGGCGCCGAGCAGGTACGGCAGTCCCAGCAGGTAGGCCAGCACCACGCCGGGGAAGATCGCATGCGAGATCGCGTCCCCCAGCAGCGCCCAGCCCTTGAGCACTAGGTAGCATGAAAGCAGCGCCGTGGGCACGGCCACGATGGCCGCGATCAGGAACGCCGAGTGCATGAAGTCGAACTGCAATGGCAGCAGCAGCGTGTCAAGGAGCGCATCGAGGTTCATGCGGCATCCTCCACCGCCGTGTGCGTGGTGGCCGGCTGCCGCAGGGCCCGCCGGCTGCGCCGCCGCGCCGCCAGCAGGCCATGCCTGGGCGCGAGGAAGAAAGCCGCCAGGAACAGCAGCGTCTGCAGCAGCACGATGACGGCACCGGTGGCCCCGTCGATGAAATAGCTGGCATAGGCCCCAACGAAGCTGGTGACGGTGCCGATCAGCACGGCAATGCCGATGAGGTGCGAGAAGCGATCGCTCAGCAGGTAGGCGGTGGCGCCGGGCGTGACGATCAGCGCGATCACCAGGAAGGCGCCGACGGTCTGCATAGCTGCCACGGCGCTGGCCGAGAGCATGGCGAAGAACAGCACCTTGAGCCGGTTCACCGGCAGGCCGCAGGCACGCGCCTGCGTCTCGTCAAAGAACACCAGCAGCAGATCCTTCCACTTGAGCAGCAGCACCGCCAGCGTCGCGCCGCCGATGAGCAGCAACTGGCGCGTGTCGCCCGGCGTGATGGCCAGGATGTTGCCCAGCACGATGGTCTGGATGTTCACGCTGGTCGGCGAGAGCGAGATCATGAAGAGGCCCAGCCCGAAGAAGGAAGTGAAGATCAGGCCGATGATGGCGTCCTCCTTGAGCCGCGTTCGCTGGTTGAGGAACACCATCGCGGCCGCGGCCAGTCCGCCAGCGAAGAAGGCACCGGCCGAGAACGGCAAGCCCAGCATGTAGGCGCCGGCCACCCCCGGCACGATGGAGTGCGAGAGTGCATCGCCGATCAGCGACCAGCCCTTGAGCATCAGAAAGCAGGAGAGAAACGCGCAGACGCCGCCGATCAGCGCCGCCACCCACATGGCGTTGACCATGTAGGCGTAGCCGAACGGTTCGACCAGGGCCTGCCACCAGGCATCGCCGCTCATGGTGCCCCCTCCCCGCCGGCAGCGGGCGCCTGGCCGGCCGCCGGCGCATCGCGCTCGCCGCGCACCGACGAGCGGCCATCGAGCAGCACGAGCGGGCGCTCGTCGTCGCTCATGATGCCGACCACGGCACTGCCTGCGCCATGATGCTGCGGCAGGTCGAAGTGGCGCAGCACGCCGCCGAAGGCCCGCTCAAGATTGGCATGGGTGAAGATTTCCGCCGTGGGCCCATAGGCCAGCACGGTGTTCCTGACCAGCACGGTGCGGTCGCAGAACTCGGGGACGCTGCCCAGGTTGTGGGTCGAGACCAGCATCACTCGCCCTTCGTCACGCAGCGCACGCAGCAGCGCGATGATGGCATCCTCGGTCTTCACGTCGACGCCGGTGAAGGGCTCGTCGAGCAGGATCACGCGAGCATCCTGTGCCAGTGCGCGCGCGAGGAACACGCGCTTCTTCTGGCCGCCCGAGAGTTCACCGATCTGCCGCTGGCGCAGCTCCAGCAGCCCCACGCGCTGCAGCGCCTGCTCCACCGCCGCGTGGTCGGCGCGGCCCGGGATACGCAAAAAGCCCATGTGACCGTAGCGTCCCATCATCACCACATCCTCGACCAGCACCGGGAAGTTCCAGTCCACCTCCTCGCTCTGCGGCACATAGGCCACGAGGTTGCGGCGCATGGCTTCGCGCGCGGGCATGCCCAGCACGCGCACCTGCCCTTCGGAGAGGCGCAGCAAGCCCATGATGGACTTGAACAGCGTGGACTTGCCGCTGCCGTTGACGCCCACCAGCGCGGTGATGCTGCCCAGCGGCGTGCAAAAACTCGCATCGCGCAGGGCCGTGTGGCCATTGCGGTAGGTGATGGTGACATGCTGCACATCCAGACCACCAGCGCACCGCGCATCGGCGGCCTCATCCGGTGCCACCGCCGCCACTGCGGGCACCGCCGCGCCGGCAGCATGCAGTGCAGCGTCGCCGGATGCCGTCAGGGCCTCCGCCTGCCGGGTCATTGCGCCAGTCCCTTGGCAATGGTCTCGGAGGTCACCCGCAGCAGGTCCAGGTAGGTGGGCACCGGGCCGCCGGGCTCGCTGAGCGAATCCACATACAGCACGCCGCCATAGCGAGCGCCGGTCTCGCGCGCGACCTGTTCGGCCGGCGCCGCCGAGACGGTGCTCTCGCTGAACACGGCCGGGATGTTGTGCGCACGCACCTGGTCGATCACATGCCGCACCTGCCGGGGCGTGCCCTGCTGGTCGGAATTGATGGGCCACAGGTACAACTCCTTGAGGCCGAAATCACGCGCCAGGTAGCTGAACGCACCTTCGCTGGTGACCAGCCAGCGACGCTGCTCGGGCAACTGCTCCAGCGCGTCATGGATGGGCCTGATGGCGGCGCGGATCTGCGCCTTGTAGGCCTCGGCATTGGCCCGATAGGTGTCGGCATTGCGCGGGTCGTGCTGGACCAGCGCATCGCGGATGTTGTCCACATAGATCTGCGCCGAGGTCGGCGACATCCACGCATGCGGGTTGGGCTTGCCGGCATAGGGCCCATCGCCGATGCCAATCGGCTCGACTCCGTTGGAGACCACCACGCTGGGCACGTTCCTCAGGCGTGCGAAGAACTTCTCGAACCACAGCTCCAGGTTCAGGCCGTTCCAGAGAATCAGTTGCGCGCCCTGCGCACGCACCAGATCGCCCGGCGTCGGCTGGTACTCGTGGATTTCCGCGCCGGGTTTGGTGATCGATTCGACCACGGCGGCATCGCCGGCCACGTTGCGCGCCATGTCGGCGATCACCGTGAAAGTGGTGACGACCTTGAACTTGCCGGCCGCAGCCGTCTGCGCCGCTGCCGGCAAGGCCAGGGCCAGCGCGGTGAATCCGAGACTGGCCAACGCCATGCGCCAGCCCAAACGGTGAAATTGCCTGCGTTGGTTATTCATTCCTGCTCCTGTCGTGAAAACATGAATACGCGCTGATGCGTACGCCTGGGCCGCCGGGTCTTCCCATGCATGAACCGGGGCCGGTTTCGTCCTTGATGGCGGAACGCCTCGGCGGATTTATAGCACTGGCTAATGCATGAATATAGCCTAAGCTAAAAATAGCCTGCCCGGCAACATGGGCGATTTCAGGATAATCAGCAGGTTGAAACTCCAGCGTCTGTCCACGAGATCCATACCCCATGACCAGAAACAGCCCCCTTCCCGACGCTGCTCCCGAGCTGCCGGATGCCAGCACCCAGATGGAAGGCTTCCAGCAGGTGCGCGAAGCCCACCGGCTCGAACTCATCGAGGATTACGTGGAGCTGATCTCCGACCTGATCCACAGCATCGGCGAGGCGCGGCAGGTGCAGATCGCCGAGCGGCTGGGCGTGGCGCAACCCACCGTGGCCAAGATGCTCAAACGCCTCGAAGCCGATGGCTATGTGCAGTTGCGCCCCTACCAGGGCACGCTGCTGACCGACAAGGGCGAAGCCATGGCGCAGTACAGCCGCGCCCGCCACCAACTGGTCGAGTCGTTCCTGCTGGCGCTGGGGGTCGACGAGGACAGCGCCCGGCGCGATGCAGAAGGCATGGAGCACCACGTCAGCCAGGCCACGCTTGACGCGTTCCGGCACTATCTGGACCGGCATGGCCGCTGAGCCACGGCACAGCGTCGATGCGCGCTCGCATCAACGCTCCGTCATGCAGCGCATCGGTCTCGCCGTGACTCGCCGCCTCAGCCGGCGCCCCACTCCAGATAACGCAACTCCTCCTCGGTAAAGCCAGCGGCGCGCCGTGCCGCGATGTTCAGCGGCGCCTTCGGGCGCGGCGCCTCGTACTGTGCCACCAGTTGCGGGTACAGTGCCACCGGCTCCAGATCGCGCTGCTGGCAGAGCCAGCGGTACCAGTGGTTGCCGATCGCCACGTGCCCGACCTCCTCGCGCAGGATGATGTCCAGCACCGCGTTGACGGCATGGGCATCGGCCGTATCGACCTGGCGCAGCTTGCGCTGGATCAGCGGCGTGGCATCCAGCCCGCGCGCCTCCAGCGTGCGCGGCACCAGCGCCATGCGTGCGAGGATGTCGCCGCTGGTCTTCTCGCACATGCTCCACAGGCCCTGGTGCGCAGGGAAGTCGCCATAGTCATGGCCCATGGCCTGCAATTGCGCCGCCAGCAACTGGAAGTGGCGCGCCTCCTCGGCCGCCACTTTGAGCCAATCCTCGTAGTACGCGGGCGGCATGCCCGCGAAGCGCCAGACGGCATCGAGCGCGAGATTGATGGCATTGAATTCGATGTGCACGATGGCGTGTACCAGCACCGCGCGCCCGGCCAACGTGGCCGGCGAGCGCCGCGCCACGTCGGTGTGCGGCAGCAGTTGCAGGCCGGGCGGCATCCCCGGCTGCACCGGCCCGGCCGGCGCGATGGCCCGCTGCGGGTCGAGCGGCCACTGCGCCCGCTGCGCGTAAAGCTGCGATGCGGCATGCGCCTTGCCCGCCGCATCGCGCATTTGCAGAATCTCCAGCGCGCGGGCGCGCCACTCGCCGTCCATCATCTCGGTGCTCACATCGGTCATGGGCGGCATTCTAGTGTCGCGGTACACATCAGATGTCGCAGGATGGGCGTCGCGATCGGATTGCGTCGCGACGCCAGGGTATGCAGACAGGCTGGCGCTTCCTTCATAATCGGAGCCGGTGCCCACGACGGCGCGCCAGCGCCAGCCCCCAAACAGCAGAACACCAAGGAGACGATCCATGGCCCTTTACGCCCTCGAAGACATCCAGCCCCAGGTCGACCCCAGCGCCTGGGTCGCCGACAGCGCCGCCGTGATCGGCAAGGTCACCCTGGCAGTGGACACCAGCGTCTGGTTCGGTGCGGTCATCCGCGGCGACACGGAGGATATCCGCATCGGCGCCGGCAGCAACATTCAGGACGCCAGCGTACTGCATGCCGATTTCGGCAAGCCGCTGACCATCGGCCGCGACGTGACCGTGGGCCATCAGGTGATGCTGCATGGCTGCACCATCGGCGACGAATCACTGATCGGCATCGGCGCGGTGATCCTCAATGGCGCGCGCATCGGCAGGAACTGCCTGGTCGGCGCCCGCGCGCTGGTCACCGAGAACAAGGAATTTCCCGATGGCAGCATGATCCTCGGCAGTCCCGCCAAGGTGGTGCGCGCGCTCAGCCCCGAGGAGATCGAAGGGCTGCGCCAAAGTGCCCGCCACTATGTCGAGAATGCGCGGCGCTTCGCCAAAGGGCTGCGCCCGTTGAAGCAGGGCTGAGAACCTGTTCACGATCTGTCCATGGGCACGGGGCTCGCCATCTTGCAATCCAGGGCTGGCACCCCCATGTGGACAGGCATGCGCGTGAAACATCTGCGGGGCACAATGCACACTGCGCACCGCCAAACAGACCACCTGCAGCCCGCCAGTCCCGCGCTGGCTGCCGGACCCTGTTCCTGACCCATCCGAATCTGCGAAACCCCACCGTGTCCGAAATCCAAAAATTCCTGTTTGACGGCCTGCCAGTGCGAGGCGCCATCGTGCGCGTCGATCACGCCTGGCAGGAAGTGCTGCGCCGCCGCGCCGCCAACACCGAAACCGGCCCCTACCCGCCCGATGTCACTCGGCTGCTCGGCGAAATGGCCGCGGCCGGCCTGCTGCTGCAGTCGAACATCAATTTCGAGGGCGCGCTGGTGCTGCAGATCCAGGGGGATGGCCCGCTGCGTCTGGCCGTAGCCGAAGTGCAGTCGAACCTGGAGTTTCGCGTCACCGCCAACCTCGACCCCAGCCAGCGTGAAGCGCTCGCCGAGGGCTGTGACCTGGCCACGCTGGTGAACCAGCACGGCCAGGGCCGCTGCGCCATCACGCTCGACGCCGATGACAAGCGGCCCGGTTACCGCCCCTACCAGGGCATCGTTTCGCTGTGCGACGAGCAGGGCGAAACCCTGCCGGACCTCGCCGCCATCCTGCAACAGTACATGCGCCAGTCCGAGCAGCTCGACACGGTCATCGTGCTGGCCGCCGATGCGCAGGTGGCCGCGGGCCTCCTGATCCAGCGCATTCCCGTCAAGGGCGAGGCCAACCTGGCCGGCCGCCAGCTCGATACCGAGGCGACCGACGCGCTCGGCCAGAACGAGGATTTCAACCGCATCGCCACATTGGCTGCCAGCCTGCGCCAGGACGAACTGCTCGGCCTCGACAGCGAAGCCATCCTGCACCGCCTCTTCTGGCAGGAACCGCTGATGCGCATCGGCACCAATGCGGCGGCGCCCGCCTTTGCCTGCCGCTGCAACCGCGAGCGCGTGGCCACGATGCTACGCACCCTGGGGGCCGAGGAGGTCGAAGGCATCGTCGCCGAACGCGGCCTGGTCGAGATCGGCTGTGACTTCTGCGGTCAGCAATACCGCTTCGACGCGGTGGATGTGGGCCGCCTCTTCAGCCCGCTGGCCTCGCCGCCGGGCAGCGAACACCTGCAGTGACCTGCAGTGAACGGCACAGGCGCGGCCTGGAAACCTCCTGGTCTGCTGGCCAGCGCCCTCAGAACCCGTTCACACCGTCGCCTTGACGCTGCGCTGCAGCACGTCCAGCAACCACTGGATGGCGGCCGGGTGGCGGTTCTGCCGCAGCCATAGCATGGTCACGCTCACCGGTGCGAGCTGGATGGGCAGTTCGCGCATCACCAGATGATGCGCCAGTCCGCTGGGTGCCAGAAAGTGCCGGGGCAAGGCGGTCAGCAGTTGCGTTTGCGCAACAACTCGGGCAGCCGTCAGGTACTGGTTGACGGTCATCACAACCTGGCGGCGCAGGCCGCGCGCGGCCAGAGCCTCGTCGATGAAACCGTAGGGTCGGCCGGAAAAGCTCACCAGCAAGTGCCGGGCATCGCAGAAGCGCTCCAGCGTCAACGGTTGCTCGGCCAGTGGATGCTGCGCATTCATCACGCACACATATTCGCGCTGGTACAGCAGCCGCGCTTCGAAAGCCACACCGGCTTCGGCCTGGGCCCGCGCAGTCAGGTCCGCCAGCACTGCCGGGAAATAGCCCACCGCCACATCGATCTCGGCCGATTCCAGCATGCGGCGCGGGTCACGGGTCGTCAGCGGCATCACCTGCACACTCACGCGTGGGGCCTCTTTTTCCAGAATTTGCACCAAATGAGGGAGAAGCAAGGCCGCTGTGGCATCGATCATGCCCATGTGCACCGTCATGTCGGTGCGGGCCGGGTCAAAGCTTTCCGGCGATATGGCGTCGCGTAATTGCAACATCACATCGCGTACCGTGTCCCACAGCTCCACCGCACGCGCCGTCGGCTCCAGGCCCTGGCCGGAGCGCACCAGCAACTCATCCTCCAGAGCTTCACGCAGACGTCGCAGCGCATTGCTGACAGCAGGCTGCGTCAGGTTCAGGCGCTCAGCCGCCTTGGTGAGCGAGCGCTCCTGCATCACCACGTCAAAGACGCGCAGCAGGTTCAGATCCAGCGAGCGGAAATTGGCCATGCGATCCTCCTCGCCAAAATATTCACATCATGAATATTGATGATTCAATAAATAAACTTGAGCGGCACTGGGGCAAACCCTAACATTGCGTCATTCGATATTTTTCAAGGCGCCATCAGCGCCGAGCAACAGACAGACTCCCAAAAGGAACCTTCATCATGACCGCCTTTGTACACTCCGACGTCCATCAAGAACACGATGGCATGAACCGCATCCTCAACGGCATGGCCGACCTGGTCCGCCGCGCCCACGAATCGCGCCTGTTCTTCGCCGCGATGATCGCTGGCGCCGTGGTTGCCACCGACTACCTGATCAGCCCCGCCGGCACCAGCCTGACAGCCTGGCTGCTGCTGTGGGCCGTGGCCTTCGGCATCGCCTCGCTGCTCAACCCGTCCCGTCAGGTGCATGCCCGCCGCGCCGGCCTGTTCGAACGCTGGATGCAAAGCCAGCGCGACGCCCGCGCCAACGAACAGATGTGGCAACTGGCCATGAGCGACCACCGCGTGATGGCAGATCTGGTGCGCAGCATGAACAACCAGCACTGATCCCCCCGGATCGGAAGGAACGGCAGGAAAATCTTCCTGCCGTTTTTTTTTGTTTGTCAGTTGCCCACGCGCAACAGTCAAGAAAATAGTACTCCGCCGGTCGAAATCGCCCGGAACCCCGCGGCAATTTCTCAGGGGCGGCCAGCCGCCGCGCGCGCGCGCGCACGTTCCTCGGTGGTCTGCGCCACCTTGTCGCGCACATAGAGCGGTGCGATGTCCTGCGCCTCCTGGCTCCGGCCCTGCGCCATCAGGGCCGGAGCCAGGCGCAGCATGGCCTCGGCCGCAGGCAGGGCCGGCAGCCATGGCTGGCCGGTGAATGCCTCTGGATAGACCTCGAAGGCATTTCCAGCCAGTGCATGACCGGGGGGCACCTGCAGTTGCGCGGGTGGCAGCACGGCAATCGCGGCCTCGCGCTGCCAGGTACCACCGTCAGGCGCCCCCTCATCGGGCTGCCAGCGGTAAGGTGCCGCATACACCTCCTGCATGCGTGCATCGAGCACCGCCATGACCTGCTCTGCGCCATACTGCCGGCGCGCCTGCTCGGCCACCGCCAGCAGGGACTCGACCGGCACGGCCGGCAGGCCGCTGCCCCAGGCCAGGCCCTGGGCCACCGCGCAACTGGTGCGCAAACCGGTGAAGGAGCCCGGCCCGCAGCCATAGACGATGGCGTCGAGCGCCGTCAGCGCCAGTTGCGCCTGGCGCAGCAACTCGAGAATGGCTGGCAGGGCCTGCTGCGAGGACTGTGGCCCGCCCGCGCCTTCATACTGCCAGAGGCGCTCGCCGCTTTGCAGCGCAATCGACAGCCGTTCGGTGCTGGTATCCAGGGCAAGCAGTTTCATGGGGATGGAGTTCAGGGTATTCTCGGCCAGGCGCCATTATCGGCGCCTTGGCAACTGCGCCACAGCAGCGCGGGCGTTTGCCACACAGGCCCTGCAGATGGCACACAATGCGGCTTGCTTTTTCCGATTCAGACCATGCGATCGATCCACACCCGTTTCCTGCCTCGCGCCTGCCTGGGTACCCTGGCGCTGCTTGGCCTTGCCGGCCTGCCGGCGGCCCAGACACCACAGGCCGCACTCGCGACATCTCCCAATCATGCGGCGCTGGTGGCCAGCGGCGAAGCCAGCGCCCAGCCTCAGCTGCCGGCCGGTTTCGTCGCCGCACTGGATCGCGCCAAGATCCCCTCCGGCGCCGTCTCCGTGTGGGTGCAGGAGGTCGAGGGCCAGGCGCCGCCGCGCATCGCCTACCATGCCGACACCCCTGTCAGTCCGGCATCGGTGATGAAGCTGGTGACGACCTACGCCGCCCTCGACCAGCTCGGTCCGGCCTACACCTGGAAGACGCGCGTCTACGCCGATGGCCCCATCGAGGGTGGCAGCCTGCGCGGCAATGTCTACATCCAGGGTGGCGGCGACCCCAAGCTGGTGATGGAGCGCCTGTGGGCGCTGCTGCGCCAGCTGCAGCAGCGCGGCATCCGCGTGGTGCTGGGCGACATCGTGCTCGACCGCGGCGCCTACGAGTTGCCCGACCACGACCCGGCCGCTTTCGACGACGAGCCCCTGCGCCCCTACAATGCTGCGCCCGATGCACTGCTGATCAACTACAAGTCGGTGGTGCTGCGCTTCGTGCCCGATCCAGCCAATGGCGTGGCGCAGGTGCTGCAGTCACCACCGATGGCTCAGCTTGCCATCCCCGCCACCGTACCGCTGTCGAACGGCAAGGGCTGCCCGGCCACTTGGCGTCAGAACCTGAAGCTCGACGTCAGCGAGCGCGGCCGCTGGAGCATGGCCGGCAGCTACCCGGCGGCCTGTGGCGAGCTGAACTGGCCAGTGGCCTACCCGGACCCGCAAGTCTTCGCCGGCAAGGCCATCGAGGGCATGTGGCGCGAGATGGGCGGCAGCCTCACCGGCACGGTGCGCACCGGCGCCACGCCGCGCGGCCTGCGTCCGCTGGTCACCGAGCTCTCGCCTCCGCTGGCCGAGGTGATCCGGGACGTCAACAAGTACAGCAACAACGTGATGGCCGACCATGTCTTCCTGGCGCTGGGCAACGACCAGGCCGACGACAGCGGCCAGAACGGCGCCTCGGTCAGCCAGCACGACAGCTTTGCGCTGGCGCAGCAACATGTGCAGCGCTGGTGGACGCGACGCATCGGCAACCCGGAGGGCTCGCTCGTCATCGACAACGGCTCGGGCCTGAGCCGCGACGCGCGGGTGACGGCCCACGCGCTGGCGCTCATGCTGCGCCATGCCTGGCAGGCGCCGGTGATGCCAGAGCTGGTGGCGTCGCTGCCGGTCACCGGCGTCGATGGCACCATGCGCCGCAGCAAGGCCCAGGCGCCGGCCCACCTCAAGACCGGCTCGCTGCGCAACGTCAATGCCATCGCCGGCTACGTACACGGCCACAGCGGCAAGCGCTACGTGCTGGTGGCCATCGTCAATCATGCCAACGCGGCCGGCGCGCGCGGCCCGGCGTTCGACGCGCTGATCGACTGGGTGGCAGAAGACTGACGGGTCCGAGCGACCCGGCCCGAGCGGCGCGGCGGGGCTCGGCGATAATCGGCGGCATCCATGCCATCATCGACCACGGGGAGTGACTTTTGTTTTCCATCATCCAAGCCGCAGGCTGGCCGATCTGGCCACTGATCGCCTGTTCGATCCTGGCCCTTGCCATCATCGCCGAACGCCTCTACAGCCTGCGCCGCCCACTGGTCGCGCCCAGCGGCCTGCTGGACGAGGCACTGAGCGTCTCCGCCAAGTACGTGCCGCCCGCCGACGTGATCGACAAGCTCGCGCAGAACTCGCCTTTGGGCGAGGTGCTTGCCAGCGGCCTGCAGACGCTCAAGAACAATCCCAAGGCCAGCGAGGATGAGCTGCGCTCGGCCATGCAGAACAGCGGCCGCGTCGTCGTCAGCCGCCTGGGCCGCTACCTGCAGGCGCTGGCCACCATCGCCTCGGCAGCGCCGCTGCTGGGCCTGCTGGGCACCGTCATCGGCATGATCGCCATCTTCGCCTCGCAGGGCACGATCGACTCGGGCATCATCACCGGCAACCCTGGCCAGCTCGCGCACGGCATCTCCATCGCGCTTTACAACACCGCCTTCGGCCTGATCGTGGCGATTCCGGCGCTGATCTTCTGGCGCTACTTCAAGAGCCGCGTCGACGGCTACGTGCTGGAGCTGGAGGTGGCCGCCGAGACCTTCGTCAAACACCTCAAGGGTCTGCAGAAATGAACTTCCGACCCCAGGCGGACAGCGAGCCGGAAATCAACCTGATCCCCTTCATCGACGTGCTGCTGGTGATCCTGATCTTTCTGATGCTGACCACCACCTACAGCCGCTTCAACGAGCTGCAGCTGACCCTGCCGCTGGCCAATGCCGAGCAGTTGAGCGAGCGCCCGCAGGAAATCACCGTGGCCATCGATGCAGGCGGCCAGTACGCCATCGACGGCCAGTTGCTGGGCAAGGCCACGCCCTCGCAGCTGACGGCCGAGCTGCGCCAGTTCGCCAGCAGCCGGCCCGAGGCCATTCTCATCATCAGCGCCGATGCCATGGCCTCGCACCAGTCGGTGATCTCGGTCATGGAGGCGGCTCGCAATGCCGGGCTGGTGCGCGTGACCTTTGCCACCCAGGCCGCCTCCGGCGACTGAGCCCGTGCGGCACCATTCTTTCGGCCGCATGTCTTTCTCCCTGCAACAAGCCTGGCGCCGCCGCAGCGGCCTCGCAGCACTGCTGTGGCCGCTCTCGGTCCTCTATGGCACCCTCGCCGGCCTGCGCCGCGCCCTCTACCGGCTGGGCCTGCGCCAAAGCCGGCACCTGCCGGTGCCCACCGTGGTGGTAGGCAATGTGATCGCCGGCGGTGCCGGCAAGACGCCGGTGACGATTGCACTGGTGCAGGCGC
The DNA here is from genome assembly GCF_004217315.1 of Corticibacter populi. Classification (GTDB taxonomy): domain Bacteria; phylum Pseudomonadota; class Gammaproteobacteria; order Burkholderiales; family Burkholderiaceae_C; genus Lampropedia; species Lampropedia populi. The sequence goes on from NZ_SGWR01000002.1 coordinate 67,069, forward strand.
TGCAGCACGCCGGCATTGCCGCCGGCGTGATTGCGCGCGGCTATGGCCGCCAGAGCCGGGACTGCCGAGCCGTGACGGCCACCAGCAGTGCCGGCGAAGTCGGCGACGAGCCACTGCTGATCCACCGCGCCACCGGTGCCCCGGTCTTCGTGGCGGCGCGCCGCCACGACGCCGGCATGGCGCTGCTGCAGGCCCACCCCGAGGTGCGCATCATCGTCTGCGACGATGGCCTGCAGCATCTCGCGCTGGAGCGCGACTTCGAGATCTGCGTGTTCCCGGCCAATGGCATCGGCAACGGCTGGCTGCTGCCGGCCGGCCCCTTGCGCGAACCCTGGCCGCGCAAGGTCGACGCCGTGCTGCAGGCGCCCGGCATCGCGCCGGCGCTGCCGCTGCCAGCGGCAACGCCAAGCTGGACCCTGCAGCGGCGCCTCGCCGATGCCGCGCACAACGCCCAGGGCCAGACCATCCCGCTGGCGCAGCTGGCCGCGCTGCAGGCCGAAGCTGGCGCCGCACCTCTGGCCGCTGTCGCCGGCATCGCCCGACCCGAATCCTTCTTCGAGATGCTGCAGGCGCGCGGCCTGCACCTGCACACGCGCATCGCCCTGCCCGACCACTTCGACTATGCCGCGCCGCCTGCTGCAACTCCAACGCTGCAGGCATGGCAAGCCTTGCAAGTGCTGCCGGTCGGCACGCCGCTGCTCTGCACCGAGAAAGACGCCGTCAAACTCTGGTCGCTGCGACCCGATGCCTGGGCGGTGCCGCTGGAGGTGACGCTGCCTCAGCCGCTGGTCAATGCCGTGCTGGCGCTGTTGGATACAAACGATGCCGCGTCGCTGCGCTCAAGCAGCATGCAGTCGCCATAGCTGAAGAAGCGGTAGCGCCCGGCCACCGCATGCTGGTAGAGCGCGCGGATATGCGCATAGCCGGCCAAGGCGCTCACCAGCATCATCAGCGTGCTCTTGGGCAGGTGGAAATTGGTCAACAGCAAATCGACCACCTGAAACCGGAAGCCCGGTGTGATGAAGATTTGCGTATCCCCCTGCACCTGGCCCGTGCGCGCCCAGGATTCGAGCGTGCGCACACTGGTGGTGCCCACCGCCACCACGCGCCCGCCCCTGGCACGACAGGCCTCGACGGCCTGCACGGTCTCGGGCGGAATGCGGTAATACTCGCTGTGCATGCGATGCTGCGAAAGGTCCTCGGTCTTGACCGGCTGGAAGGTGCCGGCACCGACGTGCAGCGTGATGCTGGCACGCTCGACGCCCGCCGCCTGCAGCGCCGCCAGGGTCTTCTCATCGAAATGCAGCGCTGCCGTCGGCGCGGCCACCGCGCCGGGGGTGCGGGCAAAGACGGTCTGGTAGCGCTCGGCGTCCTCCTCGGCATCGGCATCATCGCCCTCGGCCTGGTGGCGTTCGATGTAGGGCGGCAGCGGCAGGTGGCCAAAGCGCTCCATCAGGCTCCAGGGTGTCTCACCGGCGGCGCCATGGAGGCGCAGCAGAAAGAGCGGGCCATCCGCATCGGGCCAGCGCCCCAGCAGCTCTGCATCGAAGCCGCCGGCCGCGAGGCCACCGGCCAGATGCAGCACCGCGCCGGCCGCCGGCTTCTTGCTGACCTTCATGTGTGCGGCCACGCAGCCGTCCTGCAGCACGCGCTCGATCAGGATTTCCAGCTTGCCGCCCGTGGCCTTCTCGCCGAAGATGCGCGCCTTGACCACCTGGGTGTCATTGAAGACCAGCAGATCCCCCGCCCGCAGCAACTGCGGCAACTCGTGAAAATGCCGGTCCTGCGGCGGCAGGCGGCGCCCATCCAGCAGCCGCGAGGCACTGCGCTCGCTGGCCGGATGCTGGGCAATCAGCTCGGGCGGCAGTGTGTAGTCGAAATCGCTGAGGCAGAACTCACCGGGGGAGCGGTGCGCGGAATCGGGCATGGCAGGGCGTGGGCAGGCAAAACCGGGCATTGTATGCTTGCGGCTTGTTCACCATGCAAAGCTCTCCCATGCCTTCCGAACTCGACGTCAGACTGCGCCCGCTGGAGCGCGACGACCTGCATTTCGTCCACCAGATGGACAACAACGCCAGCGTGATGCGCTACTGGTTCGAAGAGCCTTTCGAGACCTTCGCGGAACTGACGTCGCTCTACGAGCAGCACATCCACGACCAGGGCGAGCGCCGCTTCGTGGTCGAGTTCGCCAGCCAGAAGGCCGGCCTCGTGGAACTGGTGGAGATCGACCACGTGCACCGCCGCGCGGAATTCCAGATCATCATCGCGCCGGACTTCCAGGGCAAGGGCCTGGCCACGCGCGCGACGCGACTGGCGATGGATTACGGCTTCAGCGTGCTCAACCTCTACAAGCTCTACCTGATCGTCGACAAGGAGAACCACCGGGCCATCCACGTCTACACCAAGCTGGGTTTCAAGGTGGAGGGTGAGCTGATCCACGAATTCTTCATCAACGGCGAATACCGCAACGCCACCCGCATGTGCCTGTTCCAGCACGAGTACCTGGAGAAATTCCACCGCAAGGGCAGCACGCTGTTGCGCCCGACTGCGCAATGAGCGGAGGTATCCACGTACAAAGGGCGCACGTGGCCTCCCTGACCTGAAGGCTGGATTCGGCTTCTCCGACAATGCCCTTGAGGATGGCTCCGGGTTTGTACCCGGCCCCAAGCAGCGAGCCTCTGGAAGATGGGTGCGGTTTGACCTTGTCGCTGGAATCCGCATGCCATAACGGAGTCACGAATTGACTTGCGTGGCCTGGCGCTGCGCATGCTTGCGCACCCGCTCCTTGCACGTGCGCGGCCAGCCGTGGCCGCCCCGCATTTGAGCGTGGATCACCTTAAGGTGCGCCAGCAGTGTGTCGTCGCTGAGATGGTGTCGCTGGACCGCGCTGGCTCTACGAACGAAGTGTGTTCGTGGTAGCCGGCGATGCTGGCCTGCCGCCGGCAGGCCTCCATCTGCTCGGCGCTCACACCCCTTGCTCCCAGGCGATCCACCTCGACCCAGTTGAACAGCATCCGCTTTCCCCCAGCATCCTGGCCGCCGCTGCCATGCTCCGGCCACCGTGAACCAGTCGCACTGCCTCCTGCTTGAATTCCAGCGCGTGGCGTGCCCGCACTGCATGGTCCTCGTCATTTCCGTTTTCCTTGCTTGCATTGAACCATGCAGCAAGGGAGACGTTTTTCGGGCACAGGGTCAAGAGGCAGAGCGCGAATCCAGTCCGGTTCGGCTCACCCGCCGCACCATGTCACCACCGGCGATCGCACGACCGCCGGGCATGGTCACGCGGCGGCATACGCCGATAGGCACCCCGGCCAATGCCTTGCGGAAGATCATTCGTCCGGCGTTCATAGCGGCTCAACCCGTGTAGGCCAACCACAAAACCGCCCAAAGCCCGCGGCCATTGGGCCCGCGGGGCGACGCCGCTTGCTCTGCACCCACCTGGAGCCGCTTACCTGAGAATGCGCAGCCGCTGCAGCAGCGCAATCAGCTCGCCCATGACGCCGCGGCGGAACAGCAGCACGCAGACCACGAAGATCAGGCCGGTGACGATGGTGACCGATTCGCCCAGCGAGCGGAACCAGCCGATGCCCGAGAGCTGCGCCAGCCAGTTGCCCCATTCGCCCACCTTGTTCTCGATGGCCACGATCACCAACGAACCCATCAGCGGCCCCGACATGGTTCCCACGCCGCCCACCAGCGTCATCAGCACCACGTGGCCGGACATGCTCCAATGCCCGTCACTGAGCGTGGCAAAGCCCAGCACCAGCGTCTTGAGCGCGCCGGCCAGGCCCGCCAGCGCCGCCGAGAGCACGAACACCAGCAGCTTGAAGCGGTTGGTGTCATAGCCCAGCGAGATGGCGCGCGGCTCGTTCTCCTTGATGCTGCGCAGCACATGCCCGAAAGGCGAATGCACGATGCGCACGATCAGCAGGAAGGCCAGCACCACGATGGCCAGCGTGACGTAGTACATAGTCAGGTCGCTGCGCAGATCCAGCAGGCCCAGCAGGCGCCCGCGCGGTACGCCCTGCAGGCCGTCCTCGCCGCCGGTGAAAGGCGCCTGCAGCCAGACGAAGTACAGCATCTGCGCGAGCGCCAGCGTGATCATAGTGAAGTAGATGCCCTGGCGCTTGATGGCGAGGTAACCCATCACCAGGCCCAGCAGAGCACCGAAGGCGGTGCCCAGCAGCAGGCCCATCTCGGGCGGTACGCCCCAGACCTTGAGCGCATGGCCGGTGACGTAGCCCGCCCCGCCCAGGAAGGCCGCATGGCCGAAGGAGAGCAGCCCGGTGTAGCCGAACAGCAGGTTGAAGGCGCAGGCAAACAGTGCGAAGCAGAAGAGCTTCATCATGAAGATCGGATAGGCACCGAGGAATGGCGCCGCCAGCAGCGCCAGGAGCAGCGCCGCGTAGCCGATGGTTGCGAGTTTCTGGTTCATGGCGGGCGTCCTTGCGCGTCTCACTGTTCTTTGCCAAACAAGCCGGCCGGGCGGATCAGCAGCACGATGGCCATGATCACGAACACCACTGTCGAGGAGGCTTCCGGGTAGAACACACGGGTCAGGCCCTCGATCACGCCCAGCAGCAGGCCGGTGACGATGGAGCCCATGATGGAGCCCATGCCGCCGATCACCACCACGGCGAAGACGGTGATGATGAGGTTCTGCCCCATCAGCGGCGAGACCTGGTAGATGGGCGCGGCCAGCACGCCGGCAAAGGCGGCCAGCGCCACGCCGAAACCGTAGGTGAGCGTGATCATCAGCGGCACGTTGATGCCGAAGGCCTCAACCAGACGCGGGTTCTCGGTGCCGGCGCGCAGATAGGCGCCCAGCCGCGTCTTCTCGATCATGAACCAGGTGAAGAGGCATACCAGCAGCGAGGCCAGCACCACCCAGGCACGGTACTTGGGCATGAACATGAAGCCCAGGTTGAAGCCGCCCTGCAACAGCGCCGGGGTCTGGTAGCTCAGGCCCGAGACGCCGTAGGCGGAGCGAAAGCCGCCCTCTATCAGCAGCGCCAGCCCGAGCGTCAGCAACAGGCCGTAGATGTGGTCGAGCTTGTAGATCCAGCGCAGGAACAGGCGCTCGAGCACGATGCCCAGGAGCCCCACCACCAGCGGCGCGAGCAGCAGCATCGCCCAGTAATTGATGCCCAGGTAATGCAAGCCCATCCAGGTGACCACCGCACCCGTCATGAACAACGCGCCATGCGCGAAGTTGATGACGTTGAGCAGGCCGAAGATGACCGCCAGCCCCAGGCTCAGGATGGCATAGAAGGAGCCGTTGACCAGGCCCAGCAGCAATTGGCTGAGGATGGCTGGCAGGGATACACCGAAGAGTTCCATGGTTGAGAGGCCCGAAGTTGGCAAACCCAGTGCGCCATGTCCGCCGCCTGCCGGCGGCATCGCGCCGCCGGCATGGCCTCGGGCGCGGCGCCCGTCACGCGCTGCGCGCCTGGCTCACTTCCAGAGCGCGCACTTGCTCTCCTGCCGGGTGGTGAAAACGTCGCTGCCTTTGAGGGCCTGCACCACCTTGAGGTAGTCCCAGTCCCGGCTGGATTCACCCGGCTGCTTGACCTCCACCAGATACATGTCATGCTCGTAGCGGCCATCGGGGCGGATCTGGCCGCTGGCGTAGAAGTCCTTGAGCGGCTTGCTGCCCAGCAGTTCGCGCACTTTGGCACCGTCGGTGGTGCCGGCCTCCTGCACGGCCTGCAGCCAGTTGTAGACGGCCGAGTAGTTGGCCGCCTGCACCGAGGTTGGCATGCGCTTGGTCTTCTCGTAGAAACGCTGCGCCCAGGCACGTGACTCGTCGTTCAGGTCCCAGTACCAGCTGTCGGTGAACTGCAGGCCCTGCGTGGTCTGCAGGCCCATGCTGTGGATGTCCGAGAGGAACAGCAGCAGGCCGGCGAGCTTCATGGTGCTGGTGATGCCGAACTCGCTGGCGGCCTTGATGGTGTTGATGGTGTCGCCGCCCGCGTTGGCCATGCCCAGGATCTTGGCCTTGGAGCTTTGTGCCTGCAGCAGGAAGGAGGAGAAATCCGAGGCATTGAGCGGGTGGCGCACCGAGCCCAGCACCTTGCCGCCATTGGCCTTGACGGTGGCGGCGGTGTCGTTCTCCAGCGCGTGGCCGAAAGCGTAGTCGGCCGTCAGGAAGAACCAGGTGTCGCCACCGGCATCCAGGATGGCCTTGCCGGTGCCGCGCGCCAGCGCCACCGTGTCGTAGGCATAGTGCACCGTGAGCGGCGCACACTGCTCGTTGGTCAGCGCCGAGGTGCCGGCGCCATTGTTGATGTAGAGCACCTTCTTCTCGTTGGCGACAGTGCTGGTGGCCAGCGCGGTGCCGGAGTTGGTGCCGCCCAGGATCAGCGCCGCGCCCTGCGTGTCGATCCATTCGCGCGCCTTGGCGGCGGCGATGTCGGCCTTGTTCTGGTGGTCGGCCGTGAGCAGCTCGACGGGCTTGTCCAGCACCTTGCCGCCAAAGTCCTCGATGGCCATCTGCGCGGCCAGCACGCCACCGCGGCCGTCGACGTCCGAATACAGGCTGGACATGTCGGTGACGAAGCCGATCACGACCTTGTCCTGCGCCTGCGCGGCGCTCATCCACCCGGCCGCGCCCAGCATGGCGGCGATGAGGGTCAGTCTGGTTTTCATGAGGGTGTCTCCTTCGATCTCGATGGTCATGGTTGCGGGGAAATAACGGGACTCTCCAAAGGCGGTGCCGGTTGTGGCGGTGGCAATGGGCTGCGCGCGGCGGGCGTCGGAATCGGCGCTCAAACGCCCAAGCTCAGACGCCCAGAAGCTCGCCCAGCACGGGCATCTTGGCCTCCAGTTCGGCGGCGGCGAAATGCTCCACGACGCGGCCATGCTCGATGACATAGAAGCGGTCGGCCAGCGGCGCGGCGAAGCGGAAGTTCTGCTCGACCATGACCACCGTGTAGCCCTTCTCGCGCAGCGTGGCGATCATGCGCGCGAGCGCCTGCACGATCACCGGCGCCAGGCCTTCGGAAATTTCGTCGAGCAGCAGCAGGTTGGCACCGGTGCGCAGAATGCGCGCCACCGCCAGCATCTGCTGTTCGCCGCCCGAAAGACGGGTGCCGGGGCTGTGGCGGCGCTCGGCCAAGTTGGGAAACATCTGATAGATCTCGGCCACGCTCATGCCCGCGCTGGTGCCTGCGCCGGAGACGGCACCAGCGCTCTTGAGCGCGGGTGGCAGCAGCAGGTTCTCCTCGGCCGAAAGGCTGGCGAAGATGCCGCGCTCCTCGGGGCAGTAGCCCACGCCTAGGCGTGCGATGCGGTGCGTGGGCAGGCCGATGGTCTCGGTGCCGTCGATCTGGATCGAGCCCTCGCGCCGCCCGATCAGGCCCATGATGGCGCGCAGGATGGAGGTACGCCCGGCGCCATTGCGCCCGAGCAGCGTCACCACCTCGCCGCGCCGCACTTCCAGGTCCACGCCGTGCAACACGTGCGACTCGCCGTACCAGCCCTGCAGCTGGCAGATCCGCAGCGCGGACGTGCCGACCGTCTTCACCATGCTTGCGGAATCCACCGCGTCCGCCATGCTCGCCGTGTTGGATGTGGCCACGCCCATGTCAGTGTGCTCCTTGCAGTTGGCCTTCGGTGGTGCCCATGTAGGCCTCCATCACCTGCGGGTTGCGCGAAACATCGGCATAGCTGCCCTCGGCCAGCACGGCGCCGCGCTGCAGCACCGAGATGCGATCGGCGATGGTGGAGACCACTTTCATGTTGTGCTCGACCATCAGGATGGTCCGCCCTTTGGCGACCGCCTTGATGAGCTGGGTGACGCGGTCCACGTCCTCGTGGCCCATGCCCTGGGTCGGCTCGTCGAGCAGCATGAGTTCGGGCTCCATCGCCAGCGTGGTGGCAATCTCCAGCGCGCGCTTGCGGCCATAGGGCAGGTTGACGGTGACTTCCTCGGCCCAGTCCTGCAGGCCGACCTCGGCCAGCAGATCCAGCGCACGCTGGTTGAGCCGATCAAGCGAGCGCTCGCTCTTCCAGAAGTGGTACTGCGTGCCGAGCTGGCGCTGCAGCGCCACGCGGACGTTCTCGCGCACGCTCATGTGCGGGAACACCGCCGAGATCTGGAACGAGCGGATCACCCCGCGCCGGGCAATCTGCGCCGGCCGCTCGCCGGTGATGTCGATGCCGTTGAAGTGGATGCTGCCCTCGGTCGGCACCAGGAACTTGGTCAGCAGGTTGAAGCAGGTGGTCTTGCCCGCCCCGTTCGGGCCGATGAGCGCGTGGATGTGGCCGCGCTGGACCTGCAGGTTGACATCACTGACGGCCGTGAAGCCCTTGAACTGCTTCGTCAGATTTTGCGTTGCCAGAATGACATCACCCATGCGCGCCCCATCCCATCGACCGAGGAACGGCAGGTGCCGACAACCCGGCCTTCAGACCGGCGGCATCCGCCAACGAATGGGATCGATGCTAGGTTTGCTGCAACGCACACACAATGGGGAAAGCCTCCATCGTAGTTACCCGATGGAGGCTTTCCCGGTATGGCCCGATTGCGGCTTGATCACGGCATCTTCTCGGCCTGTTCATGAGCCCTTCACGGCCACACCATCTCACCCTTGGCCACCTTGGCGCTCAGTACCAGGCCGCCTTCTCCCTCCAGGCCGGGGTAGCGTTTCTCCATCGCGGCAATCAGCGCATCGGCATCGCGGGCCTTGGCGGCCTCCTCGTCGAAAGCGCGGATGTAATCGGCGGTGAATGCCACGGCGCTCAGATCCAGCCTGGCACCCGGAGCAAAGTGGCCGGGCACGACAACCCTGGGCTGCAGTGCCTCGATGGTCTCCAGCATGGCCAGCCAGTCGGCATGCGATTGCGGGGTCTGGGTGTCGGCCATCCAGACATGCAGACCGGCTTGCACCGGGATGCCGCCCGCCACGGTCTGGATGGAGGGGATCCACACGACACTGCGGTCGGGCGCGGGGCCGGCGAGCCCCACGATCTTCAGCTCCTGCCCTTCCAGCGTCAGCGTGTCGCCCTGCAAGGGCTGCGGCACGACGATGGCCTGCGGGGCGTTGCTGCCCAGTTGCGGGCCCCATACCTTGAGCTTCTCATCCTTGGTGGCCTGGATGTGGGCAATGGTCTGCGGCGTAGCCACAATCGCCGCTTGCGGAAAGGCCTGCCGCAGGGTGTCCAGGCCGAAGTAGTAGTCGGGGTCGCCGTGGCTGATGTAGATGGTGCGCAGGGTCTTGCCGGAGGCCGCAACCCGTTCGGCCAGCTTGCGGGCCTCGGCGGCGGAAAACTGCGCGTCGATCAACAGGGCGTCGGACTCGCCGCTGACCAGCACCGAGGAGACGGCAAAAATGGCCTCCTCGCCGGGGTTGAAGACCTCGATGTGCAATGGCGCACCGGCAACCGCAGGCACTGCGCCGGCCGCCAGGGCCGGCGCGCTACCGGCAGCCATGGCCAGGCCAAGTGCACCTGCCAGTGCGAAGGGGCGCCAGAACGAGAAAACATGCATTGAATTCACCTTGTCAGTGTGGAAAAACCGTTGAAAAAACCGTGGCGCAGAACCGCCGAGACATGCGCCGCCCGCACACGCCATCAGGTCGCCACCACCTGCTCGACCAGGGCCTCTGGCTGTGTGAATGCCGCGCCGGCCTGCAACAGCTGGCACCGGCCACCGGTCTCCAGCACGAAGGTAGGCACGCCCCGCGCGCCCATGGCCTGCATCAACTGCCGGGCTTGCCCGACCCGGCTGCGATTGACCTCCAGCGGTTCGGCCGAGGGTGTGCACAGCAAGACCGCAGCGGCTTCCAGGCCCAGGCCTTGCAGCACGGCGGCCAAAGTGGCCGGCTCGGTGATGTTGCGGCCATCCACATAGCGGGCCCGCTGCATGGCCTTGAGAGCTGCCAGTTCCTGTTCCGGCGCAGTCAGGGCCACGGCGGTCAGAGCCATGGTGGCGGGGCCGCTGTCGAACATCTGCAGGTGGTCGGCCAGCACGCAACGGCGGTAGGTCTCGCTGAAGGGCTGACCGGTCAGAAGCTGGATGCGCTGGTCGTTGTCCCATGCATAGTCGGCAAAGTCACGTGTCATCCGGCGAGCGCCATTGCCGGCGAACAGGCCGCTGGGCATCAGGTGCAGTTGCACGTCCCCGCCACGGGCCAGCGCGTCCAGCGCCGCGCTGGCGCCGTAGCACCAGCCGCACAGCGGATCAAAGAGGTAATGCACGGTTTTCAGCGGCTGTTTCTGCATGGTCCATTCCTGGACACCGCTCGACCATGGGGCGGCGGCTTGTTGAGGCGTCGTTGGAATCGCTGGGGTTCGTGCTGGTCAGGCGCTTGTCCTGCGACGCCGATGGGGTGAATGGAATTCTAGGAACAAGCAATTGATAGATAAATACATATTGAATATATTAAGAGTATGTCAAAAGCAAACAATGAAGATGGTGCTGGCCATGGCAACTACGCAAACCTCAAACGGCTGGCCTACTTTGTCGCGGTGGTCGAGACCGGCTCCTTCACCGCGGCGGCCGAGCGCCTGGGCATCACCAAGGCGGTGGTCAGTCAGCAGGTGGCGCGGCTCGAGCGCGAGTTCCGCACCAGCCTGCTCACACGCACCACACGCAAGGTCGTTCCCACCGAGACGGGCCAGGCCTTCTACCAGCGCTGTGCGCTGGTCCTGCGCGAGGCCGGTGACGCCTTTGACGAGCTGGCCCAAAGTGCCGAGACGCCAGCGGGCACGCTGCGCCTGACCGCCCCGCTGGACTTCGGCATTGCGGCGGTAGTGCCGGCCATCGCCACCTTCGCAAGGCGCTACCCGCAATGCCGGGTGGAGGCGATCTACAGCGATCAGGCGCTGGACCTCATGTCCGGACAGGTGGAACTGGCCATCCGCGTAGGCTGGCTCAGCGAGCCGCATCTGCAGGCGCGCCAGGTGGGCAGCTTCAGGCAGCTCCTGGTGGCCGGCGCCGACTGGGCCCGGAGTGCCGGGGAACTGCGCCATCCGCAGGCGCTCGCCACCCTGCCGTTTGTGGCCAACACCGCCCTGCGCGAGCCGCTGCAGTGGCATTTTTCGCATGAGGCCCAGGAACGCCAGTTCGTGCATCTGCAGGCCAGCGTCTACCTCAACGAAACCCTGGCGGTGCGCGAGGCAGTGCGCCTGGGCATGGGCCTTTCCGTGCTGCCCGATTTCGTCGTGGCACAGGATCTTGCCGCCGGCCGGCTCGCGCAGGTTCTGCCCGATTGGCAATTGCCGGCCGGCGGCATCCATGCCGTGTTTCCCACTGCGCGCTTTCGTCCGACCAAGGTGCGTGCCTTCGTCGAAGTCCTCGCCGAGCAGCTGGCGCAGCGCCAGTCGCTCGGCGATTGACAGGCGTTGTGCCTGGGCGCGTGGGCCGTAGAAAAATAGTCGGCTACGAAACGGCCATAGCGAGGCCTCTTCCCGCTTCGCCATTTTCTACCGCCCACGTTCCTCACTGGCGCCACGACACTGCCAGGCCCTGTTGACGATCTTTGCGCCGGCTGCAGGGCTGGCCATTGGGTTGCGCATACCATTGCAGGTTTCTGTCGTGCTGCGGCACTGGCCACCCCAACCTCGGCGGGCATGCAAGACAAGGCTCATCACGCCCTCATCAGCCCAGACGCCTCGAGTAAAAACATACGCCATTGATTCTGATGAACAAAACAGACCAATCCTCGCACACGCCGATGATGCAGCAGTATCTGTCGCTCAAGGCCGAGCATCCGAACACCCTGCTGTTCTATCGCATGGGTGATTTCTACGAACTCTTCTACGAAGACGCCCGAAAAGCCTCGCGCCTGCTCAACATCACGCTGACGCAGCGCGGCCAGTCGGCCGGCCAGCCTATCCCGATGGCAGGCGTGCCGTTCCACTCGGTCGAGACCTATCTGGCGCGCCTGATCAAGCTGGGCGAATCGGTGGCGATCTGCGAACAGATCGGCGACCCGGCCACCAGCAAGGGGCCCGTCGAGCGCAAGGTCGTGCGCATCATCACGCCCGGCACGCTGACTGACAGTGCGCTGCTGCCCGACAAGCAGGAGGCCGTGCTGCTGGCCGTCAGCGAGGCCGCCGGCAAGCCCGGCCGGGGCCGCGGCCAGCCGCGCCATGGCCTGGCCTGGATGAGCATCACCCAGGGCGTGGTCCACCTGGCCGAATGCCCGCAGGATGCACTGCCGGCCTGGCTGGACCGCATCGGCGCCAGCGAGGTCATCTTCAGCGGCGGCGCCTCCGAAGCGCTGGAGACGCTGCTGCGCCAGCGCAATCAGTCCGGCCAGGCGCAGGCGGCATTGCAGACCATTGCCGCCTGGCAGTTCGACGCCACGCTGGGCGAGCAGGCGCTGTGCCGCCACCTGCAGGCCGCCAGCCTGCAGGCCTGGTCGGCCGACAGTCTGCCCGCCGCCCATGCGGCCAGCGCCGCGCTGCTGCACTATGCGGCCCACACCCAGGGCCGCGCGCTGCAGCACGTGCAAGGCATCCAGGTCGAGCAGGATGATGCACTGATCCAGTTGCCAGCCACCACACGGCGCAATCTCGAACTGGTGCAAACCCTGCGCGGAGAGGCTGCGCCGACGCTGTTCTCGCTGCTGGACACCTGCGTCACCAGCCTGGGCAGCCGCAAGCTCAAGGACTGGCTGCTCAATCCGCGGCGCGATCGCGGCGAGGCCCGCCAGCGCCTCGCGCACATCGCCACGCTGCGCGACGAGGCCGCGCCCCTGCCGCTCTGGCAGCATTACCGCCAGCAGTTGCAGGGCGTGGCCGACGTCGAGCGCATCAGCGCCCGCATCTCGCTCGAACAGGTGCGTCCGCGCGAGCTGGTGGCCCTCAAGCACACGCTCTCGCAGGCCCGCGTCCTGGCTGCCGCCACAGGCACCCCAGACACCATCGAGGATGATGCCAAGGCCGGCCTCGCCAGCCTGCTGCAGCGCCTGGCGCCACCCGAAGGCGTGATCGAGCTGCTGCAGGTGGCCCTGCTGGAGGAGCCCGCCATGCTGATCCGAGATGGCGGTGTGATCGCCCCCGGTTTCGACGCAGTGCTCGACGAGCTGCGCGGCATCCAGGACAACGCCGACGGCTTTCTGCTGGAGCTGGAAGCGCGCGAGCGCGAGCGCACCGGCATCAGCAATCTGCGCGTGCAGTTCAACAAGGTGCATGGCTTTTACATCGAGGTCACGCAAGGCCAGCTCGACAAGGTGCCCACCGAATACAAGCGCCGCCAGACCCTCAAGAACGCCGAACGCTTCATCACGCCCGAACTCAAGGCGTTCGAGGACAAGGCCCTCTCCGCGCAGGAGCGCGCGCTGGCACGCGAGAAGCTCCTCTACGCACAGTTGCTCGAACAGCTGCAACCCAGGGTGCATGCGCTGATGCAGGTGGCCGCCGCGCTGGCCGAGCTCGACGCCCTCAGCACGCTGGCCGAGCGCTCCATCACGCTGGGCTGGTGCCAGCCGCAGTTCGTCATCGAGCCCTGCATCGACATCGAGCAGGGCCGCCACCCCGTCGTCGAGGCGCGTCTGGCCGAGACCGTGCAAGCCAGCTTCATCGCCAACGACACGCGCATGGGCGGGCGCACCCGCATGCAAGTCATCACTGGCCCCAACATGGGCGGTAAATCGACCTACATGCGCCAGGTCGCGCTGATCGTGCTGCTCGCGAGCATGGGCAGCTACGTGCCGGCCGGAAGCTGCCGCCTCGGCCCCATCGATGCCATCCACACCCGCATCGGCGCCGCCGACGATCTGGCCAACGCGCAATCGACCTTCATGCTGGAGATGACCGAGGCCGCACAGATCCTGCACAGCGCCACGGCGCACTCGCTGGTGCTGATGGACGAGATCGGCCGCGGCACCTCCACCTACGACGGCCTGGCGCTGGCCGGCAGCATCGCCAGCCACCTGCATGACAAAACCCAGGCCTTCACGCTGTTCGCCACGCATTACTTCGAGCTCACCGAGCTGCCAGCCACCCATCCGCATGCCGTCAACATGCATGTGGCCGCCACGGAAACGGGCAATCGCATCGTGTTCCTGCATGAGTTGCAACCCGGCCCCGCCAGCCGCAGCTACGGCATCCAGGTGGCCCGGCTGGCCGGCATGCCCGGCGCCGTGATCACCCAGGCCCGCCACACGCTGGAGAAGCTGCAGCAACAGGACCACGGCAACCAGCAGCCGGACCTCTTCGCCATCGACCCAGCGGTGCTGCACACCGAAACCCGGGCCGCTGCCGCGCCAGAGAACCTCACCCCGAGTGCCGTCGAGGAGGCCCTGCAGGTGTTGGATGTCGATGCGCTGTCGCCGCGCGAGGCGCTGCAGCAGCTCTATGCGCTCAAGGACCTGCTTCGGAACGATGGCGCATGACTTGCCGGGAAGGGACGGCCCCTGCTGTCCGGCCCCCCTCCGCCCACGAAAAAGCGCAGCCATGGCTGCGCTTTTTTTGCGAAGAGACGGGGCCTGAAACAGCATGGATGCCCGGCCTCCGGGGGTGAATGAGCGCGCTGCAGCCCCTCGGACATCGGACTGGACGGAGTTCCACCAAAAAGTAAGGCAAACTGACTATTTTTTGCTTCTTTTGCTCGGTATTCCGCAGGTAGGATAGCGCCACTCCACTCCCCATGCGTTGATGCCAGACAGTCCGGCCGGCGGACGATCAAGGACAGGAGGGGATGCCGTGAAGCAGTGATGGCCCCTAGAGCCCTTGTCTCTCACGATAGGTGCCGGGGCGTTGCGCCAACAACGCCCCGGCGTGTCACAAAGCGATAACTGTGCAAGGAATGTCGCCATGAAACACGTCAAGTCTAGCAGTTTTGATGCTGCCTACCCCGAGCCCCCGATCGGCGTGACCCGCCAGCCTCTCGGGCCCGATACCGAGACCCAATCCTTTGCGTCCGCCATCAACGCGCTGGCCATGGCGCGGCGCTATCTGATCGAGGGAGACGAACGCGCAGCCGAACGCAAGGCCAGCGCCGCGCTGGAAGCCTTGCGGACCCTGGTCATGACAGCCGCGCCATCGCGGGTGGCGCACTGAATGCATGGCCCGCCGATGCGGGCTTTGCACCTGCAGGGCATGGTGTATGCCCATGGCAGGCGCCGCGCCGCAAAGCGTGTTCAAAGTCCCGGTGCGCTTGCCGTAGTGCCTGAAGAATCGTGGCTGCAAGACGAAACCCCAGCCGGGCTTGCTGGCCCGGCGAGGATATAAAACGCCGCAAACGCGGTTTTCAGGTGCAATCCGAAGGAACGGGATCGCAGAACGCATGAGGTATGCGGCCGCTCCTGAGGTAGGTCGGGACGGATAAAAAAAAGCAGCCGACTGTCAGGACAGGGCTGCTTCATCTGGGAAGTACGCGCTGCGAGCACCGCGTCGCCTATCCCTGCATTTTGCTGATCTATCTGGCGGAGACGAAGGGATTCGAACCCTTGATGCAGCTCATCACCGCATACTCCCTTAGCAGGGGAGCACCTTCGGCCTCTCGGTCACGTCTCCGCGAAAGACGCACATTATGCCTGAAAAATCACGTCATTCCAGGCCGGATGCTCACTTTTCGTCATTGCGTTTGGGCACTTCGATAACCGTGTCGCCGTCGAGGCCGAAGGCGGTGTGCAGCGCACGCACGGCCAGTTCCACGTACTTCTCGTCGATCACCACCGAGGTCTTGATCTCGGATGTCGAGATCATCTGGATGTTGATGCCTTCCTGGCTGAGCGCGCGGAACATGGTGCTGGCCACACCCGCGTGGCTCTTCATGCCGATGCCGACGATGCTGACCTTGCTGATCTGGGTGTTGCTCACCACGCTGGTGCCCTCGCCCAGCTTGGGCAGCACGACTTCCTTGAGCAGCTTGACGGTGCGCTCGTATTCCGGACGGGCCACGGTGAAGCTGAAGTCGGTCTTGCCGTCCTTGCTGAGGTTCTGGATGATCACGTCCACCTCGATGTTGGCATCGGCCACCGTGCCGAGGATGCTGTATGCGATCCCCGGCTTGTCGGGCACGCCCAGCACCGACACCTTGGCTTCGTCACGGGTAAAGGCGATGCCAGAAACGACTGCTTTTTCCATTTTTTCGTCTTCCTCGAAAGTGATGAGTGTGCCCGACTGCGCTTCCTGGGCCAGGTCGATGTCCCACGGCGTGAAACTCGAGAGCACGCGCAGCGGCACGCGGTACTTGCCGGCAAACTCCACCGAGCGGATCTGCAGCACCTTGGAGCCCAGGCTGGCGAGTTCGAGCATTTCCTCGAAGCTGATGGTCTTCAGGCGCTGGGCATTGGGCACCACGCGCGGGTCGGTGGTGTAGACGCCATCGACGTCGGTATAGATCAGGCATTCGTCGGCCTTGATGGCCGCCGCAATCGCCACCGCCGAGGTGTCCGAGCCGCCGCGGCCCAGCGTGGTGACGTTGCCCTGCTCGTCGATGCCCTGAAAGCCCGTGACGATGACGACCCGGCCGCCATCGAGCTCCTTGCGGATGCGCTGGCCGTCGATCGATTCGATGCGCGCTTTCATGTAGGCGCTGTCGGTGCGCACCGGCACCTGCCAGCCGGTGAAGCTCACCGCCGGCTGGCCTTCGGCCTGCAGCGCAATGGCCAGCAGCGCCGAGGAGGCCTGCTCGCCAGTGGCCGCCAATGCATCGAGCTCGCGGCGCACGGTCTGGGTGCGCTCGGCCGGCTCCAATTCGGCGGCCAGCCCCAGCAGGCGGTTGGTCTCGCCGCTCATGGCACTGGGCACCACGACGACCTGATGGCCGGCCTTGACCCATTTGGCCACGCGCTTGGCGACGTTGCGGATGCGTTCGGTGGTGCCCATCGAGGTCCCACCGTATTTGTGAACAATCAGTGCCATGTGCCGTTCTAGTCCTGAGAGAGATGCCACAAGCGCAGGCCCGCCGGCCTTCGGGAGTCCCTCAAGGCCATGATGCGGCTGCCAGACGCAAAACCCGTCTATTCTAAGCTAAGGCAGGGGTCAACCAGCCGCCATGGATGGCGCCCATGCATTCAGGCATCGGGCGACGCCTGCCAATCGAGCACCGCACCATGCCGCAGCACATGGCCGCGCCCGACCTTGAGGCGGATCTGGTGGCCGCGCGTGCGGCAGGCAGCGAGCTGGCGCTGCAGTTCGCGCAGCTGCGCAGTGCTGGCTGCCGTGCCATGGCAGCGGGCCAGCCAGTGGCGCAGCACATTGGCCTGGCGCGCCGGCAGCAGCGCGCGCAACGCGGCAATGGCCGGTGGCGTGCCGATGCGCTGCAAATCCTCGGCTGCAACCTCCTCCAGCAACTGCTGCGCCTGTGCGGCATGGGCGCTGCTGCGCGCGAAGGTGTTGCGCCAGCCCGGCAGGGCCGCCTCCAGCGCCGGCAGCACCTGGTGGCGGATGCGGTTGCGGGTATAGCCGGCATCGGTGTTGCTCGGGTCCTCGATCCAGTCCTGCCCCCGCTCGCGCAGCCATTGCCGCAACTGCGCACCGGGCACGCCCAGCAGCGGGCGCCACCAGTGCCGGCCATCACGCAGCCAATGGGCCGGCATGGCCGCCAGGCCCGGCAGACCAGCGCCGCGGCTCAGGGCCAGCAGCAGGGTCTCGACCTGGTCGTCGGCGTGTTGCGCCAGCGCAATGGAGGGGATGGGCAGGCCCAGCCGCTGCTCGAGCGCGGCAGCACCACGCTCGAGCGCCGCGTAGCGGGCTCGCCGCGCGGCATCTTCGGGGCTTTCGCCAGGTGCATGGCGGGCATCGGTGTATTCGATGTGCAGCGTGATGCCGTGCGCGGCGCACAGGCGCGCGCAGAAGGCGGCAAAGCCGTCGGCCGCGACCTGCAGGCCATGGTGCACGTGGATGGCCACCACCTGACGCGGCCAGCGCTGCCGGCAGGCCAGCAGCAGGGCCGTCGAATCGGCACCGCCGCTCAGGGTCACCGCCAGCGGCAAGGGCGGATCGAAGTCTTGCAGCGCATCAGCGATGTACTCTGACGGAGTGGGTGATGCCATGCTGCGACCTCCAAGACGGCAACCGGAGGCCGATGGCAGCCGGCACTGGACCGTTTTGCCTTGCCGAAGGACGGCCGGGGCTGGACGCTCTGATGCCTGATGCCTGATGCCTGCTGTTCGTGGCTACCTTGTGGCTATTGCTTGTACTTACTCTTAGAACAGGTTCTTACTTCTTGACCGCGGCTTCGGTCTCGGCAAATTCGCCATAGCTGAGCAGGCGCTGATAGCGGCGCTCGAGCAGTTCGGGCGTGGCCAGTTCGCCCAGTTCGTGCAGGGCCTCATCGAGCGCGCGCTTGAGGTGCAGCGCCATCTGGCGATAGTCGCGCTGGGCGCCACCGACGGGCTCGTTGACGACCTTGTCCACCAGCCCGAGCGACTTCAGGCGCGGCGCTGTGATGCCCAGCGCCTGGGCGGCCTCCTCGGCCTTCTCACTGGTCTTCCAAAGGATGGAGGCACAGCCTTCGGGGCTGATGACCGAATACACCGCGTACTGCAGCATGATGACCACGTCGGCCACGCTGATGGCCAGCGCGCCGCCCGAGCCGCCCTCGCCGATGATGGTGCTGATGATGGGGGTCTTGAGCTGCGCCATCTCGTAGATGTTGCGGCCGATCGCCTCGGACTGGTTGCGCTCCTCGGCCTCGATGCCGGGGTAGGCGCCGGGCGTGTCCACGAAGGTGAAGACCGGCAGCCCGAACTTCTCGGCCAGCTTCATCAGGCGCAGCGCCTTGCGGTAGCCCTCGGGCTTGCTCATGCCAAAGTTGCGGCGGGCCCGCTCCTTGGTGTCGCGACCTTTCTGGTGGCCGATCACCACGCAGGGGCGGCCTTCGAAGCGGGCCAGGCCTCCCACGATGGAAGCGTCATCGGCAAAGTGGCGGTCGCCGTGCAGCTCAGTGAAGTCGGTGAAGAGCGCGCGCACATAATCCAGCGTGTAGGGCCGGTCGGGGTGCCGCGCCACCTTGGTGGTCTGCCAAGGGGTGAGGTTCTTGTAGATATCCTTGGTCAGCTGCAGGCTTTTCTTGGAAAGCTGCTCGATTTCCGAGGCAAGGTTGACCGATTCATTGCTGTCGTTGACGGCGCGCAGCTCGTCGATCTTGCGATCGAGCTCGGCAATCGGCTGTTCGAAATCCAGGTAGGTCTTTTTGGCCATGGTGATCTGTCAGTCCCTGTTGCCGCCTGGGCCGGGAAGAATTGGGCAAACGGTTATTGTAGGGCAGGCGTCCCGAACGCCGCCCTTCGCGATGGAGGGCAGCAAACCGGCTGCCGGCCAGGCTCGGCAACTCAGTATCAGTAGGCCTGCGGCACGGCCAGCGAGCGCCACATGTACCAGGTGGCCACGCTGCGCCAGGGTTTCCAGGCCTCGGCCACTTCGCGGGCGTCGCTGCGGCTGACGGGCTCGCCGGAGAAGTAGTTGCGGCTGATGCCCTGGATCAGGCCGACGTCATCGAGCGGCAGCACATTGGGGCGCAGCAGGTGGAACATCAGGAACATCTCGGCCGTCCAGCGGCCGATGCCGCGCACCGCCGTCAGCTCGGAGATGATGGCTTCATCCTCCCACTGCGGCCAGTCCTGCACGGACAGGCGCTCTTCACCGAAGTGCAGGGCGAGGTCGCGCAGATACTCGATCTTGCGCATCGACAGGCCCGCCGCGCGCATGTCGGTCGGCGCCAGCACCAGGATCTGAGCAGGCGTCATGGCGCTGCCAGCCAGCGCCTCGAAGCGGCCCCACACGGTCTTGGCGGCCGCCACTGAAATCTGCTGGCCGACGATGCTGCGCGCCAGCGTGGCAAAGGCATCGCCACGCGACTCGATGCTCGCGCCTTGGTATTGCGGAATCAGGCGGCGCAGGATGCGGTCCTTCTTGACCAGGTGGCGGCAAGCCTCATCCCAGTAATCGGGCCGGGCCACCGCATCGGAGCCGTCACTGGCGGCAGGCACAGTTGCAGGCGTCTTGCTGCGAGGTTTGCCGGCCATCTTGACCGCCGTCTTTGTTGCGGGCTTTGCCACCGTTTTGGGCGCAGGCTTGGCAAGCGCCTTCGCAGCGGTCTTGGTCGCGGCCGTTCTGGCAGCGGGCTTGCCACTGGCGCCGGCCGGAGTGTCCTCAAGGGCGGATGGGCGCAGCGGGCGGGAATCGGGCGGCTTCATGCGAGGGCCATCTCCCAGCTCGTGCCTTGCGGCGTGTCCTTGAGCACCACGCCCTGCTCCAGCAGTTCGGCGCGGATCTGGTCGGCCCGCGCATAGTTCTTCGACGCCTTGGCGGCGGCGCGCTCGGCGATCAAGGCCTCGATGGACGAGGCATCCAGCCCGGCGCCGGCCTGCAGGAAGGCGGTCGGGTCACCCTGCAGGATGCCGATGGTGCCCCCCAGCGCCTTGAGGAGTGCGGCGGCCTGCGCGTCCTGGCTGCGGTTGACTTCGCCGGCCAGCTCGAACAGCACGGCGATCGCCTCGGGCGTGCCGAAGTCCTCGTTCATCGCGGCCTGGAAACGCGCGGCATGCGGCTCGCTCCAGTCGATGCCCGCCAGCGCGGCCGGCGCCACCAGATCCAGCGCGGTATAGAGGCGCTTGAGCGCGGCGCGCGCATCCCGCAGGTGCACGTCACTGTAGTTGAGCGGGCTGCGGTAGTGGCTGCGCAGGATGAAGAAGCGCACGGTCTCGGCATCGAACTGCTGCAGCACGTCGCGGATGGTGAAGAAGTTGCCCAGGCTCTTGGACATCTTCTCGTTGTCGACGTTGATGAAGCCGTTGTGCATCCACACGTTGACGAAACGCTCGCCGCTGGCGCCTTCGCTCTGGGCGATCTCGTTCTCGTGGTGCGGGAAAGTGAGGTCGGCGCCGCCGCCGTGGATGTCGAAATGCTCCCCCAGCAATGCACAGCTCATGGCAGAGCACTCGATGTGCCAGCCGGGCCGTCCGGTGCCGAACGGGCTGCCCCATTGGGCATCCTGCGGCTCATCGGGCTTGGCGCTCTTCCACAGTACGAAGTCGAGCGGATCCTGCTTGCCGTCGAGCACGGCCACGCGTTCGCCGGCGCGCAACTCCTCCAGCGACTTGCCCGAGAGCTTGCCGTAGCCGGGAAACTTGCGCACCGCATAGTTGACGTCGCCCTCGCCGCTGTCGCCGGCGCTGCGGTAGGCCAGGCCCTTTTGTTCGAGACGGCCGATCATCTCGAGCATCTGCGGCACGTACTCGGTCGCGCGCGGCTCGTGCGTGGGCCGCTCGATGCCCAGCGCATCGGCGTCGGCATGCAAGGCCTCGGTCATGCGGTTGGTCAGGCTGCGGATGCTCTCGCCGTTCTCCAGCGCGCGGCGGATGATCTTGTCATCGATGTCGGTGATGTTGCGCACATAGGTCACGCGGTAGCCGCTCACCTTGAGCCAGCGCTGCACCACATCGAAGGCCACCATCGAGCGTGCATGCCCCAGGTGACACAGGTCATAGACGGTCATGCCGCACACGTACATGCGCACGTGGCCCGGTTCGATGGGCTCGAAGGCCTGGATGGATCGTGAGAGGGTGTTGTAGATGCGAAGGCTCATACCCACGGACTGTTACAAAGACGCAAAGTGTTCGATTATCGAGGCATTTGGCCCGGCATGCCCGCACATGGCCGGCAATGGCCCCAATCCATGCGCGCATGGGCGCGCCAGCGGCCCATGCGCGCTGCCCGCTGCCCGCTGCCCTGGTCGGCAGGGCCCCTATACTATGCGATTGTTCCCGGCCTCCCCGCAGCCATGTCCACGCCCTCCTCCTCCCTCCCTCTCCCAGTTCGCCGCCTGGCTGGCCTGCTGGCCCTGCTGCTGGCATTGAGTCTCGCCGCTGCCGCCGCGCAGGCGCAGACTGCGCAGCACGTCCAGATTGCCCAATGGCTGGCCAACGGGCAGGCCGAACAGGCCCTGGCCGCCGCCGAGGCCGGAATAGCCGAATTCCCGCGCGATCCGCAACTGCAGTTCCTCAAGGCCAATGCCGAATCGGCGCTGGGCCGCCAGGGCGATGCGGAAAAAACCCTCACCGACCTCACCCAGCAATACCCGGAATTGCCCGAACCCTGGAACAACCTGGCGGCGATCCGCGCCGGCCAGGGCCGCCTGGAAGAAGCACGCAGCCTCCTGGAAGAAGCGCTGCGCAGCAACCCCAACTATGCCCAGGCCCATGCCAACCTCGCCGACGTGCTGCTGCGCCTGGCGGACGGCCACCTGCAAACGGCCCAGGAGCTCGCCCCCTCTGCCGCCCAGGCACAGCAGATCGAGGCCTTGCGCCCCCTTCTGGACGCCAATGCCCAGCAGCCGCGCTGAACCCGGCCTGTCCCCGGCCCTGCCGGGAACTTTCCGCCTCGTCCGGCGCACGCATGCCCCTTCTCCAAGCCTCCCGCAACCCTTGAAGCGACTGAACCGACCATGACCATGATCCACGCCAAACGCCAGACCCTGCGCACCCTGCTGCTCGGCGCCTGCGCCGCACTGGCCCTGCATCCTGTGCTGGCGCAGAATGCCACCCCGGCCCCAACCAGCGCGAGCGCCAATGCGGCGGCGGCCGCAACCGCAGATGCGCCGCGCGTCAAGCTCGAGACCAGCGCCGGCCCCATCGTGCTCGAACTCAACCGCGAGAAGGCCCCCCGCACGGTCGAGAACTTCCTGCAGTACGTGCAGGACAAGCACTACGACGGCACCATCTTCCACCGCGTGATCGACGGTTTCATGATCCAGGGTGGCGGCTTCACACCCGAGCTGCAGCAAAAACCGGTGCGTGCGCCCATCGTGCTCGAGGCCGACAACGGCCTCAAGAATGAACGCGGCACCATCGCCATGGCACGCACCATGGTGCCCAACTCCGCCACCAGCCAGTTCTTCATCAACGTCGCCAACAACACGCCGCTCGACGCGCGCCCGGGCAACCCCGGCTATGCCGTCTTCGGCAAGGTCGTCGAGGGCATGGACGTGGTCGACCAGATCAAGTCCGTCCCGACCGGCAACCAGGGCCCGCACCAGAACGTGCCCGTCCAGCCGATCCTCATCCTCTCGGCCAGCACTGTCGAGTAAAAGACCGGCCCACTCCCTCCCCCTTTCCACCATCAACCCGAGGAGCCCACCATGAGCAACCCAAAAGTCGAACTGCAGACCAGCCAAGGCACCATCACGCTCGAACTCGATGCCGAGAAGGCACCCAAGAGCGTCGAGAACTTCCTGAACTACGTCAACAGCGGCCACTATGACGGCACCATCTTCCACCGCGTGATCGGCAACTTCATGATCCAGGGCGGCGGCTTCGAGCCGAGCATGACGCAAAAGCCCACCAACGAGCCGATCGAGAACGAAGCCAAGAACGGCCTCAAGAACGACCAGTACACCATTGCCATGGCACGCACCAGCGCGCCGCATTCGGCCAGTGCGCAATTCTTCATCAACGTGCGCAACAACGACTTCCTGAACTACCCCGGCCAGGACGGCTGGGGCTACGCCGTGTTCGGCAAGGTGGTCGACGGCACCGAGGTGGTCGACAAGATCAAGGGCGTGGCGACCGGCCGCCGCGGTTTCCATGACGACGTGCCCAAGGAAGACGTGGTCATCACCAAGGCGGTGGTGGTCTAAGAACCCGCTCCCGGCCTTCCGAAGCGCCAGCGATGGGCCCAGCCCTGCCGCCCCTTGCCGAGCTGCCGCTGCCAGCGGCAGTGAACGCCCAACAGGCAAGATCGGAGATCATCGACTGCCTGGCCGATCTGCACCTGCAGCGCAGCCAGCCGGCCACCTGGCAGGCCTTCCGGCGGTACCTGCAGACAACCCCGGCAAACCGCATCCTCATGCTGGGGGATCTGTTCGAGGCCTGGATCGGCGACGACGTGCTGGACGAGTCCGGCAGCTTCGAAGCCGAAGTCGCTGCCGTGCTGCACGCCGCCAGTATCGGCGGCAAGCAGCTCTATTTCATGCACGGCAACCGCGACTTCCTGATCGGCGCGGCCTTTGCCGAGGCTGCCGGCCTCACGCTGCTGCCGGACCCGACCGTGCTGCCGCTCGCCGGGGACCGCACTCTGCTCTCGCACGGTGATGCGTTGTGCACCGACGACACCGATTACCAGCGCTTTCGCGCCCTCAGCCGCAACCCCGAATGGCAGCGGCAGTTCCTCGCTCAGCCGCTGGCCGAGCGGCGCCAGTTCGCCACCCGGCTGCGCACCGAAAGCGAAACGCGCAAAAGCGGCCAGGACAAAAGCAGCTACGTGGATCTCAACACCGAAGCCACGCGCGCCTGGCTGCGCGCCGCCGACTGCCGGACGCTGATCCACGGCCACACCCACATGCCCGGCGAGCATGCGCTGGGTGACGGATTGCAACGCATCGTCCTCAGTGACTGGGACCTCGCGGCCACCCCGCCACGTGCCGACGTGCTGCGTCATCAGGGCCAGGGGTCCTGGCAGCGCATCGATCTGGCCAGCCTGGCCGCTACGTACCCAAGCAACTGAGCAACCGAGCGGCCAAGCAATCGAACGGACGAGCGGACGAGCGGACGCTTCAGGTGTCTTGCCCTCGTGCGACCCGGCCGCGCATGCGAAAATAGCGCGATGTACCTATTGTTCGAAGAAACCGGCAAGTTCCTCGCCGGCCGCGTCCTCTCCGAGGCCGACGCCTCCTCCCAGGTCGAGCTCGCCAGTGGCAAGCGCGTCAAGGTCAAGAAGGCCAACGCATTGCTCCATTTCGAGCAGCCCGCGCCGCAGGCCCTGCTGGAGCAGGCCCAGGCGCTCGCGCCCGAGATCGACCTGGATCTGGCCTGGGAGTTCGCCCCTGACGAGGAGTTCGGCTTCGCCGAATTCGCACGCGACTATTTCAGCGCCGACACCGACCTGGCCCACCAGGTCGCGGCGCTGCTGCGCCTCTACGATGCACCCCATTACTTCCGCCGCGCCGGCAAGGGGCGCTTTCGCAAGGCGCCCGAAGACGTGCTCCAGCAGGCCCTGGCCGCCATCGAGAAGAAGCGCCAGCAGCAGCTGCAGATCGACGCCTGGGCGGCCGAGCTGGCGGCCGGCCAGACGCCCGTGGCCATCCGCGAACAGCTCTACAAGATCCTCTTCAAGCCCGACAAGAACGCGCCCGAGTACAAGGCCGTGGTCGAAGCCACGCGCAGCACGCAGCTGCCGCCGCTGACACTGCTGCAGCGCGCCGGCGCCATCGCCTCAGCCTACGAGTTCCACTGGCAGCGCTTTCTGTTCGACCAGTTTCCCAAGGGCTATGCCTTCCCCCCCGTGCAAGCGCCCGAGCCCGCGCAGGACTTGCCGCTCGCGCCCGTGCAGGCCTTCTCGATCGACGACTCCAGCACCTCGGAGATCGACGATGCGCTCTCGGTACAGGGCCTGGGCAGCGGCCAGGTGACGCTGGGCATCCACATCGCCGCGCCGGGCCTGGCAATCCGCCCCGGCGACGCGCTCGACCAGCTTGCACGTGCGCGCCTCTCCACCGTGTACATGCCGGGCGCCAAGCTCACCATGCTGCCCGACGAGGTGGTGCAGAAATATACGTTGGAGGCCGGCCGCGCCAACCCGGCCCTCTCGCTTTACGTGACCTACGATGAAGGCACGCTCGAACCGCTGGCGGCCGAAACCCGCATCGAGCGCGTCAACACCGCGCACAACCTGCGGCTCGACAAGATCGAGCATATCGTCACTGCGGAATGGCTCGCGGGCGTGGCCAGCGGCCATGAAACCCCGGCCGAGCTGCAGGCGCTGCAGCCGCAGCTGGCCTTTCTGCACGGTCTGGCCAAGGTGCTCAAGGCGCGGCGCGAAGTGGTGCGCGGCAAGCCCGAGACCTTCAACCGGCCCGACTACAACTTCCGCCTGCAGGGTCAGCAAGGTGACATTCCCGATGGCAGCGAAACCGTGCAGATCAGTACGCGCCAGCGCGGCGCGCCGCTGGACCTGATCGTCGCCGAGGCCATGATCGTCGCCAACAGCCACTGGGGCGGCTGGCTTGCCGGCCTGGGCGTGCCGGCCATCTACCGCAGCCAGCACAGCCTTGCGCCGGGCGTGAAGGTGCGCATGGGCACCAAGGCGCTACCGCATGCCGGCATGGGCGTGGCCAGCTACGCCTGGAGCACCTCGCCGCTGCGCCGCTACGTCGATCTGCTCAACCAGTGGCAGATCATCGCCGCCGCGCAGCACGGCAGCACCGCCGCGCTGGCCGCGCCTTTCAAGCCCAGGGATGCCGAGCTGTTCTCCATCATCAGCGGCTTCGACGCCGCCTATACCGCCTACAACCGCTACCAGGGCGACATGGAGCGTTTCTGGACGCTGCGCTACCTGCAGCAAAACGGCATCCAGGACGTCGAGGCGACCATCATCAAGGACGCCTCGCAGGGCGACATCCCGCTGGTGCGCGCCGACACGCTGCCGCTGGTGCTGCGCGTGCTGGGCGCGCAGGATCTGGCGCGCGGCGCGCGGGTGCGCGTGCGCCTGGGCGAGATCGACCTGATCGCGCTGGAAGTCTCCGGCACCGTCACCGAGCGCCTCGAACGCCCTGCTGACGCTGCCGGCCAGGTCCCGCTGGCCGCCAACGACGCCGGCGAGGACGAAGAAGAAGGCGAGGAGCTGTCCGAATCCCTCGCCATTGCCGTGGACATGACCGATGGTGGAGGCAATGGCGAAGGCAGTAGCGACACCGCTGCGCCCCAAGGCCAGCAGCGATAATCGAGCGCCGTGACAATCCCTGAGCGCCTGCGCACCCTCTCGCCCTTCGCCATCGCACTGATCCTCTCGGTGCTGGTGCATGCCGTGCTGCTGACAATCCGCTTCGTCAGCCCGCAGACCTTCGAGCGCATGTTCTCCGAGCTGCCGCTGGAAGTCATTCTGGTCAATGCCGAAACCAATGAAAGGCCCGAGCAGGCCAAGGCCGTGGCGCAGGTTGCGCTCGCCGGTGGCGGCGATGCCGACCAGGGCCGCGCCACCAGTCCGTTGCCCTATTCAGCCTTGACCAGCGTCGGCAGCGACACCGAGCAGGCCGAACGCCGCGAGGAAACCGCCCGCGAGGTGCAAAACCGCCTGCTCGCCGAGCTGCGCCAGCAGGTTGCCGCGCTGCCCGTGCCAGACCCGCGCAAGACCCGACTGACGGCCAGGGAGCAGGCCCAGGAAGAAAAACGCCTGCTGCTCATCAAGCAGCTCGCCGAGATCGAACGCCTCGTCAAAATCGAAAACGAACGCCCCAAGAAGCGTTATATCAGCCCCGCCACGCAGGATTCGGTCTCGGCCATCTACCTGGACCAGACCCGCAATGCCATCGAGCAGCGCGGCACCAGCCAGTTTCCCACCCAGAACGGCCGCCAGCTCTACGGCAGCCTGCTGATGATCGTGATGATCAACCACGACGGCAGCGTCCTCTCCACCGAGGTGGTGCAAAGCTCGGGCAATCCGGCGCTGGACCGCCGCGCCGAGGCCATCGTGCACGCTGCCGGACCGTTCGGGCCCTTCAGCCAGGCCATGCGCGGCGCGGCCGACCAGATCGGTTTCATCTCGCGCTTCGAATTCAAGCGCGATGCCACCCTGGCCACCCAGTTGCAGGAGTTCTCCACCGATGGCAGCAACGACACCAATCCAGCCGACGCCCCCTAGCGCGGCGCGTGACACCGATGACGCGCATGACACGCATGACACGCATGACACGCATGACACGGCCGCCAACCATGCTGACGCAGACCGGTATGTCGTGATCGGCAACCCCATCGCACACAGCCGCTCGCCGGCCATCCACCGGCATTTCGCCGCGCTGACCGGGCAGGCGCTGGAATACGAGCGCCGCCTGGCGCCGCTCGACGGTTTTGCCGACACGCTGGCGCAGCTGTGCCAAAGTGGTGTGCGGGGCTGCAATGTCACCGTGCCCTTCAAGCAGCAGGCCGCCGCGCTGGCCAGCATCCGCAGCCAGCGCGTCGAGCTCGCCGGTGCCGCCAACACGCTGATCCTGCACGCCGACGGGCGCATCGAGGCGCACAACACCGACGGCATCGGCCTGGTGCGCGACATCACCGCCAATGCCGGCTTCGCACTGGCCGGCCGCCACCTGCTGCTGCTCGGCGCGGGTGGGGCTGCCGCCGGCGCGCTGGCGCCGCTGCTGCAGGAGCGCCCGGCCTCCATCACCGTGGCCAACCGCAGTGCCGGGCGCGCGCAGGCGCTGGTGGCGCTGCACCAGCCGCTCGCGCAGCAGCTGGGCGTGGCGCTGCGGGCACTGGCCCTCGACGCGGTGGACAAATCCGCGCTGCCGCGCATGCACGCCCTCATCAATGCCACCGCCAGCAGCCTGCAGGGCCAGGCGCTGCCACTGCAGCGCCTGGATCAACTGCTCACCGACGACGCTCTGGCCTACGACATGATGTACGGCCCGGCCGCGCAGGGCTTTCTCGGCTGGGTAGGGCAGCACTGCCCCGAGGCCCGGCTGCGCGACGGCCTGGGCATGCTGGTCGAGCAGGCGGCCGAATCCTTCCAGCTTTGGCGCGGCCTGCGCCCGCCCAGCCAGCCGGTGTTGCAGGCGCTGCGGCAGGAATTGGACCTGACGCCATGACCGGCGGCGGCCGCTCTGCCCGGAGCCTGCCGGCGGCGGCCGGGCGCTGGCTGGTGATGGTGCTGCTGGCGGTGCTGAGCCTGCAGCTCTTTCTGCTGGCGTCCATCGCCACACTGCGCTGGTGGCAGCCACCTTCGACCAGCTTCCAGCGCACGGCCATCTGGGAAAACCTGCGCGATGGCCGCGCCATCCGCTGGCAACACCAGAACGTGGCCGCGGACGCGATTGCCGACCATGCCCGGCGTGCCGTCGTCGCCTCCGAGGACAGCCTGTTCTTCGCGCACCGCGGCGCCGACTGGCAGGCCATCGAGCGGGCCTGGCAACGCAACACGCGCAGCGAGGAGGACGCGCGCATCCACGGCGGCTCGACCATCACCCAGCAGCTCGCCAAGAACCTTTTTCTCTCCAGTGAGCGCAGCCTGCTGCGCAAGGGCCAGGAGCTGGTGCTGGCCTGGATGCTGGAATGGACGCTGCCCAAGGAGCGCATCCTCGACATCTACCTCAACCAGGTCGAATGGGGCGACGGCATCTACGGCATCCAGGCTGCCGCCCGCCACTATTTCAAGACCGGTGCGGCGCGCCTGGGCGCCGAGCAGGCCGCCCGCCTGGCGGTGATGCTGCCGCAGCCACGCCGGCTCGGCCAGAACCCCTACAGCCCCTATATGCAGCAGCGCACGCGTACCATCGCGGCGCGCATGGGAGCGGTCCAGATCCCGGCGGCGCAGCAGGATTGAGCGCAGCGGCGGCATCTCTCGCCGATGGATACGGACCTCTCAGAACCCGAGCATAGTTTCGCCATGCAGCCGGATGGCATGCGCATGCCATTCGGGTTGCACTGGAGAACCGCGTCTGCGGCGTTGCCCGCGTTGCCCAGACACCCAGTCCGGGCTGCGACAGGCATCTTGCCCGCTGCATTCTTGACCTCCTGCGTGACCCGCGAAAAGATCGTCAACAGGTTCTCAACAGGCGCCGGCCAGGGCCGCCTGCAGCTCTGGCGACAGATTGCGCCACGACACGCCGCCCGCGCCCATGGCCGAAGATGCAAGCGATGGCAGGGCCGGCAGTGCCAGCACATGTGCCGCGCCTGCCGCCACGCTGTCGATCAGCGGCACCCCCACCTCCGCCTGGATGCGGGCCGCCATGCCGGCCAGCGCCGCGCCGCCCAGCACGATGGCCTGCACATCCAGGCGCCGGGCCATGTCGGCGCAGGCAGCGGCAAGCACCGCGTGGGCACGCTGCGGATCGGCCGCCAGTTGGGCCCCGGTCAAAGGCACGGTATCGATGCCGGCCAGCGCCTCGCAGCCGAGCACCTGCGCCAGGCGCGCCAGCATGGGCTTCCAGCGCTCGCCGCCGGTGACGACGCCGAAGCGGCCATGGCGGGCCGCCTGGATGAACGAGGCCTCGGCGAGGCCACTGACGGGCACCGGCGAGAGCTCACGCAAGGCCAGCAGGCCCGGATCGCCAAAGCAGCCGATCAGCACCGCATCCGGCCGCCATGGAGGCTCCAGTGCAGGTGCAGGTACAGGTGCTGCTGCAGACGCTGACGGCGCCATGGCAGCCGCCCAGGCATCGAGTGCGGCATGGCAGGCGATGGCGTAGCTGGCCTCGGACGAGATGTAGGCCGCGCCCAGGCGCGCGGTCACGCAGCGCACCTCAACGGCTGGTACAGCCGGTACAGCCTGCGCCGCCGGCACTGCGGCGGCATCGCCCTGTTGAGAGGCCTGCACCGCATCCTGCACATGGTGCTGCAGCAAGGCGGTGACCGAATCGCTGGTATTGGGGTTGATGACCAGCAGCTGACGTGCGGGCGCGGGGGATGGCATGGTGGGAATCTTCCTTGCGATCAGGCCAGCATGCTGCCCAGGTCAACTTCGGCGGCAGCGGTCTCGAAGCACAGGGTGCTCTCCAGATCCTGCAGGTGTTCGAGCATCAGTGTCACGGCCATCGGCGCATCCCGCAGGGAGATCGCATCGATCAGGCGCTCATGCTCGACGCAACGGCAATTGCTCAGCCGCAGGCTCTCCGGACTCGCCTGCACGGCATCGGACTGGCCATACAGCATCAGCACCAGCGAGGTGCGCGAGATCAGGTCCTGCAGGATGGCCGCCAGCGTCTGCTGACCGGCCCCTTGTGCAAGCAATCCATGGAACTGGCCGGAATGGCGAATGGCCTTGTGGCGATCACCGTGGCTGCGCGCGGCCTGCTCGTCGCGCACGCACTGGCGCAGCGCATCGATCTCGGCGGCCGAGGCGTGCTGCACGAAGCCGCTGACCAGGCGCGGCTCGATCAGGCGGCGCGCCTCGAATACTTCGCGGGCTTCCTCGGCACTGGGCGAGGCCACGGCGGCGCTGCGGTGCGGGCGCAGCGTCACCAGCCGGTCGTGCGCCAGGCGCACCAGCACGGGTCGCACGCGCGTGCGCGAGACGCCGAAGATGCCGGCGAGCTTGTCCTCGCCCAGCCGGGTGCCGGGCAGCAGGCGGTGCTCAAGGATGGCATTGATCATGCGTTCATACATGGCATCATCGCTGGGAGCGGCTGTGCCACCCCCAGTGGATGCGTCGTGGTCGATTCGTGTGTCCAGCATGTTCATCAAAAAAGCAAGTTCCTGCCATTGCGCTCAGGCCGCGCCGGCGCGCCGTCGCCGCAGCAGCCAGGCCAGGCCCAGCGCCAGGCCGATGGCCAGGAACGAAATCAGCGTGGTCACCGTGCCGAGGGCATAGATGGCCGGCGTGGTCACCGTGGTCGTCAGGCCCTGCAGTTCCAGCGGCAGGGTGTTGACATCACCGATGGCCTGCGAGGTGCGGGCAATCTCGTCCCACGAGAGCGTGAAACCGAACATGCCGATGCCCACCACCGACGGCGCGATCAGTGGCAGCACCACATGGCAGAAGCGCTGCCAGGGCGTGGCGCCCAGGTCGTCGGCCGCCTCCTCGTAGGCGCGGTTGAAGCGGTTGAACACGGCGAACATGATCAGCAGCCCGAAAGGCAGCGTCCAGGTCAGGTGCGCGCCCAGCGCCGAGGTGAAGAGGCCCAGGCTGGTGCCATACCGCTCCAGCGCATCCTGCATGCCAAACAGGCCCAGCGCACCCTTGAACAGGTCGTCGAGCAGGCGGAACTCCAGCGCAATGCCCAGCGAGACGATGATCGAGGGCATGATGAGGCTGGCCACCGCCACCAGGAACACCAGCGAAGCACCCCGGAAGCCACGCCGGAATGCCAGCCCGGCCAGCACCGAGAGCACCACCGTCAGCAGCATCACCGCCACGCCCAGCGCCAGCGAGCGGCGCAGCGCAGCGCCGATGTCCACCACGCCCAGGCCCTCGGCCAACTGGCGGAACCAGTGCAGCGAGACACCGCGCATCGGAAAGGTGAGGCCGCCCTCGGGGCCCTGGAAGCTCAGCAGGAAAATCACCAGTGTCGGCCCGTACATGAACAGCACGAACAGCGAGAAAATCAATGCCAGCAGCCAGAAGCTGCGCGGGCGTGTCTCGGGTTTGCGCATCATGCTCACAGCTCCTTGCGGATATCGACCAGGCGCGTGAGCGCCCAGATCATCATCATCACCACCACCAGCAGGATCACCGCATTGGCCGCCGCCAGCGGGAACTGCAGGTACGAGGTCTGCACCTGGATGATCTTGCCCACCGAAGCGATCTGCTGTCCGCCCATCACGCCGATCGTGACGAAATCCCCCATCACGATGGTGATGACGAAGATCGAGCCGATGATGATACCGGTCTTCGAGAGCGGCACGATCACGTTCCACAGCGTCTGCCAGCCACTGGCGCCGCTGTCGCTGGCGGCCTCGATGAGGCTGCGGTCGATGCGCATCATGCTGTTGAAGATCGGCACGATCATGAACATGGTGTAGAGGTGCACGAAGGCGAGCACCACCGAAAAATCGGAGAACAGCAACCAGTCGAGCGGCGCGCTGGTCAGGCCCAGGCCCTGCAGCGTCTGGTTCACCAAACCGTTGCGGCCCAGCAGCGGCACCCAGGAGATCATGCGGATCACGTTCGAGGTCCAGAACGGGATGGTGCACAGCACGAACAGCAAGGTCTGCACCGTGCTGCTGCGCACGTGAAAGGCCAGGAAGTAGGCCACCGTGAAGCCCAACGCCAGCGTGATGGCCCATACCAGCAGACCGAACTTCAGCGTCGACCAGTAGGTGCGCAGCGTCACGCACCAGTCGGCGGTGTTGGAGCAGCCGCGGAAAATGGAGGCGTAGTTGTCCAGCGTGAAGCCGGGCAGCAACTCATACTCGTTGTAGTTCCAGAAGCTCACCATCAGGATGAGCGCCAGCGGCACCAGGAAGAACAGCAGAAAGACCAGACTCATCGGCAGCGCCTGCCACCAGGCCGAGAAGCCTTGTGGCAGACCGCGGCGGCCTGCGCCCGTGCCGGTATCCGTGCTGCGCGCAGGCGGCGCGGCCGCGATGGAGGATGTCAAGGGAGATGTGCTCATGGTGTCTGCCATTGGTAGGTTGCCATGGTGGCGTCCTGATACTGCCCTGGTAGTGCCCTGTTGGCGCCTTGATGTGGGGATGGCTGCCGGAGCCGGGGCATGGCACCGGCAGCACCCACCAGCCTTGAACGATCAAGCGCTCAGTTGCTTAGCTACTTAGCTACTTAGCTACTTAGCTACTTAGCTACTTAGCTACTTAGCTACTCAAGCGGCGACGAACTCGTTCCACTTCTGCACCATGTAGTTGTTCTCGTCCATCACCGCGTTCCAGCAGGCGATGTTGCCCATGCGCTGCTCGTAACTGCCGCCGTCGCGCACCTCGCCGGCCTTGGCGATCACCACGCCCTGCGGGCTCTTGATGTCCTGCGCAGCGGGTTGGCCTTCCATCCAGTAGGCCCATTCGTATGGCTCCATGTTGGCCTGCGCGGTCTCCAGCACGGCGCTGTAGTAGCCCTGGCGGTTGAGGTAGGCACCGGCCCAGCCGTCGAGGAACCAGTTGATGAACTCATAGGCCGCGTCCAGTTTGGCGCCCGAGAGCGTGGTGGGCAGGCCAAAGCCCGAGGCCCAGGCGCGGTAGCCCTCCTTGAGCGGCTGGAACACGCACGGGATGCCCTTGCCCCGCACGGCGGTGACGGCCGGGCTCCACATCGACTGGATCACCACTTCGCCCGAGGACATCAGGTTGACCGACTCGTTGAAATCCTTCCACAGCGCGCGGAACTGGCCGGCGCGCTTGGCTTCGATCAACGTCTTGATGGTCAGGTCGATTTCGGCCTTGGTCATG
This sequence comes from Corticibacter populi, assembly GCF_004217315.1. GTDB lineage: Bacteria > Pseudomonadota > Gammaproteobacteria > Burkholderiales > Burkholderiaceae_C > Lampropedia > Lampropedia populi. Next base: position 100,797 of record NZ_SGWR01000002.1, read on the forward strand.
TTGCCCTTGTCGGCGTACTGGTGGATGCCCTGGGCCTCGACCACCATGGCCGCATCCATGATGCCGATGGAAGGGATGTTCAGGATCGAGGCCTTACCCTTGAATTCCGGGTTGAGCAGTTCGGCCCAGGATTCGATCGGGCGCCCGATCAGGTCGGGGCGGATGCCCAGCGTGTCGGCGTTGTAGGTGGTCGGGATCAGCGACAGCCATTCAGTGGGTGCGCTGGCGAAGTCCTTGCTCTTCTCACCTTCGAGGAAGATCACCTTCTTGGGCGCGGTGCCCTGGTCGCCCACGGTCTTGCCACCCACCGTGCCGTTGGTGAAGAGCGAGGTGATCTTGCCGGCGTTCTTCACGCGCCTGGCATCGATGCCCTTGAGGTTGCCGGTCGGCACGATTTTCTTCAGGGAGAAGTACTCGGTGTCGATCAGGTCGAAACTGTTGGGCTGCGTGACGGCACGGCGCGTCACGTCATCGGTGGTCACGGCCACGTACTGCAGCGTGATGCCGGTGTCGGCCTTGAACTTGTCGGCAATCGCCTTGTCCTGGTTGACCGCCGTGCCCAGGTAGCGCAGCACCGGCTTCTCCTGGGCATGCACGGCCGGGAACAGGCCTGTGGCCAGAATGGCCGCCGTGCCCTTGAGCATGGTACGGCGCTGCACGCCGGCTCTCAGGCCGCTCTTGAGGCGTTGCGGGAAATCATGGGTATCGGACATGGCGGATCACTCCTGTGTGGGATGGGAAGGGGGAAGGGAACATGGATACGTGCACGGTGGCGCCAACGGAGCTCAGGCCGTCAGCACATGCGCCGCGCCGGTGCGCCAGTGCATGCAGGCAGGCTGGCCCACGGCGAACGGCATGGCAGCGTAGACGGCCTCCGGCACCATGGCAGAGAACTCCGCCGTGGCATGCGCGGCAAACTTGCGGCCCTGCTGCTGCAGGCCCAACAGCACGTAGGTGCCCTGATACTCGACATCGGTGACGATCACCGGCAGTTGCGGCTCGGCCGCATCGAGCGGCGCGTCATCCGGGCTGATGCACACCTGATCGGTACGCACGCCGATCTTGCCCTGCGGCGTCTCGATCACGTTATGCCCGCCCATGAAACGCGCCACGAATTCGGTGGACGGACGGTTGTAGACCTCGTAGGGTGAGCCCATCTGCTCGATGCGACCATGGTTCATCACCACCATCGTGTCGGCCAGCGCCATCGCCTCCTCCTGCGAGTGCGTGACGTGGATGAAGGTGAGGCCCAGTTCCTGCTGCCAGCGGCGCAACTCGGCGCGCATCTGCACGCGCAGGAATGGATCCAGCGCCGAGAGCGGCTCATCGAGCAGCAGCACACGCGGCTGCGTGATCAGTGCGCGTGCCAGCGCCACACGCTGTTGCTGCCCACCCGACAACTCTGCCGGCTTGCGCGCCGCCAGGTGGCCCATGGCCACGCGTTCAAGCAGTTCCTGCGCGCGGGCGTGGCGCTCGGCCCGGCGCACACCCCTCATCTTCAAGCTGAAGGCCACGTTGTCCAGTGCCGAGAGATGCGGGAACAGCGCAAAGCTCTGGAACATCATGGCCGTGCCCCGCGCCGCGGCCGGCAGGTCGGTGATGTTCTTGTCGTCCAGCAGGATATCGCCGCTGGTGGCGCTCTCATGCCCTGCGATCATGCGCAGCGTGGTGCTCTTGCCGCAGCCCGAAGGCCCCAGCAGACAGCAATAGCTGCCGCCCTCGACCTTGAGGTTGATGGCATCGACGGCCGGCTTGCCCTGCGCGTATTGCTTGGTCAGGGCAACGACCTCGATGGCGGCGGGAGACAGTGCGGATTCATTCATGCCCAAACCTGTATGCAAATGCCGTGCCACTAACGCATACGACATGAACATCAAATTGCATACAAGTTTTTTGAGTATTGCGTACAAATTGCGCCAATACGGTGCAGTGGATGGCGCACGCGCACCGGAATCTCCCGCGCATGGTGCAAGCAGCCGGACGAAGTTCGCTACACTCGTGCCCATCCAATCGCTTAGAACCAGCCCGTCCGGCCCGCCCTCCCCCACCGCCCCCGAACCACCTCCCCATGCGCATCCTCGGCATTGATCCCGGCCTGCAAACCACCGGCTTTGGCGTGATCGACGTGCAGGGTCAACAACTGAACTACGTGGCCAGCGGCACCATCCGCACCACCGCCATTGCGCGCGGCGACCTGCCCGCACGCCTGAAAATCATCTTCGACGGCATCGCCCAGTTGAGCAGCCAGTACCGACCCGACGAAGCCTGCGTGGAGATCGTCTTCGTCAACGTCAACCCGCAATCGACGCTGCTGCTGGGCCAGGCCCGCGGCGCCTGCCTGACCGCGCTGGTGGCACACGATCTGCCGGTGGCCGAATACACCGCATTGCAGATGAAAAAGGCCATGACGGGCCACGGCCGCGCCGCCAAATCGCAGATCCAGGAGATGGTCAGGCGCCTGCTACAGTTGCCCGGCCTGCCCGGCACCGATGCCGCCGATGCCCTGGGCCTGGCCATCACCCACGCACACGCCAGCCACACCCGCCAGGCACTGGCGCAAACGGCCACCCTGCAGCGCCGCCAGCACGCCATGTACAAGGCCGGGCGCAACTACTGAGTAACCTGTTCACGCCGGCTCCAGTTCGCGCTCTTTCTCTCCTCTGCTTGCAGGTCCCCGCCCGCGCCTCGTCACGCAAGCGTCACAGCGACGTCACCTGAAATTCATGCCACCTGCCTACATTGGGCAGTCATGAATGCGTCCAGCCCACCCCACACCGGCCGCATGACGGCCTTGCACAGTACCGCCATGCCAACCGGCGCGTCTGCGGCCGCGCCGCTGCGGGTGGCACTGGTGACGGAGACCTTCCCGCCTGAACTCAATGGCGTGGCCATGACGGCCGGGCGGGTCGTCAACGGCCTGCAGGCGCTCGGCCATCGGCTGCGCATCGTGCGTCCCCGCCAACCCGACGAAGACGCCGCACGCCTGGCAAGCTTTGCCGACCTGCCCACCACACTGGTATCCGGTATCGGCGTGCCGGGCTACAACGGCATCCGCTTCGGACTGCCCGCAAAAAGCACCCTGCGCCACCTCTGGCAAAGCGAACGCCCGGATGTCGTGCATATCCTGACCGAAGGCCCGCTGGGGCGCTCGGCCCTGCAGGCTGCCACCGGGCTGCAACTGCCAGTGGTGGCCGGCTACCACACCCATTTCGACCGCTACACCGAGCATTACCGGCTGGGCTTTCTGCGCCCGGCAGTGGAAGGCTATCTGCGACGCTTTCACAACCGCTGCCAGATCAACCTGGCGCCTACGCGGGAGCTGGTCGCGCAACTCTCGGACATGGGCATGCACAACCTGCGCCTGATGTCGCGCGGCATCGATCGCCAGCAGTTCAACCCGCAGCAGCGCAACATCCGCTTGCGCGCCGAATGGGGTGCAGGCGCCGATGACCTGGTGATGCTGTGCGTCGGGCGGCTGGCGGCCGAGAAGAATCTCGATCTGGTGGTCCAGGCCTGGCAGGCGGTGCGGCGCGAACGTCCCTACACCAAGCTGGTGCTGGTCGGCAGCGGTCCCGAGTACGCGCGCCTGGCCCGGCTCGACCCCGACATCATCCTCACCGGCGCCGTCAGCAGCGACCAATTGGGCATGCACTATGCCTCGGCCGACCTGTTCGTTTTTGCCAGCATGAGCGAGACTTTCGGCAACGTCGTACAAGAAGCCATGGTCAGCGGCCTGCCGGTGATCGGCTTCGACTACGCCGCCGCGCGCGAACTCATCACGGACGGCCACAACGGCCTGCTGGTATCCTTTGGCAACGTGCCGGATTTCATCGCCCGCACGGTGATGGCCTCCCGCGCTCCGCAGACACTGCGCGCCATGGGAGCAGCTGCCAGCCAGAGCGGCCGCAGCTGGCAGAGCGTCACGGATGAACTGGTTTGCAACTACCGCGACGCCATCGCCCTGGCCGCCGCGACCATCAGGAGGCCCCTCCATGCCGCACCAGCCCGAAATGCCTGATCTCGCCGAACTCGCGGACATCCCCAATGTGCCGCTGGGCTTCAGTCACCGTGAACTGCGATGGTGCCTGCAGTTGCAGCAGCGCCTCTGCCATACCGGCTTCAACGCCATGCTCGGCCTCGTCAGCCGGCTGGGCAATGGCGTGTTCTGGTACACGCTCATGCTGGTGATCCTCGCCAGCGGCAATGACGAGGCCGTGCCCGCTTTCACCCGCATGGCCGCCGTCGGGCTCATCGGCGTGCTGCTCTACAAGTGGCTCAAGAAAACCACCAGCCGCCCCCGCCCCTGTGCGCGCAATGGCCGCATCGTCGCACGCGTGGCGCCACTCGATGAATTCAGCTTCCCGTCCGGTCACACCTTGCACGCAGTGGCCTTCACCATCGTGGCCACGGCCTATTTCCCATGGCTGGCGCTGCTGCTGGTGCCATTCACGCTGCTCGTTGCACTCTCGCGCGTGGTGCTGGGCCTGCACTATCCCAGCGACGTGCTTGCCGGTGCATTGCTGGGCACGGCACTGGCAACGGGCGTGCTGCTCTGGTGAAACTGGGGAGCGGCCTGACCCAAGCGCAGGGTCTGGCCGCGATCACCAAGCCAGCGCCGGCTGTGCAAAGCCCTTGGGGGCACGCTTCTCTTCCTCGAAGCTGACCAACTCCCACGCATCGCGTTCGGCCAGCAGGGCACGCAGCAACTGATTGTTCATGGCGTGACCAGAGCGATAAGCGCTGTAGGCAGCCAGCAGTGGCTTGCCAAGCAGATACAGGTCGCCCATCGCATCGAGGATCTTGTGCTTGGCAAACTCGTCGCCGTAGCGCAGACCGTCGCTGTTGAGCACTTTGTAGTCGTCCATCACGATGGCGTTGTCGTAGCCGCCACCGAGCGCCAGACCGTGCGAGCGCAGAGCCTCCACGTCGCGGGTGAAACCAAAGGTGCGCGCGCGGGCAATATCGCGCACGTAGTTGCCCTCTCCCATGTCGAACTCGACCGCCTGGCCGGTGGAATCCACCGCAGGGTGGCTGAAGTCGATCTCGAAGCGCAGCTTGAAGCCGTCGTACGGGTCGAGCCGGGCCCACTTGACCTCGCCCACACCATCGACGCGCACCTCCACCCGCCGCAGCACCCGCACGAACTGCTTGGGCGCCGCCTGCAACGCAATGCCTGCCTGGTGCAGCAGGTACACGAAGCCGGATGCCGAACCATCGAGAATCGGCACTTCCTCTGCTGTCAGGTCAACATAGAGGTTGTCAATACCCAGGCCCGCGCAGGCCGACATGATGTGCTCGACGGTGCTGACCTTTGCGCCGTCCTGGCCGATCGTCGACGCCATGCGGGTATCCGTGACGGCCTCGGCCGAGATCGGGATATCCACCGGCTCGACCAGATCGACGCGCCGGAACACAATGCCGGTATTCACCGCCGCCGGACGCAGCGTCAACTCGACCCGCAGCCCGCTGTGCAGGCCCACACCCACGGCGCGCGTGACGTTCTTGATGGTTCTTTGTGCAAGCATCACCGCATTTTACCGGGAGTGCCAGCAGGCGCCACGTGGACCAGAATCACCATGCAGCCCCCTGCGGCCTTCTGCAAAGCCAGCAGCCTCCCCACCCTCACAGTTGCTCTTCTGCCACACCCCATGCACCATAAGAGGTCATACAATCGCCTCGCATAACACGCTGAAACAGCAGATCCTGGAAGGCTTTCCGAACGCCTGTTGCAATTTCAGGGGTTCGGGAGCCTGCGGCGTGTGCTGAAATATAAAAAAAGAAACCAACACGATGTCCATCCAGAATCTGGTTCGGGCGCCAATCGGTCGCCTTGTCATCCAATCCACACTTGCAGCACGACTTGCAGCGCATTCAGGCGCGTCAAATTTGTCCACCCTGTCCTTGGCGTCATGCACCAACCGCCCTCTTTCATGCCTCTGACGACACACCGACAGGATGGGTGGAGTCCAGTCGATGCCAGCACAGAGACGGTACCGCATGTGGAAACGGAAGCCCAGGCCGCACCAGATAAGCCGCCCAGCGCTCCGCCCGAGCAGCCCGACAGCATGCATTCCATGCCGGTACCGTTGCCACTGCGCAGGCTGATGCGTCACAAACGGGTGCTGCTGCTTCAGGGCCCCATGGGTCCCTTCTTCTCGAAGCTGGCCCAATTCCTCAAGCGGCAGGACGTGGAGGTCGGCAAGGTCAACTTCAATGGCGGCGATGCGCTTTTCTACCGCGACCTTGATGCCGTTGCCTATACCGGTCGGCATGAAGACCTGCATGACTGGCTGCACGAACACATTCGGCAAAGAGGCTACGAAGCAATCGTTCTGTTCGGCCAATGCCGCCCCGTGCACAAGGTCGCTCGCGGCGTAGCGCAGGAACTGGGCCTGGCTGCGCACATCTTCGAAGAGGGCTATATTCGCCCCGACTACATCACACTGGAAGAAAGCGGCGTCAATGCCTGGTCACCGCTGCCACGCGATGCCGCGTTCTACCGTTCGCAAGCCGTGCCGGAAGAAGCCAGCCACAGGCCAAAGCCGCAACCCACCGCGCAACGCTTTCGCAAAACCGCTTCGCTTGCCACGCTGTATGCCATTGGCATGGCCATCGGCCGCATCAAGTACCGGCACCATGTCTACCATCGTCCCCTCAACCCCTTGGTACAGGGCTGGCAGTGGGGCGTGATCGGCGGGCTGCGCAAGCTGCGCGGCTATGTGCTTGACCGTCCCATTCTCAAACAGTTGACTGGACCCGAATGTAGCGGTCGCTACTTCGTCCTGCCTCTGCAAGTACACAATGACAGCCAGATGGTCGACAACTCGCCCTTTGGCAGTAATGAAGATCTGATTGAGCATGTGCTGCGCTCATTCGCCGCACATGCCAAGGCGGAGGATCTGCTGGTCATCAAGCACCATCCGATGGACCGCGCCTACCGCAACTACAGCCACTTCATCCATCAGCAGGCCTGCCGACTGGGCATCGGGAAGCGCATCATCGTCGCCCAGGACCTGCACCTGCCCACCCTGCTCGATCATGCGAAAGGTCTTGTTACCGTAAACAGCACCACTGGTCTGCAGGCCTTGCTGCACAATACGCCGGTCGCCGTGCTGGGTGCTTGCGCCTATGACATCGAGGGCCTGGTCTTCGGACAGGGTCGCCATCTCGATCAGTTCTGGGCCGCCCCCGGCAAGGTCGACCTTGATTTGTTCTGGCGCTATCGCAACTACCTGATCGAGCACACTCAACTCAACGCCAGTTTTTACGCCAGAGCGCCCGTTCTTGACTGAATCTCCCCGCGAAGGCAGACCCGACTGCCTCGCCAGACTGCAACAAGCCCGTTTTGACAGCATCTGCCGCCCCATCCGCCAGCAACGCCGGCACCTCTGCCGCCCCCCCCCCTCGCTCCCATTGGCAGGTGGCCTGGGCGGTCTGGCATGCGCTTTTCATGCGCGAGGCACTCACCCGCGTCTCCGGCAGGCGCATGGCGTGGCTCTGGCTGCTGCTGGAGCCGCTGGTGCATGTCGGCTTTCTGATGTTGATCTTCTCGACGCTGCGCAGCAGACAGCTCAGTGGCGTAGACTTTGCGCTGTTCCTGGCGCTCGGGTTCATGGGCTACCAGATGTTCGTCTCCATCGGCCGGCGCAGCGCCTCCGCCATCAACTCCAACCGCGGCCTGATGTCCTACCGGCAGGTGCTGCCGGTCGATACCGTATTGGCGCGCATTGGCCTGGAGTTCACGCTGCAAACGCTGGTTTTGATTCTGCTGCTGGCCATTGCCGCCCTGTTCGGCTTCGATATACTGCCACATGACCCGCTCACGGCTGCTGCAGCACTGGCCCTGCTGGCGCTGATGGGCGCGGGCTTCGCCCTCATGTTCTCCGTGTTCTACGTGCTGGTGCCCGAAACGGAAAAACTCATCGGCTTCATCTTCACCCCGCTGTACTTTGCCTCGGCCATCATGTACTCGCCGGCGCTCCTGCCCCCCGCCTTGCGCGACATCCTGCTCTACAACCCCATCGTGCATGGCGTGGAACTGGTCAGAGGCGGTTTTTTCGAGGGTTATCACCTGCTGCCCGGCATCAGCATGGGCTACCTCAGCACCTTTGCGCTGGGATTCACGGTGTTCGGCTTGCTGCTGCAGCGCCGCTTTGCCGCCCGCCTGCAGGCCCTTTGAGCCGCTAGTGCCCAAACGACATGATCGACGTCATCGACCTGCACAAGCGCTACCGCACCGACCATGGCCTGGGCCGCTGGGTGCTCAAAGGTATCAACCTGCGCATTCCCGCCAACCAAAGCGTGGGGCTGGTAGGGCGCAATGGCGCTGGCAAATCCACCCTGCTGCGCCTGATCGGCGGCATCGACGTGCCGGACAAGGGCCGCGTCATCCGGCACAGTCGCACATCCTGGCCGCTGGGCCTGGCCGGCGGCTTGCAGGGCTCCCTGACCGGCCGGCAGAATGCCAAGTTCGTCTGCCGGCTGCACGGCCATGAGAAGGACATGGCCGAAAAGCTCGAATTCATCAACGACTTTGCCGAACTCGGCGAAGCCTATGACGAGCCCATCAAAACCTATTCCAGCGGCATGCAGGCGCGCCTGAAATTCGCCATGAGCATGGCCTTCGAGTTCGACATCTACCTGGTCGACGAACTCACCGCCGTGGGCGATGCCGCATTCAGCAAAAAAGCCCGTGCCGCCTTCAAGCGCCTGGCCGGCCGCAGCAGTCTGATCATGGTCTCGCACAGTGAAGGCACGCTCAAGGAGTTCTGCGAGGCCGGCATTTGGCTGCATGACGGCCAAGCCCACTGGTTCGACGACATCAACGACACGCTGGCCAACTACAAACAAAGCCTTTCCCTATGACAGACGCCAACAAGCCTGCCGCCGAAACGAGCGCAGCCCCGCAAGAACCAGCAACCAGCGCAAGTGCCAGTGCAAGCGCGAAGGCGAGCCCCATCACGGGAGCCGTCTCCGCCGCAAGACGGCACCCATTGCTGGCGTTGGGCGTCCTGGCCGTGCTGCTGGCAGCCATCTACTGGAGCCTCATTGCCTCCGACCGCTACGTCTCCGAGACCCACCTCATTGTCGACAGCACCGACATCCAGAGCGGCGCCAGCTTCGACATCGCCAGCGCGCTCACTGGCAGCGGCTACAGCACCACCGATCTGCGCCTGCTGCGCGACCACCTGCGCTCGGTGGACATGCTGCAAAAGCTCGAAGAGCTGCTGCAGATCAAGGAGCACTACAGCGCCAGCGAACACGACTTCTTCTCGCGGCTGGCCAAGGATGCCAGCCAGGAACAGTTTCACGCGTACTACCTCAGGCGCAACAGCATCGAGATCGACGATCAGGTCGGCGTGCTGCGCATCCGCGTGCAGGCCTATGACACCGAGACTGCGCAAGCCATCGCCAAGGCATTGCTGCAGGAGGGCGAGGCTTTCATGAACCAGATGGGCCACGACATCGCCCGGACCCAGGTGGAGTTCCTGGACCGGCAGGTGGCACAAAGCAACCAGCGCGCACAGGAAACCCGCAACGCGCTGCTGCAGTATCAAAACGATACCGGCATGATCTCGCCCCAGGCGCAGGCGGAAAGCCTGGCCGCCATTGGCGCGCGGCTGGAGAGCGAACTGGTCAGCCTGCGCGCGCAACGCAGCGTGATGCTGGGCTACCTCAGTCCCGAAGCAGCGGACGTCAAGCAGTTGGAGCTGCAGATTGCCGCACTGGAAAAGCAGCTCAAGACCGAGCGCGCCAAGCTCACCTCGGGCGCCACCAAGAAGAACGAGGCGCTCAACCGCGCCGTAGAGGAATACCAACGACTGGAACTCGAAGCCCAGTTCGCCATGCAGGTTTACCAATCGAGCCTGCAAGCGCTCGAACGTGGCCGCATCGAGGCGCTGCGCATCCTCAAGAAGATCACCGTGCTGCAGCAACCCACGCTGGCCCAGGAGCCGCTGGAGCCGCGCCGGCTCTATAACCTGCTGGTGTTTGCACTGCTGGTGTTTGCCATTGCCATCATCACCAACCTGCTGGCAGCCATCGTGCGTGACCACAAGGATTGATGCCGAATCGATGCGACTTGAAGCAAGCGGGAATGGAAGAAGATCGACACCATCGACCGGCAAACAACCTCTGCGCAATTCCCACAATACCTGTTTCGCACCCATTGTCGACAGAATAGTGACAATTGTTTGCAACTGTCTCCCGAATCCAAGCATATGAATTTTTTATCCAGAAAACAGAATAAGATTCGGTCGCACCACGCTGCTCAACCGAACGACATGCTTCGACGTCTTGCCAGAACCCTGCTCCCGGCCCTGCTGGTCGCCATGAGTGGCTGGCCGGCCGTGCAGGCACAAAGCGACATATTCCCCGGAGGCCTGCCCGCGACCGACGGCAACACCAGCTATAGCAGCCAACGCACCACCAGCAGCGATACCGGTCCATCGTCTGCCGCCAGCCAAGGCGCCAATAATGGCAGCGGCAGCAGCTTTTCCCCGGTCGTACCGCAAGGCAGCCGCACAACCTATACGCAGCCGCAAGGCGGCGGTGCGCCGGCCCCGCAGGTGCAACCCAGCGCCCCTCAGTACTTCGACTACCAGAGCAACCTGGGCAGCGATGTCTTTGGCGCCCAGCTCTTTACCGGCGCCTTTGCCAATGCCGGTGCAGCGCAGTTCAACCCCGATTACGTAATCTCCAGCGGCGACAGCATCCAAGTGCGGCTGTGGGGCGCATTCGACTATGACGCGCAGCTCACCGTCGACCCGCAAGGCAACATCTTCCTGCCGCACGTGGGCCCGGTGCGCGTGCTGGGCGAGCGCAACCAGAACCTGGAGAGCGTCGTCAACAACGCGGTGCGCCGCGTGTTCCGCGCCAACGTGCAAAGCTATGCCAGCCTGGCTGCCGCACAGCCGGTACGCATATTCGTCAGCGGCTTCGTGCATCGCCCTGGTGCCTACAACGGCACCAGCATGGACAGCCTGCTGCACTACCTGGACCAGGCCGGCGGCGTGGACCCCGAGCGCGGCACCTTCCTGGCCGTGCAAGTCAAGCGCGGCGAGCAGGTGCGCGCCACCGTCAACCTGTACGACTTCTTGCTCAGCGGCTTCATGCCCACCGTACAACTGGCCAATGGTGACGTGATCTTCGTGCCGCCGCGTCAGAACGTGGTGCGTGTCAGCGGCCTGGTGGAAAACGCCAAACGCTTCGAAGTCAGCAGCGCCAGCCCCACCGTGGCCCAGCTCATCGCCGTGGCCAAACCCTTCGCAGAGGCCACCCACGTACGCGTGCAGCGCAATACCGGCGACCTGCGCAACACCGAGTACTACCCACTCTCGCAGGCCAGCCAGGTGTTCCTGCAAAACGGCGACGAACTGGAGTTCACCGCCGACAAGAAGCCCGGCACCATCACCGTGCGCGTGGAAGGCGAGCACATGAGCCCGCAAGAATACGTGCTGCCCTACGGCAGCAAGCTGGGCGAGTTGATTGGCCACATCCACTTCAACGACCGCTCGGAACTGGAGAGCATCCAGCTTTTCCGCCGCAGCGTGCAGGACCGCCAGAAGCAAATTCTGGAGACCTCGCTGCGCAGCCTGGAGACCTCGGTGCTGACGGCGCGCAGCGGCTCGACGGACGAAGCCCGCCTGCGCCAGGAAGAGGCCAACCTCACGCTGCAATGGATCGACCGCGCCCGCAAGGTCCAACCGCTGGGACAGGTCGTCATCGCTCCGATTCAGGAGCGCGCCACCCTGCTGCTGGAAAACGGCGACGTGCTGCGCATCCCGACGCGCGACGGCCTGGTGCTGGTGGGCGGCGAAGTGCTGTTCCCCAATGCCGTGGCCTATGACTCGCGCATCGACCTTGCCGACTACATCAACCGCGCTGGCGGCTATACCCAGCAGGCCGACGACGCCCGCGTGGTGGTGGCCCGCCGCGACGGCACCTTCGAGCAAGTGAATATGGACAGATGGGGCACGAAACCTGTCATCAAGGCAGGCGACCAGATTCTGGTGCTGCCCAAGGTGGACGAGAAAAACCGCCAGTTCTGGAAAGACATCACGCAGATCATGTACCAGATTGCGGTCAGCGCAAAGGTGGTATTCGGGCTGTAATCACCCCATCAAGCCATCACTCCCCTTTGATAACCTGCCACGGTTGCCAAGCATCGGCGACCTGAGAACAACAGCCCTGTTGAGAGAGAGCAACCGTGAACAAAATCATCATCGTCGGCCACCCGCAATCCGGTTATGAAGAGGTCGAACGGCTGCTCGTCGAATGCGGCATGGCTCCTGCACTGCCTTCGCGCCGCGAAAAGCTCACGCCCGACCAAATCAGCCGAACCCTGGTCAAGGCGCATGGCGCCACTCCAATCGAGAATCTGCAGTCACCCCAGCAGCTGCAACAAATCACAGTAGCCCCCGTCTGGCAGGGCATGGCCCTCGATTTGATGCTGGCGAATGTAGAGCAGCCACTCTGGGGCTGGGCAGACACCCAGGCCGCCTACCTGCTGGACTACTGGAAATCGCAAGATCCCCAGATCGTCTTCGTACTGGTCTACGACGAGCCCCGGACCGTATACACGCGCCTGAGCCTCGAGCAGGCCAGTGCGCCGGAGGCCGAGCTCCAACGCCGGATCGACGCCTGGGTCAGCTACAACGCTGCGCTGCTGCATTTTCACCTGCGCAACCCCGAGCGCAGCCTGCTGGTGCATGCGCGACAAGTGCAAACATCGGCGCAAAGCTACCTGCAGCAAATCAGCGCACGCATCGATGCTCCCCTGCACGTTCCGCCAACGCTGTTGCCGGAACTTCACAATTCCTCTCAAGAGGATGAATCGCAAGACGGCGATGCAGTCGTGCAGGACAACCATCTCGCCGTCCGCGACAACCGGGCGCACGTTGCAGGCGCGCCTGCCGAGCCCCCCAGGTTAGCCGAACTGCAAGCCAACGCCTTAGCCGACCTGCTTGCCAGCCAACTGGTCGATGCCAACCCCGAGGCCCTGCAACTTTATGACGAGTTGCAAGCAGCAGCCACGCTGCCCCACGGCGTCGCACAGTCATCCGGCCTGCCTCCCGCCTTGTCCGGAAGCGGCAGCCTCAGAGACCGCTACCAGGCCTGGCTGGCTTTGGTTGCCCAACAAGCAGCGCTGCAGGAGCAGATGCAGCGTGCCCAAACCCAGGCCGAGCAGCTCAAGGCACTGAGCCAACAATTCAGCCACGCAGACACCCAGGCGCGGGAACGTCAACGCCTGCTTGATGATCTGCACAGAACCCATCGACAAGCTGAAGCACTGGCCCAGGAGCGGCAACACCTGCTTGAACAACAAACCATCGCCCTGCAGGAGCAAACTGCTGACCGGGAAAGACTGTGCGCCGAACTCGCCGGACAGTTGCGGACAGAGCGGCAGCAGTTGCAGCATAAAGAGCAGGAGCGACAGTTGTTGCTCACACAACTGCACCAAGTGCAGGAAGAACTTGAACAGCACTACTTGCAAGCCAGACAGCAAGACACAACGCTGCAAAGCCTGCGGCAAAACCTGCAACAGGTCGAACAGCAGGCCAAGCAGCAAGCCGCCGAACACTCACGACAAGTCGAACAGCTACGAGCTGCACGGCAAGAGAGCCAACTGCTGCTTGCGCAATTGCACCAAGTGCAGGAAGAACTGGAGCGGCACTACCTGGAAAACCAGCGGCATGCATTGCAACTCGAAGAGCTGCAAAAAAACCAGGAACAACACTTGCGACAGATTGGGCAGCTCAAGAAAGAGCGCGACGAGCACACCAAAACCGCCAACGAACGCAAGACCCGGCTCGAACAGCTGACCCAGGCCAAAGCCGCCTACGAAAAACAGACCCAAGAACACAATCGGCAAGCCGAAACGCTGAAGGCGGAGCGGCAAGCCGCGCGCGAACAAGTCAAGCAGCTCCAAGCCCAGTTGAATGCGGCACAAGCGCGCCTGGCCTCAGCCCCAACAGCCGACTTGCAGCAGGAAAACGCGCTGCTACTCAGCCAACTGCACCAGGTTCAGGAAGAGCTTGAACGCTTGTACCTGGAAAACCGCAAGCTCCAGACACCTGCCACAAATGCGTCAATCAGCCCCCAACCGCAGCAACCCATCATACGCACAGGCGCTGCCAATCGCGTCAAACGCGAACTACCCTATCGGCTCGGCTCATTGATGATCGCACGGTCGCACAACCTGGGAGGCTTGCTCGGCATGCCCTTTGCGCTGCGCGCCGAAACCAAGCGTTACCGGGAAGAACAGCAAGCCACCGCCGGCCAACCACCCTTGCCGCCAATCAGCGAATACCGGGACGCCAGAGAGGCCGAGAAAGTCAAACAACACCTCTCCTATCGCCTGGGCCGTGCCTTGCTCCAATCCAGTGAAAAACCACTGGGCTGGCTTGGGCTGCCATGGGCACTGCGCCGCGAGGTCAAAGACTTCCGGCAACAACGAAATTCCAGGCAAGTGGCAGGTTGAAAGCATCCCATCCTCTCAGGCCGCCACGCCGTGGCACGATGAACCGTCCAATCCGAACCCAACATGAGCGATCAAGACAACATCCCCTCCTGGCTGGAACACCTGAAGCTGCTCATGCCACCGCAAGGCGCCCTGCTGGTGGGCGCTGGCACAGGCAACGACAACTGGATCAGACTCTTCAGACAATGGCCCCAGCTCCACGTCACGCTGGTCGAAGCCGATGCACGGCAATTCGCGCGGCTTCAGCAGTCCGTCGGTCTTCTCGCGCATGAAGGCAATTGGCAGCTCATTCATGGCGTGGTGGCACCTCAGCACGAAGATACGGTGTTCTACCTCGCAAGCAATGCCTCGGAAAGTGGCCTACTGCCGCCAGAAGCATTGCGCCCGTTCTGGGCCAATCTGCACACCCAGGAACAGCAGCAACGGCCAGGCCTATCCCTTGATGAATTGGTGGGCCGCGAGCCTGACATTGGCGCTCCCAACGGGAGCATTAAACCAACAGGCGAAAAAAACACGGTTGACTGGCTCATCATCGACTGCCTGCCCGCTGGCGCACTGCTGCGGGGTTCACACTCGCTGGACAAGCTGGACGTCGTCGTGGTGCGTGCCGTTCTCGACAGCGACAACGACGATGCAGGGGCTGAAGCAACACCCCACCACACCGCGCCAGCCGACACTGGCCTGAGCGACATCACCAAACTGTTGAACCAGCACGGCCTGCGCCTGATCACCATGGAGGCAGGCCGACACCCTGCCATAGGCCATGCACTGTTTGTACGCGACAGTACATCGGCCCTGCAGACACAGGGCCAGGCACTGGCCGCTGCGAAGAAGCTCGCACAGGAGCACAGCCAGCAGATTGAACAAATCAAGAAGGAACGCGACGAGCAGGCCAAGGCCGCCAACGAGCGCAAGGCCCAGATCGAACAGCTGACCCAGGCCAAGGCCACTGCCGAGAAGCTCGCGCAGGAGCGCGATCAGCAAATTGAACAGATCAGGAAGGAACGCGACGAGCGGGCCAAGGCCGCCAACGAACGCAAGG
>NZ_SGWR01000002.1:116413-1042025 GCF_004217315.1 Corticibacter populi
TACAGATCAGGAAGGAACGCGACGAGCGGGCCAAGGCCGCCAACGAACGCAAGGCCCAGATCGAACAGCTGACCCAGGCCAAGACCACTGCCGAGAAGCTCGCGCAGGAGCGCGATCAGCAAATTGAACAGATCAGGAAGGAACGCGACGAGCGGGCCAAGGCCGCCAACGAACGCAAGGCCCAGATCGAACAGCTGACCCAGGCCAAGACCACTGCCGAGAAGCTTGTGCAAGAAAAGGTCGAACTTCTGGCGCAGTTCACCAAAACACGAGATGAACAGGCCCGACTGGCCACAGAGCGTCAGAAACAGATTGAGCAACTGACCAAAGCCAAAACCTCTGCAGAAAAACAGCTGTCAGCACTGACTGGTGCCGCCAGCCCCTGCACTGCAGCGGCAAACACCTTGCCCCAAAGTGCAGTGGTGGCTGATGCGAACGCACCATATTCGGCGTCACCCACAACCACAAATGGTGGAGCCACGACCAAACGGATTTTCAGTAGTGACGCCAATATCGATGATTTCCTGAATGACCTCGTGCCATTCTTTTTTGAGCAATCCATCACCTATGTCGATGTTGGCGCTTTTGTCGGTGAAATTTTCATCAAATTCCATCAGAACAAAAACTTCCGACTCAGAGAAGCCCACTTATTCGAACCCAATCCCGAAAGCTACAAAAAACTAAAAGACAACATCAACGGGATCAATATATCAAAGATTCATGCTTACAACCATGCAATAGGCAAGCAAGAAAGCGATCTAAGTTTCAGTGCCGCCCGATCCATGACCAAAATCATCAGGACAGCAGATACCACAGAGCAGCAAACAGGCGTATTCCATGCAAAATGCCACAAACTGGACACTCTCGTCAACCTATTCACGGATCAACACATCCATCTATTAAAGATTGACGTAGAGGGAGCAGAGCTGGACGTCCTGCAAGGTGCACAAAAGATCTTCAGGGAGCAAAAAGTCGACGTTATTTACATCGAAGTTGGTTTCAGCAAAGAAGGCACCCAGCAAGCCTATTTTGCCGACATCGATGGCTTTTTCCAAAAGTTCGGATATCGCGTCTTCAAGATATATGAACAAACCAACGAGTGGATTCAGGATTTGCCAGTGCTGCGGCGCTGCAACTTCGCTTACATGAGCCCCCGCTTTGCTGCTGCCAACCCAGCAAAGGCAAAACAAGAAATAGTGAGATTGAAGAGAGAAATCGAGTTATTAAAAAACACTCAAAAAGGGAATGAACAATGAGTTTGAAGCTTGGCAACGAATTAAGTGCAAAAGGCCTTTATACCGAGGCCATCGCTGCGTATCAGAAGGTCGACCCAAAAAGCCCGCTCCGCCGTCATGCCGAATTCAACATACGAAATATCGAAAAAATACTGAGTAGAGAAAGCAGCTCAAGTGCTATCGAGCAATCTCAACGAGCAGAGCTCACTGCGCTGGAACTGCCACTCCTGTCCATTGTGATGCCGGTCTTCAATGTCGCCCCGTATCTGGACAACAGTATCAATTCGGCGCTGTCACAGCGCTATCAGAATTTCGAGCTGATCATCGTCAATGACGCGTCCACCGACAATGGCAAGCGCATCATCGAGATGTACGCCAATGAAGACGAGCGGATTCGCTTCATCAATCTCGATCACAACACTCTGGGTGGTGCAGGTATTCCAAGCAACATTGGTATCCGTGCAGCCAAAGGCAAGTATATCGCCTTCATCGATAGCGACGATTGGGTCAAACCAGATGCGTTCTACAATCTGATGCAGCAAGCGATCCGACACGATGCTGATCTTGCGATTGGTAATTTCTGTACCTTCACCGAGGACGACCGGATTGTGTCCACCGCGTATGACAACGCGACTTGGAAGAACCTGCCGAAGAACAAGATAATTTCGCTCGGTACGCACCCTGACTTGTTGGGTCTCTCACCCGTTCCGTGGCGGAAGCTCTATAAGACCAAATTTCTGCGCGATCACGACATCGTTTATCCAGAGGGAGATTATTTCTACGAAGACAATCCGCTGCACTGGCATGTACTGTCCAAAGCCGGGCGCGTCGTAGTGGTGGATGAGATGGTCAGCTATCACCGCATGGCTCGCGAAGGGCAAACCATGGGCTCTGCCGAGTATAAGCTAAGTGCCTTGTGCAGCCATTTGAATACGATTCTCGGTTATATCAAGCAGGCTCCTATCGATGTCAAACCGATTCTATTCAAGGAGCTGCGCGGCTACCTATCAAAACGAATCAACTGGGTGCTCAAGCGGCAAACTCAACCCTCCGCGGAGCGGATGATAAAGAAAAGACTGTCACAGATTGGCGATAAATCCTTGATGGAGCGTGGTGTCGGTTCCTTCGGCAAGGATGCCATGCAAAAAATGGCCGAATACAAGAAGGCCTACCCCGATGTTGACTTAACCATCGTCATTCCTGTCTTTAATGCCGAGGATTTGTTGACCGAAACCGTCGAGTCCATTATGTCCATCAAGGGCATCACGTTCAATGTCTTGGCAGTGGACGACGGTTCCAGCGACGGTTCGCTGGCTCTGCTGCAGCAGTACGAGAAAAAGTACCCCAATTTTCACGTTTTCACCCAGGGAAACAAGGGGGCGGGCAGAGCGCGCAATGCGGTGATTCCACTAATTACCGGGGAATACACCTATTTCCTCGATGCTGATGACGTTATCGATGGCAAGGCTCTTGAAGACGCACTGGCGCTGGCGGTTCGCGAAGATCATGATCTTGTGTTCGTGAAGTACAAAATAGAATTGCACGAAGACAAGAAAACAAAGGGCATGTTCAACTCGGATGCAGACTTGTGGAAGCAATTGGCCAACGCCAAGGACAACGAGACCCGCAGGAACATCGTCGCGCAATTGATCAACTATCCGTGGAACAGGGTCATCAAAACCTCTCTATTACACGACCAAAACATTTTCTTCGGTGCGACTGTCGTGCACAACGATATTACGTACCACTGGCACAGCATTCTTGCAGCCAAGAACATCGGCTACACCCAAGGAACAGTGTGCACGCATCGAAAGTTCAACGCTCGCGTACAAATCACCAACATCAATGACGGTCGGCGGATGGCGGTATTGGATGCGCTGCGGTATACCCATGCAATCGTAGTACGCTCAACCAGAAGCTCGGAATTCCTGCAATCATGGTCGCAATTCGCCACGCATCTACTGACATGGGCGGAAGAACGCATTCCCAATGAACTGAGGGATAATTACCGAATCAAACGCCAGCAGTTCCTGGAGGAAATCGGGAATACGATAAAAGGGTGCCCGGTGCAGCATTCCATTCCATCCGCAGCGATTGCATTCGAGAAGGAAGGCCAATTTGGAAAGGCGGCTGCTATTTATGACTTGCTTGCTACCGATAGCGAGCACCCCGAATTGCACTGGAAAGAAAGGGATCGGATTATCGCCATCATGACCAATGGCGACATGAAAAAGGGGGAGGCCGTGCAAGCGGGCCTTCACCTGAAAGATGCAGAAAAATCGCAAAAATGGCTCAGGGTTGCCCATTGGCTTGGCGATTTAAAAAACCCTGATCTTATAGATCAAATCCCACTCCCCAATGACGAATGGGACTCCAGCGAGCTTTTGATTGCAAAAGCGAATGCTTGTGGACACGTGGGAAACAGAAGCGCCTGGCTGCAATACGTGAACAGGTATTTAGATATTCATCAGATGAGCCCGATCAGTCTTGATGACAACCAAGGCAGCAGAAATCTGTTCCTTGAAATCAAGTGCGTGGCCAACCAAAAAAATCACCGAGCGAACAAGGAACCATGCGTCACAGTGTGTATGTCATGTTTCAATTCCGAAAAAACCGTCGAAAAGGCAGTACGCTCGTTAATGCAACAGAGTCACAAGAATCTGGAAATCATCCTTTTCGACGACAACAGTGTCGATCATACTCTTTCCATCATCGAAAGACTGGAAAAGGAGGATGCCAGAATTCGGGTGATTCGCAGGAATACCAATAACGGCACCTATGTCAATCGGAATAGCGCATTGCAGCAAGCAAAAGGCGAGTTTTTCACCGTATTGGATTCAGATGATGTTGCCTTGCCCGAGCGCATCGCCCTGCAAGTTCAACATCTGATGGAAAATCCGGAACATGTGGCAGTATTGACCAGATGGATACGGATGGATGAGAGCGGAAGATTCCTTTTCAGGGATGGCTGGGGTGGCACCTATACCCACGAAGCCGTTGCAACCTTGATGATCCGGGTTGACAAGGTACGGAATGTGGCTGGTTATTGGGATTCCGTGCGCTTCTCCGCCGATACCGAGTTCTTCAAGCGTTTGGGCAAATGTTTCGGTGAAGACAAGATCCACTTGCTGATGGCACCCACCTGCTTTGCCTTGTCGCATGAAGACAGTTTGACACGAGATCCGGTGACCGGAATCGATGTCAACGGGAAATATGGCTGGTCACCAACCCGCATCGAATATGCACAGTCGTGGCGAAAATGGCATGCGAAGGCAGAAAATTTGCATATGCCCTTCCCATTGAAGCAAAGACCCTTCAAGGCACCAGAGGCAATGTTGCCGGAGTATGTGAGGTAGGCATGCAGTGAAGAATTCTGCATGATCGCCATTTGCCCCACGTCGCTCGCATGAGCGGCCACTACTAAAACCTCCAAGGATGCTCCATGTCATATGATTACCTGATCGTTGGTGCCGGCGTTTTCGGCTCCACCTTCGCCCGCTTGGCCACCGATGCCGGCAAACGCTGCCTCGTCATCGACAAACGTCCGCACGTGGCAGGCAACTGCTACACAGAGAACCAGCACGGCATCAACGTGCACGTCTTCGGGCCTCACATCTTCCATTGCAATGACGAGAACATCTGGAACTTCGTCAATCGCTTTGCCAAGTTCAACAACTTCCGCAACAGTCCCATCGCCTTCCATGGCGGCAAGGCCTATTCGCTACCCTTCAGCATGTACACATTCAACCAGATGTGGGGTGTGCTGACACCGGAAGAAGCGCAGGCCAAGATCGAGTCCCAACGCCTCAAGCTCGATCGTGAACCGGCCAACTTGGAGGAACAGGCGCTGATCCTCGTCGGACCGGACATCTATGAAACACTGATCCGTGATTACACCCGCAAGCAGTGGCAAAAAGACCCCAAGGACCTGCCAGCCTCCATCATCAAGCGCCTGCCCGTGCGTCTGACCTGGGACAACAACTACTTCAACGACAAGTACCAGGGCATTCCCATCGGCGGATACACCGCACTGTTCCAGAACATGCTGGACGGCATTGACGTGGAACTGAGTGTGGATTACCTGGCGGACATCGACCACTGGAACGCCAAGGCCAAACAGGTGGTTTTTACCGGCAAGATCGATGAGTACTACGGCTTCCGGTTCGGTGAATTGGAGTATCGCTCACTGCGTTTCGATACCGAGGTCATCGAGACCAGCAACTATCAAGGCAATGCGGTCATCAACTACACCGAGGCAAATGTGCCGTGGACCCGCATCATCGAGCACAAGCATTTCGAGAATGACCTAAAGACACCCGTGTCCGTGGTGACGAAGGAAATCCCGGACACTTGGTCGCGCAACAAGACACCTTACTATCCCATTGGCGATGCCCGGAACATGGCCATCTTCAAGCAGTACGAAGCGCTTGCCGAAGCCGAGTCCAACCTCATCTTCGGCGGACGCCTTGCAGAATACCAGTATTACGACATGCATCAAGTAATTGGATCGGCCATAGCAAAAATCAGAAAGATACAGCAATGAGGGTTTCACAAGCGCCCCGCACTATTGGATTTTTCAATGAATTCATTGATGTTTACGGGATTTTTTAATAAATGTCGCAAGAAAAATATGATGACAATCAAGAATGGTCGCAGAGTGTCATAGCATCCGACAGATTCTACAAGTTCACGTTGTTCGTCCCAACAAGGGAACACCGTAATGACTGTATTTTCATCACGTTTGCTTTCGCACCGAGAAGACAAAAAGATGACAAAGGTTGGGCCGTCGATTTCCTGCTGAAGAACGGTTTTGAAGTAATCTTTGTCGATCAATTGCATAACAGCAGTTATCAAGGTTTGTCTCGGGAAAAATTCAAATCTATTGTTACCCCTTATGTGGCAGGCAAAAAGGTGGTAACGTATGGAACCAGTTTGGGTGGCTATGCTGCCCTGTACTTCGGATCATGCTTGGAGGCGTCCATTCTTTCATTTGCTCCTAGGCTTTGCCGCGATCCAGATCTACTAAAAAGATATCCCAAACTAATGGAGTACCAATGGGTAAAAAGCCCAACTTCACCATTAATACATGAGAAGATATGTGACATCGATATCAATCCGAAATGTTGCTTACACGTGTGTTTGGATCCCAAGCATCCAGCGGATAATTGGTTTTTCTACAATAAAATCAATGCTGCGTTTGGCACGGTATACTTGTTAAAAGTTCCCAATGCATCCCATCATCCGGCCGAAGCACTCAAGAAAAAAGGCTACCTAAAGAAACTGGTTCTGAATGTGGCTAACGAAAGGGCATTCGAGGGAATATATATTTCCTTAGATCAAAATAATATAATTGCATCTCCTTCAGAAAAAGCTGATTGATTCGCTTGCGTCACCGCGCCCCAGGCCGGGACGCACTACAAGGAGACATTGGCGTCAAATTGCGACTCTACAGTGCGCCACAGATGATATGCGACGCGCAGGTCAAGTTAATAGTGCTTCTTAAATATATTTCCTAACAACAACACGATCTCATTAATATCAAAAAAACCAAATCCTTATTAAAAAATAGAATTGTTTGGCTATATTTCTCATCTTGATAAAATAGAACAATGGAAACCAATATTAAGCAATCGTTACCTAACGAACTAAAACTTTAGTACATCACCATGCAACGAAATCACATCAAATCGATCTTCCATATATTTTTTTTAGCAGCGCCAATACTGCATACGCCTGCCTTTTCAGGAGATTTCATCAATCCCTGGGAGCAAAGTCATGACACAAAACTGCGCTCAGAGCTTATCTGCCCTCCCGTGCAGTACGTAAGTCCCAACTTATCAATTAACGGAGGCGTTTACCTAAAAGATGGCATTACCAGAGACAAAGATAAAGATAAAGAAATATCCAACCTCACGAGAAGCATAAGAGAATCAGCCACCCAAGCCGCAAATCTTGCAGATGAGTATCAGTCCACCGGAGATGCCAGGGCTGCATACTGCGCCCAGAAAATATTACTTACGTTGTCTCAGAACAAATCACTTTCCGGGCCAATAAACGGTTATCAGGCATACTTCGTCAAGACCTGGATGCTCTCATCTCTTTCGGCATCCTGGCTGAAGGTCATGTCTCTTAATGACACAAACAGGATCGATGCAAACCTCATCAATTCCTGGCTCACTGAATTAGCAGGCGACATCATAATGCGATTCAATCGATCCAGAGAATCAAACATCAAAAAGGGAGATACCAGCATTGCAAACATGTATTATTGGGCTGCACTGGCGGCGATCAACACTGCCATCGCAACGGGGAACAATGAATATTTTGACTGGGCAATTGGAGTCTTCAGATCAGGGCTTGACCAAGCCGACGAAGACGGATTCCTTCCTCCTGAATTAAAGCGGAAGGCGCTGGCACAACACTATCATGTTTTTGCGCTAATACCATTGATTCTCATTGCCGACCGTGCACAAATCAACGGCATTGATCTTTACCAATACAACAACCATGCATTGAATAGAATAGTCAATGCGACCATAGACTCCTATTTCGACCCCACATTAATTGAAAAAAAATCCGGATACAAGCAGAGAAGCGTGCCGCGACCTTATTTTGGGTGGCTATATAATTACAGCAAAAAATTTCCAAACGAGAAATATGATGCCATCTTAAGTGAATATCCAGAAAGAAGATTTCTATATATCGGTGGCTCTCCAACATAAAATAGTACCGAAGCACTGAGGCAACCTATTACCAAGCATCCAGCCAGTCTACTGCGTTAATTCTACGCATTATTCAACAATTGCCTTCCACTCGATGAAAATTTGGCAGAATAAGTTCGAGTGCCAGTTAAGGAAACGAAATGACAAAAATCGCAATCGCCGGCACAGGCTACGTCGGTCTCTCCAACGCCGTACTTTTGGCGGCGTCCCACGAAGTGGTTGCCCTCGACATCGATGCCCACAAGGTGGAATTGCTCAACAACAGGCGATCCCCCATCGTGGATGTCGAGATCGAGGACTATCTGGCCAACAAGCCATTGAATTTCCGTGCCACGCTCGACAAGGAAGATGCCTACCGTGGCGCCGACTTTGTCATCATCGCCACGCCCACGGATTACGACACACAAACGCACTACTTCAACACGAAGTCTGTCGAGGCCGTGGTGCGCGATGTGATGACGATCAACCCTCAGGCGGTAATGGTCATCAAGTCCACGGTGCCGGTGGGCTTTACCCGCCGCCTGAAGGAAGAAACTGGCAGCGATAACATCATCTTCTCGCCCGAGTTCCTGCGCGAGGGCAAGGCGCTGTACGACAACCTGCACCCCTCACGCATCGTGGTAGGCGAGCGTTCCGAGCGCGGCCAGGCATTTGCCGATCTGCTGCGCCAGGGTGCCATCAAGCAGGACGTGCCGGTGCTGCTGACGGACAGTACCGAGGCCGAGGCCATCAAGCTCTTTGCCAATACTTACCTGGCCATGCGCGTGGCCTACTTTAACGAGCTGGATACCTATGCATCGGTGCATGGGCTGGATACACGGCAGATCATCGAAGGTGTCTCCTTGGATCCGCGCATCGGCCGCCATTACAACAACCCCTCCTTCGGCTATGGCGGCTATTGCCTGCCCAAGGATACGAAGCAGTTGCTGGCCAACTACGAGAAAGTCCCGCAGAACCTGGTGCACGCGATCGTGCAGTCCAACCGCACGCGCAAGGATTTCGTGGCCGAGGATATTCTGCGCCGCAATCCGTCGGTGGTCGGGGTGTACCGTCTGGTGATGAAAGCGGGCTCGGACAACTTTCGCGCCTCGGCCATCCAGGGTGTGATGAAGCGCATCAAGGCTCAGGGCGTGGAGGTGGTGGTGTACGAGCCGGTGCTGGATGTGCCCGACTTCTTCCGCTCGCGTGTGATCAATGATCTGGAGGCATTCAAACAACAGTCCGATGTCATCATCACCAACCGGATGAGTCCGGAATTGGACGATGTTCAGGACAAGGTCTACACTCGCGATCTTTTCGGCATTGACTCTTGAGATCAACATTGCTTGAGCCGGACTCGGTCACGGATTCCTGGCGTTTCTTCTGGCACCTGAGCCATTTGCGGTTTGCACACGCGCTGGCGGCCTTGCCCACAGGCCACTGGCCCCGCAGCGGCTGGCAGATGTGGGCCTGCTACCGGCTCGGCATGTATGCCACGGTGGCCAATGCTCGATGGGATGGTCTTCATGTCCATGGCGGCATGGCTTATGCGGTATCACTTGCTGCCTGTGGACGCCGGCAGGAAGCCCGTGCGGTGGTCAGTACCTTGCAGCATCTGCATGGTTTTGGTGCCACGCAATGGGTTACGCTCGCCGACGCGCTGGCCCCATTCATGCCGGATCTTGCGCTTTCCCTGCTGCGCACGCTGTCCGCCCGGCTCACGACTACGGTATCACCTGTCCTGCACATGGGGTTGCTTCTGCGATGTGGCGAGGCGGATGCAGCGCGAGAGTTGCTTGAAGAGATGCAGCGGCCAGCGGCAAATGGCTCTATCTGGCAACAGCGCTTTCCCGAATTGCTGCTGCTGACGAGCAATGTGTTGGGCGATGCGCCTGCCAGCCAATTGGAGCGGCTCAATGCGTTCTGGGCTTGGCAAAAGCTGGCACCAGCGGTGCTGCTCAATCCAGATCAGCCTCCCAGTGCCGCCAACCTGCAGGCACGCAGTGATCTCACTCCCGTAGAAGGGCCGTTGGTCTCGGTGCTGATGACCGCCTTCAATGCCGGCCACCGTATCGAAGCATCCCTGCGAGGCCTGCTCCAGCAGACCTATCGCAACCTGGAAGTCATCGTCATCGAAGACGCAAGTACTGACAATACCAGGGCGGTGGTGCAAGCGATCAGCCAGCAGGATCCGCGTGTGCGGCTGCTGTCCATGTCACACAATGGCGGCACCTTCATGGCCAAGAATGAAGGGTTTGCAGTGGCGAGAGGGGAATTTGTGACCTGCCAGGATTCAGACGATTGGTCACACCCTCAACGCCTGGCGCTGCAGGTAGCTCCCTTGCTGAACAATCCGCACTTGGTGGCCACCACTTCACAGTGGGTGCGGATTCAGGAGGATGGCCTCTTCTATGCGCGCCCCGTGCATCCGCTCACGCGGCTCAATCCTGCCTCGCCACTGTTCCGCAAACAGCTTGTGCAAGCCCGCACCGGTCTTTGGGACACTGTTCGCACAGGTGCAGACAGTGAGTTTCACGCCCGGCTGAAGCTTGTTTTCGGCCGGCGCGCAATCAAGCGCCTGCCTTTGTTGCTGTCGCTGGGCGCACACCGCCCCGATTCACTGATGAATGCGCCGGAGACAGGCTACGATGCGAGTGGTTCTTCACCGCAGCGGCTGGCATACTGGGAGGCGTGGTCTCGCTGGCATATTGCCAAGTTGCGTGCTGGAAGCACTCCGATCATGCCCCCTCCGCAATCGCCATTGCGACCATTCCCCATCCTTTCGGTGGCGATATGCCATTCAAGGGGAGCGGAGCCCATCTGACTATCCGTTGACCTGATGGCCAAACCAATACCCTTTACTGGTATGTTGATCGATCTTATGAAGGCAAAGAAATGCTGAATCACCTCAACCCCCACATGGCGCGCAAAGTGGTGATTTATGGTGCATCCGGTCATTCCAAGTCGATTGCATGCGGAATTCAAACTGGTACAGATGGTTGGGTGCAGATTGGCGCATTCATCGAAGACGGCGTGCTTGCCGGACAGAACCTGCTTGGGGTCCCAGTAATCGACTTTGAAAATTATCGCCTTCACCATCTCCATTTGCCTTGTCTGGTTGGCGTGGCACAGGCAAATAGCAAAAGATTGCTGGTTGAAAAAGTAACCACGGCTGGTGGCACTTTCCCAACACTTTTCAAACAGCAATCACCAGTTGGCGAGATTACTAGCGTTGGTGAAGGGACATTCATCAGTACCTTCAGCCATTTTGCCTATGGGGTCAATGTAGGGCGACACGTACAAATCATGCCTCTGTGCTCCATAGGACATGACGTTGTAATAGGGGACTTCGTAACGATTGCGCCTTCGGTCACGATCTCCGGTTACGTGACGATTGGAGACGATGCGTTTATCGGCGCAGGCGCCGTGATTGTGCAAGGTACCCCAGAGCGTCCCCTTACAATTGGCAAGGGTGCCATGGTTTCTGCCGGCGCAGTCGTGACGAAGTCGATACCAGACAAGACTGTAGTCGCAGGGAATCCAGCTCGGACGCTGCGAGAGCTTGCTGCTGCCTCACGACCACGCAGAAGCCGCACATAATTCACACCTGTCCTTCTGTCGTTAACTTGCAGATTGCCTCGACTCTTTGAGCCGATATACAGACGAGAGAAAAGGACTGATTAGCTGTCTCTTACAAGGCGGCGACTATGGCATCCAGTATTCTGGCCATTTTCACCTCGCTCAGATCTATGGCCACCGGCAAGCCAATCAGACAGCCTGAAATCAACGTCGTGTTTGGCAATTCATCCTTCGGACAGGAAGCATAGTATTGGTGGCTATGCAGCCCCCTGCCATACCAGTGTCGGCATTCGATCCGGTTGTGCTCCAAGCTTCGCACGATGCGGATGACAGCTTCGTCGCTAGGGCTTCGAAAAAGGACGTAGCAGGAAGCAACGCCGGGCGAAGCAAACAGCAACTCCTGCACCCCCCTGTTCATGGCAAGGCGCTGGTATTCGGCATGTACGGCACACCATGCTTTCTGCGTGCTTGCCCATTCATCAAGACTGGCCAGCCCGACTGCGGCATGATACTCGCTGAGCTTGCCGTTGAAGCCGGGCGCGGTGGTTTCCCTTGAGCCGAAGAAGCCGAAGTTGGTGGCCTGGGCAACTTTGATGTACAGATCGGGAGTTGTTCCAATGACCAGACCGCCTTCCCCTGAAGAAAGGGTCTTGGTCGCCTGAAGACTGATGGCAACGGGGATGGTGCCAAGCAATTCCTGTGGACTTTGCGAGATGCTCTCGAATGCGGCTGCGGCATCGATGACGACGGGCACACCCGTCTTTTCCTTGAACAAGACCCACGGTGCCTGCTCGATGCGCCGCCCATATGCACACACGGCAACGACAAGACCGGCCTTGCCGATCATGGGGTGATTCAGCAATGCGTCCGCAGACAGCAGCCAGTCATCGGCTTCGATGTCCACGAAGTAAGGGGTGTAGCCGCAGCGTTGAACTGCGCTGGCAGTAGCGGAAAACGTATAGGAAGGCAGCAACGCATATGGCCGATCGATGGAGGCCATGCCAGCAAAGGCGAGAATGGCCGCCTCGATGGCGGCCTGTCCACAGCTTGTGGCAGCCACCTGCACGGAGGGACCAAGCATCTGCGCAATCCTGCTCTCGAGATGACAGGTCAGCAGACCGCGATTGGAATACCAGCGGTTTTCATCGATCAGTTCCAGGTATGGAAGCAGACTGTGGGCACGGGGCAGCAGCGGCGAAAACGGCTGTATACCGCCTTCTGTGCTTTTTCCTCGCAGCAACTGCTCCCGGACGTTCGCATCAAGCATGGCGATCTCCGGTTTCCGCTACTTTGCGTTCAGCAGGTCGTCAGCCGAGAACAGGATTCCGGCGCCGAGAAGATGGTCAATATCGGCTTGCGTGAATACGCTCTTCTCGAACTCATCGTCCAATTTCCCCTCATCCTCGAGTTGCAACCATCTGCGCCAATGCCAGCCTTGGTAGGAACCTGCCGCTTCTCTATGCACGCCAAGCAATCTGCGAATATTCCGCAGCTTGCGCTGGAACCTTGGTTTGGTAGTGAATGGAAGATGGGCAATAAGAATGTCCGAAGATGTGCTCTTTCTGACCAAGCGCGAGTCAGCAACGATGACGTCGTGGGCCCCGGCCCTGATGGTGCCGATGAAGCTCGGCCGCGCCATGGCCTTGGGAACTGCCGACATCAGGACCCAGGCCTGATTGGGGTTCTCCAGCATGAACTCCTTCTTTCGCTCAACATCCTGGTTCAGCAACAGAACCTTGCCGTAGTTGGCGGGCACCATCGGATCAGGTGCGTATGGGCCCTCCATGCTGATGGGAATATTGAAGCGCCTGACCAGCAGGATGTCGTTGTGGTGAAGTTCCTCGCAATCGGCAAGGCGACCATTTCGTGGCAGCCAGAACTCATCGGCATCGAGGAAGATGGTCCAGTCGACGTTGGCACTTTTGACGAGCGCCACTTGCGCACGCGCCCAGGTTTCACCGTTGTCAGGCTCCTCGTCACTGCACCTGAACAGCCAGAAATCATCCTTCGAGCGCAAGCGTTCCATGTATTCATAGGTTCCATCGGTGGAACCTGCATCACAGGCGATGATGAGATCGACGCCAATGCGTCTCAGATGCTCGATGGCTGGGCCGACGAGTTCAACCTCGTCGCGCACACCCAAGCATGCGGCGATTCTCATTGTTTGTCTCCTGCCAGCCATTGATGAAGAAAGTGGGCGAACTCGACAGATGCCGGAGTCTGTGGGCTGTCTTCGTCCACCACGGGAGCGGCCATACCGAGCCCAAGCGCATGAGCAACCGGAGCAAGCGCTGCAAGAGTCGCTTCGCAGGGCTCCGTGAATGCGATGCGCCCTCCCTCCCGCATGAACAGCGCCAGCAGTGCCGTGGCAGTATGCGGGACAAGGACGTGAGAAGCGTTGCGAAGCGCCACGATCTGTTCATTGAAAGTCATGCCTGCGGGGTCGATGGCCTGGAACCCGCGGGCTTGCGCAATGGTCCTGTTGAGGAGCTGGTCGTAGTAGGCGCCTCCCTGCAGGGAGGCATCCTCGATGAAAATCCGTGTCCCTGGCGCTTGTGTTTCGGGAGTAAGGTCGATCCCGGCACATTCGGAAGGCTGGACCGGACTGGTCAGCCCTCTGACAAACGCACCGAGAACATCTGGAGGCGTCGCCAGACGGACCCATCGCGGTGCAGAATTCGCCGGAGCAGGCACAAACCGGAACTTCCAGAGCCTGGCAACCTGGCAGGCGCCGCGCCCACTCAAGCCGATGGGAACGGGTTGCGACTGTGCCCCGCCCATGAGTGTCGCCGCCGCTTCGGCTGCGCTTTTCTTGCTGGCAAGCGAGGCGCCGACATTGTCATCGTCGTCAAGCAGGACAGGCACCCTGGAATGGATAATGCCGGCACGCAGGGCCTGCGCCCATGGAATCAGTTCGTGCAGCATCCAATGGGCAAGATTGCCCCGGACGGAACTGGTGAGGGTGACGGCATCGACCATGGAAAGGACGGGCTCCATCGCCGCGTCCAGCGCGCACACGGGCATGTCCTGATCTTCAGCGGATGCCTCCGGCCCCTCTACTGCCGAGCCTGCCATGACGAAATGCGGCTCATGGCCATCCTCGACAGCCTGCCGTTCCCCATAGAATCTGCCGCCGCGCACGATGATGGACGACTGGGGAATGACGATGGCATCTTCGATTCGCAGCGCCGAGAGGCCCATGCCTCCTCCGCCCTGCCCGCCTGGCGATGCAGCCAATTCATCAATACCGGCCAGTACATGAGGAGCCGAGGCAGCCTTGTCGACGCTGAAAAAAACGGGAAACTCGGCAATGGCCTTGTGCACCCCGATTTTTCGGGCCAGACCATTGCGCAGCAGGGATCGGCCTATCGCACTTGCGCGGATGGCCGCTCGAATGATCTCTGCATCCATATCGAGTGCATGCGCCTTGGCAGCCTGCTGCTTCGTTGATTTGGATATCGGGAATCGGGTGTTGTCGGGGTATGCCTTGGATGGCTTCTGCGGAGAACCAGGAATGTCCTTGCCGTCCGGAAACCGGATGGAGATCTCTGAATCAGGGTCGATGGAGTGCCGGAACTCGTGATAGAAGACAGCTTCGGTGGACGTCGTGAAGTCGGCCAGTCTCGCACGATGGATGTCGGCACGAATGGTCGCCACCGGCTCGCCATCAACAAACACGTCCAGGCTGGTTTGCTTGCCCTCGAACAGGGCCCACCCCGTGACATGCGCAATCGAGCAGAACTCGAGGTGACCTTCGTAAGCATCCGGCGTCGCCGGCGAGCGGCGCAGCGGCGTGCCATCCATGAACTGTACCGAGACGCTTTTCTGCGAGTCGATCGCGGCAGGGAAACGGTAGTGAAAGCCACCTGCGGATAAGCCACGCGCCTCCATAGCCGAGCTTTTCTGGTCGCAGCGAACAACTGCCAGAACCGTCTCGCCAACGCTGATCTGCACCATGGCTGGTTGACCGCCCGTCAATGCCCACCCGCCGACGCCGCTGACATTGCAGCGTGTAATCCAGCCCTCGTTGATGTCTGCCCGACGCGGCGACCCTTTGACAGACTGGCCACCATTGCGGTAGCGCAGCACGACTTGGGCTCCCGACGGCACACCTTCCGGGAGCGGCTGTGAAAAGCCTGCGTTCGCAGGTTGACCCCGGCGCGCCAAATCCGCCCGGTGCTGGGAGCAGGTGAAACTGGCTATAAATCGTCCGTCTACCAGAACCTCCAACTCCGCCGGCATGCCATCGGCAGCCGCCCACCCGGAGATATGGGTCGTTGAACAGGAGTCGAACCACCCGTCCAGTTTCGTTTGGTCATCTTTCAAACCCATGCCCTTCTCGCGTTCAGTAACAAGCTCAAGGTTGCTGATTAATCTTGTCCGACACAATCTCGGACAACTGGCTCCATTTGTTAACGATATTCACCTGGTGCCCGTTACTCCTGCTCGCTCGCCGCTCGCAGCGTTGTCAACATGCCTCAGCCTCGGCGCGCAGAATATGCGAAAAGGCTCAGAACCTGTTCACGATCTTTCTGTGGGACATGCAGGAGGTCAAAGTGCAATGGGCAAGACGCCCGTCGCCGCCCGGTGTGTTGTGACCTCCTGCCCTTCGGGTTGTCCCGTCAGGCGCGCGTTGCGGCGTTACAAACCATCGCCGGGGCAAGTCACCAAATATAACAATTGGATCAAGATTGACAAATACCTGAAAATTGGTAATTTCCACCAACTTCTCGCCTTGCGCTTCGTCTTGTTCACAACAACTTACTGGAGGCACTCAGCGGCGCTGCGGCCTGACATGCCGTGGATCCATGAAAGCCAGCAGCGCTTGGAACCTGTTCAGATGATCCGGGAGCAAAAGGTCGATGCAACCGATGGCTGCATCCGCTTCGTGCGCGCTTGCAAAAGAGTGAGGGCCCGGTGCAACCAGGGCATCCCTACCAAGGTCTGGGCCGCACCTTGGTGCTTGTCGCTTTTCTGCCAAAAACATCGTAACGTTCTTTGTTACATTACGGCATGAAGTCAAGCCTTCGTGTGGCCGAATCACAGGCGATACTCGGCACTTGGCGGCAATATGCCGCAATCTGACGCCGGAGAAACACTGGTGGAATTTCTTGTCGAAGACTCACTTGAACGGAATCGCCTCGTTCACCACAAGGTTTCGAAGCAGCGCAAGCTCACCCAATGTCCATCCCGCAGTGCACAAAATGAGAACAGGCTGCGTTTTGACGCAAAATTGATTCCATTCCCATTCTGAAGATTTCGCATGAGTACAACGCAAAGAATCAACAAGGCCGTATTTCCCGTTGCCGGTTTCGGCACCCGCTTCCTGCCCGCAACCAAGGCCCAACCCAAGGAGATGCTGACAGTGGTGGACAAGCCGCTGATCCAGTATGCGGTCGAAGAAGCCTACGACGCCGGCATCCGCCACATGATCTTCGTCAACGGACGCAACAAGCGCGCCATCGAGGACCACTTCGATACCGCCTACGAGCTGGAGCATGAACTGGAAGCCGCCAACAAGCAGGCATTGCTGAGCGTGCTGCATGGCATCGTGCCAAGCGACATGGAATGCTCCTTCGTGCGCCAGCCTCGCATGCTGGGCCTGGGTCACGCGGTTCTGTGCGCCCGCCATGTGGTCGGCAACGATCCGTTTGCCGTGCTGCTGGCCGATGACTTGATGGTGGCTACCCCCTCCGTCACGGCCCAGATGGTGCGCGAGTTCGACAAGGTGCAGGGCCCGCTGCTAGCGGTGCAGGAGGTGCCGCTGGATCAGGTCAACCGCTATGGCATCGTGGCCGGCCCGTCGGCCGGTGAACGCCTCACGCGCATCGAGCAGATCATCGAAAAACCCAAACCGGAGAATGCGCCTTCGACCATCGCGGTGGCTGGCCGTTACGTACTTACGCCGGACATCTTCGACATACTGGCAAACCAGCCCAAGGGCGCCGGCGGTGAAATTCAGCTCACCGACGCGATTGCCACCCTGGCCAAGCGCCGCTATGCCTATGCCTACACCTATGAAGGCAAGCGCTACGACTGCGGCAGTAAGGAAGGTTTTCTGCAAGCGACCGTGGAGTTGGGCCTGCAGCACCCGCAGGTGGGCGGCTTCCTGCGTGAGTACCTGAAGACCTTGGATCTGTAATCAGCCCGGATGGCAGCTCGGATAAGCCTTCCATGCCGTCTTGACCTGCGCTCATCCACCGGACGAGTCTTCGCAAGCCGGTGCATTCCCCGTAATGGTCAACCGGCGCTGGCCGGCCACGTTGAATAGCCAATCTGACGCAAAACACCGCATGAACCACAGCCCTCCTCCCGCCGCGCCAGCCACGCCGCGCTGCGACCACACCAGCGCCTGGCTGGCACTGCAGCAGCACTACGCGGCGGTTGGTCAGGCTTTTGATCTGCGTCACACGCTTGACACTGATACCGATCGCTTTGCGCAAATGCAGATCGAAGCCCCTTACGTGCGGGCAGATCTCTCGCGCAGCTTGCTCGACGGCCCCACCGGCCTGTTGCTCAACCGACTGGCCGACGAGACGCAGCTGGCACGTGCGCGCGAGGCACTGTTCGGCGGAGCCATGCTCAACACCACCGAACAGCGGGCCGCCTGGCATGTGCAGTTGCGCCGTCCGGAGGGTTACCGGGCGGCCAGCGATTACGAGGCGGCGGCATTGCAAGCGGTGCATGACACGCTGAACGCATTCCTGGCCTTTGCCGAGCAGGTGCGTGCCGACCGCGGGATCACCGATGTTGTCAACATCGGCATTGGCGGCTCGGATCTCGGACCAGCCGTTGCCGTGCAGGCCCTCCATGCATTTGCCGGCGGCGGCCCGCGCCTGCACTTCGTCTCCAACATTGATGGAGATGATTTGGGTTCGCTGCTCACGCAGCTCGACCCGCAAAGCACGCTGTTCCTGGTGTCGTCCAAGTCATTCGGCACGGCCGAAACCATGACCAATGCGCGGGCGGCGCGCCATTGGCTGCTCGGCGGTCTGGCATCGTCCATCAATGAGCAGACTGCCGCGGCGTCCGAAGCCGACTGGCTGGCCCGCCACTTCGTTGGGCTCACCACCAACATCGAGGCCGCGCACTCCTTCGGTATTCAGACCATTTTCGGATTCGAGGAATGGGTCGGCGGGCGCTTTTCACTCTGGTCCAGCATCGGCCTGTCGATTGCGATTGCCATTGGCGCACAGAACTTCCGGCAGTTGCTGGCCGGCGCGCATGCGATGGATGAACATTTCCGTACCGCGCCGTGGGAAGACAACCTACCGGTGCAATTGGCGCTGCTGGACATCTGGTACCGCAACTTCCACGGTTTTGACAGCCGCTGCATCGCACCTTATGCGCATGGCCTGCGCCGCCTGACGGCCTATCTGCAGCAGCTGGAAATGGAGAGCAACGGCAAGAGTGTGGACAAGACCGGCCAGCCGCTGCCGTTCAAGACTGCGCCCATCATCTGGGGCGAAGCCGGCACCAACGGGCAGCATGCCTACTTCCAGCACCTGCACCAGGGACCGATGGTGATTCCGGTGGAGTTCATCGTCGCCCGCAAGCCCGGCCCGCTGCTGCCCGGCCAGCACAAGGCGCTGCAGGCCAACGCGCTGGCACAGGCGCGCGCACTGGCCTTCGGCAAGAACGACGGCCCGGCCTGGAAGCAATGCCCGGGCAACCGCCCCAGCTCATTGCTGCTGATCGATGCGCTCGAGCCCACTTCGCTGGGCGCGCTGATCGCGCTGTATGAACACCGCATCTTCGTCAGCGGCAGCCTGTGGGGCATCAACAGCTTCGACCAATGGGGGGTTGAACTGGGCAAGACGATTGCCAAGGACATCCTTGCGCGTGGTGAGAGCGGCGATTTCGACGGACTCGATGCCGCTACCGTGGGTGCCATGCAATGGCTGGGTTTAGCCGCCAGCAAGGATTGAAAGGGCTTCACAAGGGCTGAGCATCTTCGACTATGCACTCTCAGAACCTGTTCACGATCTTTGCATGGGTCGCGCAGGCGGTCAAAAATGCAGTGAACAAGACGCCCGGTCCGCTTTTAACCTCCTGCCCTTCGGGTTGTCCCGCCAGGCGCGCGCTGCGGTGTGAAAAATCCTCGTCGGGCCACCAACCCGACTGCGGTTTGCGCCTTGCATCGCCTGCCGGGGCAACGCGCCCCATGCAAAGATCGTGAACAGGTTCTCAGGTACGATAACAGATGCTTCCACGTGCTCCCGAGGCCATATGACCCCTATTCCTGCCAGCATCGCCATCCAGAATCTCTCCGTCGCCAATAACAAGCCCTTTGTGCTGTTCGGCGGCATCAACGTGCTCGAATCCAGGGATCTGGCCTTGCGCGCCGCCGCCGAGTACGTGCGCGTGACGCAAAAGCTCGGCATCCCCTATGTCTTCAAGGCCAGCTTCGACAAGGCCAATCGCTCCTCCATCCACTCCTACCGCGGCCCTGGCCTCGAGGAAGGCCTGCGGATCTTCGAGGCGGTCAAGGCCGAGTTCGGCGTGCCGCTGATCACCGACGTGCATGAACCATGGCAGGCCGCGCCGGTCGCAGAGGTGGTGGATGTGCTGCAGTTGCCCGCATTCCTGGCCCGCCAGACCGATCTGGTCGTCGCCATCGCCAAGACGGGTCGGGTCGTCAACATCAAGAAGCCGCAGTTCCTCAGCCCCTCGCAAATCGCCAACATCGTCGAAAAATTCCGCGAGGCGGGCAACGAGCAGATCATCCTGTGCGACCGCGGCACCTGCTTTGGCTACGACAACCTGGTGGTGGACATGCTGGGCTTTGGCGTGATGAAGAAGGTGACGGGCGGCCTGCCGGTGATCTTCGATGTCACGCATGCGCTGCAGCAGCGCGAGGCCGGCTCGGCCGCCTCGGGCGGGCGCCGCGCACAGGTGCTCGACCTGGCCCGCGCCGGCATGGCTGTCGGGCTCGCCGGCCTCTTCCTGGAGGCACACCCGAACCCCGAGGAGGCCAAGTGCGACGGCCCCAGCGCCCTGCCGCTGGACCAGCTCGAGCCTTTCCTCGCTCAGCTCAAGGCTCTTGACGATCTCGTCAAAGCCTTTGCACCGCTCAATATCCGGTAATCTCCTGCTGCCATCACGCCAAGCGGCGGGTCCGTCCTCTGGATGGCCCGCCGACTGCCTTTCAAAGCATTCCTTGAAGCGGCAGCCTGGGCCTCTCCTTTACCCACGCACACCATCGTCTCCCATGCCCACCATTGGCGTTCTATCCAGAGGCATTGCCGCCATCGAGCGCCTGGATGTTCTGCTGGGCCAACCCTGGGTATACCAGCGCAGCTGGCAGGCGCCGCACTGCGAGGTGGTGGCGGCCTGGGGCTTGCGGCCCAGTGCCGTGCGGGCGCAGGCCTATGCGCAAAAGCATGGCTTGCCACTCTGGCGATTGGAAGATGGCTTCGTGCGCTCAGTCGGCCTCGGCAGCCAGGATGCGCCCCTCTCCATCGTCATCGACACGCAAGGCATTTATTACGATGCGGCGCATCCCAGTGCGCTGGAAGGCCTGATCGCCACACCGCTCACACCCGCGCAAACACAGCGCGCCGATGCGCTGATGCAGGCCTGGCGCCATGAGCGCATCTCCAAGTACAACCATCTGCGTGATCCGGCTCCCGAGTCCCTGCCCCAGCGCTTCGTGCTGGTGGTCGATCAGACCTGGGGCGATGCCTCGATCCGGGACGGACTGGCCGATGCGCAAAGCTTCGAGCGTATGCTGGTTGCCGCCGTGGCGGAACATCCCGACAACACCGTGCTGCTCAAGATCCACCCCGACGTGTTCGCCGGCAAGAAGCGTGGCCACTTTGATGTGGCAAAGCTGAAGGCCATGCCACAGGTGCAGGTGTTGGCCGAGGACATGCACCCTGCGCTGCTGCTCGAACGCGCCGAGGCCGTGTACGTGGTGACCTCGCAGATGGGCTTCGAGGCACTGCTGTGGGGCAAACCCGTGCGCACGTTCGGCATGCCCTTCTATGCCGGCTGGGGCCTGACAGGCGATGAACTCGTCGCTCCCATGCGCCGACAAGCACTGGCAAGCACGCCCATTTCCCTCCAACAACTGGTGCATGCCGCGCTGGTGGACTACCCGCGCTACCTGGACCCGGAAACCGGCCAGCGCTGCGAACCCGAGCGCCTGATCGAATGGCTGGGCCTGCAGCGGCGCATGCGGGCACGCCTGCCGAGGCGCGTGTATGCAGTGGGATTCTCATGGCTCAAGCGCGCCAAAGTCCGGCGCTTTCTCGATGGCAGCGAAGTGACGTTTACGCGCCATATCCGACAGGTTCCCGAGCATGCCACCATAGCCCTGTGGGGCTGCCGCAAGACCTTGCCATCAGGAAATGCCCAGACCGGCAGCCTGCACAACCCGAGTTTGGTTCGCCTGGAAGATGGTTTCCTGCGCTCCGTCGGGCTGGGAGCGGACCTGGTGCAGCCACTCTCATGGGTAGTCGATACGCGGGGCATCTACTACGACGCCACCTGCCCTTCGGATCTGGAGTGGCTGCTGGCGAACACCGATTTCACATCCGAGCTGCGTGAACGCGCCGCCGCACTGGGCGCCCGCATCGTCGCCAGCGGAATCACCAAGTACAACACCGGCATCGGCACCTGGCAGCGGCCTGCCGGCACGCAAGGGCGGCGCGTGCTGCTGGTGCCCGGACAGGTGGAGTCGGATGCCGCGCTGACCTGGGGCGCTCCTGGCATCCGCACCAACATGGCCTTGCTGCAAGCGGTGCGGCAGGCCAACCCGGATGCCCATGTGATCTACAAGCCCCACCCGGATGTCGTCGCACGCCTGCGTGCCCAAGGTCAGGGCGAAGCCTTGGCCCATGCGCATTGCGATGAAGTGGTGGTGGATGTATCGATGCAACAGCTGCTGGACGCAGTGGACGAGGTGCATGTGCTGACCTCGCTGGCCGGCTTCGAGGCCTTGCTGCGCGGCCGCAAGGTGGTGACCTATGGCTGCCCCTTCTATGCCGGCTGGGGCCTGACGAATGATCGCCAGCCGCTACCGCAGCCGGCAGACACCCCCGATGCCGCCAGCCGTCGCGGACGTGCACTGACGCTCGACGAACTGGTGGCATGCGTGCTGATCCTCTACCCCACCTACGTCAGCGCAAGCTCCGGCCGCTACACCACACCAGAACGCACGCTCGACGAGTTGCTGGCCTGGCGGCAGGCCGGCGCAGACACCGATTCTCCCTGGCTGCGCACCAAACGCGCCCTGTTGCGCCTGGCGCAATGGGGTGGCTGGATCAAGCGCTGATGTGAAGCGGTCTTTGCCTTCAGACAGCACATAATGACGAAGCCCCCACAACCTGAAGGCTGCGGGGGCTTTGCGACAACAGGACATGTGACGCATCGCTGCGTCACAGCGCTCTTTTCAATCAGCCTCAATCGGCCTGCTTGCGCAGGAAAGCAGGGATTTCCACGTCGTCCATGCCGCCCGAAGACATCGCGTCGACCTGCGCGGTGGCGCTGGAGGCGCGCGGGCTCAGCCATACGCCGGGCGCTGCCACGTTGTCCAGGCCGCCAAAGCGGCGCTGGCCATAGGCCGGGGCCACGCCACCGGCACCGCCCAGACCACCGGCGCGCAGGCCCTGCAGCGGCAGGTTGTCGGTGCCGGTGCGCAGGTTGTTCTGCACCATGGTGATGTTCTGGCGGCGCTTGTCGTGGTCGGTCAGGCCGGTGGCCACCACGGTCACGCGCAATTCATCACCCAGGCTGTCGTCATACGCGGCGCCGTAGATGACGTGCGCCTCTTCCGAAGCGTAGGCGTTGATGGTGCTCATGGCCAGGCGCGACTCGGAGAGCTTGAGGCTGCCGCGCGCGGCAGTCACCAGCACCAGGATGCCCTTGGCGCCCGAGAGGTCGATGCCTTCGAGCAGCGGGCAGGCAATGGCCTGCTCGGCGGCGATGCGCGCGCGGTCGGGGCCGGCGGCGCTGGCGGTGCCCATCATGGCTTTGCCCGGCTCGCTCATCACCGTCTTGACGTCGGCGAAGTCGACGTTGACGTGGCCGTGCTCGTTGATGATTTCCGCGATGCCGCCAACGGCGTTGCGCAGCACATCATTGGCGATGCCAAAGGCCTCATCCTGCGTGATGTCGTCGCCATAGACGGTGAGCAGCTTCTCGTTGAGCACGACGATCAGCGAATCGACGTTGTTCTCGAGCTCATCGAGGCCGTTCTCGGCGTTCTTCATGCGGCGCGGGCCTTCCCAGTCGAACGGCTTGGTGACCACGCCCACCGTGAGAATCCCCATTTCCTTGGCGATGCGCGCGATCACCGGAGCAGCCCCCGTTCCGGTGCCACCGCCCATGCCGGCGGTGATGAACAGCATGTGGGCCCCCTCGATGGCCTTGCGGATCTCGTTCTCGGCATGCACGGCTGCCTCGCGCCCCTGCTCGGGCTTGCTGCCGGCGCCCAGGCCGTTGCTGCCGAGCTGGATGATGCGCTCGGCCGTGTTGCGCGAGAGGGCCTGGGCATCGGTGTTGGCACAAATGAATTCAACCCCCTGCACGTTCTTCTCGATCATGTGCTCCACGGCGTTGCCGCCGCCGCCGCCGACGCCGAGAACCTTGATGCGGGTGCCTTGGCCGAATGCTGCGTCTGTGTCGATCATTTCAATGGTCATAACGATGCTCCTTGAGGGATTTGAGGGATGGAGAGGATGGGTTGGATCACTGCGGAACTGGAAAAACGAAACCGGGTTGGCGACATGCGCATGCGACACCACGGCTCGCCGGGCTCCCGGGGCCTGTGGTGGCGGCGCGGCCATCGGTCTTCGTGCGAGCGGAAGTACCAGCCGAAGCTCTTGATGCGGATACGTCTGCTCATGGTCAAAAGTTTCCAATGATGAAATCGCGCACACGCGCGAAGATGTTCTTGACCGGGCCGCTCTTGGTGGCCGCCTTGTAGCCGCGTGCACGCTCCAGGCGCGCGTCCTCGAGCAGGCCCATGACGGTGGCCGCGCGCGGCTGGGCGATCATGTCGGCCAGCGGGCCGGTGTAGTGCGGCACGCCCCGGCGCACGGGCTTCAGGAAGATGTCCTCGCCGAGCTCGACCATGCCGGGCATGACCGAGGAGCCTCCGGTGATGACCACGCCCGAGGAGATGATCTCCTCGTAGCCGGAATCGCGGATGACGTGCTGCACCAGGGAGAAGATCTCCTCGACGCGTGGTTCGATGACACCGGCCAGGGCCTGCTTGTTGATCAGGCGGGGGCCGCGGTCGCCCAGGCCCGGCACCTCGACCTGCGAGTCCGGGTCGGCCAGCATGGCCTTGGCACAGCCATGCTCGATCTTGATGTCCTCGGCGTCCTTGGTCGGCGTGCGCAGCGCCATCGCGATGTCGCTGGTGATGAGGTCGCCGGCGATCGGGATCACCGCCGTGTGGCGGATCGAACCGCCGGTGAAGATCGAGATGTCGGTGGTACCGGCGCCGATGTCGACCAGTACCACGCCCAGTTCCCGTTCGTCGTCAGTGAGCACCGACTGGCTGGACGCCAGCGGGTTGAGCAGCAGCTGCTCGACCTCCAGCCCGCAGCGGCGCACGCACTTGATGATGTTCTCGGCCGCGCTTTGCGCACCGGTGACGATGTGCACCTTGGCCTCCAGGCGGATGCCGCTCATGCCGATCGGCTCCTTGACTTCCTGGCCGTCGATGACGAATTCCTGCGAAGCCACCAGAAGCAGGCGCTGGTCGGAGGGAATGTTGATCGCCTTGGCGGTGTCGAGCACGCGGCTGATGTCGCTTTGCGAGACTTCCTTGTCCTTGATGGCCACCATGCCGCTGGAGTTGAAACCGCGGATGTGGCTGCCGGTGATGCCGGTGTAGACGCGCTGGATCTTGCAGTCGGCCATCAGTTCGGCCTCGCGCAGCGCCTGCTCGATGCTCTGCACGGTGGCCTCGATGTTGACCACCACGCCACGCTTGAGGCCGTTGCTGGGCGCCACGCCGAAGCCTGCCAGCTTGAGCTGGCCTCCCTCCTGCACCTCGGCGACCACCGCCATGACCTTGGCGGTGCCGATGTCCAGGCCCACGATGACGTCTCTGTTTTCCTTAGCCATGTCGATTCACATTCATAAAAGCTTCAACGCCGCGCTCCACGCTGCGGACCCTGGGTCGCATCGGTCACCACACCGCGCAACCGCATCGCATAGCCATTGCCATGCCGCAGGTCCGCGTACTCCAATCCATTCATGCTGCGCCCCAGCGGCGCCAGCGCCTCCGGCAGCGACTGCAGGAAGTGCGCCAGGCGCTGACCCACTTCCACCGGCTCGCCGGCGCCCAGCTCCAGCTGTGCGCCATTGGAGAGATACATCTGCCAGTTGCCGCGCGGCGTCAGGTACAGCGCCGCCGGATGCACCGGCAGACCGGCAAACTGCGGCAACAAGTCGCGGTACATAGCCAGCACCTGGGCGGACTGCTCCTGGGGCCCGGCCAGGCGCGGCAGGTTCTCGTGCTCGACCTCGCCGCGGTTGGCCTCGAACACCTCGCCAAAACTATTGACCATGGCAGAGCCGGTCTCGTCCTCCCACAGTGCCACCGGCTGGTGCTCCTCGAGCTGCACCTGCAGCGTGTTGGGGAAGGCGCGGCGCAGCGTGGCCGAACGCACCCAGGGCATTTGCTCGAAGGCCTGGCGGGCCGCCGCAAGATTCAGCGTGAAGAGGTTGCCCTGCAGTTGCGGCAGCACGTTGGCGCGCAGCGCCAGCGCATTGCTGTGCTGCGGGTTGCCGAACACCTCCACACGGGCGATGGCGAACGCCGGATTGCGCAGCGCCCAGCCCACCGCCGCTGCGCACAGCAGCAGGAAGACGCCGGTGAAGACCACCGAAGCGGTGGCATTCATCAGGCGCACATCCATCGGCGGCAGGGTTTGCGTCATGCAGCGCCTCCGATCGGGGTGGCCACGGACTCGGCCGCGCCCGGCGCATGCGGCGTTGGCAGCAACGTGCCGTCGAGCCGGGCTGCCGCCAGGATGCGCAGGCACAGCGCCTCGTACGAAATGCCGGCGGTGCCCGCGGCCATCGGCACCAGCGAATGGCTGGTCATGCCGGGCGAGGTGTTGATCTCCAGCAGAAAGGCCTTGCCGTCGCTCTTGCGGATCATCACGTCGGCGCGGGCCCAGCCGCGGCAGCCCAGCGACTGGAAGGCCGCCAGGCTCATCTGGCGAATCTGCTGCTCCAGCGCATCGGGCAGGCCGCTCGGGCAGAAGTACTGCGTGGCGTCGCCGAAATACTTGTTCTCGTAGTCGTAGTTGCCGCCGGGTGCAACGATGCGGATCACCGGCAGCGCCTCGGCCTTGCCATCGAGCTCGATGATGGCGCAGGTGGTTTCCTCGCCTTCGATGAACTGCTCGCACAGCACCTCGTCGTCATAGCCGGCCGCCAGCGCATAGGCGGCGGCGCATTCCTCGGCAAGCTCGACCTTGGCCAGGCCAATGGTGGAACCTTCGCGCGCAGGCTTGACGATCATGGGAGCACCCAGCGCGGCAAAGGCCTGGGCCACGCCCTCGGCCGAATCAACGAGGCGCCAGTCCGGCGTGGCCAGGCCATCGGCGCGCCAGAGGCGCTTGGTCAGCACCTTGTCCATGGCCATGGCCGAGGCCGCCACGCCCGGGCCGGTGTAGGGAATGCCCAGCAGTTCGAGCGCGCCCTGCACCGTGCCGTCCTCACCGCCACGGCCATGCAGCGCGATGAAGACACGCGCGAAGCCTTGCTCCTTGAGTTGCCAGAGCGACTGCTGGCCGGTATCGAAGGGGTGCGCATCGACGCCTTGCGTGCGCAACGCCTTGAGCACGCCCTGGCCGGACATCAGCGAGACCGCGCGTTCGGCCGAGCTGCCGCCCAGCAGCACGGCCACCTTGCCGAGGCTGCGCACATCGATGGAATCCGCGATCACTGCACTCATGCCATCACCTGCAATGCAAAACGTTGGGCCAGTTGGCTGGCGGCGGTGCCAATGCTGCCCGCGCCCATGAAAATCACCACATCACCGCCCTGTACGCCGGCCAGCACGGTCTCGGGCATGTCGGCGATGTGCTCGACGAACACCGGCTCGACCTTGCCGGCCACGCGCAGCGCGCGTGCCAGCGAACGACCGTCTGCCGCCACGATGGGTGCCTCGCCGGCGGCGTAGACCTCGCCGAGAAACACCGCATCGGTGCTGCCGAGCACCTGCACGAAGTCCTCGAAGCAGTCGCGCGTGCGGGTGTAGCGGTGCGGCTGGAACGCCACCACCAGGCGCTGGCCGGGGAAGGCGCCGCGCGCGGCGGCGATGGTCGCGGCCATCTCGACGGGGTGGTGTCCGTAATCCTCGATCAGCGTGAAGGTGCCGCCCGCCGGCGCCGGAAAGTCTCCATGCCGCTGGAAGCGCCGGCCCACACCCTTGAAGCTTTCGAGCGCGCGCACCACCGCGCCGTCGTCGATGCTCAGCTCCACCGCGATGGCGATCGCCGCCAGCGCGTTGAGCACGTTGTGGCGGCCCGGCAGGTTCAGCGTGACCTGCAGGTCCGGCAGCGTGATGCCGTTGCTGCGCTTGACCGTGAAGCACATGCGGCCTCCCTCGGCGCGCACATCCACGGCCCGCACCTGTGCATCCTCGCCGAAGCCGTAGGTCGTCACCGGGCAGCTGATGCGCGGCAGGATGGCGCGCACGCCCTCGTTCTCCACGCACAACACCGCCACGCCGTAGAAAGGCATGCGGTGCAGGAAGTCGATGAACGCCTGCCGAAGCCGCTCGACGTCATGGCCATAGGTCTCCATGTGGTCGGCGTCGATGTTGGTGATCACCGACATCACCGGCAGCAGGTTCAGGAACGAAGCATCCGATTCGTCGGCCTCGACCACGATGTATTCGCCCGAGCCCAGCTTGGCATTC
This sequence comes from Corticibacter populi, assembly GCF_004217315.1. Taxonomy (GTDB): domain Bacteria; phylum Pseudomonadota; class Gammaproteobacteria; order Burkholderiales; family Burkholderiaceae_C; genus Lampropedia; species Lampropedia populi. The sequence goes on from NZ_SGWR01000002.1 coordinate 144,823, forward strand.
GCGCCGGCGCTGTTGAGGCGCCCGCCGATCACGAAGGTGGGGTCCAGCCCGCCCTCGGCCAGCACGCTGGTGACCAGGCTGGTGGTGGTGGTCTTGCCGTGCGTGCCGGCCACCGCGATGCCCTGGCGCATGCGCATCAGCTCGGCCAGCATCATCGCGCGCGGCACCACCGGAATGCGGCGCGCGCGCGCGGCCACCACTTCCGGGTTGTCGGCCTGCACCGCCGTCGAGGTGACCACGGCATCGACCTCGGCCACGTGCTCGGCCGAATGGCCCACGAAAGTGCGGATGCCCAGCGAAGCCAGGCGCCGCAGCGTGGCGCTGTCGGCCAGGTCCGAGCCCGAGATGGTGTAGCCCTCGTTGTGCAGCACTTCGGCTATGCCGCTCATGCCGGCGCCGCCGATGCCGACGAAATGGATGCGGTGGATGGCGTGCTTCATGCGGCCACTCCTTCGCGCCCGGTGCGCACGGTCTCGCAGGCCTGCACGATGGCTTCCACCGCGCCGGTCTGCGCCAGTGCATGGGCCTTCTCGGCCCGGCGCAGCAGTTCCTCGCGAGTGAGGCCTTGCAGGAAATCGGCCAGCGCCTGCGGCGTCAGCTCCGCCTGCTGCTCCAGCCAGGCTGCGCCGGCATCGACCAGATAGCGGGCGTTGGTGGTCTGGTGATCGTCCACCGCATGCGGGAACGGTACGAAATACGCTGCCGCGCCCACGGCGGCCAGCTCGGTAACGGTGCTGGCACCGGCGCGGCACAGCACCAGATCGGCCTGCGCAAATGCGGCAGCCGTATCCTGGATGAAAGGGGTCAGTTCAGCTTGCACTTGGGCAGCCTCGTAGTTGCTCTGGAGTTCGTCGATTTGCTTGGCGCCGCTCTGGTGCAGCACCTGGGGTCTGGCGTTCACCGGAATCAATGCCAGCGCCTGCGGCACGATGGTGTTGAGCGCCCTGGCACCCAGGCTGCCGCCCACCACCAGCAGGCGCAGCGCGCCAAAGCGCCCGGCAAAGCGCTGCGCGGGCGCTGCCTGCTGCAGGAATTCGGCCCGCAGCGGGTTGCCGACCTGGGCCGCACCTGGCATCACACCGGGAAATGCCGTGAAGGTCTGGCGCGCCAGCCGCGCCAGCAGCTTGTTGGAGAGGCCCGCCACCGAGTTCTGCTCGTGCAGCAGAACCGGCACGCCCGCCAGCCGCGCGGCCACACCTCCGGGCATGGTGATGTAACCACCGAAGCCCAGTACCACATCGGGCCGCACGCGGCGCATTACCTGGAGAGCCTGGCGCACCGCAGCCACCAGCTTGAAGGGCGCGGCCAGCAGCGTCCGCAGGCCCTTGCCGCGTACGCCGCCAAACTGCACGCCCTCGAAGGCAAAGCCGCGCTCGGGCACCAACCGGCTTTCCATGCCGCCGGGCACGCCCAGCCAGTGCACCTGCCAGCCATGCTCGCGCAAGGCCTCGGCCACCGCCAGACCCGGGAAGATGTGGCCGCCGGTGCCTCCGGCCATGATGAGGGCGGTCTTGCGCTGCTCGGTCATACGCGGCCTCCGCGCACGAGGGCGCATGCGCGCCGGGCAGCGCAGCGCGCTGCGATTCCGTTGTGGCGAAGCAGAATTCTCATACGCGGCCTCCGCGCATGAGAATTCTGTTTTCGTAATCCACCCGCAGCACCACCGCCATCGCGATCAGGTTCATCAGGATGGCCGAGCCGCCGAAGCTCATCAGCGGCAGCGTCAGGCCCTTGGTGGGCAGCGCGCCCAGGTTCACGCCCATGTTGATGAAGGCCTGGAAGCCGATCCACAGTCCAATGCCCTGTGCCACCAGCCCCGAGAAGATGCGGTCTAGCGCGACGGCCTGGCGGCCGATGGTCATGATGCGGCGTGTCAGCCAGAAGAAGAGGCCGATCAGCACCACCACGCCCACCAGCCCGAATTCCTCGCCGATGACGGCCATCAGGAAGTCGGTGTGCGCCTCGGGCAACCAGTGCAGTTTCTCGACGCTGCCGCCCAGGCCCACGCCGGTGACCTCGCCGCGGCCAATGGCGATCAGCGAGTGCGAGAGCTGGTAGCCCTTGCCGAGGCGGTGCTCTTCCGACCACGGGTCGAGATAGGCGAAGATGCGCTCGCGCCGCCAGGGCGAAGAGCCGATCATGAAGGCAAAGGCCAGCGCCAGCGTCAGCACCGTGATGAAGAAGCCGCGGATGTTCACGCCGCCGAGGAACAGGATGCCCACGCCGACCACCGCGACCACCACGAAGGCGCCCATGTCGGGCTCGGCCAGCAGCAGCACGCCGATGGTCGCCACCGTCACGCCGATGGGCAGTACGGCGCGGAAAAACTGCTCGCGCACGTCCATGCGGCGCACCATGTAGTCGGCCGCGTAGACTACCAGCACCAGCTTGGCCAGCTCGGAAGGCTGGAAGCGCATCACGCCCAGCGGCAACCAGCGCCGCGCGCCGTTGACGGAGATGCCGATGCCCGGAATCAGCACCAGCACCAGCAGCGCAATGGTGCCCAGCAGCAACCACGAGGCGTTGCGCCGCCAGGTGTCCATCGGGATCTGGAACACCGTCACCGCCGCGATGAAGGCCACGCCGATGGAGATGATGTGCCGGATCAGGAAGAACTCGTTGTTCATGCTGCCAAAGCGCGGGTTGTCGGCCATCGCGATGGAGGCCGAGTACACCATCACCACGCTCCACGACAGGATCGCCACCAGCACACCGAGCAGCGCCTGGTCGACTGCCTGCACCACCGGCACGCTCGCCGAGGTCTTGTAGCGGTACTCCAGCCCGGCCGAACGCACCGGCAGGTCGAGCGGCTCCTCGTGGCGCGCCTTCCAGCGCTGCCACCAGGATTTGGGAATCGGCTTGGCCATGCTCATGCCAGCACCTCCAGGTCCTGGCCGGCGTCCAGCGCCAGTGCCCGCACCGCGTCGACGAAGACCTCTGCGCGGTGCGCGTAGTTGCGGAACATGTCCAGGCTGGCGCATGCCGGCGACAGCAGCACCGCATCGCCCGCCTGGGCCAGCACCGCGGCCTGGCGCACCGCCTCGGGCAGGTCGGCGGCGTGCTGCAACGGCACGCCGGTCTCTTGCAGGGCGGCCTCGATGAGCGCCGCGTCGCGGCCGATCAGCACTGCCGCGCGCGTGCTTTGCGCCACGGCATCGGCCAGTTGCGTGAAGTCCTGGCCCTTGCCGTCGCCACCCAGGATCACAACCAGGCGCCGCTCGGCGCCCAGGCCGCGCAGCGCCGCCTCGGTGGCGCCGATGTTGGTGCCTTTGCTGTCGTCGAAATACTCGACGCCGCCGACGATGCCGATGGGCTGCACGCGATGCGGCTCGCCGCGGTACTCGCGCAGGCCATGCAGCATCGGCGCCAGTTGGGCGCCCGCGCTGCTGGCCAGTGCCAGCGCCGCCAACGCATTGCTGGCGTTGTGCCGGCCGCGGATGCGCATGGCGTCGGCCGGCATCAGGCGCTGGATGAAGACCTCGGCCTCGGCACTGCGGCGGCGCATGCCGCCTTCAGGCTCCTCGCCATGCGCACGCACCAGCCAAGCCAAGCCGTTGACAACTTCCAGACCCCAATCGCCCAGGCGCACCGGCACGTCCAGGCCAAAGCTCGTCCAGGCGCGCTCGGTGGTCTTCCTGCGGCCTTTGCCGGCTGGTGCATCGACCGGCAGCAAGGCCGGCAGCTGCGCCATGGTGAGGGCATCGTCGCGATTGGCGATGATGCGGCCCTGACGGCCATAGACCTTGGTCTTGGCGGCCAGATAGGCAGCCTCGCTGCCGTGCCAGTCGATGTGGTCCTGGCTGATGTTGAGGATCACGCCGGCACTGGGCTCGAAGCCGGTGGAGTATTCGAGCTGGAAGCTCGAGAGTTCCAGCACCCAGGCCTGGGGCATGGCGCGCACGAAGGCACTCTCGGGAGCTGCGGCAGGGGCAGTGGCGATGGAAGCAAGGTCCGTCGCATCGGCAACCCTCGGCGTTTCAGCCCCCACCTCGGCGGCGGCATCGATATTCGGGCCGGCGGGCTCATCGGCGGCAGCCGGTGCATCCGCCGTGGCGGCTGCATCCTCCTGATCCGCTTCGGCGGCGGCGCTGCGAGCCGCATCGAGCCGCTCAGCCAGCGTATCGAGCATGCTCGGCCCGATGTTGCCGGCCACGGCCACGCGCTGGCCAGCCCGCTCAAGCAACAGGCCCGTCAGACTGGTGACGGTGGTCTTGCCATTCGTTCCGGTGATCGCCAGCACCTGCGGTGCGTAGCCCTCCTGTTCGCGCAGCCGCGCCAGCGCCTGGCCGAAGAGATCGAGCTCGCCGCCGAAGAACACGCCACTCTGGCGCGCAGCCTCGCGCACCTCGGCCACGGCCGCAGGCGAAAGGCCCGGCGAGCAGTACACGGCGGCGGCCACCACATGCCCGACCTCGTCGTGCAGCAAGGCGGCTCCGAAGGCGCCGGTGACGAACTCGGCCTGCGGCACCTCCTGCCGCAGTGCGGCCAGCTGCGGCGGCACATCGCGCGTGTCGGCCACGCGCACCTGCTGGCCCTGCTGCGCGCACCAGCGCGCCATGGCCAGGCCCGACTGGCCCAGGCCCAGGATCAGCGTGAAGGGTGCGTTGCGTGGCGTCTGCGTGTTCATGCGTTCACCTCAGCTTCAGCGTGGAGAGGCCGGCCAGGCACAGGAACATGGTGATGATCCAGAAGCGCACCACCACCTGGGTTTCCTTCCAGCCCTTCTTCTCGAAGTGGTGGTGCAGCGGCGCCATCAGGAAGAGGCGCCGGCCCTCGCCATAGCGGCGACGGGTGTATTTGAACCAGGTCACCTGCAGCATCACCGAGAGCGCCTCGGCCACGAAGATGCCGCCCATGATGGCCAGCACGAACTCCTGCCGCACGATCACCGCGATGGTGCCCAACGCGCCGCCGAGTGCCAGCGCACCGACATCGCCCATGAAGACCTGGGCCGGATAGGTGTTGAACCACAGGAAGGCCAGGCCCGCGCCGGCCATGGCCGCGCAGAACACCAGCAGCTCGCCGGTGCCCGGGATGAAAGGGAACAGCAGGTAGCGCGAATACACGGCGTTGCCGGTGATGTAGGCGAACACGCCCAGCGCCGAGCCGACCATGACCACCGGCATGATGGCCAGCCCGTCGAGCCCGTCGGTGAAGTTGACGGCATTGCTGGAGCCGACGATGACCAGGAAGCTCAGGATCACGAAGCCCAGCACGCCCAGCGGATAGGCGATCTGCTTGAAGAACGGCACCAACAGCTCGGTGTTGAGCTGGAAGCGGGGCGAGAAGCCGGAGCGGACCCAATCGGCGAACAGGCCCAAGACCTTGAGATTGGAGTCTTCCGAGATGCTGAAGGCCAGGTAGATCGAAGCGACGAGGCCGATGATGGTCTGCAGCAGGAACTTCTGGCGCGAACGCATGCCCTCGGGGTCCTTGTTGACGACCTTCTTCCAGTCGTCCATCCAGCCGATGGCGCCAAAGCCCAACGTCACCAGCAGCACGATCCAGACGAAACGGTTGGACAGATCGGCCCACAGCAAAGTGGCGATGGCGATGGCCAGCAGGATCAGCACGCCGCCCATGGTCGGCGTACCGCTCTTGGCCAGGTGCGACTGCACGCCATACTCGCGCACGGGCTGGCCGATCTTGAGCGCGGTCAGGTAGCGGATCACCTTGGGGCCGGCAAACCAGCCGATCACCAGTGCCGTCATCGCCGCCATCACGGCGCGCAGCGTCAGGTACTGGAAGGCGCGCAGAAAGCTCAGTTCCGGCGAGAGGCTTTGCAGCCATTGGCTCAGCCACAAAATCATGCCACCACCCTCCCGCTCGCGTGGCCATCGGCCTCGAGCACATGCGCGACGGCGCGCTCCATGCCCATGAAGCGCGAGCCCTTGACCAGCGTGCTGGCCGCCAGCGGCGCCTGCACGTCCAGCGCCTGCAGGAGCGCCGCCATGTCCGGCAAATGGCGCGCGCCACTGCCGAAAGCCTGCGCCGCGTGGCGCGCCAGTTCACCCACTGTCAGCAATCCGTCCACTCCCTTGGCCTTGGCGTATTCCCCCGCCTCGGCATGAAATTGAGCGCCCTGCTCGCCCACCTCGCCCATGTCGCCCAGCACCAGCAGGCGCGGCGCGGGCAATTCGGCCAGTACCTCGATGGCGGCACGCACCGAGTCGGGGTTGGCGTTGTAGCTGTCATCGATCAGCACCTGACTGGTGCCATCGTCGTGACGCAACACATGCCAGGCGCTGCGCCCCTTGACGGGCCGGAAGTCAGCCAGCCCCCGCACGATCGCCTCCGGCGCGATGCCGGCGGCGAGCGCGCAGGCCACGGCCGCCAGCGCATTGCGCAGGTTGTGGCGGCCCAGCACCTGCAGCGCAGCCTCCAGCTGGCCAACGGGTGTGCGCACGGTGATTTGCCAGCCAGCCTCGCTCCAACGGGCCTTGGCCAGCGCCACCGGACTGTCATTGGCGCCGAACTCGATGCGGCGGCGCCCGGCCGCCAGCTCGCGCCACAGCGGCGCGAAGGCATCGTCGCCCGGAAACACCGCCACGCCACCGGCAGGCAGGCTTTGCAGCACGCTGCCGTTCTCGCGCGCCACCGCCTCGACCGAACCCATGAACTCCAGATGCTCGCGCTGGGCGTTGTTGACCAGCGCCACGGTGGGTTGGGCAATCGCCGCCAGCTCGGCAATCTCGCCGGAATGGTTCATGCCCAGCTCCAGCACGGCGGCGCGCTGGCCGGCGCGCAGGCGCAGCGCCATCAGCGGCACCCCGATCGCATTGTTGAGGTTGCCGATGGTGGCCATGGCGGCATCGCCATAGGCGGCCCGCAGGATGCTGGCGAGCATCTGCGTGACGGTGGTCTTGCCATTGCTGCCGGTCACGGCGATCACCGGCATGTCGAACTGGCGGCGCCACTGGCGTGCCAGCGCGCCCAGGCCCTCCAGCGTGTCGGCCACTTCGATGCAAGGCAGCTCCGCCGGTGCTCGACCGGCCTGCACGATGGCGGCCGCGGCACCGGCGGCACGTGCCTGCGTCAGAAAGTCATGCGCGTCAAAACGCTCGCCCACCAGGGCGACGAACAGGTCGCCCGGCTGTAGGCTGCGGCTGTCGGTGTGCACACGGGCGACTGGCACGGCAGCGGCATCGACTCCGGGCGGCAACCGCAGTTGCGCGCCGGGCAACTCCCGGACAATCCATGCATGGGCCTGGGCCAACGTCATCATCATGCCGAGAGCTCCTGCGGCTGCGTCCAGTGCGCCAGCGCCGCCTTGGCCTCTTCGAGGTCGGAGAAGTGGCGGCGCACGCCCTGCACGTCCTGGTAGTCCTCATGGCCCTTGCCGGCGACCAGCACCACGTCCGGCTCGGCGGCGGCGGCCACTGCGGCCAGGATGGCGCGGCGGCGGTCCGGCTCGGTGCGCACGCCGGCGCGCTGCTGCGGCGCCAGGCCGGCCTCGATCTGCGAAATGATGTCCAAGGGATTCTCCGAACGCGGGTTGTCGCTGGTGATCCACAGCGCATCCGCATGGCTGGCGGCAGCCTGCGCCATCAGCGGGCGCTTGCCGGCGTCGCGGTCGCCGCCGCAGCCAAAAACACAGAACAGGCGCCCACCGCGTTGCGCAGCCACCGGCCGCAACGCTGCCAGCACCGAAGCCAGCGCATCGGGTGTGTGGGCGTAATCAACCACCACCAGCGGCTGACCGGTGCCGCCACTCGCCTGCATGCGCCCGGGCACCGCCGGCAGCGCGGCGCACAGCGTGGCAACGGCTGCCAGCGGCAGGCCCAGCGCACGCAGGCTGCCGATGACGGCCAGCACATTCATGACATTGAAGCGCCCGGCCAGCGGCGCCTGCACGGCCACCGAAGCCAAGGGGGCAAGGCCGGCGCCGGCACTGTCGGCCGAGGCATACTCATCGAGCTGGAATGCCACGCCACCGCCAGCGAAGCGCAGCGCCCGCGCCACCAGCCGTGCCGCAGGCACGGCGCCACCATTGGCATCATCCGCCGTGGCATAGGTCCACAGGTCCACACCGCCGCGCGCGCCCACATCGGCGGTCAGCACCGCGCCGAAGGCATCCTCGACATTGATGACGGCCGCCTCCAGCCCTGGCCAGCCAAACAGGATGCGCTTGGCCTGTCCATAGGCGGACATGCTGCCGTGGTAGTCGAGATGGTCCTGCGTGAGATTGGTGAACACCGCCACGCGGATCGGCGTGCCGTTGAGCCTGCCCTGTTCCAGGCCGATCGATGAAGCCTCCATCGCACAAGCGCGCACGCCGGCCTGTCGCAGTCCGTGCAGCACCGACTGCAGTTGCAACGCATCGGGCGAGGTCAGGCCGGTGGCATGCAGTGCCGGCAGCGCGCCCACGCCCAGCGTGCCCACCAGGCCTGCGCCACCCCATTGGCGCTGCAGCAGATGGGCCAGCCACCAGCTCACGCTGGTCTTGCCGTTGGTGCCGGTAACGGCCACCACCGCCATGTCCTGGGCAGGTTGGCCCCACCATTGCGCAGCGATGATGCCGCTGGCCTGCTGCAGGCCCGGGTACAGCACCACGCGCGCCTGCCAGAAGGGCGGCAGGCCGGCGAGGTGCGCCTGGGCGCCATCGGCCTCGATCAGGGCCGCGCTGCAGCCAGCCTCGAAGGCTCGGGCCAGGTAGGCGCGGCCATCAGCATGGCGACCGGGCCAGGCCATGAAAACATCACCGGCGCGCAGCTGCCGGCTGTCGCTGCGGAGCGCGGCACCCGGCGCGGCATGACCGAGCAGCCAGGTCACGGCGGCCCTGGGCGCCTCGATCCGGGAAGGCTGCGCCGACTGCGGCATGGGTTTGAGGGGCATCATGGCAGCACCTCCTCCTCGACCGCGGTGGCGACGATGCGCGGCTTGACGTCCATGTCCGGCTGCACGGCCAGCAGGCGCAAACTCTGCTGCACCACCTGGCTGAACACCGGTGCGGCCACGGCACCGCCGTAGTAGATGCCGGCACCGGGCTCGTCGATCATCACCGCGACGATGATGCGCGGGTTGTCGATGGGGGCCATGCCCGTGAACCAGGAGCGGTACTTGTTGGCCGCGTAGCCACGCCCTTCCTGCTTGCGCGCCGTGCCCGACTTGCCACCGACCGAGTAGCCCTCGGTCTGCGCGCGCTGACCCGAACCACCCGGCGCGGCGGCCAGTTGCAGCATGTGGCGCACGGCATCGGCGGTCTTCTCGGAGAAGACCTGCACGCCGATGGCGGGCCGGTCACGATGGATCAGCGTCACCGGCAGCAGCACGCCATGGTTGGCGAACACGGTGTAGGAGCGCGCCATCTGCAACAGGCTGGCCGAGAGGCCGTAGCCATAGGACATGGTGGCCTGCTCGACCGGACGCCAGGTCTTCCAGGGGCGCAGCCGGCCACTGGCCGCGCCGGGAAAACCGATCTGCGGACGCTCGCCAAAGCCGATGGTGGAATACACGTCCCACATGTAGCGCGGCTCCATCATCTGCGAGAGCTTGGTGGTGCCGACGTTGCTGGACTTCTGGATGATGCCCTCGACGGTGAGCACGCCGAAATTCTTCACGTCCGAGAGGCGCGCGCCACCCACGATGATGTGGCCAGGGTTGGTGTTGACGCTGGTCTGCGGCGTCACCAGCCCGGCCTCGAGCGCCATCGCCACGGTGAAGGGCTTCATGATCGAGCCGGGCTCGAATACGTCGGTGAGCGCGCGGTTGCGCAATTGTTCGCCAGTGAGGTTGCGCCGCGAGGATGGGTCGAACGAAGGGTAGTTGGCCAGCGCCAGGATCTCGCCGGTGCGGGCATCGAGCACCACCACGCTGCCGGCCTTGGCCTTCTGCAGTTCGACCTGCTCGGCCAGCTTCTGGTAGGCGAAGAACTGCACCTTGCTGTCGATCGAGAGCTGGATGTCCTGCCCGTCGACCGGCGGCACCAGATCGCCCACGCTCTCGACGACCTGCCCGAGGCGGTTGCGGATCACCCGCCGCGAGCCGGCCTGGCCCGCCAGGCGCTCGTTGTAGGCCAGCTCGATGCCTTCCTGGCCCTCATCCTCGACGTTGGTGAAACCGACGATGTGAGCGGCCGCCATGCCTTCGGGGTACTCGCGCTTGTATTCCTTGCGCTGGTGGATGCCCTTGATCTTGAGCGCGGCGATCTGCTGGCCCACTTCCCAGTCGAGCTGGCGCTTGATCCAGACGAAGGTCTTGTCCTCATCCTCGAGCTTGGCCAGCAGCTCGGGCAACGGCATGCCCATCAGCCGCGCCATTTCGGCGAGCTGTGCGTGCACGGCGGGGTCGTTCTTCTCGACGTCCTCGGGAATGCCCCAGATGCTGGCGGCCGGTACGCTCGAAGCCAGGATGAGGCCGTTGCGGTCGACGATCTTGCCGCGGTTGGCCGGCAACGCCAGCGTGCGCGCATAGCGCACCTCGCCCTGGCGCAGGAAGAAGTCATTGCCCACCACCTGCACATACGCGGCGCGGGCGGCCAGCGCCGTGAAGCCCAGTGCCAGCGCCACCACCAGGAAGCGGCTGCGCCCCACCGGGGCCTTGCTGGCCAGCAGTGGACTGGTGGCGTAGGCGACGGGACGGGTGCGTTTCATCGTGCACCTCCCGTGGTGGTCACAGCGGCCGGTGCAGCCGGTGTTGCCGCTGCGGCGCCGGCAGCCGGCTCACGCACATAGCGGGTGGTGGCCGGCGCGGCCGGGCGCATCGCCAGTTCGGTGCGAGCGAACTGCTCGACGCGCGCTGCGGCGGCCTGGGCCCGCAGAATCACCTTGAGGGTTTCGGACTCGGTCTCGAGCTGGCGTGCCGCGGCCACTTCGCGATCCAGCTCCGAATAGAGGCGGCGCGAGTCATACTGCACGCGCACCAGAAACAACGCCGAGAGCACCAGCGCCAGCAACAGCAGAAGGTTCAGGCGAATCAGCATGCCACCTCCGTGCGCTCGGCCACCCGCATGATGGCGCTGCGCGCGCGCGGGTTGGCCGCCACTTCGGCTGCCGAGGGCTTGATGCGAGCGACCGCGCGCAGACGCATCGGCTGCTCGGCCGCCAGCGGCATGCGGCGGTCATAGTGCTGGCGCGAATGCTGCTCGATGAAGCGCTTGACGATGCGGTCTTCCAGCGAATGGAAGCTGATGACCACCAGGCGAGCGCCCGGCTTGAGCACCGCCAGCGCGGCCGCTAGCGCCTGCTGCAACTCCTCAAGCTCTGCGTTGATGAAAATCCGTAGAGCTTGAAAGGTGCGCGTGGCGGGGTTTTGACCCGCCTCACGGCTCCTGACCGCACCAGCCACGAGCTCTGCCAGTTCCGTGGTGCGGGTGAGTGGGCCCCGCTCCTGCCTGCGAGCAACAATCGCCTTTGCAATGCTGCCAGCATACCGCTCTTCCCCGTATTCACGAATCACCTCCGCAATCTCGCCGAGCTCGGCGCCTTCCAACCACTGCGCGACCGTCTGCCCGCGGCTGCTGTCCATGCGCATGTCCAGCGGACCGTCGAAACGGAAGCTGAAGCCGCGCCCTGCATCATCGATCTGGGGAGAACTCACGCCCAGGTCCATCAACAGGCCATCGACACTGGCCGCGGGCAGCGCCGACAGATTGGCGAACCCCTCATGGCGCACCTGCAGCCGTGCATCGCCGATGGCATGCGCCTGCGCAACAGCCTCGGGATCCTTGTCGAACACCACCAGCGTGTCCTGCGCGTCCATGCGCGAGAGGATCAGCCGGCTGTGCCCGCCGCGCCCGAAAGTGCCATCGACCCAGCAGCGCGGCGCCGTGGTATCGGCCGCCATCAGGGCCTCGACCGCCTCGTGGAGCAAAACGGTGGTGTGTTGGAATGGGTGCTGCATGGCCACTCAGAAGGTGAAGTCCTTGAGCGCATCGGGCATGCCGCCCGCCATCGCGGCGGCTTCGCCCTCCTCGTAGCTGGCCTTGTCCCACAGCTCGAAATAGCTGCCCATGCCGAGCAACAAAGCTTCCTTGGTGAGCTTGGCGGCCTCGCGCAGCTCGGACGCCACCAGCACCCGGCCGGTGGCGTCCATTTCCACGTCGATCGCGCTACCCACCAGGATGCGCTTCCACCACTTGGCGGATTCGGGCAGCTGCAACACCTTCTCGCGGTACTTCTCCCACTCAGGACGGGGAAACACCATCAGGCAGCCGTCGGGGTTGCGAGTGATGGTCAAACGCCCTTCGAACTGGCCCGTGATGACGTCACGATGCCGGGTCGGCACAGACAGCCGCCCCTTGGCATCCAGACTCAACGATGAGACCCCTTGAAAAAGCATTTTGTTTGGCCAGTCCGGGGGCTCGATTCGCCCCGCTTCACCCCAAAAATACCACTATTCACCACTTTATGGCACTAATTTGCACTTTAGCAGGATTTTGGGAGAACGGCCATGCCGAACACAATTATTTTCAATGGAATCAATGAGTTAGCCGCCACTCCACGAGATGCGGACTGGCGGATAAACATTATTGAAAAAGAACAACTTAGCAGGTGTATGCCAAGTTATGCATTAAGAGCAGGCAATGCCCTGCGGCATCGCTCACAAGATGTAACGCGACAAATCCTCGTCCTGGCTGAGCTCGCCAAGGCGCCCGTCGACGTAGGCGGCATCGATAACCAACGTCTGTCCCTGCAGCTTGGTGGCATTGAAGCTGACCTCGTCGAGCAGGCGTTCCATCACTGTGGAGAGGCGCCGCGCGCCAATGTTCTCGGTGCGTTCGTTGACGTCGTGGGCAATCTGCGCGAGCCGCTCGATGCCCTGGGGCTCGAACTGCAGCGTCACGCCCTCGGTTTCCAGCAGGGCCTGGTACTGCTTGACGATGGAGGCATGGGTGGAGACCAGGATGGCCTGGAAGTCCTGCACCGACAACGAACTGAGCTCGACGCGGATCGGGAAACGCCCCTGCAGTTCGGGAATCAGGTCGCTGGGCTTGGCCAAATGGAAAGCCCCCGAGGCAATGAAGAGGATGTGGTCGGTCTTGACCATGCCGTACTTGGTCTGCACCGTGGTGCCCTCGACCAGCGGCAGCAGGTCGCGCTGCACGCCCTGGCGCGAGACGTCGGAGCCGGAGGATTCGCTGCGCACCGCCACCTTGTCGATCTCGTCGATGAAGACGATGCCGTTCTGCTCGGCATTGCGCAAGGCGCTGCTGCGGATATCCTCCTCGTTGACCAGCTTGCCGGCTTCCTCATCGACCAGCAGCTTGCGCGCCTCGCCAATGCGCAGCTTGCGGCGCGTCTTGCGGTCCTGCTGCATCTGCCCCATCCACTCCCGCAGGCTCTCGGCCATGTCCTGCATGCCTGCCGGCCCCAGGATTTCCAGCTGCGGCTTGGCGTCACGCAGCTCCAGTTCGATTTCCTTGTCGTCGAGCTGCCCTTCGCGCAGTTTCTTGCGGAACACCTGGCGTGCGGTGCTGTCGGCCGTTGCCGGCGCCGAGGCCTGGGCGGACGCCGCAGCGGGAATCAGCACGTCAAGAATGCGGTCCTCGGCAGCGTCCTCGGCGCGGCTGCGCAGGCGACGCAGTTCCGCTTCGCGCTCGAGCTTGAGGGAGACCTCGACGAGGTCGCGGATGATGGAGTCGACATCCTTGCCGACATAGCCGACCTCGGTGAACTTGGTGGCCTCGACCTTGATGAAAGGTGCATCGGCCAGGCGCGCCAGGCGCCGCGCGATCTCGGTCTTGCCCACGCCGGTCGGGCCGATCATCAGGATGTTCTTGGGTGTGATCTCGGAGCGCAGACCTTCGGCGACCTGCTGGCGGCGCCAGCGGTTGCGCAAGGCAATGGCCACGGAACGCTTGGCCGAGGCCTGGCCAACCACATGGCGATCCAGCTCGGAGACGATTTCTTGGGGGGTCATGGATGACATACGGGGAATCTCCATCGGGGGGCAGAGACAAGGGAGAGGGGAATGGCTGTGCGCGTTCTGCGGCAAGCCCGGCACCAGCCACAAAGCCAGGCAGACCGCTCCAGCAGGCCCGGCAAAAGGCTGCCGGGTGCGGGCCCGCAACGACCTAAACGGCCTGTACCGGGACGCACCACGCGGGCATCACAGTACTTCGACGGTATGGTTCAGGTTCGTATAGATGCACAGTTCACCGGCGATCTTGAGCGACTCGCGCACGATCTGCTCGGCAGACAGCTCGGAATGCGCCAGCAGGGCCTTGGCGGCCGAATGCGCATAAGCGCCGCCCGAACCGATGGCCACGATGCCCTGTTCGGGTTCCAGCACATCGCCATTGCCGGTGATGATCAGCGAGGCGGTCTCATCGGCCACCGCCAGCATGGCTTCGAGGCGGCGCAGCACGCGGTCGGTGCGCCACTCCTTGGTCAACTCGATGGCCGAACGGGTCAGGTGGCCCTGGTGCTTGTCCAGCTTGGCCTCGAAGCGCTCGAACAGCGTGAACGCATCGGCCGTGGCTCCGGCAAAGCCGGCCAGCACGCGGCCCTGGTAGAGCTTGCGCACCTTGCGCGCCGTGCCCTTGACGACGATGTTGCCCAGCGTGACCTGGCCGTCGCCGCCAATGGCGACCTCGACCTTGCCCTCGGCAGTCTGCCGACGCACGCTCAGAATGGTGGTTCCGTGAAATTGTTCCATCGGCGCTATATCGGGCCGGCGGCCCGGTTTACAAGAGCGCAGAACCGCCGCTTTCGGATGTTTGTTCAGTTCTTGCGCGGCACGATGCGCGCAAGTTCGTTGATGCCTACCACGTTGAAGAACACCGCCACCAGTCGATGCACATTGGTGAAGGCCACCGCGCGGCCCTGGCTTTGCTGCTGGGCGGCCCAGTTGAGCACCGAGCCGGCGGCCGGGAAGTCGATGCTGAGCAGGCGACTGCAGTCGATGGCCACGGGGGCATCCGCCGGCAACTCGGCAACGGCATGGTCGAGCACCTCGGTGGCATCGTTTTCGACGCGCCCTTCCAAGGCTGCCTTGTGCAGTTCGGGCGCGGCCTGTTCGCTCCGTCCGGTAGCCATCAGCGTTGCTCCGGCACCTGCGGCATGCCCTTCCCCCTGGTAGCTCGCCTGTGGCGGTCGCCAGGCCGGGGGCGATTCTTCGTAGGTGACGGTGTAGTCCAGCGCAGCCTCCTCGAACGGCTCGGCCTGGCCGAACAGGCGCAGCAGTGCCAGACGCAGCTGCCACCAGGCGCGTGGCACCGCCGCGTCCCCGGTGGGGGTCTGGGCCTGCACCAGCGCCAGCAGTTGCTCGCCCCCGGTGAACTGCACCGCACCGGACTGATCGTTCAACGTCTCGATCAGCTCGCGCAGCGCCTCGACAGCGTCGGGCTGGATGCTCTTGAGGCGCGTCCAGTTGAACTGGTAGGGAGCGGCGGCGCGCCCCTGCAGCGCAGCCACCGTGGCCATGGTCTGCGGCGTCACGTCGGGTGGGCTGGTCCAGGAGAAATGGCGCTTGGCGACCGCATCGGCATCAGGCACGCCCAATTGCTCGGGCAGCGAGATCCAGACCGGTGCGGTGCGGCCAAAGCGCTTGGCGAAATCGATCGCCACGGCATCGAAGCGTTCCTGCTGTCCAGTGGCCCGGTACAGATCGAACAAGGTCATCCAGATGTCGACCTGCGCTGCCGGATCAGCGCCCGCATGCTTGCGGATCACGTCGACCAGCACCTTCTCGGCATCGGCCACACGGTTGCTGGCAAACAGAATGGACGCCTCTTCCAGGTCCGCTTGATGCACAAAATCCTCCTCAAAACCAAAATGCGCCCACATCGCCTCGATGGCACGAAGCCTGGCGATCACGGGGTCTTCTTCGGCCGGCGCCAGCGCGTCTGCCACCTGCCGTGCCAGCTTCTGCCGGGCCCGCTGTACTTGGGCAATAACGGCATCGGCAAAGAACAGGCTGTCTCCATCGGCCAGGAAGAAGTCCGAAGCTCCCTCCTGCGGCTCGCCGGCGCTTGCCTCGGGCAAGGTGGCCGGCCGCTTGGTGCCGGGTGAGCCGCCCGGCTGACCCTGCCACCATTGCTTGGAGAGCTGCTCCTCGATCTCGTTGATCTTCTGCAGCGTGCCCGAGCGGCTCTGGATGGTGTTCAGGGCCTGCTCGCCCTCGCTCCTGACGGCCGCTGCGCTGGATGCGAGCTTGGCCATGATACTCGGCGAAACCTGGGGCTGACGCTGTTTTTTCCGCGCATTGATGATCTTGCGCAATTGCGCGAATTCGCTGCGGCGAATGAAGTCGTTGCGGCGCTTGCGTTCGATGCGCTCGCGCACGAGTTGCTCGCTCGGATCCTCCTCGGCCGCGCTGTGCAGCGAGTCGAGTTCCTTCCAGTCGCGCGTCGGGTTGCTGACGAACTTGACAACCTTGGACAGGAAGCCCGGACTCGACGTGCTGTTGTGATCCTTGCTCATGGCCGGGCAGATGCTGGGGTCGTCAGGCGCCCTGCTGGCGCATCAGTCGCCAAACATCTTCTGCTTGAGTTCACGGCGCTGCTGCGCCTCCAGCGAGAGCGTGGCGGTCGGGCGCGCCAGCAGGCGGCCGATACCGATGGGCTCTCCGGTTTCCTCGCAGTAGCCATAGTCGCCGGCGTCGATGCTGGCGATCGACTGCTCGACCTTCTTGAGCAGCTTGCGCTCGCGGTCGCGGGTGCGCAGCTCGAGCGCGTGCTCCTCCTCGATGGTGGCGCGATCGGCCGGATCGGGCACCACCGAGACTTCCTCGCGCAGGTACTCGGTGGTGGCACCGGCCTTGCGCAGCATGTCGGCCTTGAGGCTCTCGAGCTTGTGGCGGAAAAAGGCCAGTTGCAGCGGATTCATGTAATCCTGCTCGGGCATGGCGAGAATGTCCTGATCGGTCAGGTTTGCCACATCGGGTGCCGATGCTGTCTTTGCCACATTGGCGGATGCCTTGGGGCTGGTCGTGGATTTGGTTGCCATGGCTGGTACAGCCCTTCCTGAATCAAAACCGAGAGATTGCAACGGGTCTGCCCGCTCCGGCACGCCACCGCTGCATAAAGGCACCGGACGCGGTCGACGTGGGGACGTGAGATACAGGCTTCGCCGACCCAGGCAGCGAACCCCTCGGGCCGTCAAACCCCTCATGATGCTGCCTTGGGCGCAGGCATTGTAGCCAGATTACTCGAAAAAACCACGCAAACCGCAAAAATGCCCGGATCTGGCATCAAACAGCCTTCAAAACCACGCGAGCCACCCATCACAGCGCGGCCACGACCGTGGTCTGGAAGGACTGGCACGGCAGGCCTTCCCGTATCCACTGTTCGAGGAAATTCCTGCGGCCGAACTGCTATGCCGCGTGGCCTTCGGCGCTGGCCTGGTGTGCCCGATCCTGCAGTGCCACCAGCGACTGGTCCAGCCCCTGCACCAGGATGTCCCTGGGCAGGTCGATGCCGATGAACACCATCTTGCTGATGCGTTCCTCGCCGGGCTGCCAGGCAGGCCCCAGATCACTGCCCATGAGCTGGTGCACGCCCTGGAAGATCACCTTGCGGTCGGTGCCCTGCATGTCGAGCACGCCCTTGTAACGCAGCATCTTCGGGCCGTAGACATTGACGATGGCGCCCAGGAAGTCCTCGAGCTTGACCGGATCGAACGGCCGGTTGGCCCTGTAGACGAAGCTCTTGACATCATCGTCGTGGTGATGGTGATGGGGGTGCGAGCAGTGCTCGTCATGGCAGTGCTCGCCATGCGCGTGCCCATGGTGGCCGTCATGGGCATGATCGTGGTGCGCATGCCCGTCATCATGTCCATGGCCATCGCCCTCGAGCAGCTCCGGGTCGATGTCCAGCTTGGCATTGAGGTTGAAACCGCGCAGGTCCAGCACCTTGCCCAGCGGTACCTCGCCGAAGTGCACAGCCTCGATGGGCGCGCGCGGGTTGATGTGCTTGAGGCGATGGATCAGCGCCTCTTTTTCCTGCTCGCTCACCAGATCGGTCTTGGAGAGGAAGATCTGGTCGGCAAAGCCGACCTGCCGGCGCGCCTCCTGGCGGTCGTCGAGCTGCTGCTGGGCATGCCTCGCATCGACCAGGGTGATGATGCTGTCGAGCAGGTAGTTCTCGGCCACCTCGTCGTCCATGAAGAAGGTCTGTATCACCGGGCCCGGATCGGCCAGGCCGGTGGTTTCAATGATGACGCGGTCGAACGTCAGCTCGCCGGCGCGGCGCCTGCCTGCCAGGGTCTGCAGGGTCTGGCGCAGGTCGTCGCGGATGGTGCAGCAGATGCAGCCATTGCTCATCTGCACGATCTGCTCACCCTCATTGCGCACCAGAATGTCGTTGTCGATGTTTTCCTCACCGAATTCGTTCTCGATCACGGCGATGCGCTGGCCATGCGCCTCCTGCAGAACCCGGTTGAGCAAAGTGGTCTTGCCGGCGCCCAGAAAGCCGGTCAGGATGGTTGCGGAGATCAGTGCCATGGAAAATCCTGTCATGGAGCGCCTGGCACATCGCCAGGCGATCGTTGCGGCGCATGCCGGAAGCACGCGCCAAGAAAAAAGCGCGCCGATGCGGGTCGCATCATGGCGCGCCATTCAGTTTACTGCGTTCGTCAAGCCCTGGCAGGCGGCGCTTTTCCTGCGCTGTCCACCGCGGCGGTGGAAAAACCTGTGGACAAGCTGTCGCCGGCCATGGGATGGCCCAGTGAAGGCCGGTAGGCTGCACAAATAACAGGCATGAACAGGCATGCGGCGCAGCAGGCCTGGCGAGACGACCGCTCAGCGCGGCACTGACGCAGCCGGCGGCCTCCTGCCCGGAGCCTTGCCAGTGGTCGGCGCACCGGCAGTGCCGGCCGGTTCGGGCTTCGCGGCCCTTGTTGTCTTCGTGGTCTTGCCTGCGGTTTTCCTGGCGGGTTGCTTCACCGTCTTCTTCACGGTCTTCGCAGCCGGCTTTTTCGCCGCCCCACCCGCGCTGCCCGCGCCTCGCGCCCTGGTTGCTTGCGCTGCGGGTTGGTCGCCGCCTGCCACGGCGTCCTCGGCCGCCGTCTGTGGCGCTGCCGCAGCCATGTTGCGGCCCAGATCATCCAGCGCCTGGCTGGCAATGCCCTGGAACTGCTCGGTCAGCGCCCCCCACCATTGCATGGCCTGTGCCTGGGCGGCCTGCAACTCCGCCAGTCCAGGGCTGGCGGTGCGCTCATCCTGCGCATCGGCAGCGTCCTCGCCGTCGGCGGGTCCGGCACTGCTGGCCGCCTGGGGCGCCTCGGTCGGTGCCGCAGCCTCGGCTGGCGACGCAGCGGCCCATGCCGCAGCGCTTTCAGCGCCGCGCTCCATGCCTCGACCAACCTCCTGATGCACCGCCTGCGCGAACTGCTGTGCGCCCAGGTTCATGCTCCTGAGCGTGGCCAGCGTCATCTTCTGCACCTCCAGTGCCTGGATGGTGGCATCCAGCGCACGGCTGTTCTGCTCCAGCCAGAACTTGACGGTGCGCAGCTCGTCGATGCGCTTCTGGACCTCGCCGGCATCCAGCGTGGGTGCCAGCCAATGCTGGAAAGCAGCAGCCGGACCTGCCATGCCAGCGGCACCGGCGCCGGTGCCGCTGGCGGCCGAAGTGCCGGCCAGCCCGGCGGGTACCAGTTGGCGCAGAAAGTCGAAGCCCGGCACGAAGCGGGTGAACTCCATCCATTGCGATTGGGCGTTGTCATTGGACATGTCTTGCCTCCCAGGCCTGGGCCGAACATCATATTCACCAAGTCAGCAAAGCACTGATGCCGGCACGCCCGGCGGCTGCCTGCGGCAGGGCCGCTGCTTGGAGTACCATCGGCCGCAATATCCCCGTTTTATCGCTGGCTGGCAAGTCCAGCGAACCCTATGGACGCCACGGCGCAAGAAGAACCGACCCCACGCCCGATGCGGCGCATCGCCCACCTCGACATGGATGCCTTTTTCGCATCGGTGGAGTTGCTGCGCCAGCCCCAGCTCAAGGGCCTGCCGCTGGTCGTCGGCGGTGGCCGGCGCGGCCCCGGCTGGTTGGACGATGCCGCGCTCGAGGCCCTTCCGCCGAACGAGATTCCACTGGAAAAGTTCGCCCGCCTCAAAAGCTATGTGGGACGCGGCGTCATCACCACCGCCACCTACGAGGCGCGCCAGTTCGGCATCGGTTCGGCCATGGGCATGATGAAGGCCGCGCAGCTGTGTCCGGAAGCCTACAGGCTGCCGGCCGATTTCGACGAGTACCGGCGCTATTCGCGCCAGTTCAAACACGTCATCACCGCCATTGCCCCGGTGATGGAGGACCGCGGCATCGACGAGGTCTACATCGACTTCACCGACGTGCCCGGTGGCCAGCGCGAGGGCGGCCGGGTGCTGGCGCGGCTGATCCAGAAATCGATCTTCGAAGCCACCGGACTGACCTGCTCGATCGGCGTGGCTCCCAACAAGCTGCTGGCCAAGATGGCCAGCGAGTTCAACAAGCCCCATGGTATTTCGATCCTCCATGAAGAGGACCTGCAGACGCGCATCTGGCCGCTGCCGTGCCGCAAGATCAACGGCATCGGACCCAAGTCGGGCCAGAAGCTCGAGCAGATGGACATTCACAGCATCGGTGAATTGGCGGCGCAGCCGCTGGCGCTGCTGATCGAGCAATTCGGCAAATCCTATGGCGCCTGGCTGCATGCGGTGGCCTGGGGGCGCGACGACCGGCCGCTGGAGACCGAGAGCGAACCGGTCTCGATGAGCCGCGAGACCACCTTCGAGCGCGACTTGCATGCGGTGCAGGACCGCCAGGCGCTCTCGACCATCTTCAGCTCGCTGTGCGAGCGGGTGGCGGCCGATCTGCAGCGCAAGGGGTATGTGGGGCGCACCATCGGCATCAAGATCCGCTATGGCGACTTCCGCATCGCCACGCGCGCCCAGTCGATCGATGGCTATACCAGCGATGTCGCGCTGATCCGCCAGGTGGCCGGCCTTTGTCTCAAGCGCGTGGACCTGCAGCGGCGCTTCCGGCTGCTGGGCGTGAAGGTCGATGGCCTGCGGCCGGCAGCCACGCCAGGCCTTGCCATCCTCAGCGGAGCCCAGCAGAGCGGACACAAAAAGGCCCGGCAGGATGCCGGGCCACAGTTGCCGCTCGATTTCGGCTGAAGCTCAGGTTCGGCTGCGCGCCATGCTCAGAGCGAGTTCATAGTCTCGGCGCGCTTGCCGTTGTGGCAGGAGAACCATGGCTGCAAGGAGCAAACCACAGCCCGGCTGGTGGCCCGCGAAAAGATCGTGAACAGATTACTCAGAACGCCGGCACGATGGCGCCCTTGTACTTGGTCTCGATGAAGGCCTTGACCTCGGGGGTGCGCAGTGCCTGGACCAGCTTGCCGATGGCCGGATCATTGACGCGATCGGCCCGCGTGGCAATGAAGTTGGCGTACACCGAATCACCACCCTCGATCAGCAATGCGTCCTGAGTCGGCACCAGTCCGGCCTCCAGCGCGTAGTTGGTGTTGATCAGGGCCAGGTCGACGTCATCGAGCGCGCGTGGCAGGATGGCCGCTTCCAGCTCGCGGAACTGCAGCTTCTTGGGGTTCTCGGCAATGTCCGCCGGGGTGGCGCTGATCTTGCTGTGGTCCTTGAGCTTGATGACGCCGAACTTGTCGAGCAGCAGCAGTGCGCGGCCGGAGTTGGTCGGGTCATTGGGAATCGCCACGATGGCACCGTCCCTGAGTTCGTCGATCGCCTTGATCTTCTTCGAATAGGCGCCGAAAGGCTCGACATGGATGCCGCCACCCGGCACTGCCACGATGCTGGTCTTGCGGTCGGCGTTGAAGCTGTCGAGGTACGGCTGGTGCTGGAAATAGTTGGCATCGAGCTGCTTTTCCTCCACGGCGGTGTTGGGCAGCACGTAGTCGGTGAATTCCTTGATCTCCAGGTCGATGCCCTGCTGCTTGAGCACGGGCACTACCTGCTCCAGGATTTCGGCATGCGGCACCGGCGAGGCACCTACCACCAGCTTCTGCTGCGCATGGGCGCTCCAGGCCAGCAGCGAGAGGGCAAGCAGAGGTACAAATTTCTTGATCATGCGGATACTCCTTGTTCGACGATGTTTTGGAAGGCCATGAATCGGCCCGGTGGCGGCGATTGTAGGCACGACCCCATATATCGATAAAAGAATATATAAGAATATAAATATAGCCATCAATGCATATATCTATTCCATTCCTCCCATTCCATCAAGCCCGCGCACGACCAGTCGCAACGGTGCCGGTACCCCGTGGGCCTGGGCCGCGAGGCCCTGAGCATCCGCCCACATCCCGGCGCCCAGCGTCCGCGCAATGGCTTCTGGATCGGCTGTCTCACTGAGCTGCAGCACGGCCGGCAGCAGCTGGATGTCCATGTGCGTGAGCACATGCGTGAGCGCGGGCAGCCAGCCGGGCCGGGGGTCATCGAGCCCCAGGGCCGTCACGGCCTGCAGCATTTCGGGCTCCGACGCATAGCTCGGAAAGCAGTACAGCCCGGCCCAGACACCGGTGTCCGGGCGCTTTTGCAACCACAACCGGCCCGACGGGTCGCGCAGCATCAGCCACCACCAGGCCACCGCCTTGCGCTTGAGCTTGCGGCTGCGCACCGGGAAGTCCAGCTCCCGGGCGCTCCGGTGCGCCAAGCAATCCTGCGCCACCGGGCACTGCTCGCACCGCGGCTGGCGCGGCGTGCACAGTTGCGCGCCCAGGTCCATCATGCCCTGGGTGTAGCTGGGCATGTCGCGCACCAGCGCCTCGGGCGAACCATGCGGCAGCAGCGCATCAGCCTGCCGCCAGAGGTCCTCGATGGCACGCGCGCTGGACAGGTCTTCGCCAAATGCCAGATGGCGCGCCAGAACCCGGCGCACATTGGCGTCGAGAATCGCGACCCGCTCGCCAAAGCAAAAGGAAGCAATGGCGTTGGCGGTCGATGGCCCGATGCCGGGCAAGGTGGCCAGCGCAGCGGCGCTGTGCGGAAACTCGCCCTGCCATTGGCTGGCGACGGCTCGTGCGGCACGGTGCAGATTGCGCGCCCGGCTGTAGTAGCCCAGGCCGCTCCAGAGCTGCAGCACGGCATCTTCGGACGCTGCGGCCAGCGCCTTCACATCCGGAAACGCTTCGAGAAAGCGACTGTAGTAGCGCAGCACGGTCTGCACCTGCGTCTGCTGCAGCATGATCTCGGAAAGCCAGACGCGGTAGGGATCACGGGTGTTCTGCCAGGGCAGTTGGTGGCGCCCATGCTGGCGCTGCCAGCGGATGACCCGCTGGGCAAAGGAGCCCGCAGCGCTCATGCCGGGTCCGAATGGGCCTGTGCGGCCGCCTGCAGGGCCCGGCCGGCGTCGTGCACGGTCTGCGCCAGCGCCTCGGAGCGGCGCTGCAGCTGCAGCTGGTCCTGCCGCACATCGATGAGGCGGTCGTCGAGCTCGCGCAGGCGCGTGCCCAAGTCCAGGTCGGCCTGCTGGATACGCTCGATGGTCTCGCTGCGCACCACGAAGTTGTGGCGGCGCTCCTTGAGCTGGATGTCCAGCTGTGCGGTACTGGCCTTGCTCCAGAGTTCCATCTCGTTGGCGGCGGCCTCGAACACGGCACGCAGGCGCATGGCGATGGCCGCCACCAGACGATCGGCGAATTCGCCCGAGGACATCTTGAAGGCGTTGCCGACCGAGAACATGTGCCGGTTGCTCTCGGCGATCTTTTGCAGATCCGCCTTGAAAGCGCTCAGGTCCAGCGTGGCCGGTGCGGCCAGGCTGAAACCGAACTCGGTGTTGAGGCTGACATAGGATTCGGCCAGCATACGCTGGATCTGCCCGGCAATGTCCTGGCTGCCCTCGAGCACCTCCTGCAGCCGCGCGAAGGTCTTCAGATAGGGCTTCTGGAAGCCCAGCGTGAGCATCTTGCCCTGCAGCTGCGCGGCCAGTTCGGCCAGCTCACGCTTGATGGTCTTGCCGCCGAGTTCGTGGAAGGCCTGATTGAGCAGCTTGTTCTGCGCCGCGCGCAGGCCCAGCACTTTATTGACGCAGGCATCGAACTCCTTGCGCTCGCGTGCCAGCCGCGCGCGGATGCTGCGACGCGCACTGGCATTCTTGCCCTGTAAGCCGGCGATCTCCTGGCTTTGCTCGGTCAGGTCGCGCAACCGCATACCCAGCAGACGCTGGGCTTCGGCACTGATCTCGGCCAGGCCCGTCAGCAGGCTCTGGTGCAGGATCAGGTGGCGCTGGCCCAACAGGCTGTCGACCAGCACCGATTCAAGCTGCCGGATGGCGCTGGCGCGCACCAGCGCGGCATCGCGCGTGATCTTGCCCACCAGCGCCTTCTGCGCGGAAACCGCCAGCACGTGGTTGACCGGCACCCCGAGCGTCTGCGCCACGCCATGACGCTGGCGGCGAATCTGCTCGGCCTGCTCCTCCTTGCTGGTGAGCGCATCCCACAGCGTATCGATCTTGTTGAGCACGATCAGCCGCAGGCCCACCGCATCGATGTGGCGCAGCAGGTGCTCCTGCCAGATCTGCCGGTCCGAGCGGGTCACGCCGGTGTCGGCACCGAGGATGAAGAGCACCGCCTGCGCCTGCGGCAGCAGGCTCACCGTCAGCTCCGGTTCGGCGCCAATGGCGTTGAGGCCCGGCGTGTCGAGGATCACCAGCCCCTTCTTGAGCAACGGATGCGGAAAGTTGATGACGGCATGGCGCCACCGCGGCACCTCGACGAGGCCGGCGGGTGTCAATGGCGGGTTGTCGGCGGGATCCTCGTCGTTCCAGAAACCCAGGCGCCTGGCCTCCTCCTGGCTGACCTGCGTGGTCTCGGTGACGCGCTGGACGGCCTTGGCCACGTCGTCGGCCGAGCGCGCGTCGATGGGCACCGTCAGCCACGAACTGCCCTTGAGGCGCCAGTCGGCCAGACTGGCACTGAGCTTGCGCGTCTCGATCGGCAACAGCTGGACACTGGGCGGGCGCGCCGCATCCCAGGTCAGCTCGGTCGGGCACATGGTGGTGCGGCCGGCGCTGGCGGGCATGATGCGTCGACCGTAGCTGGAGAAGAACAGGGCGTTGATCAGCTCGGATTTGCCACGTGAATATTCGGCCACGAAGGCCACGGTGATCTTGTCGTCGAAAGCCTGCTCCTGCAGGCGTGCAAGGCGTTCGAGCGCGGCGCTGCTGCCAAGGCCCCGCTCGGCCAGCCATTGCGCAAAGGCCTGCAGTTCCTTGACGAAGACCTCCCGCCACTGGCCATACTCGTCGAAACGCTGGTTGAATGTCTGGCCCTCAGCCGCCACGCTTGTTGCTTCCATCATCGATCACCGTGCCTGTGCCTCCCAAGCCGCCCTGGCGGCCCAATGCCTCTCAGCGGTGCAGCTCCCCGCTGCGCTCGGGCTGGAACAGCACTTCCAGCACCCGCACGGTCATGGTCCTGCCACCCGGGGCAGGCCAGTTGATCTCATCGCCGACCGACAGCCCCAGCAGGGCGCTGCCGATGGGCGCGAAGACCGAGACGCGGTCATCGAAGCCCTGCTGGTCGCGCGGATACACCAGCGTCAGTGCAAACTCCTTGCCCGTCTCGACGATCAGGAAGCGCACGGTGGAATTCATCGTGACCACGGTGGGCGGGATCTGCTCGGGCGCCAGGATCTCGGCGCGATCGATTTCGCCTTCCAGGATATCCTTGCCCGCGAACTCGCTGGATGTCATGTTCGCCAGCAAACCCTCGATGCGTTCCACATCGAGGGAGGACAGAATCAGTGGTGGTTTGCTCATGGCTTTTTCTCTGGCAACCCGCTTGGCATGCGGCGATGTGCGGGGCATGGGTTCTCACGGTGCCGGCAACTGGCGCCCGGCGGTCGGGGCCGCCGCATGGGCTCTGCCCCGACCGTACGTATTCGTACTGTATCCCATAACCCGCAGGCCTCCGGCCATGTAACGACCGTTCTTTGAGCAACCCGTTACCGCATTACCGCATTACCGCAATCGTGCGCCTGCTCACGGAAAAAGCGCGGCAGGCTCAGGCTTGCGCATGGCGCTGGCGAAACTGCAGCGGCGAAAGCCCCGTCCAGCGCGTGAAGGCACGCGTGAAACTCTTGGCGTTGTCGAAGCCGACCATGCCGGCAATTTTCTTGACCGGATGGCGCGTGCGCACCAGCAACTGGCGGGCCCGCTCGCTGCGCACCTCGTCCTTGATGGCCTGCAGGCTAGTGCCGTCTTCCTGCAGGAAGCGGTGCAGGCTGCGCACCGACACATGCAACTGCTGAGCGAGGGCCTGGGCGGTCTGGGCCGCAGCGGCGTCGGACTGCTGCAGCAGCTGCCGCACGCGTTGCTGCATCAGCCGGTCGCGCCGGTAGGGTTTGATCATCACCAGCAGCGCGCGCTGCAGCATCTGGCTGAGCGCCGCATCGCTGCGCCGCACCGGCATGCCCAGGTAGGCGGCCTCGAAGCGCATCGCGGCGCGCGGCGCGCCGTAGCGGATCGGCCCCGGAAACATGCCCTGCAGCTGCTGCGCATAAGGCGGTGCGGCAAAGGGCAGCTCGATCGACCGCAGCGGCAACTGTGAATCAAGCAGCCAGCAACTGATGCCGTGCACATTGCGCAGCAAGGACACCAGGCAGAACGCGCGCCAAGGCGCTTGCGGCGCCAGCGCCGCCTCGTCGATGGCGATGCTGGCCACGCCGCCCTGCTGCTGCAATTGCAGCCGGACATCGCGGGTGAGCAGGCCATGGTGGCGGCACCAGCGCGCCAGCGCCACGCGCAAATCGGGCGCCGAGATGGACGCGCGCAGCAGCATGCCATAGCTGCCCCAGCGCAGTGGCTGCCCGAACCAGCCCAGCGCCTCGTCATCGAGCTCGCGCATCGCCAGGGCCGAGAGACGCTCCATCTGCCGGGCGGTCACGCAGCCCTCTCCGTCGGCAAGTTCGGCTGGCGTGATCTGTGCCTCGGCCAATGCCGCCGCAGCCTGCATGCCGCGGCGCGCATAGGCCTGCACGATGGCCTCGATGAAGGCCACCGGTGTGGCACGAACCGGCTCGGCAGGGCCACGGCCGCATGGCTGGGGACGGGAGGATTGGATCATGGAGGGCTGAAAACGAAGGGCGCGCAGGAGGGACTGACCGCCAGCGTCGGCCTTGAATGTGAATTCTGGCATCTTTTGCGACTTTCTTGTCGCATCCTGGGCGCGACCTGGACACAAGCCGGGCGTGGCCTGGCAGTAAGATCGCGGCAAAAGCAGGCGCGCCGCGTGGCGCCCCAATCGTGCGCCCCGCGCACCATGGAGAGAACCTGCACCCGGAGCCTGACTCAAGGAGACAAACCGCCATGACCGATCCAGCGTCGACCGCCCCGTCCTCCGCCAGCCATGACCAAGGCGCCACCAACCCGCCCCTGCTGGAGCAGACGATCGGCGACTTCTTCGATGCGATGGTGGCCCGCCAGCCCGATCGCCCCGCCCTCGTCAGCCGCCACCAGGGCCTGCGCTACAGCTACCGCGAGTTGCAGGCGCAAGTGGACCGCCTGGCCAGCGCCCTCCTCGGCACGGGCCTCAGGCCCGGCGAGCGCATCGGGATCTGGTCGCACAACAACGCCGAATGGGTGCTGATGCAGCTGGCCACGGCCAAGATCGGACTGATCCTGGTCAACATCAACCCGGCCTATCGCACCTCCGAGGCCGAATACGCGCTGAACAAGGTAGGCTGCCGGGCGCTGGTGACCATGCCCGGCTTCAAGACCAGCGACTACCTGGCGATGCTGCGCGAGCTGGCTCCTGAACTGGCCGACTCGCAGCCAGGCGAAACGGGCCGCCTGGCCGCGCGCCGCCTGCCGCTGCTGCGCCAGGTGTACTGGATTGACGTGGCCGGCCTGGGCCCGGAGCAGGCCGGCATGCAACGCTTCTCGCAGCTGCTCGCCAGCGGCGCGGCGGACGACCCGCGCGTAGCCGAAATGCAGCATGGCCTCGCCAGCACCGACCCGATCAACATCCAGTTCACCAGCGGCACCACGGGTTTTCCAAAGGGCGCGACGCTGACGCACCGCAACATCCTCAACAACGGCTTCTTCATCGGCGAATGCATGAAGCTCACACCTGAGGATCGGCTGTGCATCCCGGTGCCGCTCTACCACTGCTTCGGCATGGTGCTGGGCAACCTCGCCTGCCTCACGCACGGCAGCGCCATCGTCTACCCCAATGACGGCTTCGACGCCCTGGCCACGCTCGAGGCCGTGCAGGCCGAGCGCTGCACCGGCCTGCACGGCGTGCCCACCATGTTCATCGCCGAGCTGGACCACCCGCGCTTTGCCGAATTCGATCTTTCCACGCTGCGCACCGGCATCATGGCCGGTACCGCCTGCCCGATCGAGGTGATGCGCCGGGTGGTCAAGGACATGCACCTCTCGCAGATCACCATCGCCTATGGCATGACGGAGACCAGCCCGGTGAGCTGCCAGAGCGACACCGAAACGCCGCTGGAGCGGCGCGTGACCACCGTCGGCAAGGTGCAGCCGCACCTGGAGATCAAGATCATCGACGCGGACACGGGCGAGACCGTGCCACGCGGCCAGACGGGCGAATTCTGCACGCGCGGCTACTCGGTGATGCACGGCTATTGGGGTGACGAGGAAAAGACCCGCGAGGCCATCGACGCCGAAGGCTGGATGCACACCGGCGACCTGGCGACGATGGATGACCAGGGCTATGTCAACATCGTCGGCCGCATCAAGGACATGGTGATCCGCGGTGGCGAGAACATCTACCCGCGCGAGATCGAAGAATTCCTGTACCGCCACCCCGGCGTCCAGGATGTACAGGTCGTCGGCGTGCCCGACGAGAAATACGGCGAGGAGCTGTGCGCCTGGATCATCGCCAAGCCCGGCGCCGAGCTGGCCGAAGCGGACGTGCGCGCCTTCTGCAAGGGCCAGATCGCCCATTACAAAGTGCCGCGCTACATCCGCTTCGTCGAGGCCTTCCCGATGACGGTGACCGGCAAGATCCAGAAGTTCGCCATCCGCGACGAGATGAAGCAGTTGCTGGGCCTGAAGACATCGCCCACCGCATGATGCTGCGCCCCTTCACGCCCCGGACGGCAGGCGCCACGCCTGCCGCCACCCTGCCATCAGGCCGGAGGATCGCTGCGGCTGGCAGCAGGCGCCTCCCCGGCGGCGGCGGGCGCCTCGACCCCGGGCTGCAATACGGACGCCTCCGGATCGGGCGCTGCAATGCCATCGGCGGTATCGGCAGGTCCGGCAGGTCCGGGGACTTCCGCGCCATCAGCAACTGCGGGCGCCGGCGCGGACACACTACTGGCGCTGGCGGCACGCGCCGCCTCCAGCGCGTCTTCCAGGCTTTGCACATTGGCCTGCGAGGCACGCAAGCGCTGGCTGGCAGAGACCTCCCACAGATCCAGCTCGGTCACCAGGTTGCGCAGCGAATCGTCATTGATCAGGTGGCGTCGGCGCAGCACGTATATCTCGTCACGCTCGGCCTGCAGCGCCTTGAGCCGCAACTGCAGCTCCAGCACCTGCTCGCGCCCGCGCTTGGCCCGGTCGCTGAGCTTGGCCACATCCGGATCGCCTGCCTCCTCCAGAATGGCCAGGCGGTTGCGGTAGTCCTGCGCCACCCGCCCTATGGCCGCCACGCGCAATGCCCGCTCGGAAGCGGTGCCCGCCTCGGTATCGACGGCCTGCAGCACCTGCAGCGCCGCATGGCATGCCGCCACGCGAGCATGGCGTTCCTCGCGCAGCGAGGGCGGCTCCTTGGGCTGCGGCAGGCCACGCAGCACTATCGGCAGACCGATGCTGGCAATCAGCAGGGTCGCCAGAATCACCCCGGCAGCCAGCAGCACCACCAGGTCGCGTGCCGGGAAACTGTGGCCGCTGGGCAGCAGCAACGGAATCGACAGAGCGCCGGCGAGCGTGACCGCGCCGCGGATGCCCGCCAGCGTCGAGACCAGCGTCAGGCGCCAGGAGGGCTTTTCCGTCATCACGCCCTTGTGGTGCACGGCCAGCAGCGAACCGTGCACGCCAAAAGCCAGCCACAGCCAGCGCAGGCCCAGCGCCACCGCGGTGATGGCCAGCACGATGCCAATCAATTGCCATTCGTTGTAGATGTTCAGGTGCATCGCCTCGCGCACCATCGACGGCAGCTGCAGGCCCAGCAGCAGGAAGATGGCGCCGTTGAAGGCCGACTCCACCATCATCCACGCGCCCACGGTCTGCATGCGCTCGGAGATGAAGTTGCTGCGGGTGAGGTCGCTGAAGTTGGTGGTCATGCCCGCGGCCACCGCCGCCAGGATGCCCGAGACGCTGGCGCGCTCGCCCAGGATGTAGGCGGCGAACGGCAGCAGCAGCAAAAGCAGCACCATCTGCGTGGCCACCACGTCGCCCAGGCGGCGCGTGACCACCATGCGCACGTAGCCGAAGACCCAGCCCAGGGCGCCGCCGACAGCCACGCCGCCCACGGCCATCCAGAGGAAATCCTTGCCGGCCTCGGTCCACGAGAAGGCGCCGGTCATCACGGCCGCCACCGCGAACTTCAAGGCCACCAGGCCGGATGCATCGTTGAGCAGCGATTCGCCCTCGAGGATGCGCATGGTCTTCTCCGGCATGCCCAGGTTGCGGGTGATGGCCGAGACGGCCACCGCATCGGTGGGCGAGAGCACCGCCGCCAACGCAAAAGCCACCGGCAACGGCATCGAGGGCACCAGCCAGTGCACGAAATAGCCCAGCCCCACCACGGTGAACAGCACCAGCCCGAGCGCCAGCATCAGGATCGGCCGGTACAGCGCAAAGAACTCGCGCTTGGGGATGCGCCAGCCGTCGGCGAACAGCAGGGGCGGGATGAACAGCAGCAGGAACAGCTCCGGATCGAAGCCGATGTGCAGGCCCGTCTGCGGCCAGGCCAGCGCCGCGCCCAGCGCGATCTGCAGCAGCGGCAGCGGAATGGCGGTGACATAGCGCGAGACCAGGCCCGATACCGCTCCGAACATCAGCACCAGCAAGACGATTTCAACGGTATGCATGGCTTGGCAGGGAAAGAATCCATCAAGATGAAACAACACCGGCTTGCCCGCAAGCCAGCGAGGAAGAAAACATGGCTATTTTGAACTCAAAAATCACCCCCCGCGCCGCCGACTTCCAGGCCAGCGCCCACGCCATGCGCGCGCTGGTCGATGACCTGAACCGCCAGTTCAGCACCATCGAACAAGGCGGCGGCGAAGCCGCGCGCGCCAGGCACCTGGCACGCGGCAAACTGCTGCCGCGCGACCGCGTGCAGGCGCTGCTCGATCCGGGCTCGCCATTCCTGGAGGTCGCCCCGCTGGCCGCCCTCCACATGTACGACGGCGCCGCACCCGGCGCCGGGCTGATCTGCGGCATCGGCCGCATCGAAGGCGTCGAGTGCATGGTGGTCTGCAACGACGCCACCGTCAAAGGCGGCACCTACTACCCGATGACGGTGAAAAAGCATTTGCGCGCGCAGGAGATCGCGCAGCAGAACCGCCTGCCCTGCGTGTACCTGGTCGACTCCGGCGGTGCCAACCTGCCCAACCAGGACGAGGTCTTCCCCGACCGCGACCACTTCGGCCGCATCTTCTACAACCAGGCCAACCTGAGCGCGCAAGGCATCGCGCAGATCGCCGTAGTGATGGGCAGTTGCACCGCCGGCGGTGCCTACGTGCCGGCGATGAGCGACGAGACCATCATCGTCAGGAACCAGGGCACCATCTTCCTGGGCGGCCCGCCGCTGGTCAAAGCCGCCACCGGCGAGGTCGTCAGCAGTGAAGACCTGGGCGGCGGCGACGTGCATACCCGCCTCTCGGGCGTCGCCGACTATCTGGCGCAAAACGACACGCATGCGCTGGCAATCGCGCGCGAGAAGGTCAAGAACCTGCAGTGGAGCAAACCCGCCCACCCCGCCGATGCCGCACCCAAGCCGCCGCGCTTTGCCGGCGAAGAGCTGTACGGCATCATCCCGACCGACACCCGCAAGCCTTTTGACGTGCGCGAGATCATCGCCCGCATCGTCGACGACAGCGATTTCGACGAGTTCAAGGCGCGCTTTGGCAGCACGCTGGTGACCGGCTTTGCCCGCATCGAAGGCATGCTGGTGGGCATCATCGCCAACAACGGCATCCTGTTCTCCGAGAGCGCGCAAAAGGGCGCCCACTTCATCGAGCTGTGCTGCCAGCGCAAGATTCCGCTGGTGTTCTTGCAGAACATCACCGGCTTCATGGTCGGGCGCAAGTACGAAAACGAAGGCATCGCCCGCCACGGCGCCAAGATGGTCACGGCGGTGGCGACGGCCAACGTGCCGAAGTTCACCGTCATCATCGGCGGCAGCTTCGGCGCCGGCAACTACGGCATGTGCGGGCGCGCCTACTCGCCGCGCTTCCTGTGGATGTGGCCCAACGCGCGCATCAGCGTGATGGGTGGCGAGCAGGCCGCCAGCGTGCTCGCCACCGTCAAGCGCGACGGCATCGAAGGCAAGGGCGGGCAATGGACCGCCGAAGAGGAGGAAGCCTTCAAGGCGCCGATTCGCGACCAGTACGAAGCGCAAGGCCATCCCTACTTCGCCTCGGCCCGCCTGTGGGACGACGGCGTGATCGACCCTGCCGACACCCGCCGGGTGCTGGCCCTGGGCCTGTCGGCCAGCCGCAACGCGCCCGTGCCGGACGTGCAGTTCGGCGTGTTCCGCATGTGAGAGGAGTGCCAGCATGTCCAGCCTGAACATCACACACGGCGGCTATGGCGGCCGCGTCGCCACCATCACCCTGGCCCGCGCCGACATGCGCAATGCCTTCAACGACGAAGTCATTGCCGAACTCACGGCCGCCTTCACCGGACTGGGCGCACGCAGCGATGTCCGCGCCATCGTGCTGGCAGCCGAGGGCAAGGCCTTCTGCGCCGGCGCCGACCTCAACTGGATGCGCAGCATGGCCGACTACACGCGCGAGGAGAACCTCGCCGACGCCGCCAGGCTGGCCGAGATGCTGCGCGTGATCCACACCTGCCCCAAACCCACGCTGGCACGCGTCCAGGGCGATGTGTACGCCGGAGGCATGGGCCTGGTGGCAGCCTGCGACATCGCCGTGACGGTGGAGTCAGCCGGCTTCTGCCTCAGCGAGGTCAGGCTCGGGCTGATTCCCGCCACCATCAGCCCTTATGTGATCCGCGCCATGGGCCCGCGCGCCGCGCACCGCTATTTCCTGACTGCCGAGCGCTTCAGCGCCGCCGAGGCGCTGCGCATCGGCTTCGTGCACGAGGTCGCCGCGGACGCCCAGGCGCTGGATGCCAAGGTGGCCGACATCGCCCAGGCACTGGCGCAGGCCAGCCCGGCAGCCGTCAAGGCCTGCAAGCGGCTGGTTCGGGACGTGGCCGGCCGCGACATCGACGCGGCACTGATCGCCAGCACCGTCGAAGGCATTGCCGACATCCGCGCCAGCGACGAAGGAAAGGAGGGTGTGCAGTCCTTCCTGCAGAAACGCCCGCCGCGCTGGCTGGAGTGATGCGCATGGAACGCGAGACAGCATTCCTGGAACCGGCTGGCCTTCTTTGCCGATACCGAGAAAACCCTTGCGCCGCCGGGCACACAGCGCGGCCTCAGCCCGAGGCAAGGGGCTGGCGGGGCCGCATGCCGCGCCCAAGCGGGCGTCGCCGGGACAAGCGCCACGGCCATTGGCAGATCACGCTTTCGGCCACCCGGCCCCGCATGCCACGCGCCAAAGCCAATAATCACGTCTTCCAGCACCCAAACGGAGCGCTCCATGGCCACTGAAGACACCTCGCCAACACGGCAATCCCTGACCGAGCGCGTCATCGACGGCTTGCACAGCGCCGGCCTCCACCTCGATGGCGCGGCCGTCCAGGGCACGGCCAGCGAACTCGGCGGCCACGTCGAGAAAGCCCTCGGCAGCATGGACATGACCAGCCTGCTGGCACTGGCGGCTGCGCTGGGCTGGGCCAGTGGACTGCGCCTGTACGCCGTGGTGTTTGCCATCGGCCTGGCCGGCTACCTCGAATGGCTCACCCTGCCCGGCGCATTGGGCGTCCTGCAAAGCCCGGTCGTGCTGTTCTTCAGCGGCATCATGCTGTTCGCCGAATTCTTCGCCGACAAGATCCCTGGCCTCGATTCGCTGTGGGACCTGCTGCAAAGCGTCATCCGCGTGCCCGCCGGCGCGGCGCTGGCCGCCTCGGTGTTCGGCGCCGACAACGCCTCGATGGCCATGGTCGCGGCGCTGATGGGCGGCACGCTGGCCGCCACCAGCCAGGCTGCCAAAACCACCACGCGCGCGGCCATCAACACCTCGCCCGAGCCGCTCTCCAACGTCGGCGCCAGCCTGGCCGAGGACGGCGCCAGCATCGGCGCGATCTGGCTGGCGCTGACCAACCCGCTCGTCTTCATCGTCGTGCTGGTGTTCGCCGTGCTCGGCATGTGGGCCATCACCTGGCTGATGTTCCGCTTCCTGCGCGCAGCCTGGCGGCGTTTCAGGCGCTTCTTCGGCACCGATCCCGCACCGCCCCATCCATCCCCTTGACAGACTCACACGATTGAACCCGCGCCCAAAAAGGAGACAACCATGTTCAGCAAAATCCTGATCGCGAACAGGGGCGAGATCGCCTGCCGCGTCGCCGCCACCGCCCACCGCCTGGGCATCCAGACTGTGGCCGTCTACTCCGATGCCGATGCCAAGGCCAAGCATGTGCAGGCCTGTGACGAGGCCGTGCATGTCGGCGGCAACAGCCCGAAGGAGAGCTACCTGCAGTGGCAGCGCATCATCGATGCCGCCAAGACCACCGGCGCGCAGGCCATCCACCCCGGCTACGGTTTCCTGAGCGAGAACGAGGAGTTCGCGCAGGCCTGCGCCGATGCCGGCCTGGTCTTCATCGGCCCGCCCGCCTCGGCCATCGCCGCCATGGGCCTCAAGGCCGAATCCAAGCGGCTGATGGAAAAAGCCAGTGTGCCGCTGGTACCCGGCTACCACGGCGCCGATCAGGACCCCGCACTGCTCAAGGGCGAAGCCGACCGCATCGGCTACCCGGTGCTGATCAAGGCCAGCGCCGGCGGTGGCGGCAAAGGCATGCGCATCGTCGAGCGAACCGAGGATTTCGATGCCGCGCTGCAATCGTGCCAGCGCGAGGCCATCAACAGCTTTGGCGACGACAACGTGCTGATCGAAAAATACGTGCAGCGCCCGCGCCATATCGAGATCCAGGTGTTTGGCGACACGCAGGGCAACGTGGTCTACCTCTTCGAGCGCGACTGCTCGGTGCAGCGCCGCCACCAGAAAGTGCTGGAAGAAGCGCCCGCGCCCGGCATGACGCCCGCGCTGCGCCAGCAGATGGGCGAGGCCGCCGTGGCCGCCGCCAAGGCCGTCGGCTATGTGGGGGCAGGCACCGTGGAGTTCATCGTCGAGCAGCCCGGCGGCTATGACCAGCCCGAGGCGATGCGCTTCTACTTCATGGAGATGAACACCCGCCTGCAGGTCGAACACCCGGTGACCGAGGCCATCACCGGCACAGACCTCGTCGAATGGCAATTGCGCGTCGCCGCCGGCGAGCCGCTGCCCAAGGCACAGGATGAACTGCAGATCCACGGCCACGCCATCGAGGCGCGCATCAACGCGGAGAACCCCGAGAACGACTTCCTGCCCGCCACCGGCCGGCTTGCCATCTACCGCAAACCGCCGGCCAGCAGCTTCAGCGTGGGCGAGGTGCGTGTCGATGACGGCGTGCGCGAGGGCGATGCCATCAGCCCCTACTACGACTCGATGATCGCCAAGCTCATCGTGCATGGCCAGACGCGCGAGCAGGCGCTGGCACGGCTGGACGAAGCGCTGTCGCAGATGCACATCGTCGACCTGCCCAACAACATCCAGTTCCTGCGCCGCGCGATCAGGACCGATTCCTTCGCGCAAGCCAGGCTGGATACGGCCCTCATCCCACGCGAGGCCGGGCAGCTGTTCGGCCAGCGTGCCTGGCCCATCGCCTACAGCGTGGCTGCTGCGGTGGCCAGCGCCCTGCAGCAGGAAGGCGCCGCACACGGCACGGATCCGTTCGACCCGCGCGACGGCTGGCGCGGCTGGGGCGTGGCCAAGCGCTTCTTCCTGTTTGCCAGGGACGAGCAAACGCTCAACGCCGTGCTCAGCTACTTGAACGACGGCACGCTGCAGTTGGACGTGCGGCCGCAGGGCGATCACCAAGGTGCGCCGCTGAGCGAGGGCATTCTGGGCTTCGTGCCGGTGCCTGGAAGCGACGCGATCGAGGTCGACTACGCCGGGCGCAGCGCCCGCGTCAACGTCTACCGCCACGGCGCTGCCGTGGAAATCTTCGCGCCGCGCGGACAGGATGCCATCACCTGGATCGACCCGCTCGCCCAGGGCGATGAGCCGGGCGAAGGCGGGCGCCTGACCGCGCCCATGCCCGGCAAGGTCGTCTCGTTTGCCGTGCAGGCCGGCGAGAAGGTCAGCAAGGGCCAGGCACTGGCGGTGATGGAGGCGATGAAGATGGAGCACACCATTGCCGCCCCGCGCGATGGTGTGGTGGCCGAACTGCTGTTCGCGCCTGGCGACCAGGTGATGGATGGAGCCGAACTGCTGACGCTCGCGGACGTCTAGCCCAGCCCAGCGCGACGAGACCAACTGCGCGCGCCAGCGGCAGCACGCTCAGCGTGCGGCGGCCGCCTCCAACTCCTCTTTGCACTGCAGGCAGTGGGTTGACTCGGGGCGGGCCTTGAGGCGCTCGAGATCGATGGGATTGCCGCAGCGCACGCACAGGCCATACACCCCCCGAGCCAGGCGATCGAGGGCGCGGCCGATGGAGTCGAGTTCCTGCCGGTCGCGCGCCACTTCGGCCTGCCGCACCTCCTTGGCCTCGGCCAATTGGGCGGTGTCCTCGGGCTCCTGCGCACCGTCGCGGCTGCTGGCCTCCAGTTCGTCCTCGGCGCTGTCGACCTCCTGCTGCAACTCGGCCTGGCGGGCCAGCAGGCGTTGTTTGAATATGGTCCAGTCGTGTTGGGATTGCGTGCTTTTTGTCATGACTCCATCCTGCTCTGGTACGGTAAAAAAGCCTTGATTCGGCTCAATGAAAAGTCCGTCAAGCAAGGCCGTCTGCGGGGGGCTCATGGCTGGCGTGACCACCAATTGAACATGATCCAGTTTTCCACGGTCTGGGTGTAGGGCGGCATTGGCGCCTGGAAGTCGAGCCGCCCGGCGTTGTAGACCACCCGGAAGGTATTGGCATACCACTGCGGGATGAGGATGTTCTCGGCGACGATGATGCGCTCGAGCGCCCGGCAAGCGGGCAGGAACGCCTCACGGCTTTCGGCATTGACCATGCGGCGGATCATGGCATCGACGGCCGGGCTCCTGATTCCGGTGAAATTGCTCGAATCGGGCGTATCGGCGGCCTGGCTGCCGAAGATCTCGGCGTACTCCTGGCCGGGATTGTGCGTGCCACGCATGTTCACGGTGGTGATGTCGAAATCGAAGCTCTGCCAGCGCTGCAGCAGCAGCGCGAAGTCCACCGCCCGAAAGCGCAGCTCGATGCCCAGCTTGTGCAGATTGCGCATCCACGGCGAGAGTGTGCGAATGCCGCCTTCGCTGCTGTCGAGGTACTCCAGCACGAAGGGCTGGCCCTTGTCGTTGCGCAGCACACCGCCCTGGATGTGCCAGCCAGCCTCGGCCAGCAGCTCGCGGGCCTCGCGCAGGTTCTCGCGCAAACCATCCTCGCGGTCGTCGGTGCGCGGCGGCGGCGCTACCGGGCCGAAAGCCTCGGGAGGGATGCTGCCGCGCCACGGCTCCAGCAGGGCCAGCTCGGCCGGGCCGGGCGTACCTTCCGCATGGCATTCGGTATTGCCGAAGATGCCCTGCACGCGCCGGTAGGAGCTGTAGAACAGGCGCTGGTTCATCCACTCGTAATCCATCGCCAGCGCCAGCGCGCGACGCACCCGCACGTCCTGCAGCAGCGGACGGCGGGTGTTGAGCACATAGCTCTGGAAACCGGTCGGGTTGAGGTGCTCGAACTCGGTCTTGACCAACTCGCCGCTGTCGAACTTGCGGCCGTGGACCCGGCGTGCCCAGTCGCCGGCGCTGAAGAACTGCATGGCATCGAACTCGCCGGCCTTGAGCGCCTCCAGCCTGGCGGTGTTGTCCTGGTAGATGCGGATGGTGATGCGCTCGAAGTTGTTGGCGCCGACATTGACGTTGAGGTCCCGGCCCCAGTAGTCGGGGTCGCGCACATAGGTGATGTCGCGCCCGAACACCACCGGACCGATGCGGTACGGGCCACTGCCGATGGGCGTGTCGGTGATAATCTCGTCAAAGGGCTTGGCCACGCCATCGACCACGCCCCAGTCGCGGCTGAAAATGGGCAGGCTGCCCACGGTGAGCGGCAGCTCGCGGTTGGGGCTGGCGAAATCGAAGCGGATGCGGCGCTCGCCCAGCACCACGGCCTGCTTCACGTCCGCCAGCATGGTGGCATAGGCCGGCGAGGCCTTGGCGCTGATGAGCGTGTCGAAACTGTGCTTGACATCCGCGGCCAGCACCGGCTGGCCATTGTGGAAGCGCGCCTCGGGCCGCAGCTCGAAGGTGGCCGAGAGCCGATCCGGCGCGACCTCGACGCCCTCGGCCAGCAGGCCATAGCCGGTCGCGGTTTCATCGAGCGAGCCCGTCAGCAGACTCTCGAAGATCACCGTCTGCAGGTAAGCCGGCGTCGAGCCGCGGATGGTAAAGGGGTTGTACTTGTCGAAGGTGGAGCTGCGCAGGTTGCTCACCAGCCGCAGCTCGCCGCCCTTGGGTGCGGCCGGATTGACGTAGTCGAAATGCGCAAAGCCTTCCGGGTACTTGGGCTCGCCCCACAGTGCATAGGCATACGCGCCCCAGGCCGGCAGCGCCGCCCAGGGAGCCGCCAGAGAGAGCGCCAGAAGGCAGGAAACGGTTTTGCGCATGCGACAATTCTGCCTGACTTGGCGCGCGGCCCGACGGGCTGCCGCACGAAACGCAATCACGACAATAGGAGTTTGACCCATGGGTTTTCTGAGTGGCAAGAAATTGCTGATCACCGGCGTGCTGTCCAACCGTTCCATCGCCTATGGTATCGCCAAGGCCTGCCATGCGCAGGGCGCCGAGCTGGCCTTCAGCTACGTGGGCGAGCGCTTCAAGGACCGCATCAGCGAGTTTGCCGCCGAATTCGACTCCAAGCTCGTGTTCGACTGCGATGTCGCCGATGACGCACAGATCGAGAAACTCTTTATCGACCTGGCCACGCACTGGCCGAAGTTCGACGGCTTCGTGCACAGCATCGGCTTTGCGCCGCGCGAGGCGATCGCCGGCAACTTCCTCGACGGCCTCTCGCGCGAGGGCTTTCGCATCGCGCACGACATCAGCGCCTACAGCTTCCCGGCCATGGCCAAGGCGGCCCTGCCCTACCTGAACGAGCGGGCTTCGCTGGTGACGCTGTCGTATCTCGGCGCCGAGCGCGCCGTGCCCAACTACAACACCATGGGCCTGGCCAAGGCCAGCCTGGAAGCGAGCGTGCGCTATCTTGCCGAGGCCGTCGGCCCGCAGGGTATCCGTGCCAACGGCATCAGCGCGGGGCCGATCAAGACGCTGGCCGCCAGCGGCATCAAGGACTTCGGCAAGCTGCTGGCGAACTTCGCCGCCACCTCGCCGCTGCGCCGCAACGTGACGATCGAGGACGTCGGCAACAGTGCCGCCTTCCTGCTCTCGGACCTGGCCTCGGGCATCACCTCGGAGATCCTCTACGTCGATGGCGGTTTCAGCCATACCATCGGCATGCCGTCACCGTCAGAGGGCTGAGCCGACTCGGCCACAGGCCTCGCCTGGGCGCATCCATGCAGCCCTGGCGGGGCTTTTCATTTTTTATTCTTCGAATTTCGTTACCACCGACTGCAGCTGATCCAGCCATTGCTGACGCTGGGCCTCGTCGACAAAACTGGCCTCGAAACTGTTGCGGGCGATCTGCACGACTTCTTCCGGCGTCAATTTCAGCGCCTCGATGGTCTGCGCATAGTTTTCGGTGACATAGCCATCGAAATAAGCCGGATCGTCCGAGTTGATGGTGACGCACACGCCCGCCTGCAGCAGCTTGCGCAGCGGGTGTCTGGCCAGGTCCTGCACGCCCTTGAGCTTGAGGTTGGAGAGCGGGCACACGGTCAGCGGCATGCGCTCGCTGGCCAGGCGCGCGACCAGCGCCGGCTCCTCGATGCTGCGCACGCCATGGTCGATGCGCTCGACCTGCAGCACGTCCAGCGCCTGGCGGATATACGCGGGCGGGCCTTCCTCTCCGGCGTGCGCCACCAATCGCAGGCCCAGCTCGCGCGCCCTGGCGAACACGCGCGCAAACTTCTCAGGCGGATGGCCGAATTCACTGGAATCCAGGCCGATGCCGATGAAACGGTCCCGCCAGGGCAGCGCGGCCTCCAGCGTGGCCAGTGCGTCGTCCTCGCTGAGATGGCGCAGAAAGCACAGGATCAGCACGGCGCTGATGCCCAGTTCCTGCCCGGCATCGACGCAGGCGCGGTGCAGGCCTTCGATCACGATCTGCATCGGCACGCCGCGCGCGGTGTGGGTCTGCGGATCGAAGAAGATTTCGGCATGCACCACCCGGTCGGCGTGGGCGCAGCGCAGGTAGGCCATCGCCATGTCGTAGAAATCCTGCTCCTTGAGCAGCACCGACGCGCCCGCATAGTAGATGTCCAAAAAGCTCTGCAGGTCGGTAAACGCATAGGCTTTGCGCAACGCCTCGACGTCATCGTACGGCAGCGTCACGCCGTTGCGCCCGGCGAGCTGGAAGATCAGCTCCGGCTCCAGCGTGCCCTCGACGTGCACGTGCAGTTCGGCCTTGGGAATGGCGCGGGCCAGATCAATGGCGGCGATCGTGGAGGGGCTCATGAAACGCTCCTTGGTACTCAGATGGTGGCGGCGAAGGCCGCTTGCATCGACTGTAGCAGCCCGCTGCAGCACGAATTGTGCCCAGCCATTCCGCACAAGGCCGCGGAGGCGCCGCCTCCCCTGCCGATCAGATCGCCGGGTCGCGCAGCTCCAGCCGGATGGCGTCGATGGCTTCCAGCACTTCGGGGCCGAGCCGGACCTGCCAGACCACCAGATCTTCCGTGAGCTGGCCCAGCGTGGTCACACCGATGATGGTGCTGGCCACTTGCCACTTGTGATAGACGAAGGCCAGCGCCAGTTGCGTGGGTGTCAGGCCGTGTTCGCGCGCCAGCGCGTTGTAGCGCCGGGCCGCGGCCAGCGCCGATTCGCGCGCCCAGCGTTGCTTCTGCGTGGCTTCATAGAGGCTTAGGCGCCCGCGTGGCGCCTCGGCGCTGAAGATGCCGGTCTCATCGTACTTGCCGGTGAGCGCGCCAAAGGCCAGCGGCGAATAGGCCAGCAGCCCCACATCCAGCCGGAAGCAGGTCTCGTCGAGCGCGTTCTCATAACTGCGGTTGGTCAGGCAGTAGGGGTTCTGGGTGCTCACCACCCGCGCCAGCCCATGCTCCTCGGCCAGCCGGACGAATTCATGCACGCCGTAGGGTGTCTCGTTGGAGAGGCCGATGTGGCGCACCTTGCCAGCCTTGACCAGGCCATCGAGCGCCTGCAACTGCTCCAGGATGCTGGTTTGCGTGCGCTCCTGGGCCGGGTCGAAGTACATCGCGCCGAACGCCGGCACATTGCGCTCGGGCCAGTGGATCTGGTAGAGGTCGATGTAATCGGTCTGCAGCCGCCGCAGGCTGCCCTCGCAGGAAGCGACGATGTCCTGCGCGGTCATGCCCTTGCCGGCGCGGATCCAGGGCATGCCGCGGCTCGGGCCGGCCACCTTGCTGGCCAGCACCACCTGATCGCGCTTGCCGGGGTGGGCGGCAAGCCAGCGGCCCAGAATCGCCTCGGTGGCACCATAGGTCGCCTCGCGCGCCGGCACGGCATACATCTCGGCGGTGTCCCAGAAGTCAACGCCGACATCGAGCGCATGGTCCAGAATCGCATGCGCATCGGCCTCGCCGACCTGTTCGCCAAACGTCATGGTGCCCAGGCAGATCGGCGCGACCTGCAGATCACTGCGCCCCAGTGTTCGTTTTTCCATGGCTGCTGTTCTCCTTTGTCCGTTTCTCGTCACACAACACAGGGGTGCGTCCCGCAGGACTGGCCCCGATCGAATCTTCCATGTACACACCCACACTGGCTTCCCGTACCGAAACCGTTGCCGTGCGCGGCCTCCCCTATCAGGTGCGCCGCTGGGGCACCGAAACGGCCAGCCAGGACCGTCCGCTGGTGCTGCTGCACGGCTGGATGGATGTCTCGGCATCCTATCAGTTCGTCATCGATGCGCTGGGGCCTCGCGCCATCCAGTCACGCATGGTGATCGCACCCGACTGGCGCGGCTTCGGCGGCAGCATGACCGGGGCTGCAACCGATCACTACCTGTTCGCCGATTATCTGGCCGACCTTGACGCCCTGCTGCACCACTATTGCGGCACCGATACCGCAGTGGACATGGTCGGCCACAGCATGGGGGGCAATGCGGCCATGCTGTATGCGGGCGTGCGTCCCCGGCGGGTGCGGCGCCTGGTCAACCTGGAAGGCTATGGCATGCCCGCCGGCCAGGCCGGCAGTGCCCCCAGGCGCTACGCGGCATGGCTGGACGACCTGCAGCGCCTGGCCCGTGGCGAGCTGGCCCTCAAGACCTACGACAGCGTCCAGGGGGTGGCCGAGCGCCTGATGAAGACCAACCGCCGCCTGACCACCGACAAGGCGCTATGGCTGGCGCACCAGTGGGCCGCACCGGGCGCCGATGGCCGCTGGCGCATCCTGGGCAACGCCGCGCACAAGGTCAGCAGCAGCCAGGTCTTTCGGGTCGAGGAAGTGCTGGCGGTCTACGCCGCTATCGAGGCGCCGGTGCTGGCCGTCGACGGCAGCGACGACAGCCTCGGTCAGTGGTGGCAGGGTCGTTACAGCCTGGCCGAATACCATGAACGCCTGCGCGCCGTGCCCGACTGCCGCCTGGCCCGCATCGAGGACGCCGGCCACATGCTGCACCACGACCAGCCACAGGCCGTGGCCGAACTGATCGCAGCATTCCTGGCGCTGCCTCGCTGACGCCACAATGCTGATGCTGCCTTGACCTACATGGCAAGCTGGCGGCCGCCAGCATAATCAGCGCGACCGGCGTTCAATATCGAGGCGCCAGAACAAGGAGCGTCCATGCGAACCATCGAGACAGACGTGGCAATCATCGGCGTTGGCACCGCCGGCATGGCCGCCTACCAGGCCGCGCACCGCCATACCGAACGCATCCTCACCATCGAACATGGCCCATATGGCACCACCTGTGCCCGCGTCGGTTGCATGCCCAGCAAACTGCTCATTGCTGCCGCGCAAGCGGCGCGGCAGGCACGCCTGGCACCGCATTTCGGCGTGCAGACCGGCCCCGTCCACGTCGACGGCGCTGCCGTGATGCAACGGGTGCGCGAGGAACGCGACCGCTTCGTGCAGTTCTCGCTCGACACCGTCGCCGCCTGGCCCAGCGGCCACAAGCTGAGCGGCACGGCACGCTTTTCCGACTCAGGTGTCCTGCAGGTCGGAGAAGACACCATCGTCAAGGCACGCAGCTTTGTCATCGCCACCGGTGCCGCATCGCAAGTTCCCGAGGACTTGCGCACGCAGCTCGGCGATCGGCTCATCACCAGCGATGTCGTGTTCGACTGGCAAGCCCTGCCCGGCTCGGTGGCAGTGATGGGTTCCGGCGTGATCGGGCTGGAGCTCGCCCATGCACTCAGTGCCCTGGGCGTGCGGGTGCGCCTGCTCGGGCGCGGCGGCAAGGCCGGCCCGGCCACCGACCCCGAGGTCGCCGCGCACTGTGCCGAACTCACCCGCGCCAGCATTCCCAGTTGCCTGGACAGCCAACTGCAATCGGCGCGCCGCTGCGCCGAAGGCGTCGAGCTGCGCTACTCCAGCGATGGTCAGACGCACACCGAGACCTTCGACTTTCTGCTGGTGGCCACCGGGCGCCGCCCGCAGCTGGCCGATTTGCACCTGGAGGCCGCTGGCGTCACGCTGGATGAGCAGGGTCTGCCTCCTTTCGATGCGCAGACGCGGCAGCTCGGCTCACTGCCGATCTTCCTTGCAGGCGATGCCAACAACCACCATCCGGTGTTGCACACCGCCTCCGACGATGGCTTCGCCGCCGGCCACAATGCCGCCACCTGGCCGCAGGTGCAGAGCTTTCAGCGGCGGGCGCCACTGAACATCGTCTTCGGCGAACCCCAGATCGCCATGGTCGGCCAGAGCCACCGCGCTCTGCTGGAGGGCGGCGCTGATTTCGACACCGGTACGGTGCATTTCAGGAATCAGGGGCGCGCCCGCATCGAAGCCCGCAACCAGGGCGTGCTGCGCGTCTATGCCGACACGGCCGACGGGCGCCTGCTCGGCGCCGAGATGGTCGGCCCCGCCGCCGAACACATCGGCCACCTGCTGGCCTGGGCCCTGCAGCAGAAGCAAACGGTCGCCTCGATGCTGGCCTGCCCGTTCTACCACCCCACCATCGAGGAAGGCCTGCGCACCGCGCTGCAGCAATTGCGCAAGAAACTGCCCGCAGGTGCTGCGAGCAGCGGAACCGGGCAGT
This sequence comes from Corticibacter populi, assembly GCF_004217315.1. GTDB lineage: Bacteria > Pseudomonadota > Gammaproteobacteria > Burkholderiales > Burkholderiaceae_C > Lampropedia > Lampropedia populi. The sequence goes on from NZ_SGWR01000002.1 coordinate 189,329, forward strand.
GACTACCCGTCTGCGAGGTGGTTCGCGGACGTTGACGCACCTGCCAACCAGCGGCTTGTACCATGCGCAATGCGCACGATGGGGCGCCATGGCAGTCAAGGCGAGGCTTTGTCCGATGCGATCCATCTAAATCCGACAACGCCTAGGGTTAACGATAAATATTATTAATACGAAAAATTCGTATTTATAATCAGTCCGTCATCAACCAGCCAGCCATCCAGCCAAGCCATGATCGTTTGTGTCTGCCGCCGAGTCTCCGACCGCGAGATCGCCCGTCACGCACGTGCCGGGATGAACTTTGACGAAATCCAGTTCGAACTCGGCGTCGGTACGCAGTGCGGCAACTGTGAATGCGCGGCGCGCGAGGTGGTGCAGCAATGCTGCGCAACACAACCGGTCGCGGCCCTGCACAACGAAGCATCATGCCCGAGCCAGCCTGCCATCTATTCGGAAGGGGTCAACTCATGGAGCTCATCGTGTCACTCGCAACCAGCCTGATGCTTGTACTGGGTTCGCTCTGGTGGATTCTGCGCAAAGGCAAGTGATTCCCGCGCGGTTCTTCGATCTCCTTCTCCGACCTGGCTGCCAGACCCACACCACACGTTCGCACCCCTTCCTTTCCGCCCCCCGTTTCACGTGATCCTGCCCCGCCGTGCGCGACGGTGGGTTTGCCAGAGCCATGACACCGCTTCCCCCTCTTCAGCAGCCCAACCGGCTCTCCAATACTTCCCTGGCCGTGGGAGGCGCTCTGCTGATTCACGTGGCCGCACTCTGGGCCGTCGTGCACGTCATGAACCAGGAAACCGAGCCTGCCGAGGTGATTGAACCGGCAGTCATCCTGACCCAGTTGATCGCGCCGCCGGCGCCGGAACCCTTGGCAGCGCCCGCCGCGGCCCCCGCCGTGCCCGAGCCACCGCCTCCCGTCCCTCCGCCTCCCCCGCCGCCCGAGCCACCGCCACCGGCCCCCAAGCCGCCGCCACCGCCGAAGCCGACTCCCAAGCCTGTGACCAAACCCAAGCCGGTCACCGAGAGAACGCCAGTGGTTCCGCCCGCGCCGCCGCCGGAGCCGGCCCCCGCGCCCGCACCGGTCGAGGCGCCGCCGGCTCCGACACCCGCGCCGGCAGTGGCATCGGCCCCATCCTCGGCCAATATCACCGGTACCGATGCACGCTCGGGGTCGACCAACCTGGCCGAAGGCGAGCCGGTCATCCAGCGCGCCGCCTCCAACAGTTCGGCAGCCCTCAACAACACTCCGGTGCCCTACCCGCCCATCAGCCGCCGCATGCGCGAAGAAGGCCGGGTGGTCTTGCGGGTGCTGGTCAGTGCCAATGGCACTGCCAAGGAGGTGCGCATCCGCACCTCCAGCGGTTATGACCGGCTCGACAAGGCCGCACAGGAGGCCGTGCTGCGCAACTGGCGCTTCACGCCGACCAAGCGCAACGGCGCGCCGATCGATGACTGGTACGACATCCCGGTCAACTTCAAGCTGACCTGACGATGCGTGCCGACCGCCATCCAGCGACCCCGGCGCATCGTCACCCATAGCCTATTTGCTTCAAATCCTCAGAGGAGTCTTCATGGAAACGGAATTCGGATTGCTGGGAGCCTGGAACCAGGCCGACGCAGTGGGGCGCACGGTCGCCATTCTGCTGCTGCTGATGTCCCTGGCCACCTGGGTGGTCATCATCATCAAGGGCCTGAGCCTCATGCGCTACAAGCGCATGGTCAAGCCCTCCAAGGATTTCTGGCACAGCGAGGACTTGGCAAGCGGCATCCAGAAACTCGGGAACCAGGCCGACAACCCCTTTCTGATGCTGACGCTGGAAGGCCGCGACGCCGTCAACCACCACCGCAACACGCAGGCGCACCTGCACGACAGCCTGGACATCAGCGACTGGATCACCCGCAACCTGCGCTACTGCATCGACGGCTTCACCGCACGGCTGCAGTCGGGCCTGTCGGTCCTGGCGACCGTGGGCTCGATCGCCCCGTTCGTCGGCCTGTTCGGCACCGTGTGGGGCATCATCCACGCGTTGATGGCCATTGGCGCGAGCGGCCAGGCCACCATGGATACGGTCGCCGGCCCGATTGGCGAGGCACTGGTGATGACGGCCGCCGGCCTGGCAGTGGCGATTCCGGCCGTGATCGGCTACAACGCCCTGGTGCGCGGCAACAAGTCGCTGCTGCTGCAGGTCAACGGCTTTGCCCATGATCTGCACGCCTATTACGTGACGGGGGGCCGTGTTGCCCATGGCGGCCAGGAGCCGGCCAAGGTGCTGCCCCTCAAGAAAGGCTGAACGCCATGGCATTTTCCAATCTGGAGCAGGACTCCGATGACGTGATGAGCGAGATCAACATGGTGCCGCTCATCGACATCATGCTGGTGCTGCTGATCATCTTCATCATCACCGTGCCCGTGATCAAGCATGCGATGAATGTGGAGCTGCCACAAGCCAGCACGGAGCCTGAAAAGGTCGAGCCCGAGACCGTCAGCCTGAGCATCGACGCCGAAGGCATCTATTACCTCGACACCACGCCCGTCACCGACGATGAGCTCAAGACCCGGCTGGCCCTCGAAAGCGCCAAGGACCCGCAGCCGAGCCTGCACATCAGCGGCGACAAGAACGTGCGCTACGAGCGCGTGGCCAAGGCCATGGCCCTGGCCAGCGAGACCGGCCTGAGCAAGATCGGCTTCATCACCGAGCCCGACGGAGGCGGCGCGAGTGGCGAGGCCCTGGACGGAGCCGGGAATGCAGCCACGGGCGCAGGAGCGCATGACAGGGGCGAGCGACGCGGCGGCGGCAATCGACGTGGCGGTCGTGGTGACGGTGGTGAAGGTGAAGAACTGCGCCACGAGCGCCGTGGTGCGCCAATGCCCAGCCCCGGAGGAGCATAAAGCGCCATTCTTCGGCTGGCGCGCGCCAATTGGCGCGTTTCAACTGACGCACAAAGGCCTGGCATCATCTGCCAGGCCTTTTTCATGTCCGGCTACCGCACGCGTGCGCAGCGCACATGCTGCCCAAGCGAAGGCCGGTCAGCCACTGCCTTGATCACACCTCGGTCTCGGCCAGACGCACCTGCGCCGCATGGTCCTTGAGTGCGGCCGCCACCTGCGGCACCAGCGCCGGCCCCTGGAAGATCAGCCCACTGTAGAGCTGCACCAGGTCGGCACCAGCCTCGAGTTTCTCGACCGCATCCTCGGCGTCCAGAATGCCGCCGACACCAATGATAGGGAAGCCCGGTCCAAGCTCCTTGCGCAGGCGGCGGATCACATGCTTGCTGGACTTGCGCACCGGCGAGCCACTGACGCCGCCCTGCTCCTTGCCATGCGCGAAGGCCTCCACGGCGCTGTGGTCCACAGTGGTGTTGGTGGCAATCACGCCATCGACGCCATGGCGCTGCAAAGTGGCAGCGATCAGGCCGATCTCGGTGGCATCGAGGTCCGGCGCGATCTTCAGGAACAGCGGCTTGTGCGGATGCTCGCGCTTGAGTTCCTCGCGCTCTTGCACCAGCGCCCCCAACAGCGCATCGAGCGCGGTATCCGACTGCAGGTCGCGCAGGTTCTTGGTGTTGGGCGAGCTGATGTTGACGGTGACATAGTCGGCAAACGGATACACGCCGCGCAGGCCGGCGAGGTAGTCCTCGGCCGCCCGTTCCATCGGCGTAGCGGCATTCTTGCCGATGTTCAGCCCCAGTTGCAACGGATGCTGCGGATCATTGCGCACCCGCGACCTGCGCACATTGCGCACAAAGGTCTCCAGGCCCTGGTTGTTGAAGCCCATCCGGTTGATCACGGCATTGGCCTCGCGGATGCGGAACATGCGCGGCTTGGGATTGCCCGGCTGCGCCAGCGGCGTCACCGTGCCCACCTCCACGAAGCCAAAACCCATGGCCGCCAGCCCGTCGATGCAGCGCGCATTCTTGTCGAGCCCCGCCGCCAGTCCGACCCGGTTGGCAAAACGCAGGCCGGCCAGTTCGATGGGGTCGTCGATGCGTGGCTGGGCATAGAGCTTCTGCAGCCAGCGGCTGGACTGGGAGCGCTTGAGCCAGTCCAGCATCAGATCGTGGGCGTTCTCGGCATCCAGTGCGAACAAAAAAGGACGGATCAAGGGATAGAGATTCAAGGACATGGCGATAATCCGTGTATTGGGAACGGCTGGTCCATGGCGTTTTTCACCCATGAGCCCCACCGCCCCGAAAAACAGCGCACAGCCTCGCCACGCGCCACAGGCAGGCTGCCAGTGCAACTTGGAATCATAAAGCAGCCAGGACCACTGGAGATGACCATTCGGCTGCGAACAGCAGGCTTCATGTTCTCGGAACCGCACAAACCCGCCAACACCATGGATCCCAACACCCTCAAACAGCGCGTCGGCCAGGCTGCCCTCGACTACATCCAGCCCGACAGCATTCTCGGGGTCGGCACCGGCTCGACCGTCAACAAGCTCATCGAGGCCCTCGGGCAGGCCGCCATCCCGCTGCGCGGCGCGGTCTCCAGTTCCGAGGCCACCAGCGCCCTGCTGCGGAAAATCGGCGTGGCGGTGCTGGCCGCCGAGGAGGTCGATGGCCTGGACGTCTACATCGATGGCGCCGACGAGATCGACGCCAGCGGCTGCATGATCAAAGGGGGTGGCGCGGCGCTCACGCGCGAGAAGATCGTCGCCGATCTGGCCCGCCAGTTCGTCTGCATCGCCGACATCAGCAAGCAGGTCGAGGTCCTCGGCAGCTTTCCGCTGCCAGTCGAGGTCATCCCGATGGCCGCCGCCCAGTTGGCCCGCCGTTTCGCCGCCATGGGCGCTCAGGCGCGCCTGCGGCGCCAGGCTGACGGCCAGCCGCTGCGCACCGACAACGGCCAGCACATCCTCGATGTCACCGGCCTGCATATCGACGAGCCACTGCGTCTGGAACTGGAAATCTCGGCCTGGCCCGGCGTCGTCACCGTGGGCATTTTTGCCCGCAACAAGGCCAGCGTGTGCCTGCTGGGCGGCCCGGACGGCGTCGCCACGCTGCATTTCAGCTGACCCCTGCCTTCATCCTTGCCTGTCCCCGTCTGGTTCATCGCAGGTTGGGCGTGCAAGGGCGGGCAAGACCTTCCGCTGGTTCCGTCTTGCGCGGCATGCGAAAATAGCGCCCCTCGGCCGCACGCGCGAGCTGTGCGACCTGCTCGAACGGAGCGAACACCCCATCACCCCCCGCCTGGCACCCTGCGTGTCAAGGCCCAGAATTTGCGAGAAACACCATGGAAGCAGAACGCCTGAACCAGATCGAAGCCAACCTGAAGGACCTGAGCGCGCGCAGCCAGGACCTACGGAGGTATCTTTGACTTCGATGCCAAATTCGAACGCCTGAGAACCGTCAACGCCTCACTCGAAGACCCGACGGTCTGGAACGACCCGAAGAAGGCCCAGGAATTGGGCAAGGAAAAGAAACTGCTCGATGGCGTGGTGCTCACGCTCGAACGCCTGGCGCAGGAGTTGGCCGACAATGCCGAGCTCTTCGAGATGGCCAGGGAGGAAGGGGACGACAGCAGCCTCGAAGCCATCGAGGCCTCGGTGAACGAACTCAAGCCCGATGTGGAGGACCTGGAGTTCCGCCGCATGTTCAACCAGGAGGCCGATCCGCTCAACTGCTTCATCGACATCCAGGCCGGCGCCGGCGGCACCGAGGCCAACGACTGGGCCAGCATGCTGCTGCGCCAATACCTGAAGTACGCCGAGCGCAAAGGCTTCAAGACCACCATCGAGGACGAAACCCCGGGCGACGTGGCCGGCATCAAGAGTGCCACCATCAAGGTCGAGGGCGAGTATGCCTACGGCCTGCTGCGCACCGAGACCGGCGTGCACCGCCTGGTGCGCAAGAGCCCGTTCGACTCGTCCGGCGGGCGCCACACCAGCTTTGCCTCGCTGTTCGTCTACCCGGAGATCGACGACTCCATCGAGATCAACATCAACCCGTCCGACGTACGCACCGACACCTACCGTGCCAGCGGCGCCGGCGGCCAGCACATCAACAAGACCGATTCGGCCGTGCGCCTGACGCACATCCCCACCGGCATCGTCGTGCAGTGCCAGGATGGTCGCAGCCAGCACAGCAACCGCGACGTGGCCTGGCAGCGGCTGCGCTCCAAGCTGTACGACTTCGAGATGCGCAAGCGCCAGGAAAGCCAGCAAGCACTGGAAGATACCAAGACCGACGTCGGCTGGGGCCACCAGATCCGCAGCTACGTGCTGGACAACAGCCGCATCAAGGATTTGCGCACCAACGTGGAGATATCCAACACGCAAAAGGTGCTCGACGGCGATCTGGACCCGTTCATCGAAGCCTCACTGAAGCAAGGCGTGTAACGGCCGTGCGCCCCGGTGCGGCGCCGCCCTTGCCTCTGGACGAGCGGGGCCGCAGCAAGCTAATCCCCCGATCCGGCGGCAGGCATCACCGCAGCTCACGCCGCAGGATCTTGCCGACGGTGTTCTTCGGCAGTTCGCTGCGGAACTCAATGAACTTGGGCCGCTTGTAGCCCGTCAGGTGGTTCTTCGCATGGGCACGCACGGCCGCCTCGTCGAGTGCCTCATCCTTCTTCACGATCACCAGCTTGATGGCCTCGCCGGTCGCCTCGTCCGGCACGCCCACCACCGCGCATTCGCGCACGCCCGACAGGTGGCCGATCACGTCCTCGACCTCATTCGGATAGACGTTGAAGCCGCTGACCAGCACCATGTCCTTCTTGCGGTCGACGATGCGGAAATAGCCGCGCTCGTCCATCACGCCGATGTCGCCGGTGCGGAAGTAGCCATCAGCCGTCATCACCGCCGCCGTCTCCTCCGGCCGCTGCCAATAGCCGGCCATCAACTGCGGCCCCTTGATCGCAATCTCGCCCGGCTCGCCGGTCGGCACTGGACGGCCGTCATCGTCCACGCATCGCACCCAGGTGCTGGACATCGGCAGACCGATGGTACCGGTGAAAGCCTGGGAGGTGACCGGGTTGCAGGTCACCGACGGGCTGGCCTCCGACAGGCCGTAGCCCTCGCAGATCGCGCAGCCAGTGCGCGCCAGCCACTGCTGCGCCACCACCTGCTGCACCGCGGTGCCCCCGCCGCCCGAGATGCGCAGATGTCGCCAGTCCACGGTGTCGAACTTCGGGTGGTGCAGCAACGCATTGAACAGCGTGTTGACGGCCGGGAAGGTGTGGACCCGGTGGCGGCGCAATTCCTTGAGCGTGGCATCGAGATCGCGCGGATTGGGAATCAGCACGGCCTTGCCGCCATTGCGCATGGACATCATCATGCCCACCGTGAAGCCGAAGATGTGATAGAGCGGCAGGGCGCACACGCTGGTGACCTGTTCGCCCTCCGGGATGCTCAGCACGGCGGGCTTGTTCCAGGCTTCCGACTGCAATGCATTGGCGATCACGTTGCCATGCGTGAGCATGGCCCCTTTGCTGATGCCGGTGGTGCCACCGGTGTACTGCAGCAGCGCCAGATCGGCATGGCCCAGTGCCGGCGTCAGCAAGGGCAGATTGAAGCCGCGCCGCAAGGCTTCATTGAAGCGCACCGCACCCGGCAATGCGTATGCCGGCACGGCCTTGCTGCGATGGCGCAGCACCCAGTTGACGAGCGGGCCCCGCAGCACGCCGAGCAGATCCCCAACCGAGGCGAGCACCACGTGCTCGACGGCGGTTTCGCCAATGCATTGCTGCAGGGTGTCGGCAAAGTTCTCCAATACCACGATGGCCTTGGCGCCCGCATCCTGCAGCTGATGCTGCAGCTCGCGCACCGTATAGAGCGGATTGACATTCACCAGAACCAGGCCGGCGCGCATCACCGCCGCGGCGGCAATCGGGTACTGGATGATGTTGGGCAGCATGACGGCCACACGCTCGCCCTTTTGCAGGCCGAGGGACTGCAGGTAGGCCGCCAGCCGGCCGCTGAGGCGTTCGATGCTGGCATAGCTGAAGTCCTGCCCCATGAAGCTGAAGGCCGTGCGACTGCCGTAGCGATCGAAAGCGTCGTCCAGCAGCTCGGCCAGTGAATCGTACTCGTTCGGGTCGATGTCGGCAGGCACTCCGGCCGGATAAGCGGCCAGCCAGGGACGCTCCTCGGCCGGTTCGGGTACAGGGTGTGGCATGGTTGACGTGCGGTTCATGGGTATCGGCTCCTGGCATGCATGATTCTGGTGCATGCGATGGACGGATACTACTTGCGATCCACCACGCCAATCAAAGGAAGCATGAAGGTATTGATAAACGATACCAACAGGCAGTATCGACGCACGTTCCTACCATTATCAGTTCTTCAGGACAGGACTCAGCCGGCAGATGCCAGCCTCACGCTCCACCATACACGCGCGAAATCGTCTCAGCCACGCACACCGGTTTTTCCTGCCCCTCGCGCTCCATCGTCACCTGCCAGACCATCTGCAGGCCCTGGTCGTCCAGCGCTTGCGTCTCCAGCAGGCGCAGGCGCGCCCGCAAGCGGCTGCCCACCGGCACCGGTGCCGTGAAGCGCACTTTGTTGAGCCCATAGTTGAGGCCCATCTTCACGCCCTGTATCGTCAACGAACGGTCCATCAGGCCGGCCAGCAGCGACAGCGTCAGGAAACCATGCGCGACCGTGGCGCCGAACGGGCCATGCGCGGCGCGCTCTGGATCGACATGGATCCACTGGTGGTCACCGGTGGCCTCGGCAAACAAATTGATCTGCTGCTGGGTGATGGCAAGCCAGTCGGTCACCAACACTTCCTGGCCTTGGAGCGCCGCCAGCTCGGCATAACTGTGGAAGGTTTTCATGCCATAGAATGTAGCGGTGCCGCGCACGGACCGGCTGTCGGGCCTGCGACAGCCGGCGCAAAGGGAGCGTCATGTCATGAAGACGTCACGCGGCCAGGCAACACTGGCGGACAATCGTTCTCCCATCGGCACGCAGGCAGAATCGGCCGGCATCAGGCCACCGGCTTCCGGAGTCCTCACTATGTTCTCCATCGAAAATGTGGTGCGCAACCGCTTTCCGCGCTTGCCCAAATCCAGTCCCAAGACCTATGGGACACTGGTTACCTTGCTGCGCTTCATCTTCAAGGAATCGGAGTTCCAGAGTTTCGCGCAGCGCTACCCCAACCTCAAGGGCTTCGACTTCGTCGAGCAGGTGCTGGAGCATTTCGGCTTCGGCATCACCGTCAGCGACCGCGAGCGCGAACGCATCCCGGCCTGGGGCAAGGTCGTCATCATCGCCAACCATCCGATCGGCAGCCTCGACGGCCTGGCACTGCTGAAAATGGTGGGCCAGGTGCGCCGCGACGTGAAGGTCGTGGCCAACGACATGCTCAGCTACCTGGAGCCGCTGCACAGCCTGCTGCTGCCGGTGGACAACATGGGCAACGCCACTCGCCGCGACAACATCCGCGCCATCGAGCAGCACCTGCAGGCCGAGGGCGCCCTCATCATCTTTCCGGCCGGCGAAGTCTCGCGCATCGGCCCTCGCGGCGTGCGTGACGGCAAATGGCAGCAGGGTTTTCTGCGCTTTGCCGTCAAGTCGCAGGCACCGATCCTGCCGGTCTGCATCGACGCCCACAACTCGGTGTTCTTCTATGGCCTCTCGATGATCGCCAAGCCGATCTCCACACTGTGGCTGGTGCGCGAGATGTTCAAGCACACCAACAACACGGTGCGCGTGCACATCGGCCAGTCGATCGCATTCGAGACCTACCGCCAGTTGCCCAACGACACGCCGCTGCGCACCAAACTGTTCAGGCGCCACGTATACAAGGTCGGCAAGGGCGACAGCGCGGCCTGTTTCAAGTCCAGCATGGACTGCATTGCACACCCGGAAGACCGGCAAACGCTGCGCCACGCCCTGCGCCAATGCGAACTGCTGGGCACCACCAAGGACGGCCTGCGCATCCACCTCTTCCAGTACCAGGAAGATTCACCCATCATGCGCGAACTCGGGCGCCTGCGCGAGATCAGCTTCCGCGCCGTTGGCGAGGGCTCCGGGCGCCGGCGCGACATCGACGCCTTCGACCGCGTCTATGACCACATCGTGCTCTGGGACGACGATGCGCTGGAAATCGTCGGTGCCTACCGACTGCGACGCATCACCAACCCCACCCATGACGCAGCCGCCGCGGCGCCCCGCAGCGTTGACGAACAGATGACCGGCTTTTACAGCCACACACTGTTCGAATACCGTCCCGAGGCCCAGGCCTACACGGCCCAGGGCGTGGAACTGGGACGCAGCTTCGTGCAGCCGCGCTACTGGCGCCAGAACGGCCTGGACCTGCTCTGGCGCGGTATTGGCGCCTACCTGAACAAATACCCCGAGATCCGCTATATGTTCGGGCCGGTCAGCATCAGCAATCGCCTGCCCCCACACGCCCGCGACCTGCTGGTGAGTTTCTATCGGAACTACTTCGCGGCACCAACGCCATGGGCTGTGGCCCGCACCCCCTATCAGTCCGACCCGGCCACCGGTGTGCCTGACTGGAGCCGCATGGAGTACCGTGACGGGCTCGTGACCCTCAAGACCGCGCTGGCCAACATGGGCCTGTCGATTCCGCCGCTCTACAAGCAATACACGGAGCTGTGCGAGCCGGGCGGCGTGCACTTTGTCGACTTCAACATCGATGCATCCTTCGCCCATTGCATCGATGGTCTGGTGAGCGTGGACCTGCAGAAGGTCAAGGCAAGCCGCAAAAAGCGCTACCTCGGCGAGTGATTCCGGCCAAATGGGGTAGAGTGCGGCCATTACCCTGCCCCTTGCCGCCCCCTCCTCGCCACATGGCCTCCTCCGCCCCCCCACCCCGCCCGACACTTTCCCTGGCTGCCCGGAGCCCCGGCGCGGCATCCGCGAAAGACGAAGACGCCAGCCGGGCGGCCCGCCCACGACACCCGAACGCCGTCTCCTCAGCAGGCCCCCGCAAGCCCACTGGCACCAGAAGGACGCAGGAGCCGGCGGGTGCCCCCCGGCAGCCCCCCCGCCCCCGCGCCAATGTCTACCAGGCACCTCCCAGCCCCCGAGGCACCGCCGCCGCGCAGGCAGCACCATCACCTCGGCCAACAGAACCGGCCAGAGCCTCTCATACGGCCTCGCCAGCCGTCGCGCAGCATGCCACCAGTCCCCAGCAAGGTATCCGCCTCAACAAGCGGATCGCCGAGCTGCAACTGTGCTCACGACGCGAAGCCGATGACTGGATCGAGCGCGGCTGGGTGCGCGTCAATGGACATGTAGCCGAAGTCGGCCTGCGCGTCGAGTCCACGGACCGCATCCACATCGAACGTGCAGCCCAGGACAAGCAGGCCCAACAAGCCACCATCGTGCTGCACAAGCCGATCGGCTATGTCAGCGGCCAGGCCGAAGACGGCCATCAGCCGGCCCTGACTCTCATCACCCCGGCCAGCCGCTGGCGACAGGACCCTCAAAAGGACCGCAAGCCGCCCACGTCATTGCGAGGCTTCGCCCCGGCCGGACGCCTCGACATCGACTCCACCGGACTGCTGGTGTTGACACAGGACGGCCGCGTGGCGCGCCAGATCATCGGTGCGAACAGCAGCATCGACAAGGAATACCTGGTGCGGGTCGAATATGAGGAGAGCCATGGCGCCATCATTCGCACCCAGGTGGACGCGGCCTTCCCCCCCGACAGGCTCGCGCTGCTGCGGCATGGCCTGTCGCTCGACGGCGCCGCACTCCGCCCGGCCCAGGTCGACTGGCAAAACCCGGAGCAACTGCGCTTTGTCCTGCAGGAGGGGAAAAAGCGCCAGATCCGCCGCATGTGCGAGCTGGTAGGCCTGCGCGTGACCGCGCTCAAGCGCGTGCGTATCGGCCAGATCGTGCTGGGTCAACTGCCCCAGGGCCAATGGCGCTACCTGGCGCCCGATGAGCACTTTTGACATTCTGCCAGCGGCACTCACCGGTCCCCGCCCGCCCGTCACAGGGCGCAATCCCCGACGTCCGAACCGCGTTTTTTCATGCCACGCCGATGGCGATCCCCATCGGATCAGGCCTGTATCAAAAAAATTACAAAAAACCGCTTGACTAAAAAATAAGAATTATTATCATTACATAAATCGATCGGGCACATGCCATTCCGCACGACTCTGGTGGATGTGTCCCATACTGTTTTGCCATTGGATTTCGGTCGAATACGTGCCATGAACAATAGCCTCAATACCCTGACAAAGCCCAACCAGAACAGCCCTGCATCGGCAGCGCCCACGCCGCTTGCCAGCCTGGAATTGTTGCGGGGCCAGAAGTCGGTCACCATTGAACACAACGGCGCGCTCTACCGGCTGCAAGCCACCAAGCTTGGCAAGCTCATTCTGACCAAGTGAGTCAGTGAGTACGCACTGCCACCAATCATTGCCATCGTTATTGAATAGTTTTACGCAACGGTTTCATCGTGGGGCGACCAGAGTCTGGTCTTTACCAGTCTCCACCGGTCGTTTTAGCCAGCCAGGGGTGCATACCCGGTAGCCACGCTTTTTTTCGATGTCACCGACCGTTCGCCAACGCACTCTTAGCAAAGCCGTCAGCGCACACCCCGTTTTCAGTTTCATTGTTTCATCGTGGGGCGACCTAGGCTTGGTCTTTACCAGGCTCAACCGGTCGTTTTGGCCAGCCAACGGATACACGGATTCCTTCCGTGCATCCCATTAGCCAGGCATTTTTTGAACATGGCTTCGATCTGTGCGTCCAATGCCGCAGTTCCAAGCGCCTCCCCATGCAAAAAGGCCGACTTTGTCGGCCTTTTGCTTTTGCACTCATTCCCTGGCCTGCCCGCTCACAAGCGGCCTGGACCGCTCGCTAAAGACCATCCCCCAAACAGGGGGGCACGACGAAGCTGCCGCAGGGGGCTGGCGCTCAAAGTGCGGCAATGCCTGCCTTGGCGATCTGTGCATCCTCATTCGACTTGACGCCACTGACGCCCACGGCCCCGAGGAAGATACCATCCTTGACGATGGGTACGCCGCCTTCAAGCAGTCCATCGATGGTCGGCGCCGTCACGAAGGCGGTACGCCCGCCATTGATCATGTCCTCATAGCCCTTGGTTTCACGCTGGCCCACCGCCGCGGTGCGCGCCTTGGAGGCGGCGATGTGCGCCGACACCGGGGCCGCACCATCCAGACGCTGCAGCCACAGCAGATGTCCTCCGACATCGGCAATGGCGATGGTGACGGCCCACTGGTTCTGCAGGGCTTCGGCTTCGGCCGCTGCGGCAATGCGCTTGATGTCGGCGAGTTCAAGTTGCAGGCTGTTCTTCATGTCATCTCCTTTGATCCAAAACGATCTTCCAAATGGTCTTCAATGTGCCGTTGGCCGGTTTCGGTGCCGTTCAACGGCGGCGATACACGATCCCGCGGGGGGGGAGTGCCAGGCACCCGCTGGCAACCACGAACTCGGCAAGCCCCCGAACGGAATCGAACGGCGCATATCGTAATCGCTTGCACGCCAACGCGCACCGCCAAGGCCTGCCACACAGCGCCATCCGGGTAAAAACCTTGTGTTCTCACGGAATTATCGGACGCCCGGAGAGTCGCAACTAGAATAAAGCCACTTCTGTAACGTCTCAAAGGACCAGTCTCATGACCAATCGCGTTGACGCACACTCACCAGGCAGCCTGGACTACGGCATGGTGTCGGCCGTACGCCATCGCACGCTGCGCAATACCTACCTGCTGCTGGCTCTGTCCATGATCCCCACCGTGCTGGGCGCCATCGTGGGCCTGCGCACGGGCCTGGGCGCCAGTCTCAGCGGAGGTCTTGGCCTGATCGTTTTCCTGGCCGGCGCGTTCGGCTTCATCTATGCCATCGAGAAGAACAAGCATTCGGGCGCTGGTGTGGCCCTGCTGCTGGCCTTCACCTTCTTCATGGGTGTGATGCTCTCGCGCCTGCTGGGCTGGGTGCTGGGCTACGGCAACGGCGCACAACTGGTGATGACCGCCTTTGCTGGCACGGCCGGGGTGTTTGCCACGATGGCAACGCTCTCCACGGTCATCAAGCGCGACCTCAGCGGTTCCGGCAAGTGGCTCTTCGCCGGTGCTCTGGTGCTGTTCGTCTCGTTCCTGCTGAACTTCTTCTTCCAGTCCACGGCCTTTGCCGCTGCGCTGTCCACCGCTGCCATTGCGCTGTTCAGCTTCTGGCTGTTGTACGACCTCAAGCGCATCGTCGATGGCGGAGAGACCAACTACATCAGCGCCACGCTGTCTTTGTACCTGAGCGTTTTCAACATCTTCCAGAACCTGCTGGCGCTGCTGGGCATCTTTGGCGGCGACGACTGATCGCGCAGTCAGTAGGCACAGGCCTTCCCCCATCGGCCATCCCCATGGCAAGAACCTCCCGCAAGTCGGGAGGTTTTTGTTTGGCCTCCATCTAACGGCAAGGCCCTACCCAAGCCGCGAAATCACGCGTACATTTGCGGATTCGGCGCCCCGGAGCCCTTGGCTACCCGGCCCCGAGCGGCTCGCGCCGCCATGCGCACGGACCCGGCGCCACAAATGCGCTTCGTACAGACTCCGCGCGCCTGACGCCTCTCCAGCCGCCGCAAGCCCCTCGAAACGAGCACAGACCACCACCATCCATGCCTCCCATCGTTTTATCCGTGCAATCCCATGTGGCCTACGGCCATGCCGGCAACTCGGCCGCCGTGTTCCCGCTGCAGCGCCTGGGCATCGAAGTGCTGCCGGTGCACACCGTGCAGTTCTCCAACCACACCGGCTACGGCGCCTTTCGTGGCCAGGTGTTTGATGTCAACCATCTGCGCGAGATCTTTCTCGGCCTGGAGGACCGTGGCGTGCTGCCGCACATCTCGGCCATTCTGTCGGGCTACATGGGCGACAGCAGCATCGGTGATGCCATTCTCGACATTGCCGCGCGCATCAAGCAGGCCAACCCGGCCGCACTCTACCTGTGCGATCCGGTCTTCGGCGATGTCGGCCGCGGGGTTTTCGTGCGCCCCGGCATCCCCGAATACCACCGCAACCACACCATCGGCGCAGCGGACATCATGACACCCAACCAGTTCGAGTTCGAACAGCTCATGGGCACCACGCTGCACTCGGTTCCGCAGGCGCTAGAGGTGGCCCGCCAGCACATCGGCGACAGCCGCAAGGTCGTCGTCATCACCAGCCTGGTGACACCGGACATTGCCGAGGGCAACCTGGTGGCGCTGGCCGTGACCGCCAGCGATGCCTGGGCCGTGCAGACCCCCATCATCGACCGCAAGCCTCTTCCCAACGGCATGGGCGATGCCTTCTCGGCCATTCTGCTGGGCCACCTGTTGCTGGGCCAAGCCCTGCCCACCGCACTGGAACTGGCCACATCCAGCCTGTACGAGCTGGTGCAGCACACCGCCTCGGGCAATCGCGACCTGCCGCTTGTCGAGCAGCAGCAGCAAATCGTCGCGCCAGCCACCCGCTTTCACGCCCAGGCTGTGGCCTGACGGGACCCGTCCCTGCCAAGCGCAAAGGGCGCAGAAGGACCATAAAAAAGCGGGTTGGGTGCCAAAAGGCACCCAACCCGCTTTTTCCATCATGGGCCGGTCACGAATACGCCAGCCAGGCGTATCGCGCACGGGCAAGCATCAATCCGCGAACTGGCCAGCCGCACGAATCACCGTGCCCCACTTGTCGATCTCGGCTGCCACAAAGGCCTTGTGCTCGGCGGGCTTGATGCGGTCATCGGTAGCCACCACTGCACCCAGCGTGGTCTGGCGCTGAATGAATTCGGGGTCCTTCAAGGCTTCCTGCAAGGCTTGATTGAGCGTGTCGAGCACCTGCTGCGGCGTACCCTTGGGAGCGTACAGGCCATGCCAGATGGTCACGTTGAAGTCCGTCAGGCCCGACTCGCTCAGGGTCGGCAACTCCTGGAAGAGCTCCCCGGGCAAACGCTCGGTGGTAGTCACGGCATAGGCCTTGACCTTCTTGCTCTGGATGTGCGAGCTGGTGTTGGTGGTCTGGTCGCACAGCAGGTCGATCTGGCCGCCGATCAGGTCGGCGATCGCCGGAGCCGTGCCGCCATAAGGCACGGGCACCATGCTGATCTTGGTGGCATCCTGGAACATCAGGCCGCACAGGTGCGAGGCCGAACCAAGGCCGGCATTGCCCAGGTTGACGCCATTCTTGTGGCTGGCAATCCATTGCGACAGCTCGGCATAGGTATTGGCCTCCAGCGTCGGGCGGCCGATCAGGGTCATCGGTACGTCGTTGATGATGCCCAGGTACTCGAAATCATTGAGCACGTCGAAGGGCAAGCGGCGATACAGCGAAGGCATGGTGGACATGCCGATGTGGTTGAGCAGCAGGGTATGGCCGTCCGGTGCCGAGCGGGCGGCCTTGGCAGTGCCGATCGAGCTTCCGGCACCGGCGGCATTGTCGACCACCACCGATGCGCCACCGAGTTGCTTGCGCAACGCTTCGGCGAAATCACGTGCCACTTTGTCGGTCGGGCCACCAGCGGTGAACGGCACGATGATGGTGATGGGCTTGGTGCCCGGGAAGTTCTGGGCCTGCGCAGGCTGAGCCAGTGCCATGACCGCGGCGCCGATGGGCAGCAGGCAGGAGAAGGAAATGCGACGAGACATGAAGCCCCCTATTGATGTATGTAAAAGACCGCGGATGGTAAGCAATAGTGACATGTCCGGATATTGTGGATAACACTATGTCGACGGTTCTCCTGTCGCATCCGTGCCATGCGCCATCGACGCGTCGGCCAACGGCAACGGGGCAAGTGCCCTCATGCGGTCAAAAGGGCCTGGAGCCAGACGCCCGCTGGCGCATCCGACTGCGCCAGCGGGTCAACCTGCGCAAAGGCCGGTTGCGGCTCGCAGCGCATTGGCGACCTGCGGCACCAGGCAGTCATCGGCCTGTGTGGTACCGGCCCCGAACGCATAGGGGCCGGCGTCGCCTCGCGCATGCTGGCGCTGCAGCAGCACCTCCACCACCTGCAAGCCTTCGGCCTGCCAGCAGCGGCACGCCACCAGGAGGATTGCGCGCCAGGTATTGCGGCACGCGCTGCTCACGGTACCGCAGATTGATGGGCAGGTGTCGTACTCCAGGCCCTTGAGCGCCAGCGCAATGCGCACGTGGTAGGACGTGGAGCTGAAGCAATAGCCGTAGAGCCGGATGGTTTTGTCTCTTGTGCCGGCGCTGCGGCGGAACAGGCGAGATCAGCTGCGGCGCTGCAGCAGCCGTTCGGAAAGTCCCCGCAGCACCTCGGTATAGGCATTGTCGGGGAAACCTGCCAGTGCGGCGATGGCGCGTTCGGCCTCGCCGTGGGCGGCCTGACGGGCTACCTCAATGGCACCGGTAGCGCGCACGATCTCGATCACCTGCGTGAGCTGCGCGGTCGAGCCCTGCTCGATGGCCTCGCGCACGGTTTGTGCCTGCTGCGCCGTGCCGCGTTGCATCGCGGCGATGAGCGGCAGCGTGGCCTTGCCTTCACGCAGGTCGTCGCCGACGTTCTTGCCCATCTCGTCGGCGGCACCGTCGTAGTCGAGCACGTCATCAATGATCTGGAACGCCGTGCCCAGCGCCTGTCCGTACTCGGCCGCAGCACGCTCCTGGGCGGCATCCGCGCCGGCCAGGATCGCGGCGACCTGCGTACTGGCCTCGAACAGCTTGGCGGTCTTGGAGCGGATCACCTGCAGATAGCCCTGTTCACCCAGCGAGGCGTCATGCATGTTCAGCAGCTGCTGCACTTCGCCTTCGGCAATGATGTTGGTGCCAGCCGCCACCACTTGCATGACACGGATGTTGCCGGTCTCCACCATCATCTCGAAAGCGCGCGAATGCAGAAAATCGCCCACCAGCACACTGGCCGGATTGCCGAAACTCTCGTTGGCCGTGGGTTTGCCACGGCGCATGGTCGATTCGTCAACCACATCGTCATGCAACAACGTGGCCGTGTGGATGAATTCGATCACCGCCGCCATGTCATGGTGCCGGCTTCCCTTGTACTGCAGCGCATTGGCCACCAGCAGCAGCATGGCCGGACGCAGGCGCTTGCCGCCGGCCGAGATGATGTAGTGCGCCACCTGCCCGATCAGGGGCACATTGGTGGCCAGCCGCTGCGCAATGACGGCATCGACGGCGCGCATGTCCTGGGCAATCAACGTCAGGCCATGGTCGGAGCTGGAGTCAGTGCGGGTCATTGCAGAAAACCGGTCGCCTGGAGGCTGGCGTGATGAAGGTGAGCAAAGCGGCCATTATAGGGACTTGCCTGCCACGCCACGGGCTGCGCGAATCGCCTTCGATACCGCACCATCCAATGCGAACACATCTGAATCCTCTTGAGATATCCATAAGCATGCAGACCGTCTGCGCAAGGGTTTGCGGGCCCATCGTTTCGCTGCGGGCGTTTTCGCCGCATACTTCAGAAAACATCCTGAACGGGGCGGCCCTGCCCCTATGGCAACCATCCGACGGAATCGAACACCATGCAAGGCCATCCACAAGTCCTCGACACCCTCAATCACCTGCTGCGCGGCGAGCTCGCGGCCCGAGACCAGTACTTCGTGCACTCGCGCAGCTATGAAGACCAGGGCTTCCCAAAACTGTACGAGCGCCTCAACCACGAGATGGAAGAGGAAACCCAGCACGCCGACGCCATTCTGCGCCGCATCCTGATGCTGGACGGCCGTCCGGACATGCGCCCGTTGCCCTTCACGCCCGGCGAGACCGTCCCGGAGATGCTGCGCAAGGATCTGGAGACCGAATACGAGGTGCGTGCGCGCCTGCAGGCCGCCATGCAGCTGTGCGAGAGCGTGAGCGACTATGTGAGCCGCGACATGCTGCTGGCGCAATTGCGCGACACCGAGGAAGACCATGCCTACTGGCTCGAGAAGCAGCTGGGCCTGATCGAGAAGATCGGCCTGGAGAACTACCTGCAGTCGCAGTCCGCCTGACCGGCCACCTGTTGGCTATCCTCCATGGATCAATGGGCCGCACACGCAACGTGTACGGCCCATTTCGCTGATTGCCGAGTGAAGCGAATCGGGCCTTGCGCGTTCAGCGCTTGGCGGCCTGCCGGGTGCGGGCGCGCTGCGCCGGCGCCTTGGGCGCCGTGCTTGCCCTGGCGGTGCTGGTGGCGGCCGGGCGATAAATCACCAGGCGTTGGCCGGTCTTGAAGCGCGTGTTTCGCCCCACCTTGTTCCATTCCGCGACATCCGCGGCGGCAACCCCATAGCGCCGCGCCAGCGTGGCCACCGTCTCGCCCTTGCGCGCCACCACCGTGGTGCGACGCAACTGCCGCTGCGGCATCAGCTTGAGCTGGCCGTTGTGGGCCAGTTCCTCCGCCACGTCATACAGGGTGGCGGCGCTGCGCGGCACCAGCAGGGCCGAGCCCGAGGCGATCAGCATGTTCGCCGGAATCCGGTTGACGCTGCGCAGTTCCTTCTCATCGACGCCCAGACTGCTGGCCACCTCCTTCGCATTCATGGTGCGCGGCGTGGTCCAGACCGTCCAGCTGGCGAGGCGGCCATCGCGGTGATTGGCAAGATTGCGGCGGAAGGTCTGCGCATTGTCCCAGGGCAGCAGCACCTCGGTGGTGGCCGCCGAGAGAATTACCGGCCCGTTGTGGGAGGGGTTGAGGGTGCGGAAATCGTCAACGCCGATGCCGGCGAGTTGTGCCACCAGCTCCACATCCATGTCGCGGGCGATGTCAACGATGTCGAAGTACGGGTGATTGCCGATGTCCGGCAGCACCACGCCAAAGGCCGCCGGGTCGCGGATGATGTTCTTGACGGCCTGGAACTTGGGCACGTACATGCGGGTTTCATCGGGCATGCTCAGGTCGGTATAGCCCACACCCAGCCCGAGGTTCTGGTTCTTGGCCATGGCCCGCCCCACGCTGCCCTCGCCCCAGTTGTAGGCAGCCAGTGCCAGGTGCCAGTCGCCGAACATGTCATGGAGCTTTTGCAGGTAATCCAGTGCAGCGCGGGTCGAGGCCAGCACGTCGCGGCGATCATCGCGAAAGGCGTTCTGGCGCAGGTCGAAATACGTGCCGGTGGCGGGCATGAACTGCCACATGCCCGCCGCC
This sequence comes from Corticibacter populi, assembly GCF_004217315.1. Classification (GTDB taxonomy): domain Bacteria; phylum Pseudomonadota; class Gammaproteobacteria; order Burkholderiales; family Burkholderiaceae_C; genus Lampropedia; species Lampropedia populi. Next base: position 209,350 of record NZ_SGWR01000002.1, read on the forward strand.
TTGGCGTGCGAGACGGCCTGCGGGTTGAAGGCACTCTCGATATAGGGCAGCAGCGCCAGCTCGGTCGGCATGTTGCGCCGCTCCAGTTCCTCGACGATGTGGAACAGGTACTTGCTGGAGCGATCGGCCATGCGCTGGATGTACTCCGGCCGACTGGCGTACCAGTCCTCGCGGTCATGCACCATGTCGGTATCCAGGTCGGGCATCGCAAAGCCCGCTCGCAGGCGCTGCCACAGGTCAGCCGGCGGCTGCAGCCCCTGCACGGCCCAGCTGTCCAGATTGCCCGGCGTGATCGGCGTGAGCGCGCCGCTCGGGATGACCGGCTGGAGCGCCGCCTCATCCGATCGCTGCGACTCCAGCGTGCCGCAGGCGGCCAGCAACAGTGTAAGCACCAGCGCCAGGGCGCTCCGAAACAGAAATGGCATGGACATGATCAGAAATCGTTCTTCCAGTTGCGCAAAGCCGCAAAATAGTCGGCATCGGTTTGCAGGCGTGCGCCACCCGCATGCTGTGCGATGGCCTGGCGCACCTGCGGCAGCCGGATGCGCAGAAACGGGTTGATGGCGCATTCATCGGCCATGCGCGTCGGCAGGGTCGGCAGTTGCCGCTCCCGCAGGCGCTGCCCCCGCGTCACGGCCTGGCGCAGCGCCGCATTGTCCGGCTCGACCGCCTCGGCGAAAGCCAGATTGCCCAGTGTGTATTCGTGCGCGCTGCACACCAGGGTCGCCGCGGGCAGTGCCGCGAGCCGGTCGAGCGAGGCGAGCATTTGCCCGGCCGAGCCTTCGAACAGCCGGCCGCAGCCGGCGCTGAACAGCGTGTCGCCACAGAACAGCACCGGGGCCACGCCTTGCCGCAACGGCACGTGCGCAGCAAAAAAGGCGATGTGCCCGGCCGTGTGCCCGGGCACGTCGAGCACCTGCCAGTCCTGGTCGAGCGCCTGCACGAAATCGCCCCCCTGCAAAGGCGTCACCGGCACCGGCAAGACTTCGTGCGCCGGTCCGAACACCTGCGCGCCGCTGCTTTGCTGCAGCAGCGCGGCGCCAGCCGTGTGATCGCCATGATGGTGGGTGATTAGAATGGTCTGCAGCAGCAGCTGCCGCTCATGCAGCGCCTGCAGTACCGGTGCGGCGTCGCCGGGGTCGACCACCATGGCATGCCGCCCGTCGTCGAGCAGCCAGATATAGTTGTCGCCAAGCGCGGGAATCGCCTGCAGGGAAAGCGCGGTATGCATGTCAGAAGAATGCGGTTGGAAAAAGCAGTGGCGACAGGCGGAACGACCATGGCCCGCTCCTGCGGACGCATCGGTGCAGGCGGCCAGACACGGCGCACGCGCAGGACGGGGCATCCCGAGAGGACAGCACGATCATGAACAGGCGTTGATGCAATGAAGTTCGACACATGGCTGACCAGTGCCGCCGCAGGGCGTTATGTACAGCGCTGGCAGCAGAACCATTATGACGAGACGGTGGCCGACATCTTCGGCTTCTACGCCTTGCAAATGGGCACGCCGGCCATCGCCGGGCTGCGCAACAACCGCATTCCCAACACCTGGCACATGGCTCTCGAAAGCGAAGCGCGGCCGCAGGGCGAAGGTATACCACAACCAGAGGCGGCTGCCACTCCAACGCAAACCGGCGTGGCGAGCACGATGGCCGCAGCCGACTTCCAGGCAGCGCCCGAAGCTCTGCCGTTCGGTGCCGACCAGTTCGACCTGATCGTGATGCCCCACACCCTGGAGGCCTGCCACCAGCCCCACGCGGCCCTGCGCGAAGCCACGCGGGTGCTGCGCCCGGAGGGGCGCCTGATCATCAGCGGCTTCAACCCGGCCCGCATCCTCTGGGGCCTGCGGCCCACCGAACCGGCGCTGGATCTGGGCGAGCCGATCGGCTACCTGCGTCTGCGCGACTGGCTGCAGTTGCTGAACCTCGAGGTCGAGGACGTGCGCTCGGGCTGCTACATTCCCGGCTTCGAGCGCGAGCGCTGGTTCGGGCGCCTGGCCTGGATCGACCGGCTGGCCGAGAACCGCTTCTCCTTCCTCGGCGGCGTGTACTTCATCGTCGCGACGAAAAAGGTCCAGGGCGTGCGCATGATGGAGACCGACTGGCGCCAGTACCGCACGAAGCCGGTGCGCATGCCGGTGCTGAACCGCCAACGCTGAAGGCCGTGCTCGCCATTCATCCTTCCCCACACGCACGTCGGCATTGGCAAAAAAGATGTGCTCTGATAGAATGCGCAGTTCATTTCCGCCACGATTGCTGATGCGCCCTTGTGCGTTCGGCTTTGGCGCGGCGATGAAATCAGGGTTTTCCGCCCCGGATTCGCATTCTCTGCGGCCTGGCGGGATCAGTTTTTTGTAAAGGGTTTTTCATGTACGCAGTCATAAAAACCGGTGGCAAGCAGTATCGCGTTGCCGCTGGCGAAAAGATCAAAGTAGAACAGATTGCTGCGGACGTAGGCCAGGAAATCGTGCTCGATCAAGTGCTTGCCATCGGCAGCGGCGCTGATCTGAAAGTCGGCACGCCTTTGGTTTCCGGCGCCAGCGTCAAGGCAACTGTGGTCTCTCAGGGCAAGCACGACAAGGTGCGCATCTTCAAGCTGCGCCGTCGCAAGCACTACATCAAGCACCAGGGCCACCGCCAGCGCTACACCGAGCTGCAAATTGGCGACATCGCCGCCTGATTGAACGGCACGAAAGGATTCTGAAATGGCACAGAAAAAAGGCGGCGGCTCTACGCGCAACGGACGTGATTCCAAGCCCAAGATGCTGGGCGTCAAGGCCTACGGCGGCGAACTGGTGAGCGCAGGCTCCATCATCGTGCGCCAACGCGGCACGCGCCTGCATGCCGGCACCAATGTCGGCATCGGCAAGGACCACACCCTCTACGCACTGGTGGACGGCCACGTCAGCTTCCGCCACAAGGGCGCACAGAACAAGCACACGGTGGAAATCACCCCCGCAGCCTGAGCGAACACCGCACAGACTTGAGCTTGACAAAGCCCCGCTTGCGGGGCTTTTGTTGCTTTGGAAGGTCCGCCCCAGCCCAGGCCGGCGGGCCATGCAGGACCGAAAGGAAAAGCGCATGAAATTCGTTGACGAAGCCTACATCGAGGTGGCCGCAGGCGACGGCGGCAATGGCTGCTCGTCCTTTCGGCACGAGAAATACAAGGAATACGGCGGCCCCGATGGCGGTGATGGCGGCCGCGGCGGCCACGTCTATGTGGTGGCCGACACCAATCTCAATACGCTGATCGACTTCCGCTACGCACGCCGCCACGAAGCCAAACGCGGCCAGCACGGCATGGGCTCGGACATGTTCGGCGCCGCTGGCGACGACCTGACGCTGCGCATGCCGGTCGGCACCATCATCAGCGATGCCGAGACCGGTGATGTGCTGCTTGAACTGCTGGTGCCCGGCGAGAAGCAAATCCTCGCCAAGGGCGGCGACGGCGGCTTTGGCAACATGCACTTCAAGAGCTCGACCAATCGCTCGCCACGGCAGAAGACCATGGGCAAGCCGGGCGACCGCTACAGCATCAAGCTCGAACTCAAGGTGCTGGCCGACGTGGGCCTGCTGGGCATGCCCAATGCGGGCAAATCGACGTTCATCACCGCCGTCTCGAACGCGCGGCCCAAGGTGGCTGACTACCCGTTCACCACGCTGCACCCCAACCTGGGTGTGGTGCGCGTGGCGCCGGAGCAGAGCTTCGTGGTGGCCGACATTCCCGGTCTGATCGAGGGTGCGTCCGAAGGCGCGGGTCTGGGGCACCAGTTCCTGCGCCATCTGCAGCGCACCGGCCTGCTGTTGCACATCGTCGACGTCGCGCCATTCGACGACAGCATCGACCCGGTGGCCCAGGCCAAGGCAATTGCCGAGGAACTGCGCAAGTACGACGAGGAACTGCACGAAAAGCCGCGCTGGCTGGTGCTCAACAAGATCGACATGCTCGACGAGGCGGCCCGCAAGGCGGTGCGCCAGAAGATGATCGAGGGTCTGAAGTGGAAGGGTCCGGTGTACGAGATTTCGGCCCTGGCGCGCGAGGGCTGCGAGGCACTGATCCGCGACATCTACCAGTACCTGCACGCGCAAAAGCCCCCCACCGAGGAAGAGAAGGAAGCGCTTTTTGATCCGCGCTTCGACCGCTGAGGTGCGCCACGGCCCATTGCCCGGCGCCGTCAGACGCTCAAAATGGTTCCCGCAGCCCGGCGCCAAACTGCCGGGACATTGACGCAGCGCAATGGCGGCTCGATCGGCCCGCCAACCGGCCCGCTCGTCATGGACCGGTCATCACCCAGCGGCTACGATGATGACGAACGTGGACGCAGCGCGTCCGCGACCGAATCATTCACCGACTCCCGAAAGGAAATGTCCATGTCCACACTGAACGGAAAAACCATTCTGGTCACCGGCGCCGCGCAAGGCATTGGCCGCGGCATCGCGCTGCGCCTGGCCGCCGATGGCGCCCGCATCGCACTGGTGGATATCAAGGCCGACAAGCTGGCCGAGGTGCAAAAGGAAATCGAGGCGCTGGGCCACAAGGCCACCACCTTCGTCGCCGACGTCAGCAAGCGCGCTGACGTCTATGCCGCCATCGACCACGCCGAGCAGGCGCTGGGCGGCTTCGACGTGATGATCAACAATGCCGGCATCTCGCAAGTGCAGCCGCTCGCCGACGTCACCGAGGCAGAGCTCGAACGCATCTTCCGCATCAACGTCGACAGCGTGGTTTGGGGCATCCAGGCGGCGGCCAAGAAGTTCCAGGCCCGCAAGCAAGGCGGCAAGATCATCAATGCCTCCTCGATCGCCGGCCATGATGGCTTTGCGCTGCTGGGCGTGTACTCGGCCACCAAGTTCGCCGTGCGCGCGCTGACCCAGGCCGCCGCCAAGGAGTATGCGAGCTCGGGCATCACCGTCAACGCCTATTGTCCCGGCATCGTCGGCACCGACATGTGGGTGGAGATTGACGAGCGCTTTGCCGAGCTGACCGGCGCCCCCAAGGGGGCCACCTACGAGAAGTACGTCTCTGGCATCGCACTGGGCCGCGCCCAGACGCCCGAGGACGTGGCGGCGCTGGTGTCCTTCCTCGCCGGCAAGGATTCGGACTACATCACCGGCCAGGCCATCCTGACCGATGGCGGCATCGTCTACCGCTGAGCATCCGCGTCCCCCTCCTCATGCACAACGCCCGCAGGTAACCGATGCCTGCGGGCGTTTTCCCTTTTTGGAAGAACCTGTTCACGATCTTTTCGCGGGCCACGTTGGCCCGCAAGGCGATGCGATGCAAGACGCAAACCGCGGTCGGGCCGGTGGCCCGGCGAGGATTTGTCACACCGCACCGCGCGCCTGCCGGGACAACCCGAAGGGCAGGAGGTCAAAAGCGCGCCGGGCGGCGTTGCCCACTGCATTTTTGACCTCCCGCGTGACCCGCAAAAAGATCGTGAGCAGGTTCTAAGGCGCGCCAAGGGCATGGCGCGGCGGGATGCCGCTTTCAGCGGGCGCGGTCGAGCAGCAGGTACAGCAGGATCGCGCCAAAGGTGGCCGTGCCGATGCCCGCCATCGCGAAGCCGCCGAAATGCAGCGTGAAGTCGCCCGTGCCCAGAATCAGCGTGATGGCCGCGACAATCAGGTTCTTGCTCTGCGAAAAATCGACCCGGTTGTCCACCCAGATCTTGGCGCCGGCCACCGCGATCAGGCCGAACACCACGATGGAGACACCACCCATCACCGGTAGCGGGATGGCCTGGATCACTGCGCCGAACTTCGGCGAGAAGCCCAGCAGCACGGCCAGCACCGCCGCCACCAGGAAGATCGCCGTCGAGTAGATGCGTGTGGCGGCCATCACGCCGATGTTCTCCGCATAGGTGGTCACGCCGGTACCGCCAACGCTGCCGCTGACCACGGTGGCCACCCCATCGCCGATGAAGGCCCGGCCCATGTACTGGTCGATGTTGCGGCCCGTCATCGCCGTAACCGCCTTGATGTGGCCCAGGTTCTCGGCCACCAGGATGATCGCCACCGGCGCGATCAGCAGGATGGCGCGGCTCTCGAACACCGGCGCATGGAATTGCGGCAGGCCCAGCCAGGCGGCGCTGGCGATGCCGCCGAAATCGACCGGCTTGCCCCAACCCATCACGTTGGTGGCCAGGAAATACAGCACGCTGGCGACGATCAGGCCCACCAGGATCAGCAGGCGCTGCAGCATGCCGCGCGTGAACACCGCCACCAGCGCCACGCAGACAAAGGTGACAACCTGCATCCAGCTCTCGAAATTGTTGGCCGCCATGTTCTTGACGGGAATCGCCGCGAGATTGAGGCCGATCACCGCCACGATGCCGCCGGTGACCACCGGTGGCATGAGTCGCTCGATCCAGCCGGTGCCGATCGCCTGGACCAACAGGCCGATGAGCATGTAGATGACCCCGCAGACGATGATGCCGCCCAGCGCCAGGCCGATATTGGGATTGACGCCGCCGCCGGCATGGCCGGTCACGGCCAGCACCACGGCGATGAAGGCAAAGCTCGAACCCAGGTAGCTGGGCACCTTGCCACCGGTGATGAAAAAGAAGATCAGCGTGCCGATGCCACTCATCAGCACCGCCACATTCGGGTCGAAGCCCATCAGAATCGGCGCCAGGATGGTCGAGCCGAACATGGCGATGACGTGCTGCACGCCTATGATGCCGGTCTGCGGCCAGGGCAGACGCTCGTCGGGGGCGATGACGCCGCCGCCATCGAGCGCTTGTGGTGATTTTTCGGTCCAGTTGAACATGTATGCCGCCTTTGCATTGCCGTGCAGAGCCGGGGCCGGCTCTGCCGGGGCGCAAGCATACACCCACCCAAGAACACCCAACCCGCCGCCCGCACCACACGGGCGACGATTTTTCACATCGGGTTATTTCTCGGCAAAGGCACGTTCGACGACGAATTCTCCCGGCTTGGAGGTATTGCCTTCGATGAAGCCGCGCTGCTCGAACAGCGTCTTCAGGTCGAACAGCATGGCCGGGCTGCCGCAGATCATGATGCGGTCTTCCTCACGGTTGAGGGCCGGCACGCCCAGGTCGGCAAACAGCTTGCCGGTCTCGATCAGCGTGGTGATGCGGCCCTGGTTGCGGAACTCCTCGCGCGTGACGGTCGGATAGTACTTGAGCTTGCCCTTGACGAATTCGCCCAGGAATTCATGCTCCGGCAGCGTGTGGTTGATCAGCTCCTGGTAGGCCAGTTCGTTGACGAAGCGCGTGCCATGAACCAGCACCACTTCCTCGAAGCGCTCGTAGGTCTCAGGGTCGCGGATGATGCTGAGGAACGGTGCCAGGCCGGTGCCTGTCGAGAGCAGGTAGAGGCGCTTGCCGGGCAGCAGGTAATCCAGCAGCAGCGTGCCGGTGGGCTTTCTGCCCACCAGCAGCGTGTCGCCAACCTGGATGTGCTGGAGGCGCGAGGTCAGCGGGCCATCGGGCACCTTGATGCTGAAGAACTCCAGATGCTCCTCGTAATTGGCACTGGCGATGCTGTAGGCACGCAGCAGGGGCTTGCCATCCACCTTCAGGCCGATCATCGTGAAATGACCATTGGAGAAACGCAGCGAGGCATCGCGCGTGGTCTTGAAACTGAACAACGTATCGTTCCAGTGGTGGATGGACAGGACTTTTTCCTCGTTGAAGGCACTCATGATGCGTTTTCGCTTCCGATGACGATGACGGGCCGGTGCCACGGCACCCCGCCCCCCACAGGCAGCGGACCTGACACAAAGCAATGAAGGCCCGCATTGCAAACGGGCCGCCAAGTATTTTCCCTGATTTTTCAGAACCGCCGGTTATAAAGCGGCCGGATGCTGCAGAACCAACTCATTTAGATTGCCGTGGGCGGCAAAAGACCGTGCGGCAGGCACCAACCAACGAGGCTGGCGCGCCATGACTCAGAACCTGTTCGGGTTCTTAGCGCTCGATGCGGCGCTCAAGGGCGTCCACAAACATGGCGGCCACGTCGAAGCCGGTCTGGTTGGTGATCTCCTGGAAGCCAGTCGGACTGGTCACATTGATCTCGGTCACGCAGTCGCCAATGATGTCAAGGCCCACCAGCAGCAGGCCACGGCCAGCCAGGATCGGCCCCAGGCGCGCCGCGATCTCGCTGTCGCGCGGGCTCAGTGGCTGCGCCACCGCCTTGCCCCCCACTGCCATGTTGCCGCGGATCTCGCTGCCCTGCGGAATGCGCGCCAGCGCATGGGGCACGACCTCGCCATCGATCAGCAGCACGCGCTTGTCGCCGTGCACGATGTCAGGGATGTAGCGCTGCACCATCACAGAGGTGCCACCGTGGCGGTTGAGCGTCTCGATGATGCTGCCCAGGTTCAGGCCGTCGGCTCCGACGCGGAAGATGCCCATGCCCCCCATGCCATCGAGCGGCTTGAGGATGATGTCGCCGTGTTCGGCATGGAAGGCGCGGATGCGCTCGGGCTCGCGCGTCACCAGCGTCGGGCCGATCAGCTCCGGGAACTCCAGGATGTCGAGCTTCTCCGGGTGCTCGCGCAGCGCGGCGGCATGGTTGAACACCTTGGCGCCTTCGCGCTCGCCCTGGCTGAGCAGGTGCGTGGTGTAGAAGAACTCGCTGTCGAACGGCGGATCCTTGCGCATCAGCACCGCGTCGAAATCGGCCAGCGCCACCTCACGCGCCTCCTCCTCATGCCACCAGGGCAGATGCTGGCTGGCGTGGGCCTGCAAATCATCGACCGGCAGGAGCGTGATGGGCAGACTGCGCGCGCTCACGCGCCCGCCCCGCAGCCAGAAGATCTGCGCCGGCTCGCAAACGTGCACCGCGTGGCCGCGCCGCTGCGCCTCACGCATCATCACGTAGGTGGTGTCCTTGTGGATCTTGAAACTGGCCAGCGGATCGACGACAAACAGGAAATCCATGATGGGCAAACTCCATCGGCGGCACTGGTGCGGCCACCGCAGGTGAACAAGGGAACGGACGGCGCGGCCAACCTGCATGCCGGGCATGCGGCCGTGTTGTCGCACAGGATGGCGCCACGGCCTTCTGGATGCCGGGGCGCTACTGCCAGTGACTCTACTGCAGGTTTGCCACCCGCATATCCATCAGGGAAAACGATGGTGGCTTTTCGCGCATTCTGAGCGCAAGCCCTCTTACAAAAAAAGCACGTGCGTGCTTAAACTGGCTGCGCGAAACATCAACAACCACCATCAGGAGACAAGCAGCATGAAAAAGGCTTTCGCACTCGGCATCATCGCCGTCGCCGCCGCGCCCGTCTGGGCGCAATCGACGACGCAGCTCTATGGCATCGTGGACGCGGCGGTGCGCTACACCACCAATGAGGGGCCTGCAACCGACAAGGGCAGGTCGCGCACGCAGATGATCGGCGGCGGGATGTCGCAAAGCCGTTGGGGCCTGAACATCACCGAGGATTTGGGCAACGGCCTGAAGGTCCGGGCCAACTTCGAACAGCGCGTGCTGACCGAGAGCGGCAGCGTGGTCGGCGGCGGTTTCCAGCACGCCTGGGTCGCACTGCAAAGCAATCAGTGGGGCCAGCTCCTGATGGGCCGGCACTGGAACGTGATGTTCGACCTGTTCACCAGCACCTTCGCGTCCTACCCCTATTCGCCCTACATGGAAGCGTTCAAGCCGGAGATCGGCATGTCGATGGGCGCACGCAGCAACGACATGCTCAAGTACACCGCCGAGTTGGGCAAGATCCGCTTCAGCCTGCAGACCACGCTGAAGGGCGAAGGCACGACCACGGTGCCAGGCGCAGGCACCTTCTCGACCGGAGGCAAATCCACCGGCGGCTACATCCGCTATGCCGATAACGGCTGGGCGATCGGCGCCGGCTATCTCGAGCGCAAGTTCGGCAGCAGCGACAAGAAGCTCAAGTCCTATGCGCTGGGCGGCTCCTACCGCACCGGCCCCTGGTACTTCAACGCAGCCTATGGCGAGAACAAGCACAACCTGGACGGCCAGGCCAACTGCGGCGCCAACCTGCAATGCCATGTCGACTACTCTGTGCTGAGCACACTGTGGGCCGGCAGCTCCAACGGCGGCTTCAGCGGTCCGGCCTTCACGGCAGCCAACAAGCGGCGCATGGCGACCGTCGGCGCCGGCTACCAGATCACGCCGCAGCTCAATATCGGTGCGCACTACTGGTACGCCAAGCAGAGCGGTCGCACCGCGCTGGCCGACGGCAAGGCGCACTTCTTCTCCACCATTCTCGACTATGCGTTCTCCAAGCGCACCGACGCCTATGTCGGCATCGACTACATCAAGCTCAACGGCGACAATCTGTCGCTCACCGATTCGAGCGGCGCGGCCAACGGCGCCAAGAGCCGTACCGGCGTGACCGTGGGCCTGCGCCATCGTTTCTGAACGCCCTCAGCCTCGATTTGCGGAACTCGTCCCGCCGCCTCGTGCCGCGGACTTTTTTTCGGCTGCGGCGCCGCCTGCGCGGCGCTGGCATACTTGTCCCCATGGACAACATCGACCAAGAGATTGCCAGCGCCGCGGCCGCGCTGGTGGTCGAGGAAGGAATGGACCTGGAACAGGCCAAGAAACGCGCAGCCAGGCAGTTGGGTCTGCCGGCGCGCACGCGCCTGCCGGACAACCAGGCCATGGACGCGGCCATCCGCGAGTACATCAGCATCTTTTGCGCCGACACGCAACCTGCCGAGCTGCAAGCACTGCGTGCCGCGGCCCTGTACTGGATGGAGCAGTTGGAGGACTTCGCGCCGCTGCTCGGCGGCGCGGTCTGGCATGGCACCGCCACCAGCCACAGCGACATTCATCTGCAGCTCTTCCATGATGACGCCAAAGCGTTGGCGCTGTGGCTGCTCGACCGGCACCTGGCCTACGAAAGCCGCGAAGCAGCAGGGCTGCAGGGCCGCCCCACCGAAGTGATGGTGCTGCAGGTGCCCTGCCCGGGCCTGCCCGAGCCGGTGCTGCTGTGCCTCTGGAACAACGATGGCGCGATGCGGCGCGGCGCGCTCAGCGCCGGCAGGGACGGCACGGCGCCACGCGGCGGCCCGCAGGCCCTCAAGGCGCGGATGGCACAATGAAGCCATGACCTCCCCGCCCTCCTCCATACCGCCCCGGCAAGCTGCAGTCAGTCGCCGCCACTGGCTGGCAGCCGGTGGCATCGGCCTGATGCTCGCCGGAGCCGGTGGCTACATGGCGCTGCGCGCCCGTGGCGACAGCCAGGGCCTCGCGTCGCGCCCCGACCCGCTGTGGGATCTGGAACTGCCACAGCTCGACGGCGCGCCACTGCGGCTGGCCGGCCTGCGTGGCAAACCACTCTTACTCAACTTCTGGGCCACCTGGTGCGCCCCCTGCGTCGAGGAACTGCCGCTGATCAACGCCTTCGACCAACAAGAAGCCCGCTGGCAGGTCGTGGGCATTGCCGTCGACACGCCCGAGAATGTGACGCGCTTCATGCAGCGCTTTGCGCTCGGCTTCCCGGTGGGCGTGGCCGGGGCGGCGGGCGTGGGACTGGCGCGCGAACTAGGCAACACTGGCGGCGGCCTGCCATTCACCGTAGTGGCCGACGCCAGCGGCATGATCAGGGCACGCAAGATCGGGCAGCTGCATGCGCAGGATCTCGCCGACTGGCAGCGCATGTTCTGAGCGAAGATCGGGACAATTGACACCAGTTTCACGCAAAGGTCGGAAACACCATTCCGCCGGATGACACGGAAGCCAGTGCAAACCAGGCCGAAAATCTATAAAATAGATGGTTTTCGCATGAGATCATGAGAATTGCCCGGGGTTGGCAGTTTTCTGCGTTACATTGCGCCCCTGCTTACCGCAACCCCACCCCATCGTTGGAGCCGATATGGATCTGAGAAAACTCAAAACCCTGATCGACCTTGTGTCCGAGTCGAACGTCACCGAACTGGAGATCACCGAGGCAGAAGGCAAGGTTCGCATCGTCAAGGGCGGTGCCGTGGCCCAGGCCCAAATCATCCCGGTCGCCGCGCAGGCTCCGGTGGTGGCCGCTCCGGCAGCAGTGGCAGCGGCCCCCGCCGCGGCAGAGGCCCCTGCGGCCCCCGCCGGCGCAGCCATCACGGCGCCGATGGTTGGCACCTTCTACCGCTCGCCCAGCCCGGGCGCCGACGCATTCGTCGAAGTGGGCTCGCAGGTCAAGGAAGGCCAGACCGTCTGCATCATCGAAGCCATGAAGATCCTCAACGAGATCGAAGCCGACCGCTCCGGCACCATCAAGCAGATCCTCATCGACAATGGCCAGGCCGTCGAGTACGGCCAGCCGCTGTTCATCATCGAATAAGCGCCGCAGACCGCCGGCAGCGACTCCTTTTCAGCCCCCGCCGAGGGGCTGATGCGTATATTCCAAGCGGCCGCCACGGGCGCGCGCGAGGTGTCAACCATGTTCAAGAAAATTCTGATTGCCAACCGCGGGGAAATCGCCCTGCGCATCCAGCGCGCCTGCCGCGAACTGGGCGTCAAGGCGGTGATGGTGTATTCCGAGGCCGACCGCGACGCCAAATACGTGCGCCTGGCCGAGGAGGCCGTCTGCATCGGCCCGGCGCCAGCCGGCCAGAGCTATCTGCAGATGCCGGCGATCATCTCGGCGGCCGAAGTCAGCGATGCCGAGGCCATCCACCCGGGCTACGGCTTTCTGAGCGAGAACGCCGACTTTGCCGAACGCGTCGAGCAAAGCGGCTTCACCTTCATCGGCCCGACCGCGCAATCGATCCGCATCATGGGCGACAAGGTCTCGGCCAAGCAGTCCATGATCAAGGCCGGTGTGCCCTGCGTGCCCGGCTCGGATGGCGAGCTGCCCGACGACCCGGCCGAGATCCGCCGCATCGCCAAGAACATCGGCTACCCGGTCATCATCAAGGCCGCTGGCGGCGGCGGCGGGCGCGGCATGCGCGTGGTGCATACCGAGGCGGCGCTGGTCAATGCCGTGCAGATGACCAAGAGCGAGGCGCAGGCGGCATTCGGCAATCCGTCCGTCTACATGGAGAAGTTCCTGCAGAACCCCCGCCACATCGAGATCCAGGTGCTGGCCGACAACTACAAGAACGCCGTCTATCTGGGCGAGCGCGACTGCTCCATGCAGCGGCGCCACCAGAAGGTCATCGAGGAGGCACCGGCCTTCGGCATTCCGCGCCGCCTGATCGAGAAGATCGGCGAGCGCTGCGCCGCCGCCTGCAAGCGCATCGGCTACCGCGGCGCCGGCACCTTCGAGTTCCTCTACGAGAACGGCGAGTTCTACTTCATCGAGATGAACACGCGCGTGCAGGTCGAGCACCCGGTCACCGAAATGATCACCGGCATCGACATCGTCAAGAACCAGATCCTGGTGGCCGCCGGTGAGAAACTGCCTTTCACGCAACGCCAGATCCAGATCCGCGGCCACGCCATCGAGTGCCGCATCAACGCCGAAGATCCTTACAAGTTCTTCCCCTCTCCCGGCCGCATCACCGCCTGGCACGCGCCGGGAGGCCCTGGCGTGCGGGTCGATTCGCACATCTACTCGGGCTACTTCGTGCCGCCCAACTACGACTCGATGATCGGCAAGATCATCGTGCATGGCGACACCCGCGAGGAAGCCCTGGCGCGCATGCGCACGGCCCTGCTCGAGACCGTGGTGGAAGGCATCAAGACCAACATCCCGCTGCACCGCGAGCTGATGGTCGATGCCAGCTTCTGCGCCGGCGGCACCAACATCCACTACCTGGAGCATTGGCTGGAACAGCGTTCCGGCCTGCTCTGAGCGAAGGCATTTCCGCTATGTACGTCCTGAACCTGCTGTGCCCGCAAGACCGGGTCGAGATCGTCGGCGAGTCCCTCGAGGCCCTGGATGCGCTGAGCGTGTCTGTCGAGGACGCCGACGCGCAGACCCCTGCCGAACAGGCGCTGTTCGGCGAGCCGGGTTTCACGCCCGAGCGGCAGGCCTGGCAGCGCAGCACCATCAGCGCCCTCTTCGCCGAGCAGGCACAGGCCGAGAACGCCGCCAAGCTGCTGGTCGTGCAGGACTTCTTCGAGGGCTGCCAAGTGGCGGCGCTGCAGGAAGTGCCTGACCTGGACTGGGTCAGCCTGACGCAGTCGCAGTTCGCCCCCGTCGAGATCACCCCGGAATTCTGGATCGTGCCGAGCTGGCACGAAGTGCCCGGGCAGGCCCGCGTGGTGATCGAACTCGACCCCGGCATGGCCTTCGGCACCGGCACCCACCCGACCACCCGCATGTGCCTGCGCTGGCTGGCCCGCCAGGCGGGGCAGGACAGCCTGCAGGGACGCACGGTACTCGACTATGGCTGTGGCTCGGGCATCCTGGCGATCGCCGCGGCCAAGTTCGGCGCAGAGCGCATCGACGCTGTCGACATCGACGAGGCCGCCATTGCGGCAACCGTCGCCAATGCCGAGAAAAACCAGGTGGCGCTGCGCAGCGGTCTGCCCGACATTGCCGCCGCCCACTACGATGTGGTGCTGGCCAACATCCTGGCCAATCCGCTGCAGGTGCTCGCGCCGCTGCTGTGCCAGCACGTGGCCGCCGGTGGGCACCTGGTGCTCGCGGGCATCCTCGAGCGCCAGGCCGAACTGCTGCAGAAGGCCTATGCGCCATGGCTGCAACTCGAGGTGACCGACAGCGAGGACGGCTGGATCCTGATGACGGCCCGCAAGCCCGCCACTGCCTGAGCGGCTTCGGCCGTATGCTGATGAGTTGGGCACAGCCGCCCGCACGCGGCGGCATCGGGCACAATAACGGCTTCACATTCGCGGCATCGCGCCGCCTTCGTGCCCAGCCCCGTCAGCCAGGGCACATCCGCCCACGCCCGCTCCCGTATCCATGAGCCTCGTCACCCGTTGTCCGGCATGCGGCACCCGCTTCAAGCTGGCGCCGCAGCAACTGCAAGCATCCGATGGCTGGGTCCGCTGCGGTCGCTGCAGCGGTATCTTTGACGCCACCCAATACCTGCAGCCCAGCCTGCCCCCGGAAGAAATGGTGCCCGCCGGGGTGCCGGAGCAAGAACGCGCCCAGCAGCCGCACGGTCCCGACTCCATCCAGACGACGCCCGCGCCAGAATCCGTGCCCGCCATGGCAGACGACGGGCAGGCATCGGCACCACAGCCGCAGGATCAGGCGTTTTCACCAGCCACCAACACCAATGGCCTCGGCCCCGAGGCGCTGACGCCCCCGCCCATCTCCGGCGCACTACCGGGAACGGAGGCCCCGGAGCCCGAACCCGACAGCCAGCTGCCCGAAGAGCGTCTGGCCGAAAAATGGCGCAACGCGCTGGACGCCACCTTCGCCCCCTCTTCGGCGGCACCGTCGAACGCCCCCCCTGCCCCCGTGCGCCCCGATCGGGCCGAGGCCTGGGCCGATGCGTCAGAGTCAGAGGTGGCCGCGCAGCGTTTTCGCGAGGAGGTCGAGCGCTGGCAGGCCATCCAGCAGGAGCCGCCAGCCGGACCGCCGGGCTCCGCCATCCCGGCCACTGGCATTTCCTACGACTTGCGCAAACCCGGCGACCAAGAGGACGACGAGCCCATCACACCGGCCGCACCCTTCGCCCCCGGCCCGAATGACAACGGCGAAAACGGCACCCCCTCAGCCCCGCCCTTGCCAGACCCCGTGCTGGATGCCACGCCAGCCGAGCACATCTTCCCGCCGCCCTCAGGCAGCGCGCTCACCCACCCGACTGTGCCCGAAGCGAACTTCGGCACCGCGTCCGCAAAGCCAAGGCCGGAGCAGACGCGGACACCAGACGAAACTGATCCGCAGGTCCCCGCCGGTGCCGCGGCATCCGCCGAAGAGGATGTGCTGCCGGAGCGACCGGTGGTCGACGAGGAAACCCTGGCGGCCTACCACGCCGCGTTCAGCGACACGCAGGAGCTGCGCTTCGTGCAGCAGGCCGAGCGCCAGGCCTTCTGGCGCCGCCCCGGCGTGCGCGCCGCGCAAATCACGCTGCTGGTGCTGCTGCTGGCCGCGCTGGGCCTGCAGTATGTGTTCCAGAACCGCGATGCGATTGCCGCCATCAACCCACAGCTGCGCGGCCACCTGGAGAGCGCCTGCCGTGCCCTGCGTTGCCAGATCAAGCCCTGGCAGGCGCTTGATCAGCTGGCCATCGAAGGCTCGACCTTCCAGTCCGAGCCCGATGGCAGCTACACGCTGTCATGGACCGTGCGCAACCAGAGCGGCCAATGGGTGCAGACCCCGGCGCTGGCATTGAGCCTGCGCGATGCCAGCGAGCAGGTCGTCACACGCCGCCAGCTGCTGCCCGCCGACATTGCACAGGCGCCCGTCCAGATCCCGCCACGTGGCAGCTGGCAGGCGCGCCAGGCGCTGCGCGTGACGGTACCGGCCGACGAGATCACCGGCTATCAGTTGCAGATTTTCTATCCCGAATAGGCTCGGCGGCGCGCAGCGCGCCGGGGCTTCGATCCAAAGGAGTGCGTCCATGGCAGTGCTGGTTTGCGGTTCGCTGGCGTTCGATACCATCATGAACTTCGACGGCAGCTTCGCGCAGCAGATCCTGCCGGCCCAGCTGCACATCCTCAACGTCTCCTTCCTCGTCAAGGAACTGCGCCGGGACTTCGGCGGCTGCGCCGGCAACATCGCCTATGGCATGCGCCTGCTGAACAACCAGCCACTGCCGATGGCGGCGCTCGGCCGGGATGGCGCCAGCTACCTGGAGCGGCTGGCACGGCTGGGCATCGACCGGCGCTACGTGCTCCAGCTCGAGGACAGCTACACCGCTCAGGCCATGATCATGACGGACCTGGACAACAACCAGATCACCGCCTTCCACCCCGGCGCCATGGCACAGGCGCACCGGCTGCGCATCGAAGATCTGCCACCCGAGGTGGGCCTGGCCATCGTCGCCCCGGACGGGCGCGAGGCCATGCTCGAACATGCCCGGCAGTTGAGTGCGCTGGGCATTCCATGGGTGTTCGACCCCGGCCAGGGCCTGCCTATGTTCAGCGGCGCCGAGCTGCGCCAGTTCATCGAGGGCGCCAGCTGGGTCACCGTCAACGACTACGAGGCACAGTTGCTGTGCGAACGCACCGGCTGGTCGTTCAAGGACATCTCCAGCCGCCTGCGCGCGCTGGTGGTAACGCTGGGCGCACTCGGCTGCGACATCTGGGAGCAAGGCGAGAAAGAGCGCGTTGCCGCCATCGAGGTCGAACGCCCGCTGGACCCGACCGGCTGCGGCGATGCCTGGCGCGCCGCGCTGCTGCACGGACTCGAGCGCGGCTGGCCGCTGGCCCGCTGCGCCGCGCTGGGCAACCACGTCGCCGCCCGCAAGCTTGCCACCCACGGTCCGCAGAACTACGACCTCGAAGGTCTGGACCTGACTGCCTTCGTCCCCTGAGTCTTCCCCATCCTCGCGCGGCGGATGCGGCCCATGCCGGCACCGCTGCAACCACGGAGCACCACGCCATGCACATCCACATCCTCGGCATCTGCGGCACCTTCATGGCCGGCATCGCAGCGCTGGCCAAGGCAGCCGGCCACACCGTCACCGGCTGCGACGCACAGGTCTACCCGCCCATGAGCGACCAGTTGCGCGCGCTGGGCATCGATATCATCGAAGGCTATGGCGCCGAGCAGTTGGCGCTGCGGCCGGACCACTTCGTCATCGGCAATGTGGTCAGCCGCGCCCGCCTGTCAGGCGGCAGCCCTCGCTACCCGCTGATGGAAGCCATTCTGGATGCCGGTCTGCCCTACACCAGCGGGCCGCAATGGCTGGCCGAGCACATCCTGCCCGGCCGCCACGTGCTGGCCGTGGCCGGCACCCATGGCAAGACCACCACCGCCTCGATGCTGGCCTGGATCCTGCAGGCCAATGGCCACAACCCCGGCTTCCTGATCGGCGGCATGCCCGGCAACTTCGGCGTCTCCGCGCGCAGCGGCCGCACCCCCAGGCCGGACAAGCCCGGCTACTTCGTCATCGAGGCCGACGAGTACGACACCGCCTTCTTCGACAAGCGCAGCAAGTTCCTGCACTACCGCCCGCGCACACTGGTGCTGAACAACCTGGAGTTCGACCACGCCGACATTTTCGAGAACCTGGCGGCCATCGAGCGCCAGTTCAACCACCTGCTGCGCACCGTGCCGGGCACGGGTCGCGTCATCAGCAACGCCGACGATGCGAATCTGCCGCGGGTGCTGCAGCAAGGCTGCTGGAGCGAGCTGCGCCATTTCGGCAGCGCCGCCGTGGCAGCCGTGCCGGCGCAGACCTACAGCGCGGCCGGTACCGAGCAATCCTTCAACGTGCGCTACGAGGGCGAACGTGTCGGCCACGTCGAATGGACGCTCAGCGGCCGCCACAACCAGCTCAATGCGCTGGCGGCGATTGCCGCGGCCGAGCACATCGGCATCGCACCAGCGGCCGCCGCCGACGCGCTCTCGCGCTTCGAAGGTGTGCGCCGCCGCATGGAACTGCGCGGAACGGCAGGCGGCATTGCGGTCTACGACGACTTCGCCCACCACCCCACCGCCATTGCCACCACCCTCGAAGGGCTGCGCCACACACTGGCAGGCGGCGCGCGCGTGCTGGCCGTCTTCGAGCCGCGCAGCAACACCATGAAGCTGGGGACGATGGCCGCGCAGTTGCCGGCCGCGCTGACGGCGGCCGATGCCGTGTTCGCCTACGACAATCAGCTCGGCTGGGACGTGGCCGGCGCCCTCGCCCCGCTGGGCGACAAGGCGCAGACCCACCATGACATCGACGCGCTGGTGCGGTCCATCGTGGCTGCAGCACGGCCGGGCGACCACATCGTCTGCATGAGCAATGGCAGCTTTGGCGGCATCCACGAGCGCCTGCTGGCGGCATTGCGCCAAGCCGGCTCCGGAACGGCCTGAGAGCCTGAGAGCCTGGGGCGCTGAGGACGCCAATCAGCCTTTCTCCGGCACCTCATCCGTGCCGGCCTGCCGGCGTGCCGCGACATTGCGCCGCTGCAGGTCGGCCAGCTTCTCGCCGATCTTGAGCTCCAGCCCGCGCGGCACCGGCTGGTAGAAGTGCGGTGCCGGCATGCCCTCGGGCAGGTAGTTCTCGCCCGCGGCAAACGCATCGGGCTCGTCGTGCGCGTAGCGGTAGGCCTTGCCGTAGTCGAGCGACTTCATCAGCTTGGTCGGCGCGTTGCGCAGATGCAGCGGAATCGGCCGCGTGCCATCCTTCTTGACCCAGGCCTTGGCGGCGTTGTAGGCCTTGTAGACGGCATTGGACTTGGGCGCCACCGCCAGGTACACGATGCACTCGGCCAGCGCCAGCTCGCCTTCGGGCGAGCCCAGGCGTTCGTAGGTCTCGGTGGCGTCCAGCGCCAGCCGCAGCGCGCGCGGGTCGGCCAGGCCGATGTCCTCGGCGGCCATGCGGATCATGCGGCGTGCGATGTACATGGGGTCGACACCGCCATCGATCATGCGCATCATCCAATAGAGCGCCGCGTCCGGGTCGGAGCCGCGCACCGACTTGTGCAGCGCGCTGATGGTGTCGTAGAACTGCTCGCCGCCCTTGTCATAGCGGCGCAGGCGCTCGCCCAGCACGCGCAGCAGCCAGTCGGCCGTGACGACCGGCAGCTTCTCCTGCTGCGCGGCCATGGCCAGCGTCTCCAGCGTATTCAGCAGGCGCCGGGCATCGCCATCGGCATAGCCGAGCAACTTCTCGAGCGCCTCCTCGTCGATGCTCGGCACGGCGCCAATCGCCTGGGCCCGCTCGACGATCCGGCGCAAGTCATCGCTGGTGAGCGGCTGCAACACGTACACGGCCGCGCGCGAGAGCAGCGCCGAGTTGACCTCGAACGACGGGTTCTCGGTGGTCGCGCCGATGAAGGTGAAAAGGCCGCTCTCGACGTGCGGCAAAAAGGCATCCTGCTGGCTCTTGTTGAAGCGATGCACTTCATCGACGAACACGATGGTCGACTGCGGCGCCAGGCCATCGCGCGCGTGCTGGGCCTGCTCGACCGCCTCGCGGATTTCCTTGACGCCGCCGAGCACCGCGCTGATGGCGATGAACTGCGCATCGAAAGCATTGGCCATCAACCGCGCAATGGTGGTCTTGCCCACGCCCGGCGGGCCCCACAGGATGCAGCTGTGCGGACGGCCCGACTCGAATGCCAGGCGCAGCGGCATGCCCTCGCCGAGCAGGTGCTGCTGGCCCACCACCTCGCCCAGGGTCCTCGGGCGCAGGCGCTCGGCCAGCGGCTGGTGCAGTGTGGCGCTCATCGTGGTGTCATCGCTCCCATCGATGCGTTTTGCGGCGCCACTCAGGCCACCTCGCGGATATCGAAGCCGGTGGTGATCTCGGCGGTCTTGCCCAGCATGATGCTGGCCGAGCAGTACTTCTCGTGGCTCAAGGCCACCGCACGCGCCACCGCGCTCTCGGGCACGCCCTTGCCCTGCACGACGAAATGCATGTGGATCTTGGTGAACACCTTGGGGTCCTGCTCGGCCCGCTCGGCGCTGATCTGCACGCTGCAGCCACGCACATCGTGGCGGCCGCGCTTGAGGATCAGCACCACATCGTAGGCGGTGCAGCCGCCCATGCCCGCCAGCAGCGTCTCCATGGGCCGGGGCGCCAGGTTCCGGCCGCCATTCTCAGGCTTGGCCGCATCGGGCGCGCCATCCATCACCAGCACATGGCCGCTGCCCGTCTCGGCGATGAAGCCCATCCCGGAGCGCGCACCTGTTGCGCCCGTCCAACTAACTGTGCATTCCATTGGCATTCCTTGCGATCAAACACTCGAATTTTGCTGCGACGCAGCACATTAAGGGGAAACCCGCTACAATTGCGCCATCGCTTCCCGGTTATTGTGACCGATGCCAGCAGCCGCTGCAGACAGTTTCCGGAAAGCACCGTTTGTCTCCTCCACCTTCTCATATTGGTGGATTCGCCCCGTAGTCTTTTGGATTACGGGGCATTTTTCTTGGGCGTTCGCGATTTCGCGCGGCTCACGAAAAGATCGTGAACAGGTTCTAAGGCCTATGATGCAAGGCTTTGCAGTGACCGCTTCCCGCGCGCCATGCCCGTGGCACGCATACTCCGAATGACCACCTTCGCCCCCCTGACCCCTGACGATTACCTGAAGAAGATCCTCACCGCCCGCGTCTATGACGTGGCCGAGGAAACCGCGCTGGAGCCCGCCCGGCTGCTGTCGGCACGCATCGGCAACCAGGTGCTGCTCAAGCGCGAGGACCAGCAGCCGGTCTTCAGCTTCAAGCTGCGCGGCGCCTATAACAAGATGGCCCATCTCAGCCCCGCCGAACTCGAGCGCGGCGTGATCTGTGCCTCGGCCGGCAACCACGCCCAGGGCGTGGCGCTGGCCGCCAGCCGACTGGGCGTGCGTGCCGTCATCGTCATGCCGTTGTCGACCCCCCAGCTCAAGGTGGACGCGGTGCGGCGGCTGGGCGGCGAGGTGGTGCTCAGCGGCGACAGCTTCAGCGACTCCTACCAGCACGCGCTGCAGTTGCAGAAGGAGCGTGGCCTCACCTTCGTGCACCCATTCGACGATCCTGACGTGATCGCCGGCCAGGGCACGATTGCGATGGAGATGCTGCGCCAGCTGCAAAGCCTGGGCAGCGCCCGGCTGGATGCGGTGTTCGTGGCCATCGGCGGCGGCGGCCTGATCGCCGGCGTGGCCAACTACATCAAGGCGCTGCGCCCGGACATCAGGGTCATCGGCGTGCAAATGAATGATTCGGATGCCATGCTGCAGTCGAGTCGCGCCGGCCACCGTGTAGAGTTGGGCGACGTGGGCCTGTTCTCGGACGGCACCGCCGTCAAGCTGGTGGGCGAAGAGACGTTCCGCATCAGCCAGCAACTGGTGGATGATTACGTGACCGTCTCGACCGATGAGGTGTGCGCTGCCATCAAGGACATCTTTGTCGACACGCGCAGCATCGTCGAGCCGGCCGGCGCGCTGGCGGTGGCCGCCATCAAGCAATATGCCGCCGCGCACCAGAAGCAGGGCGAGACCTATGCGGCCATCCTGTGCGGTGCCAACATGAACTTCGACCGGCTGCGCTTCGTCGCCGAACGCGCCCTGGTGGGCGAGCAGCGCGAGGCGCTGTTCGCCGTCACCATGAAGGAAGAGCGCGGCAGCTTCCGCAGCTTCTGCGAGACGATCGCCGAGCTGCCCGGCACGGCACGCAGCGTCACCGAATTCAACTACCGCATCAATGGCAAGCGCCACGCGCACGTGTTCGTGGGCCTCTCGACCCATGGTCCGGGTGAATCCGCGCAGATCGCCGAACACCTCGGCAGCCACGGTTTCAAGACACTGGACCTGACCACCGACGAAATGGCCAAGGAGCACCTGCGCCACCTGATCGGCGGGCCGTCGGCGCAGGCCAGCGACGAACGCCTGCTGCGCTTCATCTTCCCCGAGAAGCCCGGCGCGCTGTTCCAGTTCCTCAGCCTGATGCAGCCAAGCTGGAACATCAGCCTGTTCCACTACCGCAACCAGGGCGCCGACTACGGCAAGATCCTGGTGGGCATCCAGGTGCCAGCCGAGGACGACGCGGCCTTCCAGGCCTTCCTCGACAGGCTGGGCTACCCGTACGTCGATGAGAGCGGCAACCCCGCCTACCAGCTGTTCCTGAAGGCTTCCGACTGAGAAAACCTTCGAGAGGTGTTCAATGCAAAAGGGGCGCTGCATGCATCATGCAGCGCCCCTTTTGCATTGGCATCCGGACTGCGTCGCACCGTGAGTGGCATCGGCGGCGCTGCCACTCAGCATGAGCGGGTCAACGCACCCTGCCCATCAGTACGCATCCATCGGCAGTTCCATCACGCTGTGGGCACCGCCGATGATGGCATCGCGCAGCGCGTGGGTGCGCGGCAGCAGATGCTCGGCATAGAAATGCGCGGTGGTGATCTTCGCCTGCATGAAGCCGGCGTCATTGCCTTTGGCCAGTTCGGCCGTGGCCACCAGCAGGGCCCGGCCCAGTTGCCAGCCAGCCACCAGGTTGCCCGCCAGCATCAGGTAGGGCACGCTGCCGGCAAAAGCGGCGTTGGGATTCTCCCGGGTGTTGGCGACGATGAACTCCACCACCTCGAGATAGCTCTTGCGCGCGGCCTCCAGCGCCTTGGCCACGGCCTGCGCCGGCTCGCCAGGCAAAGCCTTGAGTTCGGCTTCGGTCTTCTCGATCTGCGCGGCCACTGCCTTGGCGACCTGGCCGCCATCGCGGCTGGTCTTGCGGCCCACCAGATCGTTGGCCTGGATGGCGGTGGTGCCCTCGTAGATGGTCAGGATCTTGCAGTCGCGGTAGTACTGAGCGGCGCCGGTCTCCTCGATGAAACCCATGCCGCCATGCACCTGCACGCCCAGGCTGGTGACTTCCTGGCTGATCTCGGTGCTGTAGCCCTTGACCAGCGGCACCAGGAATTCGTAGAAAGCCTGGTTCTCGCGGCGGGTTTCGGCATCGGGGTGGCGGTGCGCGGCGTCGTAGGCTGAGGCAGCCGTGATGGCGGTGGCACGCGTGCCTTCGGTGAGGGCGCGCATGGTCATCAGCATGCGGCGCACGTCCGGGTGATGAATGATGGTGGCGCTGCCCTTGACCGAGCCGTCGACCGGACGGCTTTGCACACGCTCACGCGCATAAGCCACGGCATGCTGATAGGCGCGCTCGGAAACGGCGATGCCCTGCACGCCGACGGCGTAACGCGCCGCGTTCATCATGATGAACATGTACTCGAGGCCACGGTTTTCCTCGCCCACCAGGTAGCCGATGGCACCGCCATGGTCGCCGAATTGCAGCACGGCCGTGGGCGAGGCCTTGATGCCCAGCTTGTGCTCGATGCTGACGCAGTACGCATCATTACGATCGCCCAGCGTGCCGTCGGCGCCCACGAGGAACTTGGGCACGACGAACAGGCTGATGCCCTTGACACCCTCGGGTGCACCCTGCACGCGCGCCAGCACGAGATGGACGATGTTCTCGGCCATGTCATGCTCGCCATAGGTGATGAAGATCTTGGTGCCGAACACCTTGTAGCTGCCGTCGGGCTGCGGCTCGGCACGGCTGCGCACCAGCGCCAGGTCGGAGCCGGCTTGCGGCTCGGTCAGGTTCATGGTGCCGGTCCACTGGCCGGAGATGAGCTTTTCCAGATAGGTGGCTTTGAGCGCGTCGCTGCCGGCCGTGACCAGCGCTTCGATGGCACCATCGGTCAGCAGCGGGCACAGCGCAAAGCTCAGATTGGCGCTGTTGAGGATTTCCTGGCAGGCTGCGCCAATGGTCTTGGGCAGGCCCTGGCCGCCGTATTCGGGTTCGTGCTGCAGGCCTTGCCAGCCGCCTTCGGCGTATTGCTTGAAGGCTTCCTTGAAACCCGGCGAGGTGGTGACGACGCCATCCTTCCAGCTCGATGGCTGGGTGTCACCCACGACGTTGAGTGGCGCCACCACGTCCTCGTTGAACCGCGCACATTCCTCCAGCACGGCCTGGGCCGTGTCCAATCCGGCATCCTCACAGCCGGGCAGCTGGGCCACGGCCTCGATGTTCGCCAGGTGTTCGATGTTGAACAGCAAATCCTTGACAGGTGCTTTGTAGCTCATGGGAATCCTTGTGATGCTTGGTGAGAGTCTCTTGGTGAATCGGGCTCCGGCTTGAAAAAAAATGGCATCGCCAGGGATGCCATTTTTCAGTCGAGCCTGTACGCAGCAGTCGCTCAGAGCTTTTCGATCAGCTCCGGCACGGCAGTGAAGAGGTCTGCCACCAAGCCGTAGTCGGCCACCGAGAAGATCGGCGCTTCCTCGTCCTTGTTGATGGCGACGATGACCTTGGAGTCCTTCATGCCGGCCAAATGCTGGATGGCGCCGCTGATGCCCAGCGCGATGTACAGCTCGGGCGCGACGATCTTGCCGGTCTGCCCCACCTGCAGGTCGTTGGGCGCGTAGCCGGCATCGACGGCGGCGCGGCTCGCACCGATGGCCGCGCCCAGCTTGTCGGCCAGCGGCGTCAGCACTTCCTTGAACTTCTCCTCGCTGCCCAGGGCACGGCCACCGGAGACGATGATCTTGGCCGAGGTCAGCTCTGGGCGGTCGCTCTTGCTGACTTCGCGGCCGACAAAGCTGCTCTTGCCCGAATCGGCCACGGCGGCAACACTCTCCACCGGCGCCGAGCCACCGCTGGCGGCGGCCGCATCAAAGCCGGTGGCGCGCACGGTAATGACCTTCTTGCCATCGCTGCTCTGCACGGTGGCAATGGCGTTGCCCGCATAGATGGGGCGCTCGAAAGTATCGGTGCTCACCACCTTGATGATGTCGCTGATCTGCGCGACGTCGAGCTTGGCGGCCACGCGCGGCGCAACGTTCTTGCCCGATGCGGTGGAGGGAAAGAGGATGTGGCTGTAACCCTCAGCCTCATTTTCTACGATAGCCAGGACCTGCGCGGCCAGATTCTCGGCCAGGCCGTTTTCCAGCGCAGCGCCATCGGCGTGAATGACCTTGGCAACCCCGGCGATCTGGCTGGCGGCCTTGGCGGCTTCGCCGGCGTTGTGGCCGGCCACCAGCACATGCACGTCACCGCCAATGGCGGTGGCGGCGGCCACGGTGTTGAGGGTGGCGGCCTTGAGGCCGGCATTGTCGTGTTCGGCAATAACGAGTGTCGTCATGTGTGTGTCTCCCGTCGATCAGATGACCTTGGCTTCGTTCTTGAGCTTGTCGACCAGCGCGGCCACGTCGGGCACCTTGACGCCGGCGCTGCGCTTTGGCGGTTCGCTGACCTTGAGGGTTTTCAGGCGCGGCGTCACGTCCACTCCCAGATCCTCGGGCTTGAGATTCTCCAGCGGCTTCTTCTTGGCCTTCATGATGTTGGGCAACGTGACGTAGCGCGGCTCGTTGAGGCGCAGGTCGGTGGTGATGACCGCCGGCAGGCTGACGGTGATGGTCTCCAGGCCCGAATCGACCTCGCGGGTGACGGTGGCCTTGTCACCGGCGACCTCGACCTTGGAGGCGAAGGTGGCCTGCGGCAGGTCGGCCAGCGCGGCGAGCGACTGGCCGACCTGGTTGGCGTCGTCATCGATGGCCTGCTTGCCCATGATGATCAGGCCCGGCTGTTCCTTGTCCACCAGCGCCTTGAGCACCTTGGCCACGGCCAGCGGCTGCACTTCCTCGCTGGTCTCGACCAGGATGGCACGGTCGGCCCCGATGGCCAGCGCGGTACGCAGCGTCTCCTGCGCCTGCGGCACACCGATGGAGACGGCAATGACTTCGGTCACGGCGCCCTTTTCCTTCAGACGCACGGCCTCTTCGATGGCGATCTCGTCGAAGGGGTTCATGCTGTGCTTGACATTGGCGATGTCCACACCGGAGTTGTCGGATTTCACGCGCACCTTGATGTCTTTATCCACCACGCGCTTGACGGGTACCAGGACCTTGGTCATTTGGCTGTCTCTCCTGCTTGGTTGTTGCCTTGGGTTTTCGGAAGTATTGCAATCACAAACGTTCCATTCTAGTCACACTTGCCCGGGCCGCGAACGAGAGTGGCTCGCATTGGCCCGCCGGCACAGGCAGTGCGGCTTGCGCATGGACGGATGATGCGCACCATCATGTCCCCTTGGCGACACCTTTGACTGGCGCAGGCTGCTCCCGCTGCGGTTCAACGAGCGTAAGAGGTGCATCGGCATTGCCGGCCCAATGCAGTGTGCGCTGCGGGTACGGAATGGCCACACCATGAGCGCGCAAGGCCTTCAGAATGGCCAGATTGACCTTGGAGAGCAAATCCTCGTTGTCGCCATTGTGGGGATCGGCAATCTCGAACTCGATCTTGAAGCGCAGGCCATCGGCACCGAACTCCAGCAGCAGCGCCTCTGGCGCCGGTGCGGCCAGCACTTCGGGCACCGAGGCCACCGCCTGGGCCAGCAGCGCGCGCACCTGATCGACGTCGCAGTCGTGAGCCACCGAGACGGTGGTGGACTGCTCGGAGGCCCGGTGCTCGGACGACAGGTTCTCGACCATGGAATTGGTCATCAACTCGTGCGGCACGATGGCCTGGCGCCCGCTGGTCGAAACGATCGATGTGTAGCGTCCCGACATGTCCACGATGGTGCCCTGGAAACCATTGACTCGCACCACATCCCCTACACGCACGCTGCGCTCGACCATCAGCACGAAGCCGCTGACGTAGTTGGCCGCCAGCCTTTGCAGGCCCAGGCCGATGCCGACCCCGAGCGCACCGCCGAAAACCGACAGGGCCGTCAGGTCGATGCCGGCCATGTTCAGCGCCACCAGCATGCCGATCAGCAGCAGCACCGCCCGCACCATGGTGGTGATGACCTTGTGCACCGGCAGCCGCGCACCGATCACCGAATGCATCATGCGGCTCTCGATGGCGGACGAGACCCACAGGCTGATCAGCAGCGAGGCCACGGCAGTGACCAGCGCCTCGAGCAGCCGCCGCAGCGAAATCGTGCGCGCGCCGATGGTCCAGTGCACCTGATCGAGCTCGTGCATCAGCGTCGGCCCCAGGCCGGTGATCCAGGCCACCACGCAAAACCACATGAACCAGGAAAAGCTGCGCGCAATCGGCTCGAGCCAGGCTCGGCCCGGATAGGCCAGCCGCAACACCTTGATGCTCAGGCGGATGGCCAGCAGCGAGACCAGAATCGGCATGGCCAGCGGCCACAGATGCAGTGGCTGCAGGGGCGCCAGCAGGGGTTGCACCAGCCGCAACCCCGCCAGGCCCAGCAGGGGCAGCAGCACGCCATCGGCGCCATTGGCGCCGAACAGCACGGAATCGGCGTTTTGGTAGTTCAGGGCGGCACGCAGGCCGCGCAGCAGCAGCCAGATCAGCAGCAGCACGGCGGCGATCACCGCCAGTTCCAGCAGCGCGCGCGGGCCATCGAACTGGCGCAGCCAGTCGCCCAAGGTGGAGCCGGCCAGGGCCGTGCCCATTTCGGGAATCTGGGTCGCAGATGCAGCGGCAGCATCCGTATCGGTGGAGGCAGGCAGAACGGTCGGCATGACAGGGCAAACGGCTGCGCCCCACCACAGCAGTGGGTCGCGCCAGCAGAAATCAGGTGGATGGCGGACAAGCGGCAGACACTTGGCAAGCATCGCCGCACCGCACCGATGCTACCAGCGCGGCGGTGGCAATGCCCTGCACTTTGGCGATACGCGGCACCGGCAATTGGCGGAGGGTCAGCATCAGCCGGGCGCACTGGCGAAACAACGCCTCGTACCACGGCTGGTCGGGCTGGTCGGGCTGGGCAGCCATGTCCTTGGGGTTGTGTTCCGCGCAAAAGGCGCGCCCCGCCGGCTTCACAGTCCGGCCAGCACGCGCAGGTGGGCCTCGACGCTGCGCGCCAGCGCATCGGGCACATAGCCGCCTTCCAGGCTGGAGACGATACGTCCCGCCGCATGCCGGTCGGCGATGTCTTTGATGATCTGTGTCATCCAGGCATAGTCGTTCTCGCCCAGCTGCATCTGCCCCATGTCGTCCTCGCGGTGCGCATCGAAGCCGGCGCTGATGAAGATCAGCTGCGGCCTGAAGGCCTCCAGCCGCGGCACCCACATCATGTCGATGACTTCGCGCACGTCCATGCCTTTGGTGTAGGCCGGCAGTGCGATGTTGAGCATGTTCTCGCCCTTGGGCTTCTCGCCGCTGAACGGGTAGAACGGATGCTGGAAGAAGCCGACCATCAGCGCGCCGGCCTCGCCGGCAAGGATGTCCTCGGTGCCGTTGCCATGGTGCACGTCGAAATCGACCACGGCCACGCGTTCGAGCTGGTGGCGGTGCAGCGCGTACTTGACGCCCAGCGCCACGTTGTTGATGAAGCAAAAGCCCATGGCCTTGTCGTGCTCGGCATGGTGGCCGGGCGGGCGCACGGCGCAGAAGGCGTTGTCCAGCTCGCCGCCGAGCACCGCATCGGTGGCCGCCAGCACCGCGCCGGCGGCGCGCAGCGCGGCGTTCCAGGTGTGCGGGCAGAACTGGGTGTCCGGGTCAACCTGCGAATAGCCATCGCCTCCGGCGAGCAGTTCCTCCTGCATGAAGAGATCAAGCCCGCGCAACGCCGCCACGTGCATGCGCGTGTGCGCCAGTTCCAGGTCATGGATGGAGGCCTTGGGCGCCTCGCGCCGCTGCAGCATGTCCATGACGCCGGCGATCAGCAGCCGATCCTCGATGGCATCGAGCCGCGCCGGGCATTCCGGATGGGCCGCGCCCATCTCATGCAGCCAGCAGTCGCGGTGCGTGTAATAACCTGTCCCCGCCATTGTCTTGCCCCTGATGTCTTACCATTGATGGTTTTTAATTACAGGCCATTACACATCGGATGGATCGGATGCGTATGCGCCCCGCACCGGGCGCCAGCCGCACTCAGGCCTGCTTTGTTTTGTCCACCTACTGTACCTTCAAAATGGACCTGCACCAGAAAATCCGGACGACGCTCGAGCAGCTCAACCGGCTCGTCGTCGGCAAACAAGGGCAGGTGCTCGACTGCCTGACCTGCCTGGCCGCCGGCGGCCATCTGCTGATCGAGGACGTGCCTGGCGTGGGCAAGACCACGCTGGCCCACGGCCTCGCGCACAGTCTCGGGCTGCAGTTCTCGCGCGTGCAGTTCACCGCCGACCTGATGCCCAGCGACCTGACCGGCGTGTCGGTCTACGACCGGGTGCAGGAGCGCTTCGTGTTCCACCCGGGGCCGGTGTTCTCGCAGATTCTGCTGGCCGACGAGATCAACCGTGCCAGTCCCAAGTCGCAGAGCGCGCTGCTCGAGGCCATGGAAGAGCAGCAGGTCTCGGCCGAAGGCGAAACCCGCCCGCTGCCGCAGCCCTTCTTCGTCATTGCCACGCAGAACCCGCGCGAGCAGCTCGGCACCTATCCGCTGCCCGAGTCGCAGCTCGACCGCTTTCTGATGCGCGTCTCGCTGGGTTACCCGGACCGCGCCTCCGAACGCAGCCTGCTGCGCGACAACGGTCACCGCCAGCAGGCCCGCCAGCTGGTGCCGCAGCTCAGTGCCGAGGAGGTGCTGCAACTGCAACAGGCCGTCACCGCCGTGCATGCCGCCGACGCCGTGCTCGACTATGTGCTGGACCTGATCGAAGCGACACGCTCGGGCCTGTGGTTCGTGCAGGGCCTGAGTCCGCGCGCGGGCATCGTGCTGCTGCGCGCCGCCAAGGCTCGGGCGTTGCTCGAAGGGCGCGACTACGTCTCGCCCGACGACGTGCAGGCCATTGCCGTGCAGACCATGGCGCACCGCCTCACACCCCTGGCCAGCGCCGGCTTCGATGCCAGCGAGCAGGTGCGCGCCATGCTGCTGGCCACCCCCATCCGCTGAGCATGAGCACCCCTGCCCTGCCCGGCCGGCTGCGCCAGCGCTTCGGCAACTGGTTCGAGACGCGGCTGCCGCGCACCGACCACTGGGTGCTGACGCAGCACCGAATCTACGTGCTGCCCAGCCCGGCCGGCTGGTTTCTCGCGCTCACGGCGCTGCTGCTGCTGATCGCCTCGATCAATTACCAGATCAACCTCGGCTTTCTGTTCACCTTCATGCTGGCAGGCGTGGGCTTCATCAGCGTGCTGGTCGCGCATGGCAACTTGCGCGGCCTGCAACTTCAGCTGCGGGCGCCCGAGGCCGTGTTCGCCGGCCAGCCCGTGCCGCTGCACATCCTGCTGCAACATGCCGGGCGCCGCAACCGCTATGCCATCGTACTGCGCAGCCACGGGCCGGCAGCGCCGGTGCTGGTGGACGTGCCGGCCGGTCAGGCCGCCACTGCCACGCTGGCGCTGGCCGCCATGGCCCGCGGGCGCCACCTGCTGCCGCCCATCACCATCGAGACACGATACCCGATCGGCGCCTTTCGCGTCTGGTCGATCTGGCGCCCGGCCAGCGCCGTGCTGGTGTGGCCAGCCCCGGAACCCGACGCGCCGCCGCTGCCGCAGAGCCTGGCCGCCGGCCAGGCGGGTGCGGCCTCGGCGCGTACCCAATCCTTCGAGATGGACGGCTTTCGCGCCTACCAGCGCGGCGACCCGATCAAGACCATTCTGTGGAAGAAGACCGCCACGGCCATGACCACCGGCTCGGGCGACTGGGTGCGGCGCGACCCGAGCCAGATGCACGAGACGCAGCTGTGGCTGGACCATGCCGCCACCGGCCTCTCGCACCCCGAGGCCGTGCTGGCGCGCCTGTGCGCCTGGGTGCTCGAAGCCGACCAGCAAGGCATCGCCTATGGCCTGAAGCTGCCGCACACGCACATCGCCCCGGCCACCGGCCCGGCCCACCGGCACCAATGCCTGGAAGCGCTGGCACTGGCATGAGGCGCCTGGCATCCTGCATGACACCCGCCCGCCACCACGCTGATCCCCTATGCCGTCCATGCCGACCGCCCCGCTGACAAGCCGCCTGACCGCCCTGCCCCGCCCCACCCGCGACACGCTGTTCCTGCTGGCGGTGCTGGGCCTCATCGCGCTGCAAATGGCGCGGGTGCTGCCGCTGTGGGCTGCCGCGCTCGGGCTTGGCCTGCTGGCCTGGCGCGTCATGATCGCCGTGCGCGGCACGGCGCTGCCGGGCCGGCCCGCGCTGCTGGCGCTGCTGGCGCTGGGCGTGGCTGCGGCGCTCTACGAGGCGCGTGCTTCATCGATCTCCGGCGCCGCGCTGGCCTTTCTGCTGGTGCTGCTGGCCCTGAAGACGCTGGAGATGAACAGCCGGCGCGATGCCTTCGTGCTGTTCTTCCTCGGCTTCTTCTGCATCGTCAGCAACTTCCTGTACGTGCAGAGCATCGGCGTGGCGCTGGCGATGCTGCTGGCGTTCTGGGGCCTGCTGACGGCGCTGGTCAATGCACAGCGTCCTCTGGGGCCGGCGCCGCTGCGCGAATCGGCCCGCACCGCCGCGCAGCTGGTGCTGCTGGGTCTGCCGCTGATTGCCGCGCTGTACCTGGTGTTTCCGCGCTTTCCGCCGCTGTGGGGCCTGCCGGTGGCACCCGGCCAGCAGGGCATCACCGGGCTCTCCGGCCAGATGCAGGTCGGCAGCATCGCACAACTCGCGCAGGACCAGCGCGTCGCGCTGCGGGTGCGCTTCGACGCGGACAGCCCGGTACCGGCGCAGCAGCAGCTGTATTTCCGTGGCCCGGTGCTCTCGCGCCTCAATGGCCGCCAATGGACCGCCGAAGATCCCCTGCCCACCAGCGCCGAGGCCGCCCCCGGCAGCGCGCAGAATCCGATCGAGCCGCTGGGCGAGCCGCTGCGCTACGAGATGATGCTCGAGCCACACCAGCAACGCTGGTTGCTGCCACTCGATGTGCTGCCCGAGCCGCCCCAGGGCAGCCTGCGGGCCATGATGACGCAGGAGATGGTCTGGCTCTCCTACCGCCCGCTCAACGGCGCCACGCGCTATCACGCCAGCAGCTACACCCGCTATCAGAGCGGCCGCACCGCAGGCGGACCGGCACTGCAGCGCTACCTGCGCCTGCCCGCGGAGGACAACCCCCGCACGCGGGAATGGGCCCTGCAGCTGCGCCAGCAATTCGGCCTGGCGCAGGCCTCTGGCGGCGACATCTTGCAAAGCACCCGGCAGGACGCCCAGCAGGCCCTGATCGACCACGTGCTGGCCCGGCTGCGCGAGCAGGACTACCAGTACACGCTGGAGCCCCCCCTCTATGGGCCGGACACCGCCGATGACTTCTGGTTCACCCACCGCCAGGGCTTTTGCGAGCACATCGCCTCGGCCTTTGCGATTCTCATGCGTGCCGCCGGCATCCCGGCCCGCATGGTCACCGGCTACCAAGGCGGCGAACTCAATCCGGTCGACGGGGTCTGGACCGTGCGCCAGGCCGACGCCCATGCCTGGACGGAGGTGTGGCTGGCAGGCGAAGGCTGGCGCCGCATCGACCCCACCGCCGCGATCTCGCCCGAGCGCGTCAACCTCTCGCGCATCCAGGCGTTGCAGGGCGGCAATGGCGCTGCCAGTGGCCGCAGCGGGGGCGTGCCCGGCTGGCTCTGGCAGGCCCGCTCACTGATGGAGGCGGTGGACTACCGCTGGACGCAGTGGGTGCTCAACTACAACCAGGACGAGCAGCAGACCCTGCTGCAGCGCCTGGGCGTGGGCCGCCTGGACTGGGCCCAGTTGGCCGGACTGACGGCAGCGCTGCTGGTGCTCACGGCGCTGCTTTATCTTGCCCTGCCGCTGCTGCGCCGCCAGCGCCGCGACCCCTGGCTGCGCCTGCTCGAGCGCACGCGCGAGCGCCTGCAAGACGCCGGCCTGGCGCTGCCGGACAACACGCCGCCGCGCGCCATGGCACAGCAGGCGCAAAGGTTTTTCGGCACCGAGGCGGCCCCTGTATCACAATGGCTGATCGAGATGGACCGGCTGCGCTATGCGCAGCATTCCGACACCGATCTGGCCAGATTGGCGCGCCGCTGGAAAGCCTTGCCCTGGCCACGCGCCCCGAAAGCATGACCTTGCGACCACGCCCTTGCCCTGCCCCCACGCCGCTGCTGCAACGGCCCGGCCCCGCCCTCCGCCGCTGGTGGCTGCGCCTGACCCTGGCCTGCTGGGCCGGCGCCACCGGCCTGGGCCTACAGGCCCAGGGCAGCGCGCCACCGCAGCCCGCCGCACCTACAGCGCCCGGTACGCCTGCCACTCCAGTAGCACCCGGCGTCCCAGTCCCCAGCGCCTCCGACAACGGCGATGCCACCGAGGATGTGCAGTTGACGGCCGCCTCGCCCTGGCAAAACCAGCTGCACGCATTCGCCGGCAGCCTGGCGGGCGACCCCACGCTCAGCGCCAACTGGGTCGAGACCGTGCTCTCCCAGGCCCAGCACAACAGCCGCGTCAAGCGCCTGATGACGCCCGCGCCCAATGCCACCACCACGGTGCGCGACTGGCAGGCCTACCAGCGACGCCTGGTCACTCCCGCGCGCATCGATGCGGGCGCCTTGTTCTGGCGCACCCACCAGAGCACGCTGCGCGCGGTGGAGGCGCAATGGGGCGTGCCAGCCAGCGTCATCATCGGCATCATCG
The DNA here is from genome assembly GCF_004217315.1 of Corticibacter populi. GTDB lineage: Bacteria > Pseudomonadota > Gammaproteobacteria > Burkholderiales > Burkholderiaceae_C > Lampropedia > Lampropedia populi. Next base: position 243,269 of record NZ_SGWR01000002.1, read on the forward strand.
GCATCGAGACCTTCTACGGCCAGAACACCGGCAACATCCGCGTGCTGGACGCGCTGGCAACGCTGGCGTTCGACTTCCCAGCCACGCATCCGCGCGCCAGCGAACGCGCACGCTATTTCCGCCGCGAGCTCGAGCAGTTCCTGCGCCTGTGCCAGGCCAATGGGCTTGATCCGCTGGCGCTGCGCGGCAGTTTTGCCGGCGCCATGGGCATTCCGCAGTTCATGCCTTCGAGCTGGCTGCTCTATGGGCAGGATTACGACGGCAATGGCAGCAGCCACCTGATCGACAGCCCGGCCGACGCCATCGCCTCGGTCGCCAACTACCTCAGCGCCCATGGCTGGAAGAGCGGCAAGCCCGCCTACTTCGACGTCGATCTGCATGAGGCCGACGCCACCAGCCTGGCGATCCTGCTGGGACCGGACATCCTGCCGACCTTCGAGCAGGCCGCACTGCGCCAGTTCGGTGCTCAGCTCCTGCCGGTCGAGACGCACTATGGCGGTCTGCTGGCACTGGTCGAGCTCAAGAACGGGACGGCCGCGCCGCAATACGTGCTGGGCACCGAGAATTTCTACGCCATCACCCGCTACAACCAATCGAGCTACTACGCCATGGCGGTGCTGCAGTTGGGCGAGGCGGTCGAGCGCAAGATGCAGCTGCAAAGCGCGCTGCCACCTTCACCGCCAACCGCGCCGGCAGCGCCCTGAAGACCTGCGGGCAGACGGTGGCCGGCAGCTGGCCGCACTGTGCGTACACAGTGGGAACACCGTGCATACGCCACCACCCACCACGCCACCGGCCTGCCAAGTGCTTGCCGCTGAACCTGTTGACCATCTTTTACGGGGAAACCCGAGGGGCAGGAGGTCAAAAACGCACCGGGCCGCGTTGCCCGCGCCCAATGCATTTTCACCTCCTGCGTGAACCACGAAAAGATCGTCAGCAGGTTCTCAGTCAGGCGCCCGGCTGAGCTTGGCAGGCATCGATGCGGGCATGCGCGTGGGTGTGCGCATGGTGCTCGTCCTCGACCTGCGTGGGCCGGCCGTTGATGCCCAACTTGGCCAGCAGCCGCGCGTCGTCGGAGGCCTCGGGATTGCCCGTCACCAGCAGTTTGTCGCCATAGAAGATCGAGTTCGCGCCAGCCAGGAAGCACAGTGCCTGCACCGCCTCGCCCAGCTGCTGGCGACCGGCCGAGAGGCGCACACGCGCCCGTGGCATGGTGATGCGCGCTACCGCGATGATGCGCACGAAGTCGAGCGGGTCGACCGGATCGGAATCGGCCAGTGGAGTGCCCGGCACCGGCACCAGGCTATTGATGGGCACCGACTCGGGATAGGGGGCGAGATTGGCCAGTTGCGCGATCAGTCCGGCGCGATGCACCGGCGCCTCGCCCATTCCGATGATGCCGCCGCAGCACACGCTGATGCCCGCGGCGCGCACGTGATGCAGGGTGTCGAGCCGGTCCTGGTAGTGACGGGTATCGACCACCGACTCGTAGTACTCGGGCGCGGTGTCGAGGTTGTGGTTGTAGTAGTCCAGCCCGGCCTCGCGCAGCGCCACTGCCTGGTGCGGCTGCAGCATGCCCAGCGTGGCACAGGTCTCCATGCCCAGGCCCTTGACGGCGGCCACCAGCCGGGCCACCTTTTCGATGTCGCGGTCCTTGGGCGCGCGCCAGGCCGCCCCCATGCAAAAACGGGTGGCGCCAGCCTCCCTGGCCGCCCGCGCGTTGGCGAGCACCTCATCGACTTCCATCAGCTTCTGCGCCTTCACGCCGGTGTCGTACTCGGCCGATTGCGGGCAGTAGCCGCAGTTCTCCGGGCAGCCGCCGGTCTTCACCGACAGCAGCGTGGCCAGCTCCACATCGCCCTTGGGCCAGTGCGCCCGGTGCACGCTTTGCGCGCGGTAGAGAAGGTCCATGAAGGGCATGTCCAGAAGGGCCTGGACGGCGGCGACCGACCAGCGTTCGGGCAAGACTGCAGGCCTTGCGTCAGCCGTCGCGCGCGCGACCGGCCGATGAAAGACCAGGGGCTGGATGGTTTCGTCGTGTGGCATGGGCGTTGGTGTCCATCTGTCTATCTGAATCTGGAAACGATGGGGCGGCATGGCCGGCGCCTGCGGCGAACAGGCCAGGCGCCTGCAAAACCGAATCCCCGGGCGAGCTCATCGTCTCTCGCCACGCAGCCGCATGGGTTGCGCCGCGAGACTTCGAACACGGCCCTCAGGGCCGCTGCATCTGGCATTGATGCGACATCTGGGCCTGCTGCGGGCTGAGCGCGCGGATCACCTCGAAGCCGTAGCCGGAGCCCTCCACGTCGAAAGGCACGGCCTCGCTGCCGGCCTTTTGCATGCGGCCCACCAGCAGCGATTGCTGGAACTGGTGGTCCTCGCCCCGCATCCAGCCCTGCTGGCCAAAGAGTTCCACGCGCACGTTCTCGAGCGCCTCGGCCACCGCCTGCGGCTCGGTGCTGCCCGCCTGTGCAATGGCGCTGGCCAGCGCCTCGACCAGCAGTTGCATGCGCATGTGCACGTAGTCATCCTCGGGGCGCGGGAAGCGCTGCCGGAAGGATTCGTAGAACGCGCGGCTTTGCGCTGTCGGGTTGTTGGGGAACCAGTCGGCCACGGCGATCACCTTGCCGATGCCGGCATCACCAATCGCCGCCGGCGCGCCCAGTGCATTGCCGTAGAAGGTGTAGAAGCTGCCATCGAAGCCAACTTCATTGACGGCCTTGACGAACAGCGTCAGGTCATTGCCCCAGTTGCCGGTGATGACGGCCTGCGCACCGCTCGCCCTGATCTTGGCGCCATAGGGCGCGAAATCCTTGACGCGGCCGATCGGGTGGTATTCCTCGGCGACGATCTCGATGTCGGGGCGGCGCTCGGCCAGCTGGCGGCGCGCTTCCTGCAATACGGCGCGGCCAAAGCTGTAGTCCTGCCCGAACAGGTAGACCTTGTGCACCGAGGCGTCCTCCTGCAACACATCCATCAGCGCGTTCATGCGCATGTTGGCGTGCGCGTCGAAACGGAAGTGCCAGAAGCTGCACCGCTCGTTGGTCAGCGCCGGATCGACCGCCGAGTAATTGAGAAACAGCATCTTGTGCGCCGGGTCGCGCTGGTTGTTCTTCTCGATGGCATGGAGGATCGCCTCGGCCGTGGCCGAGGAGTTGCCCTGCAGGATGAACTGTGCACCGGCATCGCGCGCGGCCTGCAACGCGGCCAGGGCTTCCTCGGTCTGCCCCTTGCTGTCATAGCGCAGCAGCTGCAGCGGCCTGGCGCCGCCCTGGCTGTCCGGCAGCGGCACGCCGCCGCGCGCATTGACCCGCTCGGTGGCCCAGAGCAGGTTGCGGAACACCGCCTCGCCGGTATTGGCGAATGGTCCGGACAGGCTCTCGACCAGTGCCAGCTTGATGGGCGCGCCAACCGGTGCGGCCGCGGCACTGCCAGCTGCTTGCGCCATGCCGAGCACACCGGCACCGGCTGCCAGCAAGCCCCCGAGCAGCGCCCGGCGCATGTATTGAATGCTCTTCATTCCCTGTGACTCCATTCCGTGGTTTCCATGGCATTGCCGTGCCGAATGCATCCAGCATGCATGCAGCAATGGCCGCGATTGGCTCGCAAAAATTATGGACCGAGTCCCACAGAACACGCCAACCAGAACAAATGTGCAAAATTGCACAAAATAGTTTGCACAAATTAATATCAATTGGATCAATTTGATTGGCAATGACGGAAGATCGAAGACACAAGAAACCCCATTGATTTGCGGAATGGGGTCATGACAGCCATCATCCCCTCTCACCCATCCTCCAAAATAATTTGGCGACTTTTAGTGTCCCTTGACCGAGGTTTTGACTTCATCTTTGCCGCATACGCGGGATTGCCGGGATGGGGTGCGCCCCAGACCGCGTGCTTGCAGCCGCGCCCAGCCCCGCTTCGGCGCCACGAGATGGCACCAGCTCCATAATCTCGCCCCATGGAATGGATCATCGTCTCTCTGGCCTCGCTGTTCGCCGGGTTCGTGGATGCCATCGTCGGCGGTGGCGGGCTGATTCTGGTGCCCGCGCTGTTCGCGGTGTATCCCAATGCCGCGCCGGCCACGCTGTTCGGCACCAACAAGACCGGCTCGATCTGGGGCACCAGCTTCTCGGCCTGGAAGTATGCCCGCAGGGTGCGCTTCAAATGGATCGTCATCCTGCCGGCCGTGGCGGCCGCGTTCGGCGGCTCCATGCTGGGCTCGTGGGCGGTGACGGTGGCCTCGGCCGACATCCTGCGCAAGGCCTTGCCTTTCGTGCTGCTGGGCGTGCTGGTCTACACACTGGCCAAAAAGGACCTCGGGCAGCACCACCGACCGCTGGGCGACACTCGCCGGGAACTGGCACTCGCCTGCGCCATCGGCCTGCTGATCGGCTTCTACGATGGCTTCTTCGGCCCCGGCACCGGCAGCTTTTTCGTCTTTGCCTTCGTGCGTCTGCTGGGCTACGACTTCCTCAACGCCTCTGCCAATGCCAAGCTGCTCAACATCGCCACCAACCTGGCCTCGATCCTGCTGCTCGGTTTCAAGGGCTACATCTGGTGGCACCTGACCATCGCGCTGGCGCTGGCCAACATCGCCGGCAGCCTGCTGGGCACCCACATGGCGCTCAAATACGGATCGGGCTTCGTGCGCTGGATATTCGTCGCGGTGGTCAGCGTGCTGATTGCCCGCACCGCGTGGGATGCCTTCCTGCGCTGAAAACCCCCGTCCCGGGCTCAGGGCACCAGCGGCGGCACCGCGTCGCCATCCAGTATGTCATCCTCCTCGGGCAGCTCAGGCAAGGCTGCTGGCAGAGCCACCTCCGCGGACGCCCTCGGCGGCAATGGCGAGCGCTCGTCCCAGATCCGCCCGATCGGCATGCTGGCGCCGGGCAGCACCACGTCCTCGACGCGCCGCTGCACTCCGATGGGCGGGCCGGCCTTGCCCTGCCGCAGCGCGGCGATGTCTTCCTCGCTCGGATAGAGACCGGCCAGCCAGTAGTCCATCACGCGGCGCACGATAGGTGCGGCGTGCGTGGCGCCGAAACCGGCGTTCTCGACGATCACCGCCACGGCGATCTGCGGATTCTCAACGGGCGCGAAGGCAATGTAGAGCGAATGGTCGCGCTGGTGTTCGGCCAGCTTGGCCGCGTCGTAGCGCTGGCGCTGGCCCACGGTGGCAGCCTGCGCGGTGCCGGTCTTGCCGGCCGACTGGTAGGCTGCGCCGGCGAAAATGCGGCGCGAGGTGCCCTCGCGCGTGACACCGATCATGCCTTCGTGGATGACGCGGACGTTCTCCGGCCGGTAGCCGAGATCGACGCCCTCGGGCTGTGTCAGCAACGCAGGCTCGTTGTGCAGCGCGTCAATGCGCGCCTTGCCCAGGTGCGGCCGGTAGCTGGTGCCGCCATTGGCGAGCGTGGCCACCGCGTGCGCGAGCTGCAGCATCGTGAAGCTGTTGTAGCCCTGACCGATGCCCAGCGAGATGGTGTCGCCCGGAATCCAACTCTTCCTGCGCGGGTCGCTGAAGGCGTTGCGCTTCCATTCCCGGCTCGGCAGGATGCCGCGGCCTTCGCCAACGAGGTCAATGCCGGTGACCTGGCCGAAGCCCAGAGGCTTCATGAAGTCGTGGATCTTGTCCACCCCCATCTCGTAGGCCAGCGAGTAGTAGTACACGTTGCTCGAGCGCACGATGCTCCGGCGCATGTCCACCGGCCCGAGCGCATGGCCGCTGCGGTAGTTGTGGCCGCCGAAGGTCCAGGTGCCATTGTCCTGGATCACCTTGCTGGCATTGCGGGAGCCGGTTTCCAGCGCCGCCAGCGCCATGAAGGGCTTGTAGGTCGAGCCGGGCGGATAGGTGCCGCGCAGCGCGCGATTGAAGAGCGGGCGATCGATCGACTCGTTGAGCGCCTGCCAGCTTTCCTGGTCGATACCTTCGACGAACAGGTTGGGGTCGTAGGTCGGCATGCTGACCATGGCCAGGATCTCGCCGTTGTTCGGGTCCATCGCCACCAGCGCGCCGCGGCGCTGGCCGAACATGTCCTCGATCAGACGCTGCAGCTTGATGTCCAGCGACAGCACCACGGTGTTGCCGGCGCGCGCCGGCGAACTGTCGAGCGTGCGGATGGGCCGGCCGGAGGACGATTTCTCCAGTTGCTCGACGCCGGTGATCCCGTGCAGCTCACGTTCGTAGCTGTCCTCGATACCCTGCTTGCCGATGTGCGTGGTGCCGCGGTAGTTGGCCTCGTCGTCACGCTCCTCGATGCGCTCGAGATCCTGCTGGTTGATGCGCCCGATGTAGCCGATCACATGGCTGCCGGTACTGCCCATCGGATAGGTGCGAAAAAGCCGCGCGGCCACCTCGACGCCAGGGAAGCGGTAGCTCTGCGCGGCAAAGCGCGCCACCTCCTCGTCGGTGAGCTGGGTGCGGATCGGCAGCGAATCGTAGCGCCCGGCCTCGCTGCGCAGGCGCTCGAAGCGGCGCCGGTGGATCGGCTGGATGTCGATGATCTGCGCCAGCTCGTTGATGGTCTTGTCCAGGCTGGCCACGCGCGCCGGCGAGATCTCCAGCGTGTAGGCCGAATAGTTGGTGGCCAGCAGGATGCCATTGCGATCGACGATGTGGCCGCGGTAGGGCACGATGGGCACCACCGCCGTGCGGTTGGATTCAGCCCGCTGCATGAATTCGTCATGCCGCAGCACCTGCAGGTAGTAGGCCCGCATGCCCAGCAGCGCCAGCCCGAGCAGCACCACCAGCGCCACCACCCAGAGCCGGCGCACGAAGCCGGCAACCGCCACCTCCCCGTCCTGCAGCCGCGTCGTCATATCGGGCGGCGCTCCCGCGCCGACGGCGGGCTCATCTGCGGCACGAGCAGCAGGCGGCGCAGTGGTACCCACAGCAGGGCCTGCAGCAGCGGCGCCAGCAGCAGCCAGGGCGATGGCAGCACGCGGCTCGATGCCGCCCCCACAACGAACAGGCACAGATGCGTCAGCGCAAAGGGCAGCAGCAGCAACACGGCCTGCTGCCAGCCGCTCTGATACCACAGCAACCGGTTCTGCATGGCCTGCACCACGAACACCAGCACGCAGTAAGCCAGCGCATGCTGGCCCAGCAGGCTGGCGCCCTGCACGTCCATGGCCAGGCCCAGCATGAAGGCCACGCCAATGCCGATGCGCTGCGGCTGGTGGAGCGCCCAGAAGGCCAGCACCACCATCAGCACATCCGGCCACCAGGCCAGGTGCCCCAGCGGCAGCAGCTGCAGGCAAAAGCCCGTCAACAGGCTGACCACGATGAAACTGGGCCGGGCCGGGCGCAGGATCTGCTCGGCGCGCATGGATATGGCCATCAGCGGTTCCTCCCGGTAGTCCTGGCTGCCGGTGCGGCGGTGGAAGCCGCCGGAGCTGGCGTCGGCTCCTGCGCAGCGTCGGTTTGAGGCTCCGGCCCGTGCTCGCCCTGCAATCCCACCGGCTCGAGCACCACCACATAGCGCACGCTCACGGTCTGGGCCACCGGCTCGGCATAGATGCGCAGGAACGGCGTGTCATTGTGCGATTCGACCTGGCTGACCTCAGCCACCGGAATGCCCGGCGGGTAATAGCCGTCGATGCCACTGGTCACCAGCGCATCGCCGACCTGCACGTCCGCGCCGGTGGGCACGTAGCGCAACTCCATGCCGCTCCCCGGACGCGCCAGGGCCTCGCCAAAAGCCACCATGCGCATGCCGGTGCGCAGGTTCATCACCGGCACGGCCTGCTCACGGTCGGAGACCACCCGCACTTCGCTGGTGAAGGGATAGACCTGTGTGACCTGGCCGAGCACGCCGTAGGAGTCGAGCACCGGGGCCCCCAGGCGCACGCCGGCGGCCGCGCCCTTGTCGATCACCAGCCGATTGGTATAGGGGTCGGGGGCTTCGTAGGTCACCTCGGCGGTCAGCGAACGGGCCGAGGCGCGCTCGCGCAGACTCAGCAGCGCGCGCAGCTGCTGGTTTTCCTGCACCAGGTAGTCGATCTGGCCGGCCTTCTCCGAGAGCGCCAGCAACTGCCGCTGCGCCTGATCGGCCGCCTCGCGGGCCTTGCTGACATCCTCGAAATAGCTGCTGGCGGTGCGCACCAGCCGCACCGGCTGCAGCATCAGCCACTGCAGCGGGTAAATCGCCGCGCCAACGACCTGGCGCACTGGCCCGGTGATCTGGAAGCGGCTGTCAGCCACCATGAGAAACAAGGCCAGCGCACCATACACCAGCAGCTTGGACGCTGGCGATGGGCCATGGGCGAAGATCCGCGGTGTCCGGCGCTCAAACATGGGCTGGCAAGCACCGACTGGTCATGGGGATGAATGGGCTGGAGTGCGGGCGGGTGCTCAACCCTCGTCCGTGAAGATGCTGGCCATCTGGTCGATGGTGTCGAGCGCCATGCCGCAGCCGCGCACCACGCAGGCCAGCGGGTTCTCGGCCACCAGCACCGGCAGGCCGGTTTCCTCGGCCAGCAGGCGGTCGAGGTCGCGCAGCAGCGCGCCGCCGCCGGTGAGCATCATGCCGCGCTCGGCAATGTCCGCGCCCAGTTCGGGCGGCGTCTGCTCCAGCGCCGTCTTGACGGCCGAGACGATCTGGTTGAGCGGCTCGGTCAGGGCCTCGAGCACTTCGTTGGAACTGATGGTGAAGCTGCGCGGCACGCCTTCGCTGAGATTGCGGCCCTTGACCTCCATCTCCATGACCTGGCCACCGGGGAAGGCCGAGCCGATCTGCTTCTTGATGAGTTCGGCCGTCGGCTCACCGATCAGCATGCCGTAGTTGCGGCGGATGTAGTTGACGATGGCCTCGTCGAATTTGTCACCGCCCACGCGCACGCTGCCCTTGTAGACCATGCCTCCCAGCGAGATCACGCCGACCTCGGTGGTGCCACCACCGATGTCGACGACCATCGAGCCGCGCGCTTCCGAGACCGGCAGGCCGGCGCCGATGCCGGCGGCCATCGGCTCCTCGATCAGGTAGACCTTGGTGGCACCGGCCTTGAGGGCGGCGTCCTTGATGGCGCGACGCTCGACCGGCGTCGAGCCGCAGGGCACGCAGATGATGATGCGCGGGCTCGGCGCCATCATCGAGCGCGGGTGCACCATGCGGATGAACTGCTTGATCATCTGCTCGGTGATGACGAAATCGGCGATCACGCCGTCCTTCATCGGGCGGATCGCCTCGATGTTGCCGGGCACCTTGCCCAGCATGGCCTTGGCCTCGTGGCCGACGGCCTGGATCACCTTCTTGCCGTTGGGGCCGGCGACGTGGCGGATCGCCACCACCGAGGGCTCGTCGAGCACCACGCCCTTGCCGCGGGCGAAGATCAGGGTGTTGGCGGTGCCGAGGTCAATGGCAAGATCGGTGGAGAAATAGCGACGCAATGGTCCGATCATCGAAAAATCCTTTGCGGCTGCCGCCCGGAAATCGAGGAGCGCAGCCTCCTATGCGAAAGAGGCTTGTTCATGCCAATGCGCACAAACAGGCCCCCAAATATTCTGAACATACAGTAAAAGACAGATAATACCCCATCCCTTGCTTTTCACCGGTCTTTTGCCCCCCATTTCGGGCCTGCCGGGCACAAATTTACATTGCGCCGGCAGCCAGGCTGCACATCCCATCATGCCCCTATCCCTTCAAGACATCCAGCGCATTGCACAGCTTGGCAAGCTCGCCTTCCCGGCGGCCGAGAGCGAGCGCCTGCAGGGCCAGATCAACAGTTTCTTCGAGCTGGTCGAGAAAATGGAAACGGTGGACACCGACGGCGTCGAACCGCTGTTCCACCCGGTCTCCACCATCCAGGACATCACGCTGCGCCTGCACGATGACGTGGCCGATGCCACCGACCGGCGCGAGGCCAACATGCAGAACGCGCCCGAGGCCGAGGACGGCCTGTTCCTGGTGCCCAAGGTCATCGAGTGAGACCGTGAACCGGGGCCGTGCCAGCGCGCGGCCCACCTTCCGCACTCCACCGTCCCGCCGCACCCGACCGACCCCCATTTCCGCCATGAGCACAAGCCAACACCCCCTGCACGCGCAAGGCGTGCGCGCCCTGACTGCGGCGCTCAAGAACCGTCAGGTCTCCGCCACCGAGCTGGCCCGCCACTTCCTCGACCGCGCCCAGGCCCACCCCGAACTGGGCGCCTTTCTCGCCATCGACGAGGCGGTGACGCTGGCCCAGGCCCAGGCCGCCGATGCGCGCCTGGCCACCGGCAGCGCCGCGCCGCTCGAAGGCCTGCCGCTGGCGCACAAGGACATCTTCGTCACCAAGGATTTCCCCAGCACCGCCGCCTCGAAGATGCTGGCCGGCTACCGCTCGCCCTTCGATGCCACCGTGGTGCAAAAACTGGCCGAGGCCGGCGCCGTCACGCTGGGCAAGCTCAGCTGCGACGAGTTCGCCATGGGCTCGGGCAACGAGAACACCGCCGTACCCGCCGTGGGCGGCACGACGGCCCGGCCGGTGCGCAACCCTTGGCACCTGGAGCATGTACCTGGTGGCTCCTCCGGCGGCAGCGCCGCGGCCATCGCCGCAGGCCTGGTGCCAGCGGCGACCGGCACCGACACCGGCGGCTCGATCCGCCAGCCGGCGGCCTTCTGCGGCATCACCGGCATCAAGCCCACCTATGGCCGCGCCAGCCGCTACGGCATGATCGCCTTCGCTTCCAGCCTCGACCAGGCCGGCCCGATGGCCCGCTCGGCCGAGGATTGCGCGCTGCTGCTGAGCGCCATGGCCGGCCCCGATGGCAAGCACGACTCCACTTCGCTGGACGTGCCCGCCGAAGACTTCAGCCGCAACCTGAACGATGCGCTGGACGGCCTGCGCATCGGTATTCCCAAGGAGTTCTTCGGCGAAGGCCTGGCCGATGATGTGCGCGCCGCCATCGACGCCGCACTCAGGGAATACGAAAAGCTCGGCGCCAGGCTGGTGCCCATCAGCCTGCCGCGCACCGAGCTGTCGATCCCGGTCTATTACATCATCGCGCCAGCCGAGGCCAGCTCCAACCTCAGCCGCTTCGATGGCGTCAAGTTCGGGTTCCGCGCCAAGAACTACGGCGACCTCAACGACATGTACGTGCAGACCCGCAGCCAGGGCTTTGGCGACGAAGTCAAGCGCCGCATCATGGTCGGCACCTACGTGCTCTCGCACGGCTACTACGATGCCTACTACCTCAAGGCACTGAAGATCCGCCGCCTGATCGCGGGTGATTTCCAGAACGCCTTCAAGGAATGCGACGTGATCGCCGGCCCGGTGGCCCCCACCGTGGCCTGGAGGATCGGCGAGAAGAGCCAGGACCCGCTGGCCAACTATCTTGCCGACATCTTCACCCTGCCCGCCTCGCTGGCGGGCCTGCCGGGCCTGAGCCTGCCGGCCGGCTTTGGCGCCGGCGGCCTGCCCGTGGGCCTGCAGCTCATCGGCAACTACCTGCAGGAGGCGCGCCTTCTGAACGCCGCGCACCGCTTCCAGCTGGCCACCGACTTCCACCTGCAGCGCCCCGCCGGTTTCTGACGCCCACCGAACACCCATGACAGCAGCACCCAAACTCATCCAGGGCTACGAAGTCGTCATCGGCTTCGAGACGCACGCCCAGCTCGCCACCGAGAGCAAGATCTTCAGCCGCGCCGCCATCGGCTTTGGCGCCGCGCCCAACACCCACACCAGCGCGCTCGACTGCGCGCTGCCCGGCACCCTGCCGGTGATGAACAGGAAGGCTGTCGAGCACGCCATCCGCCTGGGTCTGGCGCTGAGCAGCACGGTGGCGCCGCGCAGCATTTTCGCGCGCAAGAACTACTTCTACCCCGACCTGCCCAAGGGCTACCAGATCAGCCAGTTCGAGATTCCCGTCGTGCAAGGCGGCGAAGTGGGCTTCTTCCTCGGCGATGAAAAGAAAACCGTGCGCCTGGTCCGCGCGCACCTGGAGGAAGACGCCGGCAAGTCCGTCCACGACCAGTTCCCCGGCGAATCGGGCATCGACCTCAACCGCGCCGGCACGCCGCTGCTGGAGATCGTCACCGAGCCGGACATGCGCTCCACCGAGGAGGCCGTGGCCTACGCCAAGGAACTGCACAAGATCGTCACATGGATCGGCATCTGCGATGGCAACATGCAGGAAGGCAACTTCCGCTGCGATGCCAACGTCTCGGTGAGAAAGCCCGGCGCCCCGCTGGGCACGCGCCGCGAAATCAAGAACCTCAACAGCTTTCGCAACATGCAGATCGCGATCGACTTCGAGATCCGCTGGCAGATTGAGCAGATCGAGGACGGCCACGAAATCCAGCAGGCCACCGTGCTGTTCAACCCCGACACCGGCGAGACCCGCGCCATGCGCACCAAGGAAGACAGCGCCGACTACCGCTACTTCCCCGATCCCGACCTGCCGCCGCTGGTCATCGCGCCCGAATGGATCGAACAGGTCAAGTCCGGCATGCCCGAGCTGCCGCGCCACATGGCCGAGCGCTTCGTCGCCGACTATGGCCTGCCCGAGTATGACGCCACCACGCTGACGCAAAGCCAGGCCATGGGCGCATACTTCGAAGCGGCCGCCAAGGCCTGCGGCCAGCCCAAACTGGTGAGCAACTGGGTGATGGGCGAGATCTCGCGCCGCCTGAACAACGAGGAAGTCGGCATCGAGGCCGCGCCCGTCCAACCGGCGCAGCTCGCCGCGCTGATCGGCCGCATCCATGACGGCACCATCTCCAACAACGCCGCCAGGCAGGTGTTCGAGGCCCTGTGGAGCGGCGAAGACCGGGAAGTGGACGCCCTCATCGAAGCCAAGGGCCTCAAGCAAATGAACGACAGCAGCGCGCTGGAAGCCATCATCGACGAGGTGATTGCCAACAACGCCGCCAATGTCGAGCAATACAAGGCCGGCAAGGAAAAGGCCTTCAATGCGCTGGTCGGGCAGGTGATGAAGGCCTCGAAAGGCAAGGCCAATCCGCAGCAGGTCAATGCGTTGCTGAAGGCAAGACTGAGCTGAACGGACTGCCCATGAGCGAGGAGGACAGCAACGACCACACACGCAGCGTCAAAGCCTCGCTGACCTGCCTCACCATGGAGGATATGGGGGCAGCAATGCTGCAGAACGAGGTCATCCCCAGTTACCGAAACGGCAAGGTCGCACAAACGGAATGCCTTGACTTCATCTGTCTGCTGTCCGAGGAACGGGCGCTGCGCGCTTGGTTCAGCGGCAAGGATCTGGCTGCGTTCAAACAGCAGGCCTTTGTGCTGGCCCAAGCACACATCATCAAGGAAAGAAACGACCACGCGGAATGTTCATGGCGCTGGGTGGAGAACCACACCTTCAGCCTGAAGGCGGTGTTCTGGGCTCTGGCCAGTGGGAACACCCAGGTGCTGGCATGGTGGCAGAATCACACGCCCCCAACGCCCCCATTGAATGACCCGATCATCAAGAAAAGAATCCGCACCTTCCCAAGCGTGCAGGCAACGATTGACGTTACCGCCTTGATCCGGCAGCAACTCGCGCTGGGGTTGAACGGCCGCTGGGACGCGCTACGGACATCCACCCAACAGTATTTCAGCGCGAATGGCTATGCCGCTGCCGGATACCGCCCGGTACTCGACTTTTTCGAAAATTTCCTGGCGGCCCTGGCAAGCCGGGATTCATCAAAGATGCAGACCATTCTGCAGCAGATGTGCTCGCCAGAACAGCGGGATATCGGCTATGGATATGAGCCAAACGGACAGGCTCGCGGCTTTCTGATGCTGTATGCCTGCACATTGGCCATGCTGGCATGGCACCATGGATTGGAAGTACATCCCGACACGCCATGGATTCCCAGCGAGTGGTTGCCGCGCACGTCCAATCAGACATACACGCTGCCTGATTGGCCCTTTCTCCAGGATGGCATAGTCCTGTTTTAACGGACCAGACTCGCCACCCACAAGAAAGAGTCCCTTTGCCTGTGGCAGCGCATATGATCTTTGCGTTCATCACAAAAACGCCCTGCCGACCGCCACGACATGGAATCGCGGCCATTCGGTGTCTGCCCATTCAACTCCGCTCGTGAGCCCCACCATGTTCTACGGCATCAGCCATCTCATCGTTCCGACCACCGACCTGGAACGCGCCGTCACGCTGTGGCGTGACGTTGTCGGCTTTGCCGAGGCGCGCCGTGGCGAGGGTTATGTCGACATCGACTCCGGCAACGTGCAGTTGCGGCTGATGCAGGTGCCGGCGATTGAAGCCAAGGTTTCGCTGCGGCTGAATGTGGGCGACGTCCGCAGCACCTGGCAGGCGCTGCTGGCCGCCGGTGCGGCGCCCCGCTATGCGCCGATGAAGACGCCCGAGCTCGAAGAAATGGCCTGCGTCACCGACCCTGACGGCCACAGCATTCTGCTGTGGCGCGCGTTGACGGAGGACGAGTGGGACTTCGTGCCCGAGCTGCCCAAGCAACAGGGCGAGTGGACGCCCGAGGCCGAGGAACTGCTCAAGCGCCTGCTGGCCCATGTGCCGGCGCTCTTTCGCATGCTGGCGCGGCGCAAGACCACACGCGTGATCGAGATGATGGCGGCCGAAGCCGGCAGCCCGGTCACGCGCGAACTCGTCATCCGCGGCTACATCACCTCGTCTGCCAAGGCCACGCGTTTCAGGCTGGTCGAGCCGCTGCGCGCCGAAGGCATCAACCCGGACGATTACCGCGCGGATTTCGATTACGAGTGAAGCCCCGACGGTGCGACGCACCGCCGGAGGTCGCAGCGTGCTGGTGGCGCGCGCCATCCATCTCGCGGGCCAGGTTGACGCCCTTCCGGGGATTACCCTAGACTGGACCAATGCACAGACTTTGTGCATTCCACGGGAAGCGCCGGAGGACTCAGAAAGTGCGAATGAACCCGACGCATCCCGTCCACTTCTGAATGGAGAGATTCATGGGACGTGTATCCGGTAAAGTCGCGCTCGTCACGGGCGCCGCATTGGGCATTGGCAAGGCCACCGCCGAACTGCTGGCGCGCGAAGGCGCCAAGGTTGTCGTCACCGACCTCAAGGAGGCCGAGGGCCAGGCGGTCGTCAAGGCGATCACCGACCAGGGCGGCGAAGCCATCTTCGTCAAGCACAACGCCGCCGACGAGGCCGAGTGGCAGCAGGCCATTGATGCAGCCTTCAAGGCTTTCGGCAAGCTCAACATCGTGGTCAACAACGCCGGCATTGCGCTGGCGAAGAACGTCGAGGAGACCTCGCTGGCGGAATGGCGCCACCTACAGTCCATCAACCTCGACGGCGTCTTCATCGGCACAAAGCTCGGCATCGAGGCGCTGAAGAAGAGTGGCGGCGGCTCCATCGTCAATCTCTCCTCCATCGAGGGCTTGATCGGCGATCCCGACCTCGCGGCCTACAACGCCAGCAAGGGCGGCGTGCGCATCTTCACCAAGTCGGCCGCATTGCACGTGGCGCGCGAAGGCTACAACATCCGCATCAACTCGGTGCACCCCGGCTACATCTGGACGCCGCTGGTGCAGGAGCTGGCCGAGGATGAGAACAACCCCAAGTACAAGCGCCTGGTGAGCCTGCACCCCATCGGCCGCCTGGGCGAGGCTGACGACATCGCCTACGGGATTCTTTACCTCGCGTCGGACGAGTCCAAGTTCACCACCGGCAGCGAACTGGTGATCGACGGCGGCTATACCGCGCAATGACGCCTGGCCGTCCCTGAGCCGCTGCGCCGCATGGCGCGGCGGTCACGTCACGGTCAGAAGGTCAGAGGCTGCGGCACTGGTCCTCCTTGTAGCCCTTGACGGCGTTGCCACCGCTGGCCGGGCCGCAACGGCTGGCCTTGCACTGGATGTTCATGGTGCTTCCCTTCCTGTCCTGCTGGTTGTAATGGTTGAACGGGCTGACTGGCGCCATATGACGAAGCGCATCAGGCCTCCACCGCCCCGCAGTCAGTATTTACCCCAGTGCGCATGGGTGGATTGAAGTCGCATACTGCTCGCCCTCATTCCAACCCACCGAGATGTTTTGTGACATCTCTGCCCGACATGAAACCATCCGCAGCCCTTCTCGCCTCCATCGCACTGACCGCTGGGAGCCTGCTCGCCACGCCAGCCCAGGCCCAGTCGGGCTGGCCCACGGAGCGTCCCGTCACCTTTGTCATCCCTTATGCCGCCGGCGGCTTCGCCGATACGCGCATGCGCCTGATTGCCCGCAAGCTGGGCGAGGAGCTCAAGACCACCATCGTGGTGGAGAACAAGGCCGGGGCCGGCGGCGTCATTGGCACGGCGTTCATCGCCAGGGCCAAGCCCGATGGCTACACGATCGGCAGCGGGCACCTGGGGCCGCTCTCGGTCAACCCCACGCTGGTGCCCAAAACCGTGACCTACGATGTCGCCAAGGATTTGACGCCCATCGTGCTGGTCGAAGAGGCTCCGCTAATCCTGAGCGCCAGCAACCAGACGCCCGCCCGTTCGGTGCAGGAACTGATTGCCTTGGCCAAAAAGGATCCGGGCGCAATTTCGTTCGGCTCGTCGGGCATTGGCGGCGCGCATCACCTCTCGGGGGAGATGTTCGCCCACGAGGCCGGCATCACGCTCTCGCATGTGCCTTACAAGGGCGGCGCACCAGCGGCGGCCGACCTGATGGCCGGCCATATCGCGATGATGTTCGAGATGGGCTATGCCGCCATGCCGGCCATCGAGGCCGGCAAGGTCCGTCCGCTGGCGGTGACGAGCAGCAAGCGCCTGGCACTGCTGCCGGATGTACCGACGCTGGACGAATCCGGCCTGACGGGTTTCGAGTCCTACAACTGGCAGGGCATCATCGCGCCGGCCGGCATTGCACCGGAAATCACGGCCCGCATCAATGCCGCCGTCAATGGCATCCTCCGGCAGCCGGATGTGGTGCAGCAGTTCGATGCGACCGGTGGCCAGGTGGCGGGCGGCACACCGGAGGATTTTGCCGGCTTCATCGCCACCGAGACCGCCAAGTGGGCCGACGTCATCCAGGCTGCCAATATCTCGAGCAATTGAGGGGATTGAAGGAATTGAGGGCAGCGGTGTCAGGGGCTCGCCCCAGGGCGGTAGAAAATTTCGTGCGGTCGACTATTTTTCGCCGTCCACGCCTCTAGCGATCAGCCGGCCCGCGCAAGACCTCCAGCGTGACGCTGGCATCGCCCCTGGTGCTGCTGACATAGGCGGTGCCATCCTGCACGCTGACGTGCAGCTCCATGTTGCGCTCGGCCAGTGCCGCCAGGGCCTGGGATGCCTCGGGCGCGACGGCAATCACCTGCAACCTGCGGGCCTTGGCGATCTTGCCGGCCACGCTCTTCCACCAGATCGGCACGGTGCGGCCATAGGCATAGACCCAGACCGCGTCGGCCTTGCCACAGGCCTTGAGCATGCGGCGCTCGTCGGGCAGGCCCAGCTCGATCCAATGTTCGATGGCGCCGGTGAGGTCCTTCTGCCAAAGATCGGGCTGCTCGGTATCACTCAGGCCCTTGGTGAACGCCAGCCGTTCCCCGGCATTGACGTGCAGCGCAAAAGCCAGCAGGCGCAGCATCAGGCGCTCGTCGGTCTCCGAAGGGTGCTTGGCCAGCGTCAGGCTGTGGCTGCCGTAGTAATGGCGGTCGTTGTCGGCAACATGCAGTTCGGCTTTGTGGATGGTGGCGTTGAGGGCCATGGCGACGTCTTGGAGCGGTGGCGGGGCTGCCACTGTACCCGACATGACAGGGATGGGCGGCGATGGGCGCGCCCTGCCCCTGATCGCCGGATCGACAAGCGCGCATGGCCGAAACTGCATAGACTTGCGGCTTCACATCACCGCCGCGCGCCATGCCATCCACCCCGCTCCCCCAGCCCCGCCAGCCCGTGCAGCAAGCCTCCAGCCGCCTGCTGTTGCTGATGGCCATTGCCTGCGGGTTGTGCGCAGGCTGCAACTACATCAACCAGCCGCTGCTGCATTCGATTGCGCACAGCCTGCAAGTAACCGAGGCACAGGCCGCCTACAGCGTGACGATCTCCCAGCTCAGCTATGCGGGCGGCCTGCTGCTGCTGGTGCCGCTGGGCGATTTGCTGGACCGGCGCGGCCTGGTCGTCGGCCTGATGGTGCTGGCCGCCGCCGGCCTGCTGCTGTGCGCGGTGACCGGGCAGATCGCGCTGTTCTGGTTCGGCTCGGCGATTGCCGGGGTGTTCTCTGTGGCGGCGCAAGTACTGGTGCCGATGGTGACGCTGCTGGTGGCGCCGCAGCAGGCCGGGCGGGCCGTGGGCATCCTGATGACGGGGCTGCTGATCGGCATCCAGTCCGCGCGCAGCGTCGCCGGCATCCTCTCGGGCACGGCCGGCTGGCAATCGGTCTACACGCTGACCGCGGTGCTGATGTTGCTGGTGGCCGCCGCCCTGTGGAAGCTGCTGCCCACACCTGCGGCACTGGGCGCGGCAGCGGCCACAGGCCGTACCGGCTATGGCGCGGCGATGCGCTCGATGGGACAACTGCTGGTCGCCGAGCCGCGCCTGCGCAGCCGCACGCTGATGGGCGCTTTCAGCTTCGCCAGCCTGAGCGTGCTGTTCTCCACCATGGCGCTGCTGCTGGGCAAGGCCCCGCACCATCTCAGCGACATGGGCATCGGCCTGATCAGCCTGGTGGGCGTCGCCAGTGCGTTGGTGGCCAAGCCGGTGGGCCAGCGCGCCGACCGCGGCCAAGAGCCGGCGACCTCGCTGGCCTTTGGCCTGGTGCTGGTAGCCATCTGGCCGCTGATGTGGCTGAGCACGCGCAGCATCACCGCCTTCGGCGTGGGTCTGCTGGTGCTGGGCGTGTGCATTGCCGCCATCCACATCAGCAACCAAAGCGTGATCTTCCGGCTGGCGGCGGCCTCGCGTTCGCGCGCCAATGCGCTCTACATGACGGGCTACTTCCTGGGCGCCTCGGCCGGCTCGGCGCTGGGCGTGGTGGCCTGGGATGCGGGCGGCTGGCCGGCCGTGTGCTGGCTGGGCCTGTTGCTTGCCCTCGGCGCGCTGGCCGCCACCGGCTATGACCGGCGCCTAGCGAGGCAGCAGCCCGCCATGGGCTGAGCCCACCCTTATCGTCCACCATGAAAAATGTCTGCTGTAAAGTCATTCGCGGGCAAAGCATCCGCGGGTAAAGGCCGTGAAGGAAAAGGCTATGTAGCGCGTATGGTTAGGGAAACTTTCAGGGCAGCGGGTACTTGGATGATCTGAGCATCAGGGGTCGCATAGCTGCATTGTCGTAGCAGGCATTGGCTCCATCTGCCGTGGGCTTGGAGCAAGCTGTGAATAACTGTCCGGCCCAAACCAGCCTGAAGCACCACCCGGTGGCGGACGGGCAGCGCGTGGCCGGGCATCTACCGGCGCTCCGTCATGCTCGCCAGCGGGCGTTACGCCATGCTCGATGACGGCATGGGCTTCAGCCTGGTGCCGTGGCGGCCGGTGATCGAGCAGCGGCTGGGGCAACAGATCGCTGCGACGGTGCGCGGCGGCGGGGTATCGTGGGAGATTGGTCGATCCAAAGGTATGGCCATTTGACGCAATCGCCCCGCAGTTCAGCGGGGCGATTCGGACATCAAATCAGGTTATAAGCAGAGACCTATGCGCTTCGCTGAAACTTCGGTTTGATCGTCGCCATGAATATCGCGGCAAGCGCAAAGAGAAGGTTTACACCGCCTAGAATGCTCTCTTTTAGCTTGACCGGCTGATAGGCATCCATCAAGTCACTATTGGCAGGAAGGTTCTTCGCTATGTCGAAAACTTCCTGACCCATCGGAATCAATATGGCTCCTGCATTGATGATGGCAAGGGCAGCAAGCACCATATGCGCAATAAGCCATTTGCGCTGCCCAAGCCCTTTTGATGTTTTTGCGACCATGAAAGCTCCGCTGATTGTCAGCAGGGCCAGCCCCGGAACCGTTAATGCCCATGTCGATATGTCGATCAATTGGCGCCCAACGAGGATCACGGAGTCGACCTCTCTCCCGCCAGGTACAAACCCCACCGTGATATGAATCGCAATACTGGCCATGAACATACAGAGGCCGATCAAGTGGGCATATTTCACATACTTATACATGGACGAATCTCAAATAGCTGGGTTAAATAAATTTCCTGGCTAGGGCGAGCAGAACGGCAGCCGCAACGACGATGGCAAACGCCGCAGCGGCAGGGGTGAATCGCAGTTCGGATGTACCTGATTGCACCGACTTCTTCCCTGAAAACATCGGCACGATCAGGTTTTCCCCGCGCAACATCCAATGCAGCAATACGGCGGCTATGTGGATCGCAACCAGGCCCGCGATGACGTAGGCCAAGGTCACATGCAGGCTGGTGACGGAATCAGATGCCACACGGCTAATCAAGTGAGCAAACGGGGCATCAAACCCGATGCCGTTGCTGGAGAACATGCCTGACAACGCCTGGACGAGTATGGTTGCCAGCAAGGCCAAGACCATCGCGGCCCCCAGGGGGTTGTGCCCAAGCGTCCTTGACTGGCCGGTGGCCAGATACGAGCGAATCGCGGATGGCCCCTTTGCGAAGTCACTGAATCGCGCTGTCTGACTTCCAATAAAACCCCATGCCAAGCGGAAGACCACGAGAACCCAAACAGCCTGCCCCATTGCGGCGTGAGCATCCATCCGTCCGGCATAGGCCGTCACGAAAAGCAATGTCATCAGCACGAACAACGCCCAATGGAACAGCCGAGTGGGCAAGTCCCATACGCGCATCTTGTGCATGTTCGGCTTGCTCATCAGCGCCCCTTCTTGTATTGCCGGTGGCAGGACACGCAACTGTCTTGGACTGCGCGCAGGCGCTGGGTCAGTACCCCGATGTCCACGTTATCAGCCCTTGCGGACGCTTCAAGCTGTTGCGAGCTGACTTGGAATGAATTTGCTTTCTGCGAGAAGTCTGGAAAGCTCTCCCAAATTTGGCCTTTGGCTTTCGAGAAGAATCCGCCCTTTGCATCTTCTGGATACAGGCTTGGAATCTTCTCTGCGAAGATGGCAAGCAACCTAGCCTGATCGGAAACCGTTAGTGCATCGCCTTTCTGGATGGCGTCTTCAATTCTCGCAATACTACGTTTGCTTTCCTTGAAGCCCTCGATGCGTTCATTCACCGGGTCGGCTGCACTCACGACAGGCACCAAACCAATTATCAGGCCCGCAGTCAAAAACGAGCGGAAGGTCAGGCTGCGTAATTTCATCGTTTGATCCTTTCAATGCGGATATGCCTTGCCACACAACCGCAGTTTCAATAGCCAGGAAACCTCTCGGCGCGCACGTCCGCCGGCTTCACGCCAGCATCCTTGAGCAGTTCTTCCATCGCAGACACCATTGCTGCCGGCCCTGCGACGTAATAGACGGGAGCGGTCATGTCGCCCACATGCTTGGAAAGCATCGCTGCCGTGATGTGGCCTCGCTCCACAGCGCCTTGCTGCGGGAGTGCGCTGTCTTCGGTGAATGTTGCGATGAACTTGAACCGTGGGTTCTTGCCTTCGAGTTGTCGCAATTCGGCTAGGAATGCCGCGTCCTCGGGCCTTCGGTTGCTGTAGAACAGGAACAGGCGATGCGGCAATGCGCGGTTCGTGGCGTCCAGGGCCATGCTGCGAAAGGGCGTGATGCCGATCCCGCCCGCAAGAAAGACCGCAGGGCGAGACGCATCCTCGTGCAGCACCAGATCGCCATAGGGGCCTTCAAGCTGGACGCTGGTGCCAGCGGGAGCATCGACCAGGTATCGTTTGAAGCTGCTATCGGTCTGCCGGGTCGCCATCTCCAGTTCCGAATCCTGCGGGGCGCTGGCGATGGAGAATGTTCTGATCTTTCCCTTGGCGTCCGCCGGTTTCAGGTCGGGGATGGTGACGTACACGGCTTGCCCGGCTGCGAACTCGAAGCCTTCGGGCTTGCTGACGCGAAACGCCAGCGTGCCTTTGGCGATTTCTTCCTGGCCAGCGAGGCGGGCCAAGTAAGTGGTAGCAGGCCGCAGGAAACTCTTGCGCCGCCATTGCGTAAGGGCCATCCCATCGCGCATGCTCAGGCCGAGCAGGGTGATATTCAACGCGCCAGCGGCCAGTTCGAGTGCCTGCACCGCATAGAACGCGATATCGAACTCTCCCGCCTTTGCCTTGGATGCGAGGAAGAATGCCGCCAGTATCAGCACCAGCAGGCCATTCGCGCCGATGAAGGGCATGCGCTTGAGCTTGACGCCGACCAACCCTTGCCGTTGCCCTTTCGACAGGAAGAAGCCAGAGCCGCCAGTCGCGGCCAAGGCCGGCACCAGCAGGAGAAAGCCCCAGGGGATCGCCGTCTTGACTGCGATCACCGTGGCCTGGGAGGCGAACAGTTCGGAGATGGCTGTCGAGAGCCAGAACGTCGCTATTGTGAGGATCGCGACCAGGCCGGCAAGTGGATGAATGATCCTTGGCATCGTGATTCTCCTAACGGGTGATGGCCACAATCCCAAGCACCGAAGCGACCAGTGCAAGAGCGATGCGGATGTTGTGCAGCAGCAGCCAGGAATCGAGCTTTGCGGACACCTGATCGAGCGCAATGGCCTTACCGGCAAAGGCTGCATTGCTCGGCACGAAATAGGCCATCGTGAAGGCGAGAACGGCAACGATGCAGGCGGCGGACGCAAGCCACAGTCCGCGAGAGGCAGGCACCTTCCAGTCGTGCCAGAGCGAGCCGGTCAGTCCGATCAGGGTCGGAACAACGACCAGCGGGATCGCGCGCATGACCAGGCTGCCATGTTGCGCGAACCAATCGAGGAACCCGGCAGGCGGCAGGCTTTTCCAGTAGCCGCCGAGGATCACGCCGATGGCGAGCATGACGCCTGCGAACATGGCCGATCCCGTGACCGCCAGGATTTGGAATAGAAGCCGCATCATCTTCTCCTGTCACGAACCGCGTTCAGACCGTGCAGATGCCGGTCACGGCAACTTTCTGGAACAGATGCGGGGCGGCAACGGCGGACGACGGATAGGCCGAGAGCTTGGCGATGAACTCGGGATGCGTGAAAGCTGCCCGGAACGCTTCGGTGGATTCCCACACCGCATAGTTCAGGTAGGTCGGGCTTTCGCCAATGGCGCGATGAAGCTGGGTGGAAATGAAGCCCGGCTGGCGCTTCATGAACTCTGCATCGTCCTTCCAGACATCCAGAAAGACCGGCTCGTCGGCCGCATCCAGTGTGAATACGTTGATGAGCACCACAGGCGCGGCCTCGATGCGTAGCTGACGTTGAATCGGGAACTTTTCATCCAGGGGCTTCATGAGAGACATGGGAAAACTCCATTCGTTAGAGAGCTTGTTGCAGGGTCATTCTTCCGGCCCGCGTCCATGAACCTGCGACATGGACGAGAGCACCCGGATTGCGGCATCCAGGTCGGTGGCACTGAATCCGGCAGCCATCTCCTGCACGTGCTTCTGCCATCGCTCGGTCAAGGCTTGATAAGTGGTCGCCCCCTTCTTGGTCAGTGAATACAAGGGCGAACGCTTGTGCATCGGATTGGGCTGGGGCTGGACTAAGCCCTCATCGACAAGCAGGTTGATCTGTTTCAGAACGCCTTGGCGGGTGACACCCATCGCCGCGGCTATCTGCGGGATGTTTGGAGGCTGCGGAGCCAGTGAGATTGCGCCTAGCACTTGCCAGCGCGCACTGGTCAGTCCGTGCGGTTGGGAGAACTGATTTCCCCACTCAATGAGCTGGCCGTTCAATCTGAAAACGGATAACGCGATGCTGGTCAACTTCTCTGCCTTGGTCGGATTCATATGCACCTCCAACATTGACAACCAGTTTACGTAATGGGAAACTGGTTGTCAATATCCGGTACGACTCGACTTGATCTATGCAGAGACGACTGATCTAGATCAAAGGAGGCGACGAGGATATGGAGCTTCCACACCTTCGCTGCTTCTTGGCCGTGGCCGAAGAACTGCATTTCGCTCGCGCAGCGGAACGGCTGCACTGGGCTGCTACCGGTTTCAAGGACACCTTGTTAAGGCGGAAGATGAAATTGGAGGTGGCAGATGGTCACGAGAAGGAAATTCAGTCGCGAGTTCAAGCTTGAAGCGGTCAAATTGGCCACCGAGCGCGGGGTGGCGGTGGCCCAAGCTGGCAAGGATCTGGACGTGCACGAGAACGTGCTGCGCAAATGGGTTCGTGAGCTGCGTGAGGAGCCCAAGAGGCGCTTCCTGGCAACGCGAAGCAAAGGGCCCAGGACGCGGAGATAGCGTGGCTGCGCAAGAAAGTGACTAAGATCAAGATGATGCGCGACATCCTGAAAAAACGCGCCATTGGCGCGTTGTGTGAACAGGTGCCGGCGCTTCGGTCGGCATGTCTTTCCTGGTTGGGCAGTGTCCCCGGTTCAGTCCGTGATCAAGCGGGCATTGAGCGGCTGCACCGGGCGGTTGTTGTGGTGCATGCGCTTTTCGAACTGGGCGAGCTGGCCTTCGCTCACGCTCAGCGGGGCCTTGAGCACCACCCAGGTCACGCCTTCCGAGCAAGGCGGTGTCGTCAACGAGCCGGAAAAGCGGTAATAGTCGTGGTTCTTCGGCAGCAGGTTGCTCAGATCCACGGGCTGCGTGAGCGCGCGGGCCGCATTTTCCTCATCGCTCAGCGCATTGAGCATGCCTTGCAGCTGCGGATTGTCCTGCCCTTGCTTGAACATGGCGGCGAGCACCAGCAGATTGCCATCGGCATCGGCATGCACAAAATGGCCTTCGAGCGGGAAGCTCAGGCCTTTGATCTGATTTTCACTGGGTGTGTGAAAATGGAATTGCTTGAGCGTGTAACGGTGATCGCCCAGCATCAGATAATCCGATTCATTGCCGATATTCACCTGAATCGTATGGCCGTTGTTGACGACCTCTTCCGGTGCAATCACATAGTGAAAGGACAGCGGATCAGCCGATGTCTTGTAGGTATGATCGATATTGACGGGGGACTGGTTCTTGCCGATTTTGCACGTGGCATATTCAGGCGATATTTCCGACCACTTTTCCGGATTGACATCGCCTTCATAACCCCAATGGGCACCGGCGTAGCAGGTTCCGAAAATGCCGATCAAGGCGGAAAATGCCGTCAGGCTTTGTTTGATTGTGTTTTTCTTCATGGTCTGTTTTGAATAGGGAATCGATTGATGCGAATCAATCGGGAGCGGATTCTATGCTCTGCATGGAAACCCGCTGCCCCCTATTCAAAAACCATGCGCATACCGTCTTTATTCCCCCACGCAGGCGTTGGCCGACAACACGGGCAGCAGGTCGGGCATGGCGTCCCGCCTGCCGGCTTCGGCACCTCAGCTGGCGTGCTTGAGCACCGCGTTGAGCAGCACGTGCGCGCCCGCGGCCAGGTGCTCGGGAGTCGCATCTTCCGCCTCGTTGTGGCTGATGCCATCCTTGCAGGGCACGAAGATCATGCCGGCAGGCGCCACGTCGGCCACGTAGACGGCATCGTGGCCGGCGCCGCTGACCACGTCCATGTGGCCCAGGCCCAGCGCCTGCGCGGCCGCGCGTACGCTCTCGATGCAGGCCTCGTCGAAATGGCAGGGAGGAAAATAGACGACCTGCTTCATATCGACCTGCAGGCGGGCATCGGCCTTCTGCAGTCCGGCGATGAAATCCTTGAGGTCGGCCTCCATGGCAAGCAGGTCGCCATCGTCGAGCGCACGGATGTCCACCGAGAATTTCACGGTGCCAGGGATGGTGTTGCGCGAGTTGGGCAGCACCTGCATGTAGCCCACCGTGCCGCGGCCATAGGGGGCGAAGTGCCTGCCCAGCGCGTTGACCTTCTCGACGATGCGGCTGGCCGCCAGCAGCGCATCGTGGCGCAGATCCATGGGGGTGGTGCCGGCGTGCGATTCCTGGCCGGTGACGACCACGTCGTACCAGCGCTGGCCCAGCGCGCCGGGCACCACGCCAATGGTCAGTTCATGGGCCTCCAGCACCGGGCCCTGCTCGATGTGCGCCTCGAAATACGCGCCGAACATGCCACCTGGCACCTGGCCTGGCGACACCTCGCCGGCGTAGCCGATCTTGCGCAGCTCATCCTGCACCGCCAGGCCGTCCACGTCGGTGGCGGCCAGCGCATGTTCGAGCGTGAAGGCGCCGGTGAACACGCCCGAGCCCATCATCACCGGCACGAAACGCGAACCCTCCTCGTTGGTCCAGGCGATCACCTCGATGGGCGCCTTGGTCTGGATGCCCTTGTCATTGAGAGTGCGCAGCACCTCCAGCCCGGCCATCACGCCATAGATGCCGTCGAACTTGCCGCCGGTGGGCTGGGTATCGATGTGGCTGCCCATGGCAATGACCGGACGGCTCGGGTCCGTACCCTCGCGGCGTGCGAAGATGTTGCCGATGGCGTCGATGCGCACCTCCAGGCCCGCCTCCTTGCACCAGTGCACGAAGAGATCCCGGCCCTGGCCGTCGAGTTCGCTCAGCGCCAGGCGGCACACGCCGCCCTTGGCCGTGCCGCCGATCCTGCCATGCTCCATCAGGGTGTTCCAGAGGCGTTCGCCATTGATCAGTAAAGGTTTGCTCATGTTGGTGGTCCTTTGCGTCGGTTGTCCGTGATTGGTTTTTCGTTGTGGCTCGTCCGTGGTGCTTGGCCTGTGGGGCGCATGCAGGCGCTGCGCCGATCCGGCGCCCATCCATCACCAAGGCGCGGGGAAAATGGCTATCAGCCTGCGGGCCTTGCCACGCCGGCCATGATGCGCGCGGCCAGCGCGATCAGCGACTGGTCGCTGCCGCGCGGTCCGAGCAGCGAGAAGCCGAGCGGCACACCTTCGATGCGCATCAGCGGCAGCGAAATCTGCGGCAGGCCCGCCAGACCCGAAAGGCACAGCATGTGGATGGCCTGGTTGCGGTAATCCTCCAGCTCGGTCTCGCTCTGGCTCAAGAGCGGCGCCACCTGCGGCATGGTGGGCATGAGCAGCACGCCGTCGCGCCCCAGCAGTGCTTCGAGGCGCTCGGTGAAGGCCTGGCGCAGCGCCAGTTGCGGCGCCACCTGCTCGGCCGTGATGTCCTTGGACCAGGCGAAACGGTCGCGCACGCCAGGGCCAAGCTGCAGGCCGTAGCGCTCGATCATCCCGCCCTGGCTGCGCCAGGCTTCCCAGCCCTGGATGATGCGAAACGCCCAGTACAGATCGATCGAGGGCATCAGCCAGGCATCGACCGGCTGCGGCTTCGTCCAGCCCACCCCTCCCTCGCCTTCCCCTCCTTGCGCGTCTGGCTTTCGCACCAGCTGCGCCAGCACGCCCTGCACGGCCGCCTGGACCTGCGTGTCGAGCGAGGCCAGGATGTCGGCCGCCAGCAGCAGCCGCGGCGCCGCCGGCAAGGGCTGCCGGTCTTCGCCCAGCAGCACCTCGCCGACCCTGGCGAACACTGCCATGTCGCGCGCGAACCAGCCGCAGGTGTCGAAGCCCGGCGCCAGCGGCATGCAGCCGGCCAGGCTGATGCGCCCGTGCGTGGGCCGCAGCCCGATCAGGCCGCAGTGGCTGGCCGGGCAGCGCACCGAGCCGCCGGTATCCGAGCCAATGGCGAAATCGCACAGGCCGTTGGAGACCGCCGAGGCCGAGCCGGAACTGGAGCCGCCCGGAATGCGATCGGGCGCGGCGCCGTTGCGCGGCGTGCCGAAATGCGCGTTTTTGCCGTTCATCGAGAATGCCAGTTCGTCGGTAATGACCTTGCCGGTGACGCGTGCGCCCGCCGCCTGCAGGGCCTGCACCACGGGTGCCGATTGCGTCTTGATGCCCGAGAGCGCGAGCGCATGCGGGTTGCCCCAGCCACTCGGATAGCCGGCCACGTCATAGATGTCCTTGACGGCGAAGTCGAGGCCGGCGAGCGGCCCTCCCCCCGCCGCTGGTGCTTTCTGCAGTGTTTCAGACGGTGCGGGATAAGGGATGAAGCAAAAGGCGTTGCTGTCGGCTTGGGTCATGGTCGGCGGTTCAGGTCAGCAGTTCAGATTGGAAGATGGCAGGAGTGAAAGGCGCAAGCAGGTCAGCTGCAGGTCATTCATGCAGGGCGGCATCGTCAGGCGCTGACGCTGGCGCTGGCGCTGGCGTGGCCGTGTCGCATTGCCACTCGTGCACACGGATGCACCGCACCAAGTGCTCGGGGCCGACCACCTCCGCCGGCGGTTGCTGCTCCCGGCAGGCGGGCCGAGCATGCGCGCAGCGCTCGGCAAACGCACAGCCCGGAGGCAGACGGGAGAGATCGGGCGGCGCGCCGCCGATGGTCTGCAGGCGCTGGCCCTTTTGCATGGCGCCATGGCTGCGGCTTTGCAGCAGCGCGTGGGTGTAGGGATGGCGGGGCTGGGTCAGCAAATTCACCGCCGGCCCCTGCTCGATGATGCGGCCGGCATACATCACCGCCATGCGGTCGGCCACCTCGGCGGCCGCACCGATGTCGTGCGTGACGAACACGATGGACAGGCCGAGCTCCTTCTGCAGCTCGCGCAGCAGCAGCAGGATCTGGATCTGCACCGTGGCATCGAGCGCCGTGGTGGGCTCGTCGGCCAGCAGCACCTGCGGGTTGCAGGCCAGCGCCAGCGCGATCATGGCGCGTTGGCGCATGCCGCCGGACATCTCGTGCGGATAGGCATCGAGGCGCCGCTCCGGGCTGGGAATACGCACCTTCTCGAAGAGCGCCAGCGCGCGCTGGCGCGCCTGCTGCCGGCTCACTTTTTCGTGGCGGAGAATGGTCTCGACGATCTGCTCGCCCACCGTGTAGACCGGATCGAGTGCCAGCAGCGGCTCCTGGAAGATCATCGCAATGGTCTTGCCGCGCAGGTCGGCCAGTTCCCTGCGGCCCATGCGCAGCACGTCGCGACCGGCTACCTCCAGCGCGCCGTGGTAGCGGGTGGAGCGCTCGTTGTGCAGCCGCATCATGGCCCGCAGCGTGACGCTTTTGCCCGAGCCGGATTCGCCGATCAGCGCCATGACCTCGCCCTGGCGCACATCCAGATCCACGCCGTTGACGGCCTGGACCCGCTTGTCCGGCGTGTGGAACTCCACGCGCAGTTCGCGCAGCGACACCATGGCCGGACGTGGCGCTGCGGGGTCCGCCCCGATCCCATCGATGCGCGTCTCGACGACGGTTTCGGCAACGACGCGGCCGTCGCCCGCGACGCCGATGGTCTCCGTGACCCGTTGGACGATGTCAGGCATGGCTCACCTCCTCGATCGGAATGCGGTAACCGGATCCGGGCTCATAGCGCAGGCAGGCCACGCTGTGGCCGGCGCCGGCCTCGGCAAAGGTCGGCTGCTTTTGTGCACACACGGCTTGCGCGAATGCGCAGCGCGTGTGGAAACGGCAGCCGCCCGGCGGGTTGATGGGGTTGGGCGGATCGCCCGAGAGCGGCGCCTCCATGGTGCGCTCGAGCGGGTTGGTGCTGGGCATGGAGCGCAGCAGCGCGGCCGTGTAGGGGTGGAAGGGGCGGTCGAACACTTCGTCGGCCGGGCCCACCTCGACCACCTGCCCGAGGTACATGACCAGCACGCGGTCGGAGATGAAGCGCACCACGTTCAGGTCATGGCTGATGAACACATAGGTGAGGCCAAATTCCTGCTTGAGGTCCATCAGCAGGTTCAGCACCTGCGCCTCCACCGATTTGTCGAGCGCCGAGACGGCCTCGTCCAGGATCACCAGCCTGGGCTCGAGCGCCAGGGCCCGCGCGATGTTGACGCGCTGGCGCTGGCCGCCCGAGAGCTCGTGCGGATACCGCCCGGCAAAGCGGCTGGGCGCCAGCCCCACGCGCGCCAGCAGGCTGTGCGCGCGCTCGAGCGCCTCCTGCGCCGGCGTGCCGTGCACGCTGGGCGCAAAGGCAATCGAATCCTCGATGGTCATGCGCGGATTCAGCGAAGAATAGCTGTCCTGGAACACCATCTGCGTCTGGCGGCGGAACTGGCGCAGCGGCAGGTCGGGGCCGCCGACGCTCTGGCCGTCGAAGATCAGCTCGCCACGGTCCTGCAGCGTCAGCTGCATCAAAAGGCGCGCGGTGGTGGACTTGCCGCAGCCCGATTCGCCCACCACGCCCAGCGTTTCACCCTTGAGGATGTCGAAGCTCACGCCGTCAACGGCGCGCACCGCCAGCCTCTCGCCGCGCCCGAAGCCGAAGCCCTTGCGCTTGATGGGAAAGTGCTTCTGCAGGCCGCGCACCATCAGCAGCGGCTGGGCCGGCCCGCCCAGGCCCTCGGCGCCAACGGTCGGGCGTGCTGGGCCGGGATTGATCAGCACCGGCTCCAGGGCATTCTTGAGCTTGCTCATTGCTTGACCTCCATGGCCGAGCGCAGGCCATCGGCCAGCATGTTGAAGGACACCGAGGTGATGAAGATGAACACGCCCGGCAGTGCCGCCACCCAGGGCTGGGTGTAGATGGCCGTGCGCAGCGTGTTGAGCATCAGCCCCCATTCGGGCTGCGGCGGCTTGACGCCCAGGCCCAGGAACGAGAGGCCCGATGCCAGGATCATCGCCACCGAGATCAGGCTGGTGGAATAGACGAAGATCGGCCCGACCACGTTGCCCAGCACATGCCGGCGCACGATGGTGAAGGCGCCGGCGCCCGAGGCGCGCGCCGCATCCACGTAATCGCTGCGGCGCACCTGCGTGGTCACACTCTCGGCGATGCGCGCGATCTGCGGCACGAACACGATGGTCAGCGAAATCAGCGAGTTGGTGATGCCCGCGCCCAACGCCCCCGAGAGCGCGATGGCCAGCAGCACCGAGGGAAACGCGTACAGCACGTCGATGCAGCGCATCAGCGCGGTGTTGACGAAGCCGCCCGCATAGCCGGCCAGGATGCCGATGGCGCTGCCGATCACGAAAGCCATGATGACGGGCGCGATGCCCATGAACAGCGACAGGCGCGCGCCCAGCATCAGGCGCGAGAGCAGGTCGCGGCCCAGCTCGTCGGTGCCCAGGAGGTGGCCCTCGGTGCCGATCGGCTTGAGGCGCTTGAGCATGGACGTGGCAAAGGGGTCGGCCGGCGAGATCCAGGGCGCGAAGATCGCCATCGCGACCAGCAGCACGATGATGGCCGCGGCCACCATGGCCACCGGATTGCGCACCAGGCGGCGCAGCACGTTGGCGCCATGTCCGCGCGAGCGTGCCACCGGGGCGTTCGCTGCGGCCGCGGCAGAGGTTGCTGCGGGCTTGACGGCGGCCGACAGGCCGGGGGTTGTTGCAGTGGTCATGGCCTCAGCCCCTTTCAATGCGTGGATCGAACACGGTCTGCAGCACATCGACCAGCAGGTTGAGCACCACGAAGAACAGCGCCAGCACCAGAATCGTGCCTTGCAGCAGCGGCAGGTCGCGCTGGAAGATGGCCTGATTGAGCAGGAAACCGGTGCCCGGCCAGGAGAACACCGTCTCGATCAGAATCGAGCCGCCCAGCAGGTAGCCCAGCTGCAGGCCCATCACGGCCAGCGCGGTGGGGGCGCTGTTCTTGACGACGTGCTTGAACACCTCCCACTCGCCCAGACCGCGGGCCCGCAGTCCCACCACGAACTCCTGCGAGAGGATGTCGGCCACCAGCGCCCGTACGGTGCGGGCGATGATGCCCATCGGGATGAAGGACATGGTGATGGCCGGCAGGATCATGTACTGGACATGCGCCCAGTCCCAGGCCCAGCTGTCGGAGCCGCCGGGCCCGGCACCGGTGGCCGGCAGCCACATCAGCTTGACCGAGAAGATGATGACCAGCACCATGCCCAGCCAGTAGTGCGGCATGCTCACGCCGATGATGGAGATGAAGGAGGCCAGCCGGTCCGCCCAGGAATTGCGGAAGTACCCGGCCACGAAGCCGAACAGGCTGCCAAAGAAGAAACCGATGGCGGTGGCCAGCAGGGCCAGCATCAGCGTGTTGCCCACCGCCTTCATGACCTCTCCGGTGACCGGGCGGCTGGTGGCGATGGAGGTACCCAGGTCGCCATGCAGGGCACGCCAGATCCAGGAGAGGAATTGCTCGGGCAGGCTGCGGTCGAAGCCGTAGAGCTGCATCATCTGCTGCTGCAGCTCGACCGAGGCATCGGCCGGCAGGATGGAAACCAGCGGATCACCCGGCGAGAGGTGCACCAGCAGAAAACACAGGAAGGAGACGCCCAGCATGATGGGCAAGGCATATCCCAGGCGTCTGAGCAGATAGGCAAGCATCGTGGAACCTCTGGGGGCTGTCTTTTTGATCGGCCGACCAATGCGCCGGCCGGGCCGGGCGGCAGTTGGTCAGAGGGAGGTCATGCAGGCACGGGCGGGGGCGGCAGGGCGAGGGGGTAACGGCCTTGCGGTCCTGCCGGCATGCCACCCGGTGGCACTGGGTGTCACCGGGTTTGCGACACTCAGTCCATCTGCATCGTCGCGATGTCGATGAACCAGCTCTTGGGCTGCACCACATTCTTGACCTTGGCGGACATGGCGCGCGGGCCCACGTCGTGCGCGACGAACAGGAACGGCGCTTCGTCCACGATGTACTCGTGCAGGTGGGCCAGCGCCACGTCGCGCTCGTCGGCATCGAAGGTGGTGCGGGCCTTGTCGACCAGCTCATCCATCTTGGGGTTGCTGTAGTAGCCCCAGTTGTTGGAGACCGGCGGCTGCGCCTTGGTGCTGACGAAGCGGACCATCGCGAAGAACGGATCCATGGTGGCGGCCGTCACATTGGTCGCGTGGGAGTTATGCGCGCCGGGGTCCTTGGCACCCAGGCGCCAGCCGGAGAACAGCGTGTTCCACTCCAGCACGTCGAACTCCACGTCGAAGTAGCAGTCCTTGAGGTTCTGCTGGATGAACTCGTTCATCGGCAGCGGCTGCATCTGGCCGGAGCCCGAGGCCGAGGTCTGGATCTTGACCTTGACCGGCTTGCTGGCCGAGAAACCGGCCTCCTGCATCAGCTTCTGGCCGGCCGGCACGTCGTACTTCACGTCGAAGGTCGGCTTGCCGTACCAGGGGTGTCCCTTGGCGACGATGCCCGAGGCCTCCTCCATCAGGCCGCCAAGCAGCACCTTGAGCGAGGCGCGGTCCACGCACAGGTTGGCGGCGTGGCGCACGCGCGCATCGGCAAACGGCGAATCTTCCAGGAAGGAGAACTGCCAGGGCCAGATGTGCGGCTGCGGGTTGGAGTACACGTTGAAGCCGCGGCCCTTGATGGCGTCGATGGCGTCGGGCGCGGGCGCCTCGATCCAGTCCACCTGGCCGGACATCAGCGCCGCCGTGCGGGCGCTGGGCTCGGGCAGCGGCAGCAGTACCACGCGATCGATGGCGGGGCGGCGCTTCTCGTCCCAGTAGGCCTCGTTCTTGACCATCTCGAAACGCTCGCGCGGCACGAAGCGCGCCGGCTTGAACGGTCCGCTTCCCGAGGCATCGGCGGCAAACGCGGCCCAGGCCTGCTTGCTGCGCTCGGCCGGATCCGTCACGGTCGCGGGCACGGCCTCGAACTTGGCCTGCCAGTGCGCGGGCGATGCCATGAAGAGGTTGGTCAGGTTGATCGGCAGGAAGGAGTCGGGCTCGGAGGTGACGAGTTCCACCGTCAGGTCGTCGATCTTGCGGGCGCTGCGCAGCGTCGGCATGCGCGAGGCGGTCGCGCCCACCTGGGCCGGGTCGTACTGCGGCGCATCCTTGCTCAGCACCTTGTCCACGTTCCAGACCACCGCATCGGCGTCGAAGTCCGAGCCGTCATGGAACTTCACGCCCGGGCGCAGCTTGAAGATCCATTTGGTCTTGTCCGCGTCGTCCACCGTCCAGGACTCGGCCAGGCCGGGGATCAGCACGCTCGGCTTGGTCTCGGAGCTCAGGTCCCACTGCGTCAGCGAGTCGTAGATCGGAATGCCGGTGAATCGGTTGCCCTCGAAGCCCTGGTCCGGCTGGCCGGAAGTGCGGGGAATGTCGCCGGCGGTCATGCCGATGCGCAGGATCTTCTCCTGCGCCATGGCCGAGGTGCCACAGGCTGCGGCCATGGCGGCCGTCAGCGCCAGACGGCCCAAATGCCGGGCCGAAAACTTCTTCGCGGGGGGACTGAACATGGAAACCTCCTGGGGGTTGTGGTGAGAGTTCCATGCTGCACAGCAATACACATGCCAATCGATTCACATGTATCGTTTATCGATTCCAAATATCATGAGCGCATTCAAAATCAATGCATTGCAAATCATCGGAAAATGCGAATCATCCTTGATTGAAGCCGATCATCGGCCCTTGCACCGCCTGCCATCGCTGCCTGCACCGTTGGCGCGCCTGTGCACGGACGCGCCACACCGCCATGCACCAATTGGCGGCATGCGACGAAAACAGGTCAAAACGGGTCAGCGCTGCATCGGAAATGCATCAGAAATGCGTCAGCGAACGGGAGATCGACCGCGCGCACTCCATCACCAATGGCGCCAGCCGCGCCACCGCCTCCTCGGGACTCCAGCGGCTCACGGCGGGCGAGACATGCACCGCGCCAAGCACCTGTCCGCCCGCCCCCGTGATTGCCGCGGCCACGCCCATGTCGCCCTCGAACAGTTCCTCGGCGTTGAGGGCATAGCCATGGCGACGGGCCTGCTGGATCAGCTGGAAAATCTTGCGGCGGTCGGTCTGCGTCGCCGGGGTGCGCGGCTCGATCTGCGAGGCATCGAGCACACCCCAGACCGGCTCGTCTCCGAGGCGGCTCAGATACGCGCGCCCGCTGCTGGTGCAATACATCGGAATGCGCATGCCCACCGGCGTGTGCACAGGCACATATTGCGTGGTCAGGAACTGCGAGACGTAGACCATGTCCAGCCCGCACGGCTCGGTCAGGCTGGCGGTCTCTCCGCTGGCGCGGCTCAACTCGGCCAGGTAGGGCTGGGCCAGCTGGATCATCGGGTGTCCGACCAGGTAGTTGAAGCCCAGCGCGACCACCTTGGGCAGCAGGTGGAACTGGCGGGTCTTGTCGCTCTTGCCCACATAGCCGAGCACCTGCAGCGTGTGCACCGAGCGCTGCGCCGAGGCCTTGCTCATGCCGGCGCGCTCCGCAATCTGCCCCAGCGACAGGCTTTTGTGGCCACCATCGAAGGCCGCCAGCACGGCCAGCCCCTTCTCCAGGGACAGGTTGAACAAGGGATCGCTGGGCAAGGGCATGGACGCAGGCATCTTCACAAGGGGTGAACCACGGGTCCGGGGGCCGGCCCAACACAGGCACCCATCATAGAGGACATGGCAGCGGCCTGCCGGCCGCCGCACCACCGCCAGCGCCTGTGCCAAAATCCGGGCAATGGCCGCCGCCCGGCGGGCCCGACCGGCACCACCCGGCACTCGACATCCGTCGTCCCCAAGGGCCACAATCGGGCCGAGGCTGACGCATTCAGCCACTGAAACTGTCTCAGAAAGATCGCATGGATTACAAGGACTACTACAAGATTCTCGGCGTGGCCAAGGATGCGACGCCCGACGACATCAAGAAGGCCTACCGGCGCCTGGCTCGCAAGTACCACCCCGACATCAGCAAGGAACCCGACGCGGCCGCACGCATGGCCGAGGTCAACGAGGCCAACACCGTGCTCTCCGACCCGGAAAAGCGCGCCGCCTACGACCAGCTCGGCGATGCCAGCCAGTTCCAGGGCGGTGCGGGCTTTCAGCCGCCGCCGGGCTGGGACGAAGGCTCGTTCCACTTCCGATCCGGCGGCACCGACGGCATGCCTGGCGGCGGCCAGGCGGGCGACTTCAGCAGCTTCTTCGAGGATTTGTTCGGCCGCGGTCAGCAGGCCCGCCGCCGCGGCCCGCCACCCGATGCGCGCGGCCAGGACCAGCACGCCAGCATCGAACTGACGGTGCCCGAGAGCTACAGCGGCGCCACGCGCGTGCTGCAATTGCGCGGCGTGGAACTCAATGCCGAAGGCCATGCCGTCGAGACGAACCGCGAGCTGCACGTGACCATTCCCAAAGGCGTCTACGAAGGGCAGATGATCCGTCTGGCCGGCAAGGGCCAGCCCGGCACCGGCAAGGGCGCGGCGGGCGACCTGCTGCTGCAGGTGCATTTCGCGCCCGATGCGCGCTGGCATGCCGAAGGCAAGGACGTCTACCAGCAACTGCCACTGACAGCCTGGGAGGCCGCGCTGGGCGGGCCGGTGAAGCTCGATACGCTGGCCGGCGCGCTGGAGATCAACGTCCCCGCCGGCAGCCAGCCAGGGCGCAAGCTGCGCGTCAAGGGCAGGGGTCTGCCGGCGCGCGAGCCCGGCGACCTGTACCTGGTGGTGCAGTTGGCCGTGCCAGCGCCGGTGACCGAAGAGCAGCGCGCCGCCTATGCGGCGCTGGCCAAGACCTTCCCCAACTTCAACCCACGACCAGGAGCGACAGCATGACCCAGACGCTCAATGCCCTGCCCGAACTGCTGGATGCGCAGTCGCTGACCATCACCGAAGTCGCGCGCGCCTGCCAGACCGATGAAGGCTGGATCATCCAGCGCGTCACCACCGGCGTGCTGCAACCCGACACCGACGCCACGCCGCCGAATGCGCAGGCCTGGCGCTTCAGTTCACGCGCGCTGCTGCGCGCGCGCCGCATCGCCGAGCTCGAGCGCACCTTCGACGCCGACCCGCAACTGGCCGCGCTGACCGCCGACCTGATGGAAGAGGTACGCGCGCTGCGCCGGCAACTGGCCTTCCATGGCCTGGACCTCAATGACCACTGAACGGCCACTGGCGCACTCCGCGCCGCCCTGGGGCCATCTGCCCTTTCCATCGCTGCTGCTGCCCTGTGCCGGCAGCGCGTGCCACGCAGCCCTCCAATCCGACCACTGACACGCCCAGGATCGCCCACATGCATGCCCCCTCCCCGCGCCGCCGCGCGCTGCCCGTCTCCATCACCCTGCCGGTCATCGCCGCAGCCACGCTCGCACTGAGCGGCTGCGCCAGCATGTCCAAGGAAGAATGCCTGAGCGCCGACTGGCGCGAACAAGGCATGCGCGCCGCGCTCGACGGCAAGCCGCGCTCGCACATCGAGGACGACCGCAAGGCCTGCGCCGATGTCGGCGTGGTGCCCGACCAGGCCCAGTACTTCGCGGGCTTCGCCGCCGGCATCACGCAATTCTGCACCGCCCACAACGGCGAGCAATGGGGCCGCCAGGGCAAGTACTACGCCCACAGCTGCCCGCCCGAGCTCGAAGGCCCCTTCCTCGAGCGCTACCGGTTAGGCACCAAGGTGAACGAGGCCGAAACCTCGCTGGAGCAGCTGCGCAACGAGCAGCGCGATGTGCAGCGCAAGCTGGAGAAGGCCAAGGACGACGCCGAACGCAACCAGTTGCGCGACCAGCTCCGCGAGCTGGACCGCCGCCTGCGCGATGCGCGCGACGACCTCGACCGCGCCGAACGCAATCTGCGCGGCTGAGCAGATCCGGCCTGGCTCCGCGCGTCCGGGCAGCCGCGCCTTGCGGCGCGGTCAGTCGGCCTGCGGCTGGTCAAGCCGGCGCACGCTGGCCGCCAGTGACTGCAGCTCGAACGGCGTGCGCCGTGGCCGCAGCAGGCGCAACAGGCCGACCACCAGGGCCGGCACCAGCGCGGCCAGCAGAAAGGCTTCGAGCAGGTGATCCATCGGCTGGCCCGGCCGCGGAAACACCAGCAGCCCTGCGGCCAGTCCGGCCAGCGTCGCCACGGTGGCATCGAAGCCATCGTGGCCTCGGCTGTAGAGTCCGAAGAACACCGGAAACGCCGCTGCCGCGCACAGCAGGTCCGCCAGCAGGAACAGGTACAGCACGCTGTAGCCCTGCGCCGCCACCACCATCACCGGGACGGCCAGCAACAGGATCAGCCAGCGCGCCAGGCGCATCAGCGTGGCCGGACGGGCCCGCGGCAGCAGGCGGCCGACATCGACCGCGATGATGCAGGAGACGGCACTGATGGTGGTGTCGGCGCTGCTCATCACCAGCGCCAGCCCGAGTGGAATCAGGGCCACCGCCATCCATACCGGCAGGCTGGGCATGACCACGCTGAAGAGCGCCACCGAGCTGTCGCCGCCGGGCGCCAGGGCCACGTAGGCCAGTCCGAACAGCCCCATCACGAAGATGAACGGCACCACCAGCACGCCGCCGAGCAGGAAGCCCCGGCGCATGTCGCCGATGCTGCGCGCCGAGTAGATGCGCTGCCAGTTGCCTTGATGGAAGATGCCCGTCAGCAGAATGGCCACGAAGAAGGTCAGCCCGGCCTTGATGCCCACCGGATCGGTAAGGTCGAGCAACTGCGGCGCCTTCTGCTGCAACCCCTCGATCACCGGCCGCGCCCCGCCCGCGGCATGCCAGCCGATGGCCACCAGCGCGAGCAGCAGCGGCACGATGATGACGATCTGTACCTTGTCGGTGAAGATCGAGGCACGCAGGCCGCCATAAGCGGTGTAGAGCAGCGTGAAGCCCAGCACGATGGCCGCCGTCAGCCACAGCGGCACGGGCGCCAGCAGCGTTACCAGCATGGCGATCGCGGTGATCTCCGCGGCCATCGCGATGAACATGTAGAACAGCATGATGAGCAGCGCCAGCGCATACATCGGGCGGCCATAGCGCGCCATCAGGAACTCGGTGAGCGAATGCCCGCGCGGCATCAGCTCACGCATGCGCTGGCCCAGCGGAATCATCGCCAGCCGGGGCGACATGGCGCCCAGCGCATAGCCGATCACCGCGGCCAGGCCGCCCCAGGTGGCGGCCTGCGGCGGCGAGAGCAGAATCCAGGCGCCCAGCGACGACGCCAGCAGCGTCAGCACCGTGGCCACCGAACCCTGGCTGTTGCGCGCGACGATGAAGTCCTCCAGGTCGCCGCGCACCCGCCGGGCATAGGCCATGCCGGCAAGGGCAAACCCTGCGGAGAAGAAAACGAGCCAGAAAAGCGCCGACGACGTGCTGAGCATCCATACCTCCCAATGAAAAGTCATGGGAAGGTGCGTGCCTGCGCTACCGCGCAATGCCGGATCAGCCGGCACACAGGCGAGGCAACCGCCTGGCCCCGGCGTGCGGCAAACCGCCTTGCATCCTTCCCTTCGCCGGCATGACCCGGATCAGGTTCAAAGGGTTACGGCGTGCCGCACACGCTCAAAGGCAGTCATGTGGCAACCGAGTCTCAGCCCGTCAGGGCACCCCCAGGAACGGCTGGATTATAGCGATCGCAACCGCTGGAACCTGTTGACGCCCGCATCGCCCCAACCCGGCTCAGCCCGACTCAACCCAGTGGCCGCTCCAGCAGCTCGCGCACGATCTGCCGGGTCGGTGCACTCTCGGCCAGCGAGACCGCAAAGCGCACATGCGTATCGGGTGCCTGCGACGGCGAGAACAGCCGCCCCGGCGCCAGCAACAGGTTGCGGGCGGCAGCACGGCGGGCGAGCTGCTCGCTGTCCTGCCGGCAATCGACCCACAGGAACATGCCGCCGACCGGCTGCGCTTCGATGCGCAGCCCCAGGTCGGCGAAGAAGCGCAGGCAACTGTGCCGCGCGGCATCCACCTGCTCGCGCACCCGCTGCAGGTGCCGCTGGTAGTGGCCGTCGGCCAGCACCTTCTGCACCACCCGCTCGGGCAGCTCCGGCGTCGTCAGGCCCGAGAGCAGCTTGAGGTCCGTCAGACTCCCGATCAAGGCAGGCGCCGCCGCCACGTAGGCCACGCGCAGGCTGGCCGCCAGCGTCTTGGAGAAGCCGCCGACGTGGATCACGCGCTCGAGTCCGTCGAGCGCGGCCAGCCGGATCGCGCCGCCCGGATGCAGCTCGCCATAGGTGTCGTCCTCGAACAGCAGAAAGTCGTGCCGCTCGGCCAGATTCAGGATGGCATGCGCCGAGCGTGCCGGCAGGCTATAGCCAGTCGGGTTGTGGATGGCACTGTTGATGATGAAAAGGCGCGGCCGGTGCTTGCGCGCCAGTTCCTCGAGCACCTGCAGGTCCGGCCCCGCCGGCGTGCGCGGCACGCCCAGCACCCGCACACCCGCGGCAGCCAGGCGCCCGAACACCAGGAACCAGGCCGGATCCTCGACCAGCACGGTGTCACCCGGGCGGGTGAAAGCGCGAAGTACCAGATCGACCGCATGCGTGACACCACTGGTGAGCAGCAGATGGCGCTCGCCATCTGCTGCGATGCCGATGCTTTGCAGCTGCGCAGCGATGCTGGCACGCAGTGGTGCATAACCCCTGGGCTGGCCATAGCCGAGCAGCGCGGCGTGCGCGCTGCGCCCGACGCTGCGCGTGGCCGCGGCCAGCAGTTCGGCATCGAGCCAATGGTGCGGCAGCAGCGCGGAACTGCCGGGAATGAAGCCGCCGCCCACGTCGCGCAGCGTGCTGCCCAGCAGCCAGGCCACATCGAGTTGGGGTTGCAGGAGCGGTGACGTGGCAGGCACCAGTGCGGCACAGGGTGGATCCATGCCAACCTCTCCGCCAACACCAACAGGAGCCGCGGTGTGTCCGGCCTCCCGCGCCTCCTGCGGCAGTTGTTGCAGTTGTTGCCCCTGAGACGCAAGCAAGCGCGTATCGATGGCTCCCCGGTCGGCAGGCACCGCACGGCCGCTGATGAAATAGCCGGCGCCCTGACGTGCCTGCAACCAGCCTTGCGCGACCAGCCGCTCATAGGCTTCCACCACCGTGAAGCGGCTCACGCCCAGGTGCTCGGCCATGGCCCGGATGGAAGGCAGTCGGCTGCCGGGTCGCAGCGCCAGCATGCCCAGGCGCTGCATGAGCATCGCAGCGATCTGATCGGTCAGCGGCATGTCGACATCGCGCCGTGGCGGCTCGAAGGCATCGACCAGCAAGGTTCTCATGATTTCCAACCAGTACAGTGAAATAACTATTCGAAAAATTGTATCGGTACTGTACAGGCATTCATTCCTATAGTGCGGGCATCCCGTGTTTCCACCTCTGCGGCCACGGCCGTGCACGAATTGCCCATGCCAGACTTCGCCCTTTTCTCGCCCCTTTCCCAGCAGACGACCAGCATCTGGCTGCCGATGGCTCTTTTCGCGTTTGCCTCATCGGTGACGCCCGGCCCCAACAACATCATGCTGGCGAGCTCCGGACTCAACCACGGCTTTCGCCGCAGCGTGCCGCACATGCTGGGCATCAGCGGCGGCTTCATGCTGATGCTGGTGGTGGTCGGTCTGGGGCTTGGCATGCTGTTCCAGGCCTGGCCCGCGCTGTATGACTGGCTGAAGATCGCCAGCGCGGCCTACCTGCTCTACCTGGCCTGGCGGATTGCCTCGGCCGGGCCGGTCACGGGTGAGGGCCAAACCAGCCGGCCACTGAGCTTCATGCAGGCAGCGCTGTTCCAGTGGGTCAACCCCAAGGCCTGGACGATGGCCCTGGGCGTGGTGGCGGTCTACATGCCGCAGACCGACTTCCTCGCGAACCTGCTCATCGGCGCGCTGCTGTGCGGCCTGGTCAACCTGCCCAGCATCTCCATCTGGACGCTGTTTGGCGTGGCGCTGCGCCGCTGTCTGCGCCAACCTGGCGCCGTGCGTGCCTTCAATATCGGCATGGCGCTGCTGCTGCTCGCATCGCTCTATCCGATGCTGCGGTAACGGGCCGGGATGACCGGGGACATGCGGTGGTCATGATTGCCATAGAATTCACCACCTTGCAATCCTGTCAAACCCGCACACCTCCACACCCCCATGTCCGACCCGAACCCGTCACGCCACTCTCCCCTGCGCCCGCTGCCGGCGCTGATCTTTGCCAGCCGCTGGCTGCAGTTGCCGCTCTACCTCGGACTGATCCTCGCGCAAGTCATCTACGTCTACCATTTCTGGGTCGAGCTGGTGCACCTGATCGAGGCGGCCTTCGGCAGCCAGGCAGCGCTTTCGGCGCTGGTCGAGAGCATCGGCTACAAACCCGACTTTCCGCCCACCAAACTCAACGAAACCATCATCATGCTGGTGGTGCTGGCACTGATCGACGTGGTGATGATCTCCAACCTGCTGATCATGGTGATCGTCGGCGGCTACGAGACCTTCGTCAGCCGCATGCACCTCGAAGGCCACCCGGACCAGCCCGAATGGCTCAACCACGTGAATGCCTCGGTGCTCAAGGTCAAGCTGGGTTTGTCGATCATCGGCATCAGTTCGATCCACCTGCTCAAGACCTTCATCAACGCCGACAACTACGCCGACCGGGTGCTGATCGCCCAGACGGCGATCCACATCACCTTCCTGCTCTCGGCCATGGCGATTGCCTTCACCGAGCGGCTGATGTCGCAAGGTCACGAGAAGCATTGAGCGCCCAGGCGGCCTGAACGGGCCCACGCGCCGGCCGCCGTGGCGGCCGCAAGGCTTCCCTAGCGCCCCCAGAGGGCCTTGAGCGCCCCGAGTTCGGCGTCATAGAGCGCGTCGATGCGGGCGAGCTCCTGGCGCTGCGCCTCGATGAAACGCTGCTGCTCCTCGACATCGCGGCGGTTGTTGTCGAACTGGCGCTTGAGGGCGTTGGGCGCCTTGGCCAGGTCGTTGCCATAGAACTCCAGCTCCGCATCGAGCTTTTGCCGGGCCTCTTGCAGCTGTTCCAGGCGCAGCTCGGAGCCGCGGATCACCGCCTGCACCTGCTCCTTGGCGATGGTGCGGGCCGCATCGTGGGCCTGCTGGTTGGGGTAGCGCATCAGCAACACGCGCTCGCGCTGGCGCTGGTCGCGCAGGCGGCGCTGCTCTTCCTGCCGGGCCTGCTGCTGGCGCTCGATTTCACGGCGCTCGGCCTCGGTGTAGCTGGGCGGCAGCACGCCCTGCTGGTGGCCGGTAACGCCATCGAGAATGCGCTGTTCACGGTCGATGCAGCTGGCGATCGGCCGGTCGGAGGTCAGGGTGCGGCCGCTGTTGTCGACACAGGTGTAGATGCGCTTGGCACCCGCCTGCTGGGCCAGAGCCGAAGGCGCCGGCAGCGCGCCCATCAGCAAGCCCAGGGCGAGGGCTTGGGCGGACCAGTTGCTTGTCTTCATGCGCGGCGATCTCCTCACTCCAGACTCTCAGATGGTAGCGGCCAAGGCGGCGTTGTTCACACGCCATACTGCTGACGGTAAGCCTGCACCCTGTCACGGTACTGCGCCAGATGGCCCGAATCCGCATCATGCTCGAGCACGCCCAGGATGTCGGCCAGCGTTGCGACCTTGCAGACCTGCAGGCCAAGCGCATTCTGCACATATTGCACCGCGCTGTGGGGTACATCCCGGCCATTTTCGGTGGCTTTCTCCTGCCGGTCGAGCGCGATGGCCAGCGCATACGGCGTGGCACCGGCGGCGCTGATGATGGCGATCGACTCTCGCACCGCGGTGCCGGCGGAAATCACGTCATCGATGATGAGCACGCGCCCTTCGAGCGGCGCGCCCACCAGCGTGCCGCCCTCGCCATGGTCCTTGGCTTCCTTGCGGTTGTAGGCAAACGGCACGTTGCGGCCCAGACGCGCGAGCTCCATGGAAACGGCCGCGGCCAGCACGATGCCCTTGTAGGCCGGGCCGAAGACCATATCGAACTGGATGCCGCTGGCGACAATGGCGTTTGCATAGAATTGCGCCAGTTGCAGCAGCTTGTGGCCATCGTTGAACAGCCCGGCATTGAAGAAATAGGGGCTCTGGCGGCCGGCCTTGGTGGTGAAGTCCCCAAAGCGCAACACGCCGCTGTCGATCGCAAACCGCACGAACGCCTGCGCAGGACTGATCGCCAGCATCCGGTTCGGTTCGTGCGTATGGCTGTCACTCATCGTTTTCTCATCCCATGCAAAAAGCACTGTTTCATCTCACCAGCCTCAATCTCAACGGCATCCGCTCGGCCATCAACAAGGGTCTGGAGGGCTGGCTCGAAGAGGCCAGGCCCGATTGTATGTGCGTCCAGGAAGTCAAGGCCCAACAGGCCGACATCGACAAGGCCGGGCTCGGCGAGCTCGCCGGCATGCAGGGCCACTTCCAGCTCGCGCAGAAGAAGGGTTACTCGGGTGTGGGCATCTACACGCGCCACACCCCCAGCGAGGTGATCCTCGGCTGGGACCGCAGCGAGTTCGATTCCGAGGGCCG
Source organism: Corticibacter populi (assembly GCF_004217315.1). Lineage (GTDB taxonomy): Bacteria > Pseudomonadota > Gammaproteobacteria > Burkholderiales > Burkholderiaceae_C > Lampropedia > Lampropedia populi. Next base: position 287,168 of record NZ_SGWR01000002.1, read on the forward strand.
CTACATCGAGCTGCGCTTTGACACACCGGCGCGCAAGCTCTCGATCATCAGCGCCTACTTTCCCAGCGGCTCCTCGGGCGAGGAGCGCCAGCTCGCCAAGTACCGCTTCCTCGACGGCTTCTTCCCGTGGCTGCATGCGCTGCAGCAGGAGCGCGACTTCATCCTCTGCGGCGACATCAACATCGCCCACCAGCAGATCGACCTGAAGAACTGGCGCAGCAACCAGAAGAACAGCGGCTTCCTGCCCGAAGAGCGTGCCTGGATGACGCGCCTGCTCTCCGACCAGGACAATGGCCGCACACCGCTGGTGGATGTCTACCGCCTGCTGCAGCCCGAGACGACCGACGCCTGCTACACCTGGTGGAGCAACCGCGGCCAGGCCTATGCGAAGAACGTCGGCTGGCGGCTGGATTATCATCTGGCCACGCCCGCGCTGGCAGCGCTGGCGCGCACCGAACACATCTACAAGGCACAGAAGTTCTCCGACCACGCCCCACTGACCGTTGGCTACGACTTTTCCCTGTGATGCGGCCCTGCCGCCAGCCACGAGGGTGGGCCGGCCATCATCCGGATCCAACCAGGCACCGCCGCCTTCCTCACCAACATGTCCTTCAGTGAACGTCCGTTGCATGACCATCCCAGCCAGCCATCGCGGCGGCGCCTGCTGCAGACCGGTGCCTGCCTTCCGCTGGCGCTGAGCCTGGCCGGCTGCGCCACCTCCACCACCATGATGTCCAGCCCTCCGCCGCTCTCCATTGCCGACCATCCCATGCACCCGACCCGGCTGCCACTCTCGGGCTGGCTGGACTGGGAAGACCCGCGCTCGGGCCACATCTGGCGCGTCTGGCTGCAAATGCCCGAGGCCCCGCCGCCGCCCGAGGGCTATCCGGCGCTGGTGGTGCTCGACGGCAACGCCATCTTCCCGCTGGCCGCGCAGTGGGCGCGCCTGCAGCAAACCCGGCCCGCCTATGTGCGCGGCGAACCCTGCGTCATCATCGGCATCGGCCACCCGGGCGACGCACTGTTCGATCCGGTCGCGCGACGGCGCGACTACACGCCACCAGCGCCCGGTGTCGAGCCGCCCGAAGGGGGCTCCGACGTGCTCCTGGACTTTCTGCAGCAGGTGCTGCTGGCCGACTGGGTGCAGCGCATCCCGCTCAACCCGCGGCGGCTCGGGCTCTACGGCCACTCCCTCAGCGGCCTGCTGGTGCTGCACACGCTGTTCACCCGCCCGGAGCTGTTCACGGACTACTACGCGGCCAGCCCGTCGATCTGGTGGCAGGACGCCTACCTGCTGCAGGAGCAGGCGTATTTCACGGCACATTACGCCACCCGCTATGCTGCGGCAGCACCGGCCGACGCGGGCGGCCGCGCCAACGTATTCCTGTATGCCGGCTCGCTCGAGGAGCCCAGCGGCGAAGCCCGTCCGGCCAACGCACCGCCCACCGGCCAGCGCCACACGGTGCGCCTGCAGATCACCCGTGCCCGCGAGATGGCCGCCGAACTGCAGGCGCTGCAATGGCCGGCGCTGCAAGCGCAGTTCCACCTGTGGCCGGATCTGACCCACGGCGACACCATGATGCCCTCGCTGATGCAGGCGGTGGGCAATATGAGCATGCCCAAGGCCTGGAAAGACGCCGACTACGGCCTGCGCCAGCCGGGCCAGTAGCCGCCCGCCAGAATCGCACGACCGCACAACCGGACACCCGACCGCCCATGCTGCAATACCTCACCGTCCCTGTCACCGCCTTTCAGCAGAACTGCTCCCTGGTCTGGGACGATGCCACCGGGCAGGCCACCATCATCGACCCCGGCGGGGACCTGCCGCACCTGCTTGCGCAAGTCGAACGGCTGGGCCTGAAGCTCGAACAGATCTGGCTGACCCACGCCCACATCGACCATGCCGGTGGCGCCGGCGAACTGGCTGGACAGCTCGGCCTGCCCATCATCGGGCCGCACCGCGAGGACCAGTTCCTCATCGACACCCTGCCTGAGCAGGGCGCGGCCTACGGCTTTCCACCGGCGTTGCGTTTTACACCCACGCGCTGGCTCGAGGAGGGCGACACGGTGCAGATTGGCGGCGAGACGCTCCATGTGCGCCACACCCCCGGGCACACGCCGGGACACGTGATCTTCCACGCCCCGCGGCGGCAGCTGGCCTTCGTCGGCGACGTGCTGTTTGCCGGCAGCATCGGCCGCACCGACTTCCCGCGCGGCGACCACCAGCAGCTCATCGAGAGCATCGTCACGAAACTCTGGCCGCTGGGCGATGCGACCCGCTTCGTGCCCGGCCATGGCCCCGAGAGCAGCTTTGCACGCGAACGTGCCGGCAATCCGTTCGTCGGCGGGACCTGATCGCTGCCATGGCCTCGACGCCACCGGCTGACGCAGTTACCACAGCCACCGCACCCTCCCCGCCTGCCGCGCCGCGGCGGCCCGGCCTGTGGACGGCGCTGCGCGTCTATCTGGAGCCCGCCAGCCTGCGCATGCTGCTGCTGGGCTTCTCGGCCGGCCTGCCACTGCTGCTGGTGGTGGGCACCCTGAGCTTTCGCCTGCGCGAAGCCGGCATCGAGCGCAGCACCATTGGTTTTCTGTCTTGGGTGGCGCTGGCCTACGGCTTCAAATGGGCCTGGGCACCGCTGGTCGACCATTTGCGCATTCCGTGGTTGACGGCACGGCTGGGACGCCGCCGCAGCTGGCTGCTGGCCGCGCAACTGGCCATCATGGCGGGCCTGGTCGGCATGGCGCTGAGCGATCCGCGCCAACAGCTCTCTGCCCTTGCGGGCTTCGCGGTGCTGGCCGCGTTCGGCTCGGCCACGCAGGACATTGCGCTGGATGCCTACCGCATCGAGTCGGCCAACACCACGCGGCAGGCGGCGCTGGCGGCCATGTACCAGGCCGGCTACCGGCTGGCCATGATCTGGGCCGGCGCCGGAGCGCTGTGGCTGGCCGCGCGCGGCGAGCTTGCCGGCGTGACCGGCTACCAGCAGGCCGCCTGGGCGTTTGCCTATCTGGTCATGGCCGCCTCGATGCTGCTGGGCATGCTGACCGTCCTGCTCTCGCCCGAGCCGGCACGCCCTTATGCGCCACCGCTGCATTCGGCCGAGGAGTGGCTGCGCGAGGCCGTGATCGCACCCTTCGCCGATTTCCTGCATCGCTACCGCCATCAGGCCCTGCTGATCCTGGGGCTGATTGCGCTCTACCGCATCAGCGACATCGTCATGGGCGTAATGGCCAACAGCTTCTACGTGGACATGGGCTACACCAAGGACCAGATTGCGTTGGTCACCAAGGTCTATGGCCTGATCATGACGCTGCTGGGCGCCTTCGTCGGCGGCTGGATCGCCATGCGCATCGGCGTGCTGCGGGTACTGATGCTCGGCGCGGTACTGTCCGCCTGCACCAACCTGCTGTTCGCCTGGCTGTCCACCTTCGGGCCGGAACTGGCCTGTTCGCGGGCACTGGCAAGTTTCTGGCCATGGCTGGCCACGCTGGGCGGCAACTTCCTGGGCCTGGTGCTGGTGATCTCGGCCGACAACCTGGCCGGCGGGCTCGCCTCGGCGGCCTTCATCGCCTACCTCTCGAGCCTGGCCAACGTGCGGTATTCCGCCACGCAGTACGCCTTGTTCAGCTCCATCATGATGCTGCTGCCCAAATGGCTGGGCGGCTTCTCCGGCGTGGCGGTGGACCAGATCGGCTACACGGCGTTCTTCATCGGCACGGCCTGCATCGGCCTGCCGGTGCTGCTGCTGATCTCGCTGGTGGCCCGCCACGCACCGCCCCGACAGCCATGACCGCCCCTCCATCCAGGCCATGGCTTTACGCCGGGTTTACATGCAGGCAAACTCCACGAGACCGGCGCCCCGCAAGCTTGTGTGCTTGAGGCCCCGTCCGGCCGGTTCACCTCCACTTCTTCCGTTCATACCGCATTGCACATGAGCACACCCATTCTGATGATCGAGGACGATGAGCGCCTGGCCAGCATGGTCTCGGAATACCTGGCGCAGTCGGGTTTTTCCGTCTCCCACCATGCCGATGGGCACAGTGGCCTGGCCGCGCTCGAGCAGGCCGGCAGCCAGCTGCCCGAGCTGGTGATTCTGGACCTGATGCTGCCCGACATCGACGGCCTCGATGTGTGCCGCCAGATCCGCACCCTGCCGACCGCGGCCAAGCACCTGCCGATCCTGATGCTGACGGCCAAGGGCGACCCGATGGATCGCGTCATCGGCCTGGAGCTGGGCGCCGACGACTATCTGCCCAAGCCTTTCGAGCCGCGCGAGCTGCTGGCGCGCATCCGCGCCATCCTGCGCCGCCGCCACAGCCATTCCGAGGCCAACCCGCCGGAGGACGTGCTGCGCTTCGGCTCACTGGAGATCGACCGCAATGCGCGCACCGTCACCGTGAACGACAAGCCGGCCGATCTCACCTCCTACCAGTTCGACCTGCTCGTCGCGCTGGCCGAGCGCGCCGGCCGCGTGCTCACGCGCGACCAGATCATGGAGGCGGTCCGCGGGCGCGAGCTCGAAGCCTTCGATCGCTCGATCGACGTGCACATGGGGCGTATCCGCGCTGCCATCGAGACCGACATCAAGAATCCGCGGCGCATCCTCACCGTGCGCGGTGTCGGCTACGTCTTCGCCAGGCAGCAGGACTGAACCGGGCCGGCCCCGTGCCACACCTCGCACCATGCCATCCACGCCAAGCCCCAGCCAGCAGATACCGCGACCCGACACATGGCCCTGAAGAACAACCCCTTCTCGCAGCGCATGTACCTGCGCATCTGGCTCGCCGTGGTGGGCTGCGTGGCGCTGCTGATGATGGCCATGGGCTGGGCCTGGAAGGTGGCCGAGGAGCGCAATGTCCAGACCCAGGTGGAGGAGCCGCGCGCCATCACCATCTACCGCAGCGACGGCAGCGAGCCGCCGCGCCAGGCGCTGGCGATGCGCCACCATTCCAGGCAGCCCGGCTTCGCGCTGGCACTGACGCTCGACGACGGCACCGACTACGTGCTGCAGTTCGATCCCCGGCATGACCGCCCCCCCCCGAAGCCGCGCGACGATGGGGCCTTCTGGATGCGGCCGCCTTTTGGCTTTCTCTGGCTGCTGGGGCTGGTGGGCCTGTCGGTCATCATTGGTGTCTTCCCGATCATCCGCCACCTGATGAAGCGGCTCGAGACCCTGCGGCTGGGCGTGCAGCGTTTTGGCGAAGGCGACCTCTCGGTGCGCATCCCCGACAACGGCCACGACGAAGTGGCCGAGCTGGCCATGCAGTTCAATGCCGCCGCCGCCCGCATCGAGACCCTGGTGCGCTCGCACAAGACCTTGCTGGCCAACGCCTCTCATGAACTGCGCTCGCCACTGGCACGCATCCGCATGGGCCTCGAACTGGCTGGCAATGTCCCCCCCTCGCCGGCCACGCGCCGCGAGATCCAGCGCAACATCGCCGAACTGGACCAGCTCATCGATGAAATCCTGCTTTCGAGCCGCCTGGACCTGGCCGAAGACACGGCACTGCGGCTCGAGCCGGTGGACCTCATCGGCCTGAGCGCCGAGGAGGCCGCCCGCGTCGGCGCCGAACTGGAAGTCGAGCAGCCCGACGACCCGGCCCATCCGCTGACCATGGAACTGCAGGGGGAAGCCAAGCTGCTGCGCCGTGCCATCCGCAACCTGCTGGAGAACGCCCGGCGCTACAGCGACGGCCCCATCGAACTGTGGCTGCGCCAGGCGCCTGGCAGCATCGAAATCCGCGTCGGCGACCGCGGCCCCGGCGTCGCCCCTGAACTGCGCACGCGCATCTTCGAGCCCTTCTTCCGCGTCCCCGGTGCCAGCGAGCGCTCCGGCGGCGTCGGGCTGGGGCTGGCCCTGGTCAAGACCATCGCCGAACGTCATGGCGGCAGCGTGCACTGCGAAGCCCGGCCGGGCGGAGGGTCGGTGTTCGTGCTTCGCCTGCCGGTCCGCATGGCCTGAAGCCGCACAGAGGAAGCAGTCGACGGTACGCAAAGCCGAGCGCCGAAGTGGGGCAAATGGGGATCTGGGGGCGCCCTCTTCTTCAACAGGTAGCGGAAAAATGCTGCCGTTCTTTCGTTTGCACCAAGCATCTGGCTTCGAATCGGCGAAGCATGGCTACAGGCCGAAGCATTGGAATCTCGGCCCATCGCCGATAATGGGACAAATCCAATCACACTGAACCAAGAAGATGATCCTTGTCACCGGAGGCGCCGGCTTCATCGGCTCCAATTTCGTCCTCGACTGGCTGGCCCAGCATGACGAGTCCATCGTCAACCTCGACAAGCTGACCTACGCAGGCAATCTGGAGAACCTGCGCTCGCTCGAAGGCGAGGCCCGCCACATCTTCGTGCACGGCGACATCGGCGACAGCACCCTGGTCTCCCGCCTGCTGGCCGAACACCAACCGCGCGCCGTGCTCAACTTCGCTGCGGAAAGCCATGTCGACCGCTCCATCCTCGGCCCCGGTGCCTTCATCGAGACCAATGTGGTCGGCACCCTCAACCTGCTGGAAGCCGTGCGTGCCCACTGGAGCGCGCTGCCCGCGGATGGGCAGGCCGCCTTCCGCTTCCTGCACGTATCCACCGACGAGGTCTACGGCACGCTCGGCCCCGGCGATCCGGCCTTTGCCGAGACCCACCGCTACGAGCCCAACAGCCCCTACTCGGCCAGCAAGGCCGCCAGCGACCATCTGGTGCGCGCCTGGCACCACACCTACGGCCTGCCGGTACTCACCACGAATTGCTCCAACAACTACGGGCCCTTCCACTTCCCCGAGAAGCTCATCCCGCTGATCATCGTCAACGCGCTGGCCGGCCAGCCGCTGCCGGTCTATGGCGACGGCCAGCAGATCCGTGACTGGCTCTACGTCAAGGACCACTGCAGCGCCATCCGCCGCGTGCTCGAAGCCGGCACCGTGGGGGACACCTACAACGTCGGTGGCTGGAACGAGAAAGCCAACATTGACATCGTCCGGGGCGTGTGCGCGCTGCTCGACGAACTGCGCCCGCGCGCCGACGGCAAGCCATACGCGGCACAGATCACCTTCGTCAAGGACCGCCCCGGCCACGACCGGCGCTACGCCATCGACGCGCGCAAACTGGAGAAGGAACTCGGCTGGAAGCCCGCCGAAACCTTCGAGACCGGCATCCGCAAGACCGTCGAGTGGTACCTGACCAATCCGGAGTGGGTCGAGCACGTGCAAAGCGGCGCCTACCGCGAATGGCTGGGCCAGCAATATGGCCATCGGCAAGCCCAGAAAGAGAGCACCAAGGCATGACCCAACGCAAAGGCATCATCCTCGCCGGCGGCTCCGGCACCCGCCTGCACCCGGCCACGCTGGCCATCAGCAAGCAATTGCTGCCGGTCTACGACAAGCCGATGATCTACTACCCACTCTCGACGCTGCTGCTGGCGGGCATTCGCGACATCCTCATCATCAGCACGCCACAGGACACCCCGCGCTTCGAGCAACTACTGGGCGACGGCAGCCAGTGGGGCATCCAACTGCAGTATGCCGTGCAGCCCAGTCCGGACGGGCTGGCGCAGGCCTTCATCATCGGCAAGGACTTCGTCGGCAACGATCCGGTCGCGCTGGTGCTGGGCGACAACATCTTCTACGGCCACAACATCCAGCAACTGCTGGCCGCGGCCGACCGCCAGAGCGAGGGGGCCACCGTCTTCGCCTACCACGTCAACGACCCGGAACGCTATGGCGTGGTGGCGTTCGACGCGCAGGGCAAGGCGGACAGCATCGAGGAAAAACCCACGAACCCCAAAAGCAACTATGCGGTCACCGGCCTGTACTTCTACGACAACGATGTCGTACGCATAGCCAAGGGCGTCACGCCGAGTGCGCGCGGAGAACTGGAGATCACCGCCGTCAACCAGGCCTACCTGGAAGCGGGCAAGCTCAACGTGCAGATCATGAAGCGCGGCTATGCCTGGCTGGATACCGGCACGCATGACAGTCTGCTCGAAGCCGGCCAGTTCATCGCCACGCTGGAGCAGCGCCAGGGCCTGAAGATCGCCTGTGTGGAGGAGATTGCCTGGCGCAGCGGCTTCATCGACGATGCACAGCTTGCGCGGCTGGCACAACCGCTGCTCAAGAACGGCTATGGCCGGTATCTGCGCCGGCTGCTCGACGACCGTGACCGATATACGGGCCTCTGAGCATCCCGCAGGTCATGGCCCCCCGCGCATCCCTGCCACCATTCATCCCCAGCTCCATGCCAAGGGAACCTGCTCCCTGCCAGACATGCAAATCATCCAGACCGCCATCCCCGATGTCCTCATCCTCGAACCCAAGGTATTCGGCGATGCCAGAGGCTTCTTCTTCGAGAGCTTCAACCAGAAGCTGTTTGACGCAGCCGTCGGCCGCCATGTGGACTTCGTGCAGGACAACCATTCACGTTCGCGCAGAGGCGTGCTGCGCGGGCTGCACTACCAGATCCGGCAACCGCAGGGCAAACTGGTGCGCGTGGCCCGCGGCAGCGTCTTCGACGTAGCGGTGGATCTGCGCCGCGCATCGCCGACATTCGGCCAATGGGTCGGTGTCGAGCTGAGCGAAGACAACCAGCGCCAGCTGTGGCTGCCCGAAGGCTTCGCGCATGGATTTCTGGTGACCAGCGACAGTGCGGACTTTCTCTACAAGACCACCGACTACTACACCCCCGAACATGAGCGCTGCATCCGGTGGGACGATCCGGCACTCGGCATTCAGTGGCCCGCACTGGAGGCTGACCCGCTGGTTTCCGCCAAGGATGCGCTTGGCGTCGCACTGGCCGAAGCAGACGTGTACACCTGATGCGGGGGGAACGGCCCGCCCGCCATCGAGCGGCATCAGGCCGACCGCGCACCAGCTCAACGCAGGTAGGGCAGAACCTGCGACAAGGTTTGAATCACGACAAAGTCATTTCTTGGCGAGGACTGCCCATCGCCGCGCACCAGCAGATTGGTGCCCACCCCCGCGGCCATCCCTGCCTGCATATCCGTCAGATTGTCTCCCACCATGATGGAATGTGGCAGGTCCAACCGCAGGTCCCGCTGGGCCTGCAACAGCATCCCCGGTCCGGGTTTTCGTGCATCCGAATGACGCCGATAGGGTCCTTTGCCGTGCTCCGGATGGTCAGGACAGAAATACACGCCATCAAGGCCCCCGCCCTGTTGCACGAACTGCTGCGCCACCCATTCCATCAGCGCAGTGAAGTCCGCCTCGCTGTAATAGCCTCGCCCGATGCCGGCCTGGTTGGTGACCACCACCACTTGGTATTCCCGGCTCTTGGCCTCGCGCACCAATTCGAAGATGCCTTCGCAGAACACGAAGTCCTCGACTTTGTGCACATAGGCCGTATCGACGTTGATGACGCCATCACGATCGAGAAACAAGGCCTTGTTCAACATGCCCGTTGCGACGCCACGCGCAGCAGCGTCTGCGCGCGTTCGTAGTCCTCTGGAATGCCGATGTCGATGAACAGGCCCTGGGTGACATGCGCCATGACGGCACCGCTGGCCACCAGGGGCTCCAGCACCGACTGCTCCAAGGAGAATGGCGCCGGCAGCAGGACATTGGCAAAGACATGCACGGGCAACACATAGCAGCCTGCATTGATCAGGCCGGGGCCTGAGCCCGACTTTTCACCGAAGGAGAGCACACGACGCCCGGCCAGGGCCACCTGCCCATAACGCGCTACGTCATCGACCTTCCGAGCCACGATGATGGGCTGCCCGAATTCCTGCCACAAGGCCTCCACATCACTCACTTCCAGGTCGAGGTAGGTATCTCCATTGAACACGAAAACATGGTCGCCGCTGATCTGCGTGATGGCCTGGCGCAATGCGCCACCGGTACCCAGCGGCTGAGGCTCCATTTCATAGACCAAATCCATGTCCTCGAAACGCGTGCCGAAGTGCGAACGGATGGCCTCCGCCTTGTAGCCAACCGACAGGATCACGCGATGGAACCCTTTGTTGGCCAGTAACGTCAGCAGTATCTCCAGAAAGGGACGTCCGGCGACAGGCGCCATGGGCTTGGGTGTATCGGGTACGACGGCGCGCAAACGGGTGCCCAGGCCGCCGGCCAGGATGATGGCCTCCATGCTATTGCCGCGCGCCAAAAATGGCCTGCTCCACCAGCTGGCACAGCGTGTGACCCAGCAGCAGATGGCCCTCTTGGATCCTGGGCGTGTGCGCGGAAGGCACGGCCAGCAGGTGATCACACAGTTCGAGCATCGCACCACCGCGATTGCCCGTCAGTCCGACAGTGACCAAGCCGAGACGGCGCGCCTCCTCGAATGCCTTGAGCACATTCGGCGAGCGGCCTGAAGTGCTGTAGCCGATGAACACATCACCACGGCGCCCCAGTGCCTGCACCTGGCGGGAGAACAGTTTCTCGTAGCCATAGTCGTTGCCAATGGCCGTCAGAATCGAGGTATCAGTGGTCAGTGCGATCGCCGGCAGGCCCGGGCGGTCGAATTCGAAGCGGCTGACGAACTCCCCGGCGATGTGCTGGGCATCGGCGGCACTGCCGCCATTGCCAGCCAGCAGGATCTTGCCGTCCTGACCCAGACTTGCGATGCAGGCCCGAGCCACCTTTTCCAGCGTGTGGTGCAGCGCACCGTCAGCCGCCATGGCGCTGATCAACGCCGCGCTTTGGCCCATGCATTTCTCTATGGCTTCAATCATTGGATACTCCAGGCTTGGGAGCCGTTCTTGGTGAAGTGGCAGTTCGATATCTGGCCGTCAAAGTCGCCGAGTGCGCGCACCACATTCATACGATGCTCCGGTGGCACGAAAAACACCATGAAGCCACCGCCACCGGCTCCCGAGACTTTCCCGGCCAACGCTCCAGCGGCGATCGCCGCGTCGTAAATGCCTTCGATGCGTGGAGTCGAGACAGTCGATGCCGAACGCTTCTTGCTCTCCCATCCCATGCGCATCGATTGGACGATGCCATCGAAGTCGCCCTTGAGCAGGCTTTCCTTCATGGCCAGCGCCTCTTTCTTGAGGCCCTGCATGGCTTCGATGGCTTGCGCCCGTCCGGACGAGACATTCTTGCTCTGATCAGCAATGATGCGCGCGGACTCTCGCGAAACGCCCGTGAAGAACAGGATCAGAGAGGCCTCCAGTTCACAGATGATGTGGTTCTTGATGCGCAACGAATTCACCACCGCTCGATTGTCCGCATAGAACTCCATGAAGTTGAAGCCGCCAAAACTGGCCGAATACTGATCCTGGCGACCACCTGCCAGGCCGCAGACCACGCGCTCGATGTCAAAGGCCAATGCGGCGATCGCATAGTCATCCAGAGGGATGTTGAGAAACTCGGTGAACGCCCGGATCATCGCCACCACCAGTGTCGACGACGCCCCCAGACCGGATCCGACCGGGGCATCGCAGTATGTCGTCAGCGACAGCGCGATGTTCTCACCACCATGGTATCGATCCATGAAATGGCGATAGACGGCGCGATGCAACATCAATGTCGGCGCCAGCTCCACTCGCTCGTTCAGCGGCAACACCACCTCCTGTTGCTGATCGGTCGCCGAAAAACGAATGGTGCTTCCATCGCTGGGCTGCAAAACGGCATAGGCATAGCGATCGATCGTCGCATTGAGTACGTAACCGCCATGCAGATCGCAAAAGGGCGCGACATCAGTGCCGCCACCAGCCAGCCCCAGGCGCAGCGGGGCCCGCGCACGAAATATCATGGAATTCCTCTCGATCACATTCAAACAGGCGTCTCGCGCGCCACAGCCAGCTTCGGATGGCTCAGCAGAGCGTCAAAGCCACGGATGTTGTCGGCAAAAAACGCGTCATAGGCCTGACGGCTGGCGCTGGCAAGTTCGTCAAGCAGCCGAGGGTTCTCGGCCACCTCGCGCAGCCCCTCGACCAGAGCAGCCAGCGTCTCGAACCGATGCATGGGGTGGGTTGCAGCCTCGATTCCCTTGGAGCCGAAACCCGTCGTCAGCAAGGGCACCCCATAGGCCATGGCCTGCACGGTTTTGACATTGATGCCGGTGCCCACGGTCACCGGGGAAACCAGCAGATCCATCTCTGCGTAGAACGAGGAGATATCGTCGACGAAGCCGCGCAGCACGATGCCACGGTCATGAAACAGTGCCGCATCGGCATCCGGCAATTGCCCCACCATGTCGGCGACCTGCCCTGCAATGTGCACCTCGAACCCACGCTCGCCCGGGCACTGCTGCTCGAGCACCTTGAGGAAAGCAACCACCAATGCCAGATTCACGGTGTTCGCGCTGGCGACCAGACCGACGCGCCGAACCACGTCATAGCCCCGGTCCAGATAGCGCGCAGGCTCGATATGCGGGATCACGATGGAACGCGACTGCCCCATGACCCGGTTGAAATACTCCGCCTCCTCACTGCGCCTAGCCACCACCACATCCGCACGGCGCAGGTAGCGTCCCTCATCGTCTTCGCTGCAGGAGAAGAATTCGAGCGGCAGGCCATTGCGGCGCAGCATGTCGTAGCGGCTGCCCATCTTGTCGTGCGTATCGATGACCTTCAGTACATGGGCGGGCACGTAGTCCAGCAGCTTGGACTGGAAGACATAGGAGCAGAACACCATATCGATGTCGTACTGGTGGCACCACCGCGCAATCCGCTCGCCCAGGCCCTCGACGTACCACGCATCGAACGCCAGTTCTCCCTCCTTCGGCACCGGGAGGGGACAGGCAGGAACGACATCCACGGAGTCCCAGGCCTGGCGCATGGCATTCAGCACCGTTTCGGACTGCCCTTCCTCATCGAGCAGCACGAAGTGCACGGCATGCCCATGCTGCTTGAAGTACGACGCGAATTGAAAGATCGTCGAGCGGTTGCCATGACTGGCCGGATGCGACGGATAGGGGCTGTAGTAGAGAATGTTCAAATGACCCGCGCGCCGACGCGCCAGCGCCCTGGCATCCAGCGTCCGCTCGCCGTTGGCCGCGGCCCTCTCCCAGCTGGTGGGCGGCAAATGACCGGCATCCAATGCATCCCGCCACTTCTGGGTGAGCTTGGCGATGTTCTGCTGCTGCAGGACCTTCGGCTTGTGAACCACCTGCTCGGCATAGGAGCCATGTTCGAAATGAATGACTTCCGAGCGGGGCTGGTACACCACCCTCAGTCCGGCGGCTCGCGCCATCATGGCCAGGTCGGAATCCTCGCAGTAGGCCGGTGCATAGCGCTCATCGAACCCGCCCACCTGATCCCAGAAACTGCGCCGGACCAGAATGGATGCGCCTGAAATGTAGTCCACTTCACGGGCAAAACAGAAGCTGGGATCAAAGCGCGGGAAACCGCGCCCCAGGTTAACGGCCGTGCCATCCCGGAACAGGCTGGCGCCGGCTTCCTGGATCAGGCCATCGGGATACAGCAGCTTCGACCCTGCGATGGCGACGCCGGCATCGGCTTCCAGCGTGTCATAGAGGGCATCCAGCCAGCCCGGAAACACGACCGTGTCATTGTTGAGAAACAGCAAATGGCGCCCACGCGCCTGCCTCGCGGCCGCGTTGCAGTTCCTCAGAAAGCCCACATTGCTGGCGCCACGCACAACGGTCACCGAGGGAAACAATTCCGCTGCCTGCCGCGTTTCATCCGTGGAGCCATCGTCGGCGAGCAGGATCTCCACGCACCGTTCGCACGTCTCCAATGCCATCAGCACCGAATACAGGCAGCGCCGCGTCAGATTCCACTGGTTGTAAACCGGCACGATCACCGACACATCGACATCCCCAGCGGCGGCCGCGTCATCATGCGGCAGCGCCGCACGCCAAGCTTGCGCGCGCAGCCCTAGTTCGATCGATTCCAGATACAGCGTCTGGTCGAGCACCTGCGCATCATTGAGCAATCGGGTGAATGCCAGGTGGTTGGCCTCTTCACCAAAGCGCCGCGCAACCAGCGCCCGGCCCGCCGTGGACAGACGCAGACACAGTGCATCGTCACGCAAGAGACGAGCCACGGCATCCGCGAAGGATTGCGGATCGTCGGCCACCAGAGCATCGACCTCGCCGGCTATGCCCATGCCTTCAACCGCAATCGTCGTGCAGGCCATGGGAATGCCCGCTCCCATGGTCGCCGCCACCTTGCCCTTGATACCGGCACCATAGCGCAGCGGGGCCACGCCGATACGGTAGGCTGCAAAGGCCTGATCGAGATCGCTGACGTACCCCACGAAATGCACGCCGTCTTCTTGCTGCAGCGCGATGACCTCCGGGGGTGCCTCCGCCCCCAGGATATCAAAACGCGCATCGGGACACTGCCGGCGCACCAGCGGCCACACCTGCCGGACGAACCAGATAACCGCATTTACATTCGGCGCGTGTGCATACCCCCCGATGAAGAAAATCCCCTGCCGCTGTGCTGCGACATAGGGACGATCCGTGACATCGACATACAAGGCATTGAACACCGAGAGCGACAGTCCGGGCTCGGCTTCGCGCAGCACCTCCGCTTCGGCGGCACTGACAACGACGGTGTGGTGGCTCAGCCGCATCACCTCCAACTCGCGATCACGGGTGTGTCGCGCCTGTGCCAACGCCTTGGCATCCTGGCTCAACTCGGCCTGGCGCATCTCGCGCAGGAAATACAGGTCAGGCGCATGAAAGATCAGGCGCGCCTGCGGCGCCATGCGCTTGATGCAAGGCAGCAACTGTTCGGCGACATCCACGCGAATCAAGTACATGCAGCCGAACACATGACCTTGACGGGAAAGGAACTCGGTTGCCGATCGATACCCCTGACGCGGACTCACCACCGTTACGCCCAAGGCCTCGAGTTCCACGCGGGATGGCTCATGTTCCTGCATGTCGCACGGCAGGAAGGTCACCTGGTAGCCCAGTCTCACCAGACTTCGGAGAATGCCCACCGTGGCGCGCTCCCCGGCCGACACATCGGCTCGCGGCAGGCGATAGTCACTCACCAGAATGCGTGTGCTGCCAATCGGCGGCACTCCATCCAGACCGCCACCACTGACCGCATGCCCGATGACCTGCGAGCGAATGGCCTTTCCGCCGGAGCGGCGGTAGGTTTGCCATACGGAGGAAAGCGCCTTCGACAGCCCGATTCCCGCCTCCAATTCCCGCGCCACGAGGAATCCGGCACACACCAGACTCTGCCAGACCGGTTTGCGTCTGACGAGGCGACGGCGGAGATGATCGGGATCGGACAGGACTTGGCTGTAGAAATCCGGATTCGATTTGCGCTCACGCAGCCATTCCCGGAAATTTCTGTAGTAATAGACGCTCGCGGGAAAGGCAAAAGCCGCGCTCAATAATCTCATTTAAAACTATTCTCATTTATGAAATGAGATCTCTGGCTAAAATCTGGACCGACAGTAATGCTCGTAAATTTTATCACGATCCCACCAGGACCTCAGCGCCTGCGGCCACGAAGCACTTCGGACCTGGCGCAGGTACACGGACGCATAGACCTCCCGCCTGGCAACAAATGGACTCGACTCCAACAACGGCAGCAAAGGCGGAATCGACGCCCCCGCCACCCGAATACCATAATCCCGCCACGCATCGTTCACATTCCTGAAGAAAATAGGCTCACGTCCTATTGACTTGGAAAAATCCGCCCATTTGAAGGGAACATCAATCTGCCCACTATCCCAATAACCAAAAGGTTTTCCATAGGCTGTCGCAGCAATGGCCCCATGCAACGCACCACAAAAAACAAAGGCACTCGAGAACACCGCGTCAATGAAATGCTCGACGTTCAAGTCCCCCCGTCCCACCGTGGCGCGCAACACCTCGTCGCAACCGGTCAGCGCGCGCAATTCCGCGTCACCGCGTGCATCCGAGCAATGCGGGATCACGACACGCTTACCCGCATAACGCACCAGGGTGCGCGGTCGGTAGACATGGGGAAGAAAAAAAGCCGGGTCGCCCAAGGGCACATCGCGTCCGAGCACCTCCCGCGACAAAGGGCCACGGACAGCGGGCACCTGCAACTGCGGCCATGCCTCGGGATGAAAGCCGTCGGGCGCGCGGCAACCACACCCCCAATACACGAGTTGATCGGTCGCATTCAGGTCCCACGTCCGGACATCCTGCCCGATCAGACCATCGTCGAGACAACTCCCGATGATGCGATACAGCACGCGCCCGTCTCCACCCACCTCATCGGCATGGAACAGGCGGCTGTATAAATAGTCGGTGAGATAGTCCCCGAAGTTCTGGATCAACTCACCTTGCCGCCAATAAACAAGATAACCCGTTCCCAATATTGCAATCCAAAATATCTGTTTCGCGCCATTCTACAGATACTTCTTGATATTCACCATTGCCTGTTCGAAACCAAAAGCATCTGATTGCCGCAAAAAGTTTTCCATTGTTTCGCGGGATTGGCTGGAGCTGTAGGTTCGACTCTGGGCACGATAACTGTGATCCACTGGCACCGCATCCACAATTCCCATTGTCAATCCATGGTGGGCCGCCTTGACGGGCCAGACCAGATCATATCCCCACCCCATGGGGCTGCTTTCATCGAATGGGAGCAGATTTTCGGCCGCCGCACGATCAAAACAGAAAAGGGGCCCGATTTCCACGAAATTGGTCTGCCGCGCCCGCACGCCTTTGTCTTGCAGACAGAATTTATGGTCCCGATAGCTGAAACGCGTCCGCGCGGGCTGGCTGATCGAAAATTTCAGGTCGTCGACCCAGGCCACATAGGCATCCACAAAATCCCGGCACAGCACGATGTCGTCGTCCGAGAAGAAAATCAAATCGTAATCGTCCGGTCGGCACGATTGCAGCAGACGATTGAGGACCTGGAACTTGGGCGTCGCTTCAGTGAGATGGCATGTGGTGACCGCCTGCAATGCCTCAGGCGGCCTGCTGCGTCCCAGCGCCACCCAGCGCTGTTCGACACGGTGATGGCGAGATGCCGCGAAATCGCGCGCGAGGCGTTCGCATTGGTTCTCATGATCGGTCAGGTAAACCCCCAGAACCAGGATCCTCTTGCCAGAGACTGGCCGGGCCGGAAGCGGTGCGCGGTACAAACCCGCCGAGAAAACGAGACGCCGCAGTGGGCGCGTGACCAAGGTCCAGTAGTTCATCTGTCATTCCATATGGCACCAAGGCCACGCGCCAAGGCACCAAATCGACGCCTCCCTATGCAGCCGTCGTCGCAACCACCTCTGGCTGAACATCCATCGCCATTTGCGCCGCCACCAGCCGGGCAAAAGCTCCATCCCTGGCCATCAGCTCGGCATAGTTCCCCATCTCGATGATGTGTCCCTGATCCATCACCACGATGCGATCGGCATGCTGAATGGTGGACAGGCGGTGCGCCACCACGATGGTGGTGCGTCCGGTGGTCAGGTTGCGCAGCGCATCCTGCACCAGCCGCTCGGATTCGGCATCCAGCGCCGATGTGGCCTCGTCCAGAATCAGCACCGGGGTATCCCGGTACAGAGCCCGTGCAATCGCCATGCGCTGGCGCTGCCCGCCCGAGAAGGTCTGGCCATTGTGCCCCATGCGGGTGTCGAGCCCGTCCGGCAGCCCCTCGACGAAATGCAGCAGGTGGGCCATCCTGAGGGCATGGCGCACCCGCTCCATGTCCACCTCGATGCCGTCGCCTTCCTGCACCAGTGCCACGTTGGCGGCCACGGTGTCGTTGAACAGCACCACGTCCTGGTTGACCATGGACATCTGGGCCCGCAGCGAATCCAGCGTCCAATCCCCGAGCGGTACGCCATCAAGACGGATCACGCCTTCGGTCGGTTCCAGAAAGCGCGGCAACATGTTGACCAGTGTGGTCTTGCCAGAGCCAGAGTGTCCTACGAAGGCCACGGTCTCGCCGGCCCGGATCTCCAGCGACAGATCATCCACGGCAGGGCGATCGGTATTCGGATAGCGCTTGCTCACGTGCTCGAAGCGGATCTCGCCACGGGCGCGCTCGGCGGTGTGCGTGCCCTTGTCTTCCTCCTGCTTCTCGTCCATCAAGGCGTAGATGCGCTGCAGCGCGATGGCACCGCGCTGGATGCCTGGCCACACGTCGCTGAGGGACTTGGCGCGCGGCACCGTCATGAGCATGGTGGTGATGTAGGCGGCGAATCCTCCGACGGTGAGGTTGCCATCGCTGGACTGCCGCAGCGCCATGGTGACGATCACCGCCACGGCCACCGACGTGGCCACCTGGGTCAACGGCGTCACCAGCGCGCCAGCCGCATTCATCTTGATGGCAGCATTGCGCAGGAAATGGTTAACCTTGTGGAAGCGCCCGTCCTGGCTCCTTTGCGTGCCATAGAGACGCACCACCCGGTAGGCGAGCACGTTTTCCTCCACCGCATAGGTCATCTGGTCCATGCCGACCTGCGAGGCCCGCATGATGGCAAACAGGCGATCGCGCGTGAAACGCACGATCACGGCCACCACCGGCAGCACGCACATGGCCACCAGCGTCAACTGCCAGTTGAGCCAGAACAAAAAACCCACCAGCGCGACCAGCGACAGGCCCTCCTTGACGAAGGTCTGCACCGAATTGACCAGCGAGTTCACCGCATTCATGGTCTCGAGCGAGATGGTGTTGATCAGCATGCTGGCGGGCTGTCGCTCGAAGAGGCTCGGGTCGGAATACAGGATGCGGCCGAACAGGCGATTGCGAATGTCTTCGACCATGCTTTGGGTCGAACGTGTCATGACATAGGACGACGCGTAGTTGACAAAGGCGCGCAGCGAGAAGACGCCAACGATGATCAGCGGCACCGCCCAGGCTGGATACTGAACATCCGGGGCCACGGAGCTGGCCACGGAATGGTCCAGCAGCTTGGCCATCAACGCGGGAATGATCGGCTCGATCGCGGCCGAAACGACGGAGCAGGCAAAGGCAATCCAGAGCCCGGACTGGTGGGGTTTGAGATCGCGCAGGAAGCGCTTGACATCGAAAGAGAATTTCACAGTAGGAATCTGCCTTGGGCGCTACGCGCCTGTTGCGTGTCGGTGAGCATCGGCAGCAGTCTGCGCATGCGTCACCGGACGCCAATGAAGCAGGCCGGGCCACACCACGGAGGCCAGGCCATCAGATGGATGGATGCGATGGCCGGATTGTATAGAAGCGCGCCGAGGCCAAGTCCCGCCCCGCCGCACCTGGCCAGGCCCATGTACCAGGGCACATACAATGCATGCACCCGCCCCCTCTCATCCGCCCCGGTGCCTGCCGTTGCCGGCAGGCAACCATCCATGCAGGCATCGACCAGACTTCCAAGCTCCATGAATGTCCTCGTCACAGGCGGCGCCGGCTACATCGGCGCCCACACGGTGGTAGAACTGCTACAGGCCGACCACCAGGTCACCGTGCTCGACAACCTCTGCAACAGCAGCCCGATTGCGCTCGAGCGCATTGCCCGCATCACGGGCCAGCGTGCGCACTTCATCGAAGGCGACGTGCGCGACACGGCGCTGCTCACCCAGGTGCTGCAAGAGCGGCAAGTCAATGCCGTGATCCACTTCGCCGGCCTCAAGGCCGTGGGCGAGAGCGTGCAAAAACCCATCGCGTATTACGACAACAACGTGACTGGCTCGATCAGCCTCCTCAAGGCCATGACTGCCGCGGGCGTGCGACAACTCGTCTTCAGCTCCTCGGCCACGGTGTACGGCCCGCTGGCACCCGTACCCTATCGCGAGGACATGCCGCTGGGCCAGGCCTCCAACCCCTACGGCAGCAGCAAGATCATGGTCGAGCAGATCCTGGCCGATCTCTGCCACGCCGATGCCGGCTGGTCGGTGGCGGCGCTGCGCTACTTCAACCCGATCGGCGCGCACGAAAGCGGACTGATCGGCGAAGACCCGCAAGGCATCCCGAACAATCTGCTGCCTTTCGTCACCCAGGTGGCGGTGGGGCGCCGGCCCGAGCTGGCCATCTTCGGCGGCGACTACGACACACCCGATGGCACCTGCATCCGCGACTACCTGCATGTGGTCGATCTGGCCAGGGGTCATCTCAGCGCGCTGCAAAAGCTGGGCCAGGCGACCGCTGGCACGGGCCTCGGCCTCAAGGCCTGGAACCTGGGAACCGGGCAAGGCACTTCCGTGCTCGACATCGTCAGAACCTTCGAGACCGTCACCAGCCGGCCCGTGCCCTATCGCATCGCGCCACGGCGCGCCGGCGACCTGGCGGCCTTTTGGGCCGATGCGGCGCTGGCGGCCAGCGAACTCGGCTGGCAGGCCACCCGCACCCTGGAAGACATGCTGCGCGACGCCTGGCGCTGGCAGTCGAAGAATCCCCAGGGCTACCAACCAGAGGCCAGCTGACCCAAGGCGGTCGCCCCGCTTCTCGTTCCCTTCCCGGCAGCGGCCCAGCCACCGCCACTCATCATGAAAAAACAAGTCATCTGCATCAATTGGGGCACCAAGTATGGCGCGCCCTTCGTCAACCGGCTTTACGCCATGGTGGCGCGCAACATCACCCCGCCGTTCTCGTTCACGTGCTTCACCGATTCCGACGTGAACATCCGCCCCGAAGTGGACTGCCAGCCACTGCCCGAGATCGACTATGAAATCCCCAGGACCCGCAAAGGCATCTGGCCCAAGTCCAGGCTGTGGGGCGAGCGGCTCGGCTCGCTCAGCGGGCCGGTGCTGTTTCTCGATCTCGATCTCGTCATCACCGGCAGCCTCGATGATTTCTTCAGCCACGGCGACCCGGACAAGGTCATCCTCGCGCGCAATGCCGCCAAGCCCTTCGAGCGCCTGGGCCAGACCTCGGTGTTCCGCTTCCCGGTGGGCAAGCTGCGTCCGATGCAGCAACTCTTCGCCAAAGACCCCCTGGGCATTGCAGAGCAATATGGCTATGAGCAGCGTTTCGTCACCCAGAACGCCCCCGGTGGCATCGACCTGTTCCCGGCGGCCTGGGTGCGGCATTACCGCTACCAGTGCATCCCCACCTTCCCACTCAATCTCTTCATGACGCCGCGCCTGCCCAAGGATGCGCGCATCCTCATCTTTCCCGGCGGCGTCTATCCGGACAGCGCCATCCGTGGCGGCTGGCAGGGACGCGAAGGCTGGACGCTGGGCCAGCACCTCAAGGGGCTCTTCACCTGGGACTGCAGCCGCGAAGGCGGGCGTCGGCGCTACCTGGCCCACTTCATGAAGCCGGCGCCATGGCTGGCCGATCATTGGCGCACATAAGGGGCGGCACATGAACGCGGCCGCCACGACCCGCCCATACCGCATCGTGATGGTGGCGCACAGCCACCAACTCGGCGGCATCGAGCGCCATGTGCTGATGCTCAGTGATGCGCTGGCCGAGCGCGGCCATGCCATCGCCTATGCGGGACCGCTGGACGGCTGGCTGGGCGAGCACATGCGCAGCCGCGGCCACGCCTGCGCGCCGGTGGCCATGCGCGGCATGTACGACCCGCTGTCGGCCTGGCAACTGCGCCGCTTCGCCCGCCGCTGGCGGGCGGATGTCATCCATGGCCATGCCCAGCGCGGCGCACGCTACGCCCATTGGGCAGGCGGGCAGCGCATTCCCAGCCTGGCGACGGCCCATGCCACCAATGCCCACAAATGGTTTGCCAAGGGGCAGCGCATCATCGCGGTGTCCTACGCCGTACAGGATTTTCTGCTGAGCCAGGGTTTTGCTGCCGGTGATGTGCATGTGGTGCACTCGGGGGTGCCGGATCTCGGCCCGGTCGCCCCTCCCGATGCGCGCCCCATCAGCGCCGATCGTCCACTGGTGCTGGCCATGATCGCCCGCCTCGACGCGGTCAAGGGCCATGACATTGCCCTGCAAGCCCTCGCCCGGCTGAAAGATCGCTGGCCGCTGCGACTGCTTTTCGCCGGTGCCGACGACACCCCCTGGGCGCAACAGATGCGCACCCAGGCCGAAACCCTCGGCATTGCCCACCAGGTGACTTTCCTCGGGCAGCGCAGCGACGTAGCGCAGGTGCTGGCGAGCGTGGACGTGCTGCTGGCGCCCTCACGGCGCGAAGCACTGTGCCTGGCACTGATCGAAGGCGCAGCAGCGGCCCGGCCAGGCATCGGCACCGACATTGGAGGCATTCCCGAGGTGATCGTCGACCAGCACACCGGCCTGCTGGTGCCTCCCCAGGATCCGGATGCGCTCGCCAACGCCATCGCCGTCCTGGCCGCAGACAGCGCAACGCGCATTGCCATGGGCCATGCCGCCCGGCATCGCTATGAGCAGCGGTTCACCTTGCCGGCCATGGTCCGCGGTGTCGAGGCACAATACGCCAGCCTGCAAGGCAACCCATCCAACGCGCCCCGGCCATCCGAATGAGCGGCATCTCCATCTTCATGTACCACCAGGTGGGCCGATTCCCGCCGATCCGCACGCATCGTGCCAGCTATTGCGACGTGGACCGCTTTCGCTGGCAGATGCGCATGCTGCGCCTGTTCGGCATCCAGGTGATCTCGATGAGCGAGGCCGCCGCAGCCCTGCGCGGCGAGGTGCCCGTGCCCGCGCGCGCCGCCGTACTCACCTTCGATGACGGCTGCGCCAACTTCCGCGAGCACGCGTTGCCCATCCTGGAGGAGTTCGGCTATCCATCCATCGTCTATGCCATCGCCGGCATGGTGGGCGGCTCGGCCGCGTGGCTGGCCGAATCCGGCCATGCCACGCCGCCACTGATGGACTGGGTCCAGCTGCGCGACATCGCCGCGCGCGGCGTCGAGATCGGCAGCCACTCGCTCCACCACATCCGCCTGGCAGAACAATCGCCCGAGGTGCAGCGGCACGAGCTGGCCGCAAGCCGGCAGTTGCTGGAGCAGGAGCTGGGCCGCCCGGTACTGCATGCCTGTTACCCCTACGGCTCACACGACCTGCACACACTCCAGGCAGCCCAGGCCGCCGGCTACGCCACCGCCGTAACCTGCCAGCGCGCGGCGGCAACCCCTGACTTCGATCCGCTCGCCCTGCCCCGCAAGGCCATCTCCTACGGCGACAATGCGCTGGGCTTTCTGTGGAAGCTCTACATGAAGGATGCCCCCAAGGGCGAGGCCATCCGCCGCATGGGTTGAAAGCCTGTTCAAGAAACCGTCAAGACGCAGCCTGCTGCGCAGCCTTCAGGTCGTCGCTCTCCAGCCAGCGACGGCCGCGCAGGTAGCGCATCCACCAACCGTGCCGCCGGTAGGCCTGCAGCAGCTGCTGTGGAGTCAGAGGGCTGCTGAGCAGGAAATCCTGGGCAAACTGCCGCGCCGCCTCTGCCACGCCCTCGGACTGCGGGTGCGCTGCAAGAAAGCGCATGGCACCCATGTAGTTACGCGCGCTCATGTGGCTCACCAGGAATGCAATGCGCGGCTGCCTCAGGCCGGGGTCCTCCTGTTGGGCCAGCACCAGTTCCTTGCTGAACACTCGCAGGGCGCCGGAGAGGTCGGCCGCCTTGCGCAGCGTCATGTTCGAGACGATGCTGCCTTCGCGCTGCCGGTAGGCCACCCAGACACTGGGCGCATAAAACCAGCTCCTGGCCCGCAGCAACAGCCGTGGCATCGTGGCCATGTCCTCGAAATAGGAGCCAGAAGGAAAGCGCAGGTCATCACCCCAGAGCGAGCGCCGCACCACCTTCGACCACGCATGCATCTGTCCCTTGCGGCACATGCCGGCCAACAGATCGGCACGGCTGTGCAACAGTTGTCCGGCAGGACCGGCAAAGCTGGCGCGGTGCGCCTCGCCACGCAGCCGGTGTTTCAGGCGGGGGTGGGCCCGCCACAATTGAAAATCGCACAGCACCAGCTCCGGGCCGTGGCGCGAAACGATGTCGCGCAACTCGGCAATGGCGCCCGGCAGCAGCTTGTCATCCGAATCGAGGCACCATACATAGTCGCCCTGGCACGCCGCCAGCATGGTGTTGCGGGCGGCGCTGAGCCCCTGATTGCGCGGGTGGGCCAGCAAGCGGATCCGGTCCGGCCAGCGCTGGCGCAAGGCTTCCATCAACAAGGCTGAACCGTCGGTGGAAACGTCGTCAAGCATCAACACCTCGACCCCGGCATCGGCCTGGGCCAGCACCGATTCCACGCACTCCTGCAGGTATGCCTCGACGTTGTAGACCGGGATCAGGATGCTGAGCCAGGGCCTGGACGGAATGGGTTCGATCATGCTTGGTGTGAATCGGTCAGCAGGCTGGCGAACAGCGCTTCGTAGTTGGCAGTCATCGTGGCCAGTCCGTAATGATCCATTGCATCCCGGCGGGCCTGCCCTGCCAAGGCCGCGGCATGCGCAGGATCGGTCAGCAGATCCTGCAGCGCATCGGCCAGCGAGGCGGCATCTCCGGGCTCTACCAGCAGGCCGTTGCGGCCATGCGCGATGACCTCCTGAATACCCGCGACCCGGCTGCCCACGACCGCGCAACCCGCCGCCATGCCCTCGATCAGCGACAGCGGCATGCCTTCGTAGTGGCTGGAGAGCACGCACAGCTGCTGCGCCATCAAAAGACCCGGCACATCAGGGCAATGGCCGAGGAAATGGACCTGCTCCTGCACATCGAGCCGGCGGGCCAGTTGTTCGGCCGCCTTGCGCATGCGGGCCTTGCCGCCCCCGGCCAGATGGAGCTGCGGCCTCAGTCCGCGCTGGCGCAACAAGGCCAGCGACTGGAGCAAGGTGGCGTGGTCCTTTTGCCGCGCAAAGCGTGCAGCCATCACGATGCCGGGCTGGCGCTGCGCCAGAGGCGATTGGTCGGCCTGCTCGAAAGGCTCGAGCCGGATGCCGTTGGGGATGCTGACGACCTTGCCGGCCGGAAACCCGAGGGCGAGCAGACTTTGCGCCACGCCTTCGGAACACCCCACGATGCGGTCGGTGCGCTCGCTCAGCCAAAGTGCCTGCCGCAGGCGACGCGGCGTGTAGCGCTCGCGCGAGTTGTGCTCGACGTGCACCAGATGCGGCACACCGGCGCGCAGGCCGGCGTAGCGGCCCCAGAGATGATCGCTGAAGCCATGCGCGACCAGGATGTCAGGGCGGAACTGCCGGCAGATGGCCGCGAGCTGCCGCACCGTGGCCCAGTGCGACCAGCCGGCAACCACCTGTACCGGTACACCCTGCGTCCGCAGGGCCTCGATGCGGGCCGGGTCGGTCTGGCGCTTGCGCCTGAGTACCAGCAGCGGCTCGAAGCGCCCCGAGCGCTGGTGTGCCTGCACCAGGTCCAGCGCCACCTGGGTCGCGCCCGAGAAGCCGCCGGTGACGAAGTGCAGCACCTTCGGCACGGCCCTGCCCCGTTCGAGCGAAGGGGCGACCACCTCATTCAGCATACTGCACTCATCGGCATACCACTGGAGACTCAATGCCCGCCGTGGACGACCTCGCCAGCCTTGAGGTGGTATTCGGTGCCGCAATAGGGACAGCGGGCGCTGCCGGTCTGGGCGATGTCGAGAAACACCCGTGGATGGGCATTCCACAGCTGCATGCCGGCCTTGGGATTGGGGCAGAACACGCCGCCATTGCCGTTGAGGTCTTTGGCCAGCAGTTCCACGCTGGCAACGGGTGTGGGAGATGGGCTGCTCATATCGTTTTTTCTGATGGTGACGAGAACGAAGGCTGGCGGCCCCGCATGGTCAAGACAGGGCCTGGCTTGCACAGGCATGGCCGCCGGTAAAACTGTGATTATGGGGCTTCCGCCTCCGTTTCGGGCCGCCCCAGCGACCACACCACCAGCTTGCCATTCACGAACTGGCAATCCACCCAGGCGCCGCCCAGATCGGTCCAGCGGTGGATTTCGGGCTGCACATCCAGAGGCGACTGCGGCACGCTCAACGACCGGGTCTGCTGCACCACCTGCAGCATGCTCATGCCGGGGCGCAGCCGCGCGTTGAGCATGACGGCACTGGAGATCACGCCCTTGGGCGTATTGGCGGCGATCCGCAGCACCCGCATCACCTTGGTAAAGTGCAGCAGGAAGAAGAAAACCACCACGCCGAACACGGCGAAGAAGCCGGTCCAGCCCTGGTTGACATAACCCGTGGTCAACACCAGAGTGATGACGGCGACGATCAAGACGCTTTTCAATCCAGAATGCATGGCGCGCATTCTAGGGCCTGTTCACGGCCGTCAGCGCCGCCGCTGCCTGGCGGCCGCTGATGACGGCGCCTTCGAGCGTGGCGGGATAGGGTCCCTCAACATAGTCGCCACACACCAGCAGCCCCGGCCACAGGGCGCTGGGCCGCTGACCGGGGCGCACCAGGCCCGCCGTGCAGGCGAAAGTGGCGCGTTTTTCGACGATGCTGGTGATGATGCGCGGCATGGCGCCATGGCCATGCGCCTGCAGCACCCGCCGGGCCTGCTGCAGCACCGTCTGTTCGAGGATGGCCCGCTCGATCACGCTGGCACTGGCGACAAAGGCCAACAGGCCGGCATCCTGGCTCAGCTGCTGCCGGTCGAACACGAATTGCGCACCCGCCACTGCCGCTGCTCCCAGCGTGGCAGCAGGTGAGGCAACCCCATCGAGCTGCAGCATCGGCCTGGGCAGCAAGGGGCGAGCCAGCTGGTCACGCGGTGGCGGTGGCACTTGCACATACACGGTGGTGATGGCCTCATGCGCCATGCCTTGCGCGGCCTGCAGCCAGGCCTGCCAATTGGGGGTAGCGGCGGTCTCAGGCGTGGCCTGGGCGAGGTCCTCCAGCAGGCGCTGCGCTTCCCACACCGGCGTGGCCAGGATCACCGCATCGAAGGCCTCGCCATCGATGCGCCACGGCGCCGCGCCCTCCGCTGCCGCGGTAGAGCTCGACAAGCCTGTTCGTCGCAACTGCATCGCGCGCGCGCCCAACCGCACCCGTGCGCCATGGGCCTGCAACCAGGCCAGCGCGGGCTGCGCCAGCAACTGGCCCAAGGGCACCCTGGGCAGCAAGAGATCCGAACTCCCGGCCCCGCCCTGAAGGCTGTCCTGCAACACCCGCAGGAACACGGCGGCACTGGCGCTCCGAAGAGGGGTATTCAGCGCGGCCGTGCACAGCGGTTCGATGAGACCGTGCACGACGGCGGGCGGCAGGTCTTCGCACAACTGCGCCACGGTGACCTGCGCGCCACAGGTAAAACCGGCACGCCGCCAAGCGGCCAGGCGGCGCAGCAGCGCCAGCCGGTCCGGCCACGTCCAGCCCCTGGCCGTCAAAATGCCGGCCACACCATTCCACGGGCTGGGAAGGCGCGGCAAGGCCAGGCCCCGGCCCTGCGCATCGCGCAAATCCAGCGGTGTGCGCCGCAACACCTTCGCGGGGTCGATGCCGACGCGCTGCATCAGCGCCAGCGACTGCGCGTATGCGCCGATCAGGATGTGCTGGCCGTTGTCGAGCACGGTCTGGACCCCGTTGGCCGCCGGCAGCAGCACGCTGCGCGCCCGTCCACCCGGTGCGCGCGCGGCCTCCAGCAAGGTCACCTGCCAGCCCGTCTCGATGGCATCGACGGCGGCGGCCAGGCCTGCCCAGCCAGCGCCGACGATGGCCACGCGCCGACCAGACGGCGCGCTCACGCGCACCCTCCCACGCATGGGAGTGGGGTCTGCACATTGTCAGGCCATGCCATGTGAGTTCCTCAGCGCGGCATGCGCCCGAGCGCCTGCACCTGCCAGGCCAGCCACAGCTTGCGCAGGGGCGTCAGCCGAATGCGCTGGTGCAGCACCTGGAACTGATCGCGCTCGATTTCCCGCAGCAACGTGCGGTAGATATTGGCCATCATCAGGCCCGGTTTCTGGCTGCGCCGGTCAGCTGCTGGAAGCAGTTGCAGGGCTTCGTCATAGAGTCGCTGGGCGCGCTCGGCCTGGAAGCGCATCAGCGCCGTGAAGCGTTCGGAGTACTCGCGCTTGCTGATCTCGTGCGCGCGCACATTGAACTGCTGCAGTTCATCCACCGGCAGGTAGATGCGCCCGCGCATGGCGTCCTCGCCCACGTCCCGGATCACATTGGTGAGCTGAAACGCCTGACCCAGCACGTGCGCATAGCGCGTGGTGCCTGGCTCGCTCTGCCCGAAGATGCGGGCCGAGACCTCGCCCACCACCCCCGCCACCAGATGGCAATAGCGCTGCAGGCTGGGGTAATCGAGGTAGCGGGTCTGCTGCAGGTCCATCTCGCAGCCTTCGATGATGGCCAGCAACGCCTCTTCCTCGATGCCATAGTCGGCCAGCGCCGGCTGCAGTGCCTGCATGGCAGGATGGCTGGGCGCGCCGGCAAAGGTCCGCTGTACCTCGCTGCGCCACCAGGCCAGCTTGGTGGCGGCCACTCCCGGGTCCGAGACCTCATCGACCACATCGTCCACCTCGCGGCAAAAGGCATAGAAGGCGGTGATGGCGGCGCGGCGCGGCGGCGGCAAAAAGCGGAAGGCGTAGTAGAAGCTGCTGCCGGACTCCGCCGCCTTCTGCTGGACGTACTGCTGTGGGGTCATAAATGCATGTTTTCAGTCAGCCGACATTGTCCCATGCACAGTGGCCGGCGCCAGGCCAGCATCGGTCCATCTGATCCGCAGCACCGGTAGCTCAAGACAGCATGCCGGCGGCGCGCAGACCCGCCTCGAGCCGCTGGGCGAACAGTGCATAGCCCCGGGTGTTGGCGTGCACCTGATCGGAGCGCAGGCGCTCATCGGCGAGGATGTCGGACCAGGCATCGCCCAGCAGCGGCAGCTTCTGCTCGCTGGCGATGCGCGCATACATGGCATGGTCGCTCAACACGCCAGCGGCGGCCAACAAGCCCAGCGCCGGCATCGCCACCAGCATCACCTGCGCACCAGCAGCCTGGCACTGCTGGCAGATGGCGCGGATGTTGGCCTCGGTCTGCTGCTGCGATTGGCGCTGCAGAAAATCGTTGCCACCGATGCCGACGATCACCAGTTCAGGCTGGTACTCCTGCAGCAGCCCGGGCAGCCGCGCAAGCGCCTGGGCCGAGGTATTGCCCGACACTCCGGCGTTGACGACCTGCCAGCCCGTGGCTTCGGCGAGCAGCGTGGGCCAGTCCTGCCGGGGTGCAGCACCCACGCCATGGGTGAGCGAATCGCCCAACGCCAGCACCACCGCGCCAGCGGACACCGGCGTCGCGCGGGGCTTGCTGCGACCGCAGCCCGCCAGCCCCAGGCCGGAGATCAGCGCAACCGCCGCCAGGCCTTGCCCGAGCAGGCGCCGACGCGCGGGCCCCAGCATGGCTGGCTGGACGGACAGGATCAAGGCATCGGGCGCAGACATGGGCGGACTCACAGGACGAAGGAGAGGATCAACAGGTTCCGAGGGAAGGCAGCGCCAAGGCCACGTTCACATGGCCCGATTCTGCCACCGCCAACGTGGCCTTTCGAGCTGTTCGGGCCGCCTCCCGGCCCCCGCTCGTCAACATGCTTTTATGCAAGAATGGCGGGTTTTCATTGCCTCAGCCACCTTCTTCATGATCAGCCCGACGTCCGCATCCAGCCATCCCTGGGACAACGTGCGCCTTGCGCGCCGTATCGTCGTCAAGGTCGGCTCCAGCCTGGTGACCAACCAGGGCCAGGGCCTGGATGCCCAGGCCATCGACGAATGGGCGCGCCAGCTCAGCCGCATCGTCCATGGCGATGCGCACGGCATGGGCCGGCGCGAGGTCATCATGGTCTCGAGCGGCGCCATTGCCGAAGGCATGAAGCGCATGGGCATGCAGCGGCGCCCGCGCGAACTTCATGAGCTGCAGGCCGCCGCCGCCGTCGGCCAGATGGGCCTGGTGCAGATGTACGAGAGCAAGCTGCGCCATTACGGCCTGGGCAGCGCCCAGGTGCTGCTCACCCACGCCGACATGGCCGACCGCGAACGCTACCTCAATGCCCGCGTGACGCTGCTGACGCTGCTCGCGCGCGGCATCGTGCCGGTGATCAACGAGAACGACACCGTCGTCAACGATGAAATCAAGTTCGGCGACAACGACACGCTGGGCGCACTGGTGGCCAACCTGGTGGTGGCTGACCTGCTGATCATCCTCACCGACCAGAATGGCTTCTACACCGCCGATCCGCGCAAGCACCCCGAGGCCGAGAAGGTGCAGCTGGCCCGCGCCGGCGATCCGGCACTGGAGGCCATGGCTGGCGGTGCCGGAACCAGCATCGGCACGGGCGGCATGCTCACCAAGGTGCTGGCGGCCAAGCGGGCCGCCCGTTCGGGCGCATCGACCATCATTGCCTGGGGGCGTGAGCCCGACATCCTGCCGCGGCTGATGGCCGGCGAGCAGGGCATTGGCTCGCTGCTCTACGCCCCCATGCACAAGCTGCAGGCGCGCAAGCAGTGGATCGCCGACCACTTGCAGTTGCATGGTGCGGTGGTGCTCGATGCCGGTGCGGTGCGCAAGATCGTCGCCGAAGGCAAGAGCCTGTTGCCGGTGGGCATTACCGCCGTCAAGGGCAGCTTCACGCGTGGCGAAGTCATCGCCATCGAGGACGAGGCCGGCCTGCAGATCGCCCGGGGCCTCGTCAACTACAGCGATCAGGAAGCGCGCAAGCTCTGCCGCCATCCTTCTGCCGACATCGAGGCCTTGCTGGGCTATGTGGCAGAACCGGAGATGGTGCACCGCGACAACCTGGTGCTGATCTGAAAGCCGCTTGTCACACGCAGCGTCCCCATCCGCCATGCAAAACGGCCGCGCAATATTGCGCGGCCGTTTTGCTTTTCAGAGAGCGCCAACTTCCGAGGGCCCCTGCGGCCTGACCCGAAGGCCCGGCGCAGGCGCAATCAGCGCGCCGCAGGCGGCGCGAACAGCTCCTCGATGCCGTAGACGTCGGCCAGCGACTGCAGCGTCGCCGACATGCCCGAGACGCCAAAACCGATGCCCTTGGCTTCGGCCTCGCGCCGCACTGCCAGCAGCGCGGCCAGCGCGGCCGAGTCGAACTGCTTGAGCGCCGAGGCATCGATCTGCAGCGGCTCGCCGGCAGACAGCGCCTCGGCCAGCGCGGACTGGGTGCTGCGGACCCAGCCCACAACTTCTTCACGGGTCAAACGAACGGGCAATTGCAGGATTGGCATGACGGTGTGGCAAAAATCAGATTCGGATCAGGACACGGCATCGCCTGCCGGGCCCTTGTCGATCCGGGCCTGACAGGTAATGACCAATGCATCATACCCGGTGAGCGTATGCCTTCGGCGCGAGGCGCGCCATTGGCGTATTCACTGTCACCATGGGCTGCTGACGCAAATAGCCCGGCGGCTCTTCAAAGGCGGCGCTCAGGAGGCGGCCGGCTGGTTGGCGCTGTTGCGGTTTTGCAGCGAACGGATCAGACCGTCGATGCCATTGGCATTGATTTCCTGCGTGAACTGCGGGCGATAGGTATCGACGATCCACGCCCCCATCACATTGACGTTGTAGACCTTCCAGCCCAGCCCCTCGCCCGGCGTTTTCTGCAGGCGGTAGTCCAGCTGCACGGGCGAATCGCCGCCACGCACCTCGGAGCGCACCAGCACGTCGGTGGCATCCGCAGGCTGCGCCCGCATCGGCAGGATGACCACGCGCAGGTCGCCGACCTGCTCCAGCGAGTTCGCATAGGTGCGGATGAGCATGCCCTTGAACGCCTCGATGAGCTGCTCGCGCTGCTCGGCGGTGGCGCCCCGCCAGGCCGGGCCGACGGCGGCTGCCGTCATGCGCTGGAAGTTCACGTTCGGCATCACGATGCGGTCGACCGCATCGGTGGCGGCCGCCACGTCGCCAGCCTTGACGCGCTCATTGTTGCGCAACTCGGTCAGCACATCGGTGGTGACGCGCTCGACCATGGCATTGGGCGCCAGGTCCTGCTGTTGCGCATGGACCAACGCCGGCACGGCAGCCATGAAAGAAGCGGCCAGGCCAATGGCGCTGCCCAGTATCCATTGTCGAATTCGGGTCATTTGCATCTTGTTGTTTCCTTCCTGATCGAGAGTGACTGGCTTGGGGCCCATCATGCTGGCAAAGTTCCGCCCCTGGCTGTCAGCCAATGGCGACTCATGCCGTCCCATGTCTCGCCGCATAACGCAGCAATAACGCAGCAGCCGGCCGCATTGATGACAGCAACCGCCGGTACCGCCCCAGACCAAGCGCTGCTCCTCTGCTGCCTGGGCCACCGCTCACTGCGCAGCCGCTGGTGCGGCCGCGCTCTCGTCCTCGTCCGGCAGCGCGCCTGCATCGGCGTCGTAATCATCGTCGAGCATGCCGTCGCCCCCCGAGCCGGGATTGCGGCTGCTCAGGTACAGATCGCGCGTCATCACATAGGGGTCCAGCGCGGCCTGGTCGAGCATGTCGCTGGCGCGCAGCAGGCGCGCACGCGCATCGACCAGGCGCAGGCCATAGAGGGCGTAGCGGTGCGAATCGGGGTTGAGGTGAAAGAGCGGATTGCCATATGCGTCGACCGGCAGCGCCGCCGCATCGCGAATCGAGGAGGAACCCCAGAACGGCAGCACCAGATACGGCCCGGAGGGCACCCCCCAGTGGCCCAGCGTCATGCCGAAGTCGGTCTTGTAGCGCTCCAGCCGCATCTCGGTGGCCACATCCAGCAGCCCGCCCAGGCCGAAGGTCGAATTGACGGCGACGCGGAAGAAGCTGCTCATCGAGGCTTCGCCCTTGAACTGCAGCACATTGTTGACGAAGGACCAGGCATCGCCCAGGTTGCCAAAGAAGTTGCCCACCCCGGTGCGCACCGGCGAGGGCACGGCCTTCTGGTAGCCCGTGGCCACCGGCCGGAGGATGGCGCGGTCGAGCCCGTCATTGAAGCTGTACATGCTGCGGTTGAAGGATTCGAGGGGATCGCGCGGATCCTGCCCGAACGCCTGCCCCTGCGGGCCGGTGCTGGCGCAGCCGGCCAGCATGGCCGCCGTCATGGCGGCAGCGGCAACCCGCGTCAGGTACTGGCGCTGCGCTGGCGCATCGGGACAACGGCGTTGAGCAGGACGAAGGGAGCGGCCGAAAGTGCGAGAGAAAGGCATGGGAATGGTCTCTGTCTGGTTCTGCGTGGTTCTACATGGGGTCAGCGGACTGATGATGGCGGAGGAGCTGGCCAGGCCCTCAATCGATGCGGCCATCATTGGCATTGGCGGGGGCGGCGGCGCCTTGGCCCGCCACGCTGCCGGAACCCGAACCATCGCCTGAGCTGCTGGCGGCACCGCCAGCCGGTTCGGCAGCCTTGCTGAACATGAAGGCGGAGATCAGATTCTCCAGCACCATGGCCGACTGTGTCGAGGTCACCGTATCGCCCTGCTTGAGGTTGGCATCCTCGTAGCCGGGATCAATGCCCACGTACTGGTCGCCCAGCAGCCCGCTGGTGAGGATCTTGAGCGAGCTGTCCTCGGAGAACTGGTAGCGCTGGTCCATGTCCAGCACCACCAGCGCGCGGTAGACCTTGTCGTCGAAACTGATGGCATTGACGCGCCCGACCACCACGCCGCTGCTGCGCACCGCGGCCTTGGGCTTGAGCCCGCCGACATTGTCGAAATAGGCCTTGACCTGGTAGGTGTTGCTGTTCCAGTTCAGCTGCAGCAGGTTGGCCGACTGCAAGGCCAGAAAGGCCAGCGCGGCAAAACCCAGCATCACGAAAAGACCTACCCAGAAATCGGTTTTGGAGCGTTGCATGTGTGTATTCTCTTCAAATCAAGTGTGAGGTGGTGCGTCAAATCGTGAGCATCAGATCGTGAACATCACGGCCGTCAGCAGGAAGTCCAGCGCCAGCACCGCCAGCGAAGCCATCACCACCGTGCGCGTGGTGGCCTGCGAGACGCCCTCGGGCGTGGGCTTGGCCACATAGCCTTGCAGCAGCGCCACGAAAGTGACCGTGACGCCGAACACGATGCTCTTGATGAGGCCATTGCCGAGATCGGCAAAAATATCCACGCCATCCTGCATCTGGCTCCAGAACGCGCCCTGGTCCACGCCCAGCATGACCACGCCCACCAGCCAGCCGCCGAGAATGCCCACGGCATTGAAGATGATCACCAGCAGCGGCATCACGAACACCCCGGCCCAGAAGCGCGGTGCCAGAATGCGCTGCACCGGATCGACCGCCATCATTTCCATGGCGCTGAGTTGTTCGCCAGCGCGCATCAGGCCGATCTCGGCCGTCAGCGAGGTGCCGGCGCGACCGGCGAACAGGAGCGCGGTGACCACCGGCCCCAGCTCGCGGATCAGGCCCAGCGCCACCACCAGCCCCAACGATTCGGCCGAGCCATAGCGCTGCAGGATGTAATGTCCCTGCAGGCTGAGCACGAAGCCCACGAACAGGCCCGAGACGGCGATGATGCTCAGCGAGCGGTTGCCGAGGAAGAACACCTGGTCGACCACCAGCCGCAGGCGTGCCAGCGCCGCCAGACCCGGTACCCACAGACGCGCGAACAGGCGCGCGGCAAAGCCCCAGTCGGCCGCCAGCCGGCGCACGGAAAAACCGATTTCGGACGGGTTCCACCACTTCATC
Source organism: Corticibacter populi (assembly GCF_004217315.1). GTDB lineage: Bacteria > Pseudomonadota > Gammaproteobacteria > Burkholderiales > Burkholderiaceae_C > Lampropedia > Lampropedia populi. The sequence continues at coordinate 321,487 of NZ_SGWR01000002.1, forward strand.
GCGGACCTCCTTGCGGGCCGAAATCCTGCTCCAGGCTCGGCCCCGGGTATTGGAAACGCACCGGCCCATCAATGTCTCCATCGACGAACTGCCGCACCAGCGGGTCCTCGCTGCGCCGCACCTCGTCGGGCGTGCCTTGCACGGCAATGCCGCCATTGGCAAGAATCACCACATGGTCGGCAATGCCGAAGGTGATGTCCAGATCGTGCGAGACCAGCACGCTGGTCAGTCCCAGCGCATCGCCCAGACGGCGGATCAGCCGCGCCGTGGTGCCCAGCGCAATCGGGTCCAGCCCCGCGAACGGCTCGTCATACATCACCAGTTCCGGATCCAGCGCGATGGCCCGCGCCAATGCCACGCGCCGCGCCATGCCGCCGGACATCTCGCCGGGCATCAGGTCGCGCGCGCCGCGCAGGCCGACCGCGTTGAGCTTCATCAGCACCACGTCGCGCAGCAGGCGCTCGGTGAGACGGCTGTGCTCGCGCAGCGGGAACGCCACGTTCTCGAACACGGTCATGTCGGTGAACAGCGCGCCGAACTGGAACAGCATGCCCATGCGCCGGCGCAGCGCATAAAGCCCTTTCTGGTCCTGCACGCCCACATCCACGCCATCGAAGTGGATGCTGCCTGCAGGCGGCATGTTCTGGCCGCTGATGAGGCGCAGGATGGTGGTCTTGCCGCCACCGGAGGCCCCCATGATGGCCGTGAGCTTGCCACGCGGTATGTCGAGCGAGACCCCCGACAGGATCGGCCGCTCACCATAGGAGAAATTGAGATCGCGGATGGTCACCAATACGCCATGGTCGGCCTTGGCGGCGGATGCGACAGTGTCAAGGGGCATAAGCAAGAGGCATGAGAAGTATGCTTGGGCGGCTCGGCCATCGAGCCTGGATCATCGGGGTCGGGGAGCCGGTTGCCTGTGCAACCGGAGCTTGCTTACGTGCGCATCAATCCCAGCGCCCCCTGCCTCACGATCAGTCAGGAACAGGGGCAGGCACCCATGCCACATGGTCTGGGCCTGGGCCATGCCGCGCTGCGACCCTCGCGCCACGCCCACCCTTGGCAGGAGCAAGCGCGCCCTGCCGACGCACGCATCGGGCCAAATGGCGGAAATTGTACCGTAGCCGATGCACGCGCACCGCGCGTGCAAACGCGATCAACAGCAGATGGCTGCGCACGATTTGCGCAGCCATGCTAGAATCCGCAGTCTTTGCAGTTGCTTGCCCTGCAAAGCGCACCAACAGTGCAGAGATTTCCTGATTCAGGTTTGCCACGAGTCCCAGTCGATCCACACAAACCGACTCCTGCGCATCAACCGCGACTGCCCGATTGCCAACCAGCATGAGCGGCAGACTGTTTCTGCCAGCCTTCCGGCAAGTCTCCAAGGGTTGGCCCTCTGCCCGGGATTTCGTATCCCCGCAAGCCAGCCACACCAAGAGCCCAGCGGGCTCACCCTTCGTTTGCAACAACTTTCATCTTTGACTCTCGCGTTCACTTCAGGCCGGTATTCATTTACGCCCTTTGTCAACACCCATCCCCAGGCTGGCTTCATCGCGCGCCTGTCCATCCGCAGCGGCCAAGGCGTTTCCTCGCACGACCGCGTCCTAACCTTCTCCCCCCATTTCGGCACCGAAGCCTCGGCACTGCGCTATGCCTTCGAGCAGGCACGCCTGTGGCTGGGTGCGCGCGCAGGGAGCATTCATTGAGAGCACATCACCATGGCTAAAGAAGAACTCATCGAAATGTCGGGCAAGATCGACGAGGTCCTGCCGGATGCACGCTACCGCGTCACCCTCGACAATGGCCACGAACTCGTTGCCTATACGGGCGGCAAGATGCGCAAGCACCGCATTCGCATCCTCGCGGGCGACAAGGTCACCCTGGAGATGTCTCCCTATGACCTGACCAAGGGCCGCATCACCTTCCGCCACCTGGAGCAGCGCGCCGGTGGCGCGCCGCGCCCGCCCCAACGCAACCGCAGGCGCTGAAGCGTCGCGGGGCCGCGCCCCGCGGCCTGCAACGCCTGATTTCGCCCGGCACCGGCCACCCGCCCAAGCACGCCACCGGCGCCGCTTTGACGGATGTGCCATGTGCCGCCTTCAAGACCCTTCACCCCATGCCGAGCGGCACTCCGCCGCCCGGCCTCTCTACCCCCTGAAAGAATTCAGATGCAACACAAACTCTACGTTGGCAACCTGCCCTACTCCTTCCGCAACGACGATCTGGAGAACCATTTCTCCAGCTTCGGCTCGGTGCAATCGGCCATCGTGCTGTCTGACCGCGACACCGGCCGCTCCAAGGGCTTCGGCTTTGTCGAAATGGGCAGCGCCGAAGAAGCCGCGGCCGCCATCAAGGGCATGAACGGCAAGGAATTCGATGGCCGCGCACTGGTCGTCAATGAAGCCCGCCCGCAGGAAAAGCGCACCTCCGGCTACGGCAACAACCGTTATTGATCGGTGCGCGCGACGTCCAGAGCCGTACCGGCGCTGGACCGACCGCCCCGCCCCTCCCGAAGCGACCCGGCAGATTTGCCCGGTCGCTTTTTTGCGGCTGGGCGCTGGACATGCGCATGGATCGCCCGATGCACCCGATACGCCCGATACGTCCTATGGGTGCATGCGCTCCATGCGGTCAGAATGCCCAACTGGCCGTCACGCCGGCACTCCAGTTGCGCCCTGGCGCGGGTTCGAAGAAGCGGCCGTTGCCGTCATTGACGATGATGGAGCCGGCATAGCGCTTGTCCAGCGCATTGTCCAGGCGCGCAAAGGCACGCCACTCCCATACGCCCATCCGCCACACGTAACCGGCCGAGGCGCCCAGTACCGTGTAGGCCGCCGCTGCATCGCTGTTGACGTCATCGACCTGGATGTCCCCCTGGTGGCGCAGTTCGATGCCGGCCTGCCAGCCCTGCGGCGGCGCCCAGCCCAACGCCGCATAGGCACTCTGGCGCGGCACCCCCGGCAGGCGATTGCCCACCTGCCAAGGGTCCCCCGCCGCCGCCGTGCGGTATTGCGCCTTCAGCCAGGTATAGGCCAGATCGAGGCGCGCATGCGTGGCCAGCGGCTGGCTCCAGGCCAGTTCCAGCCCGCTGCGGCGGGTCTTGCCCGCGTTGCGGAAGCTGCTGCGGCCATTGCGGCTGCCGGCGCTGACGATCTCGTCCTCGGTGTCGGTGCGAAACAGCGCTGCAGTGGCCAGGCCGCCTGAGGCGGCACGCCACTTGGCGCCCACTTCCCAGTTGGTGCTGCGGGCAGGCTGCAGGTCCAGATTCAGCCCCTGGGTCTGGTCGGCACGGTAGGACAGCTCGGTGACGGTCGGCGTCTCGAAGCCCCGGCCGGCCGAGACATACACATTGAGCGCCTCGCTGGCCTGCCAGCGCAGCGCTGCCGAGGGCAGCCAGGCCCGGTAGCGGGCGCTGCCGCTGTCATCGCCATTGGCCAGGTAATGGTCGCGCGAGTCGAAACGCACATGGCTGTGGCGCAGACCCGCATCGAGCGTCCATCGGGGTGCCAGCAGCAGCGAGGCCTGCACATAGGGGTCGAGGTTCCACACGGTGTTGCGCTCGTTGCGGCGCAGGCCGCCCAGCACGCCATACACGGTGTCGCCACCGCTTTGCCGGTAGTTCCCGTAGCCACGCCGATCCTCGCGCAGGCGGTCATAGGCCAACCCCGCCACCAGCAGCACGTCGCGCCCGGCCCACTGCTGCGCACTGGTCAGGCGCAGTTCGGCGCCACCATAGCGCCGCCCCAGGTCGATGACGCCACCGGCATGGCCGGCATTGTTCTGTTGCGGCGCCAGTGGAATCGCCTGGTACTGGCGGGTTTTGCGGTCGCCCAGGTACACCACGGCGCGCAACTGGTTGTCGGCGTCGAGGCGCTTGTCCCACACCAGGCCGGCCTGGCTCTGGTGCACCGTCTTGCGGGTATCGAACTGCTCGGCCACCGCCGCGACGCTGCGCGGATCGGCCTCCATCTGCCCGCGCGAGAGCCCCAGCGGGTCCTGCGCGCTGATGTCGACGTGGTTGGCCACCAACTTGAGCGTGCTGCCATCGGCCAGGCCAATGCCCAGCCTGGCGTTCGCGATGCCGCGTTCGGCCTGGCTGTGCCGGCGATAGCCGTCGGTCTCGAAGCGCGTGGCGCTGAGCACGTAGTCCTGCACCCCCTGAACCACATCGCGCGCGCCCTGTGCCTTCAGGCCAAGGCGACGGGCCCCGTCGCTGCCGAAGGTGGTGCTGACCGACAGCGTGGCGGGCTGGTGCCCCTGCTCGGTCTCCATCTGCAGCACGCCACCGGAAGCGTTGCCATAGAGCGCGGAGAACGGGCCATTGAGCGCCTCGACGCGCCCCAGCGAGGCCAGGTCGATGTTGGACGTCTGGCTCTGCCCATCGGGCATGGTGGCCGGAATGCCGTCCACATAGATGCGGATGCCGCGCACGCCAAAGGTGGAGCGGGCGCCAAAGCCGCGCATGATGATCTGCAGGTCCTGCGCATGGTTCTGGCGGTTCTGTACCTGCAGGCCCGGCACACGCCCCAGCCCTTCGGAGAGATTGACGCCCAGGCCATTGGCGAAAGCCTCGCCGCCAAGCACCTGCACCGAAGCCGGCGCCTCCCAGACCGAGTCGTTCTGGCGTGTCGCGGTCACCGCCACTTCCCCCAGCATGGGCACCTCGGCAAGCGGCTGCGCCGCAGCTGCGGCCATGGTGCACCACACCCCCAACGCCACCGCCGCCGGCCGCCAGGCGGGCACGAACAATCCACCTCGATGGACATGTCGATATTCATGATGGCTCCGGCGCATGCCAATTCCCCCTCTTATCCGGCTGAAAACCGGGGCATTCTTTCACACTGCGGCTGGCCCTACTGAAGGCCCGGACAAGCCCACGCGGGCACTGACTTGCCCAGCCACCGGCGTCATGCCGCCGCCCGGCGTTCATTTCGCATTGCAGCCTCCATTCTTCGCATGACGGAATATGGGCAAATGCCTACAATGTCAGCCGCGCCGGGTCCTCGCGGTGGCCACTATTCGAACAAAGCCGCACCACGCGAACCGGTTTCGCCCATTGGCCAGACCGCCACACCCGATCGAGGCCCGCCGCCCCCTCTTGACCCCCTTGCCAGCAAGCCCGGAGACACCATGCCAGAAGACCAATCCACCGAATCCATCAACAAGCGCGCCTTGCTGCGCGATGCGGCGCTGGAATACCACGAGTTTCCGACCCCCGGCAAGATCTCGGTGGCGCCGACCAAGCAGCTGATGAACCAGTACGACCTCTCGCTGGCCTATTCGCCCGGCGTGGCCGTGCCCTGCGAGGAAATCCAGCGCGACCCGTCCACGGCCGCCCGCTACACCGCCCGCGCCAACCTGGTGGGCGTGATCAGCAACGGCACCGCGGTGCTGGGCCTGGGCGACATCGGCGCGCTGGCCAGCAAGCCGGTGATGGAAGGCAAGGGCGTGCTGTTCAAGAAGTTCTCGGGCATCGACGTGTTCGACATCGAGATCGACGAGAAGGACCCCCAGAAGCTGGTGGACATCATCGCGGCGCTGGAGCCGACCTTCGGCGGCATCAACCTGGAGGACATCAAGGCGCCCGAATGCTTCTACGTCGAGCGCGAACTGCGCAAGCGCATGAAGATCCCGGTGTTCCATGACGACCAGCACGGCACGGCCATCGTCGTTGGCGCGGCCGTCATCGGCGGCCTCAACGTGGTGGGCAAGAAAATCGAGGACGTCAAGCTGGTCGCCTCCGGTGCGGGTGCGGCGGCACTGGCCTGCCTGGGCCTGCTGCTCAAGCTCGGGCTCAAGCGCGAGAACGTCTGGGTCACCGACATCAAGGGCGTGGTCTACGAGGGCCGCACCGAGCTGATGGACGAGATCAAGGCCACCTATGCGCAAAAGACCGACAAGCGCACGCTGGCCGAGGTGATCGAGGGGGCCGACGTGTTCCTGGGCCTGTCGGCCGGTGGCGTGCTCAAGCCCGAGATGGTTGCACGCATGGCCGACCACCCGCTGATTCTGGCGCTGGCCAACCCCACGCCCGAAATCACGCCCGACGAGGTCAAGGCGGTGCGCAGCGATGCCGTGATGGCAACCGGCCGCAGCGACTACCCCAACCAGGTCAACAACGTGCTGTGCTTCCCGTACCTGTTCCGTGGCGCGCTCGACTGCGGCGCCACCTCCATCACCGACGAGATGGAAGTGGCCGCGGTGCATGCCATCGTCGAGCTGGCCCAGGCCGAGCAAAGCGAGGAAGTGGCGCGCGCCTACGTCGGCGAGAAGCTGATGTTCGGCCCCGAGTACCTGATTCCCAAGCCCTTCGATCCGCGCCTGATGATCAAGATTGCGCCGGCCGTGGCCAAGGCGGCCGAGGCCAGCGGCGTGGCCTCGCGCCCGATCGAGGACATGGCGGCCTACGTGCAGCGGCTGCAGAACTTCGTCTACACCTCCGGCACGATGATGAAACCCATCATCCTGGCGGCCAAGTCGGCACCCAACAAGCGCATCGCCTACAGCGAGGGCGAGGAAGAGCGCGTGCTGCGCGCCGCACAGATCGTGGTCGACGAGAAGATCGCCCGCCCGACGCTGATCGGCCGCCCGGCCATCATCGCCCAGCGCATCCAGAAGTTCGGCCTGCGGCTGCAGGAAGGGCGTGACTACGATGTCGTCAACGTCGAGCAGGACGAGCGCTACCACGACTTCTGGAAGACCTACCACCAGATGAGCGAGCGCAAGGGCATCACCGTGTCCATCGCCAAGATCGAGATGCGCCGCCGCCTGGTGCTGATCGGCAGCATGCTGCTGCACAAGGGCTACGTCGATGGCCTGATCACCGGCACCTGGGGCTCCAACCAGATGCACCTGGGCTACATCGACCAGGTCATCGGCAAGAAGCCCGGCGCACGCACCTATGCGGCGATGAACGCGCTGATCCTGCCGGGCCGGCAGGTCTTCCTGGTGGACACGCACGTCAACTACGATCCCACCGCCGAACAGCTCGCCGAGATCACCATCGCCGCGGCCGAGGAAATCCAGCGCTTCGGCCTGCGCCCGCAGGTGGCGCTGCTGTCGCACTCGAGCTTTGGCAGCAGCGACAAGCCCAGCGCCGTGAAGATGCGCGAGACCCTGGCGCTGCTGCAGGAGCAGGCGCCGTGGCTGGAGGTCGACGGCGAAATGCATGGCGACGTGGCGCTCGATGCCGCCGCGCGCAAGGCGCTGCTGCCCAGTACTACGCTGGAGGGCAACGCCAACCTGCTGGTGATGCCCAACATCGATGCCGCCAACATCGCCTACAACCTGCTCAAGACCGCCGCCGGACACAACATCGCCATCGGCCCGATCCTGCTGGGTGCGGCCAAGCCGGTGCATGTGCTCACGCCCAGTACCACGGTGCGCCGCATCGTCAACATGACGGCGCTGGCCGTGGTGGATGCCAATTCGCGCAACGATGCCAGCGCCTGACGCGCCCCGCCTCGGCAGGGGCGGTGCGCTGCGCCGGATCGGCGCTGCCGTGCTGCTCGGCGCAGCGGCCCTGGGCAGCGCCACACCGGCGCTGTCCGCCTGGCCGCTGGCCGCCACCCTTTTGCCGGCCGAGGCCGTGCGCGACCATCGCGCAGGCGGCGCCGCTGGCCGCACCGTCGAGCTGCGGCAGCTGCCGGCGCAGGCCCGCCACACCTACCAGCTCATCCTGCAGGGCGGACCCTTCCCTTACGAGAAGGACGGCAGCATCTTCGGCAATCGCGAGCGCCTGCTGCCTGCCCAGCCGCGCGGCCACTACCGCGAGTACACGGTGCCCACGCCCCGGGCGCGCGACCGCGGCGCGCGACGCATCGTCTGCGGCGGCACCCCACCAACCCGGCCGGCTGCCTGCTACTACACGGCCGACCATTACACGAGTTTCCGGCTGATCGTCGCGCCCACGGCTCAGCCGTGAAAATGGCGCATCCAAAGCGCGGCCAAAACGCATCCACGGCGCCTGCATCGGCCCGATGGCGCCGCCAGCGGCGCGCCTGCAGCACATACCCGACAGACGCATGGCCTATTTGCCATCGGCGCGGATTCTCAGGGACAATCTTCGGCAGACTGGCGCAGCCCCGCGCCACTGCCCTTTGCCGATACGCCATGACCGAACCCATCGCCACGCCATCCTCACCGTCTGACGCCACGTCCCCCGAGATCCGTGAACTGGCCAAGCGCGTGGAAAAACTGGTCCGGCCCAACATCGTGCAATCCATCCGGGCCTATCATCCGGCCGACCTGCAAGCCGTGGCAGCCTGCCTCGGACAGCATTTCCTCTACGCCGACCTGGCCGAAGCCACTACCAAGCAGCGCATCCTCGAGGAAATCGGGCGCCAGTTCATGCTGCCCGCCTACTTTGGCCGCAACCTCGACGCGCTCTACGACTGCCTGACCGACACCATCCTGCACGCCGGGGCGCAGCCGGGCTTCATCGTGGTGCTCGAACACATCCCGATCAGCATCAAGTTCGACAAGGAAATGCGCGAGCAGCTGGTCGACGTATTCCGCGATGCCGCCGATTTCTGGGCCGAGCGCAAGACGCCGTTTCGCTGCTTCTATTCGTTCTACTGAGCCCGCCCCGGCACCTGGCGGCAACACGCACAAGCGGCATGCGCATCACCAGCCGCCGGTGCCCAGGCCGGTGCCGGAGCCGGTCCCGAATTTGGAGTCCAACAGGAAAGCCATGACCGACCGGATCCTGATCGTCGATGACGAGCCCGCCATTGCGGACACCCTCGCCTTTGCACTGCAGCTCGAAGGATTTGCCACCGTCCATGCCAGCCTCGGCGGCGAGGCGCTGCACCTGCTGGGCCTCACGCCCCCATCCGAGCCGGACGCCAACGCATCTGCATTCACGGCCACGCCATCCGCAAGCGCCGAGCCGTTCGCGCTGGTGATCCTCGACGTGGGCCTGCCCGACCTCAACGGCTTCGAGGTCTGCCGCAGCCTGCGCCAGCATTCGGGCATTCCGGTACTGTTCCTGACCGCGCGCAGCGACGAGGTCGACCGCATCGTCGGCCTGGAGATCGGTGCCGACGACTACGTCTCCAAGCCCTTCAGCCCGCGCGAGGTGGCCTCACGGGTGCGTGCCATCCTGCGCCGCAGCCGGGGCCTGCTGGCCACCAGCGGCCCAGCGGCGGCTGCCGCGCCTGCAGCCCTCGCGTCCATGGCGGCAGCACCGGCGCCGCGCCGCTTCCGGCACGATGCCGAAGGCCTGCGCATTGCCTTCCAGGGCCAGTGGCTGAGCCTGACGCGCTACGAATACCTGCTGCTGGCTACGCTGCTCGGGCGGCCCGGCCGCGTGTTCAGCCGCGCGCAGCTGATGGAGCTGGTCTGGACGGACGCCGAGGACAGCCTGGAGCGCACCGTCGACGCCCACATCAAGACCCTGCGCGCCAAGCTGCGCGCCATCGACGAGGCCTGCGAGCCCATCGAGACCCATCGAGGCCTGGGCTACAGCATCCGCGCCACGGCGGATGCCGATCCTTCCATGAGCCGATGATGACCCGATGAGCGGCGAACACCGGAAGCGGCATCCATGAACATCGCCATCCGCCTCTTCATCGGCTATTTCCTGATCGTCGGGCTGGCGGCCTGGTTCGTGCTCGGTTTCTTCAGCCGCGAGGTCGAGCCCGGCGTGCGCCAGGGCACCGAAGACACGCTGGTCGATGCCGCCAACCTGCTCGCCGAGATACTCGCGCCGCAGATCGCCGCCGGCGGACTCGAGCACAGCACGCTGGTGCGCGCCGTCGCCGCAGCGCAAGTGCGCCAGCCGGCAGCCAACATCCACGGCAACGCCAAAGACAGCATCGACCTGCGCCTCTACATCACCGACGCGCAGGGCATCGTGCGTTTCGACTCCGAATTCAAGGATGTCGGCCGCGACTACAGCCGCTGGCGCGACGTGCTGCTGGCGCTGCGCGGCGAATATGGCGCGCGCAGCACCCGCGAAGACCCGGCCAGCGACCGCAGTTCGGTCATGTACGTGGCCGCCCCCGTCATCCACCAGGGCGCGCTGGTGGGCGTGCTGGCGCTGGGCAAGCCGATGCGCAGCGTCGAGATGTACGCCGACACGGCACGGCGGCGCGTACGCGAGCTGGGCTTCATCATGCTGCTGGCCTCGGCCGGCATCGGCCTGTTGTTCACCTGGTGGCTGACCCACTCGCTCAACCAGCTGCGCAACTATGCCCGCGCGGTGGCAGAGGGCGACAAGGTCCGCCCGCCCATCGGCGGTGGCCGCCAGCTCTCGGAGCTGGCGCGGGCGCTCGAGCACATGCGCGAGAAGCTCGACGGCAAGCAATACGTCGAGCAATACGTGCAAAGCCTCACGCACGAGATGAAAAGCCCGCTGACAGCCATCCGCGGCGCCGCCGAGCTGCTGCCCGAGGCGCCCGCCGCCGAGCAGCAGCGCTTCACCGGCCACATCCTCGAGCAGACCGAGCGGCTGCAGCGCATCATCGACCGGCTGCTGGCACTCGCGCGCGTCGAGCAATTGCAGGCACCCGCATCCATGAGTGCCAACACCACGCGGGCCCTGGTCGAAGCCGTGCTGGCGTCGCGCCAGACCCGCATCGATACCCGCCGCATCCAGGTCTCGGTGCAGGAGCATGGCGCCATGGCACTGACCGTGCATGGCGACCAGTTCCTGCTGCAGCAGGCGCTGGGCAATGTGCTCGACAACGCCCTCGACTTCACGCCACCGGGCGGGCGCATCGACATCCACATCGAGCCCGCGGCCAGCCCCGCAGGTGGCCGCCGCCAGCGCATCCGCATCCGCGACCATGGCAGCGGCGTGCCGCCGTATGCGCTGCCCCACCTCTTCGAGCGCTTCTACTCGCTGCCGCGCCCCGACACGGGCCGCAAGAGCACCGGGCTGGGCCTGGCCTTCGTGCGCGAGGTCGCGCGCATCCATGGCGGCACGGTGCAGATCGCCAACGCCACGGAAGGCGGTACCGGTGCCGAGGTCTGCCTCGTGCTGCCATTGGGCGCGGCCCCGCCGCACTAGGAACCATCCACCTCCAACCGCCAAGACCCATGCCCGATCCCGCCCTTTGCACCGAAGCCGACATCCGGAAACTGGTGCACCAGTTCTATGCCCGCGTGCGCGCCGACGCGCGCCTGGGCCCCATCTTCGATGCGCACATCGACGACTGGCCGGCCCATCTGCAACGCCTGTGCGATTTCTGGTCCAGCATCCTGCGCGGCTCGGGCCGCTTCACCGGCGCACCCATGCCCAAGCACATCGCGCTGCCGGATCTGGACGCGGCGCTGTTCGAGCACTGGCTGCAGCTTTTTCACGCCACCACCGCCGAGCAGGCCAACCAGGCCATGGCGCGCCAGGCCGACGCGGCGGCGCAGCGCATCGCGCAAAGCCTGTGGCTGGGCTACCAGAGCAGCCGTCGGGGCGGCAAGCCCGATGGCGCGCAGCGCCAGGCCATGCTGGCCCCGTTGCAGCTGCCCGCAACGATGAAGGCGGCGCCGTGAATCGGATCAGGGTTTGAGCCAGCGCGCAAACGCCCACCACTGGGCGCGCAGCAGGTAGTAATAGGCCAGCATCGCCGCGCCCTGGGCGAGCGACTGGCCGCGGGCGGCATCGGCGTCCACCCACCCCTGTTGCCCAGCCCATGCCGCCAGGCCATAGGCTGCCGCTGCCAGGCCGTGCCCCCAGGGCATCAGCACCCGGCGACGCCAGGCATCCGCCAGGCCATGCATGCCGGCACGCCACAGCAGCCAGACCATCAGCGCCAGCACGGCCAGCACCGCAATGGCCAGCAGCGGCACGGCAGCCTGCAACGGCAGTGCCGCGCCATCGAACTGCGGCCCCAGCCGGGGGGCGACCGCCAGCGGCGGCAGCCATACCGCGCCCCAGCGCAGCTCGCAGCCCAGCAGCAGCAACCAGCCCAGCGCCACCGTCCACCAGAGCCGGCGCTGGGCATGGACGCGCCGCCGCCAGGCCATGCCCAGCGAAACCAACACCGCCAGTATCGCCACCAGGTTCTGCCCCATCTCGAAGAAGCCGTTCTCCCAGCCCACGCGCACCGGCAGACGCCGGCACAACACATACAGCACCGGCACGAACACCAGTGCGGTGATTAGTTGCACGCTCTGCATGATGGTGCTGGCACGCGCCTGTGCGGGATCGACGATGCTCATGGCCTGAATGCTCCCCGGCCTGCCACAGCAGCACCGAATGTGAATGCAAAAGGCCGCCATTGTACGAAGCCCGCACCGGCCAGGCGGAACCCTGCGACATCGGCGACAATGTAACCAAGATCTACAAATCGCCTGCCCGACAGGTCCACGATCATGACCACCGAAATCCATTTCGAGGGACGCTGCGTCCACCCGCAAGCCGGCGAGACAGTGCTCGACGCGCTGCTGCGCGTGGGCATCGACACGCCGTTCTCGTGCAAGGGCGGCTCCTGCCACACCTGCATGCTGCACTGCACCGACGGTCCCATTCCCGAAAAAGCCCAGCGCGGCCTGTCCGAGCGGCTGCGGCAGTTGGGCTACTTCCTGCCCTGCCGCTGCGTGACCGAACACAGCCTGCGTATCGAGCCCCGGCAGGCCAAGGACATGGTCACCCGCTGCATGCTGGTCGAAGTCGATGGGCATGCCAGCGGCTCGCTGCGCATCCAGTTCGAACCAATGACCGCGCTGGACTATCGCATGGGCCAGAGCCTGCGCCTGGTGGACGGCAGCGCCCCGGAACAGGAGCCGCTGCTGATGCTCACCAGCGACCCGGCAACCAGCCCCGTGGCCGAAGCACGCTGGGTGCTGCAAGCCGGCCAGACCGTGCCCGACAGCCTGGCGCCCAGCGCCGAGTTCGGCCTGGAATTCGAGGTGCGCGGCCCCTTCAATCTCGATTACCAGGACCTGCCCGAGCAGCGTCCCGCGCCGCCGGCCGACCCGGCGCTCTGGCAAGCGCTCGAGGATGGCCGCAAGGCCCGGGCCATCCTCGACGCCTTCTACGCCAAGGTCTACGCGGACACCCTGCTGGCACCCTTCTTCGCCGGCGTCACGGCCGAGCGCGCCGCCAGCAAGCAATACAACTTCCTTCAGCAATTGATGACCGGCGAGAAGGTTTACTGGGGTGAGAGCCCGCGCAACACGCACCACTGGATGGTGATCCCGCACAGCCTGTTCGACCACCGCCAGGCCCTGATGATCGAGACGCTGCGCGAGCATGGGCTGGATGATGGCCAGATCGCGCGCTGGACGCGCTTCGAGGAGTACTTCCGCGCCGACATCGTCAAGGACCATGAATGGCCCAAGAAGATCGGCGACCAGATCTATTCCACCGAAGGCTTCGAGCGCGAGACCCTGCTGGAAGCCACGCTGTGCGACCAGTGCGGCGCCGAGGTGTCAGCCGGCACCGAAGTGCTCTACCACCGCCGCACCGGGCTCATCAGCTGCCCGCGCTGCGCCGGTCACTGAGAACCTGTTCACGATCCTTTCGTGGGCCATGCCGCAAAGCCGCGCGAATCAAAGCCCGACGCAGATCAGCACGGCCGCCAACGCCACCAGCGCCATGCCCCAGCGTTCGGTGCGGCGCAGCGATTCGTGCAGGATGCGGCGCGAGACCAGATAGCCGAACAACACCTCCACCATGCCCAGCGCCCGCACCGCGCCAGCCGTCTGCATCGCATAGGCACTGAACCACAACAGCGAAGCCAGCGCCCCCATGCTGCCGGCCAGCAGCGAGACGCGCCAGCTGCGCAGCGTCGCCATGAAGCCCGTGCGGTCACTCCAGAACAGCCAGCCGCCCAGCAGCAGCGACTGCAGGGCCTGCGCCAGCGTCACGCCCCAGGCTCCCGAAAGCCAGGGGCTGGCCGCATCCAGCGCCACCGCGCCAGCGCGAAAACCCAGTGTCGCCAGCGCGAAGCAGGCGCCGCACAGCAGGCCATAGAGTGAAGAGCGGCTCAGCCAATGACTCCAATGCCAGTGCTGGCGATCGGCCGGCATCGACAGCAGCCCCACGCCCAAGGTCGCCAACAGCGCCCCTGCCAGTTGCAGCGGCGTCGGCAGTTCCGCCAGCACGATGCTGGCAAACAGCACCACCTGCAGCACTTCCGTCTTCGAGAGTGTCACTGCCACGGCGAAATTGCCGCTTTGCATGGCCAGCAGCAACGCCGCCGTCGCGCCGACCTGGAACAAGGCGCCAAAGGCGATCCAGCCCACGTAGGTCCAGCTGAAATTCGGCCAGGCCGGCGCCTGTTCCGGCAGCACGTAGAGCAGCAGCAGAAAGAGCGCGGCAAATGGCAGGCCATAGAGAAAGCGCACGAGCGTCGCCGGCCAGGTGCCAAGGCCGTTGCTGAGCGAGCGCTGCGCCGTATTGCGCACCGTCTGCGCCGCCGCGGCCAGCAGCACGACGGGAATCCACAAATCGGTTTCGGACATGGAGGTCATTCGATCGGCTTGCCGCCAAGCCGACATGGTGAGAAGGGCCACCCATGGTAGTGCCAGATTGCGAGCCCCGCCCACGCAATGCGCGAGTGCAGGCCCAGGCATTGGCGGCGGCCCGCAGGCCTGCCGTCAAACGTCGATATTGGCGGCCTGCAGCGCGTTGGTCTCGATGAACTCGCGGCGCGGCTCGACCTCGTCGCCCATCAGCATTGTGAAGACCTGGTCGGCCGCGATCACGTCCTGGATCTGCACACGCAGCAGGCGCCGCACTTCAGGGTCCATGGTGGTCTCCCACAACTGCTCGGCGTTCATTTCGCCCAGCCCCTTGTAGCGCTGGCGGCTGGTGGTGCGTTCGGCCTCGCCCAACAGCCACTGCATGGCCTGGTGGAAGGTCTTGACGGCCACTTCCTTCATGCGCTCGCCCTCGCCGCGCTGCACCTTGGCGCCCTCGCCCAGCATGCCGTTGAAGGCAGTGGCGGCGGCGGACAGGGCCTGGTAGTCGGCGCCCCTGGCGAAATCCAGCGGGATCAGGCTGCTCTTGATGTTGCCGTGGTGGCGACGGCTGATGCGCCAGACCAGCTTCTCGGTACGAGGGTCCTGCACGGCCTCGACCGTGGCAGGCTCGGTCACGTGCGGATTGTCGTTGAGGCGTCGCTGCAGTTCAGCGGCGGTGCGCTGCATGTCTTCGAGCGTGTCGGTGTGCAGGTGCACGCCATCGGCGATCAATTGCAGTGCCTCGCCGTCCATCCACAGCGAGAGGCGGTCGATGGTCGATTGCGCCTTCTGGTAAATGGTCGCCAGCTTCGCGAGTTCTTCGCCCGCCAGCGGCTCGGCGCCTTCGCGCACATGCAGGCGCGCGTCCTTGAGCGCGATGCGAGTGAGAAACTGGTTGAGCGCCGGCGTGTCCTTGAGGTAGAGCTCCTCCTTGCCGGCCTTGACCTTGTAGAGCGGCGGCTGAGCGATATAGATGTGTCCGCGCTCGACCAGCTCGGGCATCTGCCGGTAGAAGAAAGTCAGGAGCAGCGTGCGGATGTGCGCGCCGTCCACATCGGCATCGGTCATGATGATGATGCGGTGGTAGCGCAGCTTGGCCACGTCGAAATCGTCCGCGCCGCTGGTCTTGCCGTCCTCGCTGGCCCCACTGCGGCCGATGCCGGTGCCCAGCGCCGTGATCAGCGTGAGGATTTCATTGCTCGAGAGCAGCTTCTCGTAACGGGCCTTCTCGACGTTGAGGATCTTGCCGCGCAGCGGCAGGATGGCCTGGAACTTGCGGTCGCGCCCCTGCTTGGCCGAGCCGCCGGCGGAATCCCCCTCGACGATGTAGATTTCGCACAGCGCCGGGTCCTTCTCCTGGCAATCGGCGAGCTTGCCGGGCAGGCCCATGCCGTCGAGCACGCCCTTGCGGCGCGTGAGTTCGCGCGCCTTGCGGGCCGCCTCGCGGGCCTTGGCGGCTTCGACGATCTTGCTGCAGATCATCTTGGCATCCTGGGGTTTCTCCAGCAAGTAGTCGGTCAGCGTCTTGGCCACGATGTCCTCGACCGGCGCGCGCACCTCGCTGGAGACCAGCTTGTCCTTGGTCTGGCTGCTGAATTTCGGCTCGGGCACCTTGACCGAGAGTACGCAGCACAGGCCTTCGCGCATGTCCTCGCCGCTGATCTCGACCTTGTCTTTCTTGGCCA
Source organism: Corticibacter populi (assembly GCF_004217315.1). Lineage (GTDB taxonomy): Bacteria > Pseudomonadota > Gammaproteobacteria > Burkholderiales > Burkholderiaceae_C > Lampropedia > Lampropedia populi. Next base: position 337,581 of record NZ_SGWR01000002.1, read on the forward strand.
GGCCGTTTTCCTCGATGTACTTGTTGATGACGCGCGTCATCGCCGCGCGCAGCCCGGTCAGGTGGGTGCCGCCATCGCGCTGCGGGATGTTGTTGGTGAAGCACAGCACGGTCTCGTTGTAGCTGCTGGTCCACTGCATGGCCACTTCCACGCCGATCTCGGTGCCGGGAATGCCGCCATAGGTGTCGGCCGGGCGGCTGCCGGCGGCATAGAAGGTGGTGGGATGCAGCACCTGCTTGCCCTTGCTGACGAACTCGACGAAGCCCTGCACGCCGCCGCTGCCGGCGAAGTCGTCCTCCTGGCCGGTGCGCTCGTCGAGCAGGCGGATGCGCACGCCGTTGTTGAGGAAGCTCAGTTCGCGCAGCCGCTTGGCCAGGATCTCGTAGTGGAACTCGCTGTTCTGCGTGAAGATCTCGGTATCGGGCAGGAACTGCACGCGGGTGCCGCGCCGCTCGGTCTCGCCGACGACACGCATGGGCGAGACCTCCACGCCATCGACCACTTCGACCTGGCGGTCCTGCAGCTTGCCGCGCGAGAAGTTCAGTTCGTAGATCTTGCCCTCACGGCAGACCTGCACGTTCAGCCATTGGGAGAGCGCATTGACGCAGGAAACCCCCACGCCGTGCAAGCCACCGGAGACCTTGTAGCTGTTCTGGTTGAACTTGCCGCCGGCGTGCAGCTCGGTCAGCGCGATCTCGGTGGCCGAGCGCTTGGGCTCGTGCTTGTCGTCGAGCTTGACGGCGGTCGGGATGCCGCGGCCGTTGTCGATGACGCTCAGCGAGCCATCGGCATGGATGGTGATGAGGATGTCGTCGCAGTAGCCCGCCAGCGCCTCGTCGATGGAGTTGTCCACCACTTCGAACACCAGGTGGTGCAGGCCGGTGCCGTCCGAGGTGTCGCCGATGTACATGCCCGGACGCTTGCGCACCGCCTCCAGCCCCTCGAGGATCTGGATGGAACCCGCGCCATAATCGCCCGCCGCCCCGCCCGCCGGGGCCGGTGCATGGGACGTGCCTGGCTGCTCGGGCTGCTGGGCTTGGGTGGATTCGCTCATTGGTGTTTCTTTCTCTCGGGATGCGCGGCGCCAGCGCGGCACCTGCATGGCGGCCGCTGCCGCCCCAAATGGCTGCGGCACCGGCTGGCGGTGCCGCAGAAAGACTCGCGCCTAACTCTCACAAGTGGCGGCAAAGCATGAAAAATCAATCGATGGCATCGTCATGGCGGGCTTGGCCGGCGACGCTGCTGCGGCAGCGCACCGGCCCTGGCGCTCAAAGCGACTTCATATCCGCATCGGCATCACGACGTACTTGAAGCCCGGCTCGCCCGGCACGGTCACCAGCACCGAACTGCTGCCATCCTCGAAGGCGATGCTGACCATGTCCTCGGAGATGTTCGAGAGCACATCCAGCAGGTAGGTGACGTTGAAGCCGGACTCGACCTTGGGGCCGCCGTAGTCGATTTCCAGCTCGTCCTGGGCCTCTTCCTGCTCGGCGTTGGCCGAACTGATGCGCAGCACACCCGGCTCGAAGTTCAGGCGCACGCCCTTGAACTTGTCGGTGGTCATGATGGTCATGCGCTGCAGGCTGGCCTGCAGGGCCTGGCGGCCCAGCGTCACCACATTGGAATAGCCGACCGGGATCACCCGGTTGTAGTCGGGGAACTTGCCCTCGACCAGCTTGGTGACGAATTCCAGCCCGTTGAAGCTGAGCTTGGCCTGGTTGTTGGCGAACTGGATCTGGATCAGCGCCGGCTCGGCCTTGTCGTCGCCATCCTTGCTGTCGCGCAGCAGGCGCTGCAGCTCCAGCACCGTCTTGCGCGGCAGGATCACCTCCTGCTTGGGCACGTCGACCTCCAGCGTGGCACTGGCAAAGGCCAGGCGGTGCCCGTCGGTGGCTACCAGGCTGAGGGTGCGGCCTTCGGCAACGAACAGGATGCCGTTGAGGTAGTAGCGGATGTCCTGCACCGCCATCGCAAAAGCGACCTGGCCGAGCAGGTGCTTGAGCACGCTTTGCGGCACCGAGAAGGCCGGCCCGAAGCTGGGCGACTCCTGCACCAGCGGGAAATCATTGGCCGGCAGGGACTGCAGCGTGAAGCGGCTCTTGCCGCCCTTGAGGACGAAGCGGTCCTGCGAGGATTCCAGCGTCACCGCCTGGTCGCCCGAGAAGGTGCGCAGGATCTCGATGAGCTTGCGCGCGCCGATGGTGGTGGCGAAGTCGGCGGCCGAATCACCGCCCAGGTCGGCGCTGGTGCGGATCTGGATCTCCAGGTCGCTGGTGGTCAGCTGCAGGGTGCCACCACTCTTGCGCAGCAGCACATTGGCCAGGATGGGCAGCGTGTGCCGACGCTCGACGATGCCCGCGATCGACTGCAGAACAGAAAGGACCTTCTCCTGAGGGGCTTTGAACACAATCACCTTGACTCTCCAATTTCTCTGTTTGCGGGACGCGTCCCAACGCGGCTGGCCAAGGCGCCACAGGCACTGTGCCGTCCAGGCTCAAAAGCTGCTATTTTCGCTGAAAAAAAACAAATTGCCACCAAGCTGCGCTGGCACCCGCGGCGCCCCCGGACAAGCCGGACGCAAAGCCGCGCCAGCGGCGCTGCAAGTCGGTGCCGGCTCATCGCTTGAGGGTCTGCTCCAGCACATGCAGTTGCTGGTTCAGTTCGGTGTTGGTGCCGCGCTCTTGGCCAATCTTGCGCACCGCGTGCAGCACCGTCGTGTGGTCGCGCCCGCCGAACAGCTCGCCGATCTCGGGCAGGCTTTTCTGCGTCAGCTCCTTCGAGAGGTACATGGCAATCTGGCGCGGCCTGGCGATGCTGGCCGGTCGCTTCTTGCTGTACATGTCGGCGACCTTGATCTTGTAGAAATCGGCCACCGTCTTCTGGATGTTCTCGACACTGATCTGGCGGTTCTGGATCGACAGCAGGTCGCGCAGCGCCTCGCGCGCGACCGGAATCGACACCTCCTTGTTGTTGAAGCGCGCATAGGCAAGCACCTTGCGCAGCGCGCCCTCGAGTTCGCGCACGTTCGAGCGCACGTTCTTGGCGACGAAGAAGGCGACGTCCTCGGAAAGCGTGGTGCCCTCGCTGCGAGCCTTGTTGATCAGGATCGCCACGCGCATCTCCAGCTCGGGCGGCTCGATGGCCACCGTCAGGCCCGCATCGAAGCGCGAGACCAGACGCTCGTGGATGTCGGTCAATCCCTTGGGATAGGTGTCGCTGGTCATGACGATGTGCGACTTCTTCGACAGCAGTGCCTCGAAGGCGTTGAAGAATTCCTCCTGCGTACGCTCCTTGCCGGCGATGAACTGCACGTCGTCGATCAGCAGCAGGTCCAGCGAGTGATAGCGCAGTTTGAATTCGTCGAAGGTCTTGCGCTGGTAGGACTTGACCACGTCCGTGACGAACTGCTCGGCATGGATGTAGAGCACCTTGGCCTCGGGCCGATCGGCCAGCATCTGGTTGCCCACCGCATGCATCAAGTGGGTCTTGCCCAGGCCCACGCCACCGTAGATGAACAGCGGGTTGTAGAGCTGGCCGGGCTGGTGCGCCACGTGCAACGCGGCGGCACGCGCCATGCGGTTGGCCGCCCCTTCGATCAGCGTCTCGAAGGTCAGGGCCGGGTTCAGGCGCGTGGGCATGGGCGCCGGCGCAGCGCTGGCAGCGCGCGGCGCCTCGCCAGCGGCGTGACCCGGTCCCTGGCCGGGCCGTCCCTGACCTTGCGACTCGTTGGCCAGCGCGGCCATGGCCGCCTCGGCGGTGGCCGCCCAGTCCTCCACCGCAGGCAGGATCTGTTGCACGGGCTGGGCCACTGCCGCACGGGACATGACCGGCCGCACCCTGGCCAGCGCAGCAGCGGCTGCCGCCGCACCACTGCTGGCGCCATGGTCACTGCGCGCCACGCGCGGAATCAGACTGAGCTCCACCATCAGCTCGCGGCCACTGATCTCGCGCAGCAATTGCGTGATGCGGTGCACGTAACGCGAGCGGATGTAATCGAGCGCAATGCGGTTGGGCACCTGCAGGCTGACCCGGTCGGCCTCCGGCGCTACCTGGACCCGCATCGGCTTGAGCCAGGCGCCGAACTGCTGCGGCGGCACTTCCAGCGCCAGACGCTCCAGGCAGTCCTGCCACCATCCCTGCTCCGTGTGCTCAGTCACAAGTCCTACTTCCATTTCGATACCCAACCTGGCCGCGGCAAGCGGCATACGGCAAACGCGCTCCAGGTATTCATCCGGGCTCCGCTGCGAACACCCAAATGGCCCTGGATCGGCCTGCCAGACAAAGCGGCTCATTATAGGCCGCCACCACCACAGCGCCGAAGTTATCCACAGGCCGCACTGCTTTGCTGCGGGAGCGCCGCCGGGCCGAGCGGCGCCTGCGCCAAGCATGCCTTGCCAGGGACATTTTGCACAAGCGTCCATACCATGCGATAATCTGCTGTTTACTTGTCCCTTGCCGCATCGCCTTTGGCCCGCGGCCGGGCATGCGGGTGCCTTGCCAGGCGCCTGGTGCCGCCGGTGATGCTGCCGGGACAGGTTGAAAGACGACGTCAACGACGTACATGCCTGTCATGTCCGCCAGCAATTCCGCGCCAGGGCGCGGCTGGCCGGGCTGAAGGCACTTCTCCAGACAGACGACACAAAGGTAATTTGCCATGAAGCGCACCTATCAGCCCTCGAAGATCCGCCGTGCCCGCACCCACGGTTTCCTGGTCCGCATGAAGACCCGCGGCGGCCGCGCCGTGATCAATGCGCGCCGCGCCAAGGGCCGCAAGCGCCTGGCCGTCGCCTGAGACGCCGGCCGTGGCGGCACGCCATCGCGGGGCTAGCAACGAGAACCAGGCCGGATGCCCGGTGGCATGAAACTGCACCACCTTCCATCCCGCCCGCAGTTCCAGGCACTGCTGGCGCAGCCTGCGGTGGCCAGAACGGCGCATTTCGCACTCTATCGCATGCCTGTCCGCGCAAGCTCCGCCAGCGCAGCACCACCGCCCGGCGCTGCAGCGCTGCTGCCTGTGGGCGGTGGCGAGCCGCCGCCCGGTGACATCTGGATCGCGGCCATGCTGCCCAAGCGCTGGGCGCGCAAGGCGGTGACCCGCAACCTGATCCGGCGGCAGGTCTACGCCGTGGCGCTGTCGCGCCTGCAGCGTGGCGCCTTTGACGCGATGCCGCAGCCCATGGCGTACCTGGTGCGTCTGCGCAGCAGCTTTCACCCACCGGTCAAGGCCTCAGCGGCCAAGGGCCAGGCAGCGCCTGTCCAGGCCACGCGTGGCTATCCGGTCTTTTGCAGCGCTGCCTCGGCGGCGCTGCGCCAGCATGTGCGCCAGCAGCTCGAAAAGCTGTTCGACCGGGCGGCGGAACAAGCCACCAACACTGCGGTGGCCCGGACACCACCACCCCCCACGGGAGCCCAGCCATGATGCGCCGGGCCCTGGTGGGCCTCGTCAAGCTCTACCGGCTCACGCTCAGTCCCTGGCTGGGCAGTGCATGCCGCTTCGAGCCCACCTGCTCGCAGTACGCCATCCAGGCCTTGCAGGCCCATGGCGCAGCGCGCGGCAGCTGGCTCACGGTGTGCCGGCTGGCGCGCTGCCACCCCTGGTGCGCCGGCGGCCATGACCCGGTGCCCGGCGTGCAGGCCCATGCTGCAGCCGGACCATTCAGCCGCCTGCTCTCCCCTTCCAATCCGTCTTCCGAGAAGTCCTCATGAACGACATTCGCCGCTCAATCCTGTGGGTGATCTTCGCTTTCTCGCTGATCCTGCTGTGGGATCGCTGGCAGATCCACAACGGCAACCGGGCCCTGTTCTTCCCATCGCCCACGGCCAGCCAGACCGCCACGCCCACGGCGGCGGCGGATACCGGCACGGCGGACATCCCCGCCGCCAGTGCCCAGTTGGCAGCAAGCGGCGAGAGCGCCGGTGTGCCGGCCCAGGTCAGCACCGCCCCTGCCGCCGCGGCCCAGGACGTGGTGGTCAGCACCGATGTGTATCGCCTGACCTTCAGCACCGAGGGCGGGTCGCTCAATCGCGTCGAACTGCTGAACTACGAGAACGACGAGAAGAACGGCCACGTGGTGCTGCTCGATCAGACCCCGCAGCGTGCCTATGTGGCGCAGACCGGCCTGATCGGCGGCGACTTCCCGAACCACAAGACCATCATGACGCTGGCGGGCGGCCCCCTGGCTCTGGCCGATGGACAGGACAGCCTGAGCGTGCGCTTCGAGTCGCCGGTACAAGGCGGGGTGCAACTGGTCAAGACCTGGACGCTCAAGCGCGGGGAGTACGACATCCGGGTACAGCACGAGGTCATCAACCATGGCCAGGCCCCGGTGGCACCGCAGCTCTACCAGCAGCTGGTGCGCGATGGCGGCGCCATCGCGGGTGGCGTGATGTTCACGGGCACCTACACGGGGCCGGCCATCTACACCGACGAACAGAAATTCGAGAAGATCCAGTTCAAGGACATCGACAAGGGCAAGATCGACTTCCAGGCCCGAAGCGCCACCGGCTACGTGGCCATGGTGCAGCATTATTTCGCCTCGGCCTGGATCCTGCCCGAGGGCACCGAGCGCGAGAACTTCGTGCGCCGCCTGGCCAACAACCTGTATTCGGTGGGCGCCATCGCCACCTTCCCGGCCGTGGCACCGGGCCAGCAGCAGCAGTTGGCCTCCAGCCTCTACGCCGGCCCGCAGATCGAGAAGCAGCTCGAAGCCATCAGCCCGGGGCTGGAGCTGGTCAAGGACTACGGCATGGTCAAGGTGCTGGCCAAGCCGCTGTACTGGCTGCTCGACAAGCTGCATGACTTGATTGGCAACTGGGGCTGGTCCATCGTGGCGCTGGTGGTTCTGCTGAAGATCGCGTTCTACTGGCTCAATGCCAAGGCTTATTCCAGCATGGCCAAGATGAAGGCCATCAACCCGCGCATCATGCAGTTGCGCGAGCGCCACAAGGACAACCCGCAGCAGATGCAGCAGGAGATGATGCGCATCTACCGCGAGGAAAAGGTCAACCCGTTGGGCGGCTGCCTGCCGATCCTGATCCAGATGCCATTCTTCATCGCGCTTTACTGGGTGCTGCTCTCCAGCGTGGAAATGCGGCAGGCGCCGTGGATCGGCTGGATCCAGGACCTCTCGGTGCCCGATCCGTGGTTCATCCTGCCCCTGCTGATGATGCTCTCCTCGCTGCTGCAGGTGGCGCTGAATCCGGCCCCGCCCGATCCGCTGCAGGCCAAGATGATGTGGCTGATGCCGCTGGTCTTCAGCGTGATGTTCTTCTTCTTCCCGGCCGGCCTGGTGCTGTACTGGCTGACGAACAATATCCTGTCGATCGCGCAGCAGTGGCTCATCAACACCCGCATGGGCGTGCCGCCGCAGTTCAATCTGCCCAAGTTCAAGTAGGCGCGGCACCCCTGCCCTGCACCGGAAAGGCCAGCGTGATGCTGGCCTTTTCTTTTGGCTAGGGACACCGCCGCACCGTGACGGCGACGACAATGGAGATGCTCAGGGTCAGGGTCAGGGCGCCAGCATGTCCGTCAACGCAGCAATGTCTGCGGCAGCGGCCTCGCGCGCGGTCCGCTCGATGGCCCGGTAATGGCCGATCAAACGCTCGCCCACCGCTGTCAGCACCGCGCCACCGCCACGTGCACCACCGGTGACGGTGGTCACGGCAGGGGCGTGCAGCGCATGGTTGAGCTCTTCCAGCAACAGCCAGGCCCGCCGGTACGACATGTCCAGCTGGCGCGCCGCTCCCGAGATCGAGCCGGCCAAGGCGATGGCTTCCAGCAACGCCACCTTGCCCGGCCCAATGGCGACGGTGTCTTCCCGATACACCCTCAAACGGAATCTGACCTTGGATTGCATGCTGCTTTCACCCACACGGATACGATCAGCAGCCATCTTAGAACCTGTTGACGATTTTTTCGTGGTTCACCCAGGAGGAAAAAACGCAGTGGGCAAGACGCCCGGTGCGATTTTTCCTCCTGCCCTTGGGCTCGCCCGCGAAAAAATCGTCAACAGGTTCTTATGATGATCCCGTCCACCAGGCGCCCGGTATTCGGCGTTCGGCATCCGGAGCCGCGCCAGTCGCCTTCCACCCCTTCGTCCAGGAGCCTCCATGAAAATCAGTGCCCGCAACACCCTGCCCGGCAAGATCATCGCCATCACCCGCGGCCCCGTCAGCACCGAGGTGGTGCTCGAAATCGCGCCAGGCCTGAGCATTGTCTCGACCATCACCACCCACTCGGCCGATCAGCTCGGCCTGCGGGAGGGCGGCCAGGCCTACGGCATCATCAAGGCCTCCAGCGTGATGGTCGGCGTGGACGACTGAGGCGGGCAGGCTGAATCGGGCCGCTTCCGCACTCATTCGGCCGGCGCGCGTGCCATGCGCTCGGACCAGCTGCGCGGCAAGCGCTCGATCAGCTGCTGCGCACTGACGCGGTAGAGGGCCGCCAGCCGCTGCACGGTGGCAATCTCCTCCACCGCGCCGGGGCCGATCAACCGGCCCTCGTGCAGCAAGGCCAGGCGGTCGGCCACGGCCAGCGCGTGCTCGGGCTGGTGGGTCGACAGCAGCACCGCCATGCCACCGTCACGCAGCCGCCCGATCTGGTCGAGCACCCGCTGCTGGTTGCCGAAATCGAGGCTGGCGGTGGGCTCATCCATCACCAGCAGCGCCGGTTGCTGCGCCAGCGCCCGGGCAATCAGCACCAGCTGGCGCTCACCACCGCTGATTTCGTTGTGGTTGCGCCCCGCCAGCTGCTCGACGCCAAGCAGGGCCAGGCATTGCAGCGCCAGCGCGCGGTCGGCAGCCTGCGGCTGCGCCAACGGCGCCAGCCGCGCGGCACGCCCCATCAGCACCATATCGAGCACCGCGTAGCCGAAATGGCTGGTGGTGGCTTGAGGCACATAAGCGATGCGCTGCGCCAGCGCGCGTCGCGGCCAGTCCGCCACGGCCCGGCCATCGAGCAGCAACTGCCCGCCCAGCGGCGGCAGCAAACCCAGCAGCGTGCGGAACAGTGTCGTCTTGCCGCCGCCATTGGGGCCCAGCAATGCCACGATCTCACCGGGTCCGATGGTCAGCGAAAGCCCGTCCGCCACCACGCGCCGCCCATGGCCGATGCGCAGCCCGCGCGCCTGCAGTCGCAGCGCTTGGCCGGACGGCGCGGCAGCGCCGTTCATGCGCGCCACCTGCTACGCGCCAACAACCACAGAAAGCACGGCGCACCCACCAGCGCGGTGACCACGCCCAGCGGCAGCTCGATGCCGGCGGTGCTGCGCGCCAGCGTATCGGCCAGCACGACGAAGCCCGCCCCCAGCAGCAGCGCAACCGGCAACAGGCGCCCGAACTCCGGGCCCACCAGCAGGCGAGCGGCATGCGGCACCATCAGGCCCACCCAGCCGATGATGCCGGTGATCGAGACGGCCGCAGCCGTCATCAGCGTGGCCGCGATCACCAGCAGCAGCCGCAGGCGGAGCACATGCACGCCCAGCGCCTGGGCCTCGTCGTCGCTGAGGCTGAGCAGGTTCACCCGCCAACGCAGCAGCACCATCGGCACCAGGCCGACCAGCATGAGCGGGCCGGCGGCACGCAGGTCGGCCAGCGTCACGGCATGGAGCCCGCCAAGCAACCAGAAGGTGATGGCCGAAAGCTGCGTGTACGGATCGGCCAGGATCTTGAGCAGCGAAATGCCCGCGCCCAGCAACGTGCCGACGGCCATGCCGGCCAGCACCAACACCAGCACCTGATCATGGCGGCGCACCGCCATTGCCAGGACCAGCACCGCAGCCACGGCCAGCAGACCGCCACCAAACGCCAGCAGCTGCACCAGCACGATCGAGCCGCCGAGGAAGATGCCCAGCGCCGCGCCCAGGCCGGCACCGGCGGAGACGCCCAGGATGTCGGGCGAGACCAGCGGGTTGCGGAACATGCCCTGGTACGTCGCGCCAGCGGCCGCCAGGGCCGCCCCCACCAGCGCCCCGGTCAGCACCCGTGGCAGGCGCACTTCCCAGACGACAATGGCGACCGCTGCTTCGGACGCTGCCGCCCTGTCCGGCCAGACCAGCGCCTGCCACAGCTGGCCCAGCGTCAATGGGTATTTGCCGCTGGTCATCGCCAGGGCCATGCACCCCGCGCAGAATGCCAGCGCCACCAGCACGGCCGGAATGGTGCCCAGCAAGCCCGGGGGGAGCACTGCGGCACCGGGGGCGGCAGGCGATGCCCGAGGCGCCGCCTCCACGGTCACGGCAAAGCCCCCGAAGGCCAGACCGCATCATCTGGCGTGCCGTAGAACAACGCGCAGAAATGGCGGGCCTGCGCCTCGAATGCCACCGACCTGACTGGCCCCTCCGGCGCTGCGGCATCGGCGGCGACGCCGTCTGCCGCAAGGCCATCGAGCACCGCCGCGAGCCAGCGCAAGCCGATCAGACGGTTGATGCCGGGTGGCCCGTCGACCCAGCCGAATGGCAGATACGGAACCTGCAGCACCTGCCGGCTGCGCACGGCACGCAGGCTGCGCCATGCCGGCACCTGCAACAATTGCGCGGCCAGGCCTGGCTGCTGTGTCAGGATCAACTCCGGATCCCAGTTCAGCAGTTGCTCCAGCGAAACCTGACCCACATGGCCGAGATTGCCGCCACCACCGGAGTCGGCCACGTTGCGCATGCCCATCAGCTCCAGCAGCTCGGCGTTGATCGATCCTGCCCAACCGGTCTCCAGGCCGTCGACACCCCGGGCCAGGTAGGCGGCCACTGGACGGCGGCCGGCCTGGGCGCGGTAGTGCCGCGCCAGGGCCAGTGTCTCGTCGGCATAGCGGGCCAGTGCTTCGGCACGCCCAGGGACGCCCAGCCATTGCCCCAACTCGCGCAGCTGGCGGGGGCTTTGCGCCAGACGGCCATCGACCAGCACGTAGGGAATGCCGGTCTGCTGCGCCACGCGCGCGGCGGTGGAACGGTAGTGCTCATCGACCGTACCGGCATCGACAATCAGATCCGGCTGGAGCGCCAGCAGAGCCTCGATGGACAAGGTGCTGCCCCGCCCGGCCAGACGCCCAGTGACCGGCAGGCCTGCCAGGGTGGTGGACAGCATGCCGCGCGCCTCATCCGTCAACTTCTGCGGCCAGCCCAGCAAGGCCTGCGGGGCCAGTGCAGCCACCAGCACGGCCGCCGGAGGACCGGCGGCAAACACGCGGCCAGGCCGCGGCACCACGGCGGGACCGAACGGCGAGAGCAGCGACGGCGCCTGGGCCTGCGCACCATGGGCACAGCGCAGCACACCGGCGAACGGCGCCAGCAGGCCGGCCGCGAGCAGGCCGCGGCGGCGCATCAAAAGTGGCTTCATGGAACGCACCATTGCAACACCTGGGTCTGGCGCCCGGCCAGGCGATCCTGCCACCAGGCATCCAGCGCCTCGTCCGTGGCAGGCAGGACATTTGTCAGACCGCCGGTGAATGCCTGCCAATCGGACAGGAAGGCGTCCGCCGTCACCAGCGGCAGTCCGGCCTCGACCGCAACGGCCATCTCCTGGCGAAGGCCCGAACCTTGCGCCTCCAGCCTGCCGAAGCGGTTGGTCACGATCAGGTCGGGCCGCTCCGACAGCGCGCGGCGCAGCACGGCGCGGGCTGCCACCACGCCATTGGCGCTGAGGCAACAGGACAGCGAGCCCGGCCCCGGATCCTGGGAGATGACCCCGCGCTGACCCGGCGCCACATCAACCAGCTCCATGTCGCGCTGGCAGCCCGGCTGCGCAGACTGCGGCTGAGGAGCGCAAGCGGGGTCAGAAGCGGAAGCCGGCAGCGGGGACTCCTGTCGCAGCCCACGCACACGCCAGCCTTCCCCCGCCACCCGTGTGACGAAAACCTGCGGAATGGGCTCGGCCACGGTGTGGCCGATCGTGGCCCGGGGCAGCTTGGTGTTCATGTCAGTGTCCGGCTTGCACCGTCCGTGAGCGCCCGGCAGGCGCTTCAGAACGGCACGTTGATGTTGACGAAATAGTTGCGTCCGGCCATCGGATAGCCTTCACTGTAGGCGTAGAGCCGGTCGAACAGGTTGCGCACGCCGGCTTCGATCTGCATGCCGCTGCCCAGCGTATAGCCGGCCTTGAAGCCATAGACCGCAAAGCCATGCGCCACCTGCTGGCCGTTGGAGGACGAGTAGCGCTGCGAGGCGGCCTCGACGTTGCCGGTCAGCTTCCACGGTCCGTGGCTCCAGCCCACGCTGGCAAACAGCTTGTGCCGGGGCGTGTCGGTGGGCCGCACGTCGGGGGCACTGAGATTCTTGCGGCGCAGCCAGGTGTAGTTGCCCATCACCTCGATCGGTCCGACCTCGCCCTGCAGGCCCAGCTCCAGCCCGACATGGCGCGCCCTGGCGACGTTCTGCGGCTGCTCGCAGGCGCTGCTGGTGCAGTCGCCCTGCTGTGCGATGGTCACATTCTGGATGGAATCCCTCACATCGCTGCGGAACACGGCCGCATCCAGCAGCCAGCCGCCCGCCAGCGGGCCGGAATAGCCCAACTCGTAGTGCCGCGCACGCTCGGCCTTCAGGTCGGGATTGGGGATGACGGTGCCAAAGCGGGTCGAATAGCGCTCCATCATGGTGGCGAAGCGGCTGCGACTGGCAAAGCTCAGCCGCACCTGCCCGCCCGCGCCGACCTGCCGGAACAGGCCCAGCTGGTAGTTGACGGCACTGTCATCGCCGCCGGGTTCGTCGTACAGCGAAGGCGTGGAGGGCGAGCCGGCATTGGTGCCGTAATTGCGGGTCGACAGGCTCTTGCGCTGGTTGTAGGAGACGCCACCCACCAGCGTCAGCCCATCGGCCAGCGTGAGCGTGTCCTCGAAGGACAGCGCCTGGGTGCGGTCCTTGAAATGCGTCCATGGCGTGCCATCGTCACTGGAGCGGTGCACATCGTCCTTGAAGTGGTAGGCCACCCGCAGCAAGTTGCGGCTGCCGAGCGCGAAATCGCCCTCCAGCGACAGGCCGGTGCTGTCGTCGTCGTAGCGCGAGGGAAAGCCGGACGACACGCCGCCGACCACTCCATTGGCATAGTCATACCCGACCAGCGTGTTCTCGAACACATCGTGGTAGAGCCGCGTGCGAATCACATGCTCGCCCAGTTCCGTGCTGCTGCTGAAGTAGTAGCTGGTCTTGTCCCACTGCGGCCATTCCCACCAGCGGCGGCGGCTGCCCGAGCCCGAACCGGACAACGGCAGCTCCCCGGCATAGGTGGGCTGGCCCTTTTCGCCCTGCTGGCGCACGTAGCCGAACACGTATTCATCACCGGCATTGGGCGTGAGCGCCAGCTTGAGGCTGAGCTTGTCGTCCTTGTGGCGGCTGTTCTCACGCTGCCCCTCGCCCTGCTGGACGTTGGTGGGACGAAAGCCCGAAGGCAGCTCGAAACTTTCGGTCTTGAGGCGCGAGACACCGGCCTGGAACCACCAGCTCTCGTGCTTGCCACCCAGATTGGCGTGCACGCGGTGGTTGTCGAGGCCGCCATCGTCACTCAAGCCAATGCCGCCGCCCACCTCGCCCTCGAAGGCCCTGGTGGGTCGGCGCGTGATGAGGTTGATGGCGCCGCCTAGCGCATTGGGGCCGTAGATCAGCGAGGAAAAGCCCTTGGCCACCTCGATGCGCGAGAGGTCGTAGGTGGTGAAGTGGCCCAGGTCGATGCGCCCGTCGTACGGCACGTAAGTGGGAATGCCATCGATGTACACCGGCACCTGCAGGCGGTCGAAGCCGCGCACGTAGAACACCTGTTCGCCACGCGCCCCAGCGTAGGCGGAGTGCACGCCGGCGGCCAGATTCAGCGCCGTGCCCACCGTGTCCTGGTTCTGCTCGCGCAAGGCCTGCTGTGTCAGCACGCTGCTGCCGGCCAGTTCGGCCTGGTCTCCCGGCGCCGTGATGGTGATCTCCCCCAGCGTGAAGACGTCCGCCTGCGCCATGGCGCACGGCAAGGTGCCCAACTGCACCAGGCATGCACCCCAGCCTGCCCACTCCCACTGTTTCATCGTCCTATCCTTTACCTTCCTGCCTGAGTTGATGGCATCGTTGTATTCATTGATATATATCGATCCACGCGGCGGCATGCATGAATCATGCCTGCCTGACGCGTCAATCCATTCTGACGGTGCGGCCCTGCACCTGACCCAGCCGCACCACCTGGGCCTGCAGGGCCACGCGGTCCTCCTCGTCGTGCGAGACCATCAGCAGCGGGATGTCCAGCTCCTGCAGCAGGCTGGCGACTTCCTCGCGCATGCCCTGACGCAGATCCGGGTCGAGCGCGGAGAACGGTTCATCCAGCAGCAGGACCCGGGGCCTGAGGATGGCCAGCCGCGCCAGCGCAACGCGCTGCTGCTGCCCGCCCGAGAGCACATAAGGACGTTGGCGCGCCAGATCGGCGACGCGAAAACGCTCCAGCCAATACATGGCTTCGTCCTTTTGCACACGGCTCAGGAATCCCCAGGCACCACGTCGCAGACCAAAACCGACATTGCCCAGGGCCGTCAGGTGCGGCAGCAGGGCATAGTTCTGGAACAGAAAGCCCACCCGCCGCTGGCGCGAGGGCACGTTCAGACCGGTGGCACCATCGAACAGCCGCTCGCCACAAAGCTGCACATGCCCGGCATCGGGGCGCATCAGTCCGGCAATGGACTGCAGCACCAGCGTCTTGCCAATGCCCGAGGGGCCCATCAGCACCATGCGCGGGTGGCGCGCCTGCAGTTGCACGTCCAGCGCGAAGCTGCGCCCGGCCGACTGCAGGTGCTTGCGCACATCGATATCGCACCAGGAGGCGGTATCCGGCATGTTCATGATCCCCGTATCTCCTGGCGGCCCGGCGTCAGCCATGTGGCCAGCAGCAGCAAGGCCACGCACACCGCCGAAATCACCAGCGCCAGCACATGAGCCTGCCCGTCGCGGCCGGCCTGCACCGCCTCGTAGATGGCGATGGAGAGCGTCTGCGTCTTGCCGGGGATGCTGCCGGCGATCATCAGCGTGGCGCCGAACTCGCCCAGCGCCCGCACAAAACCCAGCATGATGCCGGCCATGATGCCGCGCCAGGCCAACGGCAGGCTCACGCGCAGCAGAATGCCCCATTCGCTGACACCCAGCACGCGGCCGGCCTGCTCCAACTGCGGCTCGATGGATTCGAACGCGGCGCGCGCCGGCTTGAAGACCAGCGGAAAGCTCACCACCGTGGCGGCCACGATGGCGCCGCCCAGGCTGAAGATCAGGCTCACGCCCAGCGAGTCCTTGAGCCAGCGCCCCAGGCTGCTCTGGCTGCCGAACAGCACCAGCAGGTAATAACCCAGCACGGTGGGCGGCAACACCATCGGCAGCGTGCAAACGGTGTCGAGCACATTGCGCAGCCAGCAGCGGCTCTTGGCCAGATACAGGCCCAGCGCCGTTCCCAGCACGCCGCTGACCAGCGTGGCCCAGAACGCCACCTTCAGCGAGAGCACCAGCGGCGTGACGATGCCGCCCCAGTCGGGCCAGTCACTCACCGGCGTCTCCTCGCAGAGCGTTGGCCTCCATCGCGGTCTCACTTGCGGCCGCGGTTGTGGCCCCTGTGGAGCCTGTCGACCCGCAGCGCACGGCTTGCCTCATGGCGCGCATCCCCCGTCTGCCTTGCCGATGGCGCGTGCCGCGATCAGCGTCCGGCCGGCGGCAGGAAGCCATAGCGCCCCAGCACCTGCTGCCCGGCGGGCGAGACTACCAGATCCACGAAGCGCTGCGCCGCCTGGAGCTGTGCCTCGGGCTGGCTGCCGCTCTTGAGTACGGCGATCGGATAGCTCACCGGCTGCTCGACCGGCACGGTGTAGGCGATCTTGACCTTGTCCTTCATCAGCGCCGCGTCAGTGCCATAGACGAAGCCGGCATCCACTTCACCGCGAGCCACGTAGTCGAGCGACTGGCGCACGTTCTGCGTGAAGATCAGCTTGGGCTGCAGGGCGTCCCAGCGGCCGGCGGCCTCCAGGGCGCCCTTGGTGTAGCGGCCCACGGGCACGCTGTCGGGGTTGCCAATGGCGATGCGCGCCACGGCATCGGTCTGCAGGCCATCGAGCCCGGTGATCGCCGCGCTGCTGCCCACCGGCTGGATCAGCACCAGACTGTTGAGCACGAAACTCTGGCGGCTGCCCGGCACCAGCAGGCCCTTTTGCTCGGCCTGGTCCATGGTCTTCTCATCGGCGCTGGCGAACACATCGACGGGGGCGCCCTTGTCGATCTGCTGCAGCAGCGCGCCCGAGGCGCCGAAGTTCAGCTGCACGCTGTCGCCGGGGTGCTGCGCCTCATATTGCTGGGCGATCTCCTTGAAGGCGTCGGAGAGGCTGGCGGCCGCAGAGACGGTGATCGTCTCGGCCGATGCGCCCTGCGCCAGCAATGCCAGCGAGAGCATGGAACATGCGGCCACCGGCCGCAACAGGGCTTGAAATCGTTTCTGCATGATGATCAACTCCTTTGAAGCGACGAAGTATATGGGCGGATATAGCGGTTTTCTGAAAAACAGCCCGGCCCCCCCTTCATCCGGGCTGTGGGGCACGGGCGCCGCAAGGGCCGGCGCGCGAAGCCTCCTCGTTTGGGAACCTGTTCGGACCGTCAGTTGACCGCGAAGAACACCATGAAGGCCAGCGCCAGGGCGCACAGCGTCCAGGACACATCCTTGAAGCGGCCCGAGGCCAGCTTGATGCCGACGTAGCTGATGATGCCCAGGCCGATACCGGCGGCGATCGAATAGGTCAGCGGCATCGCCAGCGCGCAGATCACGCCCGGCACGTATTCGGTGGTGTCGTCCCAGTTCATCTCGGTGAGGCCGCGCGCCATCACGCAGGCCACGTACAGCAGCGCAGCGGCGGTGGCGTACTGCGGAATCATGCTGGCCAGCGGCGAGAGAAACAGCGCCGCCAGAAAGCACAGCGCGACCACCACGCCCACCAGACCGGTGCGCCCGCCCACCGCGGTGCCCGCCGCGCTCTCGACATAGCTGCCGGTGTTGGAGGTGCCCAGCATGGCGCCGACCACGGTGGCTGAACTGTCGGCCAGCAGCGCCCGCTTCATGCCCGGCAGATTGCCCTGACTGTCGAGCAGGCCGGCACGGTGCGAGACGCCGATGAGCGTGCCAGCGGTATCGAACAGGTCCACGAACAGCATGGTGAACACCACGACCCAGAAGCTCAGCTCCACCGCGCGGGAGAGATCCAGCGCCAGCCAGGTCGGCGCCAGGCTGGGCGGCATCGAGACCAGGCCATGGAACTGCGTCAGCCCCAGCGGCAGCCCGATGATGGAAATGCCGATGATGCCGATCAGCGTGCCCCCCAGCACCCTGCGGTGGTTGAGCACGGTGATGGCGATGAAGGCCACGATCATCAGAACCACCGGGGTGGAACTCAGATCGCCCAGCGTGACCAGCGTGGCCGGATGCTGCACCACCAGACCGCCGCTTTGCAGCGCGATGATGCCCAGAAACAGGCCGATGCCGGCCGAGGTTGCCATCTTCAGTGGCCGTGGAAAGGCGTTGATGATGGCCTCGCGCACTTTGAGCAGGCTCAGCAGCACGAACAGCACGCCCGAGGCCAGCACGCAACCCAGCGCCTCCTGCCAGCTGTACTGGTAGGTCAGCACCACCGTGAAGGTGAAGAAGGCGTTGAGGCCCATGCCCGGCGCCAGCGCGATCGGATAGTTGGCCCACAGCGCCATGATGAGCGTGCTGATGGCCGCGGCCAGGCAGGTGGCGACGAACACCGCGCCACCGTCCATGCCGGCCTGCCCCAGGATCTGCGGATTCACGAAGATGATGTAGGCCATCGTCAGGAAGGTGGTGATCCCGGCAATGACTTCGGTGCGCACATTGGTGCCGCGCTCATGGAGATGGAAACGGCGCTCCAGCCAGCCATGCAGGCCGGTTTGTGGCGGCGCGGTGCCGGCCGGTGTGGAAGCGGGATTGGAGATTTCTGGCATCGTGGGACTTCCCTCGCAGCGGGGCGAAAGCGTGGACGGAATGGACGGAATGGGGAAGAAAGGACGCCTGGGGCGGCCCATGCCGCTTTGCGTCGGAGGCAACTTTAGGGAGAATGCCCGTTGCCGTCCATCAGAGATACTTCATCCATCCATTGCAGAATTTGCAACACACGCAATGCAGCCATTCACCCGCTTCGCCCATTACTTCCTGGAGATCGCCCGCCAAGGCAGCCTGCGCAAGGCCGCCGAGGTGCTGCACATCTCGGCCTCGGCCATCGACCGCCAGCTGCTGCTGGCCGAGCAGGAGCTGGGCGTGGCCCTGTTCGAACGCCTGCCCGCCGGCCTGCGGCTGACCGCCGCGGGCGAGTTGCTGCTGGCCGACCTGCGCCGCTGGTCCAAGGACTACGCGCGCACGCTGGAGCGTTTTGGCGAGCTGCAGGGCCTGCGGCGCGGGCACGTCACGCTGGGTCTGATCGATGCGCTCAGCAGCGGCCAGATTGCACAGGCCATGGCCGGGCTGTGCGCGGACTATCCGGGCCTGTCGTTCTCGCTGCGTTTTGCCGACAACCGCCATCTTGCACAGCTGGTGACCGACGCCGAAGTCGATGTCGCACTGATGCTTGGTCACCACGGCCCGGCCGGGCTGGAGGCGCATGCGCTGCGCAAGGTGCCGCTGGGCATGGCCATGCGGTCCGACCATCCGCTGGCACAGGCTCGCCAGCTGGCTCTGGGCAAGACCATGGGCTGGCGCCACATCGTCGCCGCCGCGCCGCTGATGATCCAGCCGCACGTGGCGGCACTGTATGCACGCTGCCCGGTGCCGGCCGGACAGACGCTGGACTGCAACGACGTGCGCATGATCCGCTCGCTGGTCGCCGCCGGCGTGGGCATTGCGGTGCTCAGCGAACTGGACGTCGCCAGCGATGTGGCGCGCGGCGAACTGGTCTTCGTGCCGCTGGCGCAGCACCAGCTCAAGCCGCTGCAACTGCTGCTGTGCACCGCGCCACAGCGCCAGCTCTCACGGGCCGCGCAAACCGTGATCACGCAACTGCGCCAGGCGCTGGAAGCGGCGCAACCGGCACCGTGACACGCCTCATCCGCGCGCCCGAAACCACTGGGAACAGATGAAGCGGCCATCTCCTGATGGCCGGACACCGGCCTACTCGCCCTCGTTGCGCGCCAAGGTCGCCCTGGCCACCGCATGGCTGTCCTCCAGCATGCGATAGCGCACGATCTGCCCTTGCCTGACGGTCAGTTCGAAGGCGAAAGCCGTCTCGATCACCCTGCCGGTGGCGCGCACCCGCGAGGCCAGCTCACCCAGCGCCACGGCGGTCTCGCCGTCGGCCAGCACGCGCTGCACCTCAAACCGCACCGGCTCGATGCGGGTCACCAGTTCACGGTAGAACGCGGCCACGCCATCGCGGCCACGGCGCGGGCCAATCCAGGGCACGGCAGCGAGATCGCCCGGAATATCCCAGTCGACCGCCTCGGCAAACAGTGCAAGAATCGCCGCCAGCGCTTGCGGATCATCCGGTGCCGCCCAGAAGGCCGCTACCCGCTCGAAATAGCGCGCAGCAACTTCGCGCGGCGTCGCCGCCGGCGCCTGGCCACGATACAGCGCGACGCGCCGCTGGTCGTCATTGGTGAAGTCGGGGTCGACATAAATGAAGGCCCTCTTGATCAACTCTCCCTCGAACTCGAAGACATTGCAGAAGCGCCCTTGCGAGATCTCGCCATCGGGCCAGGCCCGGCCGCTGGCAGTCACACCCCATTCGCGGCCCTCCACCGCAATGCGATCATCATCCACCGTGAAGACGAACCCCTCGATGTCATGGGACAGTTGCGCGGCCTCCTCGGCAATGCGCTGCGCGAAGCGCGCCAGCGTCGCCTTGCCATGCGCCACGCCGAACTTGGGGAAGAAAAATGCAACATCCTCGGTGAACAGGTCGAGCAGCGAAGCATCCTTCGCGTCGACCTTGCGGAAGTAGTCGCGAATCGCCTGGATACGGGATGCGGACAGGTCAGACATGGGAGCGCTCCATTTATGTAAATATAATTACATTATTTGGACGTACTCCAGATGGCGTCAAGAATTTTATAGTTATTACTACAGAAAGGATTCCGCATGACCCGCGGACGCCCCCGCAGCTTCGACCGCCAGACCGCGCTCCGGCAGGCCATGGAAGTCTTCTGGGCCAAAGGCTACGAAGCCACCCAACTGGCCGATTTGACGGCGGCCATCGGCATCAACCCGCCCAGCTTCTATGCGGCATTCGGCTCGAAGGAAGCGCTGTACCGCGAAGCCATCGATTTGTATCTCTCCACGGTGGGTGCGGGCAGCATGCAGGCATTGGCCCAGGATGGGCCTGTCCGCGATGCCATCGAGGCCATGCTGCTGGCCAGCCTGGACATCGCGCTGGCCAGCCCTTCTGCAGGCGGCTGCATGGTCAGCCTCGGGATGGTCAACTGCCAAGTGCAGAACATCCCCTTGCGCGCGCATCTGCGCGAGTTGCGGCACGCCACCATGCTGCGGATAAGCGAGCGGCTGCAGCAAGCCGTCGCGGCAGGTGAGCTGGCCGACGACGCGGATGTCACGCGTCTGGCGCAATACTTCGCCACCGTCATGCAAGGCCTTTCGCTGCAGGCGCAGGATGGTGCCGGACGGGACACGCTGCGCGGCATCGTGGCAACCGCCATGACGGTGCTGGATGGCTGAAACGCGCCAGACCGCCAACGGGCTCTCCACTCCGCAGGCGATATGTACCAAAAGTAAATTACTATTGGTACATATAAACTCCTGCTGGAGATCAGCATGCACGCACTCATCGTCCTCGCCCATCCCGCCCCTCACTCTCTCACCCACGCCATGGCCGCGGAAGTTGCCAACGGCATCGCCGCATGTGGTGCTTCGCATTCGAGCGAGATCGCCGACCTGGCCGCCGAAGGCTTCGATCCGCGCTTCACCCGGGCCGATCTGGCCGTGCATCTCCATCAGGCCGGGCCGCCCGCAGACGTCGCCGCCGAACATGCCCGGCTCGAACGCGCCGATGCGCTGGTGCTGGTCTACCCGATCTATTGGTGGTCCTTGCCGGCGCTGCTCAAGGGCTGGATCGACCGGGTGTTCACGCAGGGCTGGGCCTATGAGGACGATGCCGGCGGCAAGCTGGTGAAGAAGCTGCAGCGCCTGCAGGTTCACCTGATCGCCAGCGGCGGCGCGGACCAGCGCACCATGGCCCGGCATGGCTACTTCGGCGCGATGAAGACGCAGATCGACCATGGCATATTCGGCTATTGCGGCGCACGCGTGGCAACATCCGAGCTGCTGCTGGCATCCGATGCCGGCTTCCCCGGCGCACACCTCGATGCGGCCCGGGCCATCGGGCGCCGCATCTTTGCGCCACAGTCGTAACCCGTCCCGGAGACATTCACCCATGACATCCGCCCCCGCCCGTCCAGCGACCCGGCAGCGCCTGCCCCGCGAACAGCGCGCACGCCAGCTGCTGGACGCCGCCTGGGCACTGGTCCGCGATGAGGGCTCGGACGCCCTGACACTCGGGCGCCTCGCCGAAGCGGCAGGCGTCACCAAACCGGTGGTCTACGACCACTTCGGCACCCGCAACGGGCTCCTGCTGGCGCTCTACCAGGACTTCGATCGGCGCCAGACCGCGATCATCGACGCGGCCATCGCTGCAGCCCGCCCCACGCTGGAAGCCAAGGCGCAGGTGATCGCCTGCCGCTACGTCGCATGCGTGCTGACGCAGGGGCGCGAGATTCCCGGCGTGCTGGCCGCGCTCGGCGGCTCGCCGGAACTGGCGGCCGTCAAGCGCCAGTACCAGCGTGCTTTCATCGAAAAGTGCCAGGTGATCCTCGCGCCATTCAGCGGCCCCCAGGGCATTGCGCCGGCAAGCCTGTGGGCCATGCTGGGCGCTGCCGATGCACTCTCGGACACCGCCATCGCCGGTGACATCACCGAAGAGCAGGCCCGGGATGAACTGGCGCAGACCATCCTCGCCATGGTCGGGCGCAGCCATTGAGGCGATGGCCGGTCCGCTTCGCCGGATGACTTGGCGGCACTGCCCTCGGAACCTGTTCAAAATCTTTTCGTGGGCCACCCAGGAGGTCAAAGAGGCCGTGGGCAGGGCGGGCAACGTGGCCCGCGAAAAGATCGTGTACGGGTTTTCAGCGCGACTGCAGCAGCTGCGCGGCAATCGCCACGGCGATGACTTCGGGCTCCTTGCCCTCGATGCCGGCCACGCCCACCGGACAGGTCATGCGCGCGATCTGCGCGTCATCGACACCGCGCGCGCGCAGGCGCTGCGTGAAGCTCAGGCGCTTGGTCTGCGAGCCGATCAGGCCGAAGAAGCGGAAGTCGCCACGTGCCAGGATGCGCCGGCTCAATTCGAAGTCCAGTGCGTGATCGTGCGTCAGCACCACGAAGGCGGCGCCTGGCGGCGCCGCGCCGACCTCGTCTTCGGGCGTATCGGTACAGCAGACCTGGATGTGGGGCGCCACCTGCGCCGGAAACGCCTCGATACGGCTGTCCACCCAGCTCACGCGCATGGGCAGACCGGCGAGTATCCGCACCAGCGCACGGCCGACATGACCGGCGCCAAACAGCCACACCGGCATGGGAGGCTGTGGTGCGCAATCCAGCAGCGTCCAGCCGGTCCCGGACTGCGGACCGAACAACAGCGCCGGATCGGCCGGTCCTTCTCCGCTGGCAACCTGCAGGGATGCGAGGGCCTGCTGCAGGGCTGCGGGAAGACCGTGCAGCGCCGCAGTGTCATCGAGCGCCAGCACGCGCACCGGCATCGGCTCGCGCATTGCGTCCTGCCCTGCCATCCCGGCGCCCTGCACCACCCTGCACCAGCGCACGCCGCAGCGCTGCCACTGCAGCGCCTGCTGCAGCCAGGCCAAATCGGGCGGTCCCAGCCGCTCGAACAGCAATCGCACCGCACCGCCACAGCACTGCCCGAGGCTCGCGCCCAGCGCAAAGCGCTGCAGTTGGGGTGTTGGAGGAAGGGATGACAAGGCCTCGGTAGCCGTACCGGCCTGTGCCAGCATCCGGCGTGCCTGCTGGATGGCCTGGTATTCCAGATGACCGCCGCCGATGCTGCCCGACAGCCCGCCTGCGCCCACCAGCAGGTGCGCCCCCGCCTCGCGCGGCGCCGAGCCGGTGGTGGCCGCCACCGTCACGAGCACTGCCGCCTGGCCTTGCTGTGCCAGCGCGAGCGCCGACTCAAGCCAGTCGTTCATAGTGCAACGTGACGCCGGGCGCCTCGGTCACCCCGGCGCGCACGGCATCGACGGCATCGAGAATGGCCTCGGGGGTGGCCGGCGCGCGCAGCGGCGGCTGCACGCGGTGCCCGCCCACGCTGGAGACGGCATCGCGCAGCGCCATCAGCACCGAGAACGGCAGCAGCA
The DNA here is from genome assembly GCF_004217315.1 of Corticibacter populi. GTDB lineage: Bacteria > Pseudomonadota > Gammaproteobacteria > Burkholderiales > Burkholderiaceae_C > Lampropedia > Lampropedia populi. Next base: position 360,941 of record NZ_SGWR01000002.1, read on the forward strand.
GCGGCGGCTCGCCGGTGGCCTTGGAGCGCAGCACGGTCTCCTGCGGGTTGGGCCGCTGGAACAGCCGCGTGCGGAACTCGGCCGGGCAGTCGTGAATGGCCGGGATCTTGTAGGTGGAGGGCGCATGCGTGGTCAGGCGCCCTTCGCGGTTCCAGACCAATTCTTCGCTGGTGAGCCAGCCCATGCCCTGGATGAAGCCGCCTTCGACCTGGCCGATGTCGATGGCCGGGTTGATGGAGTTGCCCGCGTCGTAGAGCAGATCGGTGCGCAGCAGCCGCCATTCGCCCGTGAGGGTGTCGACCAGCACCTCGGAGACGCCGGCCGCATAGGCGTAGTAGTAGAACGGGTTGCCGGTGAGGGTCCTGGCATCCCAGTGCAGGCCCGGCGTGGCGTAGAAGCCGTCGGACCAGAGCTGCACGCGCGCCAGATAGGCCTGGGCCACCACGTCGGCAAACGGCAGGCTGCACGCTCCCTGCGCGCCGTGCAGCGCCACGGCGCCATCGGCAAAGCGCACGCGCGCGGCATCCTCGGCGGCACCGCCCAGCAGCGGCGCTGCAAAGGCGGCCAGGCGCGCGCGGATCTGCCGCGCCGCGTCCTCGGCGGCCTTGCCGTTGAGGTCCGAGCCGGTCGAGGCCGCCGTGGCCGAGGTGTTGGCGACCTTGCTGGTGTCGGCCGCGCTGGCGCGCACCTGCGCCAGCGGCACGCCCAGCGTGTGCGCCACCACCTGCGCGACCTTGGTGTTGAGGCCCTGGCCCATTTCCGTGCCACCGTGGCTGACGAGCACGGAACCGTCCGTGTACACGTGCACCAGCGCGCCGGCCTGGTTGAAGTGCGGCACATTGAAGGAGATGCCGAATTTCACCGGCGTGAGCGCCAGCCCTTTCTTGAGCACCGGGCTGCCGGCGTTGAAGCGGGCGATGGCCGCGCGCCGCGCGTGGTAGTCGCTGGTGGCGACCAGTTCATCGACCATCTCGCCGATGATGTTGTCCCGCACCACCTGCAGGTAGGGCGTGACATTGCGCTCGGTGGTGCCGTAGAAGTTGATGCGGCGCACCGCCAGCGCGTCCATGCCCAGCTGGCGGGCAATGCTGTCGATGATGTATTCCATCATGATGGCGCCCTGTGGCCCGCCAAAGCCGCGAAACGCCGTGTTCGACTGCGTGTGGGTGCGGCAGCCGAAGGCGCGGATGTCGGCATCGCCAAGGTAGTAGGCGTTGTCGAAGTGGCACACGGCGCGGGTGATGACCGGTGGCGTCAGATCGGTGGAGAATCCCGCGCGCGCGGCCATCTCCACCTTCGCGGCGAGGATACGGCCGGTGTCGTCGAAGCCCACCGCGTAGTCGTAGACGAAGTCGTGGCGCTTGCCGGTGATCATCATGTCGTCGTCGCGGTCGGGCCGCAGCTTGACGGGCCGGCCAAAGCGGCGCGCCGCCAGCGCCGCGATGCAGGCGAAGATGCCCGACTGCGATTCCTTGCCCCCAAAGCCGCCGCCCATGCGGCGGATCTCCACCACCACCTGGTTGCTCGCCAGCTGCAGGCAATGCGCCACCAGGTGCTGCATTTCGGTGGGGTGCTGGGTGGAGCACCACAGCTGCATGCAACCGTCTTCGCGGGGCACGGCGTAGCTGATCTGTCCTTCCAGGTAGAACTGCTCCTGCCCGCCCACCGACCAGGTGCCGCGCAGCACGTGCGGCGCGCTGGCGAGCTTCTCCTCGGGGCTGCCACGCACCAGCACCAGCGGCGGCACCACCAGCTCGCCGGCGGCCTTGGCGGCGCGGATGTCCAGCACGGCCGGCAGCTCCTCGTATTCCACCCTGGCCTTGCGCGCGGCGCGCCGCGCCGCTTCCTGGCTGGTGGCCACCACCGCGAACATGGGCTGGCCGACGAACTTCACCACACCATCGGCCAGGATCGGGTCGTCGTGCAGGATCGGCCCGCAATCGTTGCTGCCGGGGATGTCGCCGGCCTGCAGCACGCCCACCACGCCGGGCATGGCCTGCACTTCGGTGAAGTCGATGGCCAGGATGCGCGCATGCGCCTTGGCCGACATGCCGATGGCCGCGTGCAGCGTGCCGGCCAGCTCGGGCATGTCGTCCACGTAGGTGGCGCTGCCACTGACGTGCAGGTGCGCCGATTCGTGCGCCTCGCTGCGGCTGTAGAGCACCCGCGGCTTGGTTGCCGCGTCGGGCATGCCGGCGCTTTCCGGGCTGATCTCGGGGGGCGCGGGAAGAAGGGCTTCCTGGGGTTGGTTCATGGCGTGCCTCTTGTACCTCTTGGGCCTCTTGGCGGTTGTGCGGTTTACTCAGGCCTGATTGGCGAGTCCGGCGAGGCCGGTGCGATCGGCAATGTCCGCGAATACGTTCACGGCCTCGGCGGGCAGCGCCGCGTGCTGCCGGGTCTCCAGGTAGAAGCGGCGCAGCAGGTTGGCCGCCGCGCGCTGGCGATAGGCGGCGCTGGCGCGCATGTCGCCCAGCGGCCGGTAATCCTGCGCCAGTGCAGCGCAGGCCTGCTCCAGGGCGTCCTCATCCCAGCGCCGGCCGCGCAGCGCGGCTTCGGCCTGCGCGGCGCGGCGCGGGGTGGCGGCCATGCCGCCAAAGGCGATGCGCGCCGCACCGATGCGGCCATCGGGCGCCAGCACCAGCGCGAAGGCGCTGCAGACCGCCGAGATGTCGCTGTCGTAACGCTTGGAGAGCTTGTAGGTGCGAAAGCGCAGGCCTTGCGCACGCGGCGGGATCTCGACGGCGGCGACGATCTCGTCGGCCGCCAGGTCCTTCTTCATGTAATCCAGGTAGAAATCCTCCAGCGCCAGCACCCGCTCGGCGCGCAGGCTCTGCAGCACCACGCGGGCGCCCAGAGCAATCAGCGGCGGCATGGAATCGCCGATGGGCGAGCCATTGGCGACGTTGCCGCCGAGCGTGCCGGCATTGCGCACCGGCGTGGAAGCAAAGCGCTCCCACAGCTCGGCCAGCTCCGGGTAGCGCCCGGCGATGGCGGCATAGGCGGCATTGAGGCTCACGGCCGCGCCGATGCGCAGGCCGCCATCGGCAGCGGTGGTCATGGCCTGCAGCTCGGCCACTGCGCCGGTGTGGATCAGGTCGCCCAGTTCGCGGAACTGCTTGGTGACCCACAGGCCCACGTCCGTGCCGCCAGCCACCAACGTGGCCTGCGGCTTCTGTGCGCGCAGCGCCAGCAACTGGGCCAGGTTTCGCGGCAGGTGGCAGTGCGCATCGGCGGCCTGGTAGTCGAGCGCGGCCGCCGCGCGCCGCTGACGCAATGCCAGCAGGGCAGCACGGATGGCCGCACGGTCGAGGTGCACGGCGGGCTCGGCAAACATGGCTTCACCCGCATCCAGAATCGGCCGGTAGCCGGTGCAACGGCACAGGTTGCCGGTCAGCGCGCTGGCAATCTCGGCGCGGGAGGGCGGCTGCCCCTGTGGTCCAGGCTGCCCGGCCGATGGGCCGCAGACCTGCTGGCCCGCGCAACCGCCTGCACAGCGTGCGCCACCGGACGATGGGCTGGCGGGCGCATCTTCGGGCCGGCGCTCGTAGAGCTGCCACAGCGACATCACGAAGCCCGGCGTGCAAAAGCCGCACTGCGAGCCATGGTGCTCGACCATGGCCTTTTGCACCGGGTGCAGCGCGCCATCGGCCAGTGCGCGCAGGTATTCCACCGTGAACACCGCCTTGCCATCGAGCGTGGGCAGCAGCTGGATGCAGGCGTTGACGCTGGCCAGCTGCAACGCATCGCCCTGCGTGGCATCGAGCGCGCCGACCACCACCGTGCAGGCGCCGCAGTCGCCCTCGGCACAGCCCTCCTTGGTGCCCTTGAGGCCGCGCTGGCCGCGCAGCCAGGCCAGCAGGGTCGTGGTCACCGGCAAGCCGTGGATCTCGACCGGCTCGGCGTTCAGGAGAAGGCGGATGGGCGGGTTCGTCATGGTTAGTTTTTTTCTGTTCGGGATGATCGGCGGCACCGGTGCCGCCAGCTGCCATCACACATCGGAGGGCGTTGACGCAAAATCCTGCAAAAACGATGCCAATGTACCTTGGTGCCAGATCCAAGCAGGCCTGGCTTGCATGCTCGCGACGTCACGACGTCACAACTGCAGTACCAGTCTGGCGGAACGGCTGCGCGAACAGCACAGGGCAATCTGCTGGCATGGCGCGGATTTCTCCGCCTCACTCTGCACGCCGTCCCGGTGTTCGACGTCGCCGGCACTGACCGGCGTGAGGCAGGCGCCGCAGATGCCCATCTCGCACGACAGCGGAATCTCCACACCCTGGGATTGCAGAACGGACGCAATGCTCTGCCCGGGGGGAACCACGAATGCCTGGCCGGTCGATGCCAGCTCCACCTCGAATGGCGCTTCCTCCTCTGCCAATCCGGATGATACGGCGGCGGCCGGAAGGCCGAAGGCCTCCTGGTGCAACTGATCCATCGGCCAGCCGGCGGCGTGGGCCTGTGCCTGCACATGGTCCATGAATCCGTGCGGCCCGCACACATAGAGGTGGGTGCTGCAGCCGGGTGCGGCCAGGCATGCCGGCCGCCCGGCCCGCAGCGAATCGCCCTCCGCGCTGCAGTGCAGGTGAACGGTGCCGTGCCTGAAGCCTCGGCCCCATTGCCGCGCAAAGGCGGCCTCGCTGCGCCGGCGCACGTAGTAATGCAGTTCGAAGGACTGGCCGCCCTGCTCCAGCGCCCAGGCCATGGAGAGCAGCGGCGTGATGCCGATGCCCCCGGCCATCAGGATGCTGTGCGCGGCAGGCTCCAGCCTGAACAGGTTGCGTGGCGCGCCGATGCGCAACCGGTCGCCGACGCGCAGGCGCTCATGCACATACCGGGAGCCTCCGCGCGAGGCGCCCTCCTTGCGAATGCACAAGGTGTAGAAGTCCCGCTGGTGGGGGGCACTGGCAATGGAGTACTGGCGCGTCATTCCGGTCGGAAGGTGCAGATCCACATGGGCGCCGGCATCGAATGCCGGCAGCGGCCCGTGGCCTTCGGGCGGGATCAGCCGCACGGCCAGATTGCCCTGCCCCTGGGCCACGAGCGCATCGACCTGCACGTCGATCAGCGAGGAACTGGTGCTCATGTGTTCCACCTTCAGACCAGGAAGAAATCGCCAAAACCCAGCCGCTTGAGGCCGCGGCGGTAGGCGATCGAACTGCGGTCGGCCGGGATGTGGGCCTCCAGCGTCAGATCCAGCGGCAGGCGCTCGGGCTTTTGCACTTCGACCATCTCGCGATCCTCGCTGAACACGCGCAGGTTGAAGGCCTTGACCTCGTCCTGCGGAATGTGCTTGTTCACATTGCGGACGATGGGCACGAACAGCCGGGTCTTGCGGGCCGACACGGGAGACGCGGCATTCATGATGTGCTGCAGCTTGCCGTCGGGGAAATGGATGTTGAGCACCGCCACGAACGGCAAATGCACGACGAAATGGCGCAGCCACACGAAGTCCTGCGGCTCATCGAAGCCCGAGCCCTTGGGGTAGTTGGACATCCGGCTGTAATAGTGCGCCTCGAAACCGTCCGGTGTCTCGCGGGTCTGGTAGTCGGGGACTTCCTGATTGTCGGGATCGGCAAAGGTGGCCGTATGGATCCACGCGAAATGGGCCACGTCGATGAAACCTTCGATCTGCCGACCGGCAAAGCCGGCAATGTCGAAGGACGGGCAGACCACCTGGACGAAATCGGGATCGTCCCAATGCGGCAACTCGGGGATCGCTGGTGCGTCCTGGCCATCGGGAGCCAGGCAGGTCCAGACCAGGCCATACCGTTCCACGGCCGGGAAGGTCATCAGGTTCAGCTTGGCCGGCACGGCCTGCCGGGGGCTGGCGGGAATGCGGTTGCACTTGCCGGCAGCGCCGAAACGCAGGCCGTGATAGGGGCAGACCAGTCCTTCGCCATCGTGCCGGCCCATGCTCAACGGCACGCCCCGGTGCGGGCAGACATCGCGCGCGACGACCAGCGCATCGCCCACGCGATAAGCCACCAGCGCCTCATCCAGCAGCGTGGCCTTCAGCGGCGCCGGCCCCACCTCGCTGGCCAGGGCGATCGGGTACCAGAAGCGTGCCAGGCGATGCCAGTCCTCCGGTTCGAAGGAGCAATGCGGGGGCAACGGGCCAGGCATGGCTGGCGTGTGCACAATGGGCGCGACAGGTGCGGCGGGCACGCCCGGCCTGGCGGTCGGTGTGGACAAAATGTTCATTGGGGGCCTGTTCTCGGAAATTGCTCTTGTGCGAAGGCTTGTTCAAGGGCTTGTTCAGACACACTGTAGGCGGCACCTGCGTTGCAGTCCATAAGAGATAATTCAATATACCGTTCTATAAAAAAGAACAGATTCCGCGCACCATCGCCCACACGCGCACGTCATTGGGTGCCGCTTCACCTCCTGCGACCCAGGCGGGCCGCAACCCGCGACACCACCCCGACCATGCCGCCCATGTCCCCCACCGACCGCATCACCTGCCGCCCGATCGGCTTCATTCGCAGCCCCTTCACGGACACCGCCGGCATGCCGATCCAGACGGCCGGCGCTCCCGGCGAACGGGGCACATTGGCCGTTCTGCCGGAATTCGTGCCCGGTCTGCGCGACATCGAGGGCTTCGAATACCTGCTGCTGGTGACGCATCTGCACCGCGTCGCGCAGGAGCGGCTGGAGGTGACGCCATTCCTGGATGATCAAAGCCATGGTGTCTTCGCGACACGGGCGCCGGCCCGACCCAACCGCATCGGCCTGTCCATCGTCAGGCTCGAAGCACTGGAAGGGCCGCTGCTGCATTTCAGCGGCAACGACATGCTCGACGGCACGCCGGTGCTCGACATCAAACCGTACGTACCGCAGTTCGACGTCCGGGCGACGGAGAGGATCGGCTGGTTCGCCAAACGCGTGCACGCGGTCGGCACAACGCGCTCGGATCACCGGATGGATTGAGCCACCAGCGCGCAAAGACAACCAGAAAGCGGAGAGGGGGCGCCTGGGCCCAGCACCTGCTCACGCTCCCGGCCGGCATCCGGTGGTTGGAACGCGTTGGCCGAGCGGCATCAAAGGCCGGGACTGAACAGCGAGTGTCGCGAATCGGAAGTTGGCCTCATAAAGATGCCGGGAATCGCCGCCATGCTGCGTTACCAATAGGGTTTGAAGCGGACGTATTTGCGGTGTTTTGCCCGCTTTGGGCATGCTGCAGACGCACTCATGCCTGCAACGTCGGCAAAGTTCGCCGCACCATCCATGGATTGGCCAGCGCAAACATCACCTGTCGTTTGTTGTCGTTCCTGGCGATGCCAGGAGTGTCGTACAGTGCCTCTTCCATGGTCGGGCCCGAGCGGTTGAACCATTGCTGCAGGAAGTGAATGCGCAGCATGGCAGCGATTCCCGGCATCTTTATGAGACGACCTTCTGATTCACGACGCTAGCATTTCACCCAATAGTTGAGGCAGGGCGGTGGCCAGCACATCCTGCCAGATCAGGTAGTCGTGCCCGCCGGGGCTTTCGTGATAAGTCAGCGCGTAGCCGCGTTGCGCCAGCACATCGCGCAAGCGCCGGTTGTCCTCCAGCAAGCCGGGGCCGCCATCCGCACCACGCTCCAATACACCCACATCAAGATAAAAGCGAATGGGTTTGCGCGGTTGGGTAGCAAACTGCTGTGTCATCCAGCCGGTTGATGCCGCCGCAGCTTCGGCAGGGCTCCACCAGTAAGAGCCGGACATGCTCAGCACATTGCCGAACAGTTCCGGGTGCTGCCAGGCGACCCAGCTTGATGCCAGCCCGCCAAGGCTGGATCCCGCTACCACCACCTGCGCGGGATCGTGTGTGACGTTGTCAACCTGTGCATGCAGCCAAGGCAGCAGCTCTTGCGCCATGAAGTGAGCGAAAAGCATGTTGGGCGCCAGCTCACGCGCCCGGTTCACGTTGCCAATCAACACGGCGGCTGTTGGTGGAACTGCCCGGCTTTCGATCAGCTGATCCAGCACAGTAGGCGCCGATGCGCGTTCCACATACTCCTGCCCGTCGAAAAGAATCAGCAGGTTCAACGGCTCTGCAGTTGCCAAATGCTGGCGCGCTGGCAGGTAAATGGCGACATCACGCACATTACCCAGCACTTCGCTGTGCAAGCGGTAATGCTGCAGCGAGCCCTTTGGTGCGTGGCGTTGCGGTGGCAGCGCATCCGGCGGTGCGCCAGGCAACCGCATGACGGAATAGGTCGTTCCCGATACACCTTCGCCGTTGGGTGGAGGCGGCCAGATGTTGGGGTTCAGCACATCCTGGCTGGCATGCATTCGCATCCATTCTCGCAAGGCGCGACGTTCGCCCTTGGGCAGTTTCGGCCCGGCCGCGAGCTGGTAGCCCATCTTCACGCCTGGTGGCAGCACGGCCGTGTAAAAGCGCAGCCCGGTATTGCCCAAAGTGCGCAGCACGGCCGTGTTGTGCTGGCGCACCGGTGCCAGCAGCCGGACTTCCTGAGCCGCCGTGTTCTGGTCGGCAGCTTCCCGCCAAAGAAAGGTCACCAAAACCGCCGCGGATTGGTTGTTGGCCTGCCGCTCGACCAGCGGGCTGCCGCCCTGTGCCGCGACTTCCGCCCAGAACTGTGCAATGACGTTGCTTCTCGCATCCTCACCCTGTGCAGCCGTGAACTGGCGCTGCAGTTGTGCAAGCCGAGGGCTGGTGATGGCGGCACCATCAGCGTCCGTTTCGTCGGCCCGCACCAAGCCGGTTGCCCAAGCCAACATGCTGGCGACGGCAGTTTTGATGAAGCTGCGTTTGTTGTGCATGGCCTCGTTCAGAACGTGCCAGTCAGGCTGATAAAGAAGGAGCGGCCATGTTCGTTATAGGTGCGTGCGCCTGCACGGGTCAAATTAGTGTCAGTAGTGCTGGTGCTGCCAACGCCGTAAGTCAGCCCTTCACGGTAGAGCTGTTTGTTGAAGAGGTTGTTGACACCCAGTCGTAACTTGAAGCTGCGGCTGACCTCATAGCCGCCACTGACGCCTACCAGTGCATAAGGGTTCAAGCCAGGGCGCACCAGAATTTCCATGTCGCGGCGTACGTCGTGGGTGGCCGCTTCCTGTTTGCCGTACCAGGTCACTGTGCCCTGCAATGACAGTTTGTCAGTGACCAGCCAGTCCAGTGTGGAATTGACCGTGTATTTGGGAATGATGCTCAGCGGTTGCCCGGTGGATTTGTCCTCGGATTCAATCATGTAAGTGAAATTGGTGTTCCAGTCCAGCAGCGGGGTCAGCGGAATGAATAAATTGCCTTCCAGCCCCTGCACCACGGCTTTTGGCGTGTTTTCCCATTTCAGAAGGTGTATTTGCTGAGATGTGCCCAGCACGCCCGCACCACCGCTCAAGGTGCCGTAAGAAGCGGTTCCCGCAGATATCTTGTTCTTGTAGTCGTTGCGGAAGTAGGCCACGCTGGTGCGTAGGCCACCCGCATCGTAGGCGATGCCGATTTCCTTGTTGATGCTGGTTTCTGCCTCCAAGTCCGCGTTGCCCTGCAAATAGCAGGGGCGAGCCTCGGCCCTGCAGCCGGTGCCTTGGCTGAACAGCAGATAGTTGGGATTGGCCTGGTAAAGGCTGGGAGTCTTGTAGGCGCGGGCAATACCACCCTTGATGGTCCAGGCACGATTGAGGGCGTAGGAGGCCGTCAGGCCCGGGCTGGCATTGAAGCCGAACTCCTTGTGGTAGTTCAGCCTCAGAGCGGGCGTGAGAATCAGGTTTTCCACCAGCTCGATATTGTCTTCCGCATAGACGGCCATGCTGCTGAACGACTTTTTGGAACGCCCATCACGTCCTGGCAGCTCGTCTATCGGCTCGAAAGAGGAGTTGGTGCTGGCGAGTTGCAGGGTGCGGGTGCTGCCCGCATCGTCCAGCGATTCATGCATGATCTCAGCGCCCAGCGTCAGGACCTGTTGCTTGCCCCACCAGCGGCCCGGCAGGTTCACTTCGCCGTCCAAGCGCAGCTCCTTCAATTGGGCGACGTAGCTGGTTTGCTGATCGCCCATGGCAGCTTCTGAGAGGAAAGCGCCCTCGGGACCGCCAAACAGTCCTTCGCTAGTGCGGGCATTGCGGGTGTAGCCGTACGTCAGGCTGGCGCGCGAGTCACCCCAATCCCAGTCGCCTCGGTGCGTCAGGCCAATGCTGCTGCGATGCACAACGGTGGTTTCCGTGCCGTACAGATCGGTCACGGGAATGAAGTTGACGTTGCTATTGTTCAGGCTTACGTAGGCATTCATATTCTGTGAATCGCCTGAATAAAGGTCGCTCTTGCGGCTGTAGCCCAGGTTCAGTTCCAGCTTCTGCTGCGCGTTGATGTCCAGCGTGAACAGTCCATTGATGTTCTTGTTGCGGTTGCCGGTCTTGCCTGCGGCGGCGGCCACGCCATTGGATTCAAAGGATTGGCCGGCATTGATGTTCAGTGCGTCCGGCTCAGTTTTGGAATATCCGCCATACACGCGAAAGGCCAGCCGATCGCTTATTGGACCGGACAGGCTGAAGTTGGCGCGCCGGCTGTCGCCCTCCTTGGGGTCTTGCTGAAGATTGGTGTAATAGGTCAGGCTGCCACTCAAGCGATCTGTCGGTCGCTTGGTAATGATGTTGACCACGCCACCCATCGCGCCCGAACCATAGCGTGCCGCCGCCGGACCACGCAGAATCTCGACACGCTCGATCATCTCCGGCGGCACCCACGCCGTATCGCCGTCACTGTCGCGCTCACCCGTCCAGCCCTGGCGCGAGGCATTGCGTGATGATGCGGGTTGCCCATCGATCAGCACCAAGGTGTTGTCCGGCCCCATGCCACGGATGTCGAGCTGGCGGCGGTTGCCGCGCATGCCAGAATTGGCGCTGCCCGTGAGGTTCACGCCCGGCTCCTGGCGCAGCACTTCCGACAGATCAGACGCAGGCGGGCGCTTGGCGAGGTCTTCGGCTGTGATGACCGACACCCCCAGCGACTGCTTGACCTCTTCCTCAGCGGTGCCGAGCACCACCACCTCATCAAGTACCTGTTCTGTGGCTTGGGCATGGGCGATGCCACTGCCTGCCAAAGCAAAAATCGCCCAAGCGATTTGGGTGGTGTGAAATGTGCGCTGGTGTGAAGTCAACATAGAAAGCGAGCTCTTTTCAATAAGGAAAATTATTCGCATTTATTCTATGAATCACGCTTCAAGCAACTTTTGCTTGCGCGACAATTTCGTTTGAATTCCCTGCCCGCCCAAACGCTACGCACCCGCCACACCAACATGCCTTCACCACGCTCAAAGTTACCGGTGACTGCCGCCCCTGCAGCGGGCGAGATCGCGCGCCCGGTGTACCGTCAGGACATTGAGCAGTTCGTGCAGCGTTTTGATGGCGGCTTGACGACCGACTATCGGTTCAAAAATCGTCAACCGCTGTCCTCCGAGCCTTTGCTGGATGGTGTTTTTGAAACATTGGCGCTTGATGGCCTGTTTCTGCATTGCGTGGATGCGCGCGATCTGGCCGACCGGGTTACGGAAAGCGCCTTGCAGCCTGGAATCAAGGCCGTGCTGCTGTGTGCAGGCAATACCGACGTCGTCTATGGCCAGCACCGTTATTGGCTGGGTAACCGAGCGGACAACAGCGGGCGCACGATCAATGAGGCGGCGTTGGTCTCCTATGCCGAGCCGGATGTGTTCCGGCGTTACTGGCGGCATGGCCGTACGGAGCGAAAAATCAGCCTGACGATCACGCCGGACTGGCTGCAAGAGCACTTGCACGAATTTGCGAACAACAGCGCCATGGCCGAGCCACTGCGCAAGTTCCAGCAGCTGCACATGGCAACCACGCCTTGGCAGCCTTCTGCATACGCGCTGAATCTGGCCCAGCAACTGCTCGCGCCGCCCGTCTTCTGCGCGAGCATGCAACGGCTGTACCGGCAAGCGCGCACCTATGATCTCGTACTGGAGGTGCTGTCACGCTTTCTCTGTACCGATAGCGCCGTGCAGTCAAAAGCCATGACGGCGCGGTTGACGGCACGGGAGCTGCGCCAGGTCAGCCAGCTCACCGAGCTATTGAGAACCGAAGCCGTCAACGGCCTCTCCATGCCGGAAATCCTGCGCATGGCAGGCATCGGCAGCAGTCGTATCCACCGCCATTTCCGTCAAGTGCACGGCTGCAGCATTTTTGGCTACATGCAGCAACGCCGCATGAACAAAGCCTACGCCGCCCTGCAAAAGGATGGCGTATCTGTTGCCCTTGCGGCTGAGCTGGCTGGTTACGCTAGCGCTGCCAATTTCTCGACCGCTTTCAAGCGCATGTTTGGCATAACACCGCGCCAAGCCTGGACGAGGCGCTGACGCTGGACATCAATCATCCAGCAGTCGGGGCTTCAAACGGTCGTATTTGCGGTGTTTTGCCCGCTTTGGGCATGCTGCAGACGCTCTCATGTCTGCAACCTCGGCAAAGTTCGCCGCACCATCCATGGATTGGCCAGCGCGAACATCACCTGTCGTTTGTTGTCGTTCCTGGCGATGCCAGGAGTGTCGTACAGGGCCTCTTCCATGGCCGGGGTCCGAGCGGTTGAACCATTGCTGCAGGAAGTGAATGCGCAGCATGGTCTCGATGGCAAAGGGCGGGCGACCATTGTCCTTGGCTGGCTGATGGGGCTCGATCAATGCCACCAACTCACACCAAGGCACCACCCGCTCCATCTCTTCAAGGAACTCGCGCTTGCGCGTTCTCTTGCTGCTCAGCTCGAATCCACCGGCAAGACTCATTTGTTTCAGGGTCGTACCATCTCAGCTCAATGGCGCTCGCGGCAGGAGTTTTGCGGAGCTTCCCTAGGGTATCCGCACCGTCACCTGTCCCGGCGCGGCCACGCTGACCACGCCCCCCCAGGTGCATAGGCAGCAGGAGGTGTCGTTGAGCGCCGGCATCCGGTCGATCAGCACCGTGGGCGATCCGGGCTGCCATGGCGCGATGGTCACCGGCACGCAGGGCATGGGCGTGAGGACGCCCAGGGCCGCGGCGGTGGCACTCGCCACGGCGGGGTTGGCTGGACAGGCGCACATGCCGAAGGCCGGAATGTTCACCAGCGGCTGATGATCGAGCACGTTGGCGGCCGGTTGGCCCCCGGCGGTGGTCCGGTGCACCGGCAGTACCGACAGGAACCCCGGCGCGGCGCCAAAGCTGCACCGCAGCATCGCTGTGTTAACCACCTGCATGGGCATGCCGCGCTCCGCTGGTGCAATGGCCGCTCAGCCGCCGGCGATGATTTCCACCCGGCGATTGGACGCTGCGCGCGGATTGCCTGGATCGAGCAGCTCCGTATAGCCTTTGCCCTCGGTCTTCAGGCGCGTGGCCGCCACTCCACCGCGCACCAGATAGGCCTTGACCGAGGCGGCCCGGCGCTGCGACAGGCGCAGGTTGTATTCGGCCGAACCGACGCCGTCGGTATGGCCGACGACCGTGAACTGGCGGCCCTCCAACTCGGGCGAGGCCAGTGCCAGCGCCAGGTTGTCCATTGCCTGCGCCGAGGCCGGCGCGATGCGGTCGGAGCCGAACTCGAACTGGATCTGCATCGAGATGGCCGGCGCGGCGGCGGCCGGCGGCGGCTCGGCGACCGCATCCACCGCCGTGGCCTGCGCCGCCGCACCGGGGCGCAGGGCGCGGGTGCGGACTCCTTCGACGGCGCTGCCCTGATCCTCCTGAAGATTGGAGATGATGTCCTTGACGGAGGGCGTGTCCGAGCCGAAGTCGGCGCCGTGCACCGTCGTGACGGCCATCAGGGCACAGGCGCCAAGCCACGCCAGCGCGCTGGGGCGCAAGTGCCTGCCGCACCGCGGGAAAGAGTCGGATTCACGCATGATGTCACTCCTTTGACCCGTTGCCGCATGCCGGCCGGGTTCCGACAGTGTGCAGAATTCACCAAGGCTTGGCGATAGACCATCGGACATAGGATCGCCGCGGTGACGGAATACGCCCTAAGCGCTATCGCAGGCGGCAGGGCTCTTTGCGAACATTCGGGCATGCGCTGGCTCAAGCACTCGATCCCCCCTGCTCCCGTGGCATTGACATTGGCACTGGGGGCGGTGCTGTACCCGGCCGGCGCCAGCGCTGGCGATCTGCAGCTGATCACCCAGCGCGGCAGCCCGACGGCCAGCGACAGCTATGACGGCTTCGTCCAGCAGTTGCGCACGCTGGTGGCGCAGCAGGGCGAGACCGGGGAGCGCGTGCAGGTCATCGATCTCGGCAGCCCCCGGCTGCCACAGGCTGGTGACGGCGACAGCGTGCTGGGAGGTGTGCGCACCCGCAGCATCCCCGCGCCGCGCCGCGCCGCCGCCGGGGGCGGCCCCGCATCGCCGGCACCAGGCCCGGCGTCAGGCTCGGGCTCGGGCCGGGATGTCCAGATTGCCGTCGGACCTCGCGCCGCTCGCAGCCTGCTCGATGCCGGAGACGGCTCCACCCCGCTGCTGCTGGCACTGCTCAGCCGCATGGAATACGAAGCACTGCGCCAGCACCCGGCATTGCTGGCGCCGCGCCGGCCCATCGCCATCCTGCTGCGCGACCCGGCCCCGGCGCTGCAACTGGCGCTGGCGCTGGCCATCCTGCCCGCCGATGCCCGGCTGGGCGTCGTTGCCAGCGCCGATATCGATCCGCTCGTGCAGGATCTGCTGCAGGCGGCCGGACCGCGCGACCTCGTCATCGGCTATGCGGCGTCGGCCAGCGAACTCGCCGGTGTCCTGCAGGAGGTCTTCCAGCAGGCCGATGCGCTGCTGATCCTCTCCGAACGGCTCGGCAACGATGCCAACGCCGGACTGAGCATCCTGCATGCGGCATCGGCGCAGCGCAAGCCCGCGTTCGCGACCAGCGAGGCCAGCGTGCGCGCCGGCGCGCTGGCCGCCGCCGCGCCGGACCAGCGGCAACTGGCCGAGCAGGCGCTGGCGCTCGGCCGCCGGCTGGCTCGCGACCGGCCGGCCGGCGGGCCCTGGCTGGAGTATGCGTACCCGGTGAGCGTCTACACCAACCCCAGCGTGGCGACCCGCCTGGACATCGCGCTACCGGACGCCGCACAGTTGAGTGAACATCTGCATGCCGCTCGCTGAGTCCCCCCTGCCAAGGCTGCTGCGCGCCACCGGCGCCGCGCCGGGCGTCCTCGCGGTCACGCTGCTGACAGGCTGGTTCACCCATGCGCAGTTGCGCCAGATGGAACAGGCCTTCTACGCCGGCAACCAGGCCGTCGCGCAGCAGATTGCCACCGCAGCCGATCTCAGCCTGTATGCCGGCGACACGGCCAGCCTTCACGCGCTCGCCAGCGGCATGGTGGCCGCGCAATTGGCCCAGCGCGTGGAAATCAGCAATCATGCCGGCATCTTCGTCCACGCCGGCACATTACCCGACATGACAGCGTCGCTGGCAGTCGCTACTGCGCCGGTGCGGCTGGCCCGGATCATCTATCTGTCGGACTACCCCGATGCCACCGAAACGGCCAGTGCCTCCGCGTCCGCGCAGAGCGAGCCGCTCGGCATCGTGCGCATCTACCGCGCCACCGCGCCGTACCGCCAGGCGCGCCTGCATGCCCTGCTGCAAAGCCTGTTGCCCGGCAGTGTGTGCGTGCTGCTCATCGTGCTGCTGACCGGCCGCGCCACACGCGGCCAGCAGCGGCTGCTCGGCCGCATCCATGCGACGCTGGCGCGCCTGCAGCCGGACCCGCCGCACGCACGGGACGCAGAGCCCGAACGACAGTCCCCGGACCTGGCCCTGCTGGCCGCCGAGGCGGACCGCCTGGCCGCCGACCTGCAGGAACGCGCTGCCGAGGCAAGCCGCCAGAACCGCCAGGCCCGAGAGGAAGCGCTGCACAGCATCACCCGCATGGAGCAGGCCTCCCGGGCCAGGGCGCGCTTTCTCGCTTCCGCCAGCCATGACCTGCGGCAACCGCTGCATGCCATGGGCCTGTTCATCGACGGACTGCGCGCCGCCGACCTGCCCGAACAACGCCCCGCCCTCGCCCACCTGCAGGAGGGCATCGACATCATGGGCCTGCTGCTCGATGACCTGCTCGACATCTCGCGCCTGGACGCCCATGTTCTCAAGCCCAGCCATGCACCGCTTCGGCTCGACACGCTCTTCGCCCGAATCGATGCCATGCACGGCGCGCGGGCCGCGGGCCAGCGCATCCGGCTGGCGTGGCGCGGCGGCGACCGCACCGTGCTGGGCGACCACATGCTGCTCGCACGCATGCTGGGCAACATGGTCATGAATGCCATTCAGCACAGCCGCGGCACGGTGATCCTGGTGACGGCCCGGCGCGCCCCGTGCACCGCCGACGGCACGCCTTGCGTGCGCGTGCAGGTGCGCGACAACGGACAGGGCATCGCGCCGCTGCACCACGACCGCATCTTCGAAGAGTTCTTCCAGGTCGCCAATGCCGGGCGCGATGCCCGCAAGGGTTTCGGGCTGGGCCTGTCGATCTGCGCGCGCATCGCCCGGGTGCTGGGCACCAGCATCCAGGTGCGCTCTGGATTGCAGTGTGGCAGCGCGTTCTCCTTTCTGCTGCCCTGCGCGCCACCCGGAGCCATCCCGCCGCCATCGGTCGCGCCGCCAGTGCCGCCCGGCGTGCCGCTGGACGGTCTGAACTGCCTGGTGATCGACGATGACGCGGCCATCCGCGAAGCCAGCGCCATGCTGTTGCGCCAGTGGGGCTGCCGGGTGGACCTCGCGGCGCAACGCCAGGAGGGCCTGTGGTGGCTGGGCAGTCCGGACAGGCGCTACGACGTCATACTCTGCGACCTCCAACTGCAAGAGGTGCAGGATGGACTCTCCATTCTGGAGGCAGCCCGCCTGCACCAGCCCCGGGCCATGCAGGTGCTGGTCTCCGGTGCCACCGCGCCGGACGTCCTGCGGCAACTGCGCGAGGCCGGCGTCATGCTGCTGACCAAGCCCGTGGCACCGGCACGGCTGCGGACGCTGCTGGCGCAGGCGGCGCGGCGGCGCGGCATGGCTTCCGGCGCATGAGAACCTGTTCACGATCTTTTCGAGGGTTACGCAGGAGGTCGAAAATGCACTGGGCAAGACGCCTGCAAGACGCCTACCGGAGCCCAGACTGGCCGTCCGGGCAAGGCGGGCAGCGCGGCCCGCTGCGTTTTTGACCTCCTGCCTGTCGGGTTGCCCGGCAGGCGCGCTGCAGTGTGACAAATCCTCGCCGGGCCGCAGGCTTGGGCGTGACTCAGAAATCCGCACAGCCATTGCGCTCGTCGGCGACGGCAACACAGTTGCTCAGATGCGGCCGCGCGCGCACCCTGGCCCACTCCCGCGCCAGCACATCCCCATCGGCACCGCTGCGCGGCTCCAGCAGATTGCTGGAAGCCAGGCAGATGGGCGCCTGCACGATGTTGCGGTCATACAGATAGGTGTCCGGGGTCTGCCTGATCACATCCGGCGGGACCGGCATGCTGTAATCGCGCACCAGCAGGACACCTGGATCGACGCGCAGCAGATAGCCCTCGGCGGACTGGAAGCTGCCCTCGATGGCGTAGCGGCCCGGCGGGCTGGCCTGCGTGGCGGTCGAGGTCACAGTGCCCGTGATGCCCTGCCCCGTATCGCCGAGCACCAGGCCGCTGACTGCATGGCCGAAGGCCGGATCGGGCTGGCCATAAGGCCGCGAGGCGTCACCGATGGTGATCACGGCCAGCGGCTGCCTGGCATAGATGAAGGTATTGGCATCCGCCGGCAGCGAGACGCTGCAAGTGCCCAGGTAGCTGCAGCCATACAGGTTCGGGCGCGCGCCGGTGCCCGACAGGCCGCCGCGCTGCTCGCCCTGCCAGTCGCCAGCCCAGATGCGCCAGCCGGAGCCCGCCTGCACGCCGACAGCGGCAGGGTTCTGGAAGGTGCCGGCCGCAACCAGGTCCACGCGACCGGCCGCGCGCACCGGCGCCAGCAGCGACAGATTGCCCGCCTCGGTACGTGCCTGTACCGACTGGCCGGCAAGGCCTTCCACCACAATCGGCTGCAACTGCTGGGCCGCCGCAGCCACGCCCACACCGGTGCCATCGACGATTTGCAGCGGCCCGGCGCTGGCGAAGGCCAAGGCAGCGCCAGCCTCGGCCGCGAGCCGCTCGACCCGGTGTACGCCGCCGTCGGCCAGGGCCACGCTGCCGCCGGCGCGCACGACCAGATCCCGTGCCTGCAACCCGGCCTGCGGACCGTTCTGGCGCACGTCGCGGCCGGCCGCCAGCGTCAGCCGCTCGGCCTGCAGCGGCGCCTGCAGGAGGATATCGGCGGCCCCCGTGTTCTGCAGGCTCAGATTGCCGGAACGGCGCACGGCGCTGGCCACGGTGATGGTGCCCTGATGCCCATCGCTGCCGATCACCAGTTCCGGCGACGCCACGCGCTCGAGCTCCGCAGCCGAAAGCGCGAAGCCCGCTGCCGCGCCATCCTCCAGCCGAATCGGCGCGGCCACGGCATCGGTGGCGGCGCCAGCGGCGTCCACCGCGCCAGGCCGCAAGTTGACCCACTGGCCGCCCCGCACCGTGCCGTCCAGCACGATGGCGTCGCCGCCACCGCCATTGCCGGCGCGCAACACCACGCCCGCGTCGCCAGCAATGGCGCTGCCGGTGTCAACGACCAGCCCGGCGCCGTCGGCGTAGCCCGCCACATCGACCAGCCCGGCACCGCCAGCCAGCCGCGCGCCCGATGCCAGCACCACCCCTTGCCCCTGCGGCATACCAGTGGAGGCTTCGCCGCGTCCGCGCAGTTGCAGCGCGCCGCTGCCGGTTCCGATCAGCGCCGCCGCGCCGGAAGCAGCCCCCGCATCCAGCCAGACGCCGCTGCCGTTGCCGGAACTGCCATGCACCAGCACGTCGCCGGTGGACGTCTGGATCTGCACGCCCGCCACGTAAACGCCAGCCGATCCCGCCGCCACGCCGGCCGAACTATGGCCTTGCAGAACCACGGCACCGCCCTCGCCGGCGTCGCTGCGTCCCTGCCGTGTGTCGATGGTCCCCCCATCGAGGCAGACGCTGCAGCCATGGTTGGAAGGATTGGCCCAGGCCCCGCTCATGCGCACATCGCCGCCATTCGTGTGGATGTCCCCGCTGTAGCTGACCTGCCCGCCGCCGGTGGCGGCA
Source organism: Corticibacter populi (assembly GCF_004217315.1). GTDB lineage: Bacteria > Pseudomonadota > Gammaproteobacteria > Burkholderiales > Burkholderiaceae_C > Lampropedia > Lampropedia populi. The sequence continues at coordinate 380,013 of NZ_SGWR01000002.1, forward strand.
CCACCGCCATTGGCATCGGCCTCGAAGATCACGTGCAGCGGCCCGCCATTGCCGGTGGACTCGATCACCACGTCGACGTCGCTGCGCACGCTGCGGTGCGCCTGCAGCTGCAGCGTTTGCTGGCCCCGCGCCTGGTCGTAGACGATGCGCGTGCCCGCGTACATGACGATGTCGCCACGATAGAAGTCGCCTGTTCCGGCGTCGCCCGTACCGATGCTGACGCTGGTGCCGCCATTGAGCGCGGCGCTCAGATCGCCGTCCTGCAGCACGGTATCGGCCAGCGGCGGACTACCCGTCAGCGCCGAGAGATCGCCGCTGGCATTGCCCGGCCGGATGGTGATGTCATGCGGATCGATGCGCCAGGTCCCGGCGCGGCCAACCCCTGCCGACGCGTCGACGCCGATGCCATCCACATGCAAGGCGGCGGCCGAGGTCTCGATCAGGCCTCCATTGCCGCCTTGCGCACCGCCGCGCGCAGACAGCTGCCCATAGGCGTGCAGGCGATCGGCGCTGATGACATCGATGCGCCCGCCATCACCCTGCGCGCCACTGGTGTCGGCCGAGAGCTGCACCCCACGGTCAAGCGCCAGCAGCTCCCCGGCGCGCAGCCCGATGGTCCCCCCCTGCTGGACTCCGTCCACGCTGATGCGTGCCTCGGACGACCCGCGGATGTCGCCATCGATCAACATGGACTGCGCATTCGCCGTCACCGTGCCGCCGCGCTGGCCGCTGGCGAGTACCTGCGTGCCAAGCAACTGCAACGTGCCGGCCTCCAGCGTGATGCTTCCGCCATCGGTGCCGGTGGCCAGCGCCGAAGCGTCCAGCGTGCCGCCCAGCCCCATCCGGCCATCGCCCGCGCTGAACACGATCTCGCCGGCGCGCTGCTCCAACGAACGCGCCCGCACCACCCCGCTCTGGCTGACGACCAGCCGCGCCGCATCCGTCTCGTGGGCCAGCACCGCCACGCGTCCCCCATCGGCCTGCAGCAGGCCGCTGTTGAACACATCGGCCTCCAGCGGCGTGCCACCCGCCTCCAGGCGAAAGGTCGTCAGGCCGTCGCCGTGGAAATCCAATTCCACCTGGCGCGCCGCGGCCAATGCGACGGTACCGCCATCGGCCACGATCTGGCCCGTGTTCTCCACCCGCTGCCCGAGCAGCGCCACCGTCGCGCCCTGCGCAGCGCGGATGCTCCCGGCATTGGCCACCTGCGCATCGGACACGAAGCCGGAGGCCCCCGGACCGAACACATAGCGGCCCGCCAGGAAATCCTCGTTGCGGATATCCAGCGTGCTGGCCACCAGTCCGCCAACGCTGATCTGCGCCCCCGCGCCGAACAGCACGCCGTTGGGGTTGACCAGGAACACCTGCCCGTTGGCCAGCAGGCTGCCGGCGATTTCGGAGGCGCCATTGCCCGTCACCCGGTTGAGCAGCACACTGCCGGCCCCCATGGACTGGTTGATCTGCACGGTGTTGCCGGCGCCGATCGAGAAGCCGGCCCAGTCGACGATGGCACTGCCGCTGGACTGCTGCAGCGTCATCGTGTTGCCGACCGTCTGCGGCGCGCCAATGTCGCCGTGCACACGCTCGAATCCGGTCGGCAGCTGCGCCCAGCACAGCATGGGACCAAGCAGGGCCACCGCCAGCGCCACGGGCCGCAGGACAGGATGGATGGATGGTTTGCGGTTCATGCGCGCCTCCGGTTCAAAACACTTTTTGCAGTTGCACATACCAGCGCGGCTTGCGGTCACCGCCGTCGGTCTGGCCGGGCGGGCTGTTGAGCCGCCAGGCCAGCGTGCTCGTGAGCGAGAAATCACCCGGGCGGGACCAGACCAGCCCGACTCCGGCACCGCGCAGGCTGCGCCGCACCGGACCTTCGAACGCGGTGGGGCGCCGCGCCAGATCGCCGCGCGCGGCATCGCCGAAGACGAAGGGCGTGAGTTCTTCGGTCGCGGCCCAGCGCCACTCCAGCGTCGCCACCTGGCCCCGGTCCACCAGCACCTCGCCGCTGGCATAGGCCCGCACCGCGCGCGGCCCGCCCAGCGAAATCCGCTCCGCGGCATCCAGGTTGCCGCTGGCGAACTGGCCGCTGACCGAGGCGTACAGCAGCTGGCGCGGCGCCAACACCTGCAGGCGCGAGAGCTGCCAGCCGAGTTTGGCAAACCGGCCTTGGGTGTCGCGCCCGGCGGGCGGACGGTCCAACAAGGCGGTCAGCGCATCGCGAATGCGCAGGCGGCCCAGATAGGCCGTGCCGGTGCTGGCCCAGTAGCCTCCGCCGCCCCAGGCGTCGCGCCGCTCCCAGGTCCAGCCCAGCGACACGCCGTGGATGCGCTTGCGCGCCGTGTAATCGAGTGCGCCCATCTCGTCGCGCAGATGCTTCACGTCTGCCGCGGCACGCAGAAACAGGTTCTGCGCGCGCTGGCGGATCAACGGATAGTTCAGCGAGACATCCACGACCCGCGCCACCCCCTGTGCGCCCAGCGCGGCATAGGCGCCACCGAGCTCGTAACGCGAGCGCGCCAGACCGACACCGGCGCGCAGCCCGCTGGCGCCCAGCGGCGCCTCCCATGCCAAGCGACCGAAGTTCAGCGCATTGCCCTCTGACAGCATCAAGCGTGCATCAAGGTTGTCTCCCAGCCCCAGCGGACTGGCGATGCGCAGGGTGCCGCCAGCGCGCACGCGGCCGGATTCGCGCACGCCGTGGTTGTCCACGTCGGCGGCGACGCGCACGCGCCGGTCCGCCGCCACCTCAAGCACCAGATCCGTGGTGCCCGGCTGGGCGCCGGCCTGCAACCCCGAGGAGACCGCGATGCCCGGCTGGTCCGACAGCAGCAGCATGGCCCGCTCATAGTCCTGCGCGCGCAGCGCCTGCCCCGGCACGAGTCCCGCCAGCATCGCCCGCAGCCGCGGCTCGGCGATCGGCGCGTCTTCCGCCAGCTCAAGGCGGATGTGCCCCAGCCGGCCCTCGATCACGCTGATCTCGACCTGCCCCTCGCGGATGGTCTGCACCGGCACGAAGGCCTGTGCCAGGAAATAGCCCTGCGCGCGGTAATGCGCGGCCACCTGCGCGGCCAGTTCCTCCAGTTGCGCCAGGCTGACGCGCTGGCCGATGTAGGGCTGTGCCAGCCGCTGCAATGGCGCCGCGGGCAAGGCCGCCACACCGGCGAAGCGCACCCCCCGCAGTGTCACCTCCGCTGCGGCGGGGTCTTGCGGCCCCGGCACGGCACCCGCACGCACGCGCGCGGCATCGCCCTCGTCCTGCTGCGCATCGCGGATCAGCTCGAGCTGGCGGGCCTGCCCCGCCGCGGCGCAATCGGCCTGCGGGCGCAGGCAGGCGGGCGCGCCCGCCGCCGCGCCCGGCACCTGCATGCCATCGGGCGACTGTGACAACGCCGCGCCGCTCGGCACCAGGAGGAGGATGAGCAGCGCGGCCGGCAGCAGTGCGCGCCGGTATGGCGTCCGGCATGGCAGCTCGATGGTCATTGAATTCGGCATGGATCGGTTGCTCCTGATGGACCGGGTCACGGAATCGCGGCGGCCAGCGCCTGCCGGTCGGCCGCGCCAAAACGCAAGCGCCAGTTGCCGATCAGGTTGAACGGCGCCCAGAAGAACGGGTGGGACATGCGGGGCTCGGCCAGCACTGCCAGCTGTCCGGCGCGCATGGCCTGCTGCACGTCCTGCCCCTGCGCCAGCGCCTGGTACAGGGTGCCCATCAGCACCGCTGTGGCGTCGTCCGAGACGGGCCAGAGCGAAGCGATCAGACTGCCCGAGCCCGCCGACAGGAAGGAGCGCGTGAAGCCCAGCACCTCATCCCCCTGAGCCACCTTGCCAAGTCCCGATTCGCAAGCCGAAAGCGTCACCAGCGCGGTGCCCCGCAAATCCATGTCCAGGATCTCGTGTGCCTCCAGAAACTGCGTGGGCGCCGGCGGCTGGCCGGGCACCCCGGCCAGCAGTACGCGCGAGTAAAGCGGATCGACCAGGTCGGCCTGGGCATGCGCCGCCACATGCAGCACCGCGGCGCGCCCGGCCGCCTGCGCAAAAGCCTCCTTGGTGGCCGCCGCGCCAACAAACAGCTGATGGCGCGGGAACAGGCCGGCCAGCGTACCCACCTCGCGCTCGGCGCCCGGCAGGTCATACTCGTCCGCGATGCGGGGATTGCCGAACGCCACCAGATCGGCGGGGGCGCCGGCACCAGCCGCCGCCAGACGTGCCGCGATGCTGGCCGATGGCACCACCGACACCGGGTTGCGCTCGATGAGATATTGGTCCCGCACCCGCAGCGCCTGGAACGGCAGGTAATGGAGCGCGCCATGCGGCACCATGACGAGGCGCAGCCCCGGCGCCAGCCCGAGCGGCTCGATCAGCAGGGTGCCGAGCTGGTCGGCCGCGCCCACGGCGCCGCGGCGGCCCTGGATGATGGCGTCGCGGAACGCCTCGACCACGCTGACCAGCGCATCGCGCCCGACGGCAATCCGGTGCGCCGCGATGGCGTCGGGCGAGACCACCCACACCAGCAGCGCGTCCGGCAGCGTGTGGAACTGCACGATCCGCTCGTCGGCACGCAACGTCTGCTGCAGCGTGGCCAGCGCCAGCGGCTGCTCGAGCGACTGCGCAGCGGCACTGGCACGCCCGCGCACTGCGTCAAGCAGCGCCCTGGAGCGACTGCGCTCGCTGGCCTCGAAGGCGCCGGCCGGGTTGCCCAGCTCCGTCTCGAGCGCCACGGTCTGCTCGAACAGACCCTGCAGGTCCGAGAACAGGCCCATCTTGAACTCATCGCTGCGAAACCGTGCGCGCACGCCATCGAGCTGCAGCAATGCCTGCTGCAGCGCCTGCGCCGCCGCCGTGCGGTTGCCCAGCATCAGATCGCTGCGGGCCATGCCCTCCAGCGCCCATATGCGGTAATAGCCAGTGTCCGTGCCGCCGCGCATGGCGGCCAGCTCCGCGTAGGCGGCACGGGCCTGCTGCGGATGCCCCTGCGCCAGCAGCAGGCTCGCCCGGGTGCGGTGCAGCTGCAGTGCCAGCGCGTCATCCTGCGGCGGCGCGATCTGCGCCAGCAGCGCCGCCGCGCGCGCCGTGTCGCCGGTCGCGATCAGGGCATTCGCCAGCGACGCTTCGACCAGCGGCCGGTAGCGCGGCGAACTCAGCGGCAGGGCGGCCTCGTAGCTGCGCACCGCGGCGGCGGCCTCGCCCTGCCGCATCTGCACATCGCCCAGCACCTTGCGGGCCGGCCCGGCCACCTGGCCGGCATCCTGCACCGGCACCGCCAGCGCCTCGTTGGCAAACTGCGCGGCCTTGTCCAACTGCCCAGCGTAGCTGAAGACGATGGCCAGGTCGCGCAGCGCCCGCCCGAGCAGTTCGGGATCATCGTTCGCCTGGGCCAGATGCAGGGCCTTGCTGGCCGCGCGCAGGCTCTGGCGGAACTCGCCCTGCTCGGCCAGCGCCACCGCCTGGCTGCAGTACTGGTAGCCGGTGAGCTTGACGGCGTCCTGCCCATACAGGATCGCCCCCTCGGTGGTCAGGCCCAGCAGCGTGTCGGCATCATCGAGGCGCCCCCGGCTCTGCTGCACCAGCGCCAGTGCCGGTGCCGGTGCCGGTGCGGTAGCGGCGGCCACCGGCGCCGCTACCGGCTGGGCCAGCGCGCCGGCGCTCCACCAGAAACCGACGCAGGCGAGCCAGCACAGCGCCCCCTGCCACCGCCGATCTGCTCGGCGTTCCTGCCTGCCCTCATGTTCCATGCTGCTTCCCTTTGGACTGAACGGACCGGCGGCCCGGCACCGCCACGGGTGCCGCACTGGTCAACGTCTGCAGTCTAGGGTGAGCCCACCGCCGCGCCTATTGGTTGAAGGAGATAGAACGAACGCCGTATGACAGCAGCACCGGCGCGGCGACAAAGGCAGGAGCTGCCACGGCAACGCGGCACCACGCCGCGTGCCCCTGCGTAGCGCGAAGCCAGCACGCCTGACGGCACGCCGGCTTGCCTGCCGTGTTTTGCAAGCCCCTTCTTGCCCCACCCGGGGGCTTCACGCCCAGGGAAACGAAGTGCCGTGGTGCAGCGGGGGCGACGGCGCGTCGCCGTTCTCCTGGGCGGCGGGCTGCTGCGCCATCAGCTGCTGGGCCACCACCACCGCCTCGGTGCGGTTGCGCACGTTGAGCGCCCGGAAGATCGCAGCCAGATGGATCTTCACCGTGCCTTCGCTGATGCCCAGGCTGCGGCCGATCAGCTTGTTGGGCTTGCCCTGCGACAACAGTCCCAGCACTTCGATCTGCCGGCTCGTCAGCATCTGGCGCACCCGGTCAATGGAGATGCCCGAGCCCGTCGCCGCCGCGCCGGCAGCCACCGTCCCCGGCGCCCCGGCCGGACCAGCCGTCAGCAACGCCGGCGGCACATACACGCCGCCCGCCAGCACCAGGCGGATGGCCGAGAGCATCACCTCGGCCGAATACGCCTTGGGGATGAAGCCGAGCACCCCCGTCTCCAGGGCTGCGCGCATCAGCGCCGTATCGGCCGTGCCGGAGAGCACGATGATCGGCAGCGACGGACTGCGCTCGCGCAGCTCGCCAACATGCCTCAGGCCCTGCGCGCCAGGCATGCCCAAATCGACCAGCGCCAGGTCGAGCGTCTCCAGGTCGACCTGGCGCAACTCCTGCAGCGTGGCGGCAAGCACGAACTCCATGACGGCGTCCAGCTCCATCAGCTTGCCCCGGACAGCGTCCACCACCAGGCGATGGTCATCGGCAATGAGAATTTTCATGGCAGCAAGTAGCAGCGTTGTGACATTGGGGGCACCGGAGCCGGCCAGCCCGTGGAGGGTCTGCGCAACCATAGCAACGAAGTGCCACAGGAGCAAGGCGTACGCACATGCCCTACGCCATAGGCCAAGGGCATAGAACGAGCGGAGTATGGCCGCAGCGCGGCCATTTTGAAAGAATCCGTCACATCTTTCGCCCGGAGGTTTTCGCCCATGCCACAGCCAGACGCCGTGCGCCATTGCGGGTGCCAGCCGGAAGCCGCCCCCACTGCCATGCACCGACGGGTTTCCGGTCCTGCGCGCCGCCATGAAAAGGGGCCGGCGCGGCGACGGCTGCAGCGGCGCATGCTGTCGCTGGCCGCCGGCATGTTGCTGGCCTTGCCGGCCACGCATGCCGGACCGCCTGCGGCGGAGCCCGGCGCCGCCCTCTCCTGGCGCCAGTGGCGCGGCGTGCTGTTTCGCGTCGTTGCGCCGGCGCCAGCCACGCCCAGCCGCGACCGCCCGGTCAGCTTCCTGCTGGGCACCCTGCACTTCGGCAGCGTCGAGGAGTTGCATCTCGATGCGGAGTTGCTGCAGAACGCCATGCGTCACACCCGCCTGTTCATTGGCGAGGTGCCGATGTCCGCACCGCGGAGCGCGCAGCTGGATGGCCACCGCCGGCTGCCCGCCCAGCGCAATCTGCGTGACCTGCTGGGCCAGGCGCCGTTCGACGCCCTGCAGCGCCTGTTGCCGCAGCTGCCGGCCGCACAGCTGCTGCATGCCAAGCCATGGCTGGCACTGGCACTGCTGGAATCGCGCGGCGAGACCGTCTCGGAGCAAACGCTCGACCGCCAGCTCGCGCAATGGGCTGCCCGCGAGGGCCTGCCGGCCTTCCACCTGGAGACGCTGGCGGCGCAGCTGCAGGCACTCGACTGCGTGCCCGCCGAAGAGCACGCGCAGGTGCTGCGCCAGCGGCTGGCCATGCCCTGGCTGTTCGAAGAGCAGGCGCAGCGCGTGCTGGAGTACTACCGCGCCGGAGACCTGCCGGCCTGGCTGGATGAAATCGACGCCATGACAGGCCTGGACGCGCAGGCGCGCCCCATCGAACAACGCGCGCGCCTGTGCCTCATCGAGGCCCGCAACGCGCTCTGGATGGACCAGCTCGACCCGTTGCTGCGCGCCGGCAGCGCCTTCGTGGCCGTGGGCGCGATCCACCTGACCGGCGAGGCCGGCCTGCTCGCCAGCCTGCACCAACGCGGCTTCTCCATCGTCGCCGAGCCGCTGCCGCTGCAATGAACCGGCGGCCATCCCCGAACTTCACCACGTCCATGACCAGGCAATCTCCATGACCACTTCGCAACAAGTCTTCTGGGGCCAGGGCGCCTTTCTCGCGCCGCAGCATCTGCAGGCGCAGGACGACTGGCAGCGGGCCTACGCCGCACAGCTGCTGCGCCTGATCGCGCCCTTCGCGTACGGCTTCGAAACGCTTCAATGGTCCGAAACCGCGCTGCAGAACGGCATGGTGGAGATCGAGCGTTTCGCGCTGCTGACCGCCGACGGCCAGTGGCTGCACGGCGGCACCGCCGGCCACGGCGCCGGCGCCAATGCCAGCGTGGCGGGCCGGAGCCTGCTGGAGCTGCCGGTGACCGACAAGACGCCGATCACCTTGTACCTGGCCCTGCGGCGCGAGCAGACGCTCGACGGCCTGGCCAGCACCGCCGGCAGCGGCGCCGCCTTGCCTGCACGCCACACGCTGCGCAGCACCCTGGCGGCCGACCCCTACGACCCGCAGGCGCCCGAGGCTGAAGTCCAGCTGCTGAACTACCAGCTGGCCATCGTCACCAGCCTCGACGAACAGGCCGCCGCCCTGCTGCAGGCGGCCGAAACCCACGCCTTCGCCGAAATCGTGCCGGACGGCCCGGGGCGCTTCAAGCCCTCGCCCAGTTTCATCGCGCCATGCCTGCGGCTGGATGCCTCGGCCAATCTGGCGCGCTGGAGCCGTGGCCTGCGCGACCTGCTGCTCTCGCGCGGCCTGGACTTCGCGGCGCACAAGCGCCAGCGCGGCATCCGCTCCGCCTCCACCAGCGCGCAGGAAGTCATGCGCGCGCTGATGATGCAGACCTTCGCGCGCCACTTGCCGCGCTGGCAGGAGCACCTGCGGCTGGGCACGACCTCGCCCTGGGGGCTCTACCAGGACCTGCGCGAGATGGTGGCCGAGTTCTCCGTCTTCTCCGAGGACATTGGCTACTTTGGCGCACGGCGCGCCAGCACCGGCGAACGCGGCGCACCGGACGCCGCCGAGTTGCCCGATTACGACCACCACGACCTGCGACGCTGTTTCCAGCTGGCCTTTGCGCGCGCATCGGAACTCATCAAAGGCTTGACGGTGGGCGCAGAGGTGGGCATCGCGCTGACCTACGACGGCCGATTTTTCAAGGCCGACCTGCCCGAGAGCCTGTTCGCCTCGGACCGCATGCGCTTCTACCTGGCCTTCGAGTCCGACCTCGGCGGCCAGGAACTCGCCGAGCGCCTGCAGCGCACCGGCAAGATTGCCTCGCTCGAAGACATGCCCCGGCTGCTGCAGGCGGCGCTGTTCGGCCTGAAGATCGATCTGCTGCCGGTGCCGCCCGAGGAACTGCCGCAGAAGACGCCCAACACCACCTACTTCCTGGTGGACACGCGCCACCCGTTCTGGCAGTTCATCCGCGACCGCCGCAACATCGCCGTCTACACCGGCACCCCCGCCGAGGAGACGGTGATCCGGCTCTACCCCGTAGACCCCGCCGAATAAGCCTCCCCACCGACCGCCCCGGACCCATCGCACCATGCCACGCCTGATCCACCACTTCCTGCCCTTTTTTTCCTTTGGCTTGGAGCTGGACGAGGCCATTGCCGCCCAGCGTGTCAAGGCACCGCTCGACAGCGTGCAGCAGCGGGCCCGCGAGCTGCTCGAGCAGGCTCGCCAGAACGCCCAGGCCGATGGCAAGCGCGCCGAACAGGTGGAGTCGGCCGTCTTCGCCTGCGTGGCCTGGTTCGACGAAATCGTCACCCGCAATCCCGGCTGGTGGGGCGCGGCCTCACCGCTGCAGGTGGCACTGTTCAACACCAACAACGCCGGCAACGAATTCTTCCATCACCTCTCGGCGCTGCGCGCCGGGGACGACGAGGTGCGCGAGGTCTACTACCACGCGCTGGTGCTCGGCTTCGTTGGCCAGTACTACTTCGAGACCGGCGACAACGGCGAACTGGGCAAGATCAAGGAACTGCACGGCCGGCAGTTGCCGGTGGCTCCCGCGCCGCTGCACACGCTGCGCGAAGAACCCATCACGCCACAACCTTACCAGATCGCCGCGCCGGGACCGGCGCGCTATCCGCGCCAGTGGGACCGGCTGCTGCTCAAGGCCGCCGCCCTCGTGGCGCTGCTGATTCCACTGGGTTACCTGGCCTGGCTGCTGCTGGCCGCCCCCCGCGAGAGCGGCCCCACGCTGGCCGAGCGCATCGAGCGGCAGCTGCAGACCTACGGCTGCTCGGACCTCGCCGCCAGGCTCGACGAGAGCGGCGGCGTGACCATCACGGGCCACGTCTCGCGGCCCGACGACATCGCCCGCGTCCAGCAGGACGTGCAGGCCATCGACGGCGTCAGGCGCCTTGCCACCGAGATCGGCACGCGCATCTGGCCACACTGCGAAGTGGTGGCGCTGCTGGGCCCCTACCAGCAACGCAGCATCGAACAGCGCAACGGTCTGCAGGTCACCCCCACTACCGGCCATTCGGACCGCTTCAGCGAAGGCGAGCGCGTGGTCGTCAAGCTGATCCAGGCCCACACCGATGGCTACCTGTACGTGGACTACTACACCGTGGACGGCTCGGTCATCCACCTCTACCCGAACCGGCGCGAACCCGACAGCGGCCGCGTGGTGCGCGCCGCCGAACAGTTCAACGTCGGCCAGAAGAGTGCCGAAGGCTGGATCGTCGGCCCGCCGTTCGGGCAGGAGCTCATCACCGTCATCAGCTCGCCGACACCCCTCTACGAAGGCGAACTGCCCGAGTACGAACCCGCCTCCAGCTATCTGCCGCAGCTACGCACGCTGCTCGACACCCAGCGCGCCAACCCGGCGCTGGCCGCGCAGTTCCTGTTCCTGCAGACCGAACCGGCCAGCGCGCCGGCGGCGCCCCCTCTCGCCGCGCCGGCCCGGTGAAACCGGCCACGCCAGCCTCGCGCCCCAACCGATCCACCCCTTGCCATCGCGCCATGAAACCCATCATCCATATCCTGCAAGGCTGGGCCAGCCTGATCCGGCTGCCCGGCCCCCCCAAGGGCGCGCTGCGCCTGACACTGGCGGCCATCAGCCTGCTCCTGCTGCTGGGCTTGCTGGGCTGGCTGCTGCTGGGCGGCACGCGCTGGCTGCCGGCACGCTTCTGGCAACTGGCGGCGCTGTGCACCATCGCGCTGGGCGTGCTCTGGTGGTTCCTGGTCGGCGCGCGGCGCCTGTCGCGGCGCGGCCTGGCCCGCAAGCATGCGGGCGACCTCGCGCCCGGCGACGTGGCGCAGGAGACTGCCACGCTCGAGGCCATGCGCGCGTCCGTCCGGCAGGCCCGCCAGACCATCCTGCGCTCGCCCGAGATCGGCAAGGGGCGCGAGCCGCTCTACCGCATTCCCTGGCTGCTGTTCGTCGGTGACGCGGCGGCCGAGGTACACGGCCTGCTGCAGACGGCTTCGGCCAGCTCGCCCTTTCCGGGGCCGGCCACCGCCGCCGCGCTCGCGCCGCAGCGGCAGCCCTGGCAATGGTGGTTCTTCAAATCGATGATCGCCATCGAGACCGCGCCGGAGCTGGTCTGCGACAGCAGCGCCCGGCGCGAGCGCGGCATCTGGTACCACGCGCTGCTGCAACTGGCGCAGGAGCGCGAGCACCTGCCGCTCAACGGCATCGTGGTCTGCGTGGGCGCAGCCACGCTGCAGGCCGGTACCAACGCCATCAAGCCAGTGGCGATGCGGCTGCGCCGGCTGGTCGACGAGACGCTGGAGCATCTGCAGCTGCAACTGCCCGTCTACCTAGTCGTCACCGGGCTGGAAAAGCTGCCCGGCTACACCCCTTTTCGCGACATGCTGCCGCCCGAGGCGTTGCAGCGCGCCCTTGGCCACTGCCTGCCCGGACAGCAAGCCGTGAGCGCCGCCACCAGCGCCGAGCTCGATGCCGTGTTCGCCCCGATTGCCGAGCGCCTGCACGCGCTGCGCCTGACGGCGCTGCGCCAGCAGCATGAGGCCGCCGGGCGACGCGCCATCTTCGAGTTCGTGCGGCAGTTCGGCGACCTGCAAAGTGGCCTGCAATCGCTGGTGCAGCTGATGCTGGAAGACAACCCCTTCCAGCGCACACCGCGCTGGCGCGGCCTGTACTTCACCGCCGCCGGGGCGGAGCAGGCCGGCCAGGCGCCTGCCGGCGGTGCCTTCACGGCCGATTTGTTCACCCGCTTTCTGCCGGCCGACCAGCCACTGGCCAGCGCCAGCCTCAAGGGCCGCGCCGGACGGATGGGCGTGGCCGCCATCGGGGTCGCCGCCATGCTGGGCTTTTCCACGCTGCTGGCGCACAGCCTGCAAGGCGTGCGCCAGGACGACAGCGCATTGCTGGCACAGACCCGCTCGGCCTGCCTCGAACCCAGCGACGCGGGCGCCAGCAGCCGCATCGCCTGGGTGGCCCACTGCGGCCGCGCGGTGGAGCAGCTCGAAGCGGCCCAGCAGCATTCCGGCCTGGGCTTCGGCCTGCGCCGCGCCGACCAGTCCATCGCCAGCACCAAGCAAACCCTGTTGCGCGACTTCTCCAACCTGATCCTGGCGCCCTACGAACAGGTCATCGAGGCGGATCTGGCCCGCGGACTGGCCGGCGTGGAACACCTGCTGGCCATCAGCCAGCGCCTGCGCCTGCTGGAAAACTGCCGCCAGCGCACCGACGCCTGCGGCACCATCGAGCTGGTCCACAACACGGCCTTCGATCCGCGCGCCAGGGTCTACAGCCCTTTTCTGTCGGGTGAACAGGACGTGGGATTCAGCCGCCGCCAGGCTGACGCCCTGTTCACCACCTATCTGGGCTACCTGCGCTGGCAATCCCCCGGCGCACTCGATGCGGAAACCCGCCGGCTGCAAGCCGTGCTCGCACGCCTGCTTGCCCACCGCATCCCCAGCGTCGAGCAGTTGCAGCAGTGGGCGCAAGCGCGTTTCGACGACGTGCAGCTGCGCGATTTCTGGCTGCCCGAGGACCGCGTCGTCGGCAGCGACGAGGCGGCGCTGGCGCGCGTCAGCGCCGCCTTCACGCTGCCTGTCTGGCAGGGCCACATGCAGCCCATGCTGGCTACCGCCAGTCGGGCCAGCCCGCAGCATGCCGCCGCGCTGGCCGCGCTGCGCGGCGACTACCTGCACGCCTACCAGCGTGCCTGGGGACAGTTCAACGCGCGCTTCCAGGATGGCCAGCAATTCTGGCGCGGTGCGCACGAGCAGCTCGTCGCGCGGGCCGCCCAGCCCCGGGACAATCCCTACCACAAACTCGACCAGGCGCTGCAGGAGCACGTGCTGGCCCTGCCGCTGCAACTGCCGCTTGCCTCCTACTGGCAAACCCAGTGGGCGCAGGCGCGGCAAAACTGGCTGGGCGCATGGCGGCCGCTGGGGCGCTTCATCGGCCAGGGCAGCGCCAGCGTCGCCAATGGGCTGACCAGCCCGTGGTGGACCGAACCGCGCCAGCCGCCCGCAGCCTGGGTGCCGGCCTGGCTGGAATCGCGCGCCGCACTTGACACCGAGGCGGTGCGCAACGCCACCGCCCGCAGCTACCTGCGCCTGGCGCAAAAGGACAATGCCGCCGAGCTCTACCAGGACACCGCCGGCCTCTTCCGGTCCCTCGCCGGCGGCGCGGCCGCCATCCCCGGGCAGGCCATCACGTCACCGGGCGCGCAGGATCTCGCACTGCTCCTGCTGGCCGCCGAGAAACCGCCGGATCGCTATGCCACCCGCTTCTCCGGCGACGACCTGCAGGCCTGGAGCATCGTGCAGGGCCCCGCGCGTCTCGTGCTCTCGCTCGCCATGCAGCGCACCGGCAGCTATCTGCAGGCGCGCTGGCGGGAGAGCGTGCACGACCCGCTGCAGGGCTTGCCACCGCCACAACGCCGCGAACAGCTCAACGGCCCCAACGGCCGTCTGGCGGCCTTCACCAAGGACTGGCTGGCGCCCTTCGTGACCGACACCGAGCACGCGCCGCGCCAGGTGGCCGGCGTGCAACTGCCGCTGGCCCCGGCCTTCGTCGGCATGCTCGCCGCGGCTCGCCAGTTCCAGCCCGCCGATCCGCTGCGCGCCTTCCCCGCCGGCTTCGTGCAGTTCCAGGGACCGTCCCGGTTTGGCCGTCAGAGCGAAGGTACCGGCGGCTCGCAGCTGGAGATCGTCTGCCAGGACCGCAGCTTTGGCGCCACCAGCCAGGGCGAATCATTGGCCGATGGCCGCACGCAAGTCTTCTGGGCGCCGCAGTCCTGCCCGCAAGTGCGCCTGCGCATTGCCCTGCCGGACCCGCCACCCGGGCCGGCCGCGGACCCTGCCGCCGACGATGGCCTGGCCGGAATGCCCTCCGCGCAGACCGCCACGCCGGCCGCCCAGGCGCCGCGACTGACCCTGCTCTACCAGGGCACCGACAGCTTCCCGGCATTGCTGCGCGATTTCAGGAGCGGTAGCCATACCTTCACGCTGGCGGATTTCCGCGACTCCTACACCCCGGCGCAATGGGCGCAGTTGCAGCCGGCGCTCGCGCTGGCCGGCATCACCCAGGTGCGGGTCTTCCTCAGCGTCGTGCCCACTGCCGAAATGGAGCGCCACCTCGCCGGCGCCGGCCTGGCCACCGAACTGCCCGAAAACATCCTCGAATCCTGAGAAAGCCCATGCCATGACGATCGATGTCGCCCCCCTGCTCGCGCCCATCTCCGAAGCCCGGCCCGCAGGCGAAGACTTGCGCTTCGACGATCTCTTCGACCGCATCCGCGAGGCGCGCCGCGCCGACGACCCGGGCCTCGACCAGGGCGACTGGCAAACCGAGCTGAAGGTGGCCGACTGGCGCCTGGCCGCCGAGCTGGCCGGACAGGCGCTGCGCGAGCGCTCCAAGGATTTGCAGGCCGCCGCATGGCTGGGCGAAGCCTGGCTGCAACGCCAGGGCCTGGCCGCCGCCGCGCCCGCCTTCGGATTGCTGCAGGGCCTGCTGGACAACTTCTGGGACACGCTGCACCCCCAGCCCGAAGGCGGCGACCTCGAAGAACGCGCCAGCCGGCTGGTCTGGTTCAACAACTACGCCAGCGCGGCATTGAGCCAGTGGCCGCTCACCAGCGGCGCGTCGGCCTTCAGCCTCAACGACTGGCAAACCTCCCGCGAGGTGGACAACCTCGCCCGCCAGAACCGCGAAGCGCACGAAGCCGCGCTCGCCGAAGGCAAGCCCGGCGGCGAGACGGTGGACGCAGCCCTGGCCGCCAGCGGCGGCGCGCACATCCGCGGCCTGCTGGCCGAGGTCCGGCAGGCGCAGGCAGCCTTCACGCCATTGCAAGAGAGCACCGAGCGCCACTTCGGTCGCGAAGCCCCCAGCCTGACCCGCCTTGGCGACACCCTCAAGCGCATCGAACAGGTGCTGGCACGCACCGCGCAGTCGCTGGGAGTGCAGGCGCCCTCGGCCGACACCACGGCCGACACCACGGCCAATGGTTCAGCCAATGGCTCGGCCAGCACGCCGGCACAGGCCTCGGCCCCGTCCAGCGGCAGCAGCGCCGCAGCCGGTCCGGTCGTCAACCTGCAGGAAGGCAACCAGCGCGCCAAGGCCGACGCCCTGCGGGCCCTGCAGGACATTGCCGCCTTCTTCCGCCGCACCGAGCCACACAGCCCCGTGCCCTCGATGCTCGAACGCGCCATCGCCTGGGCCGACATGCCGCTGGAGCAATGGTTGCAGGAAGTGGTGCGCGAGGAAGGCGCGCTGGCGGCGATCCGCGAGCGCATCGGCCTGCCGCGCCAGGAATGAGCCTGCGGCGGGAGCGCGGCGGCCGCCCACGCCGCCGCGGCGGTTCCTATCGCCAATGGCCTATCCCCTCGCCTGCACTTCTGGACAGTTCCCGCCGCCGCGGCGCACTTCTAGACTGACCCCATCGCAATCCTTGCTGCCGCAGCGGCTGCGCAACGTCCATCGACCCTAGCAGGAGCATTCACATGGCCAGAGAAAGCACCCAGCACAAGCTGGACCGGGTGCGCGCCCCGCGCGTGCAATTGACCTACGACGTCGAGATCGGCGACGCCATCGAGAAGAAGGAACTGCCCTTCGTGGCGGGCGTGCTGGGCGACTTCAGCGGCCAGCCCGAGGAGCCGCTGCCCAAACTCAAGGACCGCAAGTTCGTCAACGTGGACAAGGACAACTTCAACGACGTGCTCAAGGGCATTGCGCCGCGTCTGCAGTTCCAGGCCGACAACACGCTGGCCGGCGATGGCAGCCGCATCGGCGTGGAGTTGAAGTTCCGCAGCCTGGCCGATTTCGAGCCCGAACAGGTGGCCCGTCAGGTGGAACCGCTGCGCAGGCTGCTGGAGGCGCGCCAGAAGCTCGCCGACCTGCGCAACAAGATGGCCGGCAACGACCGCTTCGAGGAACTGCTCTCCGAAGTGCTGCAAAGCACCGACCAGCTCGCGCGCCTGAGCCGCGAGGTCGGCCAGCCGCCCGCATCCGACGCGCCGCAGGAACCCGCGGCCTGAAGCCGCCCCCGCTGCGGCCGACGCCCCGGACCGCCAGCAGCCAACGCCCCATTCATTCAGCGGAGATATGCCCATGTCCGACGCCCCCCAGACCGCCGCCACCGCGGCCGCCGCCAGCGCCGAGGCCCAGCCCTCGCTGCTCGATTCCATCCTCTCGCAAAGCCGCATCGCCCGCTCCGATGGCGAGAAGGACCGCGCCCGCGACCTGATCGCCGAGCTGGTCGAGCAGATATCGGCTGGCACGCTGAGCATCTCCCAGGACGCCATCGCCTCCATCGATGCGCGCATCGCGCAAATCGACGCCGTGCTCTCCGAGCAACTCTCGGCCATCCTGCATGAGCCGTCCTTCCAGCAGCTCGAAGGCAGCTGGCGCGGCCTCAAGTACCTGGTCGACCAGTCCGAGACCAGCACCACGCTCAAGATCAAGCTGTTCAACGCCAGCAAGAAGGATCTGGTGCGCGACCTCAAGAACGCCTCGGACTTCGACCAGTCCGCGCTGTTCAAGAAAATCTACGAGGAAGAGTACGGCACCTTCGGGGGTGCGCCGTTCGCCACGCTGATCGGCGACTACGAGTTCACCCGCCACCCCGAAGACCTGTACCTGCTGGAGGAGGTCTCGCACATCGCCGCCGCCGCCCATGCGCCCTTCCTCTCCGCGGCCTCGCCCGAACTGTTCGGCTTCGAGTCCTTCACCGACCTGTCGGGCCCGCGCGACCTGGCCAAGATATTCGACACGGTCGAGTACGCCAAATGGAAGTCCTTCCGTGCCTCGGAAGACTCCCGCTACGTCGGCCTGGCGCTGCCGCACGTGCTCGGTCGCCTGCCCTACGGACCGGAGACGGCTCCGGTGGAGAGCTTCAACTTCCAGGAGGACGTGACCGGCAAGGATCACTCCAAGTACCTCTGGAGCAATGCTGCCTACGCCCTCGGCGCGCGCATTACCGACGCCTTCGCCAAGTATGGCTGGACGGCCGCAATCCGCGGCGTCGAAGGCGGCGGGCTGGTCGAGGGCCTGCCCACCCACACCTTCGCAACCGACGACGGCGAAGTGGCGCTGAAATGCCCCACCGAGATCGCCATCACGGACCGGCGCGAAAAGGAGCTGGCCGACCTGGGCTTCATTCCGCTGGTGCATTGCAAAGGCACCGATTACGCGGCCTTCTTCTCGACCCAGTCAGCGCAGCGTCCCAGGGAATACAACACCGACGCCGCCAACGCCAACGCGCGCCTGTCCTCGCAGTTGCAGTACATCTATGCCGTCAGCCGCATCGCCCACTACCTGAAAAGCATGATGCGCGACAAGATCGGCAGCTTCGCCTCGCGCACCAGCGTCGAGCAGTTCCTCAACACCTGGATCACCCAGTACGTGCTGCTCGATGACAACGCCTCCCAGCAGGCCAAGGCGCAGTATCCGCTGCGCGAGGCCCGGGTCGACGTGGCCGAGATTCCCGGTAAGCCCGGCGCCTACAAGGCCGTGGCCTTCCTGCGCCCGCACTACCAGCTCGACGAGCTGAGCGTGTCACTGCGGCTGGTCGCCGACCTCCCCGCCCCGGCGCGCTGAACGCCTGGCGCGGTGCGCCCGACCTCTCCTCACACCTTCCCCCCACCTCCGGCAACCATTGACAGGAGCACAGCACCATGAGCAATTCAGACTTCTTCCTCGACCTCGACGGCATCGAAGGCGAAAGCACCGACCAGGACTTCAAGGGCAAGATCGAAATCGAGACCTTCAGTTTCGGCGTCTCCAACGAAGGCACCATGGCCAAGGGCGGTGGCGGCGGCACCGGCAAGGCGCAGTTCCAGAACATCTCCATCGGCAAATCGCAGGACAAGGCCTCGCCCAAACTCTTCAAGGCCGCCGCCACCGGCGACCACATCAAGAAAGCCGTCATCAGCGGCCGCAAGGCCAGCGGCAAGGGCAATCAGTACGTGTACCTGACCTACACGCTCGAGGACGTGATGGTCACCGGCTACAGCACCTCGGCGACGCAGGGCGACGCCGTGGTGCGCGAGCTGGTGACGCTGGACTTCGCCCGCATCAAGGTCGAGTACAAGCCGCAGAAAGCAGACGGCACGCCCGAAGGCGCCGTCGCGGCCGGCTACGACCGCGCCATCAACAAGGCCAGCTGAAGCCGCAGGTGGCGCCATGGAAACCTTCCAAGCCCCCAACACAGGCAAGCGTGTCTGGAACCTCAGCCGCAGCGTCGGCTGGGGCTACGGCTATCTCGTCTGGGATGCCAAGTTGGTGCAGTACCTGCTCAACGTGGCCCGCACCTACTACCTGGATCGCCATCACACCACCCTGTTCGACAAGCCGCTGGTGATCGACGGCAAGGTCGGCGCCCGCACGGACGAGGCATTGCGCGCCTTTGCCCGCCGCAGGGGCATCACGCGCTCGCCCGGCGTGGCCTCGCGCATCCAGGTCTCTGGCGGCGACCCGACCAGCTTCAGGCGGTATGCCTTCTGGCTGCTGCTGTGCTGCGGCTGCGACGTCAGAGATCCCGGCGGCAACGCCGGCAGCTACAGTGCCAGTGCATTCAGCTTCGACCTGTTCGACAAGCCGATGCCGCCCAAGTACCCCGGCGTGCCGCCGGACCTGCGCAGCTACCTCAAGGCGCGCTGGGAGGCGGGAGCCTGAGATGCTGCGGCCAGGTCATGCCACGCGCCCGGCGGACGCCCCGGCCGGGCTGCTCGAGCGGCTGGACGAGATGCAGGCGGGCATGCGCACGCCCGAACTGCGCACCGCGCTGGCACGCGATCTGGAGCAGTTGCTCAACACGCGCTCCGAAGCGGCGCGGCTGATTCCCGCCGCGTTCCCGGAATGCCGGAAATCCTCGCTGACGTATGGCATCCCGGATTTCTCATCCTTCAGCCTGTTCAGCCCGCAAGACCGCGACCGCATCCGGCGCACGCTCGAGCAGGCCATCATGCTGCACGAACGGCGCCTCACCCGGGTCCGGGTGACACTGGAGCCGCAGCGCCAATACAACCGCGTGCTGGCCTTCAAGGTAGAGGGACTGCTCGCGCTCGGCCGCGCGCGCGAGAAGGTCCAGTTCGATGCCGTGCTGCAACTGCACACGCAGGCCTATCAAGTCATCTGAGCGCGCTGGCGCGCGGCCCACCCGGGCTGGACGGCACCGCACCGCCCGGTCAGCCGGCCGGACGGCATGGCGACCGGGCGCAGGCCGCCTCCGCGATGCGGCAGCGCAGCAGCCACGGCGGCACGGGCTTGTGCAACACCATCACCGCGGCGCTGGCAATCTCGCGCAACCGGTCCGCACTGGTCTCACCCGTCACCAGCAGCACACCCGGCGGGTCCGCCTGCCATGGCGGCAGCTGCCGCAACACCTGCAGCACCTCCAGGCCGCTGTCGCCGGCGCCCAGCAGCAGGTCGCACACCACCACATCGGGGCGCCGCTCGCAGAACCGTGCGAGCGCCTGCGCGCGGTTTTGCGCGGTCACCACTGTGGCTCCATCCTGGCCCAGCACCAGTTCAAGCCCTTCCAGAATGGCCACCTCGTCATCGATGACCAGCACCGTCAGGCCGGCCAGGCCGTCAGCGCACCGTTGCACCGCCGCGGGTGGCGTCGCCGCGTCATCGCCGGCCTCGGCGGCGGGCCCGGCCGTCAGCGGTGACGCGGCTCCCCCCACCTCCAACGAAACCATCGTGCCATGCCCCGGGCGGGAGCGAAGCCGCACCGGTATGTCCAGCAGTTGCGACAGGCGACGCACCGTCGCCAGGCCCAGCCCCAGGCCCCGCTCGGCGCGCGATGCCAGTGCATCGACCTGGTAGAACTCCTCGAACACCTGCTGCTGATGCTGCTCGGCGATGCCGATACCGCTGTCGATCACATCGATGCGCACCCTCTCGCCGCGCCGCCTGGCCACCACGAGCACGCCGCCGCACACGGTGTAGCGCAAGGCGTTGCTGACCAGGTTGTTGAGCATGCGCAACAGCATCACGTAATCGCAGCGTACCCGCACATCGGTTTTGCGCACCACCAGCCGCAGGTCCCGCTCCTCGGCCATCGCACGGAAGTTGCGGCTGAGCTCATCGAACAGCGCATCCAGCGCGAAGGTGCGCACCACCGGCTGCATGGTGCCCGCGTCCAGCTGCGCCAGATCGAGCAGACCGGTGAACAGCCGGTCGAGCGCATCCACGCATTCGCGCACCCGCGCGACGCGCTCGATACGGGCCGGATCGCTCTCGCTGCTTTGCAGCGCATCGGTGAACAGCGTCAGGGCATGCAAGGGTTGGCGCAGGTCATGGCTGGCCGCCGCCAGCATGCGGCTCTTGGCCTGATCGGCGGCCTGCAACTGGACATTCCTGAGCTTGATCTGCGCGGTCGCCTGCCGCACCTGTCGCTCCAGTTCGCTGCGCTGGTGCGCCAACGCCAGCGCAGCCCGGTTGAAGCCCCGCTGAAGACGGCCAATTTCCGCCGTGCCGCGATTCTCCACCTGCGCGGCCTCGCCCTGTGCCAGCTGATCGACCGCCGCGGCCAGTTCGCACAGTGGCGCGCTGACCCTGCGCGCCACCCACCAGCCGGACACGCCCACCGCCAACAGCCCCCCCACGAACAGCGATCCGCAAGTCCACCAAAGGCTTCGGCTGACCTGTCTGAGCGCCGCGCCATCGCTGCGCACCACGACCTGGCCGATCGGCATCCCGGATGCCTCGTGCAGCACCGGATGCATGATCTCATCGCCCCCTGCATGCACGGCGTCGTGGGCCATCGCTTGCGCCAGGATCTCTCCGTCCGGCGAATGCACCTGTGCCAGCTGCATGCCGGGCTGCGCCAGCGCGGTCCGGGTCAGCACCATCAGCGCCCGCCGATCCATTTGCTGCAGCGGCGTGGCAGCGGCCCGCGCCATCTGCTGCGCGACGATCTGGGTGTTGCGCAGCGCCTGTTCGGACACATCCTGCAGGTAGCGATTGGCCATGATGCCAAGCACCGCCAGAATCGACAGGCTGCTGAACGCCAGCACGAGCAGCACCAGTTGCTGCACCAGCGACAGCCGCAAACGGAACCAGCGGCGCACAATGGCACCGTTTCCCTGCGGGCGCGCATCCGCAGCGGAACCGGCCTGCGGCGCCCGCGATGCTGGCGGCCTCGCATGACCGAACAGCGGCTCATGACGCACGCCCGGCAGAGGCTTCCCGGCTATCATGGCCACGCCCTCCCCAAGACCGCAACCCACCGCCCATGCCAGCGTCTGCCCCCCGCACCCCGCCCGCACCCCGCATGCTGATCATCGGCAGTTTCGTGCAGGCCCATTGCTGGTACATGGACCGGCTGCCGCATTCCGACGAAAGCCAGCTTGCCAGCCGGTTCGCACAGGAGGCCGGCGGCAAGGGGCTGGCGGTGGCCATCGGTTGCCACCGGCTGGGCACGCAGGTAGCACTGGCGCTGGCCGTCGGCGCTGACGCCGCGGGCCGCGCGCTGGTGGAGCTGCTGCACGCGCAAGGGATTGGCACCGGCCTCGTGCAGTCCTTTGACGGTCATTCCGGGCATGGCGCGGGACTGATCGATGCGGCAGGCCATACGCTCATCAGCGTCCATCCCGGCGCCAATGCCCGTATCGCGGAGGTGCTGTCCCAACCTGCGGCGCAGCGCGCACTGCGGACCGCCTCGCTGGTCTATGCGCAGCTGGAGGTGCCGGCGGCCAGCGTCGCGCAGGCCCTGCAGGCGGCCCATCGGCTGGGCATTGCCACGGTGCTGAACCCGTCGCCGTGGCAGGCACTGCCGCCGGCTCTGCTGGCCGCAGCCGAGATACTCGTGGTCAATCGGGTCGAAGCCGGCGCCCTGCTGGGCGGTGGCCCCGGCGAGTGCGCTGACACGGCCCGCCTGCTGGCCTGGCTGGAGCGCCGCTTGCCCGCCTTCTGGGCAGACTGGCCGGGCCGCTGGCTGGTGGTCACGCTGGGCGAACATGGCTGCCGGGCCTACGGCCGCGATGGCAGCCGCCACGCCGAGGCCGCCCATCCGGTGTGCCAGCCACAGCCCATCGGCGCTGGCGACGCGTTCAGCGCCGGGCTCTGCCACGGCCTCGCCGCCGGCCTGGCGATGCCCCACGCACTGGCCCTGGCCAATGCCTGCGGCGCGCTGGCCGCCAGCCGCGCCGGCATCCTCGACGCCTTGCCGCAGCGCCACGAGGTCGATCACCTGCTCACCCCTGCAACCTGAGCCGGTACACATAGGCATCCCCCCGGAACGTGCCTTCCACGTATTCGATCAGCCGGCCATCGGCATCATGGCTGCTGCGCTTGAGCAGCAGGCACGGCCCCGGCTGGGCAAAGCCGAAGGCCTGCGTCTCCGCTGCCGAGCTGAGCACCGCCTCGATCGACTGCTGCGCCCAGGCCAGCCCGATGCCGCAGCGCTCGCGCAAGAAAGCGTAGGCCGAGCCCTGCCCGTCCCAGTCGGCCAGCGCGGGCGCGGCGGCCAGGTCATACCAGGCGATCTCGCGCGACATCGGCACCGCATCGCCAAAACGCAGCCGCACCAGTTTCAGAAAGGAGGCGCTGGACGTCTTGCCGAAGATCGACGCCACGGTGCGCTCCTGCACCACGGCGCACTCCAGCACGCGCGTGGACGGCTCCAGCCCCATCTCGCGCATTTCGTCGGTGAATCCCTTGAGCATCGACATGACGGGCGAGATGCGCGGCGCGGAACTGCGCACCAGCGTGCCACCCCGTCCCTGGGTGCTGACCAGGGCACGCGTCTCGCGCAGACCGTCATAGCCGCGTTTCACAGTGCTGCGGCTGACCTGCAGAATGTCGGCCAGTTCGCGCTCGGACGGCAGGCTGTCGCCATCGGCCAGCGCACCGCTGTCGATCAGCGCCTGGATCTGCCGTTGCAACTGCCGGTAGTACGGCTCCACCGTCGCGTCGCTCAGTTGCAGGCGCTGGCGCAGCAGGGCCGATACGGCGTCGGCATCCTGGTGTCCGGGATCGGCGGCCAAGGGGGTGAGCGACAGGATGGGCATGCTGTGAACGGAGCCGGAAGCAATGATTTGAATTCAGACCAATATTACTATAATGGACTTCAAAAAAAGCTTTTTTAACATTTTTGGACTTTAAATATCAGTCCATAAATCAAACCATTTCCACTGCCCATCGCCATGCCTTGTGCACGCCCGATCGCCACGCTCTGCCGACATCTCTGGCGCATCCTCCGGCCACAGGTGCTGATGCTGCTCACGCTATCCTGCGCGTACGCATTCGACGGAGCGAATCCGCCTGGCCGCACCGGCAGCCAGGCGCTCAGCTTCGGCGTCCTGCCATTGAGCGGGCCGCTGGAATCACGCCGCGACTGGCAGCCGCTGATCGACGAAATGGGCACCGCCATCGGCCAGCCCATCCGCATGCTGTCGGTCACCTCCTATGAAGCCCTGGAAGCGGCCATCCAGCGTCAGGAAGTGGACATCGCCTTTCTCTCTGGCAAGATGACCCTCAACGCCGTCACGCAGCATGGCATGCGGGTCATCGCCCAGGTCACCCGGGATGACGGCCTGCCCGGCTACCGCGCGGTGCTGCTGGCCCGCCGCGGCGGACCGGTCACGCGCGAAAACCTGTACGAGTCACCCGGACGATGGCGGCTGGCACGCGGCAGTGACCTGTCGATGTCCGGCTACGTGGTGCCACACCTGCAACTCTTTCTTCCCCACGGCATCCAGCCGGAGCGCTACTTCCTCAGTGAAACCATTGCCACCCATCAGGACAATGCGCTGGCGGTGGCGAACGGCGAGGCAGACCTGGCCACCAACAACACGGCCGACCTGGAGCGCTTCCGCAGCCGCTTCCCGGCCGAGTACGAGCAACTCGAAGTGCTCTGGGAGTCGGAGCTGATTCCGCACGCGCAGATCGTCGTGCGCAGCCAACTCCCCTCGACGCTTCGGCACAGCATCGCCCGCTTCCTGCTCCACTACGGCCAGTCTCCAACCCCCGAGAGCGAACGCCAGCGCAAGGTGCTGCAGCAGTTGCATGGCTTTGCCGGTTTCCTGCCGGCGGACGGCCAGTCTCTGGAGAGCACCGCCAGCATCAATCATGCGCTGGCGCGCCAGAGCGCCCTCAAGAGCCAGTGGGTCAGCACGCAGGCCCTGCAGGAGCGCTTGCGGCGTCTCGACGATGCACATCAGGCCTTGCTGCAGCAATTGCGCAGCGAGCCGTAAGAACCTGTTCACCAATTTTTCGTGGGTCACGCAGGAGGTCAAAAATGCAGTGGGCAACGTGGCTCGCGAAAAGGTTGTGAACAGCCTCTAAGAGCGGATTCGAAGTCTCGGTGCGCTTGCCGTTGTGCCTGAGAAATCGTGGCGGCAAGGCGCCAGTCCTCGCCGGGTCCGCCCAGTCGGCATAGCGCCAACGGGATATGGTCACGTCCGGCCGGCAACGCGACACTGCCGGCATGCCAGCCCACAAGGAGCACCGCATGCCCCGGTTTTCATGCCCGCCGTCGCCCACGCACGCCAAGCGCGCACCGGCCGTCCTGCCGCACCTGCTGGCCTTGCTGCTGACCGCCTGCAGCAGCCTGCCCGATCCCGCCGTCACGCCTGCGCCAGCCGCTGCCAAGCAGGCGGTGCCGGCGGCATCCGCTGCGCCTGCAGGCGCTGTGACGCAGCCTCCCGTCCCGGCCCTTGCCGCCGCGCCGCCGCTGGTCAGCGCCAGCACTGCCGCGCCATTGGGCGAGCCGTTCAACACCCGCCACGCCCGCTTCGAGCCCATCGCCTTCGCCGCCCTTCCCGGCTGGAGCGACGATTCGGTGCGTGAAAGCCTGCAGGCCTTCCAGCAAAGCTGCATCGCGCTGCGCAGCAAGACCGTCTGGCAGCAGCTCTGCCCACGGGTCCAGCGGCTCGATAGCCAGAACGAGGCCGCGCTGCGCCGCTTCTTCGAGGACAACTTCTTCGCCTATGCCGTGCGGGATGCCGAGCAGGCCAGCGACCAGGGCGTCATCACCGGCTACTACGAGCCCATCCTCAACGGCAGCCGGCAACGCAACAGCCGCTTCGCCCACCCGGTGCATGGCGTGCCGGCAGACCTGTTGTTTCTCGACGCCCGCCAGGTGCAGGACGGTCAGCACGCCTGGCTGCGCCTGAACGGGCGCCAGCTCGTGCCGGCTGCGATGCACGACCCGGGCGCGCAGCGCTATGCCATCCAGCTCGGTGGCCTGAGCGCGGGCATCCGCGACAAACGCTACCGCGTGCGCATCCAGCAGCAAGGCACGCAGCCCGAGATCGTGCCGTACTGGAGCCGCCAGCAGATCGAGCAGCGCGCGCTCGACGCGCAAGTACTCGCCTGGGTGGATGACGCCTTCGCGCTCTACTCCATGCAGATCCAGGGCTCGGGCAAGATCCGCCTGGCCGAGAGCGACGAAATCATCCGTGTCGCCTATGGCGAGCAGAACGGCCACCCGTTCCTGCCCAGAGTGTCGCGCCGCGACAGCGCCACCGTCAGCAGCGCCGTCAAGACGCGCGGCCTTTATGTCGGCGCGGCCGCGGATGCCGGCGTGACGGCAGGCGCCACCACGATGGCACCGTCGCCCGCGGCCGCCCCGGCCGCCCCGGCCGGGCAGGACGCTGACGTCGCCCGCATCATCGCCGCGCTCGGCGGCCGGCCCGCCAGTGCCGCCCCGCCCCGCGCCGCGTCGGCGCTTCCCGCTGCGGCAGCCGCCGTGCCAATCGCCGCGCCGCCTCGTCCCGGCTCCGCGGCCAGCGGCACCAGCCGCAATGCCGAAGTCGACGCGATCATCGCGGCCTTGCAAGGGCGGTCCTCCGCCGCGGCCGCCGGGCCCTCCGGCGTCGGCGTGCCCGCCGTTGGCGCCGGCACGGTGCAGCAAGACTCGTCGGACGGGTCTGCCGCCACAGGCGCGAGCACCGGCATCCCGGATCCGAGCTACGTGTTCTTCCGCCTCATCCCAGACGGACCGCACGGCCCGCTGGGCGCTTTGGGCGTGCCGCTGACGGCCGGCCGATCCATCGCGGTGGATCCGCGCACCACGCCGTTGGGCTACCCGGTGTTTCTCTCCACCACGCACGGCGGCAGCGACAGCGCCATCAACCGGCTGGTCTTCGCACAGGACACGGGCG
Source organism: Corticibacter populi (assembly GCF_004217315.1). Lineage (GTDB taxonomy): Bacteria > Pseudomonadota > Gammaproteobacteria > Burkholderiales > Burkholderiaceae_C > Lampropedia > Lampropedia populi. The sequence continues at coordinate 406,560 of NZ_SGWR01000002.1, forward strand.
GCGCCATCCGCGGTTCGGTCCGCGCCGACTACTTCTGGGGCACCGGCCAGCAGGCAGGTCAGCGCGCCGCCACGATGAAATCCCCCGGCCGGATGTGGCTGCTGCTGCCGCGCACGCTGGAAGTCTCGGCCCTTGCCACCATGCGCACCCGCAGCCTGGGCGGCCTGCCTGCAGCCGGGCCGCTGCCCGACTGCGTGGTGGCCGACCCGGAAAACTGCGTGGAAGACTGAATCCCGCCAGCTGGTGCCGCGCCGACACGCCCGTGACGCCATGTCCCCGCCCCGCGCAAAGACCGCCCACAGGCGCTCAGTCATAGGCCATAGTCCGATCAGCCAATGGCGCGGCCGGAGCTGCCTGCATAGACTGGTGGCAAGCGAACACCTGCACCGAACACCCCAACGGACTGCCCGCCATGCTCGATGAACTGCTGCCCTATTACGAGGAGGAACTGAGTGCGCTGCGCCAGCAGTCGCGGGCGTTCGCGGCACAATACCCGAAGATTGCCGCGCAACTGATGCTCGATGGCGAAGCCTGCGAGGATCCCCATGTCGAGCGCATGATCGAGTCGTTCGCCTTCCTGGCGGCACGCGTGCACAAGAAGCTCAACGACGACTTCCCGCAAATCAGTGCGGCACTGCTGGAAGTGCTCTACCCGCATTTCCTGCGGCCGGTGCCGTCCATGTCGATCGTGCAGTTGCTGCCGGCCGCCGGCGTGGACCTCAGCGGCGTGCAGACCGTGGCCAGAGGCACCATGCTGCTGACGCGTCCGATCAAGGGCATGCCGGTGCGCTTTCGCACGGCCTGGCCGGTCGAGGTCGCGCCCATGGAAGTGACACAGGCGCGCTGCGAGGCCTTGGAGCGCGGCGGCTTCGGCCCGGCCACGCCGGGCAATGCCTTTGCCACGGTGCGCATCCAGCTGAGCGCCTCGCCCGGCCAGAGTCTTGCCAAGCTCGGTCTGACACGGCTGCGCTTCCATCTCGATGGTGAAAGCGCCATCGTCCACGCCCTGCACGAGATCCTGCTGAGCAGCGTCGATCACATCAGCATCGCCGGAGCCGAGGACGCCGCGGCGCCGCTGCGACTCGATGCCAGTCACCTGCGCGGCGTCGGGCTGGACGAGGGCGAGGGCCTGCTCGAATACGGCGCCCGCTCCTTCGGCGGCTATCGCCTGCTGCAAGAGTACTTTGCGCTGCCGGAGAAGTTTCTGTTCATCGAGCTCGACGGGCTGGATCTCTCGCGCTTCGAGCGCCGCATCGAGATCCGCCTGCACCTGCGTCCCTTCGGGCGGGCAGAGCGGCTGGCTCGACTGGAGACAGCCGTGCAGGCGAGCACCTTCCGGTTGCATTGCACCCCGGTGGTGAACCTGTTCACCCAGCAGGCCGAGCCGGTGCGGATCTCCCAGCAGGTGCACGAGTATCCGGTCATCCCGGACGTGCGCCGCCCGCTGGGGCTGGAGGTGTACTCCATCGACGCGGTGCGCCGCCACCGCCGGGGCGAAGGCAGCGAACAAGTGGGCACCTACGCGCCGCTGTATGCGATTGCCGCGCCAGGCGACCCCGCCCGCGACGAGGACTCGGTGTGCTGGATGGCGCGCCGCAGCGCATCCCAGCAAGGCGGCGACGCCGGCACCGATGTGCACATCGCACTGGTGGACCGTGCACTCGAGCCGCGCCTGCCGGTCGCCGACACCCTCTCCATCGCCTTGACCTGCACCAATCGGGACCTGCCGGCGCATCTGCCATTCGGCGGCGAAGACAGCTTTCTGCAACTGGAGGAAGCGGGCGCCATCGCCAGCGCCAGACTGCTGCGCAAGCCCACCGCACCCTCGCGCGCGGCGCTGCGCCACGCCAGCCAGTGGAAGCTGATCTCGCACCTGGCGCTCAACCGCCTCTCGCTCGTCGATGGCGGACGCGAGGCACTGCAGGGCATTCTGGGGCTGTACGACTTCAGCGGCTCGGCCAGTCTGCGCAAGCAGATCGCGGGCATTGTCGACGTACGCAGCGAAGTCGCCACCCTGCAGGTCGGCCGCGCGCCGCGCCAGGCCTTCGTGCGCGGCACCGAGATCACCCTGACCTTCGACGAGGACCAGTACGTGGGCAGCGGCATCCATGTGCTGGCCCAGGTGCTGGACGTGTTCTTCGGCCTTTATTGCGCCGCCAATTCGTGGACGCGGCTGACCGTGCTCAGCCGCCAGCGCGAGATGCCGGTGGCGGTGTTTGCGCCCCGCTCGGGCGCGCAGCCATTGGTGTGACCGGGCATGCCGCGCCAACCCGATGCCCCCTTGCAACGGCTGCTGCGGCAGCCGGAAGTCTTCGGCTTCTTCCAGGCCGTGCGGCTGCTGGTGCTGGCGCGACAGCGGCCGCACGGCCTGGAAGAAGGGCTGGCACGAGCCAGCGACGCCGCGGTGCGGCTGGGCGCGTACGCATCGATGGCCTTCCCGGCCGCGGAAATCCAAAGCCTGCACCTCATGGAAGAGGCGGGGCCGCCGCAGTTGCGCGTCAACTTCCTGGGCCTGTACGGCCCCAGCGGGGTACTGCCCAGCCATTACACGCAATGGCTGATGCGGCAACGGCAGCAGCGCAACGAGGGCGCCGCCGCATTCCTGGACATCTTCAACCACCGTGCGCTGCTGCTCTTCTGGCTGGCCTGGGCTCGGCACAACCCGGCGGTGATGCAGGAGCTGGCGGATACCAGCGGCATCGTGCACCACGTGTATGACCTCATCGGCATGGGCACACCGGGCCTGCTGCCGGGCCGATCGGCGCGGCAGCAGGCCCGGACACCAGCGCACGGCCAGGCCGGCACGCCAGCCGCCGCCGCGCCCTCCGGCTGTCCACCCGCCGATGCACTGGGCTACTACAGCGGCCTGATCGGCCAGCGCCCACACGGCAGCACGGCCATGGCACAAATCATTGGCGACTACTGCGGCGTGCCCGCCAGCGCCCAGCCCTGCCTGGGCACCTGGCAGCCGGTGCCGCAGCGCTCGCGGCTCGGCAGTGCTTCCGCGAAGCTGGGCCAATCGGCGCTGCTCGGCAGCCGCTACTGGGACCGCCAGGCCACGCTGCGGCTGCGCCTGGGGCCCCTCAGCCAGGCACAGTTCGAGGCGTTGCTGCCGCACCGGCCGAAGTTGGTCAAGGCGGTGGCACTGGCGCGGTTCATGAGCGCAATGGCACCCGATCTGCGCCTGCAGCTGCGACTGGCCGCCCGCGAAGTGCCGGCGCTGCGGCTGCAGGCGCCCCCCGGGACAGCCGCCCCTGCCTCGCCGCCCTCGCCACCGGCCCGCCTGGGCTGGAACACCTGGCTGGCGGGCCGCCGCAAGACCACACCGGCCGATGACTGCGAATTCCACTTTCCCGCAACCGGAGCCCCGCCATGGCGCTGAACCTCAACCTGCATGCGCTGGTCGCGCGCATGAACCCCACCACCCGCAACGCGCTGGAAGCCGCTGCAGGCCTTTGCCTCTCGCGCGGTCACCAGGAGGTGGACATCGAGCACGTGCTGCTCAAACTGCTCGAACACGAGAACACCGACGTGCAACGCATCCTGCGCCAGTTCGAGATCGGCCGCGCGCAGCTCGAACGCGAGCTCGACCGCAGCCTGGCCACCTTCAAGGGCGGCAGCGGCCGCACGCCGGTGCTCTCCGAGCGGCTGCCGATGTGGCTGGCGAGCGCCTGGCTGCTGGCTTCGGTGCAATTCGGCCAGGCCCGCATCCGCAGCGGCCACCTGCTGGCCGCCCTGCTGGCCGATGCGGCACTGCGCCGCGCCATTGCCGCACCCCTGCCGGCGCTGGCGGCCATCAACGTGGAGGGGCTGCTGCAGGACTTGCCGGCCATCACCGCCGGCTCGATCGAAGCAGCCGAAGCACCGGCGCTGGCCGAAGGCGGCCCAGCCACCGCCGGCGGCGGCGCAGACGCTGGCAACGCCGCCACCGGTGCGCCTGGAGCCACGCCCCATCTGGACAAGTACTGCACCAATCTCACCCAGCGCGCCCGCACGGGTGCGCTCGATCCGGTGCTGGGGCGCGATGCGGAAGTGCGCCTGATGGTGGACATCCTCACGCGCCGCCGCCAGAACAACCCCATCCTCACCGGCGAGCCGGGCGTGGGCAAGACGGCGGTGGTCGAAGGCCTGGCCGCGCGCATCGCCGCTGGCGACGTGCCACCGGCCATCGCCAACGTCGAACTCTACACGCTGGACCTGGGCCTGCTGCAGGCCGGCGCCAGCGTCAAGGGCGAGTTCGAAAACCGGCTCAAGGGCGTGATCGACGAGGTCAAGAAAAGCGCCACGCCCATCATCATGTTCATCGACGAGGCACACACATTGATCGGCGCGGGCGGCCAGGCCGGGCAGAACGACGCCGCCAACCTGCTCAAGCCCGCGCTGGCACGCGGCGAGATGCGCACCATCGCCGCCACCACCTGGAGCGAGTACAAGAAATACTTCGAGAAGGACCCGGCGCTGGCACGGCGTTTCCAGGTCGTGAAGGTCGAGGAGCCGGACGATGCGACCGCCGTGACCATGCTGCGCGGCGTGGTGCCGGCGATGGCGGCACACCACGGCGTGCGCATCCTCGGCGAGGCCGTGCGCGACGCCGTCAAGCTCTCGGCCCGCTATGTCACAGGCCGCCAGTTGCCCGACAAGGCCGTGAGCGTGCTCGACACCGCCTGCGCGCGCATTGCCATCACCCAGAACGCCAGTCCGGCCGCGCTGGAGGCGCTGGGCCGCGCGCTGGACGACCTGGCCGCCGAGCGCGCCATGCTGGCGCGGGAGCAGGCCAGCGGCAGCGACCATGGCGAGGCCCTGGCCGCCATCGAGCAGCGCAGCGGGCAGCTCGCCACCGAGCGGGAGGCGCTGCAGACACGCTGGCAACAGGAGCAGGCGCTGGTGCGCCAGCTGCAGCAACAGCTCGACGCCGTGGAAGCCGCGGAACCCGGCAGCGCCGCGCATGCCGGCGCGCTGCAGACCCTGCAGGCCACGCGCGCCGCACTGCAGGCCGCCCAGGGCGAACTGCCCATGGTGCTGCCGCTGGTCGATGGCCATGCGGTGGCGCAGGTGATCGCCAGCTGGACCGGCATTCCGCTCGGGCGCATGCTGGCCGACGAGGTGCAGACCATCCTGCACCTGGAGCAGGCGCTGGGCGAGCGCGTGATCGGCCAGGACCACGCCCTTGCCGCCATCGCGCAGCGCGTGCGCACCTCGCGCGCCAACCTGGAAGATCCGAACAAGCCCAAGGGCGTGTTCCTGCTGGTGGGCACCAGCGGCGTGGGCAAGACGGAAACCGCCATCGCGCTGGCCGACACGCTCTATGGCGGGGAGCGCAACATGGTCACCATCAACATGAGCGAGTACCAGGAGGCGCACACCGTCTCCAGCCTCAAGGGCTCGCCGCCCGGCTATGTCGGCTATGGCGAAGGCGGCGTGCTGACCGAGGCGGTGCGCCGCCGCCCCTACAGCGTGGTGCTGCTCGACGAGGTGGAAAAGGCCCACCCGGACGTGCTGGAGCTGTTCTTCCAGGTCTTCGACAAGGGCGTGATGGAAGACGGCGAAGGCCGCGAGATCGATTTTCGCAACACCCTGATCCTGCTGACCTCCAACGCCGGCACCGACACCATCATGCAGGCCTGCCTGGGCGCGCCGCAGGTGCCGTCCACCGAGGCGCTGCTGGAGCTGCTGCGCCCCGGTCTGCAGGAAGTCTTCAAGCCCGCATTCCTCGGGCGCTGCACCGTCATTCCCTATTACCCGCTGCAAGATGCCAAGCTGCGCCACATCGCCCGCCTCAAGCTCGGCAAGATCGCCCGGCGCATCCAGGCCAACCATGGCGCGGCCTTCGAGTGGGACGAGGCGGTGGTCGAGGCCGTGACGGCGCGCAGCACCGAGGTCGACTCCGGCGCGCGCGCCATCGACGGCATTCTCAACGGCGGCCTGCTGCCGCAGATCGCCACCGAGGTACTGGCACGCATGGCCGCACGCGAGCCGGTGCGCCGCATCCGCGCCGCGCTCGATGCGGGCGGACAGATCGTCTTCGCCATCGAGTAGGACGCGCGACCATGGCCCAGACCACCGACGCACGCCTCTTCAGCCTGCGCACCGCGCTGGCGGACGATACCCTGCTGGTCGCGCGCTTCCGCGGCGAGGAGGCGCTCTCGCGCCTCTACCGCTTCGAGCTGGAACTGGCCTCCGACCGCCCCGACATTGACGCGCTGGAGCTGATCGGCAAACCCGCGCACTTGCTCTGTGAGCGCGACGGCACGCACGAAGACGGCCTGGAGGACCGCGTATGGAGCGGCTTCGTCTGCGCCTTCAGCCGCACCGGCCAGACCAGCCTGCAGCACGAAAGCGAGAACACGCAGACCTTCTACCGCATGGAAATCGTGCCCTGGCTCTGGTTCATGCAGCACCACGAGGATTCACGCATCTTCCAGAACCTCGCCGTGCCCGACATCGTCGAGAAGCTGTTCGAGGAGTTCGGCTACGCCGACTACGAGCTCAAGCTCAACGCCAGCTATGCGCCGCTGGTGCACTGCACGCAGTACCGGGAAAGCGTGTTCCAGTTCATCAGCCGGCTGCTGGAGCAGGCAGGCATCCACTGGTTCTTCCGCCACGACGAGCAGGGCGTGATGCTGGTGTTGACCGACCACGCCGGCAGCCACCCGCCCCTTGGGGCCGAGGACGATGCGCTGCGCTTTCACGAACAAGACATGAGCGCCGGCATCGACACCGTCACCGGCCTGGCGCGCGCGCAGGAACTGCGCACCGGCCGCATCGCGCTCAACGACTACAACTTCGAGCGTCCCGGCATCGACCTGCAGGTCGGTCTCGACTCGGTGGTGCATGCCGGCGACAACGCCGACTACGAACGCTACATCCACCCCGGCGGCTACGAGGACCGCGACGGCGGCGACCAGATCGCCCGCCTGTTGATAGAGGCCGAGGAAGCCCGCCACGAGACCCTGCACGGCCAAAGCCATGCGCGGCGCATGGGCGCGGGCCTGACCTTCACGCTGGAAGACCATCCGCAGGATGCGCTCAACCAGCGCTACCTCATCACCGGCGTCACGCACGAGGGCAGCAACAACCTCGGCGGCGCAGCCGGCGGCGAGGCAGGTGACTACCGCAACGACTTTGCCGTGCTGCCGCTGCGCGTGCCCTACCGGGCGCCGCTGGCCACGCCACGCCCGCGCATCGCCGGCCCCCAGACCGCCGTGGTCGCCGGCCCCGATGGCGAGGAGATCTACACCGACCCCTACGGCCGCGTCAAGCTGCACTTCTTCTGGGACCGCCGCAGCCGCCGCAACGACAAAAGCTCCTGCTGGGTGCGCGTGGCACAAATGTGGGCAGGCCGCCAATGGGGCGCGATGTGCATCCCGCGCATCGGCCAGGAAGTCGTGGTCGAATTCCTCGAAGGCGACCCGGATCGCCCGCTGGTGACCGGCACGCTCTACAACGGCGATAACCTGCCGCCCTACGCGCTGCCGGGCCACGCCACCGTCACCACGCTCAAGAGCCAGTCCAGCAAGGGCGGCAAGGGCTTCAACGAGTTGCGCTTCGAGGACAAGGCCGATGCGGAACAAGTCTTCCTGCATGCGCAGAAGGATCTGGACCTGCGCGTCCTCAACGATGCCCGCAGCTGGGTCGGGCAGGACGCGCACCGCATCGTGCAGCGCGACGCGGTCAGCGAAATCCATCGTGACCAGTCCGGCTACATCAAGCGCGACCGGATCACCGAGGTCGGCCGCGACGATGCGCTCACCGTCCACGGCAAACAGGCGATTGCCGTCGGCGGCTCGCGCTCGCTGAAGGTCGATGGCGCCGTCGGCGACGCCTTTGCCTCGCACAGCGAGAGCGTGCAAAGCGACTACTACCTCAACGCCGGCACCAATGTCGTCATCGAGGCGGGCGCGATGATCACGCTGAAGGTGGCCGGCAGCTCCATCACGCTCTCGGCCGCGGGCGTGACCATCGACGGACCGCTGGTGGGCATCAACAGCGGCGGCGCCCCCGGCGCAGGCATGGCCGCCTCGCTGGTGCCGCCCGCCGGAGTGCTCACCGCGTCCGTGGCCGATCTGGCCGAGCCGGGCCAGATCGGCCGCGACCCCGGCGCCGCCCACTCGCCACTGGCGCGCATGCGCGGCGCCAGGCCGCCCGAGCGCGCCACCAGCCACGACCCTGGCAGCGCGGCCAACAAGGACAAGCCGCACACCATCGAAATCCTGCTCAACGATGAAAAAGGCGACCCGGTGGCTGGCGAGCCGGTGCGCATCGAACTGCCCGACGGCTCCATCAGCAACGGCAGCACCGACGAGCAGGGCCTGCTCAAGGTGACCGGCATCGATGCAGGCAACTGCACCATCCGTTTCCCCAACCTCGACGACAACGCCTGGGAGGAAGCCTGACATGCGCGAGGACACCGGCCGCAACCACACCATCGCCAGCGGCGACAGCATCACCGCCATCGCGCGCGAGAACGGCTACCTCTGGAGCACGCTCTGGGACCACCCGCGCAACGCCGCGCTGCGGCAGAAACGCCAGAACCCCAACCAGCTCGTTGCCGGCGATGCGCTCTACCTGCCGGCCAAGGGCGGCAAATCGGTCAGCAAGCCCGTTGATGCGCGGCATGCCTTCAAGCTGCGCGGCGAGCCGACGCGCTTGCAGCTGCAGCTCAAATGCCTGGGCGAGCCGCGCGCCAACGAGGCTTACACCATCAGCTGGGGCGACCAGGTGGTGCATGGCAGCACCGACGGCCAGGGGCGCATCGACGAGACGCTGGCAGCCCAGGTGCGCAGCGTCACGCTGCAACTCGACGGCGGCGCCGAAAGCTACACCCTGGCCGTCGGCGAGCTCGAGCCCGTCAGCGAACTGCGCGGCCTGCAGCAACGTCTGACCAACCTCGGCCACGGCCGGTGCGGCAGTGGCGAACTGGACGATGCCACCCGAGCCGCCCTGCTGTCCTTCCAGCGCGCCGAAGCGCTGCAGGAAACCGGCGAACCCGATGCCGCCACCCGCGCCCTGCTGGAACAACGACATGGCTGAGCGCCCGCACGCAGGAGAGACGACATGAGCATCCTCGGCGAGGCCGGCAGCGCCGCGCAGACCCTCACGGAGAAAGCCACCGGGAACCCGCTGGGCAAGGCCCTTGACGCGCTGGCCGGCGGCCTGGCCGGTAGCGGTGGCAGCGCCGCCGCCGGCACGCCGCGCTTCGTGCAGGCCGGGCCCGTGGGGCAGGCCCAGCGTGTCAGCGCCTTCGCGCTGCAATCCATCACCAAGGGCATGCCGCCCCCCAAGACCGACCTGACCCTGCAGATCGACCGCCAGCTCCAGTTCCTGCACCTCTGCCATGCCCACCGCGCCGAGCCCGGGGACTTCCCCGGCGGTGCCACCGCACAGGGCACGGCCATGCGCGACGCGCTGGTGCGCGAGGCCGTGCTGCTGCATTCCTTCGTGCGCGGCACGCAAAATGTGCTCGCCAAGGTCAAGGCCAGCAAGGGCGCCGCCGGCGCGATGCTCGACACCGCCGCTGCGCTGGCCGGCGGCAGCACGCAGGCAGCGCCCGGGCCCGAAGCGTTCGATGCCCTGCTGGCGAGCATCCGCGCCGCCATCGATCCGGTCAACCAGGCCGGCTTCGGCTATCCGGCCATTCACGCCGCCGGCGAGGCACTGGGGCAGACCGCCGACGCCTATCATGCGCAGTGCAAGCCTGCGCTCCAGGCCGGCCAGGGCGGCGGGGCGGGTCTGCCCTCCATCCCCGGCCTCAGCAACGCCCTTGGCAAGGCCGGCGTGCCCAAAGTCATCGAGAAAGTGCCGCAGTGGCTGTTCAAGGTGCAGGACGCCTACCTGGCCCTTCATGCCGCCACGCGCGAGGCCTATGAGTGGCCGCTGATGAAAATCAGCCATGACTACTCGCTGCAGGCCATCCGCGGACGCTGGCAGCCCAGTTACGACATCTGGCGTCTACGCAACCACGAGGCCACCGAGGCGGCCGTGCAGGACGACCCCAGCCTGGCCGAGAACCTGCTGGGCAACGGCATCGGCATGCTCGAGGACAAGCCCATCAACAACCGGTATGGCTTCAGCGACATTCCCGGCCAGGGCCGCGACGCCAATGGCGACCCTGAGGACGGCAGCGTCATCGCATCACTGCAGAAGGCCCAGGGCGCCATTGCCGACAAGCGCCATGACGCGCAGGACAAAATGGCCGATCTCGTCGGCCTGCTGGCCACCGCCAGGGATGCCCAGGCCGACATGCCGCCCGAAGCCGTCGCCGCGCTGGCCCGCGCCTGCGCGCTGCTGCGCGGCGCGGGCCAGCAGGGCGATGCCAAATCCGCCGGCCTGCCGCCATTGGGCGAGGTGATCGCCAGCGCGCTGGGCCAGTCGCTGTGCAGCGGCAACTTGCCGGATTTCATGCGATGGTGGTGCGGCAGAATGGGCGGCATCACCACCGACCTGCTCGAAGGCGTGCTGCAGGCCGTGCATGGCAGCGCCAGCGGGCCGCATCCGGTGGTGGTGCTGACAGCCGTACACCACACCCTGGCCGACCAGCTGGTGGGCCTGCTGTTCGAGCTGGTGACGGGCCGCAAGCCGGGCGAGAACGACATGGGCGCCCAGCAGCAGGATGCCCGCTCGGCGGTGGACGACCTCGGCCAGCTCGATGTCGACGCGGCCTTCCGCAAGGCCCGCACGCTGGTGCCCGACAAGGACCAGGCGAGCAACCGGGCCGCCGACCTGCTCGGCCAGTTCCTGGCTGGCCAGGGCCGGCATCTTGACGGCATCGTCTTCTTCGTCGCCAGCGAGTTGCACGAGGAACTGCTCGACGCCTGGATGGAAACCCGTGGCAAGAACGCCATGAGCATGGAAGCCTATCTGGGCCGCCTGCCCATGCTGGCCGCCACGCTCGCGCGCAACCTGATCTTTCCGGTGTTCAACCTGCTGCTCAAGGCCTTCGGCCTGGGCGACAAGCTCGCCGGCGCGGTGTGGGACCCCGTCAGCCAAGGCATCGGCCGCGTCGCCGACGCGGTCCAGACCGCCAAACAGACCAAGGATGACATCAACCAGGCCGGCAAGGACATCCGGGGCGCGAGTGAGCGTGTCGACGAGCAATTGTTCGGCGACGATGAAAACAGCACCATGAACCGGCTGGACGGCCACCGCAAGAACCTCAGCAGTGTCGACCAAACCGATGCCGCCGAGGGCTTCGACAGCAAGGACAAGCAGCTCGGCGACCTGGTGACGGACCTCAAGAACACCCCCGACGATGTGGCCCGCGCCGCCAAGGGCGAGCCCGATGCGCCGGCCGCTGGCGCTGGCGCTGGCGCCGGCTCCGGGCCAGCCGGCAAGGCCAACGGACCGCTGTCGGCGATGCGCGAGTCGGCCGCGCAGGCGCAGCCCGTCACCAAGGCGCAACTGGACGGGGTCCGCACGCTCGCGGCAATGGCCGAGGCGGATTTTCTCCGGCTGCGCAAAGCGACCACACCGGCCCAGCCGCCACCGCCTGGATCACCCGCACCAGATCTGCCGGGCTTCTGAGAACCTGTTCAAAGTCTTGGCATGAGAGCCGTTGTGGTTGAAAGGTTGTGGCTGCAAGGCGCAAAACGCAGCCGGGCTGGTGGCCCGGCGAGGCTTTGCAACGCCGCAGACGCAGCATTTCAGCCGCACCCCACAGGGCATGGCGTTGCCATGCGGATCCATGCAGAGACTTTGAACAGGTTCTAAGAGCGTATTCAAAGTCTCGGCGCGCTTGCCGTTGTGCGTGAAAGCTCGTAAACAGGTACTCAGAAGCCGCAACAAGGCCTGCCGCGCGTTCAGCGTTCAGCCTCCGGCCCGCAACTGCGCCCGCAGCTGCTCGCCCAGTTCCGGCTTGTGCGCGAACGGGTCGGTCGGGTTGCGCGCCTGCACCACGTCTTCCAGACGGGTCTGCACCGCGCCCAGCGCCTGCGGGTGGCTGTAGATGTAGAACTGGTCGGCCTCGAGTGCATCGAAGACCTTTTGAGCAACCTCTGCCGCACTGACCTTGCCCGACTGGATCGCCTTGCGCGCCATGGCTTCGCCGATCAGCTGGCTTTGCGTCGGCTGGTGGGAGGCCAGCGCATCGGGGCGGTTGCGCTCGCTCTGGCCGATGCCGGTGGGCACGAAATACGGGCACAGCACGCTGGCGCCGATCTGCCCGGTCACCAGCCGCAGGTCCTGATAGAGCGTCTCGGTCAGCGCCACCACGGCGTGCTTGCTGACGTTGTAGATGCCCATGTTGGGCGGGGTCAGCAGGCCGGCCATGCTGGCGGTGTTGACGATGTGCCCGCGCCAGGCCGGGTCGGCCCGGGCGGCGGCGAGCATCATCGGCGTGAAGAAGTGCACGCCATGCACCACCCCCATCAGGTTCACGCCCAGCACCCAATGCCACTCCTGCAGGCTGTTCTCCCACACCAGGCCGCCGGCGGACACGCCGGCGTTGTTGAACACGAAATGCGGCGCGCCGAACTGCAGTTGCACCGCCTCGGCCAGATCCCGCATGGCAGCGGCATCCGACACGTCCACCCGGCGCGCCAGCAGCTGCGCGCCGGCCGCCTGCAGCTGCGGCTGCAGTTCGGCCACGGCCTGGTCCAGCGCATCCTGCTGCACGTCCACCAGCACCAGGTTCATGCCGCGCGCGGCGCCAATGCGCGCGCATTCCAGCCCGAAGCCCGAGCCGGCGCCGGTGAGCACCGCCGTGCGGCCCTGAAATTGCTTGATCATCTGTTTGTCTCCTTGTGGTTTTTGTTGTGCCTGTGCCTCCGGCGCCGCCCGGCCGACTGGATATCGGCAGCGTCAGTGGCGGCATCAGAACCTGTTCACGGTCTTTCCGTGGTCCACCGAAAGACCGTGAACAGGTTCTCAGATCAGCTTCACGAGCTGCTTGCCGAAGTTGCGGCCCTTGAGCATGCCGAGGAAGGCCTGCGGCGCCGCTTCGATGCCCTCGGCGACGGATTCGCGCGGGCGCAGTTTGCCGGTAGCAACCAGTTCGCCCAGTTCCTTCAGGGCCGGTGGCCAGACGTCCATGTGCTCGCTGACGATGAAGCCCTCGATGCGCATGCGGTTGATGAGGATCAGCGCCGGATTGGCCATCGGCAGCGGCTGGCCGTCGTAGCCGGCGATCAGACCGCACACCGCGATGCGCGAGAAGGCATTGGCGCGCAGCATGACGGCATCGAGGATCCAGCCGCCGACGTTCTCGAAGTGGCCGTCGATGCCGTCGGGGCAGGCGTCCTTGAGGGCCTTGGCGAGGGAGCGCACGTCGCCATCGTGGGCCTTGTAGTCGATGCACACGTCAAAGCCCAGCTCCTGCTCGGCATAGCGGCATTTCTCCGGCCCGCCGGCAATGCCGACGACACGGCAGCCGCGCGCCTTGGCCAGCGCCGCGTAGGCGCTGCCGACAGCGCCCGAAGCGGCGGTGACGGTGACGGTCTGGCCGGGCTTGGGGTCGATGATCCTGACCAGGCCGTAATACGCCGTCACGCCCGGCATGCCGACCGCGCCCAGGTAGGCCGAAAGCGGCACGCGGCGGGTATCGACCTTGCGCAGCACACCGGGCTGGCCGGCATCGACCACGCTGTATTCCTGCCAGCCGCCCATGCCGACCACGGCATCGCCCGGCGCATAGTCCGGGTGGCGACTCTCGGCGACCTCGCCAACGGTGCCGCCGATCATCACCTCGCCGAGCGGCTGCGAGGCCGCATAGCTCTTGGAGTCGTTCATGCGCCCGCGCATGTAGGGGTCGAGGCTGAGATAGTGGTGGCGCACCAGCACCTGGCCATCGGCCAGTGGCGGGGTTTCGGTGGCCACCAGCTTGAAGTTGGCGGCGGATGCTTCGCCCTGCGGGCGGTTGTCGAGCAGGATCTGGCGGTTGCTGGGCATGGAGTCTCCTTCGGTGATGGTGGTGGTGATGCGATGCGTGGTGGGTGAGGCCGGACCGGCCCCGTCGATCAGGCGGCGATGCCGCTGCCGGTGCCAAGCTCGGCCGGCGCCGGCCGCGGGCGCAGCGTGAAGGTGCCGGTGGCGTGGGCGCAGACCTGGTCGTCCCCGTTCAGCACGGAGGCCTCCAGAAACACCAGCGAGCGCGTGCGGTGCAACACCTGGCCCCGCGCGCTGAGCACGCCGATGGCCGGACGCATGAACGAGGTCTTCATCTCGATGGTGATGCCGCCGATGCCCGGCTGCGCCGGGTCCATCGCGGCGACCGCCATGGCCACGTCCAGCAGCGTCATCACCGCTCCGCCGTGCGCCATGCCGTAGGAGTTGCCATGCTCGGGCCGCGGCGCGAAGCGCAGCAGCGACCGCCCATCGCCGAATTCGACAATTTCAAGGCCCAGGTGCTTGACGAACGGAATCTCGAAACCGGCTTGCGACATGGCTGCTCCCGTGGTGGTGCGCCAGCTCAGGCGCCGCCGACGGCAGAGACGCCGCCATCGACGGCCAGCCATTGGCCGGTGATGTGCTTGCCGGCATCCGAGGCATAGAGCAGCGTGATGCCCTTGAGGTCCTCGTCGTCGCCCAGGCGGGCCAGCGGCGCATGACCCGCCACCGCGTCGGCGCCGCCCATGGCCTGCAGCGTGCCGGCCGTCATCTTGCTGGGGAAGAAGCCCGGGCAGATGGCGTTGACGCGGATGTTGTAGCGGCCCCATTCGGCCGCCAGCGCGCGGGTGAAGTTGAGGACGGCCCCCTTGGAGGTGTTGTAGGCAATCGTCGTCATGCCCGACGGGTTGCCGCCCAGCCCGGCGATCGACGCGATGTTGATGATGCTGCCGCGGCGGCGCTCGATCATGCCCTGCCTGGCCACCAGCTGGCTGAGCAGGAAATAGCCGCGCACGTTGAGGTTCATGACCTTGTCCCAGGCTTCGAGCGGGTGGTCCTCGGCCGGCGCGCCCCAGGTGGCGCCAGCGTTGTTGACCAGCACGTCGATGGCACCGAACTGCGCATGCGCATGCCCGGCCAGGCGGGCCAGATCCTCCGGATTGGCGGCATCGGCGGCCAGCCAACTCGCATCGATGCCGGCGGCCTGCAGCTCGGCGGCGGCCTGCTCCAGGTCGTGCGCCTTGCGCGAGCTGATCAGCACCCGCGCGCCGGCCTCGCCCAGCGCATGGGCCATTTGCAGCCCGAGGCCGCGCGAGCCGCCAGTGACGACGGCGGTCTTGCCGGAGAGATCGAACAATTGCTGGACGGTGCGGGTCATGGTGTGTCTCCTGATGGTTCTTGGTCGTTGAGGGTCTTGATGATGGTCATGCACGCGGCGGCGGCGACGGCCGCGGCGCGCCATGCCGCGGGGCGCGCAGGTCAATTCATGACTCGTAATCCATGCACTGGCGCGCCTCGCGCACCGCGCCGATGAAGCCCTTGATGGCAACATGCTCGGGATGGTCCTGGTAGGCGTCGAGCGCGGCGCGGTCGGCGAACTCGCTCAGCAGGATCACGTCATAGGTGGCCTCCAGCCCCTTGGCGGCGGCGTCGGCAGCCGTGGCCACCTCGAAGCGCAGCGTGCCGGGCACCAGGTCGGCGCAGGCCAGCAGCTTCTCCTTCATGCGCTGGATGTTGGTGGCCTTGTCGGCGCCTTCGGCCTGTTCGTGCAGCTTCCAGATGACGATGTGCTTGATGGTACTCATGGTTCAAAATCCTTCTTCGATGAGGTCGACACAAGTGGTGTCGCCCGTTTGTACCACTTGCAGCCAGGCACCGATCTTTGGCAGCTCGTAATGAAAGAAAAACCGCGCGGCGGCCAGCCGGCCCTGTGCGCGGACATCGCGGGCATCGCCCTCCTGCTCCAGCGTGGCGCAGGCCACGTCCAGCCAGATCCAGGCCAGCACCACGTGACCGAAGGCCTGCATGTAAGGCACGGCATTGGCCAGCGTGCGGTTCGCGTCGCCCGTCACACCGGCCCAATGCCAGGCCTGCTCGGTAGCCTGCAGCACCGCGTCCCAGGCCTGCCGCAACTGCTGCCCGTAGCCGGCCAGCGGCGCATGCGCGCCGGCCCGTTCCGCAGTGGCCTGTATGCGCGCGGTCAGCAGCTGCAGGCCCCGGCCACCGGCCATGCGCACCTTGCGGCCCAGCAGATCGTTGGCCTGGATGCCGTGGGTGCCCTCGTGGATCATGTTCAGGCGGTTGTCGCGCCAGTATTGCTCGACCGGGAAATCGCGCGTATAGCCGTAGCCGCCATGGACCTGGATGGCCAGCGAATTGGCCTCCAGGCACCACTCGCTCGGCCAGCTCTTGGCGATCGGCGTGAGCAGCTCCAGCAGCAGCCCGGCCTCGGCCGCAGCAGCCGCTTCGCCGCTGTGCTGCTCGTCCACCAGCCGCGCCGCATAGAGGTTGAGCGCCAGCGCGCCTTCCGCATAGGCTTTCTGCGCCAGCAGCATGCGCCGCACGTCGGCATGGCCGATGATGGGCACCTGTGGCGCCGCGGCATTCTTGCCGGCCTCGCCCAGCAGGCGCCCCTGCGGGCGGTTCTTCGCATACTCCAGGCTGGCCTCGTAGCCGGCAAAACCCAGCATGGTCGCGGCCATGCCGATGGCGATGCGCGCCTCGTTCATCATGTGGAACATGTAGCGCAGGCCTTCGCCCGCGTTGCCGACGCGATAGCCGATGGCGCCAGCCGCACCGCGCACGGGGTAGCGGCCCTCGCCGAAGTTGAGCAGCGTGTTGGTGGTACCGCGCCAGCCCAGCTTGTGGTTCAGGCCGGCAAGCGCCACGTCGTTGCGCTCGCCGGTGAGCTGGCCATCCACATCCACCAGCTTCTTGGGCACGATGAAGAGCGAAATGCCCTTGACGCCAGGCACCAGCCTGCCGTTCGCGTCCGGGATCTTGGCCAGCACCAGATGCACGATGTTCTCGGAGAGCTCATGATCGCCCGAGGATATCCACATCTTGTTGCCGGTCAGCCGGTAGCGTGGGCCGAGCGGGTCCGACTCGTAGTCGGCACCATCGGGCACGGCGCGGGTGGCCACGTCGCTCAGCGAGGAGCCGGCCTGCGGTTCCGATAGGCACATGGTGCCAGTGAATCGGCCATCGAACTCGTTGCGCGCAAACACCTGTTTCTGCAACGCCGAACCATGCGCCATCAGCAGGTTGGCATTGCCGCTGGTGAGCATGTTCGAGCCGATGCTGATCGAGGCCTTGGCAAAGAAGGTGTTGGCAGCCGACTCGACAACGAACGGCAATTGCATGCCGCCGATATCGTAGTCCTGCGCGGCGCTGAGCATGCCCGACTCGGCATAGGCACGGCGCGCCTCGCAGGTGGCTTGCGGCAGGATCACCTTCTCGCCATCGAAGCGCGGCTCCTCGGTGTCGACCAGCCGGTTGAAAGGTGCGAACTTGTCGGCAGCGATGCGCGCGCAGGTCTCGAACACCGCGTCGAAAGTCTCGCGCGAATGCTCGGCATAGCGCGGGCGCTGGTTCAGGCGCTCGGCATCCAGCCATTGGTAGAGCAGGAAATCCAGGGTGGCGCGCAGGCTCATGGAACGACCTCATGTCAACAGATTGGCGGCCATGCTACTGCGCGCCGCCTCCATTGCCAGTCACCTGTGCAACGCACCGCGGGCCTTGCCCTTGCTCCAACCCCCGTCGCTGCCTCTGCGGCCATGAAAAAGGGGGGCCCTAGGCCCCCCTTTGCCGATAGACCTGCCGGCCGGCTTGAAGACCGCCCGGCACACATTCCGGTACCGGCTGCGGACCAAACGGCTGGCTGGCGCTGGCTACTTCATGATGCTGTTGACCGCGCCCACCCCCAGCAGCGCCAGCACGACGAAGATGGCGGCGATGACCAGGAACAGCACGAAGAGAAACTTGGCGATGCCGGCGGCACCCGCGGCAATCCCGGTAAAGCCGAAGGCACCGGCGATCAGCGCGACAACGGCAAAGATGATGGCCCATTTGAGCATGGCTGAACTCCTTTTCTGAACGGGGGAAGGAAAAGATGGCCTGCCGCATTGCAGCCCATCAGCTGGGCTCCAGCATAGGGCGACACGGGGGGCCGGTGCGTCATCGTCCCGATGCACGCACTGTAGGCCGAAGCTGACAGCACGGCGCGCCAGCGCCAGCTCAACGAATCAAAGCCCGTCCGGCTTCTGCATCAATCCACCGATCAACTTGGACAGCAGCGCATCCAGTTGTACTTGCTCCTGCGCGCTCAACGACGCCAGGGCCTGCTGCTCGTTGGCGACGTGCAGCGGCAACATCTGCTCAATCAAGGCCAGTCCAGCAGGCGTGAGCCGAACCTGAATGCTGCGCCGGTCGGCGGGCGAAGGCTGGCGCTCGATCAACCCATTGGATTCGAGCCGATCGATGCGGCTGGTCATGGCCCCGGAAGACAGCATCAGGCCTTCATACAGCTCGGTGGGTGTGAGCATGTAAGGCTTGCCAGCGCGCCGCAGCGTGGCAATGACGTCGAACTCGCCCTTCTGCAACTTGAATCGCGCCGCAAAAGGGGCCAGCCATTCACGCTCCATGAGCTGCGCGGCCTCCAGCAGCCGTCCTGCCGTGGCCATGACCTTGGCGTCGATGCCTGGCCATTCCCGGCGCCACTCCTCCTGCATCCGTTGTGCGCGATCTGTCATGCGTCGTTCGATAGCTGGGTTGTTCAGTATTGAATTGTTTGATAGCAAGCATGGTAAGCCAAGGCCAGACCTCCCAGCCGGTTCTCCCAGCCGCTTTCACGGCAACGGACCGATGCCTCGTGCGGCGCATGCGGCCATCATAGTATTTTGATATAAAGATACTTTTTATAAAGACAAATAAATACCCATGCAGCGTTCATCGCTTCTGCTCGCCATCCTCGCCGTGCTCGGCTTGGCGCTCAACCTGCGCCCGGCCCTGGCGGTCATCGGCCCGCTGCTGGACATGATCGAGGCCGCCACAGGCCTCAGCCACACCCAGGCGAGTCTGCTGACCACCTTGCCGGTTTTCGTCATGGGCCTGTGCGCGCTGGGGGGCATGCGCATCACCCATTGGCTGGGCGAGCGCAATGGCGTCAGCCTCGGGATCGCGCTGATCGCCATGGCCTGCGCCGCGCGGTACGACGCAGACGGTGGCCTGCAGTTGCTGACCACTGCCATCCTGGCCGGCATCGGCATTGCGCTGGTGCAAACCTTGCTGCCGGCGTTCATCCAGCGCCGTTTCGTGGCCAACGCCGCCAAGGTCTTCGGGCTCTACACCACCGGCATCATGGCTGGGTCGGCCATCGCCGCCACTTCGGCAGCCGGGTTGGCACAGTGGTGGGGGTGGCCCGCAGCCCTGGCCATCTGGGCGCTGCCGGCGGTGCTGGCACTCGCCTTGTGGCGCCTGGCCACACCGCCGCTGGTGCAGCATGGCGCGGCGGCCGCCTCTGCTCCTGCCATTCCACAAGCGGCGTTCTGGCGCAATCTGCGTGCCTGGGAGTTGATGGTGTTCTTCGGCATCGGCACCGGCGCCTACACGCTGGTGCTGGCCTGGCTGCCGCCGTTCTATACCAGCCTGGGCTGGACGCCCGCCGCCGCAGGCCTGATGCTCGGTGGCCTGACGGTGATCGAGGTGGTTGCCGGCCTGGTGGTCTCGGCCACCATCGGACGCTTCATCGACCGGCGTGGCCCCCTGCTGCTGGTGCTCGCGATGCTGATGGCCGGATTGATGTGCCTGATCATCGCGCCACTGTCGCTGGCCCTGCCCGCATGCCTGTTGCTCGGAGCGGGCATTGGCGCGCTGTTTCCGCTGTCCCTGATCGTGGCGCTGGACCACGTCAAGGAGCCGGCCCGCGTGGGCCGCCTCGCGGCCTTCGTGCAGGGCGGCGGCTACATCATCGCCAGCGGCATGCCGCTACTGGCCGGCCTGCTGCGCGACCGCTTCGCCGACCTTTCCCATGCCTGGGTCGCCATGCTCGTGGGGACACTTTTTCTGCTGGCACTGTGCTGGCGCTTCTCGCCGGCCTCGTATGTGCGAATCGATGCATGAGGGCAGGCGTCGCAGGATGCACCGGGGGATGTTCACCTGACCGGAAGGCATGCCCGGCCGCGCCATGCAAAACGGCCTCGCTGGTGTGCGAGGCCGTTTCGTAGCATTTCGAGCGGTCGGTGGACGACCGCCAATGACTGTCGTCGGCCCTTGCGGCACCGACTGGCCGGGCAGATTGCCCGGCCCAGGTTTCATCAGAAGCCGCCCATGCCGCCCATGTCGGGCATGGCAGGCGCTGCCGGAGCGTCTTCCTTCGGCGCCTCGGCGATCACGGCTTCGGTCGTCAGCAGCAGCGAAGCCACCGATGCGGCGTTCTGCAGAGCCGTGCGGGTCACCTTCGTCGGGTCCAGGATGCCCAGCTCGATCAGGTCGCCGTAGCTGTCGTTGGCCGCGTTGAAGCCGAAGTTGCCTTCGCCTTCGAGCACCTTGTTGACCACCACGGAAGGCTCGCCACCGGCGTTGGCGACGATCTCGCGCAGCGGTGCTTCAATGGCCTTGAGGATCAGCTTGATGCCGGCTTCCTGCTCGGCATTGTCACCCTTGATCTTGCCGAGCACGGCAGCCTTGGCGCGCAGCAGGGCCACGCCACCACCGGCAACGATGCCTTCTTCCACTGCAGCGCGGGTGGCGTGCAGGGCGTCTTCGACGCGGGCCTTCTTTTCCTTCATTTCGACTTCGGTGGCAGCGCCAACCTTGATCACGGCCACGCCACCGGCCAGCTTGGCCACGCGTTCCTGCAGCTTTTCACGGTCGTAGTCGCTGGTGGCTTCCTCGATCTGGATGCGGATCTGCTTGACGCGCGCCTCGATGTCCTCGGCCTTGCCGGCACCGTCGATGATGGTGGTGTTTTCCTTACCGATCTCGATGGTCTTGGCTTGGCCCAGGTCAGCCAGCGTCACCTTCTCCAGCGACAGGCCGACTTCCTCGGCGATCACCTTGCCGCCGGTCAGGATGGCGATGTCTTCCAGGATGGCCTTGCGGCGGTCGCCAAAGCCGGGGGCCTTGACAGCCACGACCTTCAGGATGCCGCGGATGGTGTTGACCACCAGCGTCGCCAGGGCTTCGCCCTCGACGTCCTCGGCGATGATCAGCAGCGGACGGCTGGCCTTGGCCACGGCTTCCAGCGTGGGCAGCAGGTCACGGATGTTGCTGATCTTCTTGTCGAACAGCAGCACGAACGGGTTGTCCAGCACGGCAACTTGCTTGTCCGGGTTGTTGATGAAGTAGGGCGAGAGGTAGCCGCGGTCGAACTGCATGCCTTCGACGACATCCAGTTCGTTTTCCAGGCTCTTGCCTTCCTCGACAGTGATCACGCCTTCCTTGCCGACCTTGTCCATGGCTTCGGCAATGATCTGGCCGACGTTCTCGTCGCTGTTGGCGGAGATCGAGCCGACCTGGGCGATTTCCTTGGAAGTGGTGATGGTCTTCGACTGGGCCTTCAGTTGCTCGACCAGCGCCACGACGGCCTTGTCGATGCCGCGCTTGACCTCGATCGGGCTGTGGCCGGCGGCCACGAACTTCAGGCCTTCGCGCACGATGGACTGGGCCAGCACGGTGGCGGTGGTGGTGCCGTCACCGGCGATGTCGTTGGTCTTGGAAGCGACTTCCTTGACCAGCTGCGCACCGATGTTCTGCAGCTTGTCCTTGAGTTCGATTTCCTTGGCGACGGAGACACCGTCCTTGGTCACCGTGGGGGCGCCGAACGAGCGCTCGAGCACCACGTTGCGGCCCTTGGGGCCCAAGGTCACCTTGACCGCGTTGGCCAGGATGTTCACACCTTCGACGATGCGCGTGCGTGCATCGGTACCGAAAACTACGTCTTTTGCTGCCATTTTGAATAGCTCCGAAATTGTTGAAACAGGGAATGCGCGCGGCTCCAGGGCCGTGAATCAGCCCGCCAGGCGGACTGCTGCGCGCAGGAATAACCGGGTGACGATGCGATGCTTACTTCTCGACGATCGCGAAGATGTCGTCTTCCTTGAGGACCAGCACTTCCTGGCCATCAACCTTGACGCCCTGGCCGCTGTACTTGCCGAACAGCACGCGGTCGCCGACCTTCACGTCGGGGACGATGTGCGCACCCTTGTCATCACGCTTGCCGGGGCCGACAGCCAGCACTTCGCCCTGGTCGGGCTTTTCAGCGGCGTTGTCGGGGATCACGATGCCAGAGGCGGTGGTGGTTTCATTTTCCAGACGCTTGACGATCACGCGATCGTGCAGAGGACGCAATGCCATTTTTCTCTCCTGAGAATCAAGTAGGTTGACAATGTTGGGTGGCCCTTGACGGGCCTTGCATTGGCAGATGGCCGCCAGCCAGCCGGGGCTTCCAGACTGTTAGCACTCACCTGCAACGAGTGCTAATGATACGGATGAATTTGACGGTTTCAAGACCACTGGCGTGAAAATCTGCAATTTTTTGAATCATGCCCGCTGGCAGCGATGCCACAGAGGCGCAGGACAGCAATCGGCCTTTGGATGCACGGCACCCGACTTGCGTGGACCGTTCCGCAAGTGTCCTGGCGCGCGTCCCCGGGAGTCAGGGCAGGTCCGCGACCGCCACCGGATCGGCCGCGCTGCGCGGGCCGATGGTGCTGCCCAGGCGGGCCTGCAGCGACTGAGGCTGCCCGCTCAGGATCGCGCCATACACGGTGGCATTGGCCAGCACCTTCTGCACATAGTCACGTGTTTCGTTGAACGGGATGTTCTCGGCCCAGATCGCGGCATCGAGCGTCGGGCCGTTGCGCCAGTTGCGCGGCCGGCCCGGTCCGGCGTTGTAGGCGGCGGCGGCCAGCGGCATGGAGCCGGCAAACTCGTCGAGAGCCAGTTTCAGGTAGGCGGTGCCGATGGCGATGTTGGTCTGCTTGTCGTTGATGTCGCCCGGCTTGAAGTCGGTCAGGCCGATCTTGCCGGCCGTCCAGCGCGCGGTGGCGGGCATGATCTGCATCAGGCCGGAGGCGCCCACCGATGAGCGCGCGTCCATGATGAAGCGGCTCTCCTGACGGATCAGCCCATACACGTAGGCCGGGTCCAGCGCGATTTCCTCGCTGCGCTGCACCACCGCCTCGCGGAACGGCATGGGGTAGCGCTGCGCAAAACTCGTGACGCTGCGGGTGCGCTCGCTGGTGTTGATGCAGCGGTCCCACACTTCATGCTGGCAGGCCAGATCGGCTGCGGCCAGCAGTTCGCGGTCGGACATGCCGCCCGCCTCATGCAGGTTGGTCGCGTAGTTCCACTCGCGCACGCCTTCGCTGCGCAGCCCCGCCTGGATGGCGTAGATGCCGCGCAGCAGCGCCGGGTTGGTGCGCGCGCGGGCTTTTTCATCTTCGCTGAGCGGATCGGGTTCGGGCAAGACCGCGACCTTGCCCCCCAGCCAGTGATAGGCCATTTGCTCGTAGAAGCCGGTCAGGCCGGCAATGCCCTGCAGCATGCGCTCGGCCGTGGCGTGGCCCGCCGCATCCTGCCCGGCCAGCAGGGCGCGGGCACGCCAGTACACCCAGGCGCTCTCGCGTTGGCCCTCGGGGCTCATCGCATCGATGGCCTTGCCAACGGCGGTCCAGTTGCCAGCGCGCAATGCGGTGCGCACCTTCCATTGCAGTTGCTCGTCGAGCAGGTTGCCGTCGTCGCCTACCTTGGCGAAATAGCCCGCCGCACTGGGCGAGAGACGAATGCCGGCCCAGCGGCCGATGGCACCCCACACCCAGTCGCGCTCGGCGGGCGTGAGCTTGGCGCTCCAGCGAGCTTCCATCCGGGCTGCGGCATCGGCAAAGTCATTGCTGGCCAGCCGCGCCAGCGCCAGCGGCACCAGCGCACGCCGCGCCGGATCGGTTTCCGTGGCCTTGTTGTTCAGGAAGGCGGAGGATTTGTCCATGGCGTTGGCGACGTGCGCCAGCGATTGCGGCGCCACGATCTGCACGGCCGAACGCACCACCGCCGGGCGGTTGTTGTGCGCGCCGATGCGCGCGCGCTGCCAGATCTGGTCGGCCTTGATGCGGCCATCGGCATAAAGCTCGGAGACGGCGTGGGTGCAACCGTCGTCGGCATTGCGCTGCCCCCACCAGAGCGACAACAAATGCTCCGGCAGGTCGGGCAGCGACTGCCCCTGGATGTCGTCGATCAGCAGGCTGTAGCACTGCACCTGGGCATCGTCCTGCATGCGAAAGCCCTGGTGGTAATGCGCAAACTCCGACCACGCGCGGCGCTGCCCCAGCAGCAGCAGCCAGTCGTTGCGCAAACGGTCTTCATAATAGGTGCCGCGCCAACGCGCCAAAAACGCATCGACTTCCGGCCGCTGCGCCTCGCGCAGGCGCGCCGTCAGCTCCCAGTAGGCAGCCCAGCCTTCCAGCGGGTGCCCCTGCACGGCGGGCAGCAGGCGGCTGAGCCTGGTGGTGTCCTTCGCGGTGAAGGCAGCGCGCATCTCCAGCAAGGCGGCATCACCGGCGGCCTGGGCCGCCTGCGCAGCCGGACTGGTCGCGGCTGGCGACAGGGCCGCCACCTGCAAGGCCGGCTGGGCCTGCAGGGCCGGTGCGGCAAGGCATGAAAGAGCGCAAAGTGGTGTCAGAATTGTGGCGAGTCGCATAACGGGGGATTATGGAATGGACAAGGCAAGCCTGCGTAAATATCTGGTGGAGCGTCGGGTCAATATGGACGGCCGCGCCGAGAAGAACGCCCAGCTCCAGCAGGTCATGCGGTTCTGGCTGGTCGAGCGCACCGACCGGGTGATCGGCGCCTACTGGCCCATCAAGGGCGAGTTCGACCCGCTGCCCGCGCTGCACCGCTGGAAGGAAGATGGCGAGCTGCTCGAAGAGCCGGCGATGCGCCGCATCGGCCTGCCGGTGGTGGACAAGATCACCAAGACGCTGCGCTTTCATGCCTGGTACCCCGGCTGCCCAATGGAGGAAGATGCCTACGGCATCCCCAAGCCCAAGGACACCGAGATCCTCGAACCCACCTTGCTGTTCATCCCCTGCGTGGGCTATGGCGCGGGCGGCTACCGGCTGGGCTATGGCGGCGGCTTCTACGACCGCACGCTGGCAGAGCTGACGCCCCGCCCTTTCACGGTCGGGCTGGGCTACACGGACGGCTTCGTCGACGACTTCCAGCCCCAGCCGCACGACATCCCGCTCGACACCATCCTGAACGACAACGGCATCGTCTGGCCGGTTTGATCCTCCGCCTCACCGGCCCCTGCCAAGCCTCGCTGCCCGCGCCATGCCCGATTCCGCCGCCCTGCCCGCTCCCGCCCAGGTCTTCATGGTCGGTGGCGCCGTGCGCGACCGACTGCTGAGCCGGCCCGTGCACGACCGCGACTGGGTGGTGGTGGGCGCCACGCCGGCGCTCATGGAGCAGCATGGCTTCGTACCAGTCGGCAAGGACTTCCCGGTGTTCCTGCATCCGCTGACCCACGAGGAATACGCGCTGGCGCGCACCGAGCGCAAGAGCGGCCACGGCTACAAGGGCTTCGTGGTGCATGCCGCCCCCGACGTGACGCTCGAGGAGGACCTGGCGCGGCGCGACCTCACCATCAATGCCATCGCACAGGGCGAGGATGCCGGCGGCCAGCCGGTGCTGCACGACCCGTATCACGGCCAGCGCGACCTGCAGGCCAAGGTGCTGCGCCACGTCACCGGCGCCTTCCGCGAGGACCCGCTGCGCATCCTGCGGCTGGCGCGCTTTGCCGCCCGCTTTGCCGATTTTTCCATCGCCCCCGAGACCCTGGCGCTGATGCGCGAGATGGTGCAGGCCGGCGAAGTCGCCCACCTGGTGCCTGAGCGCGTCTGGCAGGAACTGGCGCGTGGGCTGATGGAAGCAGCGCCGACCCGCATGTTCGAAGTGCTGCGCGCCTGCGGGGCGCTGGCCGTCGTCCTGCCCGAGCTGGACCGGCTCTGGGGCGTGCCGCAACCGCCCGAGCACCACCCGGAGATCGATACCGGCGTGCATGTGATGATGGTGCTGGACATGGCCGCCCGCAGCCAGGCACCGCTGTCGGTGCGCTATGCCTGTCTGGTGCATGACCTCGGCAAGGGCGACACGCCCGCCGGCATGCTGCCGCGCCACATCGGCCATGAGGCGCGCAGCCGCCAACTCGCCAACGCCGTGGCCGCACGCCTGAAGGTGCCCAGCGAGCTGCGCGAACTGGCCGCACTGGTCGCGCAGGAACACGGCAACATCCACCGCAGCGAACACTTCTCGGCCGCCGCCGTGGTGCGCCTGCTCGAGCGCTGCGACGCGCTGCGGCGCCCGGAGCGTTTTGCCCTGGCCCTGTGGGCCTGCGAATGCGATGCGCGCGGCCGTCTCGGTCTGCAGGATCGCCCCTACCCCCAACGCCAGCGCCTGCTGCAAGCCCTGGCCGCCGCGCGCAGCGTGGACACGGCGCAGCTCGCTGGCGAAGCTGCGGCACGCGGGTTGCGCGGCGAACGCATCGGCCAGTTCATCCAGGCCGCCCGGATCGCCGCCGTGCAGGCGGCCCAGCCATCCATCGAACCCCGCCCCGAAACAAACTGAGGCGGACTGAGGCGGACGGCCCCTGCCCTCGTTCAGGGCTGCGGCCCGCCCTTGTCTTGCCCATCGCCAGGCGTCTTGCGCGGCTTGCGGCCACGGCCGGCCAGGGCCCAATCGAACAGCCAGTCGGGCAGCACGCGCAGCAGCCGCGCCAGCCAGCCCATCTGCCAGGGAATCACCACATAACTACTCTGGCGGGCAATGGCCGCCGCGGCTTGGCGGGCGAAGGCGTCGGCAGGCATCAAGAACGGCATAGGAAACGGGTTGTCCCTGGTCATTGCGGTGTCGATGAAGCCGGGGCTGATGGTCGTGACCTTCACGCCGCTGCCGCGCAGGTCGCCGCGCAGGCTCTCGCAATAGGCCAGCACCGCCGCCTTGCTGGCGCTGTAGCCGGCGTGGCCGGGCAGGCCGCGCACGCCCGCCACGCTGGCAACGCCCACCAGACTGCCGCTGCCACGTGTGCGCATGGGCCCGATGAAGGGAATGAAGGTGGCGGCCATGCCCAGATTGTTGGTCTGCCAGATCTGCTGCATGGCAGGCAGATCTTCCCAGCACCCGGTATCAATGCCATGGCTGATGCCGGCGCTGGCGATCACGACCTGCGGCAGGCCTTGCTGCGCCAGGCACTGCTCGGCCGCGGCGCGGATGCTGGCAGGTTCAGCCACATCGGCGGCATAGAGGCGGCACTGCCAGGGCGGCAGTTGCAGGTGCTCGCACCAGGCCTGCATCACGCTCAGCCGTCGCGCCACCAGCGCCAGGCGCCAGCCTTGCCGGGCATAGTGTGCGGCCAGGGCCTGGCCCAGCCCGCTGGAGGCGCCGGTGATGAACACCAGGGGCGCATTGGCATGCGCGTCGGTGGCGGCAGCAGTGGTGGGGGTGGAAGCGCCGGTTGGGTCGGTGTTCATGGCGGGCCTTGGCAGGTTCTGACGGCGCCCACGGCGCTCGCCATCGAAGATGGATACGGCAGCCTCGGCCTTCGGATCATCAGGGTGCGGGAGCCGAGGGTGCTGACGGTGCCGGCTGGATGGTGCTGCGCACCCGTCCGCTCAGGTCCATGCGCTGCTGGCGCTTGTCGTAGTCGAGCTGGTCGCCGGTCATGCGGTCCTGGCCGCGCAACAGCACCACGGGCTTGTCGCTGCGCACGCGCTCCTGCTCGGGCCAGACCTGCAGTTCCTCGCCCCGGAACTCCTGGCGCGGCAGGGCTCCCAGCGCATGCTGGATGACCACGGCATTGCCATGCAGGCTCAGTTCCGAGCCATCGGCATTGCTGGTGCCGGTGTCGGCGCTGGCGGTGGTCAGGCGCCCGTCGTCGCCAATGGCACGGATGCGCACCTGCTCGACCTCGAGCGTGTCCGTATCGGGCCGGTGGCGTGCCACATCGCCCATGATCTCGCTGCTCATCGCGCCGCCGGGCGTGTAATTGCGGATGACGAAATCGAACAACTGGTAGTCAGGTTCGCTGCCAGGCGCGCGCTGCGGCGCATCCTGCACCGTTGGCGGCACGCTGCGCGCCAGCCAGAAAGTGCCCAGCGCCAGCACCGCCATGGCGATCATCGGCAGGTAGACCGAGAGCTTGTCGATGCGGTAGCGCAGGCCGCGTTTGCGCCGGCCGGATGGGGCGGTCAGGCTTGCGTTCATGCGTCCAGGGCCTCCTGCAGCAATGCACCATAGCGGCCGCTGGCATGCAGCAGCAGATCGCAGAATTCACGCACCGCGCCATGGCCGCCAGCCAGGGAGGTGACATAGTCGGCTTCGGCCAGCACTTCGGCGTGGGCATTGCCGGGCGCGCAGGCGAACGCGCAGCGGCGCAGCACGGCCAGATCGGGCCAGTCGTCGCCCATGGCGGCGGCCTGCGACCAGTCCAGCCCCAGCGTGGCGAGCAATTGTTCGGCCGCCGGGCGTTTGCGCTCGGTGCCAAAGACGGCATGCTCGACGCCCAGCGCCTTCAGGCGCAGGCGCAGCGCCGGACTGTCGCGGCCGGTGATGACGGCCGGCACGATGCCGGCGCGCGCGATGAGCTTGATGCCGTGGCCGTCGAGCGTGTGAAAGCGCTTGATGCCCTCGCCTTCGGCATCGATGTAGAGGCCGCCATCGGTGAAGACGCCATCGATGTCGAAGAACACCACCCGCACCGGCGCGGCGCGGTCGAGCAGGGTGTCATCGAAGCGTTGGGCAATGGCGGTGACGGGCATGGCTGGGGCTCTCGCAAAAGGACGGGAAACTGGGGAAAAGAGAGGCTCGCAAGAGGCTGGCGCGGCTTTCGAACAGGTTCTCAGATCACCTTGGCGCGCATAAGGTCGCCCACGTGCACGGCACCGATCAGCACGCCCTGCTCGTCCGTGACCAGCAGGCTGGTGATGTGGTGGCGCTCCATCAGCTCGGCGGCCTGGGCCGCCAGCGCGGTGGCGGCGATGGTGCGCGGCGCCGGGTGCATCAGCTCGCCGGCGGTCTGCTGGCGCAGGTCGACGCCGGCCTCGATGTGGCGGCGCAGATCGCCATCGGTGTAGATGCCGGCCACATGGCCCTGGGCATCCACCACTGCGGTGGCGCCCATGCCCTTGGCGGAAATGGCATGCACCAGCTCGCCAAACCCGGCATGCAGACCCACGCGCGGCACGTCATCGCCGCTGCGCATCACGTCGCCCACATGCGTGAGCAGGCGCCGCCCCAGCGCGCCGCCGGGGTGCGAGCGCGCGAAATCCTCGGTGCGGAAGCCGCGTGCATCGGCCAGCGCGATGGCCAGCGCGTCGCCCAGCGCCAGTTGCACGGTGGTGCTGGCCGTCGGCGCCAGGTTGAGCGGGTCGGCCTCCTGGTCGACACGGCTGTCGAGCACGATGTCGGCGTGCAGCGCCAGCGCCGAATGGAGCTTGCCGGTGATGGCGATGATGGGCGCGCCCAGGCGCTTGATGATGGGCAGGATGCCCACCAATTCCTCGCTGGCGCCGCTGTTGGAGATGGCCAGCACCACGTCCTGCGCGGTGACCATGCCCAGGTCGCCATGGCTGGCCTCGGCCGGGTGCAGGAAGAAGGATGGCGTGCCGGTCGAGGAGAGCGTCGCGGCGATCTTGCGGCCCACGTGGCCGCTCTTGCCCATGCCGGTGACGATCACCCGGCCCTGGATCCGCAGCATGCAGGCGACGGCCTGGGCGAAGTGTCCATCCAGGCGGCCATACAGCGCCTGCAGCTGCTCGATCTCGATCTGGATGGTGCGGCGGCCGATGTCCTGCGCACGGGAGCCATCGAAATTGGCCGGTTTGTCGGCCAGTGGGGGGGATGCGATCATCGGCGCATTTTACCTGTCATGCCCCTGCCGCGCCGGGCCATGCCCGGGCCCTCAGAACCTGTTCACGATCTGCTCGAGCTTGACGGCATCGGCCGCGAAGGCGCGGATGCCTTCGGCGAGCTTCTCGGTGGCCATGGCATCGGCATTGAGGGCGTAGCGGAACTGGGCCTCGTCGTAGCTGACATGATCGAGCCGCGCGGCCTTGGCCGCGTCCGCATCGAGCTGGCGCGTGACCGCGCCCTCCGTCCTGGCCAGTTGCTCGAGCAAGTCGGGGCTGATGGTCAGCAGGTCACAGCCGGCCAGCGCCAGGATCTGCCCCACATTGCGGAAACTCGCGCCCATGATCTCGGTGCGGATGCCGAAGTGCTTGAAATACTCGAAGATGCCCGCCACCGATTGCACGCCGGGATCGTTGACGCCGGCGCGGGCCGCCTCGTCCCAGTTGGCGCCAGCCTGCTTCTTGTACCAGTCGTAGATGCGGCCGACGAAGGGCGAGATCAGCTGCACCTTGGCTTCGGCGCAGGCCACGGCCTGGCAGAACGCGAACAACAGCGTCAGGTTGGTACTGATGCCGCGCTGCTCGAGCTCGCGCGCGGCCTGGATGCCCTCCCAGGTGGCGGCCACCTTGATGAGCACGCGGCGCGTATCCACGCCCTCGGCCTGGTACAGCGCGATCAGGCGTTCGGCGCGCGTCAGCGTGGCATTGGTGTCGAAGCTCAGGCGTGCATCGACCTCGGTGGAGACGCGCCCCGGGATGATGCGCAGGATCTCGCTGCCAAAGCGCACGATGAGGCGGTCCATGCGCTCGTCCAGCGCGAGCGCGCGCGTGTTGCCCAGCACATCAGCCACCAGCGGCGCATATTCGGGCTTTTGCACGGCCTTGAGGATCAGCGAGGGATTGGTGGTGGCATCCTGTGGCTGGAAGGCCTGCAACTGGTGAAAGTCGCCGGTGTCGGCCACCACGGTGGTGTACTGCTTGAGAGCGTCGAGCTGGGTCATCTTGAAAAGGTGGAATGATGGCGATCCACGGCCTGCGTGCGATCTGCGGTTAGGCAGGCGCCCCGACCGGGCCAGCGCGCCTGTGCAAGGAGCCGAGTGTAGACCGTTTCCCAGCGCATGCCCCTGCATGCCCTTGCCATGCGGCACAGGCCGTAGAATGGCCCGCCTATGCCAGCCGCCCCGATCCGCTCTCCGTCCTCCACGGCCGATGCCGCACTGCCGCGCTGGATCGCGCGCTGCCGCCTGCTGGTGGTGGGAGCGGTGCTGGCGCTGATCGTGCTGTGCGTGGGCTGGGAGCTGTTCTGGGCCCCGATCGGCACCGGCGGCTCGCTGCTGGCACTCAAGGCACTGCCACTGTGCCTGCCGCTGGGCGGGCTGCTGCGCAACCGCCTCTACACCTATCGCTGGCTGAGCCTGCTGATCTGGCTCTACTTCACCGAAGGCGTGGTGCGCGCCACCACCGAGGCCGCGCCCGGCGCCTGGCTGGCCGCGCTGGAAGTGTTGCTGAGCCTGCTGGTGTTCGGCGGCTGCGCCGCCTACGTGCGGCTGCGCCTGCGCAATGGCCAGCGCCTGGCCCGGGTTGGCAAGGCGGGAGATAATCCGCGCTGACGGTTCACCGACGGCCCGCCAGGGGCCTACTGCCGCCCCATCATTTCCTCCATTTCATCCAGATACCATGCCAAGCAACGCTCTCATCGCCAAACTGCAAGCCATCGTGGGCAACGAACACACCCACACCGATGGCGACCTGTCGCTGTGGGAGCAGGACTGGCGCCAGCTCGCCAGGGGCAAGGCGCTGGCCGTGGTGACACCCGCCAGCACGGCCGAGGTGTCTGCCGTGGTGCAGGCCTGCGCCGCCGCCAAGGCCGAGGGTCTGGATGTATCCATCGTGCCGCAGGGCGGCAACACCGGCCTGGTGCTGGGCAGCACGCCCGACGATTCCGGCCACCAGGTGGTGCTGAGCCTGCGCCGCATGCAGGGCATCCGCGCCATCGACCGTGCCAACCTCAGCATGACGGTGGACGCCGGCTGCATCCTGCAAAACCTGCAGGATGCGGCGCGTGCCGAAGGCCTGCTGCTGCCGCTGAGCCTGGCGGCCGAGGGCAGCTGCGTGATCGGCGGCAACCTCGCCACCAATGCCGGTGGCACCCAGGTGGTGCGCTATGGCAATGCCCGCGAGCTGTGCCTGGGGCTGGAAGTGGTGACCGCCGACGGCCGCGTCTGGAACGGCCTCTCCGGCCTGCGCAAGGACAACACCGGCTACGACCTGCGCAACCTGATGATCGGCAGCGAAGGCACGCTGGGCATCATCACCGGCGCCACGCTGCGGCTCTACCCGCAGCCGGCCGCCACCAGCTGCGCGTGGCTGGCCGTCGATTCGCTGGAATTCGCCGTTGAACTGCTGTCGCTGAGCCAGAAGCACCTGGGCGCCGGCCTGACCGGCTTCGAGGCCATGGAGCAGGACGCGCTGCGTCTGGTGGAAAAGCACATGCCGCAGCTGCGCCTGCCCATCGACGCCACTGCCGGGCAAGCCTTCATCCTGCTCGAGTATTCGGACGACGAGAGCGAGGAGCGTGCCCGCACCCGCCTGGAAGCGCTGCTGGAGCAGGCCTTCGAGGCCGGCCTGCTGCTCGACGGAGCAGTGGCGCAAAGCCTCGACCAGGCCCAGCGCATGTGGGACATCCGCGAGCACATCCCGCTGGCACAGGCGCAGGAAGGCGTCCACCTCAAGCACGACATCTCCGTGCCCTCCTCGAGCATCCCGTCCTTCGTGGCACGCGCCAAGGCGGCACTGGCGCAAAGCCACCCGAGCGCGCGCATCATCAACTTCGGCCATCTGGGCGACGGCAACCTGCACTTCAATGTGCAAGCCCCCGAAGGCGCCGATGCCCGTGCCTTCGTCACCAGCGAAGCCCAGGCCGTGCAATCGGTCATCTACGACACCGTGGCCTTTTATGGCGGTTCCTTCTCGGCCGAGCACGGCGTAGGCCGCCTCAAGCCCGCCGAGCTGCTGCACTACAAGGACCCGGTGGCCCTGTCGCTGATGCGCGCCATCAAGCAGGCGCTGGACCCGCAGGGTCTGCTCAACCCGCGCGCCGTGCTGCCCATGCCTGCCCAGGAGCCTGCCCATGCCTGAGACCCCCGCCGCCACGCGCCCGGTGCGCCACCAGTATGAAGACCTGCTGCGCCACGTCTTCGAGCACGGCACGCCGAAAGGCGACCGCACCGGCACCGGCACGCGCAGCGTGTTCGGCCACCAGATGCGCTTCGACCTCGCCGAGGGATTCCCGCTGGTGACCACCAAGAAGGTGCACCTCAAGTCCATCATCTACGAGTTGCTGTGGTTTCTGCGCGGCGAACGCAACGTGCACTGGCTGCAGGAGCGCGGCGTGAGCATCTGGGACGAATGGGCGCGCGCCGACGGCGACCTCGGCCCCGTCTACGGCGCGCAGTGGCGCAGTTGGCCCACGCCCGATGGCGGCCACATCGACCAGATCGCGCAGGTCATCGAGACGCTGCGGCAGAACCCCGACTCGCGCCGCATCATCGTCAGTGCCTGGAACGTGGCCGAGCTCGACCAGATGGCGCTGATGCCCTGCCACGCCTTCTTCCAGTTCTATGTGGCGGACGGCAAGCTCAGCTGCCAGCTCTACCAGCGCAGCGCCGACCTGTTCCTGGGCGTGCCCTTCAACATCGCCAGCTACGCGCTGCTCACGCACATGGTGGCGCAGCAGACCGATCTGGCGGTGGGCGACTTCATCTGGACCGGCGGCGACTGCCACATCTACGACAACCACGTCGATCAGGTGCGCGAGCAGCTCTCGCGCACGCCCCTCCCGTACCCGACGCTGCACGTCAAGCGCCGGCCGGCATCGATCTTCGACTACGCCTACGAGGATTTCGAAGTGCTCGGCTACCAGCACCATCCGGCCATCAAGGCGCCGGTGGCGGTGTAACCCCCCCCTGCGCTCACCCCGGTCCTGGCTGGAAGGTGTCCATGCCAGCGGCCTTGCCGGGGAACCTGTCCGCACCAAAATGAAACATGCCGCGCCACGATGTGGCGTGCGCTGTGCCCGGGCCGCCGCCATTCTCCACCTGGCGCAAGGCCAAGGCGGCACCAAGATGGCGCCAGACCGGGCCCACTCCGCCAGCATTCCCCCCTTAAAGCCTGCTGAGCCGCTGTAGCACCGCAGCATCCACTCCCCGTCGACGATACGGGCACGGTACTTGCTTGACAAAATTCAAGCTACTTGAATGACATGCATATTGCTTGCATGAAAATTCAAATGGCTTGAATGCAACGCCGTATTTCGCTGTATTTACCTCGAAGGGGAACCAGGTGCAAAAGAAACATTCCGTCATCGCGGCCGCGATGCTGTCCGCCTCCGCCAGCCTGCTTTTGGCCAGTACGCCCGCAGTGGCCAAG
This sequence comes from Corticibacter populi, assembly GCF_004217315.1. Taxonomy (GTDB): domain Bacteria; phylum Pseudomonadota; class Gammaproteobacteria; order Burkholderiales; family Burkholderiaceae_C; genus Lampropedia; species Lampropedia populi. Next base: position 440,705 of record NZ_SGWR01000002.1, read on the forward strand.
GATGTCGTCAAGATTGCCTTCGTCGGCCCGCTCACCGGCGGCGTATCGGCCATTGGCCTGGGTGGCCGCAACTCGGCGGATCTGGCTGTTCGCCTGCGCAACGCAGACCCGCAATCGAAATACACCTACCAGCTGGTGACCCAGGATGACGAGTGCCGCCCCAACGTCGGCGTCCAGGTGGCCACCAAGGTCGCGACGGACCGCAACATCGTCGCGGGGGTGACGCATTTCTGCTCCGCCGTGGCCATGGGCACCGTCGGCGTCTACCAGCGCTTCGGCCTGCCGGTGGTGGTCTGGGGCGCCGTTCTGCCCGAAATCACCTATGCCAACGACTTCAAGGAAATCCACCGCGTCAATGGCACCATGATCAACCAGAGCGAAGTGGCGGCGAAATTCGTCACCGACCTCGGCTACAAGACCTGGGCGATCATCCACGACACGACCGACTACGGCAAAGGCCACAACAAGTACTTCAGCGAGTACCTGACCAAGAACGGCGGCACCATCGTCGGCACGTTCGGCGTCACGGCCGAGCAGCAGGACTTCACGTCCGAGCTGACCAAGATCCGCGAGCTCAAGCCGGACGTCATCTACTTCGGCGGCCTCACGCCCCTGGGCGTGCGCATCCGCACGCAGATGGAGAAGCTGGGCATTCCGGCGCAGTTTGAGGGAACGTCCGGCATCATGTCTGACGCCTATATCCAGGGCGTGGGCGCAGATCTCGCCGAGGGTTCGCTGGCCTTCCTGGAAGGCGCGCCGCTGGAAAAACTGCCGGGCGGCCAGTTCTTTTCCGAGCAATACCAGCAGCAGAAGTACAGCGAGCCGCCCGAAGCCTATGGCCCGTTCGCCTTCGCCGCAACCAATCTGATCATCGACGCCGTGGAGAAGGTCGGCCCCGATCGCAAGAAGGTGCGTGACGAGCTCAACGCGACCAGCGAAGTCGACACCGTCATCGGCAAGGTGACCTTCGACGACCACCGCCAGAACATCGTGCCGCTGGTGACCAAGTACGTGGTGGACGGCGGCAAGTGGGTGATCTGGGAAGACAGCGCGTATGCCTCCGGCGCCAAGAAGCTGAGCGGTCTGTAAACACCTGTGCGAGGAATGCGGCTGCGGCCGGCCGGAGCGGCCGGGCCGTCCGCAGCGCCAACGGGAGACACCATGAGTGAACTGGGACAATACATACTCAACGGGCTGATGCTCGGCATCATCTATGCCATGGTCGCCGTCGGTTTCACGCTGTTCTTCGGCGTGCTGGACGTGATCCAGTTCTCGCATGGCGATGTGCTGATGATCGGCGCCTTCGCCGGACTGGCCACCGCCATCGGGATGACCATGCTGGACATCGGCTCGCCCTGGCTCCAGCTGGCGGCGGTGGTGATCGCCGCCATCTTCGTGACCGGCCTGCTCGGCGCCGGCATCGCCAAGTTCCTGATCCTGCCGCTGCGCAAGGCGCCGCCGCTCAATACGCTGCTCGCCACGTTGATGCTGGGCACCGTCATCCGGGAGGCGGTCCGCCTGTTCTATCCGGACGGCTCCAACCCCAAGCCCTTCCCCCGCCTGCTGCCCACCAACGTGATCGAGATCGGCGGGCTTGCCGTGCGGCTGGACAACCTGATCCTGCTGGTCGCCGGTGCCGCCGCGATCGTCGGCGTGCACCTGCTCATCACGCGCACCCGCCTGGGCAAGGCCATCCGCGCCGTGGCGCAGGACGGCGAGACCGCGCGCCTGATGGGCATCAACTTCGAAGCGGTGGTGCTGCTGACCTTCGCGCTGGGCTCGGGCATGGCGGCGCTCGCCGGCGTGATGAACGGCCTCTACTACAACGAGATCAACTTCAACGTCGGGTTGCTGCTAGGCGTGATCGGCTTTGCCGCGGCCATTCTCGGTGGTCTGGGCAACATCTACGGCGCCATCATCGGCGGCTTCCTGTTTGCCGCATTGCAGGTGCTGGGCAGCGCCGCGCTGCCGGCGCTGGTGCCCGACATTCCCAGCGCCTACAAGGATGTGTTTGCCTTTGCGGTGGTCATCATCCTGATGGCCTGGAAGCCAACCGGCCTGATTGCCGAAAAATCCAGCGAGCGAGTCTAACGCCATGACCAGACCAACACGCAAGCCCGCCCTGGTGCTGGCCCTCGCCAGCATCGCGCTGACCTTCTACATGTGGCTGTTCCTGCATGCCGAAACCCAGGCCGGCATCGCGGCACTGCTGGCGGTGGCCGCCATTGCCGTGGCCCTGGCGCGCAGGACCGGCATCGCCGCACGGATCGAAGCCGCCGGCACCGGCCGCCCCGCCCTGGCACGCCTGCTGGCGGCCGGCTCGGCGCTCGCGTTGATCGCGCTGTTCCATGACCAGCATTTCGTGCTGCTCATGATCTGCGTGGTGCTGCTTTACGCCACCGCCGGCCTCGGATTGACCTTGCAGTTCGGCTTCTCCGGCGTTGCCAACTTCGCGGGCGCCGCGTTCTTCGGCATCGGTGCCTACACCACGGCCGTGCTGGCTGCGCACACGGGCATTCCGCACCTGCTGATCGTCGTGATCTCCGGCTTGATCGCCGCCGTCATCGGCTCGGTGCTGATCACCCCGGTGCTGCGCACGCGCGGCCACTACGCCGCCCTGGTGACCATCGCCTTCGGCATCCTGTTCAAGACCTTCATCGAAGTCAACGACGTCCTCGGCGGGCCGCAAGGCCTGCAGGTTCCCGGCATGGAACTGTTCGGCTACGCGTTCAACGACGGCTTCTCCATCTTCGGCCACGAAGTCTCGTTCTATGTGAGCTACGCGGTGCTCAGCCTCGCGGTGTTTGGCGGCATTTTCCTGATCGTCAAGGCGCTGGAGCGTTCGTGGATCGGCCTGAGCATGGACGTGGTGCGTACCGACGAGACCGCCGCGGCGACGTTCGGGCTGCACATCGCCCGCTGGAAGGTCATCGCGTTCATGATGGGCAATTTCTTCATCGGCATCGCCGGCAGCGTGTATGGCATGGTCACCAGCTTCGTGGCGCCCAACAACTTCACCTTTGCCGACTCGCTGCTGATGCTCTCGATCGTCATCCTCGGCGGGCTGGGCAATGCCGTCGGGCTGATTCCCGCCGCCGTGATCGTGCTGATGCTGCCGGAGAAGCTGCAGTTCATCCAGGAGTACCGCTTCCTGCTCTATGCGGCGCTGGTGATCGTCATCCTGCTGTTCCGCCCCGACGGCCTGCTGCCGCGCAAGACACGCCTGTTCTTCAGCCAGGAGGCCCCGCGATGAACCCGACGAAAACACTGGTCGATGTCCAGGACCTGACCATGCGCTTCGGCGGCCTCACGGCACTGGACAGGCTCGACATGACGATCCGCGAGGGCGAGGTGCTGGGCCTGCTCGGCCCCAACGGCTCTGGCAAGACGACCTTCTTCAACGTGCTCACGGGCCTGTACAAGGCCAGCGAAGGCGCGATCCTCTACAACGGCCACGACGTCATCGGCAAGCGCCCCCAGGAGATCTACCGCAGCGGCGTGGCGCGGACCTTCCAGCGCTCGCGCCTGTCGCTGCCCCTGACGGTGTTCGACAACATCGTGATCGGTGACTACCAGCACATGCACCACGGCCTGGTGTTCAACCTCTTTCGCCGCAAGGCCTTCCGCGCCGAGTACGACGCCTATGTGCAGAAGGTGCGCGAATTGCTGGGCATCTTCAGCCCGCCGCTGGTGGACCGGATGTTCGAGCCGGTGGAGACCTTCACCATGATCGACCGCCGCCGCATCGAGGTCTGCCGCGCGCTGCTGAGCCGGCCCAGGCTGCTGCTGCTGGACGAGCCCTCGGCCGGCATGACACATGACGAGACGCACGCGCTGATGGGCGACATCCTCGACGTGCGCAGCAAGCTGGGCAATCTCACGGTGGTGCTGATCGAGCATGAGATGAACGTGATCGAGCGCATCACCGACCGCTGCGTGGTGCTGAACTACGGCAAGAAGATCGCCGAGGGCACCTACGCGCACATCACGTCCGATCCGGCCGTGCAGACCGCCTACCTGGGAGAGGAAACCACATGAGCGCTTTGAGCGTCCAAGGCCTGAGCACCGGCTACGACAAGGTGAACGTGCTCCATGACGTGTCCATCGAGGTCGCGCCCGGCAAGATCACCTGCATCCTGGGCGCCAATGGGGCCGGCAAAAGCACCCTGATCCGCGCCATTCTCGGCCTGACCCCGCCACGCCAGGGCCGCATCCTCTGGGATGGCCGGGACCTGGCGGGCGAGAAGACGCACCGGATCGTCGCCAGCGGCATCTCCTGCATTCCCGAGGGCCGCAAGGTCTTTCCCCGCATGACGGTCGCTGACAACCTCGCGCTCGGCGCCTATCTGGAAAAGGACGCGGCGGTGGTGCGCAGGCGCCTGGAAAAGGTCTACGCCGTTTTTCCGCGCCTGCAGGAGCGCGCCGAGCAGCTGGCCGGCACCATGTCCGGCGGCGAGCAGGCCATGGTCTCGATCGGCCGCGGCCTGATGGCCGAGCCCAAGCTGCTGGTCATCGACGAACCCTCGCTGGGCTTGTCGCCGCTGTACGTGAAAGAGAACTTCAACGTCATCCAGCAGATCAACACGCTGGGCATCACGGTGCTGCTGGTCGAGCAGAATGCACGCCAGACGCTGGCGATCTCGCACCATGGCTATGTGCTGTCCCAGGGGCGCGTGGTGGCCGAAGGCAGCGCGGCGGCACTGGCGGCCAACGATGAAGTGAAGGCCGCCTACTTCGGCTGAGCCCGCAAAGATGCCATGAACGATTGCCTCAGCTGGTCTGCACGGGACCTGATCACCCGCCTCCAACGCCGCGAACTGCCGGTGCAGTCCGTCGTACAAGCATGCATCGAACGCATCGAGGCCGCCGAACCCGGCATTCTCGCCTGGCAGCACTTCGACGCCGCACAGGCGCTGGCACAGGCCCGCGCGCTGGATGCGGGTGCCACCCGCGGCTCCCGGCACGGGCTGCATGGTCTGCCCATTGGCGTGAAGGACCTGATGGACACGAGCGACATGCCGACCACGTATGGCTCCCCCATCTACGCCGGATATCGCCCCGCCGTTGATGCCGCATGCGTGGCCATGGCCCGCAGCGCCGGTGCCGTCATCATGGGCAAAACCGTCACGACCGAATTCGCCACCTTCCAGCCGGGCCCGACCCGCAACCCCCGCGCCCCCTTGTCCGTCCCCCGCACCCCCGGTGGTTCGTCGAGCGGCTCCGCCGCCGCCGTGGCAGCGGGCATGGTGCCCGTCGCATTCGGCACCCAAACCGCCGGCTCCATCATCCGACCGGCCGCCTACTGCGGCGTGGTGGGCTACAAGCCCACGCACGGCACGCTGCCGCTGGCCGGCATCAAGCCGCTGTCGCCCAGCCTGGACACGGTGGGCGCGCTGGCGCGCAGCGTGGACGATGCCGCCTTCTTCGTGGGCACGCTGGCGCGCCTGCCTCTGCCCTCGCTGGCGCCTCTGCCGCAAGGCCGCCCGTCTGTGGCTCGCCTGCGCGTGGCCCTGTGCCACACGCCATATTGGGATCGGGCCACCGGCGACACGCGGCAGGCCCTGGCAACAGCCGCCCGCCTGCTCGAACACCATGGCGCGCGTCTGACAGACCTTTCCCTGCCCGCGCACTTCTCGGCACTGAACACTGCGCAGATCGACATCATGGCCTACGAGGCGGCGGCGGCGTTCGCCCCCGAAAGACGCACCGCAGCCGATCGCTTCAGCTCAGCCTTTGCCGCCGTGCTGGCCCAAGGCCAATCCATCGACGGTGAGCACTACTTCGGCGCACGCATCGAAGCCCATCGTGCCCGCCATGCGCTGGACGCCATGTTCGCGGATTTCGACGTCATCCTGGCCCCCAGCACCGAGGGCGTGGCCCCCGAAGGATTGCAGGGCACCGGCGACCCGGTGTTCAACCGCATGTGGACCCTGCTGGGCAATCCATGCGTCCACGTTCCCGTCGGAGCGGGCCAGGACGGCATGCCGGTCGGCGTCACGCTGGTTGGGCGAGCCTTCCGGGATACCCAGCTCCTTGCCGCAGCCCATGCACTCGAATGCAGCCTGGCATAACCCTTACCACAGAGATACACCGTGAATCAGCCCCTCTCCCGGTCCGCCGAGCAGGCCCAGGACGCCATTGACAACGAACGACTGCAATCATCCATCGCGGCACTGGCGACCTTTGGCGGCCGCCCGGATGGCGGCGTCTCGCGCGAGACGCTCACCAGCATCGATCTCGCCTCGCGCCATTACCTGATCGAGCAGGCCCGCGCACTGGGCTGCGAGGTCATGGTCGACGACTGCGCCAACCTGTTCTTCCGGCGGGCCGGGCGCCGCAATGAACTCCCCCCGGTACTGACCGGTAGCCACGGCGACACCCAGCCCGTGGGAGGCAAGCTCGATGGCGCGTATGGCGTCGTCGCGGGGCTCGAGATCATCGCCGCGCTCAACGATGCTGGCATCGACACCTTGCGCCCCATCGAGGTCGTGGCCTGGACCAACGAGGAAGGCAGCCGCTTCGGCCCCGGCACCATGGGATCGAGCGCATTCGTCGACCCGTCGCGCCTGGCAGGCTACCTGGACGCCGTGGACCAGAGCCGGGTCCGCTTCGGCGACGCGCTGCAGGCAGCCCTGGACAGCATTCCGGGCGTCCCCCGCTGCGAGATGCAACGCCCGCTCTCGGCCTGCGTCGAGCTCCACATCGAGCAGGGCCCGGTCCTCGAGCGCGCCGGCATCCCCCTGGGCGTTGTGACCGGCATTCAGGCGGTCCGCTGGTTCACCGTCACCTGCCATGGTGCCATGGCCCATGCGGGAACCACCCCCATGGACGAGCGCCGCGACGCCATGGCGGCCGCCGTGTCCCTGGCGCAGAAACTCTACGGCTTCGCGGCAACGCACGCCGCCGACCAGTTGCGCCTGACGCTGGGGCGGTGGCAGGTCAGCCCGAATTCCGTCAACACCATCCCCGGTCAGGTGGAGTTCACCGTCGATGTGCGCTGCCTGGACGACAGTGTGCTCGACCGTTTCGAGGCGTTTCTGCGCGGCCTGGCGGCCGACGCGGGCGGCTCGGTGAGCCTGGAGCGATTCTTCCAGCGCGCGCCGACCCATTTCCCCCGGCCCATGCTGGACCTCATCCAGGCGGCGGCCGGGCGCGCCTGCGCACAGGCGGGCCTGCCCGCGCCGATGCCCATCACCTCGGGCGCGTTCCATGATGCGATGTATCTTGCCGACCATTGCCCGACCGCGATGATCTTCGTGCCGAGCAAAAATGGAATCAGCCATAACGCTGCGGAAGCGACCGACCCGCACGACCTGTTTCTGGGCGTTCAGGCACTCGCCTATACTGTGACTGCTCTGGCGAATCAAGAGACATGAACCCCATACCGCGATAGCGCCCCGTGACGACCGACACCGACTACGCCCAGCACCATCCCTCGAAAGAGCACGCCAACCCCACCAGTTCCCTGGGCGTGCGTCTGCGGCATGCCCGCCTGGTGGCGGGCTACACCCTGCTCGAACTGGCGCGCAGGGCCGAGTGTTCGGAAAGCCTGATATCCAAGATCGAACGCGGCTACGCCACCCCCTCGCTGACCATGCTGCACCGGCTGGCGGTGGCACTCGACACCAACATCGCGGCACTGACCACCGAGGGCGCACCGAGCACCGGTCCCGTCTTGCGGGCCGGCGAACGCCCCGTCATCCGCTCGGGCGACATTGCGCTAGAACGCCTGGTACTGCCGCAGCGGGGCGGCTTGCTGCAAGCCAACATCCACATCATGGAGCCCGGCCAGGCCAGTGACGGGCTGATCGAGCACACCGGTGAGGAGTTGGGTTATGTACTCGAAGGCTCGGTGGAACTGCAACTGGCCGACGAGCGCTTTGTCGTCCATGCGGGCGATGCCTTCGCGTTTTCCAGCCATGTGCCGCACGGCTACACCAATGTGGGCGAAGGGGTCGCACGCATTCTCTGGGTGAATTCGCCGGCGACGTTCTGACAACCTTGTTCACGATCTTTCCGTGGATCACGCAGGAGTTCAGAAATGCCGTGGGCAGGACGCCCGCCTTGTGCGTTTTTGACCTCCTGCCCTTCGGGCTGTCCCACGTATTGCCGGTCCGCCACCGCGGCCCGGATACCACCGTCAGGCCATCCGGTCGCACGCCCGTCTGGCGCAGCAGCCCGCGCCAGAATCAGACGCCAGGCTCTCCTTGCGGCAGGAAACCGGCCCCAGGTGTCAGTGGCGCGTGCCGATAGCTCGCCGGTGTGCGGCTGAGCTTGACGGGCGCGCCCAGGCCCTGGTAGTCGCCCATCTGCACCACCATCTCGCGGTGCTGCGTATGCGGATGGGTGAGCGCCTGCGGCACGTCGAGCACGGCGGCGGCAGGCACGCCACTGGCCATCAGTTGCTCGGCCAGCAGTTGTGCATCGGCGCCAGCCAGCCGTTCCTGCAGCAGCACCTTGAGCGCCGCGCGGTGGACCGAGCGCTGCTCGTTGCTGCGGTAGTCGTCCTGCTCCGCCAGCTCCGGCATGCCGATGGTGCGGCAAAAAATGGCGAACTGGCGGTCATTGCCCACCGCCAGGAAGATCGGCCCGGTGGCCGTATCGACGGTGTCGTACGGGTAGATATTGGGGTGGCCGTTGCCGGTGCGCTGCGGCGTGCGACCGCTCATGAACCAGTTGGCCGCATGCGGATGCAGCAGCGACAGGCCGCTGTCGTAGAGCGCGGCCTCCACCAGCTGGCCCTTGCCACTGGCCTGGCGCGCCTGCAGCGCCAGCAGCACGCCAATCACGGCGTTCAGGCCGGTCACCATGTCCACCACCGGCAGGCCCACGCGCAACGGGCCGCCCTCAGCCTCGCCATTGATGCTCATCAGCCCGGACATGGCCTGCACGGCCGCGTCGTAGCCGGGCAGGCCGCCAAGCGGCCCATCGCTGCCGAAGCCGCTGACGCGGCACCAGATCAGGCGCGGAAAACGCTCGGCCAGTTGCGCGTAGCCGATGCCCCACTTCTCCATGGTGCCGCTCTTGAAGTTCTCCACCAGCACGTCGGCATCGGCCATCAGCTCCAGCAGACGCTGGCGCCCCGCTTCGGTGGAGAAATCGAGCTGCTGCACGCGCTTGTTGCGGTTGAGGCCGTAGTAGTAGGAGGCCACGCCATCACGGAACGGCGGACCCCAGGTACGCGTGTCGTCCCCTTGCGGCGGCTCGATCTTGAGCACGTCGGCGCCGTGGTCGCCCAGCACCTGGCCGCAGAACGGGCCGCCGAGGATGCGCGAGATGTCGAGCACGCGGATGCCCGCCAGCGCGGAAGGGTTGGAAATGTGGGGGGTCATCGGAGCTTCTCCCTGTCGGTTTTCATGGGCCTGGCGCAGCACCTGGTGCCGGGCCTGCGGGGGTGCGCTCCACCAGCTTGAAGGTGCCGGTGGCCAGCGCCAGCAACTGCCCGCTTTCGTCGTGCACCTCGCCACGGGCGAAGCACATGGCACGGCCGCGCCGCTCGCAGGTGGCACTGGCGATCACATCGCCGCGGCCCGGTGCCAGGAAATGCACGGTGAGGTCCAGCGTGACCACGCCAAAGCGCCCCGGCTCGTGGGCGCGGCAGGCACTGGCCAGCGTGCAGTCGAACAGCATGGAGAGTGCGCCGCCATGCACCTCGCCGCGGCTGTTGGTCCAGGCCGGGTCGTAGGGCAGCAGCACCTTCGCCTGCAGGCCGCCGATCTCCAGGCCGCGCAGGTCGAAGCTGCCGGCCATCGGCATGGGCAGTTGGAACAGGATGCCTCGCGGCTCGGGTACAGGGGTCTTCATGGGTCGTTCTCCTCGTCGGGTTTGGGGCGATCGCGCCGCCGGCCATGCGGACGGCGGCACCGCGCGGCGGACGCACAGCATAGCCGGACATGCCGGGTGCGCAATGGCCGGCAAGTCAGTCCAGTGCGCCCGAAGCCTTGAGCTGCTCCATGCGGCCCTTCTCGCGTGCGAAGGCGTCCTTGGCGTACTGCGCGAATGCCTCCGGGCCGCGGTAGTTCAGCGGCTGGTTGAGTTGGTCGAGGATCTTGCGCCCCTCGGGCGACTCCAGCGCCGTCTTGAAGGCGTCGTGAAGAATGCGCACCTGCTCGGGCGACAGGCCCTCGGGCCCGGCAATGCCGTAGGGCGACTCCACCACGGCATTGACGCCCAGCTCGCGCAGGGTCGGCACGTCGGGGAACTGCGGCACGCGCTCGGGCGTGAGCATGACCAGGTAGCGCAGGCGCCCGGAATGGATGTGCGACGAAGCCACGCCGGAGAGCACGCCGGCGTCGATGTGACCGCCCAGCAGATCGGCCGCCTGGTCGGAATCGCCCTTGTAGGGCACGCGGTTGAGGTCCAGCCCGGTGAGCTGCATAAGTTCATTGACCACGATGTTCGGGGTCTGCACCGGCCCGGCCGCGCCCACCGAGATCTTGCCCGGGCGCTTTTTCACATCGGCGGCGAAATCGTCCCAGCTCTGCCACGGGGCATCCTGGCGCACGGCCAGCCCGAAGGTGTAGTCGGTCATGCCGATGATGTAGGTCAGCCGCAGCGGATCGAAGGCCACGCGGTTCAGCCAGGGCTCGCGGTACACGCTGGCGGGCAGCACGGCGATGGTGTAGCCATCGGGCTGCGCGCGCGCCAGCGCGGCGGCGCCAAAGGTGCCATTGGCGCCCGGCTTGTTGTCGATGATGACCGGCTGGCCCAGCACCGCTGAGGCCTGCTGGGCCACCACGCGCAGATGCGCATCGGTGGGTCCGCCGGCGCCATAGGGCACGATGAGCTGGATCGGCTTGCTCGGGAAGGGTTCTGCGCCATGCGCCGGTGGCGTGGCCAGCCAGGCCCCGAGGCCGGCCAGCAAGGTGCCGGCCATCAGCCGGCGGCGGTTCAGATGGAAGGGGGTCATGCTTGTCTCCTGTTGTTGTAAGAACCTGTTGACGATCTTTTCGCGGGCCACGTTGCCCCGCCAGGCGATGCGATGCAAGGCGCGAACCGCAGTCGGGCCGGTGGCCCGACGAGGATTTGTAACGCCGCAGCGCGCGCCTGCCGGGACAACCCGCAGGGCAGGAGGTCGAAAACCCACCGGGCGGCGTTGCCCGCCTTGCCCAGACCCCCAGTCTGGGCTGCGACGGGCGTCTTGCCACTGCATTTTTGACCTCCTGCGTGACCTACGAAACGATCGTGAACAGGTTCTAGGAACCCGTGCCGCACGACTTGCCTCGCATGGGCTGGCCTGCAGCCGCGCGGCTGCGGCATCAGTCCAGCCTGGCGCCGGCTTGCTCGACCACGGCGTGCCACTTGTCCAGCTCGCTGGCGATGAAGCCCGCCAGGTATTCCGGTCGGTAGTCAGTGCTCAGTTCCAGGCCCTGGTCGCTCAGGCTTTTGCGCACCTTGTCGCTTTGCAGCACCTGCGCGAAGGCCTGGTTGAGCCGCCCAATGCGCTCGGGCGGCGTGCCCACCGGAGCGACGACGCCAAAGAACACGCTGACGTCATAGCCAGGCAGCCCCTGCTCGGCGATGCTGGGCAGCTCCGGCGCAACCTGCGAGCGCTGCGCGGTGGCCACGCCCAGCGGCTTGACGCGGCCCGAGCGCACATAAGGCATGGCGGTGAGGATGTCGGTGAAGCTCATGTCCACCTGGCCGGCCAGCAGGTCGTTGAGCGCCGGGCCGGTACCGCGGTAGGGCACATGCTGCAGGTCGGTACCGGCCATTCCGTTGAAGAGCACGCCCGCCAGGTGCGAGGAGGCACCATTGCCCGACGAGGCGAAGTTCAGGCTGCCCGGCTTGGCCTTCTCGAGCGCGATCAGCGCCTGCACGCTGTCCACCGGCAGGTCCTTGCGCACCACCAGGATGTTGGGCAGGTGGCCCACATAGATGATGGGCGCGAAGCTGGTGCGGGGGTCGTAGTCGACCTTGCTGTAGAGGCTGTGGTTGATGGCCAGCGGGCCGGATGTGCCGAACATGATGGTGTAGCCATCGGGGGCGGCGCGTGCCACGGCTGACGCGCCGATGTTGCCGCCAGCGCCGGCGCGATTGTCCACCACCACCGACTGGCCCAGCAACTGCCCGACCCCGGCGGCCAGCGTGCGGGCCATGGCATCCGTCGGCCCGCCGGGCGGGAATGGCACGACGAAGGTGATGGCCTTCTCCGGGAATTCCCCGGCCTGCGCGGTGTTGACGGCCGCAGCCGCCAGGCCAGTGGCCAGCAGGCCGGCGCTCAGTGCCCGCAGCATGCGGCGGCGGTTGAGGTAGTTGTTCATTGGTTTGTCTCCTTGCTTGTTGTCTGGTCCGGCCTGGTCCGGCCTGTTCCGGCCGGTCATTGACCCGTTCACTCACCCGCCCCGGCCGACCGGCACCGGCATCAGCAACGGCATCGGCCGGCGCAATGCCTCCAATCAGCCGCCGGCCAGCCCAGGCAGGGTTCGTCCGATGTGTGGTTCAGCCGCAGCCAGCCTCAGGCCTGCACGGTGGAGGCGGCCGAGGCGGCGTTCCAGCCCGCCGGGATGGTGTCTTCCTGCAGCGGATCGCGCGGCAGCACCCGGTGCAGCAGTGCCAGCTGGGCCAGCCGCAGGCGCTCGGCGCTGCCGGTGTGCCCGGCTTCCCAGGCCATCGCGGTGGCGCTGGCGCAGTGGTAGAGGCCCGAGGCCGCCTGGCGGGCCAGCCGGTCGCCGCCGGCTTCGGCGGCATGCGCGGCCAGTGCGGCGGCCCGCTCGAAGGCGGTGCGCAGCGCGGCGGCAAAGGCCGGCGCGATGCGCGCATCATCGAGCAGCGCCACGCAATGCTGCTGCAGCACCGGCAGCGAGCCCTCGCGCCGGATGGCCCGCAGCACGTCGAGCGCGACGATGTTGCTCGTGCCCTCCCAGATCGAGCCCAGATGCGCGTCCCGGACCAGGCGCGGATCGCTCCATTCCTCGATGTAGCCGCAGCCGCCGCGCACCTCCATGGCGTCGCCGGTCAGCTTACGGGCGTCGCGGCAGGCGCGGAACTTGATCAGCGGCGTGAGGATGCGCAGCAGCGCGTAGGCCCCCTCCTCGCCGCCGTCCGAGCGCTGCAGCGCCCGCGCGGTCTGGAACACCATGCTGCGCGCCTGCTCGGCGGGCACGCGCAGCTTGTCGAGTTGGCGCTGCATCAACGGCATGTCCTGCAGTGCCTTGCCGAAGGCATGGCGCTCGCGGGCGATGAACTCGGCCTCGGCGACGGCGCGGCGCATCATGCCGGCCGAGCGCACGCCGTTCGACAGCCGCGAGTTGTTGACCATGTCGGCCATCTGCACGAAACCCCGGCCGGGTTCGCCGACAAGATGCGCGATGGCCCCTTCGAGACGGATCTCGCCGCTGGCCATCGAGCGCGTGCCGAGCTTGTCCTTGAGGCGGATGATGCGGTAGTGGTTGTGGCTGCCGTCCGGGAGGTCGCGCGGCAGCAGGAACAGCGAGACACCCTTCATGCCGGCCGCCCCGCCCTGCATGCGGGCCAGCACCATGGCGAATTCGGCATCCGGGTTGGAGCAGAACCATTTGTCGCCATGCAGGCGCCAGCTGCCGTCCGCGGCCTGCTCGGCCAACGTTTCGGTATTGGCGATGTCCGAGCCCGCGGCCTGCTCGGTCATGAACATGGCGCCCTGGGCCATGTCGTCCACGTCCATCTGCAAGAGGCGCGGCAGGTAGCGCTGCACCAGCTCGGGCGAGCCGAACTTCTTGAGCGTGCGCGTGAGCGAGTCGGTCATCGACAGCGGGCAGCACAATCCGAACTCGGCCTGCACGAAGAGGTAGGTCAGTGCGTACTTGGCCAGCGGCGGCAGCTTGCCCTGCCAGCCCAGCACGTCGTCGCGGTGCGAGATCACCGAGAGCGCAAACTCGTTCCAGGCGATGTGCTCCATCTCCACATAGGCCGGATGCTTGAGGATGCGCTGATCATCCTGGCCGCTGCGGCTGCGCAGCGAGAGCACGGGCGGATTCTTGTCGGCGATGCCGGCGAGCTCGTCGAGCCGCCCGCCGGCGAGCTGCCCCATGCGCTGCAGCCAGGGCTGCAGGTGCGCGTTGACGTCCTCCGGCAGGTACAGGCGCAACAGTTGCTGCATCTGCAGGTCGCCGGCATAGAGATTGCTGCCGTGGCGGTCCGGCACGGGGTGGCGGGTGCTGGCAGGGTTGGGATCGGGCATGGTGTTGTCTCCTGTTGGCGCTCTTGGCAACCGGTCAAGACCGGATGGCGGCCTTGATGCATGGCGCTGTCATGCGGTCATTGTGCGCAGGCAATCATTCAAGTCAAATATCGATTAAATCTTGTACGATACTTAAAAAATATCAAAAAGGAGGCACGGAAGCATGGAACTCAGACACCTGCGCTACTTCATCGCACTGGCCGAGGAACTGCACTTCGGCCGGGCCGCGCAGCGCCTGGCGATCTCGCAGCCACCGCTGAGCGTGGCGATCCGCCAGCTCGAGGAGGACATGGGCGCACGCCTCTTCGAGCGCAACAGCAAGGAGGTGCGGCTGACCGCCGCGGGCGAGCACCTGCTGCCGCGCGCGCACCAGCTGCTGGCCGACACCAAGGAGATCGCCGCCGAGGTGCGCGGCGTCGCGCAGGGTCAGGGCGGCCACCTGCGGGTGGGCTTCGTCGCCTCGTCGATCTATCGGGGCCTGCCCCAGGCCTTGCAGCAGTTCCAGCGGCAGCACCCGCAGGTGCGGCTGGACATCACCGAGCTCAACACCAGCGAACAGGTCACCGCCATCTCGGCCGGCCGGCTTGATTTCGGCCTGGTGCACGGCAGCCACCTGCCGGGCAATCTGCACAGCAGCCTGCTGGTCAAGGAGCCGTTCCTGTGCTGCCTGCCCGCAGGCCATCCGCTGGCCCGGCAAGACCCGATCGACCTGCGCAGCCTGGAAGGCGAGCGGCTGATCCTGTTCTCGCGCAGCGCCTCGCCGCTCTACCACGAGCAGGTGCTGGGCCTGCTGCGCAGCGCCGGCGTCGAGCCCGAGCACCTGCACGAAGTGCGCCACTGGCTGACGGTGGTGGCACTGGTCTCGCGCGGCCTGGGCGTGGCGCTGGTGCCGTATGCCATGCGCCGCACGCGCCTGCCGGGCACCGTGTTCCTGCCGCTGGCCGGGCGCCACCCGCCCTCGGCGACGCTGGCGATCTGGCGCAAGGGCCCGGCCAACCCGCTGATCGAGGTGTTGCTCGATGCCATCCGCAGCGCCCTGCAGCAACTGGAGGCGCCGGCGCAGGAACTGCCTCTGGCGGACCAGGACTGACAGCCGACGATTGGCGGCTGACGGCTAGCGGCATGCCGGATCAGTTCACTAGCCCTTGCGCGCGCAGGTATTCGACGCGGCCTTTCTCCCGCTCGATGGCCTGCCGCGCATAGTCCGCATAGGCCTGCGGTGCCATGTAGTTGAGCGGCTGGTTCAGGCTGGCCAGGGCCTGGCGCCCCTGCGGCGATTCGAGCGCGGCCTTGAAGGCATCGTGAATGCGCTGCACGTGCGCGGGCGGCATGTCGGCGGGGCCGGCCAGGCCAAAGGGCGAGTCGACCCAGGCCTCCACCCCCAGGTCGCGGAAGGTCGGCACGTCCGGGAACAGCTCGGCACGCTCGGCGGTGAGCATGGCCAGGTAGCGCATGCGGCCCGAGCTGATGTACTGCACCGCGGTGCCGGTCATTGCCGCGGCATCCACGTGCCCGCCCAGCAGGTCGGTGGTCAGTTCGCTGTCGCCCTTGTAGGGGATGAAATTGAAATCCAGCTGCTTGGCATCGGCAATCTCGCCGAGCACGATGCGCGCCGTGCCGGTGGCGCCGGCCATGCCGACCGAGATCCGGCCGGGCCGGCGCGCGGCATCCTCGGCGAGTTCCTGCCAGCTCTGCCAGGGTGCATCCTGGCGCACCGCCAAGCCGAACACATAATCGGTCAGGCCGATGATGTAGGTGAGCTTGAGCGGATCATAGGGCACCTTGGCGAGAAAGGGCTCGCGGAACACCGTGGCCGGGATCACCGCGATGGTGTGGCTGTCGCGGGCGCGCGCCAGCATGGCCGCGCCAAAGGTGCCATTGGCACCCGGCCGGTTCTCGATGACGATGCTCTGCCCGAGCTGCTGCGAAGCCTGCGTTGCCAGGGTGCGCAGCAGCGCGTCGGTCGGCCCACCCGCGCCATACGGCACGATGAGCTGGATGGGCTTGTCCGGGTAGTCGGCGGCGCTGGCCATGGGCGCTGCCGCCAGGCCCGCCAGTCCCAGGCCGGCCAGCAGCGTCCGGCCGATGAAGCGGCGTCGGGTGTCATTGGTATGCATGCTTTGTCTCCTTCTCATTGTCTTTGTCCGGGTCACACCGGCTGCCGTCCCGGCCGCAGCCGACGCCCTGCCGATCAGACTTTCTCCAGCACCAGCGCAATGCCCTGGCCCACGCCGATGCACATGGTGCACAGCGCATGGCGCCCGCCCGTGCGGTGCAGGCGACTGGTGGCTGTGGTGGCCAGGCGCGCGCCGCTGGCACCCAGCGGATGTCCGAGCGCAATGGCGCCGCCCCAGGCGTTGACACGCGCATCGTCATCGGCCAGGCCCAGCTCGCGCAGCACCGCCAGGCCCTGCGCGGCAAAGGCCTCGTTGAGCTCGATCACATCCATCTGCGCGAGTGACAGGCCGGTCTGCGCCAGCACCTTGCGCACCGCAGGCACCGGGCCGATGCCCATGACGCGCGGCGCCACGCCGGCCACCGCCATGCCGACCACGCGTGCCCGGGGCGTCAGACCATGCTGGCGCGCCGCCGCCTCGCCAGCGAGCAACAGCGCGCAGGCACCGTCGTTGACGCCGCTGGCGTTGCCGGCTGTCACGCTGCCATCCGGGCGCACGATGCCCTTGAGGCGCGCCAGCGCCTCAAGGCTGGTGGCGCGCGGATGCTCGTCGTGTGCCACCAGCACCGCCTCGCCCTTCTTCTGTGGCACGGCCACCGGCACGATCTCGGCGGCCAGGTGCCCCGCCTGCTGCGCAGCCACGGCGCGCTGCTGGCTGGCCAGCGCCAGGCGGTCCTGCGCCTCCCGCTCGATGCCGAAGTCATCGGCGACGTTCTCGGCCGTCTCGGGCATCGAGTCGATGCCGTACTGCGCCCTCATCAGGCGGTTGACGAAGCGCCAGCCGATCGTCGTGTCGTACACCGCGTTGCTGCGGCTGAAGGCGCTTTCGGCCTTCGGCATGACGAAGGGCGCGCGGCTCATGCTCTCGACGCCCCCGGCAATCATCAGCGCCGCCTCGCCAGTGCGGATGGCGCGCGCGGCCGAACCCACCGCATCCAGGCCAGATCCGCACAGGCGGTTGATGGTGGCACCCGGCACGTCGATCGGCAGCCCGGCCAGCAGCGCGGCCATGCGCGCGACGTTGCGGTTGTCCTCGCCGGCCTGGTTGGCGCAGCCGTACAGCACGTCGTCCACCGCGGCCCAGTCCACGCCGGG
Source organism: Corticibacter populi (assembly GCF_004217315.1). Lineage (GTDB taxonomy): Bacteria > Pseudomonadota > Gammaproteobacteria > Burkholderiales > Burkholderiaceae_C > Lampropedia > Lampropedia populi. The sequence goes on from NZ_SGWR01000002.1 coordinate 458,137, forward strand.
GTTGCGGTCCATCAGCGCCTGGATGGGCAATGCCCCCAGGTCGTCGGTGCGGATGCTGCTGAGCGCGCCACCATAGCGCCCGATGGGGGTGCGGATGGCGTCGCAGATGAAGGCTTGGGTCATGTCGTCTCTCCTGTGTTCGGGTTCATTCGGCGGGATTCATTCGAGGGTGATGCCGGCCTGCCGGATGACCTCGGCCCATTTGGCGGTCTCGGCGGCGATGAAGGCATCGGTCTCGGCCGGGCTGCGTCCTTCGGGGAAGGTGCCCATGTCGTGCAAGGTGGCGCGGGTGGCCTCGCTCCGGATGATCTCGGCGGCGGCCTGCGAGAGGCGCTGCACGATCTCGTCGGGAACACCGGCTGGCGCGATCAGCGCCGCCCAGGTGCTGCCGCTGACGCCATCGATACCCTGCTCGGCAAACGTCGGCACATCGGGCACAGCCGGCAGGCGCTGCTCGCCGGCCACGCCGATCAGGCGCACGCGGCCCTGGCGGCCGCCCTGCTCGATCAGATTGGTCGGCGCATCGAGCAGCACCTGGATGTGCCCACCCATGAGGTCGGCCAGCGCCGGCGCCGCGCCGCGATAGGGGGCATGCACCATGTCGATGCCGGTGCGCCACTTGAGCAGTTCGCTGGTCAGGTGTGCCGACGAACCATTGCCCGAGGAACCGTAGCTGATCGTGCCCGGATGGGTGCGCGCGTACTCCACCAGCTCGGCCGCGGATTGGAATGGCGCATCCCTGGAGACCGCCGCCAGCAGCGGCGAAACCCCCAGCAGGGAGACGCCCATGATGTCCCTGGCAGGGTCGTAGGGCAGCTTCTTGTACAGGCTGGTGTTGGCCGCATAGGCGGCGATCACCACGCCGAAGGTGTAGCCATCGGCAGCGGCGCGGGCCAGTTCGCCGACGCCGATGATGCTGTTGCCACCGGGTTTGTTGTCCACCACCACCGGCTGGCCCAGGCGCTGCTGCAGGCCCGGTTGCAAGAGTCGCGCCATCTGGTCGGTGAAGCCGCCCGGCGCGTAAGGCACGATGAGACGGATGGGCTTGGCGGGCCAGTCTGCGGCACCGGCAGCGTGGGCGGCTCCCACCGTCAGTCCGGTCAGTCCGGTGAGGCCGAACGCCAGCGCGGCAGCCAGGGCCAGGTGCCGCCTTGTGCGGTTGATCCGATTTGTCATGGTGTGTCTCCTTGCCTTCTTTGTTTTGCGTTGTCTTTTGCTTTGTCTCGCCTTCTTTCTGTGCGCTGCTCAGCCTGGTGACGGCCCCACCAGCGCGCGACCGATGATGATCTGCTGGATCTGGCTGGTGCCCTCGTAGAGCCGCAGCAACCGCACGTCGCGGTAGAAGCGCTCGACGGCGAACTCGTTGATGTATCCCGAGCCGCCATGGATCTGCACGCCGCGGTCGGCAATGCGGCCCAGCGCCTCGGTGACGAACAGCTTGGTGGCCGAGGCATGCAGCGCCACCTCGGGGTCGCTGCGGCCGGCGCCGACCAGGCCCGCCGCCGCCGCGTCGTAGCGGCGCGCGGTCTCCTGCACCAGCGCCCAGCCGGCCAGCAGCTCGGCCTGGCTGTCGGCCAGCATGGCCTGGATGAGCTGGAAGTCGCCGATGCGCTGGCCGAACTGGCGGCGCTCGCGCGCATAGGCGATCGATTCGTCGAGGATGCGCCGCGCCTGCCCGCAGGCCACCGCCGAGATGTGCAGGCGGCCGCGGTCGAGCACCTTCATGGCCGTCTTGAAGCCCTTGCCCGGCACGCCGCCGATGATGTTGGCGGCCGGCACCCGCACGTTGTCGAGAATCACGTCGGCCGTCTTGGTGCCGCGCTGGCCCATCTTCTTGTCGGGCAGGCCGATCGTCAGGCCCGGCAGCCCGGCCGGCACGATGAAGGCACTGATGCCGCCCGCGCCGGCGCCATCGGTACGCGCCATCAGCGTGAAGGCGCCGGCGCGCGGCGCGTTGGTGATGAAGCGCTTGGTGCCGCTGAGCAGGTAGTCGTCGCCATCGCGCACGGCGCGCAGCTTGAGCGCGGCGGCGTCGGAGCCGGCATCGGGCTCGGTCAGCGCGAAGGACATGATCAGCTCGCCGCTGGCGACGCGGGGCAGGTAGTCGCGCTTTTGCGCCTCGGTGCCATCGATCAGAATGCCCTGCGAGCCGATGCCCACGTTGGTGCCGAACACCGAGCGGAACGCCAGCGCCGTGTAGCCCAGCTCGTAGGCCACCTGCACCTCCTGCTGCATGTTCAGGCCGATGCCGCCCCACTCCTCGGGGATGGAGAGGCCGAAAAGGCCGAGCTGCTTCATGTCCTCGACGATGTCGGCGGGCACCTCGTCGAGTTCTTCCACCACGCGTTCGGCGGGCATCAGCCGCTCGCGCACGAAGCGCCGCACCGAATCGCGCAGCAGGCCGAAGGTTTCGTCATCCAATGCCATGGGGTCTCCTTGTTCCCTTGATTCCTGTCAATCCCGTGTTCCGTGCTCCGTGTTGGCCGTGTCGGCAGGGCTGCCACCCGACTGCCCGAGTCAAAGCACGCCCTGGCCGCGCAGCTGCGCCAGGCGCTCGGCATCGATGCCGAGCAGTTCCTGCAGCACATCCGCCGTGCCCTCGCCGAGGAAGGGCGGCGCGCGCCGCACCGGCGGGCGCTCGCCGTCGATGCGAAACGGCGGCGCCAGCACATGGGCCTGGCCGCCCTCGGCATGCGGCATCTGCCGCACCAACCCGCCGGCCCGGGCGCGCGGCGACTGCAGCGCCTCCAGCAGGCCCAGCACCTCGCCGCACGGAATGCCGGCGGCCGCCAGCCGCTGCAGCAGCACCGCACGCGAGCGGCTGCGCAGCGCGGGGCCGATCTCGGCCATCAAGGCCTCGCGGTTGACGCCGCGCAGCAGGTTGGTGGCATAGCGCGCGTCCTCGGCCAGGTCGGGACGTTCGATGACCTCGCGGCAAAAGCGCTGGAATTGCGCGTTGTTGCCCACGGTGATGACCAGCGGTCCATCCGCGGCATCGAACACGCCATAGGGCACGATGGAGGGGTGCGCATTGCCGTAGCGCGGCGGGTCCCCGCCCTGCAGCAGCGCCTCCAGCCCGTAGTAGGCGGTGAGCATCAGGCCGCTGTCGAACAAGGCCATCTCGATGTGCCGGCCGGCGCCGCTGCGTTCGCGGTCGAACAGCGCCGCCAGCACGCCCTGCGCGGCGTACATGCCGGTGAACATGTCCACCACCGCGACACCGAACTTGAGCGGCGGCTGGGTGGCCTCGCCATTCATGCCCATCAGGCCGGCCTCGCCCTGCACCACCAGGTCGTAGCCGGGGCGGCCGGCCTCGGCGCCGGTGCTGTCGTAGCCGGAGATGGAAACGTAGATGATGTCCTCGCGCACCGCGCGCAGGTCTTCGTAGCCCACGCCCAGCCGCGCCGCGCCGCCGTGCTTGAAGTTCTGCACCACCACGTCGCACTGCGCGGCCAGCTCGCGCACCAGGCGCTGGCCTTCGGGGTGCTGAAGGTCCACCGTCACCGAACGCTTGTTGCGGTTGACACTGTTGAAATAGGCGGTCTGCGTGGAATTGACGCGCAGGCCCCAGTCGCGCGTATCGTCGCCACGGTCGGGATGCTCGACCTTGACGACCTCGGCCCCCAGGTCCCCCAGCGTCATCGCGCACATCGGCCCGGCCAGCACGCGCGAGAGATCGAGAACGCGCACGCCTTCGAGCGGCAAGCGGGCGCCGCTCATGCCGCGGCTCCGGTCGCGCCGTGGACGGCACCGTCGAGGCTGGCAAAATCCTCGCCGCGTGCCACCAGTTGCTCCAGCAGCGGCGATGGCCGCCAGAACAGCGCGTCCTCCTCCGCATAGCGGCGGATGTCGGCCAGCAGCGCGGCCAGACCCTGGCCGTCGGCCCAGAACATCGGGCCGCCCGTGGCGCGTGGAAAACCGTAGCCGTTGACCAGCGTCACGTCGATGTCGAGCGGGCGCAGCGCAATGCCCTCGTGCACGATGTTGGCGCCCTCGTTGACCATCGCGGCCAGGTAACGCCGCACGATTTCCGCATGGCTGAAGCTGCGCGGGGTGATGCCGGTGCGCTGGCGCTCGGCCTCGATGATGGCCAGCACCTCGGGGTCGGGGGTGCCGGTGCGCGCGCCTTTGTCATACAGGTACCAGCCGCGCCCGGTCTTCTGGCCGAACCAGCCGCGCTCGCACAGGCGGTCGGCGATCTGCACATAGCGAGCGCGCGGATCGCGCGTGGCGGCACGGCGCTTGCGCGTGGCCCAGCCGATGTCGCCACCGGCGAGATCGGCCACCTGGAACGGCCCCATCGCAAAGCCGAATTCGCGCAGCGCCTCGTCGATCTGGTAGGGCGTGGCGCCATCCTCCATGGCGAACTCGGCCACCTGGCGGTACACCGCCAGCATGCGGTTGCCGATGAAGCCGTCGCACACGCCGGCACGCACCGGCACTTTGCCCAGCAGGCTGGCCAACGCAAAGGCGGTGGCCACCACATCATCGGCCACCTGCGCCGGCACGACGATCTCCAGCAGCTTCATGACGTGCGCGGGGGAGAAGAAATGCAGCCCGATGACATCCTGCGCGCGGCCCGTCTGCGCGGCAATCGCGTCGATGTCCAGGTAGGAAGTGTTGGTGGCCAACACCGCGCCGGCTTTGCACACACGTGCCAATTCGGCAAACACGGCATGCTTGACGGCCATGTCCTCGAAGGCCGCCTCGATCACCAGATCCGCCTCGGCGAGCGCGGCGTAATCGCTGCCACTGGCAAAGCGCGCCAGGATGGCGGTCTGCTCGGCCGCCTCCAGGCGCCCTTTGGCGACCATGCTGGCGAACACCTTCTCGACATTGGCGCGGCCCCTGGCCGCAGCCTCGGCATCGCGCTCGACCATCTGCACCTGCAGGCCGGCACGCAGCAGCGCCACGGCAATGCCCGCGCCCATGGTGCCGCCGCCGATCACGCCCGCATGGGCCAATGGGCGGGGTGCCACAGCTTCGAGGCCAGGCACCAGCGCGGCCTGCTGCTCGGCCCAGGCAATGTGCGCCAGGCCATCAGACTGGCGGGCGGAAGCGGGCTGCGAATCCTGGCGTGAATCCGGATGCATTTGCGGCATGCGGCTGTCTCCTTGTCATTCTGTGTTGCTGAACGACTGCAGTGTAGGCTGGCAAAAATGGCTTGACAATACAGACTATGATTGACATAGAGTCAAGTAATACTTGACATCCACCATACCGCTACCCGCACCGCGAATCCGCTCCACATGGATCCTTCCGCCCTGACCCTGCTGGTCGAAATCCTCGACGCCGGCAACCTCAGCCGCGCCGCCCGCAAGCTCAAGATGACGCGCGCCAACGTCAGCTACCGCCTTGCCCAGCTCGAAAAGCAGGTCGGCGCGCAGCTGATCCGCCGCACCACCGTGCTGGCCGAACCCACCGAGATCGGCAAGCGCCTCTACGAGCACGGGCTGGTGATCCGCAACGAACTGCTGCTGGCCGAGGAAAGCATTGCGCGCCTGGGCAAGGAGCTCGAAGGCCGCGTGGGCCTGAGCGTGCCCAGCGGCTACGGACAGATGGTGATGGCGGACTGGCTGATCGAGTTCAAGCGCCGCTACCCCGGCATCGTGCTCGACGTGGTATTCGAGAACCGCATCGACAACCTGGTGCGCGACGAGATCGACATCGCCATCCGCGTGCTGCCCGAGCCACCGCCGCACCTGGTGGCGCGCGACATGGGGCCGGTGCGCTACGTGGCCTGCGCCACGCCGGCCTGGGCCCAGGCACATGGCGGCATGCCACAGGCGCCGGGTCAGCTGGCGCAGCTGCCCATCATTACTTCCGGGGTGGTCGGCGAGAAGGTACGGCTGCGCGCCTACCCGGCCAGCGGCGCGTTCCATGAGGTGCCGCTCGCGCCCACCTTGGTCTCGGAGCACTTTCCCTTTCTGCGCGAAGGCATTCTGGCAGGCCTGGGCATCGGCCTGGTGCCGGACTACGTGGTCAAGGACGCCATTGCCAGCGGCGCGGTGCTGACGGCGCTGGGCGACTACCGCCTGAGCATCTTCGGCAACTGGCTCTTCATGCTCTACATGCCCGGGCGCCATCAGACCCGCGCCATCCGCACCTGCATCGACTACCTGCTCGAATGCTCGCAGGCGGCGCAGCGCCCCCTTCACACGGGTGTCACGGGATGAGGATGGAATGCTGCGCGTCGATGCCGGACGAACGGCTACCGGCGATGGGCAAGAACCTGTTTACGATCTTTTCATGGGTCACGTTGTCCCGACAGGCGATGCGATGCAAGGCGCAAACTGCAGTCGGGCCGGTGGCCCGGCGAGGATTTGTCACACCGCAGCGCGCGCCTGCAGGGGCAACCCGAAGGGCAGGAGGTCAAAAACGCACCGGGCGGCGTTGCTCGCCTTGCCCACTGCGTTTTTGACCTCCCGCGTGACCCATGAAAGGATCATAAACAGGCTCTAACTGGTAACAGTTCGCAAGTACGCGGCACTTTCCGCCGCCAGCCCCATCTATTGGCCTGAGTGTCCCGAAAAGGAGAACCCAATGTCCAAATCCAAAGTGAACCGATTGACTTTCGACGCCCACAGCGTGCTGCTGTTTTCCGCCCTGGTGCTGGCCGGCCCGGCCTCGGCGAGCAACAATGCCGCGCAACGCGCTGGCAGCAATGCCGCCACCCTCAGCAGCAACCAGCCCGTGCAGGTCCAGGCACGCGCTGCAACCGCCATCCCGGGCACGCTGCAGGCGCAGAACAAGCGCCGCCAGTCCGGCGACCAGTAATCCCATCTTCTCCCCCATCCACTGCCGGCGCGCCATGCCTGCACTGGCATGACGGATTCTTCAGAGCGTCTTCACAGGTTTGCCACGCAGCCGCATGGCTGTGCCATGCCCTTCGGGTTGCACCTGAAAAACCGGGTTCGCGCTTTGCAGCCACGATTTTTCAGGCACAGCGGCAGGCGCGCCGAGACTTTGAAGACGCCCTCACTGCACCAGCAAGCCCTGGGCCGACGATGGTGCAATCACGGCCTCGACGCCCGCCGAGAAGCGCAGGAAATCGGCTTCGATCCCGTCGGAGAAGATCACGCCGCCATCGGGCATGCGCGAGCGCAGGCGCAGCGGCTGCTGCGCATCCACCTTGCCGAACACCACCGTGGCCTGGGAGCTGCGGCTCGGAAACGGTTCCCGAACGGCAAACAGCAACTCCTGCGCATCCCAGGGCAGCGGCGTGTAGCCACCCTGCTGCTCCGGGTGCGTGGCCGGGGCCACACCGGTGGCAGCGGCAATCGCCAATGAGCCGGTCACCACGCTCTTCATCCAGGCCGTCGATCCCAGCCCCGTCGAGACGATCAGGCCCGAGGACGACTGCGCCTCATGCTGCCCCGCGAACTCCAGTTCGTACAGCGCCGAGGTGTGGCTGCGCGGCCCGATGAAAAGATCATTCACGGCACGCAGCACCTGACCGTCACTCAGGCGTGCCTCGGCCATGGTGACCTGCCGCAAGGCCCGCCGCTCGTGCGCGACCTGCGCCAGCAGATGGCCCAGCACGCCCGGCTCGAACGGCAGCAACAGCCCATCCCAGCGCCGCGCGTCCGGATTCAGCCCCACCAGCGGCTGGCCGTCGAGGTACTTGAGCGTGTTGGCCACCAGGCCATCCTGGCCGAGCGCGACCACGATGTCGCCGGGCGCAAAGACGAAGTTGGGCAGCATGGCCCGGTCGATCACCTGGTGGCGGCCCCAGGCCTGCAGCGTCGCAAGCGTGGTGTGCAGGCTCGCCGCATAGGCTTCGTCCTCGCGCAGGTAGTCGCCGAAATCCGCGCCGAGGTGCTCGACATAGAACTTCGCCTGCGCGTAGGTGTTGTGCCGCACCACCAGCTCGGCCAGCCGCGTGCGCCGCGTCACCAGCACGACACGCCGCTGCAGTCCGGCCGTGCTCATCTCGCCCTCCTGCTGCCGGCGGCAGTGGCAGCAGCAGGCGCGGCATCCCCCAGCAGACCGCTGAGCAGTTCGGGCGAGACATTGAGCTGGCCGATGCGCTCGGCGCGCTCGGCCAGCCCGCCGAAAGCCTGCGCAATGAGCTGGCCCGGCTGCATGCCGACCGCCGCCAGCGCCTGCACGACGCGCGGGTCAGCCTGGTCCAGCGCGGTCATGATGGCGCGCACGCGGTGCGCCTCCGCCTCGGCCAGTGCGCGGGTGTTCTCGGCCTGGCTGGTCACCAGTTCCTTGCGGCTTTGCTCCAGTTCCACATCGGCCGTCATCTGCTCGCGGCGCAATGCATTCTCGCGCTGAACCAGCGCGGCCTGGGCGTCCATGCGGGCGGCCTGGATGTCGCGCTGCTTCTCCTCCACCGCCACTTCGGTGTCGAGCTCGTTCTGGCGGATCGAGCGCTCGTTCTCCACTGCAGCCATGCGGCGCTGGTAGATCGCATCATCGGCAGCCTTGAGATTGGCCTCGCGCGCCTCGGCCTCCAGCGCGCGGGCAATGTCCTGCGTGGGCTTGATGGCGACGATCGAGACGCCCAGGATCTCCAGCCCCAGCGCCTGGACTTCCGCCTGCGCGCCCAGTTGCGCCTGGGTCTCGCGCGCAATGCGCGCTGGCGCCCGGAGCGCATCGCGCAGGTCCAGTGCCTGGATCGCCTGCTGGATGATCACCTTGGCCTGCACCACCACCCGCTCACGCAGGCGTTCGGCATCTTCCGAGGCGTGCTTGCCATTGGAGCGCAGCGAGAAGTCCATCAGCGCCACGGTGCGCTTGGGATCACCGACGCGGAAACTCACCTCGCCCTGCACGGTGACGGCCTGGAAGTCGCCTGTCACCAGTTCCAGCATGAAACCGGCCTCCTGGCTGGCCATGGGTACCGCCACCAAAGTGCTGGCCGGCGCGTAATAGAAGAACGACAGCCCCGCCCCCTGCCGCACGAGCTGCCCCTTGTGGAACTGCATCAGATAGGTGGTGGGCTGGGCCTTGATGTAGCGGACGCCGAACATGCTGAACTCCTTTGCTGCGCTGATGCGCATGATTAAGTTGTACTATACAACTTATATGGGTTGCATAATACAACTTTCAAATCCTGCGTCAAGTCCCTGCGGCAATCCGGTCACGACGCCCATCCAAACGCCGCCTTCCGCATGTCCCGCAAAACCGCTCCGTCCGCATTCATGCCGGCACTCGCCTTCCCGCGGCCCCTGGTCTCGGTGGACGTCGTCATCTTCACCGTGGTGCAGGACGCCCTGCGCGTGCTGGTGACGCGACGTCCCGAGACGCCGGGCGAGCCCTTCCCGGGCGCCTGGTGCTTGCCCGGCGGCTTCATCGACATCGAGCGCGACGCCACGCTGCTGGACTGCGCGCTGCGCAAGCTGCACGAGAAAACCGGCTGCAGCACGCCCTACCTCGAACAACTGGCAAGTTGGGGAGATGCACGGCGTGACCCGCGAGGCTGGTCCACCACGCATGCCTATTTCGCCCTGATCCCGGCGCCGCAGGGCGGGCCGCAGGCGAGCTGGCTCGCCGCCGACGCCGCCTGCGAGGCGGAACTGGCCTTCGACCACCAGACCATTCTGCGCACCGCGCTGGCGCGCCTGCGCAGCAAGGTGGAATACACCTCGCTGCCGGCCTTTCTGCTGGACGAGCCCTTCACGCTGCCGCAGTTGCAGCGCGTCTATGAAACCGTGCTGGGCCGCGGGCTAGACAAAAGCGCCTTCCGCAAGCGCATGCTCGATTCGGGCCTGCTGCGCGAGGCCGGCGCGGTGCCCGGCGGCCTGGGGCGCAGCGCCATGGGCTACCGCCTCAGCCAGCGGCAGCAGGCCGTGGTGTTCCCGCGCACCTTTCGCTCGGGCGAGCCAGGCGAACCGAGCGATTGAAGCAGGTGGGCGTCAGCACCCTATGCGGTGCTCCGCCAGGAGCGCCCCCTCGCAACTGCGTCTGCTCCACCTGCTGCGGGGGTTCGGATGGCACGCTGTTTGTGCTTGCTATGGGCTTACTTCACCCACAACCGCATCGCATCCCACATGCGGCCGAAGAAGCCGGCTTCGCCCACGTCCTCGAGCGCGACGACCGGCACTTCCTTGATGACCTCGTCACCCAACGTGACCTTGAGGCGGCCGATCGACTGGTCCAGATGCACCGGCGCGATGAGCGGATCGGGGCGCTCGATGCTGGTCTTGATCTGGCCGGCCGCGCCGGTCGGGATGGCCAGGAACACCGCGTCATGGCTACCGATCTTCACGGTGTCTGCCGCGCCCTTCCAGATTTCGGGCGTCTCCATCGGCTGTCCGGCGTCGAAGAGCTTGACGGCATCGAACGCGGTGTAGCCCCAGTTGAGCAGCTTCTGGCTCTCGTTGGCGCGAGCGTTCTCGCTGTCGGTCCCCAGCACGATGGAGAGCAGCCGGCGCTTGCCGACATTGGGCATGTCGCGCTGCGCGGTGGCCACCAGGCAATAGCCGGCGGCATCGGTATAACCGGTCTTGAGGCCGTCCACCGTCGGGTCGCGGAACAGCAGCAGGTTGCGGTTGTTGCTGTTGGCCGCCGGCGTGCCCTCGTAGCGGTACTGCTTGGTGGCGTAGTAGTGCATGTACTCGGGGAACTCGCGCATCAGGCTGGTGGCCAGCGTGGCGAGGTCGCGCGCGGTGGTCAGGTGGCCAGGCGCGGTCAGGCCCTCGGGGTTCTTGTAGCTGGTGTTGTTCATGCCCAGCGCCTGGGCCTGGTCGTTCATCAGCTTGACGAAGTGATCGACGGTGCCGCCCACGCCTTCGGCCAGGGCGGTGGTGGCATCGTTGCCGGACTGGATGATCATGCCGCGCAGCAGGTCGTCGACGGGCACTTGCATCTTCGGGTCGATGAACATGCGCGAGCCGGGCATCTTCCAGGCCCGCTCGCTCACCGGCAGGCGCTGTTCCAGCGTGATCTTGCGCGCACGCAACGCGTCGAAAACGATGTAGGCCGTCATCAGCTTGGTCAGCGAGGCCTGCTCGATGGGCGCATCGATGTCCTTGGCCGCCAGCACCTGGCCGGCCGTCACGTCCAGCAGCAGGTAGTTGCGCGCGGCAATCTCGGGAGGCTGGGGCAGTTGCGCATGGGCCGCGGCCGCCAGCAGGCAGCCACTCACGAACCCGACGACGCGGGTCCATCCAGATCGGAACAGTTTCATGATCTCAAGCAATCCAAACGAAAAAAGAAACGAGGAAGTACACCCAACCCAAAGCACAAAGCCGCCCGATGGCGGCAACGTGGGTGCATGGCCGGGGCTGCGGGCAATTCCCTGCTCAGGGCTCCTGCGGCAAGGCCGCCACCCCCAGCATGTGGCGCACCACCAGCTGTTTGAGCAGCACCTGCTTGCCATGGAAGAAATGCTCGCAGCCGGGTATGACCATCAAAGGCAGCGACTGTTCCCGCGCCCAGTCCAGCACCGGTGCGATGGGCACGGTGTCGTCCTGCTCACCATGGATGGCCAGGCTGCGGATGTGCAGCACCGGCGGAATCGGTGCGACCTTGAAGCGGCTGGCCGCCGTGCCCACGAACACCACGGCGCGAATGTCGCGGCCAGCGTGCAATTGTGCCAGCACGCGGCTGATGACATAGGTGCCAAATGAAAAACCTGCAAGCACCAGTGGCCCTTCGGGGGCCACCTGCTCGATGACTCGCAGCAGGTCTTCGGCCTCCCCTGCGCCATGGTCGTGAACGCCTTCGGAAGAGCCCACGCCACGGAAGTTGAAGCGGTAGCTGTCCCAGCCGGTGGCCACCATCGCGCGCGCCAGGGTCTGCACCACCTTGTTGTTCATGGTGCCGGCAAAGAGCGGATGCGGGTGGGCGATGATGGCTGCGCCAAGCGCGGCGGTGCCTTCCGGCTGCTGCGCCGCATCGCGCAAGGCCTCGACGGCGCCTGCCGCGCCCGTCAGCATCAGACGTTCGGTTTGTGCGTTCACGGGTTCAGTCGATTCAATCTGCCGTACGGAAGATTTCAAGGGTTCATGGTGCGGCAGGCGCCGGGGGTGGCTCCACCGTGTTGTCGCGGCTGCCGCCATCCGCATTGCCGGACACGGCAGGCGGGCTGGCCGCCCCATCGGCCGGACTGGCCACAATGCCTTCGACATGGTCCAGCGGCTCCACCGTCACCACCGGCTCGGGTGCCGGCGGCGGCTCGGGCGGATTCACCCTCAGCAGGCGGCCATTGCGGCTGTCCGTCAGCAGGTACAGCAGGCCATCCGGGCCCTGGCGCACGTCGCGGATGCGCTGGCCGCGGCCCAGCAGCAGGCGTTCTTCCTGCTGCACCTGGTCGCCGGCGACCTTCAGGCGGTGCAGCGTGCCAAACTTGAGCGAACCGATGAAGAAGCTGCCCAGCCACTCGGGGCCGTAACGGTCGCTCGTCAGGAAGGCCATGCCGGAAGGAGCGATCGACGGTGTCCACTGGTGCACGGGCTGCTCCATGCCATCCTTGGCCGTGCCCTCGCCAATGCGGGTGCCCAGGCCGTAATTGCGCCCATAGGTAATGACCGGCCAACCGTAATTGCCGCCGGGGCGGATGTGGTTGAGCTCATCGCCGCCCTGCGGACCGTGCTCGTGCATCCACAGCTCGCCATCGGGCGTGATCACCGCGCCCTGCGGGTTGCGGTGGCCCCAGCTCCAGACCTCCGGCAGGCCGCCCATGCGGCTGCTGAACGGGCCGCCCGCCGCCGCATGCCCCTCCGGCGTGAGATGCACGATGGTGCCCAGGTGGTTGGTGGTGCGCTGGGCCTGGTCGCGCGCAATCGACCGCTCGCCCAGCGTCAGGAACAGCGAGCCATCGCCCGACTGCGCAATGCGGCAGCCGAAGTGCTGGGCGCTCTTGAGGCGCGGCATCTGGTGGAAGATCACCTGCACGTCCTCGAGCCGGTCCTGCCGCTCCGACAGACGCGCCGAGGCCAGGGCCGTGCTGCTGCGGCTGCCCGAACCCGGGTCCGGCTCGGCGAAGCAGAAGAACAGCCGCCGGTTCTGCGCGAAATCGCGGTCCAGCACCAGGTCAAGCAGGCCGCCCTGGCCCTCGGCCGCCACGGCGGGCACGCCTGCCAGCGGCAACCCCACGCGGCCCTGCGCATCGACGACGCGCAAAGTGCCCGGGCGCTCGCTCACCAGGAAATTGCCATCCGGCAAAAAGGCCACCGCCCACGGGTGGTTGAGGCCGTAGGCGACCTCGGTCACGGCCAACGGTCGGGCCTCATCGTCGGATTGCGCCTGCGCCGCTGCGGCGCCACACAGCAAGGCGGCCATGCCCCAGGTCCGCAGGCGGCCGGCGCGCCCAGTGCGCGCCCGGCGCAGCGAGGCGGTCGAAAGGAAGTCAAGCATCGATCCAGCGACAGGCAACGACCCAGGCGTGCCAACGCAAGTCCGCGCATGGCGCAGTGCGGCATCGTCCATCAGCATTGCCCTGCCAAACAGTTCAACATCGTGCGCATCCTACCGTAAGCGTTTGCTTTTCGCGGTAAAAAAACCTTGCGCAAGGCCGAGGCTCTTGGATCGCCCTTGCACAGGCACGCCCATTGCATTGCTCACGCGGAGGCTGCCACCAGATCCACGAACATCTGCTCCAGGCTCAGGCCCTGGTGCACGTCAATCAAGGTTCCGTTCGATGCCTCGATGGCGTGCAGGGTCTGCCAAAGCTGCCCGGCAGGAATTTGCGCACGCCAGATGTCCGTGCCATCGCTGGCAAAACCCGGCAAGGGCTGGCCAACCAGGTGGTAACGCAGCACCAAGCCCCCCTTGTTCAGAAGCCCCTGCAGCGGCTGATCGGCCTTCAGCTGGCCTTTGTCGATCAGCAGCACTCGGCTGGCCAGCCGCTCCACGTCATTGAGGATGTGCGAGCAGAAGAATAGCGTGCCACCTCCCTCCCGGTAAAGCTGCACCTCGTCGGCCACCAATTTGCGACCCACCGGGTCCAGTCCGGACATCGGCTCATCCAGCACCAGCAGCCGGGGCTCCAGCGCCAGCGCATGGGCCAGCGCGGTGCGCTGCGTCATGCCCTTGGAGAGGTTGCGCACGCGCTTGTGCGCCGCATAGCCGATGCCCATGCGCTCAAGCCACTGCATGGCGCGTTGCGCCGCCTCCCTACCCCTGGCCCGGCCGTGGATCTGCAGGCCCATGGTCACGATCTCCAGCGGCGTGAGGTAATCGTAGAGATACGGGTTCTCGGGCACGTAGCCCACGCCCTGACGAGCCCGCTCATCGGCGGCCGGCCACCCCATCAACAAGGCCTCCCCTTTATCCGGGCGCAGCATGCCCATCAGCATCTTCATGCTGGTGCTCTTGCCCGCTCCATTGGGGCCGACGAAGCCGATCGCCTCTCCCGCCCGCACGGAAAAGCTCAAGTCCTGCACCGCCGGCTGGCGCCGGCCCTTGAGTTTGAACGATTTGTTCACCCGCACGAATTCGATCAGCGTATCCGTCATTGTCCATTCCTCGAAAGCGCCAACTGCGGCACGCCCTGCGCATCCAGCACATAGCCGATCCGTAACGGATCCGGTGGCAAGGCCGGCAGCAACCCGGCATCGAGCAAATCCTGCAGACGCGTCGGCGAGTGCCCGTATCGCGCCTGGAATCGTGCAGCGGCCTCGCGCAAGACCTTGAGTCCCTGCAGACGCTGGATGCGCGCATCCAGCAGCGGCAACACCTTGGCATCCAGGTTCAACTGCTTGATGCGCTCTATCATCTCGATGGCCTGATCGGGGTCGTCGCCGCGCTCGTACCACTTGGCGGCCATGGTGCGCAAGGCAGTCGCATTGGGCTCGCCCACACGCTGCGCAGCCTTTTCCGCCCATTGCCCGGCTTCATCGTAAGCATGCTCGAAATAGGCGGCATTGAAGGCGTAGAAGAACGGTGGCATCATGTCCCAGGGCCGCGCATCGCTGGCCAGCCGCAAGATATCCTGCGCTTCGGCCACATAACCCTGCCAGGGCACGATGGCCGCCGCAATATAGTAATTGTCCTCGTGCCGCGGGTTGAGCCGCGCGGCATCGAGCTGGATCGCGGCCTGGATGCGATAGGTTTCCCCATCCGTCACGCTGCCGCCCACGGTGGCGCTGCGGATCACGTTCAGGTCTGCCGCAAGGTAACGGTCTCCCCCTGCCTGGAACACCTGCAGCAACAGCGGCAAACGCACACGCAGCACATCCTCCTGCTCAGGACGCGGCAAAGGTGCCAGATGCCACACAGCTAACGCATACAGCAGCAGCGCCACCAACGCGCCCAACCACAACGGAAGGCGCGGAAAGCCTTGTACCGAACGATGGGCGAAAGCCTGAAAGCGCATGTTCGCCCCCATCAGATGAATTCGCGGCGCTTGAACTTCCAGGTCGCCAGGGCCAGCAGCAGGCCGCAATAGCCCAGCGCCATCAGCGCCGCCCAACCCAGCGCGGCCCAAGGCACCGGCAGGCCGTACAGCGACAGATCGCGCCAGTCCAGCCGCGACAGGTCGGGCAACAGCCATTGCGCCACATTCAGTACCGGCAGCAGATACGTGGCCTCCGCCGTGCCCTCGGCCCCGGGTGCCAGCAGGTACTGCAGGCTCACCCCCAGCGAGCGCGCCGCCAATGCAAAAAAGCAGCCCAGAATCAGCGGCAGGAACGGCGTGGTAGAGAGGCTGCACAGCAGCAGCGCAAAGGCCGCGATCACCAGCAGATCGAGCCAGATGCCCAGCAACACCAGCGCATAGGCGCCGCCCAGATGAATGGGGGTCGGCTGGCTGTACGACACCGGCAGCACGCCCAGCACCGCTCCCAGCGCCAGACCCAGCACCAGCACGCCCAGCGCCAGCAGGGCCGCCACGGCAAAAAAGCGGCTGGCCAGATACACGCCGCGCGAGACAGGATAGGCCAGCACGAAATACAGCGACTTGCGCTCGATGTCCTTGCCGAGCAGTTCCTGTACCCAGAACAGCGCCATCAGCATCAGCACCAGCCGGATACCGGAGAGGCCGACGTCCAGCGCCACGGTAGCGGGCTGCCGGGCGGAGAAATTCGCGGCCAGCCATGCAATGAAGATGACTGCGGTGGCAATCATCAGCAACCAGCGGATACTGTGCGAACGGATGCCTGAGATCCAACCTGAGCGCATCAATTGCCACATGCAAAAAAATCCTGAATCTGCCTGATCATGCGCTCACATTAACACGCATTCTCCCAAGAAAAAGCGCGCCAATGGCGCGCTTTTTACTGACACTTCAATGAGAACTCATCAAGCGCCGCAACCATTGGCATCGTCCGCATCCAAGCTCAGCGTGGGAGCTGACGGAGCCGTGCTACCCGTGGTCGGATCGCCACAGGCGGCAACCGAACCACCTTCGCTGGTGCCAGTGAAAGCGTTACGGCCACGGGTATTGTACGTACCTACAGCGATGGCAGTCTCATTCTGCGAATAGCCCAGCCCGACGTTGGACGACAGGGTGTACTTGAAATCAGACACAACGAATTCACTACCATCAGTCGCTGCTGTAAAGTCGTATGTTGCCGATGCGGCAGCAGGCTCTTGCGAGCCGGTTGTGTCCGCAAACACCGAACCGGAAGCGCAAACCAGAGCCAGGAATGCAATTTTTGCCTTGTTCATGATAAAACTCTCCTAATTCGAAAATGGATTACTTGACGGAGTTTGCAACAGCAGACGTCAGGAAATTCTTGGCGTCGGACTGGGCGGACTTGTCTTGCGCCTTCTTCTGGTATTCGCTGTACTGCGGAATGGCAATGGCAGCCAGAATGCCAATGATCGCCACGACGATCATCAGTTCGATCAGGGTGAAACCCTTTTGCAGGGAAGCCTTCATGGTGAACTCCTCGTAGGTAACAAAGGCCCCAACGGCCTTGGACGAAGACAGTTGAGCAAGCCCTGTGCCACCCTTCCAACCACTCTGGATTGTCAAGAATGCGTCAAACAACCACTTTTACTTGACAATCATCAAGCAATTTTCGTCACACTTCGTTTCGATTGATCAATTTTTGCATCATCATTGCCAAAAATTGGCACATAGCCTCAAGCTATGTCAATTCTTGCTCCGCCTCTCGCCCCTTCTGCGCGGCGCATGCAGGAGAGATTGCGCCAAGGCATGCTGGTGCTGGGTCAACCCCATGGCACAGCTATGACCATGGCAACATGCCAGTACGACCAATGGCTCGCATACCATCCATGACCGTCGGTTCGACAAAGTCCCTGAGAAGACGCTCCATCAGCCCCGCGACGGCGGGAACTCAGCGGTAACTGAGCTGGAGAACCGCCCACTTTTCAGTCGCCATCCTTCCGGGTCAAGTCCGCAATGGCGGTGCAAGGTGAGTCGCATGGCCATGCATGCATTGCATTGGTGCCGTCAACGCCTGACACTGCTCAAACCAAAGCGGGCGAAATCAGGGGCACTTGTTCAGCGCCCCCGCCCTGCCTCAAGCCTGCTCCAGCCGGAACACCATGCCGATGCTGGCCATCTGGATCTTGTCGCCATCCTTGAGCTTGACGCTGCCTTCAATGGGCTGGCCGTTGAGGGTCACCGGGTCTTCCCCTTCCACCTTGGCGAGCAGGAAGCCGTCGAGCCGGTGCGTCAGAGAGATGACGCCGACGCCCGGCGTGCCGATGGTGGTGACGACCTTGGTGAGCGGCAGATGGCGCCCGGCATTGGGGCCAGCGGTGATCTCGATGAAGGCCGTTTGCTGTTGGCCGAGGACGCCGCGCGAGGTTTCCTGGAAGTAGGTCGGCATGACAGAGGGTGCAGAGCCTGCGTTGGCCCAGGCGTCCTGGATCTGCAGTTGCAGGCTGATGCGGTAGGGGCCGATGACCATGCGGTCGCCCAGTTGCAGCTCCTGCCGGGCGATGGGGTCGCCATTGACGTAGGTGCCGTTGGTGCTGCCCAGGTCCTCGATCTCGACTTCGTCGTCCTGCACGCGGATGATGGCGTGCTTGCCGCTGACGGTTGGGTCTTCGAGCACCAGGTCATTGTGCGGGCGGCGGCCCACCAGGGTCTGACCTGCCGGCAGCAGGTGCTCTTTGAGAACGCGGTCGTCCTTGCTGATGATGAGCTTGTATGGCATCGCAGTTGCTCCTTCTGGTGCCGTGGATCTGGCCATGGGCAAGACCCCTGGCTGTGGATTCTTGCGACGACCGGATGAAACACTGTTTACAAAATATGGGGATTCCTTCGGTGCGCGATGATAACGGCTTCAGACGCATCCCACCATTGGTGATTCAACGCCACGAGTCGAGACACATTTGAAATCACATTTATTTGCATTTGTTTACAATACCCTCTTCGGTTTCCTTGTCGGTTTCATCATGCCAGCCAGCGACATAACCCAAAACCCCCTTCAGAAGCCTCGCTTGCAAGCGGCAGGTGCTGCGGGCGTCCAGGGCAAAGCGGCATCGACCATGCCTGACTTGTACAGGCATGGGGTGTGGACGGAGACACGCAGCCGACAAGACCGGGGATATCCGGTACGGACTGGCCCGCACCAACCGCGATTTGCCTGACAGAGACAATGAGAGGGCGGTGGTAGGCCTAGGGTGTGTCAGGTCACGCGTTTCGGCATGTTTCGAGGAATCGCGAAGGCATGAAAAAACCGCCAGCAATGCTGGCGGTTTTTTCATGCCGGCGGCGCTGATGCGCGCCGCCAATGCCTGATGCGCATCAGAGCAGTGCTTTCAGCAGCCGACCCATTTCGGACGGGTCGCGCGTGACCTTGAAGCCGCACTCTTCAAGAATGGCAAGCTTGGCATCGGCCGTGTCCTCGCCGCCGGAGATCAGCGCGCCGGCGTGGCCCATGCGCTTGCCGGCCGGGGCAGTGACACCGGCGATGAAGCCGACCACGGGCTTCTTGAAGTTGTCCTTGCACCAGCGGGCGGCTTCAGCCTCGTCGGGACCGCCGATCTCGCCGATCATGATGACGGCGTCGGTGTCCGGGTCGTCATTGAAGGCCTTCATCACGTCGATGTGCTTGAGGCCGTTGATCGGGTCGCCACCGATGCCGACGGCGGTCGATTGGCCGATGCCCAGCTCGGTGAGCTGCGCCACGGCTTCATAGGTCAGCGTGCCGGAGCGGCTGACGACGCCCACGCGGCCCTTCTTGTGGATGTGGCCGGGCATGATGCCGATCTTGATCTCGTCAGGCGTGATGATGCCCGGGCAGTTGGGGCCGAGCAGCAGGGTTTTCTTGCCGCCAGCGGCTTCCTTGGCCTTCATCTTGTTGCGCACTTCGAGCATGTCACGCACCGGGATGCCCTCGGTGATGCAGATGACGAAGTCGAGGTCGGCCTCGACGGCTTCCCAGATGGCGGCCGCGGCACCGGCTGGCGGCACGTAGATCACCGAGGTGGTGGCACCGGTTTCCTTGGCCGCTTCCTTGACGGTGGCGTAGATCGGCACGTCGAAGATTTTCTCGCCGGCCTTCTTCGGGTTGACGCCGGCAACGAAGCAGTTCTTGCCGTTGGCGTACTCGATGCACTTCTCGGTGTGGAACTGGCCGGTCTTGCCGGTGATGCCCTGGGTGATGACTTTGGTGTCTTTGTTGACGTAGATGGACATGGCAGGTGGTTCCTTACTTGACGGCGTTGGCGTTGACGGCGGCAACGACTTTTTGCGCGGCTTCGGCCATGGTGTCGGCGCTGATGATGGGCAGGCCGCTCTCGGCCAGCAGCTTCTTGCCCAGTTCCTCGTTGGTGCCCTTCATGCGCACCACCAGCGGCACGGAAAGCTGAACCGCGCGGCTGGCGGTGATGACGCCGGTGGCAATGGTGTCGCACTTCATGATGCCGCCGAAGATGTTGACCAGGATGGCCTTGACCTTGGGGTTCTGCAACATGATCTTGAAGGCTTCGGTCACCTTCTCGGGCGTGGCGCCGCCGCCAACGTCGAGGAAGTTGGCCGGCTCGCCGCCGAACAGCTTGATGGTGTCCATGGTCGCCATGGCCAGGCCCGCACCGTTGACCAGGCAGCCGATGTTGCCGTCCAGGCTGATATAGGCCAGGTCGAACTTGGAAGCCTCGACCTCCGCCGGGTCTTCCTCGTCCAGATCGCGCAGCGCGACGATCTCGGGCAGGCGGTACAGGGCGTTGGAGTCGAAGTTGAACTTGGCGTCCAGCGCGATGATGTTGCCCTTGCTGTCACGGTTGAGCGGGTTGATCTCGACCAGCGAGGCATCCGTCTCCATGTAGGTCTGGTAGAGCTTCTTGAAGACATCCACGGCCTGGGCGGTGGAGTCGGCCGGGATGCCGATGCCGTCGGCCAGTTCCTTGGCCTGCGCGTCGGTCAGGCCCACCAGCGGGTCGACGAACACCTTGATGATCTTCTCGGGGTGGCTGTGCGCCACTTCCTCGATGTCCATGCCGCCTTCGCTGGAGGCGATGAAGGCAACCTTCTGGCTGGCGCGGTCGGTGACGACCGAGACATAGTATTCCTTCTGGATGTCGGCTCCGTCCTCGATGTAGAGGCGGCGCACCTTCTGGCCTTCGGGACCGGTCTGGTGCGTGACCAGTTGCATGCCGAGGATCTGCTCGGCCAGCGTCCTGACCTCATCGATGCTCTTGGCCACCTTGACGCCGCCGCCCTTGCCACGGCCGCCGGCATGGATCTGCGCCTTGACGACCCAGACCGGACCGCCGAGCTTCTGTGCCGCCTCGACGGCTTCCTGCACGGTGAACGCAGGAATTCCACGGGGCACAGGCACCCCAAACTTGCGCAAGATTTCCTTGCCTTGGTACTCGTGAATCTTCATGAGGAGTCTCTTTGAGAGGGGGAGGAATGGAAAGCACTCTGGCACCGGACGGGGTCTGCGCCCCTGCTGGCATGCGGATGAAGCGCCATGGCACTCGGGCAGGTCGGCGAGAAGGACTGCCGCCGCCTAATGTATCATGCCGCTTGGGTCCGGTCCGGCCGCTGGCACAGCGGCTTTTGCCGGGCCCTGACCCGCGTCAAAGCGCGCCCATTTTAACGGCCCGGCCCGCCGCTTGTGCAAGCGCACAATGGTTTTCATTCAGGGTAAACCCGGAAGAACATGGCGATTTCGTGGCTTTGCGTGCCCCGCCCGGAAGGCCGGCACCCAGCCCCTGATCGAGAAGGAAAGCAGCATGTCCAAAGTTTTCATCGATGGCGAAGCCGGTACCACCGGCCTGCAGATCCGCGAGCGCCTGGCCGGCCTGCCGGGCGTCGAGCTGGTGAGCATTGCGCCCGAGTTGCGCAAGGACGCACAGGCCAAGCGCGACCTGATTGCCGCCGTGGATCTGGTGGTGCTGTGCCTGCACGACGATGCCGCGCGCGAGACGGTGGCCCTGGTCGAGACGGTGGAACAGCAAGACGGCCGCAGCATCCGCGTCATCGACGCCTCGACCGCGCACCGCACGGCACCCGGCTGGATCTATGGCTTTCCGGAGCTGGTGCCCGGCCAGGCCGAGGCGATTGCCAAGGCCAGCCGCGTCGCCAACCCCGGCTGCTACGCCACCGGCGCCATCGCCATGTTGCGCCCGCTGGTCGACGCCGGTATCGTGCCGCACGACTTCGCCGTGCATCTGCCGGCCGTCAGCGGCTATTCGGGTGGTGGCCGCGCCATGATCGAGGCCTACGAGGCCGGCCAGGCGCCCGCCTTCGAGCTGTACGCGCTGGGCCTCACGCACAAGCACATCCCCGAGATCATGGCCTGCGCGGGCCTGACCACCCGGCCGCTCTTCACGCCATCGGTAGGCAACTTCCGCCAGGGCATGCTGGTGCAGTTGCCGCTGCAATTGGACACGCTGCCCGGCCAGCCCACGGCCGAGGACCTGCACGATGCGCTGGCCGCGCACTACGCGCGCACCAACACCCCCGGCCAGTACGTGCGCGTGCTGGCCCCGGATGGCAGCGGCAAGCTCGATGCGCTCGCCCTCAACGACACCAACCTGCTGGAGGTCCGCGTGTTCGGCAACGAGCAGTACCGTCAGGCGGTGGTGGTGGCGCGCCTGGACAACCTCGGCAAGGGCGCCAGCGGCGCGGCGGTGCAGAATCTGCAGTTGATGCTGGGGCTCTGAGCAAAGCCTTGGTGTCACGTTAAGCCTCGATTGTCGGTCTGCACTTGCCCTCGAACCGAATCGCCGCGTTGCAGTCTTTGCCCAGACGTCCAGCCTGGGCAGCGGCCTGTGCCTTGCGCTCCGATCCGATGGCGGCGTACGGTCTGCGACACCGGATGGTTGACGCGGCACTGGTCTGCGGCAGACCATGGCCTGCCTCTTTCCCCTGCCTGATCGTCCGACCGAACGCATGAACATCTCCAGCTACCTGCTCGCCTTTGGCACCAGCGCGCTGGTGGCCATTGCCGCCTTGCTGCCGATCGCCAATCCGCCGAGCACGGCACCGATCTTCCTGTCGCTGACCGAGGGCGCCTCGCTCAAGACGCGGCACGAACTGGCCCGCCGCATCGCCCGCAATGTGTTCCTGCTGATGCTGGGGGCGGCGCTGCTGGGCTCCTTCGTGCTGGACGTGTTCGGCATCTCGCTGGACATCGTGCGCGCCGGCGGCGGGTTGATCGTCATCAATATCGGATGGCGCCTGCTGACCACCAACAGCGCCGAGTCGCCGCGCGCGGCCAAGATCGCCGAGAACTACACGCCGGAGATGATCCGCTCGACGGCCTTCTTCCCGCTCTCGTTCCCGATCACCTGCGGACCCGGCACACTGGCGGCCACCATCACGGTTGGCGCCAGCCTGGCCTCGCCCTCGATCACACTCTCGGCAGTGCGCACGCTGGGCGCGGTGCTCGGGCTGGCGGTGGTGGCCTCGATCATCTACATCTGCTACCGCTATGCCGAATACCTCACCCGCTTGCTAGGCGAGACCGGCACCATCGTGTTCCTGCGGCTGTCGGCCTTCATCCTGCTGTGCCTGGGCATCCAGATCTTCTGGGACGGCGCCGGCAGCCTGCTCAGCGATGCCATCCGCGCCGGTGTCCATGCACCGGCCACCGTTACAACGCCAAACTCCTGATCTGACGCAGCTTGCTCAGAACCTGTTCACGATCTTTTCGTGGGTCACGCAGGTGGTCAAAAATGCAGTGGGCAAGACGCCCGTCGCCGCCCAGACTGGGTGTCTGTGCAAGGCGGGGCAACGTGGGGCTCTCGAAAAGAGATCTTGAACAGGTCCTCAGGCCTCTGACAGCGGCTCGGAGACAAGCATGCCGGACTTGTCCGGTTTGGAGGACTTGGCCGAGCGCAAGGCATCGTCCAACGCCATCAGCAGGCGCCCGAGTTGGCTGGCGTGGCGCAGCATCTGTGAACTGGCATGCCGCGCCCGCGCCGCATCGCCACCGGCAAACGCATGGAGTGCGGCCCGACGCGTTTCATGAAAACCTTGATGCTCGGCACACAATGGCTCGAAGAGATGCTGGGCTGTCGCGCCAGCGGCTGTCACCTGCGCCAGTGCCGGCCCTTCCAGCCAGTCCCGCAGACCACAACCGAGTTCCGCCCATTCTGCAACAGGCGGGTGCCCCTCCTCCAGCATGGCATGCAAACGGTTCATGTCCTGGACATGCAGGTTGAGCTCATACAGCAAAAAGCCCTCTTCGATGGATTTGTCAGACGCCATGCTTCCCTCTTCTGGAATGTTGGAATGTTGGAATGTTGGAATGGAAGCAGCCTGAAGCACACCGAGCGAAGGTGCCTGCCAAGGCCTGCACCACCCTGGAAATGGCCCCAGGCTGCTGCTCATTTCCAATATGCAGCACAGCACCCCGGCAGCTTTTGCGCCAAGGCAAACCTGTCTCATTTCGGGATCCATCCGCAGCTGGTACGGGAGAAACGTCCGTTTTGAGCCACGAAATGGCTGGGTCGCCAATCCAGGCTGTCGCATTGGATGGTTGACACGGCACCAGGGCGTGCCATCAGTGAAAACGCGGGACAGGTTCTAAGAACCTGTTTACGATCTTTTCATGGGCCACGTTGTTCCGACAGGCGATGCGATGCAAGGCGCAAACCGCAGTCGGGCCGGTGGCCCGGCGAGGATTTGTAACATCGCAGCGCGCGCCTGCCGGGACAACCCGAAGGGCAGGAGGTCAAAAACGCACCGGGCGGCGTTGCCCGCCTTGCCCAGACGCCCAGTCTGGCCTGCGACGGGCGTCTTGCCCACTGCATTTTTGGCCTCCTGCGTGACCCATGAAAAGATCGTAAACAGGTTCTAAGGCAGCAACTGTCGCACCACATCCATCGCAAAGCCCCGCGTCAGTAGAAAACGCATCTGCTTGGCGCGCATCTTCTGCTGTTCGGGCCAAGGCAGGGCGGCCAGATCAACGCCGCCGAACTTGGCCTGCCAGACCTGACGGGCACGCTCCAGTTCGGTTTCCTGCAAGGGCGCGAGAGCCTCTTGCACCAACTCCTTGTCAAGGCCCTTGGCCTGCAGCGCCTGGCGCAGGCGCACCGAACCCATGCGCGGGGCTTTCTGGCGCACCAATGCCTCGGCAGCCCGTTCGTCGCTGAGCAGGCCACGTGCCTGCAGTTTGTCGAGCAAGGCTTCGAGTGCATCCGGGGTGTCGGGCCCAGGCCGCTCGGCAGCCGCCCCTGTCGCATCATCGCCTTCCGCCTGCACATGGAGTACAAGCTTGCGGCGCAGTTCGGCACGGCTGTACTCGCGACCGGCCAGGGCCCGCAGCGCCCGCGCCTGCAAACTGAGGCCGGTGCCCTTCAAGGCATGCTGCTGGGCTTCGCGGGCACGTGCGAGGGCGCGGGCATGCGCAGCAGCGCCACCGGCCTGGGGCTGCGGCCGGGACTCGCCATCCTGGCCGCTGGGGCCCTCATGCCCCGGCGCGTCGTTGCCGTGCTCCACCGTCATCAATCTTCCTGCAGCACGCCGTCCTCATCGACGCCAGCGGGCAGCTCGGCGATGTTGGCAGCCACCACGCCCAGGTTGGCGCGCACCTTGTTCTCGATCTCGCGGGCCAGCTCGGGATTCTCCTTGAGGAATTCCTTGGCGTTGTCGCGGCCCTGGCCGATCTTCTCGCCGTTGTAGGAGTACCAGGCACCGGCCTTCTCGACGATGCGGGCGGCCACGCCCATGTCGATGACCTCACCCTCGCGCGAGATGCCCTTGCCGAACATGATGTCGAATTGCGCGGTCTTGAACGGCGGCGACACCTTGTTCTTGACGACCTTGACCTTGGTTTCGTTGCCGATGGCCTCGTCACCCTTCTTGATCGTGCCGGTGCGACGGATGTCCAGACGCACCGAGGCGTAGAACTTGAGCGCATTGCCGCCGGTGGTGGTCTCGGGGCTGCCAAACATCACGCCGATCTTCATGCGGATCTGGTTGATGAAGACCACCGTGCAGTTGGTTTTCTTGATGGTGGCGGTGAGCTTGCGCAGCGCCTGGCTCATCAGCCGCGCCTGCAGGCCGGGCAGTTGATCACCCATGTCGCCCTCGATTTCGGCCTTGGGCGTAAGGGCCGCGACCGAGTCGATCACCACCAGGTCCACCGCACCGGAGCGCACCAGGCTGTCGACGACTTCGAGGGCCTGTTCGCCAGTGTCCGGCTGCGAGATCAGCAGATCCTGGACGTCCACACCGATCTTGCTGGCGTACTGCACGTCGAGCGCATGCTCGGCATCGACGAAAGCGCAGATGCCGCCGAGCTTTTGCATCTCGGCAATGACCTGCAGCGTCAGCGTGGTCTTGCCGGAAGATTCCGGTCCGTAGATTTCGATGACGCGGCCGCGCGGCAGGCCGCCGACGCCCAGCGCCACGTCCAGGCCGAGCGAGCCGGTGGAGACGACCTGGATGTCCTTGATGACCTCGTCCTCGCCCAGGCGCATGATGGTGCCCTTGCCGAATTGCTTCTCGATCTGGGCGAGCGCGGCCTGCAGGGCCTTGGCTTTTTCACTGCTGATGTTGGTGGCTGCGTTCATGGAATGCTCCTTGTCACTGAAGGGGTTGGACTGCAGCGGCTTGGCGAAGGATCCAGTCTGAATCGGCACTGCGTCTGTGGCCATGCGTCTGCGATAGGCGCTAGTTTACGGGGCAATACATTCGAAAAACACCGATTAATAGTCAGTTTGATTGACTTTATAGTCAAGGTTGTGGGTATGATGCGGCGCATGAAAGACATCGAGACCCACTGGGAAGAATCCGCCAGCATCAGCGGCGCCACACCGCCAGCCGATGCCTGGCGCCAGACCCACCTGGGGCGCCTGCTTGGCCACGCGCTGCGGCGCTTCGACGAGCGGGTGCTGCACCTGATGGCGCACGATGCGGAGGTGCCGCTGGCGCTCTCGAACCTGGCGGCACGCAACAAGATCAGCGCGGCGCACATCCACATCACGCGGCACCTGTCGCTGCGCGGTGACCGCATCACCACGCTGGCGCAACGCGCCGGCATGAGCAAGCAGGCCATGGCCACGCTGGTCGATCAATGCGAGGCCTGGGGACTGGTGCGGCGCGAGCCTGACCCAAGCGACGGACGCGCCAGCCGCGTGGTCTTCTCGGAAACGGGCCTGGCATGGCTGGCGGCGTTCGAGCGCGCCGTGCGGCAGGCCGAAGCCGAATTCGAGGCGGATGTGGATCCCCAAGTGGCGCTGGTGGTGCGCATCGGGCTGGAGAGCTACGCCAGCGGGTATTGAAGCAGCATCACCACCGAGCCGCGCAGCCCGCCCTTCCCTGGCTTCGCCCGCGCGCCCCCTTGGTGATTGATGACACGCCCGCCCTAGCCTTGCAACCTTTCAGGTTCTTAGAACCTGTTCACGATCTTTTCGTGGGCCACGTTGCCCCGGCAGGCGATGCGATGCAAGGCGCAAACTGCAGTCGGGCCGGTGGCCCGACGAGGATTTGTAACGCCGCAGCGCGCGCCTGCCGGGACAACCCGAAGGGCAGGAGGTCAAAAACGCACCGGGCGGCGTTGCCCGCCTTGCCCAGACGGCCGGTCTGGGCTGCGACGGGCGTCTTGCCCACTGCATTTTTGACCTCCCGCGTGACCCACGAAAAGATCGTGAACAGGTTCTTACGCCTGCGCTGTCGAGGTCTGCTCCGTGTACTGCCGCACCAGCGCCAGCAACTCGGCATCCGAATAGGGCTTGCCCAGGTAATGGTTGGCACCCAGTTCGTCGGCATGGTCGCGGTGCTTCTGGGCCGTGCGCGAGGTGATCATCACCACCGGCAGATGGGCCAGCGAGGCCTCGGAACGGATGTAGCGCAGCAACTCGAAGCCGTCCATCTGCGGCATCTCGATGTCCGAGAGCACCACGGCGGGCGTTTCTTCCTTGAGCCGTTCGATGGCCTGCAAGCCATCGGCCGCCAGCGCGACCCGATAGCCCTCGCGCTTGAGCAGGCGCTGGGTGACGCGGCGCACGGTGATCGAATCGTCCACCACCAGCACCAGCGGCAGGTGCGCGGCCGATGCGGCGCTGAACGCCAGCGGCTGCAGCAGGGCCGGCTGGGCCTCGGCGCCCTCCCCGGTTGCGCCGGCCGCGCCGTCCGCCTCGCGCGATTGGCCGAGATCCTGCAACGCATAGGCCTGCGCGCCGTACACATTGGCCAGCGCGATGAAGTTGTAGACCAGCAGCACCGCGCCCGAGGCCAGCACCGACATGCCGGCGAGACCGGGCAGGTGCGAGAGCTGCGGGCCGAGATTCTTGACCACCACTTCCTGGTTGCCCAGCACCTCGTCCACATGCAGCGCCACGACCTGCGAGGCACTGCGCACAATGACCACCGGCGTGTTCTTCTCGTCGTTGGGCTGCGGCCGGCTCGAATGCTGCAGCAGCGCACCCGACCAGTAGAACGGTGCGTCTACGCCATCGACCTCCAGCGTGCGCTGCGCGTAGCACTCGCCAACGGCGCCGGCATCGAGGTGCAGGATGTTGCTCACCAGATTGGCCGGAATGCCGAAGGAGAGCGCGCCGACACGCACCAGCAGCACCTGGGTGACGGCCGTGGTGAGCGGCATGACGAGGCGGAAGGCGCTGCCCTCGCCGGTCTTGGTGCTGGTCTCGATGCGGCCGCCCAGTGCGTTGATCTCGGTGCGCACCACGTCCATGCCGATACCGCGGCCGGCCAGGCCGGTGAGCTTGGAGGCGGTCGAGAAACCGGGCAGGAAGATCAGGTTGGCCAGATCCTCGTCCGAGAGGGTCTGTTCCGGCTGGAGCAGGCCGCGCTCGATGCCCTTGTGGCGGATCGCTTCCAGATCGAGGCCGGCGCCATCGTCGCGGAAGGTGACGGCAACGTCATTGCCCTCCTGCGCGACGCTGATGGTGATGTGGCCGACCTCGGGCTTGCGCAGGCGCTTGCGCTCCTTGGGCAACTCGATGCCGTGGCCGACGCAGTTGCGCAGCAGGTGCTCGAAACCGCCCATCATGCGGTCGAGCAGCAGGCGGTCCATTTCGATGCTGCCATTCTCGATGTCCAGCTCGACCTGCTTGCCCAGTTCCTCGGCGGCCTGGCGCACCAGCGCATGCAGGCGCTCGGAGACGCTGTCGAACTCCACCATGCGGGTGCGCAGCAGATCACGCTGCAGTTCGCGGCCCTTGCGCTCCTGCGCGACCAGGTCGTCCTCGGTGCCGATCATGGCCGCCTGCAGGGTGCGTTGCACGGTGGCCACGTCGTTGACGGTCTCGGCCATCATGCGGGTGAGTTCCTGCACGCGGGTGTAGCGGTCGAATTCGAGCGGATCGAAGTCCGAATGCTCCTTGCCCAGGCTCATGCGCGACTGCATCTGCGATTCGGCCTGCACTTCCAGCTCGCGCAATTGCTGGCGCAAGCGCTCGAGGTTGACGGTCATGTCGTCCAGCGAGGCATTGAGCTGCTTGAGGCGAGACTCGGCACGGCTGCGCGAAATCTGGATTTCGCCGGCCTGGTTGATCAGGCGATTGATCAGCTGGCTGCGCACGCGCACCGTCTGGCGGCTCTCGCGCGCGGTCTGCACCACCAGTGCGGTTGGCCCGGGCAACTCGCCGCGGTACTCCGCGCCCAGTTGCTCGGTCTGCATGGCATCGGAGCCATCGGGCACGGCATGCTCGCCGTCCGCAGGCACTGCTGCCGCAACGGCAGCGGCGACGCTGTCGGAAACCGCGTCACCCAACCCGCCGGTTGCCGCATCGGCAAGGGTGCTCGATTCGAACGCGGGCTCGGCCGGCTGGTCGAGCGTCTGGTTGACGCGCGCGCTCAGTGCATCGAACAGGCTTTGCAAGTCGTCATAGCGCTTGAGCGTGGCATGCACTTGCGCACCGTTGCCCGGCTTGGCCTCGATCGCTTCGATCTCGGATTCGAACTGGTGGGCCAGCTCGCCCATCTGGCGTGCACCGGCCAGCCGCGAACTGCCCTTGAGCGTGTGCAGCACGCGCAGTGCCTCGCTGCGCGCCTCGAACGAATCGGGTTGCTGGGACCATTGCCGCAACGCGCCGATCAGGCGCGGCAGCAAATCGGCGGCCTCTTCCTCGAAGATGGGGAAGAGGTCCAGATCGACTTCGTCGAACGGCACCGCCAGACGGGATTCACCGATCGCATCGGGGGCCTCGGCCGCCTCGGGCGGCAGGTCGTAGAACGCCGCGCGCCCTGCCGCGACCAGATCGCGGCTGGGCAGCGGCGCAGGCGGCTGGGGACGGGCCAGGCGCACCAGCGCCTCTTCCAGTGCCTGCAGGCGCTCCTGCATGGTCTGTGCAACCCGGCCATTGCCGGTACCGGCCACGATGCCATCGAGCACCGACTGCACTTCCTGCATGGAGTCCTGCAGGATGTCGAGATCGGGGTGCGCCTCCGTCAGCGGCATGTCGAGCAGGCGCAGCAGCACCGACTGGAAGTGCTGCACGAAGCGTGCAAAACCGGCATCGACGTCGAGCAGCGTGGCTGTCTCCACCAGTTCCTGCGCCGGCTGCGCGAGGCCCGCGGGCAGCACCGGGTCGCCGCTGAAGGACCAGCGCAGCAGTTCGGCCTCGATGTCCTGCGAGAGCTGCAGCGCCTGCAGCAGATGCTGCTCGCGCTCGGGGGCCTGCGCCACCAGCGCGGCTTCCGCGGCAGTGTCGATGACGGCCACATCGACCACCGAATCATCCTCGGACGATTCCGCTGCCACAGCGCCCTCCTCCAGCGTCTCGGACGCTGGCGGTGCATCGGCATCGCCGGGCTCGACCACCTCGGCAGTCACTTCCTCGACCGCTCCCTGCTCCTCCGGGGCATCGGCTGCTTGCTGCGGCGCGGCCTCTTCGGCCTCACCGCCATCCTCCACGACCTCGGTCAACAAGGCCGGCTCACTCGGCGGCGGCACCAGCGGCGGCAGATCGCCGAGCGCATCGAGATCGGCCTGCAATTGGGCGTCATCGCCAAACGCCACGGCCGGTGGCGTTGCGGCCTGTTCTGCGCCGCCCCCCTCGGGCAGGCGACCGAGACCGGACTGGAGTTCCGTGGCCTTGAACGGGATGTTCCAGCGCTCGGCGTTCTCCGGCGACTCGGAAATCTGGTTATCCAGTTCGTGCAGGAAGCTGTCGAGCACGGTGGCATCGTCGAAATCGGTGGCCGGCACGTCTTGCGAAGACACCGTGGTGTCCTGCGCTGCTTCCTGCGGCACAGGCAGCTGCGCCGGCGCCTCGTCGGAAAGATCGGCGGGTTCGAGCGGGATGTAGCGCCCTTGCAGGCGCATCGCGTCGGCCGAGCGCTGGAAGGCTTTGGCGGACCAGTGCGCATGATCACGCAGATGGATGTCGGTGACCCAGCCGTCCATCGCGATCAGCGCCTTGCCGCACAGAGCCAGGATGTTCGCATCGAATGGCTTTTGCTCGGCCAGCCAGGCGTTGAGCAACTGCTCCATGGCCCAGGCCGCTTCGCCAAAGACGTCCAGCCCGACCATGCGCGAGCTGCCCTTGAGGGTATGGAAAGCCCGGCGCAGCGTGGTCTGCTGCGCCATGTCGCCCGGCGCCGCCTCCAGTTGCTCGATCGCCTCGCGGCCGCTGTCGATGACGCTTTGCGCCTCTTCCAGGAAGATGTCGAGCAGGTCGCCATCGTCCTCGTCATCTGCCGCGGCGGTGGCGGCAACCGGCGCCGCCAGCGGTGCGGCAACCGTCTCGAACTGGGCCAACTCGGTGGCAGGCGCTTCGGCGGGTACCGGTGCAGGCGCAGCAGGTGCCGAGGGCACGGCGGCAGGAGTCGCCGCGTCCGCACCGGAGCTCGACGCCTGCGGCAACGCCGCCGCTTCGGTCGCCGGGGCTTCCTGCACGGCATCGAAAATATCGCGACCACCGATCTGGTAGGCCTTCAGACGCCCCATCAGTGGCTTGAGCAGAGCCTTGTCAGCGTCATAGACGAACAGTTCCTTGGCCAGGGCCGGCTGGTAGGCCAGCATGTCCACTTGCAGGCCCAGCGCGCCCAGGTTGCTGCCGATGCGCTCGAAGCGCGGATCGTCGGCGGACAGGGGCTCGGCCCCTTCCTGGGCATGGTGGTCCAGGAAGGCCTCGATATCGTGCCCGATCTGCTGCAAGGCCCGGATCGCGGCATCGAGCCCCAGCACCGACAGCACCCCCTTGATGCGCCCGAGCATGCCCGGGACGTTCTTGAGCTGCTCGGCATTGGCGGGGTTGCGGAAGAACTGGTCGATGCTGTTCTCGGCTTCGCTCAGGCTCAGGCGCAACTCGCCCACCACATTGCCCATGGCGGCGGCATCGCTAGCGCGGCTGTAGAGGTCCTCCATCCAGGCGGCGATCGGCTCGGCCTGGCCGGTCTCGGCCACCTTGCGCAGGCGCTGCGAGAGTTCCTGCATGCGCTCGGGCGAATGGGCGGCGCGCACATGCATGTCGCCCAGCATGGCCTGCAGATACAGTACCGTGGTGGCCACCTCCATCGCCAGTTCGGCCGATGGCAGCGTCTGGTGCTGCGCCAGGGCGCCGACCACGGCATTGAGTTCCTCGACCAGTTGCGCGGTCTCCGGCACCTGCGCCAGCAAGGCCTGGCCCAGTGCCGCGAATTGCTGTGCCATCGGCTGCAGCCGGGCTTCGTCACCCTCGGTGATCTTGGCCCAGCCATCGGCGACAGTCTTGAGCTGGTCGAGCAGCCGCTCCTTCTCGAATGGATCGATCAGGCTGAACGGGTTGTGCTCGTAGTCCAGCGGCTCGAAGGCTTCGAGGCCAAACGCCGCGCGCACGGCACGCAGCACCGGCGCGGCCACCGCCCTGGGCGGGCGCGCCTGCGCGCAGAAGAACAGCAGATCCTGCATCCAGCGCGCCGTGACCATGGCATCGCCCTGGATCAGCGATGCGTACTGCACGAGCACGCGGGTGGCGGCACGCTTGACATAGACGTCGTTCGGGATCAACTCCAGCGCCAGGCCCTCGAAGAAGCCGGCGGCCACCTTCCAGAAGGTGCGCTCGCGGAAATCCGCGGTGCCAGCGGCAAGCCCCAGGCAGAGCTTGATCAGGTCTTTCTCGGCCCGCACGCTGCCGGCCCCCTGTACGGTGCGCAAAATGGCCTGGTCGAGCGCCAGACGAACGCGATCGCTCGGCTCGATGGCCTTGACGGGCATGGTCAACTGGGGCTCGGAGAGCTCGCCCTCGAGATGCCACAGGTCGGCCGGGCTGACCGGCTGCGCACTGCCGGTCAACGCATGCACGTCACGGTAGGCGGGAAACAGCAGCACCGGCGAGATGCTGGCATCGTGCAGCAGGTTCTCGAGGTATTCGCCCACCGCGATGCCAGCCTGGGTCAGCACCTGGACCGCCTGCGAATCGCACTGCGCGGGGTGCTGGGCCAGATGGGCCACGGCGGTCTCGGCCTGGCGCAGCACGAAGGCGGGGATGAAGGCCCCGACCATCTCCAGCGCGCCGCAGGCCTGGTGGATGTGCTGCCTGGCCTGCTGCAGCTGGGCAGCCTCGTCGGCCAGGGCCTCGACCGGCCGGCTCTCGCTCTCGGCATGGCTGACAAAGGTCTGCAGAATGCCGACGGCCTGCCGGTATGACTGACGCATTTCACCGAGCACCCAAGCCAGCGGCCCCAGATCCTGCTCCATCAAACTGCGGTCATTGCGGACGGTGTTGTTCATAGGTCTTCACGGCCAGGGCCGGTTATGGTCGGGCGGACGGCCCAATCGATGGACAAATGCGCCAGTGCCTGCCGGCCTGGCGCATCCAGTCGTTGGGATCCGACGTCATTACTGAATCTTGAATCGGGCGATCGACTGGCGCAATTCCTGCGCGATGTGCGAGAGCTCGCGCACCTGCTGGGCGGTCGAGCGCGTGCCATCGCTGGTCTGCTCGGTCACGGCGAAGATGTGCTGGATGTTCTCCGCCACATTATTGGCCAGCCCCGCCTCCTTCAATGCGGTCTGGGAAATCTGCTCGACCAGCTCCGAGAGCTGGCGCGAAACCTGGTCGATCTCCGAGAGCGCCACACCGGCGCGGTCGGCCAGGCTGGCCCCTTCGACCACACCCTGCGTGGAGCGCTCCATGGCCGCCACCGCATCCTGCATGTCGGTCTGAATTGTGCGGATCAGCTCGGCAATCTGGCGCGTCGCATCGGCCGAGCGTTCGGCCAGGCGCTGCACTTCCTCGGCCACCACCGAGAAACCACGGCCCGCCTCGCCCGCCGAAGCGGCCTGGATCGCGGCATTGAGCGCCAGCACGTTGGTCTGCTCGGTAATGTCCGAGATCAGTTCGGTGATCTCACCAATTTCCTGTGACGACTCGCCCAGGCGCTTGATACGCTTGGAGGATTCCTGGATCTGCATGCGAATGGCGTTCATGCCGCCGATCGAGTCCTGCACGGCGCGCAGGCCCGACTCTGCGGCCTGGCGCGACTGGCGCGCCACCGAGGCCGAGCCCTGCGCCTTGCCCGAGATGTCGTTGATGCGCTGGGCCATCTCCAGAATCGCGCGGCCGGTCTCCTTGATCTCGCGCAGCTGCTCGGTGGACGTGGCCAGCAGTTCGGTGGACGTCGCATCCACCTGCAGCGTGGTGCCGGTCACCTTGTTGGCCGTCTCCTGCACGCTGGCCACCAACTGGCGCAGCTCTTCGATGGTGTAGTTGACCGAGTCGGCAATGGCGCCGGTGATGTCCTCGGTCACGGTCGCCTCCTGCGTCAGATCGCCTTCGGCGATCAGCAGCAGTTCGTTCATCAGCCGCAGAATGGCGGCCTGGTTGGCATCATTGAGGCGCTTGGCGTCCTGCTCCCGGTCGTAGGTGGCCTGGAACATCTGCTCGGCCTGCCTGAAGCGGTTCTGCCCCTGCCGGATATAGGCCTGCGCCATCAGCCAGCCAGCCAGCGCCATCAGCAGCACGCCGGCGACGATCAACAGCGCCTGCCACCATTGCCAGCCGGTCATCGGAGCCAGTTCGTCCTCGATGGCCTGCAGGGACTCGGCCAGCCCGCTGCTGTTGTAGATCAGGCTGAGCAACGCTTCGCGCGCCTTCTGCAACTGCGGCAGGTCGTCCAGCATCACGCCAATGGTGCCGTCGGCATCGCCCAGGCGGTTGCCCAGGCTCTGCAGGATGTCCTGCAGATCGGCATCGGCCGTGCGGAACTGCTGCTGGCGCACCGTCTCCTGCGCCGATGCCAGATCCTGGCGCAGCGCCGCGAAGGCGTCCAGGTCGATGCTCGTCATGTCCTTGAGGCCATGCGCCATGCCGCCCAGGGCACGCAGCTGCAAGAACAGTTGCTGCAAGCTGGCCGCGCTTTGCTGGGAGGCGGCCAGTTCCTGCTGCAGCTCGTCCGCCAAACCGGCAATCGTGTCCAGCCCGTTGTTGCGGTCGATCAGCACGCCGCGCGTCTGCGCCAGGCTGGCTGCCGCCTCGCGCAGTTGCGCGGCGCTGGCCAAGGTCACATCGCCCTGCCCGGCCTGCTGCAGCCCTTCGATGTCATCGGCCAGCGCATTGGCGGCGTCAAGGGCCTGCTGCAGTTGCTGCGAAGACAGATTGCCGGAAAACACCAGCGATGCGACCGCATCGAGCCGCTGCACCTCGGCACTGGCCTGGATGCTGAGCTGGTACTGCTTCACCGCCCGCTGCGACTGCCACAAGCCCAGCAACAGACCGACGAGAAATAGCACCACGCCAAGCAACAGCAGGGGCCAGAGGCGGCCCACCTGCCGCCGCAGTGATGCGCTACCCAGCAGCGGCAGGCTCACCACCCCGGGATCAACCACCGACGTCCCGCCGGCAGCGCCATCCTCCGCGGCCAGTTTCAGGCCGGCATCTGCGGCACTGGCATCGTCCGGGGAATCCTGCGCAAGATCCGCCGGGTGCTGGATGGTCGCGGCGGTGTCCGCATCGGCCGGTTCATCTGCGGTGGTGCCGTCATTGAAACGGGCGTTCATGTTCGTCATGGTGCGATCCATCATGAAAATCAAAGCCGAATGGAAAGAAAGCGCGAATCCTGAGACAGGCTCTGCAGATTGAGTTCCCGCCAGATTCGTCCGGCCGTGTCGCGGTAGGCATTGCCCAGGAAAGGCTGCTGGTCCGAATCCGCAGGCGCAGGCGCATATGCCGTGGAGAAATCATTCACGCTCTTGAGACCGGCAACGCGGTCGATGAGCAGGGCCACGTTGATCTCCAGCACCGGATTGAAGGTCAGGAGCTTGCATTCGGCCAGGGACTGCTCGGTGCGGCGGGAAGCGGCATCTCCGATGAACAGGCCCAGATCGACCACGCCCGTGAGCTCGCCCCGCAGGTTGGCGGCCCCCAGGAACCAGGGCTGCACATAGGGAACCGGGTGCGGCATCTGCCAGGGGAACAGCTCGGAAGCGTGGTTGAGCGGCACCAGGCAGGAGCGGGCGCCAATTTCCACAGCCAGCCAGGAAGGCAGGGCCTGCTCCCCCTGGCTGGCCTGCCTGATGCGCTTGGCCAGGCGCTCCTGCAACG
The DNA here is from genome assembly GCF_004217315.1 of Corticibacter populi. GTDB lineage: Bacteria > Pseudomonadota > Gammaproteobacteria > Burkholderiales > Burkholderiaceae_C > Lampropedia > Lampropedia populi. The sequence goes on from NZ_SGWR01000002.1 coordinate 493,900, forward strand.
CCTGGTCATTGGTCTGCGCGATATCCTCAGTGCGTGCCGTGTTGCTGGACATGATCAACCCTGCTGCTGCAGGCCAGCGATGGCGACATCAAGCTCCTGTGGATCGACCGGCTTGACCAGATAGCCGCGCGCGCCCTGGCGCAGACCCCAGACCTTGTCGGTGGCCTGCCCCTTGCTGGTGCAGATGATGATGGGAATCTCGGCGTACTGCGGATCCTTGGTGATCGCGCGGGTGAGCTGGAAGCCATTCTTGCCGGGCATCACCACGTCCATCAGGATCAGGTCCGGCCGCTCGGCGGCCAGGCACTGGTAGGCCTCGTCCGCGTTGCTGGCGGTACGCACCTGGATACCCTTCTTCTGCAGCATGCCGGCCAGGTAGGCCTGCTCGGTCCTGGAGTCGTCCACCACCAGCACTTTCTGAATCGTCATTGCGTCACTCTCCTTCAGGCTGCGGGGCAGAATTCATGCACCGCCCTGAGCAATTGGTCTTTGGTAAAGGGTTTGGTCAAATAATCTTCGCTGCCGACCATGCGGCCCCGGGCCTTGTCGAAAAAGCCGTCCTTGGACGAAAGCATGATCACCGGGGTGTCGGAGAAGCGGGGGTTGCGCTTGATGATGGCACAGGTCTGATAGCCGTCGAGCTTGGGCATCAGGATGTCGCAGAAGATGAGGTTCGGCTCGTAGTCGTTGATCTTCGAGAGGGCATCGAAGCCATCCTCGGCCAGCAACACCTCGTAGCCACCTTGTTTCAGGAAGATCTCGGCGCTGCGGCGAATCGTGTTGCTGTCATCGACCACCAGCACCTTGATAGTTGGTTCACCCATATCTGTTCATACCTCAAGACATCGTGTCTGGCCAAGGGAACTGGCGCTGGCGCCAGGCCGCTGCAAACGGGCATACCGGCCGCAGCGCACCGGCGCCTTCACATCAAATCTCCACCATCTCGAAATCGTCCTTGCGGGCGCCGCACTCCGGACAGGTCCGGTTCAGTGGCACATCATCCCAGCGCGAACCGGGCGCGATGCCGTGTTCGGGTGCGCCGGCCGCCTCCTCATAGACCCAGCCACACGTCAGGCACATCCAGGTTCTGGGATCCATCGGGACTTTGTCAGACAATTTCAAGCCAGCGGCAATTGTATCGAGTTGTAGTGGCAATACTGCATCCAAAACACCACGAATGGATCCGAATTTCAACCAAATGTTGCGCATTTAATCCAGATCAAAGCCCAAGTCTGCCGAAACCGTGCAGTGGAGCGACCAACAGGACCCAGGGCAAGGTCGTCACGCCAGATGCTGCCCCAGTTGAGCCACCGATTTGGGCTATGGTTACGCCTTCAACCGCATCTTCGTCACAGGAATCAGACACCATGGATCGCAACCAGGAATTGTTTGCCAGGGCCCAGCAAAGCATCCCCGGCGGGGTCAACTCCCCCGTGCGGGCCTTCAAGGCCGTGGGAGGCACGCCGGCCTTCATCGAAAAAGCGCAAGGCGCCTATCTGTGGGATGCCAATGGCCAGCGCTACATCGACTATATCGGCTCCTGGGGCCCGATGATCCTCGGCCATGGCCACCCCGAGGTGCTGGCGGCGGTCGAGCGCGCCGCTCGGGAAGGACTCTCGTTTGGCGCCCCCACCGAGCGCGAGATCGAACTGGCCGAGGAAATCCTCAAACTGGTGCCATCGATGGAGATGGTGCGGCTGGTCAACTCCGGCACCGAGGCCAGCATGAGCGCCATCCGCCTGGCGCGCGGCGCCACCGGCCGCAAGAAGATCGTCAAGTTCGAAGGCTGCTACCACGGCCATGCCGATGCCCTGCTGGTCAAGGCCGGCTCGGGCCTGGCCACCTTCGGGCACGCCACCAGCGCCGGCGTGCCCGAGGAAGTCGTGCAGGACACGCTGGTGCTCGAATACAACAACCCCGCACAGCTCGAAGAGGCATTTGCCCGGCACGGCAGCGAAATCGCCTGTGTGATCATGGAGCCGATCGCCGGCAACATGAACTTCGTGCGCGCCAGCATTCCCTTCATGCGTGCCGCGCGCCAGCTCTGCAGCCAGTCCGGCGCACTGCTGATCATCGACGAGGTCATGACCGGCTTTCGCGTCGCCCTTGGCGGCGCGCAAAGCTTGTACGCCCAGGCCATCGCCGGCTTCGCGCCGGACCTGACGGTGCTGGGCAAGGTCATTGGCGGCGGCATGCCACTGGCCGCCTTCGGCGGGCCGCGTCATGTGATGGAGCAACTGGCCCCGCAAGGGCCGGTCTATCAGGCCGGCACCCTCTCGGGCAACCCGGTCGCCACCGCCTGCGGGCTGGCCACGCTGCGGCTGATCCAGGCCCCCGAATTCCACGCCCGGCTGGCCGAACGCACCCGGCAACTGGTCGAAGGCCTGCGCCAGGCCGCCGCGGACGCCGGCATTACGCTGAGCGTGGACAGCGAAGGCGGGCTTTTCGGCTTCTTCCTGCTGCCCGAACTGCCACAAAACTATGCCGAGGTCATGCGCAGCGATTCGGCCCGTTTCAACCAGCTGTTCCATGGCCTGCTGCGCCGCGGCGTGTACCTGGCTCCGGCACTGTATGAAGCCGGCTTCGTCAGCGCCGCGCACACCGAGCAGGACATTGCCGCCACCATTGCGGCCGCCCGCGACGCCTTTGCCGACATGGCGGCCTGAGAACCCAGCCCCGAACCAGCAGCCCGCCCTCGGGGCCGGCCATCAAGGCTGCCCGGCAGGGCGAGGCAATGGGCGCAAGTTGTCGATGTGCAGCGGATGCTGCCTGCCAAAGCCCGGCGGAGACGACAAAGCCTCCTCTTCGGCCGAATGCACGTGTTCATGCACATGCGCATCGGCAGCGCCATGCGGGTGGGCATGTTCATGCTGCAACGCATGGCTGACCACGCCGACCAGCAGCATCCCCGCCAGCAGCCAAGCCACCTGCACCAGCGCCTGGCGCGCGCCAAGCTGCATCTGCAGTTGCGGAATCAGATCAGCCAGCGCCACATAGATGAAGCTGCTCGACGCCACCACCAGAAAGAACGGCAGCCAGCGTTCGCTGAGCTGCCCCAGCAGCAAGTAGCCTGCCAGCCCGCCGAGCATCGTCACCGAGCCGGCCACCGATACCTTGAGCAGCGCCGCTGAGCGCCGCTCGCTGTGGCGTCCTCGCACCGTCTCGGCCAGCACGATCAGATCCCCGATGTGATGCGGCACCTCATGCGCCAACACCGACAGCGCCGTCAGCAAACCAATGCGCCAATCGACGATGAAGGCCGAGGCAATCAGTACACCATCGCCGAAGCAATGCACGCTATCGCCCGCCAGAATGGTCCACCCCCCGATGGGCGCACGGTGCCCGTGGGCATGGACATGCGGGGTATGCGCATGGGAATGGCCATGCGCCTGCGCGGCACCGGCATGCACATGGTCGGCATGGTCGATGGCCACCGATTCGGCATGTTCATGGCCATGATGCCAGAGCTCGGCCTTGTCCAGCAGGAAGAACACCACCAGGCCAATCAACAGCGCCATGAACAGCGTGTGCTTGCTGATGCTGCTCTCCATGGCTTCGGGCAGCAGATGCACAAAGGCGGTGGCCAGCAACGCGCCCGCCGCAAAACTCAGCAAGTGATGGCCCTGAAGGCGCGAACTGGCCCCGCCCACGCCAAAGCGGATCAGGCTGGCGGCCAGCCACACGCTGCCGACACCAGCCACCAACGTGGCCAGCAAGATGTAGAAAAAGGTCATGTACCGTGTCAGGCAGCGCGTGTCTGTGATCGATTCAAGGATCCATCCAGGCAGACAGGCAGCCATTCATTTTTATCAATAATAGACACTCATTATATGAAGCGCCCGCGCACATTGCTGGCGGGCAGTGCTTCTCATGCGATAATGCACGCTTGCCTTCGCACGGCCACAAGCGTTGGCAAAATCTCAAGATGCCTTGCGCATCGTCCCTCTCAGCGGCTGTAGCTCAGTGGATAGAGTATTGGCCTCCGAAGCCAAGGGTCGTAGGTTCGATTCCTACCAGCCGCGCCACATCCCCCATTCAATCAACGACTTGACCACTGCGGAGACCGGCAGTGTTGTGCGCGTGTGGGCTTTTTTTGCATGCCTGGTGCGGCAGGATTGCCCCACGCGGAGCGAAACAAATCGTTGCAAACTGCTCGACCCGATCGGCTGCCGCGCTGCGTACAAATACCATCATTGACCGCCAAACCGAGGAGCGACTTTCATGGTACACATGCCTTCCCATTTCAAGTTTGTCCGCAGCCACCAGGCCTTGCTGGCGCTGATGGCCGTTGCCGGCGCCGCCGGCGCCGCGCCGGTGCAGGAGAAAGTCAGCGACGCGGGCAGCCGCCAGGCGCTGGCCGTGACGATTTACAACGAGTCGCTGGCGCTGATCCGGGAGGAACGTCAGCTGCCACTGGACAAGGGCCTCAATCGCATCGCGCTGCGCGAGGTGTCGGGGCAAATCATGCCCCAGACGGCCAGTTTGCGCAGCCTCTCGGGTGATCCGCTGCAGTTGCTGGAGCAGAACTTCGACTTCGACCTGCTGGGCAGCCACGCGCTGCTCGACAAGTACGTCGGCCGCACCGTGACGGTGATCCGCACCCATCCTGCCACCGGCAAAGAAACGCGCGAGCCGGCCACCGTGCTGGCCAACAACGACGGCGTGGTGCTGCAGTATGCGGACCGCCTCGAAACCGGGCTGCCCGCCGATGCCCGCATCTCTTTCGATGAAGTGCCGCCGAACCTGCGCGACCGCCCGACGCTGGTGGTCGAACTCGAGGCCGGCCGCGGCGGCACGCAGGCGGTGGACCTCTCCTATCTGACCGGCGGCCTGTCCTGGCAGGCCGACTATGTCGCCACGCTGGCTTCGGACGAAAGCAGCCTGGATCTGGCCGGCTGGGTCACCCTCACCAACCAGAGCGGCACCGCCTATGAGAACGCCGCGCTGCAGTTGGTGGCCGGCGATGTCGGCCGCGCGCCGCAGGCCCACGACATGGTGAAGCTCGCCGCCCGCATGGAAATGATGCCGGCACCGGCCGCCGCCGTGCAGCAGGAGGCGCTGTTCGAGTACCACCTCTACACGCTGCCGCGCCCGACCACGCTGCGCAACAACCAGACCAAGCAGGTGGCGCTGCTATCGGCGCAATCGGTGCCGGTGCGCAAGGAATACCGCCTGCAGGGCCAGGCCAGCTGGTACGGCCGCGCCCGCGGCGACAGCCCCGAGCTGGGCGACAAGCGCAAGGTGGACGTTTTCGTCGAGTTCGACAACAAGGAAGCGGCGGGCCTGGGCATGCCGCTACCCAAGGGCATCGTGCGCGTCTACAAGGCCGACAGCCAGAAACGGGCGCTGTTCATTGGAGAGGACCGCATCGACCACACCGCCAAGAACGAGGTCGTTCGGCTCAAGCTGGGGAGCGCCTTCGACCTGAACGGCACCTGGAAGCATCTGGGCACCAAAGTGCTTGCGGACAACCTCTACGAAATGGCCTTCCGCATCGAGCTGCGCAACGCCAAGGACGTACCGGCCACCATCACGGTGGTCGAGCCGATCCCGGGCGACTGGACCATGCTCGAGGAGAGCATCGCCCACAGCAAGCCCACGGGCGGCTTGGCGCAGTGGCAGGTGCCGGTGCCGGCCAATGGCAACGCGGTGCTGAACTACAAGGTGCGGATCCGGTACTGATCAGCCTGCGGCTTCAGGCCATAATCTCCAGCGCCTTCTCGACCGGTCGCGCCAGCCGCGTACCCTGCGCGGTGGTCACGAACGGCCGATTCAGCAGCACGGGGTGCGCGGCCATCGCATCGAGCAGCGCGGCATCATCGGCATCGGCCAGGCCCAGCTCCTGATAAAGGGGTTCCTTGCTGCGCACGGCCTCGCGCACGCTCAGGCCGGCGGCCTCGATCAGCGCGGCGATCTGCGCGCGCGCCAGCGGCGTCTTGAGGTACTCGACGATGGTCGGCTGATAGCCATGTTCGCGCAGCAGTTCCAGCGTCTTGCGCGAGGTGCTGCAACGGCTGTTGTGGTAGATGGTGGCCGCGTGGGCGGCCTTGGCGGGAGAAGCTGGCATGGTCGGGGCGCCAGGCGGGCGCATGATCAATGGGTTGCGCGAAGAATCGCGAAAGCGCCATTGTGACGCGCCCCGCCGCGCCGGCCTCGCCAAGCGTCAGTAGATGTGCGGAACCTTCATGCTCTCGGGCACGGGGTGGCGAATATAATCGTCATGGTGCACGCGCGGCGGCAGCACGACCGGCTGGTGCGGCACCTCGTCATAGGGAATCCGGCTGAGGAAGTGGGCCATGCAGTTGAGGCGTGCGCGCTTCTTGTCGTCCCCCTCGACCACCCACCACGGGCTGTCGGCGGTGTGCGTGCGCTCGAACATGACTTCCTTGGCGCGGGTGTAATCCTCCCAGCGGCGGCGCGACTCCAGGTCCATTGGCGAGAGCTTCCACTGCTTGAGCGGGTCATGGATGCGCATCAGAAAGCGCTTGTTCTGTTCCTCGTCGGAGATCGAGAACCAGTACTTGATGAGAATGGTGCCCGAGCGGATCAGCATGCGCTCGAACTCGACCACGCTGCGGAAGAACTCCTCGTACTCGTCGTCGGTGCAAAAACCCATCACCTTCTCGACCCCGGCGCGGTTGTACCAGCTGCGATCGAACAGCACGATCTCGCCACCGGCAGGCAGGTGCGAGGCATAGCGCTGAAAGTACCACTGCGTGCGCTCACGCTCGTTGGGCGCCGGCAGCGCGGCGACGCGGCATACGCGCGGGTTCAGGCGCTGCGTGATGCGCTTGATGGCACCGCCCTTGCCGGCCGAGTCGCGGCCCTCGAACAGCACCACCACCTTGAGCTTCTGGTGCACCACCCAGTCCTGCAGCTTGACCAGTTCGCCCTGCAGGCGCAGCAGTTCGCTGAAGTAGCGCGCCCGTGGCAGGTCGGTGCCGTCGTCCGGGCCTGCATCCACCAGCGCATCGAGCCGCCGGTCGTCCATCTCCAGTTCCAGCTCTTCATCCAGGTCATCCATGATGTCCGCCTGGAATTGCTGAATCTGCGTCGTCAGGTTCTCTTCGCCTGGGAAATGGCCTTTGTCCATGCTGGTTCTGCCTCTGTTGCCGTGGTTGCATCGCTGCCCGAAGTGCCGCAGCGTATGCCGAAATCATGACAGATTCATGACGCAAGAAGCGTGCGCACGCGCTGCAGTCATGTGGCCACCGATGCCGGGACGGCCGATTGGCCGTACACTTTGCGGCCATACATCAGCAGGGTTCGCAGGAGAAGCACATGCGTTGGGAAGGCAACCGGCAATCGCGCAACGTGGAAGACCGCCGATCCGGTAGCGGTGGCCTGGGCGGGCGCAGCCTGGGCATCGGCTCGATCGTCATCGCGCTCGTGGCCGGGTGGATCTTCGGCATCAATCCGATGACCATCCTCGGCTTCATGGAAAGCGCCACGCCGCCTGCCACCCAGCAGCAAAGCACTGTCACCACCGATCCGCTGGACGACCGCATGGGCCAGTTCGTCTCGACCGTGCTGGCCGATACCGAGGACGTCTGGAGCGACATCTTCCGCCAGGCCGGCGCTACCTACCAGGAGCCACGCCTGGTGCTGTTTCGCGATGCCACGCCCACGAGTTGCGGCACCGGCCAGGCCGCCATGGGACCGTTTTACTGCCCGGCCGATGGCACCGTCTACATCGACCTGAGCTTCTACGAGGAGCTGAAGAACCGTCTGGGCGCACCGGGCGAGTTTGCCCAGGCCTATGTGATCGCCCATGAGGTGGGCCACCACATCCAGCGCCTGATGGGCACCACGCAAAAGCTCGACAGCCTGCGCAGCCGCATCAGCCAGGCCGAGTACAACCAGCTGAGCGTGCGCCTGGAACTGCAGGCCGACTGCTACGCCGGCGTATGGGGACACCACGCCGACCGCCAGCGCCAGATCCTCGAAAACGGCGACATCGAGGCCGCCATGAACGCGGCCGCCAGAATCGGCGATGACGCGCTGCAGCGCTCGGCCGGCCAGGTGGTGCGTCCCGAGAGCTTCACCCATGGCACAAGCGCGCAGCGCCAGCGCTGGTTCCAGCGTGGCCTGAGCAGCGGCGACATGGGCGCCTGCGACACCTTCGCCACCCAGGCGTTGTGAATTGAAGGGGCTTGAAGGGGCAAATGGGCCTCAGCACACCGACTGCGCACTGAGCACTGAAGCGGCCCGTCACCCGTCCAGCAACGTCTCCCACCCCCCCGGCGGCACGAAACGGCCATCCCGCAGCACCAGCCGGGTGGGCCCGGGCATGGCCGCCACCGGCTGCGGATGCAATGCATCGCCCGGGAAGCACACCATGCGTTCGCCCTCATGCTGCAGGCTGACGGGGGCAACCAGATGAGGCGCCTGCTCACGTGCATGCTGCTGCAGGTTCTGCAGACTGGCAAAGCGGGCCAGGTGCGCCAGCGTCATGATCTGCGGCGGCGCCAGCGCCACCTCGCCCGCCACATACTGCTGCAGCAAAGCGGCCGGCGAGGCCCACACCAGACGCTGGGCCTCCTGGCCATCGGCCCGGGCTTGCTGCCCCTCGGGCATCAGCGCCAGAAAGAACCAGGTGTCGAAGCGCTTGACGCTCATGTTGGGGGACAGCGGCGTGATCCAGCGCGAAAACGGCTCCATGCCCTGCACACTGGTGTGCAGTTGCCATTGCGCGCAGATCTGGCACCAGTCACCACCGCTGGCGAGTTGCCGGCGCAACAGCGGCAACAGTGCCGGCTGGTTCGGGCGCGATTGGGACGGCTGGAATGATTGGGCCGGGCGAGGCGCATCGGGCTCCAACCACAGCAGCCCGGCCTCTTCCGCCGTCTCGCGCAGCGCCGCGCCATACAAGGCGGCCATCGCCTCGCGTGTCAGGCCGTGCCCGGCCAGACGCGGCGCCAGGGCCTGCCAATGCCGGTCGAAGCCGCTGGCAGCGGCAATCGCGGCATCACCCGCTTCCACCTTGCCGCCGGGAAACACCAGCGCCCCGGGGAAGTTGCTGGCGCTGGCGTGCCGCTCCATCAACAGCACCTGCAGCGTGCCATGCGCTGAGGCAGGCACTTCACGCACGATGATCAGGCTGGCGGCAGGGTTGGCAGGCAAGGAGGAGTTGCTGGGCATGGGTCGCAGGCAGGACGCCGATTGACGGGGTGGATCACTATGATCGCCGGGCCGGCCACAGACCTGTCGGCGGCACACCATCGGAATCAAGCAAGGAGAACCATCATGGCATTGGATTTTCAAGGGCGCGTAGCCATTGTGACAGGCGCCGGCGGCGGCCTGGGCCGCGAACACGCACTGGCTCTGGCGCGGCGCGGCGCCAAGGTGCTGGTCAACGACCTGGGCGGCAGCGTGCATGGCGAGGGCGGCTCCGGCGGCGCCGCGCAGGCCGTGGCCAACGAGATCACCGCCGCCGGCGGCACGGCACTGGCCAATGGCGCCTCGGTCACCGACTTTGCCGCCGTGCAGGCCATGGTGCAGCAAGCCATCGACGCCTGGGGCCGCATCGACATCCTGGTCAACAACGCCGGCATCCTGCGCGACAAGACCTTCTCGAAGATGGATCTGGCCGACTTCCGCCTGGTCGTCGAAGTGCATCTGATGGGTGCCGTGCACTGCAGCAAGGCCGTCTGGCCGCACATGGCGGCGCAGCAGTATGGCCGCATCGTCATGACCACCTCTTCGTCAGGCCTCTACGGCAACTTCGGCCAATCCAACTATGGTGCGGCCAAGCTCGCGCAAGTCGGGCTGATGCAGACCCTGGCCCTGGAAGGCGCCCGGCACGGCATTCACGTCAACGCACTGGCCCCCACCGCCGCCACCCGCATGACCGAGGGGCTGATGCCCGCCGAAGTACTGGCACAATTGAGCCCCGCCGCCGTGGTGCCCGCCATGCTGGTTCTGGCCCATGAAGAGGCGCCCACCCGCACCATCCTGTGCGCCGGTGCCGGCAGCTTCGAGGCCGCCCACATCACGCTGACGCAAGGCATCCATCTGGGCCTGGGGGGCGACACCGACACCGAACTGGCCGCGCGGCTGGCCCAGGTGCTGGACCGCGAGGGCGAGCAAGTGCCCGGCAGCGGCCAGGCCCAGGGTCAGCTCGAAGTGGGCAAGGCCCTGGCCGCACACCGGCGGTCCGACTGACGACGGATCATTGAACCGCCGGAAACCTGAGAGCAGTTGACCGCCCCGGGCCCATCCAACAACGAAGGCATTCTCCCCATGAGCATCCAATGGTTTCCCGGCCACATGCACCTGACCCGCAAGGCCATCGGCGATCGGGTCAAGACCATCGACGTGGTCATCGAGATGGTGGATGCCCGCCTGCCCGCCTCCAGCGCCAACCCGATGCTGCGCGAGCTGCTCACGCGCAAGCACAGCCTCAAGGTGCTGAACAAGGCCGATCTGGCCGACCCCGTGCGCACCCAGGAGTGGCTGGAGTGGTACCAGCAGAAGGAAGGGACGGCGGCCATTGCCATGGACAGCCACCACAGTGCGCCGGCGCGCGCGCTGATCGAAGCCTGCCAGCAACTGATGCCCAGCCGCGGCAGCATGGACAAGCCCATGCGCGTGCTGATCTGCGGCATCCCCAACGTCGGCAAATCCACGCTGATCAACACCATGGTCGGCAAGCGCGCCGCCAAGGCTGCCAATGAGCCCGGCGTGACCCGCCAGGAGCAGCGCTTTGCGCTGCAGGACGGCTTCTACCTCTTCGACACCCCCGGCGTGCTGTGGCCGCGCATCATCGTCGCGCAAAGCGGCTACAACCTGGCAGCGGCCGGCTCCATCGGCCGCAATGCCTTCGATGACGAGCTGGTGGCGCTGGAACTGCTGGCCTACCTGCAAAGGCACTACGGCGGCGCCCTGCTGGCACGCTACCCGGTCGCCGAGAACGAGGCCGAACTGCGCGCCCTGCCCGACCACGAACTGTTCGAGCGCATCGCCCGCAAGCGTGGTGCGCTGCTGCCGGGCAACCGTGTCAACACGCAAAAGGCTGCCGAGCTGGTCCTGCAGGACTTCCGCTCGGGCGCCATCGGCCGCATCACCATCGAAACCCCCACCGAATTCGAAGAGTGGCTGGCCACCGGCGAGCGCCTCGATGCCGAACGCCAGCTGCGCAAGGAGCAGTACCAGCAGGAGCGCCAGCAGCGCAAGTCGGGCCGCCGCACGCAGCGCTGACCGAACCCCGCGCAAGGGCCCAAAGGTTATTGCCGGCGTCCCGGCAAACCGGGTTAGAATGCGCGCCTTCGCCGGTTTAGCTCAGCTGGTAGAGCACCCGCCTTGTAAGCGGTAGGTCGTCAGTTCGAATCCGACAACCGGCACCATCCATGAAACCCCGCATGCCAACGCATGCGGGGTTTTCTTTTGAATATCAGATGGTTCTCCTGAAATCATGGGCAAGCATGCCCGCACAGGAACCCATGCAACGCTGAACTCCTGTATCCGTCCACGCATCCCTGTAGAAGAAGATCGAACTCGGGAACGCAGGCAGGGATAGACCATGAGACGCAGCGGAATCAGATGCAAACAAAGCTGTCGCATCCTGCATCGGACCTTCAACGCTGCGCTCCAGCCTTTCCAACTCATGGTCCGGTCGGCTTTGTCCTCATTCGTTGAGCCCATACCGCAAACTCATTGCGGCCGCCAGTCGCTCGGCTGCAGCCTCAGCTCCACCAACACCACAGTGGCGCCCGGGCTGGAATCCACCGTGAACCGGGCGCCCAGACGCTCGGCACGCGCTGCCATGCTGCGCATGCCGACCGACTGACCGGCACGCTGCACGTCCTGCAGATCGAAGCCTATGCCATCGTCCTCGATGCGCACGCACAGCTGCTCGGCGTCAGGCTGTTCGACCTTCACCCACACATGATGGGCGCGGCTGTGCCTGATGACGTTGGAGAGCGCCTCCTCCACCATGCGGGTGAGCAGCAGGCACTGCAGGGCACTGGGGCGCCCATCCTGCTCAAGCGCGCCTAGCCATTGCGGCGCAATGTGCCACTCGGATGCGATGCCGATTTCATCCAGAATGCGCGTGATGCGATGGCGCAGCGGAGCAATCCATTGCAGCGGGGTCTGCGGCACCAGCGCCGCCGCACTAGAGCCATGGTCGATCAACTGGTTGAGATCGTCGCGCAGGCCCTTGAGCAGAGACAGCACGCGCGCGCTCGGCAACGTCGGCGGTGACTGCTCCACCAAGGCCATACTGCGCACCAGGCTGCCGCCAAGGCCGTCATGCAGGTCATGGGCCAGTTGGATGCGCTCCTGCAGCTTGGCGTGCTCGACCGCCTGCGCCTGTTCTCGCGCCAATGCCTGCGAAAGTTCGGCGCGGGCCTGCTCCACCCGTTCCCTGAGCTCCAGATTGAAGCGCCTGACGTTGCGCAACTGCCGTGCGAATCGCCCACCCAGCAACAGCATCAGCAAGCCGATCACCAGCACTCCGCTGAGTGCCGCCCAGTCGCGCGCCACCTGCCAGCGATCGAACACGGAGAAAAAACTGTTGAACGCCACCACCGCGAACACCAGCCAGCACACGGCCAGCGTCATGTGCTGCAGGTTGCGGCCCTGGCGCTGGGGGCGCCATGCATGCCACTGGAATTGCAGGCAGTTGAGGAGGAACACCGCCATGGAGCCCTGCCAGACCAGGCCAAACCATTGGCCCGCATGCTCACGCGGCGCCAGCACCGCCATGACCGTGCCCAAAACCGCCAGAGACCACAGCACCCGCTCCACGCGCGGCAGCCTCTGCCGGCCGAAGCGGAACGTGAACATGCACACGGAGAGCACATAGAACACCAGCGCGACCAAGCTGAAGCGGCTGCGCGTCAATGAATCCGGCCAGGGCCATTGCGTGTATGCCAGGTAGGTGCTGAGATAGGCCATCCAGCACAGGGCCATCAATCCGAACCAGCCGTAGGCACGCTCCTGCCGATTGAGAACCCATATCAGCAGAAACAGCACGCTGGCCATGGCACACAGCACGGCGTTGATGAAATACACCGTGCGTTGCCGCCACAGGGCCTGTCGGTACTTCTCGGACACCGCCGTGGCACTGCCCAGCCGCAGCGCCCCCATGCCCGGCGAGAGTGCCGGCATGCCCACCGCGCGCACCCACACGGTGTTCACCCCTTCGCGCAGGGCCGATTCGGGCAGCAACCACCAGCGCGGCACATTCCAGCTGCGCGAGAGCGGCTCGGCCAGCGACGCGTCGCGCCACAGCAGGTCATCGTTGATGTATACCTCGCCTGCCACGCTGATGCCGTCAATGCCCAGCGCCAGCGGCGCACTGGCGGTACCACCGGTACCGGCCGCACAGGTGCGCTCCCAATCGATGCGGTACCATGCCGATCCATCGTGATGGGGCCAGCGGCGCGCCCACATATCAGGGAGCGTCACCTCCTCCCAGCCCGCGGCCGGGCGGGCGTTGGATGGTCCTTCGGCTGGTGCCGCCTCCGTGCGCAACACCCGCGGCGCGCACTCCTGCTGCAAATCCTGTGGCGAATCGGGCGCCTCCGCCCATGCCGGCAGCCCAACCAGCAGCAGTAGCAGCCACAACACGATACGACGCACCGGTCAGCCCTCGCCGACCATTCCACGCGCACGCGCCTCCCGCACGGCCATCGTGCGGGAGGAGACTGCCAGCTTGCGGTAGATGCGTTTCACATGGGTTTCGACCGTGTAGCGCGACAGATGCAGGCGCTCGGCGATCTCGCGATTGCTCAGTCCATCGACCACCAGACGCAGGATTTCGGTTTCGCGCGCGCTCAGCATCGCGTCCGGCATCGTTGGCGACTCGCTCAACCCGCTCGATGGCGCAGGCCTGGGCGCAGCGAGAAGCTCCAGAATGCGCCGCGCAATGAATGGGTCGATGGGGGCGCCACCACGCAGTACGCTGCGGATCGACAGCATCACCTCGACATCGTCGCGCTGTTTGAGCACATAGCCGGTGGCACCAGCCCGCAGCGCGCTCAGAATCAAGTCCTCCGAACTCCAGGCCGAGACGACCAGGATGCGCAGCCCGGGATCATCGCCGCGCAAATGTTCGATCAGCGCGAGCCCGCTGCCATCGGGCAACTGCAAATCCACCAAGACCAGCGCCACCGGCTGCTCGGCCAGCACCGCATACGCCTGCGCCAGCGACGCGGCGAACACCAGCGCATCATCTCCATACCCCAGTTGCCGCAGGATGCCGCGCAAGCGCTGCTGCAACAACGGTTCGTCCTCCACCACCAGCACGGGTGCCGGGAGCGCCGCATCTTTGGCAGGCAGGGGCAAGTCCATCATGGGAAGCGTACCCTGTGCACCAGGGTTCTAAGTGGCAGATGCCGCATCGTATTCCACTGGGCCGCTTTCGTTATCCCGGAAACCGGGTAATTGAGGCCGCGCAGCCACATCCTGCCCGCGTAGCGGCTGTTGCATATGCAGTCGCCATCGAGGCGGACATCCTCGCGCGACCAATGACCGCCAGCGATTGCAGCGAACTCGGCCGCCGCCAGCACGAAATCGCCAGGCCGCATAAAATCCGCCCCGCCTCACTATCAAAGAAAGCCCCACGAGGGCCATAACGGAATGTCAGACCCCCACGGATATCAAAATCGCCGCAATTTCTTGAAGGCGTCGGCCGCCGGCGTGGCATTGACAGGTGTACCTGTCGCGCTTCACGCCAAATCCAAAGAGCCGCCAGTTCCCCTCGATCAGTACAAGACCGAGTACTTCACCGCCGATGAATGGGCCTTCGTGCTCGCCGCCACGGCCCGCCTGATCCCTTCCGAAGGCGATGGCCCGGGCGCCATCGAGGCGCGCGTGCCGGTCTTCATCGACCGCCAACTCGCCGGCGACTATGGCCGTGCCGATGACTGGTACATGGTGGGCCCGCATGATCCGACGGCAGAGCCGGCGCGCGGCTGGCAGACGCCGCTGAACCCGGCGCAGCTCTACCGCCAGGCCATCCCCGCCTTCAATGCATGGTGCGAAGAGAAGTACGGCAAGTCCTTCACGGTGCTGGAAGCCGCGCAGCAGGACGAGGCCCTGACCGCCCTGCAAAAGGGCGAGGTGGCGATGAACCCGGAACTGAGCATCTTCTTCACCACCTTGCTCGCCAACACCAAGGAAGGCTACTTCGCCGACCCGATCCACGGCGGCAACCAGGGCATGCAATCCTGGAGCTACATCGGCTTCCCGGGCGCGCGCGCCAGTTACAAGGAATGGGTTGACCAGCACAACGTGAAATATCCACTCGGCCCCGTGTCGATCAGCGGTGAAAGGGCCTGAAGATGGCACGTATCGAAAAGAAGAAGGACGTCGTCATCGTCGGCCTGGGCTGGACCGGCTCGATCCTGGGCATGGAACTGGCCCAGGAAGGCCTTGACATCATCGCGCTCGAACGCGGCCGCGACCAGAACACGGTGCCGGATTTCAAGTATCCGAACCAGATCGACGAGCTGAAGTACGGCGTGCGCTTCAAGAACATGCAGCACCCCAGCCAGATGACGGTGACGGTGCGCCGTGACGAATCCGAGACGGCGCTGCCCTACCGCTCGCTGGGCTCGTTCCTGCCGGGCAATGGTGTGGGCGGCGCAGGCACGCACTGGAACGGCCTGAACTGGCGCCCGCAGCCCGAGGAGCTGAAGCTGCGCACCCATGTGCGCGACAACTGGGGCGAGAAGATCATCCCCGAGGACATGACGCTGCAGGACTACCCTGTCAGCTACGATGATCTCGAGCCCTTCTTCACGCAGTTCGAGCAGGTCGCGGGGATCTCTGGCAAGGCCGGCAACCTCAACGGCCAGATCCAGGAAGGCGGCAACCCCTTCGAGGGCTGGCGCTCGGCCGAGTTCCCGATGCCGGCCATGCCGTCGACCTACGACTCGACCAAGTTCCGCGACACGGTCAAGGCCATGGGCTACCACCCCTTCCCGGCACCGGCAGGGATCGCCTCGACCTCATACACCAATCCCTATGGCATGCAGATGGGGCCGTGCAACCTGTGCGGTTTCTGCGAACGCTTCGGCTGCTACCAATACTCCAAGTCCTCGCCGCAGACGACGATTCTCGATGCCCTCAAGCGCATGCCCAACTTCAGCTATCGCACGCATGCCGAAGTGCTGCGCGTCGAGATGGCTGCCGACGGCAAGACGGCCACCGGCGTGACCTATTTCGACGAGGCCACGCAGGAAGAGGTGTTCCAGCCCGCGGACATCGTGATCCTCTCGTCCTACCAGCTCAACAACGTGCACCTGATGCTGCTCTCGGGCATCGGCCAAGCCTACGACCCGGCCACGGGCGAGGGCGTGACCGGCAAGAACTACGCCTACCAGATGAACGGCGGCGTGACGATGTTCTTCCGCGAGGACCACTTCAACCCCTTCATCGGGCATGGCGCCAACGGCATCTGCATTGACGACTTCAGCGTCAACCAGAACGACTACGGCGCGCTGGGCTTCATCGGCGGCGCCTATTGGCGTTCGGGCTCCTTCAATGGCCAGCCGATCCGCTCGATGCCGCTGCCCCAGGGCACACCCGGCTGGGGAGCCGACTGGAAGAAGGCGATCGGCGAATGGTACGGCCACGCAATGTCGATCGGCACGCACGGCTCGCACATGTCCTACCGCAGCAACCACCTCGACCTCGACCCGGTCTACAAGGACCGCCATGGCCGCGCGCTGATGCGCATGACCTTCAACTGGAATCCGAACGACCTGCGGATGAACCAGTACATGAAGATCAAGGCCGAGGAAGTCGCCCGGGCCATGAACCCCGACAAGTGGCAATCCTCCTTCAAGGGCCTGGGCGCCAAATACGATGTGCGCCCCTACCAGACCACGCACAACACCGGCGGCCACATCATGTCGGCCAACCCGCGTGAAGGCGCCGTCAACCGCTACTCGCAGGCCTGGGACAAGCACAACGTGTTCATCACCGGCGCGGGCAACTTCGTGCAGAACACGCAGTACAACCCCACCGGCCTGGTCGGCGGCCTGGCCTACCACACGGCACACGCCATCCGTACCCTGTATCTGCGCAATCCGCGCCCGCTGGTTTAAGAAGGGAGAGCCACGATGAAGAAAACTCTCCGCATTCTGGGCGGCCTGGTGGTGCTGGGCGTCCTCGCCCTGCTCGCCTTCATTTTCGTGCCCGTCAAGCTCACGCCCCCCAGCGAGGTACTGCCGGCCGACTGGAAGGCCGAACCCGGCCGGGGCGAGTACGTCATGCGCGCCTCCGACTGCATGGCCTGCCACACCGCCGACGGCGGTGCGCCCTTTGCCGGCAGCCGCCCGATCCACAGCCCGCTGGGCACGATCTGGACGAGCAACATCACGCCCGACAAGGAAACCGGCATCGGCAACTGGACGCTCGACCAGTTCCGCGCCGCCATGATCGACGGCATCAGCGCAGACGGCTCGCACATCTACCCGGCCATGCCGTACGAGAACTACCGTCTGATGACCGAAGGGGACATCCGCGCCCTCTACGACTATCTGATGACGGAGGTCGAGCCAGTGAAAAACCAGGTCGAGGAAACCCGCCTGTCCTTCCCCTTCAACCTGCGCTTCGGCCTGCGCGCCTGGAACTGGCTGGCGCTGCGCCACGACGCCGGCTTCACCCCGGCAGGCACCTCACCGGCGCAGGACCGCGGCCAGTACCTGGTCGAAGGGCCGGCGCACTGCGCCGCCTGCCACAGCCCTCGCACCACTTTCATGGCCCAGAACGGCATCCAGCTCACTGACGCGAAGTTCCTCACCGGCGGCGTCGTCGACGGCTGGGATGCGCCCTCGCTGCGCGGCGCCGGCTCGACACCGCAAAAGTGGAGCATCGCCGAGATGGCGGACTACCTGGCCACCGGTCGCAATGCCCACTCCACCGCCAATGGCGAGATGACCCTGGTCATCGAGCATTCGCTGCAGTACCTGAGCGACGACGACCTGCACGCCATTGCCGCCTTCCTCAAGGGCATCGATGGTGCCAAGGTCGAATTGCCAGGGACCGCCGTGGCAGCGGCAGGCCCCAGCGCCCAGCCCGCCGCCGAGGCGGATGCCGCCGGCGCCGAGACCGCCAGGATGCTGACCGCCGCCTCGCCCGAGATGCCACTGGGCGCGCGCCTGTACCTCGACAACTGCGCGGCCTGCCACTTCGTCACCGGCAAGGGCTCGCCAGGCATCTTCCCCGAACTGCAGGCCAACTCGATGGTGGTCGGCTCCGAAGTCAGCCCGCTGATCTCGGTGATCCTGCACGGCGCCAGCGTGCCATCGACCGAACGCCGCCCGATGCGGCTGGTGATGCAGGGCTATGCCGATCGCATGGATGACGAGGAAGTGGCCGAGCTCGCCAACTTCCTGCGCACGGCCTGGGGCAACAAGGCTTCCGCCATCACGGCCGCCGATGTGGGCAAGGTCCGCAGCGCGCCGCTGACGCATTGATGGCATAACCGGAACCTGTTCGCGGTCTTTTCAGGAACAGGTTTCACCCCGCAGGAGTCGGCACCGGAGCCCGGTCCTGCCTTTGCTCCGTCCACGAAGCGCCGCAACTGCGGCGCTTCATTTTTGTTCGCCGGCTACCGGTGGCTGGCCCTGCGCCGAGCCGATGCGCAGGCGAAGCTGCGTGATGCGTGGCAGGGTCGGCAGCGCCGAGGCAGGGTCCTGACCCGGCGCCGATGCAGCCCTCTGCGCCTGCCAATGCGCCTGCAAATGGGCCAGCAGATCCGGCGACAAATGGCGCAATTTGGCAGCCGCCGCCGAATTTGGCACAATCAGGCACCATTGCTCCCCCTCCACGGGCCCGGCCTGCACCGTGCTTCGCAGTGCCACCGGCAGGAGCGGCCGTACCAGTTCCAGCAGCCGGGCGGCCTGCCCTGCCTGCTGGGCCAGTTGCGCCAGCAGCGGGGAGCGCTGCACGATCTGCTCCAGACGCATGTCGACTTTCTGCGGTGCGCGTGGCCCATGGGCTGCGTTGCGGAAGTTTTTGGCCATGGCCTGACGCTTCTGGAAGATGTTCAACGGATGCCGGCGCCAGCCTCTGTGCTGGCGCCACCCTGTGTGGAAAACACAATGCAAGTGATTATTGCCGATGCCCGGCTGGGGCGCAGCTACACGCTGAACCTTTCGCTGGTCACGCTGGTGCTGCTGACCCTGGCCGCGCTACTCACCGTCGGCCTGGCCGCCCAGGCCTGGCTGCTGCCGCAGCGGCCGGCCGCCGATGCCACCGTCCAGACCTCGCTGGTCTCGCAGCACGCGGGCGCGGGCAGCCGCGCCGCCTCCGCACTCGAAGAAGAGCGTGCCCAGATGCGCCAGAGCATGGACGACATGGCCCGCAAGGTCGGCGAAATGCAGGCCAAGCTGGTGCAGTTGCAAACGCTCTCCGAGCGGGTCTCCGACCTGGCCGACATCGAGGTGCCGGCCGAAGCCACCGAAACAAGCGAGGCCACTGGGGCCACGGCCCAGGCAGGGATGGCAGAGATCAATGCCGGCGGCACCGGCGCCGGTGGCCCGCTGGTGGCCGAGACGCCGCTGGCCTACCAGGAGGTGCTGGACATCCTCAGCAGCGTCGAGGCCCGCCTGACGGCCCAGACCGACTTCTTCACCGTGGCCGAGGCGCAGCTCTTCAATGACTTTCTGGAGCGGCGCATGATCCCGACCCAGGCGCCGGTGCCGGGTCGGCGCGTGGGCTCGCCCTTCGGGCGCCGCATCGACCCCA
The DNA here is from genome assembly GCF_004217315.1 of Corticibacter populi. Lineage (GTDB taxonomy): Bacteria > Pseudomonadota > Gammaproteobacteria > Burkholderiales > Burkholderiaceae_C > Lampropedia > Lampropedia populi. The sequence goes on from NZ_SGWR01000002.1 coordinate 513,607, forward strand.
TCACCGGCCGCGGCGCCACGCACACCGGGTTGGACTTCCAGGCCCCCAAGGGCACGCCCATCCTGGCCGCCGCCGGCGGCGTCGTCATCACGCAGGAATACCACCCGGCCTACGGCAACATGCTGGAGATCGACCATGGCAACAACCTGATCACGCGCTACGCCCATGCCTCCAAGCTGCTGGCCAAGCGCGGCGACGTGGTGCGCCGCGGCGAGAAGATTGCCGAAGTCGGCTCGACCGGCCGCTCCACCGGCGCGCACCTGCACTTCGAGGTGCTGGTCGCCGGCCAGCAGCAGGACCCGCAGAAGTTCCTCAACGCCGGCCAGAACGCCGACTGGAGTGATCTGCTGGCCCAGCAGCAGCGCTGAACGCCCGCCGCACCGCTTCAGGGCTGGCGGCCTGGCGCAGCAATGCCGCGCCAGTGCTTGAAACGTCCGCATGCCGCCACCATCTGCCAGCCTGCGGCCCTGCCTTTGGCCCCTCTGCGCACCATCTGCGGCACGCGCAGGCAGCGCGTTAGAATGCCGCATGCCTTGGCCGGCCGGATTTCCCCATGGTACCGAGAAGGGGTCCGGCACTGGCTTTGATCGACACTGAAAAGAGAGAGGACGAACCGCATGTCCGTGACGGGCATGTCGGTTATTTTCATGGCCACCAATTTTTTCACCAAGCTTTTCGGCAGCCGCAATGACCGGCTGCTCAAGCAATACCGCAAGACCGTTGCCCAGATCAATGCCTTCGAACCCGCGCTGGAAAAGCTCAGCGATGACGAACTGACCGGCAAGACGGCCGAGTTCAAGCAACGCCTGGCCAATGGCGAGACGCTCGATGCGCTGCTGCCCGAGGCCTTTGCGGTGGTGCGCGAGGGCTCCAAGCGCGTGATGAAGATGCGCCATTTCGACGTGCAGCTCATCGGTGGCATGGCGCTGCACTACGGCAAGATCGCCGAAATGCGCACCGGCGAGGGCAAGACGCTGACCTCGACGCTGCCGGTCTACCTGAACGCGCTGGCCGGCAAGGGCGTACACGTGGTGACGGTGAACGACTATCTGGCACGCCGCGACGCCGAGTGGATGGGCCGCCTCTACAACTTCCTGGGGCTGACGGTGGGCATCAACCTGCCCAACCTGCCGCGCGAGGTCAAACAGGCCGCCTACGGCGCCGACATCACCTACGGCACCAACAACGAATATGGCTTCGACTACCTGCGCGACAACATGGTCTACGACGCGCGCGAGCGCGTGCAGCGCAAGCTGCACTACGCCATCGTCGACGAGGTGGATTCGATCCTGATCGACGAAGCCCGCACGCCGCTGATCATCAGCGGCCCGGCCGAGGACAACACCAAGGTCTACCTGGTGATGAACACCATCGCGCCGCAGCTCACCCGCCAGGAGGGCGAGGCCGACCCGCGCACCGGTGAAGGCGTGATCACGCCGGGCGACTACACCGTCGACGAGAAAGCCCGCCAAGTCTACCTGACCGACCAGGGCTACGAGACCGCCGAGCGCATCCTCACCGAGAAGGGCCTGCTGGCCGAAGGCTCCTCGCTGTACGACCCCGGCAACATCATGCTGGTGCACCACCTGTACGCGGCACTGCGCGCGCACACCCTGTTCAACCGCGACGAACACTACGTGGTGCAGAACGGCGAGGTCATCATCGTCGACGAGTTCACCGGCCGCCTGATGGCCGGGCGCCGCTGGAGCGACGGCCTGCACCAGGCCGTCGAGGCCAAGGAGAAGGTCAACATCCAGGCCGAGAACACCACGATGGCCTCGATCACCTTCCAGAACTACTTCCGCATGTACGAGAAGCTGGCGGGCATGACCGGCACGGCCGACACCGAAGCCTACGAGTTCCAGGAAATCTACGGGCTCGAGACCGTCATCATCCCGCCCAACCGCAAAAGCCTGCGCGAGGACCAGCTCGACCGCGTCTACAAGACCACCAAGGAAAAGTACCAGGCGGCGATTGCCGACATCCAGGAATGCCATGACCGCGGCCAGCCGGTGCTGGTGGGCACCAGCTCGATCGAGAACTCCGAGATCATCTCGCGCCTGCTCGACGAAGCCAAGCTGCCGCACCAGGTGCTCAACGCCAAGCAGCATGAGCGCGAGGCCGACATCATTGCCCAGGCCGGCCGTGCGGGCATGATCACCATCGCCACCAACATGGCCGGACGCGGCACCGACATCGTGCTGGGCGGCAACATCGAGAAGAACATCGCCACCATCGAGGCCGACGAGAGCCTGACGGCCGAACAGAAGCAGCAGCAGGCCGAGCAGCTGCGCGCCCAATGGCAGGAAGACAACGCCAAGATCAAGGCGCTGGGTGGCCTGCGCATCATCGCCACCGAGCGTCACGAGTCGCGCCGCATCGACAACCAGCTGCGCGGACGCTCAGGCCGCCAGGGCGATCCGGGCTCCTCGCGCTTCTACCTCTCGCTCGACGACCCGCTGATGCGCATCTTCGCCGGCGAGCGCGTGCGCGCCATCATGGACCGCCTGAAGATGCCCGAGGGCGAGGCCATCGAGGCCGGCATGGTCACGCGCAGCATCGAATCGGCGCAGCGCAAGGTCGAGGCGCGCAACTTCGACATCCGCAAGCAATTGCTGGACTACGACGACGTCTCCAACGAGCAGCGCAAGGTCATCTACACGCAGCGCAACGAGATCCTCGATGCGCCCGACGTGGCCGACATCATCGCCTCGATGCGCGAATCCACCTTCACCGACCTGGTGCACCGCCACGTGCCGCCGGAATCGATGGAGGAGCAATGGGACATCGCCGGGCTGGAGGCCGAACTCGCGCAGGAATGGGATCTGCAGCTGGGCCTGGCCGCCGAGGTCGAGGGTTCGGACACCATCACCTCGGAAGACGTGCTGGAAAAGGTGCTGGCCGCCGCCAACGAGATGTACGAGTCCAAGGTACGCATTGCCGGGCGCGAACAGTTCAACAACTTCGAGCGCGTGGTGCTGCTGCAGACCTTCGACAGCAACTGGCGCGACCACCTCAGCGCGCTGGACTATCTGCGCCAGGGCATTCACCTGCGCGGCTTCGCGCAGAAGCAGCCCAAGCAGGAATACAAGCGCGAGGCCTTCGAGCTGTTCCGCATGATGATCAACAGCGTCAGCACCGAGGTCTCGCGCGTGATCCTGCGCGTGCGCATCCAGGATCCGGCCCAGGTCGAACAGGCTGCCCAGCAGCTCGAGGAGGCCGCCGAAGCCGTCAACCAGCGCGCCATCGACCAGAGCCAGAACGCCGCCAGCGCCGGCGCCGATGGCGACGACAACGCGGCCGTGCCGCGCGTCGGGCGCAACGACCCATGCCCATGCGGCAGCGGCAAGAAGTACAAGAACTGCCACGGCCAGCTGCATTGAGCCGTGCCGGCAAGCGCTTTCGAGCGGTGTTTTCGAACGGCCCTCTTTAACGGCGGCCCTCTCTAACGGCGCTTGCTGACAGCCTTTGCCGGCAGTTCGTTCGGACAACCTTCAGACCGCCCTTTCGGGCGATTCTTTGAACGATCTCCGGACGCTCTTCTCGATCCATGCCCGACCGGGTTCCCGCCCGGCGGCCCAACCCGCAACCGACCACATCCCCCTTTCACCTGAGGAGACAATGACATGAAACGCACCCTCGTGGCCGCCCTCATCGGCGCCTCGCTGGCTGGCGGCGGCACCGCCTATTACTTCACGCAGCACCGCGGCGCCGGTCATGCGCAGCTGCCGGCCAACGCCTCGGCATTGACGCTCGGCAACCTGCAAAAAGGCGAGATCCGCCAGGCCAGCGCCATCAACTACGGCGATGGCACGCGCAGCGAGCTCTACCGCCTGCGCGCCGAGAAGGGGCAGGAGTTCGAGATTGATGTACGCGGCGCGCTCGACGCCAGCATCACCGTGGTGCGCGACGGCTTCCTGCTGGCCAGCTCCTCGCAGGATAGCGGCTACTGCAACGACACCGACAGCGCCACCACCGGGAACCTGCTCAAGCAAAGCCGCCTGCTGTTCCAGGCCGATACCAGCGGCGACTACGTGGTCGCCGTCAACGGCTCCGGCCCCTACGCCTTCGGCCCTTACGAGCTGCAGGCGCGCCAGCTGACTGCCAGCACCGGGCCGGCCGCACTGACCATCGGCCAGACCGTTGACGGCCGGGGCCTGGGCTCCGACATCAGCCACGCGCTGACCATCGAACAGGCCGGCCTCTACACCATCGACCTGCAGAGCTGCCATTTCGATGCGTTGCTGGAACTGCAGGGTCAGGGCGTCGACCTGAGCGACGACGACGGCGCCGGCAACGGCACTAACGCGCGCATCATCACCTGGCTGGAGCCGGGCAACTACACCGCCCGGGCCAAGAGCGTCGGCAGCGGCCCCCGCGGCGAGTACCGCATCGGGGTCACGCAGCAAAGCCTGCCGGCGGGCGTGACGCTGCAGCGCGGCGGTGTGCTTGAGCCGGGCCAGCCCATCACCGGCCTGCTCAGCCAGGGTGACAGCCCGCAATACCAGGTCCGGCTGGCGCAACCGGGCCGGCTGACGGTGCGCCTGGCCAGTACCGAGTTCGACCCCTACATGAACATCAGCGGCGGTGATCAGGAGCTCTACGACGACGACAGCGGCGGCGGCCGCAACAACACGGATGCGCGCATTTCGGAGTCACTGCCGGCAGGCGAATACACCATCAGCGTCTCCGGTTATGGCAGCGGCCTGTTCACCCTGTCGGCCGAGATCGAGTGAGCCGGTAAGCACCTGCAAAGAGGGAGTCGAGCGGCGGCAGCAGCCCTGCCCGCCATCTTCCGCGGAAGGGCCGCCCCGAGCGGACGCGGCCACGCCAGTTGCCACATAATTGGCGCTTTGTTGTTTTGACGATGAGGTGAACCAGTGGCCGTACAACTCCCCGCTCCCCAGGCCCAGGATCTGCTGGCCATTCCCGGCGTGCGCATCGCCGTCGCGGAAGCCGGCATCCGCAAGGCCAATCGCAAGGACCTGACGGCCTTCGTGCTGGAGCCGGGCAGCAGCGTCGCCGGGGTCTTCACGCAGAACCGCTACTGCGCCGCACCGGTGCAGCTGTGTCAGGCCCATCTGCAGGCCGGCAGCGCCATCCGCGCCTTCATCATCAACACCGGCAACGCCAATGCCGGCACCGGCGAAAGCGGCCTGGCCAATGCCCGCGCCACCTGCCTGGCAGCCGCGCGCCTGCTCGGCGTGGACGAACAACAGGTGCTGCCCTTCTCCACCGGCGTCATCATGGAGCCGCTGCCCGTCGAGCGCATCGAGGCGGCGCTGCCCGCGCTGCTGGAGCAGACCGCGCAGCCGGCCGCTGCCAGCGCCGCCGCCTGGCTGGCCGCCGCCCACGGCATCATGACCACCGACACGGTGGCTAAGGCCGCCAGCGCCAAGGCCGTGGTGGGCGGCAAGACCGTGCACGTCACCGGCATCAGCAAGGGAGCCGGCATGATCCGCCCGAACATGGCCACCATGCTGGGCTTCGTCGCCACCGACGCGGCCATCGATGCGGCGCTGCTGCAACCGCTGGTCAAGCGCCTGGCCGACGAATCCTTCAACCGCATCACCGTCGACGGCGACACCTCCACCAACGATTCCTTCCTGCTGGTGGCCACGCAGCAGGCCGGCAACGCGCCGGTCAACGCGCTCGACTCGTCCGATGGCGTGGCCCTCTACGCCGCACTGCGCAGCGTGGCCCAGCAGCTCGCCCAGGCCATCGTGCGCGATGGCGAAGGCGCCACCAAATTCATCACCATCCGCATCACCGGTGGACGCGACAAGGATGAATGCGCCCAGGTGGCCTACGCCATCGCGCATTCACCGCTGGTCAAGACTGCCTTCTTCGCCAGCGACCCGAACCTCGGCCGCATCCTCGCCGCCGTCGGCTACGCCGGCATCGGCGATCTGGACCAGAACCGCATCGCGCTCTACCTGGACGATGTGCACGTGGTCGAACATGGCGGGCGCCGCGCCGAGTACCGGGAGGAAGACGGCCAGCGGGTGATGAAGCAAACCGACATCACCGTGCGCGTCGACCTGGGCCGCGGCGAGGCCGAGGACACCGTGTGGACCTGCGACCTCAGCCACGAGTACGTGACCATCAACGCCGATTACCGCTCCTGAACCATCGCATAGCCGCCATGAACGAACAGTTCACCCGCCTGCTCGCCAAGGCCGAGCGCCTGATCGACCGCCTCGATGCCATCCTGCCCCGACCGCTGGCCGTACCCGAAGACTGGGGCAGCGCCATCGCCTGGCGCTACCGCAAGCAGTCCGGGGGCAGTGGCGTGCTCGAGCCGGTGCGCCATATCGCCTCCATCGGCTTCGACGACCTGATCGAGATCGGCGGGCAGAAGGAAAAGCTCTTCAACAACACCCGGCAGTTCATCGCCGGACAGCCGGCCAACAACGTGCTGCTCACCGGCGCGCGCGGCACTGGCAAGTCCTCGCTGATCCGCGCCTGTCTGCAGCACTTCGCACCGGAGGGCCTGCGCCTGATCGAAGTGGACAAGGATGATCTGGTGGACCTGCCGGACATCGTCGCGGTGATCGCCGAGGCGCCCTGGCGCTTCATCATCTACAGCGACGATCTGAGCTTCGACGAAGGCGAGAAGGGCTACAAGGCGCTCAAGTCCATTCTGGACGGCTCGGTGGCCGCCGCCACGCCGAACGTACTGGTCTATGCCACCAGCAACCGCCGGCACCTGCTGCCCGAGTACATGGCCGAGAACCTCACCTACAAGCACACGCCCGATGGCGAAGTGCACCCCGGCGAGGTGGTGGAGGAGAAGATCTCGCTCTCCGAGCGCTTCGGCCTGTGGATCAGTTTCTACCCTTTCAGCCAGGACGAGTACCTGGCCATTGCCGAGCAATGGCTGCGCACGCTGGGCTGCCCGCAGCGCCTCTTCAAGGAGGCGCGCCAGGAAGCGCTGGTGTGGGCGCTCGAACGCGGCTCGCGCAGCGGCCGCGTGGCCTACCAGTTCGCGCGGGACTACATCGGCCGGCACGATGCGGGCAGGAAACCCAAGGCGCCGAAGAAGGCCGCCACCGGAACAGCCAGGCCTGCCAAGACAGGCAGGACAGGCAGGACAGGCGTTCGTACCGGCGAGCAGGCCGCGCCAGCGGCCAGACCCGCCAAACCATCCGCCAAGTCCCAGCCCCGCAAGAAAACATGAGCCACTCCACCAGCACCCCTGACAAGCGCGTCGAAGTCGCCGTGGGCATCCTGCTGCAAGGCACGCCCGGCCAGGAGCAGTTCCTGCTCGGCACCCGCCCTGCCGGCAAACCGTATGCCGGCTACTGGGAATTCCCCGGCGGCAAGATCGAGGCGGGCGAGAGCGTCGAGGCTGCACTGTGCCGCGAATTCGATGAGGAACTGGGCATTTGCATCGACCCGGCTGCCGTGGAAATCTGGCGCACCACCGAGCACGACTACGAACACGCCAGGGTGCGCCTGCACTGGTGCAAGGTGCGTGCCTGGCAAGGCGACTTCCAGATGCGCGAAGGCCAGCAGGTGGCCTGGCAGGGACTGCCGCCGACGGTCAGCCCCATTCTGCCCGGCGCGTATCCGGTGCTGGATGCGCTGGCGGCCGAACGCGCCCACGCCATGGAGTGACCCAGGCGCATGGCAAGGCAAGCGGCCCCCACCTCTGCAACCCGGCCCTGGTTGCTCTGGCTGGTCTGGATTGCGGTGATCGGCGCGCTGTACCTGGTGATGAACCAATTGCTGGCACCGCCCGCAGCGATCTACCGCGCGGCCGATGGCGGCGAGCTGCAGTTGCCGCGCCACCGTGACGGGCATTTCTACGTGGATGGCAGCGTCAACGGCGTGCCGGTGCGCTTCATGGTCGATACCGGCGCCAGCATCGTCTCCGTCAGTGACGCGGTGGCCCGCGCCGCCGGTCTCGAAGGCGGGCGCAGCATCACCTTCCAGACCGCCAACGGCCCGCGCGAAGGTCGTGTGGTGCGCGCCGAAAGACTGAGCCTGGGCGCAGCGCCAGACGGCTTTACGCTGCAAGGCATCGAGGTTGGCACCGGTCTTGCCATCGGCTCCAGCGACGAGGCCCTGCTGGGCCAGAACGTGCTGCGGCATTTCGACGTCAGCATCGACCGCCAGGCCATGGTGCTGCGGCCGCGCCGCTGAGAAACGGCACATATCACAGACACCTACACGACAATGAACATGCGCATCATTCTCAGAACTACCATTCTTACAATTTTTTATTTTTGTTTTTGGGGAATCGTGAACGCCGGTGACACTCCTCCTTCAGAGTGGAAAGTACTGAGCAGGGAAGCCATCCGTCTTCATGAACAAAGAGAATTCCGGCAGGCAGCCGTTCTGTCGCAACGCGCTCTGGAAGCCGCCGAGAAAAACCTTGGAACCGAACACCCTGATGTGGCCAGCCTCCTCGACAATCTGGCCCAGCACCACTTCATGCTGGGCGACCACCGCAGCGCCGAAACGCTCTACCTGCGCGCCCTGGCGATCCGGGAAAAGGAGTCTGAAAGCACCCCGTTGGCCCTGGCCAATGCTCTCAACAATCTGGCCGTGCTCTACTTCCAGCAAAAAGAGTACGCAAAGGCAGCGCCGCTCTACGAGCGGGCACTGAAAACCAAGATGGAGGCCCTGGGCCCTGAACACCCCAGCGTCGCCACCAACCTGAACAACATCGCGGAACTCCTGAGAGTCCAGGGGTATCACGCCAAAGCAGCATCGCTCCAGCAGCGCGCGTTGGCAATCAAAGAAAAAACACTGGGACCGAACCACCCCGATCTGGCGGCAAACCTCGATATCCTGGCCAGACTTCAATACCTACAGGGGGATTATGCGCAGGCAGCAGCACTGCTTGAGCGCGCGCTGCACATATGGGAAGCACTGCCGCCCGAACAGCACGCAAGCAAAATACCCGACATATTGACAGGTTTGGCGGCGTGCAGTCTCTCGTTAGGTGACCCTGACACCGCGGAGCGACACATCAGAAAGGCCTTGCACCTCCAACAAAACACATTCGGTGCCCTGCAACCCGAAATTTCCAGAAGCCTGCACATTCTGGCGTCGATTCATGCCCGCCGCGGTGAGTATGCCGAAGCAGAACGCCTCGTCACGCAGGCGCTGAGTATCCAGGAAACTGCACTCGGTCCCAATCATCCCTCCGTAGCGAAAAGCTTGACAAAGCTGGCCCAGCTCCAACGTGCGCAAGGGGCATACGCCAAGGCAGTACCCTTGGTCATACGGGCGCGTGCAATAGGCAGAATGCACGTTGCAAGCCAGCAAACCATCGCACCCGTATCCTATGCAGATCCGGCTGAGACCCCGTGGGAGATCTTGCCGCAGTAGTCATGGCCCCTCCGGCACATAGACCATGCGGCCATCGTCGAGCCGGTAAGTGATGCCGGCCTTGACGCCCTGCCCTTCGCCGATCGCGCCGCTCGATTCGTAGCGCGTGAGCTCCTCGCCCTTCTTGATGGTCATCCGCATGTCGGCCTCGCCAGGGTTCTCGATCACCACCACGTCGTTGGCGGCAAACGGGTTGAGCGGATTCTTGGCAATCACGACCATCAGGATGCCGATGACGACCAGAAACACATCGATCAGATTGACGACCGAGAGGATGGGGTCGTCCGCTTCGTCGGATTCGAGGAATCGCATGCTCATGCCTCCTCTGCCGCGCCGGCCTCGCCGGCCTCGCGTTCGATGTCGCGCAGCTCCTGCAGCAGCCAGCGGCGCCGCACCGTCAGTACCCAGAAGGTGATGCTGGCAGCCACCAGCGCCAGGATCACGGCGGAAAAAGCCGTCACCAGGTTCTCGCCCACGCTGGCCGCATCGCCGCGGCCCAGCGCCAGCAGCGCCGGCCCCATGGGGATCATGGTGGCGATCAGGCCGAGCATCGGCGCTGTGCGCGAGGCCAGCCGCAGCAGTTCGAGGCGGCGCATGATCCACAGCTCCAGGTCGTCGGAGCCGGCGCCGCTGGCCAGCCGGTAGGCTGCCAGGGCCGAGCGGTGACGGCCGCCGCGGCGCTGCCACCATTCGACGGCAAAGCCGCCCAGCGCGGCAAAGGCATAGAGCAGCGCCAGCAGGATCAGCAGCAGCACCGGCACCAGAAACAGGCCGGCGAGTTCATAGAGACTGGATTCGAGGAAATGCATGGAAAGTGCCATCAATGAAGCAACAAGAGGATGAAGCAAGGGGATGAAACGGGCGACAGGGCATGGTCGGCAAGGCGCTCAACGGGGCGCCGCCTGCCGGGCCTGGTGCCAGCCACCGGCGAACACGCTCAGCAGCAGTACCGCCAGCGCCAGCCAGGACAGCCAGCGCGGCAGCGGTTCGGCCGCGGCGACCGGCTCCATCAGTTGGCCGGTGACCGGCATGGCTTCGCCAGCGGCATCGCTGTCGGCGGCCGCATCGGTGGGCGCCTCCTGCGGTGCCGCGGCTGGCGGCCCTGCCGGCTTGGCAGGCGCTGCGCCTGCCTGCAGCCCAAAGCCCTGCGCCAGGGCGGCGATGTATTCGCGGGTACGCGGCGCGCCGGTGTCCACATCGAACTGCTGCTCCAGTTCCTGCCAGCGCTGCACCAGCGCGCGCTGCGTCTCCTCGGAAGCCTCCCAGTAGCCCTTGCGCATGGCCTCGGCCATGCGTTCGAGGATCTGCGCCTGCGCGGTCGGGTTGTCGCGCTCGAACCATTCGCGCGTGCCCAGTTCACGGGTGTCGCTCACGTAGGTGTCGAACAAGGCCTGCCACTGGTCGTCCCGCACGGTGCCGGGGTCCATGACCTGCCAGCCGAACAGGTTGTTGGTGACATTCAACACCTCCAGCGTGCCGGCATAGCCCTGCTGCTGCATGGCGGCGATCCACTGCGGGTTGAGGTAACGTGCACGCAGCTCATCGGCCAGGAAACGTGCCAGGCTGGTGGTCCTGACACCACCGCCGCTGCTGCGCAGGTCGGTGACCAGCAGTTGCGGGGCCTGGCCGTCGAGCTGGCGCACCGCCGCCGAAAGCCCGCCGAGGAATTCGAACGGGTGGTCGGTGGAGAGCACACCATGCAGGTTGGACGAGCGCGCCAGCACGGCTGCCTGGGCGCCGCGCAACTGCTCGGCCAGCAGGTTGGCCGGCGCGGTGCCATCAGCGGCGGCACCGGTCCCCGCAGTGCCACCGGCATCACCCCAGACGCCGCTGCCATAGGCGTAGCGGCTGCTGGCAAGGAACTGCTGCGCCAGCGCCGCATCATCGTCCCATTCGGCCGATTGCAGTGCCAGTTCCGTCACGCCCGTACCGTACGCACCAGGCGCATTGCCGAAGATGCGGTGGCGCGCGGCAGCCTGTGCGGACTCGGCCGGCAGGCCCTGCTGCTGCAGCACCGCGGCAATGCGCCGGTTGTTGGCGGCAACGGGATTGCCTGGCTCATCCAGCACGGCCAGGCGCGCGATGGCCTCGTCCAGCAGACGCATGAAGCCGTCGAACTGGTCGCGGTACACGCCGGTGACCTGCACCACCACGTCGGTGCGCGGACGGCCCAGTTCGGCCGCCGGGATGATCTCCAGCGCGGTGACGCGCCCGCCCGCATCCCAGACCGGCCGCAACCCCAGCGCATGCAGGATCTGCGCCTCGCTCACGCCCAGGTGGCGGATCGCCTCGGACGACCACAGGCTGAAGGCCAGCTTCTCGGGCCAGGCGCCGCCGTGCTCGGCGCGGAACGCTTCGACCAGTTGCGCATAGGCCGTGGCGGCCGTCTCGTAGGCGGCGCGCGCCGGGATCTTGTCGGCCTCGAAGGCATACAGGTTGCGCCCGCTCGCCACTTCGGGGTTGCGCACCGGGTCGCCACCGGCACCAGGGGCGATAAAGCGGCCCGCCAGGCCGGCCAGCAGCGCCTCGTTCTCCTGCGTGTCGCGCAGGTGCCGATCGAGTTCCCGCGCGCGCTCGATGAAGGCGGCCACGCCCTCGGGCAGTGACGGTGCACCGCTCTCGGCGGAATCTGGCACCAACATCTGCCGCACCGCGCGATAGGCAAGCGTCTCCGGCAGGCTGGCCTGGTCAGTGGCGAACAGTTCCTGCTCGTCCATGCCCAGCGCCGCATAAAAAGGCTGGCCGAGCTGCTGCACCACGGTACTGATGCGGTGCGCTGCGCTGGCCGGTTCGCCGAAGGTGTGCAAACCCAGCGGCATGGCGCTGCGCGCCAGCTCGTGCAGGTGGTCGTGCAGCTGCGGCAGGAACCGGTCGAAGTCCTGCTCGGCCTGCGCTGCGGTGAAACCCAGGTCCGTGTGCATGTTGGCGGCGATGGCAGCGCTGCGCAGCCGCGCGCCGACTTCCTCGCGCACCATGCCGCCATCGAGCTGCTGGTATTCATGGATCAACTGGTGCAGGTCGCGCAACTGGTCGTACAGCCCGGCCGGTGCGAAGGGTGGCGTCTGGTGGCTGACAGTGACGGCGCGGCCGCGCCGCTTGGCCTGGATGGCCTCGCCCACGTTGTCCTGGATGTAGGGGTAGAACACCGGCAGGTCGCCCACGGCCAGGAACGGGTAGTCGGCAGCGGCCAGGCCCCGGTCCTTGCCGGGCAGCCATTCCTGCGTGCCGTGCGTGCCCAGATGCACCAGTGCGTGCGCACCATGGTGCTGCTGCAGGTAGAGGTAGGCGGTCATGTAGAGGTGATCCGGGGCGCTGGCGGTGTCGTGGTAGTGCTCGCCCGGGGCGCCGCCACGCGGCATCTGCGGCATCACCAGCAAATGGCCGAGCTGCCAGCGCGGAATGATGAACTGGCGCTGGCCTCCCACCTCGCGCACCGCCCAGTGCCGGGCTGCCTCGCCGCCGCGGCGCAGCTCGGCCTGGCGTGCTGCCGGCAGCGAAGCCAGCCAGCGCTCGTAATCGGCCACCGGCAGCGTCGCGGCCATGCCCTCGGCGAGCAATCCCTCCAGCGGCACGCTGCCATACAGCGCGCCCAGCATGCGCTGGCCGGCCGCAATCACCTGCGCTTCGGCCACCGGCGCGCCTACCGCATAGCCATCGGCCGCCAGCGCCGCCTGGATCGAGACGATGCTGCGCGGGATGTTCAGGTTGGAGGCGCCCAGGTTCTTCTCGCCGGCCGGGTAGTTCCAGAACATCAGTGCCAGCTTCTTGTCAGCCGGCGGCGTATGGCGCAGCGCCACCAAGGCCTGCAGCTTGCCGATCAGCGCATCGGCCTGCGCCGGCAGCAGCTCTTCGATGCCGGCGGTGCTGGCCGAGATCACCAGTGGATCGCTGATGCCCCAGCCTTCGGGCTGTGCCAGAAACACAGCCGCAGTGCGTGCCGCCACACCGCTGGGTGCCTGCGGCCAGTCGGCCGCCTCGCCCTCGCGAAAGCGCAGTGTCTGCAGCACCGGCACATCGAGCGCCAGAAAGTCGCGGCTGCGCGCGCTGCCGTTCTGCAAGTGCGTCAGATTGACCAGTGCATCGAAATGCCCCTGCCCCAGCAAGCCGGGCAGGCCCATCGGGTCGCTGGCGTCGAACCAGAAGGCCACGGCCTGCAGTCCGGCCACCTCGCTGCGGGCGATCAGCTCGTCGATCTCGCGGGTGAGCAAGTCGGCCACCACGCCCTGGTGGATCAAAAAGGCCACGCGGCCACGCCCTGTGCGCGCGCCATCTGGCGCCGCGCCGGCCCAGGCCAGATAGGCATCCAGGCTGGCGAACACGCCCGGCGCACGGGGGTGGTAGAAGCCGGCGGCGGGCAGGCGCTCGGGCGCGGCCAGCAGGGCCGGCGCGGGCTCCTCCCGCTGCTGCAGCGCGCGTGCCAGCGCAAAGAAACGGTGGAAATTGGCGGCGCCTCCGGCGCTGTACAACGCCGCCATCGCCGCGGCAGCATGGGCCGGCAACTGCGTCCACTGCGGCGCACCGCCGCCGATGGTCAGGCTTGGCAATGCCACCGGCGGTGTCAGCTGTTCCAGGCGCTCCGCCAGCATCGCCCGGTCATTGGGCCGCGGCCCGTCCAGCACCAGCAACGTGGCCTCGGCGATGGCCTGGCGCAGCGCCGCATCATCGGCGCCTTCCACATCGAAGTGCCGCAGGCGCACGCCTTCGCGCTCGGCAAAGACCTGCAGTCGCTGGAACTTCTCGGCCGAGACGAAACGGTTGTGCAGTACCTGCACCAGCGGCCCCGGCGCGGACGCGGCGTCCTGCGCGACGGCCTGCGCAAGGGCCGGCCAGGCCGCCGCCAGCGCCAGCAGGACCAGCAGCACCCGCGTGCCACGGCGCAGCCGCGCCATCAGGTTCTCCAGCCGCATCAGAAGCTCACGTTGAGACCGACGAAATAGCGCCGGCCTTCGTCGGCACGGCTGTAGACGCTGACATCGTCATTGGCCAGGCGCTTGTCGGTGAGGTTCTCGATGCCGCCCTGCAGGCTGACGCGCGGGTTCAGGGCGTAATCCAGATACCAGTGCAGCAGTGTGTATGCCGGACGGTCCGATTCGGTGGCGGAGCGATACTGCGAACCGGTGTATTCCACCCGCAGGCGTGTACTCAGCGCATCCAGCGCGGCCCATTCCAGCGATGCATTGGCGCTGTGGCGGGCGCGTTCGGCCAGGCGCAGGCCGGTGCTGCGGTTGGTCGCATCCAGCCAGGTGTAGTTGGCATCGAGCCGCAGGCGGCCGGGCAGCAGGGTGGAAGCCGTCAGCTCCAGCCCGCGCAGGCGGGCGCGGCTGATGTTTTCATACTCCAGGCAGATCTTGCCTGCCTCGAAGCAAGTGGGCTGGCGCACCGTCTCGACCAGGTTTTTCACGTCGTTGTTGAACAGCGTGGCACTGGCCTGCCAGCTGCCGCGATCGAGCGCAGCCCCGAGTTCGAAGGACTGGTTGGTCTCCGGCCTGAGCGCTGGGTTGCCACGGATGATGCCGCGTCCGCCAATGGCTGCGCGCGACTCGTATTCAGACGAGAGCTGCTTGAGGGTGGGGGCCTTGAAGCCCCGGCCCACGCCGACCTTGATGGTCCAGGCTTCGCTGGGACGGTAGAGCAAATAGGCCCTGGGGCTGGTTTCCCGCCCGAAGTCCTCATGCTGGTCGAAGCGGCTGCCCAGCACCAGCTCCCACTGCTGGCCAAGCCGGATCTCATCCTGTGCAAACAGCGCATAGTGGTTCTGCGCCTTCTTGCCGGCGAGGTTCACGGTAGGGTCTTCCAGCCTTTCGCGGCGTGCCTCGGCCCCCAGCGTCAGGCGCTGGGTGGTGCCCACCGCCAGCGAAACCTGGCCATCGAGCACCGTGTCCACAAAATGGTTGGGCCCGGTTTCCGTGCCGCCATCGCTGCGGCTGGCCCGGCGGTCGAGCGCGCTACGGTAGATGCGCACCCGGCTGCTGCCCCAAGCCCATTCGCCCGTGTGGGACAGTGCGTAGCGGCGGCGATCGGCCCGGTTCTCGGTGCGGTAGACGGCACCCGCCGTGCCGGCACGCTCGCCATCGAGTTCTTCCTTTCCTGCATCGACGGAGAGGTCAATGCGCTGGCGGGAATCCGGCGTCCATGTCAGGCCCACATGACCCATGCTGGCATGGTTCTCGTCGAGCGCAGTCAGCGCCGTATTGCCGGCCGCGCGCAGGGCGTTGCGGCGCTTGAACTCGCCCCACGCGTTCAGGCCCAGCGTGCCCGGCACCAATGGCCCGCCCACATAAAGGCCGCTTCGGAAGCGGCTACCGCTGCCGCTGCGTCCGGTGGTCAACGCGGTGCTGCTCCACTCGCCATGCCAGGCATCGGTGGCGCTGCGGGTGATGGCATTGACCACACCGCCCAGCGCCTCCGAACCATAGAGCGAGGACATGGGCCCGCGCACCGCTTCGACCCGCTCGATGGCCACCGCCGGCGTCCAGCCCAGCTCGAAGTCCGAATGTGCAATGGCCGCCGAAGAGGTGCTGATGCGCTGACCGTCGACCAGCACCAGGGTGTGCGACGGATCCATGCCCCGGATGGAAATGCCGCGCCGCCCCAGACCGACGCTGTCGTCAATGCGCAGGCCGGGCAGGCCGTCGAGCGCATCGGCGAGGTCATGCACCGGACGCTGGCGCAATTCGGCGCCGTCGACCACCGACACGCTGGCCGGCGCATCGGATAGCGCGCGCGCACCGGTCGTGGCGGTCACGACGATTTCGTCGAGGGCGGCCGGCGCAACCGCCTGCTGGGCATGCACGCCGCAGGAAGCCAGCCCCAGGCTGCAGGCCAGAAGACGGGAAGCCGCACGGCGCGGACGGTGGCACAGGGATCGAGAGAACATGGGGTGGATGGCATAAATTAACGATAACTTGATATCATATACAAAATTTGATTTCTAATTATCAATAAATGACCGGCATGCCACCTGCTCCCGTGATTCCCCGCTCCTATGCGCAATGGCGCCACTGCATCGTCCACGAATGCGGCCTGACGCTCACAGCGGCCTACATCGCCGAACGCCTGCAAGCGCTGAACCAGGCCGATTCGCAGGAAACGCTGCGCTTCAGGCGGCTCTATGGGGATGCGCACTGGCAGGCCGTGTGCGGCTGGTTCGCCCAAGCCCGGCAGGAAGCGGGCTAAGAACCTGTTGACGATCTTTTGACCCGCCAGAGACGGCGCGGTCCGAGCACAGTCCCGTCAACCGGCTGCAGCGGGTCGCAGGCAACGCGCCGGATCGCGCAGCAACAGATGACGCAGCAGCGTCAGGTGCGGGAACTCCAGCAGCATGCCGATGATGATGGCGGCATGCACCAGCGGCTGCCCAGGCAGCGCCGCCATGGTCACGGCCAGCATCAGCGGCGCGTTGCGTGCCGCCATCGTCATGGTCAGCAATGCATGCTCCGGGTGTTCCAGATGCGCCAGCCGGCCGAGCAGCTCGCCCAGCATGAAGGTGGCGATGAAGAACAGAAGCACCGCCAGCAACAGCCAGCCGAGCATGCCGCGTTGCGCCAGCAGCGTCTCGACGTTGGCAGCGAAGATTTCCGCCACCAGCAGCGCAATCACCCAGGGCGTGACGGCGTCCACCCGGGCCAGCAGCCGCTCGAAGCACGCCGGCCCCAGCAGCGCACGCAGCGCCTGGTGCGCGGTCATGGCCACCGCCAGCGGCAGCAGGAACCACTGCAACAGGGTGGTACCGATCACGCCGCCGTCGACCGGCACGACATGGCGCGTCACGAGGTGCAGGTAGAGCGGATAAAGCAGCAGCTGCAGCACCATGTTGATGGGGATCAACGCCGTGCCCAGCGCCACATTGCCCCGGGCCAGCCGGGTGAAGCCCAGGAACCAGTCGGTGCAGGGCGACATGAAGTAAATCACCAATCCGACCATGAAAAGCGGATGGTCGGGGAGGATGGCGCGGGCGATGCCCCAGCCGATGCAGGGCACCAGCACGAAGTTGGCCAGCAGCGCCAGCGCGATGAAGCGCAGGTGCCCGAGCGCACGCGCGAGGGCATCGAAACGCACACCGAAGAACAGCAACCCGATCAGCAGCAGCAAGGTGAGATCGACCTGCTCACCCAGCCAGGCACCTTGCTGCGGAAGGACATGGCCGATGGCCGCACCCACCGCGATGGCCGCCAGCAGCAGCACGGAGATGCCCCCAGCAGCCATGCAACGCCGCAGCCCCGGCCAGTTCCCCGCCAGCCGCATCAGCATTCGCAGCCCTCGCAGCAGTCACTGTTGCCGAACGGCCCCCAGGCGCCGCCGCTGCCCTGCAGCGCAGTGGCCTCGAGCCCCTGGCGCTCGGCAATGGCGCGGGCAACCAGGCCGAAGCGCTGGCGGAACTTGTAGATGAAGCAATAGATGCGCTGGTCGTGGCGCACCTGCGGTCCGACCAGAAACAGCCCGGGCGCGCGTGTCGATTCATCGCTGGCGCCCAGGCGGATGCGGCCCTCCTCGTCCCAATCCCAGAGGTCGGCGATCTGCCGCGCGCCGCCGCCCTTGAGAAACCCGGTGCCCAGGACGGGCGGCTGCGCCGTCTCCCAGTGGCGGCCATCGGCAGCACGGATGCGCCAGTTGCCGACGCTGCCGCGCACCACCTTCACCACGTCCGCACCGAAGACGATCTCCAGCCGCCCGCTGTCCATGGCCGCATAGAGGCGCTCGCGGCTGTAGGGCGAGAGCGACAGGCTGGGGTCGTAGGGACCATCCGGATCCCAGCTCGGCTTGCGCGCCAGCAAACGTACGCGGCGGCCCAGCCGCACCAGGTTCACGGCGGCATCCACACCGCTTTCATAACCACCGATGACGGTGCAGGCAGCGGCCGCGACATCGTCCCAGCTCGTCACCTGCGCGTAGTGCGGACAATGCTCGGCACCGGGGAATGGCTGGAGGTCAGGAAACTGGTATTCGCCGGTGGCCCAGATCAGATGGCGGGTCTGCAGCAGGCCCTTCTCGGTCTGCAGCGTAAAGCCGCCGGCGGGCAGGGCCTCGACCTGCCGCACCCCGCAGCCGCTGGCGATGGGCAGCACATGCGCCTTGGCAATGAACGCCAGATAGTTCGCATACTGCTCGCCGCTGAGGTGCTCGGCACCGGCGAAAATGGCGGGCGAACTCAGTTCGTTGACGGCGTTCAGATCCGCCAGCCCGAACGGGTTGCTGTGAAAAGAGGGCGTGATCAGCCGCGTCTGCACCGGCCAGCGCCGGAACGACTCGCCGATGCGATCCCGCTCGAGCACGCCATAGCGCAGCCCCGGCAGCTTGGCGAGGGCCAGCGCCATGCCGATGCCGGCCGCGCCGGCACCGACGATCACCGCATCCAGACGGGCGATGTCCCCATCCGGCCCGGCAAACTCCTGCGCCTCTGTCATGGCCTGTATTGCCTTCCCTTTGGAACCTTGTTGACTGTGGCTTTGCCAGGCGGGGCAGCGATCAGTACCGCTGCGGCAAGACCGATGGCGAGACCGATCGGCAAGGCTTTACCGGCCCTTGCGCTTGTTCTTGGCGCCTCCCTGGCGCGCATTGAAGCGCGGGTTGGATTTGCAGATCACGTAGATGCGGCCGCGGCGGCGCACCACCTGGCAGTCGCGGCTGCGATTCTTGGCTTCCTTGAGCGATGAGAGTACTTGCATGGTGTGGGTCTCCTTGAAGATGGATGAAAGGATCAGAAATCGAACTTGACGCCCACCATCAGGTTGCGCCCCCGCAGCGGCGAGGCATCCTTGACGAAGGAACTGTGGTTGAAGGCGAGCTTGTCGAGCGCATTGCCCAGGCGTGCATAGAGTTCATAGCCTTGGCCGGAATCGAGCCGGCCCTGCCAGGCCATCTGCAGGTTCAGCATGTCGTAGGCCGGGGTGCGGGTTTCATGGTCGGCAATGCGGTTCTGCGCAAAGCTCCGGTACCACTCGGCGCCAGCCGTCCAGGGCCCCGCGTGCCAGGCGACATCCAGCCCAAGCCGGTGCGACGGGATGCGCGGCACCTTTCCGCCATCGGTGAAACTGGCGCGCACGGCATCACCGAACACACCAACGCGCCACTGGCTGGTGAGCTGGTGGCTGATGCGCGCCTCCAGGCCCTTGAAGCTGGCGTCGCGCTGACGGTAGTCGATCAGGCGGAAGCTCTCGTGGCGATCCGTCGTGCTGGCGTAGATGTAGTTGCTGATGCGGTTGTAGAACGCCGTCAGCTCATAACGGGTGGCACCG
Source organism: Corticibacter populi (assembly GCF_004217315.1). Taxonomy (GTDB): domain Bacteria; phylum Pseudomonadota; class Gammaproteobacteria; order Burkholderiales; family Burkholderiaceae_C; genus Lampropedia; species Lampropedia populi. Next base: position 533,184 of record NZ_SGWR01000002.1, read on the forward strand.
CTGGTCTTGCGCAGGCTGATGTCGATGTTGTTCGACCGCTCGGCAGAAAGATCCGCGTTGCCCCGCTCCCAGGTGTTGGACGCCAGGTGGATGCCACTGGCGAACAGTTCCTCTGCGGTGGGCGCGCGCTCCGACCGCGAGGCACTGACGGCCAGCACGTGGCCGGGTGTGAAGTTCCAGCTCGCGCCTGCCGATACCGAGCCCATGCGGTGCCTGACGGTGCCGCGCCGGGTGCTGCCGTTCAGGAAGATGCTCTGCCATTCATAACGGCCGCTCAGCTCGAGGCGCCAGTCGCCCAGGCGATATTCCTCCAGCGCGAAAACGGCGCGGTTCTTCGTGTCGGTGGGCTCGACATAGGCTTCCTCACCGGTGGCGCTGAATTCGCGCCGGCTGTGCTGCGCGCCGACGAGGCCACGCAACTGCCCGGCCCCGAGCGCGATGCGTTGGTGCTCCAGTTCCAGGCGGGCATCGTGCGCCTGGTTCTTGAAGGTGGTGCCGATCTCGCCGTGATCGATTTCGTCATGGCGGTAATCGGTGATGCCCGCGCGCAGGCGCGCCCGCGCAAAGCCCGGCAGCGGATCGCGCCACTCACCGCGGATGTCCCAGCGCCGGGTGTCCATATCCACCAGCGCAACTTCCTCTTCATGGCCATGTTCGTCGGTGCAATGCAGTTCGGTGCCATGCCAGTGGCAATCGCCGGAGGTGTCGCCTGCATCGTCCTCGCCGCAATGCAGTGCGTTGCCATGCAGGTGGCAGTCCTCGTATTCGTGGCTGTGGCCGGGCAGGCCGTACTTGCTGCGCAAACGGCTGTAGGCCACGCCCAGGTAGCCGCGCTCATGGATGAACGACGCCCCCACGCTGCCGTACCAGGTGCGGTTGAAGGAGCCATCGACGCGTTCCTCGCTCCAGCCGCTGCCGACGCGGTAATCCTGTGCCGAGCGCTTGAGGCCCTCGACATGCAACGCGATGGGGCCGCTGCCACCGGTGAGCGAGAACAGGCCCACGCCTTCCCTGGCGGCCGTGTCCTTGCGCAGCTCCACGCTGCCTTCGGCGCCCTTGGCGGGAATCGCGGTGGGCACGCGGGCATCGCGCACATTGACGAGCCCGCCGGTGATGCCGCCGCCATACAGCAAGGTGGACGGCCCGCGCAGGATCTCCACCTCGCTCGCCAGCATCGGCTCGATGGCCACTGCATGGTCAGGACTGGAAGTGGAGGCATCCTGCACCTCGCTGCCATCCGAGAGGATGCGCACCCGCGCACCATCGGCACCGCGAATCACCGGCCGTCCGGCTCCGGCACCATAGTTGTTGTTGCGCACGCCGGGCAGGCCTTCGAGCGTCTCGCCCAGCGTGGCGGCACGGCGCTGCAGCAGATCCTGCGCATCGAGCAGTTCCACCGGCGTGGCCGATTCTTCCAGTGGCACATCCAGCACGCTGCCCGTGACGCGGACTTCGGACAGTTCGGGCGTTCGGGGGGACACGGCCTCGGCCTGCTGCGCCCAGGAAGTGCCGGCAGGTACGGCACAGGCGATCGCACAGGTGAGGGCCAAGGGATGGCATCGGATGCGTGGCTTCATGGTATTGAACGAATCAACGGATCAGGGGAAGGATCAGGTCGGGAAGGCGGACGCATGGCGCCACACGGGTCGTGCGCGCTGGCACAAGGGCTGCGTCAGTGTTCGTGCTCGTCTTCGTGTTCGTGCGCGGCCATGCCCAACCACACCACACCGGTGGGCTTGAAGTTGAGCGGAATGCTGCCTTCGAGCTCGGCGTCGGCCATATGGATGAGATGCAGCTTCTGGCCCTGCGGATCGCTCAGCCAGACCTTGTCCTGCGCGCCACTGGCCGCAAAGGCCGGATAGGGCGCAGCCGCAGGCATGTCGGCGATGGCCGCGTCGATCTCGGCACGCTTGCTCCAGTCGGCGGTGGCAAGAATGTGCAGATCACCCTGCTCATCGAGCAGCAACAGGTTCTCGCCCTCGGCATCGAGCGCGTGGGCGCGATGGGTGCGTCCCTCGGCCCAGTTGATCGCCGTGATGCTGGCAGCAGCCGGATCGATCTCGAAGACGGCACCGCCGCTGCCCAACCCGACGAAAGTGGCCAAGTGTTCATTGCCGATGATGGTGCTGATGCGCTGGCCATGCCCGATCTTGCTGGCGGTGAGACTCTCGCCTGCCTGGTGCACCACCAGCACACCGTCTTCACAGCCAAAGACCGTGTAGCTGGAATTGGAATGGCTGCCATGCAAACCCGGGCAGGCCACATCCAGAACACCTTCGTCGTGGAAATGATCGCCATGCAGGTGATACAGCTCCACCTGCGTCGGCGCGTTGCCATCGGCGGCACGCCAACTGCTGATCACCCAGTCGCCCCTCGGCTCTGCCGCGCCATGCATGGGCGTGCGCAGCGCCTGGCTGGCCAATGCCGCCTGGCCACTGCCGATGCTCGCATCACTGAGCAGGGTGAAGGACGCATTGGCCGCGCTGCTTGCATCGCCATCGAAGAAGACGGCGCCCAAACCATCGTGCGCCGAATAGTGGGTTGGCCGCACGCCGCTCAAGCGCAGGTTCAGCAGGGCAGGCGCTTCCTGGTAGTCGTGCGTGTGGTCGCCATGCTGCTCCAGCCAGATGCCACCGTCGATGAATTGCACCTGATTCTGCGTCCGCTGGAACAGCAGCGCATAGCGCCCCTCAGGGCTCGCATAGATGGCAGAGGGTGCGTTGTCCGCGGCGAAACTCGTCAGCACGCTGCCGTCATCGAGCTCCACCACATGCACCTGCGCGCTGTCTTGCTCCAGTACCACGAGACGGCCGGCCGTCTCGATGTGGCCATGGCCGTCGTCATGTTCCTCGCCCGTGTCGTCTACAGGTGCCGTGATGTCCTCGACATCACTGCTGCCACCACCACAGGCTGCCAGAGCCATTGCGCAGGCTACCGTCAAAAAGCCCTGTTTCCATTGTGCCGACGAGATTCCCACGGTGCTTCTCCTTGCATGTCACTGAAATCGAAGCGTGGATTAGATCATATTGATAGATCAATATCAATAATATGATGCATTTTTGCAGAAAGGGGCCGGGCAACCGCTCCCGACCAGCCACAAAAAAGCCACTGCCGCGCAGATGGCACAGGCAGTGGCTGGCGGTGGAAACGAGGCCGGGGATCAGGCCGTCGGCAAGAATCCCTCGACCGAGAGGTAGCGTTCACCCGTGTCGTAGTTGAAACCCAGCACACGCGTGCCAGCAGGCAGCTTGGGCAGTTGCTGGGCGATGGCCGCCAGCGTGGCTCCCGAGGAAATGCCCACCAGCAGGCCTTCCTCCGTCGCGCTGCGGCGCGCGTATTCCTTCGCGGCCTCGGCCTCGACCTGAATCACGCCGTCGAGCACGCTGGTGTCGAGGTTCTTCGGCACGAAGCCGGCGCCAATGCCCTGGATCGGGTGCGGTGATGGCTGGCCGCCGGATATCACCGGGGAAGCCGCCGGCTCCACGGCAAACACCTTCAGCGCAGGCCACTTCGCCTTGAGCACGCGCGCCACACCCGTCAGGTGCCCGCCAGTGCCCACGCCGGTGATGATGGCGTCGAGTCCTTCGGGAAAGTCCTGCAGGATTTCCTGCGCCGTGGTGTTCTCGTGCACAGCGATGTTGGCCGGGTTCTCGAACTGCTGGGCGATCCAGGCACCGGGCGTCTGTGCCTTGAGTTCCTCGGCACGGGCGATCGCGCCCTTCATGCCCTTCTCCTTGGGCGTGAGGTCGAAACGCGCACCATAGGCCAGGAAGAGGCGCCGCCGCTCGATCGACATGCTCTCGGGCATCACCAGAATGAGCTTGTAGCCCTTGACAGCCGCCACCATCGCCAGGCCAACGCCGGTGTTGCCGGACGTCGGCTCGATGATGGTGCCGCCGGGCTGGAGCTCGCCGCTTTGCTCCGCGGCCTCGACCATGGCCAGGGCGATGCGGTCCTTGATGGAACCACCCGGATTGGCCCGCTCGGACTTGACCCACACCTGGGCATCGGGGCCGAACAGACGGTTGATGCGGATGTGTGGCGTGCGGCCGATGGTCTCCAGGACATTCTGATAAGGCATGCGGTACTCCTGTTTGTGATGACTTTGGGGCTGATTTCGGGGTGAAGCCGCCAGCTTCACTGCTCAACCAGCAAGGAACGAAGCATCCACGCGGTCTGTTCGTGCACCGCCAGGCGCTGCGTCAGCAGGTCGGCGGTGGGCTCGTCGCTGGCCTGGTCGGCCAGCGGGAACAGCTCGCGCGCCGTGCGGGCCACGGCTTCGTGGCCCTTGACGAGGATGCGCACCATCTCCAGCGCGGCGGGCGGCTGCTGCGGCACGTCGTCCAGCGAGGTCAGGCGACCGAACTCGGCATACGAGCCGGGTGCGAAATGGCCCAGCGAACGGATGCGCTCGGCGATCGGATCGACGGCATTCCACAGTTCGGTGTACTGGGTCTCGAACATGGTGTGCAAGGTGTTGAACATCGGCCCGGTGACATTCCAGTGGAAATTGTGCGTGGTCAGGTACAGCGTATAGGTGTCGGCCAGCAGACGCGACAGGCCCTGTGCAATGGCTTCGCGGTCCTTGGCGGCAATGCCGATGTTGATGGATGGCGCGCCCTTGTCGGTGAGGGCGGCGGTCGGGGCGATCCTGACGGCCTTGGCCGCTTTGCCGGTCCTGGTTGTCTTGGTGGTTCTGGACATGGTGAACTCCCTTTCAATGTGAATGTGTCAATGCAGATATCAGGTTCGTCTGGTTCGATTCGAACCCGGGCACACCGCCCTCGAACCTGTTTGCGGTGTGCCGTTTCTTCATTGTGGGGACTGCCTGGCCATTCTGCCAGTTGATCTTTTGCATGGTGCCGATAGACAGCATCGGCGCCGGTGGGATTGCGCCGTGGCGGCCTATGTCTCGGTCAGCCACTTCACGCCGCGCAGGTCGCAGGCATAGATGGCGTTGCGCAGCGCGGCGATGGCCTCGTAGCGGGTGAAGCTGCGGCGCCAGACCAGCACCACCCGGCGCGCGGGCGCGGCGTGCCGGCCGTCATCGATGATGTGCAGGTAGCGGATGTGCGGCTCGTTGCCCGGCTGCGAGGAAGCAGGCAGGCCACCATCGGGATGGCTGTCGGGCACCAGTTCGTCGGGCACCGCCAGCCGCGGCACCAGTGTCACCCCCATGCCGGAGGCCACCATGTGCTTGATGGTCTCCAGCGACGAACCCTCGAAGGACTTCTGGATGCCCTCGCTGCTGTCGGAAAAGCGCGCGAACTCCGGGCAGACCTGCAGCACGTGATCGCGAAAGCAATGACCCGTGCCCAGCAACAGCATGGTCTGATTCTTGAGTTCCGAGGTGGAGATCGAGCTGCGCGCGGCCAGCGCGCTGCTGCTGGGCACGGCAGCGAGAAAGGGTTCCTCGTAGAGCGGCGCCACAGCGAGGTTGGTGTCGGGGAACGGCTCGGCCAGGATGGCGCAGTCGAGCTCGCCCAGGCGCAGCATCTCCAGCAGGCGCTGCGTGAAATTCTCCTGCAGCAGCAGCGGCATCTGCGGGGTGCGCTCGATGACGTTGCGCACCAGTTGCGGCAGCAGATAAGGGCCGATGGTATAGATCACACCCAGGCGCAGCGGGCCGTCGAGCGGATCGTTGCCGCTTTGCGCGATCTCGCGCAGCAGATGCGCCTGATCGAGCACGTTCTGCGCCTGCGCCACAACCTTCGCACCCAGCGGCGTGACGGTGACCTCGCCCGAGCTGCGCTCGAAGAGCTTGATGCCCAGTTCGTCCTCGAGCTTCTTGACGGCCACCGACAGCGTGGGCTGCGAGACGAAGCAGGCCTCGGCAGCGCGCCCGAAATGCCGCTCGCGCGCAACGGCAATGATGTATTTCAGTTCGGTGAGGGTCATTGCGATGGGCTGCAGCGGGCGGCCTCAAAGGTTCTGGTGTACGCCATCGACGAAGACCTTGAGCTCGCCGCTGGCAAAGGGAGTCCAATGCTCATCCTGCGTCAGCGGTGCCGTCACCACGATGGCCGTCTGGTCATCGCGGCCATTGCGCTCGGAGAAGTCGATGCTCAGGTCCTCGTCGCTGAGCGTGGCCCGCGAGAAAGGCCATTGGCGCTCCAGGTAGAACAGGCTGGTGGTGGCATGCGCCCACAGCGCATCGCCATTGGAGAGCAGGAAGTTGAAGGTGCCGTACGGGGAAATGCGCGCAGCCAGCTCGCGTAGCGTCAGCGTCATCTCGCGGATGCTGGGCACCCCCACGTGCGACTTGCACAACTCCTGCATGATCCAGCAGAAGGCGTGCTCGCTGTCGGTCGTGCCGACCGGGTGGAAATGGCCGTGCAGTCGGGGCTTGTAGTCCTTGAGATCACCGTTGTGCGCGAACACCCAGTAATTGCCCCACAGCTCGCGCACGAAGGGATGGCAGTTGGGCAGGCTCACCACCCCTTGCGTGGCCTTGCGGATGTGGGCAATGACGTTGGTGCTCTTGATCGGATAATTGCGGATCACCTCCGCGATCGGCGAACGGATGGCGCTGTCATGGTCGACGAAGTGCCGCACGCCATGCTCCTCGAAGAAGGCGATGCCCCAGCCATCGACGTGATCGCCCGTCTTGCCGGCGCGCTGCGCGAACCCCGTGAAGCTGAAAGTCAGATCCGTGGGCGTCTTGGCGTTCATTCCGAGTAGCTGACACATGGTGATTGACGATGGATGGCAGGAAATGTGAACGGCGGGCGCTCAATGATGGGCCGCATGTGAAGCAAAGGCCGCCCCCACCTGTCCGCAGCTGGCACAGGCGGCACGCAGACAGACAGCCCATGTGTTCGATGATACCGCCTCGCCAACTCCCTGCGGCGCTGTCCGCATGCGGCGCCAACTGTTGCGGGAAATCATCAAACCCGCCAGTGAACCCGGTGCGAAGGCCCGGCAGCCATGGCTGGGGCGCGGTTTTTCGGCATATTTTCCGCAGCAGTGCCACAATGCCGGGTTCATGAGCAAACAATTCTCTACCCTTCTGCTGGCCGAGCCCATCCAGCATGCCATCGCCGACATGGGCTTCGTGGACATGACCCCCATTCAGGAGCAGGCCATTCCGGTGGTGCTCGCTGGCCAGGACGTCATGGGTGCGGCGCAGACCGGCACCGGCAAGACCGCAGCCTTCACGCTGCCGCTGCTGCAGCGCATGCTCGGACACGAGAACGCCTCGATGTCGCCGGCGCGCCATCCGGTGCGTGCGCTGGTGCTGCTGCCGACACGTGAGCTGGCCGACCAGGTTGCCGGCCAGGTCGCGCAGTTCGCCAAGCACACCAAGCTGCGCAGTGCCGTAGTCTTTGGCGGCATGGACATGAAGCCGCAAGTTGCCGAACTGAAGAAGGGTGTGGAAATCCTGGTGGCCACGCCCGGCCGCCTGCTCGATCACCTGGAGGCCAAATCCGTCTCGCTGGGCCAGGTCGAATACGTGGTGCTCGACGAGGCTGACCGCATGCTCGACATCGGCTTCCTGCCCGATCTGCAGCGCATCCTCGCGCACCTGCCGCAAAAGCGCACCACACTGCTTTTCTCGGCCACTTTCTCTGCCGAAATCAAACGCCTGGCCGAGAGCTACCTGCAGAACCCCGTACTGATCGAGGTGGCCCGGCCCAACGCCACGGCCTCATCCATCGAGCAGACCTTCTACCAGGTCGGCGAGGACGACAAGCGCCGCGCGCTGCTGCAGCTTTTCCGCCAGTATGGCGACCAGCAGGCCTTCGTGTTCGTCAACAGCCGGCTCGGTTGCGCGCGGCTGGCCCGCTCGCTCGAACGCGATGGCGTGCGCACCGCTGCGCTGCATGGCGACAAGAGCCAGGACGAGCGCCTCAAGGCGCTCGAGGCCTTCAAGGTCGGCGAGGTCGACCTGCTGATCTGCACCGACGTCGCTGCGCGCGGCCTGGACATCAAGGACGTGCCGGCCGTGGTCAACTTCGACGTGCCCTTCCATGCCGAGGACTATGTGCACCGCATCGGCCGCACCGGCCGGGGCGGCGCATCGGGCCTGGCCATCACGCTGGCCACCCCCCACGACGAGCGGCAGTTGCGCGAAATCAGCAAACTGATCGGCAAGCCGGTCGAGCCCCAGTCCCTCCCGCTCGAGCGCGGCGGTCGCCCCGAACGCCGCAGCGCCAATGCCCAGGGCGATGCTCCACAACGCGACAGCCGTGCGCCAGCGGGGGAAGGCCACGAGCGTGAGGCACGCGAGAATCGGGCCGGCAAGACCGACAGCCGCGAAAACCGTGAGCGCGACACCCGCAGCCGCCGCAACGACGACCGCACCGCCTACCGCCGTCCGGCGCAGGCCAGTGCCCGCGACCCCTTCTTCGACAAGCCCTACGAGCCAAGCGCCGATGAGGCCGCCACCGCCCACTGGGAGATCGACACCCGCCCCGCCGCCGCAACCCAGCGCCGCTCAGGCAACATCAAGCCCAAGAAAAAGGTCGCCGCGCTGCTCAAGGCCTCTTGAAGGCAAGAAGGCAACGGCAGCCACATAAAGCCTCGCGCGCATGACGGCGCCTGCCGACACGGACGGTGGCGGCCCCCAGCGCCCAGGCTGTGCGCATCTCCGAACACCGTGCCCTCCTCCCCGACCTCCACACAGCGTGCCGGCGTGCTCCGGGTGCCCGGCTTCGCCGCCTTCGTGCTGGCACGTCTGGCGGCAGTACTGGCCATGCAGATGCAGGCCGTGGTGGTGGCCTGGCAGGTCTACGACATCACCCGCGACCCGATGGCGCTGGCCTATGTCGGGCTGGCCCAGTTCATCCCCATGCTGCTGTTGCTGGTGCCTGCCGGCGACTGGATCGACCGCTTCAACCGCAAGACCGTGCTGGCGCTGAGCTGGGTGGTCGAGGGAATCTGCAGCGCCCTGCTGCTGTGGCTGGCCCTGCACCCGCAGCATGGCATCGTCTGGGTGTACGCGGTACTGGTGCTGTTCGGCTGCGGGCGTGCCTTCACCGGCCCGGCACTGCAAAGCCTGCTGCCGCAAATCGTGCCGCGCGAGCAACTGGCACAGGCCCTGGCCACCAACAGCATGCTGATGCGCGCCGCCACCATTGGAGGTCCCATCATCGGCGGCCTGCTCTACAAGCTCGGCGGCGGCTCGCTGACCTATGGCGTCTGCCTGGCCAGCTTCAGCCTGGCGCTGGTGCTGCTGCCGCTGGTGCCAACATACCGCGCCACCACCGCATCGGCGCACACCTCCGGCGATCTGCGTCACATGTGGCAGCGCTTTGGCGAAGGCGTGCGCTTCATCCGCGCGCACCCCATCGTGCTCGGCAGCATCTCGCTGGACCTTTTCGCCGTGCTGCTCGGCGGCGTGGTGGCACTGTTGCCGATCTACGCCAATGAGGTGCTGCAGGTCGGCCCCGAGGGGCTGGGCCTCTTGCGCAGCGCCATCGGCTTTGGCGAAATCGCCGCCGGCCTCTACCTGAGCCGCCGCCCGTTCAACCAAAACGTCGGCATCACCATGTTCATCGCCGTGCTGGTCTTCGGCCTAGCCAATCTGGTGTTCGCGTTCTCGAGCTGGTTCTGGCTGTCCTTCGCCTGCCTGCTGGTGGCGGGTGCCGCCGACATGGTCAGCATGTACATCCGCTCGGCCCTGGTGCAGTTCTCCACGCCCGACGGCATGCGCGGCCGCGTCAATGCCGTCAACATGCTGTTCGTCAGCTCTTCCAATGAGCTGGGCGAATTCCGTGCAGGCACCAGCGCCAGCTGGGTCGGCGCCATGCCCGCCGCAGTGCTCGGCGGCATCTGCACGCTGGTGGTGGCAGGCCTCTGGATGAGGCAATTCCCGACGCTGCGCCGCGTCAAGCAGTTCGAAGAGGCCGGACACACCGCCTCAAGGCGCTGAGAGCCTGCGCATCAGCAGCCCAGCGCGAACACCGCCGGCGTCCTGCCATCGGCCGGACATGCCCCGCCACGCTTGCGCCATTGCGCCACGCTGCGGCTCTCGCTGCGTGCCTGCGGCAGGCTCAGCCCCGCACTGACCGACAGCCAGGTATCCGGCTGCAGTTCGGCCAGCAAGGCCTGCCACAGCTTGCCGTTGCGATAGGGCGTCTCGATGAAGATCTGCGCCTGCCCGCTGCGCCGAGCATGCGCTTCGATCTTGTGCAGCTGTGCGGCGCGCGCGCCCTCCTCCTGCGGCAGATAGCCGATGAAGGCAAAGCTCTGGCCGTTGAGCCCGCTGGCAGCCAGTGCCAGCAGCAGCGACACCGGGCCGCTCAATGGCAGCACCGCCATGCCCAGTTGGTGCGCGCTGCGCACCACCGATGAGCCGGGATCGGCCACGCCCGGCATGCCCGCCTCGCTGACGAGGCCCACATCGTGCCCCTCCAGCGCAGGCCGCAGCAACTCGCGCGCATCGAAACCGGCCACGCCGCCTTTGCCACCGGCATGGTCGCCCTGCTTGTGCACCGCACGCGGCAGCTCGGCAATGTGCAGCGCCTGCAGCGGCTGGGCGAGCGGGTACAGGGCATCGACGCGCTTGAGGTAGGCCCGCGCCGTCTTGGCGTTCTCGGCAATCCAGTATTGCAGCCGCGCCGCTTCGCGCAGCGTGCGCGCAGGCAATACGTCCTCAAGCGGCACGGGCTCGGCACAGCCGAAATCCAGCGGCGCCGGCACCAGCAGCAGACGGCCCGGCACCACGCCGGGCGACAGCGGCGCGCTCATGGAATCTGCAGCCCGGCGTCCCGCAGCATCGCACAGGTGCGAATCAGCGGCAGGCCGATCAAGGCCGTCGGATCATCATTGTCGATGGCCTCGAGCAAACTGATGCCCAGGCCCTCGCTCTTGGCACTGCCGGCGCAGTCGTAAGGCCGTTCGGCCAGCAGATAGCGCTCAATCTCGCTGGCCGACAGCGTGCGAAAGCGGGTGCGGACCTCAGCCACCTGGCGGGCCTCCAAACCCAACGCCTCGCAGACCACCGCCACAGCCGTGTGGAACACCACCGTCTGGCCGCTCATCTGTTGCAGCTGCGCAACGGCACGTGCATGCACGAGCGGCTTGCCCAGCGGCTGCCCATGCAGGTCGGCGACCTGGTCCGAACCGATCACGATGGTCTCTGGATGGCGGCGCGCCACATCGCGAGCCTTGGCCAAGGCCAGGCGTTCGGCCAGCGCGCGCGGCGCCTCGCCCGGTTGCGGCGTCTCGTCCACCTGAGGGGCCTCGCAATCGAATGGCAGGCCCAACCGCTGCAGCAATTCGCGTCGGTAGCGCGAAGTCGAACCCAGAATCAGGCGACGCGGCAGCTCTGGCCGCGGTGATGCATCGAATGTCATGCGCGCTATTGTCATACGTTTTGCGCCGCGCTCCGGCGCCCGATCGGCCCTGGCGGCTTTGCGCCGGCACCCATGCGAATGTCCTGGCCGGCACCCGCGCACGGCCACCATTACACTTGGGGGAATGGACAAGTCATTCAATCTCAAGCGCCTTGACGTCAAGGCCTTTGCCCAGGCTGGCGAAGACGCCACCGGCACGACTCCTCTGGCCGATTTCCCGCGTCTGGCCGAAGAATCGGTCAGGCCGGCACCGGCGCAACCCGTGCACTGGCGCCTGCACGGCGAACTGCGCCATACCGCAGCCGGCGACGCCCAGCCCTGGCTGCTGGCCGAAGCCAGTACCCGCCTGCCGCTGCAATGCCAGCGCTGCCTGGAGCCCGTCGACACCCCGATCGAGACACACCAGTGGTTCCGCTTCGTCGCCACCGAGGAACAGGCCGAGCAGGAGGATGAACTGGCCGACGAGGATGTGCTGGCGCTGGACGGCCCGTTGAACATGCAGCAGGTGATCGAGGATGACATGCTGCTGGCCCTGCCGGAGGTGCCGCTGCACGACAACTGCCAGCCACCCGCCGCGCTGCAGCAGGAAACCGAGGGCTTTGCCGAAGCCGGCTCCACCCGGCGCAACCCCTTCGCGCAGTTGGCCGGCCTGCGTGGCGGCCCAGCCCGCGGCGGCGAGAATGCCGACTAAGCAGGCCGCTACAGGCGCTTCCCGAAACGGCGGCATTTGCATTTGGGCGGCCGTCACATATAATGGTCGGCTTTTGCGCAAAAGGCCAGTCTTGCCCTGTAAGGCGTGTGTCTGCAGCAAACCCTTTTCCAACCGTGTTGAAGCGGCCTGCCAGGCAGGGCGCTTTTGCTGATTTTTCCAGGAGCCGACCATGGCCGTTCAACAAAACAAAAAGTCTCCTTCCAAGCGCGGCATGCACCGCTCGCACAATGCGCTGAAGAACCCTGGCATCGCCATCGAGCCGACCACCGGTGAAGTGCACCTGCGTCACCACATCAGCCCGGAAGGCTTCTACCGTGGCCGCCGCGTGCTCAAGAACAAGTCGACCGAAGTCTGAAGCCGCACGCGTGTCCTGTCCTGCCGCTCTCGAAGGCTCTGCCCTGCCGGAGGGCATTGCAGGATGCGGCGTGTCGCATTGCCGATGTCTCGTGCATGCTGCGTTGCCACGGCAGCGCGCTTGCTGCTCGATGAAAGCGTAATCCGTGTCGCAGAATGTGACCACTCTCGCCGTTGACTGCATGGGCGGCGATTTCGGCCCGGCCGTCACCCTGCCGGCCTGCCGCCGGCTGCTGGACAAGCGGCCCGATGTTCGCCTGCTGTTGGTCGGACAGCAGGATCTGCTCGCCAGCTTTCAGCATCCCCGCGCCGAGATCGTGCACGCGGCGGAAGTCGTGGCCATGGACGACCCGGTCGAGGTCGCCATGCGGCACAAGAAGCAGTCGTCGATGCGCCTGACCCTCGAACAGGTCAAGAACGGCCGCGCCCAGGCCGCCGTCTCGGCCGGCAACACCGGCGCGCTGATGGCCATCGCCCGCTACCTGCTCAAGACGCTCGACGGCATCGAGCGGCCCGCCATCGCCTACCCGCTGCCCAACGTCAAGGGCGGCGCCACGACGGTGCTGGACCTGGGTGCCAACGTCGACTGCACCGAGCACCACCTGCTGCAGTTCGCCGTACTCGGATCGGCACTCGATGCCGCGCTCAAGTCACGCGACAACCCCTCGGTGGGGCTGCTCAATGTCGGCTCCGAAGCCATCAAGGGCAGCGAGATGATCAAGCGCGCTGGCGAACTGCTGCGCCAAGCCGGCCAGTCGTCGGTGATCAATTTCTACGGCAACGTCGAGGGCAATGACATCTTCAAGGGCACGACCGACATCGTCGTCTGCGACGGCTTCGTCGGCAACGTCACCCTCAAGGCCACCGAAGGGCTAGCCTCGATGGTCTCGACGCTGCTCAAGCAGGAGTTCTCGCGCAACCTGCTGACCAAGGCGGCCGCGCTGGTGGCCCTGCCGGTGCTCAATGCCTTCAAGCGCCGGGTCGATCCGCGCCGCCACAATGGCGCGGCTCTGCTGGGCCTGCGCGGGCTGGTCTTCAAGAGCCACGGCTCGGCCGATGCCATGGCTTTCGAGTATGCCTTGGGCCGCGCGCTCGACGCCGCCGACAACCAGTTGCTGGACAAGATCCAGCGCCGTGTCCAGCAGGCATCGGCGCTGTTCTGAGCCCATGCCCGAAGAGTTCTGGTCCCGTGTCTGCGTATCTTGACGTCCCCGTTCTTTCCATGAATGCTCATGGAACCCGGGCTTGCGTCCATGCCGTGCGCCAATCCCTTCCTTGACCGTCGTCGACCATCCATGAGTACTTTCTCACGCATCACCGGCACCGGCAGCTACCTGCCACCGCGCAAGGTGACCAACCACGAACTGGCCGCCCAACTGGCCGAGCAAGGCATCGAGACTTCCGACGAATGGATCGTGGAGCGCACCGGCATCCATGCGCGCCACTTCGCCGAGCGGGACGTGCCCAGCAGCGAGCTGGGCCTGCACGCCGCGCGCCAGGCCCTGCAGGCCGCCGGCCGTGCGCCACAGGACATCGACCTGATCATCGTCGCCACCTCGACGCCGGACATGGTGTTCCCCTCGACGGCTTCGATCCTGCAGCACAAGCTCGGTGCCAATGGCTGTCCGGCCTTTGACGTGCAGGCCGTCTGCAGCGGCTTCATCTACGCGCTGACGGTGGCCGATGCGATGATTCGCGCCGGCACGGCCCGCTGCGCCCTGGTGGTGGGCGCCGAAGTGTTCAGCCGCATCCTCAACTTCCAGGACCGCACCACTTGCGTGCTGTTCGGCGACGGCGCTGGCGCCGTGGTGCTGGAAGCCTCCGAACAGCCCGGCATTCTGGCCAGCGACATCCACGCCGATGGCCAGTACCGCGACATCCTGTGCGTGCCCGGCAATGTCTACGGTGGTGGCGTGATTGGCGAGCCGCTTCTGCACATGGACGGCCAGGCCGTCTTCAAGCTGGCCGTCGGCCTGCTCGACAAGGCCGCCCGCGCCGCGCTCGACAAGGCTGGCTTGGAACTCTCCGACATCGACTGGCTGGTGCCGCACCAGGCCAACATCCGCATCATGCAAAGCACCGCCCGCAAGCTGCACCTGCCGCCCGAGCGCGTGGTGGTCACCGTCGGCGAGCACGGCAACACCTCGGCCGCCTCGATCCCGCTGGCACTCGATCACGCAGTGCGCAGCGGCATGATCCAGCCCGGCCAGCGCTTTCTGATGGAAGGCGTCGGCGGCGGCTTCACCTGGGGCGCCGTGATCGCGCAGCTTTGAGCAAGGCCTGCGCTGCCTGCGACCAACGCCCCTACCATTTCGTTTCGATGACTGCCATGACTTCATTCGCATTCGTTTTCCCCGGCCAGGGCTCGCAATCCGTCGGCATGCTCGATGCCTGGGGCGACCACCCCGCCGTGCGCCAGACCCTGCAGGAAGCCTCCGACGCGCTCGGCGAGGACATCGCCCGGCTGATCCACGACGGCCCCAAGGAGGCTCTGGCGCTGACCACCAACACCCAGCCCGTGATGCTGGTTGCCGCCGTCGCCGCCTGGCGCGCCTGGAAGGCCGAGGGCGGCGCCGACCCTGCGGCCATGGCCGGCCATTCGCTGGGTGAATACTCCGCGCTGGTGGCTGCCGATGCGCTGACCCTGGCCCAGGCCGCGCCGCTGGTGCGCCTGCGTGCTGCCGCCATGCAGGAGGCCGTGCCCGTCGGTGCCGGCGCCATGGCGGCCGTGCTGGGGCTGGAGGCCGCGCAGGTCACCGCCATCTGCCAGCAGGCCACTGCCGAACTGCAGGCCAAGGGCACGCAGGACGTCGCCGAAGCTGTCAACTTCAATGACCCGACGCAGACCGTGATCGCTGGCACCAGGGCGGGCGTGGAAGCCGCTGCCGAGGCCCTCAAGGCGGCCGGCGCCAAGCGCGTGCTGCCGCTGCCGGTTTCCGCGCCGTTCCACTCCAGCCTGATGAAGCCCGCCGCCGACAAACTGCGCGTGGCACTCGAGGCAGTGGCCATCCAGGCGCCGCGCATTCCCGTCATCAACAACATCGACGTAGCCGAGGCCGGCGACGCCGCCGCCATCCGCGACGCCCTGTACCGCCAGGCCTTCGGCCCGGTGCGCTGGGTCGAGACCGTGCAAGCCATCGAGGCGCGCGGCATCACCCACATCGTCGAGTGCGGGCCCGGCAAGGTGCTGACCGGCATGGCCAAGCGCATTGCGCCCGCACTGAGCGCCGCCGCCCTGTACGACCCGCAAACCCTGCAAGCCGTCAAGGAGTCCCTCGCATGAGCACTGCAAGCACCCCATCCCCCTCCGTCCAGATCGCCTTGGTGACTGGCGCCTCGCGCGGTATTGGCGCGGCCATCGCCGACGAACTGGCCAGTCAGGGCTACACCGTAATCGGCACCGCCACCAGCGCCGCCGGTGCCGAGAAGATCACGCAGAGGCTCGGCGCCATCAACGCGGCGTCGCGCGGCGCGGTACTCAACGTCAACGACGCTGCCGCGGGTGACGCGCTGATCGAACAGATCGTCAAGGAATTCGGCGCGCTGCACGTCCTCGTCAACAATGCCGGCATCACCCGCGACACGCTGGCCATGCGCATGAAGGACGACGACTGGAACGCCGTGCTCGACACCAATCTGAGTGCCGTTTTCCGCCTCAGCCGTGCGGCCATCCGGCCGATGATGAAGCAGCGCCAGGGCCGCATCATCAGCATCACCAGCGTGGTCGGCGCCATGGGCAACATCGGCCAGGCCAACTATGCGGCCGCCAAGGCCGGCGTGGCCGGCATGACGCGCGCGCTGGCACGCGAGCTGGGCAGCCGCGGCATCACCGTCAACTGCATCGCGCCGGGTTTCATCGCCACCGACATGACCGATGCGCTGCCCGAAGCGCAGCACGAGGCGCTCAAGAGCCAGATTCCGCTGGGCCGCCTGGGCAGCCCCGAGGACATCGCCTATGCGGTCGCCTACCTGGCCTCGCCGCGCGCCGCCTACGTGACCGGGCAGGAGCTGCATGTCAACGGCGGGATGCTGATGTAATGTATAAACAGGGGGTGCTGGCGCCGCTTTCGGCCCGATTGCATCTCCATGAGATTCCCTGCGTGGCAGGGCGCCGCATTGCCCGGGCGGCGGGTTTTTCCCACAATGGATGTGGGAACGACTAGAATCCCGGGTTCATTGACTACCCTCAGAGGGACCTACATGAGCGATATCGAAGCACGCGTTAAGAAAATCATTGCTGAACAGCTGGGCGTTGAAGAGTCCCAGGTGACCAATGAAAAGTCATTCGTGACTGATCTGGGCGCTGATTCCCTGGATACCGTGGAGCTGGTCATGGCGCTCGAAGACGAATTCGAGATCGAGATTCCGGACGAAGACGCCGAGAAAATCACCACCGTCCAGGCCGCCATCGACTACGCCAACGCCCATCACAAGGCCTGATTGCGCGGGCTGCCCCCGTGTGGGTGGCACCCATCCGGCATTCCTCTTTCTGAAAGATAGCAACGCATGAGTCGCCGCAGAGTCGTCGTCACCGGGCTGGGTTGTGTCAGTCCGGTCGGCAATACGGTTTCCGACGCCTGGTCGAATCTCCTGGCCGGCCAATCCGGTGTAGGCCCCATCACCAAGTTCGATGCCTCGACCTTCTCGACGCGCATTGCCGCAGAGGTCCGCGATCTGGACATCAGCCCCTATATCAGTGCCAAGGAAGCCCGGTCAATGGATACCTTCATCCATTACGGCATCGTGGCAGCTCATCAGGCCTGGGCGGATTCAGGCTTGCCAGTGGGCGAGGCCCTGTCCGACGAGCTTTCCGAACGCAGTGGCGTGGTCATTGGCTCGGGCATCGGCGGGCTGCCGTTGATCGAGAGCAACTATGCGGAGTTCATGAGCCGCGGGGCCCGACGCATCTCACCCTTTTTCGTGCCCTCGACCATCATCAATCTGGTCGCTGGCCAGGTCTCCATCCGGCTCGGGCTCAAGGGCCCCAACCTGTCGATGGTCACAGCCTGCACCACGGGCCTGCATTCCATCGGCGAGGCCGGCCGCCTCATCGAATACGGCGATGTCGACGTGATGGTCGCCGGCGGTGCCGAATCGACCGTCTGCCCACTGGGCATCGGTGGCTTTGCCGCAATGAAGGCCCTCTCCACCCGCAATGACGATCCGCAGGCCGCCTCCCGCCCCTGGGACAAGGACCGCGATGGCTTCGTGCTCGGCGAAGGTGCCGGCGTGCTGGTGCTGGAAGAATACGAGCATGCCAGGAAGCGCGGCGCCCGCATCTATGCGGAGCTGGCCGGATTCGGCATGAGCAGCGATGCCAGCCACATCACGGCGCCCAATGTCGATGGTCCGCGCCGCTCCATGATCAATGCACTGCGCAACGCCGGTGTGAACCCGGAAGATGTCGACTACCTCAATGCCCACGGCACCTCGACGCCGCTGGGCGACATCAACGAGTCCAACGCCATCAAGGCCGCGCTGGGCGAGCATGCGAAAGGCATCGTGGTCAGCTCCACCAAGTCCATGACCGGTCACCTGCTGGGTGGCGCAGGCGGGCTCGAGAGCGTGTTCACGGTACTGGCGGTGCACGAACAAAAGATTCCGCCGACCATCAACCTCGACAACCTCGATCCGGAGTGCGATCTGGACTACTGCGCCAATGTAGCCCGCGACGCCCGCGTGGACGTGGCCGTCAAGAACAACTTCGGCTTCGGCGGCACCAACGGCACTCTGGTCTTCAAACGCATCTGAGGCCACGGCAAGGCAGGATCAGGTGCCCGTGAATCACGGGGGCTGTCCTGCCTTTTACGCACTCCATGCCAGGCCGCCATCATGCCCCCGCCTTGCACTATCCGGTGCAACGCAGCCGTCGCCTTGGCGTGCTGCTGCTGGCTTGCAGCTCCGCCTCGCTGATGGCACTTCTGGCATGGATCTGGCCACGCATCAGCGCGGCCAGCGCCAGTGAGACCGCCCCGATGGTCCTGGCGATGCTGCTGTGGCTGCTCGGCAGCGTTGCCATCGCACGGCAGTGGCGCCGCAGCCCCCATGGCACGCTATGCTGGACCGGCCATGGCTGGCAGTGGATCGACGGCTCCGCTGCGACAGGTCATGACTGCATTCCCACGCTCGCCTGGGATTGGCAACACGCCATGCTGCTGCGCTGCCAGCATGCCACGACTGATGCAGCGGCGAACGCGGCCACCACGCCGCTGCCGCAATGGCTCTGGCTGGAGCGGCAGACTGCGCCCGCGCGCTGGCCAGCCCTGCGCCGTGCGGTATATTCCCATGCGGATGGTGCCGAGCCGGCGGCCTGAACGCCACGAGCCGAGCACATGGTAGCGGCGCGCGCCGGCTGCACCGGCCCATTGGCTCCACCATTCCCCTCTTTGCACACACCACTTTCTCATGACCGACAAGCAAGCCGCCAGCCGCGATGACGCCAGTGACCTGCAACTGGTCGAGCGCACACTGGCAGGCGATCAACGCGCCTATGAGCTGCTGGTCGTCAAGTACCAGCGCCGCATCGAGCGGCTGATTGCACGCATGGTGCGCGACACCGACCTGGTCGAGGACATCGCGCAGGAAACCTTCATCCGCGCCTATCGCGCGCTGCACCAGTTCCGCGGCGATGCGCAGTTCTACACCTGGCTTTATCGCATCGCGGTCAACACCGCCAAGAAGACACTTAGCGACATGAAGCGCGACCCCACCATCAGCGAGAGCGCGCTGCGCCCGCGCGAGGGCGACGACGAAAATGGCCCCAGCCTGATGGAACTTACCACGGCAGAAACACCCGAAACGGTGATGGCGGCCAAGGAGATTGCCGCTGCGGTCAATGCCGCCATGGAAGACTTGCCGGAGGATCTGCGCCAGGCGGTGACGCTGCGCGAGATCGAAGGCCTGAGCTACGAGGCGATTGCCGAGGCCATGGACTGCCCCATCGGCACCGTGCGCTCGCGCATCTTCCGCGCCCGCGAGGCCATCTCGGCGCGCGTCAAGCCGCTGCTGGAGAACCGCAGCGGCAAACGCTGGTGAAGCATGCTGGTAAAGAATGGTAAAGAAAATGGCTGGATCGAGTGAACCAATGCGGTATTTGTTCGTCCAATCAGCCATACGCAATGTCGATACGGTGATGATGAGTTTTTGAGGTAGCCATGCAAGCGCAACAACATCCCCAGTCCAACATGCATGTGCAGGCACCTGCTTCTGCGGTCGCCACGGAAGAATGGCTCTCGGCCCTGGTCGATGGAGAGCTTTCCAAGCGCGAGTGTGAAGCGCTGATGCAACGCCTTGACGCACTCGATGCGCCGGACCATGCGGCATGGAGCCGCTACCACCTGATCGGCGATGCGCTGCGCTCGCAGAACCATGTCTATGTTGCCGACTCCGCGGCATTTCTGACGCGGTTGCGCGGGCGTCTGGCCGAAGAGGCGCAGCCTGCGGCCCTGCAGCCCGCGCCGGCACTGCAGGCCGTGACGGCGCAGCCTGATCTCCCTGCCGCCAATGCCTCGGTGTTCCGCTGGAAGATGGTCGCGGGCTTTGCCTCGCTGGCGGCCGTGACGGCCATCGGCTGGCACAGTTTCGCCAGTCTGCCGGGCGCAGGCAATAGTGGGGAAGGCATGCAGCTGGCTGCAGCGCCCGGCGGCAATGCTCGTCAGAATGGCCCCATCCTGGTGGCGGAATCCTCGCCGCCGACGGTCAGCCAGGCATTGGCCGCCGGCGAGATCATTCGCGACCCGCAACTCGATGAACTGCTGGCCCGCCAGTACGCCAACACGAATGCCCTGCAGGCACCGGCCCCCTTTCTGCGCAACGCCAATTTCAACTCAGGCCGCGCGCAATAGCGCTGGCGCAGGCCTTTGCGGAGAGACAGGGGCCTCTGTCCAGCCACCCTGCTGCGATGTGACCAAACCATCCAACCCTGCCCTGGCAGGGTTTTTCTTCGTCTGTACAGCATCTATGCCACCACGGCATGCGATATGCGTCATCATGCGGAACCAAACGGAGACCAATCGCTTCTTAGACGGGGTACGTTCCGGTCCATGGGCAGGCCAGTCCATCGCGGACAGCACAGCAAGGCCTACTCACCGGCATGCTTTGAAAGGTATACGCAACCATGAGCACATCTGCAAGAACTTCGAAACTCTGGGCCGCCACCGCAATGGCCCTGGCCATGTCGTCCGGGGCAGGGCTCGCCACCTTCTATGCCGCACCATCGGCAGCGCAGGAAGCGCCCGCAACCACTGCCCCCGTGAGCCCGGCCGCCCCGGCCCTGGCGGGCCTGCCCGACTTCACGCAACTGGTCGAGGCCGTCGGCCCATCGGTGGTGAACATCCGTACCACCGCGCGCGTGAACAACCGCAACCCGCGCCTGCGCGGCATGGATGAGGACATGCTGGAATTCTTCCGCCAGTTCGGCATTCCGGTGCCGGGCCAGCCCGGCCAGCAGGGTGAGCCGCAGCAACCCGAATCGCGCACCGTGCCACGCGGCGTCGGCTCGGGCTTCATCCTCAGCGCCGACGGCTACATCCTGACCAACCATCACGTCGTCGAGGACGCTGAGGATGTCATCGTCACCCTCACCGACGAGCGAGAATTCAAGGCCAAGGTGATCGGCTCCGACCAGCGCACCGATGTGGCCTTGCTCAAGATCGAGGCCAGCGGCCTGCCCGCCGTGCGCATCGGCAATATCGACCAGCTCAAGGTGGGCGAGTGGGTGATGGCCATTGGCTCGCCGTTCGGCCTGGACAACAGCGTCACGGCCGGCATCGTCAGCGCCAAGCAGCGTGACACCGGAGAGTACCTGCCCTTCATCCAGACCGACGTGGCCATCAACCCGGGCAACTCGGGCGGCCCGCTGATCAATCTGCGCGGCGAGGTGGTCGGCATCAACAGCCAGATCTATTCGCGCTCGGGCGGCTTCATGGGCATCTCGTTTGCCATCCCGATCGACGAGGCCATCCACGTCAGTGATCAGCTCAAGAAGAGCGGCCGCGTGGTGCGCGGGCGCATCGGCGTGCAGGTCGGTCCGGTGAGCGGCGAGATCGCCGAGTCACTGGGCCTGGAAAACCGCTCCACCGGGGCGCTGGTCTCGGCAGTGGAAACGGATTCGCCGGCGCAGAAGGCCGGCGTCCAGGCCGGCGACATCATCACCCACTACAACGGCACGGTCATCAACCGCGTCTCCGACCTGCCGCGGCTGGTGGGCAACACGGCGCCGGGCAGCAAGGGCACCATCACGGTGTTCCGCCGCGGCAAATCGCTTGAGCTACCGGTCACAATCGAAGAGATCAAGGATGCCAGCAGCGCCTCGGCCAGTGACGGGCCGGCCGCCAGTGGCGAGGCCACCGCCAAGGCCGACGCGCTGGGCCTGACGGTGCAGGACCTGCCGGCTGCCCAGAAGCAGTCTCTGGGCGTGCGTGGCGGTGTGCTGGTGCAGGCGGCCAGCGACGCCGCGGCCCAAGCCGGCATTCGCCCCGGCGACGTGGTGCTGGCCGTCGGCCAGACCGAGGTGCTGGATCTGGCCAGCTTCAACGCGGCGATCCGCAGGCTCGACAGCAAGCGGCCGGTGAGCGTGCTGGTGCGGCGTGACGAATGGGCGCAGTATGTGCTGATCCGTCCGCAAAAGTAAGCACCCGCCATCAACGGCAACCAGCTAGGCCAGCCTTTGTGGGCTGGCCTGGCTTTTTCCTTTTGGATGGAGAAATCGCTCTCCTGCACGAGAATGGATGGCGCCGGGCCCGTATCTGACCTGCCGTTGTCGGGCCGGTGTCGGGTGCCTGTCATGCCCATGTCGTTGCCGCTGCGGTCGAATGCCCCCAGACTGACGCTGGTGAAACCAAGGAATGCCCATGCTTGTCCAAAAACTCAGACTTCAACGCGGATGGTCGCAACAACAGCTTGCGCAGTTGTGCGGACTCAGCGTCCGGACCATTCAGCGGATCGAGCGGGGCCAGCCGGCCAGCATGGAAACCTTGAAAGCACTGGCCTCGGTCTTCGAGATCGAGTTTTCCGCCATCAGCAACGAGGACAACATGGCAACAGCAACCGCCCCCGAACTGGAAGAGCAGCATGCCTTCCTGCAGGTGAGAAAGCTCAAGGGCTTTTACATCCACCTGACCCAGTACTGCCTGATGATACCACTGCTGTGCATCATCAATCTACTCACCAACCCCTCCACGCTGTGGTTCATCTGGCCCGCCCTGGGATGGGGCATCGGGCTACTGGTCCATGCGGCGGCGGCATTCGAGGTGACGCCATTTCTCGGCGCACAATGGGAAAAGCGCCAGGTCGAGAAACGCCTGGGCCGGCCGCTGTAAACGGCGCTGGCGCGAGGATGCCAGCCTCGCCGGGGTTCACTCGCGCGTGACGCGCAGCACCTCTTCGGGGCTGGTGATGCCTTCGCGCACCAGCCGCTGGCCATCGTCGCGCATCAGCTGCATACCGCCGGCCAGCGCCAGTTCGCGAATGCGCGATTCGGCACCCTCGCCGTGGATCTGCGCACGAATGGCCTCGTCCACCACCAGCAGCTCGAACACGCCGGTGCGGCCGTGGTAGCCACTCTGGTTGCAGCGTTCGCAGCCTTGGCCGTGGCAGTGCAGGCAATACTTGCGCACCAGGCGCTGCGCCAGTACGCCCAGCAGTGAAGAGGACAGCAGAAAGGGTTCGACCCCCATGTCGATCAGCCGCGTGACGGCACTGGCCGAATCGTTGGTGTGCAGTGTCGCCAACACCAAGTGGCCGGTCAGCGAGGCCTGGATGGCGATCTGCGCGGTCTCGAAGTCGCGGATTTCACCGATCATGATGACGTCCGGGTCCTGGCGCAGGATGGCGCGCAGCGCGGTGGCGAAATCCATCTCGATCTTGCTGTTGACCTGGGTCTGGCCAACGCCGGACAGCTCGTACTCGATAGGGTCTTCCACCGTCATGATGTTCTGCTGGCGCGCATCGAGCCGGTGCAGGGCGGCATACAGCGTGGTGGTCTTGCCCGAGCCGGTCGGCCCGGTCACCAGCAGAATCCCATGGGGCTGGTGGATGAGGCGCTCGAAGCGTTGCAGCGTCTCGCCCTGCATGCCAACCGCCTCCAGACTCAGGCGCCCTTCGCTCTTGTCCAGAAGACGCAGCACGGCGCGCTCGCCATGTGCATTGGGCAGCGTGGAGACGCGCACGTCGATGGCGCGGGTGCCCAGCCGCAACGCAATGCGGCCGTCCTGCGGCAGGCGCTTCTCGGCGATGTCCAGGTCCGCCATGATCTTCAGGCGCGATATCAGCGCCGCATGCAGCGCGCGATTGGGCTGGACGATCTCGCGCAGCGTGCCATCGATGCGCAAACGCACGCTGGAATGGCGTTCGTAGGGTTCGATGTGGATGTCGCTGGCGCCATCGCGCGCGGCCTGCGTCAACAGCGCATTGAGCATGCGGATGATGGGCGCGTCATCGGCGGTTTCCAGCAGGTCCTCCACCGCCGGCAGCTCCTGCATCATGCGGGTGAGATCGGCCACACCCTCGACTTCGCTGACCACGGTGGCGGCGCTCGATTCGCTGCCCGAATAGGCGGCACTGATGCGCTGGGCCAGCTGCGCGGCATCGATGACGCGCAAATCCTGCACCGGATGCTTGCGCAACACCTCGCCCAGCGCGCTGGCGTTGGGGCTGGGCGCATGCCAGAGTGTCAGGCCGCCCTGTCCGTCGTCCTCCAGCAGCAGCTGGGCGGTGCGGGCAAAGGCATAGGGAAGCGGGTGGTGCATGGGAAATCCAGTGCCTGCATGGCAGGGTTCGGCCCTGCCGGGTCATTGCTCTCTCGGAACGCGCGGCCGATGTCCGTTCATCGCCAATCAGTAGGCGCCCCAACTGGCGTCACCGGACTGCACATCACGGATGTCCACGGCGCGCCGCACGGCCGGCTGGGCCGCTGGTGCCAGCTGGGCTGCGGGCGCCGCCGGCGTGGCTGCGGCGGGCTGCGGCTGCTCGAAGGGCGCCACCAGCGGGCGCGGTACAGCACCGTCTTCCGCAGTCAGTTGTGCCGCGTTCGGGTACTCGGGCAGTACCGGCCCGGTGTTGACCGACAGCACGCTACTCGGCCGTGGCTGATCCTGGATCTGCAGCGTGCGGATCATGTCGTAGCGGTCGAGTGCCAACCGGTCCATGCTCTGGCTGTCCTGCAGGATCACCGGGCGCAGGAACACCATCAGGTTGGTCTTGCTGCGGCTGCGGCTCTGGCTGCGGAACAGCCCGCCGATCAGCGGCAGGTCACCCAGCACCGGCACGGAGCTGTTGGTGATGTCGAGCTGATCCTGGATCAGCCCGCCCAGCACGGCGGTGTTGCCGTCCTGCACCAGCACTGTCGAGGCAATGGTGCGCTTGTTGGTCACCAGGTTGGTGGAGTCCGTCGTGCTGGAGCCCAGCGAGCCCGAGATGCTGGAGACTTCCTGGTAGATCTGCAGCTTGATGGTCCCATCGGCATTGATCTGCGGACGGATGTTGAGCACCAGCCCCACGTCCATGCGCTCGTAGGTCGTGTAGGGATTGACCGTGGAGCTGGAGCCGGTGGTCGAATACGAACCGGTGGCCACCGGCACGTTCTGGCCGATGGTGATCTTGGCTTCCTGGTTGTCCAGCGTCAGCAGGGTTGGCGTCGAGAGGATGTTGGCATTGGTCTTGGTCTCCAGTGCACTGGCGAGCACCGCCAGCGAGCCTTTGTAGAGACCGATGTTCATGCCTTGCCCAAGACTCATGCCGGTATAGTTCTCCAGCGCGTAGTTGGCCGCATTCGTCACTAGGTTGCCGGTGGTGCCGAAGTTGGTGCCGCCACCGATGTAGCCATTGCTGTCCGATGCCAGCCCCAGCCACTGTACGCCCAGGGCGCTGGTATTGTCGGCCGCCACTTCGGCAATCAAGGCCTCGACATAGATCTGCGCGCGCCGCGTGTCGAGCTGGTCGATCACGGCCCGCATCTGGCGGTACAGCGGCGCCGGCGCGCTGATGATCAGGGCATTGTTGACGGGGTCGGCCTGGATCTGCCCGCCGGTGCTGGTCTGCTGGACACCACCCAGCAGATTGCTGCCGGTCGGATTGGCAGAGCTGCTGGAGCCCGAGACGCCGCTCGATGAGGTGGCACTGCCACCCTCGCTGACGGCCGTCAGTCCGCCACCGGAGGTTTGGCCGCCGCTGGCATTGCCGGCCCCCGCGCCGGCGCCGCCGCCCGTGGTCTGGCTGGCAAAGCCGGGATCGGCCGCAATGGCCGCGCGCAGGGTGCCGGCCAGTTGCACCGCATCGGCATTGCGCAGGTACACGACATGGATGTTGCCGCTGTCGGTCTCGGCGGTGGGCCGGTCGAGCCGGGCCACCAGCGAGCGTACCAGCGCCGCGCGCGCCGGATTGGCCGCCCGCACCACCAGACTGTTGCTGCGCGAGTCGGCCAGCACCGCGGTGCGGTAGAGATCGCCGCTGGCGACGGCATTCTGGGCGCCGCCGGCAGCGGCGGACACGGCACTGGCACCACCGCCCTCGATCAACCGGTTCACCAGCACGGCCAGGTCGGTGGCAATGGCGTGCTGCAGCGGGATCACATCGATGTCGCTGGCATTGCTGACATCCAGCGCGGCCACGATCCGCGCAATGCGCGAGAGATTGTCGGCATAGTCGGTGATGACCAGCGCATTGGTGCCGGGATTGACGTTGATGGTGTTGTTGGGGCTGATCAGCGGCCGCAGCGTGGGCACCAGGTTGGCGGCATTCTCGTGCTGCAGGCGGAATATTTGCGTGACGATCTGGCCGCCCGTCGGTGCCCGCGTCGGAAAGGCCCCCTCGGTCACGTTGACCACGCCGGTCTGCAGCTTGGCGTCGGCCTCGGGCACCACCTTGTAGAGGCCGGCGGCTTCGACCATCGTGAAACCCTGCATGCGCAGCGCCACCATGAACTGGTCCATCGCCGTCTGTGCCGAGACCGGATGGCCGGTCACCAGGTTGATGGTGCCGCGCACGCGCGGATCGACCACCACGTTGCGGCCGGTGATGGTGGCCATGGCCCGTGCCACTGCCTCGATCTCGGCGTTCTCGAAGTTGAGCGTCACCGGTTCACCCTGGCGGATGCTGGGCTGCCCGCCGGCGCCGGAGCTGGCATTCTGCGCCCAGGCCGCGCCGCTGCCCTGCATGGCCACCAGCAGCGCCAGCGCGGCCTGGGCGCAGAACGCCAGCCCGGACCGGTGGGCGCGCAATGGCTGCTGCGGTCGCGTGGCCCGGGCCGGGACGTCGGAGAGGGTCGTCATTCGTTTGGAGAAATGCATAAACGGCTTCAGAAATTGAGAATGGCGCGTGGCCCATCGCGGCGACCCAGCAGACTCAGCAGATTGGAGAGCGCGGGCAGGTGCTCGGGTGCTGCGCTGGCCTCGCCGGCAAAGCGCAGGCGGCCGCCCTGCCACTGCCCACTGCCACTGAGCTGCAGCGGCCCGGCATCGGTGCTCAGCGTCAGCTCCACCGTCTCGGCCCCCCGCATGATAAGTCGATAACTGCCCATGGGGCGGATGGTGGTGAGGCTGGAACTGGCATTGCGCAGCGACAGCTCGGCCGTGCCGCGCAGCAGATCGCGCCCCTGCACCGATTGCCAGCCGAACTGGCGCAGCTGCAGGGTCAGCGTGCCATCGAGCTGCAAGGTGTTCCAGGGTGCGCCCAGGCCCTGCAGCAGGCTTGCCGGCCACTGGCTGGCGTGGTCCTCCACCGTGACCGCCACACGCTGCCAGCCCAGCCGCAGCCGGGCCGCCAGCGGCGCGCTGGCGCAACAATCGGGCAGCAAATGCACATCGGCGCCCAACCAGGCAGGCCGGATGCGCCAATCGAGATGACCCGGCAGCACCATTTGATCGCGGCTGCCCGTGCCACCGCTGAGCACCAGTTGCGCCGTGCCATTCCAGACGGTGCCCCGCGCATCCTGCAGCAGCACCTGCTGGCCGCTGGCGGCGGCCACGGCGGCCGCCAACCAGCGCGCCGGGGCAAACAGCAGCAGTGCCAGCAGCATGCCCAGCAGCGCGCCCAGCACCGCCCAGCGCCGCAGGCCAGGGGTGCGGGAAGCGGCAGCGGCCGCCCGCTGGGGACGCACACGTTGGCGCATTGCCATCTACGGTGCCGCCGCTGGCAGGGCCAGCACCACCGTGCCACTCCAGACCAGCGGCGCGCCGTCGCCACCGGGCGCGTGGCGAATGTCCACCTGTACCGGCTGACTGCGCGCGCCCTCGCGCACCTCCTGCAGCCAGGCCTGCAGCGCAGGCGCCGGCACATTCTGCAGGCGCACCGTGCTCTGCTCGCCCACGGTGGTGAGCTGCGCCGCATCGCCCAGCAGGCGCGTGGTGGCGGCCTGGATGTGGCGGCCGGCAGCGGCCGGGCTCACATTGCTGGTCTGCTCGCGGTACTGCAGCGCTTGTTGGCGCAGCCGCTGCATCTGCTGGACCTGCGTATCCAGCGCGCGGCTGGCGGCATCGAACCCCCGCGCGGTCTGCAGGGCCGGCGCGAGCGCCAGCCACCAGACCAGCGCGGCCAGCACCACCAGCACCGCGCCCGCAACCAGCCTGCGCTCGCGCGGCTGCATACCCTGCCATTGCTGGCGAATCTGGGTGCGCACGCTCATGGACCTTCTCCGGGTCGCAGCGCGATGCGCACTGCCGTATCCTGCCAATCGGCCTGCAGACCGCGCTCGGCCAGCGCAGCCTGCCAGAGGGCAAAGGCTGCGTCATCGAGCGTCAGCCCGCCCAGCAGCAGGCTTTGGCCTTCGTATTGCAGGGTCTGCGGCAACTGGCCGGCCGGCAGCGTTGCGCCGACGGCGGCGGCCAGCACCTCGAAGGAGCCGTGCGTGAGCGCGCCGCTTTGCTGCTGCAGGCGTTGCAGTTCACGGCGCATCTGCAGCGGCGCATCGACCACCACCGGCACGCTCGGGAAAGTGGTGGCGAACAGGCTGTTGATCTGGTCGCGCTTGTCATCGAGCTGCTGGCGGGCCTGCCAGGCCCAGACGTTGACTCCCAGCAACTGCGCCAGCACCAGCACCAGCAGGCCCCAGCGGGCCGGACGCCACTGCGGAGCGCGCAGCAGGTTCTGCGTGCCGCTGGCCAGGCCCTGGGCCAGCCGGTCACGGCCGGAATTGGCGAACTGGAACTGCGCCAGACTCCAGGCGCCACCGGCGGCCTGCAACAGGCGGTCGCCGGTTTCGAACAGGCGCACTGGCCGGCCCAGGCGCTGCTGCGCCAGTTGATAGACGGCCGGCTCGGCATCGACCACGGTCTCGGGCGAGAGCGCCGCCACCAGATCCATGGCGCCAGCCGCCGGCGTCAGCGGCAGGGCCAGCACCTGGCCATCACCGTCGGCGCCGCGAATCACCAGCCAGGGGGCATCTTCGGTACCAAGCGCCAGCAACCGAGGTGTGACAACGGCATCCTCCTGCGCCGGGGCTTCGGGTGCGAAGGCCGGCACGATGCGCTGGACCACCAGACCGGCTGCGGCCAGCACATCCAGCGCGGATTCCAGCCAGGCCACGCGGCACACCGACACCCAGCTGGCCTGACCGGCGGCGGCATCCGGAGCCAGCGAAAAATGCAGCTGGCTGACGTCGTCGAGCAGTTGGTCCTCGAGCAGGCCCTGCAGCACGGCGCGCAGACGTTGGCGGTCCTTCAGCGGCACCTTGGGCAGCTTGATGCGATGCCACGACAGCAATTGCACGGGCACCACCAGCACCACCTGCGTGCCCTTGCCGGGCCGCGGCAGGAGGGCAGCAAGGCCCTGCCCGGCCTGCTCCAGCGTCTGGCCATCGCCGCTGAAGGCAAAGGCCAGGGGCGTTTGCGCCGTGATGTCACGCGGCGGGGGTTCGATGATCAGAAGGGGCATGCTGCAAAAAACGTCCGGTGTGCGGCCCAGCCGCGGCAATCATGGACGGGCTGCGGACTCCGGGAAGTGGCCGCTATTGTAGAAGGCAAAGGTAGCAGGATTTGATGACAGTTTTGTCATATTCGACCAGGGCAGAGACCCACGGGCGGGCCTCGCGGGGCCCTGCCAGTCAGACCATCAGTTCGGCCGGATGCCCAGGCGCTCGAGTACCGGGCCCCACTCGGCCCGCTCGGCGGCGATGCGCGCGGCAAAGCCCTGCGCGCTGTCATGGTATGGAATGGAGCCCTGCGCGGCCATCGTGGCCACGAAGGCCGGGTCGGCAACGGCCTCGCCAATCACCTGATTGAGGCGCGCCACCACCGCATCGGGCGTATCGCGGTGCGTCACCACACCGAGCCAGACCGCGCTTTCGAAGCCGGCAAAGCCTTCCTGCTGCAGCGTCGGCACATCGGCAAAGGTCGGACTGTCCACATGCGGGCTGACGGCCAGCAGCTTGAGCCGCCCGCTCTTGACGAGCGGCTCGACCAGCGCCGTGCCGGCCCAGTAGACCTGGGTGTCGCCGGCCACGGTGGCGGTCAGCGCGTCAGGACCGGTCTTGAATGGCACGTGCACGATGTCGACGCCGGCCTGCTCGCGCAGCACCTCGAAGAGCACGTGCGGCGGGCTGCCGTTGCCGGAGCTGGCGTAGTTGAGCACGCCCGGCTCGCGCCGCGCCAGCGCCAGCAGTTCAGCCAGATTGCTCACCGGCAGTTGCGGGTTGACCGTCAAGGCCATCGGCAGCACCGCCACCGGGCTGACGGGCTTGAGGTCGACGGCAGGGTCATAGGTGAGCTTGGGGAATACATAGGGGCTCCAGACCGCATGGGCATTGGTGACGATGGCCAGCGTGTGGCCGCTGCCATCGCTGTCCTTGAGGTGCTGCAAAGCCACCATGCCACCGGCGCCGGGCCGGTTGTCCACCACCACCGGCTGGCCGAGCGCGGCGTGGAGCTTTTCGGCCAGCGGACGCGCGAAAATGTCCGGCAGGCTGCCGGCACCGCCGTTGACGATGATCGTCATGGTGCGGCTGGGAAACGCGCCGGAGAGGCCCGGATCATCCACCGCCGCGCCCGCCACTGGCGCCGCCTGTGCCTGGACTGCCAGCGGCAGTGCCAGCACCGCCAGCGCACCGAGCAGTGCGCTGCACAGCGCACGCCTGCCAACACCGGTCTGCACTACACTCAGGCCCTGCGCCACCGATCGCCATTCCCGTCTTGTCATCGTACACCTCGCCTCATGGGCAAAAAACACGCATGTCCATCTTGAATTCCTGCGCGAAGAATAGCATCCACCGCCGCTACGGCCGCCGTATTGTGGCGTGGTGCGCCCGCCGGCCGGCCGGCGCGCTGCTGCTGGCGCTCAGCCTGGGCCAGACCGGCGCGGCGCTGGCGCAAGCTGCGCCGGCTGCCGATGCGCGCCTGGCGTTTCCGGCCAGCGTGCAACAGGGCTCGATGGTCATCGGCAGGGTGGTGCCGGGCAGCACGGTGCGCTACCGCGACCGCACGCTGCGCACCACGGGCTACGGCACGGTGGTGTTCGGCGTGGGACGCAACGAGACCGGCCCGGCCGTGCTGCAGGTGCAAAGCCCCGATGGACAGGCCAGCAGCGTCAGCATCGCCGTGACCGGCCGCGACTGGCCTACCGAATACGTCAATGGCGTGCCGCCCAAGACCGTCAACCCGCCAGCGGCGATTGCCGAGCGCATCCGCCGCGAGCAGGCCCAGGTGACGGCCGCGCGCGAGCGCGACGACGACCGCGCCGATTTCGCCCAGCGCTTCATCTGGCCGGTGCAGGGCCGCATCAGCGGCCGGTTCGGCAACGCGCGGGTCTATAACGGCCTGCCCAGCGGCAGCGGCCACTCCGGCATGGACATCGCCGCGCCAACGGGCACACCGGTCAAGGCACCGGCGGCCGGCATCGTCACCTTCGCTGCGGACAACCTCTACCTGACCGGCGGAACGCTGCTGCTCGACCATGGCTTTGGCATCAGCTCCAACTTCCTGCACCTCTCGCGCATCGACGTGAAAGTGGGCGAGCGCGTCGAGCAAGGCCAGGTGATCGCCGCCGTCGGCGCCACCGGCCGCGCCACCGGGCCCCACCTGCACTGGGGCATGAACTGGTTCGACGTCCGCATCGACCCGCTGCTGGTGCTCGAACGGCCCTGACCGGGCCGGTCCCTGGCGAACCCCGAACCGCGTAGAATTTTCCGGATCACCCATTCGAGGAGAAACACACATGCAACGCATCTGGCTCATGCTCGCCGCCAGCCTCACCCTGCTGCTGGGCGGCTGCGGCTATAACGACTTCCAGCGCCTGGACGAGCAGGCCAAGGCAGCCTGGAGCGAGGTCGTCAACCAGTACCAGCGACGCGCCGACCTCATCCCCAACATCGTCGCCACCGTGCAGGGCGAGGCCAACTTCGAGCGCGACACGCTCACGCAGGTGATCGAAGCCCGCGCCAAGGCTACCTCGATCCAAGTCACGCCCGAGACGCTGCAGGACCCGCAGGCGCTGGCGCGCTTCCAACAAGCCCAGGGCGAACTCTCGGGTGCGCTCTCGCGCCTGATGGCGGTGGCCGAGAGCTACCCCACGCTTCAGGCCAACCAGGGCTTTCGCGACCTGCGCGTGACGCTCGAAGGCACCGAGAACCGCATCACCGTCGCCCGCAACCAGTACATCCAGGCCGTACAGGAGTACAACGTGCTGCGCCGCAGCTTCCCGACCAACCTGACGGCCCGGATCTTCGGCTATGACGAGAAGCCGGCCTTCAGCGTGGCCAACGAAGCCGCCATCGCGACCCCGCCGAAGGTCGACTTCTCGGGCGGCCAACCGGCTGCGCAGTAAGCAACTGCTCACCGCGCCACCAAGGCCCGCCGTCACAACCCATGCCTCGCCTCACTCTGCGCCATCTGCTGCCATTGCCGCTGCAGGCTCTGCCGGCAACCCTGCTGGGCCTGTTGCTGGGCCCGTTGCTGTGCCTGACGCTGGCCTGGCCGGCGGCCGGCGCGGCGCAGACCGGGCTGCAGGCCATCCCGGCGCTCAGCGGCCGTGTCATCGACCAGACCGGCACGCTCGATGCCGCCGCGCAGCAGCAGATCAGCACCCAGCTCGCCGGCATCGAGACGCGCTTTGGCACGCAGGTGGTGGTGCTGATGGTGCCCACCACCCAGCCCGAGGACATCGCCGCCTATGCCTATCGCGTCGCCAGCGCCTGGAAGATCGGCCGCCGCGACGTCGGCGACGGCCTGCTGCTGCTCATCGCCAAGCAGGACCGTGCGCTGCGCATCGAGGTGGCGCGCGCGCTCGAGGGCACCGTGCCCGACATCGCCGCCGCGCGCATCATCGACAACGTGATGGTGCCCCACATGCGCCAGGGTGACTTTGCCACTGCCATCAGTGCCGGCATCGATGCCGTGGCGGCCCGGCTGGCCGGTGACGACAGCCTGCCCGCACCTGCGGCGGCATCACCTTCGGGTGGCTCGTCCCATAGCCCCATCAACTGGGAATCGCTGCTCGTGCTGGCCTATCTGGGCATCGTCGTGGGCAGCGCGGTGCTGCGCCAGCTGCTGGGCCGCAAGCTCGGCGCACTCGCCAGCGGCGCCGCCGTCGGCGCGGTGCTGTACTTTGCCACCACCATGCTGCTGGTGGCCATTGGCGGCGGCATCGTCACCGCCTTGCTGGCCTTTTCGGCAAGCGGCAAGGTCGGTCTGGGCAGCACCGGCTCCGGCCGCGGCGGCTGGGGCGGCGGGCGCAGTGGCGGCAGCAGTGGAAGCGGTGGCTTTCGCTCCGGTGGCGGCGGCAGTTTTGGCGGCGGGGGCGCCTCGGGACGATGGTAGGCGATCGGCACACGCCATCCGGCACGGCTGCGGCGCCCGCTGCGGGCTGGCCGGGCAAGCTGCTGCGCCTGTGGCGGCACCGCTGGCATGATGGCGCTGCGCGCCGCCTCATGACGCCGGCACTGCAACAGCATCTGGCAGAGAAAATCGCCGCGAGCGAAGCCACGCACCAGGGCCAGATCTGCATCTACGTCGAGGGTGGTCTGCCGGCGCATTGCATCTGGTCGGGCGAGAGCGCACGCGCACGGGCCATTGCGCTCTTTGGCAAGACCGGCGTGTGGGACACCGAGCACAACAATGGCGTGCTGATTTACCTGCTGATGGCCGAGCACGCCATCGAGATCGTCGCCGACCGCGGCCTGCGCCAGCGCGTCGATGCCAACGCTTGGCAGGATGCCGTCGCCCACCTGGCCGAGGCGCTGCGCAGCGGCCGCTACGAGGCCGGGCTGGATCTGGCCATCGACGAAGTCTCGGCCCTGCTGGCCGCGCACTTCCCTGCGCCGGACGGCCGGCTCGGCCAGCCCGGCGGCAACGAGCTACCCGACGCGCCGCGCTTTCGCTGACTCCGCCTGTGGCGCAGTTGCCGGCGCCGCCCTCGGCCGCCAGCGCGTCAGCAGCAGCGCATTGGCCATCACGCTGACGCTGGAGGCGGCCATCGCCGCACCCGCCACCACCGGACTGAGCAAGCCGAAGGCCGCAAACGGAATACCGATCACGTTGTAGGCAAAGGCCCAGAACAGGTTCTGGCGGATCTTGACCACCGTGCGCTGCGACAGCTCCAGTGCCTGCGCCACCAACATCAAATCACCGCGCATCAGCGTGATGCCGGCGGCCTCCATGGCCACGTCGGTGCCATTGCCCATGGCGATGCCGATATCGGCCGCCGCCAGCGCCGGCGCATCGTTGATGCCGTCGCCCACCATGGCCACCACCACGCCGTCCTGCCGCAGCGCCTGCACGCGCGCGGCCTTGTCGGCCGGCAGCACCGGCGCCTGCACGTGCGCGGCATCGATGCCCAGTTGCGCCGCCATCGCCAGCGCAGCCGGCCGGTTGTCGCCCGAGATCATGACCACCTCGCATCCCTGCGCACGCAATGCCGCCAGCGCCGCACCGGCATGGGGCTTGGGCAGATCCCGGAATGCCAGCAGGGCCACCGGTGTCGCCTCAGCCGTCATGGCATCCGCTCCGCCATCCGCCAGCGGTGCGCCAAGCCGCAACAGCGCCGAAACCGTGGCGCCAGCAAAGGCAGGCCGCTGCAGCAGCGCCGACGGCACCGCCACGCCCAGTTCCTCGCACCACGCCAGGCTGCCCAGCGCCCACCATTGGCCGTCGATGCAGGCCTGCACGCCCCGTCCGGCAAGCACGCGCGCATGGCTGACGGCCACGGGGGGCACCTGCTCGCGCTGCGCTTGCTGCTGCACGGCCCGCGCCAGCGGGTGGCTGCTGCCCTGCTGCAGGCCGGCGGCCAACGCCAGCAAGGCGGATGCCGGCAGCACGGCGACGCCTGCCGCCTGCGGCAGTGGCTCCAGTGCCACCAGTTCCGGTCGTCCCAGCGTCAGCGTGCCGGTTTTGTCGAAGGCCACCAGCCGCACCCGGTGTGCCGTCTCCAGCGCCTGGGCATCCTTGATCAGAATGCCGTGGCGCGCGGCCACTCCGGTGCCGGCCATGATGGCCACCGGCGTGGCCAGCCCAAGCGCACACGGACAGGCAATCACCAGCACCGCCACGGCATGCAGCAGCGCCGGCTCCAGCCCGCTGCCGGCCAGCCACCAGCCCAGGCCCGTGAGCAGCGCCAGCACCAGCACCACCGGCACGAACACGGCCGCCACCCGATCGACCAAGCGCTGGATCGGCGCCTTCTGCGCCTGAGCATCCTCGACCAGGCGGATGATGCGCGCCAGCACCGATTCGGATCCCACCGCCGTGACCGCGATCACCAGCCGGCCCGAGCCGTTGACGGCGCCGCCGGTGACCCGCTCGCCCGGCTGGCGCACCACCGGCAGCGGCTCGCCGGTCAGCATCGATTCGTCGATCTCGGAGGCACCCTCGACCACCGTGCCATCGGCAGGAATGCGCTCGCCGGCGCGCACGGCCAACCGGTCGCCCACCACCACCTCATCGAGTGGAATGTCGCGCTCGGCCGGCAAGTCCACCAAATGGGCGACATCCGGCCGCAGCTGCTGCAAGGCCGAGATGGCCGAGAGGGCCTGGCGCTTGGCACGCGCCTCCAGCCACTTGCCCAGCCGCACCAGCGCAATCACCACCGCCGAAGCCTCGAAATACAGGTGCAGCGGCGTGTGCACCGCATGGGGCGACTGCGGCGCCTGTGCATGGCGCCACCACAGCCACAGCGACAGGCCATAGGCGGCACTGGTGCCGATGGCCACCAGCAGGTCCATGTTGCCGGCGCGCGCCTTCACAGCCTGCCAGCCGGCCCGATAAAAGCGCGCACCCAGCACGAACTGCACCGGCGTGGCCAGCAGGAACTGCGCCCAGGCCGGCAGCATCCAGTGCAGGCCGAAGGGCTGCAACAGCATCGGCAGCACCAGCGGCGCTGCCAGCAGCAGGCCCAGCGCCACCGGAGCGAAGCCCTGCCAGGGCGATTCCGGCGCGCTGCCGCGCTGCTGCGCCGCCACCAGGCGCGGCGTGTAGCCAGCATCGCGAATGGCGCGCTGCAGCCGCGCCTGCAGACCCGCCGGCGCCGTGACGCGGGCCGACTCGGTGGCCAGGTTGACACTGGCCTGCGCCACGCCCGGCACCTTGGCGAGCGCCCGCTCGACCCGCGCCACGCAGGAGGCGCAGGTCATGCCATCGATACCGATGTCGTACTGCTGCGCGACAGCACCGGGCGATTGAGGTGCGCCAGACGGATGAGAAGAAGATACGGAATGGTCCATGGGTTCGGCAGCATAAACCCTGACATGCTGTCACAGTCAAGGCAGGCGCCAAGCGTGTTGACATTGACATGGTGTCAGACTCGATAATGGCATCCGTACCATCTGGGTTTCCATATCTGGAGTCCCATATTTCAACAAGGAGATCGCCATGAACCAGACCTTCAAGATCCTCGGAATGACCTGCGAGCACTGCGTGCAGGCTGTGCAGAAAGCCATTTTGCAGACCGACAACACTGCCAAGATCCAGATCGATCTGGGCACGGGCCTCGCCAGCATCAACAGCGAACAGCCACGCAGCACGCTGATCGCCGCGATCAAGGAGGCCGGCTACGACGTCACCAGCCTCTGAGCCGGGCCGGATGGCAGGCAATCTGCAGCCCATTGGCGAAGCCGCGCGGCAAAGCGGTGTCTCGGTGCGGATGATCCGCCACTACGAGCGCCTGGGCCTGCTGCCGGCGGTGGCCCGCACCGAGGCGGGCTACCGCCAATACGGCCGCGCCGAGGTGCACACGCTGCAGTTCATCAAGCGCAGCCGCGAGCTGGGCTTTTCGGTGCCGGAGATCGCCCAGTTGCTCGAGTTGTGGCAAAACCGCCAGCGCAGCAGTGCCGACGTGCGCTCGATTGCCCAGCAACACCTGCTGATGCTGCGGCAGCGCATTGCCGAGATGCAGGCCATGCACGAGACGCTGGCAAGCCTGGTGCAATGCTGCCAGGGCGATGCACGCCCCGAATGCCCGATTCTCGAAGACCTGGCCAGCCCCCGGCACCGCAAGGCCCCTGCCCCTTCAAAGGCGACGGCGGAGGTCCCAGCCGTCCGCCACCACCCTCATTCCTGCGCGTCGCCGCAGGCCTCGAGGCGGTAGCCGACACCATAGACGGCATTGACCACGTAGCCATTCTCGGGCGTCAGATCGAGCTTGGCGCGCAGCCGCGAGACATGGGTGTCGAGCGAGCGCGAGGGCACCTGGAACAACTGGCCCCAGACCATCTCGCGCACATGGTCGCGCGAGAGCAGGCGGCCGACGTTCTGGAACATGAAGAGCGCCAGATCGAATTCGCGCGTCTTGAGATCGATCGGCTGGCCGCGCACCTCCAGCGTGCGCTTTTCGGTGTTGAAGCGGTAGATGCCGAAATGGAGTTCATCCGAATGCGTGGCCGGATAGGCGCGGCGCAGCAGCGCGCTCATGCGCGCCACCAGTTCGCCCACGCGCACCGGCTTGGTCATGAAATCGTCGGCGCCGCTGCTGAGGCCCTCGACGATGTCCTCCTCGGTATCGCGCCGCGTGACGAAGAGAATCGGCATGTTCGAGCCAATGCCTTGCCGCACCGACTCGACGACCTTGGGACCATCCATGTCCGGCAGGTACCAGTCCACGATCAGCAGATCGAAAGTCTGCCGCCGCAGCTCCTTGAGCAGGCTAGCGCCATCGCTGTAGACATAACAGCTGTGGCCCATGCCTTCGACGGCAGCGCGCTCAATTTCCTGCACCAGTGGATCGTCATCCAATATCGCGATTCTCATAAGTTGTATTCACAATCAGCTATTCGTTATTCAATTCCGCATTTCCGTGGATTATATGAATGGCATCCAATGGCACTGTGCGCTGCATCAAGCAAGCGGCTCAGGCGTGGCAGCATACCAACGTCTGGCGCCCCTGGCGCTCACTGGCGCAGCAGCAGCCAGCCCAGCGCCACCAGCAGCAGCACCGCACACACGGCCAAGGCGATCTTGCCCCAGCTGTATGGCCGCTCGCCCGCCAACTGGCCAGTGTAGCCATTGCCGAGAATCTGGAAGCTGCGTGCGCCATAGGTGTAATGCACCAGCCAGACCGGCACCAGCACATGCTTGAAGGTGCGACCCTGGTACCGGGCATCGACCACCAGGTTGCGCTGGGTATCACCAGGAACCTGCTGGGCGCACATCTGGCGCAGCTGCGCCTGCATCTGCTCCTGGCCGATGGCGGCGGCGCGCCGCAGATCGACCTGGTAGCGCTCCACTGTCCAGCCGCGCACATATTCGGGCGCATAGGGCTTGAGGTCGGTGCGGGTCGGGAAAGGTTCGATGCGGCGCAGCAAGGCGGCATGCGCGCCCACCGTGCCGGGCACCAGCGCATCGTCGAAGAAATGCTGCAACTGTCCGGACGCTGGCACCCAGCGCACCTGCCGCACCTGGCGGGTCTGCA
Organism: Corticibacter populi; assembly: GCF_004217315.1. Taxonomy (GTDB): domain Bacteria; phylum Pseudomonadota; class Gammaproteobacteria; order Burkholderiales; family Burkholderiaceae_C; genus Lampropedia; species Lampropedia populi. The sequence continues at coordinate 571,371 of NZ_SGWR01000002.1, forward strand.
TGCGGCCCTGGCTGTCGCGATAGCGCTCGGTGGTGTAGTAGTAATGGCCGGCCTCGGCGCGCCAGCGTGCGCTGGCATGGGCATCGAAGGTCCAATATGGCAGGTACACGCCCTTGAGCGTGTCGGTCAGCGCTGCCTTCTTCAGGCGCCCAGGCGCGAACCAGCGCGAGCCGTACCACTGGCGAATCCGCTCGCGCATCTGCACGTCGCTGATCCGGAACGGCAGGAGGCTCTGCGGTGTGATGGCGTCCTGCAGTTCCTCGTGCGCGACGATGGCCGGCGAGCCGCAGAAGTCGCAGCGCTGCGCCACCCGGCCGTCGACGAATACCGAAATGGCACGGCAGCTCTGGCATTGCACCTCGCGCCGCTGCGCACCCCAGTCGCGCCCATCGACCGGTACGCGCAAGGCCGCTTCAAGATCCTGCTCGATGACGGGCTGGCCGCCCTCGCCCGCCACATCCGCGGGGTGCGCAGGCTGCCATGGCGCCACGGTACCGCAATACGGACACACCAATGCCTGACGGGCAGCGTTCCATTCCAGATTGCCGCCACATTCCGGGCAAGGGTGCCGGCCGATCGCGGTGGTGGTCGCAGCGCCGGGCGAGCCCGTGGTCGCCGGGGCGCTGGCACCAGCGGCCACGGATGGGCCAGCCTGGCTGGGACGGGCCTCTGTCATGGCTGGTGGATACCCTGCACTGAATGCCTTGATCCGACGGCCTGATCCGCCGGCATCAGCCGCGCAGGAACTCCTCCAACGCACTCCTGGCAATGCGCCAGGCGCTGCCGATCCGGCGCGCCTTCAGATCCCCCGCGTCGATCGCGGCCATCACGTCCTCCGGCGCGACGCCCAGCAGCTGCGCGGCCTGCTCGGGCGTGAGCACCTCCAGCACCGGCACGGCCACAGGCGACGGCCCTCCCGCTGGCGCGGACGTGCCGCTGGCGGGCTGCTGCATGCTCTTCATCATTTCCTGCGCCAGCCCAAAGCCCATGGCCATCTGCGCCGGCACGGCAGCCGCCGCGCCAGCCTCGCCGCCCTCGCCCATCGCCACACCCATCTGGTATTTGACGTAGTCGTTGAGGTTGCCGATCACGCCCATGGAGGAACGCTTGTCGATGGCCTGCTCGACTTCCGGCGGCACCGAGACATTCTCCAGGATGAAGCTGCTGACCTCCAGCCCATACTTGTCACGGATCGCCGGGTTGATGATCGGCAGCAGCGCATCGCCCAGCTCCGAGTAGCGCTGGGCGATGTCCAGCACCGGCACATGGGCCTTGGCCAGCGCCTCGGTGAAGACGCTGACGATGCGCGAGCGCATGGTGTCGTTGAACTCGTCGAGGCGGAAGTTCTGATCCGTGCCAGCGACCTCCTTGAGGAACTTCGGCGCGTCGACGATGCGGAAGTCGTAGGTGCCGAAGGCGCGCAGGCGCACCACGCCAAAGTCCTGGTCGCGCATCATCACCGGGTTGGAGGTGCCCCACTTGTTGCCGGTGAAGAGGCGCGTGTTCAGGTAGTACACGTCGCACTTGAAGGGCGACTGGAAGCCATACTTCCAGCCCAGGATGGTCGAGAGGATGGGGATGTTCTCGGTCGAGAGCGTGTGCTTGCCGGGATTGAACAGATCCGCGAACTGGCCGGCCGCGACGAACTGCACCTGCTGCGACTCGCGCACGATCAACTGCGCGCCGTTCTTGATTTCCTTGTCCTCGTCGGGCCAGCGGAACGACAGCGTGTCGCGCGAATCATCGGTCCACTCGATGACCTCGATCAACTGGTTTCTGACGAGATTGAAGATGCGCTCCATGACCATTCCTTCAGCAAGGGGTTGACGGTGGCCGCATTCTAGCGAACGCGGCCGTGCCGCACGCACGCATACAATGGGGCTCTTTCGCACCATCGGCCCCGGCCCCGGTTCATCCCCTTCTTTTCTGCAAACGCTTTTTGACGCCATGACGACACCGGTAGCCCTGCCCCAGGACATGGAATTGGTCCTCAAGGTCGCGCCCATGCCCAAGGACAGCAACATCAACGGCGACATCTTCGGCGGCTGGGTGATGGCGCAGGTGGACGTGGCCGGCTCCATCCTGCCGGCGCGCCTGGCGGGCGGGCGGCTGGCCACCGTGGCGGTCAAGGAATTCATCTTCAAGCAGCCCGTGCAGGTGGGCGACCTGCTGTCCTTCTATGCCAAGGTCACCCGCATCGGGCGCACCTCGGTACAGGTCTTCGTCGAGGTGTTTGCCGAGCGCCGCTACCAGCACGGCCAGTATGTCAAGGTGACGGAGGCCACGCTCACCTACGTCGCCATCGACGACAACGGCCGCCCCCGTCCGCTGCCGACTGGCGCCGAAGGCATCCGCTGCTGAAGGGTGCGGGTCGGCACTGAACCCATCAGGCCGGTCAAGCCGCCTGGCGCCGTCCGGCCCAGATCCACACCGCCGCGCCAGCGGCAATCATCGGCACGCACAGCCACTGTCCCATGCTCATGCCCAGCGACAGCAGGCCCAGGAAATCATCCGGCTCGCGGAAGAACTCGGCGATGAAACGCAGCGCGCCATAACCCATCAGGAACACGGCCGCCACGCGGCCCCGGGCCCGTTCACGCCGCGCATACAGCCACAGGATGATGAACAGCAGCACGCCTTCGAGCAGGAACTGGTAGAGCTGCGAGGGATGGCGCGGCAGCATGCTGCCGCTGTGCGGGAACACCATGCCCCAGGGCAGATCGGGCGGCGCAAAACGCCCCCACAGCTCGCCATTGATGAAATTGCCGATGCGCCCCGCCGCAAAGCCCAGCGGCACGCAGGGGGCAACGAAATCCGCCACCTGCCAGAACGGCCGGCGGCGCGTGACGGAGAACCAGACCATCGCCACGATGGAGCCGATCAACGCGCCATGAAAAGCCATGCCGCCCTTGTTGATCATGATGATCTCCAGCGGATTGTGCAGGTAGTACCCGGGCTTGTAGAACAGCACATAACCCAGCCGCCCGCCCAGGATGATGCAGACCACGCCGATGAAAAGCAAGTCCTCGACATCGCGCTTGTGCCAGAGCCCCTGGGCCACCAGCCGGTCAAACGGAGGCTGGCGCAGGCGCAAGCGCCCCAGCAGGATGAAGAGGGCAAAGCCCACCAGGTAGGTCAGGCCATACCAGTGAATGGCCAGCGGCCCGAGCTGCAGGGCCACCGGGTCGATTTGGGGATAGGTCAGCATGTCTGGGGTTGCTTCTTCATTGCTTGATAGGAGGCGGGCGCCGCAGGCCGGCCCTCACCGTGAATCATCATGGCATACGCATTGGAGCCATGCATGACAGCCCCTCATTGCGGCTGGAAGCCACTGGCCTCGATGATGCGCGACCAGGCCTGGCTGTAGGCCTGCTCAATGGCCTCGAACTGGCGGTGATCCATGTAGCGCACGTCGATGGCCCAGGCCTGCATCTGCTGGCGCACTTCGGGCACGGCCAACACCTGCTGCGTAGCCTGTTCCCAGCGGGCAATCTGCGCCTCGCTCCAGCCCTTGGGCGCGAAAATGCCGTAGAACGGCGTGTCCCTGAAGCCGCGCACGCCCAGTTCCTCGAAAGTCGGCACCTCGGGCAAGGCCGTCTGGCGATCGCCGCCGAGCACCGCCAGCACGCGCAGGCGGCCCGACTGGTGCAGTTCCAGGAATTCCTGCACCGAGCCGATGCCGGCATGGATCTGGCCTGCCAGCAGATCGCCGATCATCGGCGCGCTGCCTCGGTAAGGCACCGGCACCAGACTCAGATCAAACTGCCTTGCCAGCACCCCGACCAGGAATTCCGGCGTCGATGCCGGCGCCGGAATGCCGATGGCACCGGCATCGGCGGCCTGCTGGCCGCGCACCCAGTCGATGTACTCGGCCAGGCTGTGCGCCGGATGGCCACCGGTCACCGCCAGTGCATTGACGAAGGTGCCCAGCCCCGCCACCGGCTGGAAATCGCGCCGGGTATCAAAGCCTGCATCCCTGACGACCTTGGGCAGGATGCTGACCGTGTGGTCGTGCGTCAGAAACACCGTCTGCCCATCGGGCGCGGCCGCCTTCAGGGCCTGCGCGGCAATCTGTCCGCCAGCGCCGGGCCGGTTGTCCACCACGATGGCGGTACCCAGCGCCTGTTGGAGATGCGCGGCCAGCAGCCGCGCCAGCATGTCCGTGCCGCCTCCGGGCGGAAAACCCACCAGCATGCGCACGGGCGCCGATGCCCAGGCACCGCGCCACTGCGCGGCGGCAGCCAGCGCCGCGACCCCGTGCAGGCCGCCGGCCAGCCATTGGCGGCGGTTGATGGTCTTGGACATGCTTTCCTCCTGAACTGCGCGCAAGTGCAAGTGCAAGTACCACCGCGGCCACCGCGTGGCATACAGCTTGCATAAAGCGGAAATTGTAGGGGAAGAGCCTAGCCCCGCCCGCCAGCAGGGTGGGCGCACGGCCCATGCAAAAAAAGCCACGCCGCACCGCCATCTGTATAGAATGGAACAAAAAATACCTTTTGTTACACTCATCCTTCCCTTGGTCTGCGTCAGGAGAAAGATTGTCGCCTCAGAACATCCAGTACTTCGGACTGATCGTGCCGGCCTGCATGCTGCTGCTGGGTCTGACCCTGCAGGCCTGCTGGATGGTGCTGCGCGAGCAGCGTTTCCTGCTGTGGATCGCGGCGGGCTACTTCCTGCCATCCGTCGCCCTGGCAGCCCAGTCGCTGATGGACAACGCGCAATTGGCGCGCTGGTCCATGCTGGCGGGCACGTTTTATCTCATGGGCAGTTGGGCATTGGCACACGGCATGGCCAAACGCCAGGGCGGCCGCGCCTTCGGGGCCCTGGCGCTGGCCATCGGCGTGACCTGCATGGCCGCCATGGCGTATTACACGCTGGTAGACGAACAGCTGTGGATCAGGACCTTGTGGCTCAACAGCTCGATCTGCCTGCTCTATGCGCTGGGCTTGCCGAGTGTGCTGCGCTCGCCCAATGCCAAGGATCCGTTCGAGCGCGCCTTGCGCTGGTCCTATGTCAGCATCGTCGGGCTGGCCCTGCTGCGGCCGATCCTGGTCCTCAACTGGGTGCCGGGTGACCAGTTGGAGCGCCTGACTGCATCTCGCTTCTGGTTCCTGCTGCTGGCCATCACGCTGCTGCTGGGACTGTGGTTCATGGTCGTGTTGCTGGCCTGCACCTTCCGCGACGTCATGCGGGTGTTCGACGATGAACGCAACCGCGACCCGCTGACCCGCCTGTCCAACCGCCGCCGCTTCTTCGAAGCGGCGACGCGCTGCCTGCAAATGTCCCGGCTGCAACCATGGACCATTCTGCTGTGCGATATCGACCACTTCAAGAAAATCAACGACCGCTGGGGCCACGCAATGGGCGACAAGGTGCTGCAGCAATTCGCCGAAGTGCTCGAATCGTCCGTACGTAGCGGCGATCTGGTGGGGCGCCTGGGCGGCGACGAGTTCGTGCTGCTGCTCAACCGCTGCGACCCGGAGAGCGCGCAGCTGGTATACCAGCGGGTGCGAAAGTGGCTGCAGGAGCAGCCCATGCTGCCGGCCGGGCAGTGCATTACCACCAGTTTCGGCGCCGCTGCCATCGATTCTGCCCACGCACTGCCGCAAGCGATGGAGCAGGCCGATACGGCGCTCTATCGCGCCAAGCAGGCCGGGCGCGACTGCATGCACACCATGGGCGATGGGCTCAGCGCCACGCTGCGATTCACGCCATCGTCACCAGCTCCGCCCATTCCCTTGCCGCCAAGTGCGGGATGGCATTGAAGCTGTGCAGGTTGATGCGCCTTGGCGTGATGCCCAGCTCCGTGATGGCGGTGTTGCGGATGCGCATGTTCAGGCCAATGGCCTGCTCCGGCGCGGTATCGAGCACGGCGGCCACGGCCGTGGAGATCGGCCCGCCGCTGGAGACGACGAGCACCTGCTGGCCCACATGCTGACGGCGCAGGGCCTGCAGCAGGCCGGTGATGCCATCCTGGAACGCCTGCCAACTCGGCATGCCAGCCGGGCTGATCGTGCCGCCCATCCACTGCTCCAGCGCCGCGCACAGGCTGCGAAAGTGCTGGCGCGCCTGCTCGGGCGCCTCGGGCCGCGGCAGGTTCACGTTCAAGGCCGCCAGCAACGCGTCGCTGTCATACTCGTTGAGTTCGGACTGGAACGTGTGCAGCTGCTGAACTTCCTCGGGCGTCCACTGCATGCCGCGGGCGATCGCCTCCAGCGTCTGCCGGTGGCGTCGCAGCGTACCGGTGTAGACCGCATCGAAACGCATGCCGTGACCATGCCACCACTGTCCCAATTGCTCGCCCTGGCGGTAGCCCTTGTCGCTGAGTTGGTCATAATCGGCCGCACCAAACGATGCCTGACCATGCCGTACGAGGTAGATGGTTCCCATGGCCGCGATTGTGAAGAGCGGCGGCGCCCGCGCATGTCGCCGCCAGGACTGCGGGCCATGCAGGACTTGGCAGGATCATCCGGTTGGCGCAGACAGCCCGGCGGTCAACCCGCTTGCGCCGGCAGCACGCGGCGCTGCAGCCAGTCCAGCAGCACGGCGGTGACGGCCTCGGGCTGCTCCAGCGTACTGAGGTGGCCACAATCGGCGATGGTGCGCAGCTCGGCGCCCGGAATGCCGGCGGCCATCTCGGCGGCCAGCTCGGGCGGGGTGAGCTGGTCCTGGTCGCCCACCACAATCAGCGACGGGCACGCGATGGCAGCCAGCGTGGGGCGCGCATCGGCGCGCTGCATGATGGCGTGCTGCTGGCGCACATAGGCGTCCACGCCGGTGTCCTCTGCCATGTCCCGGGCAAGGCTGCGCAGCCCGGAGTCGGCGGCGCGGCGCGGATGCACCGAGCGCGGGAAATTCAGTTCGGTGACGAGCGCCAGCTTGCCCTGCCGCGCCAGCTCGATCATGCGCAGGCGTTTCTGCGAAGCCTCCGCGCTGTCCGGCCGCGCCGAGGAATTGAGGATGGCCAGGCCCGCCACCCGCTCGGGCGCCTGGCGCAGCATCTCGAAGGCGATGTAGCCCCCCATCGACAAACCAGCCAGCGCAAAACGCGGCGGCGCCTCGCGCAGGATGGCCGCCGCCAGTGCCGCAATGCGGTCATGGCCGGTCGTGGCTGCGACGGTAACGGCACCAATGCGCCACAGCGCCGGCAGCTGCGGCGCAAACAGGCGCGGCGAGCAGGCCAGGCCTGGCACCAGCACGGTGGGCAGGGACGGGGTGGATTGGGGCATCGCGGATTTTCCCGGGTTCACCGAATGGATGGTGGTGGCACTGGCGCACCGGTCACACCGGCCTCAACAGCGGCACTGGCCTCACTGGCCTCGTTGGCCTGGAGCGTCGGCAACACCCGCTCCAGCGTCTCGCTGGCGCAGCGGTAGCCGATCTCGATGATCTCGCTGGCGCGGTCGAACTCCATGAAGCGGATGTCGCCCAGCGGCGGCTGGATCAGCACCTGCGGCGCCTCGTACACGAGGTTGATCGCGGTCAGCCGCGCCTGCGTGATGTAGAGCGAGGCCAGCAGCGTCTCCAAAATGCCCGGCAAAGGCGGCTGGTAAGCCTTGGCAGCCACTGCCGAAGCGGCGGCATGATCACCGGCATCACTGGGGCTGCTGCTCCAGAGCCAGCTCGAGACCTGCTGCGCCAACGGATGGCGGGCCTGCTGCATCAGCACTCGCAGCCGCTCCAGCACGGGCGGCTCGACCGCCGCGGGCATCGTTGCAGCCGCGTCGGGCGTGGATTCAGCCAAGGGGGCCGCCTGGGGAGCCAGGTTGCGGGCAATGCGCTTTTGCACGATGTCGTGGTTCAGGTCCACCGCCACGACCAGCCGCGCCCCCATGGCCCGTACGGTGCTGACGGGCACCGGATTGACCAGGCCGCCATCGACCAGCACACGCCGCCCACGGCGCACCGGCGTGAAAAGCCCCGGCACCGCAAAGCTGGCATGCACGGCCTCAACCAGCCGGCCGCTGCCGAGCGTTACCTCGTCCCCGCTGAGCACATCGGTGGCGACAGCGCGAAACGGCACCGGCAATTCATCGAAATGCTCGGTCGGCAGCATCTGCGCCAGAAAGCGCTCGACCTTTTTGCCGTCGAGCAGACCCGAGCGCGGAAACACCGGGTCGAGCAGCGCCAGGATGCCCCGCCAGTCCATGGCCCGAAAGGCCGCTTCCAGATCCCCCGCCTTGCCTGATGCCACCATCGCACCCACCAGCGCCCCCATGCTGCATCCGGCGATCGCTTCGACCTGGAGACCGGCCTGCTGCAGCGCCCGCAACACGCCAATGTGTGCGAGGCCTCGCGCCGAGCCGCTGCCCAGCGCCAGGCCGACCCGCCTGGCCTGCGGCGCGGCCTTCACCGGGGAGCCGGCGCCGGGCAGCGGCTCGGCGGCGGCCTCGCCCGCAGGCGCGCCGGTTCGGCGTGGGTTGTTCATGGCTGGCCCGGCTTGGCGCCGGCGGGGGGGCGCGCCGGCAACTGCCGGGCAATGGCGTCGATCGAATCGAAGTAACCGTCGGCGTCCACCGTCTCGATCGGCAGGCCATGGTTGAAGCCATAGCGCATCAGCACCACCGGGCAGCCGGCCGCGCGTGCCGCCAGGGCGTCGTTGCTGGAGTCGCCGATCATCAATGTCCGCGCAGGTGACGAGCCCAGGCGCTCGCAGGCCTTGAGCAGGGGGTACGGATCGGGTTTGCGCTTCTCGAAGCTGTCGCCGCCATAAAGAAACTGTACCCAGGGCGCCAGTCCCTTGGTCGCCAGCAGCGGCTCGGCCAGGCGCAGTGGCTTGTTGGTCACGACCGCCATCGGAATGCCCTTGCCGTGCAGCACGCGCAAGCCATCCAGCGCGCCGGGGAACACCGTGGCCAGTTGGCCGTCGACCTCGCCATAGCCGGCGTAGTAGCGGGCCATGGCATCCGCGAAACGCGCCTCGACCGCCGCCGCATCGTTTGCCCGCCCGGCACGCCCGAGCGCCAACGCCAGCACGCTGCGCACCAGATGTTCGGAGCCCTTGCCGATGATGCGGGCAATCTCGTCCTTGGCCACCGGCGGCAGGCCCATGCCGCGCAGCATGTGCGCGAGCGCCACGTCGAACTCGTCGAGCGTGTTGATCAGTGTGCCATCCAGGTCCAGCAACACGGCCTCGGCAGCCCATTGCGACAGGTCCAGCCGCCCGGGCCGGTCAGCCGACAACGCGGCAGTCACAGCAGTCATTCCATTTCACCTTCCCATCGAAAACCCGCCGCCACGGGACGGATACCGCCCAATGGTGCCATATCCGCATGGCGGCCAGATGCAATTGCCAACGATAATACGGCCATGTCCGTCACCCTCGACAAGACTCCCTGGCATCGCCATTTCATCGGCCTTTTCCTGCGCTTCGATGGCTGGCTGATCCTGGCCATCCTGTTCCTGGCCGGACTGGGCCTGCTGGCCATGTACTCGGCCGGCTACGACCACGGCACACGCTTCATCATGCACGGACGCAACATGCTGCTGGCCGCCGGCATCCTGTTCGTGGTGGCGCAGATCCCGCCGCAGCGGCTGATGCAGCTGGCAGTGCCCATCTATCTGGTGGGCGTGCTGCTGCTGCTGGGCGTGGAGTTCTTCGGCATCACGCGCAAGGGCGCGCAGCGCTGGGTCAACATCGGCATCGTCATCCAGCCCAGCGAGATCATGAAGATCGCCATGCCGCTGATCCTGGCCTGGTGGTTCCAGCTGCGCGCCGGCCAGTTGCGCTGGCCGGACTTCATCGTCGCCGGCCTGCTGCTGATGGTGCCGGTGGGGCTGATCCTGCACCAGCCGGACCTGGGCACCTCGCTGCTGGTGCTGGCCGCCGGCCTCTCGGTGATCTTCTTCGCGGGGCTGTCCTGGAAGCTGGTCGCGCCGCCCGTCATCCTCGGTGTCGTCGGCATCGTGCTGATCATTCTCTACGAGCCCTCGCTGTGCCAGGCAGGCGTCGACTGGGTGGTGCTGCACGACTACCAGAAGACCCGCGTGTGCACCCTGCTCGACCCCTACCGCGACCCGCTGGGCAAGGGTTTTCACATCATCCAGGGCATGATCGCCATCGGCTCCGGCGGCCTGTGGGGCAAGGGCTTCATGGCCGGCACGCAGACCCATCTCGAATTCATCCCCGAACGCACCACCGACTTCATCTACGCGGCCTATGCGGAAGAATTCGGGCTGGTCGGCACACTGGCGCTGATCATAGGCTTTCTGTTCCTGATCTGGCGGGCCATGGTCATCGCCGCGCGCGCCAAGAGCCTCTTCGGGCGCCTGCTGGCCGCTTCAATCGCCATGATCTTCTTCACCTATGCTTTCGTCAACATGGGCATGGTGATGGGCGTGCTGCCGGTGGTGGGCGTGCCGCTGCCTTTCATCAGCTATGGGGGCACCGCCATGGTGACGCTGGGGCTGGCGCTGGGCATGCTGATGTCGATCGCCCGCGAACAGGTGCCAGAGAAGCCCAGCCTCGAATGGGGCGCGGGCATGCCGTCGGCGCCAGCGGCCCGCCGGCGCCTGCGGGCCTGAGCGTCCGGCCCGGACGCCAAACGCCGCCACCGCGCCCGTGGTTGCCGCCGGCGCGCCGGGCAGCGCCAGGGCATCCATCCTACAATCGGCGCATGAGCACCTTCCATGCCCCCAGCCTGCAACACGGCACCGCAGGCACCAGCGCATTTGCCATTGCCGCCGAACCCCACGTGACCAGCACCGAGGACCGCCTGGCAGTGGCCAGGCGCGTGCTGCTGGCACCCTATGGACTCGACGAACAGCATCTGCGCCGCGCACTGACCGAGATTCGCCGCCGCCGCGTCGATGACGCCGACATCTACTTCCAGTACACCCGCCATGAGAGTTGGAGCCTGGAGGAGGGCATCGTCAAGACCGGTGCCTTCGGCATCGACCAGGGCTTTGGCGTGCGCGCAGTCGCCGGCGAGAAAACCGCCTTTGCCTATTCCGACGACATCTCCGAGGCCGCCCTGCTCGATGCCGCGCACACCGTGCGCAGCATCGGGGCAGCGGGCGGCCGGGCCCGCGCCGGCCGCCACCGCCTGGCCGCCAGCCGCTCCCTCTACCCCGCGCTGGACCCGATCACCACCCTGGGCAGCCAGGACAAGGTAGACCTGCTCGGCCGTGTCGAGACCCTGGCGCGCGGGCGCGATCCGCGCATCGTACAGGTCATGGCCGGCCTGGCCGCCGAATGGGACGTGGTGCTGGTGGCCCGCGCCGACGGCACGCTGGCGGCCGACGTGCGGCCGCTGGTACGCCTGTCGGTGACGGTGATCGCCGCGCAGAACGGCCGTCGCGAGATGGGCTCGGCCGGCGGCGGCGGCCGTTTTGGCCTGGCCTACTTCGACGATGCGCTGATTGCCGGCTACGTGGACGAGGCCGTCGGTGCGGCACTGACCAACCTCGAATCGCGTCCGGCCCCGGCCGGCGAGATGAGCGTGGTGCTCGGCCCCGGCTGGCCCGGCGTGCTGCTGCACGAGGCGGTCGGCCACGGCCTGGAGGGCGATTTCAATCGCAAGGGCTCGAGCGCCTTCAGCGGCCGCATCGGCGAGCAGGTCGCCGCCCGGGGCGTGACGGTGCTCGACGACGGCACGCTGGCCGACCGGCGCGGTTCGCTCAACATCGACGACGAGGGCCACCCCAGCCAGCGCAACGTGCTGATCGAAGACGGCATCCTGGTCGGCTACATCCACGATGCGATGAACGCCCGGCTGATGCGCTCCGCCCCCACCGGCAACGGCAGGCGCGAGAGCTATGCGCACATCCCGATGCCGCGCATGACCAATACCTACATGCTCGGCGGCGCGCACGACCCGCAGGAGATCATCGCCAGCATCGACCGCGGCCTCTATGCCAGCAACTTCGGCGGTGGCCAGGTCGACATCACTTCCGGCAAGTTCGTCTTCAGTGCCAGCCAGGCGTGGTGGGTCGAGAAGGGCCAGTTGCGCTACCCGGTCAAGGGCGCCACCATCGTCGGCAACGGCCCCGAAGTGCTCAAGCGCGTGAGCATGATCGGCAACGACCTGCAACTCGATAGCGGCGTGGGCGTGTGCGGCAAGGAAGGTCAGAGCGTGCCCGTCGGCGTGGGCCAGCCGACGCTGCGCATCGATGGTCTCACCGTCGGCGGCACCGCCTGACGGCACACAAAAGATACAAAAAAAAATACGCAAGAAAGCACACATCATGGCCGTCTCCCGCCAACCCCGCCTGTCCATGCTGGACCTGGTCACGGTGCGCCAGGGCCAGGGCGTCGCCCAGGCCATCGACGTGACCGTTCGCACCGCGCAGCTCGCCGAATCGCTGGGTTTTGCCCGCTACTGGCTCGCCGAGCACCACAACATGCCGGGGATCGCCAGCTCGGCAACTGCGGTTCTGATCGGCCATGTCGCCGGACAGACGCAGCGCATCCGCGTCGGCTCTGGCGGCATCATGCTGCCCAACCACGCGCCGCTGGTGGTGGCAGAGGCATTCGGCACGCTGGAAGCGCTGTATCCGGGCCGCATCGACCTGGGTCTCGGCCGCGCGCCGGGCACCGACCAGCCCACCATGCGCGCGCTGCGCCGCCATCGCATCGAAAGCGAGGACGATTTTCCCCGCGAGGTGCAGGACCTGCTGGCGCTGCTCGATGAGCCCCGCCCGGGCCAATCCATCGTCGCCACACCTGGCGCGTCCAGCCACGTGCCGATCTGGCTGCTGGGCTCGAGCCTTTTCTCCGCGCAGCTCGCCGCGCACCTGGGCCTGCCGTATGCGTTCGCCTCGCACTTTGCGCCACGCTTTCTCTACCAGGCCATCGCGATGTACCGCGACCGGTTCCAGCCCTCCAAGCACCTCGCACGGCCTTACGTGATGATCGGGGTGCCGGTCATCGCCGCCGCCAGCGATGACGAAGCCCGCCTCCTCGCCAGCAGCACCTACCAGCGCATCCTGGGCATTCTGACCAACCAGCGCGGCCTGCTGCAACCACCCACGCCCGGCTATCTGGAGAGCCTCGAGCCCGGCGCCCGCAAGGCCATCGAGGACTTTCTGGCCATCGGCATCATTGGCAGCCCGCAAACCGTGCAGCAAGGCCTGGTGCATCTGGCCGAATCGACCGGGGCGGATGAATTCATGCTGGTCACCGACATCTATGACGCGGACGCCCGCCTGGAATCCCTGCGCATCACGGCCAGCGCGCTGGCCGGGGAGGCGCCTTGACCGCTGTCATCAAAAAGCGCCTCAAGGCCGCGCTGTTGCTGCCATGGCATACCGCCGTGCTGGCGACGCCGGCTAAGAGCTTCCGTGACAATCCGGTAATCGGCAACCGGGTCCTCAATGCGCTGGGCCTGCACGTCATCCGGCTGGTGCTGGCCCACGCCGTCTTCGGCCTCAAACTGCGTCTGCTGGCGCCGCTGGCCCGGCGGGACGAACGGGAGACCTACCGCCGCGACGGCTTCATCCTGAAAAGGGACTTCCTGCCAAAGCAGGCCTTCGAGGCGCTCCGGCAGGAAGCCCGCGACTATTCCGGCGAAGCCTGGCAGTGCGTGCAGGGCAACACCATCACCTGGCGCGCGCTGATCGACGAGGACATGCTGGCGCGCAGCCCCGCGACGCGCGCGCTGGTGGACAACCGCCTCTTCGCACGGCTGCTCAAATACACCTCCGGCCGCAATGAGAGACCGCTGCTGTACATCCAGCAGATCCAGAACGGCCACGCCAACAGCCAGGCACCGGACCCGCAGAAGGTGCTGCATGCCGACACCTTTCACCCCACCATGAAGGCCTGGCTGTTCCTGGAGGACGTCGGCCCGGACAATGGCCCCTTCACCTATGTGCGCGGCTCCAACCGCCTGAGCTTCAAACGCATCTGCTGGGAATACCGGCGCTCGCTGCGCGCCCGCTATGTGCATGACGGCTACTCTGAGAAGGGCTCGTTCCGCATTCAGGACGATGAACTCGCCGAGCTGGGCTTGCCGCTGCCCGAGAGCCTGGCCGTGCCGGCCAACACGCTGGTGATTGCCAATACCTGCGGCTTCCACCGCCGCGGCGACACGCAGCAGCCCCAGGCCACCCGGCTAGAGATCTGGGCCATGAGCCGCACCAACCCCTTCAACCCGTTTCCGGGCCTGGGCATTGGCGCGCTGGTACGCTGGCGCGATCGCATCTACCGCGCCTATCTGCGCCGCACCGACCGGCAGGCCCGCGCGCGCGGCCGGCGGGCCAGTTGGCATGCGGCCCCCGGCCAGCCCAAATGAGACCCGGGCTCAGCTGCTGATCGTCGACGTCAGCACGTCGATACGCACCACCGACTTGCCCAGCGCGGCGATCACCGCGGCGGCAAAGCGCCCGGCCCAGTCGGCATCGCCCAACTGCCGGGCGCCTGCCGCGTCGGCAACGGCCAGTACCTTGTCGACCAGCAGCACCTTGCCGCTGGCGCGCACTGGCTGGCAATCGAGCTCGACGAACTGATCATCCAGCCAGCGCCGCGCCTCATGGGGCTCCAACTGCGCATGCGGGATGAGATGAAATTCCTGGTCGGCCCCCAGAACCACGGTTACTTCGCTGTGCACGGCATGTCTCCTCGGAAATCGACGAATGGCGGCCAGCTTAGCGGCGGCGGCGCCAATCGCCTATAAGGGAAACGCTGAGCGGCCGCAGCAAACCGGCCGTTGCCCTCCCACGCATCCGCTTAGGACCTGTTCAGGCCTGTCGGCGGCGCGCCAGCACGGCTGCCGAGAGGGTCTTGAGAATGTCCTCGGACTCTTCCCAACCCACGCAGGCATCGGTGATGCTCTTGCCGTATTCCAGCCGGGTCGGATCGTCCTCGCCCGGGTTGAATTTCTGCGCCCCGGCATTGAGGTGGCTCTCGATCATGACACCGAAGATCTGCTGCGAGCCATCGGCGATCTGGCCAGCAATGTCACCGGCCACGACATGCTGCAGTTCATGCTTCTTGCAGCTGTTGGCATGCGAGCAATCGACCATCAGCGACGGATGCAGACCCACTTTCTCCAGGTCGGCACAGGCACTGGCGACATGCTCGGCCTGGTAGTTCGGTGTCTTGCCGCCGCGCAGGATCACGTGGCAGTCGGTATTGCCTTCGGTGACGACGATCGCCACCTGCCCGCTCTTGTGCACCGAGAGGAAGTGGTGCGGACGGCTGGCCGACATGATCGCGTCGGTGGCGATGCGGATGTTGCCGTCGGTGCCATTCTTGAAACCGATCGGCGCCGACAGGCCCGAGGCCAGTTCGCGATGCACCTGGCTCTCGGTGGTGCGCGCACCGATGGCACCCCAGGCAATCAGGTCGCCGATGTATTGCGGCGAGATCACGTCCAGCATCTCGCTGCCAGCCGGCACGCCCAGGCGGTTGATGTCGATCAGCAACTGGCGCGCAATGCGCAGGCCTTCGTCGATGCGGTAGCTCTGGTCGAGGTAGGGATCGTTGATCAGCCCCTTCCAGCCCACCGTGGTGCGCGGCT
Source organism: Corticibacter populi (assembly GCF_004217315.1). Classification (GTDB taxonomy): domain Bacteria; phylum Pseudomonadota; class Gammaproteobacteria; order Burkholderiales; family Burkholderiaceae_C; genus Lampropedia; species Lampropedia populi. The sequence goes on from NZ_SGWR01000002.1 coordinate 586,832, forward strand.
TCTCGAAATATACGCGCATGACGATCTCCAGTGAATCGCGATACTGGTCCCGCACGCGCTTGAGCCGCCTGGCATATTCCACCGCCGCCACCGGGTCGTGAATGCTGCAAGGGCCGATGACGACCAGGAGGCGGTCGTCCTGGCCGTTCATGATGCGGCGAATGTGATCGCGCGTATCAGCCACCAGCCGCTCGACGCGTGTGCCCTGGATCGGGAAGAATCGAATCAAATGCTCGGGAGGAGGCAGCACGGTGATGTCCTGAATTCGCTGGTTGTCTGTCTGGCTGGTTTTTTCGACAGAGTGATACCAGCGCCCGGGCGGTTGGTTCGTGATGTCAGCGGTCATGGGGTCCTCGTTGCTGAATGGAAGAAAGTGGATCGGTCAGGGCAAACGCTCGAACTGGGGTTCCAAACACAAGCCATGAAAAAACCGCCGAGCTTTGCGGGCATCGGCGGTTCTTGGTAATCGAAGCTTGCGTGATCTGCGCGTCTCGACCTCTCATCCGCCAGGGACAGAGAAGTAAAACCAGAAAAAGTAGGAACGCGCAATCTGCATGCCGCAAACTCTAGCACAGATCTTCCCTCTGGCAATGCGGCAGCCGCAAAAATCGCCGTGCCGGCACCTGCTCTTGTCGCTGGAGGCGACGGGACGATGCGGCCTAGACGGTTGCCGCGCTGGCGCCAAGCCCAATCCGAAGCACAACTGATCCAGCACAAACATTCCCGCAAAAAACGCCGCCTTCAGGAACGACGCAGGCAAGGCCTGCAACGCGCTCACCGGCGCTGCCTATAATTTCCCAGGCCCATTGCCGCCCATGGCAGGCCCACAATAATTCGAGGTTCCCCATGAGTGCAAGCGTTCAGACCGGCGAGAGCCACACCGGCCCGACCGAATCATCCAGGCAATCCCTGCTGGCCACTGCATACGCGGTGCTGCTGCCACTTTTCATTCTCTGTGCGCTGGCCTATTACGCCATCTCGACGCACACCCGCGCCAACAGCGACTCGCAGCAGTTGGCCGCCACCGATGCGCGCATCAGCAAGGTCGGCGGCATCGAGATCCGCGACGCCAACCGCCCGTTGGTCGGCGGGCAAGTGGTCTACGAGGCCCAGTGCGCGGCCTGCCATGCCAGCGGCGTTGCCGGCGCCCCGACATTCGGCGATGCCAGCGCCTGGACGGCGCGCATCGACACCGGCTTTGACGCGCTGGTGAAATCGGCCCTCGAAGGCAAGGGCGCCATGGCCCCACAGGGTGGCGGCAACTTCAGTGACCTGGAGATTGCCCGCGCCGTGGCCTACATGACCCATGCCGCCGGCGCCTCCTTTGCCGAACCCGATCCCGAAAGTGGCGAAGGCGAATCAAGTACGCCGGCACCATGAATGGATCGCCGTGCAGGCGCATCCGTCCAGGGTCTGTGGAACAGGTTCCGGAGCCGCAAATTAGAAAACGCCGGGCAGTTGCCCGGCGTTTTCAGTTCCTGGTTTGCAGTGCCATCCGCGAAATCAAATCGACTGGACAGCACTCCAGAAGAATCGGCGACAGCGATTGGCAGGAAAAAAATTCACTGGTCGGCCAACGCCGCCAGTTGCAAGGCCTTCTGACGGGCCTCAAGCAGCACCCGCCCCAGATTGGCCCCGCTCTCTGCCGACAAAGTCAGCGCGCGGCCCGGACCGGCTTCGACCAGCAGCATGACGCCACGGCTCCCGCCCAGGATGACCTGCTTGAGATCGCCCACGTCCACCTCCTTGGCAGCACGGCGCGACAGCGCCAGCAGCGAGGCGCACATGGCGCCGATGCGATCGGCATTGACCTCCGCATCGGAAACCGAGGCCAGCACGAAGCCGTCGAAGGAAACCCATGCTGCCAGTTCGATCTGGCCGGAATTGGCCCGCAGCTCCCGCAAGATGCGGCGCGCCTGGGAACCCGTGACTTCTGACAGCATTCAAGCTTTCCAAAAACACCCCGACGGGACCGCGCCATGGGCATGGCCGGCACCTCTCCCGCAGGGATACGGCATCAAAGCGAGGTTTCGATCGCAGGCATCGCCATGCGGGCCTTGGTCAGCACCATGCCCAGGTTGGCGCCCTTGCGACAGACGAAAGTGGCAACCTGCGATTGCTGCTTGCCACGGATGAAAACGTGCAACAGGTTGTCGCTGTTGACAATGATTTCCTGGAAATAGTGGCGACCATCTTCCTGCACGCCACGCACGCGGCGGAAGATCTTCTCGATCGCCTGCACGTTGGGGCCCTGAAACAGGTCGGCCGTGGCGGCCGACAGCAGGTCGATCACTTCCTGCGCATGCGAATCGACGGTCTTGATGGCCAGCAGCATGCCGGACTCAAGGTCCACGTAGCCAGCGGCCACGCAATCGGGAATGGAGGTAATGGCCTTCTGGAGGCTGGCATCGAGTGACATCGCGGTATCTTCCTTGTGGTGAATCGAACGGCATCAATGACGGTGAAGGCCAAGCCTGCCAATCATTACGCACTGCAATAATTGTAAGGAAAATAAAAAAAATTTGTGCTGGATCAAGAAAAAGTAACACTTTCCAACAAGAACCGTTGGAATTGCGCCAGAAAGATCCGCTGCGCCTCGGACTGGATCCAGCCGGTATCGATGCGTCGCATGGCGCGCAGGGCCTGTTCGCCCGACCATTGACCCTTGGAACGCCACATCAGGTACATGCCCAGCACCGTGCCGGTGCGGCCCTGCCCGGCCTTGCAGTGCACGGCCACACAGGCTCCCGCAGCCAGTTTCCGATCCAGCAGCGCGCAGATGTCGACAGCCTGCTCCAGGCTCGGTGCGGCCATGTCCGGCATCGGCGTGAAGCAGCATTCGATCCCATACTGGGCAGCCAGCGCCGCATCGAACGGGGTCTCGGTGAGATTGAGCAGGGTGGTGATGCCACTGCCTTGCAGGCCTTGCAAATCCTGCTGCACATCGGCCAGCAGCCCGGGCATGGCCACGCCTGCCAGCTGGTCCGGCACCACCCAGCGAAACCGATTGGGCTGCAGGGCGTGGCCACGGCCATGCCCGGGCCTGCGCCCGGCCTGCAGGGCGGCCATCGCCATGGCGATGCGATCGCTGGTCTGCGCCGGCTCCTGCGCCGGCTCGGCGCTTTGCTCCGGCAGGGTGCCATGGGCGAGAAAGTAGCGCGCCTGCTCGCTTTGCGGCGCGGCGAAGAACCGCGCCGCCGGTCCTGCTTCGATCACGCGACCATTGCCCATCAGAATGACTTGGTCTGCCACCACCCTGGCCTCGCCGAGGTGATGGGTAATCATCAACAGACTGGCGCGCAGCGCGAGTGCCCGTACCAGTGCCAGCACTCGCCGCGCGGCGGCTTCGTCCAGGCCGGCCGTGGGCTCGTCGAGCAGGACCAGGTTCGGCTGCAGCGCCGCCACTTTCAGCAGGTTGAAGCAGATCCAGTCGGCTTGCGCCAGGGCGGCGCATTCGTCGAACAGCGCCGGCAGCCATTCGCGGCAATCCAGCTCCGCGAACAGGCTACGCAACTGCTGCAGCACGGTGGCCGCATCCTCGGCCCGCCCCTCACAAAAGAACTGCAGGACAGTGCCAGCCGGCCGCGCCGGTTTCTGCAGCACCGCCGCGCAGCGCAGCGGCGCGTGGCGCGTGGCGCCGGTACAGGCGGCGCGCCAGTCGCCCTCGTCCACCTGCAGGACGCCTGCTGCCGCCTGGCCCAGCACGCGGATGCTGCGCAGCAGGGTCGACTTGCCCGTGCCGGACGGGCCCAGGATCACGCAGCAGCCCCGCTCCGGCAGCGCCACATCGGCGCCGAAAAGAACCTGTCTATCCGCATACCAGGCATCGAGTCCTTCAATGGACAACAGGCACGGCCTCATGCCTGGGTGCCTGTGAGGACGTGCATGCGCTCGTGCAGCAGGGAACTCGGGTAACGGTGGAAAGACTCCAGCAGCGCCGTCATCACCACCAGCAACACGGCCACATCCTGCTGCTCGCGCGCGTCACACCACAGTATGGGCGGATGGCAGAGGCTGCAGGTACAGGCCGAGCGCTCGGCGAAGTAACGCTGGTAGATGTCCAGGCTGCGCGTCTCGGCATCGTCCGCATGGGTGATACCGATGACCACCGGGAAATCGGTGCCGCCCTTTTGCGCGTGCACTGCCTCGATGTAGGCATTGAGGTCCGCCCGCGGATCAGGGCGGCTGTGGTCGAGGAAGATCACCGCGCCCTTGGCCTGCTCGAGCAGAATCTCCCACATGAAGTCGAAACGGTCCTGGCCGGGCGCGCCATGCAGGCGCAGCCGGTCGCCGTTGCCCAGGTCCATCACCCCCATGTCCATCGCCACAGTGGTGGTTTCTTTGAGGGCCAGGGTCTCCTCGTCGGAAGCCCTGACATCGGTATCAACGACCTCGATGTCGCTGATGGCGCGAATAGCCGTGGTCTTGCCGGAGCCGACCGAACCAAGAACTGCAATATTCCATTCCATGGCAGAGATTGTCCTGTAATACGCGATCCGGTTCGGCCCTCAGGCCACCAATTTCTTCCACAAACGATGCAGGAACGAGCCTTCCGGCGAGGATGGCGGCCGCATCGCATCGGCCGCTGTCACCGTCGGTGCGGGGGCGGCGCGTTCCGATGGAGCAGCAGGCTGTTTCGGCAAGGCTGGCGCGGCTCCGTCGGGGGCCGCCGCCGAGGGCGTGGGCGCCGCCTGGAATATGCCGATGCAGCCGGCATCGAACAGTTCCTGCAGCATGGTTTCAACTTCATAGCTGGGCAGGTCTACCGCGCGATGGACCAGGAACCCCACCGTGGGCTTGCGCGAGAGCAATGCACAGATGCGCGCGATGTCGCCAATCCGTGAAATGTCGTATTGCAGGGAGAAATCCGGCCATTGCCGGATATAGAGGAGCCGCGCACGAACGCTCTCGTCGAACGCACTGGGTGTAGAGCCGAATGACATCTTGCTTTGCCCTTTCTTCTTCATGCGCACGTCAGGCGCCCTGCCAACCATCCCGCATGCCGAGAAGCCACCTTCAGCGAAATGCAAGAATATTGTTACACATGTTTCAACAATTCAAACAACTGCCGCGATTATTCCGCTTTTGCCAACGGTCTGCTGGCACCTCCTCCGGCAGGCCCTGCCCCAGCAGGGTTTCCAGGCCCCATGCATGCGCCGTTCATTGTCCATGTTCCAACCCGATACAGGCGGTCAATAGATAATAGGGCGCATGCAAAACCGCTGGAAACCCAATGTCACTGTCGCCGCCGTCATCGAGCACGGTGGCCGCTTTCTGCTGGTCGAGGAAGACACGGCCGATGGCATTCGCTACAACACCCCAGCCGGGCACCTCGACCCGGGCGAAGACCCGATTCAGGCCTGCCGCCGCGAAACCCTGGAGGAGACCGCCCACGACTTCACGCCCACGGCGCTGGTCGGCATCTACCTCAACCGCTTCACGAGCAGCCGCAGCGGCGCCGATGTCACCTACCTGCGCTTTGCCTTTCGCGGCGAACTGGGTCAGTTGCACACCGATCGGCCGCTGGATACCGGCATCCTGCGGGCCGTGTGGATGAGCCTCGACGAGGTGCGGGCCTGCCATGCCCTGCACCGCTCTCCAATGGTCTTGCACTGCATCGAGGACTATCTGGCCGGTCAGCAGTACCCGCTCGCGCTGATCCACGCCGACCCGAGCATCTATCACCAGCCCCAACCCAGTCTGGCCGCCTGAGGCGACCCGCACCATGTCTTCCAGCACCTCCGTTTACGCCCAGCGACGCCAGCGCGCCGCCGCCCAGATGCAGCCGGGCAGCATCGCCATCATTCCCACCGCACCGGAGCGGCTGCGCAACCGCGACAGCTACTTTCCATACCGGCACGACAGCTACTTCTACTATCTGACCGGCTTTGCCGAGCCCCATGCCGTGCTGCTGCTCGATGCCGGCGGCCACAGTACCTTGTTCTGCCAACCCAAGGATCTCGAGCGCGAGATCTGGGATGGCTACCGCCTCGGCCCGGCCGCCGCCACCGAGGTGCTGGGCGTCGACACGGCCTGGCCGATCGGCGAGATCGACACCCGCCTGCCCACGCTGCTGGAAAACCGCGAGGCCGTCTGGTACCCGTTTGCCACTCACGAGGGACTGGCGCTACGCATCGAAGGCTGGTTGACCAAGGTGCGTGCCCGCGCGCGTTTCGGTGCCAGCTGCCCGCAATCGCAGCACGACATCTGCGCCATCCTCGACGAGATGCGCCTCGTCAAGGATGGGCACGAGATCGCGCTGCTGCGCCGCGCCGGCGCCATCAGCGCGCGCGGCCATCTGCGCGCCATGCAGCGCAGCGCCCGCATGCTGGCCGCTGGCGACGATGCCCGCGAATACCACCTGGAGGCGGAACTGCTGCACGAATTCCGCCAGCAGGGCGCGCAGTTTCCCGCCTACAGCAGCATCGTCGCCGCCGGAGCCAATGCCTGCGTGCTGCACTACCGCGCCGGCGATGCCCCATTGCGCGCCGGAGAGCTGGTGCTGATTGACGCCGGCTGCGAATTCGACAGCTACGCCGGCGACATCTCCCGCACCTTTCCTGCGGACGGCCGCTTCGGCGCCGCCCAGCGCGATCTCTACGATCTGGTGCTGGCCAGCCAGCAGGCCGCCATCGACGCCACGCAACCGGGTGCGCGCTTTACCGACCCGCATGACGCCACCGTGCGCGTGCTGGCGCGCGGCATGCTTGACTTCGGCCTGCTCGATGCCAACCGGGTCGGCACGGTCGACGACGTGATCGAGCAGCGAGCCTATTTCCGCTTCTACATGCACCGCACCAGTCACTGGATGGGCATGGACGTGCACGACTGCGGCAGCTACAACGAGCCGGGAGAGCAGGGCCAGGTGCAGGAGCGCCGCGATGCGCTCTCGGGCGAGATGGTGCGGCAGCGGCCGGCACGCATCCTGCGCCCCGGCATGGTGCTGACGATCGAGCCAGGCATTTACGTGCGCGCCGCAGACGACGTGCCCGAGGCCTTCCATGACATCGGCATCCGCATCGAGGACGACGCCCTGGTCACCGAACAGGGCCACGAGCTGCTGACCCGTGACGTGCCCGTCGAGGCCGATGCCATCGAAGACTTGATGCGGCAGGACTGAGAACCGGCTCACAGGTTCATACTCCTGCGGTTGCAGTCTGAAAATCATGCAAGAAAACGAAAGAAACCCGATCTTTACGCGCCAATATGGCAAAAACAGCGCATATTTCACGTAAATTCAGCATCGCAACCCCTGATTTTTACTGAAGGATTATTCAAATGGGCGTCCAATCCAACTTTTTCGGCAAACGCGATTCGGGCAAGACCGAACCCAGCAGCGCCCCCGCAACACCTGCCACCAGCGCCGCGCCGCTGACACCGGGCGCCGCCAAGCCCGCCGGCTTTTTTGGCGCATCGGCACCATCGGCCACTCCGCCGTCGGCCACGGCAGCGCCCTTTGCCGGGGCTCCCGCCGCCAGTGTCCCCGCAGCCGATGCGGCAGCGCCCAAGCAAAGCAAGCTCACCGTCGGCCCCAACATCAAGCTCAAGGGCGTCGAAATCACCGACTGCGATGTGCTGTTCATCGAAGGCGTGGTCGAAGCCACCCTGGACTCGCACCTCATCCAGATCGCCCAGCAGGGCTCGTTCAATGGCACGGCCAACATCGACATTGCCGAGATCCGCGGCACTTTCGAGGGAGACCTGACGGTGCGCGACAAGCTGACGGTATTCTCGACCGGCAAGGTGCAGGGCAAGATCCGCTACGGCAAGCTGGTGGTCGAGGAAGGCGCGACCATCACCGGCGAGATCAGCGCCAGCGGCACGGGCGGCGCGAGCAGCCCCGCCAGCACGGACAGCAACTGAAAACGCCCGCCGGCGCTGCCTGCCACTGAATGGTGGGAAGCCCCCTCGGGGCCAGTGACGCCAAAGTAACGTTTGCAAACGCTTGTGCGGGCTGGCCTCGGCCGGCCTGCAAACAGACTGCCCCATAATGCAGCACCACTGCGGGGCGGTTCCCTTCAAGCCAAGCCCGAAGCTCAGCCAGCACCGGGACCGACCTTCGCCTGATCAATCCGTGTCTTCAAGAAGGTTGGTATGGCTCCCCCTCTGCACCGCCCTCTGGGCCTGACCGCGGCCGCCTTGGCCATAGTCTGTACGGCCCTGATTTGCACCGCGGCCCAGGCCGCCCAGATTCAATCGATCACGCCCTCCGGCAGCGTATCCTCCGACACTGCCCAGGTGGTGGTGAACCTGCGACAGCCCGCCGTGGTACTGGGCCGCCCCGATGCCCCGGCGCCCGTTGCGATTGCCTGCGAAGGGGTGCAGGTCGAAGGCCAGGGCCGCTGGGTCAACGAAAAGCGCTGGGTGTTCGATTTCAACACGCCGCTGCCTGGTGGCGTGCGCTGCACCGTCACCGCCGACCCCAGCTTCCGTGACCTGGAGGACACCTCCATCACCGGCGCCAAGCCGCACCGTTTCGACACCGGAGGTCCGATCGTCGAACGCATCCGCCCCTACACCTGGTCGTCGGCCATCGACGAGGAACAGCATTTTCTGCTGAGCACCAATGGCGCGGTGGATCTCAAGACCCTCAGCGGCAAGGTGTGGTGCCAGAGCGCCGATGTCGGCGAGCGCATTCCGGTGCGCCTGCTCGATGACCAGGAACGTGCCAAGCTGCTGCAAAGCACCGGCATGGGCCGCGCGGACGACTATGACGCCGACTACGAGGCCGATGACGGGGAGGGAGACGCCCCGGAGCCAGGCACCAGCGCCGCAGCCGACCCGCGCCGTTACATTGCGCTGGCATGCCAGCGCCGACTCACGCCCGGCACCGATGTGCAACTGGTCTGGGGCAAGGGCATCGCCTCGCCCGCAGGCGTGGCAACGGACGAGCCGCAGCGCTTTTCCTACACGGTGCGCAAGCCCTTCGAGGCCAACTTCAGCTGCCAGCGCGAGCAGGCCGACCGCAAGTGCATTCCGGTGCTGCCGATGCGCTTGCAGTTCAATGCGCCGGTCGAGGCCACGCAACTGCCGAAGATCAAGCTCCGCGCCGGCGGCCAGGAATGGCCAGCCCGTGCGCAGGCGGGCGACGACTATGGCTATGCCGATGGTGACTTGTTCGATGCCGCCGCCGTGCTGGCCGATCCGGCCCGCTTCGAAGGCCGGCAAATCCACAGCGTGGTGTTCGAGGGGCCGTTCCCCGAGAACACCCGCATGAGCCTGGAGCTCGACGGTGCGCTCAGCGACGATGCTGGCCGGCCGCTGAGCAACGCCGCGTCCTTTCCACTGGCCGTGGCCACCGACCGCGCACCGCCGCTGGCCAAGTTCCCCACCGGCGAATTCGCCGTGATCGAGCGCTTTGCCGAGGGTTACCACGAACCGGCGCTGCTGCCGGTGAGCCTGCGCGCCGTCGAAGTGCCGCTGCCCATCCAGACGCTGCGGCTGGGCGCCGATGCCAGCGACGCCGACATCATCGACTGGATGTACCGCACCGAGAAATACCAGCCCGGCCGCTATGTCAGCCGCAAGCAGGCCGGCGAGGACGGCATCCGCAAGCTGCCCACCTTCGTGCCCAGCGAGACGCGCGACCGCCACGAAAGCTACCTGGAGACTCGCGCGCTGTCGCTGCTCGATGGCGCCAGCCAGGTCTCCCAGCAAACTATTCCGGCCCGCAAGGACAACCCGGACCGCGAGGCCACCGAAGTCGTCGGCATTCCGCTGGAGCCGGGCTTCCAGGTCGTCGAGATCGCCTCGCCGGCCCTGGGCGAGGCGCTGCTCGCGCCCGACTATGAAGGCCCGCGCACACTGTATGCCCGCACCGCGGTGCTGGTCACCAACCTGAGCGTGCACTTCAAGCTCGGCGCCGCCAACTCGCTGGCCTGGGTGACCTCGCTCGACAGCGGCAAACCAGTGGCCGGGGCGACGGTGCGCGTCAACAGCTGCGAAGGCCAGCAGGTCGCCGAAGCCACCACCGATGCCAACGGCGTGGCGCGCTTCGATGACATCTCCGGCCGGCCCCAGTGCCGCCGAAACGGCGACTACTGGCACGACCGCGCCTACATGGTCAGCGCCCGCTCGCCCGACGGCCAGGACCTGGGCCTGGTCTGGACCGACTGGCAGCGCGGCATCGAACCCTGGCGCTTCCAGGTGCCGACCGACTATGCGCTGCAGGGCGACAGCGAACTGGCCCACACCGTGTTCGACCGCACGCTGCTGCGCGCCGGCGAGACGGTGTCGATGAAGCACTATGTGCGGCTGCCGGTGCTCGCCGGCATCGATGGCAAATCCTTCGGTCCGGACGAGCTGCTGATCCGCCACAACGGCAGCGGCCAGGAATTCACGCAGACGCTGGAGTGGTACAAGACCAGCGGCGGCGGCCTCAGCGCGGATTCCTCGCTGCAGTTGCCACGGCTGGCGCCGCTGGGCAGCTACAGCGTCATCCTGCGCGACAACGAAACCAATGACGATCTCTACACCGGCAGCTTCCGCGTCGAGGAGTTCCGCCTGCCGGTGTTCGAGGGCTCTGTGGTTCCGGTCGGCGGCCAGGCCCTGGTAGGCGTCGAGCAGATCGACATGAACCTGCAGCTGGGCTACGTCAGCGGCGGCGGCGCAGCCCACTGGCCGGTACAGGTCTCGGCCATGCTTGAACCATTGGCGGTGCGCTTCGCCAACTACGAGAACTACCGCTTCGACCCGCCCGCAAGGCGCGATGACACGGCCGATGAAGCGCCCATCCAGGAGCAGGCCTCCCGCAAACTGGTGATGGACAAGCGTCCTCTCAAGCTCGACGCACAGGGCAACACCCGCTTCAGCATCGATGCCAAGGACCGCAGCGACCGGCCGCAGAACCTGCGCATCGAAGCCACCTTCGAAGATCCCAACGGCGAGATGCAGACCATCACCCGGGTCGAGCCGGTCTGGCCGGCCGCAGTGCTGGTGGGCCTGCGAACCGACTACTGGATTTCGGTGGACAAGCCGCTGGCCGTGCAGGCCGTGGCGCTGACGCCCGATGGCAAGCCGGCGGCTGGCACGCAGGTCAGCGTGCGCGCGCGCAGCCACACCACGCTCACCACCCGCAAGCGCATGGTGGGCGGCTTCTACAAATACGAGCACCAGTACGAAAGCAAGGACCTCGGCCAGGTCTGCGGCGGCAAATCCGATGCCGCAGGACGCATCGAATGCAAGGTCCAGCTCGAGGAGCCGGGCCAGATCGAACTGATCGCCAGCGCCAGCGATGGCAGCGGCCGCGACTATGCCGCCGCCACCAGCGTGTGGGTCACCCGCAAGGGGGAAGTGTGGTTCGACGGCGAAGCCTCGGACCGCATGGACGTGCTGCCCGAGAAGCCGTTCTACGAGCCAGGCGAGACGGCACGTTTCCAGGTTCGGATGCCCTACCGCAAGGCGCAGGCGCTGGTCGCCGTCGAGCGTGAGGGCATCCTCGAGACCCATCTGATGGAGCTCTCGGGCAGCGACCCGAGCTTCACCCTCAAGGTTGGCGATCAATGGAGCCCGAACATGTACGTCAGCGTGCTGGCCGTGCGGGGACGGCTGCGCGAAGTGCCCTGGTACAGCTTCTTCACCTGGGGCTTTCGCTCACCACGCGTCTGGTGGCAAGCCTGGCGCAACGACACCGGCGAAGCCGTGCCGCCCACCGCACTGGTCGACCTGAGCAAGCCGAGCTACCGCTTCGGCGTCGCTGCCGTCAAGGTGGGCCATGCCAGCCACCGCATCAACGTGCAGGTCAAGGCCGACAAGACCCGCTATGCCACACGCGAGAAGGCGGTGCTCGACATCCAGGCCACACTGCCGGGCGGCAAGCCCGCCGCGGGTGCCGAAGTGGCGCTGGCGGTGGTCGACAAGGCCCTGCTGGAGCTGGCGCCCAACCAAAGCTGGGACCTGCTCTCGGCCATGATGCGCGAGCGCAGCTGGAGCGTGCAGACCGCCACCGCGCAAATGGAAGTGGTGGGCCGCCGCCACTACGGCCGCAAGGCCGCCCCGGCCGGCGGTGGCGGCGGTGCCGATGGCGCCACCCGCGAGCTCTTCGACACGCTGCTGCTGTGGCAGCCGCGCGTGCAGCTCGATGCCCAGGGCAAGGCCCGCGTCGAAGTGCCGCTCAATGACAGCATCACCACCTTCCACGCCGAGGCAGTAGCCGACGCCGGTGTGCAGTTCTTCGGCTCGGGCAGCGCCGAACTGAAGGTTGCGCAGGACCTGCAGATCATCAGCGGCCTGCCGCCAGTGGTGCGCGAAGGCGATGTGTTCGACGCCCGCTTTACGATCCGCAACAGCACCGACGCGCCCCTCAAGGCCATCGTCGAGGCGGCCATCCAGAGCGGCGATGTGCTGCCCAATGGTGCCGCGCCGGCACTGGCGCCGCAAACCGTCGAGATCGCCGCCGGCTCGGCGCAGACCGTGCAATGGCGCGTCACGGTGCCCTACCTCGGCCAACCCGAACCCGAGGCGCGGCAGACCTGGACGCTGTCGGCCCGTACCGAAGGCGGCAAGGTGGTGGCGGAAGACCGCATCGAGCTGCCACAAACCATCGTGCCGGCCATCCCGGTGACGGTGCGCCAGGCCAGCCTGCGCCAGCTCACCGAACCGCTCGAATTGCAGGTGGGCATGCCGGGCGATGCCCTCGAGGGGCGTGGCGGCATTCACATCGATGCGCAGGCCTCGCTGGGCGGCGACCTGCTGCCTGGCCTGACGCGCTGGTGGCGCTACTACCCCTATGCCTGCCTGGAGCAGCGCTACGGCAAGGCCATCGGCCTGATGGATACCAGCCTCTGGAAGGGCGTGGCCGACGACCTGCCGGCCTACCTCGACGATGACAGCCTGGCCAGCTACTTCCCGCCGCGCCGTGGCGACGATGGCAGCGTGTTCCTCACCGCCCACCTGCTGGCCGCCGACGCCGCGCTGGCGGCGCTCGGCGAGACCGAACTGCGCATCGACGAGGGCTCGCGCCAGCGCATGATCGAGGCACTGACAGCCTTTGCCGAAGGGCGCCTGCAGCGCGAGGTCTTCGCGCCGCGCAACGACCTGCCGATCTACAAGCTGATGGTCATTGCCGCGCTGGCCAGCCATGGCGCCGCCGAGCCGCGCCTGCTCGAGAGCATCCAGATCACGCCGCAGCGCTGGCCCACCCATGCGGTGCTCGACTGGCTGCAGATCCTCAAGAAGCTGCCCAATCTGCCGCAGCGCGCGCAGCGCCTCGAGGAAGTCCAGCAGGAACTGCTCAGCCGCATCCTGCAGACCGGCGCACAGGTGCTGTTCACCACCGAGAAGACCGACGACTGGTGGTGGATGATGCAAAACGGCGACACCAATGCCGCCCGCCTGCTCTACCTGACCGCCGACATGCCGGAATGGAAGGACGAGATGGGCGGCCTGGCCAGCGGCCTGCTGGCGCGCCAGCGCCAGGGCGCCTGGAGCACCACCACCGCCAACCTGTGGGGCCAGCTGGCAGTGCGGCAGTTTGCCCGCATCCATGAATCGGTGCCGGTGACCGGCACGCTGGCCGCCGCGCTTGGCGCCGAGCGACAAAGCGCCGACTGGCCGGCGCAGGCCGCCGCCACTGGCAGCGACACCGCCAGCCGGCCTGTCAACACCAGTACCGACAAGCTGCATCTGGAATTTGGCTGGCCCGACGCCATCGCGCGGCTGGGCGATGCCGAGAATGCCTCGCGCCTGGCCATCACGCAGCAGGGCACCGGTGCGCCCTGGGTCACCATCAGTTCACTCGCGGCGGTACCGCTGAAGGCGCCGGTGCATTCGGGCCTGCGCCTGGAAAAATCCATCACCCCCATCCAGCAGGCCGTGCCCGGCCAGTGGAGCCAGGGCGACATCTACCGCGTGCGCCTGGTCATCCACAGCAATGCGCAAGTGGGCATCACGGCGCTGACGGACCCGATTCCTTCTGGCAGCACCATCCTGGGCGGCGGCCTGGGCCGCGACTCGGCCATCGCCACCGAGGGCGAAGCGCAGCAGCGCGGCTATGCCATCGCCTGGGAAGAGCGCAAGATGGACATGATGCGGGTCTACTACTACGCCATCTGGCCCGGCTCCACGCAGTACGAATACACCGTGCGGCTGAACCAGCCCGGCGAATTCTCGTTGCCGGCCACGCGCGTGGAAGCCATGTACATGCCGCATGTCTTTGGCGAAGTGCCCAATGACGCGATGCACATCGGCCCGTTGCCGCAGTGAGGCAATGCGCAGCCTGCGGCGGCTGATCGCCACCGCGGCGCTGGGCGCTGGCGCCCTGTGGCTGGCCGGGCCCAGCGCTGCATGGGCGCAAACGCAAGCACAGGCGCAAACACAGAGGCAATCGCCTAGGCAGGCACAGACGGAAGCGCCGGCAGTGCTGCCTGGCTTCGAGGCGGTACGGCAGGACTGGCGCGCCTCGGAGACCTGGCTGCTCGATCGCCACGGCCAGCGGCTGCAACGCGTGCGCACCGACTTCTCGGTGCGGCGTGGCGACTGGGTGGCACTGGAGGACATGTCACCGGCGCTGCTGCACGCCATCGTGCTGACCGAGGACAAGCGCTTCTACGAGCACAGCGGGGTGGACTGGAGCGCCGTCTCGGCCGCTGCCTGGAGCAACCTCTGGAACGAGCGCACCCGCGGCGCCTCGACCATCACCATGCAGCTGGCCGGGCTGCTCAATGAATCGCTGCGCAGCCGCGCGGGCGGGCGCAGCTGGCAGCAGAAGTGGCGCCAGCTCTGGTCCGCGCGCGACCTCGAAGACCTCTGGAGCAAGGCCGAGATTCTCGAGGCCTACCTGAACCTGGTGCCGTTCCGTGGCGAAATGGTCGGCATCGACGCCCTCTCGCGCAGCCTGTTCGACAAGGCGCCCGACGGCCTGGACCTGCGCGAATCGGCCATTGCCGCGGCGCTGCTGCGCGCGCCCAATGCCCCGGTGGCCACCGTGGCGCAGCGCGCCTGCCTGGCACTGCAGCAAGGCGGCTCGCACTGGGGCGGGGACTGCAAGGCACTGGCGCTCTACACCACCGCAGCGCTGCAGCGGCGGCACTTCAACCCGGTCAGCGGGCCGGCGCCCCACTTTGCGCACCACCTGCTGGCCCGACAACGGCAGCCAGCAGCCGGCCAGGCGGAGGACGGTCATGCCGAGCAAAGCATCGTCACCAGCCTGGATGCCCGCATCCAGCGCCATGCGCTGCGCAGCCTGCACACCCACCTGGGCGCGCTGCAGGGCCGCAACGTGCAGGATGGCGCGGTGCTGGTGCTCGACAATGCCAGCGGCGAGGTGCTGGCCTGGGTCGGCTCCTCCGGTCAGGCGCTCAGCCGCGCCGCCGAGGTCGATGCGGTGCTGGCGCCGCGCCAGCCGGGCTCGACGCTCAAGCCGTTCCTGTATGCCCAGGCCATCGCCCAGCGGCGCCTGACGGCCGCTTCGCTGCTGCACGATTCCCCTGCGAGCATTCCGACCGAATTCGGCATCTACGCACCGCAGAACTACGACGAAGGCTACAAGGGCTGGGTGTCGGTGCGGCAAGCGCTGGGCAGCTCGCTCAACATTCCTGCCGTGCGGGCCCTGCGCATGGTCTCGCCCGAGGCCTTCTCGCAGCAGCTGCGCGCGCTCGGCCTCTCGCTGCCCGAGCCCTCGGGCTACTACGGCTACAGCCTGGCGCTCGGCGGCGTGGACGCCAGCCTGCTCGAACTCACCAACGCCTATCGCACGCTGGCCAATGGCGGCTGGCACAGCGATGTGCGCCTGACTCCCCGGCAGGCACGGAACAGCGCAGAAGACCAGGCGGAAAACCGGGCCGACGACACCGGGGGCCAGCGCGTGCTCGATGCCGCCGTGGCCTTCATCGTCACCGACATGCTGGCCGACCGCCATGCCCGCGTGCTCACCTTCGGCACCGACAGTCAGCTCGCCACGCGCTTCTGGAGCGCCGTCAAGACCGGCACCAGCAAGGACATGCGCGACAACTGGGCCATCGGCTTCACGCCCCGCTTCACCATCGGCGTGTGGGTCGGCAATGCCGACGGCTCGCCGATGCAGGAAGTCAGCGGCGTCTCCGGCGCAGCGCCGGTCTGGGCCGACGTGGCCGCCTACCTGCACCGCCTGCAGCCCGCCCATGCGCCCGCGCCACCGGCCGCTCTGGTGCACCAGGCCGTGCACTACGACATCCCCGCCGGCAACGCGCGCGAGCGCTTCCAGGAGGCCGACCGGCTCGAATGGTTCCTGCCCGGCACCGAGCAGGCCGTGTTCAGCCTGAACGTGCCGGATGAGGTGCCGGACGAGCCCCCAGCCGACACCGTGACCGGGGGTGCCGAGGCCGCGCGTGCGCGCATCCTGCGGCCCGACAGCGGCACCATTCTCGCGCTCGACCCCGACATTCCGCCGCACAACCAGATGCTGCGCCTCTCGGCCAGCCGCGCCGACGTGCGCTGGTACGTCAACCAGCAGCCCGTCACCGGCCTGACCGACGCGCGCAACTGGTATTGGCCACCCATGCCGGGACGCCACCGCATCGAACTGCGCAGCGCCGATGGCGAGCGCCTGCTCGATGCGGTGCAGATCGAAGTGCGCGGCGCCAGCCTCAAGACCAGCGGCGAATGAGGCGCCGACATCAAAGCGCACCAACCCAGCTTTGCCTGACCCAGGCGGACCACAATGTCCCCAAGGCAAGGATGCCCGACACACGAGCAGCGGACAAGTGGCGAGCGCGCGCTTCAGCGCTATCTTTTGAACAGATTCTCAGTCAATCAGCTCGCGCCAGGATATGCGGCGAGCGCGCTGGATGGCAGCCGTCGCATCCGATTGCCCGGCATCTTCGACCGTGCTGCCGCCTGAGCTGTCCCTGACCAGAACCTTGATGCTGCCGTCGCTGGCAGTGACAACGGTAAGGCCGACGATCAACGAATCGGCGCTAAACTGCTCGGCCGTGACTGCACCGCTGCTGATGGTGAAGTAGTACAACCATGACGCGCCGCCGGATGAGCAGACGTCACCACTGGGGATGGCCGTAGAGACGATCAGGCGCGAGCCCGCCCACTCCGCCGCGACGAAAACGCGCTCGCCTGCCTGCGGGAAATCAAGCCACCAGCCAGCACCGCTGCTCCAGCTCACCGTTCCCACACTGGCGTTGCTGGCCGCGGTGCCATTGATGGTGATGTTCTGCTCGACGAAGTCGCCGCTGGTGCGCACCACGCCCCAGCCGGTGGCGGTCAACGGGTCACGAATGGCTGCAATCGACTGTACCTGATCGTCAGCGATGTCACTGGTACCGAGATAGCGTCCGGTGGTCACCACCACGACCGGCTGCGAGGATATTTCGCGCAGCTTTGGCTCGGTTGTGATGGGCTGACCGTTGCCACTGGCATCCTGCATCTGCGCCAACAGCAACGCGGACTGGTATGGCTGCACCAGATCGTCTACATCAAAGCGCCAGACGTTGCCCAGCATGTCGCCGCCATAAAAGCGCAACACGGTATTGTCGGCACTCGATGACACCCAGGCGTTGAGCTGGGCCAGCCCACTCGGGGTGTCGGGCGATCCTGCCGTGGTGGCGATGTTCCGCAGGATTTCGCCGCTCCTGGCCGAAACCACGTAGAGGTGCCCCTTGCCATCCCCGGACGTATTGTTGTAGCCTGAAGAGAAGGCCACCACCCAGGTGCCGTCGGCCAGTTTGGTGACGATCGGCACGCCGTAGCTCAGGCCGAGGTTGCTGTCGGTAAACTCCCACAGGAGCTTGGGCGACTCGGGAGAGGTGATATCCAGCGCGTAATAGGACTGGCCGCCGGCATTGAGACCGCCGACCAACATGGTGCGCCATTCACCATCCCAATACACATCGGCCTGCACGGTCTTGCCGTCGACATAATAGCGGTGCGGATAGCTGCTGTTGGTACCGTAGTTCTTGTCGGCAAGGTAATAGAGGTTGGGAATCACCGCAGTGGGCACATAGGCCCACTGTTCCTTGCCGGTATTGGCGTTGAAGGCATGGAGCATGCCATCGTTGGCGCCTGCGTAGACCATCGGCGTGCGGCTGGCCTGTGCGGTCTTGAAGGCGGTGTAACCGCTGTCCGTATAGCTGAACGGCGGTGCGCCCACATAGATGGGCTTGCTATTGATGATGTCCCCCAGCAGGCTGTCGCGCGTGCGGAACAGCGGGCTGGTGCTATTGCTGGCGACTTCGTAGCTGCGCTGGCCACGCAGGAAGTTGACCACATGCTCGCCATTGTTCAGCAAGGTCTTGTTGCTGCTGCTGAGCGAGCTGCATTGCGAAAGTTTCAAGCTGCTGCAAAGACTCGCGAAACTGCTGGCGTGACTGCCCTGAAGGTTGGCCCAGGTGAAGCTGGTGAGGTTACCGCCTTGATTGAACCAGATGGTGCGGCTCGAATAGCTGGTACTGGCCAATTGGGTGGCGGCGGACCAGATGGCATCGCCATCAACTTCAGCGGTGGTGCCATCGATGGGCCAGGCCACGACATCCCCGCTCCATACCAGGGTGGTGTAACTGGCCTCGTAGGCCACGTTGTCGCTGCCCGCAACCAGGTCCAGGGTGCTGGTCGACGCGCCGGAGGCAGAGCCAGTGGATTGCTGCACGGCCGAGACCACGCCCTGAATGGCATCGGTCAGGGCGCTGGCATTCATGGCCGAGTAATACTGGCCACGGCCATTGACGGCGGCATGCCAGAGGTCGTCGATATTGGTCGCGTTACCTCCTCCGTTGGAAGAGCCCAAGTTATATCCATACGGCACAGGCCAGCTTTTGGTGCCGTTGCTCAAATCCACATAGTCGCCCGACGTCTGGTTCAGGTAGTCCGCATCATAGGACAACGTTCCATTGACGCCCAAGCCAACGGTATAGGTGGTCATGTGCTGGTGAGTCGCCGTGTCGCGCCCCGACGTGGGCACAACATCGTCCAGATCGCTGCGCAAGTCGTTCTGATAATAGTAGAAGGCAACATCAGCGAGGGTGTTGGCGGTCTTGGTGGCATCCCGCAGCGGCAGACCCACATCCGAGCCCGAGTCCATATCGCCAACATAGGTGCTGCCATCCAGTTTCACGCCATAGTCGCCGTTCCAGTAGCCATCGGTAGTCAACAGCGCGAAGTTGCGCTGACATGCATACTCCATCGGATCGTAGGACTGCCCCGAAATCTTCTTGGCGAAATAGCGTCCTGCCCTGGACAAGGCCACCCGTGATGGCGTGGTTCCATACGTGGTGGTGCCATAGAGGCTGCTGTAGAAATTGCTCTTCCAGGCAGTATCGAAATCCTGTATGTCCCGGAACGTTGTGCCATTCGTAATGCCGGTGCGGCCAAGAGTCATGAAGCCGACCCGGTAGCTGTCGTCCAGTTCAGTGAAGGCCTGCCCAACGGCCGTGCGCATCAGTTGCAGCCGCGTGCGATAGTAGGAATACCAGTTAGCGTAATTGGTGGCCTCGGACGAACTGGAAGTGACTGTCACTTTCGTGAACACACTGCTGCTGGAACTCGCAGAGGTCATGCACTCCTTGTAGAAAGTGGTGCTGGTGTTCACCGATCCAGAACTGCCGTAGGTCCAGTCCATCGCCGTCTGACTGCCCGTATAGGTGTAGTAAGTCTGACCGCTGCCCTGGGTGGTCACCGTCCAGTTGCCGGTGCCACTCGAGGAAAAACCGCTGAGACTGACGACCAGGGTGTAGGTATTGCCCGATCTGGTCCAACTGGTCACTGTTCCACTGTAGGAAGTACCATTCCCACGCCTGACCGTCACCGTGCTGCCTGCCGTGAAAGTGGACGTGCTGACGCCACTGTTGAAGGTCAAAGTTGCGCTCGACCCGCTCGAAGACGAAAGGCTGCTGGCCGTGTAGGAAGATCCCGTGCCCTGAAGATTGACCGTGCTGCTCTGCGTATAACCGTCACTCCAAGCTGCGGTGAAACTGGCGTCGGGGTAGGAAGTTCCATCCGCATACAACGGCGCCGTGTAAGTGTAGGCGGGGTCATAGGCTACACCATTACATTGGGCTGAGTAGTAGCCGTAATAGCTGGATCCGCTCATGTTGTCCGGCATGTAGGCCCGGTTCATGCTGGTCGAGTCGTCCAGGATGAACATCAGGTTCGGCTTGGCCTTGACCTCGGTCATGCTGATCAGCGGCTCGTCGGCAATATCCGTCTCGGCGGCCTGTGCCGGCAGCCAGACCAGCGCAGACAACAGGGGTACAAGCGCGCGGATGGCAAGTTGTCGGCCTGGGATGGCGGCGCGCGCAAGGCAGGGCAGGAAATGCATGGATGTCGTCCTAGCGGCTCAGAAATGCACGATGGTCTCGGTGTAGCTGACGGTGTTGCGCGGCCCCTTGGTGCGCACCAGGATGCGGTAGTAAGGGCTGGAAGCGGTGCCCGCGCAGCCTGTTCCCTGGTTCTCGTAGTTGATGGCACCCTGGCAATCCCCTGTGCTCGCGGCGCTGGATGCGGCCGCACAGGTGGCCTCGCCGCTGCCATAGGAGCCGGATGCGTCACAAAGCCGGAAGACGATCCAGCCGGCCTCATTGCCGTTGATACTGACAGTGCTCGCACTGGGGGTGTAGGCGCAACTCGCGTAGGAGGAATAGCCGCTGCAATAATCACTGTCCCACTGAATGAGCCGACGGCTGCTGGCATCGTCCGCACGGGCGTAGCCGGTCGGATCAAGGTGCCCATCGGTGCTGGCGTAGTATCCGATGTCCGGCAGATCCGCATCGAGGCTGTCGGCGTCCGCGGCGAGCCGGGCATAGAGCACGCTGATGGCTTGCTGTGCGGCGCGATCGGCCGTAACGGTGGCGTCCTGCTTGAATGCCAGGTTGCCGGCCACCAACGCGCCGGTGTTGACCGAGCGGACCAGGGCCACACCGGCCAGTATCAGCGCCAGCAGTACCAGCAGCGCGAAGATCAGAGCCATGCCGCGCTGCTGTCCGCCGCACATGCCCTGACCTGGCGGCACGACAACGGGGGTCATCCGGCATTCCATAGCAGGTTCCTCATCGGAATCATGGTGTCGAGCAATTGATAGCGGTAGTGCTGCCAGTCATCCCCGACATGCTCGAGATCGAGGCTCAGGCACTGGCTTTCGGCATCGCCGTTGCAGGCATGGGCGCCGCTGACGGTAGCGCTGCCGAGAACCCACTCGGGTGCGTCCGTGGTGACGGCCTCCTTGTCGTAGTGCGGACTGCGAGCCACCAGCACCAGGCGCACGGCCAGCACATTGCCCCAGTCGGATACCGATGGCTGCGTGGCTTCGTAGGTGTCGATGGTGGCGTCACTGTTGGTGTCCTTGCCATACAGCGCCCGCATCAGCACGATTTCAGGATAGGCATCCACGGCGGAAGGCGCGGTCGTAGCCAGATCCGTCATTTGCAACACCGCGCGATCGGCATCGATGCTCCAGCGCCGATAGACGGGAATGGCCCCCAGGTCGGAAAGCACACTGCCATCCGCGAAAGCAGCCATACCAGAGGCGTGCCCAAGGCTGTACTGGCTACCGATGGTGGTGATACTGCCGAGTTGGAACACCTCGCAGGTGCTGCCATCAGTGACAAGCATCCAGTCGCTGGCACTGAGCCCGGCGGCCGTGGCGGTGATGAAGGCGGTGCCGCTGACCGCATGGTCCTCGGCCAGTTGGATCGGCATGGCGGCATCGCTGCTGCCGCTGGCGAGAACCGTCACCGCATCGGACGGGTGGTCACTGTCGCCCGGCGTGATCACAACAGGTGCCAACACAGTTCCGGACAGACCGACCTTGGCAGCGTCGCTGGAGTCTTCCGTCTGGCAACCCAGCCAGTCCCGCGGACCCAGACCATAACCGGCCTGGCGGATGTCGCGCTGCAACGCATCCAGCGCCAGCACGCCATTCACATGCGCGTTGGCACCGCTGGTGGGAATGCGTCGATACTGTTCCGACACCAGGAAAACCTGCGTGATGACCAGCACGGTCAACAGGCCGATGGCCATACCGACCAGCAGTTCCACCAGCGAGACACCATGGGCACCATTGACTGGCTGCGGCAGGCAGGAAGAAGAAGTTCGATACAAGCTCATTCCGTGTAGCTCTCGGCGATCGTGGTCGTGGTGACGTAGCGGTGCTGATCTCCGTTGGGCATGGTCCAGAAAACGGTGATCTCAACATCGCTGCCGTTGGCGCCCGAACCATCGTTCAGCGCGTTGATGTCGATGATGCACTGCCCCCCGGGCAGCCGTTCGGCGACCTTGTCGGTCCAGCGCATGCAGGCAGCGGCATTGCAGTCACCATCTGCATCGGCCTTCGCATAGTTCGAGAGATGGGCGATATCCGCCCACATCAGGCCGACCATTTCCTGCGCCAGGTATGCCGCATCGGAGCGCATCTGTGTTTGGGTCAATTCGCGCGTCATGCTGACCTGCAGTCCGACCAGGCCCAGGATTCCGATGACGAACAGGAGGATGGCGACCAATGATTCCAGCAACGCAAACCCGCCTTGGCGGCTGCACTGTGGCAATGACAAACGGTGAACATGTGGCATGACAGGCTGCTTGTACGGTCAGGACGGGCAACGGCGTGGGTCGGTGCCGGTACTGCTCAGCGCCGGGTCGCACAGATGGATCGCACCCGTGCCGGAAATCAACAGGCGCAGGCGGCGAAAGGTGTCGGTGGCGTCACCGCTGTTGCTGGCATCACTGGAGTCTCGAATGTCGATGCGGGCAATGGCACTTGCGACGCTGGAGCTGGCGATGCGACCATAGCCATCGAAGCGAAGGCTGCTGGCGGCGGAGCCGCCTGCATTAACGGCAGCCACCGATACGGAGGCAGCGCCCGCCACCTCTTTATCGACCACCATCGGCGCCTCGGTCGCGGATGGCTCGGAGGCGCATTGACCAGCAGGGTCGGAGACGCTCACTACCCAGGAGCCGCTGCTGGCCGAGAGTTGGCAGTCATCATCCATGGCACCCTGGGTATTACCCGCCGCAACCAACCAGAAACCGACTGGCTGGTTACGGCGCATGGCCTCATGGCGTGCGATCTGCAGGCCGTTTTGCAAGCTTTGCGCCGTATTGCGGATATTCTGGTTGCGCATCCAGTCGCGCATGTCTGGTGCCACGGCCAGCGCCAACAGCCCAACAATGGCCAATACCACCATCAGTTCCAGCAGCGTAAAACCAGCACCACGGCCGGGCATGCCGCCATTCACATCAGGGCCGAGGCTTCGTCTCCGTTGCATTTGAGGAGACTCCGTTCAGCAACTGGCCGAGCGCAGTAGCCAGCAAGAAGCAGTCACCACGTTGCCGGCGTACATCGTCGTTTTGCGCGTCCCGGACTCATTGACGCTGTAGTTGTAGCCAGACGTCAGGCCACCGGAACCACTGGCCGCGAGCGTATAACCTTGCGCATCAGAATCCAGAGTACATTGAAACGAGAAATAATTACTCTGTAACGATGAGGCAGAGAGGCGACACGTGCTCTCACCGTAGTTGCGATTGTCTTGATAAGACTGCTCCATCTTCAACTGATAGCTGGACATCTGGGAAAACGCATCCTGCAGTTGACCGCGCCGCACATAGGACTGGTAGGATGGCACCGCAATGGCCGCAAGAATGGCAATGATGGCCACCACGATCATGACTTCGATCAGCGTGAACCCACGGTTGACGGCCGTGCAACCCATCTTGGGCGATAGCATCATCGCGTTTTTTCTCCATCGTCGGCTAAAACAGCCATTCCCACAGGCATTCTGATTGGCGTGTCAGTGTCCATTCATGGCACGCACCAGTCAGCCTCGGCACGTCCAGCCGATTGGACCGCCCCGTCGATGAAAATGGCAATTAATTTATTGGATATTAATATCCAGAACCAATTAAAGCCAACACCAATATTTCATTTACAGATAATTTACGTAAACATCGATAATATTTACTGAAACATTACTTTATTGATTTACTTTAACCTATTATTCATCCATATCGATCCGGTTTTATTGTGTTGCCGCGCAACTCCACAAAGCCCAATGACGATTCGTTGACGAAAACCCAAATGCATGCTGTCTTATGCGCATGGAAAAAGAGAGGTAGCGCCTCCACCCTCGCCTCAAAAAGAACATCATCTGGCGTTTGGCCACACGACCTGGCACGCCATGACCGGACGGAGATGCCGGCAGCGGATGTGCGACCGAATCACATGCCCCAAGGCGCAGCACGGATGGCACCAGCCAGGTGGTCGACGAAGGAGGCGATGCGGGCCGAGACGGCGGTGTTGCGGTAGTACACGGCGTGGATGGGCTGCTGCATGACCAGTGTCTGCTGCGGCAGCACCTGCACCAGCCGGCCCTGGGCCAGATCCTGCCAGGTCATGAAGTCCGACAGGCAGGCGATGCCCGCGCCTGCCAGTGCCAGCTGGCGCAGCGTCTCGCCATTGGTGGAAACCATGCTGGGCACCACCTGCAGCGGCAGGCCGCCCGGACCTGGCAGCGGCCAGGTGTTGAGCGACTCGGGCTGGCTGAAGCCCAGCCGCTCGTGCGCGTCGAGCTGGCCGGGGCGCTCTGGCATGCCGTGCCGCGCCAGGTAGCTGGGGCTGGCCAGCACGCGCAGGCGGCTGCGGCCCAGCAGACGGCTGCGCAGCGTCGAGTCCTTGAGCGCGCCGATGCGGACCGCCACATCGGTGCGCTGCTCGAGCAGATCGATGAAGCCCTCGTTGCTGCTCAGCGCCAGTTCCACCAGCGGAAAGCGCGCACGATACGCCTGCACCAGCGGCGCGATGACGTGCAGCATGAACGGCGTGGCCGCATCGACGCGCAGCGGCCCCGAGGGCTGGCCGCGCCGCTGCGTCATGCGCGCCTCGGCCTGCTCGACGGCGGCGACGATGGCGCGCGCATCCTGCAGGAAGGTGCAGCCCTCGTCGCTCAGATCGAGGCGCCGCGTGGTGCGGCGCAGCAAGGTGGTCTGCAGCTTGCCCTCCAGGCGCGCCAGCAGCCGGCTGGTGGCCGAGACGGTCTGCCCCAGTTGCTGCGCGGCAGCGGTCAGCGAGCCGGTGTCGACCACCGCGAGAAAGGTCTGCAATTCGTCGAAGGTGACTTTCATTCTTGCGATTATTTCAAAAGTCTTTCCATGGAGAGGCGATTAATCCGCAAAAGTGAAAAGCGCATACTGGCGGCCTTGCAAGACGCCCTGGAACAGCCGGGGTGCGCTTCTCCCATCGTTCATCGCCCCTTTTCCACTCCAGATGCAACACGCTCCCTCCCATACCGAAGCGCCCCAGGCCACCCAGGCCGTGCCGGCCGGCGCTTCGGACCATCCGGGCCATGCCGGCCTGGCCCTGCTGGCGCTGGCCATCGGCGCCTTTGGCATCGGCACCACCGAATTCGGCCCGATGGGCTTTCTGCCGATCATCGCCACCGGTGTCGATGTCTCGATTCCAACGGCCGGCATGCTGGTCTCGGCCTACGCGTTCGGCGTGACGATCGGTGCGCCGCTGATGACGCTGCTGCTGGCACGCTGGCCGCGCCGCCAGGCCCTGATCGCGCTGATGGCCATCTTCACGCTGGGCAACATACTCTCGGCGCTGGCGCCGGGCTATACCTCGCTGCTGCTGGCACGGCTGGTCACCAGCCTGAACCATGGCGCCTTCTTCGGTTTGGGCTCGGTGGTGGCGGCCAGCCTGGTGCCGCGGGACAAACAAGCCAGCGCCGTGGCCACCATGTTCCTGGGCCTGACAGTCGCCAACATCGGCGGCGTGCCGGCCGCCACCTGGCTGGGCCAGACGATCGGCTGGCGCATGTCGTTCGCGGCCACCGCCGGGCTCGGCGTGCTGGCCATGCTGGCGCTGCGCCTGGCCCTGCCGCCAGGGGCGCGCGGCCGGGTGCCCAACGTGCGCGCCGAGCTGGCAGTGCTCACGCGCCGGACCGTGCTGCTGGCGCTGGCCACCACGGTGATGGGGGCCAGCGCCATGTTCACGCTCTACACCTACATCGCGCCCACGCTGGAGCAGCTCAGCGGCGCTTCGCCCTCGTTCATCACGGCCATGCTGGTGCTGGTGGGCGTGGGCTTCACGCTCGGCAACATGGCGGGCGGGCGGCTGGCCGACCGCTGGCCTAATGGCAGCCTGATCGGTTTCCTGACGCTGCTGGCGGTGGTGATGCTGGCCTATCCGTGGCTGGCGGCCAGCCGCACCGGCACGGCTGCCGCGCTGCTGGTCTGGGGCATGGCCGCCTTCGCGGTGGTGCCGCCGCTGCAGATGCGCGTGATGCGCGCCGCGGCCGAGGCACCGGGGCTGGCTTCCTCGGTGAACATCGGCGCCTTCAACCTGGGCAACGCGCTGGGCGCGGCCATTGGCAGCGCGGTGCTCAAGGCCGGCCTGGGCTACCAGGCCGTGCCGCTGGCCGGCGCGGTGGTGGCCCTGCTGGGCCTGGCACTGGCTGTGGGGCAGGCCCTGCAGCAGCGCCAGGATCAGAACGGGTTCTGACACCGCGCTGCACCAGCCTCTTCCATTCCCATTCGACAATCACAGGAGAACATCGACATGAGCACACGCATTCCCGCCTTCGGCCTGGGCACCTTCCGCCTCAAGGGCCAGGTCGTCATCGACTCGGTACGCAACGCGCTGGAGCTGGGCTACCGGGCCATCGACACGGCGCAGATCTACGGCAACGAGGCCGAGGTCGGCCAGGCCATTGCCGACTCGGGCGTGGCCCGCGAGGCGCTGTTCCTGACCACCAAGATCTGGACCGACAACTACAGCCGAGCAAAGCTGGTGTCCAGCCTGCGCGAGAGCCTGGAGAAGCTGCGCACCGACCATGTCGACCTGACTCTGATCCATTGGCCGGCACCGGCGCAGCCAGTGCCGCTGGCCGAATACATGGAGGCGCTGGCCGAGGCCAAGGCGCTGGGGTTGACGCGGCAGATCGGCATCTCCAACTTCAACATCGCGCTGACCCGCCAGGCCATCGGGGTGGTGGGCCAGGGCGAGATCGCCACCAACCAGATCGAACTCAGCCCTTATCTGCAAAACCGCAGGCTGGCCCGCTTCCTGCAGGACGAGGGAATCCAGGTCACCTCCTACATGACGCTGGCCTACGGCAAAGTGCTGCAGGACCCGGTACTGGCCGCGATTGCCGCGCGCCACCAGGCGACCACCGCACAGGTGGCGCTGGCCTGGGCGATGCAGCTGGGCTATGCGGTGATTCCCTCCTCGACCAGCCGCGAGCATCTGGCCAGCAATCTGCAGGCGCAACAGTTGCGCTTGAGCGATGCGGAAATGGCCGAGATCGCCACGCTGGAGCGCGGCGGCCGCGAGATCGACCCGCAGGGCCTGGCGCCCGAATGGGACGTGGACACGGCAGCCTGAACACCCGTCCGTCCGGCCAACCGCTCGGCCGGACGGACAGACCAGGCCAAGGGCCGTCAACGGGCCGCGGCTCAGTCCTGCAGCGGCTCGATCTCGAAGGGCACGCGCGGCGCCACCGCGCACATCAGCTCATAGCCGAGTGTCTGCGCATGCGCGGCGACCTCGTCGATGGGCAGCCACTGGCCGCCGTGCGTGGCGCTGGCGCGGCCCCACAGCACCACCTCGCTGCCAAAGCCGCTGGCGTGACCGGCGGCAATGGGCGCCGTCAGATCCACCGCCAGCATGTCCATGCTGACGCGCCCGAGCGTGCGCGTGCGCACGCCATCAACCAGCACCGGCGTGCCGGTATCGCAGATGCGCGGGTAGCCGTCGGCATAGCCGCAGGCGACGATGCCGATGCGCATCGGCACCTCGGCCGTGAAGCGCGAGCCATAGCCCACAGTGTCGCCCGGCTGCAGCTGTTGCGTGTCGATGATGCGGCTGCGCAGGCTCATGGCCGGCTGCAGTCCCCAGCGCTCGATGCTGCCGGCCGGGTAGTCGGGCGAGCTGCCATAGAGCGCGATGCCGGCGCGCACCCAATCCTGGCTGACGCCGGGCTGCGCGCCAAAACGCAGGATGGCGGCGCTGTTGCAGATGCTGCGCTCGCCGGGCAGGCCGTCGGTGGCCTCGCGGAACACCGCCAGCTGCCGTTCGATGCCGGGCTCGCCGTCGGCATCGCTGAAATGCATCATCAGCGAAATCTCCTCGACCTGCGGCAGTGCCGACAGGCGCGCCCAGGCGGTGCGGTAACGCGCCGGCGTGAAGCCCAGCCGGTTCATGCCGCCATTGAGCTTGAGGAACACGCGGTGCGGCGCATGCGTCTTGTGCGCGGCCAGCCAGTCGATCTGCTGGTCGCAGTGCACGGCATGCCAGATTCCCAGCCGCGAGCAGATCTCCAGGTCGCGCGGCTCGAACACGCCTTCGAGCAGCACGATGGGGCCACGCCAGCCGAGCGCACGCACGCGCTCGGCCTCCTGCAGATCCAGCAGTGCAAAGCCGTCGGCGCCGCGCAGCGGCTCGTAGACCCGTTCGATGCCATGGCCATAGGCATTGGCCTTGACGACCGCCCAGACCTTGACGTCCGGCACCTGCCGGCGCACCGCTTGCAGGTTGTGGCGCACGGCGCCCTGGTGAACGATGGCTTGGATGGGACGGGGCATGATGGCAGGTGGTCCGAAAGACTGGGCACGGGAACAGACGCTGCGGCCGGTGCAGCAACCGGTGCGGAAACAACGGCGTGGACGCGCTTGCAAACCGGCCGCGGGCGCCTGTTCAAAACCCGAAATGGCGACAGGCGATATTGTGCACCCGGTCATGGCCGCGTGATATAACCGAACGCTTTGCTCACCACAGCTCCCCCATCCAGCCTCGATGAAGCCCGGTTTCTCCACCATCATGTCCGCCCAGTTCTTCAGCTCGCTGGCGGACAATGCCTTGTTCGTGGTGGCCGTCGAGCTGCTGCGCCGCAGCGCCGCGCACGAATGGCAAAGTGCCGCGCTGGTGCCGATGTTCGCGCTCTTCTATGTGTTGCTGGCCCCTTTCGTGGGCGCCTTTGCCGATGCGCGCCCCAAGGGCGGCGTCATGTTCATGAGCAATACCATCAAGCTGGTCGGCTGCCTGCTGATGATGTATGGCTCGCACCCGCTGCTCTCCTACGCCATCGTGGGCCTGGGCGCGGCGGCCTACTCGCCGGCCAAGTACGGCATCCTCACCGAGCTCTTGCCGCCCTCGCTGCTGGTCAAGGCCAATGGCTGGATCGAGGGTCTGACCATCAGCTCGATCATCCTCGGCGTGGTGCTCGGCGGCCTGCTCGTCAGCGACAGCCTCTACCTGTGGCTGCTGGAGCTGGGCATCCCCGGCTTCACGCTGGCCTTCCACGATTCGGTGCAGGCAGCGCTGGGGGTGATCGTGCTGATCTACGCGCTGGCCGCCGGCATCAACATCTTCATCCCGCGCACCGCCGCCCGGCTGCGCCCCATGTGGAAGGGCAGCAACCTGGGCGTGGTCGGCAGCATGCAGGCGCTGATGCGCGACTTCCTGCACTCCAACAACCGGCTCTGGCAGGACAAGCTCGGCCAGATCTCGCTGGCCACCACCACGCTGTTCTGGGGCGCCTCGGGCAATCTGCGCTACATCGTGCTGGCCTGGAGCGCGCTGGTGCTGGGGCTGAACACCACGCAGTCGTCCTCGCTGCTGGGCGTGGTGGCCATCGGCACCGCTGTCGGCGCGGTGGTCTCGTCGGCCCGCGTCAAGCTCGAACACGCCACCAGCGTGCTGCCGGTGGCCACCGCCATGGGCCTGGTGGTGATTCTGATGCACTGGGTCGACAGCCTCTACCTGGCCATTCCCATCCTGGTGCTGGTGGGCGTGCTCGGCGGCTACATGGTGGTGCCGATGAATGCGCTGCTGCAACACCGGGGCCACTCGCTGATGGGTGCCGGCCGCTCCATTGCCGTGCAGAACTTCAACGAGCAGGCCTGCATCCTGCTGCTGGGCATCGTCTATGCCACCGCCACGAAGCTGGGCCTGTCGGCGCGTGCGGCCATGACCTCGTTCGGCGTGATGGTGCTGCTGCTGATGATGGGCATCGACCTCTGGCATCGCCGCAACCTGCGCCGCCATGGCGAGGCCATCTCCCATGACCTGGAGATGATCCGCCAGGACCACCATCGCCAGGATTGAGCGGCCCCGCACAGCCCTTCGCCCTCCCGCTCCATGTCCACACCGCTGCCTCCCCTGCATCCACCGGCTGCCGCGATGATCCTGGCCGCCGGCCGGGGCGAGCGCATGCGGCCGCTCACCGACCACACGCCCAAGCCGCTGCTGGCCGTGCAGGGCAAGCCGCTGATGCAATGGCACCTGGAGGCGCTGCAGGCCGCAGGCATCGCATCGGCCGTGATCAACACCGGCTGGCTGGGCCAGCAGGTGGCCGAGCGCTGGGGCGCAGGCTTCGGCACAGACTTCGGCGCAGCCCATCCCGATCACCCGGCATTGGCGCTGCACTACTCGCGCGAGGAACGCGATTTCGGCGGCGGCATCGAGACCGCCGGGGGCATTGCACGCGCGCTGCCACTGCTCGATGACAGCTTCTGGCTGGTGGCGGGCGATGTGTTCGTGCCGCAATGGCGCTTTGACGAGGCACTGCGCCGCCGCTTCGCCGCCGGC
Source organism: Corticibacter populi (assembly GCF_004217315.1). Taxonomy (GTDB): domain Bacteria; phylum Pseudomonadota; class Gammaproteobacteria; order Burkholderiales; family Burkholderiaceae_C; genus Lampropedia; species Lampropedia populi. The sequence goes on from NZ_SGWR01000002.1 coordinate 617,331, forward strand.
GAGGCGCTGGCACACCTGTGGCTGGTACCCAACCCGCCGCACCACCCGCGCGGCGACTTCGTGCTCGGCGCCGACGGACTGGCACGGCCGGCGCATGGGGCGTCAAGCCACGAAGAAGCGGCCAGGACCAGCCCGCCCAGCCTCACCTACAGCACCATTGCGCTGCTGCGCAAGGCCTTGTTCCAGCCACCCTGGTGCAGCATCCCGGCCGGCAATCCGGCCGGCGTCGCCGCGCCGCTCGGGCCGCTGCTCTTCAAGGCGGCAGCGGCCGGCCGCGTCAGCGCCAGCCTCTACACGGGCGACTGGACCGATGTCGGCACGCCCGAGCGCCTGCAAAGCCTCGATCTGCAGACTCCCAGCCACGGCCGCTGAACAGCAGGAGCGGCGCGACGCGGCGCAAACCCGCTCAGCGCGTGTATCGCAGCGCGCGCGGCTCGCGCGCCAGGCCCCACAGCTGCAGACCGGCCGTCTCGGCAACCTGGATGGCCAGCGAGGTGGGCGCCGAGATGGTGGCGAGCAGAGGTACCGAAAGACGGGCGCATTTGCGCACCAGTTCGTAGCTGGCGCGGCTGGACATGACCACGAAGCCCCGCTGCGGCCAGGGCTGGCCGCCTTGACCAACATCGCCGGCCATGACGCGGGCGCCGAGCAGCTTGTCGAGCGCATTGTGACGGCCCACGTCTTCGTACACGGCCACCAGCTCACCGTCGATGCCGGCATAGGCAGCGGCATGGACGGCACCGGTCGCGCGGTTAAGCACCTGCCACGCCGGCATGGCCGCCAATGCCTTGAAGATGGTCTGCGGCGTGATCTGTGCCAGCCACGGCGGTGGCGTGCGCGGCTCGGGCACCAGGTCGAGGGCCTGCAGGCTGTCAATGCCGCAGACGCCACACCCGGTGCGCCCGGCCAGGCTGCGGCGGCGCTCCTTGAGCCGCATGAAGGCGCTGCTGGCGATCTCCAGCCGCACCTCGACGGCAGGCACCTCCACCTGCTCAAGCATCGCCTGTGGCCCTTGCGGCGCATCGCCGCAGGCATCGACACTGGCCACCTCGATGCCATAGCAATCGGCGGGGCGCTCGATGATGCCTTCACTGAGCGCAAAGCCCAGCGCCAGCTCGGGCAGGTCCTGCGGGGTGCACATCAACACCACATGCGAAATGCCGTTGAACACCAGGGCCACCGGCACCTCGGCAACGACCTGATCATCCGTCCAGGGCGCGACCTCGTCGCGAACATGGCGCTGTACCGGCACCGTCACCAGCGGGGGCGGCAGCGCCGCGGCATCTTCCTCGGTCAAGACGGCATTCTCCATGCAGGGTCGGCAAAGTGGTTGATCGAAGGGCGATTGTCGCACTGCCCTCCCGATCTGCGCTGCCGGTCTGCCATGTGCCCCGGCACGGCGTCGGCATACGCGGAGCCTGCCCAGGCAGGGCTCACGAACCGCTTTCCGCGGTCCCGGTGTTGGCCGGGGCGCCCTCGCCATCGCCCGATCCCGGCGCCGGCGCTTCCGCAGGCGGGGCATTCTGCAAGTCGTCCGGCGCGCTCGGGTGGGTGGTGCCGTCTTCGCCGGACTGCTCCGGTGCTGGTGCTGGTGCGGGGACGGTCTTGGGAGCTGCCGGTGGCTCCGGCGCCACGCTGCTGGAATTGCTGCCGTCGCAGCCAGCCACAGTCAGCAATGCAGCGGCGGATGCCGCCGCCAGCGAGCGGGAAAGCGTGAAAAATGCCATGGAAAGACCTCCTGTGCGACGGCGCCGGCCGGGCTGGCGTCCGTGCGGTTGTTGAAACCGAAGCTTGATCTGTTCACGGCCAGGCGCGGAATCGCTGCCGGGCGGCCCGCGAAAAGACCGTCGGGAGGTTTTAACTGCCTCGGCCGGTTTTGGCCACCTTGCCGGCGCGATTGCCGGCATTGGCCTACACCGATGCGCCTGTCTGGCGCGCCGCCAGCTGCGCCAGCCACCACCGCTGCAGGGCCGGCACCTCGGGCGGCAGGGTCTGCCCCAGTTCGGCGGCAAACTGCTGCCACTCGCCCAGGAAACGCCGGTCCAGCGCGGTCAGCAGCGGCACGCCCGCCTCGACCACGGCGGCCATTTCCTGGCGCAGTCCCCCGCCTTCCACCTCCAGCTTGCCGAAACGGTTGGCGACGACCAGATCCGGCCGTTCAACCAGCGCGCGCCGCAGCACCGCGCTGGCCTCGGCCACGCCGGCCGCGTCCAGGCAACAGGATGCCGAACCCTTGCCGAGCGACTGGGAAATCAGGTAGCGCCGGCCCTGCTCGATGTCCACCAGCTCCATGTGGCGCTGGCACTGACCGCCCGATACCGGATCGGGCAGTTCCACCTCCGAGACCTGCAGCAACCCGCGCACGCGCCAGCCCTGCCGGCGCGCCCATGCGACGAAGTCGTGCAGCACGGGCTCTGCAATGCCATGCCCGTCATGCAATACGGCAGCCAGGGATGCTGTCATGGAACGCCTTTCTGGAGTCGGTTCTGCCCGGAATGTTACGGCGAAAAACGCTCGTCGGCGCAAAGCGGCATCTGCTACAGTCGGTCGGCCCGCAGCCCTCCCGCACCCACGCGCATGACTTCCCAGGATCCCCCCAAGACCGCTCCGGCCACCCAGCCGCTTTCCCATTTCGATGCCCAGGGCCAGGCCTGGATGGTGGATGTGGGGCACAAGAGTGCCACCCACCGAAAGGCCGTGGCCGAAGGCAGCATCCAGCTCTCGGCCGCCACCTTCGCCGCGCTGAAGAATCCGCAGGATGCCAGCCCCAAGGGCGACGTGCTGGGCGTGGCGCGCATTGCCGCCATCCAGGGCGCCAAGCAGACCGCCGCCCTCATTCCGCTGTGCCATCCGCTGCCCCTGACACACCTGAGCGTCGCCTTTGCGCTGGACGAGGTACAGCAGCGCGTGCGCATCGAGGTGACGGCCGAGACCGTCGGCAAAACCGGGGTGGAAATGGAAGCGCTGACCGGCGCCTCGGTGGGCCTGCTGACGATCTACGACATGCTCAAGGCCATCGACAAAGGCATGGTGATCGAGCGCATTGCCCTGGTGAGCAAGCAAGGCGGCAAAAGCGGCGCCTGGGCGCGGGACTCAGGCCCCTCGGACCCCGCCTGAAGCCTGCGGAGCCGCTTGCGCCGGCAGGGGCGACGCGCCAGCGGCCTCCCGCGCGCCGCACACCGGGCAGCCCGGCTGTCTGGTCAAGCCCAAGCTCTGCGTACCGGTCTCCAGCGCATTGAACAGCACCAGCTGCCCGCAGGCCACGGTGCCGATGCCCAGCAGCAACTTGAGCGCTTCGGCGGCCTGCGCGGTGCCCACCATGCCCACCAGCGGCGCGAACACGCCAAAGGTGGCGCAGGCGCCATCGTCGGCCAAGCCCTCGCCGAACAGGCAGGCGTAGCATGGCGAATCGACACGACGCGGCTCGAATACGCTCAGTTGCCCTTCGAAGCGCGTGGCCGCCCCCATCACCAGCGGCGTGCCGGTGGCCACACTGGCGCGGTTGATGGCATGGCGCGTGGCGAAGTTGTCGCTGCAGTCGAGCACCACGTCGCAATTGGCCAGCAGCTCGCGCAGCCGGGTCTCGTCCAGCCGCTCGACCAGCGCGCGCAGCTGGATGTCCGGGTTCTGCCCGGCCAGGCGGCGCGCCAGCACCTCAGCCTTGGGGTGGCCGAGATCCTGCGGTCCAAAGAGAATCTGCCGCTGCAGGTTGGAGGCCTCCACCACATCATCGTCGGCCAGCCAGAGCCGCCCGACGCCACTGGCGGCCAGATAGGCCGCCGCGGCATGGCCGAGGCCGCCGCAGCCCACCACCAGCACCGTGCTGGCCAGCAGGCGTTCCTGCCCGTCGATGTCGATGCCATCGAGCAGGATGTGGCGCGCGTAGCGCAGCAGTTGCTTGTCGTCCATGATTGCCCCCGTGCGTCGATGCGTCCGGCTCGCCCGTCAGCGTGGGGCCAGGCCCTGGTGGCGGCAGATGAAATCGGCCACGGCCGCCACCTCGTTGAGCGGCAGCCAGGCCAGCGACTGTGGCGCGCCGGGCAGCCGGGGGCCATCACTGGCGACGGCGACGCAGTCGAAGTCCGGCTGCGCATGCAGCGGCGGCTGCCCCAAGGCGGGCCGGAACACCTCGATGCGCGGGATGGCTTCCTGCTTGAAGCCTTCGACCAGCGTCAGATCGGCCGGAGCCAGCCGTGCCAGTTGCTCGGCCAGGGAGGGTTCGGGCCGGTCGCGCAGCTCGTGCGCGATGGCAAAGCGATAGGGCGAGGCGACCATCACCTCCTGCGCGCCGGCGGCGCGGAAACGGGCGCTGTCCTTGCCCGGCGGCTCGAGCGGGATGTCGTGGTGGCTGTGCTTGATGACATTCACCCGCAGGCCGCGGGCCAGCAGAATGGGCAGCATGGCCTCGATCAGCGTGGTCTTGCCGCTGCCCGAGCGGCCGGCCAGACCGAACACACCGGCCAGGCGGGCCGCATCCACCGATTCGCGCGCCACGTTCATCCTCCGGTCTGCGACATGAAGCGCACCACGCGCTCGCGCCGGGTGTTGAACTCGTGGCGTTCGGGCTTGGCGGCAATGCCGGCCTCGATGGCTGCCAGCAGCGCCGCATCGTCGGCGCCCGCGCGCAGCAGGCGCCCGAGCGGCACGCTGTCCTCCTGCCCCAGGCACAGGTGCAGCGTGCCATCGACCGTGAGGCGCACGCGGTTGCAGGTCTCGCAGAAGTGGCGCGACATCGGTGTGATGACGCCCAGCACCGACGGCCCGTCGTCCCCGGCCGTCCAGTAGCGGGCCGGGCCGCTGTCGCTGGTATCGAGCGCCGGCACCAGATCAAAGCGGGCCGCCAGCTCCGCGCCCTGCCTGGTGAGGTCGGCATGCTGGAACTGCTGGCCGGTGCTGCCGATGGGCATGTTCTCGATCAGCCGCAGGATGAAACCATGCTCGAGCGCATAACGCAGCAGGCGGATCATCTCGGCCTCGGGCATGTCGGAATTGACCACGCAATTGAGCTTGATGGGCGCAAAGCCGACACGGACGGCCTCGCCCAGGCCTTCGAGCACATCATGCAGGCAGTCGCGCCCGGTGATGGCCGCGTATTGGGCGACATCGAGCGTGTCGAGGCTGACGTTGAGCCGCTTCACGCCAGCGGCCCGCAGGCTGGCCGCATGGCGCTTGAGGGTGGTGCCATTGGTGGAGAGCGACAGGTCGCGCACCTGCGGCATGGCGGTGATGCGCGCGGCCAGCTCGGCAATCCCGCGGCGCATCAAGGGCTCGCCACCGGTCAGCCGCACCTTGCTCACGCCCAACTGCACGAAGAGCCCCACCAGTCGCGCCATTTCTTCATGGCGGAGCCAGTGGGCAGGCTCCTCGAAGCCCTTGAAATCCTTGGGCATGCAATAACTGCAGCGCAGATCGCAGCGGTCCGTGACGGAGACGCGCAGATAGCTGATCCGGCGACCATAGGTGTCGATCAGTTGCGCAGTGGGGGCATCCATCATCGCTGGCATATCTTCCGGACCGGCCTGCCGATGCAGCGAGACCGGCATTCTGTGGATTTCGTCTGGCTTCCCTGGTCTTGCGGCAGGTTCTTGTCGTGGGCTGTCGGGGCAGTGCTGCCAGCTAACGGCAGAGCCGCCAGTGTAGCGGCGGCCGGGTGGTTCCGCGCTGCGCGACATGCAAAACCCCTTGTACAACCAGCGATAAGCGCCCGTTCAACGAGGAGGGACCACGCTGTCTCCACACGAGAGCATCTTCACGATCTTCGGGAGGACAGGTTCCGGGCGCCACGGCCCTTGGCGACCGATGGCAAAATTGGCCTGCACCAGCCATCCGCAACCAACCCCTGCTCCCCAATGATCACCATCACCTACTTCGGGCCGCTCAAGCAGTTGCAGCCCGCCGGCACCGAGACGCTGGACTGGCCCGGCGGCAGCACCGAGGAACTGCTGGCGCAACTGCGCCAGCGCGGTCCCGACTGGGCCGAGGCGCTGCAGCCCGGCCGCATTTTCAAACTCGCGCTCAACCAGCAGCTGCTGCACGCGCCCGCGCTGGTGCGCGACGGCGATGCGGTGGCGATTCTGCCGCCGGTGACCGGTGGCTGAGGGCGGCGCGATGTTCAGCGTGCGCATCCAGACCGAGCCGATCGTGCTCGATCACGCCTGTGCCGACACCAACCCTGGTGCCGGGCCGGCGCGTTGCGGCGCGGTGGTGCGCTTCGTCGGCCGCGTGCGCAATGACGCGCGCGGCGCGGCGCTCAGCCACCTGGTGCTGGAGCACTTTCCCGGCGTCACCGAGGCCGAGATCGAACGCATCGCGGCGCAGGCGTGCCAGCGCTGGCAGTTGCAGCGCGTGCAGGTACAGCACCGCGTCGGCCGCATTGGTGTCGGCGAGGCCATCGTGCTGGTCGAGACCGCCAGCGCGCACCGGCGCGACGCCTACGAGGCCAATGCCTTCGTGATGGATTACCTCAAGACCGAGGCACCGTTCTGGAAGCAGGAGTGCTTTGCCGACGCCAGCGCGCACTGGGTGGAGGCCAAGACCAGCGACCAGGCCGCGCGGCAGCGCTGGCAAACCGGCGCGCGCCGCATCGGCGCGCTGGTGCTGGCCGGCGGCGAAGGTCGCCGCATGGACCGCCGCAACAAAGGCCTGCAGTCCTTGCACGGCCAGCCGCTGGTGCGGCACGTGGTGCAAACCCTGCGCCCGCAGGTTGACTGGCTGGCCATCAGTGCCAACCATGACCTTGCCGCATACCAGGCACTGGGCCTGCCGGTCTTCAGCGACGAAGCGGCGCTGCTGGGCAAGGGCCCGCTGGCCGGCCTGGCCAGCGCATTGCCGCACATCCCTCCCGACCTGGACGCGCTGCTGATCGCCCCTTGCGACACACCGCTGCTGCCGACGCAACTGGTGGCCCGGCTGGGGCAGGCGCTGTTCGCGCCCGGCGCGCCGCCGGCCGTGATGGCCGCCACCGCCGACGGCCCGCACCCGAGCATTCTGCTGCTGCGGCCGGCGTTGCTGCTGAGCCTGCCCCGGCACCTGCAGCAGAGCGAGGACCGGAGCCTGCGCGGCTGGCTCGCGCACAGCGGATGCGCCCGCGTGTTCTTCGATGACGCGCAGGCCTTCATCAACATCAACGACCTGCAGACGCTCGCGCACCTGCAGACCACCGCTGCGGCGGCACCCCTCTCCCATCCATGACCATGTCACAAGACCTGCTCGACTACCACGACGCGCTTGCCACGCTGCTGCAGACGCACCGCCCGATCTCCCGCACCGAGCAAGCCCCGCTGGCCGAACTCAATGGCCGCGTGCTGGCGCAGGATGTGGCCGTGCGCTTCGACGTGCCGACCTTCGACAACAGCGCGATGGACGGGTACGCGATCCATGGCGATGACCGCCGGCACTGGCAGGTGCAGCACCGCATCGCCGCCGGCGATGCCGCCACCGGCCTCACGCTGCAGCCCGGCAAGGCCGCGCGCATCTTCACCGGCGCGCCAGTGCCCGCCGGCACCACCTCGGTGGTGATGCAGGAGCACGTCGCACGCGGCGCTGACGACCGCATCACGCTGATCGACGGCACGCGCATCAAGCCCGGCCAGCACATCCGCCGCCAGGCCGAGGAGTTGCAGACCGGCACAACGCTGCTGCGCCAGGGGCAGCGCCTAAACCCGGCCACCATCGGTCTGCTGGCGATCCAGGGCTACACGCACGCGCCGGTGCTGGCGCGGCTGCGCGTGACGGTGTTCTCCAGCGGCAACGAGCTGGTGCCGCCCGGTCAGCCATTGCAGCCCGGCCAGATCTACGACAGCAACCGCATCATGCTCATCACCTGGCTGCGGGCGCTGGGTTTCGAGGTGCACGACGGCGGCGCGCTGCCCGACCAGCTCGCCGCCACCCGCACCGCGCTGCAGCAGGCCGCGCAACACAGCGACACCATCCTGTGCTCGGGCGGCGTCTCGGTGGGCGAGGAAGACCACCTGAAGAACGCGCTGACCGAGGTTGGCACACTGATCCAGTGGCGCCTGTTCATCAAGCCGGGCAAGCCCTTCACCTGGGGTCACATCGGCAAGGGTAGCGGCCATGGCAATGGCAATGACAATGACAATGGCGACGGGGCCTGCCGGGTGTTCATGCTGCCGGGCAACCCGGTCTCCAGCCTGGTGACCTTCCAGCAACTGGCACTGCCGACGCTACGCCGGCTGAGCGGCCTGCCCATCGAGCAGGCCCGGCCGTTGCAACTGCAGGCCAGCGCCGACTTCCGCCGCGACGAACCCGAGCCGAGGCGCGAGTTCGTGCGCGTGGTGCTGCGCCAGCATGAGGCCGGCTGGCAGGTCACGCCGGTGGCGCAACAGGGCTCGAACATGCTCTCGGGCGCCGCGCACGCCAACGCGCTCGCCGAAACCCCGCCCGGCGCCCGCGTCGCCCCTGGTGACCGGCTGACGGTCTACCCGCTCTTCGAGTTGCTCTGAGGGGGAGGACGCGCGATGAACACTTCCACCGCTCCCGCCCCGACGCTCGCCACCGTGCGCATCGGCCTGGTCTCGACCAGCGACCGCGCCAGTGCCGGCGCCTATGTCGACGAAGGCATTCCCGCCCTGCGGCAATGGCTGGGTCAGGCCGTGCGCAACCCGCTGCACTTCGAGGAACGCCTGATCCCCGACGAACAGCCACTCATCGAGGCCACGCTGATCGAGCTGGCGGACCGGGCGCATTGCGATCTGGTGCTGACCACCGGCGGCACCGGCCCGGCGCCGCGCGACGTCACGCCCGAAGCCACGCTGGCGGTGGCCGACCGGCTCATGCCGGGTTTTGGCGAGCAGATGCGCCAGATCAGCCTGCACTTCGTGCCGACCGCCATCCTGTCGCGGCAGGTCGGCGTGATCCGCGGCCGCACGCTGATCCTGAACCTGCCCGGCCGCCCGCGCGCCATCGCCGAGACGCTGGGCGGCCTCAAGAACACCGAAACGGGCGAGGTGATCGCCCATGGCATCTTCGCGGCCGTACCCTATTGTCTGGACCTGATCGGCGCGGCCTGCATCGAGACCATACCCGAGGCCTGCCAGGCCTTCCGGCCCGGGAAGTGATCAACCCGGCAGTGCGAACGGGTTGAAGCCGCTGCGGCCGAAACCCTCGGTCTGCGCGGCATCGTCGAGCACCAGCGACGCCAGATCATCGGCGACCACCTCGGCGTGCTGGTCGCGCTCGCAGGAGATGACCTTCAGGTAGCCGCCGCAGGCACCACAGGCCTCGGCACGGATGCTCGCCTCGGGGCTGTCGAAGCTCAGGTAATCGAGTTGACCGGCGTCACCACAGTTTGAGCACTTGGCCCGCACCATGTGCCACTCGCACTCGCACATCGCGCAGTGCAGGTAGCGCAGGCCTTGGCGTTCGCCGGTGTGAATGAGGCTGGCAACCGGTGCCGTGCCACACACCGGGCAATGGGCCGACTCCTGCTCTGCGGGGGCGGGCAGCGCAACCTGCCGGGCCGCCTGCGCCACCGCCAGCGACAGCGCAGCCCAGAGAAACGGCGCAATGGCCTGGTCGACCTCGGCAAACGCCCCTTCGGCAAGGCGAACCGCGGCCTGCCGACGCTCGGCCTCTGGCATGGCCGCCAGCGCATCCAGGTGCGCCGCAGCCGCAGCCGGTGCCTGCGGGCGCACACGTGCGATCAGCCGGTCCAACAGCGCGGGCCAGTCGCCGCCGCGGGCGATGGCAGGCAGATCCACTGCCGTGGTGACAGCCGCCGGGGCGGTGTCCGAAGCAGCGGAAGGCACGGGCACGGGTTCTGCAGCCTGCGCCGCTTGACCATCGGCCACGTCGGCGGCAAGACGCAGATAGTCGGCCAGCTCATGGCCCTTGGCCAACTCGCGCAGCCGGGCCGCGCGCCGGGTGTAGAGCGCCGCCAGTTCGGGGCGCAGGATGGGATCGAAATGGCGGGTGGCCTCTTCGAGCGGGATCGCGGTGCGCAGAGGCACCTCGCTCATGCCTTGCTCCCGCGCGCCTTGGCCTCTTGCGCATCGAGTTCCTCGGCCCAGCGGTCATGGTGCTGGCGCACCCAGGCCCTGGAGACATAGCCGGTGGCCATGCCGGTGATGGAGCCACGCACCCAGATGGCCAGGTAGATATGGCCGAGGATCAGCAGGATCAGCCCGATGCCGGCAATCGAGTGCGCCAGGATCGCCAGGCGCAACACCGGGATCGGGAAGAATTCGGCGAAATAGGCCCGCCACATGATCAGCCCCGAGGCCAGCAGCACCACGATGGAGAGCATGATGAGCCAGAACAACACCTTCTGGCCGGCGTTGTACTTGCCGATGCGCAGCGGCTGCGCATGGTTGTTCAGGATCACACCCTTGACGTTGCGAAACCAGATGCCGTCGGTCTTCGCCGGCAGGTTGTACTTGACGAAACGCACGAACATGAAGCACAGCCCGGCGAACACCGCAATGCCGAAGAACGGGTGCAAAACGCGCGCCATCTGTGGTGTGCCGAGAAAGGCGCTCAGCCACGAAAAGGTCGGGAAGAACCATGAAATCCCCGAGGTGGCGGCCAGGAAGAAGCAGAACACGATCGCCCAGTGGCAGAGCCGTTCTGGGAGCTTGGTGCGCAGGATCCGGTCTTTTTTGCTGCTCATGGTCTTGCTCCTCATTGCGCGGGATCGCGTGCCAGCGGCTTTGCATCGTCCCCGGCGGTGCCCTCGGGGCTGCCATCGGGCTGCTCATCCTCATTGATGCTGTTGGGGCCGACACCAATGAAGTGCGCGGCCATCGCACCCACCGCCACGGCGCCGGCCACGGCGGCGGCGGGCTTGAGCACGTCTTTCCAGCCCTCGACCACGGAACTGATCTTCGGGTCCTTGGGCAAGCCGGCATAGCGCTGCGGGTCGTCGGCATGCTGCAGCACGTACATCACGTGCGTGCCGCCCACGCCCTGCGGGTCGTACAGGCCGGCGTTGTCAAAGCCGCGCTCGTTGAGCTCGGCCACGCGGGTCGCGGCCAGGTCCTTCATCTCCTGCTTCGAGCCGAACGAGATCGCGCCGGTCGGGCAGGTCTTGGCGCAGGCCGGGGCCTGGCCGACTGCCAGGCGGTCGGAGCACAGCGTGCACTTGTAGGCCTTGTTGTCCTTCTTCGAGATGCGCGGCACGTCGAAGGGGCAGCCGGCCACGCAATAGCCGCAGCCCACGCACAGGTCGGACTGGAAGTCCACCACGCCATTGGCGTACTGCACGATGGCGCCGGGCACCGGACAGGCCTTGAGGCAGCCCGGGTCTTCGCAGTGCATGCAGCCGTCCTTGCGGATCAGCCACTCGAACTTGCCGGCCTCGTCTTCATGCTCGGTGAAGCGCATCAGCGTCCAGCTGTCGGGCGAGAGGTCGCGCGGGTTGTCGTAGACGCCCACGTTTTCCTCGACCTCGCCGCGCAGGTCGTTCCATTCGTTGCAGGCGACCTGGCAGGCCTTGCAGCCGATGCAGGTCGTCACGTCGATCAGCTTGGCGACCTCCATCTGGTGGTCGCGCACATGCGGGGCGGGCGTCAGCGCGTTGGTGGCCGAGCGGCGCACGATGTTCTGGGAGTTCATGCCAGCGCTCCTTCCAGTTTCTCGACATTGACCAGAAAGGCCTTGAACTCGGGGGTCTGCGAGTTCGCATCCCCCACCCCCGGCGAGAGGGTATTGGCCAGATAGCCCTTGCGGGTCTCGCCCTCGAAGCCCCAGTGGCACGGAATGCCGATCTGCTGCACTTCCTGCCCGGCGACATTGAGCGTGCGCATGCGCTTGGTGACCACTGCCTTGGCGGTGATGTAGCCGCGCTTGGTGGTGACCTTGACGGTATCGCCGTGGCGGATGCCCTTCTCCGCCGCCAGCTTCTCGCCGATTTCGATGAACTGCTCGGGCTGCAGCATAGCGTTGAGGTGGCTGTGCTTGGTCCAGTGGCGGAACAGTTCCGTCACCGAGTAGGTCGTCGCCACGTACGGGTAGTCGTGGCGGTTGCCCATGCGCTGCGCGTCGTTCTGGAAGATGCGCGCCGTCGGATTGTGCGTCACGCTCGCATGCAGCGGATTCTTGGCGATCGGGCTTTCCACCGGCTCGTAATGCTCGGGGAAGGGGCCGTCGTTCATGCCCTTCTCGGAGAACAGGCGTCCCAGCCCCTCGGGCAGCATGATGAAGGGTGCCGCAGGCGCGCCGGGCGGGATGTTGACCGGGAAGTCAGGCACGTCGGAGCCCACCCATTTCTCGCCGTTCCAGTGCAGGATCTGGCGATCCGGATCCCACGGCGTGCCATCCACGTCCATCGAGGCGCGGTTGTACAGCAGGCGGCGGTTGGCCGGCCAGGCCCAGGCCCAGCCCGGCGTATTGCCCAGACCGCTGTCGGTATTGTCCCGGTTGGCCATCTGGTTGCCTTTTTCCGTCCAGGAGCCGGTAAAGACCCAGCAATAGCTGGCGGTGCTGCCGTCATCGCGCAACTGGGCGAAGCCATCGAGCAACTGTCCCTTGCGCAGGAGCAGCCGGCCGCTGTCGTCGTACACGTCCTCGAGCGCGTAGCCGTTGGCCTCCTTGGCCATCTCCTCGGGGTGCGGGAAATAGGGATCGTGGTAGGTCTCGTGATCCCAGGTCATGTGCAGCACCTGCTCGGGGCAGGCGCCGCCCTCCTCCTCGTAGAGGCGGCGCAGCTCCATCATGATGCCGCCGAGGATCTGCGGGTCGTGGCGCGCCTCGCCCGGCGGCTGCTGGCCGGCGAAGTGCCACTGCAGCCAGCGACCGGAGTTGACGATGGCGCCATCTTCCTCGGCAAAGCAGTTCGAGGGCAGGCGGAACACCTCCGTCATGATCTCTTCGGTCGGCACGTCGTTGAATCGACCCTCGTTGCGCCAGAAGTTCGAGGTCTCGGTCACCAGCGGGTCGATGACGACCAGGAACTTCAGCTTCGACAGTGCCTTGGAGGTCTTGTTCTTGTCGGGCATCGCCGCCAGCGGGTTGAAGCCCTGCGCGATGTAGCCGTTGACCTGGCCGTCGTACATCATGTCGAAATAGGCCAGCATGTCATAGCTGCGGTCCCACTTGGGCAAGAGGTCGAAGTCGAAGTCGTTGTCCTTCGTCGCGTGCCTGCCGTACAGGTTCTTCAGCAGCGAGATGAAGAACTTGGGCGTGTTCTTCCAGTAGTTGACCTGGCCGGGCAGCATGTCCTTGGGCGTGGTCTCCTCCAGATACTGCGCCAGCGTCTGCTGGCTGTCGGAGGGCAGATTCATGTAGCCCGGCACCCGCAATGACAGCAGGCCCAGGTCGGTGTAGCCCTGGATGTTGGAATGCCCGCGCAGCGCATTCACGCCGCCGCCGGCCATGCCGATATTGCCCAACAGCAACTGGATCATCGCCGAGCCGCGGATGATCTGCGCGCCGCCGGTATGGTGGGTCCAGCCCAGCGCGTACAGCCAGGTCAGCGTCTTGTTGCGAGCCGAGCAGGAGCCGATGATCTCGGCGATCTGCAGGAAGTCCGCTTTTTTCACACCGGTGATCTCCTCGACCATCTCCGGCGTGTAGCGGTCCACATGCTTCTTGAGCAGTTGCAACACCGAGCGCGGATGCGTCATCGACAGGTCGCGCAGCGCATCGCCACTGGCATCGCGCTCATAGGTCCAGGATGACTTGTCGTAGACCTTGGTGGCCGCATCGAAGCCCGAGAACACCCCCTCGTCAAAGCCGTAGTCCTCACGCACGATCAGCGTGGCATTGGTGTAGGCACGCACGTACTCGTGCTGGATCTGGTCGGTCTCGAGCAGATAGCGCACCACCCCCATCAGGAAGGCGGTGTCCGAGCCGGCACGGATCGGTGAGAATATGTCGGCCACCGAGGCCGTGCGGTTGAAGCGCGGATCGACCACGATCACCTTGGCCTTGTTCTTGATCTTGGCCTCGATCACCCACTTGAAGCCCACCGGGTGCGCCTCGGCCGGATTGCCCCCCATCACGATCACCACATTGGCGTTCTTGATGTCGACCCAGTGATTCGTCATGGCGCCGCGCCCAAAGCTCGGCGCCAACGCCGAGACAGTGGGCGCATGGCACAGCCGCGCCTGGCAGTCCAGGCCCAGCATGCCCAGCGCGCGGGCGAACTTGAAATCCAGCACGCCGGTCTCGTTCGATGCTGCCGAAGAGGCCAGAAAGCCCGACGACAGCCAGCGATTGACCAACTGCCCCTTCTCGTTGCGCGCGATGAAATTCGCGTCGCGGTCATCCTTGAGCAGGCGGGCAATGCGCTTCGTGGCATCCTCCCACGAAATCTTCACCCACTCCTTCGAACCGGGCGCGCGGTATTCCGGGTGCGTCAGCCGGTTCTTCGAATGGATCATATCCAGCAGCCCCGCCCCCTTGGGGCACAGCGAACCACGGCTGACCGGATGGTCCGGGTCGCCCTCGATGTGGAAAATACGCGGCTTCGCGTTCTTGGCGCCATCACCGAGCGAATACATCAGGATGCCGCAGCCAACCGAACAATAGGTGCAATTGTTGCGGGTTTCCTTGGCCCGCAACAGCTTGTAGGGCCGCACCGAGGCAGAAACCTGTGCTTCTGCCGTCGAGAGCCCCATTGCCGAGGCCGAGAGCGCCGCCGCTCCCGTTCCCAGGATTTTCAGAAATTGCCGCCGTCCGAGGTGGAATTTATTGCCATGCATGCTGACCACACCTGTTTTGCTGATGTTCTTGTGCACCATGGCACATCGTGGGCAGTGGCGTCGTACATTCTGGCAAACGGAATCGGACGGCCATTTATCCGCAGCAAAATGGCAATTCATTCAATAAATCGCCACGGATATCTTCCAAAACCATTTTCCAGGCGCACAAACACGCTCACCGGGGATATCTATTTTTAATATGCAACGTGGCGCGCACAATATCTGCAGGAAGACAGAATCGGGCATCACATTCGATGCGAATGATTGTCATCCATAATGATGCCGTTTTGGCCGCAGATCGGTGCGGGCTGTTTGCGCCGCAATTATATACATCCGAGTGTAACAATATCCCCGCGGGCCACTTGCCATGGCCCGGCCGCCGACCCGCGTCAGACCCCTGGCATGCCAGGAGCCGGGGCGGGGCCGGCAGTGGCCACACGCAAGAGCGCCTTGTTGTCCTGCCAATGCGCTGACACTGGCCGGGCGGCGCCCGCATGCCGGGATGATGCGGGTGCGCGCCGTTCACCCAGTCGTGCCGGCCCCATCGACTCCATCAATGAGCCAGGGCCAGGTCAAGCCGGAGCCGGGCCGAACACCTCCGCATCACGCGAAAACGCGGAAGCGCTCGGCATCGTCAATGAAGCTCTTGTCGCCAAAGCCTGCTTCGTTCGAGCCGAACGGCATCTGCGCGCGCAGCTTCCAGCTCGCAGGCAGGTTCCACTCCGCGGCCGCAGCGGCGTCGGGCAGCGGGTTGTAGTGCTGCAGGCTGGCACCGATGCCGGCGTTGGCCAGCGCCACCCAGACCGCGAACTGGGCCATGCCACCGGACTGCTCGGACCAGATCGGGAAGTTCTCGGCATAGGCCGGGAATTGCTGCTGCAGGCTCTTGACCACGTCCTGGTCTTCGTAGAACAGCACGGTGCCGGCGCCGGCGGCAAAGCCGTCGATCTTCTTCTCGGTGGTCGGGAAGGCGTCGGCCGGTACGATCTGGCGCAGTGCATCCTTGACCAGTTCCCAGAACCGCACGCTCTGCGCGCCATACAGGATCACGGCACGCGAACTTTGCGAGTTGAACGAGGACGGCGTCAGGCGGATGGCCTCCTGGATCAGCGCGGTGACATCCTGCTGCGGCAGCGGCAGCGATGGGCCCAGCGCGTACTGGGTGCGGCGGACTTTGATGGCATCAATCAACGAGTTGCTCATGGTTCATTCCCTTTCGATGGCAGAAACCGCCAAGCTTCGCCGCCGCCCCGATGGACGGCGGGATGAAGCCGGTGGACTTCAGATAACGGTCAATGGCGCCGACAATGCGGCATCACCGTCACTATATGGCTTGCCGGGATTAAATAAACCAGGCCATCCGAGTCACATCGTCTCACTTGCCGATCCAATCTGGCCGGCGGCCCATGCCTCATGGCCTCCCGCCCACGCTCTTTTCGCGGGCCACCACCTCCAGCGGTTCGGCTGGGCCATGAACAGGTTATTACACCCCTGCAGGACCATTGGGATTAGTATGGCTGGCAGTGCCAAGGCCCTTGAACGCACTGCATACTCATCGCCACCGGCACAATCATCATCACTCAGAAGGTTCATCGCGCATGTGGGATCGCATCAAACAGCTCTGGCACCGCAAAGCGCCACAGGCGTTACAGCTGTCTGAAGGCGAACAACGGATCATGCTGGAGCAGGCCACCCAAGCGCTGGCTGCTCAGCAATACGAACGGGTGGAGAACTTCGCGAACCGGCTGGTTGCCTCGGAATTCCCGGACATCGCCCAGAGCGGGCTGCGATTGATGGGCCTGCTGTATTTCCACCAGCAGCAGTTCGACCTCGCCCTGCCGTTCTTCGAGAAGCTTGCGCCGCAGACGGGCAACGCCAGTGACTGGTTCAACGTGGTGACGGCCGCCACGCTGGCGGGCGACCAGCCGCGTGCCGAGGCCGCCTTCGAGCAGGCCACCAAGGCCCACGAGAGCGGCGGCGAGGCGCAGGCGCTGAGCGTCCCGATGATGCACCACCTCTATGCCTGCGCGCTGCGCGACAAGGGCGGGTATGCCCAGGCCTTTGAACACGTGCAGGTGTTGCGCGCCATCTACGAGAAGCTGCACAACACCGATCCTCGATTCCTGGCGCTGCGCAACCTGCCACAGCTCGATGCCGTGCTGGAGATGATGGTGGACGTGCTGGCTCATTCGGGCGACATTCCCGAGGCCGTCGAATGGCTGCAGACCTTCGGCAGCCAGCTTGATGCCAATGGGCAGCAACTCGCGCTGCAGGCGATTGCGCGCCTGCAGGCCGTCACCAAGGCTGCGCCGCCCACCCGCGGAGCCGCTGCGGCAGGCCCGGCGCCAGAGCAGGAACAACAGCAGCCCCAGTCATCCTGATGCCGCTGGCGCTGGCGCTGGCGGCGTGGCGTCCGCTGTCATGGACAGCTTCCATAGAAAAGCGAGACCATTGAATGGATCAAAGAATCAGCATGATCACGCTCGGGGTTGATGACATCGGGAAATCCGCCTCGTTCTACGAAAACGGTCTGGGATTGCCGCGCCTCGAATCATCGCCAGAAGTGGCATTCTTCTCACTGAATGGCACCTGGCTCGGATTGTTCGGCAGGGAGGCCTTGGCCGAAGACGCGCAGGTCGCCTCCAAGGGCGATGGCTTCCATGGCTTCACCCTGTCCCACAATGTCGGATCTCCCGAAGAGGTCGACGCCCTGATGGACCAGGCACTGCAGGCCGGTGCGAGGCTGGTCAAAAAGCCCGGGGCAACCGCTTGGGGCGGTTACAGCGGATATTTCTCAGACCCCGATGGTCATCTGTGGGAGCTTGCGCACAACCCTCACTTCTGGATCGGACCGCCTGCGTCCGGTACCTAGGAGACTGGGAACCCGCTCCAAGCATGCACGCGGCATTCAGGCCGGCGCCGCTCAACGCAGGCGGCCGGTGGCCATGTCGCACTGCAAGGACTCGCCGCGCTGGAAGCCCGCCACACGCCCGCCGGCATCCGGGTGGGTCGACAGCCAGTCCAGCGCGCTGGCACTGCGGGACTGCGCCGTCTCTGCATCAACCTGCGTCATGCGCCCGAGAAGGCGTGCCAGCGGTAATGGAGAGAGCCGCTGGTGGCGCAGCAGGGCCAGCGCAAAGCAGTCGGCCTCGCGCTCGTGCCGGCGGCCATAGGCCAGTGACGTCAGACCCGTACCGGCCAGCGCCACCCAGCCGGAGACATCGCCCATGGCCAGGCTCAGCATGCCGCCGAGCACGCCCTGCTCGATCAGCTGGCGGCTCGAGTGGCGATGCAGCACGTGGCCCATCTCGTGCGCGAGCACACCCATCAAGGCCTCGTCGCCCAGGCCTTCGTGCTGCGCCAGCTCGACCATTTCGTCGGTCAGGATCATCAACCCCCCCGGAAACGCCAGCGCATTGGCGCCCAGGCCACGACGAAACTCCATGCGCCAGACCGGCTGGTAGCTGCCGTAGCGCTTCAATTGCGGCGGCACGGCCTGGCGCAGCGCCTCGAAGCGCGCCCGCAGCTGCTGCTGGCGCGAAGGCTCCAGACGGCTCGGCGCCAGGACATGGACATCGAGCCGGGTCAGGGTTTCGTCGGTGAGGCGTGTCTCCCAGCCGATGGGCACCAGGCGCGCCAGCTGCGTGGCCGCCGCCGGCGTGCCGTAGCGCAGGAACACGAATACGGCCAGCAGCGCCAGCGCCGTGAAGCCCAGCAGCACCCGCCAGCGCGTCTGCAGCCGTTCGGCCATGCGTGGCCGTCCACCGGCCTGCGCATAGGCGGCGTGCCACTGACACGCGTTCTGCACTTCCAGACTGCCATGCGCGCCCAGATCAACGGTCAGACGCTGCTGCATGTCGCCCTTGCCATAGGTCTGCGGCCACTGCACCTGCGCGTGGGCCAGGCGCAGGCCCTCGGCGCCCGGGGCCAGCGCCTGCACCAGCAACTGCGGCCCGGCCGCATGAGGCTCCATCATCAGCAGCACCGGCTGGCCGGCGCTGCTCAGGCCATCGAACCACAGGGCCCGGAGGGCCCGGCCTGGCGTGGTGGTGGCTTGCTGCGCGTGCACCATCAGCCCACGATGTCGAAGCCGGCGAAATCGGCGATCGCGTCGGCGAAGGCGCCGCCCTGCTGCTGAATCACCAGCAGGCTCTTGACCTGCGTGACGCCGCCGCGGATGTGCACCGAGGTGGAATCCCACTTGGCACGGTACTCGCGCACCCGCGCGAACGGGCGATACAGGCCCAGCGTCAGCATGGTCAGCAGCCAGTTCTGCAGGCGCAGCCAGACGAAGCCCCACACCCCCAGCGTGCTGCGAAAGCGCGCCAGATCGCTGATGCCAACGCTGCTCCAGACCAACCGGTGCACGCGTGCTTCCCGGTAGGCCAGTGCCACGGCGGCAGCGAAATAGAGCATGAAGAATGCGATGAGCACCACCACCAGCACCAGAAAGACCAGCTGGCGCCACCAGCCTTCGACGCGCTGGTGCAACGTGTCGTCGCCCTCATCCCACGCATCGCCCCCCTGTCCTGCCGAGGCCCCTTCCAGCGCGGCCTCTCCATCGGCACCAGGCGGCTGGCGGCCCGGTGATTGCAGCGCCGTCTCGTCTGCCACCAGCCACTCCATCAGCACCTCATGGACCTGCGTGGCGCGGGTGAGGTGATACAAGCCCACTCCCAGGCTACAGAGCACGCCGGCGAAGATCAGTGCCGTCACCAGCCAGATCCTGACGAAATCGGCGTAGCGCGCCTTCCAGACGCCGCCTTCCTCGCCCAGGTAGGTGCGCTGCACCAGCAGGCGCCGATAGTTGTAATCCACCCGCACCAGGCACAACCAGCTCACCACCGCAGCCAGCGCCACCAGCGTCCAGCCGACCGCGCCCATGCGGATGGCCGGCTGCTCCTGCGGGTCCTCCAACAGGCTCGGGGCAGTGAAGGCCTGGATCATGTCGATGCCCACATAGACCAGGAACCAGCTGGCCGCGATAACGAATACCGGCCAGCTGGCCCAGTAGATCTCGCGCCAGCTGGTGCCAAAACGCAGCCGCAGGCCGCGCCAGCGCGTCGAGGTGATGCGAAAGCGCTTGGCACTGCCCCAGAGGAACGGCACGGCCAGCGCGACGCCCAGCAGCGCGGCGAACACCATGAAGGTGCTCTGGCTGTCGATGGCACGCCGAAACAGCAGGTAGAGGCCCACGAAGATAAAGAAGCCGATCACCATGCGCCGGATGCTGGCGGCGAACTCCAGCGGGCTGCGCGCGATCACGCTGTGGCCGAAGAAATACTCGGCGGTGCGCTTGCGCGCCCAGGGCGTGTAGATACCCAGCGTCAGCAGGGTCAGGATGACGTTGACGAACCAGACCCGGAAGTACTGCGGCCCCGAGCCGGTGAACTTGAGCGGGTAATCCTTGACGATGGCCTTGGGCGCAGCCGGTACATGGGCAGCAGGCGGCATGAGCGACGATCCTCCCTCCGCGCGGCGTTGGAATCGGTTTGTGGTGTGGCCACGCGCCCGCCAATTGTAATAAATCGTAGAAATCTTTTACAAATTCCCATTCATCCCAAGGGCATTGGCATGACCGGGCAGCAAACTGACACAACTGTGCCCAATTCGTTTAGCATCGGTGCGTTCGTGCATCAGGCGAAGAATTTCGGTTCATGACCTCTTCTGCCTCGCTATTGCTCTGCGGCATGGAGCCCATGCAAAGGGGCCGTGGACTTCTTGCGCCACCACAACCAGAGCCCGCATCACCGGCCACCACGAATCCGCTGGATGACTGGCAGCGCAACGCTTGCCATCCTTTCACACGGTTTTTCCGACAACAGGGAGTATTCATGAATCCATCCATCGCTGACCAATTGCGCCTCAGCCTGGGCAACTACCTGCCACTGCTGCTGGGCGCCATCGCCATCCTGCTGGTCGGCCTGGTGCTGGCGCTGCTGGTCAAGGCCGGCATCCGCAAGGCCCTGACGCTGCTGCGACTCGACGAGCGCCTCAACCAGCAGACCGCCACGCCGATCCAGTTCAGCGCCATCGCCGCCGCCACCGGCTTCTGGTTCATCATCCTGCTGACGCTGCTGGCCATGTTCAGCACGCTGCGCTTCGATGCGCTGTACCTGCCGTTCTCGTCCCTCGCCTCCGAGGTGATGCTGTACCTGCCGCGCATCTTCCTCGCCGGCGTGCTGGCGCTGATCGCCTGGGTGCTGGCCATCGTGCTCAAGCTGGCCATCAACAAGCTGACGGCCGCCACCCTGCTCGACGAAAAGCTCTCCGAATCCGCCGGCGTCAGGCCGATCGGCCTGATCCTGGGCGACGTGGTGTTCTGGCTGGTGCTGCTGCTGTTCCTGCCGGCCATCGTCTCGGCCCTGCAGATCGAGGGATTGACCGCCCCGCTGACCGATCTCACACAACGCTTTACCGCGACACTGCCCAACATCTTTGCCGCCGCCGTCATCGGCTTTGCCGGCTGGCTGCTGGCCAAGGTGTTGCGCGGGCTGACCACCAACCTGCTGGCCGCCGCGGGCGCCGACGGCCTGGGCCTGCGCCTGGGGCTGCCGGCCGACATCCGCGTCTCGCGCCTGGTGGGCACGCTGGTGTTCATCTTCGTCATCATCCCCACCATCATCGCGGCGCTGGATGCGCTGCGCATCGCCGCGATCTCCGACCCAGCCGTGGGCATGCTGGCACAGTTCATGGCCGCCGTGCCCAACATCTTTGCCGCCGCACTCATCCTGCTGGTGGCCTGGCTGGTGGGGCGCGCCGTCTCCAGCCTGCTCGCGCGCCTGCTGGACAACCTCGGCTTCGACCGTCTGCCCGAGCGCCTGGGCCTGCGCGTCTGCACCGATGCGCAGGACGGCTGCCACCGCTACCGCCCTTCTGAACTGGCCGGACGCCTGGCCTGGTTCTTCATCCTGCTGTTCGCCAGTGTCGAGGCCGCCAACCGGCTCGACTTCACCGGCGTGCGCGACCTGCTGGTGGTGTTCATCGACTTCGGCGCCGATGTGCTGCTGGGCAGCGTGATCCTGATCGTCGGCTACTGGCTGGCCGAGCTGGTCGCGCGCGCCATCGTGCAGGCCAATGCGCAAAACGTGGTGCCCGCACGCATCGCGCGCATCGCCATCCTGGCGCTGGTGCTGGCCATGGGGCTGCGCGCCATGGGCATTGCCGATGACATCATCAACCTCGGCTTCGGGCTGATCCTGGGTGCGGTGGCCGTGGCCATCGCGCTGGCCTTCGGTCTGGGCGGACGCGAAGCCGCCGGCAAGCTGGCCCAGCGCTGGGTCGACAAGTACCTCGGCGGCAAGGACTGAAAACCGGCATCGCCCAAGCCAAGCCCTGCACCCGCAGGGCTTTTTTGTGTGCATGGCGGCACAAAACGCCGCCGTGCCCCCCGCACCGGCAACCCCCGCCATTGCTGGAACAGGCCAAACTGTTCAGAATGGCAGGTTGCGCCCGAGGAGCTGCCGATTGCGGCCGATGCGGGCCGGCAGGATGGCTGGTGGAGGCAGTTTCTTTCCGTGAAATTCTCAAACTCTTGGCATTACGTGCGGCGGCTCACCGGACGTAACCGGACCCCGCACAACAACCGCACGCTCGGCGTGGTACTGGCCTTCGTGGCCGGCGCGGCCAATGCCGGCGGCTTTCTGGCGGTGCAGCAGTACACCTCGCACATGACCGGCATCGTCTCGACCATGGCCGACGCCATTGCGCTGGGCACCTATGAGCTGGTGTTCTCGGGCATCGGCGGGCTGTTCTCCTTCATCGCCGGCTCGGCCTGCACGGCCATCATGGTCAACTACGCGCGGCGCCACCGCCTCGAGAGCGAATACGCCATGCCGCTGCTGCTCGAGGCATTGCTGCTGATCATCTTCGGTGCGCTGGGCACCCGCCTGCATGGCGTGCAGGGGCCGCTGTGGGTGCCCATCACGGTGGTGCTGCTGTGCTTCATCATGGGCCTGCAAAATGCCGTGGTCACCAAGCTCAGCGGCGCCAAGATCCGCACCACCCACGTCACCGGCATCGTCACCGACATCGGCATCGAACTGGGCAAGATGCTGTACTGGAACCGCTCGCAGTTCTCCGACGAGCGCCGCCGCGTGCGCTCCGACCATGCCCAGCTGAACCTGCTGGTGCGCATGCTGCTGAGCTTCTTCGCCGGCGGCGTGGCCGGCGCGCTGGGCTTCAAGCACGTCGGCTACATCTCGACCGTGCCGCTGGCACTGATCCTGGTGCTGCTGGCCTTTGCCCCGGTGCTCTACGACCTGCGCATCGCGCTGCGCCACTGGCGACACTGGCGCAGCTGGCGGCCCTGAGAGGCTGTTCACGATCTTCCGTGAGTCACGCGGGAAGTCAAAATGCAGTGGGCAAGGCGGGCAAGGCCGCGGACGCGGTTTTCAGGTGCAATCCGAAGGGCATGGCGAGACTTTGAACACACCCTGAGGGCCTCTCATGCCAGTTTGCGCGCCACCATCAGTCACCCTGCTGGCGAGGGCTGGCTGGCCCGCGCGCCGTCAGGTCAAAGCGGAACAACCGGCATTCGATCGGGCCATTCCACATCGGCACCCGGCGCGTTTCCTTGAGCCGCAGCTTGCCAGGCAGCTTGAGGTCCGGCGTGAGCATCCAGGCCGTCCAGCCGCCGTAGCAGGTTTTCCAGTGACTGGCGAGCTGAGCGAAAAATTCGCCGCCATCGCCACCGTCGGTGAACTCCCGCGCGGTGAAGCCGAGTTGCCGACGCTCGGCGAGATTGTGGCCGGCCTGGCCGGCTGCGGCAATGCGCTCTCCATAAGGCGGGTTGAGCAGCATCACGCCCGGCGTGGCCACCGGCGGCTGGCGCTGCAGCGCATCGCCGCCGCGCAGCTGCAAGACCTGCGCCACACCGGCCCGCTCGGCGTTGCGCCGCGCGAAGTCGACCATGCGGTGCGCGATGTCACTGCCGAAGATGCCGACTGGCGCGCTTTGCTCGGCCGCCCGCGCCTCGGCCTTGAGCTGCTGCCAGAGCGCCGGCTGGTGCGGCAGCAGGCGCTCGAACCCAAAACGCCGGCGCAGGCCCGGCGCAATGCGGCAGGCGATCTGCGCGGCCTCGATGACGATGGTGCCGCTGCCGCAGCAGGGGTCGTAGAGCGACTGGGGCTGCTCGCCATGCGGATCCCAGCCGGTGGCGGCGATCATCGCGGCGGCAAGGGTTTCCTTGAGCGGTGCATCGCCCTTGTCCTCACGCCAGCCGCGCTTGAAGAGCGGCTCGCCGCTGGTGTCCAGATACAGGGTGGCCTGCTCGGCCTGCAGATGCAGGTGGATGCGCACGTCCGGCCGCTGCGTATCGACGCTGGGGCGCTGGCCGCAGCGCTCGCGGAACTGGTCGGCCACGCCGTCCTTGATGCGCAGCGCGGCAAAATTCAGGCTCTTGAGAGGGCTTTTCTGCGCGGTCACCTCGACCTTGATGGTCTGCGCCGGCGTGAACCAGGCGGCCCAATCCACACCGGCTGCGAGTGCATAGAGATCATCCTCGCTGCGGTACGGCGCCTGCGCCAGCTCGACCAGCACGCGCTGGGCGATGCGGCTGTGCAGATTGAGCTGCAGCACATGCTGCCAGCGCGCCGCCGGCAGCTGCACGCCGCCGCGCAACACCCGCACGGCCTCGCCTGCGAGGCCGGTGATGCGGCGCACCTCGTCACCGAGCAGAGGCTCGACCTGGCCGGCACAGGGAAGAAAAAGCGGCAGAGAATCCATCAGGGGCATGACTGGGCGCCAGCGGCGCATCGGAATGGGGTGTTGAAGGAAATGGCGGAAGGCCGGCCACGCAATGCCTGGCCGGCGGGCCGGCAGGAGCCCATCGCTCACAGGCTCTTGCGCAGATTGGCCGGGGCGATGCGCATGGCCTCGCGATACTTGGCCACCGTGCGGCGCGCGCATTCGATGCCTTGCTCCTTGAGCAGGTCGGAGATCTTGCTGTCCGAGAGCGGCTTCTGCGGGTTCTCTGCAGCGATGAGCTGCTTGATCAGCGCCCGCACCGCCGTGCTCGAGGCACTGCCGCCAGTCTCGGTGTCCAGGCCGGAGCCGAAGAAGTACTTGAGCTCGAAGGTGCCGTGCGGCGTGTCCATGTACTTGGCGGTGGTCACGCGCGAGATGGTCGATTCGTGCAGGCCCAGCTCGTCGGCGATCTCGCGCAGCACCATCGGGCGCATGGCCATCTCGCCATGGATGAAGAAGTTCTTCTGCCGCTCGACGATGGCCTGCGAGACCCGCAGGATGGTGTCGAAGCGCTGCTGGATGTTCTTGATGAACCAGCGCGCCTCCTGCAGGCGCTGCTGCAGCTCGCCGCCGCCGGCATTGCCGCGCAGCGCGTTGGCGTAGACCTCGTGCACCTTCAGGCGCGGCATCACCTCGGGGTTGAGGCGCACGGTGAACTCGCGACTGGCCGCGCTGCCGCGTCCGCTCGGACGCACGATCACGTCGGGCACGATCACATTGCGCTCGACATCGGCAAAACGCCGGCCCGGCTTGGGTTCGAGCCGCGCGGTGAACAGCAGCGCAGTGCGCACCTCGTCCTGGCTGGCACCGGTGAGCTGCGCGAGCTGGCGGATGTCGCGGCGCGCCAGCAACTCCAGCGGCTGCGCGCAGACCAGCCGGGCCACCTCGAGCGCCCGGAAGTCGCCCTCGAAATCCTCGGAGCGCTCGATGGCGCGGATCTGCAGCTGCAGGCACTCGGCCAGACTGCGCGCGCCGACACCGGCCGGCTCCATGTTGTGCAGCAGGTTCAGCGCCAGCTGGAAATGGTGCAGCAGTTCGTCGACCTCCTCGACGCTGCGCGCCAGCGGCAGCGCCAGATCCTGCAGATCGTCCTCCAGATAGCCGTCCTCGTTGAGCGATTCAATCAGGTAGTCGAGTGCGCAGCGGTCGGCCGCATCGAGGAAGAATTCGCCCGCCTGGGCATGCAGGAAATCGGTGAGCGAGACATGCGCGCCCTTGATGTCGGCGGCATCGACGTCCTCGTCCGAACCGCCGGAGCCCGACGAGCCGCTGCCACGCGCCAGCGCATCGCCGCCCCACTCCCCATCATCGGCGGCCACGTCGATGGAGCCGTCGCCTTCCCAGTCGCTGGGCAGGTCGGTCGTCGGCGTCTCCGCCTCGGCCGCCTCGCCACTGCGTTCGGACTCGCCGGCACGCTCGCTCAACTGTTCCCCGGGCACCACCGGCGCATCGGCCTGCGCCACGCCAAAGGCCTCCGTCTCGGCCGCCTCATCCTGGACTTCGAGGAACGGATTCTCGTCGAGCATCTGCTCGACCTCCTGCTGCATCTCCAGCGTCGAGAGCTGCAGCAGGCGAATGGACTGCTGCAGCTGGGGCGTCAGCGCCAGATTCTGCGAGGTGCGCAAGGAGACTCCCAGCTTCATGGGCGGCTCACATGCGGAAGTTTTCACCCAGATAGACGCGTCGCACCTCTGGGTTGTCGATGATTTCCTGGGCGCTGCCATGCGCCAGTACCGTGCCTTCGCTGATGATGAAGGCGCGATCGCAGATGCCCAGGGTCTCGCGCACGTTATGGTCGGTGATCAGCACCCCGATGCCGCGCTCCTTCAGAAAGGCGATGCTGCGCTGGATCTCCATCACCGCAATCGGATCGACGCCGGCAAACGGCTCGTCCAGCAGGATGAAACGCGGTTGGGTGGCCAGTGCGCGGGCGATTTCGACACGCCGGCGTTCACCGCCCGAGAGCGCGATGGCCGGCGAGCTGCGCAGATGATCGACGCGCAGTTCCTTGAGCAATTGCTCGAGCCGCTGGTCGGTCTCGGCGCGCGGCAGGCGCCGGCCATCGGCGCCGACCTGCAGTTCCAGCACGGCCCGCACGTTTTCCTCCACCGTCAGGCGCCGGAAGATCGAGGCCTCCTGCGGCAGGTACGACAGACCGAGGCGCGAGCGCTGGTGGATCGGCAACGCGGCAATCGAGTAGCCATCGATGAAGATGTCGCCGGCATCGCTGCGCACCAGGCCGACGATCATGTAGAACGAGGTGGTCTTGCCCGCGCCATTGGGACCCAGCAGGCCCACCACCTCGCCCTTCTGCACATCCAGCGAGACGTCCTTGACGACCTTGCGGCCGCCATAGGACTTTTGCAGATGCACGGCCTGCAGCCCATGGCCATGCCCGGAAGCAGCCAGGCTGACGGCGGTGGCGGACTCGGTGACGGCATTCATTGCGGCTGTGCCTCCTCGCCGGATCCGAGCACCGAACTGGGCGCCAGCGCCGCAGGTGCATTGGGTGCAGTTGGTGCGCTTGCCGCAGCGGCAGCATCTCCACCGGCCGCGCCCGCTCCGCTGGTGCCGGTGGTGTTCGAGCCGATGACCGCGCGCACGCGCTCGCCGCGGCCCGCGCCACCCTGCGCCGCGCCGTCGACAGTGAAGACGCCGGTGCTGTTGTGGTAGACGATGACGGCGCCATTGATCACATCATTGAGCTTGCCGCCCTGGTAGCGGCGCAGTTCGGCGTTGCCCGCCAGGCGCACGCGATCAGCCTGGCTGTCGTATTCGATGCGCTGCGCTTCGGCCTCGACGGTCTCGGCCGGCGCGCCACGCTGCGTGTCGCGCTGCTGGCTGAAGAATGCGCGCTGCCCCGCTGCGGCCTCGATGGTGCCGTGCTGGCTGCCATCGGCAGCCTGCTTCACCGTCAATGTCTCGCCGCGCAGCACGATGGAGCCCTTGGTGAGCACTACCCGGCCGGAGAACACCGTCACCTGGCTGGCATCGTCATGCCGCAGGCTGTTGGCTTCGATGTTCATCGGCTGGTTGCGGTCGGACGCCAGGCCGAACGCTGCCGGGCTCAGCACCGCCAGCGACAGGCACCAAAGCAGGGCGAGAAAGGATTTTTGCATGGACGGCATGATTCTTGCTGTGGGTCGTTGGCCCATTGTAGCCGCTGATGTGCGGCATCCACGCCGCCAACATCAAAAGACCCGTCAATGACGGGTCCGTCGCGTTTGCTGTGCCCGGGGCCCGCAGGCTGCCGGGCAACCGGCATCAGCCAGCTTTCTGGCGCTCGATGGCCAGCAACTGCTCGGTCACGTCCAGCATCCGGCCCAGGCTGCCGGCCATCGTCCCATCGACGTAGTAGCGTCCGGCCACACCCAGCGAGGGCACACCCTCGATACGGAAATCGTTCTGCAACTGCGTGGCACGGCGCACCGAGTTGGCCACCGTGAAGGAGTTGTAGGTCTTCTTGAACTCCTCGACGTCGATGCCCACGCTCTTGGCCCAGTCGAAGATGGCCTCGTCCGAGTTGAGGCGCTTGCGTTCGCGGTGGATGGCATTGAAGGCTGCCGTATGGAAGCGGTCGAGCAGACCGAGGCCTTCGAGCGCGTAGTACAGCTTTTGCTGCGGCACGAAGTTGGCGTTCTGCTGGAAGGCAATGGGCACGCGGCGCACCGCCACGTCATCGGGCTGTGCCTTGACCCAGTTCGCGAATGTCGGCTCGAAGCTGTTGCAGTGCGGGCAGGAATACCAGAAGAACTCCAGCACCTCCAGCTTGCCCTGCGGCACATTGGTGTTGACCGGCTGGGACAGGCGGATGTAGTCCTTGCCCTCCTGCGGCGCCGCGCCTTGCGCCCAGGCCGGCACGGTTGCGAGCGCGCCGGCCGAGCCCAGCAACAAGGTGGAGAGGGAAAAATCGCGGCGATTCATGGAATAAGGGCTCCTCATCAAGGTCATTGGACGGCAGATGCCGGCGCCAAACATATGGCTTCGGCTCAAAACCTGTTCATGGAGTATGGCACCGGCACAAAAGTTCAGCGCACCACACCAGACCACAAGCGCGCTATTATCGGCGACCTGCAATGCTCCATGGGCCTGTGCAGCGCCACGGGCCATACTCCATGACTTCCAATCCCACATTTCCCCCACCACGCCACGCCACGCCCGAACTGCTGGCGGCGCTGCAGGCACGTTTTGCCGAGCAATTCTCCACTTCGCAAGCCGTGCGCGAACAGCACGGCCGCGACGAAGGCTCGACCGACGCACCGCCGCCCGATGCCGTGGTGTTCGCCGAGAGCACCCAGGACGTCGCCGACCTGGTGCGCCTGGCCGCCGCCCACAATGTGCCGGTGATCCCCTATGGCGCGGGCTCCTCGCTCGAAGGCCATCTGTTGGCCACCGAAGGCGGCATCAGCCTGGATGTCAGCCGCATGAACCGGATCATCTCGGTCAACGCCGATGACCTCACCGTGACCGTGCAACCGGGCATCAGCCGCAAGCAGCTCAACGAGGCCATCAAGCACACCGGCCTGTTCTTCCCGATCGACCCCGGCGCCGATGCCTCCATTGGCGGCATGGCCGCCACGCGCGCCTCGGGCACCAATGCCGTGCGCTACGGCACCATGCGCGAGAACGTGCTGGCATTGGAAGTGGTGAGCGCCAGCGGCGAGGTCATCCGCACCGGCACGCGCGCCAAGAAATCCAGTGCCGGCTACGACCTCACGCGCCTGTATGTCGGCAGCGCCGGCACGCTGGGCATCTTCACCGAAGTGACGATCCGCCTCTACCCGCTGCCCGAGGCCGTTTCGGCAGCGATCTGCTCCTTCCCCAGCATCGAGGAGGCCGTGCGCACCGTCATTACCACCATCCAGATGGGGGTGCCGATCGCGCGCGTCGAACTGCTCGACGCCCACACCGTGCGCCTGGTCAACCAGCACAGCAAGCTCAGCCTGCGCGAGGAACCCATGCTGCTGATGGAGTTCCACGGTTCGCCCGGTTCCGTTCAGGAGCAGGCCGAGATGGTGCAGGCCATTGCCGGCGAGCAAGGTGGTCAGGCCTTCGAATGGGCCAACACGCCCGAGGAGCGCACGCGCCTGTGGACGGCGCGCCACAATGCCTACTTTGCCGGCATCCAGTCGCGTCCCGGCTGCCGCGCCGTCACCACCGATGTGTGCGTGCCGATCAGTCGGCTGGCCGACTGCCTGCTCGAATCGCTGCAGGAGGTCGAGTCCTCGGGGCTGCCGTACTTCCTCGTCGGCCATGTCGGCGACGGCAACTTCCACTTCGGCTACCTGATCGACCCGGACAAGGACGAGGAACGCACCCGCGCCGAGGCACTCAGCCACCAACTGGTGGCGCGCGCCATCCGCATGGATGGCACCTGCACCGGCGAGCACGGCATCGGCACCCACAAGATGGACTTCCTGGTCGAGGAGGCCGGCGCGGGCGCCGTGGCG
This sequence comes from Corticibacter populi, assembly GCF_004217315.1. GTDB lineage: Bacteria > Pseudomonadota > Gammaproteobacteria > Burkholderiales > Burkholderiaceae_C > Lampropedia > Lampropedia populi. Next base: position 647,188 of record NZ_SGWR01000002.1, read on the forward strand.
GTGATGCGCAGCATCAAACATGCGCTCGATCCGCAGAACATCCTCAACCCCGGCAAGATCTTCACCTGGTGAGCGCGTGTGCAAAGGCCATCCCCGCGGGACGGCCTTTGCAGGAGACCATCGGCTATTTGCGCTGGGCAGCCGCCAGGCGCTCGCGGTTGAGCTGCTCGACGGCGGCCAGCCGGCTCTGGATGATGGAGGCGTCGACATGGTCGGCGCGCGCGCCGAGTTCACGCACCATCGCCTGGCCGGCCTTGAAGCGGTCGATCGCCGCCTCGTAGTCCAGCCGCGCCACCTGCGCCTCGGCATCGGCCCGGATGGCACGCAACGGCTGGCCCTGCGCATTCCAGAGCCTGCCGAGCTGCTGCCAGGCACCAGCGTCGCGCGGGTGGACGCCCAGCCAGCGCTGCCATTGCTCGGTCAGCCGGGCATCGGCCTGGTGCCGGCTGATCGCATACTCGGTGCGCAGAAAAAGCTCCGGACGGGCCAACGCCGCGTCATCGAGCGCCGCATAGGCGGCATCGGCCCAGACACCGTCCTGCGCGGCCAGCGCAGCCTCGAGCGCCAGCAACTGCGCCAGGCGGCTGGCGCCGGCATCACCGGCTACCCAGGCCGGCAGGCGCTCCGCCCATTGCCGGGCGGCGGCGAAATCGCGCAATTGCAACGCCGCCAGCACGCCGCCATAAAGGCGTCCGGCCTGCTCGGCACGCTGCCCGGGATCGGTCGCCAACTGCTCCGGCACCCCCTGCGCGGCCAGCATGAAGCTGCGCAGATTGTCCACCTGCCCGCGCGAGAGCACGCGCGAGCGCGCAACCACCAGCGCATGCTCGGGCAACAGCGGCGCGGCAGCGACGCTGCGGCTCCCGGGGGTGCGCGACTGGATGTCCGAGAGCCGCTGCGAGGTCAACGGGTGGGTGCGCAGATAGGGATAAGCGCCGTCGTCATTGAGCCGGTTGGCTTGGTAGAGCCGGTCGAACATGCGCACGAACCCCTGCGGATCGAAGCCGGCCGGCTGCATCAGGCCATAGCCGATGCGGTCGGCCTCCTGCTCCATGCCGCGCGTGAAGTCGATCGAGTTCTGCGCGGCCAGCGCGTGGCCCCCGGTCATCACGGCCTGCCCGGCCTCGGGGTTCTTCGAAGCCGCCAGTGCGCCCAGGATCATGCTGGCGATGATCAGCGGAGTCTGCCGACTGTTCTGCGCCATCATGCGCGAAATGTGGCGCTGAGTGACGTGCGTGAGCTCGTGCGCCATTACCGAGGCCAGTTCATCCCTGCTGCCGACCACGTTGATCAACCCCAGGTGCAGCCCGAAATAGCCGCCCGGCAGCGCAAAGGCGTTGACCGAGCGGTCCTTGCCGAGCAGCACCTGCCAGGCGAACTGCTCGTCCAGCGAATCGGCCAGCTGGCCTTTGTCGCGCGCAGCCTGCAGCAGCGACTGCCAGATGCCGTCGACATACTCCTGCAGCACCGGGTCGTCGATATAGTCCGGATCGCGGTAGAGCTGGCGCACGATCTGGTCACCCAGACGGCGCTCGTCGCCCACCGTCAGGCCATCGATTTCACCGAGCGCCGGCAGGCCCTGCGCCATCAGCGCCTGGCCTGCCGCCGTCAGTGCCACTGCCAGACACAGCACGCGGGGCCAATGCCGCAGACGCGATCGGGAAAAGGGATTCATGGTCAAGTTCTGCATGTCCTGCCTGGGATCACCGCTGGGTGGATTTGGTTCACTGCCGATGCATGGACCGATCCGCATCGGCCGCCATCGGGGACGCCGGCTCCGCAGCGCCAAGGCTTGCCGGAGCGCCCGCGCCAGAGCTTACCAAACCCGGGGCCGCCGCTATACTGCCATGCACCATTCCGCCACACGGCCTTCTCTGCAGCCCTGCACCTCGCCCCATGGACGTCTCCACCCCCGCCCTGCTGTTTCCGGCCATCTCGCTGCTGCTGTTGGCCTATACCAACCGTTTCCTGGTGCTGGCGCAGGTGATCCGCCAGTTGCATGCTTCGCCGCAGCACGACTCGCCACTGGTACGGCGCCAGTTGCCGGGCCTGCGCCGGCGCATCGCGCTGATCCAGTACATGCAGAGCTTTGGCGTGTTGAGCTTTCTGATCTGCGCGCTGGCCATGTTCGCCATCTATCTGGAGGCCCAGACGGCCGGCAAGGTGCTGTTCGGCATCAGCATCGTGTCGCTGGCGCTTTCGCTGCTGCTTTCTCTGGTGGAGGTGCTGATTTCCACCAATGCGCTCTCCATCGTCGTGGCCGACATGGAGCAAGGCCACGATGCTGCGGCGGCCAGCCCGTTCGGCGCCACGCGGCCGGACTGAGGCCTTCCGCGTCGATCAACGCGCCTCAGTCGCGCCATCGGGGTGCTGCAGCTGCGCCAGCGCCTGCACGGTCTGTGCATCCGTCTGCAGCACGCGCACATGCGCGGCATCGCCGAGCAGGCCGGCCTGGCGCAGCCGCGTCTCCAGCGGCAGCTTCATGCCGCTGAGGTAGAGCTGGCCGCCGCGCCTGGCGGCCAGTTCGCGCAGGTGGTAGAGCGCCTCCAGCCCGGTGGCGTCGATGTTGGTGATGGCCCCTGCCACCAGGCAGATGCTGCGCAGTTGCGGGCGCGCATCCCATTCACGTTCCACGCGCTGCGTCAGCGCGCTGGCGGTCGCGAAGTCCAGGCCGGCATCCAGCCGCAGCGCCAGCACCTCCTCGGCCAGTGGCGGCAGATGCCAGAGATGGCGGTCGCGCAGGCGGCCGTCTTCGGGATAGCGGCCAACCTCGATGATGCGTGGGTGCAGACGCTGATACATGAAATAGGCCAGATTCGCCAGCAGGCCGGCGAGCACGCCCCAATAGATGCGCGGCGCCGCCAGCAGCGTGACGACCAGCGTCAGCACCGCGATGCCGGCCTCGACCCGGGAGAAGTTCCACAGCCGCGCCAGGGCACGTGGCTTGATGAGCCCGCTGACCGCAGTCACCACCAACGCCGCCAGCAGCGCCAATGGCACATGCCGCAGCAGCGGCGTCAGCCACAGCGTGGCCAGCAGCACCAGCAGCGCCGCAAACAGCGCCGACCAGCCGGTGCGCGCACCGGCATAGTGGTTGACGGCCGAGCGCGAGAACGAGGCGCTGGTGGCAAAGCTGCCGGCCAGGCCGGCGGTGATCTTGCCCAGTCCCTGCGCCAGCAGGTCCTGATTGGGATTCCAGCTGGTGCCGGCCAGCGCATGCTCGGTCCTGGCCGAGGGCGTGACCTCGACGAAGCTCATCAGCGCAATCACCAGCGCCGGCAACACCAGTTGCGCGAGGGTGCCCAACCCCACCCCATGGGGCAGCGCCAGTCCCTGCCAGTGGGCGTGCAGTTCGCCGATCACGGCGCTGCCGCTGGCGGCATAGCCCGTCAGCCAGCTGATGGCGGCACCCGTCGCCATCACCAGGGCCGCCGACGGAATGGTCGATGCAAAACGCCGCGTCAGCACCAGCGCCGCAATGCCCGCCAGGCCGAACACCAGGGCACGCCCATCCATGGCCTGCAGCAGCCATCCCAGCTCGGCCGGACTACGGGCCGTCAGCCAGGCGTCCCAGGACACGCCGGTGAGGGCCGGTACCTGCGAGGCCATGATGAGCAGCGCGGCCGCCTGTGTAAAACCGCTGAGCACCGGTGCGGTGACGACGCCCAGCAGCCAGTCCAGCCGCGCCAGCCCCAGCAGCACCTGGAACAGGCCGGCCAGCAGCGCCAGCCAGACCGCCAGCGTGACCCAGGCCGGGCTGGCCGCCTGCGCCATGGGCGCCAGTGCCGAGGCCACCATCAGCGCCGTCAGCGCCGTCGGCCCCGTACCCAGCAGCGGGGAAGATGCCAACAAGACCATCACCACCAGCGGCAGCATGGAGGCATACAGCCCGGTCTCCAGCGGCATGCCCGCCAGCGCCGCATAGGCAATCGACTGGGGCACCAGCATCAGGCCGACCGTCAGGCCGGCAAAGGCGTCCTGGCGCAGGCTGGCCGTGGTCGGGCGGGGCCAGTGCAGGCATGGCAGCCATCGTGAAAGAGCGTTGCGCATCGTACGATCGGGCGTCGGGCGGAAAAAGTGCCGCCATGCTATCACCGCCGGTCAGCACCATCCTGCGACGCGGCCTGACAGGGGCCTGCCCGGCGGGATGGCCGCTTGGCGATGCAAGGCCACGACAAATAATGAGAATGGTTTCTGATATTATCCGGACCGGCATCACGGATCGGTGGCGCTCGTCTTGACCGCACCCGAAAAGATCACGCCGGAACGGGCCCGAAACCGGCCCCGAGACAATGGCCGCCTGAGCAAGGCCGGCAGGCCGAGGCCCAGTGGGCCAGGCGATGCTGGCTTCCCGTTTTTTTTCGACAGGAATCTTCAATGAAAACAAGCTTTGCCTTCACCTCCCGCCTGGGTCGCCTGGCCCTGGCGTCGACCGCAGCGGCCGCCTTGGCCGCCTGTGCATCGGCACCCCAGTTCGCCCAGCCCGATGCCAACTTCGAAGGCCGTGTGAGCGTGGTGGAAACACCCGTCGTCTACGCGGGCAGCACGGTCAAGCTGGCCGGCAGCAACTTCAAGCCGGGCCAGCAGGTACAGTTCTTCTACGAAGGCCAGTCGATCAGCGGCAGCCCGGTCACAGCCGATGCCGAAGGCAAGTTCACTGTCCAGACGGCCATCCCCGCCCAAGCCGCGCCGGGCCGGCACCCGGTGGTGGTCAGCGTCACCGATCCGGCTGCCGCGCTGGTCTACCCGCTGAAGGTATCCCCGAACGTGCCGCTGTCGGGCGCCGAACGCTTCGAAGTACAGACCGAGAAGCTGGTACCCGGACTCTACCAGTCGGCCTACAGTGCCAAGAACAACACGGTGTTCGTGACCTCGGCGGTCGGCCGTCCGCCCGTGACCCGCTCCGAACTGGTCAAGCTCAATGCCGATACGCTGCAGATCGAGAAACGCGTCTCGCCAGCCGAGGCTCCGGCACGCCGGGGCCGTGACGGCACCGCCCAGCCTGGCGGCCTGTTCGCCGTCTATGGCGTGGGCGTTGACGATGCCAACGGCAATGTCTGGGTCACGGTCACCCGCCAGAACACCGTGGCGGTATACCGCCAGTCCGATCTGGCTCTGGTCAAGCAGTTCGAGCCGGGCGCGGCATCGCACGCGCGCGATGTGGTGATCGACGAGCGCCACGGCAAGGCCTTCATCAGCGCCGCGCGCAGCCCGAACGTCGAAGTGTTCGACACCAAGACGCTGCAGAAGACCGCCTCCATCGTGCTGGAGAGCGGTGTGCGCGGCCCCGCCGCCCAGCCCTTCGCGACCATGAGCCTGGCGCTGGATGCCGCCTCGAACCAACTCTTCGTGGTCAGTGCCGGCGGCGAGGTCGCCGTCATCAACACCGCAACCAATGCGGTCGAGAAGGTGCTGCCGGTCAAGGATGCGTTCTCGGCCTCGGGCGTAGCCTATGACGCCGCCACCGGCCGCCTGTTCGTGGCTGCGCAGGGCTCGGACAACGTGGTCATCCTCGACGCCAAGAGCGGTGAAGTGCTCCAGAACGTTCTGGTCGGCGCCGGCGCGCTCAACGTCGCCTTCGATCCGGTCAAGCGCCTGGCCTATGTCAGCAACCGCGGCTCCGGCACGCTGACGGTGCTCGATGTCGATGGCAACATCGTCGCCAACCTTGACAACAAGCCGCTGCCCAACCACGTCAGCGTCGGCCCCAACGGCGTGATCTACGCCGTCAACAAGGGTCCGGCCGACCATGAGGACAGCGACAACATCAAGCGCATCCAGCCCAAGTAAGCGGCAGGGCACCGGATTTCCGGGTCCGCCCAAAGCAAAGCGGCCGCCTTGAAGGCGGCCGCTTTGCTTTGGGCGGACCCGGAAGCGTGATAATGCCCCAGACCGTCTTCAACGGTGCCCCCCAAAAAACACCGCTGAAGACCTTTCGTACCCGTCCCTTCATCTGCCCTGGCGGCCGCCAGCCGCGGCCGCGCCGAATGCCATGCCGATCACACCCCAGGAAGCCCTGCAACGCACCATCGAACACCGCGAGATCTTCCACGATGAAATGCTGCACCTGATGCGGCTGATCATGAACGGCGAGATCTCACCACTGATGACGGCGGCCATCGTCACGGGTCTGCGCGTCAAGAAGGAGACCATCGGCGAGATCACTGCCGCCGCCTCGGTGATGCGCGAACTCTCCAACAAGGTGACGGTGGCCGACCCGGCCAACCTGGTCGATGTGGTCGGCACCGGCGGCGACGGCGCGCACAGCTTCAACATCTCGACCTGCGCCACCTTCGTCATCGCCGCGGCTGGCGCCAAAGTCAGCAAGCATGGCGGACGCAGTGTCTCGAGCAAGAGCGGCAGCGCCGATGTGATGGAAGCGCTGGGTGTCAACATCAACCTCGCGCCAGCGCAGATCGCCGAGAGCATCGAGGCCACCGGCATCGGATTCATGTTCGCCCCCAATCACCATCCGGCCATGAAAAATGTCGCGCCGATCCGCAAGGAGATGGGCGTGCGCAGCATCTTCAACATCCTGGGCCCGCTCACCAATCCGGCCGGTGCGCCCAACATCCTGATGGGCGTCTTCCATCCGGACCTGGTCGGCATCCAGGTGCGCGCGCTCGAACGCCTGGGCGCCAGCCATGCACTGGTGGTCCACGGCAAGGATGGCCTCGACGAGATCAGCCTGGGCAGCTCGACGCTGGTGGGCGAACTCAAGGATGGCCAGATCCGCGAATACGAGATCCACCCCGAGGACTTCGGACTGGCCATGGCCAGCACCCGCACCATTCGCGCCGAGTCGCCGGAGCAGTCACGCCGGATGCTCATTGACGTGCTCGAAGGCGCCAGCGGGCCGGCGCGCGACATCGTGGTGCTCAACGCCGGAGGCGCACTCTACGCGGCCAATCGCGTCCGCGACATCGCCGAGGGCATAGCGCTGGCGCGCGAGGCCATCGACAGTGGCAAAGCCAGGCGCAAGCTCGACGAACTGGTGCAGTTCACCCAAGCGGTTGCGGCCTGAACCAGGGTGCGCAGATGACGACCGCCCTCTGGAACCATCCGGGCACCTGGATCGCGCTGGGCATTTCGCTGCTGTTCATCGTGGTGGCCATCGCCATGCACCTGGTGTTCGTGCGCATTCTGAAAGCCGCTCCACCCGAGGCGAGTCGACCCGCGGCTCCGGCCATGGTCGCGAATGGCATCTCCACCCCAGCGCACCCGCCCGCCACGGACAGCCCGGTCGAGGGGACGGACAGCGGCGGCGGCCGTTAGAACCTGTTCAGCGCAGGCCCAGCACGTCGAACATGTCGTACAGGCCGCTCTCGCGGCTGGCCAGGAAGGCGGCGGCGCGCAGGCTGCCCTGGGCGTAGCCGGCCCGGCTCGACGATTTGTGGCTGATCTCGATGCGCTCGCCGGTGCCGGCGAACATCACCGTGTGATCGCCCACGATGTCGCCGCCGCGGATGGTGGCGAAACCGATCGAGGACGGGTCGCGCTCGCCGGTGTGACCGTAGCGCTCATAGACCGCGCAGTCCTTGAGATCGCGGCCCAGCGCCCCGGCGATGATCTCGCCCATCTTGAGTGCCGTGCCCGAGGGCGCATCGACCTTGTGACGGTGGTGCGCCTCGATGATCTCGATGTCGTAGCCGGTGGAGAGCGCCTTGGCGGCCATCTCCAGCAGCTTGAAAGTGACATTGACACCCACGCTCATGTTCGGCGAGAACACGATGGCATGGCGCTGGGCAAAGCCGGCGATCTGCGCCTTCTGCGCCGCATCGAAACCGGTGGTGCCGATCACCGCCTTGACGCCCAGTTCCGCGCAGACCTGCAGGTGTTCGAGCGTGCCATCCGGACGGGTGAAGTCGATCAGCACATCAGCGCCCTGCAGACCGTGCGCCACATCGTCGGTAATGGCTACGCTGCTGGTCTTGCCGAGGAATGCGCCAGCGTCCTGACCCAGCATGGCGCTGCCAGACCGGTCGAACGCCCCCGAGAGGCGCAGCGCGGGGTTGTCCAGCACGGCCTCGATCAGCATGCGGCCCATGCGGCCGTTCGCACCGGCAATGGCAATGTTCAGGACGGAATCGGTCATGGTGGTGTCAATGGGTGGGAAACGGGGAAATGGCGCACGAGCGGACAGAAGGCAGCGGCTCTCACCAAGGAGACCTCTGTGCATGCAACCGGGGCACCCACAGGTCTCAGACAGCCGTTCAGCGCTCGAGCGGTGGGTAGCTGCCGGCCGGGCGCGGCGCCGGCTCGGCGGCTGCCGCAGCCGTCGCACCGCCCTCATCCGGCTTGGGCGCATAGCGCTCAAGCTGCTCGGGCGAGGCCTCGAGCTTGGGAACGCGCGGCTTGGCGTTGCGCGAACCGAGTTGGGCCACGAACTCGGTTTCGGCCGGCATTTCGTCGCCCTCGACACATTCGAGCACGAAGCCGCTGAAGTACACCGTCAGGCGCTTGGTTTCGATGTCCCGGCCCTTGCGCCGCATCGAGAACACATAGTCCCAACGGTCGGCGTGAAACAGGCTGGTGACCAGTGGCGTACCGAGGATATCGCGCACCTGCTCGCGCGACATGCCAGGATGCAGGGCCTCGACCTGTTCACGCGAGACGAAGTTGCCTTGCACGACCTCGACCTGATAGGGCGTGATCGCATCAACCAACTGATGGCTGGTCCGATTGAAGCTGCTGCAACCGGCCAGCAACGCAACAATCACTGCCGCCGCCAGAGTGGCCGGGCCACGCGTAGAAGTTTGAATCATTGCTGGGAAATCTTTGACCAGAGAGGATATGATGCATGCATTGTAGCGGCAGCATCCCTGCCATTGAGGGCCGGCAATGGCCTTAATTGCTGACAGGATTTGGCATGACCAACAATATCGAGGAACTCAAAAGCACCGGGCTCAAAGCCACTTTGCCCCGACTCAAGATCCTGGAGATTTTCCAGCGAGCCAAGCAGCGCCACATGACGGCCGAAGACGTGTACCGCATCCTGCTCGACGAGCGTTCGGACATCGGCTTGGCCACCGTCTACCGCGTGCTCACCCAGTTCGAGCAGGCCGGCATTCTCGACCGCCGCAACTTCGAGAGCGGCAAGGCGATCTACGAACTCAACGAAGGCCAGCCGCACGACCACATGGTCTGCACCGCGACCGGCAAGGTCGAGGAGTTCTATGACGCGGAGATCGAAAAGCGCCTGCGTCAGATCGCCGAGGAGCGTGGCTGGGTCGTGCACGACCATGCCATCACCATCTATGGCACCTGCCCCGAGGTCAACAGCAAGGGCTGAGGTTGCGGCCCCAGCCAGCAACGCGCCAGCCATCCGCCCGAAGCGCCCTTAGGGGCCCTCGCGGCAACACCTCTCCCCCAGCAGCAATCACCTGACCGGCCTTCCTGTCGGCGCGCGCCTGCGTGCCCCGGCCCCATTCCCATCCCAGGCCCATCGCGCCATCATGTTGCTGCTGCTCAAACTCACGCTGGTGCCACTGTGCATTGCCGGCATCACGCTGGCGGGCCGCCGCTGGGGGTCGGCACTGGCCGGACTGCTGGGCGGTTGCCCGATTGTCGGCGGCCCCATCGTGATCTTCATTGCCGCCGAGCAAGGCCTGGCGTTTGGCGCCCAGGCCGCCACCGCCGCACTCTATGCCGTCGTCTGCCTGCTGGCCTATGGCACGGCCTATGCCTGGGCAAGCCTGCGGTGGCCGTGGCCGGGGACGCTGGCAATCGGGCTGGTGATCTGGTTCCTGGCGGCGGCAGCGATGACGCGGCTGCCGCAGGCGCCCTGGGCTGCCACGCTGGCGGCACTGCTCGCGCTGCTGATCCTGCCGGCCTTGCAGCCGCGCGTGCCTGCCTCGACGCGGGCGCCCACGCGCAGCATCCGCGACCTGCCCTATCGCATGCTCACGGCAACCTTGCTGACGCTGGCGGTGACCGGCGCGGCCAGCATGCTCGGCGCGGTCTGGAGCGGCATGCTGGCGGCTTTTCCGATCGTCAGCCTGACCCTGGCCGTGTTCACACACGCCTTCCAGGGCAGCGCACAGGTGGTCGCCATGTTCCATGGCATGACACGTGGCCTGGGCTCTTTCACGGCATTCTTCCTGGTGCTGGCGCTGGCCTGGCCCGCACTGAACCTGTGGCAGGGCAGCCTGCTGGCCATCGCCGTGGCACTGAGCATGCAACTGGTGCTGCGCGCCATCGCACATTGGCGCATGGCGGGACGCCGCTCAGTCGAACGCGGAGTCTGAAGGAGCACCGTTCGGGGGCGCCGTGGCACGCGCCATGGCCTGGCGCTGGCGCTCGGTGAATTCGCGGTAGGTGTCGATGCCACGCACTTGCAGGATGTAGTTGCGCACCGCCGCCTCGACCAGCACGGCGATGTTGCGGCCGGCCATCACCTGGATGATGGCCTTGCGCACCGGCACGCCCAGCACGTTCTCGGTCAATGGCTCGTGCGGCAGGCGCTCGTAGTCGCGCTCGAGCGTCTCGCGCCGCACCAGATGCACGATCAGCCGCAGCCGCATGCGCCGGCGCACCGCCGTCTCGCCGAAGATCGTCCGGATGTCGAGCAAGCCGATGCCACGCACCTCCAGCAGGTTCTGCAGCAGCTCGGGGCATTTGCCCTCCAGGGCGTTCTGGTTGATCTGCACGATGTCGACAATGTCGTCGGCCACCAGACCATGGCCGCGCGAGATCAGCTCCAGTCCCAGTTCGCTCTTGCCCAGGCCGGACTCGCCGGTGATCAGCACGCCGATGCCCAGGATGTCCATGAAGACACCATGCATGGTGGTGCTGGCGGCGAACAGCTTGAACAGATAGCTGCGCAGCACATCGATCACATAGGCCGATGGTTCGTCGGTGGCGAACATCGGGATTTGCGCGCTTTCGCACAAATCGATCAGTTGCCCCGGTGCCTGCTGGCCATCGGCCAGCACCAGCAGCGGCGGCTCCAGCGTGGTGATCCGGGCGATGCGGCGGCGGCAGTCCTCGGCGGTGGAATTGGTCAGGTAGGCGATTTCGCGCTCGCCGAGCACCTGGGCACGAAACGGATGGATGTAGTTGAGGTAGCCAACCAGATCGGCACCAGCGCGCGCCGAGCGCAGGGCGTTCTCATCGAAACGGCGCGCATAGGCGTCCCGCCCGGCCACCCAGCGCCATTGCAGCATGGTGCTGAATTCGTCGAAAAGCAGCTGGGCACTGACGGTGTTGCTCATGCGGCGCCCGCCTCTCATCCAGGGCCTGCTCAGGTCTCGAGCGGCTGGGGCTGCGCTGATTGCCATTCGGCGATCATCGAATGCAGCGTCTGAGCGTCCGTGCAGTGGATCAGGGCTTCGCGCAGAGGGGCGTTGCTGAGCAGTTCGGCGATCTCGGAGAGGATCTCCAGGTGCTTTTCGGTAGCCGCCTCGGGCACCAGCAAAAAGATCATGAAGCTGACGGGCAGCTCGTCGGGCGCATCGAAGCCGATGGGCTGCGCCAGCTGGAACACCGCCGCCATGGGCGTGCGCAGGCCCTTGATGCGGCCATGCGGAATGGCCACCCGATGGCCCAGACCCGTCGAACCAAGACGCTCGCGCGCGAACAGGCTGTCCGTCACCACGGCGCGGGAGAGGCCATGCAGGCTCTCGAACAAAAGCCCGGCTTCCTCGAATGCCCTCTTCTTGCTGGTGACCTCGACGTTCACCAGCACCTGCTGCTGCGGAAGAATGGATGCTAAACGGTTCATAACTGGGCGTTGATTATGCACGTGTGGGCGGCTGGCACGCTTGAAAAGCCGTATTTTCGAGGATGTTCCGCAAGATTGCGGTTTTCTGCATGAAAAATGCCAGCCCACAGCATGTGGCTGGCATGGTGTGCACCACCGCGCCGCATCGGCGCGGTGCCTTGTTCAGGCCGACAGGGTCTTCTTGTGGGCCTCGTAGTCGTGCTCCTTGAGCTTGTCCTTGTGCTTGACGACCTGGCGGTCGAGCTTGTCGATCAACTCATCGACGGCAGCGTACAAATCCTCGTGGGTGGTCTTGACATGGATGTCGCCGCCCTTGAGCAGCATGGTGCACTCGGCACTTTGGCGGCTCTCCTTTTCCTTGGTATTTTCCAGCGACAGCAGCACCCGCACATCGATGACCTGGTCGAACCGCTTGGCCACCCGGGCCATCTTGCTGGTGACGTAGTCACGCAGCGCCGGGGTCACTTCCAGATGATGTCCGCTGATTGTCAGATTCATATACCCATCTCCTTGTCACGCGCCATGGATCGGATGTCCGCGCCGCTGGCATGACAGATGACAGCGGACCGCAGACGCCACGCCGGCCACCCGCGACAGGCCACTTGGCGCCTGGCCCTGCAGGGCCGCCGAATGCGGTAACCGGCGGAACCACTATGCGCTGGCCCCGGGCTTTGCGCAAGCCCAACCGCAAGCCCTGTGCCGGCTTTGTCAGGCAATTCCAAACGGGGGTGAATTTTGGGCACAATGGTGGATGCTGCCGGCGGGCGCCAGCAGCATTCGTGCCTTTCATTTCCTGCCACCGCCATGACCACCGCCCTTCACACTTCTTCCCTGACCTCTCTTCCCCTGCTGGCGCGGGGCAAGGTGCGCGACAACTACGCCGTTGGCGAAGACCGCATCCTGATGGTGGCCAGCGACCGCATCTCGGCATTCGATGTCATCATGGGCGAGCCCATCCCCGGCAAGGGCGTGCTGCTCACGCAAATGGCGCTGTTCTGGTTCGACAAGCTCACCGGCATCTGCCCCAACCACCTGACCGGCGATGCACCCGAGAGCGTCGTCACCGAGGCCGAAAAGGCCCAGATCAAGGGGCGCTCGATGCTGGTCAAGCGCCTCAAGCCCATCCCGATCGAGGCAGTGGTGCGCGGCTACCTGGCCGGCAGCGGCTGGAAGGAATACCAGCAGAGCCAATCGGTCTGCGGCGTGCCGCTGCCGGCGGGACTGAGCAACGCCGCGCGCCTGCCCGAGCCGATCTACACGCCGGCTGCCAAGGCCGAGATGGGCGAGCACGACGAGAACATCAGCTTCGAGAAGACGGTGGAGATCGTCGGCGACGAACTGGCCGCACAGATCCGCGACATCAGCATTGCGCTCTACAAGAAGGCGGCCATGTTCGCCCAGACCAAGGGTATGATCATTGCCGATACCAAGTTCGAGTTCGGGCTGGACGAGAATGGCACGCTGACGCTGATGGACGAGGTGCTCACGCCCGACAGCTCGCGCTACTGGCCGGTGGAAGGCTACGAGGCCGCGTTCCGCGCCGGCCAGAACCCGCCCAGCTACGACAAGCAGTTCGTGCGCGACTGGCTCGAGCAAGTGCGCATCAACGGTCAGCCTTGGGACAAGACGCCACCGGCGCCGCGCCTGCCGCGCGAGGTCATCGAGAAGACAGCTGCCAAGTATCAGGAAGCGCTCGAGCGGCTCAAGGCCTGAGCCCAAGCCAGCCGCCCGTGCGCGGGGGGGGGCGCGGGCCGCCGCAGAAGACAAAGGGCTGCGCAATGCGCAGCCCTTTGCCGTCATGGAGCCAGCCCTGCTTACTTGAGCCAGCCCTTGCGGCGGAAGTAGATCATCGGGATGGCCGCGCTGGCCAGCATCAGCCCGAGTGCATACGGGTAGCCATAGGCCCAGTCCACCTCCGGCATGAACTTGAAGTTCATGCCGTAGATGCTGGCAATCAGCGTCGGCGGCAGCAAGGCCACGCTGGCCACCGAGAACAGCTTGATGATCTTGTTCTGGTTGATGTTGATGAAACCGACGGTGGCATCCATCAGGAAGTTGATCTTTTCAAACAGAAAGGCCGTGTGGCTGTCCAGCGACTCGATGTCGCGCAGGATCTGGCGCGCATCCTCGAACTGCTCGGCACTGAGGATCTTGCTGCGCATCAGAAAGCTGACGGCGCGGCGCGTGTCCATCATGTTGCGGCGGATCTTGCCGTTCAAATCCTCGTGCCGGGCGATGCTGCCCAGCACCTCGCCGGCCTGCTCGTCATTGACCTCACCCGAGAGGATGCGCTGGCTGGCCGAGTCAAGCTCGTCGTAGATGGTCTCGAGCGCGTCGGCCGAGTATTCGGCATCGGTGTCGAAGAGGCTCAGCAGCACTTCCTTGCAATCCTCGATCAGCCCCGGCACGCGGCGCGCGCGCAGGCGAAAAAGGCGGAACACCGGCACATCCTCCTCGCGGATGGAGAACAGCACGTTGTGGCTGCGCAGGTTCGGGTTCTGCAGATTCATGATGAAGGCCACCCGCACGTAGCGCGGATTGTCGTCCTCGATCAGGAAGTCGCTGCGGATGTGCAACTCGCCGTTGTCTTCCTCGTAGAAGCGGGCCGACTCCTCGATGTCGTCATCGACCGCATCGTCGGGAATGAGCAGCGAGAAGTGTTGCTTGACCCAGAACTTCTCCTCGGGGGTGGGCGACTCCATGTCGACCCAGACAGGCTGGAACTGGGTGAGATCGTGCAGGGTGTCGATTTCCTTCTGCACGAGCCGACCATTGACCAATGTAAACACGTTGAGCATGAAACGCGCTCCTGAGTGGCGAAGTTTGCAAGAAAACGGGGGATCTGGGTGTGCTTTCAGCCCCCGCTCGCATTACTGCCCGGGCGCTGAAAGCGACCGACTCGGGTCAGCTTCCATGGTGATTGCTCCTGCTGAAAACGCATGGCTGATAGGGGATGGCGTGGGGTGCGGCCCCGTTGCCATTGCTCTTTGAGGCCATCGCATGCCATCGTGGCGCGCTCCTGCGCACCACATGAGAGCGGCGATTATCGCACCAGCACAGCGCACGCGGCGTCAAGTGGCACAGGTTTCCGGTGCCAGCCAACGGTATTTCGCCGGCGCCTCAGCCGGCCGCCGAACCACCCAGCAGCGCCATGGCGCGTTGCAGGTCCTGCCAGGCGCCTGCCTTGGCATGTGCGGCGCGCAGCAGGTAGTTGGGGCTGTAGGTCACCACCACCGGCAGGCTGCCGAGCTGGTGCCGGGCCCGCCGCAGCACCCCCAGTGGCTCACGGGTCTGCAGCAGTTGCTGCGCCGACGCCCGTCCCATCACCAGCACCACGGCAGGTGTCACCTGCGCGATCAGCTCGGTCGCCATCACGCTGGCCAGGCCATCGGCAGGCGCCTTGCGTGTCCAGCTGCACCAGATCCGGGACTGTCCATACAGGCCCATGGCGCGCAGCATGTTGTCGAGCAGGCGGCGCGCCTGCTCTGCGTCATCGCCCAGCTCGGCGGGGTCGTCAACCACCAGCAGCCAATTGCCGCCGGCCGACTCCGCCGCACTGTCCCCGGCGGCGGCATAGAGCGCCTGCGCGGGCGCCAGATGCCAGCTGGGAGCGGCATCGGCCAGACCCTGGACGGCGCCTTGCGGCGCGGCGATCTGCGGGGCGCGCGGGGCAGGAGCCGATGAAGGTGGTTGTGCGGGGGTCCAAGCCAGCGTTGGTTCTGGCGCCGGCACCGGTTCGACCTGACGGGTTGCCGGAGCGGGAACCGGTGCCTGCTCCGCCGCGACGGGAGTGGGCGTCACCGGGCCCGCGGCCGTCTGGGGCAATGCCGCCGCAGTTACCCCTTTAGGCTCTCCTTTGAGAGGGTTGAGTGGTCGCGGCTGCCACCACAGCTCCACGCCCATGGCCTTGAGCATGGCCTGACGCCGCTCGTCCAGTTCCAGGCCGGCCGACACGCTCGCTGGATGACTCATGTGCCAGCCCCCACTTGTGCCTGATACGCATCAGGTACGTCATCAGGTGCGTCATATGGCAGCAGCTTGCGCATCACCAGTGCATCCTCACGCTGTTGACCATCGAGCGGGTAATAGTTGCGCCGCCACGCCACCTCCTCGTAACCAATGTCGCGATACAGTGCCTGCGCCGCCCCATTGCTGCGCCGCACCTCCAGCCAGATCTGCAGGGCCGGCAGGCGCCGCGCCCACCATTCCAGCGCGGCCATCAGCACGCGGCCCAGCCCCTGGCGGCGCAGCCCCGGCGCAACCGTGACGTTGAGCAGGTGCACCTCGTCCACGCCGGGCATGGCGACGAAATAACCCAGCAGCACATCACCGCGCAGCAGCAGCGGAATGTGGAAACCGCCCTTGAGCGAATCGCTGAAATTGCCGCGCGTCCATGGATGGCTGTGGCTGGCCTGCTCCAGCACCATCACGGCATCCAGATCGGCCAGCCCCATCAGGCGCCATTGCAAAGGCGCGCCAGCTTCCCCGACCGCCGGGCCTGGACCGGGCGACAGAGTAGGGAAATCGGTGGAGAGGTCGAGCATCGATAGACTGTCTGCAAACGGGAAATCTGCAAGCGGGAAAAGGGCAAGGCCGAAAGTATAGGGCAGCCCTCCACGGCAGGTGCCGAATGCAGCCAGGGCCGGTCAGCCGGCCAGCGGCGAGACGCTGCCCGGCCGGCCGGGCAGGTGCAGGCTGGCCACCGGCGCGGGCGTGCTGGCGATCAGCTTGCCCGCCTTCCAGACCTTCAACCGCGTCGCGCGCAGGCGGATCGCCTCGACCGGATCGCGCGCCTGCAGCAGCACGAAGTCGGCCTTGGCGCCGACTTCCACCCCGTAGCCCTGCAGGCCCATGATGGCTGCTGGCGTGGTGGTGACCGCCTCGAAGCACTGGCGCATCGCCGCCTGGCTGGTCATCTGTGCCACGTGCAGGCCCATGTGGGCGACTTCGAGCATGTCGCCGCTGCCGAGGCTGTACCACGGGTCCATCACACAGTCCTGGCCAAAGGCGACTGGAATGCCGGCCGCCAGCAGCTCAGGTACGCGCGTCATGCCGCGGCGTTTCGGATACGTATCGTGGCGGCCTTGCAAGGTGATGTTGATGAGCGGATTGGCAATCGCCGCGACGCCTGCCTCCCTCATCAACGGCAGCAGCTTGGAGACGTAGTAGTTGTCCATGCTGTGCATCGAGGTCAGGTGCGAGCCGGCGATGCGGCCCTGCAGACCCAGGCGCTGCGCTTCATAGGCCAGGCTTTCGATGTGGCGGCTGAGCGGGTCGTCGCTTTCGTCGCAGTGCATGTCCACGCGCAGGCCGCGCTCGGCCGCCAGCTCGCACAGCCAGCGCACGCTCTCGGCGCCGTCTGCCATGGTGCGTTCGAAATGCGGGATGCCGCCGACCACGTCCACGCCCATGTCGAGAGCGCGAATCAGGTTGGCCTTGGCGCCGGGGCTGCGCAGCAGGCCGTCCTGCGGGAAGGCAACGAGTTGCAGGTCGATGTAGGGCTTGACGCGCTCCTTGACGTGCAGCAGCGCCTCGGTCGCCAGCAGGCGTGGATCGCACACGTCCACATGGCTGCGAATCGCCAGCAGCCCGCGCGCCGCTGCCCAGTCGCAGTACGCCAGCGCGCGCTCGATGATGGCGTCTTGCGTCAGCAGCGGCTTGAGCTCACCCCACAGCGCAATGCCTTCGAGCAGCGTGCCGCTCTGGTTGACGCGCGGCAGGCCGTAGCTGAGCGTCGAATCCATGTGGAAGTGCACGTCGACGAACGGCGGCGCAAGCAGCAGCCCGCTGGCGTCGGCCTGCTCGGCGGCCTCGGCCTGCAATGCGGGCTCGATGGCGGCGATGGTGCCATCCTGTACGGCCACGTCCTGGCCAGTGCGACCATCGGGCAGGTTCACGTTTCGGAGGATCAATTCGAACATTTCAACGCTCCTTGGCGCGCAGTGAAAGAAGGCGGAAGCGGTGCAGCCGCCCGGGGGATGTCGCTATCATCGCTCCCCCTTGCGGTAGGGTTTCATCAAGGCCTGCGGGTAGCTGGCGCGGCGCGCCATCACCACCAGTGCGACGATGGAGAGGATATACGGCAGCATCAGGTAGAGCTGGTAGGGCAGCAACCCGCCGCCGCTGCCTTGCTGCAGGCGCAGTTGCAATGCATCGAAGAAGGCAAAGAGCAGCGCGCCCAGCAAGGCCTTGCCGGGCCGCCACGAGGCGAATACCACCAGCGCCACGCAGATCCAGCCGCGGCCGTTGACCATGTTGAAGAAAAACGCATTGAACGCCGCCAGGGTCAGGAAAGCGCCAGCGACACCCATTAACGCCGAGCCGGCCACGATGGCGCCGGTGCGCACCCACGCCACCGGAATGCCCTGGCTTTCAGCCGCCTGCGGGCTCTCGCCCACCATGCGCACTGCCAGCCCCAGTGGCGTGCGCATCAGCCCATAGGCCAGCAGCGGCACCAGCAGCAGCGCCAGCAGCGTCAAGGGCGTTTGCGCATTCAGCACCGGAATCGGCAGCCAGTCCATGGCCGCGAAGGGCGTGATGGTGGGTGGCGTATCGACGCGCGGGAGCTGCACGCGGTAGGTGTAGTACGCCAACGACGTCGCCAGCATGGTGATGCCCAGGCCCACGACGTGCTGCGACAGCGCCAGGCCGACGGTCAGCGCCGCATGCAGCAGGCCGAGAACGGCACCGGTCAGTGCAGCGGCCAGCACGCCGGTCCACAGGCCGTGGCCGGCATACACGGTGAGCCAGCCGACGAAGGCGCCGGCGACCATGATGCCTTCGATGCCCAGGTTGAGCACGCCAGCGCGCTCGCACAGCAGCACGCCCAGTGTGCCCAGGATCAGCGGCGTGGCGATGCGCAATACCGCCACCCAGAATGGCAGGCTGATGAGGGTGTCGATCAGTTCTTGCATGGGTTGTCTCCAAACCTGAGCGTTGGTGGTTTGGCTGAGGTCCGAGGCCGGGATGTGCGCCCGGGTGGCCACCTGCTTTCTTTGCTTCGCCAAAGAAAGCAGGCAAAGAAAGGCGACCCCATCGTCGGGTCCCGCTTCGCGGGATGCCTTGCGCTTCTCGGTCCGGGCGGGAACCTTCGGAAACTCGCTGCACTTTCCTTCGGAAAGCCCCGCTCAGACAGCCGAAGGTTCTTTTTCCGCCCGGCCCTGCGATGCTCAGCCCGACAGAGGGGGGAGGAGAGAGCCATGCCACGTTGGTTCGCACGTGACAGGCCTTGTGGCTGTTTGCTTGCGGCCATCTACGCTGTCCTGCCAAAACAAAAGCGGTACTGCGTCAGCAAGCCCGCCACCAGCACCGCCAGCAAGGCCACCGCGACGATCACGTCGGCGATGTAGGTGGGCACGCCAACGGCGCGGCTCATGCTGTCGGCGCCGACCTGCACGCCGGCCACGAAAATCGCCGCCAGCACCACGCCGGGCGGGCGCAGGCCGGCCAGCATGGCGATGACGATGCCGGTGTAGCCAAAGCCGGGCGACAGATCCAGCGTCACGTAGCCGGTGCGGCCGGCCACCTCGACGGCGCCGGCCAGGCCCGCCAGCGCGCCCGAGATCAGCGCCGCCCAAACCACCGTGCGCAGCGTGCCGACGCCAGCAAATGCCGCCGCGCGCGCATTGGCGCCGGTGGCGCGGATATCGAAGCCCAGCACGCTGCGCTCGAGCAACAGCCACAGCAGCAGCGCCAGGCCCACTCCCCACAGCAGCCCGGTATGCAGCCGCGTGCCCGTCAGCAGACGCGCCAGCTCCAGTTCCGGCTGTAAGGCGACGGTCTGCGGCCAGCCCATGCCCATCGGGTCTTTCATCGCGCCATCGAGCAGCGCCGAGACGGCCAGCAGCACGATGAAGTTGAGCAGCAGCGTGGTCACCACCTCATCGACGCCCAGCCGGGCTTTCAGCAAGGCGGGCCCGAGCAGCAGCACGGCACCGGCCAGCGCGGCGGCCAGCATCATCAGCGGAAACAGCAGCCAGGGCGACAGCGCCAGCCCGCTGCCACCATGCAGGCCGCCCACCGCGACGGCCGCCAGCGCCCCGGCATAGAGCTGCCCTTCGGCGCCGATGTTGAACAGCCGCGCACGAAACGCCACCGCCACCGCCAAACCAGTCAGCATCAGCGGGATGGCGCGCGTGAGCGTCTCGCTCCAGGCGAACTTCGAACCGAAGCCGCCTTGCAGCAGCAATGCAAAGGTCTGTCCCACGGGCTTGCCGGCCCACAGCACCAGCAACGCCGCCACCAGCAGCGTGAACATGATCGCCAGCAGCGGCGCCACCGCCATCGCGGCGCGCGAGGGGCTATTGCGTTTCTCCAGCCTCATGCGCCCACCCTTTCAACGCTGGGCGCGGCGGTGGCAGGCGCGTGGCTGCCCGCCATCGCCAGGCCGATGGTGTCCCGCGTCCACGCCCCGGCCGGCAAGGCTTCGGTCAGATGGCCGGCGTGCATCACCGCGATGCGGTCGCCCAGCAGCATGACTTCATCAAGGTCATCGGAGATCAGCAACACCGCGGCACCGGCATCGCGCGCGGCCAGCAACTGCTGCTGCACATAGGTGACGGCGCCGATGTCCAGCCCCCAGGTCGGCTGGTGGGCGACGATCAGGCGCGGGCGCTGCGGCTGGCCATCCGCACCGGTGGCGGCCAGCACGCGGCCCAGAATCAATTTTTGCATGTTGCCGCCCGAGAGCGAGCGCGCTGGCACGTCCAGCCCACCGCCGCGCACGTCGAACGCCTTGGCAATGCGCGCGGCCTCGCTGCGCGCCGCGCCGCGCCGCACGAAACCCCAACGCTTGAGTGGGCCGGGGCCGGCATGCAGGCGCTCGGCGATGGCGTTTTCCCACACCGGCAGATCGCCGACCACGCCGGTGCCATGGCGGTCCTCCGGGATGCGCGCGACGCCGTGGCGCACCAGCCAGGCCGGGTGGGTGCGCAAGGGCTGGCCCAGCAGTTGGGCCTCGCCGCGGCTGGCGGCAGTGGTCCCGCACAGCAGCGCCGCCAGCGCTCCCTGGCCATTGCCGGAGACGCCGGCGACGGCAACGATCTCACCGGCGCGCAGCGCCAGGCCGACGCCCTGCAAACCGTCGGCCGTGTGCACGCCCGCCAGCGTGCAAACGGTCTCACCCACCTGCCGGGTGGGTTGGCGCACCCCTGCCGTGACAGGGTGGCCCACCATGGCGCTGGCCAGTTGCATCTGCGTGGCGCCCGCGGCCGGCATCTCGGCCACCAGCTTGCCGCCGCGCAGCACGGCAATGCGGTGCGAGACGCGCAGCACCTCGGCCAGCTTGTGGCTGATGAAGACGATGGCGAGGCCTTGCGCGACCATCTGCTGCAGCGTGTCGAACAGCGCCTCGCTCTCCTGCGGCGTCAGCACCGCAGTCGGTTCGTCGAGGATCAGGATGCGCGCACCGCGATACAGCGCCTTGAGGATCTCGACGCGCTGGCGCTCGCCCACGCCCAGGTCGGCCACACGTGCCTCGGGCGCGACCGGCAGGCCGAACTGCGCGGCCACCGCCAGCAGCTTGTCGCGCGCGGCACGGCGTTTCGATTGCGGCGCCAGCAACGGCTCGGTGCCAAGCACCACGTTGTCGAGCACGCTGAGGTTGTCGGCCAACGCAAAGTGCTGGTGCACCATGCCGATGCCCGCGGCCAGCGCAGCCCGCGGGTTGCCCGGTGGCAGCGGCTGGCCGAAGGCTTCGATGGTGCCGGTATCGGCCACGTAATGGCCGAACAGGATGGACATCAGCGTGGATTTGCCCGCGCCGTTCTCGCCCAGCAGCGCCAGCACCTCGCCAGCATGCAGTTGCAGGCTGATGTCCTGATTGGCCTGCACGCTGCCGAAGCGCTTGCTGATACCCGTCAGGCGCAGCACTGGCGCGGCCGTGGAATTCATCATGTCCATTCCGTGCCTCTTTTCAACGCCCATTCGCAGCACACCAGGCGCATCGCATGCAATGGGCGCATGCCAGGACCAGTGACCGAAGCGCAACGGGCTTTGCCAGACCGCTGGCGGCACCTCCCTTCCCGCGCAGCGGGAGAAGGGGTGGGGGCGGCGCAACCGCACGGGGCATGCGTCATGGCTTGGGTTGGGCGTCGTTGATCTCGACCGTGAAGGTGCCGGCCAGGATCTCGGCCTGGCGCGCCGCCACCTTCTCCTTGATCTCGGCGGGCACCTTATCCTCGAAAGTGCCCAGCGGCGCCAGCGACGAGCCCTGGTGCTTCATCATCGAGAACGGGCCATACTCCTCGGCCTCGAAGGTGCCGGCCTTGACGCGTGCGATGGCCTCCGCGGCAGTCGGCTCGTAGTGCCAGATGGCCGAGGCCACCACCGTCTCGGGGTACTGGTCCTGCGTGTTGACGACATTGCCGATCGCCAGCACGCCGCGCTCCTTGGCCGCGTCGCTGACGCCAAAGCGCTCGGCGTAGAGCACGTCGGCGCCACCGTCGATCATCGCGAAGGCGGCTTCTTTGGCCTTGGGCGGATCGAACCAGCTGTTGATGAAGGTGATGGTGAACTGGGCGTCGGGCCGGACTTCCTTGACACCGGCGATGAAGGCGTTCATCAGGCGGTTGACCTCCGGGATCGGAAAGCCGCCGACCAGGCCGATCTTGCCGGACTTGGTCATCCCGCCTGCGATCAACCCGGTCAGGTAGGCCGGCTCCTGGATGTAGTTGTCAAAGGTGCTGAAGTTGGGCGCCTGCGGCTTGCCCGACGAGCCCATCACGAAGGCGGTCTTGGGAAAGTCCTTGGCCACGCGGCGCGCCACCGTCTCGACCGCGAAGGCCTCACCGAAGATCAGCTGGTGGCCGGCATTGGCGTATTCGCGCACCACGCGCTCGTAGTCGGCGTTGGCAATGTTCTCGGTGGCCACATAGTCGATCTCGCCGCGCTCCTGCGCGGCCTGCAGCGCGAGGTGGATGCGGCTGACCCACTGCTGCTCGAACGGCACGGTATAGGCAGCGGCGACCTTGATCTTGTCCTGTGCCAGCGCGGGGGTGGCAAGCGATGCAAAAAGGGCGGCAGCGGCCAGGGCGGCCACGGCCGTGCGGCGGGTAAGGAAGGTCATGACGAAGGTCCTTTCAGGGTGACGGAAGGGGGTGGAGCAAAGCGGGCCCCGGCTCCTGCTCACAGGGCCGGAGGCGGCAAGCTGGGGCACATGCGAATCGCGTGCCAGCTTCGGTCCGCCTGAGGCGCGGCGGGTTTCCGCGGGTGTCATGGCGGCGGCGCCTCATCTTGCAGGCCGCAACTGCGCAGCACCACCTGGCGCACATGCGCGGTGGCACGCTGCCAGGCGGCGGCATCGAGGCGCTCGCGGCGTTGCAGGCCCAGCACGGCGGCCACCTGCACCTCGAAATCGGCATAGGTCTGCGTCAGCGCCCAGATCGAGAAGAACAGGTGCGTGCTGTCGAGCGGCGCGATGCGCCCCTGGGCGATCCAGCCGTCGATGACGGCAGCCTTGGCCTGCACCAGCGCGCGCATGGCGCCGCGAAAGTACGCGTCCAGGTGCGGGCCACCCTGCAGCAGCTCGGCGGCGAACAGGCGCGAGGCTTCCGGCTGCTCGGCGGCCAGCCGCATCTTGTGATCGACGTAGGCCAGCAGCGCCGCGCGCGGCTCGGTCTCGGGCACAATGACTTCCAGCCCTGCCAGCCAGATCTCCAGGATGCCCTGCAGCACCCGCTGGTAAAGCAATTCCTTGCTGCCGAAGTAGTAGTGCAGGTTGGCCTTGGGCAGGTCGGCCTGCCGGGCAATCTGCGCCATGCTGGCGCCGGCGTAGCCCTCGCGCGCGAACACCTGCGCGGCCGCGCGCAGGATGCCGGCTTCGTTGGCCGCGCGGATGCGTCCCTTGCGCGCAGCGGCATTGGCAGGCATGGCGCAGCCGCTCAACGCGTGCCGAAGATGCGATCGCCCGCATCGCCCAGGCCCGGCACGATGTAGCCATGCTCGTCGAGGTGACTGTCGAGCCCGGCCAGCGTGATCGGCACATCCGGGTGGGCCTGCTGAACCGCGCGTACCCCTTCGGGCGAGCCGAGCAGGCACACCAGCTTGAGGGTCGTCACCCCCGCCTGCTTGAGGCGGGTGAGCGCGGCCACGGCGGAATTGCCGGTCGCCAGCATCGGATCGACCACGATCACCAGGCGATCGCCGATGTCATCGGGCACCTTGAAGTAGTACTCGATGGGCTCAAGCGTGGTCGGGTCGCGGAACAGGCCGACATGGCCAACGCGTGCGGCTGGCAGCAAATCGATCATGCCGTCGAGCATGCCGTTGCCGGCCCGCAGGATGGAGACCAGGCACAGCTTCTTGCCACTGATGACGGGTGTCTCGCATTCGGCCACCGGCGTGGTCACGCGGATCGGCTCGGTCGGCAGGTCGCGCGTGACTTCGTAGGCCAGCATCGCGGCAATCTCGCGCACCAATCGCCGGAAGGTGTCGGTGGTGGTTTCGGCCATGCGCAGGTAACTCAGCTTGTGCTGCATCAGCGGGTGGTCAACCAGTTGGAAGGCAAGGGTCATGGCATGCTCCCGGGTCAGGGTGGGGTGGGATGGAGAGGAGAGGAAACGATTCGTGGCGATGCCGGTCGCAATGACGGTCAAGACGGCACTCAGAACACCGTGCCATCGCTGTCGATGGATACTGGCGGCCCGCCGCCCTGGCGCTTCTGCGCGGCGATGCGCCGGCCCGCGGACCAGGTGCCGCCCTCGAGCACCCGCGCCAGCGGAAACGCCTCGGCCGAAAGGCCCAGTTCGCTGCGCACCAGCGCGGCAATGTGGTCGAGCGCGACCACGGTGGCGGCGCGCCACTCGATCACCGCCGGATCATCGACGCGCAGCGGGCGCTGGTGAAAATCAGCATCGCGCGCGGCCAGCAGGCCCATGTCCAGCAGCAGGCCGCCGTTGCGGTATTCCGGCAGACCGGTGAGCGCATCGAGCCCGGTGACCTCCAGCCCCGCGTCCTCCAGCGCCTCCAGCAGCGAATAGGTCAGCCACTGCGTGAGCTTGTGAAACGGCATCAGGCCCTGCGGCGCCCCCGGGTGCACCCAGCAATCGCCCAACGACACGCCGTCCAGCGCCACGCGGCCGGGCCACACCGGCCCCAGCGCCAGCAGCAGCGTGCGCAGCACCTCGCTGGCGTCGATCTGGCGGCTGCCAGCCGGGATGCGCGCGAGCAGGTAGTCCAGCAGATGGCCCAGCCGCGCCGGCTGGCCGAACACCGCCGGTGTGGCCTGCATCACCTCGCCCAGGCGGCGCAGCAGTTCGGCCCGCCCAGCCAGCCCCACCAACGGATTGGCCGCGCCGACCTGGAAGGTCCGCGCGATGCGCTCGGGCGTGATGGCCACCAGCGCCACACCATCGCTGCGCAGCGGCGCGCGAGCGGGGTCGGCCGAAAACGCGCCTTCGGTGAAGAGCTGCAGGCTGGCCACGCCCAGGCCTTCGGAGCGCGCCAGTGTCTGGCCGGTCGCGGCATCATGGTAGCGCCAGTCGGGGCCGGCGCCGGCATCGAGCAGCACCGAGGGGATCACCAGGTCGATGCGCACGCGGGCACGTTCGAGCCGATCGGCATCCTCCATGGCCTGCAGACCGGCCCTGGCGGCCAGAGCCGCCCAGCGATCGACCCCGCCAGCCTCGAAATGCCGCCAGCGGCTGTGGTAGGGCACCTGCAAATCGGGGTAGTTGTGGCGGATGGTCTCGGCCACGTACTGCGCGGTGGGCAGCAGGCGCTCGCTCTGCCAGGTGAAGTGTTCGGATTCGCCCGCCTCGATGCGCGCCATCAGCGCCGCCGCATGCCGGCGCACCGCCGCGGCATCGAGCAGGCCCAGTGCGGCATGGCCGGCTGGAACCGGCGTGTGCCAACCCTGGCCGGCATCGGCTGGCACATCGGTGGTACCGGGGGTCACGGTCTCTTCGGTATCGTTCATGTCTGCTCCCTCACTCGTTCAGCCCGCGGCCCTTGGCCTGCGCCAGTTCGTTCGCATCGGGCACCCAACTGGAGAAATAGCCGGCCGCCACCTTGGCATCCATCTCGACGCGCGCATCGGCGGGAATCAACGCATCGGGAATCGGCACCCGCTCGACCACCTCGATGCCTTGCTGCACCAGCGCGTCGTGCTTCATGTTGCTCATCGAGGCCCAGCGGTCGATGCGGGTGATGCCCAGCCAGTGGAACACGTCGGGCATCAGCTCCTGGAAGCGCATGTCCTGCACGCCGGCCACGCATTCGGTGCGGGCGAAGTAGGTTTCGGCACGGTCGCCGCCCTGCTGGCGCTTGCGTGCGTTGTAGACCAGGAACTTGGTCACCTCGCCCAGCGCGCGGCCTTCCTTGCGGTTGTAGACCACCAGCCCCACGCCGCCCTGCTGCGCCATCTCGATGCAGACCTCGATGCCATGCGCCAGATACGGGCGGCAGGTGCAGATGTCGGAGCCGAACACGTCCGAGCCATTGCATTCGTCGTGCAGGCGGCAGGCCACGCGGGTTTCGGGCCTGCCCAGTTGCGCCACATCGCCGAACAGATACAGCGTCATGCCGCCGATGGGTGGCAGGAACACCTTCAGATCCGGGCGCGTGACCAGTTCGGGGAACATGCCGGCGGTCTGCTCGAACAGCGCACGGCGCAGCGCGCTCTCCTTGATCTGGAAGCGCTCGGCCACGCCCGGCAGGTACCAGACCGGGTCGATGGCCGCCTTGGTCACCTTCACATCGCCATTGGCGTTCAGGATGTCGCCATCCGGCGTGAGGCGCCCGGCCGCGATGGCGCCCAGCAGCTCGGGCATGTTGATGTGCGCCTTGGTCACGGCAATGGTGGGGCGGATATCCTCGCCGGCGGCGATGCGCTCGGCAAATTCCGCGGCCACCAGATGGCCCCAGGGGTCCATCGAGACGATGCGTTGGGCATCCCGCCACTGCGGGTGCGGGCCGATGGCCGCCGCCGGGCTGGTGTCCGTCAGGTCCGGGCGGTGATCCGCCTGCAGGCGTCCGGCCGCAATGGCCAGCGCCCGGTACACCGCATACGCGCCCGAGTGCGAGCCGATGGCGTTGCGCTGTGCCGGGGTCGTGAGGCTCGCGATGATGGGCCCGCGCTCGGCGGCGGTGGAAGCGCCCCAGTGAATCTGCGTGCCTGTCAGCGCATTGCGCTGCGTCTGCGGATGGGAAGTGAGGACGATATGGGAAGACATGACGCGCTCCTGCACGGCGAGGCCGTGAAACTTGACCGATCGGACAAGTTTCGTAAAGCAGCTTGCGTGCCAGCCTGCCGCCAGGCCCTGGAAACCACGACCAGTCACCGAAACCGTGCAGCACCCCGTACCGACGCGCTCTTGCGGTGCATCACCGCACCGAAAGACGCCAAGGCAGGCCGAGGACCGCCAGGCAGGGCCTCGGGCCTGTCGCAGCGAACCATGCAGATAAAATGATGCGTTCGCCCGCAGCGGTCGCTGCCGGCAGCCTCCTGCCTTCCCCCAGCTTTGCCATGCAAGAAAAATACGATCACTCCGCGGTGGAAGCCGCTGCCCAGGCCCACTGGAACGCGTCCGACGCCTACCGCGTCAGCGAGGACGCGGGCAAGCCCAAGTACTACGCCTGCTCCATGCTGCCCTACCCCAGCGGCAAGCTGCACATGGGCCATGTGCGCAACTACACCATCAACGACATGCTCACGCGGTCCTTGCGTATGAAGGGCCACAACGTGCTGATGCCGATGGGCTGGGACGCCTTCGGCCTGCCGGCCGAGAACGCGGCGCTCAAGAACAAGGTGCCACCGGCAAAGTGGACCTACGAGAACATCGCCTACATGAAGGGCCAGATGCAGGCCATGGGCCTGGCGATCGACTGGAGCCGCGAGATCGCCACCTGCCAGCCGGAGTATTACCGCTGGAACCAGTGGCTGTTTTTGAAGATGCTGGAAAAAGGCATCGCCTACCGCAAGACCCAGGTGGTCAACTGGGATCCCGTCGACCAGACCGTGCTGGCCAACGAGCAGGTCATCGACGGGCGCGGCTGGCGCACCGGCGCGCTGGTCGAGAAGCGCGAAATCCCCGGCTACTACCTGAAGATCACCGATTACGCGCAGGAGCTGCTCGACCACGTGCAGATCGGCAACGACAAGGCCACGCTCGATGGCTGGCCCGACAAGGTGCGGCTGATGCAGGAGAACTGGATCGGCAAGTCCAGCGGCGTGCGCTTTGCGTTCACGCACGACATCCAGGACGCCAATGGCCAGTTGATCCAGGATGGCCGCCTCTACGTCTTCACGACACGGCCGGACACCATCTTCGGCGTGACCTTCTGCGCCGTCGCGCCCGAGCACCCGCTGGCCGCGCACGCCGCCGCCGGCAACGCGCGGCTCGCCGCCTTCATCGCCGAATGCAAGAAGGGTGGCAACACCGAGGCCGAACTCGCCACCAAGGAGAAGGAAGGCCTGCCCACCGGCCTCTTCGTCACGCACCCGCTGACCGGGGAGCAGATCGCGGTCTGGGTCGGCAACTACGTGCTGATGAGCTATGGTGACGGCGCCGTGATGGGCGTGCCCGCGCACGACGAGCGCGACTTTGCGTTTGCGAAGAAATACGGTCTGCCGATCCAGCAAGTCATCGCGGTGGAAGGCGAGACCTTCTCCGCCGACGCCTGGCAGGAGTGGTATGGCGACAAGCAGCGCTCGGTGTGCGTGAATTCGAACGTGCTGGACGGCCTGACCTACAAGGACGCGCTGGAGAAGGTGGCCGAACTGCTGGCCGCCAAAGGCCTGGGCGAGAAGCAGACCACCTGGCGCCTGCGCGACTGGGGCATCTCGCGCCAGCGCTACTGGGGCACGCCCATCCCCATCATCCACTGCGAGGATTGCGGCCCGCAGCCAGTGCCCGAAAAGGACTTGCCGGTGGTGCTGCCCGAGGACCTCGTGCCCGATGGCTCCGGCAACCCGCTGGTCAAGAGCGCGGCCTTCCATGCCGGCGTGGTCTGCCCGTGCTGCGGCAAGCCCGCGCGGCGCGAGACCGACACCATGGACACCTTCGTCGATTCGTCCTGGTACTTCATCCGCTACTGTGACCCGCACAACGCCGAGCAGATGGCCGATGGCGGTGCCGACTACTGGATGCCGATGGACCAGTACATCGGCGGCATCGAGCACGCCATCCTGCACTTGCTGTATGCGCGTTTCTGGACCAAGGTGATGCGCGATATCCGGGTGAAGGGCCCCGGAGATTCCGAAGCCCGTGGCCTGGTCAAGATCGACGAGCCCTTCACCCGCCTGCTCACGCAGGGCATGGTGCTCAACCACATCTACAGCCGCCGCACCGCCAAGGGCGGCAAGGACTACTTCTGGCCCAAGGACGTGGAGAACGTCACGGACGAAGGTGGCAAGATCATCGGCGCCCGGCTCAAGGTTGCCGTCGACAGCGGCGACGGCCTGCTGCCGGTGGACACGCCCATCGACTACGAGGGCGTGGGCACCATGTCCAAGTCCAAGAACAACGGCGTCGACCCGCAGGAGCTGATCGCCCGCTATGGCGCCGACACCGCGCGCCTCTACACCATGTTCACCGCGCCGCCCGAGCTGACGCTGGAGTGGAACGACGCCGCCGTCGAGGGCAGCTACCGCTTTCTGCGCCGCGTCTGGGGCTTTGGCGCCAAGCTGGCCGAAGGCGGCTTCGGCAGCGCCATCGCGGCACTGGACAAAACCGCCGCGCCCACGGCCACCTTCGGCAAGGCCGCCAAGGCACTGCGGCTGGAGATTCACACCGTGCTCGGGCAAGTCGATTTCGACTACCAACGCATGCAATACAACACCGTGGTGTCCGGCGCGATGAAGATGCTCAACGCGCTCGAAGGCTTCAAGCCCGAGGGTGATGCCTGCAGCGAGGCCGAACGCACCGCGGTGGCCGAATCCTTCGGCATCCTGCTGCGCGTGCTCTATCCGGCCACGCCGCACGTCGGCCACGCGCTGTGGCACGCCCTGGGCTATGAGAGCGTCTTCGGCGGCCTGCTCGATGCGCCGTGGCCACAGGCCGATGCCAAGGCCCTAGAGCAGGACGAGATCGAGTACATGCTGCAGATCAACGGCAAACTGCGCGGTGCCATCACCGTGCCGGCCGATGCCGACAAGGCCGCCATCGAGGCCGCCGCGCTGGCCACCGAAGCCTTTGCGCGGCAAGCCGCGGGAGCCGCGCCCAGGAAGATCATCGTGGTGCCCAGGAAGCTGATCAACATCGTGGTGTAAGCTGGCGGCCCGATCCTCCTGTAGACAGTCCGGAGAAAATCTGGAGAAAGTGCCCATTCGCATGCAACGGCGTTCATTCCTGCACGCGGCCGCTGGCGCCGCCCTGGGCACACTGGCGCTGGGCGGCCTCAGTGCCTGCGGTTTCAAGCTGCGCGGCCAGGCCAGCATTCCATTCCACTCGGTCTACTTCCAGGCCGCCGAGGATTCGCCGCTGGCGCGCCAGCTGCAGCGCGCACTGCAGGACAGTGGCGTGACCGTGCTGCGCCCGCCCGCCACGCCGGACCAGGCCGAGCGGATCTTCGAGTTGCTGGGCGAACAGCACGAACGCTCGATCCTCAGCCAGTCGGCCACCGGCAGCGTGCGCGAACTGCAACTGCGCCTGCGCGTGCGCTACCGCCTGCGCGACGGCCGCAGCGCCGGCCTCGCCAGCGATGCCAGCGTGGTGGAACTGCTGCAAAGCCGCGACCTGAGCTATGACGAAAGCCTTGCACTGGCCAAGGAGGCGGAGGAAGATATGTTGCTGCGCGACATGCAGAACGATCTGGTGGCGCAAATCCTGCGCCGGCTGGCAGCGAGTTGAAGGCAAGTTGAAAGCATCACGATTGCTGTTCCGTGTTGCCTCAAGCATGCAGACGGCCGCCCAGGGGTAGCCGATGCGTACCGGACTCTGGCATGCTGTCCTCCGGTGAGGCCATCGCCCCGCCACATCACGTCCATGTGAAAGGAAATCACCATGAGCAATCCTTCTGAGCAATCCCCTGCAAGGCAATCGGCTGTCGGGCAATCGCCTGTCGAGCAATATCTCGCGGGCGTGCTCTCGCGCAGCTGGTGGCTGCTGCTGCTGCGCGGCATCGCGGCCATCGTGTTCGCCATCTTCGCCTGGCTGCAGCCGGAAATCACGGTAGCCGTGCTGGTGCTGCTGTTCGGCGCCTATTCGATGGCCGACGGCATCCTGGGCATCTGGACGGCGATCTCCGGCCGCAAGGACAACGCCTACTGGTGGGTGCTGCTGCTGTGGGGGCTGGTGGGCATCGGCATCGGCGTGCTCACGGTGATCGCGCCAGCCGCCGTCACGCTGGCGCTGCTGATCTACGTGGCCGTGTGGGCCATTGCCACCGGGGTGCTGCAGATCATCGCCGCCGTGCGCCTGCGCAAGGAAATCGAGGGCGAATGGCTGCTGGGCCTGGCCGGCGTGCTCTCCGTCGTGTTCGGCATCCTGCTGGTGGCCCAGCCGGGCCTGGGCATTCTGACGCTGCTGTGGCTGCTGGCCGGCTACACGCTGGTGTTCGGCATCGTGCTGATCGTGCTGGCCTTCAAGGCCCGCAGCTTCGGCCACAAGTCCGGCAGCCACGCCTGAGATCGCTACCGACACCCGCGCCTGCCCCAGCACCTGCACCACCGGATCACCATGCAACTGAACCAGAACCAGCTCGCGGCCCAGTTGGCCAAGGGCCTGGCGCCGCTTTACGTGCTGCACGGCGACGAGCCGCTGCTGGAGCAGGAGACGCTCGAGGTGATTCGCCGCACTGCCCGCCAGCAGGGCTTTGGCGAGCGCACCGCCTTCGTGGGTGCGGCCACGCAGTTCGACTGGTCGGCGGTGCTGGCTGCCGCCGCCAGCCAAAGCCTGTTTGCCGAGCGGCAGATCGTCGAGATCCGCCTGCCCACCGGCAAGCCCGGCAAGGAGGGCGGCCAGGTGCTGCACAAGCTCGCCGAGCAGGCGGCGGCCAGCAGTCAGGGCGGCCAAGCCAGTGATACGCTGCTGATCGTGCTGCTGCCGCGCGCCGACCGCACCATGCAGCAAAGCCCCTGGTTTGCGGCGCTGGAGAAGGCCGGCGCCGTGGTGCGCATCGACCCGGTGCCGCGCCGCGACATGCCCGCCTGGCTGGCCCAGCGCCTCAAGGCCCAGGACCAGGGCGTGCCCGCCGGCGACGAAGGCATGCAGGTGCTGGCCTTCTTCACCGATTGCGTCGAGGGCAATCTGATGGCCGCGCACCAGGAGATCCAGAAGCTCGGCCTGCTCTACCCGCCCGGCGAACTCAGCCGCGCGCAGATCGAAGCCAGCGTGCTGAACGTGGCGCGCTACAGCATCAACGACCTCTCCGAGGCGGCGCTGTCGGGCCAGTTGCTGCGCAGCCAGAAGATCCTCGACGGCCTGCTGGCCGAAGGCGAAGCGCCGGTGCGGCTGCACAGCGTGCTCGCCGGTGACGTGCTCAGCCTCTATCGCGCCCGCCAGGCGCTTGACGAGGGCACGCCCATGCCCCAGGCATTGCGCCAGGCGCGCGCCTGGGGGCCGAAGGAAAAACTGTTCGAGCGGGTGCTGCCGCGCCTGCGCCTGCCGCCCATCTCACGCGTGCTGCAATCGGCCCACACCGTCGACGGCATCTGCAAGGGCTTGAAAAATCCGGCCTGGCCCACAGATGCACCGGGCGCCCTGCAGCGGCTGCTGATGCAGCTGTGCCGGCTGACCCAGCCCACGGCCCAGGCCCGGCGCTGACGCCAGCGCGGACAGTGCCACTGGCGCATCCGGCCCATCGCCCGGCCAGTGCCGGCGTTCCCGAACCACCCGCCTCCGCCGTATCCGCCTGCGCGCCGTGCCTGCTCATCACGGCGCCGGGCAATCCGTGCGGCAGCTCTCCTACAATCGGTCCATTCAAACTCGAGGACACCCATGGTCCCCCATCTCGTGACTGCCCTGACGGGCCCCATCAGCGAACTGGAACAACGCATTCTCGAATCCGTGCCCGCGGTCGAGCGCTGGTTCCGCCTCGAATGGATGGAACACACCCCCCCCTTCTACAGTTCGGTGGACGTGCGCAACGCCGGCTACAAGGTCGCGCCGG
Organism: Corticibacter populi; assembly: GCF_004217315.1. Lineage (GTDB taxonomy): Bacteria > Pseudomonadota > Gammaproteobacteria > Burkholderiales > Burkholderiaceae_C > Lampropedia > Lampropedia populi. Next base: position 679,958 of record NZ_SGWR01000002.1, read on the forward strand.
TGGACACCAACCTGTTTCCGGGCGGCTGGAACAACCTATCGCCGGAGATGCTGCCGCTGGCGGTTCAGGCCGCCATGGCCGCCATCGAAAAGATCTGCCCGGAGGCACGCAACCTGCTGCTGATTCCCGAGAACCACACGCGCAACAACTTCTACCTCGCCAATGTGGTGCAATTGCGCCGCATCTTCCAGGCTGCCGGCCTGAACGTGCGCATCGGCTCGATCAACCCCGAGATCACCGAGGACACGCTGGTGCGGCTGCCCGGCGGCGAGGAACTGCTGCTCGAGCCGGTGATCCGCAGCAAGTACCGGCTGGGCCTGAAGAACTTCGATCCCTGCACCATCCTGCTCAACAACGACCTCTCGGCCGGCACGCCCGGCATCCTCGAGGACATCCACGAGCAATTCCTGCTGCCGCCACTGCACGCGGGCTGGAGCGTACGGCGCAAGTCGCACCATTTCAAAGCCTACGAGGAAGTGGCCAAGCGCTTTGGCAAGATGCTGGGGATCGACCCCTGGCTGATCAATCCGGTGTTCGGCCACGCTGGAAACGTGAGTTTCGCGCAGGGTCAGGGCATCGAGGCGCTGCAGGAAACCGTGCACACCGTACTGGGCAAGATCCGCCGCAAGTACAAGGAGTACGGCATCGCCGAGAAGCCCTTCGTCGCCATCAAGGCCGACAATGGCACCTACGGCATGGGCGTGATGATGGTGCAGGACGCCGCCGAGCTCGCCAGCATCAACCGCCGCACCAAGAACAAGATGTCGGTCATCAAGGACGGCCAGCAGCTCAGCGACCTCCTCATCCAGGAAGGCGTGCCCACCATCGAGACCATCCAGGGCGCCACCGCCGAGCCGGTGGTCTACATGATGGACCGCTACGTCGTCGGCGGCTTCTACCGCACCCATGCCAGCAAGGGCGCCGACGAGAACCTCAACGCCCCCGGCGCCACCTTCCTGCCGCTGGCCTTCGAGCCCGAGCACATCCTCGACGCCCAGGGCCACCCGACCGAGCCGCTGCCCAACCGCTTCTACATGTACGGTGTGATCGGCCGCCTGGCCATGCTGGCCGCCAGCTACGAGCTGGAGCAGACCAACCCCGAAGCCGAGGTGTACTGAACGGGCCCTGACGGCCCATGGTGCCTTGTGCGGCATGTTGCATGCCTCGCGGTACACTGCCCCGAACGCACCAGCCCGCCACCAGGCCAGCCACACCCGGCCACACCCATACGGAGGACGCCATGAAGATTCTGCTGTTCGGCAAGAATGGCCAGCTCGGCTGGGAGCTCCAGCGCAGCCTGGCGCTGCTGGGCGAGGTAGTGGCGCTGAGCCGCGAAGACCCCGGAGGCGACCTGGCGCAGCCCGAGGCACTGCGCCAGGCCGTGCGGGCCGTGGCACCCGACGTCATCGTCAACGCCGCCGCCTACACCGCCGTCGACCTGGCCGAGCGCGAGCCGCAGCAGGCCGAGGCCATCAATGCCCTTGCGCCCCAGGTGCTTGCCGAGGAGGCGCTGTCGCTCGATGCCTGGCTGGTGCACTACAGCACCGACTATGTGTTCGACGGCAGCGGCAACCGCCCCTGGCGCGAGGATGACGCCACCGCACCGCTGTCGGTCTATGGCAGCAGCAAGCTCGAAGGGGAGCGGCGCATCCGCGCCAGCGGCGCCAAGCACCTGATCCTGCGCACCAGCTGGGTGTATGGCGCACATGGGCAGAATTTCCTCAAGACCATGCTGCGCCTGGGCACCGAGCGCGAGCGCCTGACGGTGGTCGATGACCAGATCGGCGCACCCACCGGCGCCGAATTGCTGGCCGATGCCACCGCCCACGCACTGCGCCAGGCCACGCTGGGCAGCGCCGCTTTCAGCGGCCTCTACCACCTCACCGCCAGCGGCGAGGCCAGCTGGTTCGATTACGCCCGCCACGCGTTGGCGAGCGCGCACGCCATCGATCCGGCGCTGCGCATCGCCAATGTCGAGCCCATCCCCACCTCGGCCTACCCGACCCCGGCGCGGCGCCCGCTCAATTCGCGCCTGGACACCAGCCACTTCCAGCAGATCTTCGGCCTGCACTTGCCCGATTGGCGGCAAGGTGTCGACCGCACCGTCACCGAGCTGCTGGCGCGGCGCTGAAAGCCCTGCCGCGCGGCATGGACCAACACATGCCCATGCCCCGGCGCAGCGGCTCGCCAGGACGGCCCGAAGTGCCGGCAAGACGCACAAAAAAGCGGCGCGCAATGCGCGTGAAGCACCGGTAAAAATCCGGTAAATCCCCCTGTGGCGCCTGTGCAAGCGTGGGGCGGACGCAGACAATGCGGCACTCCATTCATCACCCATGCAAGGGAAATCCATGTCGCGCTACACCGTCGGAACATCCATCGCCGCCACCTTCGCCAGCATTCTTCTGGTGTCCACCCATGCATTCGCCCAGCCCAAGGGCGATGACAGCCCGCGCGCCCCGCGCCAGGAAGCCGTTGACGCCTGCGTGGGCAAGACCGCCGGCACCGAGGTGCAGTTCACCGTCAAGGGCCGGGATGGCGAAAGCCGCACGATGACCGGCACCTGCCAGGAACAGAATGGCAAGCTGGCCGCACGCATGCAGCGTCCGCCGCATGAAGGTGGCGAACGCGGCGAGCGCCCTGCCAGGGACTGAACCAGCACACCGCCGCTCACGCGGCGGCCGGCACATCAAGCCAGGGCTGAGGCCAGGTCGCCGGTGAGCCGTGCCCGCAGCACCCGCTCGAAATGCCCCGGATCGTGGGGCTTGAGCATGCTGGCCTGGCGTGGCAGGTAGAAATCCCACAGCCGTGAAACCCAGAAGCGCAGCGCTGCCGCACGCAGCATGTCGGGCAACAGTGCCCGTTCAACGGCTTCGAGCGGGCGCACCGCCTCGTAGGCCCGCAGCAGCACCTGCACGCGAGCGGCATCGAACCGGCCGCTTTCCAGCTCGATGCACCAGTCATTGAGCACCACGCCCAGGTCGAACATCCAGGTATCGACACCGGCGAAGTAGAAGTCGAAGATGCCGCTGAGCCGGTCGCCGACGAACATCGCGTTGTCGCGAAACAGGTCCGCATGCACCGGCCCGCGGGGCAGCCGGGCATAGTCGGCGCTGGCGGCCACCGCGTTCTGGTGTGCCAATTCCTGCTGCAGCAACTGCGCCTGCGCGGCATCCAGGTGCGGCAGCACCTGCGGCACCGTGGCATTCCACCATGGCAGTGCACGCAGATTGGGCTGCTGCAACGCAAAGTCGCGCCCGGCCAGGTGCATGCGCGCCAACATGCCGCCCAGCTGCGCACAATGCACGGGCTGAGGCGCAAGCTGGCTCTGCCCCTCCAGCTTCTCGACCACGGCGGCCGGCTTGCCGCACAGCGCAAACAGCAGCTGACCGTGGCAGTCCGGCTGCGGGGCCGGCACCGGAATACCCTTGTCGGCCAGGTGGCGCGTCAACTGCAGATAGAACGGCAGCTGCTCGGCCGTGAGCCGCTCGAACAGGGTCAGCACATATTCGCCACGCGATGTGGTGACGAAGTAGTTGGTGTTCTCGACCCCGCCCTCGATGCCCTTGAGCGCCTGCAAGCTGCCCAGCTCCAGCTGGTTCAGCAGCAACTGCGCATCGGCTGCGCGAACCTCGGTGTAAACAGCCATCGGGGCAATCGGGAAAATCGGGACGAACAGGGAAATGGGAGCGCGAAAGAGGCAGTCACCGGGAGAAAACCTTGGCCAGCCAAGTCTGCCGGTGCCAGGGGCCGATCAGAACTGCTTGATCTTCCAGACCCGCGGACCATTGGTGCCATCGCTGGAATGGCGGCCGGAATCGCCACCGAACGACTGGCTGTTGGTGGGCCGCACCTGATAGCTCGGCATGGTGCCGGCAGGCGTGACGGTGATCTCCCGCGTCTCGCCACCCACGCGCAGTTCCTCGACGCGCGAGCCCGCATCCTCCTGGTAGATACGCACCGCACTGCGCGGTGGCGAAGCCGGCTCGGCAGACGCGTCGACCGCGGGCGCGATGTCGGGCCCGGAGACCACCCGCTCTTCGACCGGCTGCGGCACAGCGGCGGGATCGCCCGCCTGGGCGATCGCAGGCGCGAAAGGCGCGGCGCCGACCAGCAAGGCCAGCAGCAAAGTGGAAGTGAGGTTTGCAGGCATGCGCACATTGTAGGGCCAACGCCTGTGTCGATCCAAGCACCATCTGCCGTGTTTGTCGGGCGTGCGGCCGCATCTCTCCATGCACAATACGAGCCATGACCGAATCCAAGACCCTTGTGCTCGTCGACGGCTCCAGCTATCTGTACCGGGCCTTCCATGCCATGCCGGACCTGCGCGCCGTGCCCGGCGACCGCCACAGCGCGCCGACGGGAGCCATCCGCGGCTTCATCAACATGCTGCAGGCGCTGCGCAAGGAGGTGCGGGCCGACTATGCCGCCTGCGTGTTCGATGCCAGCGGACCGACCTTCCGCGACGCGCTCTATCCGCAGTACAAGGCCAACCGCTCGCCCATGCCCGATGACCTGCGCAGCCAGATCGAGCCGATCCACACCGCCACCGAACTGCTGGGCTGGCCGCTGCTGGCCGTCGAGGGCGTGGAAGCCGACGACGTGATCGGCACCCTGGCGCGCCGCGCCGCCGATGCCGGCCTGCGGGTGGTGATCTCCAGCGGCGACAAGGACCTGGCGCAGCTCGTGGACGAGCACATCAGCATCATCGACACCATGAGCGGCAAGCGCCGCGATGTGGCCGGCGTGAGCGCCGAGTTCGGCGTGGCACCCACCCAGATGATCGACTACCAGACGCTGGTGGGCGATGCCGTGGACAACGTGCCGGGCGTTGCCAAGGTCGGGCCCAAGACCGCCGCCAAGTGGCTGGCCGAATATGGCTCGCTGGAGCAGCTCATCGCGCATGCCGGCGACATCAAGGGCGCGGCCGGCCAGAACCTGCGCGAGGCGCTCGGGTGGTTGCCGACCGCGCGCGAACTGGTGACCATCAGGACCGACGTGGCCGAGTTGCCCGCCGTCGAGGCGCTGCCGCTGCAGGCCCCGGCCTACCCGGCGCTGGCCAGCTTCTATCACACCTACGGCTTCAAGACCCTGGCGCAGCAGCTGCAAACCCAGCACCCGGAGGTGGCCGCCGATGCCGCAGCGGCATCGGCACCTGCCCATGGCCAGAGCGGCGACCTGTTTGCCGCCGGCACGGGAGCGGCTCCCGCAGCCACAGCAGCAACCGGCACCGGCGATGCGCCCGATGCCCATGACGCAGCCCGGCGCGAGGACGCGACCGGCTTTCACGGCACGCCCGCCTACCGCACCATCCTGAGCTGGGAGGACTTCGACGCGGCATTGGCCCGGTGGCAGCAGGCACCGCTGGTGGCCATTGACACCGAGACCACCTCGCTGGACCAGATGCAGGCGCAGATCATCGGCGTCAGCGTCAGCGTGCGCCCCGGCGAGGGCGCCTACATCCCCCTCGGGCACGACTACGCCGGTGCCCCCGCACAACTGCCGCGCGATGCGGTGCTGGCCCGGCTCAAGCCCTGGCTGGAAAACCCCGACCACCACAAGCTCGGACAGCACATCAAATACGACCGCCACGTGTTCGCCAACCACGGCATCGAGGTGCATGGCTATGCACACGACACCATGCTGCAAAGCTATGTGCTCGAGGCACACAAGCCGCACGGCCTGCAAAGCCTGGCCGAGCGCCACACCGGCCGCCAGGGCGTGAGCTACGAGGACCTGTGCGGCAAGGGCGCCGGGCAGATCCCGTTCAGCCAGGTCGATGTCGAGAAGGCCGCGCACTACGCCTGCGAGGATGCCGACCAGACCTTTGACGTGCACCACCTGCTGTGGCCGCAGATCGAGGCCGACGAGAAACTGCGCGGCATCTACGCGCTGGAGATCGCCACCAGCGAGGTGCTGTTCCGCATGGAGCGCGTGGGCGTGAAGATCGACGGCGCGCTGCTGGCGCGGCAAAGCCACGAACTGGGCGAGCGCATCCTCGCCGTCGAGCAGCAGGCCTACGCGCTGGCCGGCCAGCAGTTCAACCTGGGCAGCCCCAAGCAGCTCGCCGAGATCTTTTTCGACAAGCTCGGCATGCCGGTCGTGAAGAAAACCGCCACCGGTGCACGCAGCACCAACGAGGAAGTGCTCGAACGCCTGGCCGAGGACTATCCGCTGCCCGCGCGCATCCTCGAGCACCGCGGCCTCGCCAAGCTCAAGAGCACCTACACCGACAAGCTCGCCCAACTGGCGCTACCGGCCACCGGCCGCGTGCACACCCACTATGCACAGGCGGTGGCGGTGACCGGGCGCCTCTCCAGCACCGACCCCAACCTGCAAAACATCCCGGTGCGCACACCCGAGGGCCGGCGCATCCGCGAGGCCTTCATCGCCGAGCCGGGCAACCGCATCGCCAGCGCCGACTACAGCCAGATCGAGTTGCGCATCATGGCGCACCTGAGCGGCGATGAGGCCTTGCTCAAGGCATTTGCCGAGGGCCGGGACATCCACCGCGCCACCGCCTCGGAGGTGTTCGGCGTGCCCATCGACGAGGTCTCCTCCGAGCAGCGCCGCTACGCCAAGGTCATCAACTTCGGGCTGATCTACGGAATGGGCGCCTTTGGCCTGGCCAAGACACTGGGCATCGACAACACCGCCGCGCGCAACTACATCGAGCGCTACTTCGAGCGCTACCCTGGCGTGCGCCGCTACATGGACGAGACCAAGGCGCTGGCCAAGGAGCAGGGCTACGTGGAGACGGTGTTCGGGCGGCGCCTGTACCTGCCCGAGATCAATTCCCCCAATGGCCCGCGCCGCGCCGGCGCCGAACGCGCCGCCATCAACGCGCCCATGCAGGGCACGGCCGCCGACCTGATCAAGAAAAGCATGGTGGCCGTGCAGGCCCTGCTCGATGCCCGGAATCCGCGCGTGAAGATGATCATGCAGGTGCACGACGAACTGGTGTTCGAGCTGCCCGAGGACCAGCAGGACTGGCTGCGCGAGCAGATTCCCGCCACCATGGCCGGCGTGGCCGAGTTGCGCGTGCCGCTGGTGGCCGAGGTGGGCATCGGCCTGAACTGGGAACAGGCGCACTGAGCGCGTGTGCCCGAGAGCCTGCTCAAAGTCTTCTCATGACACCATCCACAACCCTTTTTTCACCTGATACCCCCATGCGTTTTGAAGCCGTACTGTTCGACTGCGATGGCGTGCTGGTCGACAGCGAACCCATCACCAACCGCGTGCTGCGCCAGATGCTCGAGGAGGCCGGCTGGACGCTCAGCTTCGAGGAGTGTTTCGCCATCTTCCTGGGCAAGGCAGTGCGCGACGAGCGCGCGCGCATCGAGGCCCACACCGGCCGTCCGCTCACCGAGGACTGGATGGCCGAGTTCTATGCGCGCCGCAACGAACAGTTGCAGGCCGAGTTGCTGGCCGAGCCCGGCGCCCTCGATGCCGTGGCGCACGTCAGTGGCCGCTTCGGCCAGCGCATCGCCTGCGCCTCCGGCGCCGACCGCATCAAGCTCGGCCTGCAGTTGCGCAAGGTGGGGCTGTGGGATTACTTCGACGGCCGCATCTTCAGCGGCCAGGAAATGCCGCGCAACAAGCCATCCCCCGACGTCTACCTGGCTGCCGCCGGCGGCCTGCAGGTCGCCCCCGAGCGCTGCGTGGTGGTCGAGGACTCCGTGCCCGGCATCCGTGCCGGCGCCGCCGCTGGCGCCACCGTCATCGCCTATGCGCACACTCCGGGCCGCGAAGAGGCCCTGCTGCAGGCCGGCGCGCGCAGCATCATCCGCCACATGCAGGAACTGCCCGCCCGCATCGAGGCGCTGGCCGCTGCCTGAACATCGCTACATCGCACCAGATCGCCACCTGCCGGAGCCCTGCCATGTCCGTCCTCTCCGCCTTGCAAGACCGCTTCTCCGCCCGCGCCTTCACCGCGCAAGAGCCCGACGCCCGGCGCGTGGCCCAACTGCTGGAGCTGGCCGCGCTGGCGCCCTCGGGCGGCAACCTGCAGCCCTGGCGCGTCATTGCGCTGCGGGGCGCGCCGCTGGCCGAACTGGTGCAGGCGGTGGAGGCCGGCGCACCCGATGAGGACGGTGCCACGCTCTCCTACCCGCCCAATCTGTGGGAGCCCTACCGCAGCCGCCGCTACGAAAACGGCGAGGACCTCTACCGCAGCCTGGGCATCGGCCGCGAGGACAAACCCGCGCGCCTGCGCCAGCTCGCCCGCAATGCCAGCTTCTTTGGCGCGCCAGTGGGCATCTTCATTTGTGTGGACCGGCGCATGGGCCCGGCCCAGTGGGTTGACCTGGGCGCCTACATGCAGTCGCTGCTGTTGCTGGCGGCCGAGCAAGGCCTGGCCACCTGCGCCCAGGGCTTCTGGCGCCGCTACCAGGCCGTGCTGAGGCCGCGGCTGGCGTTGCAGGGCGAGGACGAGATCGTCGCCTTTGGCATTGCGCTGGGCCATGCCGACATGGACGCACCCATCAACCAGTGGCGTTCAAGCCGCGCGCCCGCCAGCGAATGGCTGCAGCTGCGCGGTTTCGAGGCCGACTGACCCGCACCCGCTCAAAGCACCTCCAGAAACGCCGCCAGCGCCGTGATTTCCTCCGGCGTCAGCTGCAACGAGCGCAGCAGCGACGAAGGCGCGGGCGCGGGCGGCTGCGGACCCTCGCCGCCGCGCCGGGGAAAGCCCGCCTCGATCAGGTTGTACATGCGCACGATGCCCTCCAGCGAGGGCATGATGCCGTTGTGCATCCAGGGGCCGCCGCGCGAGACGTTGCGCAGGCTGGGCGTGCGAAACGTGCCCAGATCCTGCGGATCGCGGGTGAATTCGAAGCGGCCGAGGTCCTGGTTGCGGCGGCCGAAAAAGGACAGGTTCAGGTTGTGAAAGCCCAGGTCCGTCAGCAACGGGCCATGGTGGCAGTGCATGCAGCGCGCCTTGGTGCGAAACAGGTGCAGGCCCAGCAATTGCCGGTCATCGAGCGCATTGCGCCGACCCGCCAGGAAGTCATCGAAGGCGGTCGGTGCCGGGCGGATGCGGCGCACGAAGGCCGCCAGCGCCCGCGTGATGCCGGCCGCCTCCGGCTGCGGCCTGCCATAGGCGGCCTCGAACAGCGGCGCATACTCCGGCAGCGCCGCCAGGCGCTGCACCAATTCAGGCAGCGTATGGTTCATCTCGCGCGGATGCGCGATGGGCATGGCCGCCTGCTGCTCCAGCGAGGCCGCGCGCCCGTCCCAGAACAGCCGCGGCGCGAACGGTGCGGCCAGCAGGGTCTGGCTGCGGCGCATGCCCATCAGGCCGTCCTCGCCAATGGCCAGCGGCCGGCCATCACCAAAGGCCTTGTCCGGCTGATGGCAGGAGGCGCAGGCCACCTGCCCCTTGCGCGAGAGGCGCGGGTCGAAGAACAGCCGCTCACCCAGCGTGCTGACGGCATCGGGTGCAGGCGCGGCAGGCGCCGGCGCCATCTCCTGCCAGGCCAAGCCGGCATCGATCTGCGGACGCGGCCAGTCGACGGGGGCCCCGCTGTAGCGCGCGCGCAGGCAGGCGGTGTCCCACTCGCCGCGCTCGCGCTGGCAGGGGTCGGCAGCCATGTCAGCGGCACCGGAGCCGACCGCGCCGGACGCTCCAGCCTGGGCCATCAGCAACACCAGCCCGGCCCACGCGATCCTGCTGCGCCATGCCTGCATGCGTGTCTCGGTCAGAACTGGTAGCCGACCTGCAGCCAGATCTCCCGGCCGCTGCGATACAGATCACGGTTGGTGCTGTAGATCGGACTGGTGGGCACCACCACCGGCTGCTTGTCGAGCAGGTTCAGCACTTCGAGGGTCAGCTCCAACCCCTTGGCCTGCCGCGGCGCCCAGGAAATGCTGGCATCCCAGGTCCAATGCGCGGGCACGCGCGTCGACTCATAGCGTTCGAGCCGCTCCGGCGCCGCACCCAAGCCCACATAGGCGATCGCGTCGCGCGCGCTTTTCCAGGTCAGCGCATTGTTGAGGGTCACGCCATGCCCGCCCCAGCGGGTCGACACGTCCAGTCGCGCCTGCGAGGGCCGGTTGAACGCCACGCCCGGCTTGTCGGCACGCAGGATTCGTTCGCCGTTGTAGATGATGTACGGGTCGTCGCTCGTCAGGCCCTCCTGGTAGCCTTCGCTGAGGTTGCTGTTGGTGCGGGTCCGTTCATAGCTGGCGCTGGCCTGCAGGCGCCACTGCGCGCCCAGCCCGTGCCATGGCGTGGCATTGGCCAGCCCCAGCGACCAGGAGTGGGTGCGCGAGCGGCCCAGGTTGTTATAGACATAGGGGTTCGACTCGGTGCCGCTGCCGGACTGGGCGATCTGGTCGCGACCGTTGCGATGCACATAGCCCAGCCGCGCCTCCATGCCGCCGAAGCGCTGCAGCAACTGGAATGCCCATTCGTCATCGTAGGGCGTGCGCAGATCCTGGTAGCGCGTATAGCTCGGGTCATAGCGGCCATTGTTGACCGACACGCCCGAGCTGTTGATGATCAGTTCGCGCAGCGTATTGATGTTCTCCTGCAGGCCCATCTGCAGGATGCTGTCTCCGTAATAGCGGTTCCAGCCCGCGCTGAGCACCGTGTTGCCGTTGCCCAGCGCGTCCCAGTCCAGGCGCGTGCGTGGCGAGATATTGCCGTTGTCGATGAAGGTTTCCCTGTCATAGCGCAGGCCGAGATCCAGCGTGAGATTGCGCCAGGTCATGCGGTCACTGAGGTACAGGCCGTAGGTCTGGTAGTCCAGATCGACCGTGCCGGCGTGGTAGAGGCTCTTGGAGCGCTCCTGCGTGCTGCCATCGGCCAGGTAGCGCAACTGGTAGCTGTAGGCATCCTGGTGGCGCTTGAAGCGCGCACCGATGTGCTGCACGTCCAGGCCCGCATAGGGGGTGTGCGTGATGGCACCGGTTTGCAGCGCATCCCATTCGATGCGGTTCTTCACGGTCCAGGTGTCGCGCGAGGTCTCCTCCCGGCCAAAGCCACCGCTCGTGTAATTGCGGCTGGTCTGTCCCACATAGAAGCTGGTGACCAGCTCATTGCCATCCGAGTTGCGATCGCTGAGGAAACGGTCGTAGCCCACCGTCAACTTGTAGCGCCCCCCCGTGAAGGCGTGGCCAAGATCCCAGGCCAGGCCATAGGCATTGTGGTTGTAGTCCCAACGGGTGTCGCGGAAGAAGTCGTCGACCAGTTGCTGCTTGCGCGCCGAATACTTGATGGTCAGGTCACTGGTGGTCTGCGGAGAAATTCGCAGACTGAACTTGCTCAGCAGGTTGTCCACGAGATCATCCTGAGAGCCCTCGCGCAGGCTGGCTTCGCCGGCATCATCGACGCTCATGCCATAGCGCTGAATGCGCGACTGGCGCCGCGAGAGGCCGAACACCACACCCAGATCCTCGCTGAAGTTGTATTCACCCGTTGCCGAGATGAAATGCTTGCGCCACTTGGGCGAATACCCCACGGCGCCGTTGGCGAAGTCTGTCTCCAGTGCCTCGCCCACCTTCTGCCGGGTCAGGCCGGAATTGTTGAAGCGATAGGAGAGTTTGAGCCCATTCTGGCCCGAAGCGCGGCGCAGCCGCGAATCAACCACCCCGCCATTGAAGCGCCCATATTCGGCCGGCACGAAACTGTCGAACACCTTGACCTCTTCGAGCAGGCTGGTGTCGACGAAATACGCCTGGCTGTTGCTCGGCACATTGCCGATCTGCAGATTGAGGTTCTTGTTGGCCGGATTGATGTTGTTGCTCGCATCCATGCCATCGATCTGGAACAGGTTCTGGTACGGACTGGCCCCATGGAAGGAAATGTCCGCCACATCCATCGAGCCGCGATTGCCGCCGGCATTGGCGGCATTGTCGATGCGCACGGCCGGGTGGTTCTCCAGCAAACCACTGAGATCGCGGTTGCTGGCAGGTGTGTTGGCGATCTGCTCGCGGGTATAGACCGTGGCGCCCGCCATGGGCTCCGGCTCCAGCGTGCCAGCAGCCACCGTCACTTCCGGCAGCGCCGCGGAAACCACCGACGGTGCGGCACGGTGGATCACCACCTCGTTGCCATCAACCTGCGCCGCCAGGCCGCTGCCGGCCAGCAGACGCTCGAGCGCCTGCCGGACCTCCATGCGGCCCGACACGGCCGGGGCCTGCCTGCCAGCCACCAGCGTCTGGCTGACGACGATCTGCAGGCCCGCCTGCTGTGCCAGCGCGTTGAGCGCATCGCCCAGCGGCTGCGCCGGGATCCGGAGGGTGGCCGCGCCTGCGGCCGCTTGTGCCCCGCCGTCCGCGGGCTGCGCTTGCAAGACACCCGTCGCCAGCGCCAGCGAAACAGCCAGCGCCAGCGGCGCCGGACGCAATATCTGGAAAACCATGTTCTTCCCGCCTCTTCTAAGAACAAACCATGAGAATCATTACGACTCTCATAGACGAACCGGAAGAAGAAATGCCGGATAGGCGCCGCCTCTTTATTTGAAACAATATGTTTCAATACATCAAACGCCAAGCATCAAGCCCCAGGTGCCGAGGGTCTTGCGAGGGGTTCTGAGGGATCAAGGCACGGCCGCACGAATGCGGTAGCCCTCGCCGTCGGGTTCCAGGCGGATCGGCAGCGCACCGGCCAGCAGGCGCCGCATGGCCTGTGCATCGCCGCTGCGGAACGTGCCGCTCAGGCGCAGCTGGGCAGCACGCGGGTCCATCGAGGTGATGCCGGTATCGGCATAGCGCTCGAGCTCCGCGACGGCCTGCGCCAAGGGGGTGTCGCTGAAGCTGACGCGCCGCTCGCGCCAGTTGGCAAATTGGTCCGGCCTGATGCTAGCCAGACTCGGCGCTCCCGCCTGTCCATCCCAGACCAATTGCTGCCCCGCCGTCAGCGCATGCGCGGGCAGCGCCTCCTCCGCCTGCCAGCGTCCCAGCAGGTCGAGGCGTCCGCCTTCGACCCGCACCTCGCCGGACGCCACCGCCACCTCCGGCGCGGCGCGGCCTGCCTGGTCAGGCGTGTGCCGCACCGAGAAGCGCGTGCCGGTGACGGTGACGCGCACCGACCCGGCGACCACCCGGAACGGCCGCTGTGCATCGGGCACCACGGAAAACACCGCCTGCCCCTGGTGCAGGCGCAGTTCGCGCGCATCGGCGTGGTAGCGGACTTGCAGTTCGGTGGCGGTATCCAGCATCAGCTGGCTGCCGTCGGGCAGCGTCAACTCGCGCATTTCGCCACGGCCGGTCCGCAGACTGAGCCTGTCGGACGACGGCGGCCTGCCATGCAACCAGCCCAGGCTGCCGGCGGTCACTGCCACCCCGGCCACGCCCGCCAGTGCCAGGCCCCGGTGCATGAAAGCGCGGCGCGGCGCCGCTGCCATGGCCGGAGCGGCGCTGCCAGCCGCAACCCGGTCGGCCGCCACCTGGGCACGCAGCCTGTCGATGGCCGCGTCCGGCAGGGCATCCATCAGCCGCCAGTCCGCCTCCCAGCGGGCATAGAGTGCCTGGTTGCCCGCATGCGCGGCCAGCCAGCCCTCAAACGCCTGTTCGTCCTGTGCCGTCCAGCCCTGCGGCTCCTGGCGGCGCAGGAACCAGCGCACCAGTTCCTGGCGTCTCAGGGCGGCATCGTCATCGTGGGGAACGGGCATGGTGGATGGAGCGAAAGGCGGGTGTTCGGATTCTGTGCGTGACATCGGGCGCTGGAACTCAGGTGCTTGCATCAGACCCGCCTTGGCGGCACGTCAACGCAGCCAAGGCCTTCGTCCAGCTGTGCGAGCTGCTCCAGGCAAGCCTGCATGGCCACTTCCAGGTGCGTCTCCACCGTCTTGATGCCGATGCCCATGCGGGCGGCCACCTCGGCACGCCCCAGTCCCTCGATGCGATACAGCATGAAGGCCTCGCGCGGCCGCGCCGGCAAGGCGGCGATGGCGCGCTCGATCGCCTCGAGGCGCTGGCGCGCTGCGACGATGACTTCGGGCTCCTGGGTGCGGCAGCCGGGCCATTGTGCCAGTCCGTCCTCGCCCGCTTCTGCCTCGGCCGCCGGTTCGCGCAACTGCGCCTGCAGCACGCCGCGGCGGTAATGGTCGGTGAGCAGGTTGCGGGCGATCCGGTAGAGCAGCGCACGCGGGTTGCGAATGGACCGGGCCGGCTCGCGCGCCAGCGTGGCGTAGATGCGGACGTAGGTTTCCTGCGTCAGGTCGGCGGCCACGGCGCGATCGGCCACCTTGCGGCCCAGAAAATTCAGCAGCTCCCGGTAATAACGCTCAAACACGACGACGCCCAGCCCGCAGGAATGCCGGGGAACCCTCGCATTGGCATGGCGACTCCCGGCTGAAGATGGGCAGGTTGGCTATTGGCTGCTGGCTGGCCTGCGAATGCACGGCGGCCGTTATCGGCGCCCATGCGTGCGGCGCAGATTATAGGCGCCGGCTTGCGGCAGGCTGCGCCAGGCCTCCACAGCCTGCCGGGCGGCATGGATAGAATGGGTTCCTGTTGCCCATGCGCATCCATCTCATGGCTGTCGTCCCGGCCATTCCTTGCGACTTTCCCCATTCCCGACCATGCCAGGCATTTATCTCGCATCCCAGAGCCCGCGGCGCAGCCAGTTGCTGACGCAGATCGGCGTGGCGCATACCCTGCTGCTGCCAGACCCCGCCAGCGACATCGCCGAGGACCCGGAAGCGCTGGAAGACGTGCTGCCCGGCGAGTCGCCCGATGCCTATGTGCAGCGCGTGACCCTGCGCAAGCTCGACGCCGCTCAACAGCGGGCCCTGCGGCGCGCGCTGCCGCCCGCGCCCATCCTGTGCGCCGACACTACGGTGGAACTGGGCGGACAGATTCTGGGCAAGCCGGCCGATGCGACCGAGGCGCGGACCATGCTGGAGCGCCTGAGCGGCAGCACCCACCGGGTGCTGACGGCCGTGGCCGTCGCGCATGCCGGTCAGGTGCGGCAGGCGCTCTCGGTCTCCGAGGTGCGCTTTGCGCCCCTGAGCACTGCCGAGGTGCGGCATTACCTGGTTTCGGGCGAATGGCAGGGTAAGGCTGGCGGCTACGGCATCCAGGGTCTGGCGGCAGCCTTCGCCGCGCACATCAGCGGCAGCCATTCGGGCATCATGGGCCTGCCCCTGCATGAAACCTGGCAGTTGCTGCAAGCCCTGCGATGGCCGGGAACGGCGGCCGGGGTCTCCACCGACATCACCGGGACCGCCGAAGCCGCTGACACCATCGAAGCCACCGAAGCCCTCCCAACACAGGCCCTGTCATGAACCCGCAGAACGACACCCCGGCCGCCCCGGCAACATCGCCGGCCAACGATACCGACGCGATGGACGCCATGGACGCCATGGACGGGCAAGGCGCGGCCGCCGCCGCGCAGCCCCGTCATGCCCCCGAGCAGCACGACATCCTGATCAACTGGTCGCCCCAGGAGACGCGCGTGGCCGTCGTCGAGGGCGGCTCGGTGCAGGAGATCCACCTCGAGCGCACGCTCGAGCGCGGCCTGGTCGGCAACATCTACCTGGGCAAGGTCGCGCGGGTATTGCCGGGCATGCAGTCGGCCTTCATCGACATCGGCTTCGAGCGCGCGGCCTTTCTGCACGTGGCCGATGTCTGGCAACGCCAAGCCAATGGCGAGACGCTGGCGACGACGCGCCGGCTTGAGCCGGTCAAGCCCATCGAGCGGCAGGTCTTCGAGGGCCAGAGCATCCTCGTGCAGGTCATCAAGGACCCGATCGGCAAGAAAGGCGCGCGTCTGTCCACGCAGATCAGCATCGCCGGGCGCTCGCTGGTGTTCCTGCCGCAGGACGACCACATCGGCGTCTCGCAGAAGATCCCGCTCAGGGAGCGCGACGCGCTGCGCCAGCGCCTCCTGACACTGGTGCGGGCGCATACGCCGGCCCAGGAACGCACCGGCGGCTTCATCCTGCGCACCAATGGCGAGGAGGCCGGCGATGCCGAGTTGATCGAGGACATCCTCTACCTGCGCAAGACCTGGCGCAAGATCCAGGAGGCGGCGCTGACGCAGCCGGCCACCAGCCTGCTGCACCAGGACCTGGACCTGCTGCGCCGCGTGCTGCGCGACCTGACCAACGAGGCCACGCGCGCAGTGGAGATCGATTCGCGCGAGCAGTTTGCCGCGCTGCAGGGCTTTGCCCGCGAATACATGCCGGCGGCGCTGCCCAGGCTGCAGCTCTACCAGGGCGAGCGCCCCATTTTCGACCTCTTCAACGTGGACGAGGAAATCCGCCTGGCACTGGGCCGGCGCGTCGAGCTCAAATCGGGCGGCTACCTGATCATCGACCAGACCGAGGCGCTCACCACCATCGACGTCAACACCGGCGGCTATGTGGGCGCGCGCAACTTCGACGACACCATCTTCAAGACCAACCTGGAGGCCACACAGGCCATTGCCCGCCAGCTGCGGCTGCGCAACCTCGGCGGCATCATCGTGGTGGACTTCATCGACATGACGCGCGAGGAACACCAGCAGGCCGTGCTGCAGGAGTTCCGCAAGCAGCTCGCACGCGACCGCGTCAAGACCACCGCCTGCGAATTCTCGCCGCTGGGCCTGGTGGAGATGACCCGCAAGCGCACGCGCGAATCACTGGCCCACGTGCTCACCCGCCCCTGCGAGGTGTGCGGCGGCACCGGCGAAGTCAAGACGCCGCGCAGCGTCTGCTACGACATCCTGCGCGAGATCCTGCGCGAGGCGCGCCAGTTCAGCCCGCGCGAGATCAAGGTGCTGGCCGCCCCCGAGGTCATCGAGCTGTTCCTCGACGAGGAAAGCCAGTACCTCGCCAGCCTCTCGGACTTCATCGAGAAACCCATCGGCCTGGTCGCCGAGAACGCACTGGCGCCCGACCGTTACGACATCGTGCTGCTCTGAACGGCACCCTCCCTGAAAGACCATGAAAAGCTTCAAACCCTATTGCATCGGCGCCAAGCGCAGCCTCGGCGACATCAACCCGGCCGACACCTACTTCAAGCTCAAGAACAAGCAGGCAGAACTGCAGCGCCTGGAGGAGCTCGCCGTCGAGCTCGACGGCCTACAGAACATCCTGTATGCCGAACACCAGCGCAAGGTGCTGCTGGTGCTGCAGGGCCTGGACACCAGCGGCAAGGATGGCACCATCCGCTGGGTGTTCTCGCGCACCTCGCCGCTGGGCGTGCGCGTGGCGGCCTTCAAGGCCCCCAGCGAGATCGAGAAGGCGCGCGACTTCCTTTGGCGCTGCCACATGGTGGTGCCCGGCACCGGCGAACTGGCAGTGTGGAACCGCAGCCATTACGAGGACGTGCTGGTGCCCGTCGTCGAGGGCTGGATCGATGCGGCCGAAACCCAGCGCCGCTACGCCCACATCAACAACTTCGAGCGGCTGCTGGTCGAGACCGGCACCACCGTCATCAAGTGCATGCTGCACATCAGCAAGGAAGAGCAGAAAAAACGCCTGCAGGACCGCCTCGACGACCCCGACAAGCACTGGAAGTTCAGCATTGGCGACCTGCACACCCGCTCGCAGTGGGACGACTACCAGCGGGCCTATGCCGCCATGCTGCAGGCCACCTCGACCAGCCACGCGCCCTGGTACGTCATTCCGGCCGACAACAAGCGCCACCGCAACCTGATGATCGCGCAACTGCTCAACAGCCGGCTGCGCGCCATGAAGCTGCAGATGCCCAGCGCCGACCCGGCCCTCAAGGACGTGGTGATCGATTGACCGCTTGATCGAATGAGGAGCGGCGGGCCGCCGCCCTCTTAGAACCTTCCGCGCCAGGGCACCAGCCTCGCCTCCACCCAGCGCATCAGCAGATCGAAGCTCCAGGCCACCAGGCCGATCACCAGAATGCCCATGACGACGATGTCGGTGCGCAGGAAGTTCGAGGCATTGAGCACCATCTGCCCCAGGCCGACGGTGGCGGCCACCATCTCGGCGGCCACCAGCGTGGTCCAGCCAAAGCCGATGGCGATGCGCAGCCCCACCAGGATGTCCGGCAGCGCCGCCGGCACGATCACGTGGGTGATGAGCTGCCAGCGGCTCGCCCCCAGGGACAGCGCGGCATTGATCTGCTCGATGCTGGCGCTCCTGACGCCAGCCTTGGCCGCCAGCGCGATCGGCGCGAAGCAGGCCAGGTAGATCAGGATGACCTTGGAGGTCTCGTCGATGCCGAACCAGATCACGATCAGCGGCAGGTAAGCCAGCGGCGGCAGCGGCCGGTAGAACTCGATGGGCGGATCGAAAATGCCGCGCGCGATGCGGCTCGCCCCCATCGCAATGCCGATGGGCACGGCCGTGACCACTGCCAGCAGGAAAGCGCCGAAAACGCGCAATGCACTCCACTGCAAATGCACCAGCAGGCTCTGACCGCCCTGGATGTTGCCGCTCCAGGCGTTCAGAAAGGCGTTCTTGATGGCTTCCGGCGCCGGCAGAAACAGCGGTGGCACCCAGCCGCGCGCGGTGCTCAGCCACCATAGTCCCAGCAGCGCGGCGATGCAGGCCACGCTGATCGGGCGGCTCGAGCCCGCGCCCGGCAGGCGAAACTGCGGCACCGCAGGCAACGGCGCCGCGCCGTGGGCACCCTCCTCCGGGGCGCGCGTGCTCGCTGTTTCGTGAGAGACGGTCATGATGGCAATTCCTGCGGCGGTCAAAGCCTCTGATGCGTCTTCAGGCGGCCTGCGGCCATGCGCCGGCGGGAGGTGCCGACGGATCTGCCGCTGCGCCGTCCGCAGGCGGCGCAATCCAGCCCAGCACGCGCTCGCGCCAGTCGATGAATTCACGGCTGGCCTTGATGGAGCGGGCCTGGCGGCTGGCCAGATATTGGCGGCTGAAGCCGATGGCATGCTGCTCGGCAATGCGGCCCGGCCGCGGCGACATGACCACCAGTCGGCTGCCGAGGAACAAGGCCTCCTCCACATCGTGGGTGATGAAGAGGACCGTCTTGCCGGTGCGCTGCCAGAGGTCGAGCACCAGTTCCTGGATGGACTCGCGCGTGAACGCGTCGAGCGCGCCCAGCGGCTCGTCCATCAGCAGCACCTGCGGGTCGCTGGCGAGTGCACGGGCAATGCCCACGCGCTGCTGCATGCCGCCCGAGAGCTGCCAGACCGGCGCGCGGGCAAAGCCTTCGAGCCCAACCAGCGCCAGCTTCTCGGCGGCGATGCGGCGGCGTTCGGCCGCGCCCAGGCCGCGCAGGCGCAAACCCAGTGCCACGTTGTCCTGCACGTTCAGCCAGGGCAGCAAGGCGTGCTTCTGGAACACCACGCCGCGCTCGGCGCCGGGGCCCGTGACCTGGTGGCCGTCGAGCCACACGCCGCCGGCCGAAGCCGGCGTGAAGCCGGCAATGCAGTTGAGCAAGGTGGTCTTGCCGCAGCCGGAGGCCCCCAGCGCCACGACGAATTCGCCCTGCGCGATGTCCAGATCGACATGGCTGAGTGCCAGCGTGGCCGGCTGCGTGCCACTGCCGATGTAGCGCACCGAGAGGTCGCGCACCTGCAGGCCGGCAAAGCCGCCGGCGGCTGCCGGCGCACCGGATGCCGCGACGCTGGCGTGGCCTGCCGTCATTGCGCGGCCCGCTCCACCCAGCGCGGGTTGATGCCTGCCGCGTAGTCGGGCAACACCGCCTGGATGGTGCCCTGCTCCTTGAGGAACTCGGCCGTCGCCGCCAGCGACCGGGCCACCAGCGCCTCCTTGCCGCCCCCCAGCCACTGCGCGCTGGCCTGCTCGGCCGGCGGCACAAAGGCATACAGCGCCAGGCTGGCGGGCACGCTCTCGGCGGTGGCGCCACTCCACTTGGCCACCGCCCGGACCTTGTCGGAGCCGGCCGACCAGCCGGCCTTGTTGTTCACATAGTCCTGGTCGGTCTCGGCCAGCACCTTGACGAATTCGGTCAGGAAGGCGTCATGGTCCTTGGCGAAGTCCTTGCGCACGGCAATCGCATCGAAGGTCGCCTTGCCGGTCTCGCCAGCAATCTGCCCGGAGGTCACCAGCACGCTGCCGTCCTGCTTGACCTGCGCGAGCACCGGATCCCAGATGAAGGTGGCATCGATGTCCCCGCGCTGCCAGGCCGCCAGGATCTCCGGCGGGCGGAGGTTGAGGATCTGCACCTCGCCCGGCTTGATGCCTTCCTTCTCCAGCGCCACCAGCAGGTGGAAATGCGTGGTCGATGCAAACGGCAGCGCAATCTTCTTGCCCTTCAGGTCGGCGATGCTCTGCACGCCCGAATCCTTGCGCGCCACCAGCGCCTCGGCGTCGTTGATGTTGTCGAGGATCCAGAACACCTCGATGGGCACCCCCTGCGACAACGCGGCGGCAAAGGGCGAGGAGCCGGCCTCGCCAATGTCGATGGCTCCCGAGGCCAGCGCCCGCACCACCTCGGCGCCGCTGCCGATCTGGCGGTAGGTCACCTTGTAGCCGGTGCGCTCTTCCACCAGCTTGGCCTCCTGCGCATGGCGCCAGGGCACGATCATGTCCTGGTAACCGATCACCACCTCCTTCTTCTGGGCATGGGCAGCCTGGCCCAGCACGGCGGCTGCGGCCAGGGCCACGATCTGAACGAACCAGGAACGGCGGGAACGGGACATGGCGTTTTCTCCTTGAAAATCGGGAGGCGCCCGCCGGAGACGGACCCGCAGGCCCAGCCGCTCCGGCCAGCCTTCTTCCCCCTTGTTGGCTGACGCTGTTTGCACACGTTGGAAGGACACCGGAATGGTAGTGACAAAGCCCGGCATCATCGCCTCCATATTCAGATATTGTTCTTATGAATTAATTAAAAATAGAAATAAGAAATAAAGGTTGCCCGCGTTTGCGCATGCCCCACCTGCCGGAGACAAACAGTCCCCCCAAAAAAGCGTGAACAGGTTCTAAACTCGCGGGCAAATACCCGGCGGACGACCGGGCCTGCACAGTCCCCTGCCACCAACGACCGCCCCAACCCAAGGAGACGCCACAGATGCAGCCCGGCTGGGTGATTCTGGTTTCGCTGCTGTATGCCGCCATGCTGTTTGCCGTGGCCTGGCTGGGCGACCGCCATCCGCACTACGTGCAGCGCGGCTGGCTGCGTACCGGCGTCTACAGCCTGGCACTGGCGGTGTACTGCTCGTCGTGGACCTTCTACGGCGCCGTCGGCACCGCAGCCCGCTATGGGCTGGGCTACCTGCCGATCTACCTCGGGCCGCTGCTGATGTTCCTGCTGGGCTGGCGCATGATCGAGCGGCTGGCGCTGGTCGCCAAGAGCCAGAACACCGTCTCGATCGCCGACTTCATCGGCTCGCGCTTTGGCCGCTCGCCCCGCCTGGCGGCGCTGGTGACGGTGATCGCGCTGATCGCCGCCGTGCCCTATCTGGCGCTGCAGTACCGGGCCGTGGTCAGCAGCCTGAGCGTACTCACCGGCGCCGACACCAGCACCAGCCACCTGGGCGACCCGGCGCTGTACGTGGCCATCATCATGGCGCTGTTCGCCATCCTGTTCGGCACGCGCCAGGTCGATGCCACCGAGCACCGGCCCGGCCTGATGCTGGCGGTGGCGCTCGAATCGCTCGTCAAGCTGGTGGCGCTGGTGGCCATCGGCCTGCTGGCACTGCACTGGTTCGGCGGCTACGACCTGTCGGCAGTGGAGGCCTCGCGCCAGTTGCTGCGCAGCACCACACCGGTGGGCTTCACGGCGCAGACGCTGCTGGCCTTTGCCGCCATCATCTGCCTGCCGCGCCAGTTCCACGTCGCCATCGTCGAATGCGGCGAGGTCGCCGACATCCGGCGCGCGCGCTGGCTGTTCGGCCTGTACCTGGTGATCGTCAGCGCCATGGTGCTGCCCATTGCCGCCGCCGGCGTGGAACTCTTCGGCATGGAAGGCGGCGTCGCGCCCGACAGCTTCGTGCTGGCGCTGCCGCTCGCACTGAACCGCGACCTGCTGGCGCTGGGCGCCTACATCGGCGGCTTTTCGGCGGCCACCGGCATGGTCATCGTCGTCAGCGTGGCGCTCTCGAACATGGTCAGCAACGACCTGGTCATGCCGCTGCTGCTTCGGCGCGGCTGGCTCTCCGGCCCTGCCGGAACTGCCGGAACCGCCGGAACCGCCGCCGCGCCGCGCCGCGCCGGCGGCGACGCTCCGCCGCTGGCCAACATGGCACCCACCGTGCTGTGGGTGCGGCGCCTGTCCATCATGGCGCTGGCCGCGCTCGCCTACGGCTATTCGCGCGGCACCGCCAGCCACACCGAGCTGGCCAGCTTCGGCCTGATGGCCTTTGCCGCCGTGGCCCAGTTCGCCCCGGCGCTGCTGGCCGGCCTGTACTGGCACGGCGCCAGCCGCCGCGGCGTCGAGGCCGGCCTGCTGGCAGGCTTTGGCGTGTGGTGCTACACGCTGCTGCTGCCCAGCTTCGTCGAGGCCGGCTGGCTGCCCGGCGGCTGGCTGGCCACCGGCCCCTTCGGGCTGGACTGGCTGCGCCCCCACCATCTGTTCGGCAGCCGCGGCTGGGACGCGCTCACCCACGGCACCTTCTGGTCGCTGCTGCTGAACGTGCTGACACTGGTGCTGGTGTCGCTGCGCTGGCGCCCGGGCCTGACCGAGCAGATGCAGGCCCAGCCCTTTCTCGCCCCGCCGGGCCAGGAGCGGCCCCGCTCGGCCGGCACCACCACCTTCAGCCAGGCCGACCTCCGTGTGCGCGACCTGCAAACCGTGGCCGCGCACATCATCGGCGCCGGCACGGCCGAACGGGCCTTTGCCGGGCAGGCACGAACGCGTGCCATCCGGCTGGAGCCGGAGCTGCGCGCCGACCGCCGCTGGGTGCATTTCACCGAACTGCTGCTGACCGGCGCAGTGGGCGCCTCCTCGGCGCGGCTGGTGATGACGCGCGCGCTGCAGGGCTCGGGCATGGAACTGGCCGCGGTGATGGCGGTGCTCGACGAGGCCGGCCAGGAGCTGCGCTTCAACCGCAACATCCTGCTGGCCACGCTGGAGAACATCGACCCGGGCGTGAGCGTGGTCGATGCCGAGATGCGCCTGGTGGCCTGGAACCTGCGCTATCAGCAGCTCTTCGATTACCCCGACGGCATGCTCTACGTGGGTCGCCAGGTCGCCGAGCTGATCGGCCACAACCTGCAGCGCGGCCTGCTGGGCAAGGCTCCGCCGGCCAACGTGCAGGTCGAGGTGGACAAGCGCATCGCCTACATGCGTGCCGGCTCGGCCTACACCTTCGTGCGGCAGCTGCCCGACGGCCGCTTCATCGAGCTGCGCGGCCATCCGCTGCCCGACGGCGGCTATGTGACCAGCTACAGCGACATCACCGCCTTCAAGCAGGCCGAGCGCGAGTTGCGCGAAATCAACGAAACGCTGGAGCAGCGCGTGGCCGAGCGTTCGCGCGAGCTGGCCGCCGCGCACGAATCGCGCAGCCGCTACCTCACCGCCATCAGTCACGACGTGCTGCAGCCCATCCACGCGGCGCGCCTCTTCGCCTCGGCACTGCGCGAAGAGCACCAGCCGGCGCAGATGCAGCACCTGGCCGAGCACGTCGATACCGCGCTGCACGCGGCCGAGGAACTGCTCGACGGCATTCTCGACATCTCGCGGCTCGATGCCGGTGCGCTGCAACCCGACATCGCCCCCGTCAACGTGCAGCCCCTGCTGCAGGAACTGGTGGCGCAGTACACCCCGCTGGCGCAACGGCGCGGCCTGCGGCTGCGCCTGCATGCCCGGGCGCTCTGGGTGCGAAGCGATGCCCGGCTGCTGCGCCGCGTGCTGCAGAACTTCGTGGCCAATGCGCTGCGCTATACGCAAAGCGGCCGCATCGTGCTGGCCGCCCGCGTACGCGGCGCCGCCGTGCAGTTGCAGGTCTGGGACAGCGGCCCCGGCATCCCGCAGGCGCACCTGCAGAACATCTACGAGGAATTCCACCGCTATCAGCAGCATTTCGACTGGGATGGCCGCGGCCTGGGGCTGGGCCTGTCGATCTGCCAGCGCATCGCCCGGCTGCTGACGCACCGGCTCGATGCGCGCTCGGTGGTCGGGCGCGGCAGCATGTTTTCCATCGAGGTGCCGCGCTGCGCGGCTCCCGCTTCGGCAGCCACGGCCGCTACGGCCCGGGCCGCCACCAGTCCGGCCGACCTGCGCGGCATGAAGGTGCTGTGCCTGGACAACGACCCGGAAATCCTCGCCGGCATGCGCACCCTGCTGGGCCGCTGGGGGGTGCAGGCGCTGTGCGCCGCCAGCCTCGACGAGGCCCGCCAGGCCATGGCCGAAGCGCCCGACTTCCTGCTCTCGGACTTCCATCTGCATGAACAGTGCGACGGCATCGAAGCCCTCGATACGCTGCGCCGCCAGGCACCACGGCTCGCCGGCGCGCTGCTGACAGCCGATGGCAGCGACGCCCTCAAGACCCGCGCCAGGGCGCACGGCTATGCGGTCCTGACCAAGCCTGCCAAACCCGCCTCGCTGCGCAGCCTGCTGGCGGCGCAGCGGTCGTCCGCCGGCGCACTCAACGCAAACCCAGCCGATTGACGATGGCCACCGCCTGCGTGCGGTTGGATGCTCCCAGCTTGCGCAGGATCGCCGTCATGTGGGCCTTGATGGTCGCCTCCGAGATGCCCAGTTCATGGGCGATCTGCTTGTTGAGCCGGCCCGCCGCCACCATCTGCAGCACCTTGGCCTGCTGGGGCGTAAGCTCGCCGATGCGCGCGGCAATGCGCTGCTCCTCCTCGCTGGTGGCAGCACCTTGCATGGCCGCTGGCGGAAACCACGGCTCGCCATCGAGGATGCACTGCAGCGCCGCCGCCAGCGTTGCCACGTCGGAGGACTTCGGGATGAAGCCGAACGCCCCGTGGTCCATGGCGCGGCGCATCGATTGCACATCCTCGTGGGCCGAGACCACCGCCACCGGCAGCTGCGGATGGCGCGTGCGCAGCCGCGCCAGCGGATCGAAGCCGCTGCCACCGGGCATGCTCAGGTCCAGCAGCAGCAAATCGGCATCCGGGTATGCCTCCACCAGCGCATACAGGCCCTCGACATGCTCTGCCTCATGCACCACCACGTCCGGCAACAGCCGCGCCAGCGTGGCGCGCAGCGCCTCGCGAAACAGCGGGTGGTCGTCGGCAATCAGCAGGGTGGGCATACACATCGCACCGGAAGTGGCAGCACATGATAGCGGCGTGCGCCGCCGGCGCACCGCTGGCAGCCCTGCCGGACCGCGTTTTGCGGTCGGCGGCCAGCACCCGGCCACACCGCCGCGCAGCCGGAAAGCAACAAACCGGCCGGCCTGGCTGGCGGATCGGGGCGCAAACGCCATGCAGGAAAACAAATGTGAATTCCTCTCAGTTACAATCCACGTCGATTTGATCGCACTTGTCACCATAGAGGACTCCCATGCTTGTCACCCGTCGCTCCTGGCCCATGCACCGCATCGCGCTGGCCGTTTCGTCCCTGCTGGTCGGCACGGCCGCGCTGGCCCAGACCGAGGCCCCCGAGGCTGCGCAGGCCAGCGCGGCCAATGCGCAGGTTCTCCCCGAAGTCACCATCCGCAGCAAGTACGAACGCGAAGACCTGCCGTCCCGTGCGCCAGGCCTCAAGGCCGCGTCGGGTGCGCGGCTGGGCATCCTGGGCGCGACATCGATCGTCGATGCCCCGGTGCATGTCAATGCCTACACGCGCGAGCTGGCCGAGGATTGGTCGGCGCTGACGCTGCAGGACGTGCTGGAGAATGACTCCGCCGTCGTCTTCACCACCAACAAGAACCACCTGCTGCAGAACTTCAACCTGCGCGGCCTGGACATGACTGCGATGGACATCGCCACCAACGGTCTGTACGGCATCGCGCCGGCCAACTCGGTGCCGATCGAGATGTTCGAGCGCGTCGAGGTGCTGCGCGGCCCCAACGTGCTGCTCTCGGGCATGCCGCCGGGCTCCAGCGTGGCCGGCACCGTCAACATGGTGACCAAGCGCGCATTGCCGCGCCAGACCATTGCCGACCTGACGGTGAGCTACAGCAGCCACTCCTACTTCCAGGCCCATGCCGACGTGGGCAAGCGCTTCGGTGACGAGGAGCGCCTGGGCATCCGCTTCAACGGCGTCTACGGCAAGGGCGAAATGGGTGCCAAGGATGAAGACCAGAGCCGCCGCGTCGGCGCGCTGGGTCTGGATTACCTGGGTGACCGGGCCCGCTTCTCGCTGGATCTTTACAAGAGCGTCAACAAGATCGATGGCGGCAGCCCCGGCATGTTCAGCTTCGCGGGCAACGCGGCGATCGTCGGCGTTGGTTACCTCTTGTCCCCGCCCTCCGGCGACACCAACATGTTCCGTGGCACGCATGGCAAGTACGACAACAGCGGCGTGTTGGCCCGCGCCGAGCTGGATTTCAACAGCGACTGGCAAGGCTACATTGCCGCCGGCGGCTCCGAGGCCGAGGGCAAGGGCCTGCTGTTCGGCACCCGCGCCATCGTCACCGGCGCGGACGGCACCACGCGCGGCGCCATCTACAACGTGCACACCAAGTCCGAGCGCCGCACGGCCGAGGCTGGCGTGATCGGCAAGTTCGACACCGGGGCCATCCAGCACCGGCTGCAACTGTCGGCCAACATCCTCAAGCACAAGGAAGGCACCTACAACACGGCCTGCGCCTATTGCTACACCACCAACATGTACGAACCGGTGACGCCGACTTTCCCCGCCGCGCCCACCTGGGGTGGCTATACCGTCAAGAACGACTTCCGCTCACTGGCCGTGGCGGACACGCTGAGCTTTGCCGACGACAAGCTGCTGCTGACCATTGGCGGCCGGCACCAGACCGTCAAGACGCCGCTGGTCAGCAACAGATCGTCCGACTATAGCGAAAGCCGCTTCTCGCCCATGCTCGCTGCCGTGGTGCGTCCGTGGGGCGAGCAGATCTCGCTGTTCGGCAATTACACCGAGGGGCTGGAGCCGGGTCAGGTCGTCGGCACTGGCTATACCAACACGGGAGAGGCCCTGGCGCCCAAAGTCACCAAGCAGTTCGAACTGGGCGTGAAGGTGCAGGCCGGTGAACTGACCCACACCTTCAGCGCCTATCAGATCAAGCGGCCCTCGTTCATCAGCAACAACGCCTCTCCCCTTCCCACCCTGGTGGACGACGGCGAGCAGCGCCTGCGCGGGCTGGAGTGGAGCGCATTCGGAAACCTGACCAAGGACGTGTCGCTGCTGGGCGGCATCACCTACATCGAATCTGAACAGCGCAACACCAACCTGGACACCTACGGTACGCCCGATTGGCGCGCCCGTATCGGCATGGACTGGACAACTCCAGTACAGGGCCTGAAGGTCGGTGGCCGGGTGATCTACACTGGCAAGCAGTGGTTGAACTCTGCCAACACGATCCGTCTGCCATCATGGAATCGTCTGGACCTGAACGCCAGCTATGCGACCAAACTCGGCAACATTCCGGTGCGCTTCAACGGCAGCGTCGAGAACGTCACCGACAAGAACTACTGGATCGGCACCTTCTCCGACGGCTTCGCGATGCCTGGCGCCCCGCGCACCTTCAAGCTGTCGGCCACCGTGTCGTTCTGATCGCGGCGGCAGCGGTGCCGCTGCCGTCCATGCAAAAAAATCCGTGCATCGACTGCACGGATTTTTTCATGGGCCGGCGACCGCCTCCTCATGCCCTCAGGTATTGAGGCGCTCCTGCACCAGCGTCTCGACCACCGCCGGATCGGCCAGGGTGCTGGTGTCGCCGAGCTGATCGGGGGCGTTCTCGGCGATCTTGCGCAGGATGCGGCGCATGATCTTGCCCGAGCGCGTCTTCGGCAGCGCCGAAGCCCACTGCAGGAAATCGGGCGTGGCGATCGGGCCGATCTCCTTGCGCACGTGCGCCACCAGTTCCTTGCGCAGCGCGTCGCTGGGCTCCTCGCCGGCCACCAGCGTGACATAGACGTAGATGCCCTGGCCCTTGAGGTCGTGGTTGAAACCCACCGCCGCGGCCTCGGCGACCTTCTCGTGCAGCACCAGCGCGCTCTCGAGTTCGGCGGTGCCGATGCGGTGGCCGCTGACGTTGATCACGTCATCGACACGGCCGGTGATCCAGTAGTAGCCGTCGGCATCGCGGCGGCAGCCATCGCCGGTGAAGTACAGGCCCGGATAGGCCTTGAAATAGGTGTCGATGAAGCGCTGGTGGTCACCGTAGACGCTGCGCGCCTGGCCGGGCCAGGAGTCGGTGATGACCAGATTGCCCTCGCCCGCGCCCTCGATGAAGTGGCCCTCGGCATCGACCAGCGCCGGCTGCACGCCGAAGAAGGGCTTGGTGGCCGAGCCGGGTTTGAGCGGCGTGGCGCCCGGCAGTGGCGCAATCAGAATGCCGCCGGTCTCGGTCTGCCACCAGGTATCGACGATGGGCAGCTTGCCATTGCCGACCACCTCGTGGTACCAGCGCCAGGCCTCGGGGTTGATCGGCTCGCCCACCGAGCCGAGCAGCCGCAGCGACTGGCGCGAGCTTTTCTTGACCAGTTCGTCGCCGTCACGCATCAGCGCGCGGATGGCCGTGGGCGCGGTGTAGAAGATGGTCACGCGGTGCTTGTCCACCACCTGCCAGAAGCGCGAGTTGTCCGGGTAGCTGGGCACGCCCTCGAAGATCAGCGTGGTGGCGCCATTGGCGAGCGGGCCATAGACGATGTAGCTGTGGCCGGTGACCCAGCCGACATCGGCAGTGCACCAGTAGATATCGTCGTCGCGCAGGTCGAACACCGCCTCGTGACTGTAGCTGGCGTGCACCAGGTAGCCGCCGGTGGTGTGCACCACGCCTTTGGGCTTGCCGGTCGAGCCGCTGGTATAGAGGATGAAGAGCGGGTCTTCGGCATTCATGCGCTCGGGTTCGCACTCGGCGGGCTCGCCGGCGGTGATCTCGTGCAGCCACAAATCGCGGCCGGCCTGCATGCCGACCTGCCCGCCGGTGTGGCGCAGCACGATGACCTGCTCGACACTGCCGGTGCCATCGAGCTTGAGGGCAGCGTCGACATTGCCCTTGAGCGGCACGCGCCGGCCGGCGCGCAGACCCTCGTCGGCGGTGATGACGAGCCTGGCGCCGCTGTCGCGCACCCGGTCGGCCACCGAGGTCGGCGAAAAGCCGCCGAACACCACGTTGTGGATGGCGCCGATGCGCGCGCAGGCCAGCAGCGCCACGGCGGCATCGGGCACCATCGGCAGGTAGACGGTGACCCGGTCGCCCTTTTGCACCCCCAGGCGCCGCATGGCATTGGCCAGCTTGCAGACGCGCTCATACAGCTCGCGGTAGCTGATCTTTTGCGCCGGCGCGTCCGGATCGTCTGGCTCCCACAGGATGGCGGTCTTGTCGCCGCGCGTGGCCAGGTGCCGGTCCAGGCAGTTGACGCTGGCGTTGAGCTCGCCATCGGCGAACCAGCGGATACGGAAGTCGGCGGTGTCGAAGCTGGTGTCCTTGATCCGGGTCGGCTCCTTGAACCACTGCAGGCGCCTGGCCACCCGGCCCCAGAAGGCCTGCGGATCGTTCACCGATTCCTGGTAAAGCTTCTCATAGGTGGGCTCGTCGATGGTATGGGGGCCGGCAAATCCTGCCGGAACGGGGAATACGTCTTGGGTCATGGCACATGCCTCCTGTTCTTGGATTGTGGGTCTACGGATGGATGGGCGCCAGGCGGACGGCCCGCCTGGCCACGCATGGCAATCAGTGATCGCTGGCCGCCGAAGCGCCGATGCCGGTCTGGCTGCGCACCGTCAGGGCATCGAAGGCGGCCCGCTCGCGCGCGGCGCGTGGGCTGCGGTCGGTCACCGAGAAGAACCATATCGCGACAAAAGCCAGCGGGATAGAGAGAATGCCCGGATTCGGGAACGGCGTGACGGGCGCGGCGAAGCCGAACACATCCACCCACACGGTCTTGCTCAGCACCACCCACAGGGTCGCCACCAGGAGGCCCGTGAAACCGCCGATGGTCGCGCCGCGCGTGGTGCAGCCGCGCCAGCCGATCGACAGCAGCAGCACCGGGAAGTTCGCGCTGGCGGCGATCGCGAAGGCCAGTCCCACCATGAAGGCCACGTTCTGGTTCTCGAAGATGATGCCCAGCAGGATCGCCACGACGCCCAGCGAGATGGTGGAGATCTTGGAGATGCGCATCTGCTTTTTCTCGGTGGCGCGACCCCGGGCGAACACGTTGGCGTATAGATCGTGCGAGATCGCCGCGGCGCCAGCCAGCGCCAGTCCGGCCACCACCGCGACGATGGTGGCGAAGGTCACGGCCGCCAGAAAACCCAGCAGCAGGCTGCCGCCCACGGCATTGGCCAGGTGCACCGCCACCATGTTGGTGCCGCCGATCAGGCCCTTGATCATGTCGAAGCTGCCGTCGGCGGCCGCGGTGTAGTACTCCGGGTGCCGCACCAGCAGCGCGATGGCGCCGAAGCCGATGATGAAGGTGAGGATGTAGAAATAGCCGATGAAGGTGCTCGCGTAGATCACCGACTTGCGCGCCTCCTTGGCGTTCGAGACCGTGAAGAAGCGCATCAGGATGTGTGGCAGGCCGGCCGTGCCGAAGGCCAGCCCCAAGCCCAGCGAGAGCGCATTGAGCGGATTGCTGATGAGCGACTGGCCCGGTGCCAGGATGGCATTGCCCGAGGGGTGCACGCGGCTGGCCTCGGCCAGCATCGCGTCGGGGCTGAACTTGAAGGCCGCCAGCACCAGGATCGTCATCAGCGTGGCGCCAAACAGCATCAGCACCGCCTTGATGATCTGCACCCAGGTAGTGGCCGTCATGCCGCCGAAAGTCACGTAGACCATCATCAGGCTGCCGACGATGATCACCGCCCACTGGTACTGGATGCCGAACAGCAGCTCGATCAGCTTGCCCGCGCCCACCATCTGTGCAATCAGATACAGCGCGATGATGGTCAGCGAGGCGCTGGCCGCCAGCACGCGGATCGGTGTCTGCGAGAGGCGGAACGAGGTCACGTCGGCGAAGTTGTACTTGCCCAGGTTGCGCAGCCGCTCGGCGATCAGGAACATCACCACCGGCCAGCCGAACAGGAAACCGATGGCATAGACCATGCCGTCGAAGCCGCTGACGTACACCATGCCGGCAATGCCCAGGAACGAGGCTGCCGAGAGGTAATCTCCGGCAATCGCCAGGCCATTCTGGAAGCCGGTGATGCCGCCCCCGCCGGTGTAGAAGTCGGACGTGGTCTTGGTCTTGCGTGCGGCCCACCAGGTAATGCCCATGGTGCCGGCAATGAACACCAGGAACATCACGATGGCCGGCACATTGGCCTTGCCGGGCTCGGCTGCGTGCGCGGCGCCGGCGGCGGCCAGCAGGCCGCCCAGGACGAGAAGGGTCTTCTTGTTCATTGCACGTCCTTCAGCACCGCCGCGAGCAGCGGGTCGAAAACCTTGTTCGAGATGTACACATAGGCGGCAATCAGGATCACCGCGCTCAGGCACACCAGAACGGCGCCAAACACCCCCACCGTCATCGTCATCGCGCCCACCGGCCGCGCCATCAGCGCGGGGTTGTAGGCCAGCGTCAGGATGTAGCCGGCGTAGATCACCCAGGTGACCACGAAGAAGGCCATGCTGATGCGCCCGCGGCGCTTGAGAAGTTCCTGGTAGCGCGGGTGGTTCACCACCTTGGCCACCACATCGGATGAGGTACTCATGAACAGTCTCCTTTTGTTGCTGCGCATGTCCGCCGGCGTATGCGTCGGCGGGCATGCGGCACCCTGGAACAGGCCCTGGCCGGGCCGAACAGTTTCCGGGCGCAGGTTTTATCGGACGATTCAATGTAGCGATTGCCCTGGCGGTCGACCAGACGACTTTGGTCTTAAGGGTGTTCCCTTTGAGGGTGATCCCTGAAAGGGAACACCCTCATCTTGCGGGGAAAGCAACAGTCCCGCATGAACCGGCGGAGACGATCCGCGGCTGTCTCACTGCACAGATCGACGGGTGCAGCAGGTTCGGCGCCAACAGCATTGCCCATCACGGCCTGCCCAGCGATCGCCACGGCGCACATCGCCGGCCCCGCATGGCACGCAGCACCTCATCCGCAGCGCTTGGAGGAGGAAAGCATCACAGGCTGGCCACAAGACGGCCTGCCATCAAGGCAAGCTGTTCAGGTCGATACGAACGACGCTCTCTGGCTTGCCTGCCTTGGTGCGATTGCCGTCGTTCTTCACCGAGACATACAGCACATTGTTCTCGCCATCGAAAGCCATGCTGTTGGGGTGTGGCGGCAGTGCCACGACATGCAGCAATGCGTAGCTCTCGCTGTCGAAGACCGTCAGCGTGCCCTTGCCTTCGGCAACGCGAATGCCGTTGAAGTTCGTCACGTAAAGGCGTTTGCGTTCGGCATCGAGCAAGACGTTCAACGGGTTCTGATCGGTGCGGATACGGGCCAGGCTGCGGCCGGATACCGGCTCCAGCACCACCACCTGGTGGCCCTTGCTGCGCGGTGGCATGTCTCGCCCCAGGCCCTTGTTGCGCCACGCCGAACGAAAGCCGATACCCTGGTCAACGGCAAAAATGCGCTCGCCCTGGCCGTCGTAGACGATGTTGATGGGCTGGTCGACCTCGATCTCGGCGGTATGCACCGGTACCAGTGCCTGCGTATCGATGGTGATCAGCTGGGCCTGCAGATTGGAGACGAACAAGCGGTTGTGCGCGGCATCGAGCGCCGCGCCGGTGGATTCGAAACCCAGACCCGGCACGGTTTTCTCCAGCGTCAGCGATTCCGTATCCACAACATACAGCAGGCTGTCGGGCTGGCCGCCATTGGCCAATGCGGGCAAATACAGGCGCTGGCGGGCCGGATCGACCAGCAGCTGCCGCAGGCTGTGCGCATAGGGCCGGCGAGCCGTGGAGTCCTCGATTTTCGGCACCAGCGCCAGCGTCGCCACCACCCGGTTGCTTTCGATGTCCACGACGCTGACGGCGCCATCGAAGCCATGGCCCACATACACGCGCCCCTTGGCATCATCCAGTGCCAGGCCAAAGCCCCGGTGCGGCAGCTCGATGTCCGCCTGCACGGCTAATGTGTCCGGATGCAGGCGCAACAGCCGCGAAGCGCCACGCGCGGCGGCGTCCTCGGTGACATCCGGTGCCGCCACGAACACGGCATGCTGCCTGGCGCTGTATACCAACTCGTACACGCTGGGCGCCACCTCGGCACGCACCACGGCGCCTGCCAGTTGCGCCTCGTCCACGGTCGGGGCCAGCGTTCTTTGCGCACAGCCAGCCAGTACCAGTGCCGCCAAAGCGACCGCCAGACCGGTGCCGATGTTCTTCAGATTCTTCATGGTGTTCTCCATTCCGGGCCCGGCTGCAATATCCGTTGTCTCACGCGCTGCCGCCGCATTCATAGAGCGGCATGGTACACGGTCCGGCCATCATCAGGAATGATTCTCAAGAAAAGTGCATCACTCGGGTATCCATTGGCAGGCGCCAACTGCTGCCTGACAATGCCTCCATTGCGCCTCCGATGAAAACAATACATGGCCTGCATATCCCACCCCACGGGGAGCGGCCCATAACAAAAACATAAAAACAAAGCCTGCAGGTCCCCCCTGCAGGCTTTTTTCATCTGCCACACCGCACATCCAGCGACATGCCCTGAGCGCGTGGACGCATGGCGATCGTTGGGCATTCCCCACCAATCGGGCATCGCCGGTTGTCGGCAAGGCTGCAGCGGTGGCATGATGGCGGGTTTCCGGTTTTTCTTCCGTCGCCTCATGACCACGACCACTCCCCTCTCCGGCGCTGCAGACGCTTCGCAGCCAGATGCATCGCCTGCAGTTCCCTCCCCCAAGGGCGGGTCCGCCCCCAGGCGTGGACGCGGCGGCAGGACGCAGCCAACCCGGACACGCGCGGCGGCACGCCCACGGCATCCCGTGCTCGAGCAACTGGCAACGCGACATCCGAAGCTGTTCGGCGCTGCGCCGCTGCCGCTCAAGCGCGGCATCTTCCAGAATCTGCGCACGGCCCTTCCGGAACTCGGCGAGGAGGATCTCAAGGAAGCGCTGGCCGAGCACACCCGTTCGACCCGCTATCTGCAAGCCGTCGCCGCAGGTCAGTCGAGGCGCGATCTGGACCTGCAGGTGGTCGAGCCGATGGCTGCCGAACATGTCTTTCACGCGCTGGTGGAACTGTTCCGCCGCAAGCAGCGCAAGGCCGCGCGCAGCCCCGAGGCCGAGCGGGCCACACTGCAGGACGAAGCCAGGCAATGGCTGGGCCGGCGCCTGCAGCAGCACATCGAGACCACCGGCCTGAGTGCCGCAGACTATGCCGGCACCATGCGCACGCGCGATGGCGAGGTGCAGGCCTTGCTGCAGGAGCTGGTGGCCCAGGCCAGCGCACAGTCCGCACGTGACGAGGCGATGCTGCGCGCCTTCGAGGCCAGTGGCGCGAGTGTGGCGGCGTTTGCCGAGATGTACGGCTTGAGCGTGCAGGAAGCGGGGCTGATCCTGGCACGTGCGCGGCTGCACCAGCAGCCGGCGCCGGACGAACCCAGCCACCCCGCTGACGAGGCCGCTCCCGCCGTCGCCGGCAACGACGCGGCAGACGACGCCGGCAAGACCTCGTAGGAACCTCGAGTATCCCCTCAGGGAGCCCGGCCGAGCAGTTCGGCGCGTACCAGTGGCAACTGACGGCGCGAAACCTGCAGGGCTTCCTGCGTGCCATGCAGTTCGAGCAGCCAGTGCTCGCCGTCCTGCTCCGAGCAGGCCTTGACCAGGCCGCGCATGGCCTGGCGGGCTGCCAGTGCATTGCGGTGCACGCGCAGAAAGCGCATGCCAAAGCGCGTCTCCAGCTCATTGAGCGAACCGTCGTACAGGTATTGGCGCTCCAGCGTCTGCACCGTCACGTACTTCTGTTCGGCGCGGCAGAACAGAATGTGCGAGACCGGCACGCGCTCGGTGCGGTGGCGCTCGTTGACGATGATGAAGTCAGCGTCCGCCGCTGACTGTGGTGCGGTGGCTGGTGCTGGCGCCGGCGGCGCTGCGCCCTGCAGCAGCAGGGCCCGCCGGAGCGCCTGGCGCAGGCGCTCCAGCCGCACCGGCTTGGTCAGGTAGTCCGCCGCGTCCAGGTCGAAGGCCTGGCTGGCGTGCTCGGCATGCGCCGTCACGAAGATGACGGCAGGTGCGCATGCCTGCTGGCGCAGCTGCCGCGCCAGGGCCACGCCATCCATGCCCGGCATCTGGATATCCAGCAGCAACACGTCGATGGCTTGCTTGTCGCGGGTGCGCTGCAGAATGTCCAGCGCCTGGCTGACGGCGGCGGCCTCGATGACCTGGCACGACAGTTCCGGCATGTCGGCCAGCAGCACGCGCAGGCGCTGGCGTGCCAAGGCTTCATCATCGACGATCAGAATGTTCATGGTGCGGTGGTGCAATCTCTGCGCATTCATCGGCTAACCCCGGGCGTGGCGGGCAGCGGCTTGGCCGGCAGCACCATGCCCACCTCGTAGCGGCCATCGCGCAGGCGCTGCCTGAAGTCGGCATCCATGTCGTGCAGCAGGTGCAGACGCGCCCGTACATTCTGCAGCGCAATGCCATTGCCGGCCGTGCTGGTCACTGCTGCGCCAGGCCCGGCGACCGGCGGCACGGTGTTGCTGATGCGCACATACACCCGTGCGCCCTTGCGGCGCACCAGCACATGGATTTCGCCGCCCTGCGCGCTGGGCTCGATACCGTGCTTGATGGCATTTTCCACCAGTGGCTGCAGCAGCAGCGGCGGCACGCTGGCGCCCAGCGCATCGTCATCGACGCTCCAGCGCACGCGCAGGCGCTCGCCAAAGCGGATGCCCTCGATGCGCAGGTACTGGCGCGCGATCTCGAGTTCCTTTTCGAGGCTGGATTCGCTGCCCGGGTCCTTGAGCGCATGATGGAACAGGTCGCTCAGGTCCTCAAGCATGCGCTCGGCGGCGGGCGGGTCCTGGCGCACCAGCGCGATCGCGCTGTTGAGCGTGTTGAAGAGGAAGTGCGGGCGGATACGCGACTGCAGCTCCGCCAGCCGGGCCACCGTGGCCGCTGGCTGGCGCGCGCGCTGGCGCAACGCCAGCATTTGCGTGAGCACGGCCGCCAGGACAATGCCCGAGAAGCCGGCAGCCAGCCAAACGCCGGGCCCGGCCGGCAAGCCCAGATACGCGGCCAGAGCTGCGGCCAGCATACCGCACAGCCAGCCCAGCAGCACGGCAAAAGCCCATTGCACCGAGGCAGCCTGCCGACCCATCCAGTGGCGCAGGCTGCAGGCCACCAGCAGCCAGGCCAGCAGCGCAGGCAAGGCCACGCCGGTAGCCAGCGCAAAGGCGGCCAGCCAATCGGCCGCGCTGGCCGCACCGAACAATGCGATCAATGCCAGCGGCAGTTCCACCAGCACGATGGCGCGCAGCACCACGCCGATCTGGCAGGCATCGAACAGCAGGGCCTGCGACGGCTGCGCGGCCCAGGCAACGGCCGCGCCGTGCCGGCGCCGGCCCGCTAGAATCGGCTCTTTCGCCTGTTTGGATTCGCTCCCACGCATTTATCTTGTTCTGTCGTCCATTGCAGCCGTGCGGGCCCAGTCGGCCGCCGGCCATTGCGATGCCCATGACTGGCAACCCGACCATTATCCCGAGTTCCATGCCTGAAAACCACACCCCGCAGCCTTCCGCCAACCAGCTCGCCGCCAAAAGCGAAGGCTGGTCGGCCCTGTTCACCGAGCCGATGAGCGATCTGGTCAAGCGCTACACCGCCAGCGTGTTCTTCGACCAGCGCCTGTGGCAGGCCGACATCGCCGGCAGCCGCGCCCACGCCCGGATGCTGCACGCAGTGGGCATCCTGTCGGCCGAGGACGAGACGGCCATCCAGCGCGGACTGGACCAGATCAGCGAGGAAATCGCGTCCGGCCGGTTCGAATGGCAGCTCGACCTGGAGGACGTACACCTGAACATCGAGGCGCGTCTGACGGCGCTGGTGGGTGATGCCGGCAAGCGCCTGCACACCGGCCGCAGCCGCAACGACCAGGTGGCCACCGACGTGCGCCTGTGGCTGCGCGGCGAGATCGACGGCATCCACGCGCTGCTGCTGGACGTGCAGCGCGCCCTCGTTGGCGTGGCAGAACAGAACATCGAGGTGATCCTGCCGGGCTTCACCCACCTACAGGTGGCGCAGCCGGTGAGCTTTGCGCACCACCTGCTGGCATACGTGGAGATGTTCAAGCGCGACGCCGAGCGCCTCTCGGACGTGCGCCGCCGCACCAATGTGCTGCCGCTGGGCGCGGCCGCGCTGGCGGGCACCAGCTACCCGCTCGACCGCGCCATGGTGGCGCGCGAGCTGGGCATGGTCGATGCCGATGGCCAGCCGCAGATCTGCCAGAACAGCCTGGATGCGGTAAGCGATCGCGACTTCGCCATCGAATTCTCCGCCGCCGCAGCGCTGGTGATGGTGCACGTCAGCCGCCTGTCTGAAGAGCTGATCGTCTGGATGAGCCAGAACTTCGGCTTCATCCGCATTGCCGACCGCTTCACCACCGGCAGCTCCATCATGCCGCAGAAGAAGAATCCGGACGTGCCCGAGCTCGCACGCGGCAAGACCGGCCGCGTGGTGGGCCACCTGATGGGTCTCATCACGCTGATGAAGGGCCAACCGTTGGCCTACAACAAGGACAACCAGGAAGACAAGGAGCCGCTGTTCGACACCGTCGATACGCTGCGCGACACGCTGCGCATCTTCGCCGAGATGATCGGCGGCCAGCTCAACCCGGCCACCGGTGCGCGCGAGGGCGGCATTACCGTCAACGCCGCGGCGATGCGGCAGGCCGCGCTGCGCGGCTATGCCACCGCCACCGACCTGGCCGACTACCTCGTCAAGAAGGGTCTGCCGTTCCGCGACGCGCACGAAACCGTCGCGCACGCGGTGCGCATCGCCATCGAACGCGGCGTGGACCTGGGCGAACTCCAGCTCGAAGACCTGCAGGCCTTCAATCCGGCCATTGCCGCCGACGTGTTCGAGGCCCTCAGCCTCGAAGGCTCGCTGGGCGCCCGCAACACGCTGGGAGGCACCGCGCCGGCGCAGATTCGCCAGCAACTGGCCACCCACCAGCGACGACTGACCTAAGAACCTGTTCACGATCTTTTCATGGGCGGCGCTGCCCGCCTTGCCCTCTGCATTCTTGGCGTCCTGCATCACCCACGAAAAATCGTGAACAGCTTCTAATACCCCGCCCCTTTTCAGTGCACTGCTGACCCAGGTCAAAGATCGACTCCGCAGTCAAGGCACACACTGCGCGTGTTACAGATTTATTAACCTGCGATAAGCATTGAAGGGAGAAGCACCATGGCCGCTCGCCATTTCGCCACCTGTTGTCTGATTGCCACCGGCATGCTCGCCGCCAGCCCGGTGCTGGCGCACCAAACCGGCGACGTCCTGCTGAAATTCGGGCTGACGCACGTCAAGCCCAAGTCCGACAATGGCTCGGTGGCCGGCAACAGCATCGACCTGGATGTCGGCAGCAGCACGCGCCCGAGCTTCAGCCTGACCTACCTGGCCACCGACAACATCGGCATCGAACTGCTGGGTGCGCTGCCCTTCAAGCACAGCGTGCATGGCAGCACGGCCGCAGGCGCGCTCGGCCAGATCGGCGAGACCAAGCAACTGCCCCCCACCCTGAGTCTGCAGTGGCACTTCCTGCCGCAATCCACCATCCAGCCCTACGTCGGCCTGGGCGTGAACTACACGCGCTTCTTCAGCACCAAGGCACGCGGCCCGCTGGCCGGCTCGCGCCTGAAGCTCGATGACTCCTGGGGCCTGGCGGGCCAGCTGGGCGTCGACATCAAGATCGACGACAAATGGTTCTTCACCACCGACGTGCGCTACATCGACATCTCGTCCGATGTGAAGCTCAATGGCGAGAAGATCGGCAAGGCCAAGATCGACCCGTGGACCCTGTCGGTCGGCGTCGGCTACCGCTTCTGACCCCCCGATTCACACCATTGACAAAGTGACAAAGGCCGAGGCGCCAAGCTCATGCGGAGCCTGGCGCCTCGGCCTTTGTTTCCACCTTTGCTTCGGTCTTTTCCTGTTGCTGGCGAAAGGCCTTGGCGGCGCTGAAATGCCCGCAGCCGATGAAAGGCCGGGGCGGACGCAACGCCGACAGTGGCGAAGGGTGATTGGCCAGCAGCACGAGGTGACCGTGGTCCTTCGGGATCAGCGCCTGCTTGGACTGCGCATGCGAGCCCCACAGCATGAACACCACGGGCCTGGGGCCGTTGGCGACCTGGGCGATGATGGCATCCGTCAGCACCTCCCAGCCCTTGCCGGCATGGCTGGCAGCCTGGCCTTCCTCGACCGTCAGGCAGGTGTTGAGCAGCAGCACGCCATGGCGGGCCCACTGCACCAGGCTGCCGCCAGGGCTGGGAAACGGCGGTGGCGGCGTGCCCAGATCACGCTCGATTTCCTTGAAGATGTTGCGCAGCGAAGGCGGCAGCGGCACACCCGGTGCCACCGAGAAGGCCAGCCCCTCGGCCTGGCCGCGGCCGTGGTAGGGGTCCTGACCGAGGATCACCACCCGCACCGCCTCAGGCGGCGTCAGCTCCAGTGCCCGCAGCGGCTGCGGTGGAAAAATGCGTGCGCCGGCATCAAGCCGCTGCTGCAGAAAGTGCAGCAGGCGCTGACCGGTTGAGCTGCCGAAGAACGCATCGACGGTGGACATCCAGCCGGGTGCGACCGGCCAGTCCACCGGGTCGGCGCTGACAAGTTGATCGGTATGATCCGGATGCATTGGGGCGGCACTCCTGGGTTCGAAGGCGACATTCGGCGGGCGCCGGGGCAGCACCCGCACCGAACTGCGTAGTGTAGAGGCTGACCGGCCGCCATGGCAAAGGCGCCAGCCACGCTCCACTCAGGGCCCTGCCGGCGCCTCCAGAACCTGACACGCCTTGTCGAGCCACAGCTGCAGGCTTTCGTGCAACTCGCTCTGGCTGAACGAGCAGCTTTCCTCGCGGAAAGATGCTCCGGCCTCGAGCCGGTTGAGCAGGTCACGCAGCACCTGCTCGTATCTGGAAGGCAGCGCCGTGAAGAGCCCGGCCTGCTCGAGCGCCCAGGCGCTGAACGCGTGGGCCGTCAACTGATGGCCGCGCAACTGTTCGAGACGCTCCTGCATCTGCGCGAGCACAAACAGGGCCTGGATCGGGAGCTGGGGCGAGGTCATGGTCTGTCTCCTGCCGGATCGTGGGATTGCCAGGATAGCGTTCTACGTTCTATCCGCGTGACAGTGTGCCAGCATGGCTGGCACATCCGCATCGAGACTTGCCCGGCACCGCCTGATGCAGCTAGAACGGGCACGCAGACGACACGCAAACGCGCAGGCGGCGGCTTTGGCACAATAGCGCCATGAACACCCTCCCGATCGACGACATCATGCACGCCATCGGCGTGCAGGCACGCCGCGCCAGTGCCCGCATGGCGACCGCCAGCACCAGCGAAAAGGCGCTGGCACTCCAAACCCTGGCCGATCTGCTGCGCCAGCAGGCCCCGGCATTGCAGGCAGAGAACGCCAAGGACGTCGAGCGTGCCCGCACCGGAGGGCTGGCCGAACCCATGGTGGACCGCCTCAAGCTCACCGCGAAAGTGCTGGAAACCGCCGCCCAGGGCTGCGAGCAACTCGCCAAGATGCCCGACATCATTGGCGAGATCATCGGCCTGCGCCAGCAGCCCAGCGGCATCCGCGTCGGCCAGATGCGCGTGCCCATCGGCGTGTTCGGCATGATCTACGAGAGCCGCCCCAACGTCACCATCGAGGCCGCCAGCCTGGCCATCAAGAGCGGCAATGCGGCCATTCTGCGCGGCGGCTCCGAGGCCATCGAATCGAACAAGGCGCTGGCCGCGCTGGTGCGCCAGGCGCTGGCCGCCGCCGGCCTGCCCGAAGACGGCGTGCAGCTCGTGCCCACCACCGACCGCGAGGCGGTGGGCCGGCTGATTGCCATGCCCGAGTACGTGGATGTGATCATCCCGCGCGGCGGCCGCGGCCTGATCGAGCGCATCAGCGCAGGCGCCAAGGTGCCGGTCATCAAACACCTCGACGGCATCTGCCACACCTACGTCGATGATCCGTGCGACATCGCCATGGCCGTGACCATTGCCGACAATGCCAAGACGCAGAAGTATAGCCCCTGCAACGCCACCGAGACGCTGCTGGTGGCGCGCGGCGTGTCCGAGGCTTTCCTGCCCGAAATCGCCGCGATCTACGCCGCCAAAGGCGTGCAGATGCGCGTGACGCCCGAGGGACGACCGCTGGTCAGCCGCGTCGATGGCGCCGAAGTGCAGGACGCCACCGAGGAAGACTGGCGCACCGAGTACCTGGCGCCCATCATCAGCATCAAGATCGTCGAGGGCCTTGACGAGGCCATCGCCCACATCAACACCTACGGCAGCCATCACACGGACGCCATCGTCACCAATGACCACCGCCACGCGCAGCGCTTCCTGCGCGAGGTCGACTCGGCCAGCGTGATGGTCAACGCCAGCACGCGCTTTGCCGATGGCTTCGAATATGGGCTGGGTGCCGAGATCGGCATCAGCACCGACAAGTTCCACGCCCGCGGGCCGGTGG
Organism: Corticibacter populi; assembly: GCF_004217315.1. Classification (GTDB taxonomy): domain Bacteria; phylum Pseudomonadota; class Gammaproteobacteria; order Burkholderiales; family Burkholderiaceae_C; genus Lampropedia; species Lampropedia populi. Next base: position 721,461 of record NZ_SGWR01000002.1, read on the forward strand.
GCGTCGAAGGCCTGACCTCGCTGAAGTACGTGGTGCTCGGCGACGGCGAAATTCGCCGGTAAGCCAGAGTTTTCCCCACAAGTTGCGACAGGGCAGCCGCAAAAATGCCATTCGCGGCCCGGCCGGAACCACCGCCAGGCAAAGGCTGCGGCATGGCGCATTGACGCTGGCCCTTTCATCCACCGCAGCACGACCGCGCCCGCCTAAAATCACGCCCATGCTGAAAATCAAACAAGACCTGCTGGATGGCCTCGCCAGCACCCTGGAATCCCTCTCCCCTGGTGCCGGTGCCAAGGCCACCTTCGAGCAGCCGCGCCAGCCCGAGCACGGCGATCTGGCCGTCACCGCCGCCATGCAACTGGCCAAGCCGCTCAAGGCCAATCCGCGCCAGCTGGGCGAACAGATCAAGAACGCGCTGGAGGCCCTGCCCGCCTACCGGCAATGGGTCGCGGCCGTCGAGATCGCCGGCCCCGGCTTTCTGAACCTCCGCCTCAAGCCCGAGGCCAAGCAGCAACTGGTGCGCGAGGTGCTGTCCGCCGGCTCGCAGTTCGGCCTGCAGCCCGCCCGTGCGGACAAGGTCATCGTCGAATTCGTCTCGGCCAACCCTACCGGCCCGCTGCACGTGGGCCACGGCCGCCAGGCCGCGCTGGGCGATGCCATCTGCAAGCTGCTGGCCTCGCAGGGCCTGCAGGTGCACCGCGAGTTCTATTACAACGATGCGGGCGTGCAGATCGACACTCTCACCAAAAGTACGCAACTTCGTGCAAAAGGCATCAAACCCGGCGATTCGGGCTGGCCCGAGGCCGCCTACAACGGGGACTACATCCAGGACATTGCCGACGATTTCCTGGCCAAAAAGTCCGTGAAGGCCGACGATCGCGAATTCAGCGCCAATGGCAACCCGGATGACTACGAGAACGTCCGCCAGTTCGCGGTGGCCTACCTGCGTAATGAGCAGGACAAGGACCTGCAGGCCTTCAACCTGAAGTTCGACGAGTACTTCCTCGAATCCAGCCTCTACGGCAGTGGCCGGGTGGAACAGACCGTGCAGCGCCTGATCGACCACGGCAAGACCTACGAGCAGGACGGCGCACTGTGGCTCAGGACCACCGACTACGGTGACGACAAGGACCGCGTGATGCGCAAGCAGGACGGCACATACACCTACTTCGTGCCGGACGTGGCTTACCACATCGCCAAATGGGAGCGCGGCTACCACCGGGCCATCAACATCCAGGGCACCGATCACCACGGCACCATCGCGCGTGTGCGCGCCGGGCTGCAGGCCGCGGACGTGGGCATTCCACAGGGCTACCCGGACTACGTGCTGCACACCATGGTGCGCGTGGTGCGTGGCGGCGAGGAAGTCAAGATCAGCAAGCGCGCCGGCAGCTACGTAACGCTGCGCGACCTGATCGAATGGACCAGCAAGGACGCTGTGCGCTTCTTCCTGCTCAGCCGCAAGCCCGACACCGAGTACACCTTCGACGTCGATCTGGCCGTGGCACAGAATAACGACAACCCGGTCTACTATGTGCAGTATGCCCACGCACGCATCAACAAGATCCTGCGCGACTGGGGTGGCGACGTGGCCGCGCTCGGCAGCGTGCCGCTGGCCGCGCTCGATACCGCGCCGGCGCTGGCGCTGCTGCTGCAGCTCGCCCGATACCCCGACGTGCTGACCGGCGCGGCGCGCGATTTCGCCCCGCACGACGTCAGTTTCTACCTGCGCGAGCTGGCTGCAAGCTATCACAGCTATTACGATGCCGAGCGCATCCTCGTCGAGGACGAAGCGGTTAAACTGGCGCGTCTGGCGCTGATCGCAGCCACCGCGCAGGTGCTGCGCAACGGCCTGGCGATGCTGGGCGTCAGTGCGCCCGAACGCATGTAATGTGTGATGTGATGCATGAGATGTGAGGCGTGCGAGTCAACGCGCATGTCAAGGAACTGAGACGGACTATGAAGAAAAAGCAGCGCGGCGGCACCATCGCCGGCATTCTGATCGGGCTGGTCATCGGTCTGGGCATTGCCATCGCCGTGGCGCTGGTGGTCTCGAAGATGCCCGTGCCCTTCATCAACACCAACGCCCACACGCGCCCCTCGTCGCTGGATTCGACCGAGGATGAGCGCAACCGCAACTGGAACCCCAATGCCGCGCTCGGCGGCGGCAATGCCGGCAGCGGCACGCCCCCACGCAGCGTGACGCCGGTCGACCAGCCACCGGTGCAGCCCGAGCCGCCTTCCGAAGTGGTGGCCGTGGCACCCGAATCGACACCTGGCTCCGACCCGCTGGGCGAACTGGCCGCACAACTGGGCAACCGCTCCGCCCCGGCAACAGCGGCTGCGCCCGCCGTGCCGCCGCCAGCGGCCACCGACGCCTACCAGTACTTCGTGCAAGCCGGCGCGTTCCGCTCGCAAGGCGATGCCGACTCGCAGCGCGCGCGCCTGGCCATGAACGGCTGGGACGCCCGCATCACCAGCCGCGAGCAGCAGGGCCAGACCGTCTATCGCGTACGCGTAGGCCCGTTCAGCAAGAGCGAGGATGCCGCCAACCTCAAGCGCCAGCTCGACCAGCAGGGCATCGACTCGGCCGTGGTGCGCCAGGCGCGCTGACGACCGATTGGCACCGACGCCCCAGACAAGCCGCCCGCATCCACCGATGCCGGCGGCTTTTTCACGAGCTCATGGTGCCGCCACGGGCAGTAGCGCCGCATAAACGGCATCGCGCACATCCTGTGCGAATGCCCCCGACATGCCTTCGATCGCCGTGTTGGTGAAGGCAAGCACCGCCAGGTCATGCACAGGATCGACAAACCAGCTGTGGCCATAGACGCCGCCCCACTGGATGGTTCCCTTCCCCTGCGGCGTGCCAGCCAGCGCCGGATCGACGAGCACCGACCATCCATAGCCGAAGCCCCAGCCCGGCCCCTGGGTCTGCGCCTGAACTCCGGCATGGTCGCGCAACATCAGGGCCACCGTCTCGGGCTTCAGGAGCCGGGACATGGCGCCCGGCCGCAGGCTCAGCAGGAACTGCATGAAGTCCGGCGCCGTTCCGACCATCCCCGCGCCGCCGGACGGATAGGCGCCAGCGTCCCACACGCGATCCGGCGCGAAGCGGATGCGGCCCTCGCCGAACGGCACCTGCGCCTGTGGCGCCATCCGCTGCGGTTCTGCGCCGCCATCCTGGGCATCCTGGTAGGGCGTTGCCAGGCGGGCGCCATCAACCACGCGAAACCCCGTATCTGGCATGTGCAGCGGGCCGGTGACGTGCTGCCGCAGCAGCAGCGACAAGTCCGATCCGGTGGCCGCCTCCATCACGGCGCCCAGCACATCCAGCGCCACCGAATAGCGCCAACCCTGGCCTGGCGGGTAGGCCAATGGCACGCCGGCGATGCGGCGCAGGTTTTCCTCCAGCGTGATGCCGGCATCATCCAGTCCGTCGGAGATCCCAGCGCGGCGATAGGGGCCATCGGCCGGCTCCAGCAACCCGTAGCTCAGTCCCGCCGTGTGCGTGAGCAACTGATGGAGGGTGATCACCGGCATGCTGCCATCGGGCATCTGCGGCCGGAAATCCGGCAGCCACCGGGTCACCGGCGCCTGCAGATCAAGCCGGCCCTGCTCGACCAGCCGCAGCGCGGCGGCCGAGACCATCGGCTTGGTGACGGAGGACAGGCGGAAGATGGCGTCCTCACGCATCGGCCGGCGCTGCTCGCGGTCGGCCAGGCCGGCCGCGCGGCGGTAGACGACCTGCCCGCCGTGCGCGACCAGCACGACGGCGCCGACGATGCGTTGCTGGGCGATGGCCCGGTCGATGGCGGCATCGAGCGCAGCGAAGGATGGCGGCTGCGCATCGGCCAGCGGCACGGCAGCCGCCAGCGCGGCCGCCATCAGCAAAGGCTTGGACATGGTTTCGATCCGGTTGATGAGAACGAGGGATTGGGGAAAGAGCATCGGTAGAATAACCACAACGACCGTTCCACAAATCTACACCGGTTCCCACCAATTTTCAATAGTGATCGATGTGATAAATAAAAACAGCCAGCCACGCCGCCGTGGCCGGCCACCGAGTTTCGATCGCGGCACCGTGCTGGAGCGTGCCATGCTCGCGTTCTGGAAGCTGGGCTACGAAGGCGCGTCCATCGCCGACCTGACGGCGGCCATGGGCATCACCGCGCAAAGCCTGTATGCGGCCTTCGGCTCCAAATCCGCGCTGTATCACGAGGTCCTGGAGCACTATCAGCAGACCACCGGCGCCTTCTCGGCGCGCGCGCTGGAAGAGGAGCCCGGCGCCATCGCCGGCTTCGCGCGCCTGCTGCGGGAATCGGCCGCGCAATTCTGCCGGGCCGACCGGCCGCGGGGTTGCATGGTATCGACGGCGGTGCTGGCCTGCGCAGCCGAAAACCAGGAGCAGGTCCGCTACGCCGCGCAGCTGCGCGAAGCGGCCATCGCGGCATTCAGGCACCGGATCGATCGCGCCATCGACACCGGCGAATTCAGGCCCACGACGGACAGTGCGGCGCTGGCGCGCTACCTGGGCGCCATCATCCAGGGCATGTCCATCCAGGCGCAGGATGGCGCGACGGAACCGGAACTGCGGGGCATCGCCGAACGGGCCATCGAGACGTTGCGGCCATTCGCCGCCCCCATCGGTGGTTCGGCATGAGCACCTGTCGGAATAGCCCCGCTTGCCGGTTCAATCGAACAGATCGCCCGCCTTGCGCTCGGGCACGAGCAGCCCGAAGTGCCGATAGGCTGCCTGCGTGGCAATGCGCCCGCGCGGCGTGCGCTGCAGGAAACCCTGCTGGATCAGATAGGGCTCGATCACGTCCTCGATGGTGTCGCGCTCCTCGCCGATGCTGGCCGCCACATTGTCCAGTCCCACCGGACCGCCATCAAAACGGTGCAGCACGGCTTCGAGCAGCTTGCGGTCCATCACATCGAAGCCCAACGGGTCCACATCCAGCATGGCCAGGGCCTTCTGCGCCATCTCCAGCGTGATGCGGCCGTTGCCCTTGACGTCGGCATAGTCGCGAATGCGGCGCAGCAGCCGGTTGGCAATGCGCGGCGTGCCGCGCGAACGGCGCGCCACTTCCAGGCTGGCCTCGGCATCGATGGGCACGGAGAGCAGGCCGGCGCTGCGGCTGACGATGCGCGCGAGCTCCTCGGCGGTGTAGAACTCCAGCCGCGCGACGATGCCGAAGCGGTCGCGCAGCGGGTTGGTCAGCATGCCCGCGCGCGTGGTGGCCCCGACCAGCGTGAAGGGCTGCAGATCCAGCTTGATCGAGCGCGCCGCCGGTCCTTCACCAATCATGATGTCGATCTGGTAGTCCTCCAGCGCCGGGTAGAGGATTTCCTCGACGACCGGCGAGAGGCGGTGGATCTCGTCGATGAACAGCACATCGCCCTGCTCCAGATTGGTCAGCAGCGCCGCCAGGTCGCGCGGTTTCTCCAGCACCGGACCGCTGGTCTGGTGCAGGTGCACGCCCAGCTCGGCGGCGATGATGTGCGAGAGCGTGGTCTTGCCCAGGCCCGGCGGACCGAACAGCAGTACGTGGTCGAGCGCCTCGCGGCGCTTTCTGGCCGCCCCGATGAAGATCTCCAGCTGCTCGCGCGCCTTGGCCTGACCCACGTATTCCTGCAGCAGCTTGGGCCGCAGGGCGCGCTCGAGCGCCTCCTCGCGGCCGGAGACGGGCGCGGCACTGATCGCCGGGCTGCGGCCACCGCGGGCCGCGCCACCGGCGTCCGTGCGATCCGCGCCCGGAAGGTCGCTGGCCCAGCTGTCGGTCTGAATGCTCATAGGATTTGCCTGGAAAAGTCGTCTGCCCGCCATGCCCCCGGAGAAATCCGGACACCGCGGCAGGCGCTCGATTCTGCCACGGCACGAAATCCGGCCACGCCAGCGCACATCGCCGATAATACGCGCCGTGAAGCAGGCCAGACCGCCGCTGGTGCAAGCGTGGAAACACGGCACTGGAGGAACGTCCGGACTGCACAGGGCAGCGTAGCAGGTAACACCTGCCCACCGCGAGGTGAGGATCAGAGCAACAGAGACGAGTCGCCGGGCTTTCGGGCCTGGCGGGTGAAACGGGCAATCTCTACGCGCAGCAATACCAAATAGGCATGCGATGACCCGGCCCGGTGAGCATGCGGGTAGGTAGCACCGAGCCGTCCGGGCGACCGGCGGCCCAGATTAATGGTGGTCACATGGCCGGCAACGGCCATGCACAGAATCCGGCGTATCGGCCTGCTTCACACTTTTCTTCCCGGCACCTGATCAAAGCCCCTTCATGGGTGGCACAGGCGATCAGTGTCTCCCCGTCGCCAGCACTCCGTCACTTGCGGCTCTTGCCGCCGCCCATCAGGCCGCCGAGCACGCCGCGCAGCAGTTCTCGGCCGAGCCGGTTGGCCTGGGTGCGCACGGTGGACTTGACGACCGACTGCACCAGCCCGTCCTTCTTGCCACCGCGCGGGCCGGTGCTGCCGAACAGGAAGTCGTTGATCACGCCGCCGATACCCGTGGTCTGGCCGCTGGCGGCCTCGGCCTCCTGCACGCTGGCCTGGGCGCGCTGGGCCAGTATTTCATAGGCCGATTCACGGTCCACCGTCTTTTCATAGACGCCAGCCACCAGCGAGCCGGCGATGAGCTGCTGGCGCTGCGCCTCGGTGATGGGGCCGATCTGGCTGCCGGGCGGAATCACGAAGGCGCGCTCGGTGATGCCGGGCGTACCCTTGGCATCCAGAAAGCTCACCAGCGCTTCGCCCACGGCCAGTTCGGTGATGGCCTCCTCGATGTCCAGCCCCGGCTTGGGCCGCATGGTCTGCGCGGTGGCCTTGACGGCCTTCTGGTCGCGCGGCGTGAAGGCGCGCAGCGCATGCTGCACGCGGTTGCCCAGCTGCGCGAGCACGGTATCGGGAATATCGGTCGGGTTCTGGGTGACGAAGTACACGCCCACGCCCTTGGAGCGGATCAGCCGCACCACCAGCTCGATGCGTTCGAGCAGGACCTTGGGCGCGTCGTTGAAGAGCAGGTGCGCCTCGTCGAAGAAGAACACCAGCTTGGGCTTGTCGAGGTCGCCCACCTCGGGCAGGTGCTCGAACAGTTCCGAGAGCATCCACAGCAGGAAGGTGGCATAGAGGCGCGGGGCGTTCATGAGCTGCTCGGCCGCCAGGATGTTGACGAGGCCCTGGCCCTTGGCATCGGTCTGCATGAAGTCGGCGATGTCCAGCATGGGCTCGCCGAAAAACCGGTCGGCGCCCTGCTCCTCGATCTGCAGCAGCGCGCGCTGGATCGCCCCGACGCTGGCGGCGCTGATGTTGCCATAGGTGGTGCGGTACTCGGCCGCCTTGTCCGCCACGTGCTGGAGCATGGCGCGCAGGTCCTTGAGGTCGAGCAGCAGCATGCCCTGGTCGTCGGCCACCTTGAAGACGATGGAGAGAATGCCCGACTGCGTGTCGTTGAGGCCCAGCATGCGCGCCAGCAGCAGCGGCCCCATGTCGGAGATGGTGGCTCGCACCGGATGGCCGCTCTGGCCGAACACGTCCCACAAGGTGGTGGGCGCCGCCCAGGGCTCGGGCAGCGCAATGCCGCGCTGCTCCAGCGTGGCGGCGAGCTTGGCACCGATGCTGCCGGGCTGGCTGATGCCCGAGAGATCGCCCTTGACGTCGGCCAGGAAGACCGGCACGCCGATCTTCGAGAACTGCTCGGCCATGGCCTGCAGCGTGACGGTCTTGCCGGTGCCGGTGGCGCCGGTGATCAGGCCATGGCGATTGGCCAGCGCCGGCAGCAGCAGGCATTCGGTCTGGGCATTCTTGGCGATCAGCAGGGGTTCAGGCATGGTTGCTCCGGAGTTGGGCGGGTAAAAGTAAAATGGCGTCTTTCGTCGACCGACAGAACCAGACAATTCAACAGGACTTGCGCAAACGGGGGTGCGCCGACGACACCCCATGGGGCATGGCATCGCGCCTGCACCCGCGTTGCGCAAGCCGTATTCAAACCATCGAGGACTGGCAGGCACTACTATGGCAGGGCACAGCAAATGGGCGAACATCCAGCATCGCAAGGGCCGGCAGGATGAGAAGCGCGGCCGCATCTGGACACGCTTGATACGCGAGATTATCGTCGCGGCGCGCGCCGGCGGGGGCGACCCGGCGGCCAATCCGCGCCTGCGCCTGGCCGTCGACAAGGCCAAGGCCGCCAACATGCCGGCCGACAACATCAAGCGCAACATCGACAAGGCCACCGGCAACCTCGAGGGCGTGAGCTACGAGGAAATCCGCTACGAGGGCTACGGCATCGGCGGCGCGGCCATCATCGTCGACACCATGACGGACAACCGCCAGCGCACCGTTGCCGAAGTGCGCCACGCCTTCAGCAAGTGGGGCGGCAACATGGGCACCGAAGGCTCGGTGGCCTTCCAGTTCCAGCGCGTGGGCCAGTTCATCTTCGCGCCCGGTACCGACGAGGACAAAGTCATGGAAGTCGCGCTCGAAGCCGGTGCCGACGATGTCATCGCCGACGATGATGGCGCCGTCGAGGTGCTGACCTCGCCGGCCGACTTCGAGGCCGTGCAAGCAGCGCTGGAGGCCGCCGGCCTCCACGCCGAGGTGGCCGAAGTCACCATGCGTGCCGACAACACCATCAGCCTCGAGGGCGATGACGCCGAACGCATGCAGAAATTGCTGGACGTGATCGAAGACCTCGATGACGTGCAAGAGGTCTACCACAACGCCGAGCTGTAAGAGAGCAGCATGCCATCGGCCCGCACCACGCAGACACAGAACAACTCCGAACCCTTGCTATGAAAACCCTTGTGATTGGTGGCGGCGGCCGTGAACACGCGCTGGCCTGGAAACTGGCGCAATCGCCCCGCGTCACCCAGTTGTTCGTCGCCCCCGGCAATGGCGGCACGGCCCTGAATCCACGCTTTCAGAGCCTGCCCATCACCGATGTCGAGGAACTGGCCGACTGGGCCGTGCAGGAGAAGATCGCCCTGACGGTGGTTGGCCCCGAGGCGCCGCTGGCCGCCGGAGTGGTCGACGCCTTCCGCGCCCGCGGGCTGCGCATCTTCGGGCCCACCCGCGCCGCCGCGCAACTCGAGAGCTCCAAGGCCTTTTCCAAGGCCTTCATGCAGCGCCACGGCATCCCCACCGCCGCGTTCGAGACCTTCACCGACCCGGTCGCCGCCAAGGCTTTCATCCACAAGCTGGGCGCGCCCATCGTCGTCAAGGCCGATGGCCTGGCCGCCGGCAAGGGCGTGGTGGTGGCCGAAACCGTCGAGCAGGCCTGCGAGGCTGTCGACGACATGCTGCTGGACAACCGCTATGGCGCCACGCACAACGCCGGTGAAGCGCGCGTGGTGATCGAGGAATTCCTCGCCGGCGAGGAAGCGAGCTTCATCGTGCTCTCCGACGGCAAGAACGTGCTCGCACTGGCCACCAGCCAGGACCACAAGCGCCTGCTCGATGGCGACCAGGGGCCCAACACCGGCGGCATGGGCGCCTATTCGCCCGCGCCGGTGGTCACTGCCGACGTGCATGCCCGCGCCATGCGCGAGATCATCCTGCCCACGGTGCGCGGCATGGAACGCGACGGCATTCCCTACACCGGCTTTCTGTACGCCGGTCTGATGATCGACGCCAAGGGCCAACCCAAGACGCTGGAATTCAACTGCCGCATGGGCGATCCGGAGACACAGCCGATCCTCATGCGCCTCAAGAGCGACCTGTATGAAGTGCTGGGCGCCGCCATCGACGGCCGGCTCGACGAAGTCGAGCTGGAATGGGACCGGCGCGTCGCACTCGGTGTGGTGATGGCCGCGCACGGCTATCCGGAACACCCGCGCAAGGGCGATGCCATCACCGGCATCCCGCCCGAGGCGGATGACGCCGTGGTGTTCCACGCCGGCACCTCGCTCGATGGCGAGACGCTCAAGACCAGCGGCGGGCGCGTGCTGTGCGTGACCGCGCTGGGCGACAACGTGCGGCTGGCCCAGCAGCGCGCCTATGAAGTGGCCAGCCGGGTGCACTTCGATGGCGAGCAGTACCGCAAGGACATCGGCCACCGCGCCGTCAAGGCCTGACGCATGACATCCAGCAGCATTCCAGACCTCGGCGCGCACACGCAGGCCGCAGCCGATGCGGGCACCGGGGCCCAGCTCGCGGCCGTGCGCAACTACCTGCTGGGCCTGCAGCAATCGATCATCGACGCGCTCGAAGCCATCGAACGGGAAGCCGGCAGCGGCAAACGCTTCGTGCGCGACGCCTGGCGCAAGGAGGCTGGCCAAGCCCTGCAGGGCGACGGCATCACCCGCATCATCGAGGATGGCACGGTGTTCGAGCGCGCCGGCTGCGGCTTCTCGCACGTGCGCGGCCCGGCGCTGCCGCCCTCGGCCACCCAGCACCGGCCGGAACTCGCCGGCGCGCCCTTCGAGGCCATGGGCGTCTCGCTGGTGTTCCATCCGCGCAATCCCCATGTGCCCACCGTGCACATGAACGTGCGCATGATCAGCGCCCGGCCGGCTCAGCCCGCCGGCGGCGCCGCCGTGCAGTGGTTCGGCGGCGGCATGGACCTGACGCCATACTATGGCTTCGAGGAAGACGCCCGGCACTTCCACCAGGTCTGCCAGAGCAGCCTGCAGCCTTTCGGCGCCGACAAGTACCCGCGTTTCAAGCAATGGTGCGACGAGTACTTCCACCTCAAGCACCGTCAGGAGCAGCGCGGCATCGGCGGCATCTTCTACGATGATTTCTCCGAGCTGGGCTTTGGCGGCGGCTTTGCCATGATGCAGTCGGTCGGCGACCACTTCCTCCAGGCCTACCTGCCCATCGTCGCGCGCCGCAAAGACCAGCCGTGGGGCGAGCGCGAGCGCGAGTTTCAGCGCTACCGGCGCGGCCGCTACGTGGAGTTCAATCTGGTGTTCGACCGCGGCACGCACTTCGGCCTGCAATCGGGCGGCCGCACCGAATCCATCCTGCTCTCGATGCCTCCCCATGCCAGTTGGGCCTACCAGCGCCAGGACCCGCCCGGCTCGCCCGAGGCCGAACTGACCGAAAAATTCCTGGTCCGGCGCGACTGGCTCTGAAAAACTGATCAAAGGCACCGAGAAAGCCACGCCCAACGCCATCCCCGCCGCTCCAGCAACCATCAAACTTGGCAAGCATCCTGAGGCTGGTTAAGATGCGGCGCGGGCCATTCAGGCCCGGATGCCGCACCCCATTGCCCTCTTGCCCCATCTCCCCGCCTCCCCCACCGACCACCATAGCAGCCACCAGCGAATGACCACCCTCAGCGATACCGCCGCCAAGCGCCAACTGTCCCAACTGCAAAAAGCCATCATCGACGGTCTGGAAGACATCAAGGCCCAGAACATCGCGGCGTTCGACACCACCCACCTCTCGCCGCTGTTCGAACGCGTCATCGTGGCCTCGGCCACCTCCTCGCGCCAGACCAAGGCGCTGGCCGCCAGCGTGCGCGACAAGCTGCGCGAGGCCGGCTTCGACAAGCCCCGCACCGAAGGCGAGGAAAACGGCGAGTGGATCATCGTCGACTGCGGCCCTGCCGTGGTGCATATCATGCAGCCGGGTATCCGCGACTATTACCGCATCGAGGAAATCTGGGGCGAGAAGCCGGTCAAGGCCAGCGCGGCGACCAAGAAGGCCGCGTCACGCACCGCCGATGCGGCCGCCCCAAAGCCGAAGCAGCCGAAGAAGGCGGCTCCCGCCAAGGCCGCTGACACCGAAACCGAAGCCCCCACAGCCAAGGCTGCCAGGACCAAGCCCAAAACCGCCGTGAAAAAGACTGCGGTCAAGTCACCCCCCCGGGCCACGACGAAAACCGCCGCCAAAAACACGACCAAGGCAGCTGCCAAAACCGCAGCCAAAACCGGCAACAAGCCTGCCGCCAGAAAGACGGCCGTGAAGAAGAGCACCGCCAAGCCGGCAGCAGCCAAGACGTCCGCCCGAACAGCAACCAGGAAACCGAAGGCGACGGCCAAAACCGCCACCCAAGGCGCGGCCCGCAAGACCCGCACCACCCCCTCGGCAGACTGACGCCTGTCAGGGCCACGGGCCGCGCAGCCTGGCTGATCCACGACCCGCCACAATCTGCCGCGAATGGATCAAGTGCCGGGGCGGCCGCTCAAAGCCCCACGGCTCCACGCCCTGGTGGGGGCAAATGCCGTCTGCTCACCGGCATCGCCCGCCAACGGCGCTGCATCGTTCCCGACATCTCCTGCTGGGGCGTCCGCCTCGTCAGCGGACGCTTCGTCCTGGGGCGGCACTGGCGGCGGCAGGCCCAGGTCCCAGGTCACCGCGGACGGATCGACCATGCGCCGGCTGCCTATCCAGACCACGTTCTGCACCTCGATGCCTTGCTGGCCGGCCGCCAGCACCAGATGATCCTCGACCTCGGCCTGCCGCTCGGCACTGTGCTCGAGCGACTTGTCGAGCCGCACCAGCACGATCACCCGGTTGCCCGCATCGCCCTGCATCACCACATGCGACTTGTACTGGCCGGAGAGCACGCCGGCACGGATCATCGCCTCGCCCAGCAAGGCCCGCACCTGCTCCTGGCGCTCGCGGCTGCGTTGCCCCAGCTGCGGGCCGCCTCTCTCGCGATGGGGCACGATCTGGCCATTGCGATCGATGTAGGCGGCGGGTTGCACGGCCTGGTCCTGCCGGCCGCTCAGCCAGGCCTGCAGCTTGTCCGAAAGGCTTCTTTTCCAGATCATGGTTGGCGGCCCGGCATCATCATGCAATGGCGATTCGCCGCTTGCGATCGCAGCTGCGCTTGGCCAGCACGGTGGCGGCCAGCTGGGTCAGCGTCAGCGCCAGTTCGGGATGGCGGTTGCACAACTCGCCGAACTTGACCGGCCCCAGCGTCCAGACCTTGCCCACATTGGCGACCTGCGCAGTGGCCTGGCGCGACATGCGGCCCAGAAAGCTCGCCTCGCCGAACATGTTGCCCGGCGAAATCGTGGCCATGCGCAGCTTGCCAAGCGAATTCTCGTAATGGATCACCACCCGCCCGCTCTCGAGCAGGTAGAGGCTGCGCTCCTGCCCGCCGCGCTGGAACAGAAAGCTGCTCTCGACCATGTTGACCAGCGTCAGATGGCCTTCCATGACACGCCAGTGCTCCAGCGGCAGGGCGAGACGGACCGCTTCGGCATCCTGCGGCGATTGAAAGGCCTCGATCAGACCCGCGAGTCGGCTGGCTGAATACATGGCAAGGTCTCCATTCACAAAGTCGCACAGTTCATAGTTGCGTAATTTTATGTTGCTTTATTTGTATTAAGTAACATTTGAGGGTGATCACGAAGGGTGCCGCCAGCGTGTCATCCGCATTCTTGCATGGGGTCTTCCCCAAGTGTGTCCAACCGTCAACGGCAGAAGAATGAACCAGCAGCAGCATGGCATGCAGGTTTCACGGAGACAACACACGATGAACGCCCCACTTCCACCAGAGCAGTTGCGCCGCCTGCAGGCGGCCTCCATCGACGACAAGTATGCACTGCCGCATGGCCTTGCCTTCATGAGTGGCGTGCAGGCGCTGGTGCGGCTGCCCATGCTGCAGCAGCGCCGCGACGCCCTTGCCGGCCTGGATACGGCCGGCTTTATCAGCGGCTACCGGGGCAGCCCGCTGGGCGGCTACGACCAGGCGCTGGTCGCCGCCAGGCCCCACCTGCAGCGGCACCAGGTGGTCTTCCAGCCCGGTGTCAACGAGGAGTTGGCGGCCACCGCCGTCTGGGGCTCGCAGCAGCTGGACCTCTTTGCCCAGCAGCGCCGCCATGACGGCGTCTTCGGCATCTGGTACGGCAAGGGGCCGGGGGTGGATCGCTCGGTCGATGTCTTCAAGCACGCCAACATGGCCGGCACCGCACGCCATGGCGGCGTGCTGGCGCTCGCCGGCGATGACCACGTGGCCAAGAGCTCCACGGCCGCGCACCAGAGCGACCAGATCTTCATCGCCTGCGGCCTGCCGGTGTTTTTCCCCGGCAGCGTGCAGGACATCCTCGACATGGGCCTGCACGCCTTTGCGCTGAGCCGCTACAGCGGCCTTTGGGCCGGAATGAAGACGATCCAGGAGGTCGTCGAATCCTCGGCCTCGGTCTGCGTCGATGCCGAACGGGTGGAAATCGCCTTCCCGGAGGATTTCGAAATGCCAGACGGCGGCCTGCACATCCGCTGGCCGGACGCCCCGCTGGCGCAGGAGGAACGGCTGATGAGCCACAAGTGGGATGCCGCACTCGCCTATGTGCGCGCCAACCGGCTCAACCACAGCGTCATCGCCGGGCCACAGGATCGCTTCGGCCTGATGGCCAGCGGCAAGGCCTACAGCGACACACGCCAGGCGCTGGCCGACCTGGGCCTGGATGCCGCCATCTGTCGGCAACTGGGCATCCGGCTGCACAAGGTCAATGTGGTCTGGCCGCTCGAACCCGTGCTCGCGCGCGAGTTCGCCAGCGGCCTGCAGGAAGTGCTGGTGGTCGAGGAAAAGCGCCCGCTCATCGAATCCCAGCTCAAGGAGCTGCTCTACCACTGGCCCGATGCACAGCGCCCGCGCGTGCTGGGCAAGGCAGACGCCGCAACTCCGGCGCCAGCCCCCCGGCTGCTGCGCCCTCATGCCGACCTGACTCCGGGGCTGATTGCCCGCGCCATCGCCGTGCGGCTGCTGCAGTTGGGCATGCCCGCCGAACTGGCCGCGCGCCTGCAGGCCCACCTGGCCATGCTCGATGCACGCGAGCAGGCGCTGGCGGCCATTGGCGACAAGCCGGCCGACCGCATTCCCTGGTTCTGCAGCGGCTGCCCGCACAACACCAGCACCCGCGTGCCCGAAGGCTCGCGCGCGCTGGCCGGCATCGGCTGCCACTACATGGCCAACTGGATGCCCGACCGCCACACCTCGACCTTCTCGCAAATGGGGGGCGAGGGCGTGGCCTGGGTCGGCCAGCAGCCTTTCACCAAGGAGCGCCACGTGTTCGCCAACCTGGGCGACGGCACCTACTTCCACAGCGGCCTGCTGGCGATCCGCCAAAGCATCGCCGCCGACGTCAACATCACCTACAAGATCCTCTACAACAACGCCGTGGCCATGACCGGCGGCCAGCAGATCGGCGAGCGGCCCGAAGGTCATTCGGTGCTGCAGATCATGGCCAGCGTGCTGGCCGAGGGCGCAGCCAAGGTGGTCATCGTCACCGACGAGCCCGACAAGTACGCGGGCGCACCGCTGGCACCAGGCGTGGCCGTGCACCACCGCAACCGGCTCGATGCCATTCAGCGGGAACTGCGCGAGGTGGCCGGCACCAGCGTGCTGATCTACGACCAGACCTGCGCGACCGAAAAGCGCCGCCGCCGCAAGCGCGGCACGCTGGCCGACCCGCCGCAGCGCGTGTTCATCAACGAGCGGGTCTGCGAGGGCTGCGGCGACTGCTCGGTGCAGTCGAACTGCCTCTCGGTCGAGCCGCTGGAGACCGAATTCGGTCGCAAGCGGCGCATCAACCAGAGCAGTTGCAACAAGGATTTCTCCTGCGTCAAGGGCTTTTGCCCGAGCTTCGTCACTATCGAAGGCGGCCAGCTCAGGCGCAAAACCGGCAGCTCCGGCCATCCCGCCGCTGCAACCACCGCCGAAGCCGCGGCCGCAACGCCCGCGCTGGCCAAGCTGCCGACCCTGGCTCAGCCACAGCTGCCACCATTGGCGCAGAGCGCCTGGGCCATCGTCGTCGCCGGCGTAGGCGGCACCGGCGTCATCACCATCGGACAACTGCTGGGCATGGCCGCGCACCTCGACGGCAAAGGCGTGGTCACGCAAGATGCAGGTGGTCTGGCGCAAAAGGGTGGCGCCACCTGGAGCCATGTGCAGATCGCCCGCGCGCCCGAGTTCATCCACAGCACACGCGTCGATGCCGGCCATGCCGACCTGGTGATCGGCTGCGACGCCATCGTCGCCGCCAGCGCCGCCACGTTGGCGGTCATGCAGACCGGCCGCACCCAGGTGGTCCTGAACCGGCATGGCACGCCGACCGCCGCCTTCGTGCACGATCCCGGCTGGCGCTTTCCCGCTGCGGCGGCCGAAGCCGCCATCGGCCAGGCTATCGGCAAAGACGGCCTGAATGGCATCGACGCCGAGGAACTGGCCACCGGCCTGTTGGGCGACAGCATCTACACCAACCCGCTGCTGCTTGGATTTGCCTGGCAATCGGGGCTGGTGCCGCTCTCGCATGCGGCGCTGATGCGCGCCATCGAACTCAACGCCGTGCAGGTCGAGAAGAACCAGGCCGCCTTCGAATGGGGCCGCCACGCCGCGGCCCACCGACCGGCCGTGCAGGCGCTGCTGACAGAGGTGGCACAGGCGGCGCAGCCGGCACCCACCTCGGCCCGGGTCATCCCGCTGGTGCGCCAATCCGCGCTGCAAAGCCTGATCGAGCAGCGCGCCGCCTTTCTGACGGACTATCAGAATGCCGCCTATGCGCAGCGCTACCGGGACATGCTGGCGCGCGTACGCGCCATCGAAGGCCAAACCGATCGACTGACCAGCGCCGTGGCCCGCAACCTCTTCAAACTGATGGCCTACAAGGACGAATACGAAGTGGCCCGGCTCTACACCGATGGTCAGTTTGCCCGGCAGGTGGCGGCGCAGTTCGAAGGCGACTACCGGCTGCACTACCACCTGGCGCCGCCGCTGATGGGCCGCAGGAGCGCTCAGGGCCAGCCGGTCAAGCAGCGTTTCGGCCCGTGGCTGCGGCCCGCTCTGGCGGTGCTCGCGCGGCTGCGCTTCCTGCGCGGCAGCCGGCTCGACCCGTTCGGCCACACCGCCGAGCGGCGCCAGGAACGCGCGCTCATCGTCCAATACATCGGCATGGTCGAGACGCTGCTGCAAGGCCTGGCTGCCACCGCCCACCAACCCATGCCCGGTGCGGCGCGTTGGGCGCTGGCGGTGCGCATCGCCAGCGTGCCCGAGCAGATCCGTGGCTACGGTCACGTCAAGGCCGCGGCGCTGGAGCGCGCACAGGCCCTGTGGCAGGAGCTCTGGGGCGAGTGGCAGGCCGCCGAGCAAACACCCAGCAAGGTCGCCTGAAGGGGACGCGCAGTCTTTCAGAACCTGTTTGCGATCTTCTCGTGGGCCACCTTGAAACAGCGCAGGGCGCCAGCGCGCAGGGTCAATCCCGAGTGGCGCGGCGCTGCACACAGGCCACGTACGACGCGCCATCGGGCGGGCGCTGGTTCACCTGGCTTTGCCACAGCATGTCCTGCAGGCACTCCATCGCGGCATGGTGCGCCTCGTGCAGCGAATCCAGCCGATTCGTCAGCAGTTCGACCGCCTGGCGGATGCCCGGCGGCTGGTCGATGCTGCACTGCTCGCTGATCGACAAATGCATCGAGAGGTGCAGGAACGGATTGCTGCGCCCATCCCGCGAGGCATCGTAATTACGCGCCACCGCCGCCTCGACATCGGCGAGATCGGCATGGTACTCGGGATGCTCGGCAATCCACAGGCTCGCCAGCGTCTCGATGGCCTCCATCGGCGCGCCCGCCTGTGCCTTGGCATGGACGCTGCAAAAGAAACGGCGCACGTCTTCCTGGGAGGGGGCGAACATGAAAACGAAACTCCTGATTCAAATGAGGGCCGAATCCGGCCAGCGCATGTCAACGCCGCAAACCTCCTCGACTCCGGCAAGTGTATGCGAACCATGCCTCTCCCAGCATTGCCAGCAAACGTCAAGCCGATGTCACTCAGCCACACAATGGGCCACGCTTTGCATCGTCTGGCGGACCGATGGCACCGTTCATCGCGCATTGGATGCATTGATTGCACTAGGTTGCAAGAATTTACTTCATGCAAAACCGCACCTCATCTCGCCCCATGCTGCCTGCACACGCACCGCCACGCACTCCCAGCCATCGGCCGATAGGCGGTTTCACCCTCATCGAAGTGCTGGTCACCGTTGCCATTCTTGGCATCCTGGCCGGCTTGGCAGCACCTTCCTTCAAGGCCCTGATTGAGCGCTATCAGGTGCGGACTGCGCGGGAAGACCTCGTCGCATCCATTTATCTGGCCCGCTCAGAAGCCATCAGGCGCGGTGGCGATGTCACCCTGGAAGCCTGCGATGACGATGCGGATTGCGCCTGGGAAATCGCCGCGGGAGGAAACAGCATCCAGCAAAGCCAGAAACTCCACGCCATCTCCGTCACCATTCCGGACGATGTGGTGTTCGACCGCTGGGGTCTAGCCAGCAGTTGCCATGTCTTCAAGATCGAGCACGACAGGAACAACACCATTGAACAGGAGTTCCACATCATCCGTACTGGCACGCTCGGTGACGGGGCTTGCCCAACAACATGAGGACCGCCATGAAACAGCCTTCTCATCGGCCCCATGCCGGCCACGCAGCGCCGGCTACACAGCACGGCCTGACGCTGATCGAGTCACTGGTGGCCATCATCATCCTCGGCCTTGGCGTGCTGGCTCTGCTGGGCGTGCAGCTCTCGACACTGGCCGAAACCCAGAACAGCACCCGCCGCGCCCACGCCATCCGCATCATGGAAGACCTCTCCGAGCGCATCAAAAGCAATCCGGGAGGCTTCGCGCAGCTGGGCAGCTATGTGCTGACCGACTGGGTGGAGGACGAAGACGACCTGCCCACGGCAACCACCTCCTGCGCAGCAGCCAACAGCAGTGCTCGCCCCTGCAGCGCCAGCCAACTGGCCGCTTGGGACCTGCGCGACTGGGCCGAGGCCGCGCGGCTCTCGCTGCCCGCCGGCACGCAACTGCGCACCTTCCTCTCCAGCACCGAAAGCGATGCCAGCAACCGGCGCCAGCTCGGCATCATGATCGGCTGGCCGTTGCTGGAGCGCACCGGCGAGGCCACCTCCGACCTCGACCGCGCGAACGTCAAGGCCAGCGACATCGCCTGCCCGGATGGCCTGTTGTGCCATGTGATCTACGTCCAACCCTGAACCGTGCACCCCATGCGCAACATGCAAACACACCGCACCATCAGCCCGTTCAGCATGCAACGGCAGCAAGGCTTCACCCTTCTGGAGCTGATCGTCGGCATGGTCATCGGACTGCTCATCATCGCCGCTGCGCTGGGTACGCTGATGCTCACTCGCAGCACCTCCGCCACTACCAGCGACCTGACGCAACTGCAGCAACAGGCCGCTTACGCACTGCGCGTCATCGGGCTGCAAATCCGGCAAGGCGGGGCCTATGAGCCAGTTGAATCCGGCAATACCTCCGAGGCCATCACCTTCGCCGACTACGCCAATGTCAGCATTCTCGTCAACAACGACACCGACGACCGCCTGACGATCCTGACGCAGACGCCCAATGCCGAGTTCCTGCGCCGCGACTGCCTGGGCAATGACGTCAGTACCAGCGAGTTGACCAGCATCTTCGACCTCAACAACGGCAGCCTGCGCTGCGGCAATAGCGCTGACACGCTCCAGCCCGTCATCGGCGGCGTGACCGACTTTCAAGTGCGCTACCGCAACTACAGCGTCAACGCAGCTGGCCAGTACAGCTTCGGCATCAGCGACACACCAGCGACCACCACCGACACCACCGGCGTGGCCGCCATCGAGATCTGCCTTGAACTGGAAGGCGCCGAACGCATGCCGGAGTCACAGGCCACCTACACCAATTGCGAAGGCGAGGACGACGCCGAAATGGGCGACCGCATTCGCCGTGTCTTCCGCAATGTCTACAGCCTGCGCGTGCGCGGTGCCTGAGGAACAGAGCGATGCATACCACTGAACCCACACCCACCCCGAAGGCCCCCCAGGCTATGGCCCGGCAGTATCGCGCTCTGCGGTACCCACAGCGCGGCATTGCTCTTTTCATCGTCATGGTGCTGGTGCTGCTGACCTCCCTGCTGGTGTTGTGGGCCACCCGCAGCGCCCTGCTCAATGAAATGGTCACCGGCAACGATGCCGACTACCAGCGCGCCTTCGAGGCCGCCCAGGCCATGCTGCGCGACGCCGAACTCGACATCATGGGCGTACGCGCCAATGGCACCACCACCATTCCACGCTGCGGGGAAACCGGCGCCAGCGCCAGCTGCCGCCCCGCCGCACTGCCTGCGAACATCGTCGTCACCGGTAATGCCCCCACGCTGTACTTCCCATCCAGCTACAGCCTGGACGACGACGATGGCGGCGACCTGGTCGTGCTCGAAGGCCTGATGCCCAGGTTCAAAGAGTTCCCCAATGGCGGATGCCTTGCTGCCATCTGTACCGGTGGTGTCACACGCATCGACAACCCTGGCGGCACCGAGAACACCTTCTGGGCAAACGCAGACCTTCTCGAGGAAATGAAGGCCAGTGCAGCGTCCTACGGCCAGTACACCGGCGCCCAGATCGGCGATGAGGACAAAAACGGCGCGAACCCGCTCCTTCGCGACAGCGCCTGGTACTGGGTCGAGCCGCTGCTCTACGAAGCCAGCCTCTCCGCCGATGCCGCCAGCCGTTTCGCACCACGCGGCGGCGGCACGGGCAATACCACCGGCATCGTCTACCGCATCACCGCCTATGCCGAGGGCCGCAAACCCGGCACCCGGATCGTGCTGCAGAACATCTTCGTCAAGCAGGCCGTGGCACCGGCCGACTCCTGAACACTCGAAACCCATTTTTCATGCGCCTGACCCCAGAGGGAATCCAAAATGAAAAACCATCCAACAGCCACATTTGCCCGGACCATCATCGGCATGGCGATCATCGCCGCCTGGATGCCAAACGCCTGGGCCGATGATCTGAATTTCAGCTATGCCCCGGCATCGAATACGCACAAGCCACCTGCGCCGAACGTGATCATTTCGGTAGATGATTCGGGGAGTATGGCTACCAAAGATTCTGGCAGCAGCAAAACGAGAATGCAGGTTTTGAAAGATGCGCTGAACGAGACATTCACCGCAGACAATGTGCCTAATGATGCCATACGCATTGGCTGGATGAGCATGAATGCCAAAACGACCTCAGGCAGAACAACCACCTATCCCGGCACGGAACCCACCATCAAGATTCTTGACTCAACGGTTCGGACGGAGTTTTTCAATTGGATCACGGGACTGACTCCAGAAGGAGGAACACCCGCGCACCGCATGCTATACCGCGCTGGTGAATACCTGAAAAACAATACGGCCGCCTGGGCCTCATATCCGAGTGGGAGTGTTCCAGCAGGGAAAAACCAGCAATATCTCGGATGCCGCCGTTCATACAATGTATTCCTGACGGACGGCTCATGGAACTTTCCAGACATGGCAGATGGCACCAATCTGACCACATATGGCCCAAGCTGGCTGAGACAAGTGGCAAGCCTTGCGAATTTGACTGATATTGGAAATGCCGATGGAAAAGAAAACCAGATTTTTCCAGATGGGACTGCGTATGATCCCTCTTCCGATCAAACAAAAATATACAGCGACAAGTATGGTGCTGTTTCTGCCACCGTTTCATACAACGGCGCGGTCACTGCACTTACGGACTGGTCAGCCACACGAATCAGCAAGCCGTCCAGTGCCAGTAACTATGAAAATCAGAGCGATAGTTATGGCCCTCTCTACTCCTGCCAAGAGGAAAACAATGGGAGAAGCGGCACCAGGCGGCAATACAGATGGACTTGCATCGCCCGTGGGGCCCCAACAGCATTCAGCAGCTATCCGACCCTGTCGGACTTGGCATTCTATTATTGGGCTACAGACCTTCAGCCCCAAATTGCTGCTGCCAACGGGGGTGAATATACCCTTGACCCCCAAATCAGGCACAGCGGGGTGGAAAACATTGGCGGGTCTGGCAAAACGCTCGCTTTGCAAGAGTATTGGAACCCAAAGAACAACCCGGCAACCTGGCCTCATATGACCATGTTTACCGTCGGTTTCGGGCCAGGCGCCCAAATCGACAAGCCCGATTTTGGTTCGGACACTTGGACAGGCGGCGATTATCAAAACCTACTGCTGGGCAATTCCACGACTGCGGACGACAAAAAATGGGGGGATCCTGAGCTTTCCGTGAGTACCAGCGGAGGTCACGATGGAGTGGGTCGGCGGGCCGAATTGTGGCATGCCGCCATCAACAGCCGCGGCACCTTCGTTCCCGTCACGCAAGCTGACCAACTGGTCACGGCATTCAAGACCATCCTGAACCAGATCATCTCAGACAACACCAAACCGATGACCTCGGTCACGCTGACGGCCAACACGCTGCGGCTGGATTCGAACATGTACGTCAGCAGCTACGACCCGGCCAACTGGACGGGCACCGTAACGGCCTACGCCGTCGATGCCGGCACCGGTGCCGTCAACAATGCATCGGTGTGGAGCAGTGCGGCAAAGATGGATGCAAGTACGAACTTCCACAGTTCCCGCAAGGTCTTCTCGCACAATGGCAGCCAAGGTATCGAGTTCAAATGGAACAGTCTCAGCCAGGCCCAGAAGAACACGCTGAAGGGTGGCAGCAACGCCAGCGACACCGTTGGACAAGACCGGTTGAACTACCTGCGGGGCCAGAATGTCAGCAGCCTGCGTCAGCGCAACTCGATCCATGGCGACATCGTCAATTCGAGGATCTGGTACTACAACGGCGATGCCGCCTATCTGAAGAAGCAGAACAAGACAACGGTTGCCGCCGAGCAGCGCAAGATGCTTTATGTGGGTGCCAACGACGGCATGCTGCACGGCTTCAACCCCAATACCGGCGCCGAGGTGCTGGCCTACGTGCCGCGCGGGCTCTATGACAAGCTGCCGGCACTGACCACGACCGACTACGTGCACCAGTACTACGTCGATGGCTCGCCGTTCGTCGCTGAAGTCGACACCACGCCCTCGGCGGCCGCCAAGGACAAGGTCTGGAAGGACTATCTCGTCGGCACCCTGGGAGCAGGCGGCAAGGGCTACTTCATCCTGGACGTAACCGACCCGGCATCGTTCGCCCCTGGCAACGTCAAACTGGACGTGACCGACACGGCGGATGCGGACATCGGCTACATCTTCAGCGAGCCCGTGGCCGAGCAGGCCAGCGCCACCCGCGCCACGCAGTTGACCCGCCTCAATGATGGCCGCTGGGCTTTCGTGACTGGCAATGGATACAACAGCACCAACCAGAATTCGGTCCTGCTGATCCAGTATCTGGATGGCACACTGATGAAGCTGACCGCAACACCCGCCAGCAAAACCGCCGGCAATGGCCTTTCGGCACCGCGGCTGATCGATCTCACGGGCGATGGCGTTCCGGACGTGGCCTACGCCGGCGACCTGAGCGGCAATCTCTGGAAGTTCAACCTGAGCTGCGCGGCAGACAAAATGGGCGGCGAGAGCTGCGCCGGTGATTTTGGCGTGTCCCTGGGCGGCCAGCCACTCTTCACCACCAAGGACAACCAGCCCATCACGACGGCACCGGCCTTCATCCAACACAGCAGCGCGCCCGGCCTGATGCTGACCTTCGGCACGGGTCAGAACCTGACCAACGAGGATCGCACCACAACCTACCAGCAGACCTTGTACGGCATCCATGACCGCGCCAAATGGAAAGCGGTTTCCGGTGGTGCCCTGCAATGGCAGGAATGGCAGGAGAGCGATGCCGAGTACCAGTACCAGACCAGCACCTACCCCATTGCGCTGAGTGAGCTGCAGGCCATGACATTGACGGCCAACCAAGCGGCAACGGCCTGGACGGTCACGGGTGACGTGGACTATGTCAACCGCACCACGGTGAATGATGACGGGGAGTCGGTCGAAATACCGGGCACCTTCAAGAAAGGCTGGTACCTCGATCTTCCTGTCACCAAGTCCCGGGTGCTGCGCGACATCGAATGGATTCAGGGCAACTGGTTCCGGGTCCGGTTCACTGTGCCGGCGGAAGGCGGCGCGGGCGGCACGACCGATCTGGAAGAAACCTGCGAGCCGGTGTACAGCAGCAAGGAGGACTATGTCGGCATCTTCAGCGCGATATCAGGGCGCTCACTCAACCTCAACGACGAGGGCGGCTTCCGCGAAGACCCATCCCAGGGCCTGTCGATTTATGTCAGTGATGGCGAAGGAGGCCAGAAGCCCGTCACACCACCGGACATTCCAAAGGATGAGGACTTCCCAAGCACCGGCTCGACCGGTCTGACGCCAACCTGGCGGCAGATTCAATAACCAAGAGACGGGCCCATGCACTGCCCAAAACGGAGGTGCATGGGCCTGTTGGGCCGCAGCCCTGAAAAAGAAAACCATGACCATCCCACCCAAATCCGTCCGCACGCATGCCCATGGCTTCACATTGATCGAAGTCATGATCGTCGTGGCCATCATCGGCATCCTGGCCGCCATTGCCATTCCCAATTACCAGGAATATGTACGCAAGAGCCGCCGTGCTGAAGCCCGCGCCGCTCTGATGAAAGCCGCCCAATGGCTGGAACAGGGCATGACGGCCACAGGCTCATACTCCGCCACGGCCGATTTCCCCGCGCCGCTCAAATCCGTCGAATCAGAGGGCTATGCCATCTCCTACGTGCAGCAAAATGCGGGCAGAAGCTACACCCTGACAGCCACGCGTCAGAATGCCCAGGCAACGGACAAGTGCGGCAACCTGACCTTGACCAATGCAGGTGTCAAAGGCATTGCCAACAAGCCTTCCGGTTCGACTGCCACGACCACCGAATGCTGGAGCTGACCAAGGCGCCAGCCGTCCATACCTCGGGAATCCCATTCAGGCCCATCATGCACAAGGCGGCGCCTGCCCTTTGACAACGCGTAACCGGCCACCGGCACTCATACACAGCAGCATCGCATTGGCATGGTGGGGCGGCTGCGCCTGAGCATCCTGCCGGGGCCAGACCAGAAAATTGAATGTTCCCAGCCCTGCGACGTGGCCCCATTGGTTGAAGGCCTTGACATTGGTGGCCGGGCCCCGTGTGATCACCACGTCGGCTTGCAAACCAACCTCATGCAACAGCACCTCGTCAGCATCGAGAATCGAGTTGCCGTTGGCATCGACAAACAACTGCCAGCCACACTCCCACCGCCCCGCGACCAACGCGCCCGGGCAACCCGGCAAGGCTGTTTTGCGCATCACGACACGGCCGCTTCGCTTGATGGCCTCCGAACGCGCCAGATAGAGCGAGGAAGACAAGGCCTCTGCGGCCACCCGCACCCGATAGCGCTTGATGATCTCCTGAAAGAGCGGCGCCGCCAACCCCAGCAAGATCGACAGGATGGCAAGCACCACCATGCATTCGATCAAGGTCACGCCCCGCTGCATTGACATGTCACGCAGCATGTTGTCATGCCGCCGTGTCGGGAATACCCCATGCAAGCCTGTCATACGCTGTCCCTCGACATCACGATTCACATGCGACACAGTGCCTCACCGGCGCCGGGGCATCTCCAGGACTCCTGCGCAGAATCCTATCCTCCCCTCACGCTGCAAAGCTCGTGCGCAAATGGTACGGCCAAGGCCATCGAGCTGTCCAGAACATACAATCGGCGCCATGCCGCAACCCCGCTACACCCGCGCCCAGGCGCTGCCCGACATCCTCCAGCGCCGCATCGCCATCCTTGATGGCGCGATGGGTACCATGATCCAGCGCTTCAAGCTCAGCGAGGCGCAGTACCGTGGCGCGGGTTACGCCGGTGCCGATGCCGCCGGGGCGCGTTTTGCCGACTTTCCCCGTGACGTCAAGGGCAACAACGAGCTGCTCTCGATCACGCGCCCGGATGTGATCAGCAGCATCCATGAAGGCTACCTCGCCGCCGGTGCCGATCTGGTCGAGACCAACACCTTCGGCGCCACCACAGTGGCGCAGGAAGACTATGGCATGGCCGAGCTGGCCACCGAGATGAACCTGAAGTCGGCCCGGCTGGCACGTGCGGCCTGCGACAAATTCAGCACGCCCGAGCAGCCCCGCTTCGTGGCCGGCGCGTTAGGCCCGACGCCCAAGACCGCCAGTATCAGCCCGGATGTCAACGACCCCGGCGCACGCAACGTCGATTTCGAGACGCTGCGCCAGGCCTACCTTGAGCAGACGCTGGCACTGATCGAAGGGGGCTCGGACGTGATCCTGGTCGAGACGATTTTCGACACGCTCAACGCCAAGGCCGCGTTGTTCGCGGTGGAAGAGGCCTTCGACCAGACTGGCGAGTGCCTGCCCATCATCATCAGCGGCACCGTAACCGATGCCTCCGGGCGCATTCTCTCGGGCCAGACGGTCACCGCCTTCTGGCACAGCGTGCGGCATGTGCAGCCGCTGGCGGTGGGCCTGAACTGCGCGCTGGGCGCGGCGTTGATGCGCCCCTACATCCAGGAGCTGGCGCAGGCCGCGCGCGACACCTTCATCAGCTGCTACCCGAATGCGGGCCTGCCCAATCCGATGAGCGAGACGGGCTTCGACGAGACCCCGGAAGTCACCAGCCGCCTGGTGCACGAATTCGCCATCGAGGGTCTGGTCAACATCGTCGGAGGCTGCTGCGGCACCACGCCCGACCACATCGCCGCCATCGCCAGTGCCGTCGCCCCGGAGCGCGCCCGCGGCCTGGCCGGTCCAGGGCGGTTTGGCGCCTACCGGCAGGCGTGAGCGGCAGGCTCAGCTGCGCTGCTCATTCGCCGTCATCGTCCCATTCTTCGTCCTCATCCTCGGGGAAATCCGCCGCTTCCGCCTGCCGCAGGCGTTGCTGCAGCACGGGCTGCAAGCCCTGGGTCTCATTGACGAACTGATCGATGCCAACCGGTTCGACCATGCGCAGCCATGGCGGCCCCAGCGTGCCGCCATAGAGCGGCTCCCACCACTGGCCGCTGTCGTGGTGGCGCAGCCCCAGCATGGCGGCCAGCAGGCCCAGGGTGAGCACGCCGATGGCGGCGGCCGTCAGGCGCCATTGGCGCCCCGCCGACAGCACCAGCCGCAAATGGGCACAGACGGCGCCAGCCAGCAGCAGCCAGCCCACATCGGGACGGATCTTGTAGAGCCAGGGCTGCGACCACGCAAACGACAGGCCAGCCAATGCATAGTCGAACAACAGCATCAGCACCAGGGCCCAGGCGGCAACGCCCACATGGCGCCAGTACTGCATGCGGTGACGGAAGATTTTGCTGGCCACCGCCCATACCAGTGCCCAGACGCCGATGCCCAGAACCAGTGGCAGCAATTGCCGCAACGCGCGCCCCAAAAAGGGCTGGGCATCGCTGTCCAGATACGTCTCCAGCACCGCCGTGCCCAACAGCAGCAGCAGCGCCAGCACCACGCCGGCGAGCGCTCGCGCCGAAGGTGGCTGCAGCCGCAGCTCCATCGCCACCGGAGCCGCTGCCAAACGCAGGCGCAGCCGCGTGGCACCAGCCGTCCATTCCGTGCCACTGTCCAGCGGCACGGTGCTGCCGGCGCCGTGGTGGCGCCGGCCCAGCCACACGCCATTGATGGTCTGGCTGGCCACCTGCATCTCGATGCGCGGCGAGGCGGGCGATTCCTCCTGGCCGGCGCCATCGCCCACCACAGGGGTGGCTCCCAGTTGGAAGTGCCGGGCAGCAACGTGCGGGTCATCGAGCACCAGATCGTTGTCAAGGCCGCGCCCTACGGTCACCGGCCAGCCGTGAATGCCATGCACCAGGCGCGCGCGGCCATCGCGGTCGAGCACCTCCAGAACGGCTAGCCTTTCCATGCGAAGCCCTCCAGGAAGTGGTGCATCAGGCGCATGGCGTTGTCATAGCTGACGGCGCTGACGCTGAAGACGCTTTGCACGCCTTGCTCGGGCTGGTTGACCGAAGCCACCAGCAGCCGCAGATCGTAAAGCCCTTCGAGTTTCTTGTAGGCATCCAGGCAGGCCACCACGCGCATCGTCAGCCCCGCCTGTTCCACGAAGCGCTCATGGCACTGGCGCGGCGTCTCGCCGCGCTGGCCAAAGCGCCACGAACTGAAGATCTGCCCTTCGAAGCGTTCGGAATACTGCTGCGCGAAGCGCCAGGGGCCGATCAGGCGGCCGTCGAACCAGCGGTGCTGCATGCGGATGCCGCCGAGCCGGTTGCGCTCGCTGATGAAGATCTGCGTGTCCATGCTGCAGTCCGAACGCCGCACGCGCATGCCCTTGTCTTCGTCGGACGTCGAGCGGCCCCAGCAACGCATGAAGATCTCCTGCGGCACCGGCACGGCATAGCCCTGATCTGGCGACGGCAGCCAGGGCTGCGCCATGAAACGTTCGGTCAGGGCCTGCTGGTGTTCCATCAACTGGCGGGTGATCTCCGGGTACACATCCTCGCCAACCGGTTCGGCTTCGGCGTGCTGCGCCAGCAACTGCCGGGCAAACTCGGCCGGCACCAGGAAGCTGATTTGTTCGCCATCGCGCCGCGTGGCCACGTTGACGCCGATGACCTGCCCGGCCTCGTCCAGCGCCGGTCCGCCGCTCATGCCGCCGCTGAGCGAGCCACCAAAGAAAATGTTGGGGTAGAAAGAGCGCTCGACCAGGCCGTTGTAATGGCCTTCCATCACCGCGAAGCCCACGTCGAGCGGATTGCCCAGCGAGAAGATGCGCTCGCCGCGCGCCAGGGGCCGCTCGGCGCCGCGCATCACCAGTGGTGCCACCTCGGCCAGTCCGCCATCGCCCACGCGCACCAGCGCCAGGTCATGCACCACGTCGAAGGCGATCAGCTCCAGAGGCCCCTCCTGCCCGCTGGCGGTGGTGTAGACCAGCCGGTAGCGCTGCGGCTGCAGCGCCACGGTGCTGACCACGTGGTAATTGGTGAGCAGCAGGCCGCGCGCATCGACCAGAAAGCCCGAGCCGACGGTGGCCTGGCTGCTGTCGCCCTGCAGGAGGGTGCGCACTTGCACCAGTTGCTCGCGGGCCCCGGCATAGATGCGCTGGGCCGAGACCGATGGCGTGGGCGCGCCGCCGGCCTCCGTGCCCGTTCCCGCGGCGGGCATCGGCAGCGCAGGTGCCGCCGCAACCGCGGGGGAACGCGGCCCGTCCCGCCCTGGAAGCACCGGTTGCGCCATCACCATACCAGTCAGGCCGGCCAGCATCACGGCCAGCATGCGGCAGCGACAACGCATCAAGGATTCGATCATGCGGCGATTGTAGGGGCGCGCCGCCAACGCTTCTGGAGGAGCCGGTTCTCAAAAATGCATTTCGAGGCCGAAATCGACCGCCCAGGCATCGCGACGGTTGTCCTCGACCTTGTCCCGGGGCCAGAAATGTCCCACCGTCAGCTTGCCGAACAGCCAGTCCTTGTAGAGCGGCTGGCGCCAGGCCGAGCGGATGCCGTAGTTGGAGACATCCACCGAGCCGGTGCGTCCCTGCACCAGCGCCTCCACCGAGGCCGTGCGCAGGCCGGTGTAGTCCTTGAAGAAGCCGACGCTGCTCTGCCACTCGAAGCCATCGCTGCGCCGGGTGACGGTGCCGACGTTGGCCCAGCGCAACACCAGCGTGGGCGAGAGAGCATGTTCATAGTCGAGCGCGGTGGTGGAGCCGAAGCTGTCATCCACCGACCAGAACAGGCTCTCGCGAAAATACACCGCATCACGTGGCGAGAGCATCCACTGGGTGCGGTAACGCGCCTGGGCGTAGAGATTGAAGCCGCCGCGCACGCCCAGGCGCAGATCGATGTCATCCTTGAGGGCATAGCCCAGCCCGGCAAAGAAGGACTGGTCGCCGCTGCGGCTCTCCCGCAGCAGCAGTTGCTCGCGGCGAAACGCTTCGGGCTGGTCGATGATTTCCTCGCGCTCATTGTCCTGGCCAACGAAGGCATAGGCGCTGCGTCGGAGGTTGGGCAGACCCGCACGCAGGCGAAAGCGCGCATTGGCCTTGGTGCCCTGGCCTTCTTCCCACAGGGTGTTGACACGCACATAGCCCGAGACCTTGCCGCGCTGGTCGAAGGGTTCGTCGCCAAACCAGCTGTCGACGGTACTCACCAGGGCATGGGAGCCGCGATACGTCCATGCTCGCACCGATTCGAGCACCGGAATATCGCCATCGGCATCGCCCTGCGGGCCGCTCACTGCGACGGGCACCGCCCCGTTCTGCGCCTCGTTCGTCGCTGCGCTCCGTGCGCCGCTCATGTCGCTCATGTCGCTCAGCCCGTTATGCTGCGCCTGTGCGGCGCCGGGCAACACCCAGGACAGGGCCGCCAGCAGCCCGATGCAGACGACGGCCCAACGCCGCGGCCTCGAAGCCAGGAACAGCGGCGCGCTTGGTGCGCCAGATGGCGGATTTGGCAAGTCTCGCATCGTGGTCTGTCTCCCATTGCGAATCGCCTGCGGGCATATTCTGACCATGGCATGGCAGCCCGCCCGGAGCGTCACAGGCCGATTGTCATGGCCCGGGTGCCGGCGTGCTGTCGGACAAGGCAGCATCCGCATGCCATTCCTGTACCCACTGGCGCAGTTGCAGCGCGGCCTCGGCCACACCGGTCTTCTTCAGGCCGGAGAACATCTGCACGCTGCCACCACCGGCGTTGAGGCGCATCACCGACAGCGCCTTCTGCTGCTGCGAGCGGTTGAGTTTGTCCGCCTTGGTCAGCAGGATCAAAAAACGCAGGCCCTGCTCCACGCGCGGGCGAATGATCTCCAGCAAGGCCTCGTCGAGTTCCGTCAGGCCCAGGCGCGCATCGCACAGCAGCGTGATGCCCAGCAGGTTGCCACGGCTGACCAGGTAGTTGGCCATCACGCGCTGCCAGCGCAGCTTGTCCTGCCGCGGCACCGCAGCGTAGCCATAGCCGGGCAGGTCGGCCAGTACGGCATCGGCCGCGCTCTTGGGGCCGAGCTCGAACAGGTTGATGTGCTGCGTGCGACCCGGCGTCTTGGATGCATAGGCGAGCTGGCGCTGCTGTGTCAGGGTGTTGATGCAGGTGGACTTGCCGGCATTGGATCGGCCCACGAAGGCGATCTCGGGCACCTCCAGCGTCGGCAGCTGGTGCAGCTGCGCCGCCGTGGTCAGGAAACGCGCGGTGTGCATCCAGCCAAGCGCCTGGCGGCCCAGCTCGGCCTGCGACGCCTGCGGCTTGTCGGAATCAGGGGAATTCATGCCGAAGAGTATGCACTGCAATTGAGCAATCGCAAGGACTCGTTAGATAGAATGCCGCGAAAATAAACAAGGTGTATCAGCCTGCTTCACGCGTCCATTACTGCGCTGTATCCGTGCATTGCGCGGACGCTGTGGCAGGCTGTCACCCCATGAACAAGTAGATCGCCAAGGCCCCGTATGAAATTGCTTGCCACCCTGTTTTCCCTGGCTGCGCTGCTGGCAGCGCCGCTGGTCAGCGCACAGACACCCGCCGAAACCGCCGCGCCGAACCTGGCCAAGGGCGCCGAAGGCTTTGCCGGCGTCTGCGCGGCCTGCCACAACGCCGACGGCAATTCGACCATTCCGATGTATTCGAAGCTGGCCGGCCAGCATCCCGAGTACCTGCTCAAGCAATTGCACGAGTTCAAGAGCGGCAAGCGCGTCGATCCGGTGATGCAGGGCATGGCCTCCATCCTGAGCGACGAGGACATGCGCGACATCGCGTGGTGGCTCGCCAGCCAGACCAGCACACCCGGCTTCGCCGCCGAGAAGGACTTGGTCACCGAAGGCGAGCGCATCTACCGCGGCGGCATTGCCGACCGCAACATTGCCGCCTGCGCAGGCTGCCACAGCCCCAATGGCGCCGGCATTCCCTCGCAATACCCCCGCCTGGCCGGCCAGCATGCCGAATACACCTCCAAGCAGCTGAGCGCCTTCCGTGACGGCACGCGCGACAACAGCATCCCGATGCACCAGGTGGCCGCCAAGATGAATGACCGCGAGATCCGCGCCGTCTCAGACTACATCGCGGGGCTGCGCTGAAGCACGAACCCCTGCATCGGTCACGGCATCTGACCATATCCGTATGCGCGAGCGGCAGTACACGCCTGTCGCAACACCGGTACACTGCGCAGTCGGCACCGCCGGGCACCCAGCCATTCGATTCAGTCCCGCTCCAGTTCCCATGATCGGCCGGCCCGGGCACCGGCAGGCCTCCTTCTGATGGCGCGAAACCCCACCGCGCCGCCCCTCCCGCCTCCGCTTCTGCCATGACCTCGGCCCCCGCACCCGCCCCGCATCCCGCACCTGCCGCGCATGGTCACATGCACGCCTTCTGGCGCGGCAGCTACGAACTGCTGTCGTCGATGCGCTTTGCCATCGCGCTGCTGACGGTGATCTGCATCGCCTCGGTGGTGGGCACGGTGATGCGCCAGCACGAGCCGCTGGTCAACTACGTCAACGCTTTCGGACCGTTCTGGGCGGAGTTGTTCCTGACGCTGCAGCTCAATGCGGTCTACAGCGCCTGGTGGTTCGTGCTGATCCTGGCCTTCCTCGTCATCAGCACCAGCCTGTGCATTGCGCGCAACACCCCGAAATACCTGGCGGAGATGCGCCGCTACAAGGAAAACATCCGCATCGGCAGCTTCCGCGCCATGCCCTTCAGGGCCGAGGCGCGGCTGGCCGGCGCCCCTGGCGACCTGGCCCGGCAACTGGGGCAGGCGCTGGTGCAGGGTGGCTGGAAGGTGCGCCTGCAGGAGCGCGGCGGCCGCGCGCAGGAGAGCGGCTGGATGGTGGCCGCCAAGGCCGGTTCAGCCAACAAGATCGGCTACATCGCCACGCATGGCGCCATCGTCATGATCTGCCTGGGCGGCCTGGTCGATGGCGACCTGTGGCTGCGCATGCAGACCTGGCTGGGCAACAAGGAGCCCTACCACGGCACCGGCATGCTCGCCGACGTGCCGGCCAAGCACCGGCTCGGCATGGACAACCCCTCCTACCGCGGCAATGTCATGGTCGGCGAGGGCACGCGCTCGGGCACAGCACTGCTCAATGTCTCCAACGGCATCCTGCTGCAGGAGCTGCCCTTCGTCATCGAACTCAAGAAATTCGACGTGGAGTACTACTCCACCGGCATGCCGCGCCTGTTCGCCAGCGACGTGATCATCTACGACCGCGCCACTGGTGCCGCCAGCGAGCACCGCATCGAGGTCAACCACCCGCTGCGCGTGCATGGCGTGGACATCTTCCAGTCCAGCTTCGACGATGGCGGCTCGCGCGTGCGTCTGCGCCCCGTCGGCCTGACGCGGCCGCTGCAGGCCGAGCCCGTCGACGGCGTGATCGGCGAGCAGGCCGAGGTCGGCACGGCCCAGGGCCTGCCCGAGCAGACCCTGGAGTTTGCAGAGCTGCGCGTGCTCAACGTCGAGAACCTCAGCGAGGCCGCGCGCGGGGCGCCGGGTCAGGGCGTCGATGTGCGCAAGGTCGACCTGCGCAGCAGCATCGACGCGCGCCTGGGTGCCGGCAACAAGAGCACCCGCACGCAGGACCTGCGCAACGTCGGCCCCAGCATCACCTACCGGCTGCGAGATGCCTCCGGCCAGGCCATCGAGTTCCACAACTACATGCTGCCCATGGACCTGGGCGACGGCGTGCCGGTCTTCCTGCTGGGCGTGCGCGAATCGCTGGTCGAGGCCTTCAGCTATCTGCGCGTGCCGCAGGACCAGGAAGGCGGCATGCAAAGCTTCCTGGGCATGCTGCAGGCGCTGCACAACCCGCAGCAGCGCGTCCGCGCCGTCGACCGCTATGTGAACCAGGCCGTCGATGACGACCGCCCCGACCTGCAGGAGCAGTTGCGCCTGTCGGCGCAGCGCACCCTGGACCTGTTTGCCGGCGCCAGTGCCAGCGCCTCGGGTGCCCAGCCGGCCGGCAGCGAGGCCGGGCTGATCGCCGTTTCGCGCTTCATGGAGCAGAACGTGCCTGCCGGCGAACTCGAACGCGCCAGTGAGGTGCTGCTGCGCATCCTCAACGGCGTGCTGTTCGAGCTGCTGCAGACGAGCCGCGCAGACGCGGACCTGCCCGCCCTCGATCCGGCGGACCCGGCCACCCAGGAATTCATGCGCGTGGCGGTGTTCTCGCTCAGCGACGCCTTCTTCTATCCGGAGCCGGTGGTCTTCACACTGCAGGACTTTGACCAAGTGCAGGCCAGTGTCTTTCAGGTCACCAAGGCACCCGGCCGCTATATTGTTTACTTGGGCTGCCTGTTCCTGATGGTGGGCGTTTTCGTCATGCTCTACGTGCGCGAGCGCCGCCTGTGGATCTGGCTGCAGGCTGCTGCCGGCGCGACGGACGGCGAGGCCAGCCAGGCGAGCATGGCCATGTCCTCCAACCGCAAGACGCTCGAGTCGCAGCGGGAATTCGACCAGTTGCGCGAGCGGCTGCTGCCGGACCCCACACCCAAGGCCTGAACGCCGGAAAAAACCATACACAGCGAGCCCGCAGCACCCGCACTGCCTTGTTGGATCACACCATGAGCACCACGATTGAACACAGCTACACGCTCGACCCCGGCTACTTCGCGCGGCGCAACTGGCGCGACTGGGCCTTTGCGCTGCTGGCCTGCGCCGGCGGCCTGTTCGCGCTGCAGCGCTATGGCGGCTTCATGGATGGTTACGAGAAAGCCATCCTGGTGGGCAGCATCCCGGCACTGGTCTGGCTGGGCTGGTTCTGGCGGCCGCTGCAGGCGCTGATGGTGGCCGTCGCCGCCCTGTCGCTGCTGGCCATCGGCCTTTATCAGGATGGTGGCCAGGCCGATCTGGCGCGCTCCGAATCGGTCTTCCTGCTCAAGTACTTCCTCTCGAGCCAATCGGCCATCCTGTGGATGTGCATGCTGTTCTTCATGAGCACGCTGTTCTACTGGATCGGCCTGCTCAGCCGCCAGCATGGCGCGGCCATGTCGCTGCTGGGCTCGCGCCTGGCCTGGGTGGCCAGCACGCTGGCACTGGTGGGCACGATGGTGCGCTGGTACGAAAGCTACCTGCTCGGCCCGGACATCGGCCACATTCCAGTGAGCAACCTCTACGAAGTGTTCGTGCTGTTCTGCTGGATGACCGCCGTCTTCTACCTCTACTACGAAGCCCAGTACCGCACCCGCAATCTGGGAGCCTTCGTGATGCTGGTGGTCAGCGCCGCCGTCGGCTTCCTGCTCTGGTACACACTGGTGCGCGAAGCCCACGTCATCCAGCCGCTGGTGCCAGCGCTGCAGAGCTGGTGGATGAAGCTGCACGTGCCGGCCAATTTCATCGGCTACGGCACCTTCGCCATCGCCGCCA
Source organism: Corticibacter populi (assembly GCF_004217315.1). Lineage (GTDB taxonomy): Bacteria > Pseudomonadota > Gammaproteobacteria > Burkholderiales > Burkholderiaceae_C > Lampropedia > Lampropedia populi. Next base: position 756,517 of record NZ_SGWR01000002.1, read on the forward strand.
TGGTGGCCTTTGCATGGCTGATCAAGCACTACGCCAGCGAGGGCCGCTGGTGGAAGCTGGCGCCGCTGTGGCTGCTGGGCGTGGTGCTGTGCTTCGAGCCAGTGGTGTTCCGCGGCGCCGGCAGCGCCAGTGGCGGCGGCTACTGGATGGTCTACTTCGGCATATCGGCACTGGTGGTGGCAGCCATCCTCGCGCTGCGCCGCCCGATCGCCGCTCGCCTGCCGGACTTCGAGGTGCTCGACGATGTGATGTACAAGGCCATCGCCGTCGGCTTTGCCTTCTTCACCATCGCCACCGTGCTGGGGGCTCTCTGGGCTGCGGAGGCCTGGGGCGGCTACTGGAGCTGGGACCCCAAGGAGACCTGGGCGCTGATCGTCTGGCTGAACTACGCGGCCTGGCTGCACATGCGCCTCATCAAGGGGCTGCGCGGCGCGGCATCGGCCTGGTGGGCGCTGGTCGGGCTGGTGGTCACCACCTTCGCTTTCCTGGGCGTCAACATGTTCCTCTCCGGCCTGCACAGCTACGGCGAACTGTAAGAGCCTGCTCGCGATCTTTTCGAGGACCACGTGGCCCCGTCAGGGACGGCGTAACAGACGGCGGACAAACGGCTAACAAACGGCGGCCTTCCGGCCCGCCGCAACGCGGGCGCTTATGGTATGTTTGCAGGGTTTCCAACCCCTGCCCTGCGCCACCTATGCTGCCCACATCCTCCAAGACGTTCACTGTTGCCCTCTGCATCAGCCTGGCCTCTGCCATCCTGACCACCGGGTGCGCGCCCATGATCATCGGCGGCGCGGTGGTGGCCGGCTCGGTGGCCGTCGATCGCCGCACGGCCGGCGCGCAGGTCGATGACCAGGCCATCGAGATCAAGGTCCGCACGGCGCTCAACGAACACATCGCCGAGGGCTCGCACGTCAACATCAACAGCTACAACCGCCAGGTCCTGCTGACCGGCGAAGTGGCCACCGAAGCCGACCGCCAGAAGGCCGCCGAGCAAACCAGGCAGGTGGAAAACGTGCGCAACGTCTACAACGAACTGCAGGTCATGCCCAGCACCGGCTATTCGCAGCGCTCCAGCGACACCTACATCACCGGCAAGGTGCGCACCCGCATCATCAATACCGAGAACCTGCCAAGCAAGTCACTGAAGATCACCACCGAGCGTGGCGTGGTCTACCTGCAAGGGCTGGTGACACCGCGCGAGGCCGAACTGGCGACCGAGGTGGCGCGCACCACCGATGGCGTGGCCCGCGTGGTGCGCCTGTTCGAATACATCTCGGAGACCGAGCTGGCACAGTCGCAGGCCGACCGCGAAGCACGCACACCGACCGAACCGATCGCGCCCTGATCCGCTGCAGCGGCCATGACGTGCCAAGGCCTTGGCCTTGGCACGTCATATGTAAATTACCCCTGCTCATAACAAACGGCGGACAATGGGCCACTTCCCGTCACAAGTCCCTGCTCCGCCGCCATGCAAACCCTGGTCCGTCTCGCACGCGCGCTCGCTGCCACCACCGCTCTGGCCGCTGCAGCCCTGCCCATCACCCCTGCCGCCGCACAGGACGCGGCCTGGCCCACCAAGCCGATCAGCCTGATCATGGGCTTTCCAGCCGGCTCCGGCGTGGATGTGGTCGCCCGTGTCTTCCAGGAGCCGCTGGGCGAGAAGCTCGGCCAGCCGCTGATCATCGACTACAAGTCCGGTGCCGCCGGCAACATCGCCAGTGAATACGTGGCGCGCGCCAGGCCCGATGGCTACACGCTGCTCTTTGGCACGGCAGCCACGCACGGCAGCAATGCCGCTCTGTACAAGAACCTGCCATTCGACGTGGAAGCCGACTTCGTGCCGGTGGCGCCGGTGCTGGACGTCTCCAACGTGCTGACCATCAACCCGGAGGTCATCGACGCCGCGACGCTGGCCGACTTCGTGCGCCTCGTGCGCGAGAACCCGGGCAAATACGCCTTCGCCTCCACCGGCAATGGCGCCGGCACGCACATGGCCTTTGCCGAATTCAACGCACGCCTGGGCCTGGACATGCTGCACGTGCCTTACAAGGGCGGCCCGGAAGCCATCACATCGGTGCTGCGCGGCGAGACCTGCTGCATCATGAACCAGGTGCAAACCGTGCTGCCGCACTACAAGTCGGGCAAGGTGCGCCTGCTGGGCGTGACCACCGCCAAGCCGGTGGCGGCCGTGCCGGAGGTGCCCACCATCGCCTCCAGCGGCGTGCCCGGCACGGAAGGCTTCGACAGCTCGATCTGGTTTGGCATCTTCGCCCCCAAGGGCACGGATGCGGCCATCGTCGAAAAGATCAACGCCGCCGTGCAGGAGGTGCTGCAACGCCCGGACATCCGCGAACGCTATGAAAGCCAGGGCAATGCGATACGGCTCGAATCCCCCGAGCAGTTCCGCCAGACCGTGCACAACGACCGCCTGAAATGGCAGCAGGTCGTCGAGGACGCCCACATCCGCCTCGAATGAGGCCGCCACCGGTGGCCTAGAATCGTCGCTTTGCCCGCAAGCGAACAACATGCCTGAAGAGACCCCCGTCGGGCTGGCCGATCTGGAGCGCCGACTGGCCCATGACCTGGCCTGCCTGAACTGGCCGGCCGGCCAGTGGCTGCCCGAACGCCGCCACGACGGCCAGCCGCTTGAGCCGGTCGTCATCATCGGCGCCGGCCAGGCCGGCCTGGCGCTGGCCTTCGGGCTGCGCCAGGCCGGCATCGACCCATTGCTGCTCGATCGTGCCCCGGCCGGCTCCGAAGGCCCCTGGGCCACCACCGCGCGCATGGAGACGCTGCGCTCGCCCAAGGAGCTGACCGGCCCGGCCATGGGCGTGCCCAATCTCACCTTCCGGGCCTGGTTCGAGGCGCAGTTCGGCGCAACCGGCTGGGCCCGACTCGACAAAATCCCCCGGCTGCAGTGGATGGACTACCTGCGCTGGTACCGCCAGGTCACCCGGCCGCGTGTACGCAACGAGACAGCGGTCACCCGCATCCTGCCGCACGCCGATCACGTCGAACTGCGGCTTGCATCCGCCGCGGGCACGGCTGGCACCACTGGTGCCACTGGTGCCACCACCTTGCTGGCGCGCCACGTCATTCTCGCTACCGGTCGTGACGGCCTGGGCGGGCCGGCCATTCCGGCCTTCATGCGGGGGGTGGACCGCCGCCTCTGGGCGCACTCTTCCGATCCCTTCGACTATCGCAGCCTGCGCGGCAGACACGTGGGCGTGATCGGCGCCGGCTCCTCGGCCATGGACAGTGCCGGCACCGCGCTGGAGGAGGGGGCGGCCAGCGTGGACCTGCTGATCCGCCGCGCCGAGATCCCGCGCATCAACAAATCCAAGGGCTCGGGCGTGCCCGGCCTCACGCACGGCCACGCCGACCTGCCCGATGCATGGAAGTGGCGCATCCGCCACTACATCAACCGCCAGCAGGTGCCGCCGCCGCACGGCAGCACACTGCGCGTCTCGCGCCATGCCAATGCCTTCTTCCATACCGGCTGTGCGATCGAACGGGTCACCGCCACCGGCGATGCCGCCGCGCCGCTGCTGGTCGACACCACGCAGGGCCGCTTTCACTTCGACTTCCTGTTCGTGGCCACCGGCTTCGTGCCCGACTGGTCGCAACGGCCCGAGTTCGCCGCGTTCGCGTCGCAGGTGAAGCTCTGGCCACAGCGCTACCAGCTGCCGGAGGCGGCCGATGATGCCGAGCTCAACGGCATGCCCGATCTCGGCCCCGCTTTCGAGTTCCAGGAGGCGCAGCCCGGCGCCTGCCCGGGCCTCTGGCGCCTGCATGCCTTCTGCTACCCGGCCGCGCTCTCCTTCGGCACCATCTCGGGCGACATCCCCGCCATCAGCGATGGCGCCCGGCTGCTGGCCACGCGGCTGGCCTCGGCGTTCTACCGCGAAGACCTCGAATACCATTGGGAAAAGCTGCAAGCCTATGCCGAGCCCGAGCTCGACGGCAGCGAATGGACGCGCGCCAATACGCCCACGCGAATCCAGGCCCTGCGCGAGGCCCATGCGCCGGCCGCTCCCCAGACCCTGCCCGACTACAAGCAATGACGCCCGACGCCCCTTCCTCGTCCACATCCGCCACGCTGCTCGAACAGCTGGCATCCATTGCCCCAGAGACAGCCGCCGCGCAGGTGCTCCGGCAACGCCAGAAAGTGGTGTCCGGTGTGCAGAACTGCTTCGAACTGTTCTTTCCCGCCAGCACCAGCACCAGCGCCAGCCCCGGTGCCGACGCCGACCTGACGCCGGCCGAACGCCTCTTCGCGGCCACACTGGTGGCCCGGCAAGCCGATAGCCCCGCGCTGGCAGCCCACTACAGCCAGGGCCTGCAGGCACTGGCCACAGCCGGCGCTGCGGATGCGCGGCAGGTACTGCAGGCACTGGATGCGCCGCGGGCCGCCTCCGCCCGCCTGCAGGCCATCGCCCGGTTCACGCAAAGCGTCGCGGCCGACCCGGCCGCCGCCGCACAGCAGGCGCCAGAGCAACTGGCCGCCCTGCGGCAGGCCGGCCTGGATGCGCCGGCCATCGTGCTGCTGGCGCAGCTGATCGGCTTCGTCAGCTTCCAGCTGCGCCTGCTGGCGGGCTGGCAGGCCTGGCGGCAGCTCGCCGAGCACGCCAGCGCAGCCACCCAGGCATTGCCCGAGACCGACGCCGGCTTCGTCCATCCGGCACGGCTGCCGCCACCGGGCAGCGTGCTGCGCATCCACGGCTTCACCAACGAGACGCTGGACTGGCACGCCTGGCTGCCGGTGCTCGATGTGGCGCAGGCCAGCGCCGAGCAGAACGCCATCCTCGATGCCAGCCACCCCAAGGCGCGCAGCTCGGATTTCTACCTGCTGCTGGCATTGCAACCGGCCATCCTGGGTGAACGCTCGAGCGTCTTCAACACCATCATGTATGCGCCAGGCGGCTTGCCGCGTGCCGAGCGGGAACTGGCCACGGCCGTGGTCTCGCGCATCAACCGCTGCGTTTACTGCCTCTCGGTGCATGCGCAGCGCTTCGAGCAACTGGCCAAACGCAATGACGTGGTCGCGCAATTGTTTGCCGATCCGCACAGCACCGGCACCAATGCACGCGAGCGTGCCGTCGCGCAGCTGGCGGCGGCACTGACCGAGGCGCCCGCCAAGGTTCGCGCCGAGACGCTGGCGCCACTGCAGGCCGCTGGCGCCACGCCGCTGGAAGTGCTCGATGCCATCAACGCCAGCGCGCTGTTCGCCTGGGCCAACCGGCTGATGCTCAACCTGGGCGAAGCCGTTCAGCCCGCCTCCTGATCGCACCGTTGTGCCTGGCCCTGGCCAACAGGCGGGGCGGCCTCCAGCCGGGCCTGCAACTGCGCGCAGCATTGCGCCAGCCAGCGGTGCAGTTGCTGCATCGCCGGGGTGAGCACGCTGCGATCGGCGCACACCAGGTGCAGCGGTGCGGGCTGGCCCCACTGCGGCGGGAACAGCTCGACCAGCCGCCCGGCCAACAGGTCGGCCGCCACGTCCAGGCGGGACTTGTAGAGCAGCCCGTGGCCGGCCACGGCCCAACGCCGCACCACGTCGGCATCGTCGCTGATGCGGTCGCCCCGCACGGCCGCCGTCTGCATGCCGCCGGGCAGGTGGAACGGCCAGCGCTCGAAGAGTTGCTCGCCCATCACGAAGCGCAGGCAATTGTGGTGCGCCAGATCCTGCGGCCTGCGCGGCGCGCCATGCCGCGCCAGATAGGCCGGGGCAGCGCACAACGTGCGCCGGTTGTGCGGCGCCAGCGGCAAGGCCACCAGACTCGAATCGGCCAGCGCACCCGAGCGGATGCCGGCATCGAGCGGGGCGCGAAAGAAATCCGCCAACTGGTCGCTGATGCGCACCTGCAGCGTGAGCAGCGGATGCTGTGCCTGGAACGCATCGAGCCACGGCAGCAGCACGTTGCGCCCCAGATCGGAGGGCACCGACAGCCGCAGCGGCCCGGCCACCGCCGCCTGTGCTTCAGCCAGCGCCAGCGCACCGTCACCCAGCGCAGCCAACATCGCACGGGCGTGGGGCAGGTAGCGCTGGCCGTCATCGCTCAGACGCAGGCTGCGCGTCGAGCGCAGGAACAGCCGCACGCCCAGCGCCCGCTCCAGCCGCTGCACGGCGGCGCTGGCCCGTGCCGGGCTGGTGCCTTGCTGGCGGGCTGCGGCGGAAAAGCTCCCGGCATCGGCGGCCAGCACGAAGACCTGCAGGTCATCGAGGCGCGGCATCTTCGGAAAATCCATGAAAGTGTTTCCAGATCGACGTGGTTTTTCAACATTCTGCAGGCAATCACAATCTCCTTCATGTTCATCCGTCCGTGAGGATTTCCCCATGAAAGCCATTGGTTTCCAACAGCCGCTGCCCATCACCCATCCCGATGCCTTGCAGGATCTCGAACTGCCCGAGCCCGTGGCCGCGGGCCGCGACCTGCTCGTCGAGGTCCAGGCAGTCTCGGTCAATCCGGTCGACGTCAAGGTGCGCGCCAGCGCCCAGCCCGCCGATGGCATGGCACGCGTGCTGGGCTGGGACGCCGCCGGCATCGTGCGGGCGGTGGGCGAACAAGTGCAGGGGTTTGCTGTCGGCGACCGGGTCTGGTACGCGGGTGCGCTGAACCGCCCCGGCAGCAATGCCCAGTTGCAACTGGTCGATGCCAGCATCGCGGCACCGGCCCCGCGGAGCCTGGATTTCGCCCGGGCCGCCGCTCTGCCGCTGACGCTGCTCACCGCCTGGGAACTGCTGTTCGAGCGCCTGCAGGTGCAAACCGCCGACCTCACGCAGGCGCCAAGCCTGCTGGTGGTGGGTGCGGCCGGCGGCGTCGGCTCCATCCTGCTGCAATTGGCGCGCCAGCTCACCGGCCTGACGGTGGTCGGCACCGCTTCGCGGCCTGCCACGCGCGAGTGGGCGCTGCAGCAGGGCGCGCACCACGTCATCGACCACCACCGGCCCTGGGCGGCGCAATTGCAGGCGCTGGGCCTGGCCGACGTCACACATGTGGCCGGCCTGACGCACACCGCCGATCACCTGGCGCAAATCGTCGAGGTGCTGCGTCCCGAAGGGCATCTGGCGCTGATCGACGACCCCGAGCAGCTCGATATCCGTGCCCTCAAGCCCAAGTCGCTGTCGGTGCACTGGGAGCTGATGTTCACGCCCACGCTGTTCCAGACCCGGACCATGGCGCGCCAGCACGCGATCCTGCGGCGCGGCGCCGAACTGGTTGACGCGGGGGTGCTGAAGAGCACGCTGACCGAGCGTATCGAGGGCATCAGTGCCGCCAACTTGCGGCGCGCCCACGCGCAGATCGAAAGCGGCACAAGCTGCGGCAAGATCGTGCTCGCAGGCTGGCCGGCCTGAACGGGCGGAGCGAATCAAGCGGGCTGGAAACCGGCCCTGTCTCAGGTGTTCAGTCCCGGCATTAGATGGATCGGATTGATCCTGAACCGCTCGGGCTCGGTTGTCCACTGCTTGCAGATGCATTCGCAGGGAGTCAGGCCCTTCCATCTCCTGGGCCTGCGCCTTCTGATTGATGCCATGGCGCTTGCAACTGAACCTGGAGGCGACGGTTTTCCACGCTGGCCGCTACTGCGGTGCCTGACAGGCTTCGACGCGAGGCGCTGGCAACCGAGCTTTCACATGGTTCTGGATGGTGAATGCTGGCTGCATCGCCCGGGCCAGGCGTCGGTGCGGCTGCACGCCGGCGACAGCAGCGAGCGCGCCGCCGGCCACGTGGGCTATCGTTCCAGCCCGACGTTCGCGTCGCTGCTGGCGGGGCGCTGCTGTAGCGGCGCCGGCAGCATGGGCGTGGCGCACGGGGGCTGACAAGGGCTGTGGGGAAAATGGGGCGGGCTGGTAAAATCACCGGTCCGGCGGCTGACAGCCGCTCATGCAAAGCCCGCCATGAACACCATCACCGATCCCGTCCGCATCCACAGCGCCGCCGAGAAGGCGCGGCGCGAAGCCATCAAGCTGGAAAAGCGCCTGTGCCGCGAGGTGGGGCGCGCCATCGTCGATTTCAACATGATCGAGGAAGGCGACAAGGTCATGGTGTGCATGTCCGGTGGCAAGGACAGCTACACGCTGCTGGACATTCTGCGTCGGCTGCAGAAGCGCTCGCCGGTGCGATTCGAACTGGTCGCCGTCAACCTCGACCAGAAGCAGCCGGGCTTTCCGGACCACATCCTGCCCGAGTACTTCCAGAGCATCGGCGTCGACTACCACATCGAGACGCAGGACACCTACAGTGTCGTCAAGCGCGTCGTGCCCGAGGGCAAGACCACCTGCGGCCTGTGCAGCCGGCTGCGCCGCGCCATTCTCTACAGCGTGGCCGACCGCCTCGGCTGCACCAAGATCGCGCTGGGCCACCACCGCGACGACATCCTGCAGACCCTGATGCTCAACATGTTCTTCGGCGGCCGCATGAAAGGCATGCCGCCCAAGCTGGTCAGCGACGACGGCAAGCATGTGGTGATCCGGCCGCTGGCCTACGTTCCCGAGAAGGACACCGCCCAGTGGGCGGCTCACCAGCAGTTTCCCATCATCCCGTGCAACCTGTGCGGCAGCCAGGACAACCTGCAGCGCCAGATCGTCGGCGACATGTTGCGTGACTGGGACAAGAAGTACCCGGGGCGCCTCGAGAGCATGTTCCGGGCCATGGGCCATGTCGTCACCACGCACATGATGGACCCCAACCTGCACGATTTCCGCAATGCCCGCGCCACCGGCGTTGCCGATCCGGCCGGCGATACCGCCTTTGATCCGGAAACTTTCACCGAGAGTTTCATACCCAATGCGGATGGCGATACCCTGGGCATCGCCGTGAGCGTGACAACCGCGCCTGAATCACGGGCACAATCGCAGACGCTGTGTTCCTGACCACCCCTCCAGCAGGGCCGGGATTTCAGGCGGTCCGCGCGGGCTGATGCAGCAACGGGCCCTTCCATCAGGGCGGGCCGACAAGGAGAAAGCGATATGGCAATGGCACAGGCAAAAAGGGGCTTGGCCCCGGGACACTGGAGACATTGGGCACTGGGTGCGGCAGCCGCGCTGGCCCTGCTGCTGGGGGGCTGCAGCAGCACCCGCATCATCGACAACGATGTGCAAAGCTACTCGACGCTGGCGGCCATGCCCGAGCCGCCAACCTACCGGATCGAGCGCCTGCCGTCCCAGCAACAGCCCAGCCCGCAGCGCGGCATGATCGAGCGCCTGGCCACCGAGGCCCTCGGCCAGGTCGGCATGCAGCGCGATGACGCCAATGGCGCGCTGCGCCTGGAGCTCAGCAGCTACGCCAACGCATACCTGCCCAATTGGCCGCATTACAGCAACTTCGGCTTCGGCATGGGCTACGGCCCCTGGGGCTGGGGCCCGGGCTTTGGCTACTACGGCTACATGCGCGATCTGCCGCCGACCCTGTATGTCTACCAGGTCCGGCTGGTGCTGCGCGACGCCCAGGGCCAGCCGGTCTACGAGACCAGCGCGCGCTATGACGACATCTGGCGCAGCGACGAGCAGATCTTCCGCCTGCTGTTCCAGTCCGCGCTCGATGGCTTCCCGACGCCACCGCAGGGCGAGCGCCGCATCCGCCACCAGATCCAGCCCTGAACCTCGACCTGATGGCCATTTTCTCCACCACGCCCGCCATACCTGCCGCCGGCGACGACCCGCTCTCCGTCACTCGCCTGACGGTGATCCGCCATGGCGAAACCGCCTGGAACCATGCAGGCCGCGTGCAAGGACACACCGACATCGGCCTCAACGAGACGGGACGCTGGCAGGCCGAGCGCATGGCCCGGGCACTGGTTGGCGCCGACATCGACACCCTCTACAGCAGCGACCTGGCGCGCACCTGGCAGACGGCCAAGCCGTTGCAGGCGGTGCTGGCCGTGCACCTGCATGGCGAGCCCGGGCTGCGCGAGCGTTGCTATGGCGCACTGGAGGGGTTGACGGCAGCGCAGATGCGTGAGCAGGACCCGCGCATGGCGACAGCCATGCGCGACCGCGACAGCACCTACGCACCGCGGGGCGGCGAAAGCATGGCGGCGTTTCGGGTGCGCGTGCTGGAGGCCTTGCAGCGCATTGCCGCCGCATGCCGGGGCCAGCACATCGGGCTGGTCACCCACGGCGGCGTGCTGGACATCCTGTATCGCCATGCCGCGGGGCTTGACCTGCAGGTGGCGCGCGGCTGGCCAATCGAGAACACTTCGATCAACCGCTTCCTGTGGGCGCCACATGGGCTGACCCTGCTGTCCTGGGGCGACAACGCCCATCTCGAAGGCGCAGCCACGCTGGACGAACGCGTCGGCTGAGGGCGGATTGCAGAAGGATTGCCGCAAGGCCGACGCCTCAGCGCTCCGCCAGCATTGTCCCTGGTCGGGTGCGGGGTGAGGTTTGCTGTTGGGGCAGGCCGTGCGAGTGGTTCTTCGTGCCCCCAATCGATCACAGCCGCCTGGTACGCACTGCGCATGAGCGGGATAGCCCGCGTCGCCCATGAGAAAAGCCAGGCATGACGCCTGGCTTGATGGTTTTTATGGCCCCCGCCACCGATGTGGCAGTTGGCAGGGGCTTTGGCAAATCACCGGTCAGATCACAGGTGATAGGCCACTTCGCCATGCGAGGTCAGGTCCAGGCCTTCGCGCTCGGCATCGGGTTCGACGCGCAGGCCGACAGTGAACTTGGCCACCATGTAGGCGATGTAGGCAACCACGGCGGACCAGACGATGGTCAGCAGCACGCCCTTGAGCTGGACCAACACTTGGTGGCCCATGGCGTAATCGTCCACGCCCACGCCGCCGAGCGACGGAGAGACGAACACACCGGTCAGGATGGCGCCGATGATGCCGCCGACACCGTGCACGCCGAACACGTCGAACGAGTCATCGGCACCCAGCAGGCGCTTGAGGCCGGAGACGCCCCAGACGCAGACCACGCCGGCGACGGCACCGATCACGATGGCGCCCATCGGGCCGACGAAACCGGCCGCCGGAGTCACGCCCACCAGGCCAGCGACGGCGCCGGAGGCGGCGCCCAGCAGCGAGGGCTTGCCTTTGACGATGCTCTCGGTGGCCATCCAGGCCAGCACGGCGGCGGCGGTCGCGACGATGGTGTTGACGAAGGCCAGGCCTGCCGTGCCGTTGGCGGCACCGGCAGAGCCGGCGTTGAAGCCGAACCAGCCTACCCACAGCAGCGAGGCACCCACCATGGTCAGCGTCAGGCTGTGCGGAGCGAACGATTCCTTGCCCAGGCCGATGCGCTTGCCCAGCACGTAGGCGCCCACCAGACCGGCCACACCGGCGTTGATGTGAATCACGGTGCCGCCGGCGAAGTCCAGCGCGCCGTCCTCGGCCAGTAGGCCACCACCCCAGACCATGTGGGCGACCGGGATGTAGCTGAAGGTGAACCAGATCACGGAAAACACCAGCACGGCCGAGAACTTGATGCGTTCGGCGAAGGAGCCGACGATCAGCGCCACGGTGATGGCGGCAAAGGCGGCCTGGAAGCCGACGAACACGAACTCGGGGATGGTCGAGAGGGCCGAGGAGATCGTGTCCGGCGTGATGCCTTTGAGGAACACGAAGTCGAAGCCGCCGAAGAACTTGCCCTCGCCGCCGAAGGCCAGCGAGTAGCCGTAGATGGCCCACAGGAACGTGATCAGCGAAAAGACGGCGAAGACCTGCATCAGCACAGACACCATGTTCTTCGAGCGGGCCAGACCGCCGTAGAACAGGGCCAGGCCCGGCAGGCTCATCAGGATCACCAGCACGGTGGAGGTCAGCATCCAGGCGGTGTCGCCGCTGTCGATGGCCGGCGCGGTCTCGACCACGGCGGTCACGGTCTCAACCACGGCAGGGACCGCCTCTTGTGCATGGAGCAGGGGGGAGGCTGCCAGGAGACCCAGGCCCAGGGCAGTCGCTAGGTTCTTTTTCATACGATTCCTTCGAATGATGTGAATGCGGATGGGATGTGCGGGATATCGCTCAGATGGCGTCCTGGCCGGTCTCGCCGGTGCGGATGCGGATCACCGCCTCCAGCGGCGCGACGAAGATCTTGCCGTCACCGATCTTGCCGGTGCGCGCGGCGGTCTCGATGGCTTCGATAACCTGGGGCACGGTCTCGTCGGGTACTGCCACCTCGATCTTGATCTTGGGCAGAAAGTCCACCACGTACTCGGCGCCGCGGTAGAGCTCGGTGTGGCCTTTCTGGCGGCCAAAGCCTTTGACCTCGGTCACGGTGATGCCTTGTACGCCAATGGTCGAGAGGGCTTCGCGCACCTCATCGAGCTTGAACGGTTTGATGATGGCAGATACCATTTTCATGAGCGAAACTCCTGTCACTGGGCAATGCACTGCATTGCATGATGCTGATGGGTTAAGGGTTAATCCTTCAGAAGCCTTGCACGGCAGGCATGCGGAAAGCTTCATCACACCGTTGCACAAGAGCCGGTTGGCTGCATCTTGTCCATGCGCAGGTATGTGGGCAGGAGCAATGCACAGACCATGCCAATCGTTAATCGGCGTTTACATATGGCGTCATGCCCCAGCAATGGGCAAAGAAACGCGGCAGTCTGGCTGAATCGCGTCTTTATGCACCATGATGATGCGAAACCGCACAAAAAATGTGCGTCGCTCTGCCATGGCTCAGCTATGGTGCCAATGTTGGGGTCTGAAATGAGATGACGGGCTATCCATGCCCATGATTGGGGAGGAGTCGGAACATGGGGCTGGCGCAGCTACACAGTCGTGCATTGTTGGGCCTACAGGCACCGGTAGTCACCGTTGAGGTGCATCTGGCCAATGGACTGCCCAGCTTCTCGCTGGTCGGCCTGGCCGAAGTCGAGGTGCGCGAAGCCCGTGAACGGGTGCGCTCGGCCATCCTCAACAGCGGACTGGAGTTTCCTGCCAACAAGCGCATCATCGTCAACCTGGCGCCCGCCGACTTGCCCAAGGACTCCGGGCGTTTCGACCTGCCGATCGCGTTGGGCATCCTGACCGCCAGCGGCCAGCTCGATTCGGCGCGCCTGCACGACTTTGCCTTTGCGGGCGAGCTATCGCTTTCGGGCGCGTTGCGGCCTGTGCGCGGCGCCTTGCCCATGGCGCTGGCCGCGCATGGCGCGGCGCAGGAGCCCGGGCCGATCGATGCGGCCACGCCCTGGGTCCTGCCGCCGGGCAGCGCAGAGGAGGCCGCGCTGGTGCCCGGTTGCACCGTGTACCGGGCGGAGCATCTGCTGGATGTGGTGGACTTCTTCCGTCCTTCCGGAGCTTCGGATGCCGGTGCAGCCGAAGCGGCCGAGAATGCGGCTTCCGGCTGGCAGCGCCTGCCGCAGGCTGATGCTGCCGGGCAGGAACCGCCCCGCTATCCGGACATGGCCGATGTGAAGGGCTTGCCGGTGGTGCGCCGCGCGCTGGAAATCGCCGCTGCGGGCGGGCACCATGTGTTGATGGTGGGGCCGCCGGGTGCTGGCAAATCGATGCTGGCGCAACGTTTTGCCGGTCTGTTGCCGCCGCTGGAGACAGCTGACGCCCTGCAAAGCGCCGCCATGGCCAGTCTTGGCGGGCGCTTCCAATGGTCCCAATGGCGCCAGCGCCCGGTACGCAGCCCGCACCACACCGCCAGTGCGGTGGCGCTCGTTGGTGGCGGGACGCCGCCGAAGCCGGGCGACATCTCATTGGCGCACCAGGGGGTGCTGTTTCTCGACGAGCTGCCGCATTTTCCTCGTGCCGCGCTCGAAGCGCTGCGCGAGCCGCTCGAGACCGGCAGCGTCCACATCTCGCGCGCAGCACGCCAGGCCGAGTTCCCGGCACGCTTTCAGCTGATTGCGGCCATGAACCCTTGTCCATGCGGCTACTGGGGCTCCAGCACCAGGCCGTGCCGCTGCACGCCCGATCAGGTGGCGCGCTACCAGGGGCGGCTCAGCGGTCCGTTGCTGGACCGCATCGACATCCATATCGAAGTCCCCAGCCTGACGCCGCAGGAACTGTTGGAGGCGCAGCCGGGCGAGGACAGTGCCAGCATTCAGCGCCGCGTCATCGCCGCCCGCACATCCGCCCAGGCCCGCCAGGGCTGTAGCAACCATTTGCTGGAAGGACAGGCCCTGCAGCAGCAGGCGCAGCTCGACGGGCCGGCCAGCGAATTCCTCTACCAGGCGGCGCAGAAGATGGCCTGGTCGGCGCGTGCCATGCACCGGGTCATGCGGGTGGCGCGCAGCATCGCCGATCTCGACGGGGCCGAGGCGGTGGCCCGCCGGCACATTGCCGAGGCGGCCCAGTACCGCCGCGCGCTGACCGTGACGTGATCTGACGGACACCCAAATCCAAAGCCAAGGCAAGGTGATCCATGATGGTCGGCAGGCCGCAGCCGGCGATCGTGGTACGGATGAGACGGGGTGAGGCTGGCTTTGCAGCGCGGGCGTCACAAAAGGCGTGATGCAGTGCAAAATAGGGAAAACCCTTGTATTCACAACATCCTGACACGTACCTGCCCGGCATCCGCCATCACGATCTGCGAATCGCCCCATGACACTGACGACCCAGCCCTCCCAGAACCAACAACAAAAGACGGCCGACCAGTCGCAGGCTGAGGCTTCCAAGCGGGCGCCGGTACAGCCACTGATGGTGCCGATCCGCTCGCTGGGACCATCGCACCGGGGGCAGATTCTTGAGCACCTGCTCAAGCTCTCCCCGCAAGACCGCTATCTGCGCTTCGGCTATCCGGCCTCGGACCAGCAGGTTGAGCGCTATGTCGATGGCCTGGACTTTCAGCGTGATGAAATCTTCGGCATTCACAACCGCAAGCTGGAGCTGATTGCCATGGCCCACCTGGCGTTCCCGGCCAGTAGTCAGCCGCAGACGGCGGCCGAATTCGGGGTGTCGGTACTGGGTTCGTACCGCGGCCGGGGTCTTGGCGCACGCCTTTATGACCGTGCGGTGATGCATGCACGCAACGAAGGCGTGGAGACACTCTACATCCACGCCCTTTCGGAAAACACGCCAATGCTGCGCATCGCCCGCAATGCCGGCTCCACCGTGCACCGTGAAGGCTCGGAGTCGGAGGCCTACCTGAAGCTGTCACCGGCCAACCTCAACTCCCGCCTGACGGAAGTGATCGAGCAGCAATATGCCGAGTTCGATTACCGGCTCAAGTTGCAGACGGCGCAGTTCCAGGGCTTTCTCAACAGCCTGCAGCCTTGGCGCTTTTTTCCGGGTGGCGTGCCAGTAGCGTCCAGCGACCCGGGCGACGACAAGTCGTCCCGGACCAGCTGAATTTCCGGCGCCAAGGCGCACAATGCGCGGCTGGGCGTCTGGTGCGACGGGGCATGGGACATAAAGGTCCCATAATTTGCCTATGTCCGAGAAAACCGCTTCCATCCTGGTCGTCGACGATGAGCCGGACCTGCGCCTGCTCTACGAATTGACACTGGTTCGTGAGGGATACACCGTCGAGACTGCGGAAAGCCTGGCGCAGGCGCGTGCCAGTCTGGCGCACCGGTTCGATGTGGTGCTGCTCGATATGCGCCTGCCCGACGGCCTGGGCATCGAGATCCTGCAGGAGCTGCAGGCGGCCGGCCGGCCGGAGCGCTGCGTGGTGGTGACCGCCTATGGCTCGGCGGAGAACGCGGTCGAGGCGTTGCGCGCCGGTGCCTTCGATTACCTCAGCAAACCCGTCGAGCTCAAGCAATTGCGCAGCATCGTGGCGTCGGCCGTGCAGGGCCTGTCCGGCGCATCGGCTGGCATACCCAATGGGCTGCCCAGTATTCCATCCAGTGGCCCACCCAGTGGCGTGAACCAGACGGCTGTGCCGCCAGTGCCCCTTGAACAGGAGGCCGCCACCGCCCCGGCTACCCCCGCAAGTGCAGCGGGGGGGCGTCCCGCCACCCGGGTCGAGGCTGCAGCGCCGTCGCCAGGGCAGCCACAGCAACATATGCAACCGGTTGCCATGAGCCGCGCAGGCCGCGTCGCGCTCGAGCGCATGGTGGGCCGTTCGGCGGCCATGCAAGCGGTCAAGGAGCGCATCGTCAAGGTCGCACGCAGCATGGCGCCGGTGCACATCCATGGCGAATCCGGCACCGGCAAGGAACTGGTGGCACGGGCACTGCATGCGAACAGCCAGCGCGCCGAGGGGCCGTTGGTGGCGGTCAATTGTGGCGCCATTCCGGAAAACCTGCTGGAGGCGGAATTCTTCGGCGCCAAAAAGGGCTCCTATACCGGTGCCACGCAGGACCGCGAAGGGTTTTTCCAGGCGGCCCGTGGCGGCACCCTGTTCCTCGACGAGATCGGCGATCTGCCCCTGGCCATGCAGACCAAGCTGCTGCGGGCCATTCAGGAGCGTTGCGTGCGCCCGCTGGGCAGCACGCAGGAGGAAATGGTCGATGTGCGCCTCGTCAGCGCCACGCACCGCGATCTGGCCAGGGAAGTGGCGGCCGGACGCTTCCGGCAGGACCTGTTTTACCGCCTCAATGTCATCGAGGTACGCATTCCGCCCCTGCGCGAGCGGCGCGAGGACCTGCCGGAACTGACCCGGGCCCTGCTGCAGCGTCTGGCGCAGGATTCCGGCATGGGCCCTTTGCACATGGAGCCCGGGTTCCTCGAAGCCATGGCCAGCAGGGCCTTTCCCGGCAATGTGCGGGAGTTGGAAAATCTGTTGCATCGCGCCGTGGCGCTCAGCGAAAATGGCTGGCTGCTGGTGGCGAGCGTCTGCGATGAAGGCGAGAGTGCTGCCTCTGTTGCGCGCGCCACACCAGCCATGGCGGTGACTCCCGCAGCCGATGTGCTGATACCGCCACCGGCACCGCCTTCTGCGCCGGTCGTCCCGGCGCACGCCCTTCCGCCGGTCGATGCTCCGGTGGCAGCCGTACCTGCGGCTCCGCCCGCGCCCGCCCCGGCAGATGGCGAGACTACGGCGGTGGGGGCCGCGCCCGCTGCCGTGGAAGCCTTGCCGGATGACCTGCAAGCCTGGCTGGACGAGCAGGAGCGCCAGATCCTGATCCGTGCGCTCAAGGAGACGCATTACAACCGCACCGCGGCGGCCAGCCGCCTGGGCCTGAATCTCCGGCAGATCCGCTACCGGATCGAGCGGCTGAACATCCCGGTCGGACCGGAGGAGCGGGGCTGAGGACGTGTCCAGAGTGGCTGATGGTGATCTGCTGCCGTTGTGGCAGGGCGGTGTCTATCGGCCGGCGCAGTGGCTGGCCTCGCCCAACTGCAATGCCCGTCCGGCCGGTGTGCTGGTCGACCTGATCGTCGTGCACTCGATCAGTTTGCCGCCGGGAGTGTTCGGTGGTGACGCTGTGCAGCAGCTTTTCACGAACACGCTGGACTGGGATGCCCATCCTTATTTCCAGGCCATCCGGGGCCTGGAAGTCTCCACGCATTTCTTCATCCGCCGCGATGGCCGCATTCTGCAGTTCGTCGACTGCGATGCGCGGGCTTGGCATGCCGGCGTCTCCAGCTACGGTGGCCGGCAGGCTCGCAATGACGATTCCATCGGCATCGAGCTGGAAGGTTTGGAAGGCGGCCTGTTCGAGGCCGCGCAATATGAAACCCTGGCAAGCCTGTGCCAGGCGATCCGGACCCGTTATCCGATCGCCGATATTGCCGGGCACGAGGACATTGCGCCGGGACGCAAGCAGGATCCGGGCGCCGGTTTCGACTGGCTGCGGCTAGGACGACGGTTGGGCTGGCCTCGCGCGATGTTTCCTGCGCGGGTGCAGGCGTCGTTGGAGCCTTGATGCCTTGATGAACGGGCCTGCAGGTGCTGGCGCGGGCTCAAGGACGCGGCCGCGCCGGCGCATCAGCGCCGGTCATGCCTGCGGCCGTGGTGGTGGGATGGCTGCCGGTGGTGGTGGAGCTGACGCGGCCGGTGATAGACGGGCGGCGCCACGTAGACTGGCGCAGGCGCCAAGTAAACGGGCACGGGAGGAACCACATACACCGGGCTCGGCGGTGCCACATAGACCGGCGGTGGGCGGTGGTAGCCGCTGCCAACGTTGACTGCGACATGCGGCGGCTGGTAGTAGGGGCTGCCGGAACTCACGCCAATGGACCAACTGATATTGTTGCCGGCCTGCGCCTGCGTGGTCATGCCCAGCAGCGCCAGGGATGCTCCTGCGCCCAATGCCAGTCTGCGCATTGCAGTGGGTAGAAACCGTGTCATCTTCGGACTCCTTCTGGTTGCCTGTGGCGCGAGGCGCCCTGCGGCCAGGGTGTGTGGGGGATATCGGTACCGGCCGTGGTGCGACCGTGCCTGCATCTTGCCGCCATCGGCGCCGATGCGTATGTCGGTGCCGTGATTTTTTGTGTCGGGGTGCAAGGACTGCCGATCCGCTTTCACATGTCGCGGGGGGCGTTGGCGTCGCTGGCGACGCCAAACCAAGTGGCCCGGCGTGCATGGATGCGCGCCGGGCCACTTTGCCTGTGATGATAGAGCGCGGCCGACTTACTCGGACTTGTCCTTGAAGATCAGGCTGGCGACGGTGGCTACCAGCATCGAGCAGATGATCACGGCCAACGACACCCAGGTGGAGATTTCCGGGGCCCAGTGAATAGGCTCGCCACCATTGATGAACGGCAGTTCGTTGACATGCATGGCGTGGAAGAACAGCTTGGCACCGATGAAGGCCAGGATGAAGGCAATGCCGTAGTGCAGGTACTTGAGCTTGTCGAGCAGGCCGCCGAGCAGGAAGTAGAGCTGGCGCAGACCCATCAGCGCGAAGATGTTGGCCGTGAACACGATGAACGGGCTCTTGGTGATGCCGAAGATGGCCGGGATCGAGTCGATTGCGAAGATCAGGTCGGTGAAGCCGATGGCGATGAAGACGATGATCATCGGCGTCCAGACCTTCTTGCCCTCGAAGATGGTGCGGATCTTGGCGCCGTCGAAATGCGGGGCGATCTGCATGCGCTTGCGGGCGATGCGCACGATGGCCGGCTCGTGGTTTGCATCCTCGTCGGACTCGCCCGAGAAGGCCTGGTTGTACGCGGTATAGACCAGGAAGGCGCCGAAGATGTAGAAGATCCAGCTGAAATTCTGGATCAGCTGCGCGCCCAGCAGGATGAAGATGCCGCGCAGCACCAGCGCGAGAATGATGCCCACCATCAGCACTTCCTGCTGGTACTTCTTGGGCACGTTGAACTGCGACATCAGCAGCACGAAGACGAACAGGTTGTCGATGGAGAGCGAGTACTCCGTCAGCCAGCCGGCGACGAACTGGCCGGCATACTCGCCGCCGGCAAAGTAGTACATCAGGCCGGCAAAGACCAGCGCCAGCGACACGTAGAAGACCACCCAGGCGGTGGCTTCCTTCATCGAGGGGATGTGGGGGCGCTTGAGGATGATCAGCAGGTCGGCGATCAGGATCAGTGTCAGCACGATGAGCGAGCCGACTTCAAATTTCCAGGGGAGAGCGAGTTCCATGCGTTACCTTGTGGGGAATGGCAGTTGATCGGCTCGAAAGTCTCTCCCCTGCCAGCTGTGGCAAGCTGGCAGCACCCTACCCGGAACGCCCGCCAGGGCATTCGTGATGACGGATAGGGTGGGGCCGACAGGGCGTGTGTGGAGGCCACGCCATGCGCCAGGGATACTCCCCTTCGAATTTGGAAGACGGATTAGACCACAAGTGCGAGCCACTCATGGCCAGGTGAAGCGGCAGCGAAACGACAGGCACCAAAGAAAAGCGCGGGCCGGAGCACGCGCTGATTCTGGCCACATGACCAACCGAGGAGCTTGCGAGCCGAGGTTCCCGCAGCTCAGATGCGCCGTGCCAGCTCGATCGCCTTGCCGGTGTAGCTACCGGGCGTCAGCGCCAGCAGCTGTGCTTTGACCTGCTCGGGAATGTCCAGGCCCTGGATCAGCCCATGCAGGTCGCTGCTGCTGACGGTCTTGCCGCGCGTGACGGCCTTGAGGGCCTCGTAGGCACCCTGGATGCCATAGCGGCGCATCACGGTCTGGATCGGCTCGGCCAGCACTTCCCAGGCGTTGTCCAGATCGGCGGCCACCGTATCGGCATTGAGTTCGAGCTTGTTCAGGCCGGTCAGCAGCGCGTTGTAGGCCAGCACCGAGTAGCCCAGCGCCACACCCAGATTGCGCAGCACGGTGCTGTCGGTCAGGTCGCGCTGCCAGCGGCTCACCGGCAGCTTCTCGGCCAGATGGCGCAGCAGGGCATTGGCCAGTCCCAGATTGCCTTCGGCGTTCTCGAAGTCGATCGGATTGACCTTGTGCGGCATGGTCGAGGAGCCGATCTCGCCCTCCTTGAGCTTTTGCTTGAAATAGCCCAGGCTGATGTAGCCCCACACGTCGCGGCTGAGGTCCACCAGGATGGTGTTGGCGCGCGCGACGGCATCGAACAGTTCGGCCATGTAGTCGTGCGGCTCGATCTGGATGCTGTAGGGCTGGAACACCAGACCCAGGCCTTCGGGGAGGGGGCTTTCAATGACCTTGCGGCTGAAGGCCTCCCAGTCGAACTCGGGCCAGGCCGCCAGATGGGCGTTGTAGTTGCCGACCGCGCCATTCATCTTGGCCAGGATGGCGACGGCCGCGATATTGCGCGCGGCCTGCTGCAGGCGCGCGACCACATTGGCCAGTTCCTTGCCCACGGTGGTGGGGCTGGCGGTCTGGCCGTGCGTGCGGCTGAGCATGGGCACATCGGCATGCTGGTGCGCGAGCTGGCGCAGGCGCGCAATGACTTCCTGCAGCGCCGGCAATACCACCTGGTCGCGTGCGGCCTGCAACTGCAGCGCATGGCTGGTGTTGTTGATGTCCTCGCTGGTGCAGGCGAAGTGCACGAATTCCGAGGCATTCTCCAGCGCCGGGCGGCCCTTGAGTTTGTCCTTGATCCAGTATTCGACCGCCTTGACGTCGTGGTTGGTGGTCTTCTCGATGTCCTTGATGGCCTGGGCATCGGCCTCGCCGAAGCCGCTCACCAGGCCCAGCAGGTAGTCGCGGTCAGCGGCTGCGATGGGCGGAAACTCCTCGAAGCCGGCCTGCGAGAGGGCCAGGAACCAGGTGATCTCAACCTGCACGCGGCGATGCATGTAGCCGAATTCGCTGGCAATCGGCCGCAGCGTGGCCAGTTTCTTTTCGTAGCGCCCGTCCAGGGGCGAGAGGGCGGTGAGTGCGGATAGGTTCATGCTCCGTATTGTACGGTTCGCACGCCTTGGCGCCGTCGCGGGCCGCAGAGGGCCGATCGGGAATGAAAGGGAAAAAGAAAAAGTTACGAGGCTACCCAGAGTGAAGATAGAGAGTGAGGGAGGAGAAGCACTCTGGGAGTCGTCCGTCAGGGCTGGCCTGAAAGCCTCGTAACTGGAAAGACAGGTCTTGCTTGCAATGCTTCCATCAGAGCATGGCAACTGGAGGAAAGTTCCGGCCGATTGCGTGACAGCGCGTGCGGAAGTTTGTCGTTTTGTATCGTCCGTCGCTGCGCAGGAAGGTACTTTGCACGCTGTTTGACAATCGGTTGACTGATTCTACGGTGCGTCGCGAATTCGTGCTGGGTGCCCGTGAAAAATGGCCTTAGCCGGCCGCGGGGCTATGCCCACGCAGGGTGGCCGCGGCAATGCATGCGCCCCATGCGCAACAAAGGCCAAGGGCGGAGCAGGCTACCCCGTTCCTCCCTTGGCCTCGGGCCTGGCTGCGCTGGCGTGCCCGGCGTGTCAGCCCAGACCTGCGGCCGCGCGCAGCGCGGCAGCCTTGTCGGTGGCTTCCCAGGTGAATTCCGGTTCCTCGCGGCCGAAGTGGCCATAGGCGGCGGTCTTCTCGTAGATCGGGCGGCGCAGGTCCAGCATTTCGATGATGCCGCGCGGGCGCAGGTCGAAGTGCTGCTGCACCAGTTCGGCAATCTGCTCGTCCGGGATCACGCCAGTGCCCTCGGTGTAGACCGTGACGTTGATCGGTTTGGCCACGCCGATGGCGTACGAGACTTGGATCTGCGCCTGCCGCGCCAGACCGGCCGCGACAATGTTCTTGGCCACGTAGCGGGCCGCGTAGGCGGCCGAGCGGTCGACCTTGGTGGGGTCCTTGCCGCTAAAGGCACCGCCACCGTGCGGGCAGGCACCGCCGTAGGTGTCGACGATGATCTTGCGGCCCGTCAGGCCGCAGTCACCCTGCGGGCCGCCGATGACAAAGCGGCCGGTTGGGTTGACCAGGTAGCGGGTGTTCTGGAGCCATTCCCTGGGCAGTACCGGCTTGATGATCTCCTCGATCACCGCCTCGATGAAACTGGACTTGAGCTTGGTGGCCGATTCGCTCTGGTCGGGGCTGTGCTGGGTCGAGAGCACGACGGTGTCGATGCTGTGCGGCTTGCCGTCGACGTAGCGCATGGTCACCTGGCTCTTGGCGTCCGGACGCAGGAAGGGCAGGCGGCCGTCGCGGCGCAGCTGGCTCTGGCGCTCGACCAAGCGGTGCGCGTAATAAATGGGCGCGGGCATCAGCTCGGGCGTCTCGTCGCAGGCATAGCCGAACATCAGGCCCTGGTCGCCGGCGCCGATGTTGAGCTCGTCGTCGCTGGCACGGTCCACGCCTTGGGCGATTTCCTGGCTTTGCTTGTCGTAGGCCACCAGCACCGCGCAGCCCTTGTAATCAATGCCATACTCGGTGTTGTCATAGCCGATGCGCTTGATGGTGTCGCGCGCCACCTGAATGTAGTCCACCGTGGCGCCCGAGGTGATCTCGCCAGCCAGCACCACCAGGCCGGTGTTGGTCAGGGTCTCGGCGGCCACGCGGCTGGCCGGGTCTTGGCGCAGCAGCGCATCTAGAATAGCGTCCGAAATCTGGTCCGCCACCTTATCGGGGTGGCCTTCGGAGACCGATTCGGACGTGAAGAGAAAATCGTTGGCCATGAAAAAAGCTCCTAGCAATCGGAAGATCCAGGCGTTGCCGGAAACCATCCATTGAGAGAAGCTCTGGCGAACGCTTTAGCAGTTTTGTTTTGAGTCGCCCTGCAAGTTGCTCTGTTAACTCGGCGACAGTCCCGATTCTATCCCATTGCCGCATGGCCATCTTGTTGCGTGTCTTGTCATTGCTGCCGTCGCGGTTGCTGTATCTGCTGGGTTGGCCGCTGGGCTGGGCGGTCTTTCTGCTGGCGCCCCATTACCGGCGCCGCTTCATTGAGAACGCGGTGCAGGCCGGCTATGCCTTAGCCGAGGTGCGCGCCGCCGTCGGCCAGGCCGGCCGCATGGTCACCGAACTGCCCAAGGTCTGGGCCGGCCGGGCCATCGAGGTCCGCATGGACGATGCCACCCGGCAGGTGCTGGATGCAGCCTGGGCGGCCGGGCGGGGCGTGCTGCTGTTCACGCCGCACCTGGGGTGCTTCGAGCTGTCGGCGCAAAGCGTGGCGCGCCACTGGGGCGACGCGCGCGGGCCGCTGACGGTGCTTTACCGGCCGGCGCGCAAGGCCTGGCTGGCGCGGCAGATGCAGACCATCCGCAACCGCCACGGGCAGGAAGCGGTGCCCACCGACATGGGCGGCGTGCGCGCCATGCTCAAGCGCCTGCGCAAAGGCGGTGCAGTAGGCCTGCTGCCCGATCAGGTGCCGCCCTGGGGCATGGGCATCTGGAGCGATTTCTTTGGCCGGCCGGCGTATACGATGACGATTGCCGCACGCCTCGTGATGCAGACGCGGCCTTCGGTGCTGGTGGGGCGTTGCGAGCGCCTGCCCTGGGGTGGCGGCTACCAACTGCATGTGGAGCAGGTGCCGTATGACGAGGGCGCCGATCAGGAAATGCTGGTGCGGCAGATGAACGCGGCGCTGGAGGCGCAGATCCGCGCCTGCCCGCAACAATACCTGTGGGGCTACGCGCGCTACAAATGGCCACGTGGCATGCCGGTCGATGCGCAGCCGCCGGGGAATAGCTGATGCGCAAGACCTTTTCCGGCTATGCGGTGATCGCGCTGATGCACCTGCTGTCTTGGCTGCCGCTATGGCTGCTACGGGCCATCGGCTGCACCGCCGGGCAATTGCTGTTCTGGCTGGCGCGGCCGCGCCGCCGCGTGGCGCTGACCAATCTGCGCCTGTGCTTTCCGCAAACCGATGAGCCCACGCGGCGGCGCTGGGTCCGCGCATCCTTCATCTATTTCTGCCAGACCTGGCTGGACCGCAGCTGGCTGTGGTTGGGCTCGCCTCGGCTGCTGCGTCGGCGTCTGCACCTGCATGGCGCGCTGGAGCAATATCAGCAGCCCGGCGCGGTGATCGTGCTGACGCCGCATTTCTATGGGCTCGATGCCGCGGCAATGGCGATGGCATTGCACAACGATCGGCCCGTTGCCAGCATCTTCATGAAGCAGCCCAACCCGGTGCTCGATGCCTGGATCAAGGCCGGGCGGGCGCGCTTTGGCGAGGTGCGGCTGATCAACCGTGCGGAGGGACTGCGCCCGGTTATCCAGACCCTGCGCAAAGGCGGTGTGCTGTACCTGCTGCCGGACATGAACTTCGCAGCCGATGAATCGATTTTCGTTCCCTTTTTCAGCGTGCCAACCGCCACAGTGCCATCGCTCTCGCGCTTCGCGCAGATGGGCCGGGCCCGGGTGATGCCGTTGCTCTCGCGCGTGACGCGGCAGGGCTACGACATCGAGTTGCTGCCGGCGTGGCAGGACTTCCCCACTGGCGATGTGCCGGCCGACACCACGCGCATGAATGCCGAGCTGGAGGGGTGGATCCGCAGCATGCCGGCACAGTACTTCTGGGTGCACAAGCGCTTCAAGTCGCGGCCGCCGGGCGAGCCGCCGGTGTACTGAGCCGGCATCCCGCTCCGTCCACGCGCATGCTTGTTCAGCCGAAATGGTCGAACGATGGCAGATCCAGCGGGACGGGCTGGCCGTCGCCATCGACCACGGTGATGCCGTGCCCGGCCACGATGCGGCCAATGCGCTGCACCGGCACCGCCAGCG
This sequence comes from Corticibacter populi, assembly GCF_004217315.1. Taxonomy (GTDB): domain Bacteria; phylum Pseudomonadota; class Gammaproteobacteria; order Burkholderiales; family Burkholderiaceae_C; genus Lampropedia; species Lampropedia populi. The sequence goes on from NZ_SGWR01000002.1 coordinate 781,388, forward strand.
CTGCGCCGATGGCGGCAATGGCGGCGCGTTCGGCGGGGGCGGCGGTGAACAGCAGTTCGTAGTCATCGCCGCCGGCAAGCGCAAAGGCGATCTGGCGCTGCGCTGGCCAGGCCGCCAGCGCCTGCCACAGCGCGGGGCTGGTGGCCAGCACGGCCACACCATCGATGTGGGCGCCGACCCCCGAGGCCTTGAGAATGTGGCCCAGGTCCCCGCGCAGGCCATCACTGAGGTCCATGGCGGCGCTGGCGATGCCACGCAGGCGCTGGCCCAGCGCCAGGCGCGGTGTGGGCGCCTCGAGGCGCTGGCACAGGTGCTGCCGCAGGGCGGCATCGGCCAGCGTCCATTCGCCACGCAGCAGCGCCAGACCCGCGCGGGCTTCGCCGATGGTGCCGCTCACATACAGATCGTCGCCCGGGCGGGCGCCACTGCGCAGCAGCGCCTGGCCCTGCGGCAACTGGCCGAACACGGTGATGTTGATGGTCATCGGTCCCTTGGTGGTGTCGCCTCCCACCAGTGGGCAGTGATGCTGCCCGGCCAGCGCCAGCATGCCGCCGGAGAAGGCCTGCAGCCAGCGCGCCTCAATGGTCTCGAGCGCCAGCGCCAGCGTGAAGCCCAGCGGCTCGGCGCCACAGGCGGCCAGATCGCTCAGATTCACGGCCAGCGCTTTGTGGCCGAGCCGCGCCGGATCGGTATCGGTGAAAAAGTGGCGGCCGGCCACCAGCATATCGCTGGAGATGGCCAGCTGCATGCCGGGCGAGGGCTGGAGGATGGCGCAGTCATCGCCGATACCAACGGCCACCGCCGCCGTATAGCCCGCCTGGGCAGGGCGTGTGAAGAAGCGCTCGATCAGGTCGAATTCGCCCATGCGCCGCACCGCCGCCGTCAGTGCAGCAACCGGCTGCTGCTCATGCGCGTACTGATGCCGGCCGGCATGTCGGTGGCAATCAGCTCGAAGGTCTCGATGGGGCATTCGAACACATCGCCCTCGTCGGTCACGCACAGATAGTGCCCTTGCATGGTCCCCGAGGCGGTCTGCAGCTGGCAACTGCTGGTGTATTCGAAGGATTCGCCCGGCTCCAGCAGCGGCTGCTGGCCCACCACACCGAGGCCGCGCACCTGCTCGGTCTGGTTGCTGCCGTCGATGATCACCCAATGCCGCGCGATCAGCTGTGCGCTCTGGTTGCCTTCGTTGGTGATGGTGATGGTGTAAGCGAAGCGGTAGACGCGTTGCGCAGGATCCGACTGCTCGGGCAGATAGCGGGTCTGGACCTGCACGTCGAAGGTATTGGAGGTGCGGGCATGTTGGGGCATGGCGCAATGGTAGCGGCTTTTGCGCTGGTGTTCGCCTGGGCGTTCCCCTTGGCGTTTTTTGCGACAATGCCTGCATGACCGCAGCCCAACGCCCCACCTACCGCATCGCTCCCTCGATCCTCTCGGCCGACTTCGCGCAACTGGGCGCCGAAGTTCGCCATGTGATCGATGCCGGCGCCGACTGGATCCACTTCGACGTGATGGACAACCATTACGTGCCCAACCTGACGTTCGGGCCGATGATCTGCAAGGCCCTGCGTCCCCACGCACGGCTGGCCGACGGCACGCCGGTGCCGATCGACGTGCACCTGATGATTGCGCCCGTCGATGCGCTGGCAGCCGAGTTCGCCGATGCCGGCGCGGATCTCATCAGCTTCCACCCCGATGCGAGCGGCCATGTGCACCGCAGCATCCAGGCTATCAAGGCCAAGGGCTGCCAGGCCGGCCTGGTGTTCAACCCGGCGGCGCCGCTCGACGTGCTCGACTGGGTCATCGACGATATCGACCTGATCCTCATCATGAGCGTCAACCCCGGCTTTGGCGGGCAGGCCTTCATCGACTCGGCGCTGCGCAAGATCGAGGCGGCACGCCGGCGCATCGATGCCAGCGGCCGGGACATTCGGCTGGAAGTGGATGGCGGCATCAAGGCCGGCAACATCCGTCTGGCCGCCGATGCCGGTGCCGACACCTTCGTGGCCGGCAGCGCCATCTTTGGCGCCGCCGACTACCACGCGGCCATTGCGCAGATGCGGGCCGCGCTTGGCTGAGGTGTTCAGTCCCGGCATTAGGCTCGGATTGAGCCTGAACCGCTCGGGCTCGGTTGTCCACACTGCTTGCAGATGCATTCGCAGGGAGTCAGGCCTTTCCATCTCCTGGGCCTGGGAGCGAAGTTGTAGGCATCGATGACGTTGGCGAGGTGCTGCCGCAGCTGTGCATGATCGTCGTAGTGTGAGCGCTTGACGGTGGCTTCCTTGAGGTTCCGGCTCATCCGTTCGACCTGCCCGCTGGTCCAAGGGTGAGCGCGAACTTTGAGGTCCGATCGATGGTCACGAAAAGATAGAGCATGCCCTCGGCCATCTGTACTTGGCCGATGTCGACATGGAAGCAGCCGATCGGGTCGCTCTTGAATCGATTCTTGGCGGGTTTGTCGCCCTCGATCTCGGGCAGCCGCGAGATGCTCCAGCGCCAGCAGGGTGTGCCTGCGAAAGGCGACGAGCTGCCTCAGCCTCGACGGATAAAACGGTGGAGCATGGCTGCCTGGGCCCGGTGGGCAGGTCGGCGGCCGAGGTCCGTTTCTTCCACTTGGCCTACGCCTTCTGATTGATGCCATGGCGCTTGGACAGCGCCCTGAGGCTCTCTTGACTATTTTGTATCGCTGCACGGATCGCCTTTGCTTTGTCATGGTGGCGCTCCCATGCAGAACCTGGCCCATAGTGCTTCCTTCCATTCGAGGGAGAAGATCGCACCATCAAAACGGACGGGCACCGCAGCCAGGCGGCGAAGTCCGCTTTCTCGGCCAGCCACTCGTGTGGCCGCACCCACACGCGACGCTGGTGTTCCAGCACGCGAGGCTGCTGCCCTGGCGCTCGATGCGCTCGAACGTGCTCTTCGGCCTGGACTTCAAACGCCATCACCCGCATGCAGATGCAGGCCCTGCTGCTGGTGACACACGACATCGACGAGGCCATCGTGGTGGCCGACCGCATTCTGCCGATGGACCGCGAGGGCGGCGGGCCGGCGCGCATTGTGCGCGAATGGCCGGTCGGCATCGCCTGGATCATGCTGGTGCCCGCCGGGATGCTGGGCGTGCCCTCGGGCCAGGGCTGCCTCATCCTCGATACCCGACCGTCTCGCCTACGACGAGCTGATGGCCACCATCCTCGTCATCGGCGTGCTTGGCCTGCTGCTGGACGTGCTGGTGCGGGGTGCGCACCGGCTCTGGACACACGGCCAGGGGCATGGCGGCAGACGCAACGGCAGGCCGCATCACGGCCGCCGGTTCAGCGCTGACTTAAAATGGCGCCGCAGACCACACCATCATCCCCGCGGGCCCGGTGCCGGACCCACTGGCGCGGTTGATGGGGCTGGTCATTTTCTTTGCCCGTGTTTCTTTGCCTGTTTCGCTGTCCGCCGCGAAAACCGTTCGACCCGCCTACCTCTGGAGCTTCCCCCATGGCCAACACCACCACAATGGCCAATGCGATCCGCGCATTGGCCATGGACGCCGTTCAACAAGCCAATTCCGGTCACCCCGGCGCTCCGATGGGCATGGCGGACATGGCCGTGGCGCTGTGGTCGCGCCACCTGCGGCACAACCCTACCAATCCGCACTGGGCCGACCGCGACCGCTTCATCCTCTCCAACGGCCATGCCTCGATGCTGCTGTACGCACTGCTGCACCTGAGTGGCTACGACCTGCCCATCGAGGAGCTGAAGAACTTCCGCAAGCTCCACAGCAAGACCCCCGGCCACCCGGAAGTGGACGTGACGCCGGGCGTCGAGACCACCACCGGCCCGCTCGGCCAGGGCATCACCAACGCGGTCGGCTTCGCGCTGGCCGAGAAGCTGCTGGCGGCCGAATTCAACCGCGGCAAGCACGCCATCGTCGACCACCACACCTACGTGTTCCTGGGTGACGGCTGCCTGATGGAAGGCATCAGCCACGAAGCCTGCGCGCTGGCCGGCGCCTGGAAGCTGAACAAGCTCATCGCGCTCTACGACGACAACGGCATTTCGATCGACGGCAAGGTCGCGCCCTGGTTCGTCGACAATACCGCCGAGCGCTTCAAGGCCTACCAGTGGAACGTGATCGGGCCGGTCGACGGCCATAGCGCCGAGGCCATCGACCAGGCCATCGCAAAGGCCAAGCAATCGGCCGACAAGCCCACGCTGATCATCTGCAAGACCCACATCGGCTATGGGGCACCGAACCGCCAGGACACCGCCAAGGCCCACGGCGAGCCGCTGGGTGCTGACGAGATTGCGCTGGTGCGCCAGGGACTGGGCTGGAGCGCCGCGCCCTTCGAGATTCCCACCGACGTCTATGCCGCCTGGGATGCCAAGGCCGCCGGCCAGAAGCTCCAATCGGCCTGGGACAAGCGCTTCAAGGCCTATGCCAAGGCCCACCCCGAACTGGCGGCGGAATTCACCCGCCGCATGGCCGGCGAGCTGCCCGCCAACTTCGGCGAAATCGCCGCGCGGATTGCCTCCGACGCCCACGACAAGGCTGCCACCGTGGCCAGTCGGAAGGCCAGCCAGTTGGCGCTTGAGGGCTTGACCGCAGCCCTGCCGGAACTGCTGGGCGGCTCGGCCGACCTTACGGGCTCCAACCTCACCAACACCGGTTCGACGCCAGCCCTGCGCATCGATGACAAGGGCGCCGTGGTCAAGACCGAAGACGGCCGCATCGGCCGCCACATCAACTACGGCGTGCGCGAATTCGGCATGGCTGCCATCATGAACGGCGTGGCGCTGCACGGCGGCTACATTCCCTATGGCGGCACTTTCCTGACTTTCAGCGACTACAGCCGCAACGCCATCCGCATGGCCGCGCTGATGAAGCGCCGCGTGGTGCATGTGTTCACGCACGACTCCATCGGCCTGGGCGAGGATGGCCCCACGCACCAGTCCATCGAACACGCCGCCAGCCTGCGCCTCATCCCGAACCTGGATGTCTGGCGGCCGGGCGATACCACCGAGGCCGCCATTGCCTGGACGGTGGCGCTGAGCCATGCGGACCGCCCCACTGCCCTGCTGCTGAGCCGCCAGAACCTGGCCTACGCGCCCAAGCGCGAGGAAGTGCTCGACAACATCGCCAATGGTGCCTACGTGCTGAGCGAGCCGGCCGACATCGGCCTGAAGAAGCAGGCCCAGGCCGTCATCATCGCCACCGGTTCGGAAGTGCAACTGGCGGTGGCCGCACAGAAACTGCTGGCCGAACGCAAGATCGCCGTGCGCGTGGTCTCCATGCCCAGCACCACCACCTTCGACCGCCAGGACGAGGCCTACCAGCGCAGCGTGCTGCCAGCCGGCCTGCCGCGCATCGCCGTCGAGGCCGGCGTGACCGATTTCTGGTGGAAGTACGGCTGCGCCGCCGTGGTCGGCATCGACCGCTTCGGCGAATCGGCCCCGGCGGCCGACCTGTTCCAGTATTTCGGCTTCACCGCCGAGAACGTGGCCGATACCGTGCAGGTGGCGCTCCAGCGCCGATAAGGCACCCGCCGATAAACCGCAGTCAGGCGAGTCGCTGCACCGACACGCCGCGGCATCGCAGCCAAAAGGCCTCCGAACGGAGGCCTTTTTCATTCTTGCGCCGTTTCGCACGGCATCCGGCGCAGCCCGCTGTTTTTTGCCGGCAACTATATTTTTCATGAAACCGGCACAAACACCATAAGGCATGTACCATGAACCCGTTGATATGTGCAAGACCGTCAGTTCATAGGTTCTTTTTACTCTTTCCGGCTCGCGTCGGCGGATGTGTCTAACTCCATTGATGATTTTCTTGACGTCTCTTCGCCGGGCGTGTTTTTTGCGTTCGGCAATTTCGAAAGGAAACCGATATGACGACACAAACCGGAACCGTGAAATGGTTCAACGAAAGCAAGGGCTTTGGCTTCATCGCTCCCGATGACGGCGGCAAGGATTTGTTTGCCCACTTCCGCGAGATTCAGGACAACGGCTTCAAGACCCTGGCTGAAAACCAGCGCGTCGAGTTCGAAGTCACCCAAGGTGCCAAGGGCCCGCAGGCTTCCAACATTCGCACCGTGAGTTGAGCGCCACGGGGCCCGGCAGTTCCGCCGAGCCTGTGATCACGCCACCTTCAAAGCGCGGGGATTCCCGCGCTTTTCCTTTTTGAGAAAGGCCCTGGCGATGAAGAATCTGCAAGAAGCCACCGAGCGCATCTGCCAGCTCAAGGGCAGCCTGATCGCGATCGACGCCTTGCTCCCGGCCCTGCTGGAAGCACAACCACCGACGCGGCATGCAGCCTTGGCGCGTTCATTCGAGGCCCATGCGGAAGCGGCCCGCACCGTCATGCTCAACGCCGCCATCTCCGACCATGTGCTGGTCGCCTTCGAGCGCGACGTTGCCCGCATGCGCTCGATACTGACTGGCATCGGCCAGAGCGGCCAGCGCGCGGACCAGCACGATAGCGCCACCGCCGTGCTGATGACGACGACGCGCATCACCACCTTTCTGGGACAGTCGGCACTCTCGGGTGCCAGCGGCTTCTTCTTTCGCCGCGACGGCGCGCTGTTCCTGGCGACCAATCGCCATGTGTTCTCTGACGAGAAGGGCAACCACTTTCCCGACCGCATCGAGATCGAGGTACACACCGATGCACAGAATCTGACACGCTATGCGGTGTTTTCGATTCCCCTGTACCGCAATGGCCTGAGCCTGTGGCGCGAGGCCGCCGACAGCGCCGGCGTGGTGGATGTCGCCGTCATCGAGCTGGAAGAAGGGCGCCTGCCCGCCTCATCGGTATTCCAAGCTTTTGACTCGACGCATCTGGAAGCCCGTGGCGAGGATCCGGCCATTGGCGATGCGCTGGCGGTCATCGGCTTCCCGCTGGGCTTTCATGACACGGTGCACCATCTGGCCGTGGCGCGCAGCGCCTCGATCGCCTCGGCCTATGGCATCCGTTTCCAGCAGCAGGGCTACTTTCTCACCGATGCCCGCACCCACCGCGGCAGCAGCGGCTCGCCGGTGTTGCGCCGCCGCGGCGACTACAGCAAGGACGGCTCCGCCCTGTCGTGGCAGTTGCTGGGCGTGCACTCGACCCGCATCGACATGCTCACACGCAATCTGATGGAAGATGAATCGCTCGGCCTCAACGGCGCGTGGTACGCCGATGTGCTGATGACGCTGACCGAACCGCGCCAGCCCATGTTGTGAACAAGGGTTTTCGCTCGGGCATGTCACCGCTCTTGTGCACCATATCCGCATGAAAGTCATCCAGAGAAACCAGACCTTCGGCGAGGAACTGGCCAATGCCATAACCCATGGCATTGGTTGCGCACTGGCCATTGCGGCGCTGCCCATCCTGTCCATCAACGCGGCACAGCATGGCTCGGCGCACGATGTCGTGGGCGCGAGCATCTTCGGCAGCACGATGATCCTGATGTACCTGGCATCGACGATCTACCATGCCCTGCCGGCAGGCCGTGTCAAGGCCTGGATGAACCGCGCGGACCACGCCGCCATCTACATCTTCATCGCCGGCAGCTACACGCCCTTCACGCTGGGGCTGCTCAGGGGCAGCTGGGGCTGGTCGCTGTTCGGGCTGGTGTGGACGATCGCGGCCATCGGCGTGGTGCTGAAGCTGCTCCAGCGGCTGAATTCACCATTGCTCTCGACGGGCCTGTACCTGCTGATGGGCTGGCTGATCCTGGCCGCCACCGGCCAATTGCTCGAGAAGATGCCCACGGCCGGCCTGCTGTGGCTGCTGGCCGGCGGGCTGAGCTACTCCGTGGGCGCCGTCGTGTTCATCTTCGACTCGCGGTTCAAGTACGCCCACTGCTTCTGGCACCTCTTCGTGATCGGTGGCACCGTCTGCCACTTCTTTGCGGCCTTGAGATACGGCTACTGAAGATCTGCTGGTTCGCCGCCCACCTGCCGGGATGACGCCATCAGTGCTGCGCATGCCTGGCGCAGCGCCTGGGCAAACAGCGCCTGCTCGGCCGATTGCGCGCCGCTGGTGCGCTCGAACAGCGTGATGGGCGGCAGCGTCCAGCCGAAGTGGTGCTGCACGATGTCCACGCCGGCGATGCGCGCCAGTTCGTCCGCGATGTCGGCCGGCACGATGGAGATGGCGCGCTCGTTGGCGGCAATCAGCTCGCCAATGAGCTTGGCCGAGAGGCTCTCGACGATGGGCGCGGGCGGCGGCACGCCGGCGCGCAGGAAGAAATCGGTGACCTGCTCGCGCATCGGCGTCTGGCGCGCGCCGAGAATCCAGTCCAGCTCGGCCAGTTCCTGCCAGGCCAGCGGACGGCGGCTCAGCCTGGCGGCCAGGCGCCGATGCGCGATCAGCCGCGGCACCTGCTCATAAAGCACCTCATGGCGCAGGCCATGCATGTCCAGGATCGCCGAAGTGCGGCCGACCACGCAGTCGAGTTCATGGGCGCGCAAGCGTTCGAGCAGGTGGTCGCTGGTGCCCTCGTGCAGGCTGACCGTGATGCGCTTGCCCTGTGGCCGCGTGCGCGCGATGGCGGCAGCCAGCAGGCGTCCGGGCAAGAACGGGATCACCCCCACATGCAGGTGCGCGGCACGCCCGGTCCCGGCTGCGGCACAGTCCTGCGCCCAGTGGTCCAGATCGGTCAGCATGGCACTGGCGCGTGCCAGCACCAGCTCGCCCAGCGGCGTGGGCGCCATGCCGCGCGCCGAGCGGATGAACAGCGGCGCGCCAAACAGTTCCTCCAGGTCGGCCAGCGCCTGCGTCACGGCCGGCTGGCTGGTGGCCATGTGCTGTGCCACGCGGGTGAGTGAACCGTGCTCGCCGATGGCCTGCAGCAGGAGCAGGTGCTTCATCCGCAAGCGCGCGGCCAGGCGCCGCGCCAACGCACTGTTGGAGGAGGAAGTGAACATGGACGTGTCCGGGGATGTGCGCGCAGGCATAAGTCAATTCATATCCAATCATCAGAACATATGATGTTTATCTTATATATGCGATCCTACAATTCCTTCCGGACATTGCGCGCATGTCTCTGACTGACAACCTTCAACAGTGAGAGATGACAATGGATGGCGTTTATCTGATCGTGGCCCTGGGGGCCATCGTGGCCGGCCTGATCCAGGGCATTTCCGGCTTTGCATTCGGGCTGGTGGCCATGTCGTTCTGGGCCTGGGTGCTGGAGCCGCGGCTGGCGGCCACGCTGGCCGTGTTCGGCGCGCTGCTGGGGCAGCTCATCGCAGCCATCACGGTGCGCCGAGGCTTTGATGTGAAGCTGCTGGCGCCCTTCGTGCTGGGTGGCCTGGTGGGCGTGCCGCTTGGCGTGGCGCTGTTGCCGCGGCTTGACATGGACTGGTTCAAGGCCCTGCTGGGCATGTTGCTGGTGCTGTGGTGCCCGGCCATGCTGCTGAGCCGGAGCCTGCCGCGCGTCCGGCTGGAATCGCGCCTCGCCGATGGTGCCGTGGGCCTGGCAGGTGGCGTGCTCGGCGGCCTGGGCGGCTTCAGCGGTACGCTGCCGACACTATGGTGTACGCTGCGCGGCTTTGCGAAGGACCGACAGCGTGCGGTGATCCAGAACTTCAATCTCTCGATGCTGCTGGTGGCCATGGGCATCCATCTGGGCAGCGGACTGGTCACGCGCGATGTGCTGCCGCTGTTTGCCATCGTCGCGCCGGCAATGCTGCTGCCATCGCTGCTGGGCGCGCGGCTCTACATCGGCCTGAGCGAGGCGCGCTTTCGCCAGATCGTGCTGGGGCTGCTGACACTCTCGGGCCTGGCGCTGCTGGCCGCCTCGCTGCCCCGGTTGTTGTGAATGAAGAACCCGCTACTGTCGTGAATCAGAAGTTCGTTGAATAAATGAGGATGTCGAAATCGTTGTCAGGCAAGGCGCAAACCGCCGTGATAGCCATCGCCATCACGAGGATTTGCAACGCAGCATGGCGGCAATCCTCGGCCTCTTTATGAGACGAACTTCTGATTCAGGGCACCAGGGTTGCCACACCGGCAGCCTCCCGATGGACTGCGGCGCTCTCAACGCAGCGGAAAACCCAGCTCGAGCAGGATCTCGCGCAGCTCGTAGCGCGCGTCACCCTTTTGCGCAACGTTGCCCAGCCGCGTGGCCAAGTGCCTGGTCCACAGCGGATGATCGATGTGCTGCTTTTTCCAGAACGCATCGAGTGCCTGGTCGTAGCGCTGCGCCGCCTGTGGCTGGGCGCTGGCGTCGTAGTACTCGCTGTGCAGCACGGCCGGCTGGGGCAGGCGCGGGCGGATGTGGCTGACCAGCCCCTCGGCCGGGTAGCCGATGGCCGTGCCGAATACCGGGAACACATAGGGCGGCAGTTTCAGGTCCTCGGCGATGGCCCGCACATGGCTGCGGATGGCGCCTGCGTAGACAGCGCCCAGGCCCAGCGATTCGGCTGCCAGCACGGCATTCTGCGCGGCGATGGCGGCGTCGATGGCGCCCAGTACCACGGATTCGAGATAGTCCGTGCCGTCGATGGTGACACCCTCGGGCGCATCGGCCACCAGCCGGTCACGCGAGAGGTCGACGAGCCAGACCAGAAACAGCGGCGCCTGGCGCACGAAATCCTGGTTGTTGGCCCAGATCGCCAGCTGGTTCTTGTGTGCCGCATCCTGAATGGCCACGACGCTCCAGACCTGCAGGTTCGACGAGCTGGAGCCCGACTGCGCCGCGGCCACCAGTGTCTCGAGGGCATGGGGCGGCAGCGCCGTGGGCGCGAAGGCGCGCACCGAGCGGTGCTGCAGAAGATGGCGCAGGATGGCGTTGTCCAGCACCTCATAGTGCTGGCTCGCTCCATAGCGTTCCTGCAACAACTGGGCGATGTCGGATGCGGACGGGTTGGCGCCGGGATTCTGACTCATGGAAAGCAACCTTTCGAATCAAATGGGAGGCAAGGACACAGAGGAGCAGCAGGCTCGACGCCAGCAGCGCGGGCCGGCGCAGGCCGCTCAGGCGGCAGGCGCGACTGCCGGCACACGCCCCTCGACCGGGTGACCCGGGTCGTTGAAGCCGGGCGTCGAGGGGTGGCCCGGCGCCACCAGGCGGTCCACCAACGCCTCGTCCTCGGCGCTGAAGCGGTAGTCCAGCGCCTTCACATAACCCTCCCATTGCGCCAGTGTGCGTGGCCCGGCAATCGCCGACGTCACCAGCTGGTTGTTGAGCACCCAACCCAGCGCGAACGAAACCGGGTCGATGCCCTTGTCCGCGACGTATTCGCGCAGCTGCTGGGCAATGCGCACCGATTCCTCGCGCCACTCGGTCTCGAGCAGGCGCTTGTCCTGGCGCGCCGCGCGCGAGCCCTCTTGCGGCGCCTGCCCCGGCAGGTACTTGGCGGTCAGCACGCCGCGCGCCAGCGGGCTGTACGAGACCACGCCCAGCCCATAGGCCGCGGCGGCGGGCAATTGCTCGGCTTCGGCGGTGCGGTTGACGAGGTTGTAGAGCGGCTGGCTGGCCACCGGGCGGTCGATGCCCTCGGCATCGGCCAGGTGCGCCACCTCGGCGATGCGCCAGCCACGAAAGTTCGAGACGCCGAAATAGCGCACCTTGCCGGCGCGGATCAGATCGGCAACCGCCCGCACACCCTCGCCCAGCGGCGCATTGAAATCGGCCCGGTGGAAGTACAGGATGTCGATGTAGTCGGTGCCCAGACGCCGCAGGCTGGCCTCGACGGCCTGGATGATCCACTTGCGCGAGGTGCCACGCTGGTTGGGGCCCTCGCCGGCCGGGTTGGCGAATTTGGTGGCCAGCACCCAGTCGTCGCGGTCCGGCGCAATCGCGCGGCCCACCACCTCTTCGGTGCGGCCCTGCTGATAGACGTCGGCGGTGTCGATGAAGTTGACGCCCTGCGCCTTGGCACGGGCGATGATCTCGTGGGAGGAGGCCTCGTCGGTCGGGCCGCCGAACATCATGGTGCCCAGCGCCAGGCGCGAGACTTTGAGGCCACTGCGGCCCAGATAGCGGTAGCTCATGGATCCAATCCCTTGGCAGTGAAAAACGCAGCAAAAACACAGCACATCCAGCGCCGCGGCGACCGGCGACCGATGCAGGTCCCGGCCATTCTAGGCAGCGCGCCGGCGCGCGCCAAATACGCTTTCGCGATAACCACATGCCCGGGCGCCGCAACACCCCCAACGTCTGCGCCGGCATGGCATTCGGCCAACCGTGCGGAGTGCAGGCTTTGGCGAAATGTGGCACAACCATGGCATGCGCGCCGCTGCGCCACCTCCACTCGCACCAGGACAAGGACTGCCAAACATGCCATCGCCTCGCCAACTCAAGCTCGGCGCCTTCATGCGCCCGGTCAGCATCCACACCGGCGCCTGGCGCTATCCGCAAGCCTGGCGCGATGCCAACTTCAACCTCACGCGCCTGAAATACCTGGCCGAGCGGCTGGAGCAAGGCCGCTTCGATGCCTTCTTCATGGCCGACCATCTGGCGGTGCTCAACATGCCCATCGACGCGCTGCAGCGCAGCCATACCGTGACCTCGTTCGAGCCGTTCACGCTGCTGTCTGCGCTCTCGCAGCACACCACGCACCTGGGGCTGGTGGCCACCGCCTCGACCACCTTCGAGGAGCCCTTCCACATCGCGCGGCGCTTCGCTTCGCTGGATCATCTCTCGGGCGGGCGCGCGGGCTGGAACATCGTCACCACCAGCAACCCCGATGCAGCGCGCAACTTCGGGCTGGAAGACCACGTCGAGCATGCCGAACGATACCGCCGCGCGCGCGAGTTCTACGACGTCGTCACCGGCCTGTGGGACAGCTGGGCCGATGACGCCTTCGTGCGCGATGCGGGCAGCGGCCAGTTCTTCGACCCGGCCAGGCTGCACGTGCTCGATCACAAAGGGCCGCATTTCTCGGTGCGCGGGCCGCTGCACATCGCCCGGCCGGTGCAGGGCTGGCCGGTGATCGTGCAGGCCGGCGCGTCCGAAGCCGGGCGCCAGCTCGCCGCCGAGACCGCCGAGGTGGTGTTCGCCGCGCACGGCACCCTGGAGGAAGGCCGGCGCTTCTACGCCGACGTCAAGGGCCGCATGCGCGCCATCGGCCGCGACCCCAACCACCTCAAGATCCTGCCCGGCGCCTTCGTGGTGGTGGCCGGAACGCTGGCCGAGGCGCGCGCCATCCGCGCCAGGCTGGACAGCCTGGTGCACTACGAGAGCGCCATCGCCTCGCTGTCGATCTCGCTGGGCGTCGATGCCTCGCAATTCGACCCGGACGGGCCACTGCCCCGCGATCTGCCCGACACCAACGCCAGCAAGAGCGCGCGCGAGCGCGCCATCGCCCTGGCCGAACGCGAGGGCCTGACGGTGCGCCAGCTCGCCCAGCGGCTGGGGGGCTTTTCCGGCCTGTCATTCGTGGGCACGCCGCAGACGATCGCCGACGAGATGCAGCAATGGCTGGAGCAGGAAGGCTCGGACGGCTTCAACATCATGTTCCCGTGGCTGCCCGGCGGGCTCGATGCCTTCGTCGATACCCTGGTGCCCGAGCTGCAAGGCCGCGGCCTGCTGCGCCGCGAATACGAGGGCACGACCCTGCGCGAAAACCTGGGCCTGCCGCGCCCGGGCAACCGCTTCTTTCGCTGACGGCTTGCGCTGACGATCAGGGCCGCGCCGCTCAAGCCGCCGATGGCATGAACCGGTCCATCGTCTGTGCCAGCACCTCGAAGGCCGGATCGATCCGCTCGCTGGGCACGCAGGCGTAGCCCAGGATCAGGCCCGTGTGCATGGTGCGCACCGAGTTGTAGTAGCCGCTGAGCGCGCGCGTCAGAATGCCCTGCGCCAGCGCGGCCTGGCTGACGGCCAGATCGTCGCGCACCTGCGGCAGCCCGAGCACCATGTGCAGACCCGCCTCGCCACCGAAGACGGGCAGTGCATCGCCATAGTGACGGTGCACGGCATCGATGAGCAGGCCGCGCCGCTCGGCATACAGGCCCCGCATGCGGCGGATGTGCGAACCCAGGTAGCCCTCGTCGATGAATTCCGCCAGCACCGCCTGCTGCATCATCTGGCCCTCGCGGTAGAGCTCGGCAATGCCCTGCGCGAAAAAATCCGCCATGCTGGTGGGTACCACCATGTAGCCCACCCGCAGGCCGGGAAACAGCACCTTGCTGAAGCTGCCGACGTAAATCACCTGACCGTGCGGGTCCAGCCCCTGCAACGAGGCCAGCGGATGGATGCCGTAGCGGAATTCACTGTCGTAGTCGTCCTCGATGATCCAGCAGTCGTTGGCCGCGGCATAGTCGAGCAGCATGCGCCGGCGCGTCAGACTCATCACGCAGCCAAGCGGATACTGGTGCGAGGGCGTGCACACGATCAACCGCGGCGGCCTGGCCAGATGGCGTGGCGAGGGGTTCATGCCCTCTTCGTCGACCGGGATGGGGATGGCCTTGAGGCCCGATGAAATCAGCAGGTTGCGCACGCCCCAATAGCATGGGTCCTCGACCCAGACCTCGTCGCCCACATCGCACAGCAGGCGCACCGCCAGGTCCACCGACTGGTGGATGCCGGTGGTGATGACGACCTGATCCGGCTCGCAACTGGCCGCACGCGCCACCCGCAGGTAGTCGGCCAGCACGCGCCGCAGCGGGCGGTAGCCGCCACCCTGGGCATAGGTCATCAGTTCGGGGCGGATCTGCCGCCAGACGCGGTTGTGCAGACGGTTCCAGACCTTCAGCGGGAATTCGGTCACGTCCGGCACCCCCGGCATGAAGGCGCCCCACTGCAGCTTGCTGACCCCGGCCATCTCGATGGTGCGCCGGCCCCGCTTGGAGAGACGCTGGTGGTCGCGCAGCGGTCGCCGGCCCGTGCGAGGCTCGGCACGCAGGCGCTCCAGGCTGGTGTCGGCCACATAGGTGCCACTGCCGCTGTGCGACTGCACATAGCCCTCGGCCGCCAATTGTTCATAGACGTGCGTGACCGTGTTGCGCGCGATGCCCAGTTCGGCCGCCAGCGCGCGCGAGGAAGGCAGGCGCACGCCGCTGGCGAGCCGCCCCGACAGGATGGCCTGCTGCAGCAGACGCGCCAGGCGCCGGTAGGCCGGCTCCTCCCCGGTCTCGTCAAGCCGCGCGCGCAACCACTCGGACAGATTCGACAGCATGCCTTCTCCTCGTTAACCCGTACAAATTGGCTCTATGGATATACACCAAATGGCTCTAAGCGCCAGAGCCATACCTGATGATACTGCGCAACATGTTCCAAGCCAGTCCAACCGTCATGGGAGTCGAGATGAACAACGCTTCATTGCAGCGCCGCCGCGAAGCCGCCTCGCCGCGCGGCGTCGGCGTCATGTGCAGCTTCTACGCCGATCGTGCCAGCAATGCCGAACTGTGGGATGTCGAAGGCCGCCGCTACATCGACTTTGCCGCCGGCATCGCGGTGCTCAACACCGGCCACCGCCATCCCAAGGTGACGGCGGCCATTGCCGCACAACTCGAACGCTTCACGCACACCGCCTACCAGGTCGTGCCCTATGCCTCCTATGTCTCTCTGGCCGAACGCATCAATGCCGCCACGCCGGGCACGCATGCCAAGAAAACGGCCTTCTTCACCACCGGTGCCGAGGCAGTGGAAAACGCCATCAAGATCGCCCGCGCCCACACCGGCCGCCCCGGCGTGATCGCCTTTGGCGGAGCGTTCCATGGCCGCACGCTGCTGACGCTGGCGCTCACCGGCAAGGTGGCGCCCTACAAGACGGGTTTCGGCCCCTTCCCGGGCGATGTCTACCACCTGCCTTTTCCCAACGCGCTGCATGGCATCACACCAGAGCATGCGCTCGAGGCGCTGCAGCAACTCTTCAAGGTCGACATCGAGCCCGGCCGCGTGGCCGCCATCATCGTCGAGCCGGTGCAGGGCGAAGGTGGCTTCAACCCGTTGCCGCCGCTGTTCTTCCAAGCGCTGCGCACGGTCTGCGACCAGCATGGCATCGTGCTGATCGCGGACGAGGTGCAAACCGGCTTTGCCCGCACCGGCCGGCTGTTCGCCTGCGAGCATTTCGATGCGCTGCCCGACCTCATCACCTTCGCCAAGAGCCTGGCCGGCGGCATGCCGTTGTCAGGCGTGTGCGGCCGCGCCGAGATCATGGATGCACCCGGCCCCGGCGGCTTGGGCGGCACCTATGCCGGCAACCCGCTGGCCGTGGCCGCCGCCCATGCGGTGCTGGACGTGATCGCCGAGGAGCGGTTGACCGAACGCAGCCAGGTGCTGGGCGAGCGCCTCAAGGCGCGGCTCGAGGGCCTGCACGCGCAGGTGCCGCAAATCGCCGAGGTGCGTGGCCTGGGCGGCATGGTGGCAGTGGAATTCAGGAATGCCGAGGGCCAGCCCGACGCAGCGTTTACCCAGGCCGTGCTGGCGCGTGCGCTGCAGCGGGGCCTGCTGCTGCTCAGCTGCGGCACCCATGGCAATGTGATCCGCTTCCTGTTTCCGCTGACCATCGGGGATGCGGTTTTCGACGAAGCGCTGGACATCCTGCAGGCCGCGCTGCTGGCACAGCCGGACACCGCCGGCACCAACGCCACGCAACCTGCCACCGAATCGGCCCCGCCGACCGCCGACCTCCGCACCAGCATCAAGCTCGGGATGCGCAAGCATTTCGACAACATCGGCAAAAGCCTGGCCCGACTGGAAAGGAACCCATGACCGCATCCTCCGTCCCCGCCGCCACCAGCGCCGACGTGCTGGTCAGCTTCCGCGGCGTCAAGAAGACCTATGACGGCGAGCATCTCGTCGTCAAGCAACTCGACCTGGACATCCGCAAAGGTGAATTCCTCACGCTGCTGGGCCCCTCGGGCTCGGGCAAGACCACCTGCCTGATGATGCTGGCCGGCTTCGAGTTTCCGACCGGCGGCGAGATCCGCCTGGATGGACAGTTGCTCAACCGCGTGCCGCCGCACAAGCGCAACATCGGCATGGTGTTCCAGAACTACGCGCTGTTCCCGCACATGACGGTGGCGCAAAACGTGGGCTACCCGCTGCAGGTACGCGGCGTGCCGGCCGCGCAGCGCAGGCAGCAGATCCACGAGGCGCTGGCGATGGTGCACATGGAGTCGTTCGCAGCGCGCTACCCCTCGCAGCTCTCCGGCGGCCAGCAGCAGCGCATTGCGCTGGCACGTGCCCTGGTCTTCAAGCCGCAACTGGTGCTGATGGACGAGCCGCTGGGCGCGCTCGACAAGCAGTTGCGCGAACACATGCAGATCGAACTCAAGGCCTTGCACCAGCAACTGGGCATGACCTTCGTCTACGTCACGCACGACCAGAACGAGGCGCTGACCATGAGCGACCGCGTGGCCGTGTTCGAGCAGGGCGTGATCCAGCAGCTCGCGCCTGTGGACCAGCTCTACGAAGCCCCGGACAACCTGTTCGTGGCCGGCTTCATCGGCGACAGCAACCGCTTGAGCGGTCAGCTGCGCGCCGGTGCTCCGGATCAGGCCGGCCAGACCGCTCTTTGCACCCTGGCGCTGCCCGATGGCCAGGCCATTCTGGGCCAGGCCATCGGCAAGACGGCGGCAGGGCAGGAGGCCACCGCCAGCATCCGGCCCGAGCGCATGCGCCTGCTCGATCCGGCCGAGGCCGCCCCGGCCGCCGGCAGCCTGCTGCGCGGACGCGCCGCCGGGCTGATCTACTTCGGCGACCACGTGCGCCTGCAATGCGAATTCGCGCAGCAGCCTCACCAGTGCTTCGTCAAGGTGCCGCTGGGCACGCCGGCACTGCGGCACATCACGCCCGGCGATGCCGTCACGCTGGCCTTCGAGCCCGAGCATCTGCGCGTCTACGCCTGAAACCGTCCCCCCCCTGTTTTTCTCCCATCCACCACTTCCCGAGAGGTTCTCCATGGCCACTTCCCATTTCGTGCGCAAGCTCAGCATCCTGTCTGCCACCGCCCTGTTCTCCATGGGCGCGGCAGCCAAGGACCTCACGGTCGTCAACTTCGGTGGCGCCAATGGCAACGCCCAGAAGACGGCCTATTTCGAGACCTTCGAGAAAGCCAGCGGCAACCCCATCATCGGCGTCGAATACAACGGCGAGCAGGCCCGCGTCAAGGCCATGGTCGAGACCGGCCGCGTGACCTGGGACGTGGTCGAGGTCGAGACAGGCGATCTCACGCGCGGCTGTGACGAGGGGCTCTACGAGAAGATCGACTGGTCGCGCGTCGTCCCCGAGGATGCGCTGATTCCCGAAGCCGTGACCGAGTGCGGCGTCGGTGCCTTCGTCTGGTCCACCGTGCTGGCCTATGACAGCAACAAGCTCAAGACCACGCCAACGGGCTGGGCCGACTTCTGGGACGTGGAAAAATTCCCCGGCAAGCGCGGCATGCGCAAGCAGGCGCTCTACAACCTGGAGTTCGCGCTGATGGCCGACGGCGTACCGGCCAAGGACGTCTATGGCGTGCTGGCCACCAAGGAGGGCGTGGACCGCGCCTTCAAGAAGCTCGACGAGATCAAGCCGCACATCCAGTGGTGGGAAGCGGGCGCGCAGCCGCCGCAGTTCCTGGTGGCGGGCGACGTGGTCATGTCCACCGCCTTCAATGGCCGCATCGACGCCGCCAAGCGCGAGGGCCAGCCCCTCAACGTGGTGTGGAACGGCGGCATCTACGACCTCGACTACTGGGTCATCCCCAAGGGCACGCCCAACAAGGACCTGGCCTACGACTTCATCAAGCACGCCAGCGGCGCCGACACCCAGGCGGTGTATGCGCAGCACATCGCCTACGGTCCGGTCAACCTCGAAGCGCTCAAGGCACTGGACGCCAAGACCGCTGCCGACCTGCCCAGCACCCCGGAAAACGCCGCCGTCGGCGTGCTGATGAACGGCGAATTCTGGACCGACCACGGCGAGGAGCTGCAACAGCGCTTTACCGCCTGGTCCGCACGCTGACCCCCGGCATCGCCCTCCCATACCAGCAGAGACCGCCATGCACACCGAGGCCATTCTTCCCCCCCAGGCCATACCGGCCGAGGACGCGCGACGCCTGCGCCGTGAGCTGCGCCACGCCGAATGGCGCAAGAAGGCCCAGGCACTGGCGCTGATCGCACCGCTGGCGCTCTTCCTGTTCGCGGTGTTCCTGGTGCCGATCGCGCTGTTGCTGCAGCGCTCGGTGGACAGTCCCGAAGTGCACGATGCCCTGCCGCAAACCGTCGAGGCGCTGACAGGCTGGGACCGCCGGGCATTGCCCGCCGATGCCGCCTATGCCGCGCTGGCTGCCGACCTGCAGCACCTGACGTCCGGCGATGGCAACGCCGGCAACCTGGCGCGGCGCCTGAACAACGAGATCAGCGGCTACCGCTCGCTGATCACCAGGACCGCCCGCGCCCTGCCGCTCGAAGGCCCTCCGCGCGAGGCGCTGATCGCGCTCGATGCGCGCTGGGGCGAGCTGCCCTACTGGCAGGCCATCGCCAAGAACGGCGCGCCCTACACTCCCTTCTTCCTGCTGGCCGCACTCGACCTGCAGCAGGACAACTTCGGCAAGATCGAGGCGGCCGATCCGGACGCGGCCATCTACCGCGCCATCCTGGGGCGCACCCTGTGGATCGGCGTGGTCGCCACGCTGATCACGCTGGCGGTGGCCTTTCCGCTCGCCTACTGGGCCTCGACGCTGTCCGCGCGCAGCGCCAACCTGGTGATGATCGGCGTGCTGATCCCGTTCTGGACCTCGGTGCTGGTGCGCATCGCCGCCTGGATCGTGCTGCTGCAGCAAAACGGCCTGATCAACTCGGCGCTGCTGGCCAGCGGCATCATCGACTCGCCGCTGGCGCTGCTGTTCAACCGCACCGGCGTCTACATCTCGATGGTGCACATCATGCTGCCCTTCATGATCCTGCCGCTCTACAGCGTCATGAAGGCCATCCCGCCAAGCTACGTGCGCGCCGCCATCTCGCTGGGCAGTCATCCCTTCGCCGCCTTCTGGCGCGTCTACATCCCGCAGACCTACGCTGGCGTGGCCGCGGGCGTGCTGCTGGTGTTCATCACCACCATCGGCTACTACATCACCCCCGCGCTGCTGGGTGGCCCGGGCGACCAGATGGTGAGCTACTACATCGCCTACTTCACCAACACCGTGGTCAACTGGGGCATGGCCTGCGCCCTGGGCGCGCTGCTGCTGGCGGCCACGCTGGTGCTGTATGCCGTCTACCAGCGCGTCGCCAGGCCCGGCGCGGCCGCGACGGTCCGCTGAGGAGGAACCCCCATGAACCGCCTGCTGCCCACCTTTCCGCCCTACACCTCGTGGCCGGAGCGCCTCTGGTACTTCGCGCTGCGCGGCATTTGCGCGCTGGTGCTGCTGTTCCTGATCCTGCCGATCCTGGCGATCATCCCGCTGTCTTTTTCCAGCGGCAGCTTCCTGGCCTACCCGATGCCGGGCTTCTCGCTGCGCTGGTACGAGAACCTGCTGGGCGCGCCCGAATGGCTGCGTGCGGCCAAGAACAGCTTCATCATCGCGCCGGCGGCCACGCTGATCGCCACCGTGCTCGGCACGCTGGCGGCCACGGGCCTGGCCAAGGCCGAGTTCCGCGGCAAGGGCCTCTTGATGGCGGTGCTGATCTCGCCGATGGTGGTGCCCGTCATCGTCGTCGGCGTGGGCATGTACCTGTTCTTCGCACCGCTGGGCCTGGCCGACAGCTACACCGGGCTGATCCTGGCGCATGCGGCGCTGGGCGCCCCTTTCGTGCTGACCACCGTGCTGGCGACGCTGCAGGGCTTCAACCACAACCTGGTGCGCGCCAGCCTCTCGCTGGGCGCGGGCCGGCTGACCACCTTCTTTCGCGTCACGCTGCCGCTGATCGCGCCGGGCGTGATCTCGGGCGCGCTGTTCGCCTTTGCCGTCTCGTTCGACGAAGTGGTGGTCACGCTGTTTCTCGCCGGCGCCGAACAGGTCACGCTGCCGCGCCAGATGTTCACCGGCATCCGCGAGAACATCAGCCCGACCATCGCTGCCCTCGCCACCATCCTGATCGTGCTCTCGACCAGCCTGCTGCTGGTGCTCGAATGGCTGCGCGGGCGCCTGGCGCGCCGGCTCAAGGCCTGACCAGTCAAACGGGACAGCGATCCGCTGTCCCGTTCATCCCGCGCACCTTGGCGGGCAAGCCTCCCGGAAGCTCAGGCCTCAAAAGGCGTGCCGGATGCCAAACGAGTAGCCCTGCTCCTTGCCGGATTCGGAATACTTCGTGTGGTTGAAGTTCACGAACAGCGCCGTCTGTTTGGACAGTGCGTAGGTGCCGAACAACTCATAGGACTTGCTGGTGCCATCGACCAGCGCCAGCACGTCCGCGTCGGTGTTGTAGCCAGCCTGCGCGCCGACCCGGAAATTGCCCAATGGCACGGCCACACCGGCCGTATAACCCTTGCCCAGCGTGCTGTGCGCCATGCGGTTGTAGCTGGCGCTGACCTCGGCCGGCCCGAAGTCGTAGCGCGCGGCCAATGCGTAGGCCACGCGGTTGTCATCGCCGCCCTTACCTTCCACCGTCGCACCCAGCATCAAGGCCTCATGACGATACATGGCGGCGGCCTGGATCAGCGTGCGTGCCTCGCCCATGCCGTGCCAGAGGGTCGACTGGCCGGAACTGTCGCTGATGTCATCCTTCAGGGCCACGCCGACGCGGGCCTGGAAGCCGCCGACCTCCGGCGTGATGTACTGGAACTGCCCGGCCCCGCCGATCGGGCTGTCGTAGTTGAACCAGGAAATCAGGCCCGCCTTGTAATAGGCGGAAAACGAGGTCGTGCCATTGATGTCGAACCAGAACGTGGTGTCATCCACCACGGTGAACATGCGGCCCAGGCGCACTTCGCCGAAGGTGCCCGACAGGCCGACCCAGGACGCGCGCGAGAAATAGGGCGTGGCCGCCTCACCCGTGGTCGGCGTCAGACCCGCCTCGTACTGGAAGTTGACCTTGGTGCCGCCGCCCAGGTCTTCCGAGCCCTTGATGCCCCAGCGCGAGGCGAGATCGGGATTGCGCAGGAACATCAGGCCTTCGCTGGTCGACGGGCCCGACAGCGGCGTGAACTTGGTGCCACCAAGCCCGACATCGATGAGGCCGTACAACTGCACGGACGACTGCGCAAAGGCGCAGGAAGAGCAGGTCAGCAGGGCTGCCAGGGGAATTGCAAAGGGTTTCATCGCTCGGGCTCCTTGAGACAGGGTGGACAGGGGTGGGACAAACAGGAAAGAAGGGAGAAGCCGACACGCAGGCAACAGCACACCATGGCAGGTGCAGGCACCGGCCAGACAGACCACCGGCACCGGACCGATCCGGTCACCGGGAAGAGAGCGAGGGACCGTTCAGCCGCTCACGCCGATTTCGTGGTAGCGGCGATCGAAATACACCAGGCTGCCCGTGCCAGCGCCAAGCTCCACCGCCAGCACCTGGCAGAACAGCACCTCGTGGGTGCCGATGCAGGTACGGCTGGTGACACGGCAGTCGAACGAGACAGCAGCCTGCGCCAGGATGGGCGCGCCCGAAGCGGCCGTCTTCCAGTCACAGGCGGCAAAGCGCTGTGCCATCGGCGTCTTGCCGCCAAAGAGGTTGGAGAGGTGCTGGTGCCCCGGCCCCAGTGTGTTGACGCACAGCGCCTGGTTGTCACGAAACGCCGGGTAGACCGAGGCACTGCGGTTGAGGCAGACCAGCAGGGTGGGAGGCGTATCGGTGACGCTGCTCACGGCAGAAGCGGTGAAGCCGGCACGCCCGCCCGGACCATCGGTGGTGATGATGTTGACGGCAGCGCCAAGCCTGGCCATGGCATTGCGGTAGTCCTCCCGGGACAGCCCGCCGACGGGCGGCGGCATGGTGGCGATGGACAGGGCCGCATGGCGGCTGTCATCCACATGGAGATTCTGGGCAACGGACATGAAATCCTCCGGAAGGATCGGGTCGGGAGCGGGAACGGCACGACAGGGGCACGGCAAGGACTGGCGCGGCAACCTTCAGGGCTGCGCCAGGCCCTGCAGATAGTCGATCAACTGGGCATTGAAGCTGCCGCTGTCGGTGACGCTGTTGGCATGTCCGCCATGCGGCATCAGCGCCAGCGTGGCATGGGGCAGGCCATCGGCCAGCTGGCGCGAGCGCGTCCATGGCACCAGGACGTCATCCATCGTGGCCATGACCAGCGCGGGCGCGGCAATGTCCGGCAGGCGCTGCACCACATCGAATGCCGACAGCGCCGCGATGCGTGCCTTCATGGTGGCCGCGCCAGGAAAATGCTGCAGCGCATGTTCGACTTCCGCCTGCACCTGGTCGGCGTGTTCCGCACTCCAGGCGGCCGGGTACAGAAAAATCGGTTGGGCCTCGACATAGGCCCGCGGTCCGACGGCATCGAGCAGCGCCAGTCGCGCCTTGAAGCAGCGCGCCGAGTGCGGGTTGGGCCCCGCCCAGGCATTAACCAGCACCAGGCTGGCGATGCGGTCGGGCGCCTGCAAAGCCAGTTGCAGGCCCACCAGCCCACCCAGCGCATGGCCGACCAGATGGCATTGGGACACCTGCGCGGCGTCCAGCACCGCCAGGACATCGGCTGCCATGTCCTCGATGCGGTAGTCCTGTGGCAGCTCGGCGCGGCTGCGGCCGGTGCCGCGCTGGTCGTAGGTGATGACTTCGAAGCCGGCCTGCCGCAGGGGCTCGATCTGCGTGCCCCAGAAACCGGCCACGCCCCCCAGGCCCGAGGCCAGCAGCACCGTGCCGCGGCGCGGCGCCGCAGGCGGATGGATGTCGTAAGCGGGCACCATCGGTTCAGCCCTTGGTCCCGACGTGGGCGATGGTGGCGATCTCCACCAGCGCATCGGGCTTGACGAGGCCGCACTGGATGCAATAGCGCGCGGGCTTGTCACCGGGGAAGAATTCGGCATACACCGCGTTGACGGCTGCGTAGTTGGCCCAGTCGGTGATGAAGATCGAGTTGAAGGTGACATCGGCCATGGTGCCGCCTGCCGCCGTGATGACGCCCTGGATGGTCTCCAGCACATGGCGCGCCTGCGCCGCCGGATCGCCCGGGTGGACGACGTTGTTGTCTTTGTCGAATGGCAGGGTGCCGGAGACATAGACCACGCCGTCGGCCAGCGTGCCCGGCACGAAAGGAGCGATGGGGGTGCCGGTTCCCGGCGGGATGATGACTTGCTTGGGCATGGACAGACTCCGTGATGGCAGTGAATGAATGAAAAGTGGTGAACAGGCCGGGACAGATGGATGCGGGCGCTGCGGGTTCATGCCTTGCCGGCGCCGGCGGCCGCGGCAAGGCAGAAGGCTTCGACGCTGGAGACCCAACCGAAGAAGGTCTCGACGTTGTAGACGCTGGCCGCCTGGATGGCCGGGCCGCCCAGTTCATGGGTGGCGTCCTCGAGCATCACGCAGAAATATTCGAGATGGAACGCATCCCGAATCGACGATTCAACGCAGACGTTGGTGGCAATGCCGGTGAATACCAGGTTGCGGATGCCGCGCGCGCGCAGCGTGCTGTCGAGCGTGCTGTTGAAGAAGCCGCTGTAGCGTGTCTTGGGCACGACGATGTCGGCCTGCTGCGGCGCAAGCGCATCGACCAGCGCATAGTCCCACCCTCCCTTGGCCAGGAACCGGCCATGCAGTTCGGGCCTGGCGCGCATGGTCTTGAGCGCGTTGGACTTGTGCCAGTTCGGCGAGCCAGGCCCGCCAGCCTCGACATAGCGCGCGTCCCAGCCGTTCTGCAGGAACACCACCTGGATGCCCGCGGCGCGCGCGGCGTCCACCGTGCGCTGGATGTTGGCGATCACGCCCTGTGCGCCGGAAATGTCAAAGCCGGCCTTGTCCACGTAGCCGTCCAGCGAGGCATAGGCGTTTTGCATGTCGACCACGATGACGGCCGTGTCATCGGTGCGGAAGGTCACCGGCTCCGGCCGCGCCGGCAGCACACGGCGCAGTGGATCGCCGTCGGCGTAGGGCAGTCCCACCGGCGTGTTCGATGTGAGGGTGCGGTTCTTTTCCTGCATGCGTGTCCCCTCAGGCCGCCGATGCGACGGCCACCGCCCGGGATGGCACGGGGGAGTCGGCACCGACCCGGCTGCGCATCAGCGGCTGGATGCGTTCGCCAAAGTTGCGCACGCCAGCGACGAAGTCATCGAAGGTGAGCAGCACACCCTCGGTGCCGGGCACCTCGGCCATTTCATCGAGCATGCGTGCCACACTCGCATAGGACCCCACCAGTGTTCCCATGTTGATGTTAACGGCCGACGTGGGATCGGCCATCTGGCGCACATTCGTGTCGCTACCCGAGCGCGTGTCGGCCGCGCCCTGCTCGCCCAGCCAGGCAATGGCCACCTGGTCGGCACCGGCCTTGTAATGCTCCCACTTGGCACGGGCGGCCTCATCGGTTTCGTCGGCGATCACCATCATCAACACGAAGGTCGTGACGTGCCGGCCGGTCTGGGCCGTGGCCGCAATCAGCTTCTCGGCGGCGGGCGCGAAGGCCTTGGGCGTATTGACTCCCTTGCCAAAGGCGAAGTTGTAGTCCGCATACTTGGCCGAGAACGCCATGCCCGCGTCGCTCTGGCCCGCGCAGATGACCTTCATTGGCACCTGCGGCACGGGTTTGACCTGGCAGTCCTCCATCGTGAAGTGCTCGCCCTTGAAGTCGGAGCGGCCGGTGCCCC
Organism: Corticibacter populi; assembly: GCF_004217315.1. Classification (GTDB taxonomy): domain Bacteria; phylum Pseudomonadota; class Gammaproteobacteria; order Burkholderiales; family Burkholderiaceae_C; genus Lampropedia; species Lampropedia populi. The sequence goes on from NZ_SGWR01000002.1 coordinate 806,984, forward strand.
ACAGGTCGCGCAACACCTGCACATACTCCGTCAGGTAGTTGTAGCGGGTGGAGAAGAACTCGTCGCCGGGCCACATGCCCATCTGCGAATACTCGGGCCGCTGCCAGCCGGTGACCAGGTTCACGCCGAAGCGCCCGTTGGAGATGGAGTCGATGGTCGCGGCCATGCGGGCCACGATGGCCGGCGACATGACCAGCGACGCCGCCGTGCCATACAGCTTGATCTTGCTGGTCACGGCCGCCAGCCCGGCCATCAGCGTGAACGACTCCAGGTTGTAGTCCCAGAATTCCGTCTTGCCGCCAAAGCCGCGCAGCTTGATCATCGACAGCGCAAAATCCAGGCCGTAATGCTCGGCCGCCAGCACGATCTCCTTGTTGAGCGCAAAGCTGGGCTTGTATTGCGGCGCATTCTCCGACAGAAGCCAACCGTTGTTACCGATGGGGATGAAGACACCAACTTTCATACCTGCCTGTCCTGACTAAGATGTGAAGGATCCGTATGGCAGGCCTAAAGCAATTCAGATGCCAGTTTTTTTATTAAATAAAATCAATATGTTAATTATTCATTCCGTTTATTTTTTACCAAATGATCCATTCTGGATCACTCAGTTCCAAAAGCAGCCTCCAACTGGTGCGGGCATCGCCCAAGCCTGGGGCGGCCCGCATCCACCTGGGGCCGGCCTGTTTGTCGTATCCTCCCCATACAAGAGATAGAGACGCTCCCCCGCCGAGGATCACAACACCTATGAGAAAACGCACCCAGCAGGCCGAAGATTTTCCCGAGCAGCGCACCCCATCGAGTCGCCCGGCGGCGACGCCTGGTCGTGCCAGCACCGAATCGGCCCGCGCCGCAAGTTCGCGCCGACGCCAGCGCAAGGTCGAGGAAAAGCGCAGAGCCATCACGGAGGCCGCGCTCGATCAGTTCTCCCGCTTTGGCCTGCATGGCACCAGCCTGGACCAGATCGCCACGCTCGCGGACGTCTCGAAGACCAACCTGCTCTACTACTTTTCCAACAAGGAAGACCTGTACGTCAAGGTGCTGCATGAGCACCTGACGTGGTGGCTGGTGCCACTGGAGGGCTTCAGCGACGAACAGGATCCGCAGCAGGTGGTGGGCGACTACATCCGCCGCAAGCTGGAAGCCTCGCGCGATCAGCCCCAGGCCTCACGCCTGTTCTGCCTGGAGATGATCCAGGGCGCGCCGCTGCTCTCGCCGATCCTGGTCAGCGAGCTCAATGACCTGGTCCGGCGCAAGGCCACCGTCATCCGCAACTGGGTCGAACGAGGGGCCATGGCCCCGGTGGACCCATACCATTTCATCTTCGCCCTGTGGGCCACCACCCAGCATTACGCCGACTTTGCGGTGCAGGTCGAGGCCGTGACCGGGCGCACCCTGCAGGATGCCGACTTCTTCGAGGAAACCGTGCAGAACGTGCAGCGCATCGTGCTCCACGGTGCCCTTGCCAACACCCCGGTGGGGCCGGCCATGCTCGATCAGGCTGGCGCCGGCTGATAGGCCGAGAGGCGCCAGATCATCAGGGCCACCGTCAGGTCGAGCCGGTGGTGATGGTCGCCCAGGGAGCGGCCCGTCAATGTCTCGATGCGCTGCAACCGGTAGCCCAGGGTATTGCGGTGCACCTGCAGGCGCTGAGCCGCCAGCGCCAGATTGCCATTGCACTGGAGCCAGGCCTCCAGCGTGGGCATCAGCACCGGGCTGTGGCGGCCATCATCGTGAATCAGCGCGCCCAGCACGGCGGCAACGAAACGGTCGAGCAACTGGCGGTCGCGCACCGCACTGAGCAGCTCCAGCACCCCCAGTTCGCCAAAGCAGGACAGGCCCAGCCGCTCCGGGAAGGATTGCGCCACCACCAGCGCCTGGCGCGCCTCGCCCAGCCCTGCTGCATAGTGCTGCGGCAGGTGGCCGGTGGCGCTCAGACCCAGGAAGAGGCGCAGCGGCGCCAGCCGTGTGTTGGCCCGCACCAGCAGCGCCTGCATGCGCTGGCGGTTATGCCGCCCCTGCTGCGCATCGGCGGCGGGCAGCAGCGCAATCCAGTGCTCGCCCTGGCAGATCAGCGCCAGCGCATCCCCCAGCCCGGCGACCACCTGTTCGATCTCGTCATGCAATTGCTGGCGATACCCCTGCAGTCGTGATTCCGCCTGCAGCGGCGCATCATCGGTGAAGAGCTGTTCGCCACCGGCCAGCCGGAACAGGGCGAGCTGGCGCGGCACCGCCAGCGGCAATGCCAGGCTGCGGGCGCGCTGCAGCAGCACCTCCAGGGATTGGTAGCCGCCCTCGAGCAGTTGCTCGAGGACATGCTGGCGCGACCGTCCCAGCATCTGCGCCTGCACCAGCGCCGTGCCGATGGCCTGCGTCACCACCACCATCTTGAGCTGGTAAGGCTGCTCCAGCAGGGGCAGCGAGAGCCGCTCGGCCTCAGCCACCACGGCCACGGGAATGGCGCGAATGAATTCCTCCCCCGTCAGGATGACCATGCCGGCGACCCGCTGCTGGTGCGCTTCGCGCACCAGTTGCAGCAGATTGGCCTCCTGGCGAGGGTGGTTGATGCCGGTGACGAACACCAGCTCACCGCCCATGACCCAGTCGGCAATGCCCTCGTTTTCCGCCACATACGGCCAGCGCACCACATGGTCGAGGCCCGCCGCACCTGCACGCAGACGCAGCTCGTGCAGGCCGGGCAGCGCAAGAATGTCGGCGATCCTGAGCATGTACCCACTCCCCTGGCAAGGCCTTCAGCGCCGGTCCTGCCGCAGGTAAGCCACGCCCAGCGCCGCCGGCTCCTGCGCATGGCCGGCCCGGCAGGCAGAAATCGCCAGCACCAGGATGGTCAAGGCGTAAGGCAGCATGCCCATCAGGTACACCGGCGCTTCCCAGCCGATGGCCTGCAGCCGTGGCAGCAAGGCCTCCACCGCGCCGAAGAAGAACGCGCCGAAGATTGCCCGCACCGGGCTCCAGCGCGCAAAGATCACCAGCGCCAGCGCAATCCAGCCGCGTCCGGCCACCATGTTCTCGACCCAGACATTGCTGGCCACCACCGACAGGTAGGCGCCCGCCAGGCCTCCCAGCGCACCGCAGCAGGCCACTGCCAGCAACTGGTGCAATGGCACGTTGACGCCGGCCACATCGGCGGTGGCCGGGTCTTCGCCCACGGCCCGGATCCGCAGGCCCAGCCGGGTGTGTGCCAGGGCCCATCCCAGCAGCAGGCACAGTGCCAGCGCGCCGTAGGTCAGCGCATCCTGGCGGAACAGCAGCGGCCCGATGAGGGGCAGCCCCGCCAGCGCGCCGACATCCAGTGGCGCCAGCCCCTCGAATGGGCGGTGCACCTGGGAGCGTCCGAGCAGGCCCGCCAGCCCCAGGCCGATCGCCATGGTGGCCAGGCCCGCCAGCACCTGCTCGGCCCGCATGAGGACCACCGCGACACCAAAGCCCAGCGCCAGCAGCATGCCGGCCAGCATGGCCGCGGCCACGCCCAGCCACACCGGCGCGCCCTGCAGAATGAGCACCGCCGAGGTCATCGCCCCCATGGCGAGATAGCCTTCTATACCCAGGCTGACCACGCCGGCGCGCTCCGACAGGATCAGGCCGACACAGGCCAGCAGCAGGGGCATGGCCGCCAGCGGTACGCTGCCGAGCCAGCCGCTCAGAAAAGCGAGATCCATCAGGCCGGCTCCTTTCTGGCATCGATGCGAAAGTGCGCAAAGAACAGGCACACCAGCAGACTCATCAGGATGACACCCTGCAGCAGCAGCACAACCGCCTCCGACAGGCCATAGAAGACCTTGAGCGTGCCGCCGGCGTTGTAGAGGCCGCCCAGCACGAAGGCCACCGGCACCACCCACAGCGGCTTGAGCCGCGCGATGAAGGCCACCACGATGCCGCTGAACGTCATGTTCCAGCCGATGTTTTGCGTCAGCCGGTACTCGGTGCCGCTGACGATGATGCCGCCGGCCAGCCCGGCCAGCGCGCCCGACAGCAGCACCATGCCCGCCAGCGTGGCGGTCACCGGGATGCCGGCCGCCCTGGCCACCTGCGCATTGGCACCGATGGCATTGGCATGGAAGCCGGCGCGGCTGCGCTCCAACAGCGCCGCCACCAGTAGCGCCGCGAGCAACGCAACGACAATGCCGCTGTGCAGATTGCCCATTCCCAGCAGCGCCAGCCGCCCTTCCGGGCCGATGCGGGGCGAGACCGGAAAGCTGTTGGCCGGATCACGCCAGGCCCCGAACAGCAGGTGCTGCAGCAACAGATAGGCGATGTTGGACATCAGCAGCGTCACCACCAGCTCGCTCACCTGCAGCCGCAGCCTCAGCAGCAGCGGCAGTGCAATCCAGGCGGCGCCGCACAGCGCCGCCGCCAGCAGCATCAGCGGCAGCCGCAGGACTGGCGGGCCGAAGCCATGCAGCGCCACTGCGGTGGCACCGATGGCGCCCAGCCATAGCTGGCCTTCGATGCCGATGTTCCAGAATTTCAGCCGCATGGCCACGGCCGAGGCCAGTCCGGCCAGCACCAGCGGCACGCTCAGCGTCAGGGTCTGCGCCAAGCCCTGTTGGCGCAGGAAGACCTGCACGACCAGGTCGTCGAACAGCGCCTGCGCCGGCACGCCAACGGCCATCAGCAACAGCAGGCCCAGCACGATGCCCACCAGCAGGCCGCCCGTGAAGGTGAGCACGGCGCGCGGCGTGGAAACCGCCAAGCGCCGCTGCAGCGCAAAGGTGTACTCAGGCATGGTGCGCGGCCGCCTCCCCCAGCGCCGCGCCGGCCGTCCCCAGCATCAGATGCCCTACCCGCTCGGCACTGGCGCCGCCGGGGCATTCGCCGGTGATGCGGCCGGCGCTGATGACCACGATGCGGTCCGACAGGGCCAGCACCTCCTCCAGGTCTTCACTGATGAGCAGACAGGCCGCGCCCCTGGCAGCGGCGGCGCGAATGGCCGCATGCACGCTGGCGCAGGCCTTGACATCCAGGCCCCGCGTGGGCGAATGAGCGATCAGCAGACGCATGTCCGCATCCAGCTCGCGCGCCAGCAGCACTTTCTGCGCATTGCCGCCGGACAGCAGGCTGGTGCGCGTGTCGGGTCGCGCCCCGGCGATGTCATGCTGCGCAATGCTGGCCTGCGCATCGGCACGCATGCGCCACCGGTCCAGCCACCAGCGCCGGTAGCGGCCCGTGCGCACCCGCGTCAGGGCCAGGTTGTCGGCCACCGGCAGTTCGCCGATCAGGCCGCTGGCGGCTCGATCGGAAGGGATGATGCGCAGGCCCAGGTCGCGGCGCCGGGCCACGCTGGCGTCGTTGACGCGGGCGCCGTCGAGTTCGATGCTGCCGGCCTCCACGCGGGCCGTGCCCAGCAGGGCGTCGGCCAGCTGTTGCTGGCCATTGCCACCCACGCCGGCAACGCCGACGATCTCACCGGCACGCACCCGCAGGCTCAGGTCCACGATGCCAACGCCGCCATCGGGCCGGCGCACGCACAACGCCTGGGTGTTGAGCAGGTCCGGGCCATTGGCGATGCGGGAGCTGGGCTGGCGCTGCGGGCCATCCGGATGCTCGCCGACCATCAATGCCGCGATCGCGGCCTGCGACAGCGCGTCGGTGGCCAGGTTGGAGGCGACGGTGCGGCCCTGCCGCATGATGGTCAGACGCTGGCTGTGGCCAACGACCTCGCGCAGCTTGTGGGTGATCAGGATGATGCTGCAGCCGCCCTCGGCCATGCGGTTCATGGCCGCCAGCATGTCGGCGGCCTCGCGGTCGGTCAGCACGGCCGTGGGCTCGTCGAGCACCAGGATGCGCGCGCCCAGCGCCAGGATCTTGCAGATCTCCACGCGCTGGCGCTCGGCCACCGAGAGATCGGCCACACGACGGGCCGGGTCGATGCCCAGGCCGGTCTGACCGGCCGCCTGCCGCAGCGCGGCCACGGCCTGCGGCACGGTGCGCAACTCGCGCCGGCCACCGGCGGCCAGCAGCAGGTTCTCGGCCACGCTGAAGCGCTCCACCAGCCGGAAGTGCTGGTGCACCATGCCGATGCCGGCGGCGATGGCGTCGGCCGGCCTGCGCACCGGCAGGCGCTCGCCGCGCAGCAATATATGGCCCTCGTCGGCTTGGTAGACGCCGGTGAGAATGTTCATCAGCGTGGACTTGCCCGCGCCGTTCTCGCCCAGCAGGGCATGCACCTCGCCCTGGCGCAGCTCCAGGCTGGCGCGCTGCAGCACCGGGCGGTCGCCGAAACGCTTCGAGAGACCGCACAGCTCCAGCAGCGGCGGCGCGGCGGTGTGTGTCATCGAACGCTTCCTGTGATGCCCTGGATCAGGTAGTCCATGGCCCACAGCGTGGCATCATCGGGGTGCTGGCCCTCAACCACGGCCACCTCGCCGTTCTGCTTGAGAAGCGGCCCGGCAAATGGCGCCAGGCTGCCATCGAGGATCTGCTGGCGCGCCTGGGCAATGCGCTCGCGCGCCCCAGCGGGTACCTTGTCGCCCAGCGGAGTGATGTCGACCACACCTTCCTTCATGCCTGGGAAGGCGCCATGCTCCGTCGGCGTCCATTGGCCACCGACGATCTGGCGGATGGTGGGCACGAGGTGCTTGTCCCAATGGAACACCACTGAGGTGAGGTGCCCCTTGGGAGCGAGCTTGCTCATGTCGAGCTGAAAGCCCACCGAGGCCTTGCCCGCCTTCTCGGCCATGGTGAACGGCGCCGCCGACGACAGGTTGTTGGCGATCACGTCGGCATTCTGCTCGAGGATGGATTGCGCGGCCTGCCCTTCCTTGGCCGGATCCCACCAGGAGTTGGTGTAGAGCGCGATCGTCCTGATGGCCGGATCGACGGCCTGCGCGCCGCGTGTGAAGCCATTGATGTCCCAGTTGACCACCGAGACCGGAAAGCCGCCGAGCATGCCCAGCGTCTTGCTCTGGCTGACCGCGCCGGCAGCCATGCCGGCCAGGTACCAAGCCTCGTAGGTACGGGCGTAGAAACTCTCCAGGTTGGCGGCATTGGTGGTGCCGGAGGCCGCCAGGAAGGCCACGCCCGGGTACTTCTGCGCAGCCTCCAGCACTCCGTCGGAGTAGCCGTAGGAAGTGGTGACGATGATGTTGAAGCCGCGCTGCACATAGAGGTCGATGGCGTTCTTCAGCGCGCTGGCCTCCTCGGCGATGCTCTCGGCCGCCGCCACCGGATAACCCAGCTCCTGCGCAACGATCTGGCGCGCATTGTCCATGGCCTCGTTCCAGCCGCCGTCGCGCGCCGTGGCGGCGTAGATGAAGGCGATCTTGGGCGGCCCGTCGAGCTTGAAGGCCTCGGCGGCGGGAACGGCGGTGGCCGTCAGCAGCGCGGCACCGGCCAGCAACAGGGCGCGGCGACCGGCGGAAAAGAAGGGGCTCTGGTTCATGGGGGCTCCAGGTGGTTGGGGTGTGGACGCGGGATGCCGGGTTCAGGGCGCCGGGGCGTCGCCCTGCCGATGGAAATAGGTGTCGTCAAAACGCGAGCGGATGTAGTCGCCGGTGCTGATCGGTGGATAGCGCGGCGGCCAGTCGGCGTTCTGGCAACTGGGCAGAACCTCGATCACCCGCTTGGAACTGGTGCCGAAGAAAAAGGGGATCGAGTAGCGCTGGCGCCCCGAGGTATTGATGGCACGGTGCAGCGTCGAGGCGAAGTAGTCATTGGTCCAGCGCGCCATCAGGTCGCCCACATTGACGATGAAGCAGCCCGGCAGCGGTGGCGCCTGAATCCATTCGCCCGCGCTGTTGAGTACCTGCAATGCCGGAACCTCGTCGGTGCAGAGGATGGTGAAGCACTCGTAGTCGGAATGCGCGCCGATGCCGATCTGCGCCTCGTCGATCGGCCCGTCCTGGCTGGGATAGGACAGCACCCGCATGTGCGCCATCGGCTTGTCCAGGTAGGCCTCGAAGAAGTCCTCGGGCAACTCCAGCGCCAGCGCGAAAGCGGCAAAAATGCGGTGACCGAACGCAATCATCGCGGCGTGATACGCCAGCAGCGCCGGCCGGAACCCCGGCAAAGCCGCCGGCCACTGATTGGGGCCGTAGCCGAACACGCCGGCCTGCACGTCCGGGTCCTGCTGCGGCACCTCCAGCGCGAGGTCGAAACCTTCGTGCATGTCGCCCTTGCTCTCGGTATTGGTGTTCTCGCCAAGCATGGGGGTATAGCCTCGCATGTTCTCGGAGTTGCCGACGTGGATGGCCATCTTGTCCTCCAGCGGCAGCGCAAAGAAATCCTGCGCGGCGGCAAAGGTACCTTCGATCAGGCCCTGCGGCACACCATGCCCGCGCGCATAGAAGAACCCCACCTCCGTGCAGGCCTTGCGCACCGCCTCGCCGACCTGTGCGCGGGCCGCCGCGTCACCGCCGAACATCGGGGCGAAGTCGATCACCGGGATCTCCGAGAACGGGGCCTGCCTGGCCTGCAGGCCCGAGGGGTTGAAGCTGCGCGGGCCATTGCCTGTGGTGATGGTTTGCATAGATGCATCCTGTGGATTCAGCGTATCCCCCCAATGCAAGGGACATGCCAGTTGGCCAGGCGGGACCGTTCACCACCACCACCGGCTTTTTCACCACACGATTTGTGCAAACTGCACAAATCATTCCGGTGTTTATCGTCGCTGCGCCCCCGACCTTTGTGCCCTACTGACAAATCCGATCCAAAGTAGTGCTGCCTCGGTGCCGATGTGCCTCAAAACCGGGATTGCCATGTCGCGTAGCCGCAACGCCAGCCTGGCGCATGGCATGGCCTCCCGACCGGCGCTTGTGCCCACGTCTGCCAGCATGGCTAGGCGCGATGAAAAGAGCGCAGGTTTTGGGTCGCTCAGGTGCGTTCCTCGCGCGTGAACGGCAGGCCCAGCGCCGAAGGCTGGGCCTGCCGCGCCATGCCGCTTCGCGCCACCAGCACCATGACCACCAGCGTGACGATGTAAGGCGTCATCATCATGAAATACTGCGGCAGCTTGACGCCGCTGGCCGCCAGTTGCGGGATCAGCGCCTCGATGCAGCCGAACAGCACCGCGCCCGCCAGCGCCTTCCAGGGCGACCAGCGCGAGAAGATCACCAGCGCCACTGCGATCCAGCCGCGCCCACCGGTCATGTCGGCAATCCACAGCTTGGTGCTGACCACCGAGATGTAGGCACCGGCCAGGCCGATCAGCATCGCGCCGGCCACGATGGCCCCCAGCCGCATGCCGGTCACCGAGATGCCCGCCGCATCGGCGGCCTGCGGATTCTCGCCAACCGCGCGCAGCCGCATGCCGGTGGTGGTGCGCTCGAACACCCAGACCACGGCCAGGAACAGCAGGGGCGTGGCATAGACCAGCGGGTTCTGCACGAACAGCTTGCCGACCAGCGGCAACTCCGACAAGGGCCACAGGCCCCAGGCCGGCAGGCCCTGCACGGGCCGGTTGGTCCACTCCAGCAGAGTGCCCAGCAGGCCCGTGAGCCCCTGGCAGAAGAACACCAGGGCCAGGCCGGCAATGATCTGGTTGAGCCGCAACACCAGCACCATGAAGGCAAACAGCAGCGAGACGAGCGCGGCTGCCAGCATGGCGATGCACAGCGACAGGCCGACCTCGCCGAAATGCAGTTGCGCGCCAATACCCGCGAGCGCGCCGACCAGCATCAAGCCTTCCGCGCCGATGGCCAGCACACCCGACTTCTCGGTGATGATCAGGCCCAGCGCCGCCAGCGCAAAGGGCACCACGAATACAGGGGCGTTGCCCAGCCAGTTGGCTACCATGTCCATCACACCGCTCCCGATTGAACCCGCCGGACGCGATGGCGGATGAAGAAGTCCGACGACGCGACGCAGATCACCAGGATGGCCTGGATCAGCTGCACCATCGAGAAGGGGATCTGGTAGAACACCTGCAGGCTGCGCCCGGCCACGAACAGCATGGCCATCAGCAGCGCCACCACCAGTGCCGCAACCGGGTTGTTGCGCGCCAGAAAGGCGATCAGGATGCCGGAGAAGCCATAGCCCAGGTAGAACGACTGGGTCAGGCGCCCTTCCTGGCCAGCCGTCACCAGCAAGCCGGCCAGCCCGGCCAGTGCGCCGGATCCGAGCACCGCCGCGAGCGTGATGCCGACGACCGGCACACCCACCGCCGTGGCAACCCGGGTGCTGGCATCGACGAAGCGCAGGTACAGGCCGGCCCTGGAGACGTTGAGCAGCCACAGCGCCAGCAACGCGACGATGGCCGCGATCGGCACCGCCAGGCTGATGCCGTCGAGCACATCCGGCAGCCGCTCGAAAGGACGGAACTGCGGCGAATAGGGAAAGGCGTCCTTGGGATCCTTCCAGCTGCCATAGACCAGATGCAGCAGGAAATTGCCGGCCACGTAATTGAGCATCAGGGTCGAGATGATCTCGTTGACCTGCAGGCGGATCTTCAGCAGCGCGGGCACTATCACCCAGGCCAGGCCTCCCAGGCAGGCGGCCAGCATCATCAAGGGCAGGCGCAACGCGGGCGGCCCCACCTCGAAGAGCGACACCGCGGTGGCGGCGATGCCGCCCCAGATCATCTGCCCTTCGAGCCCGAGATTCCAGAACCGCGCCCGGAAGGCCACGCAACCGGCCAACCCGACCAGGATCATCGGTGCGGCCTGAAACAGCACGGCCTTGAGGCTCTGGCTGTCCAGCACGGTCATGACGACGAATTCATTGAGCAGCTCATCGGCAGGCACACCGGCAGCCACCAGGATGGCGACCGAGATCCCCAGGCCGACCAGCAGCGACAGCGCGATGATGGCGGCTTGCTGCCACCAGGGCATCTGCTGGCGAATTTCGATGGTGTAGCGGCGCGTGAACAGCGGCTGGCGCGCCTCGGTGGCGCGTGCCGGCGCGGCGGTTCCGGATGAAAGAGTGGCTTGTTCAGGCATGAGAGACCATCGCCTTTCCTATGGCCTGCCGATCGGCAGGCCGGCCGAACTCCGCGACGATGCGGCCCTTGTTCATGACACCGATGCGGTCGGCCAGGCCCAGCACCTCATCGAGATCCTCGCTGATGAGCAGCACGGCCGCTCCCGCATCGCGTGCGGCGCGCAGCCGTGCATGCACGGCCTGGCTGGCCTTGACGTCCAGGCCGCGGCTCGGGCTGTGCACCAGCACCAGTTGCGGCCGGCGGCCGAACTCCCGTGCGATCACCAGTTTCTGCGCATTGCCGCCGGACAGCAGTGCGGCCTTCTGGCGCAGCAACCGCACGCCCTGCACGTCGAACTGCGCCACCGCCGCGGCGGCAGCCCGGTCCATGCGCCGCCGGTCCAGCCACCACCAGGGGCCATAGGCGCCATCGGCCACCTGGCCAACGCCGTGGTTCTCCGAAACCGACAGCCCTGCGGCCAGGGCCGCACCATAGCGATCAGCCGGAATGCAGGCGATGCGCAGTTCGTGGCGCTGGCGACCGCTGGCGTGCAGGAGGTCGCCGAACCCGGCCAGTTCGGCACTGCCTTCGCAGGGCTGAGGAATGCCCATCAGGGCGTTGGCCAGCTCTCCCTGGCCATTGCCGCCCACACCAGCGATGCCGTAGATCTCGCCGCTGCGCAGTTGCAGGTCCACACCACCCGGCACCGCCTCCTGCCCGCCGGAGCCGGTGGCACTGCCGGATGGCACACGCAGTTGCCGCACCGTCAGCCGCACCTCGCCCGGCTGGCCCGGTTCATATGCCACCCGCGGCGACGACTCGCCCACGGTCAGTCGCACCAGATCATCCTCGGACGCATCACCTGGCGCCAGGGTCTCGATGGTCCGGCCGCCCCGCATCACGGTAACCCGGTCGGCAAAGCGCTTGACATCGGCCATCTTGTGCGTGACCAGCACCACCGCCGCGCCCTGCCGCGCCAGTGCTTGCATCGTGGCCAGCAGGCGCTGCGCCTCCTGGTCGGTGAGCACTGCGGTCGGCTCATCGAGGATCAGGATGCGCGCACCCGCCAGCAGCACCTTGAGGATCTCGACCCGCTGCTGCTCGGCGATCGACAGGGCCAGCGTGGATTTGGCCGGATCGATCTCGAAGCCGAGTTCGGCGGCCTTGGCCTCGATGCGGCGGCACACCCAGGCCAGCCGCTTCGTGTGCGTGACCGGTGCCTCCGGGCTGGCCGGCAGGCTCAGCAGAATGTTCTCGGCCACGCTGAAGGGCCGCACCAGCTTGAAATGCTGGTGCACCATGCCGATCCGGTGCCGGCTGGCATCGCTCGGACCGCCCAGGCGTACCGGGTTGTCGTCGATGAGCATCTCCCCGCTCTCGGGCGCGTACAGGCCGGCGGCGATGTTCATCAGCGATGACTTGCCCGCGCCGTTCTCGCCAAGCAGCGCATGCACCTCGCCCCAGCGGACCGTGAAGCTGGCCTGCGAGAGCGCCTGGAAGCCGTCGAACGACTTGCTGACGTTCCGCAGTTCAAGCGCATTGTGGGCGGCCATGGCGGTCAGTCCTGCGTGATCACACCCTTGACGAACCAGTCCATCTGCCAGAGCTGCGCATCGGGCATCACCGCGCCGGCGGCGATGCGCTCATTGCCGTCGCGATCGGACATGGGGCCGCTGTAGAGCGTCTTCTCGCCCTTGAGGAATTCCTCGCGGGCGGCCATGATGCGCTCGGCCTGCTCAGCGGGAACCGCCGGTCCGCAGCAGGCGGCGTCAGTGCCACCTTCCTGCATCGACAGCAGCGCGCCGTTCGGATTGGGCTTCCAGTCGCCAGCGGCAACCTTCTTGAGTTCGGGAATCAGAAAGCGGTCCCATACCCAGACCGACGAGCAGACGGTGGCTTCGGGCGCGAACTCGCGCATGTCGCGGTGGTGGCCGGTGCCGTGGGCGCCGCGCTCCTGCGCGACGATCTGCGGCGTCGGGCTGTCGACGTGCTGCCCCAGCACATCGGCGCCGGCATCGAGCAGCGCGGTGGCGGCGGCGCGCTCCTTGACCGGGTCGTTCCAGGCGCCGGTGTAGATCACCGTCACCGTGGCGGCAGGGTTGATCGACTGCGCACCCAGTGCGAACCCGTTGATGGCCCAGTTGACCGGGCCAACCGGATTGGCCGCCACATAGCCGAGCTTGCCGCTCTTGGAACTGGCCGCCGCGGCCATGCCGCACAGGTACTGGCTCTCGTAGGTGCGGCCATTGAAGGACAGCAGATTGGGCGCACTGGTCGTGCCCGAGGCATTGAGGAACGCCACCTGCGGGTACTTGGTGGCCAGCTCCTTGAAGGTGTCCGAATAGCCGAAGGCCGTGCCGATCACCACATTGGCACCGCGCTGGATCAGGCGCTCGACCGTCGGGCGGATCGCCGAGGCGTTCTCCGGCACACTCTCGACGTACTGGATCTTCACGTCCAGCTCGTTCTCGATCTTCTGGCGCGCCTCGTCAAACGCCTGGGTCCAGCCGCCGTCATTGCGGGGGCTGATGTAGAGCATGGCGATTTTCATCGGCTCTTTCAGGGTCAGGCCGTCCTGGGCCAGCGCCGGCATGGCGACGCTGACGGTCAGGCATGCGGCGCAGGCCAAGGCGGGCAGAAAGCGATGGGACATGTCACGTACCTCCATGGGTTCGGATTTCAGGGGTGGGGGAAAGGGGTCGTCAAGGGCCGGGGGTCACAGCATGTGATTGATGCGAAAGACGTTCTGCTCCGGATCCAGCAGCACGGCCTGGTACCAGTTGTAATAGGTCTTGTAGGGAGGCTTGACGAGTGTGGCCCCCTGCGCCTGGGCCACCGGCACCAGCCGGTCGACCTCCTGCGGACTGTCCACGTCGATGTTCAGCAAGAATTTCACGCCCCGGGAATCGGCATGCTCGGCCAGATGCAGCATTTCATAGGCGTCATGGGCGTTGAAGCCCAGGCAGGACTTGCCGGTATCGAGGCCGCGAAAGATCGGCGAGCGGATCGCCTCAATCTCCGGGAAGCCGAACAGCTGGCTGTAAAAAGCGCTGAGCGCCTCGATGTCGCGGGCAAAGACGTTGACATAGGAGAGCGTGCTCATGCTGCGATGCCTTTTCCGAAGGTGGTCTGCTTGACGAACTTGGAGTGCAGGTGATCGCCGGAGGTGATGGGGCGGTAGTGAGGTGGATTGGCGGCGCTGCTGCAGCCGGGCAGGCATTCGATCACGGCGTCATAGTTGGGCTGGTGGAAGAACACCAGCGACTGGCGCTTGTCATCGGAGGTGCTGTCCTCGGGCGGGTTGATAACGCGGTGCAGCGTCGAGATCCACTCATCGTTGGTCCACTGCATCATCAGGTCGCCAATGTTGACAACAAAACCGTCCTCGACGTGCGGCACGTCGACCCAGTTGCCATCGCGGTTGCAGACCTGGAGGCCGCCACGCGCGCTGTCCGGACGCACGATGGTCATGCTGCCATAGTCGGTGTGCGCGCCGGCGCGCATCTGTCCGGGCTGGATGCCATCCTTGAGGTGCGGATAGCTGAGGCTGCGGAACATGCTGATGTGCTCGTCGATCTTGTCGTCGAAGTAGTGTTCCGGCAACTTCAGTGCCAGGGCGAAGATGCGCATCATGGCGGCAGCCAGCTCGCTCATGACCTGGAAGTACTCCTCGTAGGCCTCCTTGAAGCCCGGCAGGTTCTCGGGCCAGACGTTGGGCGCGAAGTGCGGGCCGGCCGCTTTGCCGCGGTGGTATTCATCGTCGGGCACGTTGCTGGGCCCGATCGAGAATGATTCCTTGAGGTCGGGCGGCGCCTCTTCCTCGAGCGAGTACGAGAGGCCTTCCTCGGCCACGCCCGAATAGCCGCGCACCATGTCCGGACTGGGACGGTCCACCTTGCGCTTTTCCTCCAGCGGCAGCGCGAAGAACCGGCGCGTCAGCACATACACGCGTTCGATCAATTCCCGGGGAATCTGGTGATTGACGATGACCAGAAACCCGATGCTGCGGCACGCCTGGTCGACGGCCTCCGCTACTTTCTCCTTGCCTTCGGACGTACCGGAGAAATATGGTTGCAGGTCAATGATGGGAACATGTTGCAAGATCATGGTTTTTCCTGGAAAGGCAGGGGAAACGAGGTGGGCCGGCCAAACGGCAAAACCTGGGCTCAGGCCGCCTTGCGGTAGTCGTGGTTGCGGTTCAGCCGCTCCATCAGGTAATCGCCATAGACCACGGGCGGAAACTGGGGCGGGTGCTCGGCGTCGATGCATGCTGGCAGGCATTCGATGCGGCTCTTCATGTTTGGGTCGAGGAAGTAAGGCATCGAGTAGCGGTCGCCACCCGAACGGTTGATGACCCGGTGCGGCGTCGAGACCAGACGCCCGTTGGTCCAGCGCGAGAGCATGTCGCCCACATTGAGCACATAGGCGTTCGGGATGGGTGGCGCCTCGATCCAATCTCCACCCACCGGGCGCACCTGCAGGCCGCCGGAATCGTCCTGCGCCAGCAGCGTGATGACGCCATAGTCGGTGTGGGGTGCCGAACCCATTTGCACATCCTCCTGCGGCGCCTGGGGCGGGTAGTGCAGCAGGCGCAGAAAGGTCGTCGGCTTCTCGAAGAAGCTGTCCAGCGCGGTATCGGGCATGTCCAGCCCCATGGCGACCAGACGGATGATGTAGCGCCCCAGCGCGTCGACCTGCGCGATATAAGCCTCGATGGCGGGACGGAAGCCCGGCAGCCACTGCGGCCATTGGTTGGGTCCCTGGATCGGCTCGCCTGCCAGCAGAGCCGGATCATCGGCGGCCAGTTCGTGCATCAGCATCAGCGATTCGCTCATGTTGGGGCGGGTCACCTTGGCCACGGACGAGGTCCGGATGGTTTCGGTCGCCATGCCGATGTAACCGCGGTGGAACGCATTGACGGCCAGCGACTGTTTGAGCGCCAGATCGGAGGCATGGAAGCGCCGGGAAGCCTCGAAGGCACTGACACGCACCGCAGGATCAACGTTGTGCCCGCAGATGTAGGCGAAACCGATGGTGCTGAGCGCCTCGTAAAGCACCTTGGCAACCGCATCGGCGGTAGGATGCTGGCTGTCGATGTTCCCCTGGAGATCAATGAGCGGAATCGATTGCATGGTCTTCCCTTTGCGTGAGCAAGAACGACACTGTTCCCGCGAAGCTGAGCAAGAAGCGTGCCCATACTGACCAAACGGACAAAAACAGACCAGATGGAATAATTTGACAGGGGATCAGCCGTTCGCAGGCCGCCACAAGCCATGTGATCCGGCTGAACCTGACTGCAGCTGGTGCATCAACAGCGTAAAGCGCCGCCCCATGTGGTGCGTTCGCGCCCCGTGCGCTGATTCAGGCACTTTCCTTGTGCATGGGGGCGCAGATCAGTCGGCCCGGAAAATGGCCGCGCGGGGGGCGCCACGCCGCCAGCGGCGCAGCAGCAGCCCATCAGGCCAGCAAGGCCCCCAGCGCGCGGCCGATCGCCGGATCGAGGCACTGCGCGGCATTGAAGCGCATGAAGCTGCCAGCGCTTTGCGACAGGCTGAAGGCATTGCCCGGCGCCAGCACCATGCGGTGTTGCAGCAAGGCCCGCTGCGAGAGGTCCGCGGCATCGACGCCGTCCGGCAGCCGGCACCACAGGAACATGCCGGCCTGCGGCCGGTGCCAGGGCTGGATGCCAAGCCGCTGCAGGCGCTCGATGGTCAGTCCCATCGCATCGGCCAGCCGCGCGCGCAAGCCGTTCATGTGGCGCTGGTAGGTACCTCCGGCCAGCAGGGTGTGCAGCAGCTCGGCCGAGAAGTGGCCGGATTCGAATGCAGTGGCGAGCTTCAGGTCCACCAGCTGGCTGATCCAGTCCGCGCGCGTGGCAATGTGGCCGACTCGCACCGAAGCCGACAGCGTCTTGGAGAAGCTGCCCACGTACACCACGCGCTGCAGGCCGTCGAGCGCGGCCAGGCGCGGCGCGGGGTGGTGTTCGAAGTCGGCGAACACGTCGTCCTCGATGATGGTCAGCTCATGCTGCGCAGCCAGCACCAGCACCTGGTGCGCCACCTCCAGGCTGAGGCTGGCCCCGGTGGGGTTGTGCAGCGCCGCGTTGGTGAGATAGAGGCGCGGGCGGTGCTGCGCCAGGCACTGCGCCAGCGCGACGAGATCCGGCCCCTGCGGCGTGTACGGCACGCTGACGACCTCGGCACGGTGCGCGCGCAGCATGGCCTGGAAGCTGAAATAGCACGGATCGTCCACCAGCACGGTGTCGCCCGGCTGCAGCAGGAAGCGGCACAGCAGGTCCACCGCCTGCGTGCCCGATTCGGTCAGCATCAGCTGCGCGGGCGCCGCCTTGACGCCGCGCTCGGCCAGCCGGTGCGAGAGCAGCTGGCGCAGCTGCGGCGAGCCCTGCGGCGTGCCATAGCCGGTCAGCGGCGCGAGCGCACGGCGCGAGAGCGTGCGCAGCGCGCGGCGGATGTCCTGCTCAGGCATCCAGGTCTCGGGCAGCCAGCCGCAGCCGGGCTTGAGGCTGGCGGCATCGGCCAGCAGCGACTGGCGCGTCACCCAGACCGGGTCACTCTGCGGTGCCATGCCGGGCTGCACCTCGGCGACGCTGAACGGCGTGAGCTGCCGCCCCACGTAGAAGCCCGAGCCGGGGCGCGACTCGATGACCCCTTCGGCCACCAGCCGTGCATAGGCATCCACCACGGTCGAACGCGCCACGCCCAACGCTTCGGCCTGTGCGCGGATCGAAGGCAGGCGCTTGCCGGCGCACAAGCTGCGGCCCTCGATGCGCTGGCGAATATCGCGCATGACCTGCTCGACGCGCGTGGATGCGACGCCATGGTCGGCCGTTGGCTGCAGCTGTGGCTGGCCGGGAATGGGGGTTTCGGGCATGGTATCGGGGAAGGGAACCGTACTGGCAGTTGATCAGTACGGTTTGTTCAAACCGTACCGCAATCATAGCTGTTGCGGCGGCCCGGCCTTGCCTACCATGCAAGACTTTCCACCCCTGACTGCTGAACCATGACCAGCGACACCCGCACCACGCCCTCCGCCTTATCCCAACCCGCGCTCTCGGATGCGCAGCGCCTGAAGATCGGCCTGGCCGAGATGCTCAAGGGCGGCGTCATCATGGACGTCTGCACCACCGAGCAGGCCCGTATCGCCGAGGCCGCCGGCGCCTGCGCGGTGATGGCGCTCGAACGTGTGCCGGCGCAGATCCGCGCCCAAGGCGGCGTCGCGCGCATGGCCAACCCGCGCCTGATCCAGGAGATCATGGCCACCGTCTCGATTCCCGTGATGGCCAAGGCCCGCATCGGCCACTTCGCCGAAGCCCAGGTGCTGCAGCACCTCGGGGTGGACTTCATCGACGAGAGCGAAGTCCTCACGCCCGCCGACGAGGTGAATCACATCGACAAACAAGCCTTTGCCATCCCGTTCGTCTGCGGGGCGCGCAACCTGGGCGAGGCGCTGCGCCGCATTGCCGAAGGCGCGGCGATGATCCGCACCAAGGGCGAGGCCGGCACCGGCGACGTGGTGCACGCCGTCAAGCACATGCGCCAGATCATGGCCGACATCCGCGCGCTC
Organism: Corticibacter populi; assembly: GCF_004217315.1. Lineage (GTDB taxonomy): Bacteria > Pseudomonadota > Gammaproteobacteria > Burkholderiales > Burkholderiaceae_C > Lampropedia > Lampropedia populi. The sequence continues at coordinate 825,441 of NZ_SGWR01000002.1, forward strand.
GCCGCGCTGCGCACCGATGAACTGTATGTGGCCGCGCGCGACCTGCGCGTGCCACTGGAGCTGGTGCGGCAGGTGGCGCAGACCGGTGCCCTGCCGGTGCCCAACTTCTCGGCGGGCGGCATTGCCACGCCGGCCGATGCCGCGCTGATGCGCCAACTGGGCGCGCAGGCCATCTTCGTCGGCTCGGGCATCTTCATGAACAACGGCCAGGAATATGCCACGCCCGAACAGGCCGAGCAGCGCGCCCGTGCCATCGTGCGCGCCTGCACGCATTACGACGACGCGGCCATCGTGGCCGAATGCAGCGCCGATTGCGACAGCGCCATGCAAGGCCTGGCGGTGGCCTCGCTGGAGCCGACGGCGCTGCTGCAATCACGGGGTGACTGACAATGGCCGCGGCCACCAATCCCACCACCGGCGCTGGCACCGGCATCACCATTGGCGTGTTGGCGCTGCAAGGCGCCTACACGGCGCACCAGCGCATGCTGCACGATATGGGCGTGGCCACCCGCCAGGTGCGCCTGCCGCAGGACCTGCAAGGCCTTGACGCGCTGGTGCTGCCCGGCGGCGAATCGACCACGCTGCTGCATTTCCTGCAGCAGGGCGACTTCTGGCCGGCTTTGAAGGACTTCGCGGCAACGCATCCCTGTCTGGGCACGTGCGCGGGGCTGATCCTGCTGGCACAACACGTGCAGCCCGATCAGCCCAGCCTCGGGCTGCTGGATGTGACCGTGCAGCGCAACGCCTACGGGCGCCAGCGCGATTCGTACATCCACATCGGCCCATCGGAACTGCCCGGCGGCCTGCTGGAGATGGTGTTCATCCGCGCGCCGCGCATCGTGCAATGGCAGCCCGAGGCGCAAGTGCTGGCCTGGGCCGGCGGCTCGCCGGTGCTGGTGCGCCAGGGCCGCGTGATCGGTTGCGCCTTCCACCCCGAACTGGGCAGCGACACACGTGTGCACCAGTTGCTCGTCGATGCCTGCCTGACGCCCTGATTCCAATACGGCGCGGGGCGGCTGGGGCGAGGCATCAGCCCACGAACCACTGCGTCACGGAGTGGATCACCAGTCCCACCAGGCCACCGACCAGCGTGCCGTTGATGCGGATGTACTGCAGGTCGCGGCCCAGGTGGGTTTCCACCTCGCGCACCAGCTCGCGCGTATCCCACTGGCCAACGCGTTCGGCCACGTAGCGGCGGATCGCCGGGCGGTAGCGTTCGAGTACCTGCGGCACGATCTCGCGCACCTGCCGGTTGAGCCAGTCGCGCATCGGCGCGCTCGCCTGCAACTGGCCGCCCAGGTGCGCGGCCGCCGCTTCGAGGCGCTGGCGCACGCCCGAACCGGGCTGGCGCAGGTCATCGGCCAGCCAGGCCAGCAGATCGTTCCAGACCGTGTTGAGGTAGTCGCCCAGGGCCGGATGATCAAGCAACTGGTCGCGCAGCTGGTTGGCTTTCTCGCGCACCGCCGGGTCGGCCTTGAGCTGCAGGATCCACTGGTGCACCGCCTCGTCGAAGCGCTGGCGCAGCGGGTGCCCGGGGCTTTCGCCCATTTCGGCCAGGTTGCGGGCCACGGCGGCGACGATCTTGCGCGTCGTCAGCCGCGCCGCCGCCTTGTCCAGCGCCAGGTAGCGTAGCGCGCGCAGCTCGCGCGCGATCGCCTCGCTGATCTGCTGCTGCACGGCCTCGCCCTGCAGCAGGCCGGCGAGCTGGCGCAGCACATCGTCGAGCAGCACCTGGTGGCGCTGCTCGGCCGTCAGCGCATCGAGCATGGCGGCAGCGCTGGCCGAGACATCAAGCTGCCGCAACGCCGTGCGGATGTTGCTGGTGACGAACTGCCTCACATGCGCCTCGTCGAGCGCGCGCAAGCCGAACTCGGCACTGGCCAGAAGCGGCTGCGTGAGCGTGCGCACGTTCTGCGGCTTGCACAGCCACCCGGCCAGCCAGGCCGCCGCGTCCCAGCCGGCCAGGCGTTCGCGCACCAGCGCCGCACCCAGGAAGTTCTGGTCCAGGAAATCGGCCAGCCCCCGGCCGATGCGCTGCTGGTTGTTGGCGATCACCGCCGTGTGCGGAATCGGCAGGCCCAGCGGATGGCGAAACAGCGCCACCACGGCGAACCAGTCGGCCAGCGCCCCCACCATGCCGGCTTCGGCAAACGCAGCCACATACGGCCAGGCCGGGTGCCGGCCGGCCAGTGCCGTCGCCACGATGTAGAGCAGCGCAGCCGCCAGCAGGAGCAGCAGGGCGAGATGCTTCATGAAAAGCGGCCTTTCCTGCGACCGTGTGCGTGCACACGTGCATGTGCGCGCACCGGGGTTATCGTGCTGGCGGGGGACATGCGGAGCCGGTACACTCGTTTTTCATCCGTCAAGGCGATCCAGTCAAAGCGATCCATCATGAAGCTCATCGATTCTATCGTCGGCCAGGCCGACGCCCTCACCACGATCCGCAAGGACATCCATGCCCACCCGGAGCTGTGCTTCGAGGAGCGGCGTACCGCCGATCTGGTGGCCGAACGCCTGGCCGCCTGGGGCATCCCCTGCGACCGGGGCCTGGGCACCACCGGTGTGGTCGGCATCGTGCAGGGCCGTGACGGCGGCGCCAGCGGCCGTGCCATCGGCCTGCGCGCCGACATGGACGCCCTGCCCATGCAGGAGGCCAACAATTTTGCCCACGCCAGCACCATCGCCGGCAAGATGCACGCCTGTGGCCACGACGGTCACACCGCCATGCTGCTGGGTGCCGCCCAGCACTGGGCGCACGGGGCGCACCGCGATTTCGACGGCACCATCTACCTGATTTTCCAGCCCGCCGAGGAAGGCGGCGGCGGCGCGCGCGAGATGATCAAGGAAGGCCTTTTCGAGCGATTCCCGATGGATGCCGTCTTCGGCATGCACAACTGGCCCGGCATGCCGGCAGGCACCATGGCCTCCAGCAGCGGCCCGGTGATGGCCTCGTCCAACGAATTCCGCATCACCGTGCGCGGCAAGGGCGGCCACGCCGCCATGCCGCACATGACCGTCGACCCGATGCCGGTGGCCTGCCAGATGGTGCTGGCCTTCCAGACCATCGTCAGCCGCAACGTCAAGCCCATCGAGACCGCGGTGGTCTCGGTGACCATGATCCACGGCGGCGAAGCCACCAACGTCATCCCCAACACCTGCGAGCTGCAAGGCACGGTGCGCACCTTCACCATCGAGATGCTGGACCTGGTCGAGACCCGCATGCGCCAGATCGCCGAGGATTTCGCGCGTGCCTTCGACTGCAGCGTCGATTTCACCTTCCACCGCAACTACCCGCCCACCATCAACACCGCCGCCGAGGCCGAACTGGCCCGGCGCGTGATGGCCGAGATCGTCGGCCCCGAGAAAGCCCTGCCGCAGGAGCCTTCGCTGGCCGCCGAGGATTTCTCCTTCATGCTGTTGGAAAAACCGGGCGCCTACTGTTTCATCGCCAATGGTGATGGCGACCACCGCGCCCTCGGCCACGGCGGCGGCCCGTGCACGCTGCACAACGCCAGCTACGACTTCAACGACACGCTGCTGCCGCTGGGCGCCACCTACTGGGTGCGGCTGGCCGAGCGCTGGTTCGCCGAGCATTCCAACGCGTAGGCACCCGTTCACCCAGGCAAGGCGGCGGCCGCGCCAAATGGCCGCCAACACCCGAACGGCCTGCAGCCACAGCGCGGCGCTCATGGCGCGTCGGCGCTGTCCGACAGCGCCGACCCCGCTTCTCCGACAAGCGGCTGCGCGCTTGCCCCTCCCGGGCCGGCCTGTGCTCCACCTACAGTCGAGGCGTCCCCGATGCTTGCGCTCCTGCGGCCGCAGGAGCAGCATCGCGACACCCCAATCGAATGAAATCCAAGGAGTACACCATGACCCAACGCCCGAACCTCTTGAGCCGTCCCCGCCTGGCCATGCTGCTGAGCTCCGCGCTGCTGATCGGCGGCGCCCACGCCCTCACCAAGGAGGAGTATGACGCCCAGAAGGACCAGATCAAGGCCAGCTACCAGGCCGACAAGGAACGCTGCGACAGCCTCTCGGGTACCGCCAAGGACGTGTGCCAGGCCGAAGCCCAGGGCAAGGAGAAAGTGGCCCATGCCCAGCTGGACGCCCGGCACGAGCCCGGCCCGAAAGCCGAGCATGACCTCGCCAAGGCCCAGGCCGACGCCGCCTACGACGTGGCCAAGACACAATGCGGCGCCCAGGAAGGCAATGCCAAGGATGTCTGCGAGAAGGACGCCAAGGCCGAGCAGGTGCGCGCCATCGAGACCGCCCGCCTGCACTACACCGAAGCCAGCAGCGAGGCCACCGGCGACGCCCGCGAGGCCGAACTGAGCAAGGTCCGCCTGCAGGGCGAGGAAGCCGTCCGCAAGGCCGAGTACGAAGCCGCCAAGGAACGCTGCGACGACCTTTCGGGCGACGCCAAGAAGACCTGCGGCAACGACGCCAAGGCACAGTTCGCACAGTAAGAACCTGTTCACGATCTTTTCGTGGGCCACGTTGCCCCACCAGGCGATGCGATGCAAGGCGCAAACTACAGTCGGGCCGGTGGCCCGGCGAGGATTTGTAACGCCGCAGCGCGCGCCTGCCGGGGCAACCCGAAGGGCAGGAGGCAAAAACGCCGTGGGCAAGACGCCCGTCGCAGCCCAGACTGGCGGTCTGGGCAAGGCGGGCAACGCCGCCCGCGAAAAGACCCGAGCAGGTTCCTAGGCGCCTTCCGCACCGCCCCAGGGCGGCAGGCGCACCTGCTTGAGGCGGGCGCGCTGCTCGGCGTAGTCGGGCATCACCTCGGCCACCCACTGCCAGAAGCGCGGACCGTGGTTCATCTCATGCAGGTGGGCCAGCTCGTGCACCAGCACGTAGTCGAACAACGGCAAGTCCATTTGCGCCAACCGCCAGTGCAGGCGGATGCGGCCGTTGCTGCTGGCGCTGCCCCAGCGCGTCTGCGCGCTGGTCAGACCCAGGCCGCTGGGCGTCACGCCCATGCGCGGCGCGTAGATGGCCAGGCGCTCCTGCATCAGCGCCAGCGCCTGCTGACGCAGCCAGCGTTCCACGCTGGCTGCAATCTGCGCGGCGCTGCTGCGCGGCGGCAGCGGCAGGTGCAACACATGGCAGGCCACGTCGCCCTGGCCGGTCGCCGCATCCTGCCCATTGCCTTGCTGCGCACCGTCCTGGCCGGATGGCGCGGCCATGGCCACGGGCTGCAACACGGCACGGCGGCCTGCCAGGCCCAGCACCACACGCACCTGACCGCCCCGGTAGGCGAAACAGGCGCCATCGTGCCAGCGCAGCGGCGCATGCGCGCCTTCCTGCGCCGCCGCGTATTGCTGCTGCAGCTTGCTGATGATCCAGGGCGCGCGTTCCTGCAGCGCGGTATCGATATGACGCTGGGCCAGCCAGTGCGGCGCACGCACGCGCAGGCCCTGCGCGCTGACGCTGATGCCGATGGTGCGCCGCCGCGCCGCCTCCAGCCTGTAGGCAATGCGGTAGACCTGCCCGTCGCAGTCAAGGCTGAGCTGGCGGTTGGCCTGCGGGTGCGGCCACACGCCATTGGCGCGGTCGAGCGCATCCTGCGCATCGCCCCACAGGCTTTGCAGCGGCGAAGCGGCGGCTCGCGCGGAAGCGGGGCGGGTCACGCGTGGCCGCTGTCGCCGTGGTGGGCGTCGGTGGCGTCCGTTCCGGGCGCTTGGGTAGCTGGCGCCGGCTCGGCCGAAGAAGCCGGGTTGGCCGGATAAGCCGCCGGGTCGAGGCGGCGCATTTCGGTCTCGATCCAGTCCTGCGCCTCCTGCGTGAGCTGCTGCGGCGTCTTGCCCTCGGAACGGATCGGTGCGCCGATCGAGACATCGACCATGCCCGGGTACTTGACGATGGCGCGCGGCCCCCAGCAACGGGCCGAGGCCACCGCCACCGGCACCACCACGGAGCCGGTCTCGATGGCCAGGCGCGCACCGCTGGTCTTGTAGTTGCCCACCTGGCCGCGTGCCACGCGCGTGCCCTCGGGGAACATGATGATCCAGTTGCCCATGCCGATGAGCTTCTTGCCCTGCTGCAGCACTTTGTGGAAGGCCTTGGCGCCCTGGCTGCGGTCGATGTGGATCATGTCCATGCGCCCGATGCCCCAGCCGAAGAAGGGAATCGAGAGCAGTTCCTTCTTGAACACATAGGAGAGCACCACGTGGCGCAGCACCAGCGGCATCAGAAAGGTCTCGTAGGTGGACTGGTGTTTGACCAGGATCACCACCCCCTGCTCGCGGCTGTGCGCCGGCAGGTTCTCCAGACCCTGCACCCGGTGGTGGATGCCCAGCAGCCAACGCGCACTGCTGACACAGATGGCCAGCCAGGCCACGCCGACGCGGTAGATCGGCTCGCCGCGCCTGAACAGCGCCACCACGAACAGTGTCAGCGCGTAAACCACCATGGTGCTGCCCATGACGAGCAGGTGCAGCCAGGAGAGCAGTGCGGCCCTGGCATAGCGCAGGCCGGTGGGGCGTGGAGGCAGGGAGAATGAAGGGGGGGTCGGTGGCGCGGTCACGGGTGGCTCGGTCCTCGGGAAACTGGGCGCGAATATACACCCCTGGCGCAATGCCCCCCGCAACAGGGGCCTTCAGTCGATGGCCACGCCCGAGCTCTCGACGATGCCCCGCCAGGCCTCGTAGTCCTGCTGGAGGAAGGTGGCGAATTCGGTCTGCGTCATGGCCAGCGGCTCGGCGCCCTGGGCCTGGATGGCCTTTTGCATCTCGGGTGTGGCCAGCAGCGCATTGACCTGCGTATTGAGCGCGCGGACCACTTCGGCGGGCGTGCCGGCCGGCGCCACCATGCCGTACCAGGTGCTGACGTCGAAATCACCCACGCCCTCGATGCCCGATTCGGCAATGGTCGGCACATCCGGCAGCGAGCTGCTGCGCCGAGCCGAAGTCACCGCCAGCGGCCGCAGGTTGCCGGAGTTGATCTGCCCGATGGCCGAGGGCACCGAGGACACCAGCAGATCCACGTTTCCGGCCAGCACATCCACCAGCGCGGGGTTGGATCCGCGGTAGGGAATGTGCGTCAGCTGCACGCCGGCCGCCTGCTCGAAGAGGTGCGCGGCCAGGTGGATGGAAGTACCGTTGCCGGGCGAACCATAGGTCACGGCAGTGGGCCTGGCCTTGGCGGCAGTCACCACGTCGGCCAGGGTTTTGTACGGGGACTGGGCGCTGGTGGAAATCAGCACCGGCGAGTAGGCTACGTGGGCGACGGCGGTCAGATCGTTGACCGGGTTCCAGGTGAGACTTTTGTAAAGCCAGGGGCCGATGACCAGGTTGTCCTTCTGGCCCAGCGCGATGTCATAACCGGCCGGCGCGGCCCGCACCAGTTCGGTGATGCCCAGTGTGCCGCCCACGCCCGGCTTGTTGTCTGCGACGATGGTCCAGCCATTGGCCTCACCCAGCTTGGCCGAGACCAGCCGTGCCAGGATGTCGGTGCCGCCGCCGGGCGGAAAGGGCACGATCATGCGGATCGGCTTGGTCGGCCAGTTGGCGCCCGCGCCTTGCGCCATGGCAGCGGTGATGCCCAGGCCCATCATGGCCAGGCCGGCAAGCAGTTTCTTGAACATGGAATCTCCGGATACGCTGTGGATATGAAGGTCGTCCGCCCGACTTTCGGGGCTGCCATCCCGCCTGTCAAGGCGGGATGACCAGCAGGCCGGTGGCGCGGCAAGCCTGTTCAGGCGGCCAGGCGCGAGAGGTCCGCCACCTGGTTCATGGCCTGCTGAAGTCTCTTGAGCAGGCCCAGCCGGTTGGCCTTGAGCGCAGCGTCCTCGGCATTGACCATCACCTGGTCGAAGAAGGCATCGACCGGCGCCTTGAGCGCGGCCAGCGCCTGCAGGCTGGCGGTATAGTCGCCGGCGGCGTAGGCGGCCTGGGCCTGGGGAGCAACAGCCTGCAATGCGGCGTAGAGGGCCTTCTCGGCCTCCTCCTGCAGCAACCCCTGGTTCACCGTGGCCTGTACCTCGCCGTCGGCCTTCTTCAGGATGTTGGAGACGCGCTTGTTGGCCGCAGCCAGCGCCTCGGCTTCGGGCAACTGGGCGAAGACGCGCACGGCCTGCAGGCGCTGGCCCACATCGGCCAGGCGCTGCGGCTGCTGGGCCAGCACGGCATCGACCTCCTGCGCGGTGTAGCCCTGCTCGCGCAGGCTGCCGGCCAGGCGCTCGTAGATGAAAGCACTCAGCGAGGCGCTGGCATCGCCGAACTCGGTACCTGTGGGCAGGTGGCTGGTGAAGGCCGCCTGCGCGGCCTGCAGCACGTCGTCCAAGGCCAGTTGCGGCGCCTTCTCGACCAGCATGCGGATCACGCCCAGCGCGTGGCGGCGCAGCGCGAACGGGTCCTTGTCGCCAGTGGGCAGATTGCCGATGCCGAACATGCCCACCAGGGTCTCGAGCTTGTCGGCCAGCGCCACGGCAACCCCCACCGCGCCGCGCGGCAGCGCATCGCCGGCGAAGCGGGGTTTGTAGTGATCCTCGATGGCGTCGGCCACTTCCTCCGCCAGGCCGTCATTGAGCGCGTAGTAGCGCCCCATGACGCCCTGCAGTTCGGGGAATTCACCCACCATGTCGGTAACGAGATCGGTCTTGGCCAGTTGCGCGGCGGTGTCGACCAGCGCCACGTCCACGCCGAGCCTCTCGGCAATCGCGCGGGCAATGGCGCGCACGCGCTCGACGCGCTCGCCCTGCGTGCCCAGCTTGTTGTGGTAGACCACCCTGGCCAGCTGCGGCAGGCGGCTCGCCAGTGTCTTCTTGCGGTCCTGGTCGAAGAAGAACTTGGCATCGGCCAGGCGCGGGCGCACCACGCGCTCGTTGCCCCCGATCACGGCACTGGCGTCCTCGGGGCTGATGTTGCTGACCACCAGGAAGCGGTTGGTCAGCCGCCCCTCGGCGTCGAGCAGCGGGAAGTACTTCTGGTTGGCCTTCATGGTGAGGATCAGGCACTCCTGCGGCACCTGCAGGAATTCCGCCTCGAACTGGCAGGTCAGCACATTGGGGCGCTCGACCAGCGCGTTGACTTCGTCGAGCAGGTCTTCGTCATGCACCGGCCGCGCGCCCTGGCCCACCCGCGCGGCGGCGGCCTGCAGCTGCTCGGCAATGCGCTGGCGGCGCTCGGCGTAGCTGGCGATCACCGCGCCCTCGTCATGCAATTGCCGAGCATAGCCGTCGGCGTGCTGCAGCACGATGGGTTCGACGCTGGCCTCGAAGCGGTGCCCATGCGTGGCGTTGCCGCTTTGCAGGCCCAGCGCCGTCACCGGCACCACGGCGCTGCCGTGCAGCGCCACCAGCCCGTGCGCCGGGCGCACGAACTGCACGCTGTCCCAGCCCGGCAGGGCCACGCCGGTCTCGAGCTGGTAGGTCATGACCTTGGGAATCGGCAGGCTGCGGATGGTCTCGTCCAGCGCCTTCTGCAAGCCTTCGGCCAGCGTGGCGCCGCTTTGCACACTGTCGAGGAACAGCGCTTCGTTCTTGCCTTCGCCCTGGCGCTTGAGCTGCGCTACCGCGCCCTCGTCCAGCCCCAGCGCGCCAAGCTTCTTGAGCAGCGCAGGCGTGGCCTGGCCGTCCTTGAGGCCGACCGAGACGGGCATGAGCTTTTGCGAGACGGGCTTGTCGGCCGCCTTGGCTGCCACGCCGATGATGTGCACAGCCAGGCGGCGCGGCGTGGCGTAGCCGGTGACGGCCGCGCCACTGGCGACCAGGCCCTGGCCTTCGAGACTGGCAGCGATGCCGCTGGCAAAGGCATCGCCCAGCTTTTGCAGGGCCTTGGGCGGCAGTTCTTCGACGAAGAGTTCGACAAGCAGGTTTTCGGTGGTCATCTGCGTTCTGGAATGGGTGATGGCGGTCAGGCCGCGCAGCGGCTCGAATGACAGAAGGCGTGATGCGCGGGCAGATGTGGCCCGCCAGCCTTGCAAACCCTGCATTATCGGCGCGATTTCCGCGGCGCCCGGTTCAGCGGGTTTTGGCCGTGAGCGTGCGCACATCCCGCAGCAGATCGGCGGCCAGCGCGGTCAGCTCCTCGACAGCGGATGCCTCGATGTCCAGGTAACCCTCATATTCAGCCAGGTTGCGCTTCTGGTGCGCGGCATCCAGCACCCGCCAGCGGCTGGCCGGCCAACCAATCGTATGGGCCAGGCACTGGAACACCGTGAAGCGGTTCTCGCTGCGGTAACCCCACCAGCGCAGCGCCGCCAGCGCGGCGCCATGCGCGGCGTTGTAGGCACTGGTGAAGTGGCCTTCGAGCGAGAGGCTGTCCAGCCGTGCATCCGCCAGGCGCGTCTGCGCCAGCTCCAGCATGCGGCCGATCTCCTGCGCATTGGCCGGCTCGGCCTTGAGCTGGCCGATGCGCCGCAGGTTTTCCAGTTCCGGTTTGCTCACGGCCCGTCCTTCATGGCGTTTCCGGCAGGCTGCCGTACAGCACCACCGTCGGCTGCGACAGCATGCGCCGCACGAACGAATCGGGCTGCTGCAGGCGCTGCGCGAACTCCCGGGGGGTGAACAGATTCGGATTGATCCTGCGCCCCAGCGCCTGCTCCACCGGCAGCAGGCGCTCAAGCACCTGCGAAAGGGTCAGCGCCTCCCCCACCAGCAGCACATCGATATCACTGTGGGCCGTGTCGGTCTGCTTGGCTACGGAGCCATAGATCAGCGCCAGATTGAGGTTGGACTCCAGTGGTTCGAGCGCGTCATGCAAACGCACGGCCATACCCAGGGTCTTGCGCGTGAGCGCAACCAGTTCCTCGTAGATGGGGCTGTCCGGGGCGGCCTGGAAACGACGCAGGTTGCCCACCCGTTCAGTCCGCACCAGGCCGGCCTCCACCAGGCGCTTCAATTCCCGCTGGATGGAGGCGCTGCCCAGCCCCGATAGGCGGCGCAGCTCGTTCAGATGGAAGGCGCGGTCAGGCTGGCCAAACAACCATTCCAGGGTGCGGGCCTGACTGTCGGAGAACAGGGCGCTGGCGAGACTCATGCGCCGGATTCTAGCATTATCGATCCAATTTTTGGCATGATAATGCTCAATAATGGCTTGATCGATCCAATTTCCGACATGGATTCCAACGTTCCAGAAGGAACTATGCCGCCCTCAGAACCTGTTGACGATCTTTTCATGGGTCACGTTGTCCCGCCAGGCGATGCGATGCAAGGCGCAAACCGCAGTCGGACCGGTGGCCCGGCGAGGATTTGTCACACCGCAGCGCGCGCCTGAGGGCGCAACCCGAAGAGCAGGAGGTCAAAAACGCGCCGGGCGGCGTTGCCCACTGCGTTTTTGGCCTCCTGCGTGGCCCATGAAAAGATCGTCAACAGGTTCTCAGCGCAGCTTGCGCCCCAGCAGCACCAGCAGCGCCGCACCCATCAGCGGCAGCCACACGGTGAAGAATTCGTTCTGCAGCGTGGCCAGCCCGCGCGCCGAGAAGAAGCGTTGCCAGTTCACCGGCGAGACCAGGATGAACTGCCAGGCGCTGACATAGCGCGCATCACTGAACGGCCACAGCAGCGGCACGCCATAGCGGCCGGTGGTGCAGGCATCGAGCAGCGGGTGCGAGAAGCAGCAGACGAACATCCACAGCCAGGCCTTCCACATGGCAATGCCCCAGCGCCGCGCAAAACCCAGACCGATACAGCCCACCGCGAAGGCAAAGCCGATCGAGTGCGTGAAACCGCGGTGGCCCCAGATACCGTCCAGGCGCATGCCGAACTGGTTGGGGATGCCGTCGAAATCCGGCAGGACGGACGCGAGCATGCCCATCAGCAGCATCGATGCGGGCACGCGCGCGCCCAGCGCCACCTTGGCGGCGAGCGGAACGGCAACGTGCGTGAAGATCGTGGGCATGGCGGGCAGGCTCGTTGTGATGCAGCGGTGGCGACGGAACGGCGACTGGGCCGCTCAGGCCGCCTTCCTGTCGGTGCCGGCGGCCTTCTCGATCTGCGCCACCCATTCGCGCGGCGCCATCGGGAAGCCCAGGCGCTCGCGGCTCTCGTAGTAGGCGCGCGCAACGCTGCGCGCCAGATTGCGGATGCGGCCGATGTAGGCGGCGCGCTCGGTCACCGAGATCGCCCCGCGCGCGTCCAGCAGGTTGAAGGTATGCGCGGCCTTGAGCACCTGCTCGTAGGCCGGCAGGGCCAGCTGCTTTTCCATCAGCAGCTGCGCTTCCTTCTCGTAGGCGGCAAAGGCGGTGAAGAGGAAGTCCACATCCGAATGCTCGAAGTTGTAGGTCGACTGCTCCACCTCGTTCTGGTGGAACACGTCGCCATAGCTCACGCCCTCGGAATAGGTCAGGTCGTAGACGTTCTCGACGCCCTGCAGGTACATTGCCAGGCGTTCGAGCCCGTAGGTGATCTCGCCAGTGATGGGCCGGCAGTCGATGCCGCCAACCTGCTGGAAGTAGGTGAACTGCGTCACCTCCATGCCGTTGAGCCAGACCTCCCAGCCCAGGCCCCAGGCGCCGAGCGTGGGGTTCTCCCAGTCGTCCTCGACGAAGCGGATGTCGTTCTTCTTCAGGTCGAAGCCCAGCGCCTCCAGGCTGCCCAGGTACAGGTCGAGGATGTTGGCCGGCGCCGGCTTCAGGACCACCTGGTACTGGTAGTAGTGCTGCAGGCGGTTGGGGTTCTCGCCGTAGCGGCCATCCTTGGGACGGCGGCTGGGTTGCACATAGGCCGCCCGCCACGGTTCGGGGCCGATGGCGCGCAGAAAGGTCGCCGTGTGGCTGGTGCCCGCGCCCACCTCCATGTCATACGGCTGCAGCAGCGTGCAGCCTTGCTGGTCCCAATAGTTCTGCAGGGTGAGGATGATTTGCTGGAAGGTCAACATGGATGGAGGATGCATCAAAGTGCGCGCGCCGCCGGGCTGGCAGCCGCTCAGGCACCGCCATGCTCGCCGTACTGCCTGGCAGCGCGACCAGCCCCGACATGTCGGGGCGAAAGCGCCGATTCTACGGCAAGGGTGCGGCCGGGCGCCTTGGCGGGGCAGGGCCCACCGCGCTTCGGGGTGCTTCGGGTGCTTCGGGTGCTTCGGAGCGCCTTTGGTCACTTGGCGCGCACCAATCCGGGTCAATCATTTTCATTTCACGAGCCGAGGCGGCGGTTGAGGGGATCCGCGGTTCCAGGCTCCCGAGCCCGATTTCAGGACATTCACATTCAAGAAGGCCGCCAAAGAAGGCTGACGGCTCGGCTTAACCTGCCAGCCCATCAGCCGGCCAGCCCGAAGACTCGAACTGCGGGGCCGCAGGGCATTGGGGGAGGAGAGGCGCCGCACCATTGTGCATTTATGGATGCATTGCGCATTCCAGCATATCGCTTCCCTGCAGAGTCCGAAGTTCGTAAGCTGACGGTACGTCCATCACCTCGCGCCGTAGTGGCACAGGGGGTATGGGTGCGGTTGACGCAAACGCAGAGGGAGCGTGGTAGATGGATATGTGGGTGTTTCTGGCGGTGCTCGCCGGCGCGGCCTGTCATGCGGGCTGGAACGCGATCGTCAAGACCGGGCTGGACCCGTTCCTGTCGATGACCTTGGTGGCGCTGGCGGTCACTGCGCTGGCCCTGCCGATGGCGCCGTTCGTCGCCGTCCCGGATGTGCAGGTCTGGCCCTGGCTGCTGGCCTCGATGGGGCTGCATACCGGCTACAAGCTGTTCCTGATCCAGGCCTACCGCACAGGCGACCTGGCACAGGTCTACCCCATTGCGCGCGGCACGGCGCCCCTGCTGGTGGCGATTGTCATGGCATTGGGCTTTGGCGAATCGCTCGGGGCGATGGCCCAGACCGGCATGGGGCTGCTGATCGCCGGCATCTGGCTGATGTCCGTGCGGGGCGGACGGCAGCGCTCCCGGCCCGACAGGCGGGCCATCGGCTTTGCGCTGCTGACCTCCGTCTTCATCGCCGGCTATACGCTCGTCGATGGGCTTGGCGCACGCCGCAACGCCGACGCGCACGGCTATGTCGTGTGGCTTTTCGTATTCGATGGGCTGGTCATGCTGGCCGTGCTGCTGCTGCGCCGCGGCCCCCGCGCGCTGGGTGCGCTGCTGCCGTTCTGGCGCAGCGGGCTGTGCGGCGGAGCCATGTCGCTGGGTTCCTACTGGGTGGCGATCTGGGCCATGACGGTGGCGCCCATCGCGCTGGTGGCGGCACTGCGCGAAACCAGCGTACTGTTCGCGCTGGGCATCTCGGCGGTGATGCTGCGCGAGCCACCCTCGCGCTGGCGGCTGCTTTCGGCGTTGACCATCATCGCCGGCATTGCCGCCATCCGGCTGGGGTAGCTGGGATAGCGTGTGTCTGCAAACCCCGGCACGGGGGCCGCGTCACAGCGGCCGGAAAGAATTCAGCCCGTCAGCCACAGCAGCGGCTGCAGCAGCAGGCTTTGCCCCAGGTTGACCAGCGGGATCAGCCAGTAGCGGTCGAGCACGCCCACCAGCAGCAGGCCCATGACGATGAAGAAACCGAAGGGTTCGAGCCGCGCCAGCATGCTGGCGGGCTTGTAGGGCAGCAGGCCGACGGCGATGCGGCCGCCATCGAGCGGCGGAAGCGGAAAGAGGTTGAGCACGCCCAGCACCAGGTTGACCACGATGCCGGCATTGGCCATGCCGATGAAGAAGGGCTCGCGCACGCCTGCCAGCAGCAGGCCGGCCATCAACGCGGTCCACAGCACCGCCTGGATGAAGTTGGAGGCCGGGCCGGCCAGCGCGATCCAGACCATGTCGCGGCGCGGATTCTTCAGGTTGCGGCCGTTGATGGGCACCGGCTTGGCGTAGCCGAACATGAAGCTGCCGCTGGTGGCGAAGAACAGCAGCAGCGGAATGACGATGGTGCCGATCGGATCGATGTGCTTGAACGGGTTGAGCGTGATGCGCCCGAGCATCTCGGCGGTGCGGTCGCCGAAGTGGCGGGCCGCATAGCCATGCGCGGCTTCGTGGATGGTGATGGCCAGCAGCACGGGGATGGCCATCATGACGATGGTCTGGATGATGTTGTCGGTATTCACGGCTATGGGTGTCGGAGGGGAAGCGGCCGTACCGTGGCACGGCCGATGTTCAAGGGATGACGGGTTGGCGGAGGACGTCGGGCAGGAACGCGGCGCCCCTCATCCGCCCAGGCCCAGCGCCTGCAGGCTGCCCTGGCCGGCGCGCAGCACGGTGGCATCGCCGCCGCCATCCATGCTGGTCAGGTCCAGCACGGTGGTGGGTTTGATGGGCACGGTACCGGCGTCGATGACGGCGCCCAACTCATGGTCGAGGCGCTCGCGGATTTCCTCGGGATCGCTCACCGGATCTTCCTCGCCGGGCAGGATCAGCGTGCTCGCCAGCAGCGGCGCGCCCAGGATGTCCAGCAAGCCGCGGATGACGGGGTGCTCGGGCACGCGCAGGCCGATGGTCTTGCGCTGCGGGTGGCTGATGCGCCTCGGTACTTCCTTGCTGGCCGGCAGCACGAAGGTGTAGGGCCCGGGCGTGGCCTGCTTGAGCAGGCGGAACTGGCGGTTGTCCACCCGCGCGTAGCTGGCCAGCTCCGAGAGGTCCTTGCAGATCAGCGTCAGCAGGTGCTTGTCGTCGACGCCGCGGATGCGCCGCAGGTGGTCCACCGCCGCCTTGTCATCGAGCTGGCAGACCAGCGCGTAGCTCGAATCGGTGGGCACGGCAAGCACCTCGCCCTGGCGCAGCAGGTCGGCGGCCTGGCCAAGCAGGCGCGGCTGGGGGTTGACGGGATGGACTTCGAAATATTGGGCCATGGCGGTGCGATTGCCTGTGCGCGGCGCTGACGCCGCCTGATACGAGATGCGGGCGAAAGAGGGCCATTGTGCCGCAATCGCCAGCGGCGAGCCCAGGCTCTTGGGGCATCCACCATTGCCGCCCGCTACAATTTGCCGATTCATCCAGGGACGTTGGGCACGACGCAAGCAGCATGAGCATCAAGAGCGACAAGTGGATCCGCCGCATGGCCGAGCAGCACGGCATGATCGAGCCGTTCGAACCCGGCCAGGTGCGCGAGGCCGACGGCCAGAAGATCATCAGCTACGGCACCAGCAGCTATGGCTACGACATCCGCTGCGCGCGCGAATTCAAGGTCTTCACCAACATCCACAGCACGGTGGTGGATCCGAAGCACTTCGACGAGAAGAGCTTCGTCGACTTCGAGGGCGACCACTGCATCATTCCGCCCAACAGCTTCGCGCTGGCCCGCACGGTGGAGTATTTCCGGATTCCGCGCAATGTGCTGACGATCTGCCTGGGCAAAAGCACCTATGCGCGCTGCGGCATCATCGTCAACGTCACGCCCTTCGAGCCGGAATGGGAGGGCTATGTGACGCTGGAGTTCTCCAACACCACGCCGCTGCCGGCCAAGATCTACGCTGGCGAAGGCTGCGCGCAGGTGCTGTTCCTCGAAGGCGACGAGCCGCCCGAAGTCAGCTACAAGGACCGCGGCGGCAAGTACCAGGGCCAGCACGGCGTGACGCTGCCGCGCACCTGAGAACCTGCCCCGGCGCGTCCGGGGCGCCGCCCGCCGCCGCGTGGCGCGACGTAAAATACGCCCATGCCCAAGCCGCCCGCCCCGTCCATCGACCTGACCGGACACCTGCTCATCGCCATGCCCGGAATGGAAGACGAGTTGTTCGGCGGCAGCGTGGTCTATCTGTGCGAGCACAACGATCAGGGCGCGCTCGGCCTCATCATCAACAAGACCACCGACATCCGCGTGCGGCACCTGTTCTCGCGGCTGGAGATGCCGCTGCCGCGCAAGGATCTGGCCGACCTGCCGGTGCTGCTGGGCGGCCCGCTGCACCAGGACCGCGGCTTCGTGCTGCACGACGTGGCCGGCGAGGGAGAGGATGGCTATGCCTCCACGCTGCCAATCACCAGCGGACTGGCGATGACCTCCTCGCGCGACGTGATGGACGACCTGGCCCAGGGCGCCGGGCCCCGCCACGCACTGCTGGCGCTGGGCTGCTCCTCGTGGGACGAGGGCCAGCTCGAGAGCGAACTGGCCGCCAATGCCTGGTTGACCGTCAAGGCCGATGCCGACTGGCTGTTCGCCCTGCCGCCGCAGGAACGCTATGCGCGCGCCTTCGCGCTGCTGGGCATCCTGCCGCAGCAGATCGTCCCCACCGTCGGTCATGCCTGAGAACATGCCTCCCGACGCCAGCGTGCAAGCGCACTGGCAGACCTTCCTCGCCTTCGACTACGGCACGCGCCGCACCGGCGTGGCAGTGGGCACGCGCATGCTCGGCAGCGCCAATCCGGTGGGCACCCTCGCCGCCGAGGGCAAGGCGCAATTTCCGCTGGCGGCGGCCTACCTCGATGAATGGCGGCCCGACGCGCTGGTGGTGGGCATCCCCTTCCACCCCGATGGCGCCGAACACGAGAACACGCTGCGCGCGCGCAAGTTCATGCGCGGGCTGCACGGGCGCTTCGGACTGCCGGTGTTCGGCGTGGACGAGCGCTACAGCACCACCGAGGCGCTGGCGGGCGGGGCCGACGAGCGCCAAGTCGACGCGCAATCTGCGGCTATCATCCTCGCACAGTTTTTAAGGAGTCTGGAATGAGCGAATCTGGGTCTTCGGGCCTGCTGGCACTCGATGCCGAGAGCCTGTATGCCGACCTGCGCGCGGGCGTGGCGCGCCTGCTGGACAAGGACACGCAGCTGGCCGGCATCACCTCCGGCGGTGTCTGGCTGGGGGAGCGGTTGATCCGCGACCTGCAGCTGCCGCAGCCGCTGAGCACGCTCTCCTCGGCGCTGCACCGCGACGACTTCGCCCAGCGCGGCCTCACCGCCAGCGCCCAGACCTCGCTGGCCTTCGACGTCAACAGTGCCGACATCCTGGTGCTCGACGACGTGCTCTACACCGGCCGCACCATCCGCGCCGTCATCAACGAACTGTTCGACTATGGCCGCCCGGCGCGCGTACGCCTGGCGGTGCTGGTCGATCGCGGCGGACGGCAGCTGCCGATCCAGGCCGACTTTGCCGCCGCGCGCCTGTCGCTGCGCGCCAGCCAAAAGCTGGCACTGGCCCGCCGCGACGACGGCAGCCTGCACTTTGCCATCGAGGAGGCTTGAGAACACCATGCTGGCCCGCCACAACCCGCAGCTCAACAAGCACGGCGAACTCATCCACCTGCTCTCCACCGAGGGCCTCTCGCGCGACATCCTCACGCACATCCTGGACACCGCCAGCAACTTCGTCTCGGTGGCCGACCGCGAGGTCAAGAAAGTGCCGCTGCTGCGCGGCAAGAGCGTCTTCAACCTGTTCTTCGAGAACAGCACGCGCACCCGCACCACCTTCGACATCGCCGCCAAGCGCCTCTCGGCCGACGTGTTCACGCTGGACATCGGGCGTTCATCCACCGCCAAGGGCGAGACGCTGCTCGACACCGTGGCCAACCTCTCGGCCATGGCCGCCGACATTTTTGTCGTGCGCCACAGCGAATCGGGCGCGCCCTACCTGATCGCGCAACACGTCGCGCCGCACGTGCACGTCGTCAATGCCGGCGACGGCCGCCATGCCCACCCCACGCAGGGGCTGCTGGACATGTACACCATCCGCCACTACAAGAAGGATTTCAGCAATCTCACGGTGGCCATCGTCGGCGACGTGCTGCACTCGCGCGTGGCGCGCTCGGACATCCACGCGCTCACCACGCTGGGCTGCCCCGAGGTACGCGTGGTGGGCCCCAAGACGCTGGTGCCCGAAAACTTCTCGGCCATGGGCGCGCGGGTCTTCCACAATCTGGAAGACGGCATCCGTGGTGCCGACGTGGTCATCATGCTGCGGCTGCAGAACGAGCGCATGAGCGGCGCGCTGCTGCCCTCCAGCCAGGAGTACTTCCAGACCTTCGGCCTCACGCCCGAGCGGCTGCAGCTGGCCAAACCCGATGCCATCGTCATGCACCCGGGGCCGATCAACCGCGGCGTCGAGATCGATTCGGACGTGGCCGACGGCCGCCAGAGCGTGATCCTGCCGCAGGTGACCTTCGGCATCGCCGTGCGCATGGCGGTGATGTCCATCGTCGCCGGCAACGAGGCCTGACGCGGCGTGCACGGCACCTCCCGCGTCCCCATCCAGCATCGCAAGGACATCGCATGAAAACACTGATTCAGGGCGGCCGCATCATCGACCCAGCCAGCGGCCTGGACACCATCGGCAGCATCGCCATCGCCAGCGGCCGCATCGTCGGCATCGGCAGCCTGCCGGCCGACTTCGCCCCTGATCGCCAGATCGACGCCAACGGCCTCTGGGTGCTGCCCGGCCTGGTGGACCTGTGCGCACGCCTGGGCGAGCCCGGCTACGAGCATGCCGGCCTGCTCGAGACGGAAATGCATGCCGCCGCGGCCGGCGGCGTCACCAGCGTGGTCTGCCCGCCCGATACCGCCCCCATCCTCGACGAGGCGGGCCTGGTGGAGATGCTCAAGTTCCGCGCCGCCAACCTGCGCCAGTCCCGCCTGTTCCCGCTGGGCGCGCTCACCCGCGGCCTCAAGGGCGAGGTGCTGACCGAGCTGGCGCACCTCACCCACGCCGGCTGCATCGGCTTCAGCCAGGCCGACGTGGCGCTGCGCGACAACCAGGTGCTGCAGCGCGCGCTGCAGTACGCCAGCACCTTCGGCTACTCGGTGTGGCTGCGCCCGCAGGACCATGCACTGGGCAAGGGCGTGGCGGCCAGCAGCCCGCTGGCGCAGCGCCTGGGCCTCTCGGGCGTGCCGGTGGCGGCTGAGACCATTGCGCTGCACACCATCTTCGAACTGCTGCGCAGCGCCCCCTGCCACGTGCACCTGTGCCGCCTCAGCAGCGCCCAGGGCGTCGAGCTGGTGCGCCAGGCCAGGGCCGAAGGCCTGCCGGTGACCTGCGACGTCAGCATCAACTCGCTTTTCCTCACGGACCTGGACATCGGCTTCTTCGACAGCCGCGCGCGCCTGAACCCGCCGCTGCGCCAGCAGCGCGACCGCGAGGCGCTGGCCGCCGCGCTGGCCGATGGCACCATCGACGCGCTGGTCTCCGACCACACGCCGGTCGATGACGATGCCAAGACCATGCCCTTTGCGGAGGCCGCGCCCGGCGCCACGGGCCTGGAGCTGCTGCTGGCGCTGGCGCACAAGTGGTCGGACGATGCGCAGGTGCCACTGGCGCGCGCAATCGCTGCCGTCACCAGCGGCGCCGCGCAGGTCGCCGGCGAGGCGCTGGGCACGCTGCGCGCCAGCGTCGGCCGGCTGGTGCAGGGCGGCGTGGCCGACCTGTGCCTGTATGACCCGGCCGCCAGCTGGGTGGTCGGCCCCGATGCGCTGCAAAGCAGCGGCAAGCAGACGCCTTTCGAGGGCTACGAGCTGCCCGGCCGCGTGCGCGCCACGCTGGTGGCGGGCGAGGTGGCCTTCGAGCGCGCCGCGCAGCCGGCTCCTCAGCCGGCCCATCCCTGAGACGCCGACAAACCATGCCTTCGAATCCCCCCACCTCCCTGTTCGATCCCAAGCGCATCCTGGCGCTGGCGCTCTACGTCATCACCCGGCCGGCCGACTACTTCCGCACCATGCCGCGCACGGGCGCGCTGGCCGAACCACTGGTGTTCGCCAGCGCCATGGCGGTCGTCTCGGCGCTGCTGGCGGCGCTGATCATGCTGGCCGGCGGCGGCGCCCGCGCCTCGCTGCTGGACATCCTGGTGACGGTGCCGCTGATGACCATCGGCGCGGCCTTCATCGTCGGCGGCATCCTGTTCCTGGTCTGGAAGCTGCTGGGCTCGCAGCAGCGCTATGAGACGGCGTTCCGCTGCGTGACCGCGACGCTGGCGATCAACCCGCTGACGGTGATCATCAACCTGATTCCTTACCTGGGCATCCTGGTGGGCATCGCCTGGACCAGCTACCTGCTGGTCGTCGCCAGTGTCGAGGTGCACGGCATCGCCCGCCGCAAGGCCGCCATTACGTTCACGGTACTGGGCGTGCTGCTGGCGGGCTCGGCCCTGGTGGGCGAGTATTCGAGCCGGCAATTCAGCGCACGGCTCGAGGCCATGGGCATCACGCAGGAAGAATTCAGCCAGATGTCGGCCGATGAAATCCGCGCCGTGGTCGAGAAGATGCTGCAGCCCGAGCTTGAGCCCCTGCCCTGAGAACCTGCTCCCAGGCGTTGCACTCAGCCGAGCGCGCCCCGCGCATCGACACGCAAAACCTCCTCGACCACGCCTTCGCGCAGGCCGCCGCGCACGCCGATCATCACGTCGTGCAGGTTGACGGTGGGATCGCAGTGGCCCGGCACCAGCCAGAGCGTCTCGCCCAATGCCGGCAGCCCCCCGCCGGTACCGGGATGGGCACTGGCACCGGCTGCCAGCGTGAGAATGCCATGCTCGTCGCCGCCATTGCCGAAGGCCAGCGCGGGCGGCGCGCCGAAGTTCCATACCGTGGGCAGGCCCGAGTCGATGGCGTGGCTCTTGTGGCCGGCGTCGCAGACGGCACGCTCGGCATGGCGCGAGATCACCTGGGTGTGCACGAAAAGCGCATGCTCAAAGGCGGGCGCGCCGACCGGCCATTCGTTGCGGGCGTAGTCCGCATCCATGAACAGGAAGGAGCCTGGCTGCAGCTCGGTGTAGAGGCCGCTGGCGGCCTCGCTGACCAAGGTGCCGGTGCCCGCGCCGGTGATGCATGGCACGGCAATGCCGGCCGCCTGCAGCAGGGTTCGGGTCAGCACCACCTGCTGGTAAGCCTCCTGCATGGCCTGCGCGCGTTCGGTGTATGCGCGGATGTGCTGCGCGCCGCCATGGTAGGCGTGCAGGCCGGCAAAGGAGAGCGCCGGGTGGCGGCCGATCTGCTGCGCCAGCGCCAGTGCCTCGGCGCCGGGGGCGGCGCCGCAGCGGTCCTGCCCGATGTTGATCTCCACGAACACCGGCAGCGCCTCGCGCGGGCGCCGGGCAGGCGGCAGTGCCGCGATGGCGGCGGCCAGCTGTTCGATGCCATGGGCGCTGTCGGCCGCCAGCGCCAGCCGGCCACCCTCGGCCTGCAGCCGGACCGCCAGTGCCACCAGCCGCGCCAGCTTGGCGGGCGCGACCAACTGGTTGCTGAGGTAGATGTCGCGCATCCCGGCGGCGGCCAGCGCCTCGGCCTCGCCGGTTTTCTGCACGCAGCAGCCCACCGCCCCGGCCGCGACCAGCCGCTGGGCCAGCTGCGCGCATTTGTGCAGCTTGGCATGTGGGCGCCAGGCCACGCCGTGGGCGCTGGCGAAAGCGGCCATGCGGGCGATGTTGCGCTCCATGGCGTCGAGGTCGATCACCAGCGCCGGGGTGTCGATGCTGGCGGCTGGTCTGCCCGGTGCGGGAATGGTCGGTGGTGCGTGCATGGTTCTTGCTCGGAATGCGGGTGGCGCCAGCGCCACGACATTGGCGGGCTCCGGGAGATGGGACAGAGCCGCCCTTCAGTATGATGACGCCACTGCCGCGATAAGAATCCGTTCAAAGCAACACCCAACCCCACCATTGCCATGAAAATCATCATCCTCGGCGCCGGCCGCGTGGGCCAGGCAGTGGCCGACAGCCTGGTGCTCGAGCGCAACGATATCACGGTGATCGACACCGATCGCCAGCGCCTGCGCGACCTGGAGTCGCGCTACGACCTGCGCGGCGTGCTGGGCAATGGCGTGGACCCGGCCGTGCTGGCCGATGCCGGTGCGCAGGACACGGACCTGCTGATCGCCTGCGCCAGCGCCGACGAAACCAACCTGGTGTGCTGCAAGATCGGGCACATGGTCTTCAACATCCCGACGCGCATCGCGCGGGTGCGCTCGGGCGCCTGGATGGAGGAGTCCAAGCTGCTCGGCCCCGAGGGCTTCGCGGTGGACCATTGCCTGCGGCCCGAGGACTCGCTCACGCGCTACCTGAACCTGCTGGTGGAGTATCCGCAGGCCATGCAGGTGCGCGAGTTCGCCGGTGGCCGCGCCATGCTGGCCTCGGTGCGCGCGCGCGCGGCCGCGCCCATGGTCAGCCGCACCATCGGCGAGGTGCGTGCGCTGATGCCCGAGCTGCCGATGCGCATCGTGGCCATCTACCGGCGCTTTGCCGACCAGCCCGACCGCTTCATCCAGAGCGATGGCAGCACCCGCATCGAACCCGATGACGAGGTGTTCGTGCTGGCCGCGCGGGAGCACATTGCCGAGGTGCTGACGCTGCTGGCCAAACCCATCGAGGCGCCGGCCGTGACGGTGCGGCGCATCATGATCGTCGATGGCGGCATCGTCGCTCTCAAGCTGGCGCAGTCGCTGGTGCAACAGCGCAAAGGCTATTACCGCATCAAGGTGGTCGAGCGCGACAGCGAGGTCAGCACGGGCCTGTCGGCCACCATGCCCGACGATGTGCTGCTCTTCAACGCCGAGGGCACGGACGAGGACTTCCTGGAGCAGGAAAGCATCGAAGAGGTGGACCTGCTGCTGGCGCTCTCCAACGACGACGAGAACAACATCATGACCAGCCTGCTGGCCAAGCGCATGGGCGCCAAGCGGGTGCTGGCGCTGATCAACCAGCGCAGCTACGCCGACCTGATGCACGGCACGCAGGTGGACATTGCGCTCACGCCCGCGCAGGCCATGCTCGGCGAGTTGCTGACCTTCGTGCGCCAGGGCGACGTGCAGGCAGTGCACAGCCTGCGCCGCGGCGTCGCCGAGGCGCTGGAGATCGTCGCGCGCGGCGACGCGAAGACCTCGCGCGTGGTGGGCCACAAGGTCGGCGAGCTCAAGCTGCCGCGCGACGTGCACATCGGCCTGATCGCCCGGGGCCTGGAGCCCGCGCAGCCGCAGCCTGGTGCCGCCGGCGCCGATGCTGCCGCCAATGCGGCAGCTGACGCAGCGGCGCCACCGGCACCGGACGCGCCAGCCTCCCCATCGACACGGGAGGCGTCGGCGCTGCCGGAGATGCAGGCCGCACAGGCTGCCGCTGCGGCGCCCTCGCCGGCCTCGGCACCCGCGCCCGCGGCCAGGCCAGCCGCCGAAACCGAGGCGGCAGCGGCACCGCCGGCACCGGACGCGCCCCGCGAACCCCAGGTCATCTTCCCGAACCGGGACACGGTGATCGAATCGGGTGACCACGTCGTCTTCTTCCTGCCACACAAGCGCCTGGTGCGCGAAATCGAGAAGGTCTTCAGCGTCAAGCCGACCTTTTTCTGACGCAGACCGACATCGACATCCATCGTCATGAATGACTTTCAGCCCGTCCTGCGTGTTCTCTGCGGCCTGCTGGTGCTGTTTTCGCTGTGCCTGGCGCTGCCGCTGGGCGTCTCGCTGCTGAGCCATGACGGCCTGTGGCAGGACTACGCGCTGGCGCTGCTGCTGGGCGTGGGCCTGGGCGTCATCGGCTTCTGGCCGCTGCACCGCGACCGGCGCGAGCTGCAGCCACGCCACGGCGTGCTGCTGGTGACCATGGTCTGGCTGGTGCTGCCGCTTTTCGCCACCGTTCCGCTGCTGCTGGTGATGCGCCATCTGCATGCCGGCATTTCCTTCACGCACGCCTATTTCGAGGCGGTCTCGGCGCTGACCACCACCGGCTCGACGGTGCTGCACGGCATCGACCGGCTGCCGCTCTCGATCAACGTCTGGCGCACCTTCATGCAGTGGCTCGGCGGCATGGGCATTCTGATCCTGGCGGTGGCCATCCTGCCGATGCTCGGCGTGGGCGGCAGCCAGGTTTTCAAAGCCGAGGTGGCCGGCCCGGTCAAGGATACCAAGCTGACGCCGCGCATCACGCAGACCGCCAAGGGGCTGTGGAGCGTGTACGTGGGCCTGTCGCTGGCATGTTTTGCCGCCTACTGGGCCGGCGGCATGGGCTGGGCCGATGCGCTGATGCACATGTTCACCACCGTCAGCCTGGGCGGCCTCTCCACCCATGACCGCAGCTTCGGCTACTTCGACTCGCCGCTGCTCGAGGCCATCGCGGTGCTCTTCATGCTGGTGGCCAGCTGCAACTTCGCGCTGTACTTCGTCGCCATGCGACGGCGCAGCCTGCGCGGCTTCTGGCGTGACGTGGAAGTGCGCGCGACCTTGCTGACTCTGGTCATCGGCGGCCTCTTCGTGACCGCACTGCTGTGGCTGCGCGGCACCTATGCGCCACTGGAGGCGCTGCGCCACGGCATGTTCAACACCATCTCGCTGGCCACCACCACCGGCTTTGCCAACACCGACTACCTGCTCTGGCCGGTGTTCGTGCCACTGCTGATGCTGTTCCTCTCGGGCCTGGCCACCAGCGCCGGTTCGACCGGCGGCGGCATCAAGATGATCCGCGTGCTCATCCTCGTGCAGCAGGGCATGCGCGAGCTCACCCGGCTGGTGCACCCACGCGCCATCAAGCCGGTGCGCCTGGGCAACCGCATCGTCGAGCCCAACATCATTTTCTCGGTGCTGGCCTTCATGCTGTTCTACTGGGCCACCATCCTGGTGCTGAGCATGCTGCTGATGCTCTCGGACCTGGACATCATCACCGCCTTCTCGGCGGTGATCGCCAGCCTGCATTGCGCCGGCCCCGGGCTCGGCCTGGTCGGTCCGGCCTCGACCTATGCGGAACTCAACGACTTCCAGCTCTGGGTGTGCTCGCTGGCCATGCTGCTCGGGCGCCTGGAGATCCTCAGCTTCATGGTGCTGCTGATGCCCTCGTTCTGGCGCCGCTGAGCGCGGCGGCTGCGGGTCGCCGCAGGTCCGCACGACTTACCTCAACAAAACAGTCCGGAAGTCTCCCGCCACGGGCGTCGCTGGTGGATACTTGGCGCCAACACCGTCAACCATCGCTTTGCCGCTGCACCGCCATGCCTTCCCTGCCCCTCATCGACATCAGCCCCCTCTACCAGGATGACGACGACGCGCTGCGCGCCGTGGCGCAGCAAATCGACCAGGCCTGCCGCGAATGGGGCTTCTTCTACATCACCGGCCACCCCATCACCCAGGCGCGCATCGACGCGGTACTGGGCATGATGAAGGACTTCTACGCGCTGCCGCTGCAAGAGAAGCTCCAGATCGACATCACCCACAGCCCGCACCACCGCGGCTACGGCGCGCTGTCGGCCGAGCAACTCGACCCCGCCCAACCGGGCGACTACAAGGAAACCTTCAACATGGGTTTCCACATGCCCGAGGACCACCCGGATGTGCTGGCCGGCAAGCCGCTGCGCGGCCCCAACCGCCACCCGGACATCGCCGGCTGGCAGACGCTGATGGACCACCACTACCGCGACATGCACGCTCTCTCGCTGACGCTGCTGCGCGCGCTGGCGGTGGCGCTGGGTGCCGGCAAGGATTTCTTCGACGCGCGCTTTCACGAACCCATCAGCGTGCTGCGCACCATCCACTACCCGCCACGCCCCGAAGGCAGCGGGGTGGTGCCGCACGGCGCCGGCGCCCACACCGACTATGGCTGCGTCACGCTGCTCTACCAGGACAAGGTCGGCGGCCTGCAGGTGCGCAACGCCCAGGGCGAGTGGATCGACGCACCTTCCATCGACGGCAGCTTTGTCGTCAACATCGGCGACATGATGGCGCGCTGGAGCAACGACCGCTACAAGTCCACGCTGCACCGCGTCGTCAGCCCGCATGGTGCGGACCGGTACTCCATGCCGTTCTTCGCCGAACCCAACCCGGACACCGTGATCGACTGCCTGCCCGGCTGCTTCGATGCCGACAGCCCGCCCAAGTACCAGCCCACCACCTGCAGCGCCTACATGCTCGGCCGGTTTGCCGAGACCTATGCACACCGGCGCACCGAGCCGCAGCCCGCCGGCTGACAAGCCGTTCGCATGCCATAAACTCTGCTAGAATGCGCTGCTTCGCCATGCAGCGACCCAACCAGGAGAGGTGGCAGAGTGGTCGAATGTACCTGACTCGAAATCAGGCGTACGTGCAAGCGTACCGTGGGTTCGAATCCCACCCTCTCCGCCAGAAAGCAAAGTCATTCTTTGATTTTGACCGTAAAGAAGCCACCGAACCGGTGGCTTCTTTGCTTTTGGTCACACCAATGCGACCCATGGCAATGCGTGCGGCTGAGTGCGTTGGCTTGAGCCCCCTTTTGACCTTATTCCACACAAAACCGATTGATCGCTTCTGGCATTGACAGCACCGGGGAGTTCCATGGCGAAAACCAGGCCTGCCTGCTCGCCATCGACAGCATGTGGAACTGGGCGCCAAGAAATGGCGAGACATCGGCGATCGGCCTGTTGCAGGCCTGAATTGCTGGCGTTTCCGCCATGATCGCAAAACTCGAAACCCGATTGCTCACATGTTCCGGATCAACCACGCATCGAACCGCATCGTCAAGTTGAAGGAAGTGAGTTTCTCGGAGCTTGGCTTCACGGAACGGCACCATCTTCAGGAATGGCTGGCCAACCAGCCCGACGCGCTCGGGGAGGAACTGCTGATCATCCAGAAGGAGTTCGACGGTTTCGACGACACGCGTGAGCGCTTGGACCTGCTGGCCATCGACAAGAACGGGAATCTGACCATCATCGAGAACAAGCTCGATGACTCCGGAAAAGATGTCGTTTGGCAGGCGCTCAAGTATGCATCGTACTGCTCGACGCTTTCAAAATCGCAGATCGCCGAGATATTCCAGAAGTATCTCGACAAGGCTCGGCCAGGGCAGGATGCGAAGGCGCTCATCTGCGACTTCCTCGGACAGGAGGAGTTCGCCGAAGTGGTGCTCAATCCGGGGAACGATCAGCGACTCATCATGGTGGCCGCACAGTTCCGCAAGGAAGTGACATCCACCGTCCTTTGGCTCCTCAAGCATCGCGTCTTCGTCAAGTGTTTTCGAGCGACACCATTCAAGGATGGCAATGATCTTTTCCTGACGGTCGAGCAGGTCATTCCGCTTCCAGAGGCTGAAGAACTCATGATCGGCATCTCCGAGAAAGAAGATGAAGAGCAATCATCGGAGCGCGGGCAGGCGACACGGCATCAACTGCGCACCGACTTCTGGCATGCGGCTCTCGAAGCACTACGCACGGCGAACGTCGCCCTGTACGCCAACGTCAGTCCTAGCCGAGATCACTGGCTCAACGCTGGCTCGGGCACAAGCGGCATCTACTACTCGATGATCTTCAACCGTGACGAAACGCGGGTTGACTTTGCGCTCGGCACCCGGTCGAAAGAGGCCAACAAGGCTCTATTCGACCATCTCTTCGCGCGCCGTGAACAACTGGATGCCGAATTCGGTGCCCCACTGTCATGGCGCCGCATGGACGACAAGAAAGTCTCACTCATCGAATGCGCCGCGCCTTTCGATGGGCATGACCGGGAAAACTGGCCCGTGATGATCGATTGGCTCGTCGATCACGTGAAGAAAATGGAGAAAGTCTTCGACAAGGAAGTCCCCGGGCTTCGGAACCTGGCGCGTACGCAGTTCTCGAAAGAAGCGGCGGCGTAACCAGAGGATCCAGCCGTCCCGGCTTTCGTCATGTTGTGCCCTGCGCGCCTTGCACCGCCTCCCAGTGCCGCAGCACAGACCAGGCCAGCGCCTGGTTGGGGTCGACGCTGAGCCCCAGCAATGGCGACTGCCGATGCGCCAAGGCCAGCGGCACCTCCGTGCAAGCCAGGATCAGGTGCCGGGCGCCGCGCGCTGCCAGCGCGGCGGCGGCCTTCTCCAGCAGCGCGCTGCCTTCATCGAGCGCATTGCGCTTGATGGCGTAGCAGCCTGGCGTGAAGAGCTGCTCAAGCTCCTCGCTGGTGTTTTCCAGCACGCGCCAGCCATGCTGCTGCAGCCTGTCCTGGTAAAGGCGTGCCCGCAGCGCGCCTTTGGTCGCAACGAGCCCGACGCACCGCTCCGCGCGGCCCGCTCCATCCTCGCCCGCATGGCGCTGCTCCAGGACTTCGAGCGTCGCATCCACGATGTGCAGGAGTGGCGCCGGGCTGGCCCTTCTGAGTGGCTCGATCCAGTGGTGCACCGTGTTGCAGGGCATGACGATCAACGTCGCCCCGGCCTGATTGAGGCCGGCCACGGCGTCAAGCAATTGCGGCAGCGGTGAAGGCCCGGCACCGGCAATGGCTTGCTGGCGGTCCGCGATCTGCGGCACGTTCCACACCACGGTCGGCACGTGGTCCTGGTCTCTTTGCGCGGGGGTTGACAGCACCAGCTTGTGCAGAAAGTCGACCGTGGCCAGCGGCCCCATGCCGCCCAGCACGCCAAGCCGGAACGTGGGCGGCATGGCTTCAACAAGGTGTCGGATCTCGTTCATCTGTGCAAAGGGAACATGGAGAGCCAATTGCGCGGCCATGGCGGCCAGGCTGCCGGCTTGCTGAATCTCAGGCGACCTTGGCCGCAACGTCCGGCGCGTCCGCGGGCAACTCCAGCGGGGCCTGGCCCAGCATATGGCTGCTCTCTTCGCGCAACGCCTGCAGGATCTGCTTCTTGATGGGTGCGTATGCGCGCTCCAGAAAGAGCGCATCGGGCCGGCGCGGGCGCGCGAACGGCACGTCGATGATCTCCCGGACCCGCCCGGGGTGGGCGCTCATGAGGACGATGCGATCGGCCAGGAACAAGGCCTCGTCCACGTCATGCGTGACGAACACGATGGTCGTACCGGTCTGCGCCCAGATGCGATTGAGCAGATCCTGCATGACCAGCCTGGTCTGGGCGTCCAATGCGCCGAAGGGCTCATCCATCAGCAGCACCTGGGGCCCGGGCAGCCAGGCGCGGGCAAGCGCCACCCGCTGACGCATGCCGCCCGAGAGCTGCCAGGGATAGTGGTCGGCATACTTTTCCAGGCCGATCTGCTGCAGGTAATGCCGTGCCGCAGGCAGGTAGTCCTGCTGCGCCTGCCTGGCCATGCGCGGGCCGAACACGACGTTCTGCAGCACGGTCAGCCAGGGAAACAGGTTGGGCTGCTGGAAAACCATGCCACGCTGCGGCGAAGGCCCCTGGATGGGGCGTCCATCGAGGCTCAGGCGGCCCTGGTCCTGCCGCTCGAAGCCGGCGAGCAGATTGAGTATCGTGGACTTGCCGCAGCCCGACGGCCCCAGCAGGCAGACGAACTCGCCGGCCAAGACGTCCAAGCTGACGCCCTCGAGTACGGTGAGGGTTTGCTCGGCATGCCGGCCGTGGGCAAAGGATTTCCCCACCGATTCCAGCCGGATCTTGACTGTCTGGTTCATGCGTCCTTCCCTGCCCAGGGCACCAGGCGACGCTGCAGGAGCACCAAGGCGGCATCAAAGAGGTATCCGATCAGGCCCAGCAGGAAAATGCCGACCATGACCACATCGGTGCGCAGGTAAGTGCCTGCATTGAGCACCATCCAGCCCAGGCCGGATTCGGCCGCGACCAGTTCCGCCGCGATCAGCGAGGTCCAGCCGATGCCGATGGCCAGGCGGATGGTGGTGAAGATCTCCGGCAGGGCATTGGGCAGGATGACGTGCCAGAAAATCTGGTGGCGGCTGGCGCCCAGCGTGGCCGCAGCCCGGATGCGTTGCTGCCCGACATTGAGCACGGCAGCGGCAGACCCCACCAGCACGCTGAGCAGGGTGGAGATGAAGATCAGGAAGAACTTCGAGCCCTCGCCAATGCCGAACCACACGACCACCAGCGGAATCAGCGCGATTTTCGGCAGTGGCCGCAGAAACTGGACGAACGGATCGAGCACGGCGGCCAGCCATGGCGTGCGGCCCATCAGCAGGCCCACCGGCACACCGATGGCAATGGCCGCCACAAAGGCCGAGCCGGCCCGGGCCACGCTGATGCCGATGTGGTGCCACAGGCTCGATTGCCGGTAGCCATTCTCGGCAAGATCGAGCGTGGTGCGTAGCACCTCCCCCAATGGTGGCAGCAGCAAGGGATTGATCCAGCCGGCCGTGCCGGCGATCTGCCAGAGTGCCAGAAATGCCAGCACCGATGCCACGCTGATGGCGGCCAGCTTCCATGAAGCAGAAAAGGCCAGACGCCCGCGTCTGGCCGCACGGTTCGCAGGGGCCGTCATTCAGTTCTTGCCGGCCTTGGCCGCTTCTTCCAGATAGCGGGTATTGATGGCACCGGCATAACTGGCCGGCACATCGGACTTGCGAAGCTCCCCGATGGCCGCCAGGAACTCGGCGGCTTCCTGGTAGGACCTGGCGATGCGGGAACTCGCCTTGGTGTGGCTGTCACCCAGGTAGTCCGGCGTCAGCTGCTCCTGGATGGAGGGGTATTGCAGACCACCCAGCGTGCTGCGCACGGTGTCCACCGGAATGTCCAGGTGCTTGGCGATCTTCTGCGAGGCGGCTTCCGGATCGGCCGTGTATTCATCGATCTTCTGCTGCGCCACCTGCAGGAACTTCACGATCAGCTCGGGGTTCTTCTCC
Source organism: Corticibacter populi (assembly GCF_004217315.1). Taxonomy (GTDB): domain Bacteria; phylum Pseudomonadota; class Gammaproteobacteria; order Burkholderiales; family Burkholderiaceae_C; genus Lampropedia; species Lampropedia populi. Next base: position 856,701 of record NZ_SGWR01000002.1, read on the forward strand.
GCGAATTCCTTGCGCGCCACGAAGTTGTTGAAGACCAGGACCCCATGCCTGGCCAGGTTCTGCGTGGCATAGATCTCTTTGCCGTCTGCCGCTTCGAGTTGCTGGCTGAAGGGCCCCCAGACGTAGGCCGCATCGATGTCACCGCGCTGCCATGCCGACACGATCTCGGCCGGCTTGAGGGCCACGGTGCGAATCTTCGAGCGGTCCGCGCCATTGCCATCGAGCTTGACGGCCAGTTCGAAGGCGAACTGTGCCGTCGAGTTGGCCGGATAGGCCACGCGCTTGTCCTCCAGGTCCTTGATCGAAGCGATGCCGTTCTTGACAATCAGGCGCTCGGCCGTGGCAATGATTTCCGGCGTGCCAATGACCTCAATGGGCAGCTTGCGGGCGATGCCTGCTGCGGCCGGACTGGAGCCGAAGCGGGCAATATCGATTTCCTTGGCGGCGAAGAGCGAAAGCACGTCTGCGCCGGAATTGAATCCCACCCACTTCACCGGTACGCCGAAGGCCTGATCGAATGACTTGTCGATTTGACCCAGCACCCAGGCACGCGGCCCGCCGGCCCACGCGAAACGGACCTCCTTGATTCCCTCCTGCGCCCAGACGTTTGCGCTGGAAGCCAAGGCCGCGGCGGCCAGAACCACCGCCATCAGTTTTTTCAATGACTGCACTTCACTCTCCAATAAATTGACAGGCGGAGTGTAGTTGGGCTCATTGCTTATTGGAAAGACATTGTTTCACTTAGTTTATGAATATGGGTTTTATAGGGGTTGGCATTTGCCCTTCGGGCGCGTCCAAGCATATGTTTCATTCCTATATCACAACTTCAGGCACGAAGTGCAAAGGAATCAGTAAAAAATAATAGCAAGAAGCGGCCTCATACCCCAGAATCATATGACATGCATATTTATGCATAAGTCCTTGAAAATCGCTTCCTCAATCCATGCCGAGTGCATTGCCTGCGAAGGGTCGCATCCCGAATGCCTGTGGCAGCGAGACCGGCCACCCCTGTGATGACCCATGGCACGCGCCGGGACTGCCGGGCGCGGCAAAGACTCGTGCAGCGACATCACCGAGCCGGCGCCAGCTGGCGACCAGCGACTCGGGCTTGCCGTCCTCCGCAGGAGTGGTGCCCGGCGATCGCATAAGCCCTGTCACTATTAGCTAATGGAATTTTATTGTTTGACGCTACCGCATGGCGTCATCAGAATCGGCGGTCTTTCAATCCTCAAGCGATGCGGAGTTTCCTGATGACGAATTTCAAGCGCTGGCGTATGGGCGTGCTGCTTTCCTTCATGAGCACATGGGCACTGGCCAGCGGCCATGCCGCGGAACCACGGCATGGTGGGACCTTGACGGTGATTGCACAGCCGGAGCCGGTGATTCTCACCGCAGCGCTAAGCACATCTTCGCCCACGGGGTTTTTCAGCGGAAATGTTTTTGACGGCTTGATCGAATATGACCGCGAATTCGGCCTGAAACCGGGTCTGGCGGTCAAATGGGGACTGTCGGAAGACGGGAAAATCCTGACGCTGAATCTGCGCGAGGGCGTGCTCTGGCACGATGGCGAGCCATTTACCGCGGCCGACGTCAAATGGACGCTGGAGAATGTCTGGCAGAAATACCATCCAAGGAATCAGGCGCTGTTTGCCAATGTCGAGCGTGTCGAAACGCCGGACGACCATACGGTGGTGATTCATTTCAGCAAGCCGTCGCTGGCGATTCTCAGCTCCCTCAATTCGAATGGCGCGCAAGTCTTGCCGCGCCACCTGTATGAAGGCACGGACATTCTCAACAATCCGTACAACAACAAGCCGGTCGGGACCGGCCCGTTCGTCTTCAAGGAATGGAGCAAGGGCAACCACATCGTGCTGGAACGCAATCCCCACTACTGGGACGAGGGCAAGCCCTACCTGGATCGGGTGATCTACCGCGTCATCCCCGATGCCGGGGCGCGCACCGCCGCCATCGAGAAGGGCGAGGTGCAGTACGCATTCTTCAGTCCGGTACCGGCACGCGATGCCGAGCGGCTCTCCAAGCTGCCGACCATCCAGCTGGAGACCAAGGGCTACGAGTGGCTCTCGCCCTGGCTGTTCCTCGACCTGAATGTCGAGCGCGAGCATTTCAAGGACGTGCGGGTGCGGCAGGCGATCTACCACGCAATCGACCGGGAAGCCTACAAGCGCGTGGTCTGGTTCGGTTTTGGCAAGCCGGCGATCAGCCCGGTCGTCTCGACGCTGGCGACCTTCCACGACGCTTCGGTTCCGCAGTATCCATACGATCCGGCCAAGGCCGAGCAGCTGCTGGACGAGGCGGGTCTCAAGCGTGGTGCCGACGGCACGCGCCTGCGCATCCATCTCGACTACCTGCCGTACGGGGAGGAGTTCCGGCGCAGTGCGGAGTTCTTCAAGCAGGCGCTCAAGCGGGTGGGCATCGAAGCGGAGATCCGCACGCAGGACACCCCGACCTACACGCGGCGCATCTATGGCGATCGTGACTTCGATGTCACCGTCCAGTGGTACTCCGGATTTGCCGATCCGCTGGTGGGCGTGACGCGCGAGTACAACTCCGACGGCATCGGCAAGAACATCCCGTTCACCAACGGGCCGGGCTACCGCAACGAGAAGGTCGACCAGTTGATTGCCCAGGCGCAGAGCTCCGGCAACCAGGACGAGCGCATCCAGCTGTTCCATGCATTCCAGCAGCAGGTGCAAAAGGATGTGCCATCCCTGCCGGTGCTGGAGCTGGAGTTCTTCACGCTGCATGCGGCCGACCTGAACGACACGGTCACCAGCGTCGACCAGATCTACGCCTCCTTCAAGAACGCCTGGTACACCGATCCGTCCAAGCGCTGAGATGCCGTCGAACCGGGTTTGGCGCGCGAGGGCACGTGGATTGCTCTCGCGGCTTGCGCAGCTGGTGGGGGTGGTTCTGGCCATCGCCACCATCAATTTCTTCCTGTTGCGCCTGGCGCCGGGTGATGCCGTTCAGGTCATCGCCAGCGAGGCCGGCTCCGCCTCGCAGGAGTATGTCGAGGCCTTGCGCGCGCAGTTCGGCTTGGACCAGCCGCTGTGGCTGCAGTTCTGGCACTACCTCTCGGGCCTGCTGCGTTTCGACCTGGGCTATTCGTTCCGGCATGGGGCGCCGGTTGCCGAGCTGATCGCCGACCGCCTGCCGGCCACCCTTTTGCTGATGGGCGTGAGTGTGCTGCTGGCCGTCTTCATCGGTGGCACGCTGGGTATTCTGGCGGCCTACCGCGCCGGCCGATGGCCCGATCTGCTGATCTCCATCGTCGCCCTGCTCTGCTTTGCCACGCCGCTGTTCCTCATCGGCCTGGGCCTGGTGGTCGTTTTCTCGGTCTGGCTGGACTGGCTGCCGGTTGGCGGCATGTTCAACCTCGCCGCGCAGGCGCAGGGTTGGGCCCATGTGCTGGATGTGGCCCGGCATCTGATCCTGCCGGCCTTGACCCTGGCGCTTTTCTACATGGCCGTGTATGTGCGGCTGATGCGCGCCAGTGTGATCGAGGTGCGGCGCCAGGACTATGTGCGCACGGCCGTCTCGCGCGGCAATGCGCCACTGCGCGTGCTGCTCGTCCATGTGCTGCGCAACGCAGCGCTGCCGCTGGTGACGATGCTGGGCGTGCAGGCCAGCTCCATCATCGGCGGTGCCGTGGTGGTGGAGACCGTCTTTTCCTGGCCGGGCCTGGGGCGGCTGGCCTTCGAGGCCTTGTACCAGCGCGAGCTGACCCTGCTGGTGGGGATCCTGCTGTGCAGTTCCATCCTGGTGGTGCTGGTCAACTGGCTGGTCGATTTCACCTATGCCGTCCTGGACCCCCGCATCCGGAGTGCCCGCTCATGAGTTCCGTGGCAATCAAGACCCCCGAAGCCATACGCTGGCGGCTCTCGCCGCAGCTGCGCCAGCTGGCGCGCTCGCCTTCCGCCGTCGTTGGCGCCCTGCTGCTGCTCGCGGTGCTGCTGATGGCCGGCAGCGCCGGCTGGCTTTTTCCGGAAGATCCGCTGGCCATGGTCGCGGAGCCATTTCTGCGACCCGGCGCGGACCCCGCCTTCCCGCTGGGCACCGACATGATGGGGCGGGACATCCTGGCGGGCATCTTCCACGGCGCCCGCAGCTCGCTGGCCATTGCCCTGGCCGCGACCCTGGTGTCCCTGGTGCTGGGCGTGATGCTGGGGCTGATCGGCGGCTTTTATGGCGGCTGGCTCGATGCCGCCGTGGTGCGCGTCACCGAGTTCTTCCAGACCGTGCCGCCGTTCCTGTTCGCGCTGACCATCATCGCGGTCATCCAGCCATCGCTGTGGACCATCGCACTGGCCATCGGGCTGACCTCGTGGCCAGGTCTGGCCCGTCTGGTGCGGGCAGAGACGCTGCGCCTGCGGCATGGCGAGATGGTGCAGGCCAGCATCTCGCTGGGGGCCAGCGACGCCCGCATCATCGCCCGGGACATCCTGCCCAATGCCCTGGCGCCCATCCTGGTCTCCACCTCGCTGATCGTGGCCACCGCCATCCTGACCGAGTCGGCGCTGGCTTTCATGGGCCTGGGCGACCCCAACGTGGCCAGCTGGGGCAACATGGTCGGCTCCGGCCGCGAGGTGCTGCGCACCGACTGGTACATCGCGGCACTGCCTGGCCTTGCCATCCTGGTGACGGTGCTGGGCCTGAACCTGCTGGGCGACGGCCTGGCCGATGCGCTGGATCCGCGCAGCCGGCAGTGAGTGGGGACCGAGAGCGTATGCAGCACGGAGGAGCGGCAGGCGGCCCCATCCCAACCTAAGAACCTGATCACGATCTTTTCGTGGGTCACGCAGGAGGTCAAAAATGCCGCGGGCAAGACGCCCGTCGCCGCCCAGACTGGCCGTCTGGGCAAGGCGGGCAACGCCGCCCGGTGCGTTTTTGACCTCCTGCCCTTCGGGTTGTCCCGGCAGGCGCGCGCTGCGGTGTGACAAATCCTCGCCGGGCCACCAGCCCGTCTGCGGTTTGCGCCTTGCATCGCATCACCTGTCGGGGCAACGTGGCCCGCGAAAAGATCGTGAACAGGTTCTAAGCACCAACGGCGATGGGAAGCAGCTCTGCTGCCTGGGGCGGCCGCGCCAGCGGCACGGCATCGATCAGCTGGCGGGTATAGGCGTGAGCCGGGGCGCGCCAGATGCTCTCATGGTCGCCTTCCTCGACGATCCTGCCGCCGTACATCACCAGCACCCGGTCCGAGAAGTAGTGCACCACGGAGAGGTCGTGCGAGATGAACAGGTAGGACAGGCCGAACTCCTGCTTCAGATCGACCAGCAGGTTCAGGATCTGCGCCTGGATCGACACATCCAGCGCGGAGACGGGTTCATCGCAGATGATCAGTTCCGGCTGCAGCACCAGTGCGCGGGCAATACCGATGCGCTGGCGCTGGCCGCCGGAGAATTCGTTCGGATAGCGCCTGAGCGCGTCCGACGGCAGGCCGACGGCATCGACGATCTTGCGGATGCGGGCGCGCCGCTCGGCGGCATTGCCGATCTTGTGAATGGCCAGCGCCGTCTCCAGCAGGGTCTCGACGTTCTGGCGCGGGTTGAGCGAACCATAGGGGTCCTGGAAGATCATCTGCACGCGCCGCCGATAATCGCCCAGCGCGCGGCGCGGTGTTTTCTCGTAGTGCTGTCCGCCCAGGACGATGCTGCCGGCATCGTTGTCGATGAGGCGCATGATGGCCTTGGAGAGCGTCGACTTGCCGCAGCCCGACTCGCCCACCAGGCCGACGCTCTCCCCACGCGCCACCTGCAGCGAGACGCCCTTGACGGCCTCGACCGGCCCATCCGCGCCGGGATAGGACACGCGCAGATCCTGCACGCTCAGCAAGGGCCCCGCCTGCAGGTGCTGTTCGTGGCGCTGCTCCTGCACCAGGATGCGCGGTTGGGTGGACGTCAGCTCGAAGCGGGCCTCGCCCGGCCCGCCGCCTGCCATGGCGGCGATCTCCGGCAGGCGATAGTCGTGGTAATGACGGCCATCGTCGAGGTGCAGGGCGCTGCCGAGCAGGCCCCGGCTGTAGGGATGCGCCGGGCGCTCGAACAGCGCATGCGTGTCCGCCTCCTCGACCTTTCTGCCCTGGTACATCACGGCCACCCGGTCGGCCCACTGGGCGACGACGCCCAGGTCATGGGTGATCAGCAGCAGGCTCATCGACAGTTCCTTGCGCAGCGTGCCCAGCAGCTCGAGGATTTGCGCCTGGATGGTGACATCGAGCGCGGTGGTCGGCTCATCGGCAATCAGCAGCCGCGGCCGGCAGGCGATGGCCGCGGCAATCATCACGCGCTGGCGCTGTCCGCCCGAGAGCTGGTGGGGATGGTCATGCAGGCGCCGGTGCGGCTCCGGAATGCGCACCAGATCGAGCAGTTCCTCGGCGCGCGCCAGCGCGGCCCGGCGCGAGAGCCCCTCATGCAGGCGCAGCGCCTCGCCGATCTGGAAGCCGATGCTGAGCACCGGGTTGAGCGAGGTCATGGGCTCCTGGAAGATCATGCCGATGCGGTTGCCCCGGATCTTTCGCAGCGCGGGCTCGGGCAAGGCGAGCAGGTCCTCGCCATCAAACCGGATAGCCCCTTGCAGCCGGGCCGAGGCCGGCAGCAGTCGCAGGATCGACAGCGCCGTCGTCGACTTGCCGCAGCCCGACTCCCCGACCAGCGCCACGGTTTCGGATGCGTGGATATCGAGGTTGAAATCGGTGACCGCCGCGCGCCCGGAGAACGCAATGCTGAGGTCTTCAATGGAAAGCAGGCGGGTCATTGGCGGTGTCGATCAAAGCACCCTGACGGCAGGGCGGCCCATCAGGCAGGGGAATGGAATGGCGAGGCCATGCGGCCCCATCAGTTTATGCATCCGGAACACATTGGAAACGACCGGGGACGATGAATGAAAGATAGAAAAATCATGAGCTTATCGATAAATCGTATTTATCGATCGGGGGGCCATGCATAGAATGGCCGCACCAGGCCTCGGGCCTGTCATTCCCGCCCGTGATTCCCATTTCCCGCAGAATTTCCACCAAGAACCAATGACCCGAATTTCTCTGAAACAGCGGCAGGATTTGCCGGAACACCTGCATCCGCTGTGGGACCGGATGCTCGGCTATGGCGATTTCGCCGATTCGGCCGGTGTGATGGCGCATCGCCTGCCCGTCTTCGCGCATTCCTGGCGCCTGTTGACCGATCTCGCCGACGAGGCGCTGTTGCCCAAACGCTATCTGGAGCTGGCGCTGGTCGCCGTCTCCCTGCTCAACGAGTGCCCTTATTGCGTCGCGCACCACACCCCAAAGCTCAGCATTCAGGGCATCTCCGAACAGGGCGCCACGCAGATTCTCGATTACGCGGCGCACCCGGAGCTCGATGCGGTGGATCGCCTGGTGGTGGAGTACGCCATCACCGTCACCAGGCATTGGAACCGCACGCGGGATGAAATCTTCGATCGCCTGAAGCAGCACTTCAGCGAAGCGCAGATCGTGGAGCTCACCTGGCGCATCGCCCTGTGCGGCGCCTTCAACCGCTTCAACGATGTCCTGCAGGTGGAGTCGGCGCAGCCGGCTCCTGCCGATGCGCAGCACGAGACCCCGTCGCCCGCCTGAAGGCGGCGGCACAAGAGGCCGGCATCTGCAGGGCAAGGGCCCGGCGGACCTTGCCCTGCCGAAACCACTGTGACCCGCCCCCAGCTGTCCATGACCCAAGCACGCGAGCTGCGCCTCAACACGTTCCAGATGGCCGCGCCATCCCACAACTGGGCCGGCCTATGGCGCCACCCCAGAGACAACCAGGCGCAGTACAACCGGCTGCGGTACTGGACAGAGATGGCCCGCACGGCCGAGCGCGGCCTGCTCGACAGCATCTTCATCGCCGATGTGTTCGGCATCTACGACGTCTACGGGCACAGTGCCGATGCGGCCCTGCGCGCCGCGGCCCAGTCGCCAAGTGCGGACCCGGCCATGCTCGTTTCCGCCATGGCGCTGGTGACGGGGCACATCGGCTTTGGCATCACCTCCAACCTCACCTACGACCATCCGTTCTCCTTCGCGCGGCGCTTCTCGACGCTGGACCACCTGAGCGATGGACGGCTGGGCTGGAACATCGTCACCGGTTATCTGGAAAGCGGCGCGCATGGCATGGGGCTGGCGCAGTCGCGCAGCCATGACGAGCGCTATGAGGCCGCCGAGGACTACATGCGCGCGATCTACCAGCTGTGGGAAGGCAGTTGGGAGGAAGAAGCCGTGTTGCGAGACAGGCAAAGCGGCATCTTCACCGATCCTAGCAAGGTCCACATGGTCGACCACGACGGGCCTTACTACCAGGTGCATGCCCGCGCACTGGCCGAGCCATCCCCCCAGCGCACGCCCGTGCTCTACCAGGCGGGCACATCCAGGCGTGGCCGTGTTTTCGCGGGGCGCCATGCCGAAGCCGTCTTCCTCAATGGCCAGACACCCCCCATCGCGGCACAAGCCGTGCGTGCCGTGCGTGAAGCCGCACAGGCCGCCGGCCGGGCGCCGCACGACGTGCTGGCCCTGCTGGGCGCCACGGTCATTGTGGCGCCCACCTCCGCCGAGGCGCATGACCTCAAGGAGGAGTACCGCCGCCACCTCGATGTGCAAGGGCAGCTCGCGCTGGTCTCGGGCTGGACCGGGGTCGATCTCTCGCAGCTGTCGCCGGACGATGCGCTGCCGTTCGTGCGGAGCAACGCCATCCAGTCCACCCTGGAAAATCTGACGATCCGCGCCGAAGCGCCGGCGCGCGTGCGCGACCTGATCGACTTCTCGCCCGCCGGCGCGCGCGGCCCGGTGCTGGTGGGATCGCCCGCCGAGGTGGCCGACCAGATCGAAGCGTGGGTCGCTGCCACCGACGTCGATGGTTTCAACCTGGTGCGCACGGTCATGCCGGAAAGCCTGGAGGCAATCGTCGATCTGCTGGTTCCGGAACTGCAGTCGCGCGGCCTCTTCAAGACCCGCTACCGCGAGGGCACGCTGCGGGAAAAGCTGTTTCCGTCCGGCAGCGCTTATTTGCCAGCCCGCCACCCCGGTGCGGCCTATCGACAGCAGGCCCCCCACTGAGCCTGCCGGGGCGAAGGGCCAGAGCCCAACTGAATTGCCCCGCATTTTGAGGAGGCCGTTGGGTTTAGGCTTTTTGGGTTTGGCCCGGACGCCACGCAACGCAGCATCCAGGCCTACCGACAGCCGGAACCATCCCGACAAAGACTCTGGCTGCAGTCTGCTTGGCGGATGCGAGAAAGAGGGCGGCGAATGCGCAAGCACCCCCAGTGCCGGAGCCCGGCCCCCGCGGCGATCGGCTGTTGACCGCTTTGGCCTGATGCGAAAAGCCCTGCCGCAAAGCGACCACGACATGGATGGTCGCCATTCTGAATGAATCTCCCGGATTTTCTCTGAACAGCGTCCAAAAATTGACGCTGGCGCTGATTTTGCCCTTGTTTTGATTTTCAGGAAATTGGGGGGCGCGATTGAGAATCGTGGTAATGAGCCCTGGCCAGCAAAGCATAGCGCCGGGCAAACCGGCTCAGCATTGGCTTAGAATACGGCCGCCTGACCACTTACGGAGATTCTGTTGAGAAACGCATTATTGATTGCAATTGGTTTCAGTGGCTTTCTGGCGGCAGCCCCCACCTTGGCCCAGGAAACGGCCTGCATGATCGAAGGCACTTTCAGCATCCTCGGACAAACCATCAAATCCAGGGATTGCATGCAAGCCGACCCGAATGAGAATGAAGCTGCCTTCAAGGCCTCCTGCGACCAACTGGCCAATACCTCTGCGGGCATGGGAGGTGGGCGCGGCACGATCACCTATATGAAGCAATGCCAGAAACCGGCCCAGGGGATTTGCAAGAATGTCCTGGGCAGCCAGCGCGATGCCTATTATTACGAGCGATCCGCCGAAGACTTGCGCATACTGCCGGATGGATGCCAGCGCGGCGGCGGCCAATGGCAAAGCGGTGGCTGACAGCGCGGCCATCGGCACCTGCACTGCACACGCTCCCTGTTCCGGAACCGGGCCAAACGAGCCGCCGCGGGCCCATCCCCTTCCTCTTTTGCCGCGTTGGGCCACATGGCGAGCAGGCTCCATCAGCCATGCCGCATCCCTGCAGTGAACGCGGTGCGGCTGCATCCTCCATCCCCCCACAACCGCTCGCCGTCAGAGGCGCTTGCCCCGGCAACTCCTGGCGTCCCTGCCATTCCTGCGGGCCATCTCCTGAGTCCTGAAGACGATTCTTCGCAAGTCCGGGGAGCGTCAGGCCCCGGTCTTTCTCAGAACCTGTCCAGGTGCATGTGACTGCAGGCCTGCTGCCTTGCGCACTGACGCCGAGCAGATCCTCCCCCAACCGTGACAGAAGAGAACGCGCGAGCAGAAGGCCTCGGTGGCGACGGTTCTGCCATGGCGGCCGTTCATCCATGTGGTTCATCCACCCGGCACCTGACACACCGTTGTCAAATTTACTTGTTAATGAATGAGGTAATCAATCACTACACACAAAACATTTTCAAACAATTGACCCTTCATTCAATTATGTAAAAATCCAACCTCTATGTAACAAAATAATTCGTTTTCAAGGATTTCTGCCTAGGCGCGCCATCGTTCTGAAACATTTCTGATATTTATTTGTAATATTCATTTGAAAGGCGTGGACTAGAATCCGCCGCGCTACGTACCGCATCGGGGATGCGTAGCCTAATCTCAAATTCCATAAAGGATGGGTCTCATGCGTAATCTGAATCTCAATAAGCGGAAATCCTTGGGTCAAGGCATGACCGAATACATTATTATCGTGGCGCTGATTGCCATCGCCGCCATCGGCGTCTATACGGCCTTCGGCAACGTGGTCAAGGGCCAAACCGGCGCCATGGCTGCTGAATTGGGCGGCAAGGATGGCGCGCAGGCGGCAGGCCGCGCCAAGGACCAAGGGCAGCAGGCAAACACCCGCGGAAATGCGACGCACAATCTGGGTAGTTTCCAGGAGGCCGCAGCCAAGGGCGGTCATCAGTAATCTGAATGGCAGGGGCCGGCAATATGATCGGGCCGGCCCTTTCATTTAATCATTGATGATGAAGTCCATGCACCAATTGCGACGATCCGCAGATGCACAGCGAGGGCAGGTGCTGGTCTGGTTTCTTGCCTTTTCCGTGGTGCTGGCCCTTGTTTTTGCGGGGGTATACAGCGTCGGACAGGCAACTTCCGAGAAGCAGAAGGTGGTCAACGCCGCAGATGCCGCAGCCTATTCGGGCGCATTGACCCAGGCGCGCGCCTTGAACATCGCGGCCTATACGAACAGGGCAGTGATTGCCAATGAGGTGCTGATCGCCCAGGCCGTCAGCCTGGACTCGTGGACGCATTACTTCGAGCGCGCCACCCGCTCCTATGAACAGGAATTCAAGGCGCTCAGCGCCATTCCCTATGTCGGGGTGGTGTTCAGGGCGCTGTCGGTGATCATGCAGGCAATGAACAAGCTCGCCCAGGTGCAGGAGAAGGCGCTGGACGTGGCGGTGCCTGGCCTGATCTACGCATGGGAAGGCCTCTACGCCGGATGGTATACCGGCGTGGTATCTCCGGCCTTCGCGGCACCCGTGATGGCATCGGCGTCGAACAGTGCAGCCAAAACGGTGCTGGCTCAGAGCGTGGCCACCCAGGATGGACGGTCCGATGCGGCGCCGCACATGATCAACGTGGCACCGTTATGGGCCAGGAACGAGATGGCCTGGCAGGGCTTCACCAAGCTCTACAGGAAGAATGGCAGTGGCGCCGGGAACTCCGGCGACGGCAGAAAAATCGCCGCGGAAATGATCCTCGAATCACGGGATCGATTCTCCAAGGAGCGCCCCGGCAGCGATGTCGCGATTCTGGACTCGTTCTTTGGGAATAGCAGCATGTGCATTCCCTTTACGCTCAAGGTCGGATCCGAGAAAAAGGGCGACACCCGACTGGTCAACTACGACCGCTGGGAAGCGCAGGACACCGTCGAGCTCAAGGTCAAGATGGGGCCGACTTTCTGCAGCTGGGGCAAGGGTGTGGTGGCAGTGCCGCAAGGCTGGGGCCGGGCCGTCGCGAACCAGACCCAAACCCGTGGGACGCGGCAATCCGGCAAGGCGGCGGCGCTGGCCTACCAGGACACGCACCAAATGGCGGGCTACAGCGGCATCAAGTCGATCTGGGACGTGGACAGGGATGCCAGCGGGCGCCCCAGGAACGAAGAGCTGACCTACGCAGTCGCCGTGGCCAAGGGTGGTGAGGGCCGGGCCGGCGAGATCCGTGACAGCCATGCGCTGGGCTTCATGGACCGCGAGATGACGGGGCCGCTGGGCTCCCCGGATCTGAAGCCGGGCTATGAGAACGACCAGATTGCGGCGATTGCCGAGGCTCGCATCTTCTTCGAGCGCCCGGTGCGCAACAGCCTCGACATCACCGCGGCCAGCCTGTTCCGGGCAGACGGCAACAAGGAATACGCCAGCTTGTACAACCCGTACTGGCAAGTCCGGCTGAGTTCCCCGACTGCGACGACCAAGGCACTGGTTTACAGCACCACGGGCATCAATCCGGCGTTGGTTGTCTTCTCCCAATGATCCCGGTGACGGCAGATACAGGAATCAGGAAGAAACCATGTCCGGATATTCATGCCCCGCTTCAAGCCAACGTGGGCAGGCGACGGCCGAGTTCATCGTCGCGCTGCTGGTGATGATTCCATTGTTCATGGGCGTCTACTACCTGGCCCGCTATGCCGACGTCAAGCACTCGGCCATTCAGGCCAGCCGCTATGTCGCCTTCGAGCGGACCTGGGACCCGGCCGGCAAGGTCAAGTCCGCGCAGCAGTTGGCCGACGAGACCCGGGCCCGCTTCTTCCTGCCGGTGTCGCGCAACGACGGCGTCATCAGCCACAAGGACAGTGTCGCCAATGCCAATCCGTCGAGCCACCGGATTCCCCTGTGGAGCGATCTGACCTACCAGCCGCTTCTTGCAAGATTTTCCGATGTCGCGATCAAGGAGGTGCCGGCCGGCCAGTTGAATTCCGGACTCGTCGGCGCCTTGCAGGACAAGCTTGCCAAGCCCGTGTTCAGGCTGCCCGATTCGGGCGTGATGCGCGCCGAAGTCACGGTTTCGCTGGCGGATGTGGCGCACTACGAGGTGCTGAGGAACATCCAGGTGGGGCTGCCGGCCGCCACCGCGATTGGCGCGGGAGCATGGAATGCCAGCGGCGCCAACGTCGGCAGCGACAGCGTCTGCCAGCGCATCAAGCCGGCCGTGCTGACGACCTACACGGAGCCCGCCGTGTCGGTGCTAGGCGCGCTCATGGTGCCGTTCGAGAAGTACCGGCCGGAGGGGAACCTCACCAAACCCGATTACGCGCCGCCTGGCAGTGTCAGGACCCATCCCGGCGACCAGAACCGTTCCTATCCTCAGCAGAACGGGAACAAATGTTGAGCAAGCCTTTGCATGCCGCGGGCCCGTGGATCGCCCGGCTCTGGATCCTGGCATGGCTGGCTCTGCAGCCGGCGCATGCGCAAGCCCTTTTTGTCGACAAGGCCACGCCCTGGCCCGACATCCCTGCCCCCCCACGCGCGCATGTCTCCTGGGTCTCGGAGCAGATGCGCGTCAACGGCATTCCGATGCGGGTGCAGGTATTCGAGAGCGCAGCCTCGCTGGAAGAGGTGGTGGCCCACTACCGCGCGCACTGGAAGATACCGGCCAGCCGGGCCGCCCTTCCGTCGGACAAGGCCTATGTGCTCGAACGCGATGGCGAAACCATGATCGCCCGGATCAAGGAGCCCTTTTACGACCTGGTCAAGGTGCGCGCCATGCAGGATGGCTCCTCGCAAGGAACCATGTCGAGCTCCCTGGTACTTGGCAGTGAGCCCAGGCTCGATGTGTCCAGCATCCCGTTTCCTTCCGGAGCCGAGGCGGTCAGTGTCGTCGAGTCCATCGATGTGGGGAGCCGCAGCAAGCAGGTGCTGTTCGCGGCCAGCCAGTCGTATGCGCGCGTGGTGGACTACTACCGCGTCAACCTGGCGGCGGCGGGATGGCAGCCGCTGCAGAGCCAGGCCACCCCGAACGCGCAGGGGGAAAGCGCGGCGGTCATGCTGTTCATGCGCGACAACCAACAGCTCAGCGTCTCGGCCGGGGTCGATGGCGACAGGCGGCTGACCGTCTTCAATGTCAATCTAGTTACCTTTGATCAATGACGCATATGTCCCTCAGCAAAGCCCAGCGCAGCCGTGGCGTGGCAACGGTCGAGTACTGCATTGTCTGTGTCCTCGTGATGGTCGGCCTGTTTGCAAGCGGTGCGCCAACCGAGCTGGCCGACGCCTTCAAGGCGCTGTTTCATGCCCTCACCTTTTCCGTCTCCCTTCCCTGAGGCCTGACCGTGGCAGTATCCTTCAACAAAAACTGGTTGATTCTCGTCGGCGCCCTGGCACTGGGGGCGGCGGCGTTCTACCTGAGCAACAAGACGATCTCGAACCGGATCGCCCAGATCGAGGAAGAGGCGGCGCGCGGCCGCATCATGGTTCCGGTGGTGGTGGCGGCCATCGACCTCGGTGCCGGGGATGTCATAGACAGCAGCGTGGTGGCGGTGCGCGAGATCCCACAGGACTACGTGAACGCCAACGCGGTCGTGCCGGACAGCTACGACGGCGTCGACGGCGCGGTGCTGGATGTCAACGTGCAGCGCGGCGAGCCCATCCTGAGCACCTACGTCGCCAACCGTGGCAGCAATGTGCTGGCGCTGGCCGTCAAGGACGGCCGGCGCGCGCTGACGATTGACGTGGATGATCTGAACTCCCTCTCGCGCATGTTGCGGCCGGGCGACATCATCGACCTGATGCTGACGGTCGAGCAAGAGGTCAGTGGCGGCCAGCTGCATCAAACCGAGAAGCAAAAGGTCACCTTGCCGCTGCTCTCCAACGTGGAAGTGCTTGCAACCGGGCAAAGCGTGAAAAATGCGATGCCGAGCGGCGATGGCAGCAGCCAGTACTCGACCGTCACATTGAATGTGACGCCCGAGGAGGCGACGCAGATCCTGGTGGCCAAGGAGGGCGGCACCCTGCGCGCCGTGCTGCGCGGCGTCTCCGATACGGTGGTGCCCAACCCCAGCAGGCCCCAGACGCTGGACGATGTGCTCGCCGGACTGGACATGCCCGTGCACGGGCGGCGCGGCGGCCCGGAGGTCGAATTCATCATCGGGGGATCATCACAGACCGTCAGTGGCTACTACCCCGGCAAGGCCACCGAAGCGGCCGCGCAGGAGTTGGTGCAAGGACTGGCGACGGCACTGGGCGCCGGCAGCGCCGCCCCCAACCCGCGCTCCACCGGCTCCGGCGCACAGCGCAATGGAATGACAGCAACCGGAGCCAGGCCCAATACCGGCAGTGCCTCCGCCGTTCCCGACGCGGTGGGCAGCCTGGCGACGTCGGCCACGGGTGGGCTGGCGCCTGCCGCCGGCTCGACTCCGGCATTTGCCCCATCGAACTGATTCCCCCAAGTTTTCCCATCGCTGTCATGATCACTTCACGTTTTTGCCCAGCTCCTGTGTCGTCTTCCGCCGCGCTGCTCAGCGCGCTGCTCGTGCTTTGCGGCATGGAGGCGCATGCAGATGCACCGCCCGAGTTCTTCAACGCGCAGCCGCCGGCAGCGGCACAGCCGTCCGCACCGCGCGCCACCACGCCGCGCCTGGCCGCGGCGACCAAGTCCAACCTCACGCTGTACGCCGGACAAGTCAAGGTGCTGAATCAGGCCGATGTCGAGCGGGTGGCCATCGGCAATGGCGCTTTGTTGACCGCGTCGGTGCTGGCCGATCGGCAGATCGTCCTGCTCGGCGAGAAACCCGGCGCGACCACCCTGCACGTCTGGCTGCGGGGCGGCCGGCAGCTGACCTACGAGGTCACGATCACCGCCGACATCACGGAAAAGACTGCATTCGAGATGCAGCAGCTGTTGCTGGCCTACCCGGAAATCCGCGTCAAGGCGGTGGGCGAGCGCATCGTGCTCGACGGCAGCTACCCGACTTCGGAAGCCGCCGTCAAGGTTGGCAAGATCCTGGAGGCGTATCCGCAGGTGCTGAACCTGATCGACGACCGGCCGGGCGACATGACCGTGCATCCGGACCAGATGGTTCAGCTGGATGTGAAGGTGGTGGAGGTCCGCAAGCAGGCGCTGGACAACATCGGCATCAAATGGAGCAATCTGGGGGTTGCGGGCCCCACATTGGCAACCTCCGGCTACTTCTACGCCAACACGACGTGGCGCGGCACCAACCAGGACAATTATCCGACCACCAACTCGTCGCGCCCGTTCGTGACCTACTTCGGCCTGGCCACGCAGATCACGTCGGTACTGAACTTCCTGGAGTCCAACGGCGACAGCTGGACGCTGGCCGAACCCCGCATCAGCAGTGTCAGCGGCGGCATCTCGAAAGTGCAGGTCGGCGGGGAAATTCCGATTCCGGTCAATTCCGGCTTCGGCCAGATCAGCGTCGCCTACAAGCCATATGGCGTGATGCTGGATTTCCGCCCGGTGATCGACAAGAGCGGCAATGTGCGCTCCACCATCATCGCCGAGGTCAGCCAGCCCGACCGCTCCTACGGCACCGGCGATTTCGTCGCCTTCACCACCAACCGGACCGAGACCGAGGTCAGCCTCAAGGAGGGCGAGACACTGGTGATCTCGGGCCTGTTGAAGAACGTGGGCGCGCGCAACAAGGAGGGCATCCCGGTCGTTGGCCGCGCGCCGGTGGTCGGCCGCCTGTTTTCGTCGGAAGAAACCTCCAATGAACAGACGGAGATGCTGGTGGTGGTGACGCCGCGCCTGCACGCGGCGGCCGCGGACCGCGAGGCGACGCTCGCTGGCGAGGCGGCCTACCGGAACATGAACGCGGTCAAATCCATGATCGAGACCAAGCTGGAGCGATAAGGACATCCCGATGCTGTATCTGCAGGTATCCAACGGCAAATCCGCTGCCCAGGCGCATTCCCATGACGGTCAGCGCTGCGTGTGCGGGCGCTCGCAGAAGTGCGATCTGCCACTGTCCGGCTGGAAGGTGCATGCCCAGCATGCCGAGTTCTTCGTCTCCAACGGACAGGTCTACGTGCGGGACCTCGGATCGGTGTTCGGCACCTTCGTCGGCGACAACCGCATCACATCGTATGGCCCGCTCGGCGCCGAGGAGGCTGTGCGCATCGGCGGCTATTCGATCACCGCGCAGTGGGGCAAGCTGCGCAGCCCCGATGGAAGCGACCAGGCCAGTGAGGCGGACCGGCCGGCGGCAGCCGATCGTGCGCCAGAGGCCATGCCGGCCGGCGCCGGCGGAGTTACCGCGCCGGTCCCCGCGATGGCAGGCGGTGCAGCCCAGGCGGGCGGCGACGCGCGCCAGACCACGGTGGTCATTGACCAGCAATGGCTGCACTACCGCCGGGTCATCCATGAACTGCTGATCCAGGCTTTCGATGTGCGTCGCATGGATGTCCACAACATGGACGATGGCGAGTTGCGCCGCCTGACGGAGCAGGCGATTGCCGAAATCTTCCGCAACATGCCCGATGAGATTCCCAAGGATGTGGATCGCACGCGCCTGCTGCAGGAAGTCCGCGACGAGGCCATCGGCCTGGGGCTGCTGGAGCCGCTGCTGGCCGACCCCACCACGACCGAGATCATGGTCAACCGCGTCGACGAGATCTTCGTCGAGAGCGAGGGCCGCCTCAGGCGGCTACCCCTGGCATTCTCCAGTGAGAAGACCATGATGGGCATCATCGAGCGCATCGTCGCGCCGGTGGGCCGGCGCATCGACGAGAGTTCGCCGCTGGTCGATGCGCGTCTCAAGGACGGCTCGCGCTTCAACGCCATCATCCCGCCGCTGGCACTGAAGGGACCGTCGATGACGATCCGCAAGTTTGCCAAGCGCAAACTCGATGCGCGCGATCTGCTGCGCTTTGGCTCGGCCAACGAGCAAATGGTCAGTTTCCTGCAGACGGCCGTCCAGAACCGCATGAACATCATCGTCTCCGGCGGCACCGGCTCGGGCAAGACGACACTGCTGAACATCCTCAGCAACTTCATTCCGGATGGCGAGCGCATCGTCACCATCGAGGATGCCGCAGAGTTGCAATTGCCGCACGAGCACCTGGTTTCGCTGGAATCGCGTCCGCCCAACGCCGAGGGCAAGGGCCAGGTGGCGATCCGCGATCTGGTGAAGAATTCGCTGCGCATGCGGCCCGATCGCATCGTCGTCGGGGAGTGCCGCGGCGGCGAGGCGCTCGACATGCTACAGGCGATGAACACCGGCCACGACGGCTCGCTGACCACCGCCCATGCCAACAGCCCGCGCGACATGCTGGCCCGCCTGGAGGTGATGGTGCTGATGGCAGGCATGGACCTGCCGGTCACGGCCATTCGTGAACAGGTGGCCTCCGCGGTGGACATCATCGTGCAGCAGACGCGCTTTGCCTGCGGCAGCCGCAAGATCACCCGGATCACCGAGGTGACGGGTGTCGAGAGCGGCAAGATCCAGCTGCTGGATCTCTTCCAGTTCGTCGAAACCGGCGTGACCGAGGACCACAAGACGGCCGGATACTTCACCGGCTGCGATGCCGTGCCGGAGTTCTACCAGAAGCTGCGGCAGATTGGCCTGGACGTCGATCTGGACATATTCAAGAAGGTGTCGCCGTGATGGAGATGGTGGTATCGCTGATCGCCGCGCTCAGCGTCATGCTGCTGCTGTTCTACGTCTACCGCATCTGGGACCGCTACCGGTCGCAGTTCACGCACAGCGCCAAGCTGTCGCTGGACAACCTGTTCTTCTTCGTCGATCCGCAGCAGCTGTTCTTCGCCAATGTCGGCATGGTGCTGGTGGTGCCGGTCTTCGTGTTCTTCGCCACCGGCGCCATTCCGGTCGCCATCGGCGCGGCCATCCTGATGTTCTTCCTGCCCGGGCTGGTCTACCGATACCTCAAGCGCCGCCGTCTGGACAAGCTGCTCGAGCAAATGCCCGATGCGCTGAACATGATGGCCGGCGCGATGCGCTCCGGCGGCAGCCTGGCGATGGCGATGGACCTGATCGTCGAGGAAACCCCACCCCCGTTCAGCCAGGAGATTTCCCTGGTGCTGCGCGAGCAGAAGCTGGGCGTCTCTCTCGACGACGCACTGGAGAACCTCGCGCAGCGGGCGCCCCTGCAGGATGTCGAGTTGCTGGTTTCGGCGATCACCATCTCCAAGGACGTCGGCGGCAGTCTGGCGGAAGTGCTGGAGCGGCTGGCGTCGACACTGCGGGCCAAGGCCGCGATGGAAGGCAAGATCAAGGCACTGACATCGCAGGGCAAACTGCAGGGCATCGTCGTCGGCCTGCTGCCGGTGCTGCTGGCGCTGGTGCTGTTCCAGATGGAGCCGGAAGCCATGGCACCGCTGCTCAACACCTATTACGGCTGGGCCGTGATAGGCGTGATCGCGGTGCTGCTGACGATGGGTGGCTTCATGATCAAGAAAATCGTCTCGATCGACGTGTAAGCCATGGACAAACTGCTTTTTGCCATCTGCCTGGGCGGCGCCGTGGCGCTGGGGTTTTACGCGATCTTCCAGCTGTTCGCGCAAACGCCCGGCGAGGACCGCACCTACAAGGACCGCCCGCCGCTGCTGTTCCGGCTGTTCTGGCCGCTGATCCAGCTCATTGCGGCCAGCTTTCGCTGGGCACTGTCGGCACGCAGCGAGAAGCGCTATCTGCTGGCCCTGCAACGTGCCGGCCAGAGCTACGCGCTGACTCCTGCGCAGTTCTTTGCCGGCAAACTGGTGTCGGCCGCCATCGGCCTGCTGTTTGGCTGGCTGATCGTTGGCATGCTGGGGAGTTCCAGCCTCGTGATTCCGGTGGGTCTTGGTGTCTTCGCCTTCTTCTACCCGGATCTCTGGCTCAAGGACATCACCAAGAAGCGCAATCTGGTGATCCTCAAGTCGCTGCCCTTCTTCATCGATTTGCTGATCCTGTCGGTCGAGGCCGGCCTGAACCTGTCGGGCGCCCTGCAGCAGGCGGTCAACCGCAGCCGGCCCGGGCCATTGGTCAATGAGATCAACCGCGTGCTGCGCGACGTGCGCGCCGGCAAGTCGCGCATCGATGCGCTGCGCGACTTTTCCGAGCGCCTCGATTTCACGCCGGTAACCAGCTTTGTCAGTGCGCTGGTGCAAGGCGACCGGACCGGCTCGAATCTCGGCCCGATCCTGCGCGCCCAGGCCGACCAGCGCCGCATCGAACGCTTTCTGCGGGCCGAGAAGCTCGCCATGGAGGCGCCGGTGAAGATGCTCGGTCCGCTCATCATGTTCATCTTCCCCTGCACCTTCATCGTGATCGGTTTCCCGATCGTCATGAAGTTCATGGCCTCGGGGCTGTAAGCATGTCCACGTACTGCTTCGACCACCAGTTGCTGATCAACGAGCGCGATTCGGGATACCGCGTCGGCATGGCGCGGCGCTTCCATCAACGCGCCGCAGGCCTGCTGTTCGGCCGTCCGCTGCGCGCTGGCGAGGCGCTCTGGATCGGCCAGTGCGGCAGCATCCACACCGTGGGCATGCGCTATGCCATCGACGTGGTGTTCCTCGACCGCAACGACCATGTGGTACGCGTGGCCGGGAACGTCCCGCCATGGCGTTTTCGCATCGCCCGGCATTCCGCCTCGGTGCTTGAAATGCCCGCCGGCCAGGCCCGTGCCGCCGGCCTGCATGCGGGCGACCGCGTGCAGATCATGCCTGCCTGTCCATCATCCAGCTAGCCAAGCCATGCCCACCATCCATCCCATGTCCGACCCAGCCGCCGTGCGCAGGATCCGCGCCACCGCGCTGACCCTGTTGTGTTCCATGCTGCTGGCCGCCTGCGGCACGACCTCCCAGACATCTGCCGCGCCTTCCCCGTTCATCACCGCCACTCCCGGCGTGCTGGGCGGCAACTATCCGCCGAAGACCGCCGAGGAGCAGCGCGCCGCACGGGAGCGGCAGACAGCGCCGGCGGACGATCCAAAGGCACAGGAGGCCCAGCGCATCCAGTCGGCCCAGGCCATGGAGGCCCTCAAGCAGGCCGAGCAGGCCTATGCGGATGGCGAGTGGGAGAAGGCCGCATCCGCCTTCAAGGGGCTGATCCAGACCCATCCCCGCAATGCCCAGGTGTGGTTCGGCTATGCCACGGCGACGGCATTCGGCGGTGATCTGGCCGAGGCGGCCATGGCCTTCGAACAGGTGCTGGCCATCAATCCGCAGGACGTGCGCTCGGCCTACAACCTGACGCTGATCCGGCTCTCGCAGGCCGAGTTGGCGCTGCAGATGGCGCGGGCGCAGGAAAGCGCGGCGCCGGAGCGTCTGAAACGCGAACTGCAGGAACTCAGCGCGCAGTTGACGCCGCTGTTCCGCGATGCAGCGCAGGCCACCGGCGCGGCTGCATCTGACGCCGCATCCGCCATCGTCACGACGGTGCCCGCCCCGAATCCGAATGCCGGTGCCGCATTCCGCGTTCAGGATCCCGCGCGTGCGGCTGATCAGGGCAGAAATTCGACCGCCCTGTCTGGCCTGGAAGTGCCAACGACCCAGCCCTAGTCCGGAGGCTCCAGATGCAGCGAATCCAGCACCGCCGACGAGCCTGCGCCAGGCCCTTGTCCCTGCATCGCATCAAGGGGGCGGGCATGGCCGAGTTCATCATCGTGACGCCCGTTGCCATCCTGCTGACGTTCTGCCTGATACAGGCCGGCCTGCTCTACATGGCCAAGCTGACCCTCAACAACGCGGTGTTCATGGCTGCGCGACATGGCGCCACGGAACACGCACAGCGTTCGGCCATCAAGGAGTCGCTGATCAAGGGCTTGCTGCCGTTCTATGTCAACGCGCTGGATTTCAAGGGCAGTGAAGTCTCCAGCCTGGTAGCCGCACGCATCAAGGCCGAGCTCGACTACCAACTCTATACAACGCTGGAGATCCTGAGTCCGTCCGCGGAAGCATTCCGTGTCTATGGACTCAAGGACAAGAACAATCGCACCTATATTCCGAATGACAATCTGGAGTTCCGCACCGCCACGCCGGTCAATGGCGCGAGCATCTCCCTGCGAGACGCCAATGTGCTGCGCATCAAGGTCACATATGGCTACGAGCTGAAGGTGCCATTGATGAAGGCCATCGTCTCGCGCGTGATGTGTCCGCTGATGAGCAGCGATTCGGAGGTCACGGCATGGAAGAAGCCTTCGGTGCTGGGGCAGTCCTCCGCTTCGGATTGCGTTCGCTATTACCTGCAGGGACGGGTGCCGATCGTCTCTTTCGCGACCGTGCAGATGCATACCGACCCGCGCCCGAACTAGCCATGACGACGAAAGCCATGGCGCTTGCACACAGGCTGCTTCAACGGGCCTGCCTGATGCCGATCTGCCTGATACCGGCCGGGCCGGCGATGGCTGCCGAGCCACTGCTGTGCTCGGAACACAATGTCCAATACATCATCGGCGGTATGCGGGAGAGCGCGACGGGGCCGTCCGGCATGGACGGCCGCTGCTCCAGTGGCATGGAAAAATCAACGACGACGACGCTGGCTGGCGGCGTTGCGGCAAGCCCGGCCAAAGCTGGCGCCGGAGCCCTCCCTGCGGCGCGGCCCAGAGTCGTGCCGAATGACGACGAACGGCGACTGATCCTCGAACACGAACTGTCCCGGGAGCAGCAGAGCCTGGAGGCACTGCCGCCGGACTCGGCCGATCACGATGCGCGCAGGCTGCGCATCGAGGAAAACCTGCGCTCCATCCGGTCGGAGCTGGACCGCTTGTGATGGCGGGGCGCGGCGGCCTTCGCGCAACGAGGCAATGGTGATCACCTCAGCGGTTGCGGCCCGCTACCGCGTGGCGACAGCCTTCGGCCTGGGGATTCTGCTGGGCCTCCCGGTCGCTCTGCCCGCAGGATGGCTATGGATGCTGCTGGCAGCCACGGCCCTGGGCCTCTTTCTGCGCCGGCATGCAGCGTACCGCACCGAACTGCTCTCGTTGAGCCTGGCGATGGGGGGGTACCTGGCTGCGGCCCTGTTCTGGCTGGGCCTGGCGGTTTATCGACCACCAGCCAACGGGATCGGCAGCACCGCGCTGATCTGCACGGCATTGTTGATGCTGCATACGGCCCTGTATGCCATTGGCTACGGCATGGTGCGAGGCCTGGGCCCATGGCTGGGCGTGCCTCGTGTCGCGTCGCAGGCCTTGGCCCTGGTTCTTGGCCTGCCCCTGGCCGAGGGCATGCGCTGCAGCGGAATCTGGGCCATGCCGTGGGCCATGCAAGGGGACATGCAGATCGACAACCCGCTGCTGGCGCCGTTCTATCCGCTGGTCGGCGCACCCGGCGTCACCGCTTTGTTCTGGATGCTGGCCTGGTCACTGGGTGCGGTGGTTGCCGATCTCCATCGGCCGACGCGGCCGGCATGGCTGCGCCGCCTGCGGCATTCGACGGCATTCTGGGCACTGCTGGCATGGGTGGCGGTCGCCTGGCCGCTGCGGCAACTGGAGTGGACCCACGCCCTTGATGCGCCGCGCCACGTCAATCTCGTGCACACGCAATGGCCGGGCGACGAGCGCTATGACCCGGCGGTGCAAACTCTCGGGCTGATGCAACTGCAAGATGCCGCGTCACAGTTTGCGGGGCAGCTGGTGATCTTCCCCGAACTTTTCCTGGTCGAACCGGCAGAAGCCCTCCATGCAGACTACCGGCAACAGCTGCTGGCGCTGCTGCAGCAGCATCGCACGGAGGTGATACTGGGCGCCCCCTTGACGGCAATGGACGGGGTGCACCGCCGGCAGTACAACGCCGCCTTGGCCCTCGACGGGACGGGCGCGCCGCAGTGGTACCTGAAGGAGCGACTGCTGCCGTTCTCCGAGTACTACCCGGAGCATTGGATGATCCGCTGGGCCTACCGCTTTCTATACCGCTATCCCATGGCCGACCTGCTCGCCGGGCCGGTTGTCCAGCCTGGGATTTCCTTGGCCGGCGTTGATCTGGGCCTGACGATCTGCAGCGAGCTGGCCTACCCCGACGTGGCGGCGCGGCAGGCGCAGGCCGCGCAGTTGCTGGTCAACATCTCGAACGATGGCTGGGTCCCGTCGCGCAGTTACTTCCGGCAGGCCCTGATGATCGCCCGAGTCCGGGCCGCCGAGGCCAACAAGCCGCTGGTGCGCGCCAACAATGTCGGGTTCAGCGCCATCATCGGCACGCGCGGCGAGCTGCTGCAGAGCTGGCGTGGCGCGCCGACGGTGCTCCGCGGTGCGGTTCTGCCCCGCACCGGGCAGACGCCATACATGCGGCTGCGCCAGTGGCTGGCGACGCGCGTGCAATGATGCAGCCAGGCGCGGCCTTGCCCGATTTCAGTCGAGTTTGACCAGTTCGACCCGGCGATTGGCGGCGCGGCCGGCTTCGCTGCGGTTGTCCTGCACCGGCTGCTCGGCGCCATGGCCTTCGGCCCGCAGCCGCGCCGCGTCGATGCCGGCCTGCACCAGCGTCGCCACCACGCTCTCGGCGCGCCGCTGCGACAGCGCCTTGTTGGCGGCGGCAGTGCCGACGTCGTCGGTATGGCCTTGCACGGCAAGACGCAGTTGCGGATCCTGTTTCAGCAATTGCGCGACCTCTTGCAGCGCCGGAGCGGCGTCGGACCGGATGTCCGCCTTGTTGTTGTCGAAATTGATGTGCAAGGTGGCAAAACCCTGGGTCTCGATGGATTGGCGCAGCTGGTTGGCGCTGATCAACTGCCCGGCTTCCTTCTGCTCGATCTGCGTCAGCTTGTAGCTGGAGCTGTAATTGACCTCGGTGACGATCCAGGTGCTGCTGCCGGGCTTTTTCAGCAGGTAGACATGCATTGGCATCGAATCGGGCACCGCCGTCAGCAGTTCGGCCCCGGCCTGCCGCAGTGCTGCGTCGAGATTGCGGTTGATGGCCTGTTCGCTGAGGCGGGTGTCGGTGGGGTTTTCCGAGAAGACGAATTGCGCCAGCGTCCCCTCGACGACAAGATGCCCCTCTTCATCGAAGCCGGGGGCCTTGCCGTCGCAATAGGTATTTTCCGTGCACCAGAAGCGCTCCATCATGGCCTCTGGATAGCCGGCGGCATTCTCCTGCTTGGTCGAGCTGAGGGTGTAGCCCGGCAATGCCGGCAGCAGCGGCTCGCCGGCATGGGCGGCGGCACACAAGGCCGTGGCAATGATCGGTATCCAATAATGCGTTTTTCTCATAAAAAATGTGCGCGATGGGTTTGCCGGAAATGCGGTGACGGGGAACAAGGGATATTCGGAATCATCCAGCTTTCAGTACCCCTGGCCTTTGCGGCGCCAGTGCATCGGCTGTTGGTATTGGGTGGATGCGGAGCGATCGAATCTGCAAGGGCAGGATGGGCTGGATTCTATGGCCCGGGTATTGCGGATATTTGACCGGGCCGGTATCCAATTGTCAGAAGTCACTGATTTTGTTGGACTTGTTTTCCATCGCCCGGGCCGTTTTCCCGGAAGCGATGAATCCCGGGGCAGGAACCCGGGATTCATCAGCCGCCGGCGCGCGCCGGCTGTGCGCCTTTCTCATTCAGCCGGAGGTCCGGACGCGGGCGCAGGCTTACTCGACCTTGACCTCCACCGGATCCATGAAGACATGGTAGATGTAGGAGCTGCCCGGAATGCGGTGGGTGTAGCCGAACAGCACCGAAGCCGTGCCGGCTTGCTGGAACACCACCGAACCGGCAGCGCTGGCCTCGTGGGCGGGTGAGCCCGGCAGCACCAGCGCGTGGCTGGGGTAGGCAACGCTGGCCTCGCCCTGCTTGTTGATGACGCGGATCATCGGACGTGCCATGGCTTGACCGACGGAGGCCGTCGGCGCATCCCCGGCCAGCTCGATCTGCTGGATGAAGCTCGAGGCCCAGTCGCTGTGGTCGGTCGTGATGCCGTGCACCCCCTGCACGTACAGGCGCTGGAAGGCACCCTGGTCGTTCACCGTCCATGGCCAGAAGGTCACGCCGCGATGCTTGGCCGCCTCCAGCAGCGGCTGGGTCAGGGAGCCATAGCCCGGGTTGTAGGTGGTGGAATAGTTCTGCGTGGCCTCCAGAACGTCCTTGAGGTTGCCGCTGCCGCCGCTGAGGAAGCCGACGGCAACCTCCGGCATCACATTCTTCATGCGGTTGATCTGCGCCGTGTGGAAAGAGATCGTGGCGACCTGGTCGCGCACGCCCGCCGCCTCGACTTCCTCGGCCAGCAGGTCCACCACTTCCGGGGTGGCGCTCTTGATCTCGACGAAGTGGACCATGGGCTGGCCCTTGAAGGTGTCGAAGAATTCCATCAGCGTCGGGACTTCGGCCCCGCGCGACGTGCGCAACTGCTTGACCTCGGCCAGCGTCATGTTCTCGATCGGGCCGCTGCCGCCCGTGGTGCGGTCCACCGTGTCATCGTGCATGATGACCAGATGGCCGTCCGTGGTCTTGTAGATGTCGTTCTCCACGGCGTCGGCGCCCACCTGGACGGCCAGCTTCGCGCCTTCGAGCGTGTTCTCGTCCAGGAAGCCGGGGATGCCGCGGTGGCCGACCACCAACGGGTTGCGCAGCAGCGTGTTCTCCGGGAACATGCCCAGCACCTCGGTGAAGACCTGCGGGTGATTGGCCAGCACGCCGTTGACCCCGCTGGTCAGGATGGCCGCGGCGACCTGGATGTCATCGGTATCGGTGGCGGCCCAGGGGGTGATCAGCAGCTGCTGCATGCGCGTGATGCTCCCGCGCGTGGCCAGCGACGGCGGCACGATGGCGATCTTGGCCAGCGCCTTGTTGGTCTCGCCCACCACATGGAGGATGTTCTCGGTCGTGCCTTCGAGCGCGCTGCGCGAGAAGTCCAGCGCGACCCGCGAGTTCGGCACCTGTACGCGGATGCGCCGCAGCAGCTCGGCGTTGTCGGAAGCCAGCGTCACGTCCGAGAGATCCAGCGCCTTGCTCTTCTCGATCAGCATGTCGGCAGTGGCCTCGTCCGACACATAGAACACGGCCAGGGTATTGCGCTCCCCATTGGCCAGGTAGTCCTGCAGCGCGCCCTGCGACGCGCCATCGCCGGCCTGCACGTTCAGGCTGCTGTCGAGGCAGAACATGTGCTGGCTGGGCGTGGCCTGATCCAGCGCCGCGCCGGAGGCGACGGCCTGCACGATGGTCGGCGCCATGGGCACGCCCGTTGGCGCCTGCTGGACCGCAATCGGGTCCTTCAGCTCCGGCAGGGCCTCGCTTTGCTCGTAGATCCGGACGCTGTTGACACGCATCCTCACACCCGCGGTGGACAGCCCGAAACCGCCCGATGCGCGCGCGTCCTCGGGGAAGACCACGTCCTGCTGCAGCACGTTGTCGAGGTACTGGCGCACGCGATTGCCATGCACCACCACGGTGGCTGTATAGGTCTTCTGCGCGTCGATGACCTCGCCGTAGGCCTTCGAGGCCATCACGTTCCAGCCTTCGGCGGCGGTGCGCTGGGCGAATTCCGTGCCGTTGGAAGCAGTCGCCGTCTGCCGGATGGCGAACTGGAAATAGGGCGACTTCTTGTCGCCGGGCGTCGTGCGGTACATCAGGCTGCCCCAGCGCGAGGCGTTGTTGGCCGAGAGGAAGGTGAACTCGACTTCCATGCGGAAGTTCTCGATGCCGTCGAACTCCGCGGGCAGCGCGAGTGTCGTCATGCTGCTGTCATGGCGCGTGCCATCGAGAATCAGGCTGCCATTGTCGAAGCTGATGACCTCGCTGCCGGATTCGGCGCCCGGATGCGCCACCACGCTCCAGCCCGCCGGCAGGGTGGTGGCGGTGTCGAAGTTCTCCTCGAGCAGGACCTGGGCTTCGGCCGCCTTCAGTAAGCTGCCCAGCGCCTTCGTGGAGGTGATGGCACTGTTGCAGATGCCCGGATAGGCGCCCGCGCCTGCCTCCGGATCGCTCCCACCGGGGTCGGTCCCCGGATTGCTGCCGTTGTCCGTATCGCCGGGCGCGGGCTGCGGGTCATCGCCGCCACCGCCGCAGGCGGCCAGCATCACGGCGCACATGATCGAACTCAGGAAGAACTTCGCTTTCATCGGGCCATCTTTCAGAAAATTCAGAAGGTGCGGAGTCTATGGAGCGCATATTTCAGTTATTTGATGATGCATCCCGTGAAATATCTGGTTTCATTTCTTGTGTCCGGCTTGTAGAAAACAAGGAGCTCCCTGACTCTGGTTCTGGCTCTCGCCCTGCGGGCGCTCATGAAAAGCTGCGAACGCCCATGGGGGCGAATGAAAGCGCGTGCCCCCGCGACGGCCGGGGACCGCGGCCATGTCATGTCCATGACACATTGGCTGCCTAGATTCGGTGTTTTCATTCCACGCCATGACCTGACTCCATGAAAGCACCGACCCTCACCACGTTCACCGCACTGGGCCGCGCGATCGCCTGCTTCGCCGGCGCACTGGCCCTGGCATCGACCGCCCAGGCTCTCGACCCTCGCTATACCGATGCCAATGGCGACCTGGTGGCCGATGCGCCCACCGACGCGGCACAATGGATCGACCCGGCCACCATCGTTTTCGCCTACACGCCCGTCGAGGATCCCGCCGTGTATGCCAAGGTCTGGGATGGCTTTCTGCAACATCTTGCGCAGGTGACGGGCAAGAAGGTCCAGTTCTTCCCGGTCCAGTCCAATGCGGCGCAGCTCGAGGCGATGCGCGCGGGCCGCCTGCACGTCGCGGGCTTCAATACCGGCTCCAATCCGCTGGCGGTCAATTGCGCCGGGTTCGTGCCGTTTGCGATGATGGCTTCCAAGGACGGCCGCTATGGCTACGAGATGGAAATCATCACCTACCCGGGCAGCGGCATCGACAAGGTCGAGGACATCCGCGGCAAGCAGCTCGCCTTCACCTCCGAGACCTCCAACTCCGGCTACAAGGCCCCATCGGCACTGCTCTCCAACGAATTCAAGATGGAGGCCGGCAAGGACTACACGCCGGTGTTCTCCGGCAAGCACGACAACTCGATCCTGGGCGTGGCCAACAAGGACTACCCGGCCGCCGCGGTGGCCAACTCGGTGCTGCAGCGCATGGAAGGCCGCGGCGTGGTCAAGCCCGAGCAGCTGAGCACCATCTACAAGTCGCAGACCTTCCCGACCACCGGCTACGGCTACGTCTACAACCTCAAGCCCGAGCTGGCCGACAAGGTCCGGCAAGCCTTCTTCAGCTTCGACTGGGAAGGCTCGGCCCTCGCGGAGGAATTCAACAAGAGCGAGCCGCCGCAGGAGAAGTTCATCCCGATCGAGTACAAGGAACACTGGCAAGTGGTGCGCGACATCGACGCGGCAGTGGGCGTGAAGTACACCTGCCAGTGAGCGCCGGGACCGCGAGAGACGGCATGCTTGAACTGCAAGGGCTGGAGAAGCGCTATGCGACCGGAGACCTGGCGCTCAAGGGCGTGTCGCTGCAGCTGGGGGCCGGCGAGGTCGTCGGCCTGATCGGCCCATCGGGCGCGGGCAAGTCGAGCCTGATCCGCTGCATCAACCGGCTGGTCGTGCCCAGCGCCGGCAGCGTGGTGTTCGATGGCGTGGACATGGGGCGCCAGAATGCGCGCGGATTGCGCGCGGCACGCCGGCGCATCGGCATGATCTTCCAGGAATATGCACTGGTCGAGCGGCTCACCGTCATGGAGAACCTGCTCTCGGGCAGGCTGGGCTACACGGGCTTCTGGGCCAGCTGGTTCCGGCGCTTCGATGCGCGCGACATCGAGCGCGCCTTCGGCCTGCTCGAACGCGTGGGCCTGGCAGGCATGGAGGACAAGCGCGCCGACGCGCTCTCGGGCGGCCAGCGCCAGCGCGTGGGCATTGCCCGCGCACTGATGCAGGACCCGCGCCTGCTGCTGGTCGACGAGCCCACCGCCAGCCTCGATCCCAAGACCTCGCGCCAGGTGATGCGCCTGCTGCTGGAGCTGTGCCAGGAGCGCGGCCTGGCGGCCATCGTCAACATCCACGATGTGGTGCTGGCCACCGAGTACCTGCCCCGCATCATCGGGCTGCGCGCCGGCACCGTGGTCTACGACGGTCCGGCCAGCGGCGTGGACCAGCGCGTGCTCACCCATATCTATGGCGATGAGGACTGGAGCGCCATCACCCGGCAAATCCCCGGCGGCGCTGCGCAGGCCGACGAGACACTGGCGCCGGCCCTCGCGCTGCAGGAAGCCGCCGCATGACGGCTGCGGCGCTGCGGCGCTGGCGGCGCCCGCCTCTGATCGCCAACCCGCTCTGGCGCTGGGCCCTGATCCTGGGCGCGCTCGCCTACCTGGTGCTGGCGCTGTCCACACTGGAGATCAACTGGAGCCGCATCAGCGAGGGCTGGGTGCGCGGCTGGCGCTTCATCTCGGCTTTCGCCCACCCGGATTTCTCCTCGCGCTGGGGCGACATCGTCACCGGCTTTCGCGAAAGCCTGACCATGACCGTGACCGCCACCGCGCTGGGGGTGGCCCTGAGCATCCCCATCGCGCTGGGCGGCGCCCGCAACCTCGCGCCGCTGCCGATCTACCTGCTGTGTCGCGGTTTCATCGCCCTCTCACGCACGCTCAACGAAATCATCGTGGCGATCTTCCTGGTGGTGATGTTCGGCTTCGGCCCGTTCGCCGGCTTTCTGACGCTCACTTTTGCCACCATCGGCTTCATGGCCAAGCTGCTGGCCGAGAGCATCGAGGAGATCGCGGCCAACCAGCTCGAGGCGCTGCGCGCCACCGGCGCCGGCGTGGCGCAGGTGCTCGACTTCGCCGTGCTGCCCCAGGTGCTGCCCAGGCTGGTGGGCCTGTCGGTCTACCGGCTCGACATCAATTTCCGCGAATCGGCCGTCATCGGCATCGTCGGTGCCGGCGGTATTGGCGCCACGCTCAACACCGCCATGGACCGCTATGAATTCGACACGGCCGCCGCCATCATCCTGGTGATCATCGCCATTGTGCTGGCCTGCGAATACGCGGCCGGATGGATCCGCCGATGGATACAGTGAACAGCCGGCATGCGGGGCCTGCAGTGGCCCCGCAACCCTGGCGCCGGCGCACGCGGCGCCAGGAATGGGCGGTCTTCCTCGGCTGGCTACTGGCCCTGTGCGTGGTGGTCTGGTGCTTCCGGGTGATGACGCAGGACACCATCTGGGCCTTCGTCTCCGATGCGCCGCGCCAGGTCGCCGACGTGGGCTGGCGCATGCTGCCACCCGACTGGGCCTTCATCGGCGAGCTGTGGCTGCCGCTGTGGGATACCTTCAACATCGCCACGCTGGGCACGCTGCTGGGGCTGCTGCTGGCCGTGCCCGTCGCCTTCCTGGCCGCGCACAACACCACCCCGAGCCGGCTGGTGCTGCGGCCGCTGGCGCTGACGGTCATCGTCGCCTCGCGTTCCATCAACTCGCTGATCTGGGCCCTGCTGCTGGTGGCCATCGTCGGCCCCGGGGTGTTCGCCGGCATCATCGCCATTGCGCTGCGCTCGATCGGCTTCATCGGCAAGCTGCTGTATGAAGCCATCGAGGAAATCGATGCGCGCCAGGTGGAAGCCGTCACGGCCACCGGCGCGACCGGAACCCAGGTCATGGCCTGGGCGGTGGTGCCGCAGATAGCGCCGGCGCTGGCGGGCATCAGCCTGTTCCGCTGGGACATCAACATCCGCGAATCCACCGTGCTGGGCCTGGTCGGCGCCGGCGGCATCGGCCTCAAGCTCGATGCGGCGCTGGGCACGCTCGCCTGGCCGAAGGTGACAACGATCCTGCTCGTCATCCTTGCCACCGTGGCGCTCAGCGAATGGGTCACCGCCCGGGTTCGGCAGCGCTTGATCTAGGGCGTTGCCGCACAAGCCGCCGTCGATAGACCCTTCTATCGAACGGGCGGCAGGCATTGGCAACACGAAAGGCGGCACAATCGCCGGTACCGCCATGCCGCCAGTGCATCTTCCCGGCCAGGCCGGTGCATGGCATTGCGCCCGATATTGCGGCGCCCTTCCGGCGGTCCGTTCCGTGAATTTTCAGGTGATTTCCATGCTGTTATCGACAAAACCGATCCACATGACGCTGCTTTCCATCGCTTTTTGCGGGCAGATGCTGTTCAGCAGCGCTCAGGCGGCCGAGCCGCCATTGCGCGTGGGTGTCATCCCGGTCGTGGCCAACGAGGCGACGGAACTGGCCATCGCCAAGGCCCGCGAGCAAGGGCTGGAGGTGGAACTGGTGGAGTTCAGCGACTGGGTGGTGCCCAACACGGCGGTGGTTGATGGCGCGGTGGATGTGAACTTCTTCCAGCATCAGCCCTTCCTGGAGCAGTTCAACCGCAACCAGGGCGCCAATCTCGTGCCCATTGCCTACGGCTACTCGACCACCATGGGCATCTACTCGAAGAAGCTGCACAAGGGTGAAGCCCTTCCGGACGGCGCGACGGTGGCGATTCCGTCCGATCCGGTCAACACCGCCCGGGCGCTGCTGCT
This sequence comes from Corticibacter populi, assembly GCF_004217315.1. Classification (GTDB taxonomy): domain Bacteria; phylum Pseudomonadota; class Gammaproteobacteria; order Burkholderiales; family Burkholderiaceae_C; genus Lampropedia; species Lampropedia populi. The sequence continues at coordinate 889,153 of NZ_SGWR01000002.1, forward strand.
GCTGCAATCGGCGCAGCTCATCACGCTCAAGGCCGGCGTGACCTCGACGGCCACGCTCGATGACATCACCGCCAACCCGAAACGCATCCGCATCGTGCAGATCGACGGCGCGCACTCGGCCCGCTCGTTCGACGACGTGACCGCCTCGGTGACCTATGCCACCTTCGCCAAGCAGGCCGGCATTGCCGAGACCGATGGCCTGCTCTACGACAACACCGACCCCGAGAACGTGCGACGCTATGCGATCCGCTGGGTCACCCTGCCCGAACGGGCCGATGACCCGCGCATTCGCCAGTTCATCGAGATCTACCAGCAGACGCCCGAGGTCAAGCAGATCCTGCGCAGGCTCTACGGCGAACTGATCGATTTTCCTTGGTGAGTGCCCGGCTTTTCTGGGCAGGCAAACTGCACCAACCCAGGCGGCAACAGAAGCAATACCCACCATGAAAAATGCCTGCACAAGGCAGGCATTCAGCAGGGCTTCACGCGACCCGATCAAAAATCATACGTCGCGGATATCCAGAGTCTGCGACCTTCCTCATGCGTGTTGTAGAGAGAGGTGTACGCTGTATTGCCGTTGCTGTTGGTATAAGAGCCATACTCCAGGAAGTCCTTATCAAGCAGGTTGTAGATGGCGGCATTGATGCGGAAGGCCTTATTGATCTGGTAGCTGCCACCGATGTTCAGTACGGTCGCGGCCTTCAAGTCGCCAAGCTGGGCACGGGCCACGGTGTCACTGCGCAGACGTTCACCACGATAGGTCAGACCAGCCCAGCTGCTGAACTGGTTGTTGATTTTCCAGTGCAGTTTCGCATTGAACATATGCTTGGGCGTATTGACCAGTTGCGCGCCTGTGGTCTTGTTCTTGCTGCGTGTGAAGGTGTAATTGGCAGTCGCATAAAGGTCTTGGCTGACCGGAATGCGGCTGTTCAATTCAACCCCCTTGGTCTCGGCCTTGTCCACGTTGGCCTTTTGGCTGTAGGTATCCACGGAAGGGAAATTGCCATAGTCCACACATCCCGGACGATTTGGCTGGCCGTTCCAACTGCAGTTTTCCACCGAGTTCCCGGAGGTGATCTTGTCTTTGAACTTGTTCAAGAACACGGTACCACCAATATTGAAGCCTTGCAGGTCGTCGAACTGGGCACCGAATTCGAAGTTCGTGCTCTTCTCCGGCTTCAGGCCCGGTGTACCGATCAATGGAATGGTTCCCTGACCACTCCAGCCGTTGATGCCATCCACGAGGTCATTGAGGTTGGGTGTCTTGAAGCCGCCACTGACACCACCCTTGAGCGTCAGGTTGGGGGTGGTTTCCCAAACGGCATAGACACGCGGACTGATATGGCTGCCGAAGGCGCTGTGATGATCATAGCGGGCCCCCAGCGTGACGGCCAGCGATTCGGTCAGACTCCACTCATCCTCGCCAAACAGCGCCCACTGGGTGTGCTTGAAGGGATCAGAGTCGGCTGCACCGTCAATCATCTTGGCGCGCCAGTACTGCGCTCCGACCGACAGCAAGTTGGCCTCGCCGAGCGTTGTGATCAGCTTGGTATCGAGAATGGTGTTCTCGCCTTCGATGGTGCGAGGATCACCGGCTCTTGCCGTGCTGGTGTCGTTAGGCAATGTGCGACCGATATTCTGGGTCTTGTTGTGCGTCAAGGCACTCTCAAGACGGCCGAAACTGAAGTTGCCGTTATGGGCGAGAACGATTTGATTGCGTTCGAACTTGAGCTTTTCCTCGTAGCCCCGCACGCCGATGGTGCCCAACTGGCCCTCGCTGTTGTCATAGCTCTGGCGAGCAATGTCGGCGTCCAGATAGATTTCGTTCTGCTTGTTGGGGGTCAGTGTCAAGCGCGTGCCCAGCGTATGAATATCGGCTTTCACCGGACTGGGGCCACGGGTGCTGATGGTGGAGCTTCCAGCATCGCCAGTAGCCTCCAGCAGGGACTCCTCACGGTGTTTGGTGCTGGCTCGGACCTGAATGCCCAGCAAATCCTGCTGAATGGGAGCACTCAGGTAAAGGTTGCCGCCATAGAGATTGCCCCGGTCGCTGTTTTCCTGGATGGTCGCATCGACGGATACGCTGCCTGTCAGCCGATCGGAGACCTTGCGGGTGATGATGTTGATCACGCCTCCCATGGCATCCGAGCCGTAGAGGGTGGACATGGGGCCTCGGATAACCTCGATGCGTTCGATGGCAGCCACCGGCGGCAGAAAAGCGGCGGAGTAGCCCTCGAAGCCGTTGGGACCCAACGCTCCTGCGGCCCCTTGCCGCTTGCCGTCCACCAGGATCAGCGTGTAATCCTGCCCCATGCCGCGAATGCTGATATTGGGGTTGCCCATCTTGTCGACACTCGTGCCCACATCCACACCTTCGACTTCCGAGAGGGCTTCTGCAAGAGTCGTGGTACGGTTGTTCTCAAGCTGCTCACGAGTTACCACCGTGATGCTGGCTGGTGCCTTTTTGATTTCCTGCTCGAAACCGGAGGCGGAAACCACCACCTCACTCAGTGCTTTGGCTTCTTCTGGGGCGCTGGTCTGCGCGACTGCAGTGCTTGCGGCGCACAACAGCGCCGCAGAAAGGGCAATCGGGGTTTGGTTCAGGGCGAAAGGTTTGCGCGGCATCTTGGCTCCGTGTGTTCATCTGCACGGTTTGTGCAGATATCGTCCTCAAATGGTGGGGAAACCCCACGAAAGCCTGCATTGTGAAAAAATCATGACGGTAACGCAAACCATTATTATTTGTTTGGCGGTTTCCGTTACGTTTATGCAACAGATCGTGTCCGGGGTGGTGGAACCGCAGCAACCGTGCCGCTTCGTTGTTCCGTAGGGCCAGGCATGGACCCGCCGCCTTGCACCGATAATGCGGCATGCAGCGAGAGTTACTGGAGAAGTACCAACTGGTGGTCTATTTGCTGGCCATCGGCACTGGCCTGTCGGCAGGGCTCATCTGGCCGGCAGGGGCAGGACTGCTTGAAGCCCTGCTCTGGCCCGTGCTGGCCGTGTTGCTGTTCGCGACCTTCGCGCAAACGCCCTTGACGCGGCTGCGCGCCGCGCTGTTCGACAGGGTCTTCCTCGGTTGCGCCCTGTTCGGCAACTTCGTCGCGGTGCCGCTGCTGGTATGGCTGCTGCTGCCACTGGCCGGCGATGACATGGCGCTGCATCTGGGCGTGGCGCTGGTGCTGCTGGTGCCTTGCACCGACTGGTTCATCACCTTCACCCAACTGGCAGGCGGAGACGTGCGCCGGGCCATTGCCTTCACGCCGCTGAGCCTGGTACTGCAGGTGCTGCTGCTGCCGCTTTACCTGTGGTTGTTCTTCGGCAACCAGTTCAGCATTTCGCTGATAAGTCCGCAATTGCTGCGGGCGTTTGCGCTGCTGATCGTGTTGCCGATGGCCCTGGCGTATGCCTTGCAGCGCTGGTGGCCGCAACGCCCCGGACACCCCCACCCGGCGACGGTGCTGGCCTGGCTGCCGGTGCCCCTGCTGGCGCTGGTGGTGGGGCTGATTGCTGCGGCCCAGGCGACGGTGGTGCTGCAGGCACTACCGGTTCTGCTGGGTCTGCTGCCGGTATTCGTGGCATTCCTGGTTATGGCCCTGCTGTGTGCCTGGGGCCTGGCGCGGACCTGCAAGCTGCCGGCTGCTTCGGGCCGAACGCTGATGTTCAGCCTGGGGACGCGCAATTCGTTCGTGGTGCTGCCATTGGCCCTGACCTTGGGGCCGGAGCTGGCGCTGGTCAGCACGGTGGTGGTGCTGCAGTCGCTGGTCGAATTGCTGGGGCTGGTGGCCTATCTGTGGTTGGCGCCACGGCTGTTTCCGCAAGCGCCGGCGGCCCATGGAGCGGTCTGACGATGCGCAAGCTCATCATCATCGCCGTGGGACAGAAGGTGCCGGACTGGGCGCAGCATGGCTTCGACGACTATGCCAAGCGCTTTCCCCCCGACATGCGGCTGGAACTGCGCACGGTGAAGACCGAACCGCGCTCGGGCGGCAAGACCGCGCAGCAGCTGATGGCGGCGGAGGCCCAGCGCATCGAGGCCTGCATTGCCCGCGATGCGCATGTGGTGGCGCTCGACGAACGGGGCAAAAACGGCACCACGCTGCAGCTTGCCGAACGCCTGGCCGGTTGGCGCGACCTGGGCAAGGATGTGGTGTTCCTGATCGGTGGGCCCGACGGCCTGCTGCCTCAGCTGCGCGCCCGGGCGCATGAAAGCCTGCGCCTGTCGGACCTGACGCTGCCGCATGCGATGGTACGGGTGCTGCTGGCCGAGCAACTGTACCGCGCCTGGTCGATCCTGAACAACCATCCCTACCACCGGGAGTGAGAACCTGTTTACCTCACGCGTGCATGCCGTGGGCGGTTTGGCTGGGCATGGAGCATGGGGCAATGACGGCCCTCCAACGCAACACGATCGCACCATAGCTGTGCAATCACGCCAATTGGTCTGACCAATTGAATGAAAAATTGGCATTCAAACGAAGTTCCTAGGGTTTGTCCCGATCATTTTGGTGCAGAAGGCGTTTCTATAATCGCGGCGCGTAGCGGTTGGCTGCCATTGGTATGACCAGAATGCCGGAGCCGGACCACTGCGAGTTTCCCTGCCGCCAGCCTCCTGTGCCATGTGTCATTGCATGGGGTGCCGGTCAGCTTCGAACCATCGCCGCCGCTGCCTGCCATGCCGTCCTCGCGTGGCGGGTGTGGTGGCGGCAAGCGGCAGCGGGTTAGCACCCGCTGCCATTCCCTCCTTGTCAAGGAAGATACAGGAAGTTAGGCAATGCAATCCATCTGGCAACAAAACTACGACCCCGCCGGGAACATCTGGATCTCGGCCCTGGTCGCGCTGATTCCCATCATCTTTTTCTTCATTGCGCTGACCAAGCTGCGCCTCAAGGGCTATGTGGCGGGCACCATCACAGTGGCACTGGCACTGGCGGTGGCGCTGGTGTTCTACCGCATGCCGGTCTCGGCGGCGCTGGCCTCGGGGGTGTATGGCTTCCTGTATGGCCTGTGGCCGATCGCCTGGATCATCGTGGCCGCGGTGTTCCTCTACAAGATCTCGGTGAAGACCGGGCAGTTCGACATCATCCGTTCGTCGATCCTGTCGATCACGCCGGACCAGCGCCTGCAGCTGATCCTGGTGGGCTTCTGCTTCGGCGCCTTCCTGGAGGGCGCGGCCGGCTTCGGCGCGCCGGTGGCGATCACCGCCGCGCTGCTGGTGGGCCTGGGCTTCAAGCCGCTGTATGCGGCGGGGCTGTGCCTGATCGCCAATACCGCTCCGGTGGCCTTCGGCGCGATGGGCATTCCGGTCATCGTGGCCGGGCAGGTCTCGGGCATCGATCCGTTCCTGATCGGCCAGATGGCCGGCCGCCAGCTGCCGTTCATGACCATCATCGTGCTGTTCTGGCTGATGGCCATCATGGACGGCTGGCGCGGTGTCAAGGAAACCTGGCCGGCCGTGCTGGTCGGCGGCGGCTCCTTCGCCATCATGCAGTTCCTGACCGCCAACTACATCGGCCCTGAGCTGCCGGACATCACCTCGGCCATCGTGTCGCTGGTGGCGCTGACGCTGTTCCTCAAGGTCTGGCAGCCCAAGAGCGTGTTCCGCTTCGAGACCGATGCCTCCGACGCCAACCCCGAAGCCATTGCCGCAGCCAAGGCCGCCGCATCCGCCGCGCCGGTCAAGCTGACTACGGGCATCGTGCTCAAGGCCTGGTCACCCTTCATCATCTTGACCGCGATGGTGACGATCTGGAGCCTCAAGCCCTTCAAGGCGCTGTTTGCCGCCAATGGCGCACTGGCGAGCTGGGTCGTCAACATCCCGGTGCCGCTGCTCCATGGTCTGGTGGAAAAAACGCCGCCGGTCGTCGCCACGGCAGCGCCCTACCCGGCGGTCTACTCGTTCAACTGGTTCTCCGCCACCGGCACGGCCATTCTGCTTGCCGCGCTGATCAGCATCGTGTTCCTGCAACTCAAGCCCGCCAAGGCCATCGAGACCGCCGGCGAGACCTTCAAGGAACTGGCACTGCCGATCTACTCCATCGGCATGGTGCTGGCTTTTGCCTTCATCGCCAACTACTCGGGCCTCTCGACCACGCTGGCGCTGGCGCTGGCGCACACCGGCAGCGCATTCACGTTCTTCTCGCCGTTCCTCGGCTGGATCGGCGTGTTCCTGACCGGTTCGGACACCTCGGCCAACGCCCTCTTCGGCGCGCTGCAGGCCACCACCGCCCAGCAGCTGGGTCTGCCCGAAGTGCTGATGGTCGCGGCCAACACCACCGGCGGCGTGACCGGCAAGATGATCTCGCCGCAATCGATCGCCATTGCCTGCGCGGCCGTGGGCCTGGCTGGCCGCGAATCGGACCTGTTCCGCTTCACCGTCAAGCACAGCCTGGTGTTTGCCGTCATCATCGGCATCATCACCACGCTGCAGGCCTACGTGTTCCCGTGGATGATTCCGGCCATCCACGCCACGCACTGAGCACGGCCCCTGGCTCCAAAGCTGTGATGCGCCTGGCAGACCACGTTGCCGAGAAACTCCTGGCCCTGGTGCAAACCCGGGGGCTGCAGCCGGGCCAGCGCCTGCCTGCGGAGCGGCAACTGGCCAGCGAGCTGGGCGTTTCGCGGCCCTCGCTGCGCGAGGCCATCCAGAAGCTGGTCAGCCAGGGCGTGCTGATCAGCCGCCGTGGCGACGGCACCTATGTGCGCTCGGCCCAGCCGGGCGCCAGCTGGCTGCAGCAGGCGTTCGATCCGCTCGCCAGCCTGCTCCATGCCGACCCGGAGTACCGCTACGACGTGCTGGAGGCGCGCCATGCGCTCGAGAGCAGCACCGCCTGGCACGCCGCGCTGCGCGCGACGCCGGCGGACCAGGACAAGATCCGCCGCTGCTTCGACGTGATGGTGCAGCACCAGCAAAGCGGCAATGCCGAGCTGTCGGCCCGCGCCGATGCGCAGTTCCACCTGGCCATTGCCGAGGCGGCGCACAATGTGGTGCTGCTGCGCGTGATGCACAGCCTCTTCGAGCTGGTGCTGTCGACCGTGGTGCAGAACCGGCGTACCATGTTTGCGCTCGACTCCCCCGACGCCCTGCGGACGCTGACGGCCCAGCACGAGGCCTTGATGCAGGCCATCTGCGAGGGCCAGGCACAGCGGGCCCGCGACGTGATTGGCCAGCACCTCGAATATGTGCGCACCACCGTGCGGCGCCTCGACGAGGACGACGCACGGCGGGCCCGCTCCAGCCGCCTGCCGGTGGATGCGCGCCTGCCGCTACCCCTGCTGTGAAGGCCGGCACAGGCGCCGGTGCTTCCCCGTTCCATCCGATTGTTCCGAATTGAGCCGAATGTCATGATCATCTCCTCCACCACCGACTACCGGGCCGCCGCGCAAAAACGCCTGCCGCCCTTCCTGTTTCACTACATCGACGGCGGCGCCTATGCCGAGAAGACGCTGCGCCGCAACGTCGAGGACCTGGCCGACGTCGCGCTGCGCCAGCGCGTGCTCAAGGACATGAGCCAGCTCGACACCAGCATCGAGCTGTTCGGCGAGAAGCTCTCCATCCCGGTGGCGCTCTCGCCGGTGGGCCTCACCGGCATGTACGCGCGCCGCGGCGAGGTACAGGCCGCCACCGCCGCCGATAAAAAGGGCATTCCGTTCACGCTCTCGAGCGTGTCGGTCTGCCCTATCGAGGAAGTCGCGCCCAAGCTCGGCCGGCCGATGTGGTTCCAGCTCTACGTGCTCAAGGACCGCGGCTTCATGAAGAACGCGCTCGAGCGCGCCCAGGCCGCCGGCGTCTCGACGCTGGTGTTCACGGTGGACATGCCGGTGCCCGGCGCGCGCTACCGCGATGCCCACTCGGGCATGAGTGGCCCCAACGCCGCGCTGCGCCGCTACTGGCAGGCCGTCACGCACCCGCGCTGGGCCTGGGACGTGGGCCTCAACGGCAAGCCGCACGACCTGGGCAACATCTCGACCTACTTCGGCAAGCCCATCGGCCTGGAAGACTACATGGGCTACCTGGGCGCCAACTTCGATCCGTCCATCTCGTGGAAGGACCTGGAGTGGATCCGCGAGTTCTGGAAGGGCCCGATGCTCATCAAGGGCATCCTCGACCCCGAGGATGCGCGCGATGCGGTGCGCTTCGGCGCCGACGGCATCATCGTCTCCAACCACGGCGGCCGCCAGCTCGACGGCGTGCTCTCGTCGGCGCACGCGCTGCCGGCGATTGCCGATGCGGTCAAGGGCCAGATCAAGATCCTCGCAGACTCGGGCATCCGCAACGGCCTGGACGTGGTGCGCATGATCGCGCTGGGCGCCGACTGCACGATGATCGGCCGCGCCTTCATCTACGCGCTGGCCGCCGGTGGTGGCGCCGGCGTCTCGCACGTGCTGGACCTGATCGAGAAGGAGATGCGCGTGGCCATGACGCTCACCAGCGTCAAGAGCATCTCCGAAATCACCGGCGATCTGCTGGTCAAGGAAGCCTGAGCCCATGACGAACACCACCGCAACCGCCGCGCCCGCTCCTGCGGCCACGCCTGCCATCGCCGCCGACACGCTGCTGGCGCAGCTGCGCCAGCTGGTCGGCGCCGGCCATGTGCTCACCGACGACCAGGCTACGCGGCGCTTCCGCAAGGGCCACCGCACCGGCGAGGGCAACGTGCTGGCGGTGGTGTGCCCCGGCACGCTGCTCGAGCAGTGGCAGGTGCTGCAGGCAGCCATCGCGGCCGGGCGCATCGTCATCATGCAGGCGGCCAACACCGGCCTGACGGGCGGCTCCACGCCCGACGGCAACGACTACGACCGCGAGATCGTGCTCATCAGCACGCGTCGTATCACCGGCGTGCAGGTCATCAATGGCGGCGAGCAGGTCGTCTGCCTGCCCGGCGCCACACTCGACCGGCTTGAGCAGACCCTCGCGCCGCTCGGGCGCGAGCCGCATTCGGTGATTGGCTCCTCGTGCATCGGCGCCTCGGTGCTGGGCGGCATCTGCAACAACTCCGGCGGCGCGCTGGTGCGGCGCGGGCCAGCCTACACCGAGCTGGCACTCTACGCGCGGGTCAAGGACGACGGCACGCTGGAGCTGGTCAACCACCTGGGCATTGCGCTGGGCAGCACGCCCGAGGACATCCTCTCCCGCCTGCAGAACGGCCAGTACGGCGAGACCGACATCATCAACGACCCGCAGCGCGCCGCCTCCGACCCGCGCTACGGCGAGCATGTGCGCGAGGTCGATGCCGACACGCCCGCACGCTTCAATGCCGATCCCGCACGCTTGTTCGAAGCCTCCGGCTCGGCCGGCAAACTGTGCCTGTTCGCGGTGCGGCTGGACACCTTCCCCAAGGAGCCCAGCACCGTCTTCTACATCGGCAGCAACGACCCTGCAGACCTCACCGAGGTGCGCCGCCACCTGCTCACCCGCCTGCCGCGCCTGCCGATCGCCGGTGAATACATCCACCGCACCGCCTACGACATCGGCGAGAAGTACGGCAAGGACACCTTTTTGCTGATCGACAAGTTCGGCACCGCCAAGGTGCCGGGCGCGTTCGCGCTCAAGAGCCGCATCGACGGCTTCTTCGAGCGGTTGGGCTGGCGCGGCGTGACCGACCGCGCCATCCAGCTCATCATGAACCTGCTGCCCAGCCATCTGCCGGCGCGCATGAAGGAGTGGCGCGACCGCTTCGAGCACCACCTGCTGGTACGCGTCTCCAACGACACCGCCGAAGCCACCCGCGCCTTCCTGGCCGAATACTTCGCCGGCCGCAGCAGCGGTGCATACTTCGAGTGCGATGCCGAAGAGGGGCGCAAGGCCTTCCTGCACCGCTTCGCCGTGGCCGGAGCGGCCATCCGCTTCCGCGAGGCACACCCAAAGAGCGTCGAGGAGATCGTCGCGCTCGACGTCGCGCTGCGCCGCAACGACCGTGACTGGGTCGAGAAGCTGCCCGCCGAGATGGAAGGCGAGATCATCCACAAGCTCTACTACGGCCACTTCTTCTGCCACGTGTTCCACCAGGACTACATCGTCAGGAAGGGCGTCGATCCGCTCGACATGGAGCACCGCATGTGGACGCTGCTGGACGCGCGCCGCGCCGAATACCCGGCCGAGCACAACGTCGGCCACCTCTATGTGGCCAAGCCGGCGCTGGCGAGCTTCTACCGCGAGCTGGACCCGACCAACACCTTCAACCCCGGCATCGGCCACACCAGCAAGCTGCGCGGCTGGGGCGAATGCTGCGAGGGCGCGCCAGGTTGGGGCGAAGGCTACCGCGAACAGACCAACTGATTAGCCTGACCCCCCTGATCTGCCGGATTCGCCACCGGCGCGGCGGTTCTGCAGCCGTGTCATGATGGAACAAGACCGCCGTCCCGACGTGCCGTTCAGGCACACGGGGCGGCGGTCTTGTCGTCTGGAATGGCCGCGTGCCTCTTGCCAGTCAGCCCGCTGGCGCCTGGCATGTCAGTGCCGCCCTTCGAGCAGCATGCCCAGATAGATCAAGTTCGGGCCCGGCGTCCGGGCCATTCCCCGCGCGATCAGGCCGAAGGCAAGCAGGCTCGACGGTGTAGGCATGGTGTTTCCTCGGGCGTCAGGGCGTCGGGGCGTCGGTGTCAGTCATAGGTGATGGTGTAGATCAGGTCCACCGCGCTGGTCTCGCCAGTCTGGCCGCGCGCGGTCAGGCGCCGGGTGATGTCGTAGAACACGTACAACGTGCTGGCGGCGCCGGCCATGCCGGCCTCGTAGGTGACGTAGAGCTGGTCGGAGAGGCGCTTGCTGACCGAGACTCCCGATTCGCTCAGGCCCACCTCGTCGAAGCCGAAGCCGGTGGCCAGGCTGTCGCCGACACTGCCGGCCAGCAGGCCCAGCGCGGCCTGCTGCATGGAGCCGCCTTCGGCTCCGCCGCTGGCGGCGGCGCGGCCCAGCACCACCCAGGAGAGCTTCTCTGCCTCGGGCAGCTCCGGCTCGGAGTAGAGCTGCACGCGCGGCGCATTGGCGGTGCCGGTCACGCGCACGCCAGCGCGCACGTCGATATTGGGGCGGATGGCCAGCAGGTTGAGCGAGGGATTCGCATACGGGCCGTTGAAGAGCACGATGCCGGTTTCCACGTTCAGCGCCTGGCCCCAGGCACGGTAGCGGCCCTCGTCGGTGCGGATCTCGCCGACCACGGTCACCGGGTCATTGCCGCTGGTGGCATTGCGCACGGTGAGATTGCCCTCGAGCCGGGTGGTGATGCCATAGCCCTGCAGCGCGAAGTCGCGCCCGAGGTCGAGCTTGAGTTCCAGATCCATCGGCTTGGCGCTTTGCAGCTGGCCGCGCGCTTCGGGGCCCTCCGCCGCGGTCTCCGCTTCGGCCTTGGCTTCGGCGGCGGCCTTGGCCTGGTCGCTGGCGCGCACCACCACCACGTCGGTGCCCAGCGTTGGCGCGCCCGATTCCGGCAGCGTGATGGAAGCGCGATCGACCATGATGCTGCCGCGCACGCGCAGCGCACCCTGCTGCAGGCCGGCCGAGAGATCGCCGCTGAGGCTCATCTGCCGATCGCTGCGCACCAGCACCTGCATCTTCTCGAGGCTGGCGCGCACATCCATGGCGATGCCGGTGCCGGCGGTGCCACTCCAGTCGATGAAGCCGCTGGCGGTCATGCGGCCGCGTTCGGTGGGTGCCGGCGTGCGGTTGCCGCTCAGGCCCCGCACATAGGCATTGCTGCCGGTGCCGCCCTGCAGCGTGAGTTCGGCGATGTCGAGGCGGTTGCCATCGAGGGTGGCACGCAACTGGCCGTCGTGCAGCTCCACGCCATCGAGCACGGAACGGATGTTCAGGCCGCTGCCATTGATGCTACCGCGCAGCTCGGGGGCCTGCACGCTGCCGCCGAGGGCGATGTCGGCATCGAGTGCGCCGGCCACGCGCCAGCCCGGCGGCGCCAGCGTGCCCCAGACGCTCAGGTCCTGCAGGCGCGCCTGCACGCTGCCCGAGAGCGGCGCCGGCTCGGACAACTGCCAGCCGCCGCCCTGGCGGACCAGCTGGGTTTGCGCGCGCGCCTTGATGACGCCGGCACGCTCGGTGTCCCAGTCCAGCGTCAACACCAGCGCATTGGCCTCGGACTGCACGTCCAGCGACAGCGTACGGATGCCGGCGGCGATGGCCTGGCCGCGCGTGCTGGCACTGGCCTGCACGGTGGTGGCAGCGTCGGTCTGGCTATCGACGGCGCCCAGCGCCGGCTCGCCAAGCCACAGGTCGCCGCTGTCGCGCTGCAAGTGCAGGCGCACGCCCAGGCTCTCGGCCATCTGGATGTCCCAGTTGCCGCTGAGGAGGAGGTCGGTGCGCATGCCGGCGTTCTTGAGCGGCGGCTGCGCGGGTGCCAGCGCGTCGATCCAGGCGGGGCGGATGCCGCGGATTTGCCCGGTGCTCTGCAGGCTGGCGGCACCGCTGGCGCTTTGCTGCCAGTGCAGCGGCTCCCAGGCCAGTTCCAGCGCCTGGCCGTCGGCCGCCACGCTGGCGGGCGGTTTGAGCGTGGCCTGCCCGGCGGTGCTGCGGATATCGGTGCCGGAGCCGGTCTGAATGGTGAGCTGCAGGCCTTCGGCAACCTGCAGCTGCCAGGTGCCGCCGCCCTGGCCGGTGGCACCTGGCAGGGTGGCCGAAGCGGCCAGTTGCTCGACCGCGACGCGCCAGCTGGGCGCGGCACCATTGCGGCCGCTGGCCTGGGTCATCTGCAGGCGGGTATCGAGCAGGGCGCGGGTGTCATTGGCACGGATGTCGCCATCGACCACCAGGCTGGCGGCGGCCAGGTTGCCCTGCACGCGCGCGTCGAGCTTGGCGACGTCGATGCGGGTGGGCTGCTGGCCGGCCTCGGCGGCGGGCAGCTCGATGCGCAGGTCCTGGCTTTGCGCACGCAGGTCCAGCCGCAGCGCGGGGTGCGCGGCGGGGTTCTGCAGGCCATCGAGCCATTGCTGCCAGCCACCCTGCCAATCGGCCTGCAGCTGGGCGCCGCCATTGGCGCTCAGGGCCGGCAGGCTGGCACCGACCACCGGCAGGCTTTTGAGCCAGGCCGCGACCTGCTCGGCCGAGGCGAGGTTCAGCGCCAGCTTGCCGCCGCCCGATTGCTGCTGCATGGCGGCATCGGCGTCAAGGCTCAGGCCGGGTGCGCGTGCCGTCAGGGTGGCCTCGATGGAGGCCAGGTCCGGCAGCGCCACCTGCAGGTGGCTGGAATCGACCTGGGCCTGGAAGGCATCGAGGTGGATGCGCTCGACGCGCAGCAGCTCGGGAGCCCAGTGCCCCTTGGCTTGGATGGCGCGGATGTCCCAGGGGCTGCGCTGGCGGCCACTGCGGCCATTGCCACCGGCGGCCTGGCCATCGCTGTGGATGTCGACGTCGAAGCCGATGCCCTGCTGCAGGTCGCCCTGGGCGTTGAGGGTACCCGAGAGATCGGGCGCGCGCTCGGCCGCGAGCTGGCTGTGCACCTGCACCAGCGGCAGTTGCAGCAGCTGGCCCTGCACGTCCAGCGCCTGGCTGGCGGGGTCGTAATGGCCTTGCAACTGCAGCGTCCCATCGCCGATGCGCGCCTGCAGGGTCTCGGCGCTCCAGCGCTCGGGAGTGATGCGGGCTTTGGCTAGCAGCTCGCGCAGCGGCAGCAGTTGCTGGTCGACCAGGCCCGGCCTGGCGTTGCGGATATCCACCTCGATCAGCCAGCGGCCCTCGGCCACGTCCGCGCTGGCGGACGCCGGGCCATCTTCCAGCGGCGCCACGCTGGCCTGGCCGCCGAATTCGGTTTGCGGCAGGCTGGTCAGCAGCGGCTGCAGATCGAGCCGATCGAGTGCCAGCGTCAGCCGGGCCTGGTCCAGCCGCTGGGGATGGAGCTGGCCCGAGAGGTCGATGTGGCCGGCCGGCGCCGTGCCTTCGAGCGCGGCCTGGGCATGGTGGATGGTCAGGCCTTCGGCATCATCCCAGCGGGCGCTGGCGGTGAGGGCGCGCAGCGGCGCGTGCTGCTGGTCCCAGGCACCGGGCCGGGCATTGGCCAGGTCGACCAGCAGATCCCAGGCCGCGGCTGCGCCGGCACCGCCGTCGGCCGGCTCGATGGCGACGCTGCCGCCCAGTGTGGTGATGGGCGCCTGCGCGTGGAAGTCGTGTGCGTTGAGCTGCGCCAGCGCCAGCCGCGCCTGCTGCACGGGCTGCTGGCGCCATGGGTGCAGCGTGGCCTGGCCGTCGATGCGCGCCGCGCCGCTGGGCGTCTCGGCTGCAGCGGCCGCCACGGCCTCGGCTGTACCAGCGACTTCGGTATCGCCGGTGACGTTGGTGCTGTCATCACCTTCCGTTGCATTGGCGTTGGCGTTGGCGTTGGTGGCCGAGGCCGTGACGGTCGGGACCGGCAGTGCGGCCAACAAACCACCGGCGACTGGCGCGGCAGTGCCGGGAGCCTGCTGCCGGGCAGCGAGCTGCAGGTTCAGCGTGGCGGCATCGCCACCGGCCAGGCTGCCATCGGCATGCAGGCCGGCCAGCATCGTGAACGGTGTCTCCGGCACGAGTTCGTGCAGGTAGGCGCCCACTCGGCCGTGAACATCCAGGTTGCGCGCGCCCACTTGCAGGTCGGCCTGCAACTGGCTCTGGCCATAGTGCAGGCTGTCGAGCTGCAGCGCATGCTGCGTGCCGTCGTATTGGTAACGGGCGGCGATCTGCTCGATGCTTTGCTGGCTGCTGCTGCCGTCGGCGGCCACGGTTTCGATGTCGAGCCGGCCGATGGCCAGCGGCAGCGAAACCCGGATGGGCAGGGCCAGGTCGGCCGGCATGGCGAAAGGCTGGGCGGGCGGCTCGGGCTCCTCGGCCTTGGACGTGAGCCGCAGGTGCACGCGCTTGGCCTGCAGCGTGCGCACGTGCAGCGCGCGGCCGAAGAGTTCAGCCAGCGCCCAGTCGAGCTGAAGCCCGTCGATGCGCACCTCGGTGCCGGGCATGGCCCATTGCAGCTGGCCGATGCGGCCGCCACCGGTGATGGAGCCCTCGGCATCGGCAAACTGCAGGCTTTGCCCTTCCGGCAGGTATTTCTGCGCCAGTGCCAGCGCGCGCGGCAGCGAACCGGCGCTGGAGGCCCACCACCACAGGCCGGCGAATGTCAGCAGCACGATGGCCAGCAGGCCGGCGAACAGCCACAACAGGCGGCGCAGCCAGCGGCGGGGCTGGGGCTTATTGGGCTGAAGAGTGGAGGGGGGGGCGGCCGGGGAGAGGTTCGTCATGTCTGCCACTGTCTCAGAAGTTGAAGCCCATGCGCAGGTGCAGACGCACTTGCTGCTTCTTGATGCCATAGGCCACATCGGCCTGCATCGGGCCCACCGGGCTGTTCCAGCGGATGCCGGTGCCCACGCCGGTGTAGAGGGTGACATCGGAAGTCTCGTCCGAGACCGTGCCGACATCGACGAAGGTGGCGTGCTCCCAGTCGGTGGCATTGCCGAACAGGGTGATGGGGCGTTGCCATTCGATGCTGCCCACGGTCATGTAGCGGCCGCCGTAGAGCTTGCCGCCCTGTGAGCGGGTGCCGATGCTCTCGTAGCTGTAGCCGCGCACGGTGGTGTCGCCCCCGGTGAGAAAGAGCAGCGTCACCGGCACTTCCACGTCGTCCTTGGCGATGATGGCTCCGGCCTCGCCGCGCAGCGCCAGGCGGCTGCGCCGGCCCATCTCGTTGCGCTGGCCCAGCGGCCAGAAGCGCAGCGCCCGCAGGCGCGCCCGGGCAAAAGGCTCGCGCTGCGGCGTCAGGGTAAAGCCCGCGCCGACCTCCGCGCCCAGGCCATAGCCGCTGGTGGGGTTGGTCTTGTTGTTGAAGTAGCGGCCCGTCCAGGCGTAGTTGGCCAGCAGCGAGGAGCTGCTGCCGGGCGCGTCGCTGCCCTCGGTCTTGCTCATGTCGTATTGCAGGTAGTAGCTGCGGTCGATGTGGCCAACCGACTTGGTGCGCCCGCCCACCAGCGACAGGCTGTTGGCCTTGTAGTCGCCATACTCGGCGCGCTCGATCGAGGCACCGGTGTACCAGGCCCAGCCGGAGGCATGGGGCATGGCGGTCCATTTCGTCGACAGCGCCTGCGTGTTGGCATCGAGCGCGATCTGGTTGACGGCGCGCCAGCCCAGCGGCCACATCTTGTTGTGCGTGTGGTCGACCGACAGGCGCAGCCCCGCGTCGGTGCTGATGCCCACGCCGAACACCAGCTTCTGGTACTTGGCCTCACGCAGCTGGGCAATCACGGTGGCGTTGTCCGGGTCGCTGTTCTCGGTGTCGAGCATCAGGAAGGCCGCATCGAAATAGCCGCTGCTGGCCAGGCGCTGCTGGGCGTCGAGCAGCGCCTCCTCGCTGTAGTCGGAGCCGGTGGGAATGCGGGCGATGTTCTTGATGCCTTCGGGGTCATAGCGCTTGACGCCCTGCAGCTCCACGGTGCCGAAGCGGTAGGGCGGCCCGGCGTCATAGTCCACGCGCAGCGTGGCCCGGTTGGCATCGGCATCGACGGTGGCCTGACTGTCGGCAATGCGCGCGGTGGGGTAGCGGTCGCGCTGCAGCACGCGCAGGCCGGCGCTCTTGGCCGAGGACCATTCCGATTGCGTGAAGGGCGTGTCATCCTTGAGAGACCAGCCACGCTCGACGCGCTGGCGCTGGCGGGCCGCCGAGGGATCGCTGTTCATCGGCTCGGCAAACCCGATCCGGTGGCCGGCCACGGTAGTCTGCTCGCCCGGCTCGACCTCGATGACGATCCGGCGCGGCGCGGCGCTGTCGGCCGGTGCGTCCTCGACGCGCAGCGTCAGCTCCGGATTGAAATAGCCCAGCGCCGCCAGCAGGTCGCGTGCGTTGGTGTCGGCATCGGCGAGCAGACGATTGAATTCGGTGGCGCGCAGGTCCGGAAAGCGCGTGTAGCGCTGGATGTCCATGTGCTTTTCGAGGTGGCTGGCAATGCCACTGTTGGCGCTGCGGACCTCCACCGTGAACGAGAGCGGCGCCTCGCTGGCCTGCACGGCCGCAGCCTGCTCGGCGTCTTCGCCATCCTCTGCCGCGCTGCCGTTGCCAGCCAGGCCGCGAAGTGCCCCGCAGCCCTGCAGCAGGGTTGCCGCCGCCAGCAGGGTGAGCAGCGCTGCCGTGCGCGCACCGGGGATGCGCCAGCCGGGCTGCGCTGGCCCGCGAAGGCGGAGGCGGGTGGTGCCAGGGCGTGTGGCTGGCAGATCCGTACACTCGATGGGCTGGTTTTTCATGGGCGTTATTCTGACATTGGCCAGCCGCGCAGCCTGTCAACGATTTTTTCATGGACCACGCAAGAGGGCCAAAGCACCGCGGGCGGGCGTACCCGGTGCGCCTTTGCTCTCCTGCCCCACGGGTTGCTGCCACCGTCGCTCGCCATGGTTTGCGCGCGCATCGCACCTCGCCTGCCGGCTCAGCGCGGCCCCGGGAGCGGTAGCGAACGCCCGTTCACGGCTCCTCGCAGGCCCGGCGCACCGTGGTGAGCCGGCTGCCGCTGCGGTACAGGATGAACCGGTCCAGCGTCTCGAGGGTATCGAGGCGCAACTGGCCGCTGACCAGAAAGTAGTCGCTGCCCACGCCGAAGGCATTGGCATCGAGCTGCACCCCGGGGCCGGCGAGCGCCTGCGCCGCGTCCAGGTTCTCGAACGGCTGCATGCTGCGCACCGCGACCATGCGGGCCGCCGTCGATGGCTCGCCGCCCAGCGCGGCCCACAGCACCAGCTCCGGCGCGGTGTTGAGGTTCAGGCGCGTGCGCGTGGGCAGCACCGTGACATAGGGGCGCAGCAGTTGCACCTGCTCGGTCGTCAGGCCCAGCCAGGGCAGCTGCTCGGTGCACAGCGGGGTCAGCGGCACATCGGCATCGGGGTCGGCCTGCAACGAGGCCAGGTAGCGCTGGGCCAGCCGCGCCACCTGCTCGGGGGGCAGGCCCAGCGCCTCGAACAGGCGCTCGAACTGCTGCTGGACCTGCGCATCGACGGCATTGGCGCTGACCAGGTTGCTGAGGTTGAGCCGTCCCTGCAGGTCGCTGATGCTGCCGGCGAAGAAGGCCTCGCCCATGTTGGCGTTGGCATCCTGCGCCACATTGCCCTCGGCAGCCAGGAAGGGGCCGATCTTGGCTTCGGCCAGCGGCACCGCCCAGGGCTCGTTGAGATTGTCGTTGCGGGTGAAGCGACCATCGAGGTGCATGATGATCTTGGCCCAGTCGAGCGCGCCGCGCGTGAGCGCATGGGCCTGCAGCTGCGCGCGCTCGTCGGCCTCGGCCTGCACGCTGGACCACTGCCGCCAGCTGGCGGTGGCGGCCAGGCTCGCCACCAGTGCCACGATCAGCATGGCCAGCAGCAGTGCGGCGCCCCGCTGGCGGCGCCTTCCATGCCAGGCGCCCATGCGGCCGCTGATGGAACCTTTGACGGGGCTGCCGACAGGGTCTCTCATGGCCGCGTCATGCCCAGTTGCGGGTTGAGCCAGTCGCGGCTGATCGCCCCGCTCAGCGCCTGGCCCGGCGCCAGGTCCAGCTGCAGGCGGATGGCATCGGGCAGCGCGAACGTCGATGCCGGCGCCAGGTAGCCGGCCGCATCGCCACTGCCTGTGCCATCGACACCATCGCGGGAGCTGCCAGCCTGGGTCTGGTCACTCGAGAGCGGATTGCTCCAGCGGCCATCGCGGGCATAGAAAAGCCGCCAGTCGGTGATGGGCAGCAAGGCGATGTCCTGGCCCAGCTGGCTGGTGGTGCCCGGCATCTGCGACCAGCGCTGGGCCGCTTGCCAGGCCTCATTCCATTGCGTGCGGCCAAAGAGCGGGCCGGACTGCCAGCGCACCCAGTAGCGCCGGCCATCCACGTTGCGATCGGACCAGGCCACCACCCGCAGCGCCGGGGTGTCCTGGGCGCGCACGCGCGGACTGTTGCGGGTGATGCGCAGCACCTTGCCGTCCCAGTCGAGGGGTGTGAGCGCCACCGGGCTGGCGAGTTGCTCCAGATCGGTCTGCCACTGTGCCAGCGCCGTCTGCACCACCGCCAGCTCATCGGCATTGCGGCGCGCGAACTCCTGGGCCCGCAGCATGCCGTCGATGCCGCGCCAGCTCACCGCCGTCACCAGCGCCAGCAGGGCCACCGCCACCATGACCTCGATCAGCGTGAAACCATGGCCGCGCCGGCCGGGCCGCTGCATCTGCTCCGGTGCTCGCCGCATCAGTAGCGCCCCACCATGGTCGAGAGCGAGAGCACGAAATAGGCCTCGGTGCGCACTTGCGCGTCCACGCGGCGCAGCGCCGGGTTGACGGTGGCGCTGCTGACCAGGCGCACCTGGTAATTGCGGCCGGCCTGCTGACAGTTCGAATCGGTCGCGCCGATCGGCGGCAGCTGCAGGCGCAGCCGCATCTCGACCAACGCGTTCTCGGCGCACCATTGCGCCAGCATGATGTCGTGGCGGCGCTCGGCGTTGTGCACCAGCGCCCCGGCCGCGCGCGTGCCGGCCGCCAGCGCAATGGCCACAATGGCCAGCGCCACCAAGACCTCGATCAGCGTGAAGCCGGCGCTGCGGCCGGCCGGCACTGCAGGGCAAGGGCGCATCACGGCACCTCGACACGGAACGGCAGCAGGCCGTTGGTGGCCACGCGGATGCGCTGCTCGGGATGGTCGCGCAGCGTCAGCAGCACCGACTGCGCCGGCAGCAGCGGCTCGGGCCCGAGCAGCAGCGGCTGCCCGGCCAGCGCCTGCACGCGGTCATTTTCCCAATGGCTGGGCAGGGTGGCGATGAAGTGGGGCGCCCGTCCCTCGAAAACAAAACCGTCCTGGGTGCCGCGCCACTGGATGGCCTGGCCGCTGGAGCGCGAATGGGTGCGCGCCGATTCGAGCAGCGCCGCGAGCCGGTCGCCCTCGCGCTCGAGCGCGCGCATGCCGCCATCGGGCCAGGCCAGCGTCATCACCGCCGCGCCAATGCCGATGATGGCCGCCACGATGGTGATCTCCATCAGCGTGAAGCCGCGCATGCCACGCCAGCCGGCCAGCCGGCCGGGTGCGCGCAGCGCCGCCGGGCGCAGGCTCATTGCCAGCTGCCGATGTCGGCGTCGGCCCCTTCGCCGCCCGGCTTGCCATCGCCGCCGTAGGACATCACGTCCACCTCGCCATGGATGCCCGGATAGATGTAGACATAGGGGTTGCCCCAGGGATCGACCGGCAGCTTGCCGTTGTCCAGATAGGGACGGCTCCACTTGGTGGGCACCGGCTCGGTGCTCGGGCGCGCCACCAGCGCCGCCAGGCCCTGCTCGGCGGTGGGATAGCGCATGTTGTCGGTGCGGTAGAGCTTGAGCGCCGTCATCAGCGTGTTGATATCGGCGCGCGCGGCGGTCTGGCGAGCCTCGTCCGTGCGGCCCATGATGCTGGGCGCCACCAGGGCTGCCAGCACGCCGATGATGACCACCACCACCATGATTTCGATCAGGGTGAAACCCCGCTGGAGGCGGGCGCGGATGGCGAGCGGTGGCGCGGCGCGCCTTGCCGCCACCATGGCGGAACGATGAAGCTGGATCATGATGTCAAAAGAGAAGGGGAAGAGGTGAAACCGGAAGCTGCCAGTCCATCGGCCGGACCTTTGCGAGCTGACCCCGAAGAACCCGCACAAGTTCCTGCCGGGGAAATTTGTCAATCATAATCGCCGCATGCGTAAACCCATATTACAGAGCCTGTGGATGCCGCGCCTGACCACCGTCGTGATCTGGGCGCTGGCGGCCGCAAGCGTCGTGTTCTGGACCCTGCGCCTGCAGGACATGGCCGGCGCCAGCGCCGCCGTGCCGGTGGCCCAGGCCGCGCTGGTGGCAGACACCCAGGGCCTGCGAAAGCTGCTGGGCGCGCAGGCCGCACCCGTCGCCCTCCAGGCGCCCAGCCGGGAAGCCACGCGCTACCAGCTGCTGGGCGTGCTGGCCGGCACCACCAGCCAGGGCGGGGCGGCCATCATCGCGGTCAACGGCCAGCCGGCCAGGCCCTACCGCGTGGGCACGCGGATCGGCGACGGCGACGGCGATGACCTCTACCTGCAGTCCCTGCAAGGGCGCCAGGCGCGGCTTGGCGCCAGCCTGGACGGACCGGCCTCGGTGGTGCTGGAATTGCCCGAATTCAAACCGGCCGCTGCAGCGCCCACCGGCACCAACATCCGCCCGGGCCCTGCGCCGATGGTGAACCGCAACACCTCGCTGCCTCCGGTCGGCCAGCCCCTGGTGCCCCCGGACGACCGCTGAACGCCGGTGCGCGCCGATGGACGGAACGCGCAAAACCCGCGCTGGCTATCGCCATCAATCGACAGATTCGGGCATAACAGGGAAATAGTAAGAAATAAAAAGTCATTAGACTGTTGGATAATATTCTGATCGCTTCTTAGCATGTAACAGAATATGAACCTGCACCAGTTCCGCTTCGTCCAGGAAGCCGTGCGCCGCAACCTGAACCTGACGGAAGCGGCCAAATCCCTGCACACCTCGCAGCCGGGCGTCTCCAAAGCCATCATCGAACTGGAAGACGAGCTGGGCGTGGAGATCTTCGCGCGGCATGGCAAGCGCCTCAAGCGCGTGACCGAGCCTGGCCAGCACGTGCTCGCCAGCATCGAGGTGATCCTGCGCGAGGTCGGCAACCTCAAGCGCATCGGCAGCGACTACAGCGCGCAGAACTCGGGCACGCTCAGCATTGCCACCACCCACACCCAGGCGCGCTACGTGCTGCCGCCGCCGGTGGCCAAGTTCCGCGAAATCTTCCCCAAGGTCAACATCAGCCTGCACCAGGCCACGCCACACGAGGTGGCCAACATGGTGCTGACCGAAGTGGCCGACATCGGCATGGCCACCGAATCGCTGGCCGACTATCCCGACCTGGTGACGCTGCCCTGCTATGAGTGGCAGCATGTGCTGATCATGCCGCCGCACCACCCGCTGGCGCAGAAGGAGCGCGTCACGCTCGAGGACATTGCCAATGAGCCGCTGATCACCTACCACCCCTCATTCACCGGGCGCGGGCGGGTCGACCGTGCCTTCGAGCGGCGCAACCTCAAGCCCCACATCGTGCTCGAGGCCATCGATTCGGACGTCATCCGCACCTATGTGCAGCTGGGCCTGGGCATCGGCATCGTCGCCGAGATGGCCGTGCAGGGCGAACTGCGCGGCAATCTGGCGGTACGGCCGATGGGCGACCTGTTCGGCCTGAATGTGGCGCGCGTGGCCTTCAAGCGCGGCGCCTACATGCGCCAGTTCGTCTTCCGTTTCGCCGAGCTGATCAGCGACCGCCTCAGCCGTGAGCAGGTCATGCTGGCCATGTCCGGACGCGACAACGACTACGAACTCTGAGTACCCCTTGCATTGAGCACCTGCCTGCAGGTTCTGGTCCAGAATACGGATTGCGGCCGTCGCAGCATTGCGCCGGGCCGCATTGTTTCGTTCCGCACTACTGTGGTGTCCCGTGAATAGTTCGATGAAATGAAATCGATGGATTCGCCTGCAGGGCAAGGCGCAAACCGCAGCGATAGCCGTGGCCATCGCGAGGATTTGCAACGCGGTCTTGGGGGTGAAGACGCTTTTTTCCATGTTCCATGCACGTTATTTGCGGGACGCCACACGACACCATGACGCCTTCCACCCCTGCCATCACGAGCCGGCTGCCGCAGGTCGGCACCACCATCTTCACCACCATGTCGGCACTGGCCGTGCAGTGCCGCGCCGTCAACCTGGGCCAGGGCTTCCCGGACTTCGGCTGTGACCCGCGCCTGGTCGATGCCGTTGCCGAGGCCATGCGGCAAGGCCACAACCAGTACCCGCCAATGACCGGCGTGGCGGCGCTGCGCGAGGCGGTGGCCGGCAAGATCGCCGCACTCTACGGCCATGGTTACGACGCGCAGGCCGAGATCACCATCACCGCCGGCGCCACGCAGGCGCTGCTGACGGCCATGCTGGCGGCCGTGCAGCCGGGCGATGAGGTCATCGTGCTCGATCCCTGCTACGACAGCTATGTGCCCGCCATCGAGCTGGCCGGCGCCACCGCCGTGCGCGTGCCACTGACGCCCGGCAGCTTCCGCCCGGATTTCGACCGCATCGGCGCAGCCATCGGACCGCGCACCCGCCTGATCGTCATCAACAGCCCGCACAATCCCAGCGGCACGGTCTGGAGCGAGGCCGAGATGCTGCGCCTGCAGGAGCTGCTCGCCCCCACCAATGTGCTGGTGCTCAGCGACGAGGTCTACGAACACATGGTCTACGACGGCCTGGCGCATTGCAGCGTCTCGCGCTACCCGGGCCTGGCCGCGCGCAGCTTCGTGGTCTCCAGTTTCGGCAAGACTTTCCACGTCACGGGCTGGAAGGTCGGCACCGTGGCGGCGCCGGCGGCGCTGACGGCGGAATTCCGCAAGGTGCACCAGTTCAACGTGTTCACCGTCAACACACCCATGCAGGTGGGCCTGGCGCGCTACCTGCAGGATCCGGCCCCATACCTTGGCCTGCCGGCCTTCTACCAGACCAAGCGCGACTTCTTCCGCGCCGGTCTGCAATCCTCGCGGCTGCGCCTGCTCGACTGCCAGGGCACCTACTTCCAGAGCGTGGACATCTCGGCGGTCACCACGCTGCCCGAGGTCGACTTCTGCGAATGGCTCACGCGCGAGATCGGCGTTGCCGCCATCCCGACCTCGGCCTTCTATGGCGACGGCTTCGAGCAGGGCATCGTGCGTTTTTGCTTTGCCAAGCAGGAAGCCACTCTGGTGCAGGCGCTGGAGCGGCTGCAAAAGCTCTAGCCGCTCCACAGGACCGGGCCGCGTCGCGCGGCCTTCATCGTCGTGTCACCAATGGTTCGAACAATCGGCCATTTTCAGGAGAGGCACGATGAACATGCAACCGCGACGATACCCCCTCCGCGTCAGCGCCCTGGCGCTGGCCTGCCTGCTGGCCGCCTGTGGCGGCAGCGATGACGACAGCAACAGCCCCGAACCGGCCGGCAAGGCACTGGCGCTGACCATCCTGCACATCAACGACCACCATTCCCACCTGGATGGCAGCAGCAAGACCCTGCTGCTCGACACCGGTGCTGCCGAACGCAGCCAGGTCCAGGTCGGCAGCGCCGGCTTCCCGCGCGTGACGCAGGCCATCGAGGAGCTCGCGGCACAGCACAGCAATGTGATCAAGATCCATGCCGGCGACGCGCTGACCGGCACGCTGTACTTCAACCGCGTCGGCGCCGATGGCGAGGCCGATGCCGCGCTGATGAACACCGTCTGCTTCGACAGCTTCACGCTGGGCAACCACGAATTCGACAAGGGCGACACCGGCCTGAAGAACTTCCTGGACCTGCTGCGCGCAGGCAACTGCCCGACCCAGGCCGAGGTGCTCAGCGCCAATGTCGCGTTCGGTGCCACATCGGCGCTCAACCCCGCCAATGCGGCGGATTACGTGAAGGGCTCGACCGTGATCGAGCGCGACGGCGAGAAGATCGGCCTGATCGGCCTGACCATCGCCGGCAAGACCAAGCAATCGTCCAGCCCCGACGCCGACACCACGTTCGAGGACGAGGCCACGGCCGCGCAGCGCGAAATCGACCTTCTGCAGGCCCAGGGCATCAACAAGATCATCGTGCAAAGCCACATCGGCTACGAATACGACAAGGAAGTCATCGCCAAGCTGCGCGGCGTCGACGTGGTCGTCGGCGGTGATTCGCACACGCTGCTGGGCCCGGACACGCTGGCGACCTACGGCGTCGGCACGCGCGGCGGCGACTATCCGACGCGCCTGAGCGATGCCGATGGCAAGCCGGTCTGCCTGGTGCAAGCCTGGGAGTACGGCCAGATCGTCGGCGAGCTGACGGTTTCCTTCGATGCGGACGGCGTCGTCACCGACTGTGCCGGCACGCCGCACGTGCTGATCGGCGACGACTTCATGGACGCCAGCGGCGCTCCGCTGGACGAGGCCGCGCGCGCCAAGGCGCTGGCGGACGTGGCGGCCAGCGGCTTTCTGCGCGTGACTTCGGAGAACGCCAGCGCCGCCGCGGTGCTCGCGCCGTATGCGCAGAAACTCGATGTGTTCAAGAACACCCAGGTGGCGGTGGTGACCAGCGACGAGCTGTGCTCGCGCCGCGTGCCCGGCGGCCAGGGCAGCATGGACTACAGCCGCTCCAGCGCCGCATGCAATGCACTGGGCGAAGTCTCGCGGCGCGGTGGCGACATCCAGCAGATCGCCGCCCAAGCCTACCTGGAAGTGACCCAGGCCCATTACGGCGGCGCCGACATCTCGCTGCAAAGCGGTGGCGGCGCCCGCATCCCGCTGCTGCGCGGTCCGCTGACGGCCTCCACGGCCATCGAGGTGCTGCCGTTCGGCAACCTGCTCTACAAGATGGAAATCACCGGCACCGAGGTCAAGAGCATGATCGAGGACGGCCTCAGCGCGACCTTCGACAACAAGAGCACCGGCCCCTACCCGTACACCGGCGGCCTGCGCTTCGATGTCGACGCCTCCAATGCCAAGGGCAACCGCGCCAGCAACTTCGAGGTGCGCAATGCCACCACCGGCAACTGGGAAGTGCTCGACGAGCAGCGCAACTACACCCTGGCGGTGCTGAGCTTCAATGCCGCCGGCGGCGACGGCTACACGACACTGGCCAATGCCAGTGATCGGGTGACCGATGTCGGGGTGCTGGATTCGGACGTGTTCTTCGCCTATATCGAATCGCTGAGCAAGAGCGCCGACGGCTGGCCGCAACTGGGCAAGCTGGCCGACGATCTCTACAGCACCAAGTCCTTCATCGGACCGAACGGCAACTGAGTCGCCGATGCGGGTCTGGCGCAGGCGCTGCGCCAGACCGGCCACGCGACGCAACGCGACGCGACGCAACGCAAGCCCCCACAGCAGAATCCACGGTGGCCGCCATAATGGCGGCCACCGTGTTTTCACAAGCCGTGCCAATGAACACCGCATCCACCCCTTCGCACCCGCTGCGCCAGAACGTCCCCCTCGAGAAAGCCTATCGCCTGCTCAATCACGGCCCGACCGTGCTGGTCAGCGCAGCCCATGGCGATCGGCGCGACATCATGGCAGCGGCCTGGGCCATGCCGCTGGACTTCCAGCCCGGCAAGGTCGCCGTGGTACTGGACAAGAGCACCTGGACGCGCACGCTGCTCGAAGCCTCGGGCTTCTTCGGCCTGCAGGTGCCCACGGTGGCGCAGGCGCCCATGGTGCAGGCCGTCGGCACCAGCTCCGGCAAGGCGCTGGCCGAAGAGGAGGGCACCGACAAGTTCGCCACCTATGGCCTGGCGGTGTTTGCCGGCAGTGCATCCCCAGCGCCGCTGGTCGAAGGCTGCGCGGCCTGGCTGGAATGCCGGCTGCTGCCCGAGCCGCACATCCAGCAGACCTACGACCTGTTCCTTGGCGAGATCGTCGCCGCGCAGGCCGATACGCGCGTGTTCAGCGAGGGCCGCTGGCACTTCGAGGGGCATGACACGCTGCGCAGCATCCACCATGTGGCCGGCGGCCACTACCTGGCCGATGGCGCGGCCTTTGACGCCACACCCATGGCGCGTGTCGACCAGCCAGGGTTTTGCAAACCGTCCCTGGTCAGCCCAGCCCGGCCAGCGGGTGGAGCGCAGCCGGCCACGGACTCCTGAAGAAGGCCGCGACCTCGGCCGGGTCGACCTCCTCGATGCGGCCGGGCTTCCAGTGCGGTTGGTGGTCCTTGTCCACCGCCAGCGCGCGGATGCCCTCGATGGTTTCGCTGTTGTGGCGGCGGTCATCGCGCAGGTAGAAGCAGTGGCGCACCAGATCGCGCTCCATGCGCAGGTCATCGGCCAGGCCCATGCTGCGCGCGCGGCGGATCTGCTCGAGCACCACGTGCAACATCAGCGGCGAGCGCTTGCGCAGCGTCGCGGCCGTATCGCGGGCCCAGTCTGCCGCACCGGCATCGCCTTGACCACCTGCGGCCTCCAGCGCATCGACGATGGCCTTGACGCTCGGCAGCGCAAACACGCTGTTGATGGCGGCCAGGTATGCGCTGGCGGGTGATTCGGCCGGCACGAAGTGCTGGCGCACGTACTGCGTGATGGCCGCGCCATCGGCAAAGTCACCGGCCAGCCCGTCCCACAGAGCCGCCAGTCGCGCAGCCGGCACCACGCCATCGGCCAACTGGAAGGCCACCGCATCGCCCGCGCCAATGGTGCTGCCCGTCAGCGCCAACCATTCCCCCACATGGCCGGGCGCACGGCCGAGAAAATAGCCGCCGCCCACGTCGGGGAAGAGGCCGATGGCCGTCTCGGGCATGGCCATGCGGGTGCGTTCGGTGACGATGCGCAGGCTTGCGCCCTGCGAGATGCCCATGCCACCGCCCATGACCACGCCATCCATGAAGGCGATGTAGGGCTTGCCCAGGTGGTGGGTGAGGTGATTGAGCTGGTATTCCTCGGTGAAGAAGTCCTCCAGCGCCGGGTTGCCATCACAGGCCGCCTGGTGCAGGAAGCGGATGTCGCCGCCAGCGCAGAAGGCGCCGAACGGCCCTTCGCGGCCATTGCCGCGGATGGCGATGGCAGCAATGGCCGGATCATCGCGCCACTGCAGCAGGATGCGATGGAGCTCGCGCACCATCGCCAGCGAGAGCGCGTTGAGCGCGCGGGGGCGGTTGAGGGTGATGAAGCCGGTGTTGCCGCGCACTTCGGCGAGGACTTCTGCGGTGTCGTTCACGTGCGGTCTCCTGATTTTCGTTGGCACCAGCGGACGATTATGCCGCGCAGCCACCGATCGCGGAAACCGGGTCGCCACCGGCCTGTCGCCCATTCGTCAGGACTGCGCAGCGCGGCCGGGAGCAGGGGCGCGGCCTGGTTCAGAACGTCAGAACGGCAGCTTCGGAAACCCCCCGCCCATCATGCCCTTGGCGCCGCCGAGCTTCTTGAGCATCTTCATCATGCCGCCGCCCTTCATCTTCTTCATCATGCCCTGCATCTGCTCGAACTCCTTGAGCAGGCGGTTGACTTCCTGCACCTGGACGCCGGCACCGGCGGCGATGCGCTTCTTGCGCTGGGCCTTGATGAGTTCGGGGCGGCGGCGTTCCTTGGGCGTCATGCTGCAGATGATGCCTTCCTTGCGGCGCACGTCCTTCTCGGCACGGTTCATGTCCATCTGGCCGGCCTTGGCGGCGAGCTCGCCGGGCAGCTTCTCCATCAGCGAGGACAGGCCGCCCATCTGCTTCATCTGCTGCAGCTGCATCAGAAAGTCGTTGAGGTCGAAGCCGTCACCGCTCTTGACCTTCTCGGCGAGCTTTTGCGCGGCCTGCATGTCCACGCCGGCCGAGACCTGCTCGACCAGCGCGACGATGTCGCCCATGCCGAGGATGCGCCCGGCGTGGCGCTCGGCATCGAAGATCTCGATGCCATCGATCTTCTCGCTGGTGCCGGCGAACTTGATCGGCGCGCCGGTGATCTGCCGCACCGACAGCGCCGCGCCGCCGCGCGAGTCGCCGTCGAGCTTCGTCAAAACGATGCCGGTGAGCGGCAGCGCCTCCTTGAAGGCCTTGGCGGTGTTGATGGCGTCCTGCCCCTGCATGGCATCCACCACGAACAGCGTCTCGGCCGGGTTCAGCGCCGCATGCAGCGTCTTGATCTCGTCCATCAGCACTTCGTCGATGGCCAGGCGCCCGGCGGTATCGACGATCAGCACGTCGAAGTAGTGCTTCTTCGCGTAGTCGAGCGCGGCGGCGGCGATGTCCAGCGGCTTCTGCTCCGGCGTGCTGGGAAACCACTCGGCACCGGCCTGGGCCGTGACGGTCTTGAGCTGCTCGATGGCGGCAGGCCGGTAGACGTCGCCCGAGACGGTGAGCACCTTCTTCTTGAGCTTCTCGCGCAGCAGCCGGGCGATCTTGGCCGTGGTGGTGGTCTTGCCGGCGCCCTGCAGGCCGGCCATCAGAATCACCGCCGGCGGCTGCACGTTGAGGTTGAGTTCGGCCTGGCCCTCGCCCATGGTGGCGGCCAGTTCCTTGTTCACGATGCCCACCAGTGCCTGGCCGGGCTTGAGCGAGCCGACCACGTCCTGGCCCAGCGCCTTCTCCTTGACGCGGGCGATGAAATCGCGCACCACCGGCAGGGCCACGTCGGCCTCGAGCAGCGCCATGCGCACTTCGCGCAGCATGTCCTGCACGTTGGATTCGGTGATGCGGGCCTGGCCGCGCATCTCCTTGACGAGGCGCGACAGCTTGTCACTCAGGGCAGTGGCCATGGGGGAAACTCCGGGGAAAGGGAAGAGTCGAAGATGCGCCGATATCCGCCATGCGGCATGCATCGACAGGGAGCCCAGCCGCTGGGGGCGGGGCCTTTTCTGGCCGCGGCGACCAGTTGCGCAAACCTGTTCAAAGGTACACTTGCAGCATGATTTTAACCAGTGCGCCCACTCCGTCGCTGCTGCTGGCCATTGCGGCAGCACTGGCCTACGGCGTGGCGGCGGCATGCCACGCCTCGGCCTCTCCCCATCCCCCACGGATGGCACTGCTGCTGGCCTGGCTTTTGCACGGCCTGAGCATCGTCCTTGAACTGTGGACCACCGAGCCACGCTTCGGCTTCGGCCCGGCTCTGTCGGTCACGGCCTGGCTGGCCCTGACGGTCTATGGCATCGAATACCACCTGCTGCCGCGCCTGCAGCCCCACTGGTGGCTGGCGCTGTGTGCAGCGCTGGCGGCGCTGTTGGGCGCGCTGTTTCCCGGCCAGCCGCTGCAGGGGCAGCACAGCCCGTGGATGGGCGCGCACCTGGCGCTGGGCATCGCCTCCTATTGCCTGTTCGCCATCGCGGTGGTGCACGGCTGGATGATGCAGCGCGCCGAAAAGCGCATGCGCGCGGGCACCGCCGCCGAGGAAACGGGCCTGCCGCTGCTGTCGCTGGAGAACCTCACCTTCCGCTTCGCGCAGGCAGGCTTCGTGCTGCTGACAGCCACGCTGCTGGCCGGCCTATTCTTTGGCGAGGAGGTCTACGGCCGCGCCTGGAGCTGGCGCCACAAGGAGGTGTTCTCGGTGCTGGCGTGGCTGAGCTTTGCCGGCCTGCTGCTGGCGCGCTGGCGCCATGGCCTGCGCGGCAAGAAGGCGGTGCGCCTGCTCAACATTGGCGCGCTGCTGCTGCTGCTGGCCTATGCCGGTTCGCGCTTCGTGATCGAAGTGCTGATGCGTTGAGGCACCAGGCCCTCCCGCCATGAGCAAGCTGCTTCTGACCTTCTGCGTGCTGGCCGTGGCCTTGTGGCTGTGGCAGGCGGCGCGGCGCAAGACGCAGCAGCTGCGCCGCCAACAGAACCAGGCCCGCCAGGCCGTGCGCCATGGCCCGCCACCGCCTGCGGATCAAATGGTGCCATGCGCGGTCTGCGGCAGCCATCTGCCGGCGGCCAGCGCACACCGCCAGGGTGGCCGCAGCTATTGCCCCGAACACGCGCCCGGCGGCGCGGCGCGGCGATGAGCCTCTGGCACCGGATCTGGGGCCTGCAGCGCTCCAATGCGGCGGCGCCGGGTCCGTTCGAGCGGCTCTGGCATGGCTTTCTGACCGGCCGCATGATGCTGGCACTGGCCGTGCTGGCACTGTTGTGGACCGAGCGCATGGTCACCGGCACGGTGGCCGACCGCGTGCTGTGGCTGGCCGGCGCGTACTTCATCCAGACCGTGGTGGCGCGCATTGCACTGCGCCGGCACTACCCGCGCCGCGGCCCGGCGCTGCACTGGATCTGCACACTGGCGGTGGACGTGCTGGCCTCCTGCCTGCTGCAGCTGTGGCACGCCAGCGCCGGCTACAGCTTCGTGGCGCTGTTTGGCCTGCCGGTGCTGATGGCCGCGGCCGTGGGCAGCTTCTCTGTGATGGTGGGCACCGTGCTCTCGGTGCTGGTGGCGCTGATGTTCGTCACGCTCTGGCCGCGCGGGCTGCTGGCCACCAGCCCGCAGCAGTTCCTGCAATCGCTGCTGGCGGGGCTGGGCTTTTTCGTGCTGGGCCTGCTGGTGCACCAGATGGCCTCGCGGCTGCTGCGCGAGGAGCAGGAAGGGCGCAAGAGCCGGCAGGCCGCGCTGCTGCAAAGCCAGGTCAACGCCCTGGTCATCAGCAACCTCGACGACGGCGTGCTGGTGGTGGATCGCAAGATGCGCGTCGATTCCGCCAATCCGGCCGCGCTCGAGATGCTGGGCCTGCCGGCCGGCACCGCCATGCCGTTCTCGCTGGAGCAGAACCCGGTCTGGCGCCCGCTGGTGGCGCTGATCCAGTACACGCTGCGCCGCCATGCGCCGCAAGCGGCCGACCTGAGCCTGGTGCCCCCCGGACACAGCCCGGTGGGCCTGCGCGCGCGCGCCTGGATGACACCCGGCATCCAGGCGCGCCGCGGCGAAGCCGACGTGCAGTGCGTGGCCTTTTTGCACGACCTGCGCAGCATCGAGGCGCAGGTGCGCACCGAGAAGCTCGCCTCGATGGGCCGCATGTCGGCAGCCGTCGCGCACGAAATCCGCAACCCGCTCTCGGCCATCATCCAGGCCAATGCGCTGCTGGCCGAGGACCTGGCGGACGACCCTGGCGCGCAGCGCCTGACGACCATGGTGCGCCAGAATGCCGAGCGGCTCTCGCGCATTGCCGAGGACATCCTCGATGTCGCCCGGGTGCAGCGCCAGATCGATGCCGACGAGCAGGCCGAGGCCCTGGCACTGGACCACTGGGTGCGCCAAAGCTGGGACGAGTGGCGCGAGCAGGCGCCGGCGCAGCGCACCGGCGAGCTGAGCCTGAACACCGCGCCGGCGCTGGTGGTGTTCGGCCGCGACCACTTGCGGCGCGTGCTCGTCAACCTGCTGGACAACGCCCTGCGCTACAAGGGACCGCACGCCGATTCGCTGCAGGTCCATACCGCGCTGAGCGCGCACGGGCAAGCCATGCTGCAGGTCTGGAGCGATGGCGCGCCACTGGAAAAATCGGTGGAGCGGCACCTGTTCGAGCCCTTCTTCTCGTCCGAGAGCCGCTCCTCGGGCCTGGGCCTGTACCTGTGCCGCGAACTGTGCGAGCGCCATGGGGCCAGCATCGGCTACCAGCGCATCGAGCGGGCGACGGCTCGCGGGCCCATGGCCGGCAACGCCTTCACCGTCCAGTTCCGCCGTCCGGTGCAGGGCCACGATGGTGACACGCACCCGCTCACCGAACTGGTGGTTTGAACCGGGCTCCGATCACAGCCTGGAGAAATCGGGCTTGCGCTTTTCCATGAAGGCGCTGAAAGCCTCGCGCGCGGCCGGGCTCTGCAGCAGTTCGCCGAAGATGCGCGCCTCCTCGTCGATGCGTGCGAGCACCTCGGCCTGCTGCGCGCCCTTGAGCAGGCGCTTGGTCGCCAGCAGCGCCGCCAGCGGCTTGGCCGCCAGCTTGACCGCCTGGATCTGCGCCATGGCATTGGCTTCCTGCGGCGGCACGATGCGGTTGACCAGGCCCACTTCCTGCGCCGCCTCGGCAAAGAACGGCTCGCCCAGCAGCAGCGCCTCGCTGGCGCGCTGGTGGCCCATCAGGCGTGGCAGCAGCAGCGAGGAGCCTGCCTCTGGGCACAGGCCCAGGTTGACGAAGGGCAGCGCAAATGCCGCGTTGTCGCCCGCATAGACCAGATCGCAATGCAGCAGCAGCGTCGTGCCGATGCCCACCGCCGGGCCGCACACCGCCGCCAGCACCGGCTTGGGGAAGGCCGCGATGGCGCGCAGGAAGCGGAACACCGGCCGGTCGCCGTCGTCACGCGGCGCCTGCTGGAAATCGGCGATGTCATTGCCGGCGCTGAAGACCGTCACGTCCCCTTGCACCACCACCACCCGCACGGCGGCGTCATCGGCGGCCTGCTCGAAGGCATCGGCGAACAGGCCATACATGACCTGCGTGAAGGCATTCTTCTTGTCCAGGCGCGAGAGGGTGAGGGTGAGCACGCCGTTCTCGGCATGGCGCAGGATGCCGGCGCCTTCGGCCTTGTCGGCGCGGCCCGTGCTGCCGGCGCTGTTCGTGCTGTTCGTACTGCTTGTCGGGCTGGAATGGCTCATGACGGGGTTCACTCCTTGAAATAGGCGATTTGGTGGGTCGTGGCCAGCATGTTGCCATGCCGGTCCCAGACCTGGCCGGTCTGGTCGAACAAGGTGTCGCGAAACTCCTGGCCCTGTGCCTGCGCCAGCAGCCAGTCGCTGCCGGCCGCGTCCAGCATCGCTCCGCTGGCATGGAAGTACACGGTGATCGAGACGGTGCCGGCCGGCACGCGGTGGGCGCGGCGCAGCCACACGCGCGGATAGAACACGTCGCAGAATGCCGCCAGCGCGCAGAAGTCCAGCGCGCGCTCGGCCGCCTTGCGCACCCACAAGCGCGAGAGACTGCCCTCGCGCTCGCGGCCATCCCAGGCGCCGGGCATCTCGCCTTCGAGCGGCACGAAGGCGTACTGCCGGAACCAGCTCGGCACGCCCGGCGGCAGCGCCATCGGTGGCTGATCAGCCTGCGGACCGCCCTGCAGCGGCGCCGAGAAATCGCTGGCCGACCAGGTCTGGCGGCGCGCGGCGGTGAGCACCGTGGCGGTAGTGGCAATGCTGGTGCCGCCATCGGCATCCTGCACGTGCTGTTCGATGATCCAGTGCTGGGTCGAGCGGTTGGTGCGCACCGGCCGCACCAGCAGGCGAAACGGCCCTTCGGGCACCGGCCCGGCAAAGTTCACGGTCATCGCCGCCGGCTCGCCCAGCCGCGCGGGGTGCTGCAGCACCGCATGGAGCAGCACGGCCGCTGTGATGCCGCCGAACGGCCCGACCATGTTCCAGTATTCGGGCGTGGTACGGCCGTGGAAGACGCCTTCGGCATCGCGGCTGAGGGCAATGGCCTCGTCAAAGGGGTGCATGCATGTCTCCTTGTCTGTTCTGTCTCGTGACCCGATCCGGCCCGGTCATGGTGTCCAGCCGCGGCCGCGGTTTCGTCGACTGGCGCCGCTCACGCACAACCGTGCGACGTGTCATGCACGCCACTATGGCAGGCTTGGCCGCCCCGTCAGCCACGGCGGCGACAGCGGGCCCTCAGAACCTGTTCACGATCTTCCAGTGGGCAAGACGCCCGTTGCAGCCCAGACTGGCCATCTGGGCAAGGCGGGCAACGCCGCCCGGTGCGTTTTTGACCTCCTGCCCTTCGGGTTGTCCCGGCAGGCGCGCGCTGCGGTGTGACAAATCCTCGCCGGGGCAACGCGACCCATGCAAAGATCATGAACAGGTTCTCAGGCCAGCGCGTGACTGGTTTTCATCAGGCTGGCCGAATTGGCCTGCAAGCGCCTGAAGGCGGTCTCGACCTCGGGCAGCAGCCGTGCGAAATAGAAGCGCGCGGTCTCCAGCTTGGCGCTGTAGAACGGGTCGGTGCTGCCGGCCGCGATCGCCGCCTGCGCCACCTGGGCGGCGCGTGCCCACAACCAGCCGAAGCTCAGGTGGCCGACGACGCGCAGGTAATCCACCGCCGCCACGCCGATCTCCTCGGGGTTGCGCTGGGCCTTGGCGGCAATCGCCTGGGTCAGCTCGGTGAGGCGCTCGCCCAGATCCTGCAGCGGCAGCAGGAACTCGGCCATCTTCGGCTCGCGGGCGTAATCGGCCGCCCAGCCGGCAATGGTCTTGCCGAACTGCGTCAGCGCCTTGCCCTGGTCGCCCATGACCTTGCGGCCCAGCAGGTCCAGTGCCTGCACGGCGTTGGTGCCTTCGTAGATCAGGTTGATGCGGGCATCGCGCACCAGTTGCTCCATGCCGGTCTCGTGGATGTAGCCATGGCCGCCAAAGACCTGCTGGCAGCCGATAGTCGCTGCCAGGCCGTTGTCGGTGAGGAAGGCCTTGACCACCGGCGTCAACAGCGCCAGCTGCGCGGCGGCCGCGACGCGCGCGGCCTCATCGGGGTGGCTGCGCGCCTGGTCGAGCAACAGCCCGCAATAGCTGCCGAGCATGCGGCCGCCTTCGGCCCAGGCCTTGGCGGCGAGCAATTGGTGGCGCACGTCCGGGTGGACGATGATCGGGTCGGCCGGCTGCTCGGGCGCCTTGGGACCCGAGAGGCTGCGCATCTGCAGCCGCTCCTTGGCGTAGGCCAGCGCGTTCTGGAACGCGATTTCGGTCAGTCCCAGCGACTGGTTGCCCACACCCAGGCGCGCGCCGTTCATCATCACGAACATGGCCGCCAGGCCGCGGTGCGGTTCGCCCACCAGGTGGCCGATGGCGCCATCGAAGGCCAATTGTGCGGTGGCATTGCCGTGGATGCCCATCTTGTGTTCCAGGCCGGTGCAGAAGACCGGATTGCGCTCGCCCAGCGAGCCGTCGTCGTTCAACCTGAATTTGGAGACCACGAACAGGCTGATGCCCTTGCTGCCGGCCGGCGCATCGGGCAGACGCGCCAGCACCAGGTGCACGATGTTCTCGGCGAGATCATGTTCGCCGGCGCTGATGAAGATCTTGTTGCCGGTGATGCGATAGCTGCCATCGGCCTGCGGCTCCGCCTTGGTACGCAGCAGGCCGAGGTCGGTGCCGCAATGCGGCTCGGTCAGGCACATGGTGCCGGTCCACTCGCCGCTGGTGAGCTTGGGCAGGTAGCGTTGCTTGAGCGCATCGCTGCCATGCGCGTGCAAGGCCTCATAGGCGCCGTGCGAGAGGCCCGGGTACATGGTCCAGGCCTGGTTGGCGCTGTTGAGCATTTCATAGCAGCTCTGATTGAGCACGAAGGGCAGTCCCTGGCCGCCATAGGCCGGGTCGGCGGCCAGCGCCGGCCAGCCGGCCTCGATGTACTGGCGATAGGCCTCCTTGAAGCCATCGGGCGTCTTGACGCTGTGGCTGGCGACATCCAGCGTGCAGCCCTGCAGGTCGCCCACCGCATTGGTCGGCGCGACCACCTCGGCGGCAAACTTGCCGGCCTCCTCGAGCACGGCGTTGAAGGTGTCCCGGTCCAGCTCGGCATAGGGCGGCAGCTGGGCCAGCGCGTCCACCGCGCCATACATTTCGTGCAGCACGAACTGCATGTCGCGGATCGGGGGGATGTAGCTCAGGGCCATGGTTTGTCTCCTTGTTGAATGATGGGGGAATGACGAGCGCGGGTTGCCGGAAGAAGGGGAGGCCAAGCGCGTCAGTGCTGACCGGAATGCACCGGGCGGCTGGCGCGGATCAGGCGCGCAAAGCCGTTCTGTGCGCGCTGCAGCGAATCGCCATTGCCCAGGAAGCGCGCGTCGTAATGCAGCGCCAGCACCAGCCCGTGGATCTCGAACACCAACTGGCGCGCATCGGCGTCATCGCGCAATTGACCCAGCTCGCGGCATTGTTCGGCCGCGCGCAGCAATGCCGCCATCCATGTGCGCACCGACTGGTTGAGCGCCTCGCGCACCGGGCCGGGCCGGTCGTCGAAATCGACCGCGCCGCTGATGAAGATGCCCGAATCGACATCGGAGAGCACGCGCTGCATCCAGCGGCCGACCATGCCTTCGAGCCGTGGCAGGCCACGCGGCAGCGCCAGTGCCGGCAGGAACACTGCCTGCTCGAAGCTGTGGTGGTAATGTTCGACCACGGCGATCTGCAGTTCCTCGCGCGAGCCGAAATGCGCAAACACGCCGGACTTGCTCATGCCGGCCAACTCGGCCAGCGCGCCAATGGACAGCCCCTCGAGCCCGACCTGGGCCACCAGCCGCATGGCGGCGTCGAGGATGGCGTGGCGGGTCTGCTGGCCCTTGTTGAAAAGGGCCGTCTTCTCCGCGGCGGAGGCAATGGATTTCGATGGCATGGTGCGGTTGCGAAGCGACAGCCCGCAAAAAATAGAACGATCGTGCTATTTTAGGAAGAATCGATCATTTGGCAAGTGTTTGGCGATATTGGGAGGCATTGGGAATGTCTTTGTCCCATGGCCTGCAAGCCATGCCCTGACTGCCGGCCCATGCTGCCCTGTGGGGGACTGACGCATGGGCGCTGCCAGGCGGGGCCCAGGCTGCTATAAACCGCCTCATGGTCCGCCCCCACACGCATCTCCATCCGCCTGCACCGCCAGCCGCGCCGCGGCTGGCCGTTTCGCTGATCCTCGTGCGCGATGCACCGGCAGACAAGGCCGATGACGGCGGCATCGAGGTGCTGCTCTCGCGCCGCTCGCCTGCGGCGCGCTTCGTGCCAGGCGCCTACGTCTTCCCCGGCGGCAGCGTCGATGCGCAGGACGCCCGGGCACTGGCCGGTGCCGACGCGCGCTCGGACCAAAGCGCACAGGACCTCACGCTCGCCCACGCCGCCGTGCGCGAAAGCCTGGAAGAGGTGGGCATTCTGCTGGCCCGCACCGCCGAAGGTGCCTGGGTAAGCTCGGCGCAGATCGCAGCACACATTGATCGCCACCAGCCCCTGGCACCGCAGATCGCCGCGCGGGGCTGGCGGCTGGCGCTGGATGCCGTGTTTCCGTTCGGCCACTGGACCACCGATCGCGACTACCCAATCCGCTTCGATGTGCCGTTTCTGATCGCGTCCGCGCCACAAGGGCAGCAGGCCGAGGCCGATGGCGTCGAACAGTTCGACCCGCTCTGGATCCGACCGGCCGAGGCGCTGCGGCGCCATGCCGATGGCCAGCTCGCACTGGTCTACCCCACCGTGCGCAGCCTGCGCCGGCTGGCCGGCTTCGACAGCGCAGAAGCCTTGCTGGCCGCGTGTGCGCGCGGCCCGGTGATGCCGCCGAGCTGCCCACGCGCCGGCCTCGTGCAGGGACGCGAAGAGCGCTTCATGGAGCATGAGTTGCCGTTCGGCGAGTTGGCGCTGGTCTGCCCGGACGGCCAGCTGGCGCATGAACTGGCCTGGCAGTCTGAACAGCCCGTGGCGCTGCTGCGTCACCTGCGCCGCCTGACCGCACCCAACGCTGGCGTGATGACCGGCCCCGGCACCAACACCTACCTGATCGGCGAGCCGGCGACCGGCTATCTGGTGCTCGACCCTGGCCCCGACGACGCGGCACACCTGCAACGCATCATGGCAGCGACGAACGGCGACATCCGCCACATCGTCTGCACCCATTCGCACCCCGACCACTCACCCGGCGCGCGGCCCCTGCAAGCCCTGGTGGAAACCACCCGGATGTCCGTGCCTCCCATCACCGGCATGGCCTCCCGCCCCACGGCCCGCGCCGACAGCCGCTTCACCCCCGACCGGGAACTGGCCAGCGGCGACGAACTGCAGCTGCACGGGCAGGCCCACGGCCAGCCGCTGGGCCACACGCTGCTGGCCGTGCACACGCCCGGCCACGCGGCCAACCACCTGTGCTTCCTGCTCAAGGAAGACGCCCTGCTGTTCAGCGGCGACCATATCCTCGGCGGTACCACCACCGTCATCAGCCTGCCCGACGGCAACATGCAGGACTACCTCGATTCGCTGACGCGCCTTGACACCCTGTGCGAGACACACGGGGTGGAATTCGTCCTCCCAGCCCATGGCCATGTGCTGCATGGTGCCCGGCAGGTCATCGCCCAGCTGCGCAGCCACCGGCTGCGCCGCGAGGCACGGGTGCTGGCGGCCGTCCAGCAGGCACCGCAAGGCGCGGTGGACGACTGGCTGGCGCTCGCCTACGCGGACACCCCCCGGGCCATGTGGCCGGTGGCGCGCCACTCGCTGCTGGCGCACCTGCAGCGCCTGGCCACGCTGCATCCGCAGTTTGGGATTGAGCGCGTGCTCTCAGCCTGAGCACATCCGCCCAGGCAAGGGGTCTGACTGTCACAAACAATAACGATAATTTAGTATTATTATTGTTATCCGATTGTTCAACAGCCAGGATGCCTGCGCATCCACGCCGCCGTGCCGCCCCGGCCGGTCTTCCTCCCTCTCCATCCCTCATGTCCACCTCGACCGCCACAGCGCCCCTGCAGGCGCCATCCTCCATTGCCGCCGCACGCTCGCGCCTGCAGTCCATCGACGCGCTGCGCGGCTTCGTCATCGTGCTGATGCTGCTCGACCACGTGCGCGAAACCTTCTACCTGCATGCCCAGGTGAGCGACCCGATGGACGTGACCGCCACACCACCGGAGCTCTTCTTCTCGCGCCTGCTGGCGCACCTGTGCGCGCCGGTGTTCGTGTTCCTCACCGGACTTTCGGCGTGGCTGTATGCGCAAAAACACGCTGGCGACGGGGGCGACGGGCGCGCCGCCGCATCGGCGTTCCTGTTCAAGCGCGGCCTGTTCCTGGTGCTGCTGGAGCTGACGCTGGTCAACTTCGCCTGGACCTTTCAATTCCCGCCCAGCGTGGTCTACCTACAGGTGATCTGGGCCATCGGCCTGAGCATGCTGGCGCTGGCCGCGCTGGTGTGGCTGCCGCGCCCGGCACTGGCGCTGCTGGGCCTGGCGCTGGTGGCAGGCCACAATCTGCTCGACGGTCTGCATTTCCCGGCCGGCCACGCGCTGCACGTGCCCTGGGCCATCCTGCACGACCGCGGCTGGCTGGAGGCCGCCCAAGGCCTGCGCCTGCGCACCTCCTACCCGGTGCTGCCCTGGATCGGCGTGATTGCGCTCGGCTATGCGGCGGGCCCCTGGTTCGGGCGAGGCACCGATGCCGCCAAACGCCAGCGCCTGCTGCTCGCCAGCGGCCTGGGCGCGCTCGTCCTGTTCCTCGTGCTGCGCGCCATCAACGGTTATGGCGACAAGCCCTGGGTGGCCACCGATAGCCTGCTCGCCAATGTGATGGGCTTCGTCAACATCACCAAATATCCGCCCTCGCTGCTGTTCCTGGCGCTGACGCTGGGCCTGGGCCTGTTGCTGCTGCGCTGGCTGGAGCGCTGCCAGCAGGCCCACGGCGGCCAGCTGCCGCCTGCGCTGGCCTGGCTGATGGCTTTTGGCGCCGCGCCCATGTTCTTCTATCTGCTGCACCTCTATGTGCTCAAGCTGCTGTACCTGGCGGCAGTGGCGATCTGGGGCACCAACCAGGGCCAGTATTTCGGCTTCGATGGCATCTGGGCGGTCTGGCTGTGCACCATCGTGCTGGCTGCGGCCCTCTACTGGCCGGTCAAGGCCTTCGCCGGTTTCAAGGCACGCCGGCGCGACATCGCCTGGCTGAAGTACTTGTGAGAACCTGTTGACGATCCTTTCGTGGGTCACGCAGGAGGTCAAAAATGCCGTAGGCAAAACACCCGTCGCAGCCCAAACTGGACGTCTGTACACGACGGACAACGCAGCCCGCGAAAAGATCATGAACAGGCTCCAAGGCCACTGCGGGCATTTGCCCATGGCGCTGCCGGGCCAATCCGACTAGTGTGCGTGGATTATCACATGCCACCAGCGGGAGAAGCCCCATGTCCGACCTGAACAGCGCCTTCGAAGCAGCCGTGCGTGAATCCAAGACACTGCCGGAAAAACCCGACAACGAACTCCTTTTGCAGCTCTACGCACTCTACAAGCAGGCCACCCAGGGCAACAACACGACCGAGCGACCCGGTGGCTTCGACTTCGTCGGCCAAGCCAAGTGGGATGCCTGGACAGCCCAGCAGGGCCTGAGCCAGGACCATGCCAAGCGATCCTACGCCGAGCTGGTGGCCGCGCTTAAGCGGTCCTGAACAAGGACGCATGCCAGCCAGTTGGCTCAGGCGCCCCGGAACCTGTTGACGATCTTTTCGTGAACAGGTTCTCAGCCCGGCAGGCCCAGATAGGGCCGCAGGTAGCGGCCGGTGAAGCTGGCCGGATTGGCCGCCACGGTCTCGGGCGTGCCCTGCGCGACGACTTGGCCGCCGCCCTTGCCGCCTTCGGGGCCCATGTCGATGATCCAGTCGGCCGTCTTGATGACGTCCAGGTTGTGCTCGATCACGACAATCGTGTTGCCGGCGTCGCGCAATTGCTGCAGCACCTGCACCAGCAGCGCGATATCGGCGAAATGCAGACCGGTGGTGGGCTCGTCAAGGATGTAGAGGGTGCGCCCGGTGTCGCGCTTGGAGAGCTCCAGCGCCAGCTTGACGCGCTGCGCCTCCCCGCCCGAGAGCGTGGTGGCGCTCTGGCCCAGGCGGATGTACGAGAGGCCCACGTCCATCAGGGTCTGCAGCTTGCGCGCGATCGTCGGCACGTCCTGGAAGAAGGCCAGCGCGTCTTCCACGGTCATGTCGAGGATGTCGGCGATGTTGCGGCCCTTCCACTGCACTTCCAGCGTCTCCCGGTTGTAGCGGCGGCCGTGGCAGATGTCGCAGGGCACGTAGACGTCGGGCAGGAAATGCATCTCCACCTTCACCACGCCATCGCCCTGGCAGGCCTCGCAGCGCCCGCCAGCGACATTGAACGAGAAGCGCCCGGGCCCGTAGCCGCGCTCCTTGGCGGTGGGCACTTCGGCGAGCAGTTCGCGGATCGGCGTCATCAGCCCGGTGTAGGTGGCCGGATTGCTGCGCGGCGTGCGGCCGATCGGTGCCTGGTCGACGTTGATGACCTTGTCGAACTGCTCGATGCCGACGATGTCCTCGTGCGGTGCGGGTTCGGCATGCGCGCGGTAGAGGCGCTGCGCAACGGCCGCATACAGCGTGTCGTTGACCAGCGTGCTCTTGCCGGAGCCGGAAACGCCGGTGACGCAGGTGAGCAGGCCCACCGGGAAGTCGACCGAGACGTTCTGCAGGTTGTTGCCGCGCGCATGGATGATGCCGAGCCTTTGCAGCGCCGCCGCATCGCGCTGCGGGGATGGCTCTGGCGATGCGGCGGCGCCACGCTGGCCGGCGGCGCGCGGGAAGGCCTTCCCCTCGGCAGCCGGTTTGCCCGCGGCGGCCGCGTCGCCGCGCAGCGGCAGCCAGGGCGTGCGCCGCGCCGGCACCTCGATGCGCAGCGCGCCGCTGAGGTAGCGGCCGGTGAGCGAGGCCGGATCGGCGCAGATGGCGACATAGTCGCCCTGCGCCACGACCTGGCCGCCATGCACGCCGGCGCCCGGACCCATGTCGACGATCTGGTCGGCCGCGCGCATCATGTCCTCGTCGTGCTCGACCACGATCACGCTGTTGCCGATGTCGCGCAGATGCCGCAGCGTGGCGATGAGCCGGTCGTTGTCGCGCTGGTGCAGGCCGATGCTGGGCTCGTCGAGCACGTACATCACGCCGGTCAGGCCCGAGCCGATCTGGCTGGCCAGGCGGATGCGCTGCGCCTCGCCGCCCGAGAGGGTCTCGGCGCTGCGATCCAGGCTCAGGTAATTCAGGCCCACGTCATTGAGAAAGCGCAGCCGCGTGGCGATCTCGCGCACCACCTTGGCAGCGATCTCGGCCTTGCTGCCGGCCAGCTGCAGCTGCTCGAACCAGTGCTGGGCATCGGCCAGCGTGTCGTGGCTGACATCCTGGATCGGCCGCGCCGCCGCGCCCTCGCCCAGCATCACGTTGAGCGCCTCGCGGCGCAGGCGCGCGCCGCCGCAGGTCGGACAGACCTGCGTGGCCCGGTACTTGGCCAGCTCCTCGCGCACCACGCTCGATTCGGTCTCGCGGTAGCGCCGCTCGATGTTGGGCACGATGCCCTCGAACGGATGCGTGCGCACCACCGGCTTGCCCTTGTTGGGGCCGCTTTCGGTCACGTAGGTGAAGGCGATGTCCTCATCGCCCGAGCCGTACAGGATGATCTGGCGGATGCGCTCGGGCAGGGCCTCGAAAGGCGTTTCCTCGGCATCGAAGCCATAGTGCGCGGCCAGGCTCTGGATGTGGCTGAAGTAGTAGGCATTGCGCCGGTCCCAGCCCTTGACGGCGCCAGCGCCCAGACTCAGCGTCGGGAAGGCGATGATGCGTGCCGGATCGAACACCTCCTGCTGGCCCAGGCCGTCGCAGCCCGGGCAGGCGCCAATGGGCGAATTGAACGAGAACAGGCGCGGCTCCAGCTCGGGCAGCGTGTAGTCGCAATGCGGGCAGGCGAACCTGGCCGAAAAGCCGTGCTCGACGCCGCTGTCCATCTCCAGCGCGATGACGCGGCCGCTGGCATTGGTGCCGCCAATGGCCAGCGCCGCCTCGAAGCTCTCGGCCAGACGCTGGCGGATGTCGGGCCGCACCTTCAGGCGATCGACCACCACGTCGATGTCGTGCCGGTCGTTCTTCTGCAGCGGCGGCAGCGCATCCTCGGTGACCACCTGCCCGTCGACGCGAAATCGCACGTAGCCACGCGCGCGCATGGCCTCGAACAGATCGGCAAACTCGCCCTTGCGGCCGCGCGCCACGGGCGCAAGAATCATCAGCCGGGTGTCCTCTGGCAATGCCAGAACGGCATCGACCATCTGGCTGACGGTCTGCGAGGACAGCGGCACGTGGTGCTCGGGGCAATAGGGCGTGCCGGCGCGCGCATACAGCAGGCGCAGGTAGTCGTTGATCTCGGTGACCGTGCCGACGGTGGAGCGCGGGTTGTGGCTGGTGGCCTTCTGCTCGATGCTGATGGCCGGCGAGAGGCCCTCGATCAGGTCGACGTCGGGCTTGTCCAGCCGCCCGAGGAACTGGCGGGCATAGGCCGAGAGGCTCTCGACATAGCGGCGCTGGCCCTCGGCATATAAGGTGTCGAAAGCCAGCGAGGACTTGCCCGAGCCGGACATGCCGGTTACCACCACCAGGCGGTGGCGCGGGATGTCCAGATCGATGTTCTTGAGGTTGTGCGTGCGTGCACCGCGGATGCTGATGCTGCCCGCGTCGGCCGGCGTACCCGCGCAGCCACAGCCACAGCCACAGCCACAGCCTTGGCCTTGCGCGTGCGGCGCCGCGTCGGCGCCGGCGGACAGGGCCGGCGGCACATCATCGGGCAACACGTCGTCACGCGGAAATGTCTGGGAATGGAGATGATTCACGTCTGGAGGCTGCACCAGAAAAAGCAGAACCTGACATGATACCCACCCTTGACCGCCCATGCCGC
The DNA here is from genome assembly GCF_004217315.1 of Corticibacter populi. GTDB lineage: Bacteria > Pseudomonadota > Gammaproteobacteria > Burkholderiales > Burkholderiaceae_C > Lampropedia > Lampropedia populi. Next base: position 932,896 of record NZ_SGWR01000002.1, read on the forward strand.
GGCACCGTCTCGTCGGGCAACCTGCGCACCTCGGCCGAGGCGCCGGATTTTGCTGCAGTTCTAGATCGGCGTGGTGATCGGCTCGAACGTGGCGAATCTTCCCCCCAGCCATCCAAGCGGCAAGGCACCACCGTCACGGCCAACGACTCCGGTCACCTCGCCGATGAAAAGGGAATGCGTGCCGAATGGAATCTCCATTCGGGTATCGCAAAAGATGGCCGCACATGCCGACGGCAAATAGGGAATGCCATCCCGACCGACCCAGTCGTCGGTCGAAAACCGCTCATCGCGACGCATGCTGTCGGAAAATGGCGCGACCAGATCGACTTGGTCCACCGCGAGCAGATTGATGCAGTATTTGCCCGTGCGCGAGATCGGGCCACAGGCGCTGGCGGCATTGTTGACCGAGATCAGCATCGAGGGCGGATCCATCGAAACCGGAATCACCGCCGAGGCGGCGAGACCCACTGGCAATTTCCTGTCGAGATCGATGGTCGTAATCAAGGATATGGGCCCTGGCATTTTGCGCATGGCGGCCTTGAGGAGATCTCTGTATATGCTTTCAGTCATATTCAATACCTGATTGATGGCTTCATCCAATCTTGTTCGGATGGGCATGCTGCGTAATGGCACACGCTTGTCTTGTGCGCGCATGTCCGTGCGCCACAGAGGGCCACGGAGGAGCGCATCGCATTGCCCATCCGGTTTCAGAAAACGCGTGCTTCAGCTGTATTTCTCGACGCCGAGGTGATCGCGCAAATGCTGGCCCGTGTATTCCTTGCGGAAGATTCCGCGTTGCTGCAATTCCGGCACCACGAGACGCGTGAAATCTTCCACGCCCTGCGGGAAATGGGTGGGTACGGCCAGGAACCCATCGCAGGCGTCGTTCTCAAGCCACTCCTGCATCGTGTTGGCGATCGTCGCAGGGGCCCCCACCATCTTCATGTAACTGCCTTCTGCAAACCGCCGCGCTGTTTGCAGAATGGACAGATTCTCCCGGCGCGCCAGGTTCACGATCGCGTCGCGATGCGATTTGCCGGCGTTCGTTTCCGGCAGATCCGGCATGGGCCCGTCGAGGTCGTAATCCCTGAAGTTCAGGCCTCCGGAATGGGGCATCAGGTGGGTGATCGCGAGCTCTTCGGGAATGAGGTCCCTCATGCGTTCACGGAACGCCTGCGCTTCCTCGTCGGTCTTGCCGACGATGGGAGTGATGCCCGGCAGCACCTTGATCTTGTCGGGGTCCCGGCCGAAGCGCGCCGCGCGTTGGCGAATATCCTCGCGGAACGCGCGGCTGGCCGCCATGTCCGTTTGCAGGGTGAAGACCACATCGGCCGTTCTCGCGGCCAGCTCCCGCCCCGGTTCGGACGAACCCGCCTGGAAAATGACGGGGCGGCCCTGCGGACTTCTGCCCATCGTGAGCGGCCCCCGAACCTTGAAGAACTTCCCTTCATGCCGGAGGAAGTGCATCTTGTCCACATCGAAGTAGACCCCGCTTTCCTTGTCGCGAATCACGGCGCCCTCGTCCCAGCTGTCCCATAGCCCGGTCACGACATCGATGAACTCGCTGGCGCGCTCGTAGCGCTCGGCATGTCCGAGATGGGCATCCAGTCCGAAGTTCTGCGCCTCGCTCTCGTTGAAGGAGGTCACCAGATTCCAGCCCACGCGTCCATTGCTGATGAAATCGATCGAAGCAAATCGGCGCGCCAGGTTGTAGGGCTCGTTGAAACTGGCGGTGGAGGTCGCCGCAAGGCCGAGATGCTTGGTGGCCATCGCCAATGCCGGCAGCAGCATCATCGGATCGAAATGGATCGACCGCGGGTTGGCTGCGCCATAGGTGTCGCCTTTCATGATGTCGTTGCTTCGGGGCACCGCCGCCTGGTCCTCGAAGAAGATGGCATCCAGCTTGGCTTCTTCGGCAAGCTTTGCCGCCCTGACATAGTGCTCGATACCCACATCCACTTCAGGAATGGCATCCGGCAGGCGCCAGGCGCCCAGATGCTGCCCCGGGAAAAGAAAGAGCGCCAAACTCATCGTTTTTGTCGTCATCGATATGTCCTTGTTGGTTCAAAAAGTGTTCGAATACCTGAATGGGTCGTCAGAGGGCACCCCTGGAAAATCGGCGGGAGTTCACCTTGGATTCATCATGAAAGACTCCTTGCTGATGAAAATCAGAGAGAAAAGGGGAAACAGGTCGGCCTTGCATCATGCAGAGCTGGGGGTATGCGTCAGCCTCCCAGATAGGCCTTGCGGATGTCCTGGTTGGCCAGCATCTCGCCGGCGGTGCCTTCAATGACGATGTGTCCGTTCTCGAGCAGATAGGCGCGATCGCACATCTCAAGCGCGGCATAGGCGTTCTGCTCCACCAGGAGCACGGTGGTGCCCTCGCTGCGGATTTCGGTGATCAGGGCGAAGATCTGCTCGACGATGTTGGGTGCCAGCCCCAGGGAAGGCTCGTCGAACATCACCAGCCGGGGGCGCGACATCAAGGCGCGGGCAATGGCCAGCATCTGCTGTTCGCCGCCGGAGAGCGTCCCGGCCACCTGGCTGACGCGTTCGCGCAGGCGCGGAAAGCGGTCGAACATCTGCTCCATGTCGCGGCGCACGCGCTGGCGGTCCTGCCGGCGATACGCGCCCATTTCCAGGTTCTCGCGCACCGTCAGCTGCGGAAACACGCGCCGCCCTTCCGGGCAGTGGGAAATGCCCGCATCGATGATGGCCGCCGGCGTGGCACCGGAGATGGTCTCGCCATCGAAGACGATCCGGCCATGCGCCAGGGGCTCCAGGCCATTGATGGCGCGCAGGGTCGTGGACTTGCCGGCGCCGTTGGCGCCGATCAGCGTCACCAGCTCGCCCTCGCGCACCTCAAGGCTGATCCGGTCGATGCCGCAGGTCGCCCCATAGTTCACGGAGACTTGTTCAAGCTTGAGCATTTTTGATTCCCGAACCCAGGTAGGCCCGAATCACTTCGGGATTGCTTTGAATGTCGGCGGGCGAGCCCGTGGCGATCAGCCTGCCATAGTTGAGCACCACGATGTGGTCGGAAATGCTCATGACCATGTGCATGTCGTGCTCGACCAGCAGCACCGTCACGCCGCTGCCGCAGATGCGGGTGACCATCCGCTTGAAGTCCTCCGTCTCCGAGGGGTTGAGGCCCGCCGCCGGCTCGTCGAGCAGCAGCACGCGCGGCTTGGCCGCCAACGCCAGGCCCACGCCGAGAATGCGCTGCTCCCCGTAGGACAGGTTGCTGGCCTGTTCATCGGCGCGGTGGTCCAGGCCGAGAAACTCCATCAACGCCTCGGCCTGCCCGCCCAGGCGCCGCTCCTCGGCGCGAAAGCCCGACGGGCGCAGCAGCGCCTGCAGCACACCCGACGTGCCCTGCAGGTGCAAGGCCGTCAGCAGGTTCTCCTTGACCGTGCAGTTCGGAAAGACGCTGGTTCTCTGGAAGCTGCGGATCAGGCCGTGCCGGGCCACCTGCTCCGGTGCCAGGCCGGTGATACTTTTGCCGAACAGCAGCACCTCGCCGGCCGTGGGCCGCATGTAGCCGGAGATCACGTTGAACGTGGTGGTCTTGCCGGCTCCGTTGGGGCCGATCAGGCTGACGATCTTGCCGGCAGGCACGTCGAAGCTGACCTCGTCCACCGCCTTGAGGCCGGCAATGTGCATGCTGATGTTGCTGACGCGAAGGGCCGTCTCGCTCATGCGGCGCTCCTCGGTGCCAGGGCACGCTTGGCGGACTTGCCGGCCCCAGGCCATTTTCCGAACCGCTTGTGAACGGTGCGGCCCGCGGCCGGCACGATCCCCTGCGGCATGAAGATCAGCACGGCGATCATCAGCAGGCCATAGATGATCCACTGGACTTCCGGTGCAACCGTGCCGCGCAGCAGCTCCGGCAGCAGGCCGAACAACAGGCCCCCGACCACCGGCCCCGCCAGGGTGCCCTTGCCGCCGATGATGACCATGATGATCATCGTCACCGTGAACATGAACATGAACACGTCCGGATCGATGATGCGCACCGTGTGCGCGTAGAGGCCGCCGGCCGCCCCGGCGATGGCCGCCGATGCCACCGTGGCGACGATCAGGTAGTGGGTCACCTTGATGCCCACCGAGCGGGCCAGGGTTTCGTTCTCGCGCAGGGCGATCATGGCGCGGCCGACGCGGCTGTGGACCATGGCGGCCACTACCAGGTAGGCGATGACGGCCACGGCCAGAATCAGGTAGTAGGTGGACTTCTTGGTCACGATATCGATGGTGCCGCCGGGCAGCCACAGGGTCAGCGCGGGAATGCTGTTGAGCGCCATGGGGCCCTCGGTCAGGTCGATCCAGTTCATGGCCACCATGCGCATCACCTGCGCAAAGCAGATCGTCACGATCACGAAGTACGCGCCACGCACCCTGAAGGCGACGCGGCCGATCAGCCCGCCCGCCAAACCGGCGACGGCGATGCCCGAGACGAACGCCACCCACACCGGCTTGGGGGCGACCACCCAGGGCTCGGCAAAGCCCGGCAGGGTGAGGTCGAACCCCAGGGCCAGCAACGCAGAGGTGTAGGCGCCGATGCCAAAGAAGGCAACGTGGCCGAGACTGAGCTGCCCGGTAAAGCCCAGCAGCAGGTTCAGGCTGATGGCCGCAATGATGAAGATGCCGGTCGACGCCATGATGGACAGCAGGTACGGATCGGGCATGAGCACGGGCACCAGCGCCAGCGCGACGGCGCTGGCGAGGAAGAGAATGGTCTTGAGTGGATGCATCGCCGCTTACCCCACACGCTGCTTGGTGGAAAAAATGCCCTGTGGACGGAAAGCGAGAATGGCCAGGATGATCAGGAAGCCGAAGGCATCGCGATACGCCGTGGAAACATAGCCCGCGCCGAACTCCTCGACAAAGGCCAGCACGAAGCCGCCGATGGCCGCGCCGCTGATGCTGCCCAGGCCGCCCAGGATCACGATGGCAAAAGCCTTGAGGTTGACCAGATCGCCCATCGTCGGGCTGACGACGAACACCGGCGCCAGCAATGCCCCCGCGACGGCCGCCATGCACGAACCCAGCGCAAAGGTGAACATGTAGATGCGGGAGACGTTGACCCCGACGATCTTGGCGGCGTCCTTGTCCTGGAAGGTCGAGCGCATGGCCAGGCCGATGCGGGACTTCTCGATCATGAAATAGAACACCACCAGCAGCAGCACCGCCGTGCACAGCACGAAAAGGCGGATGGGGGAGATCGACACGCCCGCCCAGTGCAGCGACTCCGGGCCGAAAGGCGATTCCACCGCCTTGGCAATTCCGCCCCACAGCAGCAATTCCGTGTTCTGCATGATCAGCATCAGCGCGATCATGATCAGCATGACCTCGTCCATGGATTCCAGCTTGCGCTTGCGCAGCAGCACGAACTCCACCGCCGCGCCCACCACGAAACCGAAGATGGCAGCCAGCACGAGCGAGCCGAAGAAGTTCAGGCCCATCAGCGAGACCAGGGCGTAGGTGACGTAGGCGCCCAGCGCATAGAACTCCCCATGCGCGAAGTTCACCACCTTCATGATCCCGAAGATCAGGGTCAGCCCGATCCCCAGCAGCGCATAGGTCGAGCCCAGCACCAAGCCGTTGGCAGTGTGTTGGAGAAACTGTTCCATGTTGCAATCCGGTTGGCAGGCTCCCGTGCGGGGCCTGGTTGTTCATCGTGGCGGTGCAAGCGGCCAAGCGGCTAAACGGCGGGCCGCTGCCGAGGGGGCAAGGGGATGCAGGCAAATGGCAGGCCTTGCCCCGCAAGCGGGCTCCACCCGGCAGCGTGCCCGGCCCTGTCACTTGACCGAGGGAACGCCATCCTTGAGTTCGACCACGTACACGTTGGGCGCAGCCTGGCCGCTTTCCTTGCCCTCCGGGCCCACCTTGGCGAACGCGATGTCACCATTCACGCCAGCCAGATCGACCTTCCAGAGCGCCTCGCGGATGGCCTCCGGCTCGGCCTTGCCGGCCACCCGGATCGCCTCGGCGATCGTCAGGATGGCGTCATAGCCACGGAAGCCCTCGGTCTGCCCCGGAAAGTCCAGGCCCTTGGCCGTCCAGCCTTCCATGAACTCCTTGGCCACCTCGGGGTGCTTGGCCTTCTCCACCGCCCATGGCGCGAAGAACACCAGATGCTGGCTGGCATAGCCCTTGGCCGCCGGCGCCTTGAGCAGCAGCTCGGGGAAGGAGCCGCCGGTCGTGATGACACGCTGGGGCACCTTCTGCTCGCTGGCCTGGCGGATCGCCAGCGTCAGCTGCTCGATGCCGGACGTGATGATCAGGGTGTCCGAGCCCGTGCCCTTAAGCGCCGCCAACTGGGCGGAGAGGTCCGTGGCATCGGCCGTCATGGTCTCCATGCGACCGATGGCGATGCCCTTGGCCTCGAACATCTTCTTGAACTCAGTGGCTGCCCCCAGTCCCCAGTCGTTGTTCACCGACAGGAAGTCCACCTTCTTGATGGCGGGGTCATAGGCATCGACCAGGCTGGCAAAGGCCTTGGCCTCCATCTCGGAGGTGGGGCTGGTACGGAAAATCCATGGGTTGCCAGCCGTGGTGATCTTGCCGGAGGAGGCCGTCTCGACCACCATGGGCACGCCATACTCTTCGAGCTTGGGCATGACCGCCAGCGTGTAGGTGGAGCTCCAGGCCCCCATCAGAACGGGCACCTTGTCGCGGAGGATCAGCTTTTCCACCGAGTTGACCGCCTCGCGCGGGTTGGACTTGTTGTCCTCGATCACCAGTTCCAGCGGCTTGCCCAGCACGCCGCCCTTCTTGTTGATCACGTCCGCGGCGATTTTCGCGCCCTCGGTCACATAAGTTCCAGAGGCCGCAACCGCGCCGGTCAAGGGCTCGGAGATGCCGATCTTGACGGTATCTTGCGCCTGCGCGGTCATCGCCGAAGCCAGCAAGGCCGCCGCGCCGGCAAGATGCATGCGGGATGAACACTTTTTCTTCATTGCTCGAAATCCTTTCAAACGTGGAAAACTGGCCTTCACTTAGGTGGTATACCACTTTAATGACGGGCTGACGGGCCTGCCGAACCGGCGCACCGCACCGCCATCGCTGCGATCCGCACGCCGGAACATGGCGCATCAGATCGGTGGTACACAACATATGCAATATTCAGGCCAATCTTGTATCCAAGAAGCGCCGTGCCGTGCGTCCGGTCACCGGCCTGAAAAAGTCTTCTTTTGGTGCATCCGGCCACGATCGAGGCACCAACACGGCGTCCGCCGCGGCCCGCCCGGCGCAAACGCACCGAATTGGCCTGGAGAGGCGCTGCGGAGCAAGGCCGGAGCGCCATGGGCAACCGCATTTCATGCGCCCGCTCATGCTCCCACGGCCGCGCGCTCCGACAGCACGCGCAGCTCGGGAAGAATGGGCGCATCCGCCTCGAAGCGCTCGCCAGCGCGGTAGCAAAAGAGCGGGCGGAGCTGGCGGTCCGTGGAAACCTGCGTGCCTTCGTTGTCATGGATCACCCATTGGCCGCGCATGTCTTCGAGCACGGAAACGTCCGCGACGCCGCCGACCTTCAAGGTGCCGATCTCGCCCTCCATCCCGGCCAGCTTGGCGGCATTGCTGGTGACCATGGCCACCACATGGCCGAGCGGCAACCCCAGCGCCAGCATGCTGGTCATGGCCGAGGCCAGGCTGAAGCGTTCATTGCCCTTGAAGATGTGGGTGCTCTCGTCAGGGTGCCAGTCCGGCGTGCCCGGCGGTGGCGGCACGATGGTGTTGTAGCCGTGCATGTCCGCGCCCAGGGTGTCGGGAACAATGCCCGCATCCAGCACGATGCGCGCGGTCTTGAAGCTGAAGTGCGAGCCGTGGCCGACATCGATCTTGAGGCCCCGCGCAATGGCTTCCTTGACCATCGGGTGGATCTGGCCATTGAGCTCGACGAAGCCGCCGGGATGGCGGCTGAACGGGTGCGCCAGGATGTCGCCGGCCTTGAGCAGGTCCACCACCTGGTTGAAGATGCTGTCCGGATTGACGTCCTTGCCGCCCTGCTCGGGCTTGGGCCACAGTTGGCCGAAGTGGATGTAGACGGGCAGGTTCGATTCCCGGCCGATCTGCGCGGCCAGCTTCATCACGTCCAGCCCCCAGCGCGCAAAGCCGCCGATTTCGGCATGCGCCTTCAGCCCCCGCACGATGTCAGGGTTCGTCCTCGCGGCCTTGACCGTGGCGTCCACGTCCAGGCATTCGGGACGGTACAGCTCGGGGTAGTAATGGCCTTCGAGGCCGCCGACCAGGTACGCCGACAGGTAGGAGAGAATGCGCGTCTTCGAGCGCTCGATGATATGGCTGCGAAAGCCCGGCAGGGTGATGCAGCTGGCGCCGCCCTGATCGACCATGGTGGTCACGCCCGAATGCACGCCGCACATGTCCGGCTCCAGGCCGAAGCGGCCGGTCACCCCCTGATAAATGTGACCATGCGTGTCGATCATGCCCGGCAGCACCAGCTTGCCCCGGCAGTCGACGACCTGCGTTCCCGGCGTCATTTGCGCATCCAGATCCGGGCCTATCGCGGCGATGGCGTCCTGCCGGATGAGCACGTCGAAAATGCCGTCGCGCTGCGCGGCAGGGTCGATCACTCTGCCGCCTTTGAGGAGGATATCGGTCATATGGGGTTTCCTTTACTTGATGAAACGACTCGAGATTGAGTGGTATACCACGTAATAGCAATAATAGTGCCTGAATGGCACATGCGTGCCGGCGCCCGCCGCGCCTGCCGGCGCGCGACGGCGACACAAACGCCGGTGGTCCGGCGCCGAGTCGCTACACTGACAGCATGTGGGCGGCCAGGCCTGCAGGCACCAGGCGCAAACGGATCGAGGGACGCCTTGTGCAACCCCCGTGTACCCTGACGACATCCATATGACTCGACCAGCGACCAAGAAGACCAGAAAAACGGCCCCTGACGGCGCCATCTCCGGGCCGGAGAAAAATGCCGGCCGCAAGGCGCCATCTCCCCTTCCCGACCAACGGCCAGCACAACGGGCAGGCAAACGCACCGCCGGAACGCAGGCAAGGACAAGGGCCGAATCCAGTCTGCTCAGCCGGCCCGGCTTCCTGATCCGGCGCCTGCATCAGATCCACTGCGCCCTGTTTGCCGAAGAGGTCACCGATGCGGCCATCACTCCGGTGCAATACAGTCTGCTCTCCACCCTGAATGACCATGGCGAACTGGACCAGAACTCACTGGCCCATTACATCGGGCTGGAACGCACCAGCGTGGCGGAAGTGCTGCCGCGCCTGAGCGACCGGGGCCTGCTGGAGCGGCGCCGCAGCGAGCAGGACGGCCGCATCCGGCTGGTGAGGCTCACCGACGCGGGCCGCGAACTGGTCAAGGCCATCCAGCCAGCCGTGTTGCGCGCCCACGCGCGCACCATCGAGGCGCTGCCTGCCCCTGAGCGCAAGGAACTGGTCCGCATGATGGCGCTGCTGGTCGCCTCCGACACGAGCGAGCGGGCGCCGCTGCTCAAGCACCGCTGACGTCCCCGGCCGGTGCGTCCTCCGCGCCACCCACGTCATCGTCACCCGCATTCCCGAGCGACTGCAGGCTCTGGCGCTTGGCCATCTGGATCTGGTTCAAGGTGATCTTCCTGATTTCGGCCTGGCTGGCAACGATGTGCGCGCTCAGCAGCCGGCAGGCCTCTTCGCCTCGCCCGGCGCTGATGGCCCGCAGTATCTGTCCGTGCTCCTCATAGGTGGACTCGATGCGGGCGGCCCAGGTGAAATCCAGGCGGCGGATGATGCGGATGTGCTCGGTGACGTCGCGATGGACCCTGGCAATTTCCGCATTGCCGGCCGCCTCCACCAGCGCGCCATGAAACTGTTCGTCCAGGCCGCCGACGCGCACGGAATCGGTTTCGCGCGCCTCCATCGGGCCCAGCCAGATGGCCGCCAGCGCATCGTAGCGCTCGGACAGGAAGGCCGCCGGCTCCAGGCACAGGCGCCGCACGGCCTCGACCTCCAGCAGCCTGCGCAGCACGTACAGTTCCTCGAATTTCTTGAAGTCGATGGGCAGCACGCGCCAGCCGGCCCTGAACAGCACCTCGACATAGCCTTCCTGCTGCAGGCGATAGAGCGCCTGCCGCACGGGCGTGCGGGAGACGTCGAGCCGCGCGCAGATGCCGCCCTCGGTGAAGCGATCGCCCGGCACCAGGCGAAAGCTCGCAATGTCCTGCTTCAGCCGCAGATACACCTCTTCCGCACGGGATGGCCGCGACCTGGACGTGCTGCCATCCAACCGCACCTCCTTGCCGGCAGCCGCATCCATGGCGCCACCACCGGCATCGACGGTCTCGCCCAACTCGCGAGCCTTGCCACAGGACGGGTTGCCATGCTTTCCCATGGTCAATCCATCCAGCTCACGTGCGCGGACACCACACGCCATCCCTCCGCCTGCCGCAGCCAGGTCTGTGACTGCCGCCCGATGCGTGTCTGCCCCTGCCGGCGAAACTCCAGATGGCTGGTCGCAATGTCCCGTCCATACGTGGTGATCTCCCGCCGCAGAACCTCGCGCTCCAGGCCCTTGCCGGGCCGCTGCGCGCGAAATTGCTGGATCGCCGCGTAGCCGTAGAGGTTCTCGGATGCGCCATAGCGGATGGTGGTAGGGCTGCTCCAGAACAGTGCGTCCAGCTCCGCCACCGCATTGCCGGTCAATGCGCGCTCGTAGCGATCGCATTCGGCGCTGACTTCCGCCAGGACTTCTGGCAAATTGATCTCATGCATCCGGTTGGCCTCCCTTTCATGATTGGGTGTCTACGCACCATGCACAGCCGCAAGCGCGGCAGGGCGCACGCCAATGCCATCGTCATCCAGCCGGTCCAGCCAATGCGCTGCCCGCAGGGCCAGGCCCTCGCGCCAGGGGGCGGCAATCAGCTGCACGCCGACGGGCAGACCGCCAGCAGCATCCGGCCAGGTGGGCGCAACCACCACCGGACAGCCTGCAAACGAGATCGGCTGCGCCAGCATGCCCATGGACGCGCGGGTCGGCTGCGGCACGCCGTTGAGCTTCAGCCAGGGCTGCCCGATCGGCGTGGCCTCGCAGGGCGTCGCAGGTGCCAGCAGCACATCCCAATGCCGGAACAATTGATTGACCGCATCGCGGTAGGCCCGGCGAAAACGCTGCGCCCTGGCATACCAGTGCGCTGGCTGCAAGGCGCCGGCAATGAAGCGATCCACCGATACGGGCTCGAAATCCGCAGCCCGCGTGCGCAATTCCGCCAGGTGCAGGCTGCCGCCTTCGCTGGCGGTCACGATGAATGCGGCCGCACGGGCCCGCTCGGCCTCCGGCCACTGCACCCGCCCGGGGAGTGCGCCCAGCCGCTCGGCCACCATCGCCACGGCCTGCCGGGCCGAGTCGTAGGCATTGTCTTCAAAGTACCCGCCCAGCACCCCTACGCGCAAGCCGTCCAGCCCTTGCCCCAGTGCGGCACCCACCGGCTGGACCGTGGTGGCCAGGCAGGCGGGATCCTGCGGGTCCGGCCCCTGCAGCGCGTCATAGACAAGCGCCAGCAGCTGGGCCGAATCGGCCAGCGGACCGACATGGTCCAGGTTGTGGACGAAGGGGTAGGCACCGCGCCGCGACAGGCGGCCGAAGGTCGGCTTGAGGCCCCAGACGCCGCACAGCGATGCCGGAACGCGGATGGAGCCATTGGTGTCCGAGCCCAGGGCCACGGGCACCAGCCCCGCCGCCACCGCCGCGCCCGAGCCCCCCGAGGAGCCACCGGCGATGCGCGTGAGGTCATGCGGATTGCGCGTTGGCCCATAGTGGCTGTTCTCGGTGGTGAAGCCATAGGCAAATTCGTCCATGTTCAACGCGCCGGTCAGCACCGCACCCGCACTGCGCAGCCGTTCCACCAAGACCGCGTCGGACCGCGCTGCCGCCGCATGGCGACGGATCTTGGAGCCGGCCAGGGTCACTTCCCCCTCGATATCGAAGAGGTTCTTGACCGCATAGGGCAGCCCGGCCAGTGGCGGCAGCGCCCGTCCGGCGCGCCGCATGGCGTCAATGGCCTCGGCCTCGCGCTGCGCCCTGGCGGATGTCTGCAGCGTGTACGCATTGACAGCGGGATGGGTGGCTTCGATGCCGGATTGGCACTGCGCCAGCCAGTCGTTGGCGGCAAGATCCGCGCTGGCCACGGCAGCCAGGCATTCCAGACTGCCGGCGGGGATGCTCATGATGTCGGTTCTTTCTGATCTCTGTATGGAAATGCGGCCCTTTGTGCACTCGCTCAGGGCCTCGCTGCGTCAGGGTATGGCGCCGGCCAGTACAGGCTGGCTGGCTCGTCTTCCACCGGCAAATCGCAGGCTTCCAGCAATGCCGCCATGGCAACGGTTCTGGACAGGTGGTCCGCCACACGTGCCACCTGCGCGGCATCCAGGGGCAGCGACAGCAAGTCGGCACTGCTCCGCACATATGCTTCCAGATCCTGGCTGTTCCGACTCATCGACGTTTCTCCGGTTGAAAGACTGCCAAACTGCAAGCCCCAAGATCACCGGGGCCGGCACACCCAGGCAGACGTGCCTGCGCAGGACTTGCCGATGTGCGCACATGGTCGTCCGCACATGGACGTGCGCATGGAGCCGAGCGGCGTCCGTGAACGCAAGGACAAGCCCCATTTCGCACACGTCATCTTGGATACAAGCCCTGCACACGGGCAAGCAAGTGGCATGCCACATAATAAGCATACCACCGTGCGAGAAGAGCGCTGGCGGCGCGGCGTCGGCAAGGCCATCCGCGTGCGCACCTGCGTCCACCGATGCTCATTGCCTGGCCCATGCATTGCCGGTGCGTCGCTTTGGTGCATGCAGCACTCTGCTTTCGGTTCCCCCTCTCGGCGTGCCACCCTTGCCGCAGACCGCGCGCCGGGCAGCAGGCGGCTTCGCACGCAAAGCAATCGATCCCCCTGTCTTGCGCATGACACGGCTCTTTCATGCTAGATTTATGTTGTATACCTCTTACTTGCCGGGCTGCTGCGCCATGCCATGGCTGCTTTGCCGGTGCCACGCCCACTCCTATGCCGAGGTCAGGTCTGCATGGACATCTTCTCCATCCATCACATCGCTGGGCGGTTCAACGCCATCGCCCTGGTCGACATCGCGCCGCGGTCCGACGTGTTGCCGGAACTGCCCACCACCACCTTTCTGCATGCCGGCCCGCCCCTGGCCGGCGCCGTGCCGCAGGCAATGCGCCGCGCCACGCTGTTCGCCATCCTGTACGAAGGGCTGGCAGGCGATGCCGCGCAGGCTTGCCACATGCTCGATTCGGGTGCGGTGACCTTGCGCCCGGCCCAGGACTTTGGCGTCGTCACCCCGCTGGCGCAGGTCGTCTCGGCCAGTGCCCCGCTGGCCGTGGTGCAGGGAGCGAATGGGCGCCGCTTCGCTCCCCTCATCGAGGCGGGGGTGCCGGCATTGCGCTTTGGCAATCCGCCGGACGATGCCGCGGCCCGGCTGCGGATGATGGAACTGTTCGGCCTTCAGGTCCTCAGGCCAGCGCTCGCCCGGCAGCCTGTTGCCCTGGCTCCGCTGGTGCTCGCTGCCCTGCAGCAAGGCGAGGAATGCCATGCGCTGACCAGCGCCGCCAATGCAAGGCTGGTGGAGTCACTGTCCTTGCCCGCGCGGGACAGGGCCTTGCTCGCGGCCTATCCCGCCTTTGTGCTTCCCATCCTGATGGCCGCCAGCAGTGCATGGCTGCAGGAGAGCGCAAGCCCGATCAGCGCGGTCGGCGGCAATGGCCTGCAATTCGGCTGGCGCGGGCGTGGGGAAACGGCCTGGCGCACCGTGGATGCCGTGCCGCCGGCCGGCGTGTCCATGGAAGGCATGCAGACCCGCGAAGCCCTCGGAGCCATCGGCGACAGTGCCGTCATCGATTTCGCCGGCCTCGGCGGACAGGCGCTGGCGTTCAGCCCCGCGCTCGCGCAAACCTATGCCAGCTTTCTGCCGCAGGATCTCCGGGCGCATCGCGCCGCCGTTCTCGATGCCAGGACCGGCAATGCCAGTCCCGAAGCCATCGCCGCCAGCGGGCAATCCGCCCTGGTGAACCTGGCCATCCTCGGCGCGCCAGCCTGCTCGGGCCTGATCGGGCGCGGGGTCTACGCCGCCCCGCCATCACTATTCACGCCGGCGCGCAGGCAATAGGGCGCGCAGGCGCCTCAGAACAGGTACTCAGAACGGGAACTGGCGCTTGCCGAGCTGGAAGGTCACCCACTTCACCTCGGTCATCTCGTGCATGGAGGCCTCGCCGCCTTCGCGTCCCAGGCCGCTGTTCTTGACGCCACCGAAGGTGATGTGCGGCTCGTCGGCAATGGTGGTGTCGTTGATGTGCACCATGCCGGATTCGACCCGGTGGGCGAACTCGAAGGCACGCTGCAGGTCGTTGGTGACAACCGCCGATGACAGGCCGAAGCTGGTGTCATTGGCCAGATGGACGGCGTGATCGAAGTCATCGGCGCAATAGATGCTGGTGACGGGGCCGAACGACTCCTCGCCATAGATGCGCATGGCCGGCGTCACGCCCGTCAGCACGGTCGGCTGGAAGTACGGGCCCTCGTGCGTGCCGCCTGTCAGCACGCTGGCGCCCTGGCCCACCGCATCCTCGATCTGCCCCATGATGAAGTGCGCCTGCGATTCGCGCACCAGCGGCCCCACCACCGTCTCGGGTGAACGCGGGTCGCCCACCCGGATGGTTCGGGCCTTGGCCACGAATTTCTCGCAGAAGGCCTCGTACAGTGGCTTCTCCACGATGATGCGCGAGTTGGACATGCAGACCTGCCCCTGGTGAAAGAAGATGCCGAATGCGGCGGCATCCACGGCATAGTCCAGATCTGCATCCTGGAGCACCACGGTGGGGCTCTTGCCCCCCATCTCCAGGCAGACCCGCTTGAAATGCCTGCCGCACTCCGCGGCCAGCACGCGGCCGACCTTGCTGGAGCCGGTGAAGGTGATCATGCGCACGCGCTCGTCGCTGACCAGCAGCCTGCCCACTTCGGCATCGCCTGGCACCACGTTCAATACGCCAGGGGGCAGGCCGGCCTGCTCGAAGATCTCGGCCATCTTCAATCCCACCAATGGCGTCAGCTCCGACGGCTTGAGCACGAAGGTGTTGCCAGCCGCCAGGGCAAACGCCACCTTCTTCATGCCCAGCAGCAGCGGCGAGTTGAACGGCGAGATGCCGCCGATCACCCCCAGCGGCTGGCGGATCGTCATGCTCACCACGCCCGGCGTGGTGGTGGGGAACGTCTCGCCATGCGGCTGGCGGATGCAGCCGGCGGCGGAGCGCAGGCAGTCCACGGCGTAGTCCACCTCCCAGGGCGCCTTGATCCAGACGGAGCCGTTCTCCTGAATGATCAGGTCGCGCAGCGCATCGCGGTGGGCGGCAAACAGGTCCGCCGCACGCAGCAGCAGGGCCTCACGCTCGCCGGCCAGCATGGCCGCCCAACCCGTCCGGGCGGCATGCGCGGCGGCGATGGCGGCGTTCACGTCCTCGGCGCTGGCCTGCGCCACCTGGGCGAACACCGCGCCCGTGGCGGGGTTGACGTCGTCGGCCACCAGGCCGGCGCTGCTCAGGCACCATCGACCATTGATGTACATGGGTGCGACGCGGGTGCCGAATTCTGCGGGAGTAATGGGAGACAGGGGGCCGGTAGTCATGGTGGAACTTCTCATGGAAAGCGGAGGGAACGGAGATTCAAGACAAGGAAAGCATTCGAGGTCTAGCCATGCAACGGCCGTGCCACGCGCGGCAGGACCTGCCTGGGCAACGCACAGTGCACGCCCTTGTTGATGTCCACGGTCTGCGTGACGTGCAGGTCGCCGGCCACGCTGCACAGCGAATAGGCGTCCAGCGGTGCCATGCCATAGTCGGCCCCCAGCCAGGCGATCATCTCGCGCAGCGCTTGCCTGGCCGCTTCATCGAGATCCTCGTTAAGCCCCATGCTGATGAGGTGCGTGGGCGATTCGGCGCGGGGCATGCACAGCTGCGCATGCTTGATCAATTCAAAGCGGAAGGTGCCGCGCAGGCTCGTCTCGATGGCGGTGAGACACACCTCGCCGTGTCCCTGCGCGGCATGGCCGTCACCGGCGGAGAACAGCGCGCCCGGATTGAACACGGGAAAGCGCACGCAGGTGCCGGCCACCAGGTCACGGTTGTCCATGTTGCCGCCATGCGCCATCGGGATCATCGAATTGACGGCCCCCAGCTCGGGCGCCGGCGCCACGCCGAAATTGCCGAAGAACGGCCGCAGCGGCACATCCGAACCGAAGGGCATCTGCGCAACGCCGCGCGCCGCGTCCAGCGGAATGTGCATCAGGCGCCCGACGGGAAAGTCATCGGGCAGGGTGCCGCGCCCGGGCTTGACCAGGTTCCAGCCCCAGGACTGGCGCAATTCGATGGAGAGCAGATGAACCTCCAGCGCATCGCCGGGCTCGGCGCCTTCCACCCAGATCGGCCCGGTCAGCAGGTGCGGGCCGAGGCGCTTGTCGGTGCCGGCAAGCACGCCGCGGTGCTCCGCGAGGATGAGCCGCTCATCGGCAGGCAGGTCGGCGGGCTCGCCCGAGAGCGTGTCGATGGTGACCGTGTCGCCCGGCCGCACGCGCAGCACCGCCGGCCGGGCGGCGTCCCACGCGCCCCAGCACACGGTCTGCGGCGAAGCGGGCAGGTAATGGTGTGTCATGCAGGTATCTCCCCTCATCCCTGGCGCCTCAGCCCTTGACGGCGCCCATCGTCAGGCCACGCACGATGTGCTTTTGCAGCAGGAAGACCGCCAGCAGCACCGGCACCATGGACATCACGCCCACGATCGCCATCGCGCCCCAGCGCACGCCCTGCGTGGTGATCAGCAGCGGCATGGCGACCGGCAGGGTGCGGGTGCCCTCGCCGCCCAGCATGAAGGCGAACAGGAATTCGTTCCAGGCAAAGATGAAGCACAGCACGCCGGTCGAGACAATGCCCGAGCGCAGCAGCGGAAGCACCACGCGCAGGAAGATCGCCGGGCGGGAATAGCCCTCCACCATCGCCACCTCTTCCAGCTCGATGGGCAGGTCGCGGCAGAAACTGCGCGTCACCCAGATGTAGAAGGACAGGTTGAAGGTCATGTAGGCCAGCGTCAGGCCGATGAAGGAGTCCAGCAGCTCGACCTTGGCAAACACCAGATAGAACGGAATGACCAGGCAGATGGGCGGCGCCATGCGCGTGCCCAGCACGAAAAGGAACATGTCGTCCCGGTACTTCAGGTCGAAGCGGGCAAACGCGTAGGCCGCCGGTGTGCCCACCAGCACCACCAGCAAGGTGCTCAGCGACGCCAGCACGAAGGAATTGACCATGTAACCCAGGAAGCCGCTGTCGATGACGTACTTGAAGTGATCGAGCGTGGGCGTGAAAAGCCACTGCGTCGGGCGCGCGAACATCGCGGTCTCCGGGCGGAACATCATGGAGGCGAACCAGATGACCGGGAACAGCACGATCAGGGTGACGGCCACGACCACCAGGGTGGCCAGCCAGGAGACGGGCTCCGCAGAGCGAGAACGTTTCTTGAACATCAGACAACTCCCGGGGTTCGCTCAGAAGGCGTTCAGGCGCTTCTTGGCCACGTGGTAGAAGACACTGCACAGCAGGAAGAACATCACCCAGATCACCACCGCAAAGGCGGCCGACTCGCCAATGCGCCACTGCTCGAAGCTCATCTTGTAGGCGAGCATGCTCGGCGACTCGGTGCTGACCCCCGGCCCGCCGGCCGTGAGCATGTAGATGGAGTCGAATACCTTGAAGGCATCGATGAAGCGCAGCATGCCGATGACGGCCAGCAGCGGCGCCATCATCGGCAGCGTCAGGCGGTAGAACACCTGCCACGGGCTGGCGCCATCCACCGCGGCGGCGCGATAGGGGCTCACCGGCAGGGCCTGCCGGCCGGCAAAGAAGGCCAGGATCATGAAGGGCGTCCACTGCCAGATGTCCACGAACGCCAGCGCCACCAGCGCGTAATCGGCCGAGGAGAACACCGACGTGCCGCTCAGCCAGCCGAAGCGCTCGAGCACGTTGTAGGAAATCAGGCCCCACGAGCCGGCGAACATCACCTTCCAGAGCAGGCCGACCACGATGGGCGCCATCATGCTGGGGATGAACAGCAGCGGCAGCCACACGCTGCGCAGCCAGATGCCGCGGTTGAGCAGCAGCGCTCCCGCCAGGCCCAGCCCGAACTCCAGCGGGACGGCGATCAGCACGAACTTGGTCGCCACCCACAGGCTGTTCCAGAAGCGGTCGTCCGAGAACAGGCGCTGGTAATTGGCGAACCCGGCCAGATCGCCGATCTGGCCGTAGTTGACCTCCCGGAAGCTGATGTAGACCGCAAAGCAGAACGGCAGCAGGCTCACCACCACCAGCACCAGCATGGCCGGTGCAATCAGGGCCCACGGATACCAGTTTTTGTGCGTCAACTGCATACGGCCTCTCTCTTCGTTGGGATTGCGCGGGGGCGGCGTTACTGTTACTGGTCCAGCGTGCACTTGTCGCCGCAGATGGATACCAGCTTGGCCTGGCCCTGCTTGGCGGCCTGCTCGGGTGTCAGGCGGCCAAGGCCGACCTGCTGCACGATGGGCGCCAGCGCGGTGTCGATCTCGAAGAATTTCGGCAGCTTGGGCTTGGCCGGCAGGACTTCCAGCGTGTCCTTCATGGCACCGTAAAGGCTGGCCGTCTCGGGGTTCTGCAGCGCCGGCAGTCCGAAGACGGAACTGCGGATGGGCACGCCACCGGCACCCTTGGCGATCAGCTCGGCCTGGGTTTCCTTGTCCACCAGCCATTGCAGGAAGAGGAAGGTCGCCTCTTTCTTCTTGCTGGCCTTGGAGATGGCGATCAGAGAGGGCTCGCCACCGGCGTGCCTTGCGCCCTGGTAGGCCGGGTTGCGCGGAATGCCGCCATAGACGAACTGGCCGGCCAGCGCCGAGGCCCCCGGTTTGTCGATCCCCAGCACGAAATCGCTCCAGGCGATGGACTGCGCGGCAATGCCGTTGCCCATCACCGTGGGAACGTCCACCAGCGAGTACTCGGCCTGGCCGGGCGGCGCGTACTTCCACAGCTTCGCCCAGAAGGTCATGGCGGCGATGTTCTCGGGGCTGTCGAAGTGGGGACGACCCTGCGCGTCATACAGGCCGCCGCCCCAGTTGACCAGGAAGTTCTCCCACAGCGTGGTGAAGGTGGTACCAGCGGGAATGCCCTCCATCACGATGCCGTAGAAATCGCTGGCCAGGGGCTTGCCCGCGAGGGTCTGGCCGGACTTTCGCGTGAAGAATTCCGCGATGTCCAGCAGCTGATCCATGGTCTTGGCGGGTGCCAGGTCGTAGCCATACCTGGCCTTGAAGGCCGCCTGCTCCTGCGGGTCTTCCAGCAGGTCCTTGCGGGCCCAGTAGATCTGGTTGTAGTTCCAGGTCAGGTAGCCGTAGTGCTTGCCACCCCATTGGGTCAGCGTGCCCGCGGCGGGCTGGAGGAAGTCACTGGCGTCGAGCGCGGGATTGGCCAGCTTGGCATCGCTTGCAAAGCCATCGATGGGCTCGAGCACCTTGCCGGCCAGCAGCGGCCCCATCTGCAGGCCGTGCAGCATGATGCCGTCGTAATAGCCCCGGCCGGAGAACAGGTCGGCCTGCCCCTTGTTGATCACATCGGCATGGCCCAGCAGTTCATAGTCCACCTTGATGCCGGTCTCTTCCTCGAACAGCGGCACCAGCTGCTTCATGGTTTCCTGCAATGGCGTGATTTCGTCGAGCACGCGAATGGAGGTGCCGGCATAGGGCTTGGCAGCTTCCTTGTAGGACCAGCCTTGCGCCTGCACCAGGGAAGGGCCAAGCATCAGGCAACTCCAGAGGCCGACAAGAACCGGGCGGGCCAGGCCGCGCCGCGGGGCGATGGAGAATCTTTTTGTCATGGGGAGCCTTTTAACAGAGTGTTGAAAAAATGGCGCGAGCTTCATGGCGCCGGGGAGGAGACCGCGAGCAACCGCCCACTGTTCGGATGAAAGAGACACAGGCCCTGCGCCGGCATGCCCACCGAGACGCGCTGATCGATCGACCATTCGGACGCTGCGGGCACCTTGGCACGAATGCGCTGGCCCGCCACGGTGAGCGTCAGCAGCGTGTACTTGCCAAATGGTTCCACTGCGTAGACCGTCGCCGGCAGGCCGTCCGGGCCCAGCAGCACGTCGGCCTGGACCTCGGTGTGCGCGGGCAGGAAGCCCAGCGTGGCCGCCAGCACGCCCTCGGCGGCCATGCGTTCCCCCACCCACTGCGGCAACAGGGTGTCCGAGCCGTCGAAGCGCGCCCACCACTGCCCTTGTTGCTGGTGCAGCTGAATGGACAGCAGGTTCATCGAGGGATCGCCCGTCAGGCGGGCCACGTCGGTGTCGGCGGGCGACTGCGTCAGCGCCGCCGCATTGCCGACCTGGCGGATGCCGCCATCGACGAGCATCACCACGCGATCGGCCACCGCCATGGCTTCGACCACGTCCGGCGTGAACCAGAGCGTGGGTTGGGCCAGGGCCTTTTGCCGCCGGCGGATCTCACCGCGCAGCTTGTGGCGCAGCTTGGCATCGAGATGGCCGATGGGCTCGTCCAGGATGAACAGATCCGGCTGCTGCACCAGCGTGCGGCACAGCGCCACCCGTTGCTTCTGGCCGCCGGACATGTCCGATGGACGGCGCTCGGCCAGGTGCGCGATCTCCGTCAGTTCCATCAGATCCATGACGCGCTGGCGGATCCGCGGCGCATCGGGCTTCTCGCGGCAGGCGGGCGAGCGCAACGGCGAGGCAATGTTGTCGAAGGCCGTCATGTTCGGGTACAGCGCGAAGGACTCGAACATGTGCGCCACATGGCGCCTCTGGGGCGGCTGCGCCAGCAGCTCCCGCCCCGCCAGCTGCACGGATCCGGCATCCGCCGTCTCCAGCCCGCTGACGAGCCGGCCCAGCGTGGTCTTGCCTGCCCCGGACGGCCCCGCCACCGCCACGATTTCGCCCGGCTGAACGTCCAGGCCGACATGCTTCAAGACCTGCGTGCGCTGGAACGACTTGCTCAGGCCCGAAATGCGCAACCCGGCCTGCGCCAGTGCCGCAGCCTCCACTGTCAATGGGTCTGTGCTCACGCCTGCTCTCCCAGAAGGTTTCGGGTGGTTTTCGCATCGAAGACATGCACATGGCGTGGCTCGACCTGGAACCGCAGGGTCTGCCCGGCCAGGAAACCGCTGGGCCCGCCCACCTCCATCACCAGCGGCCCCATGGCGCTTTGCAGCTGCAGCACATCATGGTCTCCGCGTGTCTCCACGGTGTCGATGCAGGCGTCGAATGCGGGAATGTCCGCGCGTTCCGGCGCGGCCAGCCGCACATGCTCCGGCCGGATCCCCACCACCAGTTCGCGCCCCGTCGCGCCCTGCAGGATGGCGCCATGCGGCACCAGCGGCAGCGCCAGTTGCGCCCCTCCGGCCAGTGCCAGCTGAACGGCGGAGGCATCGCTGGCAAGCAGCTCGGCGGGCAGCAGGTTCATGGGCGGCTCGCCGATGAAGCTGGCCACGAACAGATTGGCCGGCCGTGCATAGATCTCGGCGGCGGTCGCCACCTGCTGCAGCACGCCCTTGTCCATCACGGCGATGCGGTCGGCCATGGAAATGGCTTCCGTCTGATCGTGCGTGACCAGCACGGAAGTCAGCTTGGCGGCCTTTTGCAGGCGGGCGATTTCGCTGCGCAGACCGACCTTCTGCGCGGCATCCATGTGGCTCAGGGGCTCGTCGAACATGATGAGATCGGGCTCCCGCACCAGGGCGCGGCCAATCGACACGCGCTGCTGCGCACCGCCGCTGAGCTTGCGCACATTGGCGTCACGCACATCCTGCAGTTCCAGCAGATCGATGATGCGATCGACCGCGCGCTGGACCTCGCTGTGGAGATACGAGCGAATGCGCAGCGGAAAGGCAATGTTCTCGAACACGCTCAGGTGCGGATACAGCGCATAGTCCTCGAACACCATCGCCACGTTGCGCGAGGCGGTGTCCAGCTCCGAGACATCCTTGCCATTGAAGAGAATGCGCCCGCCGCTGATGCATTCGATGCCTGCGATCAGTTTGAGCGTGGTGGACTTGCCGCACCCGCTGGGGCCGAGCAGTGCCAGCATCTCGCCCTGCCGGCACTGCAGGCTCAGGCCCTCGATGGCGAATGTGGTGCCGTCATAGCTCTTGCTGACGCCTTGCAATTCAACGGCTGCCATCATGACCTCCCATGCCGCAACCGCGGTGCGCTTCAAGCATCCCCTGCGCGGCCTGCTCGCCAATGAGCACGCAGGGTGCGTGGGTGTTGCCGGTCGTGACCTCGGGCATGATGGAGGCATCGGCCACCCGCAGGCCCTGCACGCCGTGCACGCGCAGCGCGCCATCCACGACGGCGTCATCGCCCTGGCCCATGCGGGCAGTGCCACTTTGGTGGAAATAGGTGCCGGCCGCCTGCCGCAGCCAGGCCTGCGACGCCTTGTCATCCAGATCTCCGGGCATCAGCTCGCGCCGGCGAAACGGTGCCAGCTCCGGCGCATTGCCAAGCTCCCGGCACAGCTTCACGCAGGCCATCAATGCCTGCACATCCTCCGGCGCCGAGAGAAAATTCGCCTCCACGCGCGGTGCCTGGTCCGGATCCGCACTGGCGAGGCGCACCCGCCCCCTGCTTTGCGGACGCACCAGTCCGGGCGCCAGGGTCCACGCCGCGGCACGATCACTCGGCAGGCCATAGGCCGGCCCCGTGACCTCGCTGCCGAAGGCGCATTCCTCCAGCACCGGCTGCAGATCGGGCCGGTCCAGCCCCGCCCGGCTCTTCCAGAACAGCGTGAACTCGGCCGCGTTGTTGCGGGGCGGCTCGGGGGTTTGGTATTCCCAGACACATCCGGCCACCAGGATGTGGTCCTGGAAGTTGGCGCCCACGCCAGGCAGATGGTGGCGGCACTCGATACCGTGGCGGGCCAGCTCCGCCCTGTCGCCAATGCCCGATAGCATGAGGATCTTCGGCGTGTTGATGGCGCCGGTGCAAAGCACCGCCTCGGCGTCCACCGCGACTTCGAGAACCTGGCCCCGATGGCTGAACTCGACACCCTTGACGGTTTGCCCATCGAGCACCAGCCGGCGCACCTGCGCATGCAGCAGCACCGTCAGATTGGGACGTGCCATGGCGGGGCGCAGGTACGCACCGGCAACCGACACACGTCGGGCACCCGCCGCCACATTGACGTTGGCGATGCCGCATGCCCCGTCGCCCTCCATCGCCGCGCCATTGAGATCGTCCACCTCGGGAATGCCCGCCGCCACACAGGCCCTTGCCAAGGCCTGCGCGACCGGCACCGGATCCTGCGGCTTGGTGATGAACATCGGACCATCGGTACCCCGGCGCTGCGGATCGGGCGTGCCCTGCCAGTTCTCGATGCGCTTGTAGACCTGCAGAACCTGTTCATAGGACCAGCGCGCATCACCGCTTTCCCTGGCCCACAGCTCGAAATCATTCCTGTGGCCACGGGCCCAAATCAGGCCGTTGGTGCTGGAGCCGCCGCCCAGCACCCGCCCCATCGGCAACGGCAACCGCCGCCCTGCCGTGTGTGGCGAGGCTTCGGCCACAAATCGCCAGTCGCGCTCGCCGCCGATGTTGGACATCCACAACCGGGAGTCCTCCACCGCCGGCACGCGTTCATCGCCGCCGGCTTCCAGCAGCAGCACCGTCGCATCCGAGTCCTGCGCCAGCCGGCTTGCCACCACGCAACCGGCCGCGCCACCACCACAGACCACATAGTCATAGGAGGGCAAAAGCTCCCTTGGCTGGCTCATTGATCAAGTTCTCCTGCATCTTCCCGAACCGCCGCCGGGTGATGCTCCAGGCCGCGCAAGCTGCTGCCGGGTCATGCATCGGGGCGGATCGTTTTGGTTCACCGTTCGACCACATAAATGTGGTACACCACCTAAAGCAAGCTTCATGCCAGGGCGAGTGAATCTAGCAGCAGGGAAGCACGCAGGCGGGCTCCCGCCGCCTGGCAAAACGGCTGGAAGCAGCGGGGCACGCAAGGAGTCTGCAGGGGAGGAAGTGGCCACAGGCCCCGATCTGGCGGGCACTGGCGCACATGTTCAGTGCCATCGCACCGTAGCGCTTCAGCGCGGCGCGGCATGGCGCCGCCCGCAGGCCCGATGGCACATGGGCGCAGCGTGCACCGCCATCGTGCATGGCGGCTCGGTGTCGCATGCCGAAGATCCGCGCACACCCTGGCACTGTGCGACCGGGTTTCGACATGCGCCCGTCGAAGCATCGGCGGCCGAAAGACCGTTCTGGCACCTGCTCACGTCACGTCAATCGCCACCGCCGCCGCAACCTCCGCAGCCACCACCACAGCCGCTTCCTCCATCAGCACCGGCATCGGTGCCTGCAGCACCTGCGGCGCCGGCACCGCTGTCCGGCGGATGGCGCAACTGGTGCAAGGCCCACAGGCCCGAGCCGGTCAGCACCACGGTCCCGAACAGCGCCACCGCCAGATCGGCCTCGTCGGCGGCCGGTGCGCGACGCAGCCGCTCGCTGCGCCGGCGCGCCAGCGCATACACGGCCTTGCCTTCGGCCGTGCGGGCATCGACGCTGCGCCAGCGCAGCAGCGCCACCACCGCCGTGACGGCCATGGCCAGCAGCAGCCAGCCCACCGGCTTGTCGCGGGCGAGGCCGAGCAGGCACTTGAGCATGCCGAACGCCACCAGCAACAGCAGCGGCAAGGCCTGATACAAGCCTTGCCGGGCCTGCCGCAAGACATCCAGCAACAGGCCGGCGCGCACCAGCGTCTGCGCCGCCGCCTGGGCCTGGTCATGCAAGGCGTACTCGATATCGCTCCAGCGGAACGGCGAATGCAACTCCAGCACCGCCTGGGCCGCGCCATCGCCGGCAAACGATTCCGTATCCCTGCGCGTGTGACGGAACTGCTGTCCGTCGACTTCGACCACGCCGGCAGCCAGCAGGCGCGCCATCACACTTTCGGCAAGGCGTACCGCACCGCCCCCCAGGTAAGCCAGCAAGGCGGAATCCTGCAGCGCCTGCTGCACACCCTGTCTGTCGCGTCGCGGCTGCCCCAGCCAGGCCGGCACCGCCAGGCTGACCGCCAATGCCAGCACGAACAACACGGCATACAGCTTCAGAAAAGGTCCGGCGGTCAGGTCAAGCGGTCCGAGCGGCATGGCAAAAGCTCTCAGGTCTTCAGGCGCTGGCCCCGACCAGGGTCTGCAGCAGCACTGCCAGCCCCAGTGCCAACAGCGCCAGCAGAAGGGCTTGCCGCAGCCAGCGACGCAGGGCGTGGCGGGGAATGATGATGGCAT
This sequence comes from Corticibacter populi, assembly GCF_004217315.1. GTDB lineage: Bacteria > Pseudomonadota > Gammaproteobacteria > Burkholderiales > Burkholderiaceae_C > Lampropedia > Lampropedia populi. Next base: position 958,250 of record NZ_SGWR01000002.1, read on the forward strand.
CGCGCGGATGCACGCGGCGCGCCCGCGGATCCTGCAACAGGCGCTGCGCGGCGCCAGGCCAGATATCTGCCGGAGCCGCTGCGCCGAAGACCTGCTCGTAGCGGCGCAGCGTCTGCGCATACTGCTCGAAGAAGCGTGCCCGCTCGGCCGGGCCGCCAGCCGTGGGCCGGTGATGCAGCGGTCGCCCCAGCACCTCGGGGCAGAAGCGTTGCCAGTAGTCGTGCGTGAACGTCAGGTGCAGGTGCCAGGCCTGATCAACCGCATCCGATGGTGTGGCCTGCCCGCTGCCGGTGACCGCCAGAAAACAGAAACGGCGGTACTCCTCCATCACCCGTCCGGACTGCGCCAGCGACCAGCCGTTCTCATGCGCCAGGCGCTGGATGAAAGAGAAATCCGCCGTTTCCGGTCCCACCTGGTAGGCGTCCAGTCGCTGCCAGACCGGATGGCTGCGGCTGGGGCCGGCAGCGGCGACCTCCACCGCCGGCTCCCGCAACCCGTCAGAACGGAATGTCGTCATCCTCGAAGTTGTCGAAGGCCTTGGGCTGGGCCGGTGGCGCCGGCGGGCGCTGTGCGGCGGCTGCCGCCGGTGCGCGGGCCGGGGCAGCAGGAGCCGAGCCGCCGCCGAAGGACGGGGCTGCACCGCCTTCATAGCCGCCACCACCGCCTTCGCCACGGCCGCCGAGCATCTGCATCACGTCCGCGCGGATTTCTGTGGTGTAGCGGTCATTGCCCTGCTGGTCCTGCCACTTGCGGGTGCGCAGGCGGCCCTCGATGTAAACGGGCGAGCCCTTGCGCAGGTACTGCGAAGCAATCTCGGCCAGGCGGTCATTGAAGACCACGTTGTGCCACTCGGTCAGCTCGCGGCGCTCGCCGGTCTGGCGGTCCTTCCACTGCTCGGTCGTCGCCACGCTGACGTTGGCCACCTGCCCGCCACTGGGGAAGGTGCGCAGTTCCGGATCACGGCCGAGATTGCCGACGAGAATGACTTTATTGACTGATGCCATGGCTGGTTTCCGCTCTTGAATGGTTGCTCACAAAGCGCCGCGCCCGCGAGGGCACGACCTTGCACAATCCCTCCATTGTGCCGCAGCTTGCGTCCACGGTCAGCAGCCCGGCTGGCCGGGGGCCGCCCCGGGCTCCGCCGCCCGGCCGACCGGACGCCCACCCAGCGCCACCAGCAGCCAGAGCAGGGCCAGCACGGCCGTCACGGCAAACAAGCCCACCGGGCCCCAGGCCTTGACCAGCAGCCCGCCAATGGCACCACCGGCAAACAGCCCGAGCGATTGCAGCGTGTTGTAGGCGCCCAGCGCAGCGCCACGCGCGGCCGGGCCGCTCAGGCGCGAGACCTGGCTGGGCTGCATGGCTTCGAGCGCGTTGAAGCCGCAGAAGAAGATGAACAGCAGCACGCCCAGGCCCCACAGCGGCGGCAAGGCATGGCTGGCGTGACTGCTGACGTAGCTGACACAGGCCAGCGCCAGCTGCACCAGCAGGATCAGGCCAATGCCGGCGCGCATGGCCAGCGTGAAATGGCCGCGCCGCTCCAGCGCGAACACCACGCCCAGAAAAAGCACCGAGGCCAGCACCGCCGGCAGGTAGAGCTGCCAGTGCGCCTCGCGGGCCAGGCCGGCGGCCACCAGCAGCGCCGGCACGGCGCTCCACATGGCCATTTGCACGGTGTGCAGGATGAACACGCCGAGATCCAGGCGCAGCATGCCCGGCGTCTGCCACCAAGGCGCGGCCGGCACGGCACCGGTCGCCGCGGCGGCCTCCGACCGTGGCGGCTCGACAGGCACCAGCCACAGCACCACCGCAATGCCCGCCAGCGCCAGCGCGGCGGTGAGCCAGAACAGCCCGGCCAGGCCGATGCGCGCGCCCAGATACGGCCCCAGCACCAGTGCCAGCGAGAAGGTCATGCCGATGCTGATGCCCACCAGCGCCATGGCCTTGGTGCGTACCTGGTCGCGGGTGAGGTCGGCCAGCAACGCGGTGACCGCCGCCGACACCGCGCCCGCGCCCTGCACGGCACGGCCGATCACCAGGCCCCAGACCGAATCGCTCAGCGCCGCCAGGCCGCTGCCAGCGGCGAACACCAGCAGCCCGAAGACGATGACGCGCTTTCTGCCAAGCCGGTCCGAGGCCATTCCCAGCGGCAATTGCAGCAATGCCTGGGTGAGGCCGTAGATGCCCATGGCCAGGCCGATCAGGGCCGGGTCGTCGCCACCCCGGTAGCCGCTGGCGGCCAGCGAGAACACCGGCAGCACCAGGAACAGCCCCAGCATGCGCAGGGCAAAAATGGATGCCAGCGCAAGACTGCTGCGCCGCTCGTCGGCCGTCATGCGCGCTTGGTTGGATGGGGTCACGAATGCAAGTGTGGGGAAAAGTAGGGGCAGGAGGCGGCGGGAAGCCAAGCGGGAATTCTAGGGCCTGTTGGGATTCATGAAGTGCCCTATGGCAAGGCCAGTTCGCGCCACTGCCCGGATGACAGGCCGTCAAGTGCCCAGTCGCCGATGCGCACGCGCACCAGCCGCAGAGTGGGCAGGCCGACGGCGGCTGTCATGCGGCGCACCTGGCGGTTGCGGCCTTCGCGGATGGTCAACGCCAGCCAGCTGGTCGGCACCGTCTTGCGAAAGCGCACCGGTGGCTGGCGCGGCCACAGGCGCGCCTGGGCCTCCTCGTCGGGCACGCGCAAGGCCTCGGCCGGCAGCGTTGGCCCGTCCTTGAGCAGCACGCCATCGCGCAGCGCCTGCAATTGCGCCTCGCTGGCCGTTCCTTCGACCTGCACCCAGTAGGTCTTGGCCAGTTTGTGGCGTGGATCGGCGATGCGCGCCTGCAGCCGGCCGTCATTGGTCAGCAGCAGCAGGCCTTCGCTGTCGAGGTCGAGCCGGCCGGCCGGATACACGCCCGGCACATCGACGAGATCCGCCAGTGTGGCGCGTCCCTGGCCATCCTGAAACTGCGTGAGCACACCATAGGGCTTGTTCAGCGCCAGCAGGCGCGGCTGCGCGGGAGCCGGACGGGCCACACGGCGTGGCGGCACTCCCGCTCGGCCAGGGGGCGATGGAGCACGGGGCCGGGAAGGGCGGGGAGGGGAAGAGGGAGCGCGCATCGGGGCACCAGTGGATGGTGAGGCATCTTACCGGTTCCGGAGCTGTCGATGCAGGCCGGAGGCGCCGAACCCCATGGCATCCCTGCATCGGAGTCAGGGCATATCAGTGAATACCAGTGGACAAAACAATCATCATCAGTATCGCCAGACAATACCATTGAACAGACCCAATACCGCTTCGGGACGCCATTGCGTATAAACCCATGATTGAAAAAACGTCAATCCATTGCAAAAGGCCTGGACAGCATGACAAACCATGATTGCACGGAGCAACCCAACCCAGCCGCCGGGGCGCCCGATATGCCTGATACGCCCGATACGCAGCTGACGCGGCGTCCAGCTAGCAACGGCCGTTTCAGCTCGCACGATGGGCTGTCGCTGTTCTACCGCCACTGGCCGGCGCAGCCTCCCGGAGGGGCCGAGGCCGATCAACCGGTGCGGACCATTGTGCTGCTGCACCGCGGGCACGAGCATTCGGGACGCATCGCGCATCTGGTCGATGAGCTGGATCTGCCGCAGTTCCAGTTCTTCGCCTGGGATGCGCGCGGTCATGGCCTCTCCGAGGGGGTGCGCGGCGACAGCCCCGGCTTCGCCACCAATGTGCGCGATCTGCAGACCTTTGCCGAGCACCTGCAAGCCGCGCATGGCGTCCAGGCCCGCGATATGGCGCTGGTCGCGCAAAGCGTGGGAGCGGTGCTGGCGGCCACCTGGGTGCACGACTATGCGCCGGACATCCGTGCCCAGGTGCTGGCCTCGCCGGCCTTCGACATCAAGCTCTATGTGCCCTTCGCGCGCCCCGGCCTGGCGCTCTTGCAGAAACTGCGCGGCAAGTTCTTCGTCAACAGCTACGTGCGGCCGCGCTTTCTCACGCACGACCCTGCGCGCGTGGCCTCCTATGCCAGCGATCCGCTGGTGACACGGCCCATCGCCGTGAATGTGCTGCTCGACCTGTATGCAACGGCCGAGCGCATCGTCGCCGATGCCCAGGCGATCCGCGTGCCCACGCAACTGCTGATCTCCGGCAACGACTTCGTGGTGCGTCCGGGGCCACAGAAGCAATTCTTCGCGCGCCTGGGCACCACCATCAAGGAGCAGCACGTGCTGCCGGGCTTCTACCACGATACGCTGGGCGAGCGCGACCGGCATCTGGCCGTTGCACAGGCGCGGCGCTTCATCCTGCAGGCCTGGCAGGCGCCGGCCGCCCCCAGCCTGCTGCATGCCGACCAGCTCGGCCCGACCTGCGCCGAAGCGCAGCAGCTGGCCGCGCCGCTGCCCGAGGGCTCGCTGCGCCAGCGCTACTGGCAGTTCACGCGCGCCGCCATGCGCTGGGGCAGCCGCTACTCCCAGGGCATCAGGCTCGGCTTCGAGACCGGCTTCGACTCGGGCAGCACGCTCGACTACGTGTACCGCAACCAGGCGGACAGCCCCTCCCGGCTGGGCCGGCTGATGGACCGCAGCTACCTCGACTCGATCGGCTGGAAGGGCATCCGCGCGCGCAAGCGCCATGCCGAGGAACTGCTGCACCTGGCCATGCAGCGCCTGCACGAGGCCGGCGAGCCGGTGCGCATCACCGACATCGCTGCCGGGCATGGCCGCTACATCCTCGAAGCCATCACCGGCCGCCCCGCCGGGCTGCCGCTGCCCGAGCACATCCTGCTGCGCGACTGGAGCGACATCAACGTGCGCGATGGCCAGGCGCTGATCGAGGCCAAGGGCCTGGCCGGCGTGGCCCGCTTCGCCAAGGGCGATGCCTTCGACCGGCAGGATCTGGCCAGGCTCGCGCCCAGGCCCAACCTGGCCGTGGTCTCGGGCCTCTATGAGCTGTTCGGCGACAACCGCATGGTGGGCGACTCGCTCGCCGGCCTGGCCGAGGCAGTGCCACCCGGCGGCTACCTGGTCTACACCGGCCAGCCCTGGCACCCGCAGCTGGAACTGATCGCCCGGGCGCTGACCAGCCACCGCGCCGGCCAGCCCTGGGTGATGCGACGCCGCACCCAGGCCGAAATGGACGAGCTGGTGGCCCGCGCCGGTTTCGTCAAGCTGACCGAGCGCATCGACGCCTGGGGCATCTTCACCGTCTCGCTGGCGCAGCGCAGGGCATGAGCGGCACGGCCACGGGAGTCCCCCAGCAGCAGCGCGAGCCGGGCCTGTGGAAGGCCGCGCTGTGGCGGCTGGCCTTGCTGGGCGCCTTCTTCTTCATCAGCTACGGCTTTGCCAACCAGGTCAGCGAGCAGCGCGCCATCGCCGGCGACGTGGGCAGTATCGTGTTCGATTGGGAACGCCACATTCCACTGTGGCCATGGACCATCGTGCCCTACTGGTCCATCGACCTGCTCTACGCCATCTCGGTGTTCACCTGCACCACGCGCCGCGAACTCAGTGTGCATTGCTGGCGCCTGCTGACCGTGCAGGTCATTGCCGTCACCTGCTTTCTGCTGGCGCCATTGCGCTTTGCCTGGGAGCGGCCCGCGATCGATGGCCCGTTCGGCGCCATGTTCGATCTGCTGATGGGTTTCGACAAACCCTTCAACCAGGCGCCTTCGCTGCACATTGCGCTGCTGGTGGTGCTGTGGCTGCAGTTCGGCCGCCATCTGCACAGCCGCTGGGGCAGGGCGTTGCTGCATGGCTGGTTCGTACTGATCGGCCTGTCGGTGCTGACCACCTGGCAGCACCATTTCATCGATGTGCCCACGGGCGCCCTGCTGGGCTTCTTCGTGGTCTGGCTCTGGCCGCAGGAGGCTTCTGCGGCAGAGGCCGTGACCGCGCATCCCCAGCAGGCCGGCACGCGGCGCCGGCTGGCCGGCGGCTATGCGCTCGGCGCGACGGCGCTGGCCGCGCTGGCGCTCGCCGGCGGCCAGGCGGGTCATGGCACCGCCTTGTGGCTGCTGTGGCCGGCCATCGCATTGATGATGGTGGCGAGCTTCTATGCCTGGGGCGGCGCGGCCGGCTTCCAGAAACGCACCAGCGGCCGCCACAGCACGGCCAGCCGCGTGCTGCTGGCACCCTACACCCTGGCCGCCTGGCTCAATGCCCGCTGCTGGACCCGCCGCCATCCGCACCCCTGCGACATCGGTCATGGCCTCTGGCTGGGCCGCCTGCCGGGTCAGAAAGATCTGGCCGACATGCGCCAGCATGCTTGCATGCGCTTGCGCGCCGTGGTGGACCTGTGCGCCGAACTGCCCTTCCCGCCTGCGGCTGCGGGCGGGAGGCAGGCCAGCATCGATTACCAGACCCTGCCGTGGCTGGATCTGGTCGTGCCCGATGCCCATCAGTGCCGCGCCGCAGCCGATGCCATCGAAGCGGCGCGCCAGCGCCATCCGCAGGGCACCATCCTGGTGTGCTGCGCGCTCGGCTATTCGCGCAGTGCCATGGCCGCCGCCAGCTGGATGCTGTGGCATGGTGGCGCCAGTAGCGCGGCCGAAGCCGAGGCATGGCTGCGCCGGCATCGGCCACAGGTGGTGCTGCGGGACGGGCACCGGCAAGTCCTGCAGGAAGTCGCCACGCATGCTCTGGCGGCACGACCATGACCAGGCGGTACCCAGACGAAAAACCAGACCATCATCAGAAAGCTCCCGCCCATGCCCGCGCCGCCCCGTGACCTGCACGACGACGAAGCCCTGCGCTACCAGTGGGCCACGCTGGCCGCCTTGCTACGGCAGACCCGCATACTCGACGGGCTCGGCACGCTGCTGCTGGCCCTGGCGCTGCTGGCAGCCCTGGCGGGCGCGCTGGCGCCTATCTTCGCGCCACACCAGACCGCCTGGCGCCCCGGCTGGCCATGGCAGGCCGGGCTGGGGCTGAGCATGGCCGCCGCGCTGGTGCAGAAGTACCATGCGCTGCGCTGCGCGCTCGATGCCGAGTTGTTCGACTGGCTCGCCAGGCAGGCCCCCAACCCGGCAACAGCCGCCGAGCAGCTGGATACGGCCCTCGTCCAGTTGAGACTGCGGCGCGCAGACCATCTGCCACCGCGCGACTGGCCCGAACGCCAGCGTGCCGCCCTCGCCCTGCTGCGCCGGCAAGGGCTGTGGCTGCTGCTGCAGGCGGTGACGCTGCTTGGCAGCTTCTGTTGGCTGCGACATTGAATCTGCCGCCACGCCGGACGGTCTCGGTCACCGGGAAAAGAAGGCCTCGGCCTTGCACGAAGGCGCGAAAAGCACGAAAGGCCACTCTGGAAAGTGGCCTTTCGTTGTCAGCATTCCATCAAGGGTGCCGGAGTACCGCTGCGCTTACCAGCGATCCGTGATCTCGTCGTAGGCGTAGGTGCCCAACTGGCGGTGTGCACTGGGGGTGACATAGACCGGATCGGCAAACATGTAGCTGTCGTAGCTGCTGTCGATCAGGGTGTCGGTCGTGCACTTGGCCGAGCTGACCTGGCCGGTGCCAATGCCGATGCCATTGCCGTCATCCACCGAATTGCAGACCGGATCGGCGATGTTGGAGAAGCTGAAGTAGGACGGATAGCCGTACATGTAGTTGACGTAGTACTCGAAATCCACCGACAGCGCGTTGCTCACCTTCTGCTCGACGGCGGCGATCTTGATGCCGTCATTGAAATGGCGCACCAAGCTGTCGGAATTGCCATCGAGCAGCCCTGTATAGCCGCTGTTGGCCGTGCCCCATGGCGTCTCATCGAGCCGGTACAGCAATGCGACGACGACGTACTTGGCGCCGTTGTCTTCCAGCCGCTTGACCTGCGTCATCAGGGCAATGCCTGCCTCGCGGGCCGATTGCCGTGCGGACGCGACATCCAGTGTGCCGTCCATGACCTGCCGCGCCAGCGCAATCACGTCGGAGGCACCGGCGCTGATCAACACCAGATCATCTTCTCCAAATTGATTGGAGGCGAGAAAATTGGAAACTTGGGCCTGCACGCTCGTGGCGCCCCCGCCGGTGGCATCCTCCGCGGTGACACGCGCATTGCCTTCTGCATAGCTGTAGCCGCCATTTGCCTGTGCAGTGATACTGCGTCCATAGCTGCTGGCAACCTGTTCCGTCCAGTTCTTCAGTGCCGCACTGTCATCGTTGACCGTGAAATAGGACCCGCTCTGGCCGATGTCCGCAGTCGCGTCGCCGAAGGCGATGAAGCGCGTCGGCGAAATGGCGGACTCCACCGTGCTGGACCCGCATGCGGTCAGGCTCAGCGCCGCCACGCCTGCTGCAACGAAAGCGATGCAGCGACTCCATTGAAATGCCATGTTCGTAAACTCCGGGTTGGTTTGCTCTGCCGGCAAGGCAGTTGGTCGATGTCCATCGGCCAATCGGTCGGTTTGTCCTGCCGATTGGCGTCAAAGGGGTCCTAGTTTAGCGGGGCTTGCCGCCGCATTGTGAATGCACTGGAAATTCCGTGCAAAGATCTTGCGGCGGCTCTTGCGGGATGTTGCAACCATTACCACCGATACCACCTCCATTGCGTGTGGTGTCACAGCATCAGGCGCTGGCGGCGGCGCGGTTGAGGCGGTCGCGCACACCATCCCAGGCGGAGCCGGCCGGCAGCTCCTCGATCCAGATCAGGCGCACGCCCAGGCCATCGAACTCGCGCAGCAGGCGGAACAGCTCGTGTGCGACCTGCTCGGGCTGCGCGGGCATGCGCCGCAGCACCAGTTCGCGCGAGGCGCTCTTCATCGGCGTGCGGCTGTAGACGGCGATGTGGCGCGCCTGGGCACCCAGCACATCGAGACCCGCCTGCAGCGACGCCGCATCCATCAGGCGGACCTTGGCGTTGGGCGCGTAATGAGCCGTCAGCGTGCCGGGAGCACGCGGCGTGTCATCTTCCGCGTCGTCGATCAGCGCGTGCTCACCCGGCCCGGTCGCGCCATGCACATCGACCGGCAAGCCGCACGCCTGGGCAATGGCCGCGGCCGCAATATGGCCCGGCCGCAGGATGACGGGCCGGCCCCGGCTGCAGTCGACGATGGTCGACTCGATGCCCACCTCGCAGTCGCCGCCGTCGAGCACCAGCAGGTCGTCACCGAACTCGGCCGCAACGTGCGCAGCGCTGGTCGGGCTGACGCGCCCGAAGCGGTTGGCGCTGGGCGCGGCAATGCCGCGCACCGGTGGCTCGGCCTGCAGCGCCGCCAGCATCAGCTGGCGCGCCACCGGGTGCGAGGGCGAACGCAGCCCGATGGTGGCCTGGCCGGCCGCCGCTGATTCTGCCGCGCCCGGACGGCGCGGCAGAATCAGCGTCAGCGGTCCAGGCCAGAAGGCCTGCATCAACGCCAGGGCAAATGGCGGAATGTCGGCGGCAAAGTGCTGCGCTGCCGCCACATCGGGCACGTGCACGATGAGCGGATGGTCGCTCGGGCGGCCCTTGCGCTCGTAGATGCGCGCCACTGCCGCGCCATTCTCCGCATCGGCGGCCAGCCCATAGACGGTCTCGGTCGGCAGGCCCAGCAGCTGGCCCTGCTGCAGCGCCTGAACGGCCGCGGCCATGGCGTGGGAATCGGGCAGGAGAATCATGGCGGGAGTGGCGGCTGGCGACGGCAATGCAGAAATGCGGAAATGTCAGAAGTCGAGTGGCAGGCCCAGTTGCCGGGCCGCGCGCGCGGCCGTCTCCAGCGCAACCTCCGTCGTGTCGGCAGTGATGGTGACGTGGCCCATCTTGCGGCCGCGGCGCGCCTCGGCCTTGCCATAAAGATGCAGGTGCACGCCCGGCAGGCCCAGAATGGCGGCCCAGTCCGGGGTGCGCGGGGCCTGCGAGCCGCTGGGGAACCACAGGTCGCCCAGCACATTGAGCATGACGGCCGGGCTGTGCTGGCGCGGCGCCGTCAACGGCAGTCCCGCCAGCGTGCGCACCTGCAACTCGAACTGCGAGACATCGCAGGCATCGATGCTGTAGTGGCCGCTGTTGTGCGGGCGCGGCGCCATTTCGTTGGCGACCACGCTGCCATCGCCAAGCACGAAGAACTCCACGCACAGCACGCCCACGTAACCGGTGCCCTCGGCGATGCGCCGCGCCGCCTGCAGCACCTGCTGGGCGACCGGCTCGGCGATGTGGCCCGGCAGCACCAGCGTGGTGGCCAGAATGCCGTTGCGGTGGATGTTGCGTTGCACCGGCAGGTGGACGATGGTGCCGTCGAAGCCGCGCGCCAGCACCACCGAGACCTCATAGTCGAGTTCCAGGCGCTGCTCCAGCACGCAGACCACCTGCCCAAGCGTCTGCCAGGCCTCGCGCAGCGCAGCGCGGTCGGCCACGGTGATCTGGCCCTTGCCGTCATAGCCGAGCCGGGCCGTCTTGAGGATGCCGGGCAGCAATTCCTCATCGACCGCCTGCAGCGCAGCCTCGGAATCGATGACGGCAAACGGTGCGCAGGGCACACCGAGCTGGCGGAAATGGTTTTTCTCGGTGGCACGGTCCTGGGCAATGGCCACCGCGGCCGCGGCCGGTGCCACACGCTTCAATTGCGCCAGTGCGGTCAGCGCGGCCGCCGGCACGTTCTCGAATTCGGTGGTGATGGCATCGGCCTCATGGGCCAGTGCGGCCAGTCCCTCGGCATTTTCATAGCCGGCGGCGACGTGTCGGTGGCTGACCAGTCCGGCCGGGCTGGCGGCATCCGGGTCCAGAACCGCCGTGCGGTAGCCCATGGACTGGGCGGCATGCACGAACATCTGTCCCAGTTGGCCGCCGCCCATGACCCCCAGCGTGGCGCCAGGCAGGATGGACGGGAAGGCGGCTGGCTCGTTGGTGGCATGCGCGCTCATATGCGGTGCAATCCTCTGTTGGTCGGTGGTTTTTCGTCCGGCGTCACGAAGCCAGGGGCGGCAGCGTCATGTTGCGCGCCACTTCCGTCTGCGCGGCGCGGAACTGCTGCAGCTTCTGCTGCAAGGCCTCGTCATGCAGCGCCAGCATGGCCACCGCAAACAGCGCGGCATTGGCGGCGCCGGCAGCGCCGATGGCAAAGGTGGCCACCGGCACGCCCTTGGGCATTTGCACGATGCTGTGCAGCGAATCAACGCCGTGCAGGTGCCGGCTGGCCACCGGCACGCCCAGCACCGGCACGGTGGTCTTGGCCGCCAGCATGCCCGGCAGGTGGGCCGCGCCACCGGCACCGGCAATGATGGCCTGCAGACCACGCGGACCGGCCGCCTCGGCGTAGGCGAACATGTCGTCGGGCATGCGATGGGCCGAAACCACACGTGCCTCATGGGCAACGGCGAACTGCTCGAGAATGGAGACGGCGTGCTGCATGGTGTCCCAGTCGCTGCTGGAACCCATGACCACGCCGACCTGAATGCGTGTCATGGCAAAGTCGGGGCAAGGCGGTTGAAAAGGCGGATTCTACGTGCTGGCTGGCCGCTCCATCGCGCCCGCCTTGCGAGGCACGGCCTTTTGCGGCCCATGCAAGCCCCATCCCCGCCCATGGCTGCGCCGGGCACTATATAGTTCTGTCATCCCCGTGCGCAAGCCGCAGACGCCATGGTAAACAGCCCGCGGCCATGCCATTCATCCCTTTCATGCCAACGCCGCCTGAGCGATTGAAGAGATTCCCATGATCGATGTCACCATTGAAAATTTCGAAGCCGAAGTGATCCACGCCTCCATGCAGACGCCGGTGCTGGTGGACTTCTGGGCACCCTGGTGCGGTCCCTGCCGCACGCTCGGACCCATCCTGGAAAAGCTGGAGACGGCCTATGGCGGCCGCTTCAAGCTCGTCAAGATCGACTCCGACCAGGAGCAGCAGATCGCCAGCATGTTCGGCGTGCGCAGCATTCCGACCTGTGTGCTGATGGTCGAAGGCCGCCCGGTCGATGGCTTCATGGGTGCGCTGCCGGAAGGGCAGGTGCGCGAGTTCCTCGACAAGCACCTGCCGGCCGGCGAAACCATCCCCGAGGAAGAGGACCTGCAGGAGCCAGAGCCGGAAACCGATCTGCAGACCCGCCTGGAGCAGCTGCAGAAAGCCGTGCAGGAAAAGCCGGACGATGAGCAGGCCCGGTTCGACTACGTCAAGCTGCTGCTGGAGATGGGCCTGGAGGACGAGGCCAAGGTGGCATTTGCCCCGGTCATCGCGCTGGCCGAGACGTCACAGCGCTACGGCGCGCTCAAGACCTGGATGGACGCGCTGGACCTGGTGCACCACCTCGGCGATGCCAATGCCCGCCTGAAGGAACTCGATGCCGCGATTGCCTCCAACCGCCGCGACTTCGCCGCCCGCTTAGAGCGCGCGCGCATCCTGCTCGCGCACAACCAGTGGACCGCCGCGATGGACGAGCTGCTGGAGATCCTGATGCGCGACAAGGGCTGGGAAGACGGCCTGGCCCGCAAGGCCTATGTGGCCATCCTGGAGCTGATTGAGCCGCCGCGCCCGCCGGTGGCCGAAGGCCAGATTCCGCCCGAGGACCCCACTGTGGCGAGCTACCGCCGGCGCCTCTCGAGCGTGGTGCTGAGCTGAGTCAAGGCCGGCCTGCCGCGCTTGCGGCACCATCGGGTGTCCGCAACGGCAGTTGCCATGATGGCCGATCCTTGCCCGCAAGAAGAGTGGCAGCCCAACAAGAATTCCCACGATGACATATCTCCTGGTCAAGGCCTTTCACATCATTTTCGTCACCAGCTGGTTTGCCGGCCTGTTCTACCTGCCGCGCATCTTCGTCAATCTGGCGGAGGTTCCGGCCAGCTCGGTGGCCGAGCAGGAGCGCCTGCTCGGCATGGCCCGCCGCCTGTTGCGCTTTACCACCATCCTGGCCGTGCCAGCCCTGGCACTGGGCCTGTGGCTGTGGCTGGGCTATGGCATCGGGCGCGGGCCCGGCAATGGCTGGATGCACGCCAAGCTGACCCTGGTGGTGCTGGTGCTGGGCTACCACCATGCCTGCGGGGTACTGCTGCGCAAGTTCGCGGCCGGACAGAACCAGCACTCATCGCGCTGGTACCGCTGGTTCAACGAAGTCAGTGTGCTGCTGCTCATCGGCATCGTGGTGCTGGTGGTGGCCAAGCCATTCTGAGCAGCCATCCCATCGTCGGAAACAGGCAATCATTTCACCGGGCATTCGCCCCGCATTCCAGACCTACAGGCGCAGTGTGACTGCGCCTGTTTTTTTGCCCATTTTTTCCGCCACTGCGCCATGACGGGGCCTGGTGACAGGCCTGTCAGGCAGAGCATTTGCACGTCTTTCCATTGTGCATTTCCAGCGTTTTCCGCATGTGGATAACTTTGTGGGGAAAACCGGGACTGATCGGAACTTATCCACAGGCAGGGGCATTTCCAGCCATCCATCCACATTGACGCATCCATCCCATCCCTTCTCCAACACATGGTTTAATGAATTCCAAGACATTGTTTTTCAATGAGAAAGAAAACTTATCCACAAAAAGATGGCAGGCTTACTACTATGACTACTTCTTTTCTTCCAAAAAGAAAACAGTGGTAGTGGAGCTGTTGAAAAGATGCTTTTTGCGTCGCGGCCATGCGTTGCCCATATCGGTTGAATGAAAATCAAGGAGCGGCGCCTGCGGTGCATGTGATTGCACGCCCGTCAGGTCACAACCCTTTTTGCAGTCGGCATTCATGGCAGAACAGATACAAGCACACACAATGACGGAAATCGATTTCGACAATCTCGATGCCTATGCACGCTACAAGCTGATGGCCAGTTTGATCGTGCCCAGGCCGATTGCACTGGTGACGACACTGGCTGCCGACGGCACGGTGAATGCGGCGCCGTTCAGCATGTTCAATATGGTCGGGGAGGAGCCACCGCTTCTGATGATCAGCATCAACAAGCTGGCAGAGGGATCGCTCAAGGACACGGCCGCGCACATCCTCCGCAGCGGCGAATTCGTGGTGCACATCACTGATGAGCCGATGGCAGCGGCCATGCACCGTTGCGGGGATGCCTTGCCGCGCACGCACAGTGAACTCGCCCATGCGGGCCTGACCGCCATGCCATCGCAGCGCGTGCGTCCGCCGCGCATTGGCGAAGCACCGGTGGCCTTCGAGTGCGTGCTGCACGAGACGCTGGAGAGCGCGAGTCGCTATGTTTTCATTGGCCGCGTGCTGTGGCTTGGTGCACGCCAGGGGCTGGTCGATACCGGGCGTTGGCGCGTGTCACTGCAGGATTATTTTCCGGTCGGGCGCTTCGGCGCGAGTTTCTACGTCGATTGCCGCAACCGCTTTGCCATCGATGGGGCGGGCCAGCCCGTGCGGTCAGGCACAGGCCGCGGTGTGCCTGCAGGCGCGGCCGACACCAGCACGGCAATCGATGAGATCTGATAGCGTTTTCAAAGCCTCGCCATGCTTGCCATGACACCTGAATGGCTCTGAAGGGCGCGCCGATGGCGCGTGGATGGAGCTCCGCCGGATTTCAACGGTTGGCGTCGAGGATGGCCATGGTGATGCGTGAAATGCAGACCATTTTGCCGGCGTCGTCGACGATCTCGATCTGCCAGACGTGGGTGGTGCGGCCCAGATGCACCGGTCGCGCCGTACCTGTGACCCAGCCGGAGGTGGCCGGGCGCAGGTGGTTGGCATTGATGTCCAGCCCCACGGCATGGCAGCCCTCGGCGGCGGCATAGTAGGCTCCCATCGAACCCAGGGTCTCGGCCAGTACCACGCTGCAGCCGCCATGCAGCAGCCCGAAAGGCTGCTTGGTGCGGGTATCGACCGGCATGCGGGCGCGCAGGAAATCATCGCCGATTTCGGTCGCTTCGATGCCCAGATGGCTCACCGCCGTGTTGGCATGTGACTTGGACATGAGTTCGAGGTTGAATTCTTTTTTCCAGATGGACATGGTGTTTGCGCCGCGTTGGAGAAATGGTCGCTCGATTCTATCGATGGGCGCAGCCGGCTGCTGTCGCCTGCGGTATGCGCCGGATGTCCCGCTTTCGCGGGCTATCACCGGGATGGCCGGACCTGGCGGCGCGGTATGCTTGACGCTTTGATTGTCAAAAGGAAACCCATGCCCGGACTGCTGCCCGATGTCGATCCCGATGGCCTGCTGGAGTTCTCGGTGGTCTACACCGATCGTGCGCTCAACCACATGTCGCAACGCTTTGTTGGCGTGATGCAGGACATTCTGGCCACGCTCAAGCAGGTCTACCAGGCCCATACCGCCGTGCTGGTGCCCGGTAGCGGCACCTTCGGCATGGAGGCGGTGGCACGCCAGTTCGCCAATGGGCAGAAAGTGCTGATCGTGCGCAACGGCTGGTTCAGCTACCGCTGGTCGCAGATCATCGGGATGGGCCAGTTCGGCCTGCCGGGCGGGGAGGTGGTCTGCCAGGCAAGCCCGCAGGGCGAGGGCGGCGAGGCGCCGTGGGCGCCGATGCCGGCGGAGCAGGTGGCCGAACGCATTCGCGCCGAGAAACCGGCGGTGGTGTTTGCCCCGCATTGCGAGACGGCCAGCGGCATACTGCTGCCCGATGCCTACATCCGAACTGTGGCCGAGGCCGCGCATGCCGTGGGCGCGCTGCTGGTGCTCGACTGCATTGCCTCGGGTGCCGTCTGGGTGGACATGCAGGCCACGGGCGTGGATGTACTGATCAGTGCGCCGCAAAAAGGCTGGAGCAGCTCGCCCTGCTGCGCGATGGTGATGCTTTCGCAGCGTGCGCGTGAAGCCATCGATGCCACGCAAAGTTCGAGCTTTGCCTGCGACCTGAAGAAATGGATGCAGATCGCCGAAGGCTATGAGAAGGGCCAGCATGCCTACCACACCACCATGCCCACTGATGCGCTGCTGCGCCTGCGCGATGTGATGCTGGAGACGCGCGAGCTGGGTTTCGAGCACATGCGCGAGCGCCAGATCGAACTGGGCACCAAAGTCCGCGCGCTGTTGGAGCAAAAAGGCTTTGCCAGCGTGGCCGCGGCAGGTTTCCAGTCGCCGGGTGTGGTGGTGAGCTATACCACCGACCCGGATATCCAGAGTGGCCGCAAGTTCCTGCAAGTGGGCCTGCAGGCCGCCTCGGGCGTGCCGCTGATGTGCGGCGAGGGGGCCGATTTCCGCACGTTCCGGCTGGGCCTTTTCGGCCTGGAGAAATGGCTGAACGTGGACCGCACGGTCGGCCACCTGCAGCAGGCGCTCGAACGAATGGGGGTCTGAGAACCTGTTCAAAGTCTCTGCATGGAGCCGCATGGCAACGCCATGCCCTGTGGGTTGCGGCTGAAATGCTGCGTCTGCGGCGTTGCAAAGCCTCGCCGGGCCACCAGCCCGGCTGCGTTTTGCGCCTTGCAGCCACAACCTTTCAACCACAACGGCTCTCATGCCAAGACTTTGAACAGGTTCTGAGACCAGTCTGGTCGTTGGCAGATGATGGTGTAGATGGTGGCCTGGTCCGGATCTGGGCTTGCGGTCAGGCGCTCCGCTTCAGGCGGCCACCGCTTCCCGGACCTTCATGCTGCCGGTGCGCTCGAAACGGGCATGCCAGGAAAGGGCCTCGTCCAGTAGCATCGGCGTGTGCTTGCCGCGTGAGTGGTGCAGCGCTCGCTCAAAATATTCCTGCAGCATGGGCCGGTACTCGGGCGCGCTGCAGTTGTCGATGATGAGGCGGGCGCGCTGCTTGGGGGCTAGGCCGCGCAGGTCGGCCAGGCCGCGTTCGGTCACCAGGATCTGCACGTCATGCTCGGTGTGGTCGACGTGCGAGACGGCCGGTACGATGCAGGAGATGTCGCCACCCCTGGCGCTGGACTTGGCCATGAAGATCGACAGGTAGGCATTGCGGGCGAAATCGCCCGAGCCGCCGATGCCGTTCATGATGGACGAGCCCATCACGTGTGTGGAGTTGACGTTGCCGTAGATGTCGGCCTCGATCATCGCGTTCATGGCGATCACGCCCAGGCGCCGGATCAGCTCCGGGTGGTTGCTCATCTCCTGCGGGCGCAACACGATCTTGTCGCGGTAGAAGTCGATGTTGTCGACGAAGTCCTGTTCGCCTTCGGGGCTGAGCGAAAAGCCCGTCGCTGAGGCGCCGACCATTTTGCCCGAGCGCAGCATGGCCAGCATGCCATCCTGCATGACCTCGGTGAAGGCCGTCAGGTTCTCGAACGGGCCATTGTTGAGCCCGGCCAGCACCGCATTGGCGATGTTGCCCACACCCGACTGCAGCGGCAGCAGGCTTTTGGGCAGCCGGCCATGGCGGACCTCGCTTTTGAAGAAGTCGATCAGGTGGCCGGCGATCTGCTCGGAGTCGGCATCGGCGGGCTTGAAGGGCGAATTGCGGTCGGCCTTGTGGGTTGGCACGACCGCGATCACCTTGGCCGGGTCGCAGCGCAGGTAGGGCTCGCCAATGCGGTCATGCGGGTGCACCAGCGGAATCGGCACGCGGTGCGGCGGCAGCTGCGTGCCGTAGTAGACGTCGTGCATGCCGGCCAGGCCCAGCGGCTGGCGTTCGTTGACTTCTAGGATGACGAGATCCGCCTGGTCCAGCCAGGTTTTGTTGTTGCCCACCGAGGTCGATGGAATCAGCCTGCCGTCGGGCAGGATGCCGGCGACCTCGATCAAGGCCACGTTGAGCTTGCCGAAGAAGCCGAACCAGACATACTGCGCCACATGCGAGAGGTGCATGTCGATGTAGTTGATGTCGCCCTGGTTGATGCGCTCGCGGCTGGTCGGGTCGGACTGGTAGGGCAGGCGCATGTTGATGCCATTGACCTTGGCCAGTGCGCCGTCGATCTCGGGCCCGGTGGAGGCGCCGGTCCACATGCCGATCTTGAAATGGTGGCCCTGGGCCAGTTGCGCCTCGATGCGCCTGGCCAGCGCCATGGGCACTTCCTTGGGCGCGCCCGAGCCGGTGAAGCCGCTCATGCCGACGTTGCAGCCTTCGGGAATCAGGGCCGCGGCGGCATCGGCGGACATGATCTTGCTCTTGAAGGCCGGACATTGGATGCGATCGTATTCAGGCATTGTCTCGTGGGTGTCAGAACCGGTTGGAACAAGCCTGTGATGCTACCCCTGACGGGTGGATCAGTCATGGTTTCTAACTAGGTATTAACCCTTGAATAATCGCTTCATCGGTCCGGCAGACCCTCAATTTTTCATATATCGATAATCGACCTCTGTATTTTGAAAATGCAGACCGATTATGTTGCATTGCAATAAATGCATATTGCAGTGCAATAAATACCGTGATTATGGGTCTGGATGCCTGGATTCGTGCCAGCCCTTGCAGCCAAGGCCCCGGCGGGCGGGCGCCGCCACAGAGGGGCAAGCCCGATATCGCATCGGTGACAGGCTCCCCGTGAAAACACCAAGGTGCCCGAAGGCCGCCGTGCTTACCCTCGAAGGCCATGAACACACCGGCCTACATCCCGCAAATCCGCCTCTACCAGGATTGGCTGGCCCGCACGCGTGGGCTGCATTTCGATGATTACGACCAGCTCTGGCGGTGGTCCACCACCGAACTGGAGGCATTCTGGGCCAGTATCTGGGAATATTTCGACATCCAGTCGCATACGCCATACGAGAAAGTGCTGGCAGAGAATGTGATGCCCGGCGCGCACTGGTTCACCGGCGCGCAGGTCAATTTCGCGCAGCAGGTGCTGCGGCATGTCGATGCGGCCGCGGCCGCCGGTCTGCCCGCCATCATTGCCGACAACGAGGAAGGCGTGGCCAGCACGCTGTCCTGGCCCGAGCTGCACCAGCAGGTTGCGGCGCTGGCGGTCCATCTGCAGGAGCTGGGCGTGCAGCCGGGCGATCGCGTGGCAGCCTACCTGCCCAACATCCCGCAGACCATCGTGGCGTTTCTGGCCACCGCCAGCATCGGCGCAGTCTGGAGTGTGTGCGCTCCCGACATGGGCACCCATGCCGTGTTGGATCGCTTCCGACAGATCGAACCGGTGGTGCTGATCGGGGTCGATGGCGTGTTCTATGGCGGCAAGGCCATCGACCGGCAGGACGTATGCCAGCAGATCCTCGCCGCGCTGCCCAGCGTGCGCCATGCCATCGTGGTCGGCAATCGTGACCCCGAGGTGTCATGGCCCGGCTGGCAGCGTTTTGCCGATCTGCTGCGGCGCGACAGCGCCTCCGTACAGGCCTTCGAGCCGCGCTGGCTGCCGTTCGAGCATCCGCTGTGGATCGTCTACTCCAGCGGCACCACGGGCCTGCCCAAGCCCATCGTGCATGGCCATGGCGGCATGATGCTGGTGCAGCTGCAACTGGGCACGCTGCACAACGACATCGGCTGCAGCTATGCTGCCAACAGCCTCGGCGAGCGCTACCACTGGTACAGCTCGACCGGCTGGGTGATGTGGAACGCCCAGGTCGGCGGCCTGCTGGCTGGCACCACCATCGTGATCTTCGACGGCAACCCCGCCGGCGCGCGCGACAGGCCCGACATGAGCACGCTGTGGCGCTTTGCCGCGCGCCACCGCGTCACCTTCTTCGGTGTGGGCGCGGCTTTCTACGCCTTGTGCGCCAAGGCGGATATCGATCCGGCCCAGTGCGGCGACCTGCGCCGCATCCGCGTGCTGGGCAGCACCGGCTCCCCACTGAGCGAGGACGTACAGAACTGGGGCACGGCGTTCATGCGCCGCGCCGGCGTGGCTGGCAAAGACGGGCAGGGCATCTGGTGGAGCAACATCTCGGGCGGAACGGATTTCGCCGGCGCCTTTCTCGGTGGCAACCGCGAGCTGCCACAGACGCCCGGACGCATGCAATGCCGCATGCTGGGCGCGGCCGTGCAGGCCTGGGACGAAACCGGCCAGGCGGTGGCAGACCAGGTGGGTGAGCTGGTCTGCACCCAACCGATCCCCTCGATGCCGCTGTACCTGTGGGGCGATGCCGATGGCAGCCGCTACCGCAGCAGCTATTTCGACACCTACGCGCCCGGCCACGGGCGCCATCCGCACGGCGGCGATCTGCCGCCCTCAGCCGGCGCGGTGTGGCGGCATGGCGATTGGCTGAGCATCGGTGGCGATGGCAGCTGCGTGATCTATGGCCGCTCGGATGCCACCATCAACCGCCACGGCCTGCGCATGGGCACCAGCGAGGTCTACAGCGCCGTCGAGGCCCTGCCCGAAGTGCTCGATGCGCTGGTGGTCGATCTGGAGTACCTGGGGCGCGCGAGCCATATGCCGCTCTTCGTGGTGCTGCGCGAAGGCGTGGTGCTCGACGCCGCGCTGCGCCAGCGCATCGACGATGCGATCCGAGTGGCGCTTTCGCCGCGCTTCGTGCCCGATGCCATCGTGCAGGTTGCGCAGGTGCCGCGCACGCTGAGCGGCAAGAAGCAGGAACTGCCGATCAAGAAGCTGTTGCTGGGCCAGCCGGTCGAGAAAATCATCAACCGCGACACCATGGCCAACCCCGACTGCCTGGATTGGTACGTGGACTTTGCGCAGCGGCACCTGAGCAACGTACCGGCCGCATCGCAGGCCTGAGAACCCGTGACAAGGGCCCGCTCGCGCCACATCAATGCATCATTGAATCACTGCACGGGCCGGTAGTAGCGCCTGCCGTTGAAGTCGCGGTATTCGTACTGCTGCGCCTGCACGGGCGCCGGCTGGGCCTGGTAGTAGGGCTGCGCAACAGGTGCCTGGTAGGTCTGCACCGGTTGGCTGTAGACCGGTTGCGACTGCACATAGGCCGCAGGCGGATAGGCTCCATTGTCGTAATAGCCGCCCTGATAGGACCCTTGGTAGGCCGGTGCGGGTGGCGCGTAGGCACTCGCCTGCGGCTGGCTGGGCGCGGCCGATTGCGACAGCGCATAACCCAGAATGCCACCGATCAGCAATGCCCCGATCGCCACGTCGGCATGGTTGCTGCGGCGGGATTCGTAGCGCTGGCGCGGTGGCTGGTAGGGGCGGCCCGGGCCGCCATACTGGTGGCTGTGACCGTTGCTGTAGCCACTGCCATAGCCAGGGTGGTAACCGCGGTCGTACCGCTGGCCGTAGCCTTGCTGGGCCATGGCCGAGCCGGCCGCCAGCAGGGCTGCCAAAGCCAGTGCGATGCCGGTGAGTTGTCTGGGCATATCGAAAATCCTTTCAACCGGATGAGCAGTATCCATGCAGCCATCAACGCGGCTGCGAGCACATCAGCTTACACAGCGCATGTAAAGCTGCAATAACGACAGGTTTCGCTGTCGAGAACAGGTATTGAGGGTGGCAGGATCGCCTTGGCGCGGATAATCGCGCTCCATGGCATTGATTTCCCTTTTGAACCTGCAGCTGGCCTTTGGCGATGTGGCCCTGCTCGACCAGGCCGACTTCAGCGTCGAAGCCAATGAACGCATCGCCTTCATTGGTCGCAATGGCGCCGGCAAGTCCTCGCTGCTGAAAATCATGGCGGGCCTGGCCTACGCCGATGATGGCAGCATCCACATCCAGAACGGTCTGCGCATGGCCTATGTGCCGCAGGAACCGGTACTGGATGCCGACGCCCGTATTTTCGAGGCGGTCTCGGCGGGTCTGGCCGAGGTGATCGCGCTGCGCGACCAGTACCTGCGGCACGAGGACGGCGTGGACCTGGATGCGCTGCAGTCAAGCATCGAGGCTGTCGATGGCTGGAACTGGGAGCAACGCGTCGAGGAAACCCTGCAGCGCCTGCACCTGGACAAGGACACGCTGGTGGGCACGCTCTCGGGCGGCAACAAGAAACGCGTGGCGCTGGCCCAGGCGCTGGTGACCAAGCCCGACCTGCTGCTGCTCGACGAGCCGACCAATCACCTCGACCTCGATTCCATCGCCTGGCTCGAAGAATTGTTGCTGGATTTCAAGGGCAGCATCGTCGTCATCACCCACGACCGGGCCTTTCTCGACCGCGTCGCCACCCGGGTGGTCGAGCTCGATCGGGGCAAGCTGCGCTCCTACCCCGGCAACTACAGCCAGTACCGCGCCCAGAAGGAACAGCAACTGGCGCAGGAGGCCATCGAAAGCGCCAAGGCCGACAAGCTGCTGGCACAGGAGGAGGTGTGGATCCGCAAGGGAGTGGAGGCGCGCCGCACGCGCAGCGTTAGCCGCATTGCCCGGCTCGAGGAACTGCGCCGCCAGCGTGCCGAGCGCCGCAACGCACAGGGCAATGTGCGCATGGAGGTCGCCAGCGGCGAATCCAGCGGCAAGCTCGTGGCCGAATTGCAGGACGTCCACAAGGCCTATGGCGAGAAGGTGCTCATCAAGGATCTCAGCACCACCATCCTGCGCGGCGACAAGATCGGCCTGTTGGGGCCCAATGGTGCGGGCAAGTCCACGCTGCTCAAGCTGATCCTGGGCCAGATCCAGCCCGATGCCGGTCGCATTCGCCAGGGCACCAACCTGCGGATTGCCTATTTCGACCAGATGCGCGAGGCCATCGACCTTGAGGCCACGCTGGAGGATTTCATCAGTCCGGGCAGCGAATGGATCGAGATCGGCAACCAGAAGAAGCACGTCAAGAGCTACCTGGGCGATTTCCTGTTCTCGCCACGGCGCGCGCTCTCACCGGTCAAATCGCTCTCGGGTGGCGAACGCAACCGCTTGCTGCTGGCGCGCCTGTTCGCGCAGCCGGCCAATGTGCTGGTGCTCGACGAGCCGACCAACGACCTCGACATGGAAACCCTGGAACTGCTCGAAGAACTGCTGCAGACCTATGACGGCACGGTGTTCCTGGTGAGCCACGACCGTGCCTTCGTCGATAACGTGGTCACCAGCATCCTGGCCGCTGAAGGCGATGGCCTGTGGCGCGAATACGAAGGCAGCGTGCAGGACTGGCTGCTGCAGTCGCAGCGCAGCCGTGACATTGCCGCGCAACGCCAGGCCGCGCAGCAGAAGGCTGTGGTGCCAGCCCAGAAAGCGCCAACGCCAGCTACACCTGCCACGCAGCCCGCGAGCAAGCGCAAGCTCAGCTACAAGGAGCAGCGCGAACTGGAGGCCCTGCCGGCCCGCATCGAGGCACTGGAGGCCGAACAGGCGGACATCCATGCCCAGTTGGCCGATGGCAGCCTGTATGGCACGGACCATCAGCGCGCCATGGCCCTCACCGAACGGGCTGCCGCCATCGAGGAGGAACTGATGCAGGCGCTGGAGCGCTGGGAAGCATTGGGCGGCTGAAGTCGGCCCAGCGCTGGAAAAAGAAAAAGCCACTGTCATAGTGGCTTTTTTATGGCTCGTACACGGTCATTCCACCTGCAGGGTGAGACCGTGCACGGACAGGATCGCTCTTCACACAAGGCGAAAACGGTAAGAAAAGCGCGATGCCAATGTTCTCACCATGACTATGAAGACTTTTTAAAAAAAGGAAATAGTCATAGTAATAGGCCTGCTGCCGTTCTGTTGACAAGTGCTCTTTTCCTTTTCAGAACAGCTGGTTGCAGACCTGGAAAGCATGTGTTGCAACGGCGGTAAACAGCAGGTCCGATTGTGGATGGATCACCTCTCGGGCTCCAATCTGTGGACAAGTGGTCTTTTATTCCCGGCGCTGCCCAAAGACTTGTCCACAGCTTGTCATGGCCCGCGGCTGCCGTCCGCGACGGTGCTGCTCAGCCCAGCGCGGGATAGTCGGTATAGCCGGTGGCGCCACCGCCATAAAAGGTGGCACGCTCGGGTGTGTTCAGCGCCGCATCGCGCTGCCAGCGTTCGACCAGGTCCGGGTTGGCAATGAAGGGCCTGCCAATGGCGACGATGTCGGCCTGGCCAGCCTGCAGGACCTGCTCGGCCAGCGCCTTGTCATAGCCGTTGTTGACCATCCAGGCGGCCGTGCCCCCCGCAGTGCGGTAGGCGTGGCGCAAGGCCGCATAGTCGAAAGGCCGCTCGGGCAGCACGCGCGGGCCGCCGGTGGCGCCTTCGATGATGTGGATGTAGGCCAGTGCATGGCCCGCCAGTTGCTGCAGCACGTAGGTGAACAGCGGCTGCGGGTCGGCATCCTCGATGCCATTGGCCGGCGTGACGGGCGAGAGGCGGATGCCGGTGCGGCCGGCGCCGATCTCCCCGGCAATGGCCGCCACCACTTCCAGCAGCAGGCGGGCGCGGTTCTCGATGCTTCCGCCATAGGCGTCGGTACGCTGGTTGGCGCCGGTCTTGAGGAACTGGTCGATCAAATAGCCATTGGCGGCGTGGATTTCGATGCCATCGAAGCCTGCCTCGATGGCCGCGGCGGCGGCACGGCGGTAGTCGGCAATGATGCCGGGGAGTTCATCGAGCGCGAGCGCGCGGGGCGTGGAGGTTTCCACGAATGCGCCCTGACCATTGGCATCGATCACATAGGTCTTGGTGGCTGCTGCCAGCGCCGACGGGGCTACCGGCGCAGCGCCGCCAGGCTGCAGGCTGACATGCGAGACGCGCCCGACGTGCCAGAGCTGCGTGACGATGGCGCCGCCCCTGGCATGCACCGCAGCGGTCACGGGCTTCCAACCCTCGATCTGCTCGGGCGCATACAGCCCCGGCACGTCGGCATAGCCCTGGCCCTGCTGGCTGATGGCGGTGCCTTCGGTGATGATCAGGCCGGCGCTGGCGCGCTGGGCATAGTATTCGGCATTGAGGGCGTTGGGCACGGCGCGTGGCGAGCGGTTGCGCGTCAGCGGCGCCATGGCGATGCGGTTGCGCAGATGCAGGCTGCCGGCCTGCACAGGCGTGAACAGGATGGAACTCATGGAGTGACGGACCTTTCGTCTTTTTTGCAGGTTTACTTGAGCAGGCCTTCGGCCTTCAGCGCGGCCTGCACGGCTGGGCGTGCCGCCACGCGGTCGCGGTGGGCCTGCAGGTGCGGATAGGCGCCGATGTCGAACTTCACAGGCACCGTCCAGCTGGTGACGGTGAACAGATAGGCATCGGCAACGCCGAACGATTCGCCGCAGAAGTAGGGCTGTGTGGCCAGTACGTTATCGACGAACTGGAAACGGTTCTGCAATGCCGCCACGGCATCTTGGCGCGCCTGCTCGGCGCTGCCGGGCTTGAACAGCGGGCCGAAGTTCTTGTGCAGTTCGGTGCTGATGAAATTCAGGCGGCTTTGCAGCACGTAGCGCTCGAAGCTGCCATTGGCCGGCGCGAGCTGCTTGTCCGGCACCTGGTCGGCCAGGTACTGCACGATGGCCACGCCTTCGGTGAGGCGGCGGCCGTCGTCGAGCTCCAGCACCGGCACATAGCCGAGTGGATTGATGGTGTAGAAGTCGGTGCCGTCGCGCAGCTTGTGGGTCTTGGTGCTGGCCAGCACCAGTTCGTGCGGCAGGCCCGCCTCCTGCAGGATGATGTGCGGGGAAAGTGAACAGGCGCCGGGGCTGTAGTAGAGCTTCATGCAATCCTCTTGGTGATGGGAAAACGGTCCCGAAGGGACGATTGGCGCGGTGCTGCGCAGCGCCGGCGCCACTGACCATTCGACTATAGCCAGAATCACCAGAAGGTGCTTGTGTGGGCTCGTCCGGCCGGACCGGAACGCCTTGCACGATAGGCGCGGCCAAGACAAAAAAAGGTGACCGGGGTCATCCCCCGGTCACCCGGCTTGTCGTGCGCGCATGTTTGCAGCACCCCAGGACCAGGACATGGCCCTGGCGCCCGTCAGTCTTGCTTGGTGCGCAGGATGGAGCCGTCGGCTGCGTCGATCTTCACCTCGAAGATGCGGCCGTCGGCCTGCAGGATGTCGACCTCGTAGCTGGTCTTGCCCCAGTGGGAGTCAAGCTGCGCCGAGAAGGGCGTGCCCGGGGTGTTCTTGACGGCGGCATCGATGGCCTGGGTGATGTCGATGCGCGCTTCCTCCAGGCGCGACAAGTCCTTGCGCGACGCCTTGCCATCATTCTTGAACTGGTCGATGGCGCCGGTGGCGGCATTGACGTGCACCTCGATGTTCTCCTGCTGCGCGGTGATGATCTCCAGTTCGTAGCGCACCACGCCATCGTCACGGTCGAGATCGATGTCGATGACCTTCCCGGGAGCGGCTTCGAGGCCCTTCTCGATGGCCTGTGGCAGGCTGAGGCTGGCGCTCGAGAGACGGGCGCGGACTTCATCGGGCGAGTCGGCCAGCGCTGGCGCGGCCAGGCTGAAGGCCATGGCGGCCGCTGCCAGGATGTTGCGAGCGTTCACTTCGGATGTTTTGATTGTGGTCATTGGTTCCTCCTGTGTTGATCAAGGCACCATTTTGGCGCAGTATTTAGGCCGTGTTTGTCATCCAAGGCCGCATTGCCGGTGCGGGATTGTTCCACGTGAAACAGGCCTGTCCGTATGGGTTTCCTTCCTGACGGCATGGCGGGCAGGGCGCTTGTCGGAGTGAACCGGTAAAATCGCCGGTTTGATATGCCCGGCGCAAGACCCTGTTCTTCTTCTTTCGGTCTTGCCGCCTGATGAGGCCCACGCACCATGTCCGATCTCACTCCCTACACCTACCCGCAGGAATTCGACGTCATCGTCGTCGGTGGCGGCCATGCCGGCACCGAGGCAGCGCTGGCGGCTGCCCGCATGGGCTGCCGCACGCTGCTGCTGACGCACAACATCGAGACGCTGGGGCAGATGAGCTGCAATCCTTCGATCGGTGGTATCGGCAAGGGGCATCTGGTGCGCGAGGTCGATGCGCTCGGCGGCGCCATGGCGCTGGCTACCGACGAGGGCGGCATCCAGTTCCGCACGCTCAACAGCAGCAAGGGACCGGCGGTGCGTGCCACGCGTGCGCAAGCCGACCGCATTCTCTACAAGGCGGCCATCCGCCGCATGCTCGAAAACCAGCCGAACCTGTGGTTGTTCCAGCAGGCCGTCGAGGACCTGATGCTCGATGGCGAACGGGTGGTGGGCGCCGTCACGCAGGTGGGCATTCGCTTCCGTTCGCGCACTGTGGTGCTGACGGCCGGCACCTTTCTCGATGGCCGCATCCACGTGGGCCTGAACAACTACCAGGCCGGCCGGGCCGGCGATCCGCCGGCGGTGTCGCTGTCGGCGCGCCTGAAGGAGCTGAAGCTCCCGCAGGGGCGGCTCAAGACCGGCACGCCGCCGCGCCTCGATGGCCGCAGCATCGACTTTTCCAAGTGCATCGAGCAGCCCGGTGATGGCGTGCCCGGCGGCGAGCGGCCCGGACACATGCCGGTGTTCAGCTTCATGGGCAACCGGACCATGCACCCGCGCCAGATTTCCTGCTGGATCACGCACACCAATGCGCGAACGCACGAGATCATCCGCAGCGGTTTCGACCGCAGCCCGATGTTCACCGGCCGCATCGAAGGGGTGGGGCCACGCTACTGCCCGAGCGTCGAGGACAAGATCAACCGCTTTGCCGACAAGGACAGCCACCAGATCTTTCTCGAACCCGAAGGCCTGACGACGCACGAGGTCTATCCCAACGGCATTTCCACCAGCCTGCCGTTCGACATTCAGTACGAACTGGTGCGGTCGATGCCGGGGCTGGAGAATGCCCATATCCTGCGGCCCGGTTATGCGATCGAGTACGACTATTTCGATCCGCGCGGTCTCAAGAACAGCTTCGAGACACGCCAGATCCAGGGCCTGTTCTTCGCCGGCCAGATCAACGGAACCACCGGCTATGAGGAAGCGGCTGCGCAAGGTCTGTTCGCGGGGCTGAATGCCGCGCTGCAGTGCCAGGGCAAGGAACCCTGGCTGCCCCGCCGCGACGAGGCCTACCTGGGCGTGCTGGTCGATGACCTGATCACCAAGGGTGTGACCGAGCCTTACCGCATGTTCACCAGCCGCGCCGAGTACCGGCTGCAGCTGCGCGAGGACAACGCCGACCTGCGCCTGACCGAGGCCGGCCGCCGGCTGGGCCTGGTGGACGACGCACGCTGGGATGCGTTCTGCCGCAAGCGCGATGCCATCGAACGCGAGACAGCACGGCTGAAGGCCACCTGGGTCAGCCCGCGCAACCTGCCGCAGAGTGAGGCCGAGCGCGTGCTGGGCAAGGCCATCGAGCATGAGTACAGCCTGTTCGACCTGCTGCGCCGCCCCGGCATCGGCTATGCAGATCTGATGGGTCTGCAGGCCGAGGCCTCCGCAGCGCCGATTGCCGCCCCTGATGTTTCACGTGAAACATTGGGAGACCTGTACGAGCCGGTGGCCGAGCAGGTCGAGATTGCCGCCAAGTACAGTGGCTACATCGACCGGCAGAAGGACGAGGTCGAGCGCGCGCAGCACTTCGAAAACCTGCTGTTGCCCGAGGACCTGGACTACGGCCAGGTTACCGCGCTGTCCTTCGAGGTGCGGCAGAAGCTCGCCCAGCATCGTCCGCAGACGTTGGGGCAGGCCTCGCGCATTTCCGGCGTGACGCCGGCGGCCGTTTCGTTGTTGCTCATTCATCTCAAGAAGATGGGCAAGAAGTGGGCTGCCAGCGGGTCGGTGGAGGCCTGATGCGGGACGAGCAACTCGACACCAGCCTCCGGGCCGGCACGCAGGCGTTGGGACTGGCCCTGACGGATGGGCAGCACCAGGCCCTGCTGCAGTATCTGGCCCTTTTGTCCAAATGGAACAAGGTCTACAACCTGACGGCGGTGCGCGATCCGGCCGAGATGCTGCGGCTGCACCTGCTCGACTGCCTGGCGGTGGTGGCGCCGCTGCAGCGCGAGGCGGCGCGGCTTGCCACCCCGGAGCAGGGCGCGCAGCTGCAGTTGCTCGATGTCGGCGCTGGTGGTGGCTTGCCCGGCGTGGTGCTGGCCGTCTGCTGTCCTGGTATTTCCGTCAGCTGCGTGGATGCGGTGGCCAAAAAGATGGCCTTCGTGCGCCAGGTGGCGGCCGAGCTTCGGCTGCCCAATCTGCAGGCCATTCATGCCCGTGTGGAGACGCTGACACAGTCCTGGGACATCATCAGCTCGCGGGCCTTTGCCAGTCTGAACGACTTCGTCTCGCTGACTTTGCCGGTGCTGCGGCCTGGAGGCCTATGGATGGCGATGAAGGGGCGCGAGCCCGATGCCGAGATCACGGAACTGCCGTCTGGCGTGCAGGTGTTTCACGTGGAACAGCTGCAGGTTCCGGGCCTGGATGCACAGCGCTGCATCGTCTGGATGGGCAAACCGGCTATCATCGGCCGCTGATGAATGAACGCGTTGCGGGTACTGCCCGCTGCGGCCGGCACGGCCGGGGCGTGGCCAATGGTGCAAATGCAAAGCGGCAGGAGGAAACTGAAAAATGGCGCAAATCTACTGTGTGGCGAACCAGAAGGGTGGAGTGGGCAAGACCACCACCACCGTCAACCTTGCCGCGGCGCTGGCCGGCATCGGCCAGCGCGTGCTGCTCATCGACCTGGACCCGCAGGGCAATGCCACCATGGGTTGCGGCGTGGACAAGCGTGCGCTGGAATTCTCCGTCTACGACGTTTTGCTCGGAACCAGCACTGCCGTGCAGGCGCTGGTGACCTCGCCCGCCGCCAGTTTCCAGGTGCTGGGCGCCAACCGCGACCTGGCCGGGGCCGAGATCGAACTGGTGGGATTGGAGCGCCGCGAGCGCCGCCTGCGCGATGCGCTGGCGGATCTGGATGACCAGTTCGACTTCATCCTGATCGACTGCCCGCCCTCGCTGGGTCTGCTGACGCTCAACGGCCTGTGTATGGCCAATGGCGTGATCGTGCCGATGCTGTGCGAATACTATGCGCTCGAAGGCCTCACCGACCTGGTCAACACCATCAAGCAGGTGCACGCCAACCTCAACCGCGATCTGCAGATCATCGGCATCCTGCGCGTCATGTTCGACACCCGCATCACGCTGCAGCAGCAGGTCAGCGACGATCTCAAGGGACACTTCGGTGACAAGGTGTTCGACACCATCATCCCCCGCAACGTGCGCCTGGCCGAGGCGCCCAGCCATGGCAAGCCCGGCGTGGTCTACGACCCGCATGCCAAGGGCAGCAAAGCCTTCATCGAATTCGCGCATGAGATGGTGCGGCGCACCCAGCCGCAGGCCGCGGCGCGGCAAAAGGCCCCCAGCGCATGAACGCGCCGGTGCAGGACGTGGCGGTGCTGATACTGCCGGGTTGGCAGGGCTCCGATGCGCAGCACTGGCAGAGCCGCTGGGAAGCCTTGTACGGCTACCAGCGCGTGCAGCAGCACGACTGGCAACACCCCCGAAGTGGTGACTGGCAGGTCCAACTCGAGGAGGCCGTGCTGCGGCAGACACTGCCGGTGGTGCTGGTAGCGCACAGCCTGGGCTGCCTGTTGGCGGCGCGCTGGGCGGGCCACAGCCGCCATGCCGCCCGCGTCAGGGCCGCATTGCTGGTGGCACCACCCGACACCGAAACCATCGAGAACCGGCACCTCCTGCCCGGCTGGCAGCCGATCCCGCGCGCCGCGCTGCCGTTTGCCAGTCTGGTAGTGGCCAGTAACGACGACCCATACTGCAGCCTGGCACGCGCCCGTGCCATAGCTTCGGACTGGGGCAGCCAGTGGCAGGAACTGCCGACCTGCGGCCACATCAACAGCGCGAGCGGCCTGGGCGACTGGGCCGCCGGCCATGCCCTGTTGCAAGGCCTGATCGCACGGACAACGGAACACTGAGGAACATTGAGGAGAACACACATGGCAACCAAGAAGCCCAAAGGACTGGGGCGCGGCCTCGATGCCTTGCTGGGGCCCAAGCTGGCCGAGCCGGGCGAAGCTGAAGCGGCCTTTTCGAAGACGCATGGCAGCCCGCGCGAGCTGGCGCTGGAAGACCTGGTGCCCGGCCAGTACCAGCCGCGTACCCACATGGACGAAGGCGCCCTCTATGAGCTGGCCGAGAGCATCAAGGCCCAGGGGGTGATGCAGCCGCTGCTGGTGCGTCAGCTCGCCGATGGCGAGCATGCCGGCCGCTACGAGATCATCGCCGGTGAGCGGCGCTTCCGCGCCAGTGCACTGGCAGGTCTGGCCACTGTGCCGGTGCTGGTGCGCGAGGTGGACGACCATGCTGCTGCCGCCATGGCGCTGATCGAGAACATGCAGCGCGAAGACCTCAACCCGCTGGAAGAGGCCCGTGGCCTGCAGCGGCTGGTGCAGGAATTCGGCCTGACGCACGAGCAGGCCGCCGGTGCCGTGGGGCGCTCGCGCAGCGCGGCGAGCAACCTGCTGCGCCTGCTGAACCTGGCCGAACCGGTGCAGACCCTGTTGATGGCCGGCGACATCGAGATGGGCCATGCGCGCGCGCTGCTGGCGCTGGGCAAGGCCGAGCAGATCACCGCCGGCCACGAGATCGCCGCCAAGAAGCTCACCGTGCGCGAGGCCGAGGCGCTGGTCAAGCGCGTTGCGCAGGGCAAGGGCAGCGAAAGCGCCAGGAAGACTGCCAGCCGCAAGAGCGGCGATATCCGGCGTGTCGAGGAGACGCTCTCGGATCTGCTGATGGCCCAGGTCGACATCCACGTGAAAAAGCGCGTGAAGAAGAACGGCCAGGTGCAGGAGTCGGGCGAGATCCGCATTCCGTTCGCCTCCATCGAGGTGCTTAATGGCGTACTCGAGCGCATCCAGGGTCCGCAGGATTTCTGAACCAGGATGAGCGGCCCGCGCGCTACCACCCTGATCGAGCTGGAGACCCCGCGCCTGCTGCTGCGGCAATGGCGGGCATCCGACCGCGCGCCGTTTGCCGCGATGGGGGCCGACCAGCGCGTGATGCAGTACTTCCCGGCCCTGCTCGATCGCGTGCAAAGCGATGCCATGGCCGACCGCTGCGAGGCGCTGATCGCCGAGAAAGGCTGGGGCCTGTGGGCGGTAGAGTGCCGCGCCAGCGGCGCCTTCATTGGCTTCGTCGGTCTGCATGAGCCGGCAGCCGCGTTGCCGTTTGCCCCGTGCGTGGAAATCGGCTGGCGATTGGCTGCCAGCCATTGGGGGCAGGGTCTGGCCATGGAAGCGGCCGCAGCGGCGCTGCAGGCAGGCTTCCAGGAACTGGCGTTGGCCGAGATCGTGGCATTCACCAGTGTGCCCAACCGGCGCTCGCAGGCCGTGATGCAGCGCCTGGGCATGCGTCAGGATGGCTTCTTCGCACATCCGTTGCTGGCAGCGGACCATCTGCTCAGCCGGCATGTGCTCTATCGGCTCGACTCCGCGGTGTTCAGGGCCAGCTCGCGGTCCATGACGCCAGTCTTGCGGCGCCAGGCCTCTTCTCCTTCTTTCTCGTGAGAATCTGACATGCCCGCAAGTACATGGATGCAGCACTGCCTGGCCCTGGCGGCCAGGGCGGTGGGGATCTCCAACCCCAACCCTGCGGTGGGCTGCGTGATCGTCAGCGCCGCCGGGGAGGTGCTGGGCGAGGGCCATACGCAGGCCGTGGGCGGCCCGCATGCCGAGGTGATGGCCCTGCGCGATGCCGCCTCGAAGGGCCATGGCGTGCATGGCGCCACCGCCTATGTGAGCCTGGAACCCTGTGCCCACCATGGGCGCACGCCGCCTTGCTGCGATGCGTTGATCGCTGCCGGCATCGGCAAGGTGGTGGCATCGCTGGCCGATCCCAACCCGCTGGTGGCGGGGCAGGGTTTTGCGCGGCTGCGTGGCGCCGGCATTGCCGTGGAGGTGGGCGACGGTGCCGAGCAGGCGCGCGAGCTCAACATCGGCTTCCTGCAGCGCATGGAACACCAGCGCCCCTGGGTGCGTGCCAAGGCCGCCGCCTCGCTCGATGGCATCACTGCGCTGCCCAACGGGCAAAGCCAATGGATCACCTCGGCCGAGGCGCGGCACGACGGACAGCGCTGGCGCGCGCGCGCCTGTGCCATTCTGACGGGCATCGGCACCGTGTTGCAGGATGATCCGCTGCTCAACGTGCGCGAGCCTGAGGGTGTGGCGCTGCCGCGCCAGCCGCACCTGGTGATTGTCGACAGCCGGTTGCGCACGCCGCCGTCGGCGCGGCTCTGGAGCGTGCCGGGGCGGCGCGTGCTGGTGTTTGGCGTGGCACCACCGGCGCATCAGGAGGACGAAGGCCTGCTGCAGCGCCAGCAGATGCTGCAGCGGCGCGGCGCCGAGGTGCTGCTGCTGCCACCGGCGCAGGCTGCGCAGCAGGGTGGGGCGCAGCGCGTCGATCTGCAGGCGCTGCTGCAGCATCTGCTGGCGCTGCCGGTCAATGAAATCCATGTCGAGGCCGGCGCGACCCTCAACGGCGCGCTGCTGGCGGCGGGATGGATCGATGAATGGCTGGTCTATCTGGCACCCTGCCTGCTGGGCACGGGCCGGCCCATTGCGGCGTTGGTGCCGCCGCTGCAAAACCTGCAGCAGGCCGGTCGGCTGCACTGGCACGGTGTGGAGCGAATCGGACCGGATTTGCGGCTGCTGGCGCGCCGCGGCTGAAACGGCCTGCTGCCTGGGGCTGCAACTCAGCCGGCCTGCCGCTTCAGGCCCACCAGGCAGAGCTTGTGCCGGGCCCGGGTGGCGCCGATGTAGAGCAAGCGCTGCTTCTCTTCCATCTCGGATTCGGTCGAGGGCAGCTCCGCCGAATCGATGATCACCACCAGCCCGAATGCCAGGCCTGCGCTGGCCTGCAGGCTCATGATCTTGACGGTGTCCTGCGCCGGGTCGAACTCGCCTGCGCCATGGCGCAACTGCTGCGGAATGCCCAGCTGCTGCAGCGCACCGTGGCACACGTCCATCTGGAAGCGGTTGCGGCACAGCACCGCCATGTCGCCCCAGGCCATGCCTTTGGCATGGGCCTGGCGCAGCAGCCTGGCGGTTTGCTGGCCCTGTTCGCGCAGATGGTCCATCCAGAAGATCTGTACGGCCGCGCCGCCCTGCCGGTCGCTCGCAGGCTTGAG
Source organism: Corticibacter populi (assembly GCF_004217315.1). Taxonomy (GTDB): domain Bacteria; phylum Pseudomonadota; class Gammaproteobacteria; order Burkholderiales; family Burkholderiaceae_C; genus Lampropedia; species Lampropedia populi. The sequence goes on from NZ_SGWR01000002.1 coordinate 991,860, forward strand.
ACGGGGAATGCCATGCTCGCCACGCTCTTCGGGTTCGAGCAGGTCGCCGGCCATGCGCAGGGCTGCATTGAAGATCGGTGCGCTGTTGCGCTGATTGCCGGTCAGCCGCCGGATGTTCGCTGGCGCGATGCCCAGCCCGTCAAGGCGGATGTGCCGGGTGCGCCTGCGCCGGTAGATGCTTTGGGCATCGTCGAAGCTGAGCACCAGATGGTTGTTGCCGGGCTCGGGCAGCTGCGTGAGCATGGCCAGCCAGTCCGGCAGGAAGTCATGGGCCTCGTCGACCAGCACGGCCGCGTACTGGCCGGCCGGGATCGCTCCGTCGGCCAGGGCGGAGGTCACGCGCTGCACCACGTTCTTGATCTGCTCGGCCGCGGGCATGTGGCGCGGCGGCAGCTCCAGGTGGTAGGCCACCAGCTGCTCGCGGCACCAGCGGTGAAAGTGCAGTGCCAATACCTGCCCGGTGAGGTCGCGCTGCCGCATCTCATGCTGCAGCCACAGGGCCAGCGGCTCGTTGTAGCAAAGCAGCAGGATGGGGCGTGGATGGGGCGATTGCGCCTGCATCGCAGCCAGTTGCACCGCATGCGCGCACAGCTGCGTGGTTTTGCCCGAGCCGGCCACGCCGTGGATGATGTGGTGCCCGCGATGGGCGGCAATGCCTGGTGCGGGCGCCTGCGTGGGGTGATTTGCCGATCGGTCTTCGGCCTGCGGGGGCAGTGGGGATGAAGGCGCTGCGCTGCGCGAGAGATGCGCAAAGGCCTTGCCGAACAAGGTGGACGGCTCGAAGCGCCTTTCGGGATCAATCGGCTCTGGCATGGCGGTGCCGCGGGTGAGGCGCTTTTGTTTGCATGGCCCCGCCTGCTGGCGCAGGCCTGTGCTCAGTGGTGGTGACCATGTTCGCCGTGGGCGTGGCCGTGGGCGACTTCCTCCGGCGTGGCTGCGCGCACACCCAGAATGCGCACGACGAAGCGCACATGCTGGCCGGCCAGTGGATGGTTGCCGTCGAGCAGCACCTCGGTGCCCTTGATCTTCGTGACATGAAAGAGGTGTTCGCTGCCGTCCGGCCCCGGACCACGCAACTGGCCACCCACCTTGGTGCCGGGAGGCAACTCGGATTTCGGGATGGTCTTGACCAGGCTTTCGTCGCGTACGCCAAAGCCTTCCTCGGGCGGCAGGTCCACGGTGGTGGCAAAGCCCGTGGCCTGGCCTTCGAGCGCGGCCTCGATCTTGGGCAGCAGATTGCCGTGGCCGCCATGCAGGTAGGCCACTTCGTCGGCCTTGCTCTGCATGGGGCGGCCCTGGGCGTCGTCGAGGCGGTAACGAATGGTGACCACGGTGTCAGGCTGGACGGTGCTGCTGGATGGGCTCATGCACGGCTTTCATTGGATTGGGAATGGTAACAACATCGGTAAGTATAGAGGAGGGTGCGTGCCTCGAAGCCCCGGCCGGCACCCGGACGCCCCCTGCTCGTGGCAATGAAAGTTCCCGATTATTGTTCCTATATTAGGAACTAATATTAATAATTTTGTATGTTTATCTATTTATTTTTCAACAATAAAGTATGGCCCATCGCATGACGCGATTGCGCTCCGTGACCATGGCATGGCATCCCGCCGGATCAGGACGCGAAGTGCACACCTTCACGGTGAATTCATTGCAACAAAGGAGCAGACTATGAAAAAAATTGCCAGGATCATCTCGATGGCTGCCATTGCCGCGGCTGCGGCCAGCGCAGCCCATGCGGCCGCCTATGGCGACGACTCGGTGGGCGATTTCGACCGCCAGGCGCTTTCCACCCACGATCGCGCCGAGGTGCAGAAAGAGGCGCGTGCAGCCATCGCCCAGCACGCCTTCCGTGACGATGTGACCGCCGACTTCGACCGGCAGCAGGCGGGCTCGCAGCTCAGCCGCGAAAGAGTGCATGCACAGGCAGTCGAAGCCGTGCGCCAGCATCGCATCGATACGGGCTCGTGAGCGCGGCTCGTCGCACCACTGGCGGAGATGCGCCGGCGGCGGCTCAGCGTCTTTGTGCCGCCTCCTGCTGAGGTCCCAGCGAACGGCCCAACTGCGCAAAACGCTGCAGGTCCTGCCGCAGCAGTTGCGCGAAGGCGTCCGAGCGGGCCTGACCGTCATCGCTGACGTGGTAGCCCAGATCCTGGAGCTGCCGGCGCAGGCCGGGGCGCTGCAGTGCGGCCGCCAGCACCGCGTTGAGACGCTCGATGACGGTGTCGGGCGTTGCCGCCGGTGCCAGCAGGCCATGCCATTGGTCCAGCGCATAGCCGGGCAGGCCTTGTTCGGCCACGGTTGGCACGGCCGGCAGCAGTGGCGAGCGTTCGGGCGAGGTCACCGCAATGGCGCGCAGGCGGCCGGAGGCGAGCATCGGCATGGCGCTGGAGGCGGTGACGATGCCCAGCGCCACTTGACCGCCCAGCACATCGGCCACCGCCGGGCCGCAGCCTTTGTAGGGCACCTGCTCGAACTTCACTGTGGGTGCATAGGGCTGCAGCATGGTGCCTGCCAGGTGCTGCGGCGTGCCATTGCCGCAGGAGGCGAAGAACAGCGGCGTCTGCCGGTGTTTCCGCTCGGCCAGCAGGGCCGGCAGGGTGTGCACCGGGGAGTCCTGCGGAACCACCAGCACCGAGGGAATGAAGCCCACGTTGATGACGGCGCGGAAATCGCGTGCGGGGTCGAAATCCGGCGTGCCCAACACCGCCGGATTGATGGCGAAGGAGCTGTTGACCATCAGCAGCGTGTGGCCATCGGCGGCCGCGCGCCCCACATGGCTGGCACCGATGTTGCCGCTGGCGCCGGCGCGGTTTTCCACCACCACCGGCTGCCCGAGCGCCTGTTCCAGTTCGGGGGCGAGCTTGCGTGCCAGCAGGTCGGTGCCGCCACCGGGAGGAAAGGTCACGACGATGGTGATGGGTTTGCTCGGCCAGTCGTCGTGCGCGGCGGCCAGAGGTGCCGCGCCGCCCAGCAGCGCGGCGGCCAGTGCCAGTGGCAGTGGCCGGGCCGGCCATGGTGGGGTGGGTAGGTGCTTCATGGATGGCGTTCTCGAAGCCGGGATTGGGATGAAGGGGTCATGAAAAGACTTTGAACGGGTCCTCATACCGCATCCAGGCCGATGTCCAGCACCGGCGCGCTGTGGGTGATCCAGCCGACGGCGATCAGGTCCACGCCGGTGGCGGCAATCTGCGGCGCAGTCTCGGGCGTGACGCGGCCGGAGGCCTCGGTGATGGCGCGTCCGGCGGTCATCCGCACGGCCTCGCGCAGCGTCGGCAGGTCCATGTTGTCGAGCAGCACGATGGGCACCTGCAGCGTCAGGGCCTGTTCCAGCTGCGCGAGCGTGTCCACCTCCACCTCGATCTGCACCATGTGCCCGGCCACGGCACGGGCGCGCTGCACGGCTTCTGGCAGGCCGCCGGCAATGGCGATGTGGTTGTCCTTGATCAGCATGGCGTCGTCCAGGCCGAAGCGGTGGTTGCTGCCGCCGCCGACACGCACCGCGTACTTCTGCACCGCGCGCAGGCCTGGCAGGGTCTTGCGCGTGCAGGTCACGCGGGAGGCCTGGCCGGCGATCGCATCGGCAATGCGGGCCGTGGCACTGGCGACGCCGCTGAGCAGGCCCAGCAGGTTCAGCGCGCTGCGTTCGGCCGTCAGCATGGCGCGGGCCGGGCCCTGCAGGCGCGCAATGCCATCGCCAGGCTGCAGGCGGGTGCCATCGCTGCGCAGCGTCTCGAAGCGGATGGCCGGGTCGATCAGCTCGAACGCCAACTGCGCCAGGGCCAGGCCGGCCAGCACGCCGGCCTGGCGCGCCCGCAGTTCCAGCGTGGCGTGGGCGGAGGCTGGCACGATGGCATCGCTGGTGATGTCGCCACTGCGGCCCAGGTCTTCGAGCAGCGTGGCGCGCACCAGGGGTTCGAGCATGATGCGCGGCAGCGGTGTGATATCGGCAGGAGAAGCATCGGGCATGGGCATGACGGCAGACAGCAAGAAAATACGGGTGGCGGAATTTTATTCTCTTTCTGAGCATAAAAAATTCGAAGCATGACAAAACGCCATCCGTGGTGGCGGATGGCGTCAAGGGCCGGCTTGCATGCGCGGTTCCAGGGGAACCGGACTGTCGGGCTGCTGGGAGCGTGCTTCTTCAGCCCAGATGTGGCCCCAGCTTGCCGGCCAGTTCGAACATGCCGACGCGGTCCTGGCCGAGCACGGCGCGCAGCTTGTCGTCGGCGACGATGGTGCGCTTGTCTTTGGGATCCTGCAGGTTGTGGGCCTTGATGTAGTCCCAGATCTTCTTCATCGCCTCGGTGCGGGCCACCGGCTCGCTGCCGATCACGGCGGCCAGCGCCGCGCTGGGCTGCTTGCCGGCGGCCGGTTGGCGGGTGGTGGTCTTGCGGGCGGTTTTGGCGGCTTTTGTGGTGGTCTTTTTCGCGGCCGACTTGGTGGCGGTTTTCGTCGCCGTCTTGGCCGCGGTCTTGGCCGCGCCGAAGCGGCTGCCGCCGCGCGCGGGTTTGCCGCCCTCGCGTGGCTCGAAGGCAAAGCCGACCTTGCCGGTGGCCGCATCCCATACCAGTCGCGCCTTGAAGGGGCGGCGTGTGCGGTTGGAGATGAACTTGTCGAGCACGTCGGTCTGGCCTTCGGCCAGCAGCTTCCTGATCTGTTCTGGCTCGATGGGCTGCTGCAGGATGATCTTGCCGACCTTGAACTGGCTGCTGGGCTTGGGGTTGCGGGCGGTGGGCACGGCCAGTTCGCTCACGTAGCTGTTGCCCCATTCGTAGACCTGGCCTTCGTCGGCCGGCGACTGGCCCAGCGGCTGCTGGCCGGAGAAGTCGGCCAGCTCGCCGGCCTCGGGTTCGCGGTCGTCGCCGAAATCGAATTCCAGCTTGACGTTGTCGTGCTCGGCATCGGGCACCAGCCGCAGCTCGGCCGTGAAGGGCCAGCCGGCCTTGGAGCGAAAGCCCTCGAGCGGGCCGAGGTGGCGCTCGCGTACCAGCTGCTCGGCCTCGGCCGCCGAGAAGGTGCGCCCACCGGGCGACTTGGTGAACGAGAAGCCGCAGCCTTCGCCCTGGCCATCGCGGCCGGTGCAGGCATAGCGCCGGTAGTTCTCCTTGACGATGCCGCCGCAGTGCGGGCAGGGCGCGGCCAGCGTGGCGTAGTCGCCGGGGATGGTGTCGCGGTCGTATTCCTTGGCCTTCTTGACGATGCGCTCGGTCATCGCGGCGATGTCGGCCATGAAGGCGGCGCGGCTGAGCTCGCCCTTCTCGATCTGCGCGAGCTTGTACTCCCAGTCGCCGGTCAGGTCTGCGCGCGAGAGCTCCTGCACCTCCAGGCCGCGCAGCAGCGTCATGAGCTGGAAGGCCTTGGGCGTGGGAATCAGCTCGCGGCCTTCGCGCAGCATGTATTTCTCGGTCAGCAGGCCTTCGATGATGGCCGCGCGCGTCGCCGGCGTGCCCAGGCCTTTCTCCTGCATGGCTTCGCGCAGTTCGTCATCCTCGACCTGCTTGCCGGCGCTCTCCATCGCGCCGAGCAGCGTCGCTTCGCTGTAGCGCGCCGGCGGCCTGGTCTTGAGGGCCTTGACCTCGGCGGCTTCGGTCTGCACAGACTCGCCCGGCTGCACGGCCACCAGCGACTTGCTCTCGGCGCCTTTGCCGTCCTTGCCCTCGGCGAGTTCGCCATCGGCCTCCTTGCCGTAGATGGCCAGCCAGCCGGGCTTGACCAGCACCTTGCCCTCGCTCTTGAAGTGCTGCACCGGCGCGGGCAGCGCGGGCGAGGGGACCTTGGTGATGCGGGTGGTCACCAGGTATTCGGCGCTGGGGTAGAACACCGCCATGAAGCGGCGCGTGACCAGATCGTAGATTTTCTGCTCGGCATCCGAGAGGCCGGCGGGCGGCTGCGTGGTCGGAATGATGGCGAAGTGATCGCTGACCTTGCTGTCGTCGAAGATGCGGCGGCTGGGCTTGACGTAGCCGCTTTGCAGCGCGTGCGCGGCATGCGGCGCCAGGTGCGCGAGGCGGCTTTGCGCGAGCGCCTTGAAGGTATCCTGCGCGACGCTCAGGTAATCCTGCGGCAGGTAGCGCGAGTCGGTCCGGGGGTAGGTCAGCGCCTTGTGCCGCTCATACAGCGATTGCGCCAGCGCCAGCGTGGTCTTGGCCGAGAAGCCGAACTTGCCGTTGGCTTCGCGCTGCAGGCTGGTGAGGTCGAACAGCAGCGGGCTGGCCTGCGTGGTGGGCTTGGCCTGCTCCTCCACCGTGCCGCTCTGGTGCAGCACGGCCTGGGCGATGGCGTGGGCCTGCGCGGCGTCCCAGATGCGTTCGGCACGGGCGTGTTCGTCGTCACCTTTCCTGAACTGCGGATCGAACCAGCGGCCGGGGTAGTGGCCCGCCTGGGCCGCGAAGTCGCCGTGGATTTCCCAGTAGTCGCGGCTGACGAATTTGCGGATCTGCTCCTCGCGCTCGACCACCAGCGAGAGCGTCGGCGTCTGCACGCGTCCGACGGTGGTCAGGAAGAAGCCGCCGTCGCGCGAGTTGAAGGCCGTCATGGCCCGCGTGCCGTTGATGCCGACCAGCCAGTCGGCTTCCGAGCGGCTGCGCGCCGCATCGGCCAGGCCCCGCATTTGCGCATCGCTGCGCAGGTTCTGGAAGCCATCGCGGATGGCCTGCGGCGTCATCGACTGCAGCCACAGGCGCCGCACCGGCTTGCCCAGCGGCTGGCGCTGGCCGCCTTTGACGGGACCGGCGTACTGCTCGATCAGGCGGAAGATCAGCTCCCCCTCGCGGCCCGCGTCGCAGGCGTTGATGAGGTCGGCGACATCGGCGCGCTTGGCCAGTCGGGTGACGGCGGCCAGGCGCGACTTGGTCTTCTCGACCGGCTTGAGATCGAAGTGCGGCGGGATCACCGGCAGGTTGGCAAAACTCCATTTGCCGCGCTTGACGTCGAACTCCTCGGGTGCCTGGATCTCGACCAGGTGGCCGACCGCGCTGGTGACGATGTAGCGCTCGTTCTCGAAGTAGTCGTCATGCTTGGTGAAGCTGCCCGCCACGGGCGTGAGGGCGCGCACAATGTCTTGTGCGACCGACGGTTTCTCGGCAATGACCAGTGATTTGGACATAGGGGGTGCAGGTATTCCCGGTGGCCTGCTGCGCAGCGCGCCGGCAGGCCTCGTGTTATCAATGAAAACCGCCTCTACAATCGGCGGCTGAATGTGCGTGGCAGTGCATGCCGGTGAGCCGGCGCGTGCCGCACGCTTTTTTATAAATTAACAGAGTTTTGCCCATGCCACCCAAATCCCCTGCCGGCAAACCGCGCCCGGATGCCGCCGCCAGGCCCGGCCGCCGCATCCAGGTGCGCCGCTCGGGAGTGCATGGCAAGGGCGTCTACGCCTGCCGGCCCATCGAGCCGGGCGAGTGGATCATCGAGTACAAGGGCGAGCGCATCGACTGGCAGGAAGCCGAGCGCCGCCATGCGCTCAATGAGGACGATCCCTATCACACCTTTTTGTTCCAGCTCGACGACGGCTGGGTCATCGATGGCGGCGCCCAGGGCAATGCGGCGCGCTGGATCAACCATTCCTGCGCGCCCAACTGCGAGGCCTGCGAGGACGAGCGCGGCCGCATCTTCATCTGCGCACTGGTGCCGATCGAAGCCGGCGAGGAACTGTTCTTCGACTACGCGCTGGAGATCGAAGGGCGCCTGACCACCGCGCTCAAGCGCGCCTATGCCTGCCGCTGCGGCGCGCCCGAATGCCGCGGCACCATGCTGATGACCCGCAAGGGCCGTGCGCGCAAGCCGGCCGCGCCGCCGGCCAAGGCGGCCGGAGCCAGGCCATGACAGCCCCCAAAGCCTGGCAACTGTCCGAGCTGCAGCATGCCGCCGAGGTGGCATGGCCCGGCTTCGCACTGCAGTGGCTCGATGAAGTCGATTCGAGCAACAGCGAACTGATGCGCCGCTGTGCCAATGGCGTGGCCGCGCCCTGCCTGCTGCTGGCCGGGCGTCAGAGCGCCGGCCGCGGGCGCCTGGGCAAGCCCTGGCATGGTGATCCGGAGGCCTCGCTGGCCATGAGCCTGGGCGTGCCGCTGGCGCCGGCGGACTGGTCCGGGCTGTCGCTGGCGGTCGGGGTTGCGCTGGTCCAGGCACTGATGCGCCTGCCGCACGCCCAACCGCTGCCGCCGGCGCGCGCGCAGCGGCTGGGCCTCAAATGGCCCAATGACCTCTGGCTCATGGATGCACGGGGCCAGGGCCGCAAGATGGCCGGCATCCTGATCGAGACGGCCGCCTGCCAGCAGCCGCACGATGGCTCGGTCACTGCGGCGCCGGCCGCGCGCTATGTGGTCATCGGCATCGGCCTCAACCTGCGCCAGCAGGCCCTGCCCGATCTGTCGGTGCCCATGGCCAGCGTGGCCGAGTGGACCGGCCTGCCGCCGCAGCCGGGGCAACTGCTGGGACAGTTCGTGCCGGCGCTGCTGCAGGCCCTGCGGCGCTTCGAGCACCAGGGCTTTGCGGCCTTCCGGCAGGCATTCGCCGCCTGCGACCTGCTGCATGGGCGCCAGCTGCAGCTCAGCGATGGACGGCAGGGCCTGGGCGCCGGCGTGGACGCCACCGGAGAACTGCTGCTCGATGGTGGTGATGGAGCGGTCGAGCGCGTCATCAGCGGCGAGGTCAGCGTGCGCCCCCTGGCGCAGGCACCGGTCTGACCGAATTTGCAAGGGTTGAGGAAACATGTTGCGGGTCGTGCTTGGATTGCTGCTGCTGGCCAATGGCCTTTATTTCGCCTGGACGCAGGGCTGGTTGGCCTTTGCCGGCCTGGTGCCCCAGCCGCTGGCGGCCGTGTCGCTGACCGAGGCCGCACCCGCGCCGCTGCATCCCGAGCGCATCGAATGGCTGCAGCCGGGCGATGTGACGGCCCGGACGGCGACGCCTGCTGCCCCAGAGCCGCCGCCCACGCCGCCGGCTATCCCGGCGCCGCTGGCGGAGGAGCTGCCTGCCACCGTCAGCGCCGATGCCAATGCCGTCAACGCGCAGACCCCGGCCGAGGCGCAGAGCCAGACAGGCAACCAGCCGCAAAGTCAGGCGCAGGCCGCGCCAGCGGCGCCGCCAGAGACCCCCGCGCGCGAACTGCCCAGGCAGTGCATGGCGCTGGGCAGCTTCACCGATGCGCAGATGGAGCCGCTGCGCGAAGTGCTGCTGCGCTGGCCGCAGCAGAGCTGGCGGCTCGAGCGCAGCAGCACGCCGGCGCGCTGGATGGTGTTCTGGGGCGGCATGGAGGATGAGCTGATGCTGACGGCCCGGCGCGCCGAACTCGAGAGCAAGCGCATCGCCTATGAACGCCTGCGCGGCAGCAACTGGGGCGAGGGCTATTCGCTCGGCCGCTTCTCGTCGGAAGCGGCCGCGCAGCAGCAAAAGCGCTCGCTCGAAGGACGCGGCATCGGTGGCGTGCAGGTGGTGGTCGAGCGCGAGGAAGGCACGCTCTACACCATCCAGTTCCCGGACTACGAGGCTGTGCGCGCCGACATCCGGCGCGATCTCGGCCGCTTCATCAATGGCCGCAGCCTGCGGCCTTGCTGAGCGGCGCGGTCAGGCCATCGTTCAGATCAGCGCGCCGGGACGCTCGCCGCGCTCGTAGACCACGTGGGCGCGGCCGACGATGAGCGGGTCGAGCTTGCCGATGCGGGCCAGATCGCGGTTGGTGTAGGCAAGCTTGTGCAGCACGTAGCGCATGGCATTGAGGCGTGCGCGCTTCTTGCAGTCGCTCTTGATCACCGTCCATGGGGCCTCGGCCGTGTCGGTCTCGAAGAACATGGCCTCCTTGGCGCGGGTGTAGTCGTCCCACTTGTCCAGTGAGGCCTGGTCGATGGGGCTGAGCTTCCATTGCTTGAGCGGATGGGATTCGCGTTCCTTGAAGCGGCGGCGCTGCTCCTCGCGGCTGACCGAGAACCAGAACTTGATCAGATGGATGCCGCTGCGCACCAGGTGGCGCTCGAACTCGGGCGCCTGGCGCATGAATTCGCCGTATTCCTCGGGCGTGCAAAAGCCCATCACCCGCTCGACGCCGGCGCGGTTGTACCAGCTGCGGTCGAGCAGGACGATCTCGCCGCGCGTGGGCAGGTGCTGCACATAGCGCTGGAAGTACCACTGGCCCTGCTCGTTGGGCGTGGGCTTCTCCAGCGCCACCACGCGCGCGCCGCGCGGGTTGAGGTGTTCCATGAAACGCTTGATGGCGCCGCCCTTGCCGGCCGCATCACGGCCTTCGAAAACGATGACCACGCGCTGGCCGGTTTCCTTGACCCAGGCCTGCAGCTTGAGCAGTTCGACCTGCAGCTGAAACTTTTCCTTCTCGTAGACGCTGCGGCGCAGCAGGTTCTTGTACGGGTAGCTGCCATCGCGCCAGCCGCGGGCGAGTTCCTCGTCCGGATTGGTTTTCTCGCCGGCAGTGCCATCGCCATCGAGTAGGGCGCGGCGCAGTGCGGCGCGGTCGTCCGCAGCGGCACCCTCGATCAGCGCGCGCAGGGCGGCCGCACGCGCATCCGCGGTCTCGGCTCCTTCGATGATGCTGTGCGCGGCCTCGGCAAGTTCGGTCTGGCGAGCCTGCGTGGCTTCCTGGGCAACATGGCGCGCGAGCGCGGCGGGACGGGTCGATGGCGCCACATCGCCCTGGTGCACGGCGCGGCTGGCAGCGCGTGCGCCAGTGGGGCGGCGCGTGCGGCCTGCCGGTGCGTTGCCATCCGGCTCGGTGGTCGCTGTCGGGGTTTGGCGCGGGCGCGATGGACTCATGGTTCTTCTCCTGCCAAGCATGGCGGTTGCTGCAAATCCGGGAAAACCATTATCTCGCCATCGCCTCGGCTTGGGCGCGGTGCCGGGAACTTCTGGAACTTGTTTGCAATCTGTGCGCAACCCACGAAAAGACCGTGAACAAGATGTCAGGCAGGCACGGCCGCGTTGCGACGTTGCTGCGCGCAGGTGCTCAGTGCCGTATCGAGTGCGCTGACCAGCCAGTCGATGTCGTGCGTCTGGAAGGCCAGTGGCGGCCGCAGCTTGAGCACGTTGCCATGGGGGCCGGCCACGGAGGTCAGCACGCGCTGCTCGCGCAGCTTCTCGACGACGTCGAGCGCCAGCGCCTTGTCGGGCGTCTTGCTGGCGCGGTCGGTCACCAGTTCGAAACCGATGAAGAGGCCCGTGCCGCGCACGTCGCCCACGTTCTCGTGGCGCTCGGCCAGCTTGGCGAGTTCGGCCTGCAACTGGCCGCCGACTTCCAGGCTGTGCCGCTGCAAGCCTTCCTCGCGGATCACGCGCAGCACGGCCTGGGCCGCGGCGATCGAGACCGGGTTGCCGCCGAAGGTGTTGAAGTAGGGAATGTCGTCGCTGAAGGCAGCCAGCACCTCGGGGCGCGCCAGCAGGCCCGAGACCGGGATGCCGTTGCCCATGGGCTTGCCGGTGGTGACGACGTCGGGCACCACGCCGTGGCGCGCGAAGCCCCAGAAGGCCTCGCCGGTGCGCGCGAAGCCGGGCTGCACCTCGTCGGCGATGAAGATGCCGCCGTTGCGATGCACCACCTCCACCGCTTCCTTCAGGTAGCCGGCCGGGCCGGGCAGCACGCCATCGGACGAGAAGATCGAATCGGCCAGGAAGCCGGCGAATTGGATGCCGTGCGCGGCCATGTCGTCGATTTGCTTCTGGATCTCGGCGGCGAACCAGGCGCCGAGGTCGGGCGCGTCGACACGGTAGCGGTCGGGCGCCGGCACCAGCCGGGTGGTGGCCGCGAGCGGCTGGCCGCTGCCGAGGGCGGGGGAGACGCCCGAGGTCAGGCCGCTGGTGCCATGGTAGGCCTCTTGGCTGACGATGATGCCGGTGCCGCCGCTGTAGGCGCGCGCGATGCGGATGGCCAGGTCGTTGGCCTCGGAGCCGGTGCACATGTACATCGCCTTGGTGATCTCGGCGGGCAGGGTGCCCAGCAGGTCTTCGGTGTAGTCGAGGATGCGTCCGTGCAGGTAGCGCGTGTGGGTGTTGAGCTGCTGCATCTGCTCGTGCACGGCGGCGATCACGGCCGGGTGGCAGTGGCCGATGCTGGCGACATTGTTGTAGACATCGAGGTATTTGTCGCCATGGGCATCCCACAGGTACTGGCCCTGGCCGCGTACCAGATGCACCGGCTTGCGATAGAACAGGCGGTAGGAGTCACCCAGCAGCTTGCTGCGCTTTTCCGTCAGCCGGCGTTCGTCGGCGTCGAGCGCGGCGGCGTGCTCGGCGCGGAAGCTGTTGGTGTCCATGATGGTGGAGCGGGTGGCCATGGCGAGGTTTCCTTCTGAGGCAGGTCGGTGGCGAATTGGTGGTTCAGGCATGCCAGCGTTGGTGGGCAACCGGTGAGGTCAAGCATTGGCATATTATGTGCTTGTGCATTCTAGTGCATATGCAATAAAAAACGCAAATGCATAAAAATACACAAAACGGTGCATTTGAACGCACCAGTTTGGTGTGTTTCGTTGTCCTGCTCTTCGCTTGCACTTGAATGGAGTCCGCCATGAAGAATCCGCTGTCCCTGCGCCCCGTCCACCACGGCCTGACGGCCTTGATCCTCTCCGCCGCCGCCTGCCTGGCGCATGCCGGCACCGTCACGGTCTATACCGCACTGGAGGAAGACGAGATCAAGGACTATGTCGCGGCCGCCAAGAAAGACATGCCCGACATCGACGTCAAGGTGCTGCGCCTGTCCACCGGCGATCTCGGCCCGCGCATCCTGGCCGAGGCGGCCAATCCCCAGCATGACGTGATCTGGGGCTGGGCCGTCACCAACATGCTCGACCCGCGCGTGGCGGCACTGCTCGAGCCCTATGCGGCCAAGGGCCGCGAGGCGCTCGATGCCAAATACCGCGCCGAAGATGGCAAATGGTTTGCCACCACCGGCTACATGGCGGCGTTCTGCGTCAACACCGAGGTGCTCAAGGCCAAGAAGCTGCCGGTGCCCAGGACTTGGGCCGAACTGGCCGATCCCATCTACAAGGGCGAGGTGGTGATGCCCAACCCGGTGTCTTCGGGCACCGGCTATCTGCAGATTGCCGCGCTGCTGCAGGGCAAGGGTGAAGAAGAGGGCTGGAAGTACCTCAAGACGCTCGACGGCAATGTGGCGCAGTACATCAAGTCGGGATCGCGCCCGTGCAAGGCGGCGCGCTCCGGCGAGTTCGGCATTGGTACGTCGCTCGCATTTGCCGCCATGCAGTCGATCGAGGAGGGCTACCCGGTCGAGATGGTGATTCCCAGCGATGGCGCGGGCTACGAGCTGGAGGCCTCGGGACTGATGGCATCCTCCAGGAACAAGGCCGATGCCCAGCGCTTCCTGGACTGGACGCTCTCGCCGAGCGCGGCGGCCCTGTATGGCAAATACAAGGAGATCGTGACGATCCCAGGCACGCCGCAGTCCAAGGCGGCCAGGGAGGCCGGCCTGCCCGAAGACCTCTCCACGGTGCTGTTCCCGATGGACTTCGCCCAATCTGCCAGGGACCGCGAGACCATCCTCTCGACCTGGCAGAAAACCATCGGCCGCTGAGCCGCTGGACTCGCCCCGGCCGGCCGGCGCGCCGGGGCCGCGCCGCGATGCGATGCACTGCCGTGATGCCTTCGATCGCCAGCCCCTTCCCCACCATTTCGACCTCCATGTCCCTCTCCATCCAAAACCTCTACAAGACCTTCAATGGCCATGTGGCGCTCGAGCGCATCCATCTGGACATTGCCAGTTCCGAATTCGTGTGTCTGCTGGGGCCGAGCGGTTGCGGCAAGACCACGCTGCTGCGCATCATCGCCGGGCTGCTGGCCGCCGATGGCGGGCGCATCTCGCTGGACGGCCGCGACTTGGCGGCGCTGCCGGCGCGTGAGCGGGGCTTCGGCATCGTGTTCCAGTCGTATTCGCTGTTTCCGCACATGACGATCGCCCAGAACATCGGTTATGGCCTGCAGATCCGCAAGACGCCGGCGGCGGCGATTGCCGAGCGGGTACAGGAATTGCTCGAGGTGGTGCGGCTGCCCGGCTTTGGCGAGCGTTATCCGGGCCAGCTCTCGGGCGGCCAGCAGCAGCGCGTGGCCATTGCGCGGGCGCTGGCGGTCAACCCCTCGCTGCTGTTGCTCGACGAGCCCCTGTCGGCGCTGGACGCGCGGGTGCGCGTCGGCTTGCGCCAGGAACTGCGCGAGGTGCAGCAGCGCCTGGGCATCCCGACGCTGATGGTCACGCACGACCAGGAGGAGGCCATGAGCATGGCCGACAAGATCGTCTGCATGAATGCCGGTCGCATCGAGCAGGTCGGCTCGCCGCGCGAGCTGTACCTGCATCCGCGCACGCGCTTCGTGGCCGACTTCATGGGCCACAGCAACCTGCTGCCCGCCGATGCGGCGGCGCAGCTGCTGGCCGAGGGCCAGCCCATCGCGCCGCCACCGGCCGAGGGCATGGAGCTGTGCGTGCGGCCCGAGCACCTGCGGCTGACGCCGCGCGCCGGTGCCGGCGGTCGCGTCGTGGCGGTCAGCTTCCTGGGCAGCATCCAGCGCGTGCAGGTGCAGTGGCAGGGCCGCGCACTGCTGGTGGAGACCGGCAGCGACGTTGCGCTGCAGGAAGGCGAGGCCGTGGAGGTGGCTCTCGCCGGCGTGGCCAGCTGCGCGTGGGTGCGCGCCGACGGCAAGGCCTTTGCCCCGGCAGGAGATGGCCCATGCGCATGATCCAACGCCTTTTTCCCGCCGCCCGCCCCGATGTCTCCGGCGCGGCGCTGGACCGCTGGCTGCTGCGCGCCTGTCTGTGGCTGCCGATGGCGGCGCTGGTGCTGTTCTTCGGCATTCCGATGCTGGGCATCGCCTGGCGCAGCCTGGTCGACGACAGCACCGGCAGCGTCGGCCTGGGCAATTACCTGGCGCTGATGGATACGCCCGGCGTCTGGCGCGCGGTGCGCAACAGCCTGTTGCTGGGCGTCTCGACGACGCTGCTGACGGTGCTGCTGGCCTTCGTGGTGGCCTACGGCATCGAGCGCACCGCGATGCCCGGCAAGCGCGTGATCGGCATGGTCATGTCGCTGCCGGTGCTGGCGCCCTCGCTGGTGCTGGGTCTGGGCCTGATCTTCCTGCTCGGGCGCAATGGTGTGGTCGGCAAAATGTTGGGCATCCGCCCGGATGTGTACGGCTTCTGGGGCCTGCTGCTCGCTGATGTGCTGTATGCGCTGCCGCAGGCCATTCTGATCATCCGCGCGGCGCTGCGCCATGGCGATGCGCGTCAGTACGAGGCTGCCGAGATGCTGGGCGCGGGCGGCTGGCGCCAGTTCTTCGACATCACGCTGCCGGGCGTGCGCTATGGCCTGCTGAGCGCGTCCTTCGTGGTCTTCACCATCACCATCACCGACTTCGGCAACGCCGTGGTGATCGGTGGCGACTTTTCGGTGCTGGCCACCGAGATCTACAACCAAGTCAGCGGTCAGATGAAGTTCGGCATGGGCGCAGTGGTCGGCATTCTGCTGCTGCTGCCGGCGGCACTGTCGGTGTGGGTCGAGCGCCTGGCCGCCAGGCGCCAGGCCGTGGTGGGCAGCGAAGCGGCGCTGCCGCCGGTGCCCGGGCGCCTGCCGGCGCGCGATGTGCCGGTGTTCCTGGCATCCGCGGCGCTGGCCACCTGCGTGGTGCTGGTGGTGGGCACGGTGGTGCTGGCGAGCTTCATCCGCCTCTGGCCCTACAACCTCAGCCTGACGCTGCGCCATTACGACATCCACACGGCTGGCGGCTACACCTCGCTGTGGACTTCGGTGTGGATCTCGGCGCTGGCGGCGTTCATCGGCACGGTCCTGCTGTTCATGCTCACCTTCGGCGTGCGGCGCATGCCGGGCCGGCTGGCGGGCGCGGCGGCACTGCTGTCCTCGATGCCGGTGGCCGTGCCGGGGCTGGTGCTGGGCCTCTCGTACGTGTTCGCCTTCAACAGCGCCACCATGCCCTGGGGCCTGCTGTATGGCTCGGCGGTGCTGATCGCGTTCTGCAACTACATCCACTACCACACCCAGGGCTATGCCACCATGATGACCGGCATGCGCAACGTACCGGTGGCGCTGGAGGATGCCACCACGGTGATGGGCGGCGGCGTCGCGCGCATCCTCGGCGATGTCTATCTGCCGGCCGTGCGCACCACGCTGGTGGCGGTGGCGCTGTTTCTTTTCATGCGCTCGATGGTGACGCTCTCGGCGGTGATTTTCCTGGTCTCGCCATCGCTGCCGCTGGCGGCCGTGACCGTGATGCGACTCGACGAGGCCGGTTTTACCTCGCAGGCCGCCGCGTTCTCGACCTGCATCATGGCCATTGTTGCTACCATTGCTGCGCTGCTGCACCGGCTGACGCGTCCGCGCCACAGACGGTGAGGCACGGCGAAGGCGGCGCCTGTGCCGCCTTTCATCCGCCCCAGCCATGATCCAAGAAGCCCGTCTCCATCGCATCCGCGCCCTCCTGTCGACCTTCAATCAGGTCAGCACTGAACGCATCGCCCAGGACCTGGGAGTGTCGCGCGAGACCGTGCGCCGCGACATCCTCGAGCTCGAAGGGCAGGGCGCACTGCGACGTGTGCATGGCGGCGTGGTGGCCACCGAGCCCCAGCCGGAGTTGCCCCTGGCGGTGCGCCAGAGCGTGCATGCGCGCGAGAAGCGCGCCATCGCCCGCGCCGCGGTGCAGCTGGTGCAGCCGGGCCAGACGCTGTTTCTCGATACCGGCTCGACGACCATGCTGCTCGCCGAGGAACTCTCCACCATGAGCGGCCTGACCATCATCACCAATGGCCTGCATGTGGCGCAGAAACTCGCGGCGGCCGACACCCAGCGGCAGTCGGGCAACGAGGTGATCCTGCTCGGCGGCATGGTGCAGCCGTCCCTGGCGGCCACGTATGGCGACCACACGGTGGCCGAGATCCACCGCTATTGCGCGGATGTGGCGCTGCTCTCGCCGGTGGGGCTCAGCAGCGTCAACGGCGCCACCAGCTTCGAGCACCGCGAGGCCGCCGTCGCACGCGCCATGGGCGAGCGCGCCCGGCGCCTGATCATCCTGGCCGACAGCAGCAAGCTCGGCCAGAGCAGCCGCGTGGTGTATGCCGAGCCGCAGGCCATCGACGTCATCGTCACCGATGCCGGCGCGCGCGATCTGCCGGAGCTGCCGCAATGGAGCGGGCAGCGCTGCCAGGTGGTGCTGGCCTGATTGCCCCGGATCCGGCTGGTCAGCGCATCGGCGGCAGGCGGCGCCAGAGCGCGCCGCTGGCGATCACCACTGCCAGTGCCGCCAGCCAGGCCGGCCAGAGGCCGAAGCGTCCGGCCCAGCGGGCAAACGGCGTGATGCTGGCGGCGGCGCCATCCTGGCCGATGCCGCGCACCTCGCCATGCAGCACCGTGCGGGTGGCGCGGGGCGCCAGCGCCTGCACCTGGCCGCGGTGGTCGATGATGGCCGTGGCGCCGGTGTTGGTGGCGCGCACCATCGGGCGTTCCAGCTCCAGCGTGCGCATGCGGCTGATGTGCAGGTGCTGGTCCACCGCCGCGCCGTTGCCGAACCAGCCGATATTGCTGAAGTTGACCAGCACGGTGGGTGCCTGCGCGGCATCCGCAAAGCGCAGTGCCAGCTCTTCGCCGAACAAATCCTCATAGCAGATGTTGGGCGCGAAGCGCTCGCCCTTCCATTCGAACGGTGCCTGCACCGCGGCGCCGCGGCTGAAGTCGTCCAGCGGGATGTCCATCATGTCGTTGAACCACTGGAACATCGGCGGCACGAATTCGCCGAATGGCACAAGATGGTGCTTGCTGTAGGTGTAGACCGGCGCGCCCGGCTGGAAGCCCTCGACCGAGTTGGTGTAGCCATCGATCGGGTTGCCCAGCGGAATGCCGGTCAGCATGGCGCGTCCGCCGCCTGCGTCGTCCGCGAGGAACGGCGCGGTGACGACGGCGTAATAGCCGATCGGCAGCATTTCCTTGAGTACCGGGATGGCCGTCTCCGGGGCGATGACCAGGTCGGCGCGGCTGTCGACGAACTGGCCGCCATACCACTGCAGCGACTCCATCACGCCGGTTTGCATGTCGAACTTTTCGGCGATCGGGATGTTACCCTGCAGCAGCGCCAGCGAAACCGCCGGGCGCTGCTGCAGGGCGGCGTCGACCCGGGCGAACTGGCGCAGCTGCCACTGGTGGCCGAAATGGCCGGCAGCGCCCAGCAAGGCCAGCCAGGCGAAGGCCGAGAGCATGCGCGGGAGGCTGATCGGCAGGCGCGAGACGCTGATGAAGCGCCCAAGGATGTAGCCCAGCACGCCCATCAGCGCGAAGGCTGCCAGCGCCGCGAACACGGCGGCCGAGGCACCCACACCATAGACGCCGACATAGCGCGCCAGCCAGGCCAGCGGCCCGTCGATCTGCGCGTAACCCACCGCACCCCATGGAAAACCCGTCAGCAACTGGCCGCGCGCGAGTTCGGCCAGCGTCCAGCAGCCGGCGAACAGCAGTGCACTGGCCAGAAAGCTGCGCACCCGCAACTGCCAGTACAGCATGCCTGCCAGCACATAGTAGAGCGCCAGTGCCCCGGCCAGTGCCAGCACGCCACCGGCGGCCAGCGGCGCCGGCAGGCCGCCATACGTATGCATGGAGATGAAGAGCCACCAGAACACGCCGGCGAGCCAGCTGGTGGCGAACCACCAGCTGCGCCAGGCCGCCTGGCGCAGGCTGCGGCTGCCGTCGAGGAACAGGAAGAAGCCGGCCATCGCCGCGATCTGCACCCACCAGTGGGCCTGGCCCTGCCGGTCTGCCAACGCCCAGGCCTGCAGGCCGCCGAGCACCGGCAGCAGCACCAGGGCCAACAGGCGGGCAAAGCGGATCAGGCGGTGTTCGGTGACGAGGTAGGACATGGCAGGCGCTCGGGGCGGGTTGGCGATGCCGCCCATTGTGCCGCCTTTGGCAGGGCGACCGGCCCTGGTGCGGCCGTTCGCCGACGCTGGCGCACCTTTGCTTGCGCCGGCGCCGTCACCGACCCCGGTGGTGTTTCAGCCGGCTTCGGCCGCGTCGCTCGGCAGGCGGCTGACGCGGAACCAGCGCACCGCACCCCCCCTGGCGTGCAGCACCAGGAAGTTCAGGCCACCCAGATGCAGGCTCTCGCCGCGCGAAGGCACGTGGCCGAGCTGGTGCGCGACCAGGCCACCGATGGTCTCGACCTCGTCCTCGAGCTCTTCGGGCAGCAGCCTGACCTCGAAGGCGTCCTCGACGCGCTCGATGGGGGTGTCGCCGCTGACGCGCCAGCTGTTGTCGGCCAGCGCGAAGATGTCGCCCTCATCCTCGGGAATGTCGAACTCGTCCTCGATTTCGCCGACGATCTCCTCGAGCACGTCCTCGATGGTGACCAGCCCGGAGATGCGCCCGAATTCGTCGATCAGCACCGCCATGTGGTTGCGGTGCAGGCGGAACTCGCGCAGCAGGTCGTAGAGGCGCTTGGACTCGGGCAGCAACAGCGGCGGGCGCAGCAGCGCGCGCACGTTCAGCTCCGGCGCGCGCTGGAGCTTGAGCAGGTCCTTGGCCAGCAGCACGCCGATGATGTTCTCGCGCGAATCCTGGTAGACGGGAAAGCGCGAATGTGCGGTGTGGATGACTTCGCGCAGGTTGTCCTCGAAAGGCGCGTTGGCATCGAGCATGTCGATGCGCGGCGCCGCCACCATGACGTCGGCGGCGGTGAGGCTGGCCATGCGGATCACCCGTTCGAGCATGATGCGCACGTCGGCATCGATGACGTCATTGCCCTCGGCGGCGTTGATGACCTCGATCAGCGCGTCGGTCGAGTCCGGCGCGGGATGCAGCAGTTCGGCGATGCGCTGGCGCAGGCTGCGTTTGTCGGGGTTTTCCGCAGGTCGCGGGGGAGGCTGGTCGGAGCTCACTGTGGTGAAAGCGCTCGGCGGTTGTTGGACACCGTGCAAGCATAGCGGATGTTGGCCGTGCGGCCCGTTTCGGGGCGGGCGCAGGGCCCCTTCATGGTGGCAAGTGTTGCATTTGCCCCATGTCCGCCATGCCGGCGCGTGCCAGCGGTGTTCCGGACCCGGCGTCAGATGTCGATCGCCTGCGCCGAGCCGACCTGGCGGCGCAACTCGAACTTCTGGATCTTGCCGGTGCTGGTCTTGGGCAGTGCCCCGAACACCACGGCCCTGGGCACCTTGAAGCCGGCCAGGTGCTGCTTGCAGTGCGCGACGATGTCCTCGGCCGTCACGTCGGCGCCTTCCTTGAGTTCGACGAAGGCGCAGGGCGTCTCGCCCCACTTCGGGTCGGGCTTGGCCACCACCGCGGCGCCGAGCACGGCCGGATGGCGGTAGAGCACGTCCTCGACCTCGATCGAGGAGATATTCTCGCCGCCGGAGATGATGATGTCCTTGCTGCGGTCCTTGATCTTGATGTAGCCGTCCGGGTACTGCACCGCCAGGTCGCCCGAGTGGAACCAGCCGCCGGCGAAGGCCTTCTCGGTGGCGGCCGGGTTTTTCAGGTAGCCCTTCATGGCGATGTTGCCGCGGAACATGATCTCGCCCATGGTCTCGCCGTCCCAGGGTACCGGCGCCAGCGTCTCGGGGTCGAGCACGCGCGCTTCCTGCTCCAGGTGGTAGCGCACGCCCTGGCGGGCATTGAGTTGCGCGCGCGCGCCGATCTCCAGCGTATCCCAGTCGGTGTGCTTGGCGCAGACGGTCGCCGGGCCATAAACCTCGGTGAGACCATAGACATGGGTGAGATCGAAGCCCAGCTCCTCCATGCCCTCGATCATCGAGGCCGGCGGTGCGGCGCCGGCCACCATGGCCTTGACGCCGGCCGGCACGCCCTCCTTGAGCGAAGGCGGCGCGTTGACCAGCAGGCTGTGTACGATGGGTGCGCCGCAATAATGCGTCACGCCATGGTCGCGGATGGCATCGAAGATGGCCGCGGCATCGACGCGCCGCAGGCAGACGTTGATGCCGGCCCGCGCCGCCACTGTCCATGGGAAGCACCAGCCGTTGCAGTGGAACATCGGCAGCGTCCACAGATAGACCGGGTGCTTGGGGATGTCCCATTCCAGTATGTTGGAGACGGCGTTGAGCGCCGCGCCGCGGTGGTGGTAGACCACGCCCTTCGGGTCGCCGGTGGTGCCGCTGGTGTAGTTGAGCGCGATCGCGTCCCATTCGTCGGCGGGGCGCTGCCAGTTGAAGTCGGGGTCGCCGCCGGCGAGGAAATCCTCATAGTCCTGCGCATCGGGCCATTCGGCGGTGGCCGGGCCGAACAGCGCATCCTGCACCGTGATCAGCTTCAGCGGTTGCTCGCGCTTGCGCAGCGGCAGCGCGCGGGCGATCAGCCGGGCGAACTCCGGATCGACGATCAAGGCCTTGGCCTCGCCATGATCGAGCATGAAAGCAATGGTTTCCGCATCCAGCCGGGTATTGAGCGTGTTGAGCACGGCGCCAGCCATCGGAATGCCGAAATGCGCTTCGACCATCGGCGGCGTATTGGGCAGCATCACCGCCACGGTGTCGTTCTTGCCGATGCCTGCCTGCTGCAGCGCGCTGGCGAGCTGACGGCTGCGCCGATAGGTCTGTTCCCAGTTGCGGCGCAAATCGCCATGAATCACGGCCAGGCGCTCCGGATAAACCTCGGCGGTGCGCCGGATGAAATCCAGCGGGCTCAGGGCCGAGAAATTGGCGGCGGTTTTGTCGAGCTGCTGATCGTAGGGGCTGTTGGGCATGGGATGGTCTCCTGGATTATCGATGGTGCCGTGATGCACGCGCAATCGCCGCCACCGGTATGGAAATTGTAGGTAATTGAGTGGCCGCGGGGCCGCATGGAATACCGGCGATTCATTCAACTTTAGTCGTATTCGGCATCCGCTCGGCCGCATCGCTACCGGTATTGGCTGCCTGCGTGCCGGCACCGCCTGTGTGAACAGGCCCCGGGCGATGGACATGAATGCGGAAAATCCGGTTCCGGCCGGTCGGCATGTCCGCGGATTTCGCGTCTTTGCCTGACGCTCACCGGTTGAATCGATAAACCCGTCAAATGCCCGAATAGGGTGCGATGAATATCGATGGGCGCCTCGAATTGGCTGAAAAAGCAACTTGTTACATTTATTGACAATAAAATCGTTGCCTTGCGCTGGACGAGGGGTCTGCTTGACGTGAGAATCGCCCAAGACGTAATCTGGATGGGATTCCATGGGTGCAGGGATTGCATATGGACTCGACAATCGATTGGACATTCGGCCCTCCTCATTTGCGTTATCAATCAATGTATTTCTTGGAATAGGAGAATTTGATGGCGACCAACAAAAAGTCTGCAGCCAAGCCTGCCACGAGCAAGCCGGTGGCCAAGAAGCCTGCAGAAACCAAAAAGGCGAAAAGTGCTGATGCAACGCCTGTAGCGAAGAAAGTCGCCACCAAGAAAGCCGAAGCCGCTCCAAAGGCCGCCGCCAAGCCCGCTGCGACCAAGCCTGCCGCCAAGCCGGCCAAGACCAGCAAAACCGTGGCTGTGAAGAAGGCCGCCAGCAAGCCGGCCACCCCCCCGGTCGCCGAGGCCAAGGTCGCCGCGCCTGCCGCGGCAGTGAAGAAGCCGGCAGCCAAGAAGCCCGTGGCCAAGAAAGTGGCCGTGAAGAAGACGGCTGCACCGGTGGCGAAGAAGGCTCCTGCCAAGAAGGCCGCCGCTCCGGCTGCCAAGAAGACGGCGGCGGTCAAGGCGCCGGCGGTGAAGAAGGCCGTGGCCAAGAAGCCCGCCGCCGCGCCCGCCACCAAGCCTGCAGCCTCCGCCCCCAAGGCTGTGAAGACAACCACCAAGACCACCAAGGCCGCAGCGGCTCCGAAGGCAGCAGCCAAGACCGCTGCCGCGCCCAAGCCTGCTGCCAAGCCCACCACCAAGGCCAAGTCGGCAGCTGCCAAACCCGCTCCTGCGGCCAAGGCAGCCAAGCCGGCCGCCGCCAAGAAGCCTGCCAAGGCCGCCGCCAGCAAGCCGGTGGTCAAGACCACGCTGCAGCCCAAGGCGGCCTGGCCTTTCCCGACCAGCCCCAAGCCCTGATCGGTCCGGCGTCGTCCATGAGGGCGACGCAGCAGCCAAGGTGAAAAAAGCCGCTCATTGGAGCGGCTTTTGCTTTGGAGCCTGCCCGTCGGGCAGAGTCAACAGGTTCTCAGGCCTTGGCCTTGAACTTCAGGCGCCAGGCGTGCAGCAGTGGCTCGGTGTAGCCGCTGGGCTGCGCCACGCCCTTGAACACCAGGTCGCAGGCGGCGCGGTAGGCATAGGAGGTCTCGAAGTGGCCGGCCATCGGCAGGTAGGCCGGATCGCCCGCATTCTGCTGGTCCACCACCGCCGCCATGCGCTCGAAGGTTTCGTGCACCTGGGCCTCGCTGACCACGCCGTGCAGCAGCCAGTTGGCGATGTGCTGGCTGGAAATGCGCAGCGTGGCGCGGTCTTCCATCAGGCCGATGTTGTTGATGTCGGGCACCTTGGAGCAGCCCACGCCCTGGTCGATCCAGCGCACCACGTAGCCGAGGATGCCCTGGATGTTGTTGTCCAGCTCCTGCTGGCGCTCCGCGGCGCTCCAGGTGGCATCGGCCACCACCGGGATGGTCAGCAGGTCGGCGAGCAGGCTGTCACGCACCGATTCGTAGGCGGTCTTCTCCAGCTCTTCCTGGATCGCCTTGACGTCGACCTGGTGGTAATGCAGCGCATGCAGCGTGGCGGCGGTGGGCGAAGGCACCCAGGCGGTGTTGGCGCCGGCCTTGGGGTGGCCGATCTTGGCCTTGAGCATCTCGGCCATCAGATCCGGCATGGCCCACATGCCCTTGCCGATCTGGGCGCGCCCGCGCAGGCCGGCGGACAGGCCCACCAGCACGTTGTTCTTCTCGTAGGCGGCGATCCAGGCGCTGGACTTCATGTCGCCCTTGCGCAGCACCGGGCCGGCCTGCATGACGGTGTGGATTTCGTCGCCGGTGCGGTCGAGGAAGCCCGTGTTGATGAAGGCCACGCGCGCCGGCGCGGCCGCGATGCAGGCCTTGAGGTTGACGCTGGTGCGGCGCTCCTCGTCCATGATGCCGAGCTTGACGGTGTTCTCCGGCAGGCCCAGCAGCTTCTCGACGGCACCGAAGAGTTCGTTGGCGAAGGCCACCTCGGCCGGGCCGTGCATCTTCGGCTTGACGATGTAGACCGAGCCCTTGCGCGAGTTGCGGATGCCACCCTCGCCATGGCCCTTGAGGTCGTGGATGGCGATGGCGGTGGTGATGACGGCATCCATGATGCCTTCGGGAATCTCCTGGCCGGCCTCGCCCCACAGGATGGCCGGGTTGGTCATCAGGTGGCCGACATTGCGCAGAAACATCAGCGAGCGGCCATGCAGCTTGAGCGGCTGGCCATCGGCGCCCGTGTACTCGCGGTCGGCATGGAGGGTGCGGGTGAAGGTCTTGCCGCCCTTGCTGACCTCCTCGCTCAGCGTGCCCTTGATGATGCCCAGCCAGTTGGCATAGGCGGCGACCTTGTCGTCGGCATCGACGGCGGCCACCGAGTCTTCCAGGTCGAGGATGGTCGAGAGCGCGGCCTCGAGCACCACATCGCTGATGCCGGCGGCATCGTCCTTGCCGATCGGCGTGCTGCGGTCGATCTGGATGTCGATGTGGATGCCGTTGTGCACCAGCAGGATGGACGAGGGGCTGGCTGCATCGCCCTGGTAGCCGGCGAACTGCGTGGGGGCCTTGAGGCGCGTGCTCTGGCCGCCGGCCAGGCGCACCACCAGCTGGCCGTCTTCGATGGCGAGGCCAGTGGCATCCTTGTAGGAGCCGGCCGCCAGCGGGGCGGAATCGTCGAGAAACTGGCGGGCAAAGGCGATCACCCGGGCACCGCGCACCGGGTTGTAGCCTTTGCCCTTGTCGGCGCCGCCGTCCTCGGGGATGGCATCGGTGCCGTACAGCGCGTCATAGAGCGAACCCCAGCGCGCGTTGGCGGCATTGAGGGCATAGCGCGCATTGAGGATGGGCACCACCAGCTGCGGGCCGGCTTGCACGGCCAGCTCGTCGTCGACGTTGGTGGTGGTGGCCTTGGCATCGGTAGGGCTTGGCACGATATAGCCGATGCCTTCGAGGAAGCTGCGGTAGGCGGCCAGATCCCGGATCGGACCGGGATTGGCCAGGTGCCAGTTGTCCAGTTCGGTCTGGAAGCGGTCGCGCTCGGCCAGCAGGGCCGCGTTGCGCGGTGCAAAATCCTTGACGAGGGCGTCGAAGCCCTGCCAGAAGGCGCTGCCGTCGATGCCGGTGCCCGGCAGGACTTGCTCATCCACGAAGCTTTTCAGGTTGTTGGCAACCTGCAGGCCGTGGAGGGTGGTGCGTTGGGTCGTCGTCATGGTGTGGATCTCCAGTTCTAGGGCGGTATCGGTTGTTCCTTGGATTCCTTGTATGCCGGCGCAGCGCTCCTGGCAAGGGCGTCATCGATGCCCGTGAACAGGAACATGCTCTGAGACCAGCATGGACTGGACACTTTATTCCATATTGATGTGACAATAAAGCGCCTTCAAATCCATTTACTATTTACTTTTTCACAAAAGTCGCGGTTGCGTGACGGTGATCTCCAGCATGGACAGGCTCAAGGCCCTTGAAACCTTCGTCAAT
Organism: Corticibacter populi; assembly: GCF_004217315.1. Classification (GTDB taxonomy): domain Bacteria; phylum Pseudomonadota; class Gammaproteobacteria; order Burkholderiales; family Burkholderiaceae_C; genus Lampropedia; species Lampropedia populi. The sequence goes on from NZ_SGWR01000002.1 coordinate 1,017,454, forward strand.
GTCGCGGCCCGCGGCAGCCTCACGGCTGCGGCCAAGGCCGAGGACGTGGTCACGGCCATCGTCAGCCGCCGCCTCGATGCGCTGGAGGCGCATCTGGGCGTCAAGCTGCTGGTGCGCACCACGCGCCGCATCAGCCTCACGCGCGAAGGTGCGGCCTTTCTGGAGGACTGCCAGCGCCTGCTGGCCGAACTGGCCGATGCCGAGGCCAACGTCTCGGCCGGCAGCGTCAAGGCCACGGGCCACTTGCGCCTGACCGCGCCGGCCGGTTTTGGCCGTCGCCACGTGGCACCGCTGGTGCCGCGCTTTCATGCCCAGCACCCGGAGGTGCGCGTCTCGCTCAATCTCAGCGATCGGCTGGTCGATCTGGCCGGCGAGGGTTATGACTGCGCGGTGCGGGTCGGCGACCTGCCCGATTCCTCGCTGATCAGCGTGCGCCTGGCTGACAACCGGCGCCTGTGCGTGGCAGCGCCCGCCTACATCGCACGGCATGGCGTGCCGGCCACGCCGGCCGAACTGCAGCAGCACAATTGCCTGGGCCTCTCCAGCGAGGCCTCGCAAAGCCGGGGCTGGGCCTTTGCGGTGCCGCAGGATCCGGACGCTACCCGCGAGCAGCAGGACGGCGCGCCAGCCGTGCAGCGCCACATCATCCACATCAAGCCGCGTGGCGCACTCGACTGCTCCGACGGCCAGGTGCTGCACGACTGGTGCCTGGCCGGCCACGGCATTGCCTGGCGCAGTACCTGGGAGGTCGAGGCCGACATTGCCAGCGGCCGGCTGGTGCCTCTTCTGGAGGAATTCCGCGCGCCGCCCAATGGCATTTATGCGGTGTTTCCGCAGCGCAAACACATGCCGCTGCGGGTGCGACTGTGGATCGACTTCCTGCGCGAGCAATACGAGCGGCCGGATTTCTGGTGGCGCTCTCCGGCGTCGCCATCATGAGCCGGCTGTGGGCGGCTACTGTGCTGTGCGTGTCGGCGGCTCGGCCGGCGCCGTGGTGGCCGCCGGCGGTGGCGACAGGCTCTGGTGCTGCGTCAGCGCCTGATATTGCGTCAGCGCCTGGCGGGTGGCGCGCAGCATCAGGCCTTCCTGGTCGAGCGGCACCAGTTGGCCGGCGTGGAAATAGCCCGCCAGGGTCTTGAGCTTGATCAGGTAGCTTCTGCCGGCCGATGACGAGAAAAGGTGCAGGTGCTTGTGGCGGCTGTGCCAGACATACTGCAGGCGGATGCCATCATCGCCATTGCCGTCATCCCCGCTGCTGCGCGCGCGGTTGGGGCCCTTGGCGTCGGCAGCCGGTGCCAGGGTGTACCAGCCGCCCAGCTCGCGGCTGCCGGCCCATGCCAGTAGCTCGGTGGGCACATCCTTCAGTGCCTCGGCATCCGCTGGCTGCAGCACCACGAGGTTGGAAGCATCCATGCCCAGCATCAGCTCGATGTTCTCGGGATTGAGCGGAATGTCGTCCACGCCCTCGGCGCTGATGAAGTTCTCCAGGTTCTCCAGGCGCCGCGACATGGCGCGCAGTTGCCCCGGGGCGAGCGTCTGGGTCTTGGCCAGGAAGGCTTCGCTGATGAGCCCGAGCAACCGGCCGAGCGCCGCTTCCTGCGCCATGTCGACCACGCCCACCAGTGCCAGCCCTTTGCGCAGGCGCCGCGTCAGCCGGGGCAGGGCCTGCGCGACGCGGCTGCGCTCGCGCGCGCTGGTCTTGGCGCTGGTGGCCCAGACCAGCAGCGTGGCGGCACGTTTGTAGCGCAGCGTCTCCTCGTCCTGCGGGCCGACCCGCACGGCCGAGACGGCCAGCACCTCGGCCCAGACCTTGAAGAGGAAGCTGCGCACCTCGTCCTTGATGGGCATGTCCTGCAGCATCTTGCGCAGCTCGATGGTGTATTTGACCAGCAGGGTCTCCTTCTCCTCGACCTGCTGCGCCACCGACATGGCCTTGCCCGCCTTGCGGTTCTCGGTGAGGAACTTGCGCAGGAATTTCTCGAACTCGGCCAGCGCCAGCTGAAACACCTTGGAGCCGGTGTCCGGGTACTGCTCGATCATCTGTACCAGCCGGCGCAACTCGGTCTCCAGCACGCTGCCCTGGAAATCCGCGCCGTCGAAACCCATCGCGGCGCTGCCCATGCGGTCGATCAGGCGGCGCGCCGGGTGGTTCATGTCGCTGAAGAATTCCGGCTCGGCCAGCGCGATGCGCAGCACCGGCACCTGCAGGCGCGCGAACAGCACGCGCACCGAGGCCGGCACGCGGTCTTCCGCCAGCACGCTCTGGAACATCAGGGCCACCATCTCGATGATGGCCTTCTCGTTGGGCTTGCCGGCCTTGTCCCGGATGGCCTCCGACTGCTGGCGCGCCAGCTCGGCAATCTGCGCACCGGCAGCGGCCGGCGAGCGCACGAAAGCGGTCTGCACCACTACGCCATGGAGGTTGGCGATGCCTTGCGCCTGCTGGACATTAAGCACCTGCGCCAGGTTGGTGGAGAGGTGGGTGGGTTGCTGGCCGCCGGGTTGCGCGCCCACGCCGACCACCTGGGCCAGGCGCGCCCGCACGTCTTGCCACAGCGCCTGCACCTGTTCGAGGGCCTTCTGGCCAAACTGTGCCTGGGGCGCATGCAGCGGCGGCAACATCGCCGCCGGCTGCTGCATGATGTCGGCAACGCCCGCGCCTGGCGCGTACAGGTGCGGTGCCAGGTAGCCGGCCGCGGCGATGCCGGTCGGCCCGCCGCCCTGCGGTGCGTGGATCCAGTGCGAGGGTGGCTGCGATGCCATGCCACCCGGACCTGCCGCCGCGGCACCCGCCCAGTCCGAGGGCGATAGCCCCGGTGGAGAGCCTGGATAGGCCCCACTACCGCCGCCGCCACCAATACCGCCACCACCGCCAGCCAGAGCGGCCGGCGGTGGTGCGGGGCGCGCCGCCGCCACCGGTTTGGCGCCATGCTCATCCAGGAAAGTGTTGGCCACCTGGTAGGCCTGCGAGAGCAGGGCCGCCCAATCACCGGCGATGGTATCCATGGCCCAGGTCAGGCTGTGCTGCGGCATGCCGGCCTTTTGCCAGGCCGTGAACAGGTTCTCGACGATCACCGAGGGACGGATCGGATCGCGCTCCTGCAGCTCCGGCTGGCGCAGGCCCCGCAGGCGCTTGCGCAACTCGGCGAACTGCGGATCGACCCGCTCGGCGATCCGCAGCGTCAGCTTGGAGGAGGCGATCAGGTTCTCGATGGCCTCATCGCTGATGAGTTCGAGGTCTTCGGGTTCGGCAGCGTCCTCGAGCGTCTGCAGGCCGCTCTGGCCCGAGTGCTGTGTGAACGCCTCGCGCCAGATGGCCAGCAGGCCCTGGGCCCAGTCGCGCCGCTGGCGCGCATAAGCCTGGCGCCATTCCTGCGGGGAGAAGGCCTTGTCGGCCTGCAGCTTGGCAGCATCGTCCTCGGGCACCGACTCGAAGCGCCGCAGCACCAGCTTGTCCAGCGCCGGAATGCTGCCGCACAGGTTCTGCAGGAAATGCTGCCTGGCCATGCGCGCCAGGTCATCCGCTTCGATGGAACCGCTTTGCTGCATCTTGGCCTCCTGCACTGCGCTGGGCTGGTGGGACGTGCGGCTGGGGGTGGACAAGCCCTAGGGCCTGTCCACACTATCCGAGGAGATCGCGTTGGAGCCAGGAGGGGCCGAGCGTGAAGCGGCAACCGCCGCAAGGCCGTATGCCTTGCGAGGATTGTCAACGCTGCGGGCGGCCCGCTCCGGCTCCAACCCTGCGGGATGCCATGAAAAATCGGCCCACTCGGCGTTGCCCGTCTTGCGCGTATCGACATAAGCGCTGCGACGAGTGTCTTGATTGGACAGGCTTTCCATGGCTTCGCGACTCCTTGGATGGAGTGAATAGGCGCTAGACCACTGCGCCGGCGTTCGGGTCGTTGGGGTCGTGGCTGGCCTTCTGGGGCTTGACCAGGTCTTCACGCGTCACCCCCATCCACAGTACCAGGCCGGAGCCGACGAAGATCGACGAGTAGACGCCGAAGACGATGCCGATGGTCAGCGCCAGCGCGAAGTAATGCAGGCTGGGGCCGCCGAAGAACAGCATGCACAGCACCATGGCCTCGGTCGAGGCGTGGGTGATGACGGTGCGGCTCATGGTGCTGGTGATGGCGTGGTCGAGCACCTGGCGCGTCGTCATCTTGCGGTGCTTGCGGAACATCTCGCGCACGCGGTCGAAGATCACCACCACCTCGTTGACCGAATAGCCGAACACCGCCAGCACGCCCGCCAGCACCGCCAGCGAGAACTCCCACTGGAAGAAGGCGAAGAAGCCCAGGATGATGACCACGTCGTGCAGGTTGGCGATGATCGCCGCGATGCCGAACTTCCACTCGAAGCGCAACGCCAGATAGATGGCGATGCCGGCGGCCACGAAGGCCAGCGCCAGCAGGCCATTGGTGGCCAGTTCGTCGCCGACCTGCGGGCCGACGAATTCGTTGCGCAGCAGCTGCACGCCGCCGTCACCTTGGCGCAGGGCTTCGAGCACCTGCTGGCTTTGCTGGTCGGAGGTCACGCCCTGCTGCACCGGCAGGCGGATCAGCACGTCGCGCGCGGTGCCGATGTTCTGCACCTGGATGTCCGAGTAGCCCAGCGCGGCCACGCGCGAGCGCACACCCTCCAGATTGGGTGCCTGTGCGTACTGCACCTGCATCACGGTACCGCCGGTGAATTCGACCGAGAGGTTCAGGCCGCGCGTGACCAGGAAGAACACCGCCAGCACGAACAGGACGATCGAGAGGATATTGAAAGGCAGGACATACCGCATGAACGGAATGTCCCGCTTGATTCTGAAGAATTCCATGGCCGCGTTTCCTTATGCTGCGTTGTTGGTGCGGGCAGGTGTCTGGCTGCCGGCACTGTCGGCCTCTGCGGCGGGCTTCCAGATCTGGCCGATCGAGATGGCCTTGAGGCGCTTGCGCCGTCCATACCAGAGGTTGACCAGGCCACGCGAGAAGAACACCGCCGAGAACATGCTGGTGAGCACGCCCAGGCAGTGCACCACCGCGAAGGCGCGCACCGGTCCGTGGCCGAAGGCCAGCAGCGCGAAGCCGGCGATCAGCGTGGTGATGTTCGAGTCGAGAATCGTCGCCCAGGCCCGCTCGTAGCCGGCATGGATAGCCGCCTGCGGCGACATGCCCACGCGCAGTTCCTCGCGGATGCGCTCGTTGATCAGCACGTTCGAGTCGATCGCCACGCCCAGCGCCAGCGCCAGCGCGGCAATGCCCGGCAGCGTCAGCGTCGCCTGCAGCATCGACAGCACCGCCAGCAGCAGCAGCAGGTTGACCAGCAGCGACAGCGAGGAGATCACGCCGAACACCATGTAGTAGATGCACATGAACACCACGATCAGGCCCATGCCCCAGATCACGCTGTTCTGGCCACGCTCGATGTTTTCCTGGCCCAGGCTCGGGCCGATGGTGTATTCCTCGATGATTTCCATCGGCGCGGCCAGCGCGCCCGAGCGCAGCAGCACGGCCGTCTCGGTGGCCTCGCGCGGCGACATCGAACCGGAGATCTGCACGCGCCCGCCCGGAATTTCCTCGTTGATGTTGGGGGCCGTCACCACCGTGCCCTGGCCGCGCTCGAACAGGATGATGGCCATGCGCTTGTTGACGTTGGCGCGTGTGACGTCGCGGAAGATGCGCGCGCCCGGCGCATCGAATTCGAGGTTCACCACCGGCATGTTGCCGCGCTGCGTGTCGAAGCCAGGCTGGGCATCGAGCAGGTTCTCGCCGGTGAGGATGACCTGGCGCTGCACGATCACGCGGCGGCCGCTGGCGTCCTCGAAGGCCTCCGAACCGAACGGCACCGGCCCTGCGCCCATTTCGGCGGCACGGCCCTCGGTCGATTCGTCGACCAGGCGGATCTGCAGCGTCGCGGTGCGGCCGATCATGCGCTTGGCCTGGGCCACATCCTGCACGCCCGGCAATTGCACGACGATGCGGTTGGCGCCCTGCTGCTGGATCACCGGCTCGGCCACGCCCAGTTCGTTGATGCGGTTGTGCAGGGTGTTGATGTTCTGCTTGAGGGCCTGCTCCTGGATGCGTTGCACCGCCTCGGACGCGAACACGAAGCGCAGGCGCTCGCCCGCGGCGGCGCTGGCCGGGTCGGGGGTGATGTCGGGCAGGGTGTCGGCCACCAGGTTGCGGATGCGGGTCTTGTCGTCCTCGTTGCGCACCGTCACCTCGATGGCCTGGCCGTCGCGGCGCATGCCGCCGTGGCGGATGTCCCGCTCGCGCAGGCTGGTGCGCAAACCGCTGAGGATGGCCTCGGCGCGCTGCGTCATGGCGCCGGCCATGTCCACCTGCAGCGTGAAGTGCACGCCGCCGCGCAGGTCCAGGCCCAGGTACATCGGCTTGGCGTTGATGGCCTGCAGCCAGGCCGGGGTGCGCGAGAGCAGGTTGAGCGCCACCGAATACGAGGGGTTGTTCTCGTCGGGTACCAGCTCATGGGCGATGGCGTCGCGCGCGGGCACCTGGTCGTCCTGGCGGTGCAGACGCACGCGCAGCGAACCTTCGTCGCGTTCGATGCTCTTGGCGTCGATGTTGTGGGCCTGCAGGATGTTCTGGATGCGCGATTGCAGGCCATCGTTGATGGAGGCGTCGGCCTTGAGCGAGGCCACCTGCACGGCGTAGTCCTCGCCGAAGATGTTGGGCAGCGTATAGAGAAAGCCCACCACCAGCGCAATCGCCATGATTGCGTATTTCCATACCGGGTAACGGTTCATGATCGTTTCACATCCATTCTGCACAGACTGGTGCAGCCATTAACGGGGCGGGCAACGCGCTTGCGGCACGGACGGCTGCGGGCCCATGCGGCGTCGCTGGCCAGCCAGGGGCTGCCGCCTTTGCCCGGCGGCAGCGGCCCGGGCGGGCTTCAGGCGGCGTTCTTGTCCAGCGTGCCCTTGGGCAGCACCTGGCCCACCGAGGAGCGTTGCACCTGGATTTCCACGCCAGGGGCGATTTCCAGGTGCAGCCACTGATCGGAGATCTTGTTGACCTTGCCGACGATGCCGCCCGCGGTGACGATTTCGTCACCTTTGGCCAGGGCATCGATCATGGCGCGGTGTTCCTTCTGGCGCTTCATCTGCGGACGGATCATGATGAAGTACAGCACCACGAACATCAGGACCAGCGGCAGCATGCCGGTGAGCATGGAAGCGCCGCCGGCGGCCTCGGCTGCCGGTGCGGTTTGGGCGTAAGCGTTGGAAATAAGCAAGGTGGATCTCCAGAGATTCAGGCATTGGCAAGTGGCATGGGCCGCGCTCGGGCAGTGCCGGACCAGCGGCCACGGCAATACCCCGGCGCATGCGCACGGAGCCGCCCATTGTATGCGGGCTGCCATGGCAGCCGGTTCTGAATGGCTTTTGGGACCGATACGTCCGCTGCTTGCCGGCGCGCCGATGCGCGGCAGGCAGGCAGCCGCAAAACCCGCGGACCGCCGATTGCGGTAATTCGATGACAATGACCAGCAATGTTGCTTTAATCGGAACAATGCGTTTCATCATCGATGGTTTCCCAGCGCCGCCATCCCCGTTACAGTCGGCCAAATCGGCATGGGGCGGGCACCGCCCTTGCAGAGGTCGCCGTCGTTCTCCCATTCAAGCAGCCAGCCCCCACGAACAATGACACCAGTCCCTCCTCTCCACACCGGCGCCAGATACTCGCCAGCGGCCATGCTGCTGCACTGGTTGCTGGCGCTGGGCATCATCGGCATGTTCGGCTTCGGCCTCTACATGGTCGGCCTGCCATTCTCGCCAGCCAAGCTCAAGTACATCAACTGGCACAAATGGGCCGGCATCATCGTGCTGGCGTTGTCGGTGCTGCGCCTGGCCTGGCGCCTGTGGCGCCGGCCGCCACCGCTGCCGCAGGCCATGCTGCGCACCATGCCGCACTGGCAGCAACTGGCCCACCATGCCACGCACCACCTGATGTATCTGCTGTTCTTCGCGGTGCCGCTGCTGGGCTGGGCCTACAGTTCGGCTGCCGGGTTTCCGATCGTGCTGTTCGGCCAATGGCCGCTGCCGGACCTGCTCTCGGCCAATCCGGAACTGGCCAAGCTCATCCGACCGTGGCACAAGTGGAGTGCCTTCGCGCTGATGGGGCTGGCCGTGCTGCATGTGCTGGCGGTCATCAAGCACCAGTGCATCGATCGGGACGGACTGCTCTGGCGCATGCTGCCCTGGGGCCGAGTGCCGTCCTGAGTCATGGCCGCGGAACCAATGGCGGCCAGACCCCTCTGTCTTTTTTTGCGTCGGTTGTTGCTCCATTCCATTTCTGTCTGATCGGTTTCTTCATTTCTTCTGAAAGGTGTTGTCATGCATTCCAAGAACATGCTGGTGGCCGCGGGCCTGTCCCTGCTGGTGTTCGGCCCGGTGGCCTGGTCCCAGCAGGCGCTGGTGGCGCCGCAGAGCGAGATCAAGTTCACCTTCAAGCAACTGGGGGTGCCGGTGAGCGGCCACTTCAAGTCCTTCGAGGCCGATGTCCAACTCGACCCGGCCGATCTCGCGGCCAGTTCCGTCAAGCTCGACGTCGATACCGGCAGCGCCACCATCGGCGACGCGCAGACCGATGCCGAACTGGTCAAGCAGCCCTGGTTCGACACCGCGCAGTTTCCCAAGGCCAGTTTCGTCTCCAGCAGCATCAAACCCCTGCAGGACGGCCAGTACGAGGCCGATGGCACACTGACCATCAAGGGTGTCAGCAGCGCCGTGAAAGTGCCTGTCACGCTCGAGCAGACCGGCGACGTCACGGTCGCCTCCGGAAGGCTGCCGATCCAGCGCCTGGGCTACAAGATCGGCGATGGCGACTGGAGCGACACCTCGGTCGTGGCCGACGAGGTGCAGGTCCAGTTCAAGTTCACGCTCACTGGCGTGGGCAAGTTGTGAGCACCGGCCAGCCATCCGCGAGTTCCATTTTTTCAACCATCACTCCGAGGAGAAACCAATGCGTACATCGATCCTGACCGCATCCGTCGCCGCCGCCCTGTCGCTGGGCGCCGCTTCCGCCATGGCGGCGAGCTACACCATCGATCCGACCCACACTTTCGTGACCTTCGAGATCGACCACAACAAAACCTCGACCAACCGGGGCCGCTTCGACAAGGCCGAGGGCAGCATCGAGTTCGACCGCGCCGCCAAGACGGGCAAGGTCGATGTCAGCGTGCAGATCGCCTCGGTCAATACCGGTACGCCCGGTTTCGACAAGCACCTTCAATCGGCCGACATCTTCAATGCCGCGCAGTTCGCCACAGCCCGCTTCGTCAGCGATCAATTCGTGTTCGATGGCGACAAGGTCGACGAGGTCAAGGGCCAGCTGACCCTGCTGGGCCAGACGCACCCGGTCACGTTCGATGCCGACAAGTTCAACTGCTATGCCAACCAGATGCTGCAGGGCCGTGAGGTCTGCGGCGGCGATTTCGAGGCGACCATCGATCGCACGCAATGGGGTTCCAACTTCGGCGTGGACTGGGGCGCCGCCAAGGATGTGAAGATCATCATCCAGATCGAGGCCGTCAAGGCCGAGTGACCCGGGTGACCCGAGTGACGGGATGGCGGTCTGAGGCGGGCTGCCCCGCCCGCCGGGCGGGGCAGCTAAAATAGGCTCCAGCTGCCATTCATTCAGCGGCATTCCATTCTGATGGAATGCCGTTTTACTTTGTGTCCACCATGAGCCAAGACGCCCCCGCACAGCCCGGCCTGCAAAGCCTTGCCAAGTCCTTCGAACCTGCTGCCATCGAGGCCCTCTGGGGGCCGGAATGGGAAAAGCGCGGCTATGCCCGCGCGGGGTATCGCGGCACCGGCCGGCCCGACGCCGATGCGGCGCGCGCCGGTCGCAACTTTTCCATCCAGCTGCCGCCACCCAACGTCACCGGCACGCTGCACATGGGCCATGCCTTCAACCAGACGGTGATGGATGCGCTCACGCGCTACCACCGCATGCGGGGTTACAACACCGCCTGGATCCCCGGCACCGATCACGCCGGCATCGCCACGCAGATCGTTGTCGAGCGCCAGTTGCAAAGCGCGGGCATCAGCCGCCACGAGATGGGCCCCACACCCGAAGAGGCGCGCAAGAACTTCGTCGCCAAGGTCTGGGAGTGGAAGCAGCAATCGGGCAACACCATCACGGGCCAGATGCGCCGCATCGGCGCCACGGTGGACTGGAGCCGCGAGTACTTCACGATGGACGAGCCGCGCTCCAAGGCCGTCGCCGAAGTGTTCGTGCAGCTTTACGCGCAGGGTCTGATCTACCGCGGCAAGCGGCTGGTCAACTGGGATCCGCAGCTCAAGACCGCGGTCTCGGACCTGGAGGTCGAGAGCGAGGAGCGCGACGGCAGCCTGTGGCACATCGCCTACCCGCTCGAAGACGGCAGCGGCCAGCTGGTGGTGGCCACCACCCGGCCCGAGACCATGCTGGGCGACGCGGCCGTGATGGTGCACCCCGGCGACGAGCGCTACCAGCACCTGATCGGCCAGCAGGTGGTGCTGCCGCTGGTCGGCCGCAAGATTCCGGTCATTGCGGATGATTATGTGGACCGTGAATTCGGCACTGGCGTGGTCAAGGTCACGCCCGCGCACGACTACAACGACTATGCCGTCGGCCAGCGCCACAACCTGCCGCTGATCGGCGTGCTGACACTGGATGCGCGCATCCAGTCCGCCGCCGATGCACCCGGTGACGCGAACATCGCCGCCATCCCGGCCGCCTACCAGGGCCAGGATCGCTTTGCCGCGCGCAAACTGATCGTCTCCGACCTGGAGGCGCAGGGCCTGCTGGTCGAAACCAGGAAGCACAAGTTGATGGTGCCCATCTGCACGCGCACCGGTCAGGTGATCGAGCCGATGCTGACCGACCAGTGGTTCGTCGCGATGAGCAAGCCCGGTGCCGATGGCCAAAGCATCACCGAGAAGGCCATCGCCGCCGTGCACTCGGGCCGCACCCGTTTCGTGCCTGAGAACTGGATCAACACCTACGACCAGTGGATGAACAACATCCAGGACTGGACCATCTCCCGCCAGCTCTGGTGGGGCCACCAGATCCCGGCCTGGTACGACGACGAGGGCAACGTCTTCGTGGCCCGCAGTGGGGAAGAGGCGCAACGGCAGGCGCCGGGCAAGACGCTGCGGCGCGACCCCGACGTGCTCGACACCTGGTTCTCCTCGGCGCTGGTGCCCTTCTCCACCATGGGCTGGCCCGGCAACGAAGCCAAGGACGACCCGCTCTCCGACTACAACCTCTACCTGCCCTCGTCAGTGCTGGTGACCGGTTACGACATCATCTTCTTCTGGGTCGCCCGGATGATCATGATGACCGAGCAGTTCGTCGGCAAGGAACCGTTCCGCCACGTCTACATGCACGGCCTGGTGCGCGATGCGCAGGGCAAGAAGATGAGCAAGTCCGAGGGCAATGTGCTCGACCCGGTGGATCTGATCGACGGCATCGCGCTCGAGCCGCTGCTGGACAAGCGCACCACCGGCCTGCGCCGCCCCGAGACGGCCCCGCAGGTGAGGAAGAACACGCAGAAGGAATTTCCGGAAGGCATCCCCGCCTACGGTGCCGATGCGCTGCGCTTCACCTTTGCCGCGCTGGCCTCGCTGGGCCGCAACATCAACTTCGACTCCAAACGCTGCGAGGGCTACCGCAACTTCTGCAACAAGCTCTGGAACGCCAGCCGCTTCGTGCTGATGAACTGCGAAGGCCATGACTGCGGCGCCACGCCCGAGACGGCCAAGCTGCCGCGCGAGACCAGCAGCGCCGACCGCTGGATCGTCTCGCTGCTGCAGAAGGTCGAGGCTGACGTGGCCCAGGGCTTTGCCGAGTACCGTCTCGACAACGTCGCCAATGCCATCTACCAGTTCGTCTGGGACGAGTTCTGCGACTGGTACCTGGAAATCGCCAAGACCCAGCTGCAGGCCGGCAACGAGGCCCAGCAGCGTGCCACGCGCTTCACGCTGATCCGCGTGCTCGAAGCCATTCTGCGCCTGGCGCATCCGCTCATCCCGTTTGTCACCGAGGCGCTGTGGCAGGTCGTGGCCCCCGTGGCCGGCCAGGGCGGCGAATCCGTCAGCATCGCCGAGTACCCGCAGAGCCAGCCCGAGAAGATCGATGAAGCCGCCATGGCGGAAGTCGATCGCCTCAAGGCCCTGGTCGATGCCTGCCGCAACCTGCGCGGCGAAATGGCCGTCTCGCCCGCGCAGCGCGTGCCGCTCTACGCCACCGCCGCCAGCCGCGAGGGCCTGCGGCTGCTCGAAGATACCGCCGGTGCGCTCAAGGCACTGGCCAAGCTCAGCGAAGTGAAGGTCTTCGCCGACGAGGCCGGCTGGGGGGAGGCGGCCGCCGCGGCGCCAGTGGCCGTGGTGGGAGATGCACGCCTGTGTCTTTTCATCGAGATCGACGTGGCCGCCGAGAAGGCCCGTCTTGCCAAGGAAATAGCCCGCCTCGAAGGCGAGGTCAAAAAGGCCGAGGGCAAGCTGGCCAACGAAGCCTTCGTCGCCAAGGCGCCGCCGGCCGTGATCGCGCAGGAGCGGGAACGCCTGACGAGTTTCGGCACCACGCTTGTGCGCCTGCGCGACCAGCTGGCGCGGCTGGGTTGAGCGCCGTCATGCCGGGCAACACCGCCAGTGGCGGCAGCGCGCGCGTGCAAGGCATCGTGAGCGGCTGGAACGACGAGAAGGGCTATGGCTTCGTGACCGCGCAGCAAGGCGGTGCCAAGGCCTTCCTGCACATCAAGGCGCTATCAGCGCGGGGCCGCCGGCCGTTCGATGGCGACTTGCTCTCCTATGAGCTGCAGCGCGACGCGCGTGGCCGCTGGCAGGCCGAGCGCGCGATGTTCGTGCAGGCTGCGCCGCCAGCGCAGCAGGCCCGCCACACGGGCGCAGCGGCTGCTGCCGCCGGTTCTGGCATGGCGTCGCAGCGTCTGTCTGCCGGCCAGTGGCGCACCTTCGCGGCGGCGCTGGGGCTGCTGGTCGTGGCCGTGCTGGCTGCTGCCGGCCTGCTGCACTGGAGCCTGCTGCCGTGGTGCCTCTTCGCCAGCCTCATCACCTATGGCTGCTACGCGCACGACAAGGCCGCCGCCCAGCAAGGCGCCTGGCGCACCAAGGAAAGCACACTGCAGATCCTGGCATTGGTCGGTGGCTGGCCCGGCGCGCTGCTGGCGCAACAGCGCCTGCGCCACAAGTCGCGCAAGAGGGACTTTCAGTTCGTGTTCTGGTGTGCCGTGCTGGCCAACCTGGCCGCAGTGGTCTGGCTGTGCACGGCGGCTGGCCGGCAGTTCGTCGATGCGCTGCTGCAGATGCTGTGAGAAGCCCGATCGCGATGACCGACGCAACGCTGACTGTGCCTCCTGCGGCACCGGGAGTCTCCAGCGGCCCCACGGCGCTGATCCTCGACACCAACATCGTGCTGGACCTGCTGCTGTTTGGCGATCCGGCCGCCATGGCGCTGCAGGCACAACTGCAGGCGGTGCTGGCGCAGCCGGCGCAATGGCGCTGGATCGCCACGCAGCCCATGCGCGAAGAACTGCGGCATGTGCTGGCTTATGCGCACCTGCAGCCGCGGCTGGCCTACTACCGGCGTGAGCCGGCGCAGATCCTGGCGCACTTCGACGCTGGCGTCGAACTGGTCGAGATCGCTGCTGCCACGGTGTTCCGCTGCAAGGATGGCGACGACCAGAAGTTCATCGATCTGGCCGTGGCCCACCAGGCCGTGCTGCTGAGCAAGGACAAGGCCGTGTTGCGGCTCAGGAAACGGCTGGCGCGCGTGGGCGTGCAGGTGGACACGCAACTGCCGTTGCCGGCCGCCGCATCCGGCGGCGCCTTCTGGTTTTGAGGCGCTGAATCGGCGCTTGTCCGGTGCCTGATTCAGCCGAACAGCTGCGCCAGCGCCTCGCCCGGCTCAGACGCGCGCATGAAGGCCTCGCCCACCAGAAAGGCGTGGATGCCGGCCTCGCGCAGCGTGCGCACGTCCTCGCGCGTGGCAATGCCCGACTCCGTCACCAGCAGGCGGTCGGCGGGCACCTGCTTTTGCAGCTCCAGCGTGGTCTGCAGGCGCGTCTCGAAGGTGCGCAGATTGCGGTTGTTGATGCCCACCAGCGGTGTCTTCAGGCGCAGCGCGCGCTCGAGTTCCTGGCCGTCGTGCACCTCCACCAGCACCGCCATGTCCAGCGAGAGCGCGATGGCCTCGAGTTCGGCCATCAGGCCGTCATCGAGGACGGCTGCGATCAGCAGCACGGCGTCCGCGCCCATCGCCCGCGATTCGTAGATGTGGTAGGGCTCGACCATGAAGTCTTTGCGCAGCACCGGCAGATCGACGCTGGCCCGGGCCTGCTTGAGGCAGTCCACGCTGCCCTGGAAGAACTGCGTATCGGTGAGCACCGACAGGCAGGCGGCGCTGGTCTGCCCATCGCCGGCGGCATAGCTTTGCGCGATGTCGGAGGGGAAGAAAGGCTCGCGCAGCAAGCCCTTGCTGGGGCTGGCCTTCTTGACCTCTGCGATCACCCCGGCCTGGCCCTTGCCGATCTTGCCTCGCAGGGCGCCGACGAAGTCGCGGGTGAGCACACGGCTCTCGGCATCGGCGCGCACGTCGGCGAGCGGCCGCTTCTTCTTGGCGGCGGCGAGTTCCTCGTGCTTGACGGCGATGATTTTTTCCAGAATGTCGGACATGGCAGGTATTGGGGCGAAAGGGGCCGGGAGCGGCGCGTGCCGCGATTATCCCTGAGAACCCGTTCACGATTTTTCCGTGCGGTCGATACCGGCGTTTGCAGATGTTTCCCCGGTGTGGCCCGCCATCGCCGAGTCCGGTTGGCGCACTTGCTATGATCAAAGGCCAACCTTGGCTGCCAGGCCCTGCTGTGGCCGGTCGGCACTGACAAAGAGAAACGGAGTACGACATGACAAGATGGACCACATGGATGGCGGGCCTGGCCAGTGCCGGCGTGCTGGCCGCATGTGCCAGCGGCCCCGCAGCTGGCGACGGCAGCCGGGCCGCCGCTGCTGGCGAGGCGGCGCAGCAGTTGACGGCCTATCACTGGCTGCTGCAGCGCATCGAGGGGGCCGAGCCCGAGCAGGCCTTGCTGGCGCGCGTCAAGCCTGCTGGCGAGCCGCCTGTGCGCCTGAGCTTCTCGGCCGATGGCCGCCTGGCCGTGCAGGCGCTGTGCAACAACATCGGCGCGCCCTACCAGATCGATGGTTGGGCGATCCACATCGGCCTGGGCATGAGCACCAGGCGTGCCTGCGCCGAGCCGGGCCTGATGGAGCTGGAAGACCGCCTGGCCCAGCGCCTGCCCCAGGCCCAGGGCTGGCAGATCGGCTCCGCCCAGGGCGAGCCGACGCTGCAATTGCGCTTTGCCGACGGCAGCCAGTGGCAGTTGCAGGGCACGCCCACCGATGAAACCCGCTTTGGTGGGACGCCCGAGCGCATCTTTCTTGAAGTGGCGCCACAGCCCGAAGCCTGCCAGCATCCGCTGATCCCTGATGGGCGCTGCCTGAAGGTGCGCCAGATCGAGTACGACGCGAACGGCATCCAGACCGGTGCGGGCTCCTGGCAGCTCTGGTACGAGCCCATCGAAGGCTATGTGCACGAGCCAGGCGTGGCCACCGTGCTGCGCGTCAACCGCTACACGCGCCAGAACGTGCCGGCCGATGCGTCGCGCTACGCCTACGTGCTGGACATGCGGGTTCGCTCGGAGATTGCCCGCTAAAATGCGCGTTTGGCATGCGCGGTTTGGCCGCACTTGCCAATCATTTTGTTGATTTGTCGCCAATTGACGATAAAAAACACCTTTTTACTTGATTCAAGGCATTCGCAAGGAGAGCAGCCCGCCATGTCCACGACCGAACAACGCCAACGCATCGCCAGCGGCCAGGGTTTCATTGCAGCGCTGGACCAGAGCGGCGGCAGCACGCCCAAGGCCCTCAAGCTCTATGGCATCGAGGAGTCGGCCTACGGCAATGACGCCGAGATGTTCAACCTGGTGCACCAGATGCGCACCCGCATCGTCACCAGCCCCAGCTTCGACGGCCAGCGCGTGCTCGGCGCGATCCTGTTCGAGCGCACGCTCGATGACAGTTTCGCCGGCAAGGATGCGGCGCTCTACCTGTGGGAAGAAAAGGGCGTCGTGCCTTTCCTGAAGATCGACAAGGGCCTCGAAGATGAGGCCAACGGCGTGCAGCTGCTCAAGCCGATCCCGGGCCTGGCCGAGCTGCTGGCTCGCGCCAAGGCCAAGGGCGTGTTCGGCACCAAGGAGCGTTCGGTCATCAAGGCCAACAACCCCGCTGGCATCGCCGCCGTGCTGGACCAACAGTTCGAACTGGCCCGCCAGGTGCTCGCCGCCGGTCTGGTGCCCATCATCGAGCCGGAAGTGGACATCAAGGCCGCCGACAAGGAAGCCATTGAGGTCGAGCTCAAGAAGGGTCTGCTGGCGCGCCTGGACACCATCGATGCGGCCACCCCTGTGATCCTCAAGCTCACGCTGCCGAGCGTGGACGGCTTCTTCAAGGAGCTGGTCGAGCACCCCAGCGTGCTCAAGGTGGTGGCACTCTCGGGCGGCTACAGCCGCGACGATGCCAATGCGAAGCTGGCCAGGAACCCTGGCGTGATCGCCAGCTTCAGCCGCGCGCTCACCGAAGGCCTGTCGGCGCAGCAAGGCGATGCCGAGTTCGACAAGGCGCTGGGCGCGGCGATCGAATCGATCTACCGCGCTTCGATCGCCTGACGGGCCGCTGCGGCCGGAGGCCCCCTGCCGAGAAAGCAGCCCGCCGCGGCTGCTTTTTTGCATTTCGGCTCCGGTCAGGCAAGGTGTCCGCTGCGTGCTTGTGCCTGCCGCGCTGGCGCCGCACAATGGCCGCTGGCATTTCCGATTCGAGAAGGTGTTTATGAAGTTCCAAGGTTCCGAGAACTATGTGGCGACGCAGGACCTCAAGCTCGCCGTCAACGCCGCCATCGCGCTGCAGCGCCCGTTGCTGGTCAAGGGCGAGCCCGGCACCGGCAAGACCATGCTGGCCGAGGAAGTCGCCCAGGCGCTGGGGTTGAACCTGCTGCAATGGCACATCAAGTCCACCACCAAGGCGCAGCAGGGCCTCTACGAATACGACGCCGTCAGCCGCCTGCGCGATTCGCAGCTCGGTGATGACCGCGTCAAGGACATCCACAACTACATCGTCAAGGGCGTGCTGTGGCAGGCTTTCACCGCCGAGCAGCCCACGGCGCTTCTGATCGACGAGATCGACAAGGCCGACATCGAATTCCCCAACGACCTGCTGCGCGAGCTCGACCGCATGGAATTCCACGTCTACGAGACGCGCGAGCTGGTCAAGGCCAGGCAGCGCCCCATCGTCTTCATCACCTCGAACAACGAGAAGGAGTTGCCCGACGCTTTTCTGCGTCGCTGCTTCTTCCACTACATCAAGTTTCCCGAGGCCGAGACGATGCAGCAGATCGTCAAGGTGCACTTTCCCACGCTCAAGGGCGAGCTGCTGGCGGCGGCGCTCAAGAGCTTCTATGAGGTGCGCAGCATCCCCGGGCTGAAGAAAAAGCCCTCGACCAGCGAGCTGATCGACTGGCTCAAGCTGCTGGTGGCCGAGGATATTCCGGTCGAGGCGCTGCGCAGCCAGGACGACAAGATCGCCGTGCCGCCGCTCCTGGGCGCCCTGCTCAAGAACGAGCAGGACGTGACGCTGTTCGAGAAGCTGGTGTTCATGAACCAGCGCAACCGCTGAGGCGGCCGCCGGAGATTGCAGCACTGCGTGTCGAAAGGGCGGCCTGCCATGTCTGAGAGCATTTTGTCGACAGCGATACCGCAACTGCCATCCGGTGACATCCGGATCACGGCTGCGTTCTTCGCGGACGGGCTTGGTTTCGAGATCGCGGCGGTCTATGCGGAGCAGCGTTTTCTGATCGTGAGGCGCGGCGGCGCCGAGGTTCATTTCTGGCAGACAGATACGGCAGAGGACGCCAGACACTACGGTGCCGCCAGTAGTTGCTATATCCGGGTGCGCGGTATCGACCTGCTGCATGCCGAGTTCCTGCGCCGCGGTGTCCAGTGCCGCCAGGCGCCGCTTACACAGCCATGGGGCATGCGCGAGATGCAGGTCGACGATCCCTACGGCAATGCCATTCGTTTTGGTGAAGACCCGGGTTGACTGGGGTGAGGACGGGCCATGCAGCAAGGATGTGCAAACTTGGGTCTAGCGGTGTTGGCGCTGGTGGTCGCGCTGCTGGCCGCCTGCGGCGATGGCCTCCGGGTCAGCGGCGGCGTTGTCTGGGACGGCACGGATGAGGATCAGGATGAAGGCGCCACGGTGGTCGTGGTGATCAAGCATGATCCGCAGCAGCCCGACCCGCAGCAGCGGACCATCACCGCGCGCCTGCCGCTGGCCGAGGCGTCCGAGCCGCAGCGGGATGCTTTGGCCGAGCTGCACGAGACCGAACAGGCGGCGCCGTGTGCGTCAGACGCCGTGTTCTACCAACTGCAATTGCAGCGTCCGCAGGGCAGGACCGACTACGTATCGAACAACTGGTCCTGTCAAGACGGCGAGACTGGCGGGCACGATGCCGGTGGTGCGCAAGCCTGGATCGATGTGGCAGCGCTGGCCGATTTCGTGGCCATGCTGCAGTGATGGCGGTGTTGGAAACGCCCGGCAAATCCGGATCCGGCCTGGGGAGGCCCGGGTGGATGCCGGGGACAAGGAGGAGCTATGTCGTTTGTCAGTCCCGTGATTTTGCGCGCCAATGGCGTGCGGTTGGAGCCACTGACCCTGCAGCATGGGCAGGGCCTGATCGATGCCGCCACGGATGGCCAGTTGTGGAACAACCGTGTCACGTCGGTGCCCGAGCCCGCGCAGACACGCGGCTACATCGAAACGGCGCTGTGCGAGCGCGAGACGGGCAGCCGCTTCGCCTTCGCCGTGCTTGACGAGGCCAGCGGCAAAGTGCTGGGCACCACCAGCTACCATGACATTCTGCCCGATGTCCAGCGCCTGGAGATCGGTTATACGTGGTACGCCCGAGGTGTCCAGCGCAGCCATGTCAACACCACCTGCAAGCTGTTGCTGCTCACCCATGCGTTCGAGACGCTGGAGTGCCGGGTGGTGGGCTGGCGCACCGACAACTTCAACCGTGCCAGTCAGCGCGCCATCGAGCGGTTGGGTGCCCACCGTGACGGCATCATCCGCGGCCACAAATTGCGTCGGGACGGCACCATCCGCGATACCGTGCTCTACAGCGTCAGCCGTGGCGAATGGCCCGAGATCAAGGCACATTTGCTGGATCTGCTGCATGCCAGGCCTGCCGGCGCCGCACCGGATCCGGAGGCCTGATGCATGACCGACGCCGGTGTTCAGGCCGGCTGCAGCAAGGCCTGGTAGGGCATGGCCACGGCCCGCAGTACCGGGATCTGCATGTCGATGGCCATGTGGATGAGGATGTCCAGGTGCTCGTCGGGCACGATCTCGAAGAGCCGTTGTGCGACGCGCTCGACGTACCGCTCGCCCGAGCGCGTCAGGATCAGGTCCAGCGTCACCAGCATCAGCTCCAGCATCTGCTGCGGGTTCGAACTGCCGCGCAGCGTCGTGGCCACATGGCCGGCACCCTCGCTTTGCTGCAGTTGCAGCAGGTCCAGCACGTATACCTTGCAGGCCGCCAGACTGCGGTTCTTGGCGCGCGGCGGCGGCGCGTTGCCGCCACCGGCAGGCACCGGTTTGGAGACGCCGGAGATCAGGCCGGCCGCCTCGAGCTGCTGCAGCTGGGCAGGGGTGTCGGCACCGAAGATCTGGCCCAGCTCCGTGGCGCTGCGCTTGCCATTGCAGAGAATGAGCAATTGCCGCATCCTGGGCGGCATGCCCTGCTTCCCCTCGAGGGCCTGCACGCCCTTGGCTGTTTTCACGATCGACATGGGCCACTTTCCGTTGCGCTGGGTTGGGCCGTTCGGGGCCATTGGAGGCGCAACTCTAGTGGAAAATTGTTAATTAAATGTTACAGGCTTGCGCATGCTGATTGACTTCTTCTATACCCTGCGGGCCGGCAAGCTGCCGGTTTCGGTCAAGGAGTACCTGGCGCTGCTGGAGGCGCTCGACCGAGGCGTCATCGGCCCCAAGGCCGAGGAACCCACCAGCATGGAGGACTTCTACCACCTCAGCCGCACCATTCTGGTCAAGGACGAAAAGCACTACGACAAGTTCGACCGTGCCTTTGCCGCATATTTCAAGGGTGTGGAGATGCTCACCGACTACGGCAAGGAGATTCCCGAGGACTGGCTGCGCAAGCTGCTGGAGAAGGAGCTCAGTCCCGAGGAGAAGGCGGCACTCGAAGCCATGGGCTGGGACGAGCTGATGGAGACCTTCAAGAAGCGCCTCGAGGAGCAACAGGAGCGCCATGAAGGCGGCAACAAGTGGATCGGCACCGGCGGCACATCGCCGTTCGGCCATGGCGGCTACAACCCGCGCGGCATCCGCATCGGCGGCAAGGGTGGCAACAAGAGCGCTGTCAAGGTCTGGGATGCGCGCATGTACAAGGACTATGACGACAGCCAGGAGCTGGGCACGCGCAACATCAAGGTCGCGTTGCGGCGGCTGCGCAAGTTCGCCCGTACCAGTGCCGAGCTGGAGCTCGACTTGAAGGACACCATCCGCGCCACCGCCGCCAATGCCGGCTGGCTGGACATCAAGATGGTGCCCGAACGCCACAACAACGTGAAGGTGCTGCTGCTGATGGACGTGGGCGGCACCATGGATGAGCACATCCAGCGCGTCGAGGAGCTGTTCTCGGCCGTCAAGAGCGAGTTCAAGCACCTGGAGTTCTATTACTTCCACAACTGTGTCTACGACTTCGTGTGGAAGAACAACCGGCGCCGCTTTGCCGAGAAGTTCGACACCTGGGACGTAATCCGCAAGTACAACAAAGACTACAAGCTGATCTTCGTGGGAGATGCGACCATGAGTCCCTACGAGATCCTGCAACCCGGCGGCAGCGTCGAATACAACAACGCCGAGGCCGGTGCCGAGTGGCTGCAGCGCCTCACGCATGCCTTCCCGCAGCATGCCTGGATCAACCCGGAGCCGCAGGGCGTGTGGGGCTACCGCCAGAGCATCGCGCTGATCCAGCAGATGATGGGAAACCGCATGTACCCGCTGACCCTCAAGGGCCTGGAGGAGGCGATGCGGCTGCTCTCCAAGTAGCAGCTAGCGCGCAGACCCCAGGGGCAAATGCCTGCGCCGGTCAGCGCGCCAGGGCCTTGAGCGCCATCTTGATGCCCTCGCTCACGCCCACGTCGGCCGGCAGGGTCTTGAGCGCCACACTGGCCTCCTTCTCCGAATAGCCCAGTGCGATCAACGCCTGCAGCACGTCGTGGCGTGCCGCATCCATCGGCACCTGGGCCGTGCCGGGCAGCGCATCGGCCATCTTGCCCTTGAGTTCGAGCAGCAGCCGTTCGGCGGTTTTCTTGCCGATGCCGGGCACGCGCGTGAGCAGCGGCACATCCTGCTGGGCCACGGCGCTGGCCAGGTCGTCCACCGTCATGCCGCTCAAGATACCCAGCGCCATCTTGGGCCCCAATCCCGAAATCTTGATCAACTCCCGAAAGCAGGCGCGCTCGGCCGCCGTGCCAAAGCCATAGAGCAGCTGGGCATCCTCGCGCACCACCATGTGCGTGTGCACGCCCACCGTTTCGCCCAGGGCCGGCAGGTGGTAGAAGGTGTTCATCGAAACCTGGACCTCATAGCCCACGCCATGGCAGTCGATCAGGATCTGCGGAGGGTTTTTTTCCAGGAGCGTGCCGGTCAGTTTGCCTATCATGCGGTTCTTTGCAGTCAATGTGGACAGCCCAAGAGCGGGCTTTGGCGGATACTGTAGCCTCAGAACCTGTCCACGTTCTCGAACGGTTTTCTCAAACACGGCCGCACCACTTGCCGCCATCCGGATACAGCGTGATTCTCAGACATTCCTTCATCCCCGCGAACAACCAGCGCCTGGCCAACCTCTGCGGCCCGATGGACAGCCATCTGCGCACCATCGAGGCCGCCACCCAGACCGCGATCACCCGCCGCGAAGAGCATTTCAAGGTCGAGGGCGCCAAGAAAGGTGCGCAAAAGGCCATGGAGGTGCTGCAGGCCCTCTACGAAATCGCCGGGCGCGACATTGCCACCGACCACCTCCAACTGATGCTGGTGGCCGATACACCGCTCGCTGAGGATGAGGATGGCCGGCCGCTGCTCTCGACACGGCGCAGCGACCTGCGCGCCCGTACGCCCAACCAGAGCGTTTACCTGCAGAACATTGCCGAGCACGACATCACCTTCGGTATCGGTCCGGCTGGCACCGGCAAGACCTACCTGGCTGTGGCTTGCGCCGTCGATGCGCTCGAGCGCAACGCCGTGCAGCGCATCGTGCTCACGCGTCCGGCCGTCGAGGCCGGCGAGCGTCTGGGCTTTCTGCCGGGCGACCTGACGCAGAAGGTCGACCCTTATCTGCGCCCGCTCTATGACGCGCTCTACGAGTTGATGGGTTTTGACCGCGTGCAAAAGGCTTTTGAGCGCAATGCGTTGGAGATCGCGCCGCTGGCCTTCATGCGCGGGCGCACCCTCAACAACGCCTTCGTCATCCTCGACGAGGCGCAGAACACCACCCCCGAGCAGATGAAGATGTTTCTCACCCGCATTGGCTTCGGCGCCAAGGCGGTCGTCACCGGCGACGTCAGCCAGATCGACCTGCCCAAAGGCATGCCCAGCGGCCTGCTGGAGGTGCGCCGCATCCTGCGGCGCGTCAAGGGCATTGCCTTCACCGAGTTCGACAGCGGCGACGTGGTGCGCCATCCGCTGGTCGCGCGCATCATCGATGCCTACGATGCCCAGCAGACGCCACGCAAGGCGGCGTCCGCTGCCAGCCACACCGATCCGGCAAATTTGCAATGAGTGCCGCCATGAGCCTGCCTGACCTGAGCCTTTCCCTGCAGTTCGGCCGTTTTGGCGAGGCCGGCGCCCACCGCGTCGTGTTGCCTCGCCACAAGGTCGTGCGCTGGCTGCGCCATGCCCTGGTCAGCCCTGCCGAGATCACCGTGCGCATCGTCGACGCCGAGGAGGGTCAGGCCCTCAACCGCGACTATCGCCACAAAGACTATGCCACCAACGTGCTCACCTTCGACTACGCCAGCAGTCCTGTCGTCGTGGCCGATCTGGTGCTGTGCGCACCGGTCGTGGCCCGCGAGGCGGCTGAGCAGCACAAGGGCCTGCAGGCCCACTATGCGCATTTGCTGGTGCACGGCGCCCTGCATGCCCAAGGCTGGGACCATGAAACCAGCGAAACCGATGCCCAGGCCATGGAAGCGGAGGAAATCCGCATTCTCCAGGGACTCGGCTTTGACAATCCCTACGCGTCGTCCTGAGCCGACACCTGTGCCATGGCCATCGACTGGAGCGACCACCGCCTCAACGCGGACCTGCACAGCCATTCGACCGCGTCGGATGGCACGCTGACACCCGGCGCATTGGCCGAGCGGGCCCGGCGCAATGGCGTGGCGCTGTGGGCCCTGACCGATCACGACACTCTCGACGGACAGCCTGCCGCCAGCAGTGCCGCGGCTGCGCTGGACCTGCCGTACCTGACGGGGGTCGAGATTTCCGTCACCTTTCTGGAGCGCACCATCCACATCGTTGGCCTGGGCTTCGATGCGCAGGATCGGGCACTGACAGAAGGTCTGCGGCACACTCGCGCAGGCCGCAGCCGCCGTGCCAGACAAATGGCCGAGGCCCTCGCCGAGGAAGGCATTGCAGGGGCTTGGGAGGGCGCATTGCGATTCGCTGGCAACCCCGAAACCCTCTCGCGCGCACACATTGCACGCCACCTGGTGGCCATTGGTCATTGCGGCAGCATTCAGGAAGTCTTTCAGCGCTACCTGACGGACGGTCTTCCCGGCTTCGTGCCGCACCAATGGGCCGCATTGCCAGACGCCGTTGGCTGGATCACCGCCGCCGGCGGCGTCGCCGTGCTGGCGCATCCGGCCCGGTACGACCTCAATGCGCTGCAGCAGCAAGCCTTGATCGATGCGTTCAAACGCCATGGCGGGCAGGGCATCGAAGCCATCACGGGCAGCCATCGCCCGCACGAATATGCCAAATACACCGCGTTGGCCAGTGCAGAAGGCCTGTTGGCTTCCAGGGGCAGCGACTTTCACAGCCCTGGTGAATCCCACGTCGATCTGGGCCAATTGCCGTCTCTGCCGGCATCCTCCCTGCCGGTATGGGCCTGCCTTGCAGGCCGCATCCAGGTGCCTGCTCGCTGAGCGCTTGCCAGCACTCCCGTCGCAACGGTGGCGGACATTTTTGGCGCGAAAAATGTCAACTTCATGAAAGTGCAAACCGAACTATGCTATAGTTCTGCCTCTTCGCTTGGCAGGGCAACTTGTCTGGGTGATGCGGGCAGATGGCAGGGGGAAAGAGTTTGAAATTTCTTTCCTGTAGCATCAAAAACCTGTGTTATAGTGGAGGGCTTCGCTGATCGGACGATGTGTTTGGTTAGTGGGGTGATGCAAGGGGTTGATGGGGAGAGGTTAAAAAATTT